>JBKYCW010000001.1:0-37133 GCA_047025555.1 Collinsella sp.
TCACGACGGAGGCCACATTAAGTGGCCTCCTGTTCGTGCGGAACTCGCGATAAACCTAAGCCGGTGTCCCCACTCTCCCGGGGCCTGTGGTTACTTGGTTGTTGCATGCGGCTCGCTTTTCGGAACAGGGCTGATAATTCTAGATGCAAGGCGCTCTTGGTCGTTATGGGCCTGGGGCGTCTGTCTTATATAGGTAGATTCCTTGCGGGTTCGAATCCCTCCGCTTGTTCACAAGAAAAGCCTCCCGATCGGCTATGCGTTCGAGAGACTTGTTTCTTTGGCTGGGCTGCGGAGACTTACGGCGAACACCTCCATGTACGCCCTGCCCTGCGGCTTCGCCGTCGTGGGGGAGTCACCGCGCCTCGCGCGCTAGGACCTGTACAGCCCGCGCCTGATCGCCTCGGCTACCGCCTTGTTCGTGTTGGTGCCGTGGTAGCCGTCGGCCCCGTCCGGGCCGCACGAGATGCCGTGGGCGATCAGCCAGCGCTGGTGCTGCACGATGGTGCCGGAGCCCATCTGGCGCGCCTGCACGCCGCAGAACTCGGGGTAGACCTTGCAGCCCACCTTCTTCTGCAGCGCCAGCACCATGTCCGAGCCGACGCCCTTGCCCGTCTTCGCCCACTCGATACCGCCGTCGGTCGCCCAGAAGTGGGTCTTGTTGGCGAGCCACTGGCCGGAGACCACGCCGTCCACGGTCGTGCCGAGCTGCCTCTGGATGGCGCGGGTGAACTTCGGGCCCCAGTAGCGGACGTCGCCGAGGTCGGTGTCGGTATTGTCGGCCACCTCGGTGTTGGCGCCGGACAGCACCTTGCCGTCGTTCAGCCAGTACAGCGTGCCGTCCCACGGATAGCTGTAGTACGGCTTGATGTTGGACTCGCGCCCCGTCTGGTCGCCCTTGGCGCCGGTGATCGTGCCCTTCTCGCTGATGCTGAACTGCGCCAGCAGGTCGCCGCGGGCGGAGCCGTAGGGCGAGACGCACACGGCCGTGTGGCAGCGCTTGTTGACGTAGATGTCTCCGCGCTGCGCGGACTTGACGCCCATCTTGCGCCATCCGAATAAACCGGTTTTCAGCAGCTGCTCGACCATGTTGCCGGTGTAGCTGGCGCCGTAGGTGTTGACGCCGACGGCGCGCAGCGCGGTGATCACCGCCGAGCTGCAGTCCCGGTCGCCGCCCGCGACGGTCACGGTGGTTCCGTCGGACAGCCTGATCGTCTCCGTGGTGCCGTCTCCCATGCGGGTGTACTGCGAGTATCCGTGGCCGCTGCCCCCGTCGTGGGTGACGAGGTGCTCCATGACCTGCGCGAAGGCCTCGCGCTGTGTTATGGCCATGGCTAGTCCCCCTTGACCTCGCCGAGCGCCAGCAGGGCGTCCAGCCACTTGTCGGTCACGCCGACGGCCTTGAAGGAGGCATAGGCCACCTGCACGCCTCCCACGCACGCGAAGATCGAGGTCACCCACGCCGACGCGTCGGTCGGCATGCCGCCGGCCATGGCGGTGAGGGCGCCGCACAGCGCCGAGACGGCGATGGCGAGCCAGCGCGCCGTGTTGCCGCCCATGGCCTTGGACTTGATCGCCTGCACGATGTACGGCACGACTAGCACCGTGCACACCGTCAGGCCCGCTTGCACTTCATTCATGACGTTCTCCATTCCTAGTTGTTCGATTCCTTGTCGTACAGCAGATCGACCCGATCGCAGATGTGGTCGACCTTTTGAGCCATGCCCTGGCTGCGCGCCTGGCTGTGCGCGAGGTCCGAGTGCAGCACCTCGTTCGAGGCCACCACGGACTCCATCAGCGTCTTCATGGCCTCCATGAGGCTGTTGGACCTCTCCATCTGCGCCGCGATGCGGCCCTCCATCTGCGAGCGCTCACGGTCGCGCTGCGCCCGCTCGGCCACCTCCTCCTGCTTGCGCTCCTCGCGCTTCAGGTCCAGGGCGCCCTTGCGCTCGTTCTGCTTCTTGTACTCGTCCAGAAACTGGCGGCCGAAGTAGAACGCTATGAGGCAGAGCAGGACGCCGCCGAGCCATTCCGGGCCGAACGGCGCGAACAGGCTCAGTACCTCCACGGCCTACTCCTTCTTGGACGCGATGATGGCGTCGCGCTCCCGCTTGGTGATCTTGCCGGCAGCCAGCAGCTGCTCCAGGCTCTCGTCGTTGTAGAAGCCCTTCAGGTACCACTTCTGCACGCGCTGCGCGAATCTGCTCAGCTTCACGGCCATCTACTCCACCTCCCCGGGTGCGGTCTCGTCCTCGTCGTCGATCGGCAGCTCCACGTCGGCGCAGGCGGCCACCAGCTCGGTCAGCGCCTCCTGGCGCTCGATGCGGCTGGCCAGGTTCTCCTGCTCGCGCGCGGCGGCTAGGTCGTCCGGGGCCTTCTTGATGTTCAGCATCGGCTACTCCTTCCATAGTCCCTTGTACCAGGCGTCGGAGCGCCTGATCAGCCCGAAGCTGTCACCCTTGGAAGCGTGGTCGCGCCAGCCCTGGTAGCTCTCTTCGACGTCTGCGCGCATGATGCGGCCGATGCGGTTCAGCCGAGCCATGCGGCGGATGCGGCGGCGCATGTCCTTGACGTTCGACGGCTTGACGAACATGAGGGCCTTCCCCGTGTCGGTCAGGTGAAAGTCGAAGCCCAGGAACTCGATGCCGTCGCGCAGCTGGTACACGCGCGACTTCTTGGGGTTCAGCTCGAAGCCTAGGGTATGCAGCGTGTCGCCGAAGGCCGCCATGGCGCGCTCGGCCTCCTCGCGGGTGGGCAGGATGGCCACGGCGTCGTCCATGTACCTGATGTAGTTCCTGATGCCCATGAGGTCCTTGGCAATGTGGTCCAGCGGGTCCAGCACGCTGATGCCGGCGATCTGTATCATCTGGCTGCCCGGGTTGTACCCGACCTCGCCGGGGTACTGGTTGCGCATGACGGCCCTGGCCATGGCCATGATCTCCGGCGGCAGCTTACGCGAGAAGGCGGCCTCCGCCACGTCGTGGCGCATGTTCGGGTAGTACCCCGCTACGTCGATCTGGCATACCCAGCCGTTCGGCCCGTGCCTGCGGTAGTGGCGCCGCATGAACTCCTTCAGCCTCTCGCGGGCGTAGTCGGTGCCCTTGTCCTTCTGGCACGCCGCGTTGTCCTTGATGAAGCCGTGCACCATGCGGGGGTAGATGCTGTTGTCGTTGAGGCTCCGATGGAACACGCGGTCGGCGAAGCCCACGCTCACGATGGCGCGGCGCTTCGGCCTCGTTATGTCGAACTCGCGCGTCTTGCCGCAGCGGAACGTGCCGTCCTGCAGCTTGCGGCTCATGGCCAGCGTGCGCTCGGACAGGTTGAGCATGTAGCTCGCCACGCTGTCCTTCCAGATCACCCCGCGCCGGCACTTCCTGGCGCTCTCCATCAAAGCGAGGAACCCGACGACGCCGTTAAGCTCGCCAGGTTCCAGTTTGGGTTTGGGTCCGGGGCGCACTGCAGCCGACCGCGTTCCAGCCGCGTCGGCGTCGCCCCGGCGTTGTTCGGCCCTCTCGGGCTCGGGGTCGCGGCTCCCCGCGCCGGTTTCGCCCCGCTCCGCGGCTGTGCCGCAGGCTTCGGTGGGGCTTGCGCCGGTTCGGTCGGGAGCGCAGCGATTGCCGTTCTGTGCGTTGTTGTTGTTGACGTTGCCGGACGAGTTCACGATGAACGTGTTATTGCCGTTGTTGCGATTAGCGGAACGCGTCCAGACGTTCTGTTCAGCCGCGGCCCCAGCTATCACAGACGCCCGTATCTTTTGGCGTCGGATGCCCTCCATGCGGCGATCTCCTCGCGGAGGTCGACCGCCATGCCCGTCCAGTAGACGGCTCGGCGCTCTGTCAGGTGCATTACGTCCCATGCGAGGTCGATAAGGAACAGCAGCTCGCGGCAGCACGTCATGGCCATGTCCTGCAGGCGCCGGCGCTCGGCGTACAGCTGCGCGTCCTGGCGCACGCGGATGTTGTTGGCGCACCAGATGAAGCGCGCTATGTCTATCGCCGCGGCCTTTATCTTGTCCGTGACTGCCGACTGCTCCGGCTTGAACACCTTCTCGTTGGCCGTGATCTTCAGCACGTACTCGACGAGGTCGCAGGCGTCCACGAACACCTTCAGCTTGCTCTTCTTCCTCAGTCTCCTGGGTACAGACAAGGCGGTCTCCTATCGGTAGCGGGGCGGGCGGTGGCCCGCCCCGGATTGTCGTTGATGATTAGATGGCGCGGGCGGGAGCGCAGCGACTGCCGTTCTGTGCGCTGTAGTTGTTGACGTTGCCGGACGAGGTCACGATGAACGTGTGAGCGCCGTAGCTGCGAAGAGCGGAACGCGTCCAGACGTTCTGTGGGCTGGTCTTGCCGTTGATGGCGTAGGTGATCAGCTGCGGCCACGTCTGCCACAGCGCCAGCGGCGTCGGGGACTGCGCGATGCGCGCCCAGTACTCCCAGGCCTCGCCCTCCTTGCCCTTCATGTCGGACTCGTTGAGCGCCAGGAAGTGCTCCTCTATGCTCGGCAGGAACACGAGGTCGTAGGTGGTGTCCAGCACCGGCTCGTTGGCGGTGCCCTCCTCGCAGTAGGGCACGCCGGTGACGATCTTCACGCGGCGCATGACGGCCAGCTCCTCGGCCGGGATGCCGTCCAGGAAGCCGTGCTTGCCGACGTACTCGGGCGGGCGGTCCCACTTGTTCTGGGGCTTCCACCAGTTCGTGCCCTTGCCGTTGAGGTACTGGCGCAGCGCGGACTGGCTCCAGCGGTTGTAGCCGTAGGCGCAGCGGTAGATGCTGTTCATGTTGCCGTTCGGCTTGGTGCCGATGGTGCCCAGGCTCGTGCCCTGCGCGCCCTCGCTCATGCCCACCGTCTCGATGGGGCTGGCGTCGGCGACGGTCTTGTAGGACTTGACCTGCCACGTGCCCGGGTCTTGGTCCGGAGTGTACTCCATGCCGGCCAGCACGCCGCCCTTCGGCACGTCCTTGGCGAGCGTGAACTGGTAGGTCTTGCCCTTGACCACGTTGGTGCCCCACGAGGTGCCCATGGTCAGGTTGTAGGTGCCGGCCGCCAGCGCCTGCTCGCAGTACCAGAAGGCCTCCTTCTCGTCGAACTGCGTGCCGAACGGCAGCGTGTGGTGCCATTCGATGATGATGCCGGGCAGCTTCTCGCCGGCCTGCAGCTCCAGCTCCTCTGCGAAGTGGCACACGTCGTTGGCCACGTCGTAGACGGTGCCGCCGTCCGGGTCGGTCCATTTGGACGTGATCTGGTCGCCGATGCCGAGCACGTAGCGCCCCAGGCCGTCGCGGCTCATGCGCGCCAGGCCGTCCCAGTCCGTCTTCAGCGCTGCCACCTTGTCGTGCGCCATCGCCTGCAGCGCGCCCGCGATGGCGCGGCCCGTGTCGTCGGTGATGACCGGGTACTCGACGATGCTGTCGTTCTCTGCCATGTCTAGCCCTTCTTCTTTACTCTCACGGCCACGCAAAGCTGGCCCTTGCTGTTGACGCACAGGCCGTTGGTGAGCGCCAGCACGTCGCGCTCCCACTCGGCCATCTTCTGGCTGTAGTTGCTGGCGCGCTCGGCCTCGGCCGTCACGCGCTCCGCCTCCTTCGCCACGCGCGCCTGCTCCTGCGCCGTCGCGGTCTCCGTGATGGACGTGCAGGCGTTGATGGCGGCGGTGGCCTGGCGGGCGATCTCGTCGGCGTTGGCGGCCATCTCGGTCGACTGCTCGATGATGCGGTCCAGCATCGGCACGTAGGCGCCGGTCACGGCGTCGGTCAGGTCCACGTTGTCCAGCACCTCGATGCGCAGGCTGTTGGTGGAGCCCGTGAAGTCGCGGCCGACGATGCGGAAGTAGGCCATGGTCACGGAGCCGCGCACGGCCGCCACGGCGTCGGGGAAGCGGTAGGTGAACTGGCCGCCCTGCCCCTTGTCGACCACCTCCTCCATGATGGGGAAGCCGCCGGCGTTCTCCGCCATGAACGAGACGGTGCAGTCCGTTAGGTCCAGCGCCACGCCGTCGTCCATGATCTGGAACGTGCGCTGGAGGCTCCGCGAGTCGCCGCGGCGCGCCCTCAGCGCGATGACTGGTATGAACTGGGTGCTGGACTTCTGTAGGTCCAGCGTCAGAATCTCGCGCATGCCGTTCCTTTCTCTCTCTATCCGATAATCCCGAGCACGACGCAGCCCGCGGGCATGACCAGCACGAGCGCCGTGTCGCCGGCCCTCGGCGAGCACGACGCCAGCTTGCTGCACGGCGTCGGCTCGGTCGAGCCGCGCAGCCTCACGTTCACCGTGGGGCCGTCGACGGACAGCACCGGCGCGCGCGTGTGGTAGTCGGCGGCGGTCCTCTCGGGCCACAGCGCCGCGGCCAGCCGGTCCGCCAGCTCTCCGCTAGGCGTCATTCCTCCACACCACCTCTCCAGCAGTCGTCACCTTGAAGTCCGGGCGCAGCAGGCGCCGCATGGTGTGCGTGGTCTCGCCGCCCAGCCCGAACTCGACGTCCTTGGCGGTGATGCCGCCCAGCTGCTCGACGCCGGCCTCGCGGTAGTCGAGCAGCCCGCACTCGCCGACGCGCGACGGGATGAACAGGCCGTGCACCTCCACGTAGTCGATGCGGGTGGAGTTGTCCAGCAGCCTCTTGCGCGCGGCGGCCTTCAGCGCCTCCAGCATCTTCTCGGGCGTGTCGCCGGACAGCTCGGTCACCTCGTCGTCCAGCTGGCGCTCGCGGCGGCGCGTGACGGTCGAGGCCGCGCTGCGCGGGTCGTCGTTGCGCGCCTCGGCGTACAGCCCCACGTTGTCGTCCTCGTACCACAGGCGCACCACGTTGGGCGTGTCGGCGCGGTTGTCCCTCACCGTGACGGAGGGGAAGAACACGCTGGTCTCGTCGTCTCTGAACGTCCACGACGGCGCGCGCTCCGTGGGCTCGACGTAGGGCTGCATCTGGACGGCGCCCCACGCGTCGGTTGTCGCGCTGCCGAAGTCGGCGGCGGACAGCAGCCAGTTGGCGATGCCCAGCCACTTCTCGTCGCGCTCGAACGTGTGCGCGGAGGACAGCCTGTGGGACGACGGCGCGGCGTTGACGACGAGGCCGAGCGCGCGCAGGAAGCCGGCGGCGGTATCCACGGTGGGCGTGCCGGCGGGCAGCGTGAGCGGGTAGCCGGGGCCGGTGGAGGCCGCCACGGTGAGCATGCCGGACAGGTCGGCGCTGCCGCTCACCAGCGAGCCGTCCAGGTCGGTCTCGCCCAGCTCCAGAAAGCCGGTCACCACGGGTCCCTCCCAGCTCTCGCCGGCGTCGTCGGTGAAGCCGTAGTACACGCGCACGGCGTCGTCCTCGTCGGGCACCGTGGAGCCCTCGTAGTCGATGGAGCCGGTGGCCTTCAGCTCCTTGAACTGGCTCTCGGAGGACTTGCCGCCGGTGATCTGGCCGTAGTCCTCCGCCTCCTCCATCCCCGGCCACCTGACGCGCCGGAACGTCCAGCGCTCGTGGTAGCGGTTGCCGTGCCACCTCATAGGCCCTCACCGTCCAGCCTCGTGACTTCCAGGCTCACGCTCCACTGGCGCTCCGCGTTGCCCAGCGACGGCGCCAGCTTTGCCGTGGCCATGAACGGGAAGACGAAGCCGTACAGCGTCTTCATCACCAGCCGCTCGCCGCTGCGCACCGCGCGGTAGAACGCCAGCGCCTCCTCGCGGCTGTTCAGCGTCACGGACGCCGCGTGCTTCTCGGCCACGCGGTCGGAGGACACGCCCACCGGGTAGCGCCTGCCCGCGACGCGGAACGTCTTGAACTCGGGCTCGACGGTGATCTCGTCGGCGGGGTTGTACCTGCCGCGGGCGATGCCGCCGGACCAGTAGACGAACACGTGGCCCGAGTCGATGTGCCCCGGGAACCTCGTCTCGCGCACGGCGCCGGACGCGGCTATGCTGGCGGTCTCGTAGGCGTAATCCGTGTTGAGCGGCGCGTACTCGTCCGTGAGCTTCGCGCCGTCGTGCAGGCCGTCGGCCAGCAGCGTGCGCACGCCGCCGACGTTGCGCCAGACGCTCGCCGACTCCATGGGCGCGGCGCCGTCCTCGACGCCCGCGTGCACCGTGATGGCCACGCGGCCGGTCGCCGGGTCCGGCACGGCGTCGACGATGGCGGGCGCCGGCAGGATGTAGCGCACCGAGACGGAGCGCTCGGCCGAGCCCTGCAGCGTCGAGGACGAGCGGGCGGTGGCGGCCAGCCGGTACGCGGCGCCGTCGGCCGGCAGCCACTCGGAGGCCGGTATGTCGAACTCCAGCCCGGCGGCGAGGTCGCGGCTGTAGACGGCGGTGCCCGCCGCGTCGCAGATGGTGAGCGTGCCGGCGGCCATGGTGCCGCTCGGGTCGCTGTAGCGCACGCGGACGTGCACGGGCACGGTCTCGACCGTGAAGCCGTCGGCCGGCTCCTCGATGGACAGCGTGGGCACCTGGCGCACGTAGGTGGCCACGGCGGGCGACCACGGGCCGAAGTCGGCGTGGGCGCCCCTGGTGCGCACCTGCACGGACAGGCGGGTGTTGACCGCGAAGGAGTTGGCCAGCGTCGCGCTCGACGCCTCGCCGGAGACGTCGACGGTCGTCCAGGTCTTGCCGTCGGTGCTCCAGCGCCACTGGGCGGCCGTCTGGGCGGAGCCGTCGATGGGGTTGTGGCGCCACGTGACGGCGATGGAGGCCTGCGTCTTGGGGATGACCTGCGAGGAGGACGGCGAGGTGACTGTGGGCGCCGCCGGCGCGCAGATGGTCACGATGCCGCTGCTGGCCGTCCAGGCGCTCCTCAGCCCGCCGCGGGCGTTGCGGACGCGGTAGTACCAGGTGCCGCCGCCGGGGTCGTCCTCGAACGACGTCACGTGGCCCTCGACGGTGCGCACCGCCGTCCACCGCTCCATGTCCTGGCTGCGCTCTATCTCGGCGGACGTGGCCGTGTTCGCCGGGTTCTCGAACGTGCCGCGCACGCGGGTGTTCGAGACGCGCACCATGGCGATCTTGCCGGGCGCGGCGGGCGTGTTGTAGACGGTCCCCGTGTACACCCAGTCGGACGCGCCGGCCGAGTTGCGGCTGCGGACGCGGTAGCGCCACGAGTGGTTGGCGCTCGTCGAGCGGTCGGGGCACCGCGTGCCGGCGGGCTCGACCGCGGCGAAGTCGGACCACGCGCCGCCGTCCATCTGGCGCTGCACGTCGTGGGCGAGGTACAGGTCGTCGTTGCCCGAGCCGTGCCCGAACGTGACGGCGTTCTCGGTATCGCTCAGGCGGGCCGCCTTGACGTCCGTGGGCGGTGCCGGCAGCGTGCAGACCTTGCCCGTGTAGGTGTGCGAGCCGGCGTTGCCCGCCGCGTTGTGCGGCAGCACGCGGAACTCGTACACGCGGTTGGGCTCGCACGCGTACTCGCACTCCGTGTCCCCGCCGCCGACGTCCTTGTGGAGGGTGAAGCCCCCGCCGTCCACCGAGACGTCGACGTAGATGCCGGCGTAGGGGCGCGCGGTGGTGTTGCTGTTCCTCCACTTGACCTTGATCTTGCCGCCGTCCAGCACGGCGCTGCACTGGCTCACCGCGTTGGGCAGCCACGTGGGGACGTCCGGGCTGTACCGGGCGGTCACGGACGAGTTGTAGTGGACGCCGGACCAGCTCAGGTAGGAGATGGTGGCCGTGATGACTGCCTGCTCGCCGTAGTTGACCCATCCGTAGTTGATCCAGCCGGAATCGCCGTACCACCCGGGGCCGTACAGCTGCACCTGGCCGCCCCAGTTGCGGTCGACGATGGTGCCGCCGAAGTTGGCGTCGTCCACGCGGATGCTGCGCTTGTACTGGACGTAGGCGCGCCCCTCCTCCTGCGCCGTGGTCTTGCACTCCACGTACGCCCGCATGTGCGCGCCGGGGCCGGTCTTGTCTCCGAAGTATCCCTTCGCCATGCTCTATCCTCTCGCTCTCGTCGGGTTCGCGCGCTTGGCGTCCAGCACGAGGGCCACGAAGTCCTCCAGCGTCGCCAGGTCGCGCAGTTGCTCCATGTTCACCGTCACGTCGCCTATGTTGTAGACGGTGGTGGTGCCGGCCCCGGCACCCGCCCCGCGTGCCGCCAGGCGGCTGGCCACGGCGTCCGCGTACGGGTCCATCTCGCGGCCGGACAGCGGCACGACGGCCTCGGGGCCGGCCTCGCCGATGCCGACGACGCTGGCGCCCATTGCGATGGCGCCGGTGCGGTACCAGCTCACCGAGATGGACGGCACGCTGGGCGGCACGAGGCTGAAGTCTCCGCTGATGGAGAAGTGCGGCAGGTTGATGTGCGGGAACTGCAGGTGGAGTCCCGCGAAGAAGCCGCTGATGGCGCTGAGCGCGCCGGACACGGTGCTCTTCGCGCCGTTCATCGTGCTGTCGATTACTGACTTGATGCCGTTGAACGCGCCGCTGATGGCGCCGGAGACGGCGTTGCACACGCCGATGAACACGGCCTTCACGGCGTTCCAGGCGCCGGAGACGATGGACAGGATGCCCTGCATGACACCGTTTATGGCCACCATCGTGCCCTGCATAATCGAGGTCACGCCCTGCTGCAGCATCGTGAAGTCGCCGGTGGTCACGGCGAGGATCACGCCGAGCACGGTCTGGAAGATGCCGGAGATTATCTGCCATGCGCCCTGTATGACGGTGCTCACGCCGGCCATGACGTTGGTCACGGTGGCCAGTATCGTGGCCAGCACCTGCGCCACGGTGTCCATGATGGAGGTCAGGATGGGCACGACGGTCGAGACGATGACGGTCAGCACGGCGCCGATGACCGGGCCCAGCGTGTCCATGGCCACCTGCACGGTCGAGACGATCTGGTCGAGGAACGCCTGCACGTACGGCGCGAGGAACGCGCATATCTCCTGCACCTTGGAGCTGATGGCGTCAACGCCTGCCATCACGGCGGCGCGGAACGTCTCGGACGTGGTCCACGCGGCGTAGATGGCGGCGGCTATGGCGGCTATGGCGGCCACCACGGCGGCGGCCGGCGCCAGCGGGATGGCCAGCGCGCCGCCCAGCACGGCGAAGCCCTCGGAGATGGCGGGCAGCGCCGCCACGACGGAGCCGATCACCATGAGCAGCGGGCCCAGCGCGGCCACGAGCGCGAGCACCACGGCGATGCCGGTCTGAACGCCCGCCGGCAGCGACGCGAACGCCTCGGCGACGTTGCCTATCACGCCGGCCACGGCGGTGATGGCGGGGGCCAGCGCGGTGCCGAACGCGATGGACGCGGACTCGACGGCGCCGCCCATGTTCTCCAGCGCCCAGGACAGCTCGCCCTTCTGGGCGTTGGCCATGGTCTCGGCGGCGGTGGCGTCGTTGGTCGCGGCGATGTACTTGGCCAGCCCCTCGCTGCCGGACTGCATCAGGATGGCGGCGGCGCGCGAGGCGTCGGAGCCGAAGATGGTCTGCAGCGCGGCGTCTCGCTCGGCGTCGCTCAGGCCGCCCAGCTTGCCGGTCAGCTCGTCGGCGATGCCGGATATGTCCTTCATCTTGCCGTTGGAGTCCCGGATGTTCAGGCCGTAGGCGGCGATGGCCTCGGCGGCCTGGTCGGTGGGCGCGGCTAGGCGCTGCAGCATAGTCTTCAGGCTGGTGCCGGCGTCGGAGCCCTTCACGCCGTGGTCGGCGAACAGGGCGAGCGCGGCGGCCGTGTCCTCCAGGCTCCATCCGGCCAGCGACGCCTGGGCGCTGCACTGGCTCATGGCCTGCGTGAGGTCCGAGACGTCGGCGGAGGAGGCGTTGGCGGCTCCGGCGAGCGCGTTGGCGATGCGGGTGGCGTCCCCGGCGCCCAGGCCGAAGCTGCCCATCATCTGCACCGTGGTGGCCGCGGCGTCGGCGAGGTTGAGCTGGCCGGCGGCGGCGAGGTCCATGGACGCCGCGAGCGCGCCGCCCTTGATCTGGGCCTCGGTCAGGCCGCCCTTGGCCAGCTCCACCATGGCCTGCGCGGACTCGGTGGCGCTGAACACGGTGTCGGCGCCGAGCTGCAGCGCGAGGTTGCGCAGGCCGTCCATGTCGGCGGAGGCACCGCCGAGCGCGCCCTGCACCTGGCTCATGGCGTCGTCGAAGCTGGCCGCCACGGAGGTGGCCGCGCCGCCGGCCGCCACGATGGGCACGGTGAGCCCCAGTGTCATGGAGCGCCCCAGGTCGGTGATGCCCTCGCCGAGCGTCTTGGTGGCGGAGCCGCCCTTCTTCAGGCCCTCCCAGTTGAGCTTGCCGTCCTTGCCCTTGATCTCCTCCATGGAGACCTTGATCTTCTTCAGGCCGGAGACCACGCCCTGGTCGTCCAGGCGCGCGAGGACCGAGACGGCGTTGGATGCGCTACCCATCGGCCCTCACCGCCCGCTCCGCTGCGGCGAACTCGGCGGCGAAGGCGGACGCCATGGCGCCGTTGGCCGCGTCCATGCGGCCGGCCTCGGTGCGGTCGGCGTGCAGCGCGAAGTGCGCCGCGCGGGCGCGGAACGCCTCCACGTATTCCCTGTTGTTTTTAGTTTCCTTCGGGCACTTGGCCGTGCGGTAGTAGATCGCCTGCTGCAGCGGCGTCTCGCCGGACTCCATCAGGCCGGCCACGAGGTCGAGGAACGCGCCGTAGCTCATGCTGCCGGCCACGGCGTCCCAGTCGAGGCCGTACGCCTGCAGCAGCGAGGCGCGGATGCGCCCGGCGTCCTCGTCCCAGTCGAACACGGGCTCCTCGCAGCCGGCGGCGCCCCTCGTGCCGTACAGGTCCACGCCCATGGCGTCCCACAGCACGGCGTCCACCATGTCCCAGAAGCCGTCGCGCCCGGCCGTCTCGATGGCGGCGGGCAGGTCGGCGAACAGCATGGCGGGGAGCAGCTGCTGCTTGTCCTCCTCGCTCAGCTCGGTGTCGGCGAACAGCTCGTTCACCAGCATGGCGTTGAGGGCGGAGTCGCACACGTCGTACTCCGCCCCCTCGTATTCGTAAGTTGTGCAGAACCGTCCGCTAACGGTCCCGCTTCTCGTCGTCAGGCTTCTGCGCATCTGCCACCACGTCCTGTAGGTAGTGCGCTGCCTTGCTCTGCTTCACGTCGTTCAGGCGGTCGAAGATCGCCTGGCACACGGTGGCGAATACCTGGACCATGACGAGGTTGCACTGCGCCGGCTTCAGCTTCACGCCGTCGCCGCACGCCGTGAGGATGGCGTCGTAGGACTCCTCGCCGATGCTCTCGACGATGATGGGGCCGATGATGGCGGCCATGTCCTCGGACAGCCTGTTCAGCTTCTTGCGGTCGAACGTCTTTTCCTTCAGCGTGTCGAGCGCGAGCGCCTGCTGGCGCGCCTTGATGCACTTGGCCGCCAAAGCGTTGACGGTGCCGTCGGTGCAGTCGATGGTGCACTCCACCGTCTCGTCGCCGACCTCGACCTCGAAGCGCTCGAACGACTTCCTTACCTTCAGTGTCTTCATGGTTGCGCTGCCTTCCCATCGTGCGCTGCGTTCAAAGAGAAAGGAGGCCGGGGCTGCAGCGCGTAGCCCCGGCCTCCTCGGCAGATGTTCCCCCGGCTGTCGCCCCGCGCCTAGGACGCGGAGACGGTCACGTCCACGACGGCGGAGACGGACGGCTTGGCCGCGCATTTGACGGCCAGGCGGGTCTTGCCGGCCTTGATGCCGGTCACGGTGCCGTCGGCGGCCACGCGGGCGATGCCGGTGTCCTCGATGGCGAACAGGCAGCGCGTGGACGCGCCCTCGGGCAGCACGGACGGCTTGACGGCGGCCGCGGTCTTGTTGACGCCCACGGTCAACTCCTGCGCCACGTTGACGGACTCGGGCAGCAGGGTGCCGGCGGCGGGGGTCACGACGGTGGCCACGCCGGAGCGGGACAGCGAGCACTTGAAGCTCGTCTTCTCGTTGGCGGCGCCGTTGGGGCCGTTGGCCGCGATGTCGAGGACGGTGCAGGGCGCCTCGATGCACTTGCCGGTCGGGTCGGTGACGCGGTAGGTCGTCTCGCGCTCGGCGCCGATGCCGTCCTCGATGGAGGCCACGTAGTCCTGGAACGGGTCGCCGATCAGGCGGTGGCCCTCGACGCTGTACTTGGCGCTCACGCCGGTGACGTCGGTCTTGGTGTTGCCGCCGCCGTTGTAGTAGGCGTCCTCGCTCGTGCTCTCGCTGTTGTCCTTGCCGATGTTGGAGATGCCGGGGCCGACCCATGCCCAGTGGCGCTTGTCGCCGTCCGGGGTGGTGTCGACCTCGACCACGTGCTGGTAGTTCAGCGCGAAACCGATATCCATCTTCTAAAACTCCTTGATCTCGATGTGCGCGGTGGCCTCGACCACCCACACGTTGCGGCCGCTCTCGTCCCACTGAACCGGGCGCGGCTTCACTGTCTCGATGCGTATCATGCGGTAGCTGCCGTTGGCGCTGTCGAGCGGCACGGTCCGCAGCGTGCGCTCCGCCAGGAGCGCGTCCGCCATGGCATCCAGCTCGACGCGGCGCGCGAAGAACAGGCTCAGGCGCACGGCCGTGTCGAAGGCGAGGTCGAAGTACCCGTCCTCGCCGCCGGGCACGCCGGTGCGGATGGCGCAGAACTCGGCGTGGCGCCGGGTGTCCGGCAGGTAGGTGAACACGTCGCGGACGCCGGCCGCCTCCAGGCGGCCCTTCACCACGTCCACGAGGTCCAGCGTGCCGTTCTCTTCCATGTGCGTGCCTCCTAGTAGTCCATGTACAGGCGCCGCGCGAACTCGCGCAGGTCGTCGCCGTCCTCGCGCTGGCACTTCTCGTCCCAGTGGTCGGTCGTCGCCGGGTCGGTGTGGTTCATCGGCTCGTAGTACTGCCGCGCGGCGTAGGGCGTGTTCCACGTGAGCACGCCCGCGCCGTAGTCGGAGTTGACAGGCTCGCTGGAGCGCAGGATGGTCTCCAGCACCGGCACGTACTTGCGCATGGTGAACGCGCAGCGGCGCGCGTACAGCACCTGGCGCCTCTTGCACTCGGCCGGCGCGGTCGCCAGGTCGATGCCGGCGGTGACGACGTCCACGGCGATGCTCACTTCAGCTCGACCTCCCAGTGGTGCACGCGGCCGCGCTCGTCGACGTAGCGGGTGCACGACGCGACGCAGCACTCGGTGGCGCCGTCGACGGAGACGAGGCTGCCGGCCGGCAGCTCCATGGCCCCCGCCGTGTTCACGGCGTCGATGAACAGCAGGCCGGTCGTGGCGTCCTGCAGCTGGTAGTCCGTGGCGCGCACGGACGCCCTCTGCTCGTAGCGCACGCCCAGCAGGAGCCTCTTGTCGGAGAAGCCCTGGCGGCCGTCCTCCTCCTCGGGCACGCGCACCTCGGCGCGGCTGGGCAGCAGGCGCTTGGGTATGGGCACCATGCCGATCACCCCAGACCCTGGTACAGGAGGCCGGAGCCGGACAGCGCGCGGCGCACCGCCCGGTCCATAGCGGCGTCGTAGCCGCCGCCCTGCCCCTGCTCGATGGTGAGCGAGCCCAGGCGGACGGAGCCGGACGCCTCGATGCCGCCGGAGAAGCCGTACGCCGCGTCGACGTCCAGCGCCGCGCAGACGGCGGCCTTGTACGCCTCCACCTGCGCCTCGCCCTCCGGCTCGTTGAAGCCGATCACCTCGCGCACGGCGGCCACGGCGGCGCCCAGGTGAGGGCGCACGTCGTCCCACGTGTTCGCGCCGTGGTAGTCGGCGCTCTCGACCTCCGGCAGCATGGCTACTCCGCCTCCGCTGCCTTGGCCGCGGCCCTCTTGCGCGGCTTGCGGGCCGGCTTCTCGGCCGGCTCCTCGGGCTCCGCCGCCGGCTCGGGCTCCGGCTCGTGAGCCTGCTCCTGGCTGGCCTCCGCCGGCTTCTCGGCCGGCTCCTCGGGGAAGGTCAGCCCCACGATGGTGGCCATTAGGCGGTCACCGCGACGTGGGCGTAGATGAGGCCCTTCTTCTTCAGGTACACGATCAGGTCGTGGTACAGGCGGTACTGCCACTTGTGGGCGTCGTCGTCCTGGTTCACGTCGGGGGAGAAGTAGCGCAGCTTCTCGTGCTTGGAGATGGCCGCGGCGGCCTCGGGGGCCATGACGATGAAGTTCAGCGCCTTGCCGTCCTCGGCCTTCTCGTAGCCGCCCTTCTCCTCGCCGGAGGTGGTGCCGTCCAGCAGCTTGATGGCGGAGTAGAAGCGGTCGCCGGCCACGCCGATCATCTTCATCTCGTCGTAGGTGCCGAAGTTGCTGTTCGGGGACTCGCCGGCGGACAGCTGGTACTTGTTGGACAGGCGCAGCAGCTTCTTGGTGGCGGCGGAGTGGTAGAACAGGCACTGGGACAGCTTCACGCCGTGGTCCTCCATGCACTGCTCGGCCTCCAGCACGGCGGCCACGGTCTCGTCGGCGCCGGACAGGTCCTTCTTGACGGTGGTGCCGGCGTTCTTGGCGAGCTTGGCGAAGCGGACGGCGTCCACCTCGGGCACCACCTGGGTGCGGGCGAACTCGCCCATGGCGTTGGCGGATACGAGCTTGGCGCGCTCGTCGTCGTCGAGCACGTCGATGTCGAACTCGCGGTCGCGCTCGTACTCCAGCTGGTAGGGGGTCCACTTTAGGGAGATGCCGCCCTTGGTGAAGCCCTGGCCGCGCTTGTGGGTGGCCAGGCCGTCCATGTCGATGCTGGCGATCTCGATCTTGCCGTTACCGCTCATCTCGCCCAGCAGGTCCTGGTTCATGTTCAGGTCGCCGGTGACGGTCTCCTGCGCGATGACCTTGTCCAGTCGGTTGGTGAACTTGTCGATGCAGTTGGATAGGTCGTTGGTTGCAGCCATTTGCTGCCCCTCTCTACTTCTTCAGGCCGAAGGCGCGGTCGAGCGCCGCGTCGTCGTCCTTGGCCGTGCCCACGGGCTTCAGTCCCGTGGAGCCGGTCTTCTTGGCTTCCTCGAACAGGTACGGGCAGGCTTCCTTCAGCTTGTCCACGTCGCCCTCGTAGTCGTCCAGCAGCGCCTTGGCCGCCTTGACGTTCTTGCACCCGGCGATCTCCAGGCGGTAGGCCGCCTTCTCGCTCGCCATGGACGCCTTCATCTCGTCGAGCTTCTTCTGCAGCTCCTCGCGCCCCTCCTTGGTCTTGGCCGCCTCGTCGAGCTGCGCGCGCAGCTTCTCGATCTCGTCGTCCTTGGCCTTCAGGTCGCGCTCGTACTTGTGGCGGTTGACGGTCGCGCCGCCATCGCCGCCCTGCGGCTCCGTGGTGCCGCCTGCCGGCTCGTTCGCCTGCGCCTGGGGCTGCTGTGCCTGGGTGCCGTCGCCGGCGCCTTCTGCGGCCTGCTGGCCCTCCTGCGGGTCGGTCTGCTGCCCCTGCGGTTGCTGTGCTCCCATGTCCGTACCAGTCCTTTCCGGTGTTTGGTTGCCGCGCTTCACTGCGCGCTTCGGTACTTGCAGCTGTTGCCGCCGCTGCCGCGCCGCACCCCGTTGCCGCCGGGTGCCCGCGCAGATTGGATGGTCGGGCACGTGTCGCCCGCCAAAAGGAAGGGCCGCCCCTGCGGACGGCCCTCGCCTCGTTCTGTTCGGTTGTGTGTGTTCGGCTATGCCAGCGCGACCTCGCGCGCCTGCTCCATCTCAGCCTCGGCCGCCGTCGGCGCCTGCCCGGTCAGGATGGACGGTATCGATGGCATGGGGTAGCTCGCCGCGCCGCTCACCTTGTCGATGGCGATGGGCGAGCAGCCGGGAACGACGTCGGCCACGGAATCTCCAACGGAGAAGAACCAGTGCGCGCTGCCATCGAACGCGGCGGTGAGCCGTTGGCCGTCCGATATGGCGGCCTGCGCCAGCTTCTTGGCTTCCTTCAGCTCCATGTCGTCACCCCTTCCTGCTCGTGCAGCACAGCTCTATCGTGTCGGACGGGTCGAGCCCGTCGATTCTCGATGCCATTGTACCGCCCGGCTTCGCCAGTTTGAAGTACCCGGATACGTCGGTCCTGCCGCTCTGCGGGTCCATGTACCTGATCTCGCCGCCGACGTTCTCGGCAGCGAACACGTGCGCGCCGCCGCCGCGCTTCTTCGGCCATATCACGTATACCTCGGCGCGGGCCCCGTCGCCCCAGCTCTTCAGCAGCTTGTCGCATCCGCTCTTGCCGCCGCAGCGCTTCCACTCCTGCCCGTCGAACACCTTGGACCACTGGGCGTTCATGGGGTCGGTGTCCTTCGGGCTGCCGCTCTCGTCGACGATGCGGGGCTTGGCCACCACGCCGAAGCCGCGGCGGCTCATCTCGTACGACGGGACGCACCGCTGGCAGTTCAGCGTCCACTTCGGGTCCCTCGATGCGAAACCCGGGTTCACAGCCGCCAGGTCAGCCTCGCGGTCGTGCTCCCCTGCGATCTTGAGGAACTGCCTGCGCCCGTCCTTCACGGGCGTGACGCCCGGCACGGCGGCGTTGAACATGCGACGCTGCTCGACGGCCGTGAGCGTGGGGAAGTCGGACGCCTTCATGCCCTGCAGCTTCATCTCCTCGGCCACGGCCCTGGCCACGGCTGTGCGGCTGGCGCCGGCCGTGGCCATCGCCTCCCTGGCGGCCTTCCCGTCCATCAGCTGCGCCAGCGTGCGGCCGCTCGACTTGACCCATGCGCCGCCGGGCATGTCCCCGGCCCACTCGCGCGCGGGGTGGCGGTGGAGCACCGGCTGCCCGGTCAGGCTCCTGGCGTTGGACTCCTTCACCAGCCGGCGCATGGCCTCCTGCCTGCGCGCCAGCAGGTCCTGCGCCCTCACGACCTCGACGCGCGCGGCGTTGGTGGGGGAGACGTCGTAGCACTTGCGGGCGCCGGCCAGCTCGCGCTTGGCCTCGCGGATGGCGCGCTCCCCGGCGCGCTGCCTCTGCTCCAGTTTGTAGACCTCCTCGCCCGGCAGGCCGCTGGCGTGCTTGGGGTCGCGCTCGTAGGCGCGCGGCGCGCCCGGCAGGTACGGGCCGAACGAGTGGCGGCAGTTGGCGCCCAGCAGGCCGTCCACCGAGCCGTAGCCCGTGGCCGCCTCCAGCCCCTCGTACGAGCGGCCGTCGATGCTCACGGCGCCGCGCCAGCCGTACACCTGCCCCTGCCACGCGGCGTGGCTCGGGCGCGCGTTGGGGTGGCTCGATACCTCGACCAGCTGCACGCCGTACTCGTCCATGGCCCTCGCGGTCATACGGGCGCCGTCCTGGGCGATCTGGGTGCGCACGTGGCGGCGCACGGCCACGTCCACGCGGTTGCGCACGGTGAGGTTGCCGGCGGCGTCGCGGTACTGCACCACGCTCACGCCGTCGCGCTCCAGCCTGCGCACGGCGCGGTGCAGCGCCTGCTCGGCGGTGGAGGCGCCGGAGTTCACCCGGGCGATGGCCTCGGTGGACGCGGACAGGAACGCGTCCAGGGCCCCCTGCTCCATGTGCAGGTTGTCGCGCTGCAGGATGGCGGCGAGCCCCCGCACGGTGGCGTCCATCTGGCGCGGCCACGCCCTCTCCGTGCCGGGCCTGCCCAGGCGCTCCATGTCGTCTGCGTCGGACGCCCGCATGAACTTCTCGACGGTGGCGCGCAGCTCGGCGTCCACCTCGCCGGCGTGGCTCTCGATGATGCGGCGCAGCTCGTCGGCGTGGGTCTGGCCCAGCAGCGCGGCGGCCGTCACGCTCTTGGACGTGACGCCGGCGCCGGACAGCATGAGGTCCACCAGGTAGTCCAGCATGTCGGCCTCTATGCCGCGGTACACGCGCGCCAGCGCCTCGCCGGCCTCCTCCAGCGCCTCCGGGGACAGCATCAGAAGCCCTCGTCGAGCAGCTGGGCGGAGGGCACGGCCGCGGCCGCCTCCTCCTTGCTGAAGCCGTGCCAGTCGATCAGGTAGCGCTGCTTCAGCTCGGGGACGCCCAGCGCGGCTATCTCGGCCAGCGCCATGTTCTTCTCGGTCTGGGTGTCGGCGATCACGGAGTCGTCGAACTGGACCTTGACGGCGCCGAAGTCCTCCTCGATGGCCGCGCCGCAGTGGATGCGGGCGCAGTTGAGCAGGCTCGTCACCACGCGCTGGACGGCGCCGCGCAGCACGTTCTCGTGCTTGCGGACGTTGCGCATGAGCGCGGAGTTGTCGGCCGCCACCTCGGTGGCCGTCTTCAGGCCCCCGGACCTGTCCAGCGCGAAGTACTGCTGGCCGAAGCCGCACAGGTCGCCCAGCTCGGCGAGCGCCATGTCGAAGGCGGAGCGCAGCGGCTCCACGCGTATCTCGGGGCTGTAGATGCTGATCAGGTTCTTGGTCGGGTCCTGGCCGGCGAGGCGGCGGAACAGGCGGCCCTCGATGCGCGGCGAGGGTATGACCTTGCCGTTCTCGCTGCGCACGTCGACCATGCTCTCGTCCACGAACACCTTGGCGGCGGTCAGCTCGACCTCCTGGAACATGGAGTCGTAGGCGAGGTCCACGGCCTTGATGGCGTCGAGCGCGTCGGCGAACACGGACTGGCCGAACGGTGACAGGTCCACCACGGTGTTCTCCAGCGCGGGGCGGATGATGCCGAACGTGGGGCAGTCCTGCATGGTGTCGAAGTCGGCGATGACGCCGGCGGCCTCCGCGTCCTGCTCCTCGCCCTCGCTGAACAGGTAGGTGCTGATGTGGTAGGTGCCGGTCTCGGGGTCCGGCGCGTGCACCTGCAGCTGGTCGACGCGCTTGCCGGCGGCGGCGGCGCGGGTGACGAACGCGCACGCGCTCACGCCCTCCTCGTCCCATGACAGCGGGCGCACCATGCGGGCGTCGTAGCGGCGCACCTTCAGCTCGGCGCCCTCGTCGCGCACGTCCAGCCACAGCGCCCACGCGGCGGTGCCCAGCGCGAACGCCTTCTCCACGACCATCTGGCCGGTAGGCCAGAAGTTGGCGCGGTCCAGCCAGTCCTGCAGCCACTTGTTCGCGGCGTCGGCCTCCACGCTCACCTGCGTGTCGTCGGTGATCAGCAGGCTGGCCCACTCGGACGCCACGCGCTTGGCGGGGCGGATGCTCATGCGGTTGCGGGTGCGGCGGCGCCCCTGCAGGTCGGTGTAGCCGTCCCGGTACCAGTCGTCCTTGCCGCTGTACCAGTCGAACCACGACTGGATGTAGGTGTCCATCGAGGTGTCGACGGCGTACCCCAGCTCCTTCAGCTTCTTGGTCACGTGCGCCGGCACGCTGAACTCGTCCACTGCCATGCCCTATGCCACCTTCCTGTATCCGCGCGCCCTGCGCGCCTCGTCCATCGTTGCGTAGCGGGTAGCGTCCACCCAGTGGTCGTTCCCGTCGGGTATCTCGTTGAGCACCTCGCCGTCCGGCGTCTGCGCGTACTCCAGCGCGCGCACCTCCGCGGCCAGCCTCGGGCAGCGCTCTGGGTCGATGACCCATTCGGACAGCGACTGCAGGAAGCGGTACGAGGCCATGCGGCCCGGCTTGCCCTTGCCGGCGGCCCTGGCGTTGACGCCGTGGTCGCGCTGCACGGCGATGGCCGTGGGGTCGGCGTCGTCGGACAGCACCGGCAGGTGGTGGTAGGCCGGGCGCCCGTCGCCGCCGTCCCACGTGAGCAGCGCCTTGACGCGCTCGGCCTGCCCGTCGGGCGGCAGCTTGTTGGCGCCGTCCTCGCAGAAGGTGAGCAGCGCGCGCCCGCCGGGGCGCCACTCGCTGCCCGTGGCGGCCCACGGGTCGGGGTACCAGCCGAAGTCCTGGCCGAAGCGCAGGCGCTCGAACTGCGCCACCTCGTCGTCCGTGATGGCGCGGAACACCACGTTGTCGAACACCTCGGTGCCGATGCCCACCGGCTCGCCCAGGTACTCGTGGCGGTACGCGCGCTCGTCGGCCGCCTTCAGGCTCTCGGCGTCCTCGATAAACTGCCCGCCCAGCCACTCCGGCGGCACGTCCAGGTAGGTCGAGCGGAACACCGGCAGGCCCGCGGCCTCGCGGCGCTCCATCTCGGCGTTGACCCAGCAGCGCGCCGAGCGCGGCGGGTTGAACGAGTACAGGCGCACGCAGCCCTCGCCGCCTCGCGTGAGGGACTGCGTGACCTTGCGTATCTCGGCCATGCCGGCGAACTGGTCGGCCTCCTCGAACCACGCGCAGCCCACGTAGCCGAACGGCACCTTTATCGACTTGATCTTGTTGGCGTTGTCGCAGCCGCGGAAGATGATCTTCTGCCCGGTCGAGCGCCTGGTGATGCGCAGCGTGGACTCGGGCATGTCGTACCCGTCCTCCAGCCCCAGCGCGCGGATGGCCCACACCACCTGGGCGTAGGCCGCGTCGCGCAGGTCCGCCTTGCGCTTCATGAGCACGACGGCGTGCTGGTCGGGGTGCGTCTCGATGTACCTCACGACCTCCAGCGAGCAGAACGAGGACTTGGTGGAGCCTCGGCCGCCGGCCAGCCATATATCGCCGCGGTGGCCGCCGGCGATCATGCGGTGCGGCTCCAGGAACGGCGGGGCCAGCAGCAGCGCGAAGTCGCGCACGAACGCGGCGCGCTCCCCGGGCGCCTCGTCGGGCAGCCACTCCATGAGGCGGTCGGAGGCGTCGGCCAGCGCCTTGACGGCGGGCGCCATCTCCTTGTCCGCCAGCGAGTGACGCTCCACGGCCTCGCGGCCCTTGCGCAGCAGCAGCCCCTGGGCGTCGATGATCTCGGCGCGCGTGACGGTGGCGGCGCGGGCGGCGGCCTCCTGCAGGGTCCTCAGCCTTGCCGATACCTTGCCGGTGGCCTCCAGGCGGCACGCCGCACTGTCCACGGCGCTGTCCTTCCACTTCGCGGAGCCGGGGTATGCGGCGCGGTAGGCCGCGCGCTGCGTGGCCCCCTTCGCCCTCTCGCGGGCGTACGCCTCCTGCGCGGGCGTGAGTATGTCGGTCCTGTTGCTTCCCATGGGCGGCAGTGTCGGGCACGTGTCGCCAAAAGCGAAGGGGCCGCCCCGAAGGACGGCCCCGTGGAGGAGACCCGCCGGGCCCAGCCCGCCCGGCGTGCCCACAGTATCCGGTTGTTGTCGCCTGTCACCCCGCCAGCGCCGCGGCGAGCGCCATGCACCCGCGCAGCACCATGAGGTCGATGGCGAGCGCCGCCAGCAGCGCGAGCAGGCAGCCCCTATTCGGTCCCCCGTCCACCTCGCACCCCCTTGGTCTCGTGCCACTCGAAGTCGGCGAACGCGTGCCCGCACCAGCGGCACTCGTCGCCGGCCCTGGGCAGCCTGTGCCACACCGTGCGCGTCCCGCACTTGGGGCAGCGCACCTCGATGCTGGGCCTGCGCCTCGGCCTCTCCGTACCGTCCATCACTCGTCCTCCTCGATCTCGCCTATCCACAGCGCGCACTCCTCGGCCGCCCTTGTCGCCAGCGTCCGCGCCAGCGAGTCCGGCAGCCCGCGCAGAAGCTCCAGCAGGTTCTCGGCGGCCAGCGCGCACCCGGCGGCCCCGCCGCCCAGCAGCTCGACCTCGCCGCCGTCCGGCTCGATGGCCTGCACCCTCACGTCCCGCGGCATGTTCCAGTCGGCGAAGCCGTCGGAGACGATGAGGTGCTGGCAGTCCCCGGGCCGCAGGCGGTCGCGCCCCAGCGGGCAGGTCTGCCGCGCCTCGTGGAACGCGTACCACCCCTCGTGGACGCGCCCGTCCGCCTCCGTGTACCGCACGCGCGGCACCTGCGGCAGCGGGGAGGTCTGCGGCAGGTCGGTGTCCATGATCGTGATGCCCACCTCACTCGCCGCCCTTCCTCTGCCCGGCCGCGAACCACCCGTGCAGCGAGCGGATGCACGCCGGGCACAGCTCGTGCATCGAGCCGTCCACCATCACGCTGTCGCGGAGCACCGTCCTGGCGTACCTCAGCGGCTCCATGGTGACGGCCTTCCCGCAGCGCCTGCACTCGTACTCGATCGTCCTCACTGCCCGCTCGCCTCCTCTCCGCGCTCCGCGTCGTCCGGTTCGAGGGCGCGCAGCCACTCCTCCAGGCCCATGACGACGGCGCCGCACGTGTTCGCCACGGCCGCCGCGAAGGTCGTCGGCCCGTCGGTGTTCCATCCCGGGAGCAGGCACACGGCGTCGACGCACGGGCTGCCGTCGTCGCACTCGGCTGCCAGGTCGCGCACCATCCGCCGGAGCATCTGGCCGTTCGTGCCGACGCTCCACGGCAGCCAGCCGAACTCGATGGCGCCGGCGTCCCCCGCCGCGGCGTCCGCCGTCCGCTGCAGCAGCGCGCACGTCTCGCGGTACATGTCGGGGTCGGTCCAGGCCGGCCCCACTACCGCCACGCGGCCGATATCCACGGCGCCGCGTCCCGGCACGTCCACCTTCATCGCCCGGTCACCTCCACGGCCTCCTTGCGGTAGTTCCCGCCGGCGGCGAACCACTCCTTGAAGCTCCCCGCGCACTCCGGGCACAGGTGCCTGCGGCCGCCCATCTTCCAGATGCCGCGGTACGGCCTGTGCACGTACATCCTCGCGTCCATCTCCACGTACCGCCCGCAGCGGTCGCACTCGTAGACCTTCATCTCTCGTTCCTCTCGTTCGTTCGTTCTTATTTCGTCTGGTTGTTAGGATGGGCGGGCGTGACACTGCGCACGAGTGCGGGCGCGGCCTTGGCCCGCACGCACGTCCCGTCCAACCTAACCAACTAGCTGGTTTTGCTTGTGTGGTTACACTTATCTCTTTAGAGATAGTCCAACCAACCACACAACGGCCTACCAGCCGGTCATGGCCGCCTCCATCTCGGGGTCGCGGAGGACGCCCGGCTGCTTGCCCTTGCCGCCCTCGCACACGATCGGGCACCAGTCGTTCGCGGAGGCCTTCACCCAGTTGCGTATCTGCCCCTCGGTGGGCGCCCTGCCGTCGACCTCGGGCATGCGCTCCACCACGTTGGCCACGGTGGCGTCCACGCCGTCCTCGGCGCAGGCGGCCATGCCCTCGCGCAGCGCGGCCAGCTTGGCCACCTGCTTGCGGGCGTCGTTCCTGGCCTTGCGCTCGCGGCCCTGGGCGCGGTAGTCCGCGCGGCCCAGCTCCTCGCCCTCGGGGCTGGCGTCGGCGAGCGCGCCGGTGGCGTCGATGCGGTGCATGGGGTAGTCGAACAGCAGGTTGACCGGCTCGAAGCGCGGGAACTCGCGCAGCGTCCCCTCGACGCGCCACGCCGTCATGGCGCGGGCCGACCGGCGCGCGGCCACCACGCCGTCCAGGAACGCGCCGGCCCACTCCGGCCGCACGCTCTCGACGCGCGAGCGGCACGCCGAGACCATCGCGTCCCCGCCCGCGGCCCGCGCGTCGTCGGGCACGGCGGCGCGCCAGTCGCCGAGCGCCTGCGCGTTGGCGTCCATCCACGCCTCGCACCAGCCGCCCACGCGCCGCGCCTCCAGCTGGGCGCGCAGCTCGTCGGAGACGTGCAGCTCCAGCATGTCGAGCAGCGCGTCGGGGTCGCGGGCGAACACGCCCGAGCCGGATGCGCGGTCCATGGAGCGCTTGCCGCCCTGCGCGCCCTTGGAGTGGTGGTGGCAGTAGATGACGGCGCACCCCAGGCTGTCGGCCACGCGGTCGAACTGGTTGCAGAAGGCGGCCATCTGGTCCGCCGAGTTCTCGTCGCCGGTGATCACCTTGTAGATGGGGTCGATGATCACGGCGATGGGGCGCTCCTTGGCCGCGCGGCGTATGAGCGCCGGCGCCAGCTGGTCCATGGGCTTGGAGCGGCCGCGCAGGTTCCAGATGCACACGTTCTCCAGGTTGCGCGGCTCGGCCCCCATGGCGGCGTAGACGTCGCGGAAGCGGTGCAGGCAGCTGGCGCGGTCCAGCTCCAGGTTCACGTACATGACGCGGCCCTGGGCGCACCTCCAGCCGAACCACGGCAGCCCCTCGGCCAGCGACACGGTGAGCCCGATCAGGGCGAAGCTCTTGCCGGCCTTGGACGGCCCGGCCAAAAGCATCTTGTGCCCCTGGCGCAGCACGCCCTCGATCAGCGGCGGCGCGAGCTCGGGCGGGTCGTCCCACGTGGCGGCCAGCGTCTCGGGGTCGGGCAGGTCGTCGTTCTGCTCCTCCAGCCACTCGCGCCACTCCTTCCAGCTCGCCCTGCCCATGGAGCCGGCCACCATCCACTGCCTGCGGCCGGCGCGCATGGCGCCGGGCATGCGGGACAGGCGGCTGGGGTTCTTGTTCTGGGTGTCGAGCTTCAGGCCGTTGTCCGCGCACGTGCGGTACAGGAAGTCGACGCGGCGGCGGTACTCGTCGTAGTCGCGGGCGTCGACGCGCACGATGGCATGCACGGACTTGTTGCCGCTGTGGACCACGGCGGCGATGGGCAGCTCCAGGGCGCGCATGACGGCCATCTGGCGGCCCGGCGCCATCTCGTCGGACTCCACGAGCGCGTAGCGGAACTCCGCCACGTTGTCGTTGCGCACGCCGTTGCCGTCCAGCGGGTTGAAGCGTATCCACGCGCCGCTATCGGGGTTGGGCGCGCCGATGGAGCTGGCGAGGTCGTCGCCGTACTTGGCCACGCTCTCGATCAGCTCGCCGGCGGTGCGGGTGTAGATGCCCTTGCCCGCCGGCGTCCACCGGCCGTCGCGCTCGAACGCCTCGGTGACGTAGCCCACCACGTCCTCGGGGTCGAACAGCGCCGACAGGTAGCGCGTGAGCTGCTCGCCGGGGTGCCACTCGTCGGCGGCGGGCTCGCGCAGCTCGTCGGACTCCAGCCACGTGGGGTCCACGACGACGTTGGCCGGCTTGGCCGCCGGGGCCGCCTGCGGGCGGGTCGTGCGCCAGTCGCGCGCGCCGGGCTGGCCGGGGCCGTCCCACGGGTCGGCCTCGCACACGTCCCAGTCCAGCGCCACGTCGTCGGAGGCGGGCGGCTCGTAGCCGGCCTCCATGGCCATGTGCACGAGCGTGCCGCCGTTCACGCGGCCGTCGCCGCCGGCGCGGAAGGTGCGGTACTTGCGCTCGCACTCGCCGGCGTGGTAGCGGGCGGCGTCGCGGGCGCTCCACGCGTCCCAGACCTCCCACGGCACGCCCTCGGCCGCCAGCGCCATGCCGACGCCCACCCACCCGCGGTAGTCCAGCCCCGCGGGGTCCACGGCGTCCAGCAGCCCCTGCAGGTCGTCCTCCAGCAGGCTGCCGCCGCCGTATCCGTATTCGTCCATCGCTTACACCCCGTTCCTCGGGTCGTAGGTCGCCGGGTCGACGCCGCGCGGGACGCCGCGCCAGCCCTGCGCCGCTATGCGGCCGATCATGTTGCTGGCCGCCTCGAACGGCCACGTGCCCACGGCGCGGAAGCCGTAGGACTCCAGCCGCCGTATCTGCTTGGGCGTGGCCAGCCCCTCGCGGCGTCGCTGCGCCAGGCGGTCCAGCAGCAGGCTGGCCTTGCCGCGGCACCCCACGGCGTCCGGGAAGATGCCGTAGCGCTCCAGCGCCGCCAGCTGCTTGTCCGTCGGCGGCTCCAGCTCGGCTGGGAACGCGGGCTCCCAGCCGGCCAGGTCCTCCGAGCGGATGCTCATGGCGAACTGCACCGGGTCCACCAGCGCGCGCTTGCGCTTGCGCATGGACGCCAGCTGCTCGGCCAGCGCCTCCTCGCGCTGCCGCACGACGTCCTCGGACGCCTGCCGCTCCACGGCGTCCAGGTCGACCGGCCCGCCGGCGGTCCCGGCGATCTGGGTCATGCGCTCGGCCACCTCGGGCGACCTGGCCACGATGTGCGCCGGGCGGCACAGGTCGTGGCGCTCGGTCATCCACAGGAAGTCGAGCACCAGCAGGTCGGTCTTGCCGGTGGCCGGGCTCAGGCGGGTGCCGCGGCCCACCATCTGCACGTACAGGCTGCGCACCTTGGTGGCGCGCAGCACCACCACGCAGTCCACGCTGGGGCAGTCCCAGCCCTCGGTGAGCAGCATCGAGTTGCACAGCACCGAGCCGGGGCCGGCGGCACCGAAGCGCGCCAGCGTCTCGGCGCGGTCGGGGCTGTCGCCGTTCACCTCCATGGCGTCGAAGCCGCGCTCCGCGAGCGCCGCCGCGAACTTCTTGGACGTGGCCACGAGCGGCAGGAAGGCCACGGTCTTGCGGCCCATGCACCCGGCCGCGGCCATCTCGTCGGCGATGCGCCCCAGGTACGGGTCCAGCGCCGTGCCCAGGTCGCCGGCCGCGAAGTCGCCGGAGGAGACCTTGACGCCGGCCAGGTCGATGGCCACCGGCACGGTCTCGGCGCGGATGGGGCACAGGTACCCCTCGCGGATGGCGGTCGGCAGCGTGTACTCGTAGGCCACGCTCTCGAAGTACTGGCCCAGGTCGCGCTTGTCCCCGCGGTCGGCGGTGGCGGTCACGCCCAGGACCTTGGCGCCGGGGAAGTGCCCCAGCACCTGCTGGTAGGAGTCGGACAGCGCGTGGTGCGCCTCGTCGACCACGATGGCGTCGAAGTGGTCGGGGGCGAAGCGTGCCAGGCGCTTGGGCCTCATGAGGGTCTGCACGCTACCGACGGTCACGCGGTACCAGCTGCCCGCGCTCGTCTCCTCGGCGCGCTCGACCGAGCAGCCCAGCCCGGTGGCGGCGCGCAGCTTGTCGGCGGCCTGCTGCAGCAGCTCGCCGCGGTGGGCGAGTATCAGGACGCGGCCGCCCGCGTCCACGACGTCCTTGGCCACGGTGCAGAAGACCACGGTCTTGCCGCACCCCGTGGGGAGGACCAGGAGCGTGCGCGCCCGGCCCCCCTCCCACTCGCGCTCGATGGCCTCGCGCGCGGCCTGCTGGTAGGGTCTCAGCTCCACGGGTGCCGCCTCCCTACTGGATGCCCCAGGCGCGGGGGGGCCGCCTGCTGCTGGACGCCCTGTGAGGCCGCCTGCGGGGCCGGTGCGCCCGGTTCGGGCGAGTACTGCGGCGCGGGCGCGAACGCGCCGTTCTGGGGCGCCTGGGAGGCCTGCGGGGCGTATCCGGGGGCCTGCTGCTGCGGAGCCGGGGCCGCCTGCGTGAGGTTCGATACGTCGGCGGCGGCCCTGCAGGCGGCGTCGTAGGACTTCCACGCCTCCTCCTGCTCCTCGGGCTTCACGAACCACTCGACGTCGTTGATCTGGCGCTCCTGGCCGTCGCGGCCGGTGTAGGAGCGCACCTTCAGCTTGACCCAGCCGGTCGAGCCCTCGATGCCGCCCCAGTCGATGATCACCTTGCCGGCCCCGTTGCGGCCGCAGCCCACCGACTCCATGAAGCGCGAGACCTTCCACAGCCGGTTGCGCGTGATGTACAGGCGCTGCTGCACCGTCGTGTCGCGGCCGTCGGCGCCGGTCACGGACAGCGTGAGCTTGGCCATGGGGCACTGCGGCATCTTCTGCGAGCCCTGGTAGCGCTCGCGCTCCATCCTCTCGACGCGGAAGGGGTAGAAGCCCTCGGGCAGCAGCGTCCATCTGCCGTGCTGCCCGTCGTCCGGGTCCGCCTCGCACACGTCCCAGTCCAGCGCCACGTCCTGCATCTCTGCCATCTCTCAATCCTTTCTCTCTCGCCGCCATCGGCGGCCGTCTGCTAGTTGAAGGGCACGTCCTCGGCGGCGCGGTACTCCATGACCTTGGCCCTTACCTGCTCCCACTGCGGGACGATCAGGCCGGCGACGTAGTCGGCCGGGTAGTTGGCCAGCGGCGTGTCGGGCGTGAAGTGGCCCTGCAGCACCGCGAAGCCGCGCACCTCGTCGGGCGTCACGCCGTCGCGCTCCATGAGCTGGACGGCCGGAGCCCAGAACGCGGGCAGCCCCTCCGTGCCGGGGATGCTCGCCGGGGCGTCGCCCGCGGGTGCCGGCTGGGGTGCCGGGGCCGGTGCCGGGGCCGGTGCCGGGGCGGGCTGCGGTGCCGGGGCGGGCGCCTGCTGGGGCTGCTGCGCGGCCGGCTGCGCGGGAGCCATGGGGGAGGGCACGTGAGGCGCGATGGCCTCGTAGCCCAGCGGCACCTCGTCGGGCAGCCCCCAGCGGTTCTTGGCGTCCCAGGCGGCGTGGTGCGTGGTGAAGATGGTGCGCTTGGCGCCGCGCGCCTTGCCCTTGGCGTTGAAGCCCTCGCCGACCATCTCGACGACGGTCTTGTAGTTGACGAACAGCAGCGCGTCCGCCCACTCCTTCAGCAGGGCGGCGTCCTTCTTGTACATCTTCATGGTCCAGCGGTCGTAGCTCGCCGCCTCGTCCGGCTGGTCGAACTTGCTCACCGTGGCGTGCGCGGTCACCACCACGTTCATGCCGGCGTCGCGCACGTCGGTGAGCAGGTCGAGCAGGCGGCCGAACTCCTCCAGCGCGTACTGCCAGCACTTGCCGTAGTTCAGCGCCTCCATGCTCTGCCACTTGTTCTTGGCGCACAGCTCGGCGCACAGCAGGCGCTCGGCCCAGTCGGCCGTGTCCAGCACCAGCGTGCCGCACGGGCGCTCCGCGGCCACGGCGCGCACGAGGTCCTTCAGCGCCGTCCAGCTCTGCGGCGCCTGGGTGCGGGCCACGTCGTAGCCCTCGGTGCCGCCCTCGGTGTCGATGAACAGCGGGTCGGGGAACTGCGCGGCCAGCGTGGTCTTGCCGATTCCTTCAGGGCCATAGATCGCCACCTTCTGCGGCTTGACGGTGGCCCCCCGCGTGATCTGGATGCTTCCCATTACCTGATCTCCCATCCGGCCGGCGCCGCGGGTGCGGGCGCCTCTGCCCTCTCAGCGCCGTCGGGCTCGCCGAGCTGCCCGCGGCCGTCCTCTATCACCAGGCTGCACTCGCCGCCGGTGGACACGCGCGTGCCGATCACCTGCAGGCCCTCGGACTCGGCCCACGCGCCGAACTCGGCCAGCGTCTGCAGGTCCATCTGCTCCAGCTTGTCGACCAGCACGAAGCCGCACTCCGGCTTCAGGCGGCGCACGATGGCCGTGGCCACCTTCAGCTGCTCGCTGCCGCTCATGCAGTCCCACGGCTGGCCGCCGTAGGTCAGGCGCGCCTCCTCGTCGACGGACAGGCCCGGCAGCGGCAGGTCGGCGCCGCGCAGCAGGTCCGTGCGCTCGGCGCGGATGCGGCCCATCTCGGCGTCCAGGTCGTCGTACTGGGATTTCAGCTCGTCGGCCTCGGCCATGGCGCGGGCGCGGCGGGCGTTGGTGCGCACCTTTTCGTTCACGGCGTCGGCCGCGGCCAGCTGCGCCTGCAGCTCGTCGGTGGACTCGTCGTGCAGCTGCGCGGCGTCCTTGCTCGCCGTCGCGGCGTCCATGGTGAGCTGCAGCACCTCGGCGGCCTTGGTCTCGATGGCCGTGGCCAGCTGCGACTCCTGCTGCTTCAGCGCCGCCATCTGCTGGCGCGCCGCGGCCAGCTGGCCGTTGATGCGCTCCGCCTCGTTGCGCTTGCGCTGGTTCTCGCCGTTGCGGGCGAGGATGGCGGACTGCGCGGCGATCAGCTCGGCGGCGTCGACCTCCTCGGCCGGGGCGTCGGGCCAGAACTGCATCTCCTCGGCGCTCGCGCGCTTCTGGCGCTCCATCACGCCGACGTCGTGGCGCTGGTTGTAGACGCTGCTCGCCTTGGCGTCCAGCTCGGCGAGGCGGTCGCCCACGCCCAGGATGGACAGCAGCGTCTCGGCCTTGTCCTTGTCGGAGCTCTCCATGAAGCGCGGCAGGTCGAGCGCCAATCGGTCCACCAGCGAGCTCAGCAGCGCCTGCCCGGACTTGCGGCCGGAAGGGTCGGTCACCTTCAGCGAGCCGTTCTTGCCGCGGCGCTCCACCACGATGCCGTTGTCCAGCACCACGCGCAGCGCCGGGGCGCTCGCCGCGCCCTCTCGGGCCGCGTTGGACGGGCGCAGCTTGTCGCCTCCGAGCGCCCAGCCGATGGCGTCGAGCAGGCTGGTCTTGCCCTGCCCGTTGCGGCCGCCGATGACGGTCAGCCCCTCTGCGCGCGGCTCCAGGTAGACCGCCTTCACCCTCTTGACGTTCTCGGCCTCGACCGATGCGATCTTGACCATTACTGCTCCTCCTCCTTGTTCTTGTTCTCGTTCTCGCTCTCGCGCACGGCCTCCAGCCACGCCTTGGCCTCGGCCACCAGCTGCATCTGGCCCGCGCCCATGCGCCAGCCGTCCTCGACGGCCGCGGCCACGGCCTCCAGCCACGCCGCGACGGCGACGGGCGCCTGCACGGTGCCGCCGGGCTGGCCGCTGGCCACGCACATCCACGCGCCGCCGCCCGGGGTCGCGTCGTCGAGCCAGTCGTGGAGCGCGTAGGCCCCGCACATGCCGGTGATGCGGCCGTCCGGGCGCGTGCCGTCGTAGCCCGCCGCGTCCAGGGCCTCGGACGCCTCCGTGTAGGCCGACCACTCGTTGGCGGGGTCGCCCAGGAACGCCGAGGCGGCCTTGGCCATGGCGTGCTCCGGGTAGTCGCCCCCCAGCAGGCGCTCGGCGAGGTGCGCGAACATGGAGTCGGCCGCCTCGCGGCACGTCGTCTCCATGCGGTCGGTGTCCTCGCGCAGCTTGGACACCGCCGCCTTCTCCTCGGTGTCGGCGGGCACGTAGCGGTAGGCGTACGGCACGGCCGTCGTCGGCAGCACCAGCACCCACGCGGCGCCCTCCGGGTCGTCGGCGGCCTTGGCCTCGAACGCCTCGGGGTTGTCGGCGCGGCAGTCGTAGGCGTAGCCGGCCGTGTCGAAGGACTTCTGGCCGTGCAGCTCGATGCCCAGGCGCTCGGCGGCCTCGTCGAAGGCGGCCACGGTGCGCTCGTTCTCGATCTCGCGGCGGCACTCGTTGGCCACGCGCACCCAGTCGCGCTCGCTCGCGTTCGCCACGCGGACCGCGCGCTGGCCGGTGAACTCGGCCACGGCCAGCAGGTGGTCCAGGCTCATGGTCTCGGCCTCGGCGCCGATCTCGGACGCCACGCGGCGCACGCGGGCCATGCCCTTCTTGCGCACGGCGCGCTCGACCTTCTCGGGCTCCACGCCCAGCAGCAGGCAGCGCTGCGCGCCGCGGCTGCGCTCGGCGTCGTCCAGCGGCTTCTTGTCGTCGGTGGCCAGCATCGCCAGCGCGGCGTCGGCGTCGCCCCAGTCCTCGCACACCACGGCGTCGAACTCGGCCGTGCCGGCCTTGCGCATGGCGCGCCAGCGGCGCTCGCCGTCGACGATGCGGTACACGCCGCCGTCCTGCACGAGCAGCGGCGGGGTCATGGGCTCGCCGGGGTGCGCCGGGTTCAGCGCGAAGCTGGCGGCCAGCGCGTCGAGGTCGCCGAAGTCTCGGCGGGGGTTGCCCTCGCTCGGGTAGACGTCCTCGGTCTTTACTCTCTTGAGTTGCATGTTTCCTACTCCTCCTAGCTGGGAAAATGCGTTTGTGTCATTGATTTGAGATTTTTTTAATCATCCGTTCGAGGCGTCGGCGCCTCGCCTTCAGCAGCCTGGTGAGCGTCCTCACCTCCCACCGCTCCAGCGCCTCTCCGTAGGCGTCGCGCGCCCTCGCGGCGCGGTATGGCGTCATGCCCTCGGTTCGGGGAGGCGCGGGCCTCGGGTCCGGTGCGCTCTGCAGCCTCGTCTCGGTGGACGCGTACACGGCGCGGTCGGCCGGCCCCAGGCGCTCCATGGCCTCGGCCGTCTCGGACTCCGCTCGGGCCACCAGCGCCCGCAGCTCGCACGGGCGGCAGGTGCCGCTCGCCCTCAGCCCCGTGCGGGCCATCCCGCACGCCGGGCACGTCTCGGAGCACCTCGGCTCCCAGTGGCGCAGGCTCACGCCCATGCGGGACGCCTTCTGGCGCACGGCCTCGTTGGACCTCCTCAGCGCCCTGGCCACCTCGCGCCTCGGCATCGTGCCGGCGATCTCGGCCAGCCTGCGCTCCTCGGAGGCCGTCCACGGACGGCACCGCTCACCCCTCCTCATTCGGCGCGCCCTCGCCGGTGTGCAGGTAGTACCAGCCGTGCGCGAAGGCGCTGCGCTCGTGCTCGTTGGTCACGAGCCCCTGCCCCAGGTAGAACTGCCGGCTGTTCCTCAGCCAGTCCACGGTCCACGCGGCGTTGCCGCGCGTCCTGCCGTTGAGCACCTGCCTGCTGGTCTGCAGGACGACCTCCTCGCCGGCCTCGCGCAGGTGGCCCAGCAGCTGGCCGCACAGCCACGGCGCCTGGTGCGACCCCTTGGTGCCGCCGCAGCGCCCGGGGTAGGGGACGAAGCCCTCCATCACGACCGGCCCGTGCTCGTGGGTCTCCAGGAACCTCCGCAGCAGCGTCCAGATCTCCTCGCAGCGCGCGTCCAGCAGGTCGTTGTCCGCGCCGCAGCCCTGCCTGAAGGCGAACGTGCGCGAGTCGAGCACGCGGCGCCCCGTCATGTGGACCACGCCGGTGTGGAGCGCGCCCGGGTCGATGGCCACGACGGCCTCTACTCCCTCGCCCATTCCGCCACACCCCCCTGGTAGTCGGAGACCGCGGCGGAGTAGCCGCGCTCGTACGCCCGGTCCGTGCCGTCCGCGCGGCCCTCGCCGTATCCGGCCGCCGTGCCCTGCGTGTAGCCGAGCTGCCACGCCTGCCCCACGGCGAGCGCGACGAGCAGTGCCACGGCCAGCGCCGTGCGGACCGTGCGCCAGAACTCGGCGCGCCTGTGCGATACTTGCGGGTACCCGCTCACGCGGGCCTCTTCAGGGGACTGGGCGCGCTGTGCTTGGCGGCTTGTGCGCGCTCGGCCCTCCACCTCTCGTACTCCCGCCGGACCTCCGGCAGGGCGAACGCGGACCTTGCGGCAGTCAGCGCCGCCCGACGCTCCGCGGCTGTGGCGCCCATATACGATCACCTCCGCCATTACTCCTCCTCTTCCAGCAGCTGCTCCATGGTCACGCCCAGGACCTCGGCCAGCTTCCTCAGCTTGGGCACGCTGGCCACGGTGCACCCGCGCTCCCAGCTGCTGACCATGGCCACGCTCGAAGCGCCCACGGCCACCGCCAGCTGCATCTGGGTCATGCCCAGCGCGCGGCGGCGCTCCTTCATCAGCTTCCCGTTCATCTACTCCTCCTTCTCCTTGTCGTCGTCCCACTCGGGTGCGCGCACGATGGTCTCGAAGTCCGTGGCCCAGCCGACGCCGCGCACGGTGAAGCGCACGCTGGCGCAGGCGTAGTGCGTCTTGCCGCCCAGCTCGAAGGGCTTGCACATGTCGGACTCCATGAGCTTCATGGCGAACATGTCGAAGCCCCACTTCGCGTTGATGCGCGAGGCGATGGAGTTGTGCGTCTCCTCCATGCACCCGTTCTCCGCCAGCGCGAAGGTGATCATCTCCGGCATCATGGCCTCGTAGCTCGGGCTGTACTTCTCGTCCATTGCTTCTCCTCTCATAAGGGGTTAGTGACAGGTGACTATTTACCTGTCGTTGACGATTAGAAGATAACCAGTAATAGGTTGGTAGTCAATAGGTAATTTTGTTTTTATAATCAGTAACAGGTAAGCGATTGCCTATTGGAGGTGACTTGGATGCTCTTCGAGCTAAAAGCGATCAGGAAGAAGTCAGGGCTGTCACAGGAGGCTGCAGCAAAACAGCTGGGTGTTCCTCTGAATACCTATAGGAACTGGGAGCAGCTGAAGACGATGCCGCGCGACCGCGGCGATATTCCGCGGCTCGCCCGGTTCTTCGGCGTGACGGTCGAGGACCTGTTCGGCGAGGACTTCGTGGTGCCCGGCACGCTGAACGATATGTACGAGACGCCGAAGGCCGAGAAGCCGCAGTACCGCGTGATAGACAAGCGCCTGGAGGCCATCGGGGACGCCTACGACTCCATGAACGAGAACGGCCGGCACGTGCTGCACAGCGTGGCCACGTCGCTGGCGCGCGACCCGGCAAACGCCGGCGGGGAGTAAGTTCCGCGGTATTCGATTGAAGTGAGGGGAGGCGGCCGGCCATGGCCACGGCGGCGATCTACGCCCGCTACAGCTCGGCGGGCCAGCGCGAGGAGTCCATCGAGGACCAGGTGAGGGTGTGCCGCGCGGCCATCGAGGCGGCCGGCGACGCCGTGGGGCACGTCTACGAGGACCGCGCCACGACCGGCACGACCACGGACCGCCGCGCCGGGTTCATGCGCATGGTGGCCGACGCCCAGAAGGGGCTGTTCTCGGCCGTGTACGTGTACAAGCTCGACCGCTTCGCGCGCAACCGCTACGACGCGGCCGTGTACCGCAGGCGCCTGAAGCAGGCCGGCGTGCGGCTCGTGAGCGCCACGGAGCGCACCGGGGACGGCCCGGACGGCATCCTGCTGGAGTCGATGCTGGAGGGGCTGGCGGAGTACTACAGCGCGAACCTCTCCGAGAACGTGCGGCGCGGGCTGGCGGGCAACGCCATGAAGTGCCGCCACAACGGCATCCGGGTGTTCGGCTACGACCACGGGCCGGACGGCCGCTACGTGGTCAACGAGGCGGAGGCCGCGGCGGTGCGCCGCGTGTTCGCCATGTACCAGCAGGGCGAGCCGTTCCGCGCCATCATCGAGGCGCTGCCGGCCGTGCGCTCGAAGGGCGGCGGCCCTCTCACGGTGCAGGCGGTCGGCAAGATGCTGCGCAACGACAAGTACTGCGGCGTCTACCGCTACGGGGACACGGTGGTGGAGGGCGGCATGCCCGCGATCATCCCGCGCGACGAGTTCGACGCCGTGCAGCGGCGCCTGGCGCTGCGCACGAGGAGAAGGAGGTCCACGGTGGACTACCTGCTGTCCGGGAAGCTGTTCGACTCGGAGGGCCACCGCTACCAGTCCAGCAGCGGCCACGGGAAGTCGGGCAGGAAGTACACGTACTACCGCTGCCCGGCGACGGGCCACCAGGTGCGCCGCGACGCGCTGGAGGCGGAGGTGGCCCGCATGGTGGCCGACGCCCTGGCCGCCGACGACGGCGCCGTGGAGGGCATCGTGGCCGACGTCATGGCCGAGCAGGAGGCGGCGCTGGCCGACGACCTCGCCGCCGTGCGCGCCATGGAGAAGAGGCTGGGGCAGAACGCCCGCGAGCAGTCGCGCATGGTGGACCTCGCCGCGAAGACCGGCGCCGTGGACGCCGTGGCCGAGAAGCTGAACGCGCTGGCCGACGAGCGGGCGGCGCTGGAGGCCGAGATCGCCGACGCGCGGGCCGGCATGGGGGCGCTGGACGCCGACCAGGTGGAGTTCTGGGTGCGGCGCGTCATGGGGCGCTCCGACCCGCTGGAGGCCGTGCGGCTGTTCGTGCGCCGCGTGGTGGTGGACCGCGCCGCCGGCACGCTCACGGCCGAGTTCACGTTCGACAAAAAGGAACCCCCGCCGGACGGTCCCGGCAGGGGTTCGCGTAAGTATCTGGGGGCTGGGACGGAGGGATTCGAACCCCCAACAGCCGGCACCAAAAACCGGAGTTCT
>JBKYCW010000001.1:37143-609826 GCA_047025555.1 Collinsella sp.
CCCGTCGGCGTTGCGCTCGTCCCAGACGTGGCCCAGCCTGATCAGGAACATGTTGAGGCGCTGCCTGGCGCGGCGGTACTCCACCGTGGCGTCGTCGAGGGCGCGGTCGAGGTCCCGGGCGGCCTCGACGGCCGCATCGGGCAGCGGGACCTCCACGATGTTGTGGGTGGCGAGCATGCGGGCGATGAACTCGGCGTCGCGCCGGTCGTTCTTGCGGCGCGCGTCCGCCGCCGGCCTCTGCATCTTGGAGACGGCGGCCACGGCGCAGTCGAGGCCGAGCGCGCGCAGCTCGCGCGCCATGTGGAAGCCGGTGGGGCCGCTCTCGTAGCAGGCCCTGGGCTCCTCGAACCCGAGGGCCCACTCCGCGATCTCGGCGGCGTCCGTCCCGAAGTCACGGTGCACCACCTCGCCGGTGAAGGGGTAGAACGCCGCGGCGGCGACCGATCGCGCGTGGACGTCCAGGCCGATGGAGGTAACATGGGGCATGGGAAGCCTCCTCCCCGCAGGTGCGGTAAGGGCTACCGCACGGGCCGATACTCAAAGCCCATTGTGGCATCCCGAGCCCGCGGAAAGAAGCTGCGCCGCGGGGGAGGCGACCCAAATGGCTTTCTCATATCGTCTTGCGTTTAAGGGCTTTTGTCTCACATAGTAGCTGTGTTTTATAACCCTCGTTTGTCGCATCTTCTGTGAACGGGCTACAATAACTTAGTCTGTGCGATATGGAGGTGAACATGGCTGAAGCTGGTATCGGCGTTGATATCGTCGAGATTTCCCGTATGAAATCAATTCTTGAAAAGACGCCGTCGTTTGCTCGGCGTGTGTTTACCGAAGAAGAGCGTGCGTATTGTGATGCATCATCGCGTCCCGCTGCTCACTATGCCAGCCGCTTTGCTTCGCGCGAGGCGGTACTTAAAGCTCTCGGCACGGGTTTTAGTCAAGGCGTGGGTCGCAAGGATGTTTCGGTAACGCGTGATAAACTCGGCAAACCGAAGGCGCTGCTTTCGGGCCGTGCTCTCGAGATCGCTCAAGAGCTGGGTGTTGTTGAGGTCGCTCTTTCCATTACGCTTACGGGAGACTTAGCCGTTGCGAATGCCATCGCGATTACCGAAGATGCTCGGCCTAAGCCAAAAGAGGAAAAGGTGAGCACCAAGAAACGCGTAGCGCAGACATTTAAAGAGGCTCGCTCTGTATTGGATGAGCTTGAGCAGCTGCAGAATTCAGCATTGACGGAGCACCTGGGCGATGCTTCGCAAGATACGCTAGGAGCATAGATGAAACCGGTTTTGAGTACCGAAGAAGTCGTTCGTCTCGAGGATATCATCGAACGCGAAGGGACTTCGAAGGCCGAGCTTATGGAGCTAGCGGGTGAGTTTGCCGCCAACGAGGTCTTGAAGCTCAATCCCGATCGGGTTCTCGTTCTGGTCGGTTTTGGTAATAATGGCGGCGACGGTTGGGTTGCCGCCGATATTCTGAGCCATAAGGGTGTGGACGTCGATATCGTTTCTCCGGTTGAGCCGGATGAGATTCCTGCTGCTCTGGCACGTCATGTTGCTCGTCGTACTGCCGGCCGCGATGTGCACGTTTGTGTCGGCCCCTCGCGTGACGAACTCGAGGTTTTGATCGATAAGGCCGATGTTGTTGTCGATGCCATTTTTGGTACCGGTTTCCACGGGAATCTGCGTGCGCCGTTCTCCATCTGGATTCCTACGGTCAATGAATGCGCCGATTGTGTCGTATCCATTGATGTCCCCTCGGGCCTGAATGCCGAGACGGGCGTTGTTGATGACGACTGCATTCGTGCCGAGCATACGGTGACGATGATTGCGCCCAAGATTGGTCTGTATAGCGCTGATGGCCCTGAGTATGCTGGCGATTTGATCTGCGGCAATCTTTACGACCGTCTTGACGAGGTCATCGATGATGTCGACCACGCCGCCGAGATTGTCGAGCCCGGTGACTTAGTTGATTACTTTGCTCCACTACCTACGAATATCGATAAGTATTCCCGTGGCTCTGTGCTTATTGTCGCCGGATCTGCGCAATATCCTGGTGCTGCCATTATGGCGGCCAAGTCTGCAGCTCGCGCGGGTGCTGGTTACGTGGCAGTCGCGGCTCCTGACGCCTGCGCCAATCTTATTCGCATGGCACTTCCTTCGATTCCCGTCTTTGCTATTCCGTCTGATTCCCGCGGCTCCTTTGGCGCCGCTGCGCGCATGACTGTGTGCGAGATTGCAAAGAAGTACAGCTGTGTACTGTGCGGTCCCGGTATGACGACATCTGCCGGCGCTATGCAGGTGGTTTCGGGCTTGCTCGAGCTTGATGTGCCGCTTATTTTGGACGCCGATGCACTCAACTGCCTTGCTAAGATTGCCATTGACGGTATTGATAGTAATCCTGAGATGTATCGTCGCGAGCAGCCGTTGGTTATGACGCCGCACTATCGTGAGCTTTCGCGTCTGGTTGCCGGTGACGAGGTGAACGACCTTGGTACCGCGATTGCGGCCGCGCAGAAGGTTGTCTGGGCTGCAGGCTCCGACAATCTGGTGGTCATTGCCAAGGGGCCGACGACGGCTATCTGTGGCGTTGAGCGTGTGCTGCTGCCGCTCTCGGGTCCGGCTTCTCTGGCAACTGCCGGTTCGGGTGATGTTCTCGCGGGTATTTTGGCCGGCACGCTTGCCACCATGCGCGACGAGATGGATCGTTGGGAGTTGCTGTATTCGTACGCCGTCGCACTTCACAGCTACGCCGGTTTTGCCGCGGCGACGGAGTATGGTGAGAAGAGCGTCATCGCGACCGATCTTATCGACTTGATCGGTCCTGCCATGGAACTGGCGGCAAAGGATGCGCTCGAAGATCTGGGAATCATGGACGAAGGGTCGGATGACTAATCATGAATAAAGCCGATTTGACGCGCTGGTCCTGGGTCGAGATCGACCGCGGGGCGCTCCGTCGCAACACGAGGGCCTATAAGAATTTGCTGAATCCACGTCAGCGCCTGTGCTGCGTGGTCAAGGCCGATGCTTATGGTCATGGAGCTGTTGAGTGCGCCAAGATCATGTATTCGGCCGGTGCCGACATGTTTGCCGTGGCGACGGTTAACGAGGGCGTTGAGCTCCGACAGGGCGGGATTACGAAGCCCATCCTCATCCTAAGCGAGCCGCCTATCGAGGCTATTCCGACGTTGCTCGAGTTTGATATCATGCCTTCGGTCTATACGTCTGACTTTGCTCTTGCGTATGGCGAATGTGCCGTCGCGGCGGGCAAAGTGGGCAAGTATCATCTCGCCATCGAGACGGGCATGAATCGTATCGGCGTTCACTACACGCAGGTGCTCGACTTTGTCCGCGGTATAAATTTCCATCGCGGTATTCAGTGCGACGGCGTATTTACGCACTTCGCCACGGCCGATGAACCTTCGGGCTGGGACTACAAGCTGCAGTGTCAGCGCTTTACCGAGGCCGTTCAGGCCATTAAGGATGCGGGTTTTGAGTGCGGTATCGTGCACTGCGCCAACACGCCGTCCTCGATGCTCGACCCCTCGATGCATTTTGATATGATCCGCGCCGGCGTTGGCTTGTATGGCATGCAGCCGTGCGAGCTGAGTGGCCGCGTGATGCAGCTTGATCCCGTTATGAGCGTCCATGCGCGTGTGACGCGCGTGGCACACCCTGCGATGGGTGAGGGCGTGGGCTACGGTTTTACCTACCGCGTACCGCGTACGCGCGTTCAGATCTGCACGCTGCCGATCGGTTATGCCGATGGCCTATCGCGTACGCTTTCCAATCGTATGGATGTGCTGTATCGCGGCGAGCGCGTGCATCAGGTTGGCAATATCTGCATGGACCAGTTTATGGTCGCCATTCAGTCCAACCCGGCACACGAGATTCCCGAGGCCGAGTATGGTGACGAGATGATCATTGTCGGCCGCGATGGCGATGCCGAGATCACTATGGACGAGATGGCCCGACTGCGCGGAACGATTAACTACGAGGTCGCCTGCGGCTTTGGCATGCGTCTCGACAAGGTCTACGTGTAGGAGCCGCTATGGGCGTCATGCACATCCCCGGCCATACCCATCAGGCACCACGTGAGGTCGCACTCGAGGAAATTGAGGCCGTTCTGGGCGATTGTCACCTCTGCCAGCTCTATCAGTCGCGTCACAATATCGTGTTTGGCGTGGGAAGCCCCCGCGCTCGCGTGATGTTTATTGGTGAGGCGCCGGGCCGCAATGAGGATTTGCAGGGCGAGCCCTTTGTGGGGGCGGCAGGCGAGGACCTCAACGGCATTTTGTCGCTGGCGGGGCTCAAACGCGAAGACGTCTACATTGCCAACGTGCTTAAGTGCCGCCCGCCGGGAAACCGCAATCCGCGTCCCGAGGAAGTGCTGGCTTGCTCGCCGTTTTTGCGTGAGCAGATTCGAAGCATCTGGCCTGATATTATCGTGACGCTCGGCAACCCCGCGACGCACTTTGTGCTTAAGACCGAGATTGGCATTACTAAGCTGCGCGGCAGGTTCCACCAGATGGGGCATTTTGTAGTAATGCCCACTTTTCATCCGGCAGCAGCGCTGCGCAATCCGGCGTGGCAGGAGCTACTGGAGGAAGACTTTAGGATGCTGGGCGATTATCTGGAGCGACATCCCGCACCAGAGGACGCCTCGGAATAATAAGGAGCATATATGTCCCTGGAGCGCCTGGGGGTAGGTACTTACAAAACGACTTGCGCTGCCGATACGGAGTACTTTGGCGAGCTAATTGCACCGTGTCTTGAGGACGGCGATGTGCTCATCCTGACCGGTGGCCTGGGAGTGGGCAAAACTCACTTTACCAAGGGCGTCTCGCGCGGGCTGGGCGATGGGCATATGGTTACGAGCCCTACGTTTGCGCTCATGGCCGTTCACGATCAAGGCCGTATTCCGCTGTTTCACTTTGATCTATACCGCCTGGAGCATGCCTACGAGCTCGAGGATACGGGCATTTTCGATGTGCTGGGCTATGAGGGTGCTTGCCTGCTGGAATGGGGCGAACAATTCCAAGACGAGCTGACGGATGAGTATCTTTCGGTGACGCTCAAGCGTGATGAGGGCGACAGCGATGTGCGAACGATAACGCTCGAGGCGCACGGTGACCGCGCAATGGAGCTTTCCCATTTGATTGATAAGGCTGTACAAGATGAGCTTGCATAACGACAACGCGCTGGTGGTGGCGCTCGATACTTCGACCGACATGCTTGCCTGCGCGGCAAGCTGGATTGATGGGCAGACGGGCGAGACGAAGCTCGTGAGTGGCGACCACATGTGTCGCCGTCACGCCAACGTTGAGCTCGTGAATACCGTTGATGGCGTGCTGGCTCAAGCCGGTCTGGATCGCAGCGATGTTGGTTACTACGTGGTCGGCCGCGGCCCGGGGTCGTTTACGGGTGTGCGCATCGGCATCTCCACTGCCAAGGGCCTCGCGCGCGGTGCCAATGTTCCGCTGCTGGGCGTGTCGACGCTCGACGCTTGCGCTTGGACGGCGTGGAAGGCTGGCGTGCGCGGCAAGCTTGGTATCTTGGCCGATGCTATGCGCGGTGAGGTATATCCGGCGCTGTATATGCTGGTCGATGAGGGTCCCGAGCGTCAATTTGAGCGCGAACACGTGGTCAAGGCCGCCGTGGCGCTCGATGAGTGGCGCCAAGCAGCGGACTGGGACCAGGTTCAGCTGACCGGTGACGGTCTCGTGCGCTATGGCAAGCTGCTGGGTGGGGACGAGACCGCCCGCTGCGTGGAGCGCGACCTGTGGTGGCCTTCGGGCGAGGGCTTGCTGCTCGCGCACGCTGCGGGTGACGGCGATCCGGCTCGCGTCCTGCCGATTTACACACGCCTTTCGGATGCCGAGGAAAACGAGCGCAAGCGTCTTGGTCTTGCCGAGAGTGCGCAGAGCGAAATTACGGGCGTTGCCGATGAGCTCGCCGGTCGTCATCTGCAGTTCCGTCCCATGGGCGCGGCGGATGCCGAGGGCGCGAGCGCGCTGGAGGCTGCCTGCTTTGAAGGTGCCGGACACGAGGCGTGGACGCCGGGCATGTTCTTGTCCGAACTGGGCGAGGACGTCGCTGCGCCGCGTAGTTGGTGGGTAGCACACGACGACGGCAAGCTGTTGGGCCTTGCCGGCGGTATGGTCGTGGACGGTGATGTGCAGATTCTGGATGTCGCCGTCGACCCGGCACATCGCCGTGAGGGCATTGCCCGCAAGCTGCTGTCGCATGTGAGCTATGATGCCCAGATGCTCGGCTGCACCACGGCTTCGCTCGAGGTTGAGGACGGCAACGAGGGAGCGATCGCGCTTTATAACGCTCTGGGCTTTACCGAGGCAGGACGGCGCCGCGGCTACTATGGTGCCGGCAAGGATGCCATCGTCATGACGGCTCCGCTGCCCCTGGTGCTTCCGGTCGACAATGCTTCGCCCGAGCCGACGGCGGCAGAGCAGCGCGTATGGCCGCTGCCTGCGCCTGGGCGCTCCGAGGGGGAGCGTGCCGAAATTGAGCGCCGCCGCCTAGTGCTCGCTATCGAGAGTTCCTGCGATGAGACGGCCGTGGCGATTATCGATTCGAATGGCAATATGCTGGCCAACCAGGTGTCGACACAGATTGATTTTCATGCCCGCTTTGGCGGCGTGGTGCCCGAGATCGCCTCGCGCAAACACGTTGAGGTGATTGTGAGTGTCGTGGATGCGGCGCTCGAGGATGCCGCGGCATCGCTTGGTCTTGAGGGTGGAGCCATTGCCCCCAGCGAGCTTGCTGCCGTGGGCGTGACACAGGGTCCGGGCCTGGTGGGCGCCCTCGTGGTGGGCGTTGCCTTTGCCAAAGGCTTTGCGTATGCTGCCGGCAAGCCGCTCGTATGCGTCAACCATCTGGAGGGGCACCTGTTTGCCAACTTGCTGGCGCAGCCCGACCTCAAGCCGCCGTTCATCTTCACGCTTGTCTCGGGCGGGCACACCATGCTCGTGCACGTAAAGGCATGGGGCGACTACGAGGTGCTCGGTGAGACGCTCGACGACGCCGTGGGCGAGGCCTTCGACAAGGTGGCCAAGGCGTTGGGCCTGGGCTATCCTGGTGGCCCCATCATTTCCAAGCTGGCCGAGACGGGCAATCCCCGCGCGATTGACTTCCCCCGTGCGCTCAATAGTAGGGGAGACTATCGATTCTCGCTTTCGGGCCTTAAGACGGCGGTGACGCTCTACATCGAGCAAGAGACCAAGGCCGGGCGCACGATTCACCTGCCCGATCTGGCAGCTTCGTTTGAGGCGGCGGTCTTTGACGTGCAGTACAAGAAGGCCAAAAACGCATTGCGCGCTACCGGATGCAAGGAATACTGCATCGGTGGCGGCGTCTCGGCCAACCCGCATCTGCGCGAGATGATGATCAAGAAGCTTGGGCGTCAGGGGATTCGCGTAACGGTGCCGCCCTTGTCTGCCTGTACCGATAACGCAGCCATGATCGCGGAGGTCGCTCGCCGTAAATTCGACCGAGGTGAAATCTCGCCGTTCGATGTCGACGCCGATCCGAACATGACGCTGTAGCTGGTACGGCGCGGTCCCCGGACGGAGGGGCCGGATATAAGGTTTCCTGCTCTACAGTCCTGCGCAAGACGAAGGCCACATTAAGTGGCCTTCTTTGCGTGCGGAACTCGCGATAAACCTTATATCCGGCCCCTCCGTCCGGGGACCTTTCTGTATCGATATAGCTTCTGGGCTGGTTTGGCGTCGACAACGTCCAGCAAGGTTAACAAGCCAGCGTCGAATTTCCAGCGTTCTTTAGCTGAAAGAAAAAGTTGGTGTGCGGAGCTTTGCTCCGCACATTTGGGATGGGAGCCCCTGAGAGCCGCGGGAGCCGGGCGGCGCATATGAACTTTATCGCGAGTTCCGCACGCAAAGGAAAGCACTTAATGTGGCCTTCGTCTTGCGCAGGACTGTAGAGCAGGAAAGTTCATATGCGCCGCCCGGCTCCCGCGGCTCTCAGGGGCATCTCTCATGCAAAAACTGTCGTGGGGTAAAGTCCGAGGTCAATGGCGTTTTGTACCGAGAAATTCAAAAAAGTTGAAAATTCATTACATATTTGCGTTGACTTTAGGTAACTAAAGTTTCATACTCCTTTTCAACCACTGGGGGATGTGAACACGCACGGATCGTTCACATCATGATTGAAGAGGATTTCTTAGACATGTTCACGCATCAGCTAAGGCTCTGTTAGACCAGGATTGACATTCCGCCCCGTCATCTTCTTGCGATTGCACAATGGTCGCCCCTTGTCGAATCTGAATCCGGCAAGGGGCGATGCGCCCGAGACCGGACGAGTTGCTCGCCTGGCCCTGCCGTTTCATGCCGACCTGCCGGCTAACTCGCCGTCTCCTCGTCGGGCGCCGGCGTCTTGACCCTCATCTCGAACGGCATCCCGCCCTCTCGGACGAGCGCCCTGAGGAACGCGTTGACGGCGGTGGACATGGACAGGCCGAGCTCGTCCAGGATGGCCGTGGCCTCCCTCTTGACCTCCGGGTCGATGCGGATCGTCGTGGCCGGTATGTTCGACGGCATGGCCTCACCCCTCCTCGTGTATCGCGGTGCGACCATTCTACCGCCTCTATGCGGCGGGCGCGGCCCAGTAGTCCATGTAGGGCGGCTCCACGTTGAACATGTCGCGGACGCGGCTCCTGCAGACGCCGTGCGCGAGCTGCCGCGCGACCGTGCGCCCGGCCGCGCCGGAATCGGTCGCCATGAAGGTCCGGCACCACCTGAACCAGGCGAGGTAGGCGTCGAGGTGCTTCGTCGACACGCCCCTGAACGGCTCCATGAAGGCGCCGAGGAGCGAGTGGACGGTGTTGACCCGGTTGATGGTCCCCCCGGAGCGGTCCTTGGGGTCGTAGGCCGCGTGCGCGGCGACCTCGAGCTCGGCGAGGACGCCGACGTAGGCGGCCGCCCTGTCGGTCGCGACGACCGAGCCGGCCGCGATGCGGCCCCTCAGCGCGTCCATGGCGCGCTCCCTCGAAAGGGCGCCCCGCCCCGTGACCTCGAGGAACGTCTCGTTCGAGTCGTTCACTCCGGTCATGACGCAGATCCGCTCGCGCGACAGCCCGCGTCTGTGCACCTGCTTGCCGCGGTGCCGGGAGGGGCGCGGCATCGTGAACGACCCCTTCGCGTGGTTGCCCTTGAACGACTCGGGGAAATAGGTCTCGTCGAGCTCGCAGCCGCAGCCCCGCTCGACCCTGAACGAGGGGGAGTAGGCCGAGAGGCACTCGATCAGCCTGTGGCGCATGGTGTAGGCGGTCTTGAGGCAGACGCGGCAGCGCCTCGCGCATTCGCGCAGGGGCAGCATGAGCACGAAGCACTCGGCGTAGGCCATCCAGGTCTCCTTCGGGAGCTTGCTCGTCCCCAGGATGCGCTCGCTGCCCATGCCGAAGGTCCTGCCGCAGCCCCGGCAGAGGTAGCGCTGCTCGCCGTTCTTCGATTTGCCCTTCTTCACGACCGCGGCGGACCCGCAGCGCGGGCAGCGTTCGATTTCGTAGGCGGAGCCGGCCGCGTCGTCGAACGCCGCCGCGCGGATCACGTCCCTGACGGACTCGATAGCGCGGCGGCGCTCGGTCTTGCTGAGGTTCGCCATGCCCTTCTTGAAGTTGAGGACCAGGTCTTCGGCGTTCATGCTGCCTCCATCATCGCGGTCTATGGGGTCAACGATATGGCACCGTGGGGACACATGTATGTCAATCCTGGTCTAACAGAGCCTCAGCTAAACATTATCAGCGTAGTAATTATCTGATGCGGGTTAGCACATACAGCTAGCCCGTACGATAACGGGCGGCTGATAAAGATGAGGGCCGTCGAGCGCAACCGACGGCCCTCATTTTTTATGTCTAGGAAGTTCTTTTTAGAGGAGGAAATGTAATGAACGGAGTTTTGCTCATGGTTGTGGCCGCGGCGGTGCTCGCCTGCGGCTATCTGGGCTATGGCCGCTGGCTGGCCAACAAGTGGGGCGTTGACAAAGAGGCCCTCACGCCGGCCAAGCGCATGAAGGACGGCAAGAGCTTCTCGCCCGTCTCCGCCTTCACCGCGTTCTCGCACCAGTTCAGCTCGATCTGCGGTGCTGGCCCTGTCACGGGTACGATCGTCGCCATGGCCTTTGGCTGGCTGCCCGTCGTGCTCTGGGTCCTCGTCGGCGGCATCTTCTTTGGTGCCGTCCACGACTTTGGTGCCCTGTACGCTTCGATGAAGAACAACGGCAAGTCGCTCGCTCAGCTCATCGAGAAGTACATCGGCAAGACCGGCCGTCGCCTGTTCCTGCTGTTCTGCTGGCTGTTCTGCATCATCGTCATCGCCGCTTTCACCGACATGGTCTGCAAGACGTTCATGTTCACCCCGGCCGTTGACGCTTCTGGTGCTGCTACCGGTGCCATCGACTTCACCAAGTCCTATGCCGCCGGCTGCGCTGGTACCATCTCCATCCTGTTCACCTTCGTCGCTATCGCCTTTGGTTGGGCCCAGAAGAAGTTCAACCTCACCGGCGCTGCCGAGTTCGTCACCGGCGTTGTCCTCATGGTTCTCATGTTCGCCGTCGGTATGCAGTTCCCGGTCTACCTGGATAAGTTCCAGTGGTTCGCCGTCGTCATGGTCTACCTGGTCTTCGCTGGCGCTATGCCCATCCAGATGCTCAAGACCCCGCGTGACTACCTCACTTCCATCATGATGATCGTCATGATCGTCTGCGCTGTCCTCGGCATCGTCGTCCTGGGCGTCAACGGTCAGGCTACGATGACCGCTCCGGTCTTCACCGGCTTCTCCACTGCCTCCGGCATGATGTTCCCGGTCCTGTTCGTCTCCGTCGCTTGCGGTGCTCTCTCCGGTTTCCACAGCCTCGTTTCTTCCGGCACCTCTTCTAAGCAGGTCGAGAAGGAGCAGGACGCCGTCAAGGTCGGTTACGGCGCCATGATCGTCGAGTCCTTCGTCGGCATCCTTGCCATCATCGTCGCCGGCATCATGTTCTCCGACATGAACACCGCCGGTACCGGCGCCCTCAACGCCGGTGTCGCTTCCACCCCGTTCCAGATCTTCGCCGCTGGCATCTCCCGCGGCATGCAGGCCTTCGGTGTTGACGGCACGCTCGCTACTGTCTTCATGACCATGAACGTCTCCGCTCTGGCCCTGACCTCGCTCGACGCTGTCGCCCGCATCGCCCGCACCTCGTTCTCCGAGTTCTTTGCCCAGACCAACGACGCCCTGGCCATCGAGTCCCAGGCCGGCTACATGAAGGTCCTCGGCAACCCCTGGTTCGCCACGGTCGTCACCCTGCTTCCTGGTCTCGCCCTCGCTTTTGGTGGCTATGCCAACATCTGGCCGCTCTTTGGTGCTTCCAACCAGCTGCTCGGTGGCATGACTATGATCACCCTCGCCGTGTTCTGCAAGTGCACCGGCCGCAAGGGCTGGATGCTCTACGTGCCCGTCGCCTTCCTGCTCTGCTGCACCTTCACCTCGCTGGTTCAGAGTGCCATGGGCTGCATGACCGCCGTCCAGGCCTACGGTTTCTTCGGTACCATCCCGGCTACCGCCACCACGGCCGCCGTCTCCGTCGCCGCCACCAAGGGCCTGCAGCTTGTCTTCGCTGTCCTGCTGATGGTCCTGGGCCTCATCGTCGCCGTCAACTGCCTCAAGGAGTTCTTCGGCAAGGAGGCTGGCTCCATGCCCGACGAGGAGCCCGAGTGGTCCGAGATGGGCAAGGCCGAGTATGGCCGCGCTGCTGCTGCCGAGGCTCCTGTCGACGCCGAGGCCGCCAAGGCTTAGTCGACCTGACGAGTTGAACGTCACATCTATATGACTCGGAAAGACCGGGTCCGCGACTTCGCGGGCTCGGTCTTTTTTCATGCAAAAGCGGGTGACGCTCGAGTGTTCTCGCAGATGTTTTGCGTGGATAAGGGCGCGCGTTGTACCATATAGACGTATATGTGTGCATATGAAAGGGGCCCCGTGGCCAAGACGGTATATTCCGATAACCAACAAAATGTCGATGCTCTGGCTGAGCGCCTGAGCAGCCAGACGTCGCTTTCTGCTGAGCGTGCCAAGCTGGTTGCCTACGACCTGCTTTGCCGCAAGGCGCTCAAGATTAAGTCGAGCGCGCTGGCGCAGATTTTCCGCTCCGTCGATAAGGAGTGCGACACCAAGGCGATGCGCGATGAGCTTATCGCGGCAAAGATCGTGACCAAGATCGAGGGTAGCGGCATTAACGGGCGCCCGGCGTTCTATACCATCAATGCCGAGATTAACGATGCCCAGGAGCGGCCCGTCGAGGTTGCCGAAGAGGCCGTCGAGGACGTTGTCGAGGCGCCCGCTTCGGTGGAAACGGCTCCGCGCGAGCATGTCGATACCGACGAGCTGCTTGACGAGAGCGTCGTTCGCGCCTTTACGGCCAAGGCCGGCCGCGGCGGTTTTGGCGGGAGTGGCAAGCGCGATGCGCAGCGCCGCGCCCAGCAGGAGCGCTTCCGTCGCGCCGTTGCTCAAAAGGGTGAGACGGATGCCGAGGCTGTTGAGACCGAGGTTGCTGCCGAGTCGCAGAAGCCCGCGAGGGAGCAAAAGCCCGTGGAGGCCCAAGAGCCCAAGCGTCGTCGCGGTGCTCACTTTAAGACTGCACAGCAGGATGCCGCGCGTGAGGTTGAAGAGTCTTCTGAGGTTGCAGACGATGTTGAGGAGTCTGCCAAGAAGGCTCCGGGTTCGTGTCGTCCTGGTCGCGGTTTTGCGGGACGTGCATATCCCGTAAAGCGTCAGGAGAAGGGCGAGTCGGTTTCGACCACCCAGGACGAGAAGACCGTTGAGCCGGCGGCTCGCGAGCAGAAGCCTGTTGAGCCGCAGCTTGAGGTTGATGCCGAGGCCAAGGGCCAGCAGCCTACTGATGAGCAGGCGGAGCAGGGCGCGTCGAGCAAGCCTCGCCGCCGTCGCCATCGTGGGGGCCGCAGTTCCCATGCCGAGACTGCAACCGAGAAGACCACGCCGCAGAACGAGGATGCGAAGGCCGAGGTTTCTTCGGGGCAGCCTAAGCGCCAGCCGGCGAAGGAGAGCAAGTCCGTTCGTCCGCAGAAGCAGGCGTCCTTGCCGAAGCACGAGCGCAATTCCCAGGGCGATTCTAAGCGCAAGTCTCAGAAGAAGCCGGAGTCTGCCGCAGCAGATACTGCTGCCCAGCAGCCCAAGTCGTCCGTCCACGGCGAGGTCTCGGCGTTTGCCCTTGCCCGCGTTTTAGGCAGGCAGCTGCTCAAGGTTGTCCCTACGCCTACGGCGCTCTCTAAGATCAAGGAGCAGCAGACACAGATCGTAAAGGTCGAGGGCAAGGACGGCAAAAAGGCTCCGCAGCGCACTCAGCACAACGAGATGTCCAACCGCAAGATTGCCGAGGAAATCGCAATCATCCAGGCTTGGATCGAGCAGAACCGAGGTGCCGATACGCCGGTTGCCTCGCGCCGCCAGCGTGCCTACCAGATCTTTAACGACGAGAAGGCTTTTGACGGCAAGCACGGTGAGCGCTTGATCAGGCGTATGACCGAAAAGGGCATCAGCATGCAGGCGATCAAGGTCGCCCCCAATCGCCCCGTGCACTTTACGGGCTTCTTTACGCTGGGCGCCGACAAGCCGTTCATTATGGTCGAGAACCTGGACACCTACGACGAGATCGTCAAGCTGCTGCGTGGCCGCAAGCACGCCAAGCTCTTTGGCATCAAGGTGGGCGGCGTGATTTTTGGCGGCGGATGCAAGGCGAGCGTCTCGCATGCCTTGGACGATTATCTGGCCGAGATTGGCTATCGCTTTAACTACGTCTACTACGTAGGCGATATCGATCGCGAGGGCGCGCGCATCGTCGAACAGGCTCGCAATGCCAATGTGGTTGAGATTCGCCTGCATGCCGGCATGTACCGCGCCATGCTCGCCGAGCATAAGCGTCGCGTGAAGGCCGGCGGCGAGTGCGAGCCCGCGGCTGCCAACCAGGGCGTGCCGCAGAACCTGGCAGCGACGATCAAGGATCTGCCCATGGTTACGCGCGTGCAGTTCCGCAACGTGCTACGTGAAGGCGGGCGCATTCCGCAGGAGATCCTGATGACCGCAGACTATCGGGATGGCGACTCGGGAAGCTTCGACCGCATGCTCAACAACTAGGGCGTTCGGCCCCGGGAGAGTGGGGACACCGGCTTAGGTTTCCTGCTCTACAGTCCTGCTCACGACGGAGGCCACATTAAGTGGCCTCCTGTTCGTGCGGAACTCGCGATAAACCTAAGCCGGTGTCCCCACTCTCCCGGGGCCTGTGGTTACTTGGTTGTTGCATGCGGCTCGCTTTTCGGAACAGGGCTGATAATTCTAGATGCAAGGCGCTCTTGGTCGTTATGGGCCTGGGGCGTCTGTCTTATATAGGTAGATTCCTTGCGGGTTCGAATCCCTCCGCTTGTTCACAAGAAAAGCCTCCCGATCGGCTATGCGTTCGAGAGACTTGTTTCTTTGGCTGGGACGGAGGGATTCGAACCCCCAACAGCCGGCACCAAAAACCGGAGTTCTACCGTTGAACTACGTCCCAATGTGTGGCGTTGCCCAAAAGCAACTCGTTTAGTTTACCTAATCTGCGAGGGCATCGCAAACGCCATCGAGCAGGCGTACGGCGAGTGTCTGCGCGTCGCTGGCCGTGAAGGTGCCGTTGTAGCGCGTCATGCCCGTGAGCTCAATGCGAATGCGAGCCGGCTTCTGCTGCGCGGCGACATTGGCGGTGCGGATGCGCTGGGCCAGGTTGTGGCACTCGGCGAGGGCGATCGTGGCGCGCGGCGCTGCATCTGCGGGCAGCTCATCGCTTGCGATCTCGAGCACCAGGTCAACGTCGGTTGGGACCTCGGAGTCGCAGAGCATCATGCCGCTGTTGTCGGTCGTTGCCGTGGCGATATTCCACATGCGCGACGCAACGCTGCGTGCGATGGGGTCCTCGCCGATAACGGCAATCTGGAAGCGCTCGAGCACGTTGGCGGCGCGAGCAAAACCGATACGGGACTCGGCTTCGGTGACCGAGGGCTTGCCCTCCCACACATGGTGCAGGCGGTTGATGTAGGCGTAGGTGTCCTGGAAGGCCATGCCGTCGGCAAACAGGCCGACATTTTCCTGGAACTGCTGCAGGGCGGCCTCGGTATGCGGACCAAAGTAGCCGTCGTCTTCGCCACAGGCAAAGCCCAAAACGTTGAGAGCGCGCTGCAGGGCCTGCACATCGGCGCCATGGAAATTGGGCATGCGCAGATAGAGAGTGCGGTCGCCCAGCTTATACGAAGCGTCTACAAGGGCGCTCCAGCAGGGGATATCGACGGCATGACCGGCAGCAAGGCCGCTGTCGAGCCTGAAGGTGCTGACGGCCTGCTCAGTGGTGGCTCCAAAGTACTTGTCGGTGACTTCGGCGGCATCAATCGTGTAGCCGAGCTGCAGGAGACGAGACTGCACGTCCTCGACGGCTGCTCCTTGCATGCCCGTTGTAATAGGTTCCATGAACGAACCCCTTTCGGCGTACCATTCGTACTATTTGAGCGTCTGTCGGATAGACAACGCAAAGGGATGCATAAACATGCACTCAACAGTGTAGCAAGTTGTGCCTAAATACGCTGCTGACAGGTTTTATAACCCCCGTTAGTTAAGACGCTCCACAAAGAAATCTGCCATGGAGAGGAACAGCTCGCGTGCGTGCGGATCAAGCTCAACGTTCTCGATGGCCGCTTTGGCCTTAGCGGTCAGGTCGAGCGCGTAAGTGTGGGCGTAATCGATGGAGTCGGTCTCCTGGAAGATCTCCACGGCGCGTGCGAGCTGCGCGGGATCATCGGTGCCCGAGGAAAGAATCGCCTCGATCTCGTCGTAGTGGCGCTCATCAGAGAGGGCGTGTACGGCGACAAGCGTGCGCTTGCCCTCGGTGATGTCGGTGCGGAAGTCCTTGTTGGCGGCTTCCTTAGTGCCGACAAGGTTGAGCAGGTCGTCCTGAATCTGAAAGGCGAGGCCCGTGTGCAGGCCAAAGGCGCGCAGCGCTTCGATTTGCTCATCGCTGCCGCCGCCGATAATGGCCCCGGCGGCAAGCGGCGTGGCTCCGCTGTAAAACGCGGTCTTGTGCGTCGCCATGTCCAGGTAGTCATCAACCGAGATATCAAAGCGCCCGTCACGGACCCAACCCAGGTCGAGCGCTTGACCCTCGATGGTGCGGACGATCATCTCGGTAAGCTCGTGGAGCACACGCAGCTTCACGTCGGACTCCAGCGTGGGGTCGTCGAGAACCGTCTTGGTGACCATGGTGAGCGCCAGGTCGCCACAATTGATGGCAAGGCCCGTGCCCTCGGTAAGGTGCATGCAGGGCTTACCTCGACGAAGCTGTCCGTTGTCGGCGATGTCGTCATGGATAAGCGCTCCCGACTGAAAGTGCTCGATAGCTGCCGCCGCGCTGCGGGCGCTCTCAAAGCTGCCACCTACCGCGGTGGCGGCGAGCATGCAGATGAGCGGGCGGTGGCGCTTGCCGGCATTGGCCGTAAATGTCGAGAGCGGGGTATACAGGTAGCGCTCGATATCGGCAGAGGTCGCCTGTCCGTCAAAGAACGTGGCCAGATAGTCGTTGATCTGGTCAAAGTGCTGGGCTAAAAAGCTGGTAAACGGACTGGACACGGGTTCTCGCATTCTTTCTTAGGTTGCATCGTTGCGGTGTGCAGATACCATATTGCCACATTGGAGTTGCCGGCGCGTCTGTTTTGGCGATTTGGGGAAACGGGACGCGTGCGCGTGCCGGCTGCTTATATAAGCCTAAAGTGCTCGAGCGCCTTGACGACGCCATTTTTGTCGACCGAGTCGGTGATGTAGTCGGCGCGCTTTTTGAGATAGTCCGGCGCATTGCCCATGGCGATACCGACATCGACGGCGTTCATCAGCGAGACGTCATTGCTGGCGTCGCCGATGCCGTATACGGTTCCGTGGTGGGGATCGAGGGCGTCGAGTACAGACTGGATGCCCCCGCGCTTCGTGCATTCGCGGGGCGAGATTTCGGTTACCTCGAGTTCGAGCTCGTTAAAGCACAGCAGCGGCTCAAGTGCCTTGTCTTGAGCGATGTGGTTGGCGAGCGATGTAGACATCAAGATCTTGTAGACACTGTAATGTTGCAGCTGCGTGACTGCGTCGCCCAGGGTGCGCGCGTATCCGGGAGCATCGGGCGCATCGGCACTCATGCGCACGACGCCGTTGAGGCCCTCAAAGCGGATGACCTCGCCCGATTGCTCAAGGTAGGGGGCAAGACGCTGCAACATACTGGGCGTCATCGACAGATCGCGAATTGCGTGTCCGTCGATCTCGGCGTAACCGCCCGCAAGACAGACGATGCCGGTCCAGGGCAGCTCAAGAAGTTTGGGGTGGATGCAGCTCAGGGTACGTCCCGTGCAGATAAAGGCCATGTTGCCGTTGGCGACAAACTCGCGGATTGCCTGCGAAACCGCCTCGTTGGGATAGGGGGAGAGGTCCCGCTCGTCTTCGGGAAGGTCTTGGGCGAGCCTGGGGTCTTGCCAGGCGAGCGTTCCGTCGATATCGAAGAAGCAAATATCGCCGCGCTTATGGGCTGCGCTGGCGGCAGGGGAGGCCGAGGTGGTGGGCACAAATTCCGGCTCGAGGCCCATGATCTGGTCAAAATGCTCTTTAACGCGGGGAACGGAGATGCCGATGATCACCTGGGCGGTCTTGCCCGTAATGATGAGGCCCTTGGCGCCCACCGCGACAAACGACGCGTTATCTGCAACGATGGAAGGGTCTGCGACCTCGACGCGCAGGCGCGTGGCGCAGTTGGTTGCGCCCACGATATTGCCAACGCCACCTAAAAGCTGAATTACCCGCTCAGCGAGGACGTGATCTTGATCGGATCGACTATTGACCTCGTCATTGGGAGATTGCTCTTTGGCAAAGTCGCTTCCCGTTAAACAATCGATTGCCGCGCGATTGGCAGCATGATCCTCGCGGCCCGGTGTCTTAAGGTCATAGACCAAGATGAGTGCTCGAAAACTAACAAAAAAGATGAGGCTAAAGGCAAGGCCGATACCGAGCGCCAAAAGATAGGCACCGGCATGCGTGCGCATGAGCGGAATAAAGTTGAAGGCTGCCATCTCCATCAGGCCGCCCGAGAAGATGCCGACGATGCCAAAGAGATTCATGGTTGTGGCAAGGCAAGACGATAAGACGGCGTAGAGCAAAAAGAGCCCGGGGTGGGTGAACATAAAGAGAAACTCGAGTGGCTCGGTAACGCCGCAAACCACCGAGGCGATGATGGCGGGAACAAGGATGACCCTGAGGCCGGCGCGGCGCTCGGGTTTTGCGGTGGAGTAGAACGCAGCTGCGATGGCAGGAAGGCCAAAGAGCTTGACCCAGCCGGTGGCGGTAAAACCGGCCCACGGCGCAAGCTCATTAAGGGGGCGCGTGCTATGGGAGAGGATGGGGAGCAAACTGCTCCACGTGGCGTAGATGCCGTCGTTAATGACCAGGTTGTCGTAGTAGATCGGCATGTAGAGCAGGTGGTGCAGGCCAAAGGGCTCGAGTGCTCGTTCTAAAAAGACAAAGATGCCCACGCCAAAGGGACCGACGCCTGCAAGCGCGTGACGCAGCGTATCGGTTACATCGTATACGTAGGGCACGATGGCGGCCGAGATAGCAGCAAGGGCAAACACGGCAAAAAAGCTGATGAGGTAGACCAGCGAGGAGCCCGAGAAGGTGCCGAGCCAATCGGGAACCTTGGCATCGTAGAAGCGGTCATGGATGGCAACGACGGTTGCCGATACCGCCAGCGGGCCGATAATGCCGGTGTCGAGCGTCTTGATGCCGTCGATGACGGTGATACCGCTGGCGGAGGTCAAAGATGACGGGTACTCAAGTCCAAGGTTGTCTCCGCTCAGCTTAATGATCTCGCTCAAAAAGAAGCAGTAGGCAAAATAGGCGACGAGAGCCTCGAGACAGCAACGAGCCGGTTGTTTTTGGGCAAGACCGATGGGCAGCGCTACGGCAAAAAGGAGCGGGAGGCGTTTAAAGACCGTCCACGAGCCGCGCTGGATGATGGTCCAAAAAACGTACCAAGGGGTTCCGTATACGGCGAGATCGCCGACGATGTCCGCAGTCGTTGCGAGAGCGGAGACGCCGACCATGAGGCCCGATATAGAAAACAGCATGGCGGGCGCGAACATTGCCCCGCCAAAGCGTTGGATTTTTTGCAGCATGTTCTGCCTTCCGAATATCGAGGCGCGTTGCGCGTGGGGAAACGTTTAAACAATGGATTCATTGTAGAGGACCAGACGATTGTCGTACCGGCAGTTTTGAGCGAAACCGATTTGGGCATGACAGAAACCGTCAACGGTTAAATCCTGTCGCTTTACCGATATTCAGTTTAAACAACTTTAAGAAATGCTATCGTGCCTAGCCGGAAATGAATAATGTAGAGGTGAAACAATGCCAAAAGCGATTTATGAAGGAATCTACCGAGAAATACGCTCGCGCATCATTAATGGGACCTATGCGTTTCAGGAGATGCTGCCAACCGAAGCCGAGCTGACCGCGGAGTTCGGATGCACTCGCAATACCGTCCGTCGCGCCTTGAGTATGCTGGCCGACGGGATGTTTGTGCAGCCCATACACGGCAAGGGCGTGCGCGTTATTTGGCTTAAGGGCGAAACCGACATGTTGGGCGCACTCGAAGAGGTTGAGTCGTTTGGCGAGTTTGCAAAGCGCAACAATGCCGTTGCATCGACGGACGTTAAGTCTTTTGAACATCTGGTCTGCACCGAGCAACTCTCTCGTCACCTGGGCTTTAAGGTGGGCGAGGAGTTGATTCGCGTGGTGCGTGTCCGTAGCCTTAACGGTAGCGCTCGCCAGGTGGACCACGGCTATTTTCTGGAGTCGATCGCCAAAGGCCTGACGCCCGAGATCGCTGCAAAGTCAATTTACGACTATCTGGAGCACAAACGCGGCGTCAAAGTGATGGCGAGTCGCCGTACGGTGAGCGTCGAGCTTGCCAACGATGAGGACTGCAGCTATCTTGACCTTGGCAAATACAACTGCGTTGCCGTCATGGAGAGCCAGTCGTACACCTCGGACGGCATCTTGTTCGAGGTCACGCATGCCCGCACGCATCCCGAGATCTTCCACTACCGCGTCAACTCCAAGCGATAGCCGGCTAGCTCGCAGCCTGACGAGACTCATGCCCTCAAAGAGAAAACGCCCGGTCAAACCGACGATGCATCGGCTTGACCGGGCGTTTTCTCTGCATTCGATAACAAATAATTGTTTATACAAAACTTGTCAAGTATCAAGTTGAAATTACCGTTCACCGAAGTTTTTCTACCGCTCTAGTAATACTTGTTCAAACAACTAGCCAAATAGCGTATCGTACAAATCAGCAAAAGGGGCAAAGTCCCCGAGCCAATCTCCGAAGGCGGCGGCAAAGGGTGCCGCCACGGTGTGAAAGGGTGGATTGTAATGAAGAACGAAATGAGCAGAAGGCAGTTCCTGGGCTTTGCTGGTTCCGCGGCTGCGGTTCTTGGTCTGGGTCTCGTGGGCTGCGGTGGTTCTGCCGGCTCCGGCTCCTCTGCTTCTGGTGACGCTGCCGAGGTCTACTTCCTCCAATTCAAGCCCGAGGTCGACAAGGAGTGGAAGGAGATCGCCAAGGCCTATAAGAAGGAGAAGGGCGTCGAGGTCAAGATCGTGACCGCCGCCTCCAACACCTACGAGGAGAAGCTCAAGTCCGAGATGTCCAAGAGCTCCGCTCCGACCCTGTTCCAGGTCAACGGCCCCACCGGTCTTAAGAACTGGAAGGATTACTGCGCCGACCTGTCCGATACCAAGCTCCGCGGTGAGCTCATTGACGACTCCCTGGCTCTGCAGTCCGACGGCAAGGATCTGGGTATCGACTGGGTCCAGGAGAGCTACGGCATCATCTACAACAAGCAGCTGCTCGAGAAGGCTGGTTACAAGGCCGAGGACATCAACTCCTTCGACAAGCTGAAGGCTTGTGCCGACGACATCCAGGCCCGCAAGGACGAGCTTGGTGTTGAGGGCGCCTTCACTTCCGCTGGCATGGACGACTCCTCCAGCTGGCGCTACACCACCCACCTCGCCAACCTCCCGCTCTACTACGAGTTCGAGAAGGAGCACAACCAGGAGGACGACGAGATCAAGGGCGAGTATCTCGACAACTTCAAGCAGATTTTCGACCTGTACATCACCGACTCCACCTGCGATCCTTCGCAGCTTGCCTCCAAGACCGGCGACGACGCCACAAACGAGTTCGCAACCGGCAAGGCCGTCTTCTATCAGAACGGTTCTTGGGCCTACGCTGACCTCACCAAGGCTGGCATGACCGACGATCAGATTGGCATGATGCCCATCTACATCGGTGTCGACGGCGAGGAGAACCAGGGCCTGTGCTCCGGCGGCGAGAACTACTGGTGCGTCAGCTCCCAGGCTTCCGAGGATGCCCAGAAGGCCACCGAGGACTTCATGTATTGGTGCGTCACTTCTGACACCGCCACCAGCATCATCGCTGACAAGATGGGTCTGACTGCCCCGTTCAAGAGCGCTAAGGAGACCACCAACGTCTTCTCGCAGCAGGCCGTTGCCATGGCCAAGGACGGCAAGAAGACCGTCGCTTGGGACTTCGTTTACATCCCCTCTGAGGAGTGGAAGAAGAACCTCAAGCAGGCTCTGATTGCCTATGCTGCCGACAACAGCAAGTGGGACGGCGTCAAGAACGCCTTCGTCGATGGCTGGAAGACCGAGAAGGCTGCTTCCGAGTAAGCAGTTGCTGCCCAAGCTATCTGATTAGCGACAGGGGGCGGGCAGACGTTGGTTTGCCCGCCCCCTGCATATTGAAAGGACCCTTCTATGGGCAAAGCACTCAAGCGCTGGTGGCCGCTCTTTATGCTGCCCACGTGTCTGGCGTTTATGATCGGGTTCGTGATCCCCTTTATCCAGGGTTTCTATCTCTCGTTCTGCCAGTTTATTACCATCAACAACACGCACTTTGTCGGTATCGAGAACTACGTGCGCGCACTGTCCGATCCGCAGTTTGCCACGTCGTTCTTCTTTACCGTGGCGTTTGCCTTCCTGTCGACGGTGCTCATCAACGTGATCGCCCTCGCCATCGCGCAGGCGCTCACCCGCAAAGCGCTCAAGGGCACCAACATCTTCCGTACGATCTTCTTTATGCCTAACCTGATCGGCGGCATCGTGCTGGGCTACATCTGGCAGATTCTGATTAACTGCCTGCTCTCCAACGTGGGCGCCCAGCTCATCGCCCTTAACTCTGCTGCTGGCTTCTGGGGCCTTATCATCCTGACCCTGTGGCAGCAGGTCGGCTACATGATGATCATCTACATCGCTGGTCTGCAGTCCATTCCGTCCGACTACATCGAGGCCGCCAAGGTCGACGGTGCCACGGCATGGCAGACGTTTTGGAAGGTTAAGATCCCTAACCTGATGCCGACCATCACTATCTGCCTGTTCCTGTCCATCACCAACGGCTTTAAGCTGTTCGACCAGAACCTCGCCCTTACCGGCGGCGCTCCCGCGCACTCCACCGAGATGCTCGCCCTGAACATCTACAACACGTTCTATTCGCGTGCCGGTATCGCATGGCAGGGCATCGGTCAGGCCAAGGCGGTTATCTTCTGCATCCTGGTCGTAGCCATCTCCATGATTCAGCTTAAGGCCACGAGGTCCAAGGAGGTGCAGCAGTAATGAAACGCGATAAGGTTATCAACCGCGCGCTCTCGATTTTCTTTACGATTCTGTCGCTCGCGTGGATCTACCCCGTGTTCATGATTGCGCTCAATTCCTTTAAAAAGGCAACTGCAATCAGCACCACCACGGCATTCGATCTGCTCACGCCCGAGACGTTCAACGGCCTCGCAAACTACATGCATGCCCTTAACGAGCAGGGCTTTGCCTCGGCATTTATGTACTCGCTCATCATCACGGTCACGTCGGTCGTGCTGATTCTGGTGTGCTGCTCCATGTGTGCTTGGTACGTAGTGCGCGTCAACAGCAAGATCTCGAACTTCTTCTATTACCTGTTCGTGTTTTCGATGGTCGTACCGTTCCAGATGCTCATGTTCACGCTGTCCAATTTGGCGGACCGCATCGGCTTCAACACGCCGTTCAACATCTGCTTTATCTACCTCGGCTTTGGCGCGGGCCTGGCGGTCTTTATGTTCGCCGGCTTTGTAAAGAACATTCCGCTCGAGATCGAAGAGGCGGCCATGATCGACGGCTGCAACCCGGTCCAGGTGTTCTTTAAGATCGTCCTTCCCATCATGAAGCCCACCTATCTTTCGGTCGGCATCCTCGAGACCATGTGGGTCTGGAACGACTATCTTCTGCCCTACCTTACGCTCGACTCCACCAAGTACAAGACCATTCCTATTTTGATCCAGTACTTCCGCGGCGGCTACGGCCACGTCGAGCTCGGCCCCATGATGGCCTGCATCATGATGGTCGTTATCCCCATCGTCATCATGTACATCCTCTGCCAGAAGTACATCATCGACGGCGTGGTGGCAGGTGCCGTCAAGGGCTGATGCCGTAACTGTTTTGCAAGTTTCTGCGGCGCCCCTCAGCGTGGCGCCGCATATCGAAAGGTAGAGACATGGCCGAGATCGTTCTCAAACATGTTCAGAAGGTGTATCCCAACAACGAGTCCAAAAAGAAGGGCTTCTTTGGCAAAAAGAAGAAGACCGAGGAGAAGAAGCACAACCTCAAGGTTACCGAGGACGGCGTGCTCGCGGTGGAGGACTTTAATCTCACCGTGCATGACCAGGAGTTTGTCGTTCTCGTTGGCCCGTCTGGCTGCGGCAAGTCCACGACGATGCGCATGGTCGCTGGCCTGGAGGACATCACTTCGGGCGACGTGCTCATCGACGGCAAGCGTGTCAACGACGTGGCGCCCAAGGACCGCGACATCGCCATGGTGTTCCAGAGCTACGCTCTGTACCCCAATATGACGGTGTACGAGAACATGGCATTTACGCTCGAGCTCAAGAAGGTTCCCAAGGACGAGATCGACCGCAAGGTTCGCTCTGCTGCCGAGATTCTGGGCATTACCGAGTACCTCGACCGTAAGCCCAAGGCGCTCTCCGGCGGCCAGCGCCAGCGTGTCGCTATCGGCCGCGCCATCGTGCGTGACCCCAAGGTCTTCCTGATGGACGAGCCGCTGTCCAACCTGGACGCCAAGCTTCGTAACCAGATGCGTGCCGAGCTCATTAAGCTGCGCCACGAGATCAAGGGCACGTTCATTTATGTTACTCACGACCAGACCGAGGCTATGACCCTCGGTGACCGTATCGTGGTCATGAAGGACGGCGTTGTCCAGCAGATCGCCACGCCGCAGGAGGTCTTCAACCATCCCGCGAACATCTTCGTCGCCGGCTTCATCGGCGTGCCGCAGATGAACTTCTTCGATGCCCAGCTGGTGCGCTCGGGCAACGGCTTTACCGTCAAGACCGAGGATATGAACGTGGCGCTCGCCCCCGAGACTTGCGCTCAGCTTGCCCTCAACTGGGACGGCGGCGACGTGAAGGAGATTACGGCCGGCGTGCGTCCCGAGCAGATCCTGCTTGCCGACAAGGGCGAGGAGGGCGCGCTCCAGGGTACCGTCGAGGTGACCGAGCTCATGGGCTCGACCGAGCATGTCCACGTGACCGCTCCCGACGGCCAGTTTGTCCTGATTATCCCCGTCGTCGACCTCGAGGCCAAGGGCGCGCTCAAGGCTGGCGACACCATCTGGTTCAAGTTCGAGAAGAACGCGACCCACCTCTTCGATAAGGTCTCTGGCAAGAACCTTATCTAGGCCCGGTGCATCCAGGCCCATCCTTTGGGCGACTGCGGTATTGCCATCCTTTTGCCGCGGTCACATATAAGGCTCCCCTCCCGTCCACTGGGCGAGAGGGGAGCCTTTCTTTGTGTTGGGGCTGTCTGACCGGTCGTTTGTCTCGATCTGTAACGGGTGAGGCTGATTTCGGACGTTAGATGTTACAGATCGAGACGGTTCCGCTGAGCTAACCATTTCATCTAAATCTGTAACACCAAAGGTGAATTTCAGCTGCTAGATGTTACAGATTGAGATAAACCCAAGGGGAGGGGCCGGTATGTCTCAATCTGTAACAGCTGGGGCCGTTTTTACCGAGTAGCTGTTACAGATCGAGATTCTTCGGTCGAGTCGGGTTGCAGGGTAACGTGCGGGCACAAAAACGGAGCCGTGTCGCCACGACTCCGTTTCTCAAGAGGATGGGTAAGGGAAGTGAAATTAGTTCAGGTGCCAGATCTCGTCGTTGTACTGGGAGATGGTGCGGTCGGACGAGAAGGTGCCGGCGTTGGCGATATTGATGAGCGCCTTGCGCATCCAGGCGTCCTGGACCTCGTAGTCGGCCAACACGCGCTCCTTGGTCTGGATGTACTCCTCAATGTCGAGCAGGGCCATAAACCAGTCCTTGCCCTTAATGTCATCGTGCAGGCGCTGCAGGCGCTCGGCGTTGCCGGTCGCCATAAAGGCCGGGTTGGTGATGAAGTCCACCAGCAGTTTAATGCCGGGCTTGCGGTAGAGCGCACCGGCGTTGTAGGTGCCGTCGGCGTAGAGCTGCTCAACCTGTTTGGACGAGGCGCCAAAGGTATAGATGTTCTCGTCGCCCACGAGCTCGGCAATCTCCACGTTGGCACCGTCGAGCGTGCACAGGGTTAGGGCGCCGTTGAGCATGAACTTCATGTTGGAGGTGCCGCTCGCCTCCTTGGAGGCCAGGCTGATCTGCTCGGAGATGTCAGCGGCGGGGATCACGCGCTCGGCGGCGGTGACGTTGTAGTTCTCGATCATGACAACCTGCAGGTAGGGAGCCACGTCGGGGTCGTTTGCAATCCACCGCGACAGCGTCAAGATCAGATGGATGATGTCCTGCGCGATAGTGTAGGCAGGCGCCGCCTTGCCGCCAAAGATGATGGTGACGGGGTGCTTAGGTCTGTTGCCGTTCTTGATATCGAGGTACTTCCAGATGATGTAGAGCGCGAGCATCTGCTGGCGCTTGTACTCGTGGATGCGCTTGACCTGGACGTCGATGATGGCGTTGGAGGGAATGGTCACGCCCTGCTCGAGCGCCATGAACTGGCGCATGATGGCCTTGGCCTCGACCTTGGTGGCGGCCAGGCGCTCAAGAACGTCCTTGTCGTCGGCGAACTTGGCGAGTTTGCTCAGATCGCCGGTGCTGCGCCAGTCGGTGCCGATCACATCGTCGAGCAGGCTGGCGAGCGCGGGGTTGGCCCCATGGATCCAGCGGCGGAAGGTGATGCCGTTGGTCTTGTTGGAGAACTTCTCGGGATAGATTTCGTAGAACGGATGAAGCTCGGTGTCCTCCAGGATCTTGGTGTGGAGGGCGGCTACGCCGTTGATGGAGAAGCCAAAGTGGATGTCCATGTGGGCCATGTGGACGGTATCGTGTTCGTCGATGATGGCGACGCGCGGGTCATCGTGCTCGGCCTTCGCGATCTCATCGAGCTTGACGATAATGTCGGCGATGGCAGGGGAGACCTTCTGCAGGCTGGCGAGCGGCCACTTCTCGAGCGCCTCGGCAAGAATCGTGTGGTTAGTGTAGGCGACCATGGAGCGTACGATGGTCACGGCCTCGTCAAACTCGATGTCGTGCTCGGTGGTGAGCAAGCGAATGAGCTCGGGGATGACCATGGTGGGGTGCGTGTCGTTAATTTGGACCACGGCGTAGTCGGCCAGATCGTGCAGGTTGCTGCCGCGCTCGATGGCCTCGTCGATCAGGAGCTGGGCGGCGTTGCTCACCATGAAGTATTCCTGGTAGATGCGAAGCAGGCGGCCCTGCTCGTCGGAATCGTCGGGGTAGAGGAACAAGGTGAGGTTCTTGGCGATCTCGGTCTTGTCGAAGTCGATGGAACTGCCGGGGACCAGGCCGTCGTCGACGCTCGCCAGGTCGAACAGGCGCAGGCGGTTCTTGGTGGGCCGGCCGTAACCGGGCACATCGATGTTGACGAGCTTGGAGGTAACGGCAAAATCGCCGAACTCGACGGTGTAGGAGCGGTCATCGTCGACTAGGATGTCCTGCTCACCGAGCCACTCGTCGGGGACGGCCTTCTGCTGGTTGTCGACAAAGCGCTGACGGAACAGGCCGTAGTGATAGTTGAGGCCCACGCCATCGCCGGTCAAGCCCAGCGTGGCGATGGAATCCAGGAAGCATGCGGCCAGGCGGCCCAAGCCGCCGTTGCCGAGCGACGGCTCGACCTCGAATTCCTCGATCTTGTTGAGGTTGTGGCCTGCGGCGGTGAGCTGGTCCTTAACCTCGTCGTAGATGCCGAGGTCGATCATGTTGTTGATGAGCAGCTTGCCGATCAAAAATTCGGCGGAAATGTAATAGAGCTTTTTCTTGCCGTTGTTGAGCGGGCAGGTGGCGGAGCGCTCCTGCACGAGTTTGACCAGCAGCTTGTAAATGCGACGGTCGTCGAGCTGCTCGAGCGAGGTGCCAAAAGACTGCTCGGCGAGTTCCATGAGGTTAATTCGGGGCATGTTTTCTCCTGTGATGGGTTGTTTCATGTCTGCAATTCATAAGAAGCCCGCGCGAGGGGATTGGGGTGGCCTCGCGCGGGAAAAGCAAGCGCGTCCGCACGGTGGGGAGGGGTCGGGCGCGGTAGCTCCTATTGAGGAAGCTCGATTTCGGCTTCCGACGGGATGCGGAAGTAGGTCTCGGTCCAGTCGGTGAGTTTGTGCTCGAGCTCGCGGGTGATGGCGCCGTCGAGCATGCGCCAGGTCCAGTTGCCGCCCAGCGTGGCAGGGGTGTTGATGCGCGCCTCGTTGCCCAAGTTGAGCAGGTCCTGCATGGTGTAGATGCAAGTGTCGCTCACGCTGGCGGCGATGGTGCGATTGAGTGCATCTGCCATGGGTTCGCCGGCCTGCTGATGGGTGTACAGGGCTGCCTGCTCGCGCTGACGCGGGGTGGCCGTTCCCTCAAACCAACCGCGCGCCGTCTCGTTATCGTGGGTGCCCACATAGGCGACGGTGTTGGCGATGTAGTTATGCGGCAGGTAGTACGAGTTGGTGCCCTCAAAGGCAAACTGCAGGATCTTCATGCCGGGGAAATCCGAGTTGTCGCGCATGTCGATGACGCCGGGGGTGAGGAAGCCCAGGTCCTCGGCGATGATGGGCAGCGTGCCGAGCTTTTCCTCGAGCGTCTTGAAGAACTTGAGGCCGGGACCCTGCGTCCACGAACCGTAGGACGAATCGGGCGAGGAGAACGGCACCTCCCAATAGGCCTCGAAGCCGCGGAAGTGATCCAGGCGGATGACGTCGTACATGTCGAGGGCGGCGCGAATGCGGCTCTCCCACCAGGAGAAGCCGTCGGACTCCATGGCGTCCCAGTCGTAGATGGGGTTGCCCCAGTACTGGCCGGTGGCCGAGAACTGGTCGGGCGGCGTGCCGGCGACGCTCACGGGATTGCCGGCGGCATCGATCTTAAAGAGCTCAGGCGTCGCCCACATCTCGACGGAGTCACGCGAGACATAGATGGGCAGGTCGCCGATGATGAGAATGTCGCGCTCGTTGGCATAGGCCTTGAGGCGGCTCCACTGGCGATCGAAGAAGTACTGCGTCATCTGGTGGTAGAGCATACGCGCCGGATGGTCGGCGCAGACCTTGGCGGAAGCCTCGCCGCGGGTGTGGAGCTCCGCGGGCCACTCCCAGAACGCCTTGAGACCGCACTCCTCTTTGACGGTCATGAACTCACAGTAGGGGATGAGCCAGTCCTCGTTGGCCTGGATAAAGTCATCGAAATCGGCCGGCTTGTCGGCAGCAAAGCGCTCGGCGGCGCGGTCGAGAATCTGACGGCGGCCGCCAAAGATAGCACCGTAGTCGACATTGCTGGGGTCGGATCCCAGATACACGCCATCGATATCGCGCTGCTCCAGATACCCTGCCTCGATAAGCTCGGCAAAGTCGATAAAGTTGGGGTTGCCTGCGCGGGCCGAGAACGACTGATAGGGCGAATCGCCATAGCTGGTCGTCGTAAGGGGCAGAATCTGCCAGTAATGTTGTTTGCACGAGGCGAGAAAATCGACGAAGTCGTAGGCATTCCAACCAAAGCCGCCGATTCCGTATGGTCCGGGCAGAGATGAGACGGGCATGAGGACACCGCTTGCACGCTCCATGAATGCGCTCACCAACCTTCTTGTTGTGGGGTCGGCCTGCCGATGGGTGTGCAGTCCGCCTCCGATGTTCTGATTCGATACGCCTATTGTAAAACATGTTGTTTAAACATGTACAGGCAAGATAAAAAAGTTGGTCGATTTTCGGCGAATGGTTACATGCCATGAAAAAGCCCCGACCTCACAACGTGAGATCGGGGCAAGAGCGGTATGTAGGTTTTTGCTACTCGGCGTCGGCGAAGCCGTTGGGGTTGTGGCTCTGCCAGTTCCAGCTATCGCGGCACATGTCCGCGATGTCGTACTGGGCCTTCCAACCCATCATGCGCTCGGCCTTGGAGGCATCGCACCAGTTGGCGGCGATGTCGCCGGCACGGCGCTCGCGGATCACATAGGGCAGCTCCTTGCCGCAAGCTTTGGAGAAGGCGGCGACGACCTCGAGTACCGAGGTGCCGGTGCCGGTGCCCAGGTTAAAGATCTCGACGCCGGTTTTGCCGTTCATCCAGTTAAGGGCGGCAACGTGACCAGATGCCAGGTCGCACACGTGGATGTAGTCGCGAACACCGGTGCCGTCGGGGGTGGGGTAATCGTTGCCAAAGACCTGAACGGCCTCGAGCTTACCGACGGCGACCTGGGCGACGTAAGGCACCAGGTTGTTGGGGATGCCCTTGGGATCCTCGCCGATCAGGCCCGACGGATGGGCTCCGATGGGATTGAAATAACGGAGCAGCACGACGTCCCACTCGGGGTCGGCGGTGTGGACGTCCATGAGGATCTGCTCAATCATCCACTTGGTCCAACCATAGGGGTTGGTCGCGGGCTTCTTGGGGTCCTCTTCGGTGACGGGCGGATTGTCCGGATCGCCGTAGACGGTCGAAGAGCTCGAGAAGATGATGGACTTACAACCGTGGTTGCGCATGACATCGATGAGCACCAGGGTGTTCTCGATATTGTTGTGGTAGTACTCGACGGGCTTGCTCACCGACTCGCCAACGGCCTTAAAGCCGGCGAAGTGGATGACGCGGTCGATCTGGTGGGTATCGAAGATCTTGTTCATCGCATCGCGGTCGAGCACGTTGGCCTCGTAGAAGGTGAGGTTCTTGGCGGCCTCGTCGCCCACGATGGTCTTGACGCGGTCGATGGCAACGGCGCTGGAGTTGGAGAGGTCATCGACGACGACAACCTGGTAGCCGCCCTCGAGCAGCTGAACGACGGTGTGCGAGCCGATAAAGCCGGCGCCGCCGGTAACGAGGACGCAGGTGTCTTTGGGGTCGAGTGCTTTGGACATGTAGTCTCCTATCGAATCAGGAACACTTCTTGAGGGGAGTATAGCGCAGGCAGGGACGCCCAAATCGTGCGCTGTAGGAAAAGCGGAGGATTGTGCCAACGTACTCATAGAAGAGCTTGCGTACGCATAACCTGATCTTTGACATTTGCTTACGAGCCGCTGACCTTGTAGTTTCCTGCCGTTCGTGGAAATCGTTGGGACGCGCCATATGTACGCTAATATGTATGAGTTGAGCGACATATAAATAAACATGTAACGGAGTACATATGTCACCAAACAGCGATTCCTTCCTTTCCCAGGAGCTCTCGCGCCGCACTGCCCTCAAGGCCCTGTTCGGCGCCGCTTCTGCGGCAGTTCTTTTTGGCCTGCCCGCTCGCGCCCATGCGGCGGAGGCTTCCAAAGAAACCACCGATAAACTGAATGCTGCCCAGGCCCAGCTCGACGAGGTTCAGGCCCAGCTCGACAGCATCGCAAATGAGTATGCGGCGCTGGCCAACAAGAATGCCCAGACCCTCAACGACATCGAGAATGTCCAGGGCAAGATTGACGACACGCAGGCCCAGATCGATGAAAAGAAGGCCGAGCTCAAGAAGAAGCGCAACGACCTTTCCGATCGCGTGGCCGCCAGCTACAAGTCCGGCGGCACGAACATCCTGTCTTTGCTGCTGGCCTCTGGCTCGTTTGAGGAACTCGTCGCCAACGCGCATTACGTTGAGAAGATCAACAAGAGTGACCGCGATGCCATCGAGGATATCCAGACGATTCAGGCTGAGCTCGACGCACAGAAGACCGAGCTCGAAGCACAAAAGGCCGACCTGGAGAAACTCAAGGACCAGCAGACGGCTCAGATGCAGGATATGCAGGCCAAGCAGCAAGAAGTCCAGACCGTGCTGAACGGTCTTTCCGACGACGTCAAGGAGCTCATGGCTCAGCGCGATTCCGAGATTCTCGCTGCCGCCCAGGCCGAGGAAGCTGCCAGGAAGGCCGCCGCTGCCGCTGCCGCCGCGAACAAGAACAATTCCTACTCGGGTGGCTCAAGCTCGGGTGGCGGATCGTATGCGCCCGGAACCCCGCAACAGAATGCCGGCTCGGGCAAACAGCAGGCCGTCGTCAACGCGTGCTACTCCACGCCTTCGCCGGGTCAGAACTGGTGCGCGGCGTGGGTTACCAATGTCTTCCGTAACGCCGGCGTTGGCTACTTTGGCGGTAACGCGTGCGATATGTTTAACGCATGGTGCTATAGCTCCGACCGCTCGGCGCTGCAGGTGGGCATGATCGTGGCCGATTCCTCGCACAGCGGCACGGGTGCTCCGGGCCTTATCTACGGTCATGTGGGTATCTACGTTGGCGGCGGCATCGTTATGAGCAACGAGGGTGCCATTACGTCTAAGTCGCTCGATTCGTTTATTAGCTTCTATGGCACTGGCTCTGGCGTGCGTTGGGGCTGGCTTGGCGGTATTGCGCTGTCGTAGCTGCGGTTTGAAGTAAGTTGGTCCGGGACCGCGGGCGAGGCATAAGGTTGCCTGCTCTACAGTCCTGCGCAAGACGAAGGCCACATTAAGTGGCCTTCTTTGCGTGCGGAACTCGCGACCAACCTTATGCCTCGCCCGCGGTCCCGGACCTTCCGGGTTCGGGGCGCGACACACCGGACTGGGTTATCTGAATAAATATGGCGAAGGCCCCTTTCGGGGCCTTCTTTGTTAAAGGAATTCGCCTACTCGGTGGACTTCGGGTTCTAGGTCTACGTTGAATTGGTCTTTGACGGTTGCCTGGATGTGGCGGATGAGTTCGTCGACATCGGCGGCGGTGGCGTGGTCGGCGTTGACGATGAAGCCGCAGTGCTTCTCGCTCACCTGCGCGCCGCCAACGGCGTGTCCTCGCAGGCCGGCATCCATGATGAGTTTGCCGGCAAAGTAACCCTCGGGGCGCTTGAAAGTGGAGCCGGCACTCGGCATGTCGAGCGGCTGCTTGTCCTCGCGGCGCTGGCGGTAGTCGTCCATGTCGGCCTTGATCATCGCGGCGTTGCCCGGGGCGAGATTGAAGGTGGCCGAAAGCACGATAAAGCCGTCATCGGCGATGCGGCTCTTTCGATAACCCAGGTTGAGCTCGTCGACATCGAACTCGATGATATTGCCGCTGCCGCGGGTGCCGTCGTCGAGCTGGCGAGCGGGTTTGTAGACGCGCACGGACTCCAGCACATCGGCCATGCAGGCACCGTAGGCACCGGCGTTCATGTAGCAGGCGCCGCCGACCGATCCGGGGATGCCCGAGATGGGCTCCATGCCGGTGAGACCGGCCTCGGCTGCCGCCGCGGCGACATCGGAAAGCAAGGCGCCGGCCGCCGCCGTGACGTGCGTGCCGTCGACCGTAATGTCGGAGAGGCCTTCGCCCAGCGCCACGACGACGCCACGGATGCCCTTGTCGCCGACGAGCAGGTCGGAGCCGTTGCCCACGATGGTAAGCGGCAGGTCGCAGCGATAACAGGTGTCGAGCGTGGCGACGAGGCCCTGCTCGGTATCGGGCGTGACAAAGACGTCGGCCGGGCCGCCGATCTTAAACGTGGTGTGCTCGCGCATGGGCTCGCTCATCAGCACGTTGTCCTCGCCGGCAACGCCAGCAAGCGCGCACAGCAGGTCCTCGTTAAAAAAGTCGTTCTCGTGCATACGAATATCCGCCTTTTGGTGGTTGTTGTCATCAATCGATTGCAATATACCCCACCCGGACGGATTTGGTGCGCTGGCGGCGATAAAACAGCCGTCTACCGGATTGGTAAAGTGTTTATCACCGAGGTAGAGGGGCAGTCGCTATACTTTCAAGAGATTGCGCGTAAACCTGGAAGGAGCGAGATGGCCAACAAAGTCACCCTCAAGCAGATCGCCCAGGAGGTGGGGCTTTCCCCCTCGTCGGTCTCGCTTGTTCTCAATAATCGGCCTTGTCGCATCTCGGAAGAAAACCGCAAGCTCATCAAAGAGGTCGCGGCGCGCAACCACTATGTTCCTAACCAGATTGCGCGTAGCTTGGTCATGCGCGAGTCGCGCACGCTGGGTCTTATCGTCCCTAACATCGAGAGCCGCTTTTTTGCCTCGCTCGCCGGCAGTTTGGAAAAGCGCTGCCGTGAGGACGGTTACGCACTCTTTATTACCAGCTCGGGCGGAAGCGCCGATGACGATCTTGAGCTGCTGCGCCAGTTGGTGACGCGCGGCGTTGACGGCGTCTTTTTGGTGGTGGGTGACGAGTTCTCCGACGACCGCGCCCTGCGCGAAGAAGTCAGCCATCTGCCTATCCCTGCCGTGATGGTCGACCGTGCCATTGAGGGGCTCGAGTGCGACAAGGTGATGTTCGACCACGAGATGGGTGGCTACATGGCCACCCGCTATCTGATCGAGCAGGGTCACTGTCGCATTGCCTGCTTGGTTAACGCGCGCCGTTCCAATACAGGTCGCAAGCGACTTGCCGGCTATGAGCGCGCGCTGCGTGAGGTTGGCCTGCCTATCGACGCACGTTTGGAGTTTGAGAGCGAGTACTACATTCCGAGTGCATACGAGGCCTCGGAGGCGGTACTCGCAACCGACGCCACCGCCGTGTTCGCAAGCTCGGACAACATTGCCCTCGGTTTGCTCAAGCGCTTGCACGAGATGGGGAAGAGCATCCCGGGCGATATCTCGGTGGTGAGCTATGACAACTCGGCGGCAGACGTCCTCTTTGAGCCGGCACTGACCGCCATTGAGCAGGATCCTGGCGTGCTCGCGGAGCATGCTTTTGGCTGCATGTCCAAGCGTCTTGCCGGTAGGGGCGGTAGGCGTGCCGAAGAGGTCGTCCTGGAGCCGGCACTTATCGTTAAGGGCAGCGTGCTCAAGCTTACTAAACACAACTAAACACGTTTATCAATTTGCAGAGACTGAATGTGGAGCACCTGTGACAGGCAATGCCGCAGGTGAATGTCGCGTTTTGTTGATCGATGCGATTGATAAGGATGATAAAACGTTTTTTCACCATGATAAAACGTTTTAGCAAATATACTAGTCCCAACGAATGGTTGCCGTATCGGAGGGTGACCGCACAGCGAAGGGACAGAAACAATGGCTAAAACACTGGGGACGCCGTGGCAAAAGCTGGGACACGAGGTGCCGGCTTCCGAGCTCGAGGGCGTCGATCTGTATTGGCGCGCATCGAACTATCTTTCCGTCGGTCAGATCTACCTTCGCTCTAACCCGCTGATGCGCACCGACTTTGTTGATGAGAAAACCGGTGAGGTGCGCGACTTTGGTCGTCCGGACGTTAAGCACCGTCTGGTCGGTCACTGGGGCACCACGCCCGGCATCAACTTCCTGTTCGGTCATGTCAACCGCCTCATCGCCGATCACAACCAGAACGCCATTTTCTTGATGGGCCCGGGTCACGGTGGCCCCGCCGGTACCGCCCAGTCGCTGCTCGATGGTACCTACCGTGAGATTCGCCCCGACATCACCAATGACGAGGCTGGCCTGCAGAAGTTCTTCCGCCAGTTCTCTTATCCCGGCGGCATCCCGAGCCACTTTGCGCCCGAGACGCCCGGCTCCATCCACGAGGGCGGCGAGCTCGGCTACACGCTCAGCCACGCCTACGGCGCCGTCATGGACAACCCGAGCCTGCTGGCCGTGGCCGTGGTGGGCGACGGCGAGTCCGAGACCGGTCCGCTTGCGACTTCTTGGCAGTCCAACAAACTCGTGAACCCGGCAACCGACGGAATCGTCCTGCCGATCCTGCACCTCAACGGCTACAAGATTGCCAATCCCACCATCCTTGCCCGCGTGTCCGACGAAGAGCTCACCAAGTTCTTTGAAGGCATGGGCTATAAGCCGCACTTCTTTGTCGCCGGTTTCGACGATGAGAGCCATGCAAGCATTCACGCGCGTTTTGCCGCCCTGTTCGAGCAGGTCTTCGATGAGATCTGCGACATCAAGGCCACCGCTATGGCTCAGGCCACTGCGGGCGAGACCGTGGTCCGTCCGGCCTATCCCATGATCGTGTTCCGTACGCCCAAGGGTTGGACCTGCCCCAAGCAGATTGATGGCAAGAAGACCGAGGACTCCTGGCGCGCCCATCAGGTGCCGCTGGCGAGTGCCAAGGACACCCACGAGCACTTCCGCGTGCTGCGCGAGTGGCTGCGCTCCTACAAGCCCGAGGAGCTCTTTACGCCCGAGGGTCAGGTGCGCCCCGAGGTGACGGCCTTTATGCCGACCGGCGAGCTGCGCATTGGCGCCAACCCCAATGCAAACGGCGGCAAGGTGCGCCGCGAGCTTGAACTTCCCGATATTCATGCCCACGAGATTCCCGTCGCAAGCAAGGGCCACGGCTGGGGCTCCACCGAGGCCGCCCGCGTCTTTGGCGAGTACACTGCCGACGTTCTGGCCAAGAACATGGACGATTTCCGCATTTTCGGTCCCGACGAGACTGCGTCCAACCGCCTGCAGGCTGCCTACAAGGTGACCAAGAAGCAGTGGGATGCCGGCTTCTACGAGGACGATGCCAACGACGAGCTGCTGGCCGGTTCCGGTAAGGTTGTCGAGCAGCTGTCCGAGCACCAGTGCGAGGGCTTCCTCGAGGCATACGTGCTCACCGGCCGCTCGGGTGTGTGGAGCTCCTACGAGAGCTTTGTCCACGTGGTCGATTCCATGGTCAACCAGCACTGCAAGTGGCTCGAGGCCACCAAGCGCGAGATTCCGTGGCGTGCTCCCATTAGCGGCCTCAACATTTTGCTGTCGAGCCATGTCTGGCGTCAGGACCACAACGGCTTCTCGCACCAGGACCCCGGCTTTATCGACCTGCTGCTCAACAAGGCCAACGACACGCATATCGTGAATGCCTACTATCCGGCCGACGCCAACATGGCGCTTGCCGTTGCCGAGCGCGTCTACCAGTCCACCGACTGCGTCAACGCCATCTTCTGTGGCAAGCAACCCGCCCCCACCTTCCAGACGGTCGACGAGGCCAAGTCCGAGCTCGCCGAGGGCGTCGCGACTTGGGAGTGGGCATCGACTGCCGACTCGCTCGCCGAGGCCGACGTCGTGGTCGCCACGTGCGGCGACGTGCCGACGCTCGAGGCTCTGGCTGCAACCGACATGCTGCGCGAGCTGGGCATTAAGGTGTGGTTCATCAACGTGGTCGATCTGCTCAAGATTCAGAACGTCTGCGAGAACGACCAAGCCATCAGCGATGAGCGCTGGGCCGAGCTGTTTGGCCGCGGCGAGAAGCCCGTGCTCTTCGCATTCCACGCCTACGCCGGCACGATCCGCCGTCTGATCTGGAACCGCCCCGGCCACGATGCCTTCCGCGTCCACGGCTACGAGGAAAAGGGCTCCACGACCACGCCGTTCGACATGCTGCGTCTGAACAACATGGACCGCTGGGCCCTGGCCGCCGACGTGCTGCGTATGGTCGACGCTGATAAGTTTGTCGAGCAGATTGATGAGTGGGAGGCCTTCCGCACCGAGGCCTTTGAGTTCGCGTGCAACGAGGGCTTCGATCACCCGGCCTTTACCGACTGGGTCTGGCCCGACGCCGCTGCCGCAACCGCAGCCGACGGCGCGCTCTCCGCAACGCAGCTAACTGCCGGCGACAACGAATAGCATCCGGGACGGCCTCGCGCTGGGGCCGCCTCCGGGCGGGCGCCTTCCTCTGAGAAGTGAGCTTCGCGAACTTCTCAGAGGAAGGCGCCCGCCCGGAGGCGGCCCTCTCGACCGTTTCGATCTGCGGGGACTGATATTTTTTAATGTAATGGGGACTTGACTGTTGCTGCCTTGGAGACCGCGCACCTAACTATGGTCAGCCAAAATTACATTGCCGGGGCCGGGGCGGGGTGCTTGATTTTGGAAGTTCGCGAAGCCCACTTCTCAAAACCAAGCACCCCGCCCCGGGTCTCGTCTGTGTATTTCCCGCTGAGCGAGCTATAGATGCCATGCACCGATGCGCTAAAGCGGCGACTTGAATTTGGTGCTATATTTAGCTCGAGTTGTTAAGTGTTAGTACGGGAGTCTGATATGGGGCTGTTCAAGAAGAAAAACCCGCAGGATGCCTTTGATCCCGATGTGTTTACCATCACGGACACGATTTTGGACCCGCCGCGCTTTACGTTTTTGCCGGCTATCTACCAGGATGCCACGCGTCGCAAGTGGGCCGTGCATCAGCGCGGCGCGACCCCGAGGATTTTTGACTACGCGGATGTGCTGCAGTGCGAGGTGGTGGAAGCTGGCAATCCTGAGGCCGAAGAAGTGGCCTCGAAACAAGAATTTGCCCAGCGTATTCTGGCAAATCCTGCCAAGGCGGCAAAAATAAATGCGGCAAAGCGTAATATGTGTCTTGGTATGGGCGTTATTGTGGCGGTTCAGACGGGAAAAGACGAGGTTTCCAACTTAGAGATTCCCGTTATGACCGATGAAGTCAAACGCGATTCAAGCCTGTATAAGTCGTATCGGAATGTCGCCGAGAAGATCAAGGCCGAATTTGATGCCATGGGTGGTCTGGCCTAATTTTGGCGACATACGTTTCTGAACGAGGAGTCTGTGCAATGGCAGGCGAATCTTATGCAATTCCCCCCAAAGATCGTGCTGTCGAGGGGATTCTTTGGTATATCCAGCACCATCAGCTTGCCGGCGGCGACCGCCTGCCGGCCGAGCGCGTGCTGTGCGAAGAGATTGGCGTTTCGCGTACGGCGTTGCGCGCCGGTATCACGCGGCTCATCTCGTGTGGAACGCTCGAGAGCCGTCGCGGATCGGGTACGTATGTGTGTCCTCCCAAACCGCTCAATATCTTTCAGGAAACGTATAACTTCTCCGATGCTGTGCGGACTGCCGGCCTGCACCCCTCTTCTCGTCTGGTTTCCACCGGGGCCATCGAGGCGGATGAGGCGCTTGCCGACAAGCTTGGGGTTGCTGTAGGCGCTCCTTTGCTCCGCATGCAGCGTGTTCGACTTATTGAGGGCGAGCCGGCGTCAATCGAGACGGCTCACGTTAACCTGTCCCTGTGCCCCGCGCTTCCCGATCACGATTTTGAGTGTGAGAGCCTTTACGATGTCTTGCTCAAAGAAGGTGGCGTGCGCGTTGAGCATGGACGTGAGCATATCTCCATCTCGCGTTTGAACGCCGAAGAGGCCGAGTTGCTCCAGCAAGAAGAGGGAACGCCGGTGTTCTATGAGAGCACGATAGAATTTGATAAGGACATGCGTTTTGTGGAGCATTGCAAATCGGTGATTATGCCCACAAAGTTCCGCTTTGCCGATAACGGCGAAAAGAACGGCATGAGGAGCGTGGCAGGTGAACAATGGCTGAAACAGTAGATGCCACCCCGGTTTATATGCGCATTCGACGCCGCATCGAGGAGCGTATCGAGCGCGGTATATATCCTACGGGTTCCATGATTCCGTCCGAAAAGGACCTCGCCGAGGAATTTGGTACGACGCGCTTGACCATCCGAAGCGCTGTCGATGAGCTGGTTCGGCGTGGGCAGATTCGACGCGTCCGCGGAAAGGGCGCGTTTGTGGCACAGAAAGTGCCCGTTGCCTACGAGCGAACGGGAGGCTTTCGCGAATCGGTTCGTGCTTCGGGCGGCGAGCCGTCCGTCCGCATCCTCGCGCGTTCCAAGCGTTATGCGGGCCCATATTATGCCGACCTGTTTGGTATTGCCGAGGACGATTTGCTGTATTCGATTCGGCGTTTGAACTGCGTCAACGGCGATCCCGTATCGATTGAGATGGCGTTCATCCCGTGCCTGCTGTTTCCCACAATCGAAGATATTGACGTGTCGGTCTTCAGTTTGTACGAGACCTATGAGATGTTGGGCCGAAAGCCGGTCATGGCACAGGAAAAGCTCGATATCGAAGCGCTGGGCGCGCGAGATGCCGGCCTGCTTGGACTGGAGCAGGGCGATCTTGCCTTGACGCTTGAGTGCGTGAGCTTCGATGCGAGCGGCCAGGCGATCGAGTACGTCAAGTCGTTTAACCGCGGTGATGCGGGTGGATATACCTATACGTACTAGCTGGTTTTTTGCATAACGGGCTGAAAAGCTGACGGAATTTTGATTCGTTGAGCAGACTGCATATACAACCTTACATGGCTCAAAATCGACCGTTCGCCGATGGGGATAAATTAATCGACAAAGAGGGTATCAAAAAGCCGTAACCTGTAACTGTGATTGGTATCAAATACTAATGATTTGTTACGAGGTGAGACGATGAAGATGCTCGATTACGTTCAGCTTGCCCATGTGCGTATGGGAGAGAATCTCGAGCGTTCGTCTGAGCTGGTAGCGCAGCTTGTTGATATTTTCCAGTCCGGTTCTTTTGACGCGCTGCGCATCGTTGCTTCGGGTTCGTCGCGCCATGCCGCCGATTGCGCCCGCGATTACCTGCAAGATGCCCTGCAAATGCAGGTGTCCGTTGTGACGCCCGAGGCCTTCGTCGATTTTGAACACACCTATCCGCAGCATGCGCTCAACATTGCCGTTTCGCAGAGCGGCTATTCGACCAATACGATCGCGGCTCTTGATTACATGCGCGCGCACGATATGGCTGCAGTTGCGCTCACGGCAAACATCGAGACACCCATCAAGGAACACGCTGACATCGTTCTTGACTACGGTGTGGGTGTCGAGTCGGTGGACTTTGTGACTCTGGGCGTCGAGGCTCTCGTTGAGTACCTGGTGCTCTTTGGTATTTACTGTGGTCAGGCGCGCGGAACGATTGGCGCCAAGGGCGTTGCCCAGCGTCTTGACGACCTGTGCGAGGCTATCCAGGCCAATGCCGTGATGTGCAAGATCGCCGAGGCATATGTCCAAGACCACATGCTCGAGCTTTCTGAGCACATGCCCGCGATGGTCGTCGGCAACGGCCCCAACTATGGCGTTGCCGAAGAAGCGGCCCTCAAGCTAAGCGAGACCATCAAGATTCCTGCCATGCATCACGAGGGCGAGGAGTTCGTCCACGGTCCCGAGATGCAGATAACCCCAGGCTACCTGGTGTTTATCGTCGACGATCCGCAGGGGTCGGAGCGTCTTGCGAATATCGCCGATGCGCTATCGAACGTTACGACAAAAACGGTGCTGCTCACGGCCCATCCCAGGGGTAGAGCTCACGAGGTGGCGGTGCCTCAGGTGGCTCCGCTACTCAGTGCAATTTCCAATCTGGTGTTCTTCCAGACGATTGCGGCAATAATCGCCGAGCGTCTGAAGTCATGGGACGTACACCCGTATCTCGATGCCGTCTCCAAACAGATGGAGGTTAAGGCGGAGGGCTACGAAGAGTCAGTCAATGCGCTTAAGGCCAAAGCGGCCGAGTGTTACGGAATGTAAGCGGGCTTTGATGCCCGTTGGCATGGGGGATGTAGAGACAACCCCAGAAAGGAGAGACAAATGAAGGAAACCGAGAAGATCGAGATCATGCATTTCGACCAGGAGGGCTACCTCGAGGACGGCAAGGCGCTCTACGAGACCGGCAAGAAGATGACCGCCCTCGCCGACAAGGTCGCCGACGAGGGCTACGACGCCGTGTTCCTGATGGGCGTCGGCGGCACCTGGGACGAGCTCATGCAGCTCGAGTACCTCATGAACAAGTTCGGCGACCGCGACCTCGAGGTCTACCTGATCCACGCCGCCGAGTGGAACGTCATGGGCCACAAGCGCATGACCGAGAAGTCCGTCGTGCTCACCGCCTCCGAGTCCGGAACCACCCCCGAGGTCCTCGAGGCCGTCAAGAAGATGAAGGGCATGGGCGTGCGCGTCTACGCCATGACCAAGCCCGAGGGCCCCATCGGCCAGGCTGTGGGCGCCGAGAACTGCGTCGCCATGGCTTCTGACCATGGTTCGGGCGGCTGCGAGAAGGGCTACTACCTCGCCGACTGCTTCGGCCTGCGCCTGCTCAACCGCCGCGGCTGCTTCCCGCAGTTCGACAAGTTTATTGAGCAGACCAAGGATGTTTGGACCCATCTGGTCGACATCCGCAAGAGCTTCGAGCCGCGTGCCGAGGAGCTCGCCAAGAAGTACGCCCTGGCCCCCTATACCATGTTCATCGGCTCCGGCGCCCTGTGGGGCGAGACGATCCTGTTCTCGATGTGCATCCTCGAGGAGATGCAGTGGAAGCGCACCCGCTACATCACCTCGGCCGACTTCTTCCACGGCACCCTCGAGCTCGTGGAGCCCGGCGTCCCCGTGTTCCTGTTCATGGGCGAGGACGAGAACCGCAAGCTCGACGAGCGCGTCCGCGCCTTCCTCAACCGCGGCGTGACCGGCGACACCGACATCAACATCATCGACACCGCCGAGTTCGCGATCCCCGGCCTCGACGACGAGTTCCGCGTCATCGTGTCCCCGTGGATTCTGACGGTGCTCGTTACCGACCGCCTGGCTCGCTACTACGAGACGGTCACCAAGCACAACCTCAAGTATCGTCGCTACTATCACCAGTTCGACTACTAAAGAAAACGGGTGCGGGAACGCGCCGGGCTATTGAGAGGAACACAGAATGAGACAGTACATCATCGCCAGCCATGCGCACTTCGCTACCGGCATCAAGGAGAGCGTCGAGCTGCTCTCGGGCGCTCGCGACAACGTCCACGATCTTTCGATGTTCGTCGATGACCGTATGGACGTGGCCGAGGAGGCCCAAAAACTGCTGGCAGGCATGGCTGCCGACGATGATGTCGTCGTGTGCACCGACCTCTTTGGCGGCAGCGTCAACAACGAGTTCACCAAGATCGTCCAGACGCGTCCCCGCACGTACCTCGTTACCAACATGAACCTTCCTCTGCTCATTCAGCTGCTGTTCTCTGACGAGTCGGCGCCGGTTGAAGAGACGATTCGCGCCATCGTCGCTGCGGACGATACGTGCGTGAAGTTTGTCAACGACCTGTTGGTCGATGACGACGAGGAAGAAGAGTTCTAATCCGCAGCACCTACTGACACGCCGTAAGACGGCACAAGACCTTTGGGGGGTCACATTATGATTCAGCTACTTCGCGTTGACCATCGCCTGCTTCATGGCCAGGTCGCGGTTTCTTGGGTCCAGGGCCTTGGCTCCAACTGCATCTTCTGCGTGGGCGATAAGGTCGCCAACGACCCGGTGTGGAAGACGACGCTCAAGATGGGCAAGCCTGCCGGCTGCAAGCTCGTCATCAAAGATATGGCGAATGCCATCGAGGCCATTAACTCGGGCGTGACTGACAAATACAAGATGATCATCTGCGTCGCCACTATCGCTGAGGCAAAGCAGCTTGTTGAGGGCTGCCCGCAGATCAAGTCGGTCAACCTGGGTAACACCAAGCCCAAGGACGAGAAGCGTCCCGATGCCCGTCAGGTCTCTCGTCAGATCTTCCTGACCGCGGCTGAGGAAGCCGATGTGCGCGAGATGCTAGATCGTGGCGTTGAGGTCGAGATTCGACCCCTGGCCGATGACCCCAAGGTTGACTGCGCCAGCGTGCTCTAGGCGTTCAATTTCGAAGAGCCTTCGGGTTCTTCGTAGTGTCCTATATGGAAAGGGGGATGTATGCTTACCCAAGCAATCCTCATCGGACTTATCGCCGCATTTGGTAAGTTCGACTGCCAGCTCGGTACGCTCTACGCGTTCCGCCCCATCGTCCTGTGCCCGCTCGTGGGCCTGGTGCTGGGGGACCTGCAGTCCGGTCTCGCAATCGGTGCGAGCCTGGAGCTGCTGTTCATGGGCTCGATCTCCATCGGCGCCTACGTGCCGCCTGATGAGACGATCGGCGGCGTGCTCGCCTGTGCCTTCGCTATCCAGCTGGGCCAGAGCACCGAGGCAGCCATCGCGCTCGCTATGCCCATCGCCACGCTGTGCCTTGCCATCAAGAACATCCTCAACGCCGCCCTGCCGATTTTGGTTGACCGCGCCGATGTTTTCTCTGCCCAGGGCAACCTTAAGGGCGTCTATGCGATGCACTTCCTGATCGGTTCCACCGGTATCATCATGGCGTTCCTGTTGTGCTCGGTGTCGTTCTATCTGGGTGCTGACGCTATCCAGGGCGTGCTCGACTTTATCCCCGACTTTGTCCTTGCTGGCTTTGGCGTTGCCGCCAACATCCTGCCTGCCATGGGCTTCGCCATGCTCGGCCGCCTGGTGCTCACCAAGCAGCTCGTGCCCTTCTACTTCCTGGGCTTCCTGCTGTGCTCCTACGCCAACGTGCCCGTCCTGGGCGTCGCCCTGATCGCCATCATCATCGGCATCGACAAGTTCGACCTGCTCGGCCTGGGCGGAGCCCAGCCCCAGCTCTCCGCGGAAGGGGATGAGGACGATGACTTCTAGTCCCGAGAACAAGATCACGCGCTCCGACCTCGTCAAGAGCGCCGTCAACACCGGCGCCCTGGGCATGGAGTTCTCCTGGACCTACTACAAGCAGATGAACATCGCCTTCTGCCTGATGGTCGCCAACATGCTCAAGAAGATCTACGCCGGCCGCCCCGACGACTACGCCGAGGCCCTGCACCGCCACTGCGCGTTCTTCAACATCACCGTCCAGTTCGCCCCGTTCGTCGGCGGCATCGCGATGGCCATGGAGGAGAAGGTCGCCCGCGGCGAGATCGAGCCCGAGAGCGTCAACGACGTCAAGGCCGCCCTCATGGGCCCGCTGTCCGGCATCGGCGACTCCATCTTCCTGTCGACGCTGCGCGTGGTCGCCGCCGCGGTGGGCATCAGCCTGTGCCAGGCCGGCAACCCCTTCGGCCCCATCGCCTTCCTGCTCATCTACAACGTCCCCGGCTTCGCGCTGCGCATCTGGGGCGCCGTCAAGGGCTACGAGCTGGGCGTTGGCTTCCTGGACGAGGCCCAGAGGACCGGCCTCATGCAGAAGATCATGACCTGCGTGGGCATCGTGGGCGTCATGGTCGTGGGCGCCATGTGCAAGGACATGTTCTGGGCCAGCATCCCGGTGGCCATCGGCTCGGGCGAGGACGCCCAGACCCTCCAGGACATCCTGGACGGCATCATGCCCGGCATGCTCGGCATGATCGCCTTCTGGCTGTACTACTGGCTGCTGTCCAAGAAGATCAACCCCATGGTGCTGATCGTGGCCACCATGGTCGTGGGCATCGTCGGCGCGTTCTTCGGCGTGCTGGCGTAAGGGCCCGGCCTATTATCTGCCCCCAAGGGAAACGGCGACCCGTTGTGGTCGCCGTTTTTTTACCGAAAGCTAGTTGGAGGTGCTTCGTGATTCGATCTGACAATCCACCCGATAATGGCGTGAGCGGGGCGATGTATCTATTTGGCACGGCGCTCTTGTGGAGTTTTATCGGCATCCTCGTTCGCGCCAATTCGCAGTCAGCTCTTTTGATCGGTGCCGTTACGGCAATATTTATGGCGCTCTTTATCCTGCTCGTCGGCAGGCCCGTCCTCCGCGTCAGTCGTCTTATTGTCCTTGTGGCCGTCTGCAACTTCGTGACGGGCACCACGTTTAACTTTGCCAACCAGCTCACGACGGTCGGCAACGCGATCGTCCTGCAGTACACCTCGATGATTTTCGTTATCGTGTATCAATCGCTCGCAACCCGCACGTTGCCCTCGCCTGCAAAGATTGCTTCCGTGGTGGTTGCTTTTACGGGTATGGGACTTTTCTTTTTAGGTGATTTGAGCGCCGAGGGCATGCTCGGCAACCTGCTTGCCGTCATTTCGGGCGCCACCTTTGGGCTGTGTTTCTTTTTAAACTCTCGCCCCGATGCGTCGCCCATGGTGTCCTCGCTCATCTCCTGCGGCATCTCGATACTTCCGATCGTCTATTTTGCCGGCGACCTAGGCTCTGTGAAACCCTTTGAGTGGGGGCTTATGCTGGTGCATGGCCTTATTTGCAGCGGCCTTGCGAGTGTGCTGTATGCCAAGGGGATTGCGCGCACCAACGCGTTTGCGGCCAACTTGGTTTGCATGAGTGAGGTCGTGCTCGCTCCCTGCTGGTCGGCGCTCCTCTTTGGCGAGGTCTTTAGCTGGAACGAGTTCTTGGGCGCGGCGATGATCGTTTTGGTGATTGTGGCCAACTTGGCATCCGATGCTTTTGGCGACGGCTTTCTGGTGGCGCTTGTCCGCCATCGAAACAAAGAGCGCGCCTGACGGGATACGTCTGCCGTTTACGGTAAAAAACACTCCGCTGAGCGAGTGGTATTAAATAGTAAGAACCTGCATACCTATAATTGGTATCAAATCATTTGTGCCTGGCATGGGTGTTAGCAGCACACCAGGTACGCTTCGAGCCGTGGAATCGAACTCCCGGAATTGATATCAACAACGCGCGCGACGGGAGTGACGACGGTTCGAGATTCCTTATTGGGAGGAATTATGCTTGTCCAAGCAATCCTCGTCGGCTTAGTCGGAGCGTTTGGATGCCTCGACTACCAGCTCGGCACCCTCTACGCGTTCCGCCCCATCGTCCTGTGCCCGCTCGTGGGCCTGGTGCTGGGGGACCTGCAGACTGGCCTTGCCGTTGGCGCCAGCCTGGAATTGCTGTTCATGGGCTCGATCTCCATCGGCGCCTACGTGCCGCCTAACGAAACCGTCGGCGGCGTGCTCGCCTGCGCGTTTGCCATTCAGCTCGGTCAGGGTACCGAGACGGCCATCGCGCTCGCCATGCCTATCGCCGTCCTTTCGCTGACGATCGGCAACATTACGGATGCTGGATTCTCGATCATTGTTGACATTGCTGACAAGTGCGCTGCCAAGGGCAACCTCAAGGGTATCTACGCGGCACATTGGAGTATGGGCCTCTTTGGCTGCCTTGAGTACTTCCTGCTGTGCGGCGGCGCATTCTACCTGGGCTCCGACGCCATCCAGGGCCTGCTCGACTTCATCCCGACCTTTGTGATCGACGGCTTTGGCGTTGCCGCCAACATCCTGCCTGCCATGGGCTTCGCCATGCTCGGCCGCCTGGTGCTCACCAAGCAGCTCGTGCCCTTCTACTTCCTGGGCTTCCTGCTGTGCTCCTACGCCAACGTGCCCGTCCTGGGCGTCGCCCTGATCGCCATCATCATCGGCATCGACAAGTTCGACCTGCTCGGCCTGGGCGGAGCCCAGCCCCAGCTCTCCGCGGAAGGGGATGAGGACGATGACTTCTAGTCCCGAGAACAAGATCACGCGCTCCGACCTCGTCAAGAGCGCCGTCAACACCGGCGCCCTGGGCATGGAGTTCTCCTGGACCTACTACAAGCAGATGAACATCGCCTTCTGCCTGATGGTCGCCAACATGCTCAAGAAGATCTACGCCGGCCGCCCCGACGACTACGCCGAGGCCCTGCACCGCCACTGCGCGTTCTTCAACATCACCGTCCAGTTCGCCCCGTTCGTCGGCGGCATCGCGATGGCCATGGAGGAGAAGGTCGCCCGCGGCGAGATCGAGCCCGAGAGCGTCAACGACGTCAAGGCCGCCCTCATGGGCCCGCTGTCCGGCATCGGCGACTCCATCTTCCTGTCGACGCTGCGCGTGGTCGCCGCCGCGGTGGGCATCAGCCTGTGCCAGGCCGGCAACCCCTTCGGCCCCATCGCCTTCCTGCTCATCTACAACGTCCCCGGCTTCGCGCTGCGCATCTGGGGCGCCGTCAAGGGCTACGAGCTGGGCGTTGGCTTCCTGGACGAGGCCCAGAGGACCGGCCTCATGCAGAAGATCATGACCTGCGTGGGCATCGTGGGCGTCATGGTCGTGGGCGCCATGTGCAAGGACATGTTCTGGGCCAGCATCCCGGTGGCCATCGGCTCGGGCGAGGACGCCCAGACCCTCCAGGACATCCTGGACGGCATCATGCCCGGCATGCTCGGCATGATCGCCTTCTGGCTGTACTACTGGCTGCTGTCCAAGAAGATCAACCCCATGGTGCTGATCGTGGCCACCATGGTCGTGGGCATCGTCGGCGCGTTCTTCGGCGTGCTGGCGTAAGGGCCCGGCTGCATAGATTTTCGTTGCAACCTGGAAAGGGGATGGAGCAGGCCTATGCCCTCCATCCCCTTTTTGTATAGAAGGAGTTCGTATGTTCGCGAAGGATCGCGAAGCAATGCGCCTGACGCCGGCAGAGGTCAGGCTGATTCTTATTGAGTCCCTGCAGTGGTGCGCCAACAACGCGGTCTACTTTTTGGGTCTTATCGGTGCGGCCACGTATGATCTGGCCGGCACGGCCTTTTTGGTTGCCGCCATTACGCTCGTGCGTAATCTTATGACGTCGGCGGGCAATATGGTGTCGGGCTCGGTCATCGATCGCTTTGGACCGCGCCGGACGTCATTTGTGACGTGCGTGATTACGGCAGTGCTATCGCTTGGCGTGGGGTTGGCGCCGTTGTCTGTCCCCGGGCTTGTGTTTGCCGCGTGCGTCTTGGGACTTGCGGGCGGCTTTATCAACACCTGCACGCATGCGTTTCCGGGATACCTGGAGTCGACCACCGAGGGCCGTACCCGCGTGAACGGCCTCATGGTGTTCTACAGCAATATCGCCTATACCGCTGGCCCGCTGCTCGGTGGTGCCATCGTGAGCTGTTTTGCCACGCAATCGGTCTATCTGCTCATGGCGGGCATGATGGGTGTGGCGGCCGTGCTCTCCTTGGGCTGTCACGAGTGTGTTGCTCCCGCAAAAGGGGAGAAGCCGAAGGGCGGTATTCTGGGCGGTATGGCCGAGGGTGCGCGACTTACGTTTCGCGACCACGACTTGCGCCTCATCTTTATCTCGGGCTTTTTGGGTTTCTTTGCGTTCGGCGCGTTCGATTCGCTGGAGTCGTTGTTCTACCGCGATGTGCTCAACGTGGATATTGTCTGGCTGGGCTGGCTGTCCTCGGTCGTGGGCCTCACTTCCTCGGTGGGTGCGTTCATCCTGACCAAGCTTTCTGCTCGCCATGTCAACCTGCGATTGTTGCTCGGCGCGCTCATGGCCGTGGGCATTGGGTCCATGGTGTACGTGGGCACCGATATGCTGGGGGTCGCGATTGTCGGTCAGGCGATTAACGGTCTGGCCTGGGGGTTCCTGGAGCCGCTGCAGATGATCTTGATTCAGGAGCGCGCCGACATCAAATACCTGGGGCGCATTACCGGCTTTGTGCGTTTTGGCCTGATGAGCGCCGGCGTGCTGCCGCTGCTGGCGGCTCCTTTTTTGGCGGAGGCTTTGGGCGTCCAAGCGGTGCTATTTGGAGCATCGACCATTATTGCGCTGGTAGGAACGCTGTTCTTTGTCACACAAGGGAGGTGCCAGAGGTGTTAGCTATACATTCAATTCAAATTTAATACCACTCACCAGAGAATTTCGACCGTTCACCGAGGATTGGAACAGATTGATAAGTGGTATTAAAAACACCTTAGGTGTATGTCTATAATTGGTATCGAAAAGAAACGCGATGTATAGAGTCGCGTGCAGGACAGAAAGGAAAAGCCATGAAGGAAACCGAGAAGATCGAGATCATGCATTTCGACCAGGAGGGCTACCTCGAGGACGGCAAGGCGCTCTACGAGACCGGCAAGAAGATGACCGCCCTCGCCGACAAGGTCGCCGACGAGGGCTACGACGCCGTGTTCCTGATGGGCGTCGGCGGCACCTGGGACGAGCTCATGCAGCTCGAGTACCTCATGAACAAGTTCGGCGACCGCGACCTCGAGGTCTACCTGATCCACGCCGCCGAGTGGAACGTCATGGGCCACAAGCGCATGACCGAGAAGTCCGTCGTGCTCACCGCCTCCGAGTCCGGAACCACCCCCGAGGTCCTCGAGGCCGTCAAGAAGATGAAGGGCATGGGCGTGCGCGTCTACGCCATGACCAAGCCCGAGGGCCCCATCGGCCAGGCTGTGGGCGCCGAGAACTGCGTCGCCATGGCTTCTGACCATGGTTCGGGCGGCTGCGAGAAGGGCTACTACCTCGCCGACTGCTTCGGCCTGCGCCTGCTCAACCGCCGCGGCTGCTTCCCGCAGTTCGACAAGTTTATTGAGCAGACCAAGGATGTTTGGACCCATCTGGTCGACATCCGCAAGAGCTTCGAGCCGCGTGCCGAGGAGCTCGCCAAGAAGTACGCCCTGGCCCCCTATACCATGTTCATCGGCTCCGGCGCCCTGTGGGGCGAGACGATCCTGTTCTCGATGTGCATCCTCGAGGAGATGCAGTGGAAGCGCACCCGCTACATCACCTCGGCCGACTTCTTCCACGGCACCCTCGAGCTCGTGGAGCCCGGCGTCCCCGTGTTCCTGTTCATGGGCGAGGACGAGAACCGCAAGCTCGACGAGCGCGTCCGCGCCTTCCTCAACCGCGGCGTGACCGGCGACACCGACATCAACATCATCGACACCGCCGAGTTCGCGATCCCCGGCCTTGACGACGAGTTCCGCGTCATCGTGTCTCCGTGGATCCTCTCCTCGCTGATCACCGATCGCCTTGCCGCTTACTACGAGACGGTCACCAAGCACAACCTCAACTACCGTCGTTACTATCACCAGTTCGACTACTAATCGGTGACAAATAAGCTACTGATCAAGAAGCACCCTGCCCGGGCGCATGCGTCCGGGCATTTTTATGCCGAAATTCGCAAGAAAGGGGAATCGAATGAGGCAGTTTATCGTTGCATCCCATGCTCATTTTGCGTCTGGAATCGTCGAGAGCATTGGGCTGCTCTCCGGCGAGCGCGAAAACGTCCATGCGCTCTCTATGTATGTCGACGGAAACGAGGACCTGACCAAGGAGGCCGCAGCGGTTCTCGATGGGTTTGCTGCGGACGACGAGGTTGTCGTGTGCACCGACCTGTTCGGCGGCAGCGTCAACAACGAGTTCACCAAGATCGTCCAGACGCGTCCCAACACGCACCTGGTGACCAATATGAACCTGCCGCTCCTTATTCAGCTGCTGTTCGTGCCCGACTCCACCCCGATCGATGAGGCCATTCGCCAGATCGTCGAGGCGGACGACACTAAGGTCAAGTACGTCAACGACCTGCTGGGGCAGGCCGAACTCGATGAGTTTTAACCACTAGGGAGCACATCATGATTCAGATGATTCGCGTGGACTATCGACTGCTGCACGGCCAGGTTGCCGTTAGCTGGACCTCGGCTCTGGGTGCCGACTGCATCCTGTTGGTGAGCGACACGGTCCTCAATGACAAGCTTCGTCTGCAGGCCCTGTCCCTTGCAAAACCGGAGGGCTGCAAGGTTGTCGTCAAAAACACCGAGGATGCCGTCAAGGCGCTCCAGAGCGGTGTGACCGATAAATACAAGCTCTTCGTGGTTTGCGAAACGATCCAGCAGGCCGGTACCATCGCCAAGGCGATGGGCGTTAAGAAGATCAACCTCGGCAACGTTGCCTTTAGCGAGGATGCTCGCCAGGTCTCGACGAGCGTGTTCCTCACGCCCGAAAACGAGGCATACGTCAAAGAGCTGCTCGGCGAGGGCTACGAGCTGTTCATTCAGATGATTCCGGCAGATGCGAAGACTGATGCCGCGAAGGCCATCGGTTAGGGGCTGTCATGATTATCAAGACAATCCTGATTTTCCTGATCGCCCTTTTGGGCTATTCCGAATGGCTGACCGGTACGAGTTACCTTCAGCGCCCCATTGTGCTCGGACCGTTGGTCGGCCTTGTCATGGGCGACATGGTGACCGGCACGATCATGGGCGCCACGATGGAGCTTGCCATGGTCGGCGCCATCTCGGTCGGTGCGTATAACCCGCCCGATACGATTTCCGGAACCATTCTGGGTGTGTCGCTTGCCATGCAGGCCGGCGCGGACGCTTCGGCGGCCCTGACCCTGGGCATTCCCATCGCAACGATCGTCCTGGCGCTCGATACGGCCCTGGGCCAGCCGGTGATGCTACTGCTGGTGCACCGTATCGACAAAAACGTCGAGGACGGAGACACCAAGGCCATCACGCGCAACATGCTCATCGCCGGTTACGCGCAGAGCTGGTGCGGCCTGCTGATTATTCCCCTGGCATTCTTCTTTGGCGCCGATGCTGTTGCCAGCCTGCTCAACATCATCCCCGATTTCGTTCAGACCGGCATGGATGTCGCCGCCGCCTTCTTGCCCGCACTCGGCTTTGCGATGCTGGCGCAGATGATTATGAACAAAACGGTGGCTCCGTTCTTCTTCGCTGGCTTCTTCCTCGTCGCCTACTTTGGCATTAGCACGACAGGCGTGGCGATCTTTGCCGCGATCATCGTCGTCGCGATGACGGTTTTGGGTGACAAGAAAAAGGCGGAGCAGCCCGCAGCGGCAACCGAGGATCCTGCGATTGGGAGTGGGTTCGATGAGTTTTAAGTTTGAGTCTTCTTACGACGGGCTGATTTCCCGCGCAGACCTTAAGAAACTGTTCTGGCGCTCGATTCCCTATGAGCATTCCTGGAACTACGAGCGTATGGGCCATATCGGCTTTATGTGGGCCCTTATGCCGATCCTGCGCAAGCTGTATCCGCAGGATGCGGATTTTAAGGCCGCCCTTAAGCGCCATATGGAGCTCTATAACGTCACGCCGTACATCTCGACGCTTCCCATGTCCATCGCCGCTGCAATGGAGGAGGTCAACGCTACTGACGATAGCTTTGACACGAGCGCGATCTCTAATGTCAAGCTTGCTTTGATGGGGCCGCTGTCCGGCGTGGGCGATGCCTTCTACTGGGGCACGCTGCGAATTTTGGCAACGGGTGTCGGCACGTCGCTGGCGCTGCAGGGCTCTATTCTTGGCCCGATTTTGTTCTTGCTCGTGTTCAACGTTCCTCACTACATCATCCGTTACCTGCTGACGTTTGTGGGATATCGCTTTGGCTCGGACATGATCAGCAAGGTCCAGGAATCGGGCATTATGGACACGATCGTCAAGATGGCCTCTATCATGGGCGCCATGGTGATCGGTGCTATGACCATGGAGATGGTCACCGTGGACATTCCGCTCATGGTCGGCGCGGGCGATGGTGCTCAGACGTTGGCCGAGCTGCTCAACGGAATCTTCCCGGGCTTTGTCACGATGGGGCTGTTTGGAATCGTCTATCTCATGCTCAAGAAGAAGATGAATCCGCTGCTTATCATGCTCGTGATCCTGCTCGTGAGTATCGCCGGCGCGTTCTTTGGAGTGCTTGGTGTCCAGTAAAGTATCCGTCATAATAAGAACAATGTAAGAGGGGGCGTCGCGCACACTGTGCTGCGGCGCCCTTTTGCCGAAAGGTGGACAAGATGGAGTATCCGCAGCTTGCCGTCATGAATATCAGCCATCGTTATTTTGACCTTGAGGAATTCTTTTCTTCGGCAGCGGCCTCGGGCTACACGTGTTGCGAGCTTTGGACCGGGGCGATGCATCTGTATGTCGATTGCCATGGATACGATTCGCTCGAGCAGGTGCGGGAGCTGTCGCAGCGGTATGGGGTTCGGATTGTGGGGCTTTGTCCCGAACAGAACAACCCCAAGCCGTGGAATATCGCGGCGCGTGGGAATGAGGCGCGTGCCCGCACGCTCGCGTACTTTAAGAACGTTGTGGATATCGCGGCGGAACTTGGAGCCGAGCAGGTCATGGTCTCGAGCGGCTGGGCATTTTTGAACGAGCCGATCGAGGACGCGTGGGGTCGCAGCGCCTCGATGCTGCGTGCGATTGCCGAGCATGCGGGAGAGCGCGGCGTGCGACTGGTGCTCGAGGCCCTACAGCCGGTTGAGTCGATGATCGTGAACTCGGCGGCCGACACGAAGCGCATGATCGAGGCAGTTGATCATCCGGCACTTAAGGCGTGTCTGGATTTGGGCGCTATGGCGGTGGCAGGGGATACCATCGACGATTATTTCGATCTGCTTGGCGATGATGTCGCCCACGTGCATTTTGTCGATGTTGCGGCAGATGGCACGACGCATCTTGCCTGGGGTGACGGCGACCGTGATATGCGCGCCGACCTGGATAGGCTGGTGGCGCGCGGCTATCGCGGAGTTGTTTCGGCCGAGACCTATGACGGGCGCTATTTCGCCGACCCCGCAGCTGCCGATGCGCAGGTAATGGCAGAGTATCGTCGTGCGATTGGCGCCTAGGCGGGTTTGGGTTGCGGCGATCTGCCCTATGTTTCCAAATGAATACGGCGTGAGCGGCTGCGATGGATTTTACCCGCAAACACTCTAGTATGCTAAAGTACCCAGAAGACCGGCGGAGCTATGCCGGTCTTCTGTTCTATATGAAACGCAGTATGAGGAGGCTCACCAGATGACGGCCACACCGTGGGGATTCCGGGACATATTGCCCGAGGAGGCTCAGGCGCGCGAGGAGATTGCGCTGACGGTGAAGGGCTGCTTTAGGGAGCATCATTACCTTCCGGTCGAGACGCCGCTGCTCGAGGACAAGGGTTCGCTCGAGGAGGGCGGCCGCATTGCGGACACGCCGTTTAAGCTCTTTGACGATGATGGCCGCCTGCTGGTGGTCCGTCCCGACAACACATTGCCGATCGTGCGTCTGGTTTCGACCCGCATGCGCGCGGCCGACCTGCCCCTACGCCTTCGCTACGAGGCGCCGGTGGTTCGCGAGTGTCAGCGCAATGCCGGTGGTTCGCGCCAGTTTACGCAGTTGGGCTTTGAGCTTATCGGCGCGGGCGATACCTCGGGCGATGTCGAGATTGTCTCGCTGGTCGCCGAGGCCGTGCGCGAGCTGGCACTTCCCGATGCGCGCATTATCGCAGGCAGCGTGCGTCCTTTTAAGGAATTGCTCGCGGTATGCGAGGATCGTGAGCTGGCTGCCGAGGCCCTGCGCTGCGTGCATGCCAACGACTTTGTGGGCCTCGATGCCCGCGTGGCTGCCAGCGCCGAGTCCGATGCCGTCAAGGCCGCCATTAGCGAGCTGCCGCGCCTGCACGGTGGTGCCGAGGTGCTCGACCGCGTGGATGCGCTGCTGGAGGCTGCCGGCATCGTCGCGCCGCTGACGCGCGAGCTGCGTGCCCTGGTCGAGGGCCTGGCTCCCGAGGACGCCCAGGTGCTGTCCTTTGACTTCTCCATCATGAATTCTTTTGATTACTACACGGGTCTGGTCTTTAAGGCCTATGCCGGCGGCCTGCCCGATCCGGTCGGTTCGGGCGGACGCTACGACTCCATCTTTACCGGTGCGTTTGGCGACGGTATCGAGGTGCCGGCGGCGGGCTTCGCCTTTTCGCTCGAGCGCCTGGAGGCCGCACACACCTCGGCCGAGGACGCCGCTTCCGACGGCGATCACGCCGCGGGCCGTGGCGCCGAGGGCCCGCTGCGCATCGCCGTGCCCAAGGGCTCGCTTAAGGCCGATACGCTCGACGTGCTCGAGGCCGCGGGCCTGGACGTCTCTGAGCTGCGTGACCCCGGCCGTCATCTCATCGTGCGCGGTCGCGACACGCGTGCCGGCGAGGGCGCGGTCGGCGATATCGAGTTTGTCATCGTGCGTCCCAGCGATGCGCCCGCCTTTGTGGGCTGCGGCGGCGCCGACTGCGGCATCTGCGGTTGGGACTCGCTTATCGAGGCCGACCTCAACCTGCTGCAACTGGTCGATCTGGGCTACGGCCTGTGCACGTTTATCGAGGCGGAGCCTGCATGGCGCGCCGGCCAGGCCGAGCGCAACTACGCCCGCCGCGGGTCGCTTCGTGTGGCCACCAAGTACCCGCGCATCGCGAGTGCCTGGTATGCCGAGCGCGGCGTGAATGCCGATATCGTCTCGCTGCACGGTAACATCGAGCTGGGCCCCATCGTCGGTATGACCGATATCATCGTGGACATTACCGCCACGGGCGCCACGCTGCGCGATAACGACCTGGTTATTACTGGTCGCATTATGGACTGCACGGCCCGCTTCTTTGTCAACCCGGGTGCCGCTCGCCTGGATCCGCGCGTGCGCAACCTGGCAGATCGCCTGGCCGCGGCCGTTAAGGACAAACATTTTGAGCCCGTCGCGGGCTCGGCACAATAGCGCGAGCACGCACGGGCGTCCCAACGTCTGGGCTGCGGGCCGATTGGCGCCGCCGCCCGGCCTCTCGTTTTTTCAAACGCAACCTCGACCGATAGGGGATACCGATATGAAGACCATCAAGCTTGCTCCCGGTGAGCGCCTCGTTACCAACCAGCTCAACCGCAAGGGCGTGCTGCCGCAAAACATCGTCGACGCCGCCCGCGATATCGTGGCCAACGTGCGCGCCAACGGCGATGCCGCAGTGCGCGATTACTGTCAGCGCTTTGACGGTGTTGAGCTGCAGAGCTTCCGTCTGCCGCAAGAGCAGATCGATGCCGCGCTCGAAGGCCTCGATCCCGCTTTTGTCGCGGCGCTCGAAAAGGCTGCACGCCAGATTCGCGAATTCCACCAGCGCGAGGTCGAGCAGAGCTGGTTTACCACGCGCCCGGACGGCACGATACTCGGCGTTAAGGTGACCCCGCTCGCGGCGGCTGGCATCTATGTGCCGGGCGGTCGCGCGCAGTATCCCTCCACGGTGCTCATGAACGCCATTCCCGCCAAGGTCGCCGGCGTCAAGCGCGTGGTTATGGTGACCCCGCCGCAAAAAGACGGCCTGATCAGCCCCTACACGCTCGCCGCGGCAAAGCTCGGCGGCGTGGACGAGATCTATATGGTGGGCGGCGCTCAGGCCGTGGCCGCGCTGGCTTACGGCACCGAGACCATTCCGCGTGTCGATAAAATCACCGGTCCGGGCAACGCCTTTGTCGCTGCGGCCAAGCAGATTGTCTCGGGCGACGTGGGAATCGACATGGTCGCTGGCCCCTCCGAGGTCTGCGTACTGGCCGATGCCACGGCCAAGCCCATGGTGGTCGCGGCCGACCTGATGGCCCAGGCCGAGCACGATCCGCAGGCAGCCTGCTATCTGGTGACCTGCGACGAGCAGTTTGCGCGCGAGGTCGAGGCTGGTATCGACATTCTGGTAGCGCAGTCCCCGCGTGCCGAGATCACACGCGCCTCGCTCGATAACGAAGGCACCATCGTGGTGGCCGCCGACATGGCTGCCGCCGTCGAGGCCGTGAACACCGTGGCGCCCGAGCACTTTGAGCTGCACTGCAAGGACGCGATGGGCCTGCTCGGCGGCATTCGCAACGCCGGCGCCATCTTTGTGGGCGCTTGGAGCTCCGAGCCGCTCGGCGATTATGTTGCCGGTCCCAACCACACGCTGCCGACCGGCGGTACGGCCATGTTCTCCAACCCGCTTTCGGTCGAAGAGTTCGTTAAGCGCTCGAGCGTCATTTGCTATACGCCCGAGGGTCTGCTCTCCGACGCTCCCGCGACGCAGCGCCTGGCCGAGGCCGAGGGCCTGTGGGCGCACGCGCTTTCGGCCGCACTGCGCCGCCGCGTGCTGGAGCAGGGCGAGGGTGCCGTGAGTGCCGAGTCGCTGGCCGCGGCCGACCTGACCAAGGTCGCCTGGCCGGGTGATACGACCGCGACGGTCGCCGAGGGCGTGGACCTGGCGGCAGCTGCGGGCGGTGCCACTGGCGCGGTCGTCGAGGGGGCCTAATATGGCCGAGCTGACGCCCCGCATGAAGGAACTCGTCCAGCCCTACCTGGCCGGCATTGAGCCCTATGATCCCAACTTCACGCCCACGCGCATCAACCTTTCGGCCAACGAGAACACCTATCCCGTGCCGGCCGGCGTGCGCGAGGCGATTGATGCAGCCCTGGCTGCCACGCCGCTCAACCGTTATCCCGACCCCATGTCCAACGACCTGCGCGATGAGCTTGCTGCTTGGCATGGCGTGACGCGCGAGAACATCTGCGTGGGCAACGGCGGTGACGAGCTGCTCTATAACTACTTGCTGGCGTTTGGCGGCGCGGGGCGGACCCTGCTCAACTGCCCGCCGTGCTTTAGCGAGTATGCGTTCTTTGCGTCGCTGTGCCAGACCGAGGTGCGCGACGTGTGGCGCGACCCGGCGACCTTTGAGCTCGACCAGGCGGCGGTGCTTGCGGCGGCTCCCGAGTGCAATCTGGCGATCGTGACCTCGCCCAACAATCCCACGGGTGACGTGGCGCCGCTCGACTTCGTTGCGGCTCTGTGCGATGCCTGCCCCGGCATGGTGATGGTCGACGAGGCCTACGTTGAGTTTGCGGACGATTCGTTTGGCGCGGCTACCACGGCGCAGGGGCTTATCGCCGGGCATCCCAATTTGGTGATTCTGCATACGCTGTCCAAGGCGTTTGGCGCCGCCGGCACGCGTCTGGGCTATGTGATCGCGGTGCCCGAGGTTGTTGATGTGTTCGCGGCGATTCGCCAGATCTATTCGGTCAATGTGCTGAGCCAGGCCGCCGCGCTTGCCTGCGTGCGTGCCCGCGATGCGTACGCGCCCGTGGTGGCACAGGTCGCATCCGAGCGCGAGCGCGAGCTGGCCGCTCTGCGCGTGATGGCTGCCGAGGGCTTGCCCGTGGAGGCGTGGCCGAGCGCGGCGAACTTTGTGCTCGTGCGCACGCCGCATGCCACGCGCGTGCGCGAGCGCCTGCGCGACGAGTATTCAATTTTGGTGCGCGACTTTAGCTACGCGCCGGGGCTCGCGGACTGCCTGCGCATTACCGTAGGCACCCCGCAGGAAAACGACGAGGTGCTGGCAGCGTTTGCCGCGCTGGTGAAGGAGGAGATGTAGATGGACCGCTATGCCGAGGTAACCCGCAAGACGGGCGAGACCGACATTGTCGTAAAGCTCGACCTGGACGGATCTGGCGTGTGCGATATCTCGACCGGCGTGCCGTATTTCGACCACATGCTCAACGCTTTTGGCCGCCATGGTCTGTTCGATCTGACGGTGCACGCGGTGGGCGACGTCGAGGTCGACGCGCATCATACCGTCGAGGACACGGGCATCGTGCTGGGCGAGGCGTTTTGCCAAGCGCTGGGCGACAAGGCGGGTATTACGCGCTTTGCTGACGCGGCGATTGCCATGGACGAGACACTCGTGATGGCCGCCGTGGATATCTCGGGCCGCGGGCAGGCATACTGCGAGCTGCCCGTGCCGACCGAGCGCGTGGGCACCTTTGATACCGAGCTGGCCGTCGAGTTCTTCTATGCCTTTGCACGCGATGCCAAGCTCACGTTGCACGTGCGCGAGCTGGCGGGCGGCAACTCGCATCACATTATCGAGGCTGCCTTTAAGGCCGTGGGCCGCACGATGCGCCATGCTTGTGAGCTTGATCCCCGCGTGCAGGGCATCCCCAGCACCAAGGGCTCGCTGTAACCTGCCAAAAAGGGACAGGTTTATTTTGGCAGGTTTTATCTGCGGAAATGCTGTCTCATGTGGTGGGTGAACGTTTAACCGACCAAAATAAACCTGTCCCTTTTTGGCAGGTTTTGAATGGGAAAAGGGAGGGTCGCGTGGGCGAACCGAAGATCGTGGTGGTCGACTACCACAAGGGCAACTTGTCGAGCGTTGTGCGCGGGCTTGCGCGCGCCGGCTCCGCCGCCTGCACGTCGGACGATCCGGAGCAGATCCGCAACGCCGACGGCCTGGTCATCCCGGGCGTGGGCGCGTTCTATGACGCGATCGCCTTTATGCGCCAGAGCGGTGAGGCGGACGCGGTGCTCGATGCCGTCGCCGCCGGAACTCCGCTGCTCGGTATCTGCCTGGGGCTTCAGCTATTTTTTGAGCGCGGCAACGAGGGCGTGCCTGCGGACGAGGGCGCGGTCGCCGACGGCAACGCCTCCGAGCAGGCTGGCGGTCCTTGGGTCGATGGCCTGGGTATTATGCGCGGTTCGTGCACGCGCCTGGAGTCGAGCCGCCTGAAGGTGCCGCACGTGGGCTGGGACCAGGTGCACATGACGCCCGCCGGTGCAGCCGATCCGCTGCTTACTGGTTTTGCCGAGGGTGCCAACATGTACTTCACCCACAGCTATGCGGTGGCCGACGACGCCGATACCGCCGATGTGCTGGCACGCACGCACTATACGCGGAGCTTCCCGTGCATCGTGCGTCACGGCAACGTGTGGGGCTGCCAGTTTCATCCCGAGAAATCCTCCGCGCTGGGTCAGCGCATCCTTAAGAACTTCGTCAACATCGTCGAGGAGGCCGGCCGATGATCCTGTTTCCCGCAATCGATCTGATCGGCGGCAAGGTCGTGCGCCTGGAGCGCGGCGACCGCAGCCGCTGCAAGGTATATTCCGACGACCCTGTGGCCGTCGCCCGCTCGTTTGCCGAACAGGGCGCAAGCTGGGTGCACGTCGTCGATTTGTCCTCTGCCTTTGGCGAGGACGAGGACACATGCGCTGCCAACTCGGCGGCGATCAAGGCCATCTGCGGCGTCGACGGTCTGTCCGTGGACGTGGGCGGCGGCGTCCGCTCGCTTGCGCGCATCGACGAGTTGGCCGGCTATGGCGCGCGTCGCATCGCGCTGGGCACGGTGATCGTGACCGAGCCGGGATTTGCCGAGGTGGCGGCTCGCGGCTTTGGCGAGCTGCTGGTGGCAGATATCGCCGCACGCGACGGCCAGGTCAAGGTGAATGGCTGGCGTGACGGCGCGGGCGTGGCGCTCGACGACGCTGTGGCGCAGCTTTCCGAGCTGGGTTTTAAGCATCTGGTGTATACCGACATTGCGCGCGATGGCATGCAGACGGGCATCGATGTGGCGGCGTATCGCCATGTGGCCGAGGTCGCGGGCTTTCCCGTCGTGGCATCGGGCGGCATCTCGACGCTCGACGACATCCGTGCGCTGGCCGCAGTGGGTGAGGATGCTATTGAGGGTGCCATTACCGGCCGTGCGCTCTACGAGGGCAACTTTACGCTGGCCCAGGCACTGGCCGCCGCCCGAGGGGAGGAGTAGCCCATGCTTACCAAACGTGTGATTCCCTGCCTGGACGTCAAGGACGGCCGTGTGGTCAAGGGCGTCAACTTTGTGAGCTTACGCGATGCGGGCGATCCGGTGGAGCTGGCGCGTGCCTATGACCGCGAGGGTGCGGACGAGGTTGTATTTTTGGACATTACCGCGACGAGCGACAACCGCGCGACGACCATCGAGATGGCGGCGCACGCAGCCGAGGAGCTCGCTATTCCCTATACCGTGGGCGGCGGCTTTCGCGACCTGGCGGGCATGCGGACCATGGTTGCCGCCGGTGCCGATAAGGTGTCGCTCAACTCTGCCGCCGTGCGTGACCCGTCGCTGATCAGCCAGGCTGCCGCGGCGTTTGGCAGCCAGGCCGTGGTCGTGGCGATCGATGCCAAGCGCGTTGGTTTGCCCGGCGCATCCGGTGCCGACAAGTGGGAGGTCTTTACCGCGGGAGGCCGCAACGCCACGGGCATCGACGCGGTGGCGTGGGCCGAGGAGGCGGCTCGCCGCGGTGCCGGCGAGATCCTGCTGACCAGCATGGACCGCGACGGCACCAAGGCTGGCTTTGACCTGGCGCTCACCCGCGCCGTGGCGCGCGCGGTGCCGATTCCGGTGATTGCGAGCGGCGGCGTGGGCACGCTCGAACATTTTGCCGAGGGCGTGATCGAGGGCGAGGCCGATGCCGTGCTGGCGGCGAGCGTCTTTCACTTTGGGACGTTCAGCATTCGCCAGGTGAAGGAGTATATGGCGTCGCAGGGCATCCCTGTGAGGCTGGACTTTTAGCGCTGCGGCTTGCCCAGGCACCCGACCTTCTGGCTCCAACCCTCCTCGCGTACTTAAGTACGCGTCGTCGGGCTTGTCGCTCGGAATCTCGGGCACCTGGACAACCCTCGCCGACCTGTGGGATTTCGTTTGTTGCTTGGGAGAAATGATGACCGAGGTAATAGAAGCGTCTGATCTTACGTACGACGCCCGCGGGCTGATTCCTTGTGTGGTTCAGCAGTATGACACCGGCGAGGTGCTTATGGTTGCTTGGATGAACGAGGAATCGGTGGGGCTGACGCTCAAGACCGGTACCACGTGGTTTTGGAGCCGCAGCCGTCAGGAGCTCTGGAACAAGGGCGCGACGAGCGGCAATATGCAAGAGGTCAAGGAGCTCTGGGCCGACTGCGATAGCGATACGCTGCTGGTCAAGGTCGACTCGCCGGGCCCGGCCTGCCATACCGGCAACCGTACCTGTTTCTTTAAGAAACTCGCGTAGGGCGGGCGCTCGATTAGACGCTCGGCCACCAGAAAGGATTGAACCATGGGTGTGCGCACCGCAAACGTTCAGGATGGAAATATCGGTGAGACGCTGACAGGTCTGGCCGAGGTGATTCACGGTCGTCGTGATGCATCGCCGCAGGAGAGCTATACCGCGCGTCTGCTGACCGACGTCGAGGACGAGCTGCTCAAGAAGCTTGCCGAGGAGGCAAGCGAGGTGATCATGGCCTGCAAGGATAACGATCACGATCACATCCGCTACGAGGCCGGCGACCTGGTCTACCACTTGCTCGTGACGCTTGAGCGCTACGGCATCACCCTCGACGAGTTGGCCGGCGAACTCAACGCCCGCCGCCACTAGTCATTGGGGACGTTCTTAAACGACTAGTTAGGCGAGGGGTGTGGGTTCCCATTCGCCGGTGGGGTGGGGGATGTCGAAGGTTCGGTAGCAACAGTCGTAGGCGTGTGCCTGGGCCTCACGGATGTTCCAGCAGATGTCGCAGGCGCGGTGTGCGTCTGAGCCAAAAGTGATCGGCACCTCGGCGTGGGCAAAGCAACGCAGCAATCCGGTCGTGGGATAGTAGTCGTCGAGGCCCTTGCGCGGTGCGGCGGTCGAGACCTCAATGCGGCGGCCCGTATCGTGGGCGCATTCGGCCATCTGCTGCCAAAACGGTGCGGGGTCAAAGTCGGGCGCAAAGCCTTCCTTCGAAAAGCGCATGACCAGGTCGGGGTGAGCCATTACATCAAAGTTGAGCGGGCTCTCGCAGGCGCGGCACCAGTCGTCGACGTAGCGCTCCCACACGCCGCGTACCCCCAGGTTTTCCCAAACGTGCAGGTCGGTGTCGTCGTCGATCCAACCGCAGCGCGAATCGGGCGTATCGGGGCGTGCGACACCCTCTGTCCCTGCCGTGCCCGCAGCGCCGGCCATGATATCGCCTGGATCGCCAATCCAGTGCACACTGCCCAAGCGTACTATGGCACCCGCGGACCAGCGCTCGACCAAAGGCTCGCAGCCCTCGTACCAATCGCATTCAAAGCCATAGATAAGCTCGAGCTCCGGCGCGATCTGCGCGGCAAGCTTGCGGGCATCCTCAAAAGCCAGATGATGTGCCGGCAGGTCGCCCTCAGTAACCTGCACTTCGCAGTTGGCATCCATGCTGGCGGGCAGGGTGAGATGGTCGGTCGAGACCATGACGCGGCAGCCGGCCGCAGCAGCGGCACGGACGTTGTCCTCAAACGAGGCATGCCCGTCCGAAAACGAGGTGTGGGTATGGCAATCGACCAGCGGGCACATGGGCATAGCGGCTCCTTTGCGTCAAGCGAATCCGCTTCATTGTAATGGCGCGGCCCCCGATGCGACGAGCGCACCGGGGGCCGAAATCGACTGGAAAGGTGGGTCGCGTGCGAGGGTCGCCACGCAGCATCGGCCCCGCGTCAAAACATGTACATCAGCCTCCAAAAGCTGCAGAAAATGACATGTTTGGAGGCTGATGTACATGTTTGGATAGGGGCGAGGGCGGCGACGGACGAAAGTCACGCCTGTGCCACGTCCGATGTGCTAGCGTTTGGATGAACAAAACGAGCCCGTGCGGAAAGGATCCGGACCGTATGCAATGCGATAGCAAATCCCCGCTGTCCCGCGAGACCGATGCGCCCGAGACTATCGTCAAGCTGGAATGCGATATCGACGACGCATCGCCCGAGGTGCTCGCCTACGCCGCCGACCGCCTGCGCGAGGCCGGTGCGCGCGAGGTGCATTGGCTGCCCCTCTATTGCAAGAAGGGCCGTCCCGGCTGGCAGCTGCAGGTAATCTGTACCCACGAGGATATCGAGCGCCTGCAGACGATTATCTTTTTGGAAACCACGACCAATGCCATCCGCCGCCAGGTTATGGAGCGTGTTTGCCTACCACGCCGCTTTGAGCGCGTAACGACGCCATGGGGCGAGGTGTTCGTCAAGGTAGCCACCCTGTCCGACGGCAGTGAGCGCGCGGCGCCCGAGTACGAGGACTGCGCCCGTCTTGCCCGCGAGCACGATGTGCCGCTCCAGCGCGTGATGCAGACGGCCCAGAGCGCGGCACTGCAATTTGAGTGACACGGTCGGCGACGCGCCACACCCACCCCATCAACCTCACCGAAAGGACCACCATGAAATACCTCATCGCCTCCGACATCCACGGCTCGGCATACTGGGCTGAGCGCCTCTGTGCCGCCATCGAGTCCGAGCAGCCCGACCGCATCGTCCTGCTGGGCGACCTGCTCTATCACGGTCCGCGCAACGACCTGCCGCGCGACTACGCCCCCAAGCGCGTGATTCCGCTGCTCAACGCCCTGGCCGACCGCATCATCGCGGTGCGCGGCAACTGCGACGCCGAGGTCGACCAGATGGTGCTCGACTTCCCCGTCATGGCCGACTATGCCACGCTGTTCGACGAGACCGGCCGCGAGCTGTTCCTGACGCACGGCCATGTCTTTGGCGCCGGCATGCACAACAGCGTCGACCACGCGCCCGCGTTGCCCGAGGGCTCCGCGCTCGTCTACGGCCATACGCACATCAAGGTCAACGAGGAAAGCGCCGCGCACCTGGGCCTGTGGCTCTTCAACCCCGGCAGCGTGAGCATTCCCAAGGACGGTACGCACAGCTACGGCATCTACGAGGGCGGCACGTTCCGCCACGTGGTCATGGAGGAGGAGTAGCCATGGCGCAGCACATGGCTCAGCAAAATGCCGAGGGCTCGCGCGATCTGTCCACGCTGGTAGACGCGTCGACCGAGCTGCAGCATCTGGTGCAGACCATCTGGCGTCTGCGTCAGCCCGATGGCTGCCCGTGGGACCGTGAGCAGACGCACCGCAGCATTGGCAAGAACATGATCGAGGAGGCCTACGAGGCGCTCGACTGCATCGAGGCGGACGACGCGGTTCACCTACGCGAGGAGCTGGGCGACGTGCTCATGCAGGTAGTGCTGCATGCGCAGATTGCGGCCGACGCCGGCGAGTTTACACTGGCCGACGTGGCGCGCGATATCGACGCCAAGCTCATTCGTCGCCACCCGCACGTGTTTGGCGATGCGGATGCCGACAGCTCCGACGAGGTACTCAAGATTTGGGACGAGGTCAAGCTTGCCGAGAGGGCTGCCAAGGACAAGGCCGTGGCGGCAGGCGAGGCTGCGCCCGAGGGCCTGCTCGACGGCGTGCCCACGCATCTACCGGCGCTGATGCAGGCTCAGAAGGTGTCGCGCAAGGCGGCTGCCGTGGGCTTTGAGTGGGAGACGGTCCAGGATGTGTGGGACGAGGTCGCCGAGGAGCGTGCCGAGTTTGAGGCCGAGGCCCCTGGCTCGCCCGAGCGCGAAATGGAGTTTGGCGATCTGCTCTTTGCCCTGGTCAACGTCGCGCGCAAGGAGGGTATCGACGCCGAGAGCGCCCTGCGTGCCAGCACAGCAAAGTTCCGCCGCCGCTGGGCCGCGATGGAGCAGATGGCGGCCGATGCCCACGTGGATCTGACCGAGCTCTCGACCCACGGCCTCAACGACCTGTGGGATGCCGCAAAGGCGGAGGAGTAAGACTGCGGGAACGACGGGCTGACGCGCCTCATCGTTCCCGCTAAATTTTTCGAAAATCAAGTGTATCCCTCGGCTAACTTAGGGCATAATACAAAAAGTGCGACAGGGCTAACTTACGGAGGCGCACCGATGGTACGCAGTCGGCCAGTCGCTTGCATCCACTACGTTTCCAAGTGAGAGGGAGACAACATGAGCGATATTTTGGACGTCTACGGTCGCGAGGTTCTCGACAGCCGCGGCAATCCCACCGTCGAGGTCGAGGTCGTGCTCGAGGACGGCAGCTTCGGTCGCGCGATGGTGCCTTCGGGCGCTTCGACCGGCGCCTTTGAGGCCTGCGAGCTGCGCGATGGCGACAAGGGCCGCTACCTGGGCAAGGGCGTCTCGCAGGCCGTCGAGCACGTCAACAACGAGTGCGCTAACGCCGTCGTGGGCCTCGACGCCTTCGACCAGCGCGCCGTCGATGCCGCGCTGATTGCCGCGGACGGCACCCCCAACAAGACCAAGCTCGGTGCCAACGCCATCCTGGGCGTGTCGCTGGCCGTTGCTCGCGCCGCTGCCGAGTCGGCGGGCCTGTCGCTGTACCAGTATCTGGGCGGCGTCAATGCCCACCTGCTGCCCACGCCCATGATGAACATCCTCAACGGCGGTGTGCATGCCGACAATAACGTCGACTTCCAGGAGTTCATGATCATGCCGGTGGGCGCCCCGAACTTTGCCGAGGGCCTGCGTTGGTGCGCCGAGGTCTACCACACCCTCAAGGGCGTGCTGCACGAGGCCGGCCTGGGCGGCGGCGTGGGCGACGAGGGCGGCTTTGCCCCCAACCTTAAGACCAATGCCGAGCCGTTCGAGTACATCACCAAGGCCGTGGAGAAGGCTGGCTTTAAGCCCGGCGTCGACTTCATGTACGCCATGGATCCGGCATCGACCGAGTTCTACAACGCTGAGACCGGCATGTACGAGCTCAAGGGCGAGGGCGTTGAGTATACGAGCGCTCAGATGGTCGATTACTGGGAGAAGCTTGTCGACACCTATCCCATCATCTCCATCGAGGACGGCATGGCAGAGGAGGACTGGGACGGCTGGGTCGAGCTCACCCGCCGCATTGGCAACAAGGTGCAGCTCGTAGGCGACGACCTGTTCGTCACCAACACCGAGCGCCTCAAGAAGGGCATCGAGCTTGGTGCCGCCAACGCGATCCTGGTCAAGGTCAACCAGATCGGTACGCTCACCGAGTCGCTCGAGGCCATCGAGACCGCCAAGGAGGCCGGCTACGCTTGCATCGTGAGCCACCGCTCCGGCGAGACCGAGGACTCCACGATCGCTGACCTGGTCGTGGGTGTTAACGTCGGCCAGATCAAGTCGGGCGCCCCGTGCCGCAGCGACCGTATCGCCAAGTACAACCAGCTCATTCGCATCGAGGACGAGCTCGAGGGCAGTGCGCGCTACGCCGGCAAGGCAGCGTTTTACAACATTCGCTAAACAAGTGGTGCACGCGGGGAGCGGGGTTGACTCGGCTCCGCTCCGCTTCTGATGGCCGCCGTTGGGCGCTGAGCCATATGGCTCAGCGCCTTTTTTATGTCGAGCAAAGGCCGCCGAAGGTGGTGCGCGCGCTCGTGCTATAACTAGAATACTTAGCGCAAACAAACCTCAACCGCACAAGGCGCACATGGATCAGATTTACGACAACAGGTACTATTCCGCCGGTTCGCGTGAGCCGTCGCCTCGCCGTGCGCGCACGGTGCAGCTCGGTGGGTCCGCTTACGCCGGCGCCGATCGCTCCACGCAGCGCCCGACAAGTACCTCGCGTCCCAATGCTCAAGTGAATACTTCGGCAGATGGACCGGTGCGCCCGGCACGTTCGTCGCATGCGTCGCGTCCCTCGGCTCAAACGCACGAAAAGTCGACCAGGCCCTCGAGCCGTCTTTCGGGCTCGGACTTCATGCACTACGCCAACGACAACGCGGTGGTCAAGGCGATCTACGACTTTACCCACGGTCCCCAGCGAGGGCTATTCATCGGCATCGTCGTTGCCCTGGTGCTCGTGAGCCTGTATTTCCCCGTGCGCGACCTGTACGTGGCAAAGCGTTCGAGCGATATCTTGGCCAAGCAGGTCGAGATTCGCCAGCAGTACAACGACGAGCTGCAGAAAAGCGTCGACAAACTGCTCTCGGAGGAGGGCATTAAAGACGCGGCATCCGAGGACTTGGGCCTGGTGATGCCCGGCGAGAAGAGGATTGAAGTGCAGGGCCTGGACGACGATTCGGATTCGTCTTCGAGCAAAAAGTCCTCAAACGCCAAGAAGGCCAGCGAAGTTGCCAAAGAGATCGAAGAGGTCGGCAAGGACGCACCGTGGTACATCCAGACGCTCGACATGCTGTTTGGATTTAACGGCGTCGAGGGCCAGACGGTCGTGTCCAACGGCGAGTAGCGCCCGGAGGGGAGCCTGCAATGACGAATTGCAAACGATATAAGGTGGCGGCGATTGACCTGGGAACGGTGTCGTCGCGACTGGTGCTGGCCCAGGTCGAGGGCGGGGCGATCGTGGAATCGTCCAAGCATACCGAGATTACCGATTTGGGCGAGGGCGTGGATGCGACGGGGCGCTTTTGCGAGGCGGCCGTTGAGCGCGTGCTCGCTGCGTGTCGGATGTTTGTGGACGAGGCCCGTGCCTTTGGGGCCGCGTGCATCTGCACCACGTGCACGAGCGCTGCGCGCGATGCGTCCAATGCCACGCTGCTGCTGGACGGCCTGCGCGATCTGGGGCTCGAACCGCAGGTGATTCCGGGCGAGGTTGAGGCGCGCCTGACGTTTTTTGGCGTAGCGCACGACTTTGCAGGCGAGCGCACCATCGTCGCCGATTCGGGTGGCGGCTCCACGGAGCTCGCGACGGGCGTCTATGCGCCTGAGCGCGGGGTCTTTGCGCTGGAGGGAACGCGCTCACTGGACATCGGTTGCCGTCGCGTGACGGAGCGGTTTTTCTCGGCGCTGCCGCCCGCACGCGGCGAGCTTGCTGCCGCTGCCTCGTGGGCAGGCGAGCAGTTCGCCGCCTATTTTGAAGGCCTGCCCAGCGACTTTGAGCGCGCCGAGCGTCTGGTCGCGGTGGGTGGCACGGTGACTACGCTGGTGGCTCTGGTCCACGAGCTGGAACCGTACGATTCGAGCTTTGTTCACCTACGCGAGCTGTCGCTGGAGCAGGTCTCGGCCGCTATCGAGCGCATGTCTGTGTTGGACGCGGAAGGCATCGCCGCGCTACCGGGTGTACAGCCCAAACGCGCGGGCGTGATCTTGGCTGGCGCCGTGGTGATCCGCGAACTCATGCGTGCCGGCGGCTACAAGACGCTCACCGTAAGCGAGAACAGCCTACTCGCCGGCATGGCCGCCACCATCAACGAGACTCTCGACGGCGCGACCCCCACCATCGGCTGGACCCCGAGCCTGAGTGCTCTTTAACCGTCTTCCTCTGAGTTGCGGTGAAATAGTTCCTAAATAAGCTGGTAAACGGTATAAACAGGATCTATTCCACCGCAACTTAGAGCCCCGCCGGCGTGTAAAAGAAACGAGCCCGCATCCCTGGGGGACGCGGGCTCGTAAAAACCAAATGGTAGGGGCGGTGGGACGTCCGCGCATTTGCTGCGCAAATACGCACCGGCTTCGGCCGCCTGTCGGCGCCCTCGCCGGCTCGCTACGGACGCTGCACGTCCGCTTAACGCTCGCCCCCTCGCGGGTTCGAGTCCCACCGGCATCTAAAAGAAACGAGCCAGCGTCCCTTGGGGACACGGGCTCGAAAGCTCCATATGGTAGGGGCGGTGGGACTCGAACCCACAATCCTTGCGGCGAGAGATTTTAAGTCTCCTGCGTATGCCAATTCCGCCACGCCCCCGTGAGACTAGAAGTCTAGCACAAGCCGTCCGTTACGCGTTGACGGCCATCGAGTGTTGGCCCGACTTCTCCAGGAACTCCTGGAACTTGGCTTCGTCGCCCTTGTTTTGGTACTGCAGGGCCAGCAGGTATTCCAGGCGGCAGCTCTTGACCTTGTCGTCACCGGCCTCCTTGAGCATGCGCTCCAGCTCGGGAATGTCGTTGTGGCGCTTCAAGATCATCGTGTCGTACATCAGCTGGCATTCGTGTGCGACTGCCTCGGCCTGACCGCCCTCAAAGCCCTTGATCTCGTGCAGGAGCTCCTTGGATTTTTTGCGGTCCTCCTGGCCAACGTAGTAGTTAAAGGCCTTAATCACCAGGTCGACGCGCTGCATCTTGGGCAGATTGAGTCCCAGCAGCAAATCGAACATCTCGTCGGCGCGCTTGTGGTCCTCGCGCAGCAGATAGGAGTTCAGGCGCAGGTAGTCGCGGTTGTAGCGCGGGTACAGCATGCTGGTGAGTTTGCCATCGAGCAAGCGATCGAACTCGTCCCACTGCTTGGCAGCCATAAGCTGTTGCAGGCGCTTAAACGTGGTGCGTTTTTTTACGCTAAAGAACACCGATATGGCGATACAAATAATGACGACGGCGGTCCAGAGGGTGCGGGAATCGGGCATATTAGGGTCCTTAGTCGCTCATAAAGCGAGCGGTATGACAACACGTACTAGATGTATTATACGCAGCGCGCAAGCAAACTGGCATAAAAGCTCATCGAGGCTGAGTGCCATCGCTCGCTGCGGTACACTTACCTAAAGTAAACCACGAAGGGAGACATTACCTATGAAGAAGATCGTTTTGGCTTGCGGTGCTGGCGCTGCTACTTCCACGCTCGTTGCCCAGAAGGTCGCCACCTTGCTCGACGCCAACGGTTACGCCGACAAGTACGAGATCGTGCAGTGCGCCATCTCCGAGGCCAAGGACGTTTGCGACGAGGGCGCCGACCTGCTGATCGCCACCACCGTTGCCCCCGAGGGCCTCACCTGCCCGTACGTGAGCGGTGTGCCCTTCATGACCGGCATGAACCGCGTCGCCGCCGAGAAGGCCGTCCTCGACGTCATGGCTCAGTAGGCGCTGACTGTATGAGTGAGCAGAACGCCAATCCGGTCGAGCTCTTTGGTATGCGCGTTGCCCATGTGGGCATTAACGCCGCCAACCCGGCAGACGCCTTGGAGATCGCGGAGCTGTTCTCGACGATGATGGGTCTGCCCGTTATCGAGACCCCGGTTTCGTACTTTAACGATTCGCTGGTCGAGGTCATGAAGCAGAATGGTCGTGGCACCAAGGGCCACATCGGCTTTGCCGTCAACGACATTGATGCGGCCGAGAAGTGGTTTGCCGAGCGCGGGCTCGAGGTCAACGAAGAGTCGCGCGCGCTGCTGCCCGACGGTAGCACCAAGCTCGTGTACTTTAAGCGCGAGTTCGCCGGCTTCGCCGTGCATCTGTGCCGCGAGTAGCGTACAAGCTGCCATAGCTAGCAAAAAGGGATAGGGCCGTGTGGCCCTATCCCTTTATTTATGCCGAGGGGCTTCCTAGCGCGGCAGGCGAATCGTAAAGCGGCTGCCGACGCCCTCGACTGAGGTCACGCCAATGACGCCGCCATGGCTATCGACGATCCACTTGGCAATGGCAAGCCCCAGACCCGAGCCCTGTGCGCCGGCATCGCGTGCATTGTCGGCGCGGTAGAACCGTTCAAACGCGTGAGCTGCGGATTCCTGGTTCATGCCGATGCCCTCGTCCTCAACGCTTATGTCGATCGTGCCCATGCCCGCATTGGGCGTTATGCCAAATGTGACGGTCGTTCCCGCATCCGAGTACTTGGCGGCGTTTTGCACGATCACGCGCAGAGCCTGCTTCACGAGCGCCACGTCGACGGGCGCGTCGCAGCGCGGGTCGCTGACAAGCGCAGCGTCAAAGGCCAGCCGATACGTGTGCTCGGTATCGATCATCTGCGATTCCTCGCATACCTCGCCGACCAGTGCGGCCAGGTTGGTATCCGCACGCCGCAGGACCGTGCGTCCGGCATCGCCGCGCGCCAAAAACAGCAGCTGCTCCACGAGCTCCTGCATGTGCTCGCTTTCGGCCTTGAGGGACGCGATGGATTCTGCCAGCACGTCCGGGTCGTCTTTGCCCCAGCGGTCGAGCATGTTTACGTAGCCCTGAATCACCGCGATGGGCGTGCGCAGCTCGTGGCTCGCATCGTTGACAAAGCGCATTTGCTGCAGTTTGGCCTCTTGCATCTGGCGCAATAGGCGGTTGAGTGCAACCTCGATGCTTGCCAGGTCGGCGTCGCCGGTAGTGACGCTCGGCGAGTCGACGCTTGCGCGCTCGATGGCCTGCTCCAGTGTTTCCATCTTGCCGCCGGAGAGCTGCATACGGCCGAGCTCGTCCACGCGCAAGGCCAGGTCGTTGAGCGGCGCCATGGTGCGGCGCACGCGACGGGCGCCGCCGAGCATGTCGAGCACGCTGATGACCTGCCAACCCACAACGACAAGGTAGAGAGGCCATAGCGCGACGAGGTCCTGCGCGAGGGGGAAAGTCTTGGTGGTACGCGCAAGCTCGACGGTATAGGTGAGCGTTGCCAGGTCCCAGCCGCGCGCAGGCGCCAGCGACATGCCGTGAACGGCGACGCCGGGGATCCATCCTGCGGTAAACGCGCCGTCGGGCAGCATCTGGTTGTATCCATAGACGAGGATCGCCGCCGCAATCACCATCAGCAGCAGATCGAGCCAGACGTAGCTCATCAAGCGGCGCCACATATAGCTCCAGTTGATGGCGCGGGCGATGGATGTGACGCGCTTGGCCTCGGCGTTACGCGCGGCAGACATAGCCCACCCCACGCACGGTCTGGATGATGCGGGCGCCGCCGGCGTCCTCGATCTTGGCGCGCAGGTGCGCGATGTGCACGTCGACGTTGTTGGTGTCGCCCACGTATTCGTAGCCCAGCGCCTCGTGCGCGATGCGCTCGCGCGTGAGCACGGTGCCGGCGTGCGCCATAAGCAGGGCGAGGACGTCGAACTCGCGGGCAGTGAGCGCGATGGGCGAGCCGCCGACCGTGACTTCGCGGCGGTCGGGATCGAGCGCGACCGAACTCACGGTGAGCGCGGCGGGGGAGGGCGAGGCGGATGCCTGGGTCGAGTCGCCAGCCGGGGGTATCGCAGCGGCGCCCGTAGCGCCCGTCCCGGCCCCAACGCCGCCAACGCCCGAAGCCGCCCGCACGGCCTCCGAGCGCTTCAACGCCACGCGGATCCGTGCGAACAGCTCCTCAATCGCAAACGGCTTGGTCAGGTAATCGTCGGCGCCGGCATCGAGCCCGGCCACCTTGTCCATCACGGCATCGCGCGCGGTGACCATGATCACCGGCACATCCTTGTGCTTGCGGACGCGTCGCAGCACCTCCATGCCGTTGAGCTGCGGCAACAGCACATCGAGCAGAATCAGATCGTAGTTGCGCTCCAGCGCCAGGTCCACGGCGGTGCGGCCGTCGGCGGCGTGCTCCACCTGGTAACCCTCGTGCTCCAGTTCGAGCGTCACAAAGCGGGCGATTTTCTCCTCGTCCTCTACGATCAGAATCCGTGCCATGCATGCTCCCGTCTGCGATTACTTGTCGTCGTTCAGATTTTGCTTGATGCCGTCCGCGGCGTCGGCGGCGTGATTCATCAGGTTGTTGATGCTGCCGGGCACGTCGCCGTCGCTGTCGATGCGGTAGCGCATGCCAAAGAACAGGCCAATCAACATCAGCCATATCGTGGCGCCCCAGGCAAACAGGGCGACGATGGGGATCAGGATGGGAATGTTGAGGATGATGGCGTCGCGGCGCGTGGCGACAAACTTGGTCTCCAGGCTCAGGCGGAAGAGCTTTTTGAGGTACTCCCACACGCTGTCCATCTTCTTAGAGAAGTCGGTCTTTTCGCTCGACTTTTCGTAGGCGACCTGCGCAGCGACCATCTCGGCCGAGGGCTCATCGACCGGCTCGGATTCGGTGGCGGCGTGCGCTGACGTGGTCTGGGTCTTGCCCTGCGACTCGAGCCAAATGATGGCGTCCAGAACGTTGCCGTCGGCGGCGTCGAGCGCGGCTTTGGCATCGGTGTAGCTCACGTTGCACTTGGTGCGGATGGTTTCAACTTTTTCGAGGTCGTCCATGACCTGTCCTTTCGTTCGATGGGCGCGACGCCAGGCGATCTGCCCGGGCGCGAGCGTTGCATTCGGCGGCCTGCGTTGTGCGGCACCGCCCCGCCCTTGGTCGAACTCTATAGTGCAGGTTATAGATTAAGCGATTCTTGAGCCAAGATTAATGTTGGATGAGTTTTTGCGTGGCGGTGGGGAAGGGAGAGGTGTCCTTCTGGATAGCTAGCAGCGAGGTCTAATACTTTTCCGAGAAGTGAACGAGCTAAATCGGACCCCCGAAGCATCGACACTTTAAGGGCATCGTTTCTTGCGGTTTCGGTGCTGGAATCCCGTGATTTTACCACTGGAAAATGCGGATGCTCCAGGGGTCCAAAAACAGACGTTCACTTCGCGGAAAAGTATTAGACCTCGATACCGGTGGATGGTGAGCCGGTAGCAAGTCGGCGTCAAGGGTTGGTCGAGCAGGCGATTTTCAGGCGACTGGGACATGGCGGGCGGCCGATCGCCTATACTGGTTGGGCTCAACTGGAGAGGTGATAGCTAGTTATGAAATCAATCAATGTTGCAGCAGCGATTATTCAGAAGGACGGAAAAATCCTGAGCTGCCAGCGCGGCTATGGTGAGTTTAAAGACGGCTGGGAATTTCCGGGTGGCAAGCTCGAGCCGGGCGAGACCGGCGAGCAGGCAATCGTGCGCGAGATTCAAGAAGAGCTCGAGGTCACGATCGGTAACCTTGACTATCTTTGCACGGTCGAACACGATTACGAGACGTTCCACCTGTCGATGCAGTGCTACCTAGCTACCATCCTTTCTGGGGAGTTCAAAGAGCACGCTCACGAGGATATGAAATGGCTTGATACCAATAACCTGTGGGATGTCGATTGGCTTCCGGCAGACGTTAAAGTCGTTAAGGAGCTCGAAAAAAAGCTCGGACTTAAGTAGAAAAAGGAGTGGGGCGCCACATGGCGATCCGCTCCTTTTTGTTACTCTGCCTCACTCAAATCGCTGAGCATAAACTCGTAAATGTCCTGCCTCACGGGCGCATTGAGCTCATATTCGATTTCGACGGCGTTGTCGCCGCTCTTAGTTTTAATAGCTTCGAACTCGCCGGTCGGGTGCATTTCGCCTAAGAAATAGAACTCCTTGCCACCCTTATCGTCCTTGTTTTTTCGCATAAACAAATACGTCTTCAGGCCATTTTCCGGCCATGCCTGCAGTCGCAGAATCTCGGGAGAGTTGAGCGTACGGTTGCCCTTGGAGATTGCGATAAGCTTGCTCGGCGAAACAAAGCGGTCTTCATACTGAATGGACTCGCTAATGTCGGGCGCCTTGTCATAGTTAATAAACACGGGGAATGTATTGGTCTTTTCATCGTAGAAGTATCCGCCAAGGTTTTGGCCGTTGATGTTCTTTTGCCAGTTCATCAGACGGCAAACCTCCTCATACGTGTACTTGGCGTTGAGAACGAAATTTGTGTTTTCGTACGTCTCGGCATAGTCGAGTCGGTTGCGCTCAATACCAAAATCCAGCACCTCGAGAATCTGACGCTTGAACTCTGCGTTGCGCAAGGCGGTCGCAAACACTTCGGTCAGACGAGGTCCGGTTCCATCGTCAATAAGCAGGGAAACGAAATCCTTAGGAGTGGCAAAGTCGCCCTTAAGGACTGCGATTGCCGACCTAACGGCGCTGTCCTTAAGCTGTGCGCGGTAGTTCCTAAGCGCAGCTTCGCGCATATGCCGGTAGCCCTCGTGTCCGGCTTCGACGAGCGTTTGAAGCAAATAGAGGTCTTCGAATCGCTTGCCCGCGGCAAGTTTTTGAGAAATAAATTTGAGAATCTTGGTCTGATCAGAGGTAAATTGAACCGTGTAGTCCGGCTCGTATTTGGAAAGAAATGCGTGGTAGGACCCCAGACCGCTATTCTTGAAGATAAGCAGCGGATCGATGGAGCCGTTGCGATCAAATTCAAGCAGCGAGGGAATCTTGCCGAGTTTTTGGCGCAAGTCGAGATATTCGTTTTTCAAAAACCTGACGGAGGTGAAATCGCCGCCGTCGATGGCCTTGTAAATGCGTGCCTCGGAAATACGATCGAAGCTCACGGTCGAGCATCCGGGGATCGCCGAATCGCCCTCTTGGACAAGACGGCGCAGACGGTCTTTGTTATACGTCTTGTCACCCGAAAGCGCGATGGGCACCAAGAAGTTGCTCTGGTAGTTGCCAATGAAGTCGAGCACCAGTGCGTATTCCTTGCCATCATTCAGGCGCAAACCTCGTCCGAGCTGTTGAATAAAGATGATTGCGGAGTCGGTGCGTCGAAGCATGATGATCTGATTGAGCGAGGGGATGTCGACGCCTTCGTTCATGATATCGACCGAGAAAATGTACTCGAGCTCGCCGGCTTCAAGTCGGCTGATCGCGGCATCGCGGACCTCATCGGAATCTTGACCGCTAATCGCAGCCGTTCGATATCCGAGAGCGTTGAATTTGCATGACAACTTTTTTGCCTCGGCGTTTCGATTGCAGAAAATTAAGCCCCTGCGGTTGCTTTTGGTGACGCTATACTCTTCGATTTTCTCGGTGATGTGACGCACGCGCTCATCGGACGTCAAGCGTCCGAACAGGGCGGTATCTTCGATTGTCTCATCGTCAATCTCCAGATCGTGAATGCCAAAATAATGGAAGGGGGCTAGCATCTCCTCGGCCAAAGCGTCCTGCAGCGTGATCTGGAACGCGATGACGTGATTGAAAAGGGCAAAGACGTCATAGCCGTCGGTGCGATTAGGCGTAGCGGTCATGCCCAGATAAAATCGAGGCGTAAAGTGCGACATGATGGATTGGTAACCCTGGGATCCCGTGCGGTGGGCCTCGTCGATGACGATGTAGTCGAACTCATCGGGACGGAAATCGCTCAGATGTTTGGCGACCGAAGAACACATGGCAAACACGCAGGTAGCATTGCTTATATTCTTGTCAGTTTGATAGGTGTCGAACGTATAGGTACTACCTAAGAGGCGTTCGTAGCTTGCACGGGAGGCATCGATAATGCGCCGGCGGTGCGCAAGAAAGAGGACGCGCCGAGGTTTAGTTGCGAGCACGTCGAACGCCGAAAGGAAGGTCTTGCCGGTGCCGGTTGCCGAGACCAGCAGGGCGCGGGTCTCACCCTTGCGGTGGATTGCACCGAGCGCCTCAAGGGCGCGCTGCTGCATTTTATTGGGCTTGATTTCTTCGAGGTCATTCTGCGCCGGCGTTTCAGCAGATCTGAATGTCGGTTTTGATTTGGGCTTTGGCGGACGTGCCGATCGATATGCGGCATAGTTCTCAATCCATTCTCGCGAAAGCGTAATGGTTGAGGTGTCGTTCCACAACGAATTGAACTCGCCCCTCAGTTCGCCGAGTAAGCGGCTGTTCTCGACAGTCTGGTACAGCACGTTCCATTCTTTATTACAGGTGAGGGCGGTCTGCGTCATGTTCGAGCTGCCGACGATGACCGTGCTGGTTTCGCCCTTATCAAAAATGTATCCCTTGGCATGCAAATTACCCTGGAATACGCGAACTTCCATGTTGTCGTATTCCAGAAGCTTGTGAAAGGCGTCGGGTGAGTTGAAGTTGAGATAGGTGGACGTGAGCAGCCTGCCCTTAATGCCACGCTGTTTGAGCTCTTGGAACGCCTCGACCAGGATTTGAAGGCCGCCGTCTGCAACAAACGCTACGCAAAAGTCAAAAGAGCTGCAGGTTGAGAGCTGCTCTTTGATAACGGATAGTAGTGTTCCGCCTGTCGCCTTCGAATTGGCGATGAGCTTGGGTGAATCGTTCTCGCGTGCAAGCGAGTCGAATTCAATATCAATCTGGTGCTGCGTAGTCATCCCGGCCAAACCTTTCGAAAGACTATGTTGGCGCCAGGATAACAGATCGATCGTTCGTGTTTTAGGTGTATGACGATTTGGATTGGCAGTTTGGTATGAGCTTGCATACGTGTCCGCACGGCATGGGACACTTACCCTGCCGCCCTGCTCTGCCGCGGCGGCATGAAGCTGAACAACGACCCTCTAAGGAGCTCGATAGTAATGAGTGACAACACCAAGCATCTCGCAAAGAAATGCGTCAAGGATGCGGGGCCGTGCCTCGCGCTGTGCCTTGCCGGCGCAGCGGTCGCGCTGCTGGCTGTTCTGGGGCCGTTCGATGTGCTCCGAAGTGCTGTCTCTCTGCACGTTTGTATGGCCCTTGCCGTCGCTATGATGACCGGCGGCGTGCTCGATCTGATTTTTTGGGTGCTTGACCCGTTTGGATGGAAGAACGAGGGGTAAGCCCTAAGGGATGCAGATGCCTCGCAGCGTTAGGAGGTCCCCGTGATCTGGTTTACCAGCGATACTCACTTTGGACACGAGAACATGCTACGGCTTAGCGATAGGCCTTGGTCGGCTGTTGCGCAGATGAACGATGTCATGGTCGCCAACATTAATAGCAAGGTCGCTGCGGATGACGAGCTCTACATTTTGGGCGACTTCAGCTTTAAGATGACGGTCCAAGACGCCTACGAGCTGCGCAAAAGCATTGCCTGCAAGCGCGTCCATCTGCTACCCGGCAATCACGACAAAGACTGGACACAGCCTGCCGTAGCGGATGCCTTTATCGTCGAGCCGCCCATTTGCGTGCTCAAGATCAACCGCCAAAAAATCGTGCTGAGTCACTATCCCATGGTCGACTGGCAGGGCATGTCGCACAGCAGCTGGCATCTGCACGGGCATATCCACAGCTGCGGCGGCGCGTACAACAAGTTCAACCTCAGACAGGGGCTGCTGCGCTATGACGTGGGTGTGGACGCTAACGGCTACGCCCCCGTGAGCCTGGAGGAGCTCAGGTCGTGGTTTGCGCAGGCAGACGAGCCGGTGCGGTGCGTTAAATGGCCGTGGTGGGTCAACGTCATGGGTAACGAGCAGATCGAGCACGATCTCGAAGCCTATAAGAGGGAAGCGGTGATCCGATGACGGTCTATGCGACGGGCGATATTCACGGCGGCCTCGATATGCAAAAGCTGCGCGACTGGGAGCTTGGGGATAGTCTGACGAGCGACGACTATCTCATCGTCGCCGGCGACTTTGGCTTTCCGTGGGATTTCTCTGCCGAGGAGTGCGCCGATATCGCCTGGCTGGAATCGCGTCCCTATACCGTGCTGTTCGTCGACGGCAACCACGAGCGTTTCGATCACTGGGCGGAGCGCCCCATGGAGTTGTGGCACGGTGGGCTGACGCAGCGCCTGTCGGACACCTCGCCCATACGGCGCCTGACGCGTGGCGAGGTTTTTGAGCTCGATGGCTCAACGATCTTTACCATGGGCGGCGCCACGAGCGCGGACAAAGAGTACCGCATTCCCTATTCCAGCTGGTGGCCGCAGGAGTTGCCGGACGAGCGCAACTTTGAGGAGGCACGGGCAAAGCTCGACAGCGTGGGTTGGAAGGTCGACTACGTAATCACCCACACCTGCTCTACGCGCATGCTTTCGCCCACGCTCTATCCGACACCCGGCTGGAATTGCCCCGCCATTGATCGGCTTACGGCATTTTTCGATGAGCTGGAAGACCGCTTGGATTACAAGCGCTGGTACTACGGCCATTTTCATCGCGACGCCAACCCGGCCGAGCGCCACACCGTGCTCTACGACTGTATCGTTCGCCTGGGCGACGAACTCCAGCCCTGGGATGTTGCGTAGCGGCAAGGCGTTTGGCTACTCGGCCGTTATGGTGATGTTTTCCCGGTGTGCGCGGATGACGTCCCAGCTAAAGTGCTCGACCAACTGCTCGGCAGAGCGCGGCGAGGTGTCCGGCGCGATGCCCGTTTGCCCGGCGAGCCAACCCAGCAGTGCCTCGGGCGTGCCAAAGCGTGCGCGTAGTTCGCCCAGGTCCAGATCGCGGTCGCGCTTGGAAAGGCGGCGGCCGTCCGGCGACATGAGCAGCGGAATATGTGCGTAGTGTGGCGTGGGAAGTCCCAGCAGACGCTGCAGGTAGATTTGGCGCGGCGTGGAGCCCAGCAGGTCGCATCCGCGCACGACCTCGGTGACGCCCATGGCGGCGTCGTCGACCACCACGGCCAGCTGGTAGGCAAACACGCCGTCGCTGCGGCGCACCAAAAAGTCGCCGCACTCGGTGGCGAGTGCCTCGCATTGGGCCCCGTACGTGCGGTCCACGAATTCGACCACATCGTCTGCGAGGTCGTCGACGGTGGGCACGCGCAGGCGCGTGGCCGGGGCGCGCAGGGCACTGCGGCGGGCAATCTCCTCGGCAGAAAGGCCTCTGCAGACGCCGCGGTAGATGGGCGTGCCGTCGCTGGCATGCGGCGCGCTTGCGGTGTGGAGCTCGGCGCGCGTGCAAAAACAGGGGTAGGTGAGGTCGGCGTCCTGCAGCTGGTGCAGGGCGTCTTCGTACAGATCCAGGCGATCGTGCTGGTAGTGGGGGCCTTCGTCCCACTCCAGCCCCAGCCAGGCTAGGTCGTCGATGAGTTGGGCGGCAAGTTCCGGGCGCTTACAGCGATCGTCCAGGTCCTCGATGCGCAACACGATGCTGCCGCCTTGGCTGCGGGCCGAAAGCCACGCGCACAGGCAGCTGAACACGTTGCCCAAGTGCATGCGGCCCGAGGGCGACGGGGCAAAGCGGCCCACGACGGGCGCGAGGGCGGGGGCGAGCTTGCTGTTGGACGCCGTCGACGTGGCCACGGCGTGTGTTGCTATGTTGCATGCGTTGATATCCATGCGGACGAGTATAGCGCGGGGTGAGGTGGGGGGCGTCGTCGATGCTCGCGAGTTGCCGAGGCTGCGTGTTGTGCGCGGCGGGCACCGCTCAACACCTCGATTACCGCCCCAAGCTCAGCCCCTTCAACCCCTCAAACGACAGAAACCCCGGCAGCTCTTCGCAACTGCCGGGGATTCCGCGGAAAAGGGGGACATGATCCTCAAGCGAACGGGAAAGGGGCAACCGTTTTCGCTCAACTGCTTTATGCCCTTCGACCGTAGGCTCAATCAGCGTATTCCGCGGCAACACAAAGCCGCTACACCTGTGACGGAGCTGTGAAGTGGTATCTATCGTTGGCGCAGGCCATGCCAAGGACTGTCCCAAACTGCCGGCAGATAAGGAACGTCCCTAAGTGCCAGACTCGGGTGGGACTTTTGTCTCATTTGACGTTCCGTTGGCCCAGATATTCGTCATGTGTGCCCGCAAACGTGGGACAATGGCGATGTTGGTTTTACAGACAAAGGATGTGCCTATGAACGCCCCCGTTGCCAATGCCTGCCGGCAGCGCCGCCTGTTTGCGCGACTCTCTTCCGTCTGCGTACTCGTCGCGCTTGCGTTGCTGCTGCTTCCCGCCGCCGCGTGCGCCGACGGCTACTTCATGACCCAAACCTATATCGGCGCCACGGTCGAGGCCGATGGATCGCTGACCGTTGTCGAGGGGCGCCAGTTTGATTTCGACGACGACATCAACGGCTTATATTGGGATATCAACACGGGAACTAACCAGCAGGGCGGCTCGGCGAGCGTCGACGTGCTGGGCGTTGAGGAAGAGGACACCGCGTTTAACAAAGTCGATAGCGCGAACAAGGGCGACTCTGGCGTCTATACGGTCGAGCAGACCGGTGACGGCGTAAGGATTAAGGTGTTCAGCCCTCACGAGAGCGGCGACAGCGCGATCTATTACGTGAGCTACACCATGACCGGTGCGGTTATGAACTGGGCCGATACCGCCGAGCTCTATTGGAAATTTGTGGGCGACGGCTGGTCCGCGGATTCCGACGATGTCGAGATGGAAGTGTACTTCGCAAATGCCGCTGCCGGGACGGCGGCCGTCAAGGGCGATAACTTCCGCGCATGGGGCCACGGCCCGCTGACGGGCGACGTATCGCTCGATGCGGACGAACCCATGGTCACCTATACCATTCCCTGCGTGCATCAGGGCGAATTCGCCGAGGCACGTATCGCCTTCCCTAGCGACTGGGTGCCGCAGCTTGCCGCTTCGGGCGAAGAGCGCATGTCAACGATCCTGAGCGAAGAGAAGGAATGGACCGACGAAGCTAACGCCCGCCGTGAGCACGCGCGTGCGGTTGCCAGCGCGATTGCCGTGGCGTGTGTTGTCGTGGCGGTTGCCTATACCGGCGTGATCGCGATGCTCAAGCTGCGCAGGCCCAAGCCCAAGCCACTCTTCCAGGACGAGTACTTCCGCGATGTACCCTCCGCTGATCATCCCGCGGTGCTTGCAACTCTTATGAGCTGGAACGACGTGCCCGATCAGGCATATATCGCCACGCTGATGAAGCTGACCGACGACCGCGTGATCAAGCTGGAAGAAGCGACCGAGACCAAGAAGAAGGGTCTGCTCCGTCGCGAAAAAGAGGAGCAGGCGTATCGCATCACAGTGACCGACGAGGCCTGGAAGGCTGCCAAGAAGGACGGCATCGATCGTGACGTGCTCAAGGTCTTCTTCGCCGGCGTTAAGCCCGATAAGGACGGAGTCCGTTCGCGCACGTTTAGCGAGCTGGAGGAGTACGCTAGCGAGCGCACCACATCTGTTGGCGACAAGCTCGAGGACTATCAGAGCACGGTTAAGGGCAAGCTGGAGGCGCGCGAGCTTATCGCCTCGGACGGCACCGTCGCCCTGGTTGCCGGCTTGGTTCTCGGCATCATCATTGTCTGTGGCATTCTGGGCTCTCTGTTCTATACCGACTTTGCGGACGCCAACGTCGGTGCCGCTATGATCTCGATCCCCGTCACGATCGTGGGCTTTGTCCTGAGCTGCACCTTCCGTCGTTACACGCCGGAGGGCGCCGAGGTGGCGGCTCGCTGCAAGGCGCTCAAGCATTGGCTCGAGGATTTTACGCGCCTGAAGGAGGCCGTCCCCAGCGATCTGATCTTGTGGAACAAGCTGCTGGTGATGGGCGTTGCCCTGGGCGTTTCGAAAGAAGTGCTGCGACAGCTGGCCGAGGCCGTGCCTGCGGACCTGCGCAACAGCGACGATTTCTACGACAACTACCCCTGCTACTGGTGGTATTACCATCACTACGGCAACGAGTCTCCGCTCGATTCGTTCAACGATGTGTATCACGAGACCATCCGCGAGCTGGCTTCGAGTTCCGATAGCTCGAGCGGCGGCAGCGGCGGCGGCTTTTCCGGTGGCGGCGGTGGCGGCGTCGGCGGAGGCGGCGGCGGAACGTTCTAGCGAGCGCTTGCTTTGGGGTGGATCTTTCTGGGCGGTTGCCAGGGAAGATTCATCCCATTTTTGTGCATCGAAACGGGCCATACTTTCCGCTGCGGACCTTCGCGCAAGGGGCAGTGGGCAAAAAATGCCAAATATGAGTACTGTCGCCTAGATTGTCACATTTGTTTGTACTAAAAATGGACTCCGAACGAGATTATTTCTCGTTCGGAGTCCATTTTATTGTACATTTGGGGAGATACGTTAGTTCATCCAATGCGTCGAGACGTCTAAGAGACCCGAAAAAGCCGAATTGCGCTGCTACTAAAAAGGTAACAGTACTCATATTTGATGTTTTTTGACCACAGCTATTTGCAGGCCCCCTATAGGGCGATGCCAACGAGGGCTTCGGCGGCCGTTTTGCTCAAGACTGTCCCCAGCGACTAGTCATTTAAGAACGTCCCCAATGACTAGGTATGGTTGCTGCCAAGGAGTGTCCCGGGGTGCCGGCATAAAAGGAACACCTAACTGCCGGGTTTAGGCTGTTAGGTCGAGTTCGTAGAGGAAGCTTTCGCGCGGCATGTCGTGACGGCGCTCTTCGCGGTTGGCGCGGTGCGTGGCCGTGCGCTTAAAGCCGTGCAGCTCGTAGAACTTCCACGAGCAGTTGGAGTCGGTGTACAGGTGCGCCCTCGTCGCTCCAAGTGAGGACAGGTGCGAGACGGCGGCATCGAGCAGAACCGTGCCAACGCCCAGGCCATGGACATCGCGATCCACGGCAAGCAGCGTGACCTCGTTGTCGTGCGGCAACGGGCTGCTCTCGAGCAGGCGGTTGTTGGTTCGGATGGTTGCGCGCACAAACGAGAGATACTCAGCGCAGGCATCGGGCTCCAGCTCACGCATCTGCGATAGCAGCGCGCGTTCGGTATCCATCCAATGCTCGTTGATAGTGGCGCCGGAGCTCTGTCCCGCACGCGCGAGCGAAATGCCACGCGCCTGACCGTCGATTACGGCAACCTGTGAAAACGTCGACGACGAAAGGCAGTAGGCGAGGTCGCACGCGGCCTCAAGGCGGTTGTACTCATCGTTATCCGAATTGTTATGCCAAAGCTGCTGCAGAATCAGCGCGATGGCGTCGAAGTCTTCGGTATCAAACGGTCGGTAGAGAACCCGCGAGACCATGGTGCCTCTTTCTTTTGCGGATGCATATCGAGCACAATTCTACCATGCCATTGGCATCTAATTATGGTGCCCCTGTGTTCCATGAACTCACCGTGCCCGGTGCCATGCCCATCCCCTCCGCTCGCAAACTTTTTCTGCACATGCGCCCGTTGCGGGGTGCATCGATGCGCTCGATGCGCTACATTAAATCAGTATTTTCAATGCCGCTGCGCGAGCGCTGCAGATCGACGTATCACCGACTCACAGAGCACGGCGGCGTACCAGACAGGAGGACTGCATGGGATCTGATGTGAAGATCGCACGCGCGTTGATCTCGGTTACCGATAAGACGGGCGTCGTCGATTTCGCACGGACGCTGGTTGACGACTTTGGCGTCGAGATCATCTCTACGGGCGGCACGGCTCGTGCCATCGAGGACGCGGGCGTTCCCGTAACCCCCATCGAGGAGTTCACGGGCTATCCCGAGATGATGGACGGCCGCGTTAAGACCCTGCATCCCAAGGTTCACGGCGCGCTGCTGGCCCGCCGCGATTCCGAGCAGCACATGCAGGAGGCCGCTGAGCACGGCATTAAGCTGATCGATCTGGTCGTCGTCAACCTGTACGAGTTCGAGAAGACCGTCGCCAACCCTGAGGTCACCTTTGCGGATGCCATCGAGCACATCGACATCGGCGGTCCCTCCATGCTGCGCTCTGCCGCCAAGAACGCCACGAGTGTTACCGTCATCTCCGACCCGGCCGACTATGATGCCGTCCTGGCCGAGATGCACGAGACCGGTGGCTGCACCACGCTTTCCACCCGTCGTCGCCTGCAGGTGAAGGTCTACCAGACCACCGCCGCCTACGACACGGCTATCTCCCGTTGGCTTGCCGCCCAGGCAAGTGACGTGGCGGACACTTCTGCCAAGCTCGAGATCTCACTGGAGAAGGTCGACGACTTGCGCTATGGCGAGAACCCGCAGCAGAAGGCTACGGTCTACCGCTTTGCCGAGGGCTGCGAGAACACCGCGAGCTCGCAGTTCCCGCTCGTGGGCTCTGAGCAGATTCAGGGCAAGCCGCTCAGCTACAACAACTATCTGGATGCCGACGCTGCTTGGAACCTGGTCCGCGAGTTCGACGAGCCTGCCTGCGTGATCCTCAAGCACCAGAACCCCTGCGGCTCCGCCGTGGCCGAGGACATCACGGCCGCCTACGACCGCGCCTTCGCCTGCGATCCCAAGAGCGCCTTTGGTGGCATCATCGCCTGCAACCGCGAGGTTCCCTATGAGCTGGTTGAGCACTTTGCCGATCAGAACAAGCAGTTCGTCGAGGTCATCATCGCCCCGAGCTACACTGCCGAGGCACTCGAGCGCATGGCCAAGCGCCCCAACCTGCGCGTGCTGGCTACCGGCGGCGTGGACCACGGCGCCCAGGTGGAGCTGCGCTCCGTCGACGGCGGCATGCTGGTGCAGGAAGTCGACCATGTGACCGAGGACCCCGCGACCTTTACGTTCCCCACCGACCGCAAGCCCACCGACGCCGAGATGGCCGAGCTCGAGTTTGCCTGGAAGGTCTGCAAGGGCGTCAAGTCCAACGCCATCCTGGTCTCCAAGGATAAGGCCGGCATTGGCATGGGCCCCGGTCAGCCCAACCGCGTTGACTCTGCGCTGCTTGCCTGCGAGCGCGCCGAGGACTTCTGCGAGCGCGAGGGCGTGGAGAAGGGCGGCTTTGCCTGCGCAAGCGACGCATTCTTCCCGTTCCGCGACAACGTTGACGTGCTTGCCGAGCACGGTGTGACTTGCATCATCCAACCCGGCGGCTCCAAGCGCGATGACGAGAGCATCCAGGCCTGCAATGAGCATGGTATTGCGATGGTCTTCACGGGCGCCCGCCACTTCCGCCATTAAGTAGGGAGGTGGCGCTGCGGCTTGCCCAGCCACCGCACCTTGCCGCTCATTCGTCGCTCGCGTACCCAAGTACGCGTCGCTCCTCTTTCACGGCAATCTGCGGCACCTGGGCAACCCTCGCCGACCTGTTAGGTTGACTGGGGAGGATGGGATGTTATCTCGTCCCTTGGACTGGCCTCGCTTCTAAAATAATCTCTGCAAAAGACGGTCGCTCCGTTTGGAGGGCCGTCTTTTTGGTATAAGAGGACGGAATGACTAACACGAAAGGTATGACCATGCCCCAGATTGATGATGCCGAGCTGTTTGGCAATGCCGAGGACCAACGTGCGTATGAGGACTTTTGCGCCAATCAGGAGGCGGTCGAGAAGTTTACGCTCGACAAGCCCGCGCTTGTCTGCCGTTGGCGCATGTCCAACAAAAAGGTGCCCATGCTCAACCGCCACATTCGCGCACTGTCCGAGCGCTTGGTGCAGGGCGAGCCGCTTACCCATAACATGCTCAGTTGGGCCAAGCAGCACGTTGAGTGGTCGCTTGCCGAGGGCGATTACACCGCGCGCGACGGCGTGCTCATGCTGGTGATCGACATCAACGGCAACGCCGCCATGACGGTGGGGGAGTACGAGCCGCTCGCCGATACGTCGGCCAAGGCGCTACGTGCCCGCTCCGCCGAGGCCCGCTCCGAGGCCGACGAAACCGGCGTGGCGCCCGAGCTGCTCGCCGCCGTCGATAACGGCGAGCTTGCCTTTGTGGCGCCAGCGGACGAGTGCCTGTGCGGCACGGCGACGCTCATTGAGCAGCTGGCCCAGACCAAGGGCATCCCGGTCGCGCGCGTAGATATTCCCGCACAGCTCAAGGGCGCCTTGTTCCTGGTGAGCGACGAGCACGGCGTGGTCCCCGCAACCGAGGCCGACGCCGCCGAGGCCGACGCCGCCACGGTCGCCTTCTTCGCCGAAGGCTACGAAAAGCTCCGTGCCCGCCGCTAAATGATGTTTCTGGGACGGGGATTAAAAACTCATTTAATCCCCGTGCTCGTCGCGAGCGAGAGGCAAGCCTCTGCCACTCGCGAACAGTTCTGTCACTTTGGTGCCGCGTGAGGCGCGTATCTGCGGATCCGCGGTCATAATGGGGCAAGACAACCAAGAGGGGGGTGTTCCTATAGTTTTGTCAACTGGGAAATGCTCTCCGTGCGACCGAATCGCGGCATGCTGACGCCAAGCCATTAGGCCGGTGGGCTTCAGTCTGCTCGGTGCGTTTCGGCTAGGCTGCGTAAGGCACCCTGTCTCGCATGACCGCGTAGATGACCTTCAGTCTCTTTCGCGCCAGCGCCTTGAGCGCCTTGCCGTGCGACATGCCCCGCTCCCGGCACCTGGTGTAGTAGTCGCCCCATCTCCCCTCTGTCCGGGTAAGGCAGTTGCACGAGAATATGAGCAGGTTCTTCAGCCTCTTGTTGCCTTGGCGCGATGCCGTCACCGAGGAGATCGAGGTCCCCGACTGGCGGTTGCGCGGCGCCAGGCCGCAGTACGACGCGAGCCTGTCGTGGCTTGGGAAGTCTTCGATATCTATGGAGATCGCGAGCTCGGAAGCGGTTTTGGGGCCGATCCCCGGCACCGTCAGGAGGCATCGGTAGGTATCGTCGCCCTCGAGCAGGGCGGAGATCTCCGCCGTGATCGCCTCGATCTCCGTCGAGTTCTCGGAGATCCTGCGCGCGAGCAGCCTCACCGCCCGGTCCTCGGCGGCGATGGCCGCCGCGTCCGGCCTTGTCGAGGAGGCCGTCGAGCGGACGAGGGCCTCGATCTTGCCGCGCGCCGCCCCGCGCGTGAGCGCCGCCGCCCTGCGGGGCCCGGCGTCGGCCACCGACCAGGCCCCGCCGAGGGATGCCATGAGCCTCAGCTGGGGACCGTCGGACAGGTCGACCAGCGCCTCGAAGGCGGGGCACGATTCCAGCAGGATGCTGCGCAGCCGGTTCTTATTCCTAGTGTTCTCGCAGGTCAGGAAGTTCCTCTGGGCGGCCAGCGCCCTCGCCGCCGCAATCGTCGGACCTGGGTCTCCGACCGGCAGGAGCGCGTCGGGGATGCCGAGCGCCGTCTTCGCGATGACCATCGCGTCTCGCTCGTCGGTCTTGGCGTCGCCGGCGAAGAGCCTGGCGGCCCCGTGCGCCGCGAGTCCCGGCAGGTACGCCGCCGACATCCCGGCCGCCTTGGCGCGGGCGAGCGCGAGGGCGCCTATGTTGCGCGACTGGTCGACGACCACGAGCGCGTCGGGGAAGCGGCCGAACAGCGAGTCCAGGTCGCCCTCCCTGTTCGCGACGGGGGCGCTCAGCAGCACCTCGCCATCTCGAGTCGCGACGCATGCCCAGTGGGACGATTTCCCGACATCGAGCCCGATGACGGCTTCCGGCATTCTAATTGGTGCCACGGTGGTATCCTCCAATCGGTAGGCCGATCGGAACCCCTCCCCGCGACACCCACATTACCTGGCCGTGGCGCTTGCGCCCGGCAGTTTCCTATCAGTCGTCCGGAGCGGCGAGCGCCCCCGGTGGCAACACCCCCCGGGCCCTCTACGGGGCAGGGTCAGACGGCCATCCGGAGGCGCCCGATCGGCGGCCCCTCGGGGCTTGCCCGTATCGTAGGCAATGCGCCGAATGCTCGCCATCGAAATTTATCGACGGCCTATTTCAGACTGTAATGGGCGGAATCCATGGCGCTAATCTATATCGTTGAGGACGACGAGCCCATTCGTCGTGAGCTTATCGACATCCTTGCCCGCGCCGGGTTTGAAATCGAGGCCTGCGAATCGTTTGAGCATGTCTCGCGCGATATTCTCGCTGCCGCGCCCGACCTGGTGCTGCTCGACCTCACACTTCCCGTCAAGGACGGCCAGCATATCTGTCACGAGGTTCGCCGCGAATCCGAGGTTCCCATCATCGTCCTCACGTCGCGCACGACCGAGATCGACGAGGTCATGGCCATGACGCTCGGCGCGGACGACTTTGTTTCCAAACCCTACAGCGCCCGTGTGCTCGTGGCGCGCATCAACGCACTGCTGCGTCGCACCGCGGCGGCAGGCGAGCGCAGCACACTTGTCCACAAGGGGCTGGAGCTCGACCTCGCCCGCTCCATGGTTACCAACACGCAAACCGGCACTAGCACCGAGCTCACCAAAAACGAGCTGCGTATCCTCTCACTGCTTCTGAGCCGCGCGGGCAAGATTGTTTCGCGCTCGGCCATCATGCAGGACCTGTGGGACTCCGACGCCTTCGTGGACGACAATACGCTCACCGTCAACATCAACCGCCTGCGCACCACGCTCGAAAAAATCGGCATCAAGGGGTATGTGACAACGCACCGCGGCCAAGGCTATTCGGTCTAGGGGCCGGCTATGTCGTTTGGCAAGTTCTTTAAAGACGCGCTGCTTCCCGTCGCCGTGTGGACGTGCGGCGTGCTGCTGAGCTGCTTTGTGCTGACGGTCGCCGGTGCACCCGTCTCTATCGTGGTCGTGGCGGTCGGCGTGTCCTTTATCTTTGGCATGCTCGGCATCGTGATCGAATACGCGCGCCGTCGTCGTTTCCTGCGCCAGCTGGAGCGTGCGGCAGAGGAGCTCGAGAGTCCCGCATGGGTGCAGGAGATGGTGCAATGCCCGACCTATGCCGAGGGCGAGCTCGAGTACGAGGTCTTGCGCCGGGTGGGCAAAGCCGCCTGCGACGAGGTTGCCGAAGGCCGGCGTCAGACCGATGACTATCGCGACTATATCGAGAGCTGGGTCCACGAGGCCAAGCTGCCCCTGGCGGCGGCCCATCTAATTTTGGAAAACCTGGACGGCAGCGAAGACGACCTGTCGCGCGTAGATGACCTGGGTCGCGAGCTGGCTCGCGTGGAGCGCTATATCGACCAGGCGCTGTACTACGCGCGCTCGGAAGTCGTGGAGCGCGATTACCTGATTCGCCGCTGGGATCTCAAGACCTTGGTGACGGGCGCAATCAAGGCCAACGCGCGCGAGCTCATCGCGGCGCACATGGCCCCGGTGTGCGAGAACCTCGACTTCGAGGTCTTTACCGACGAGAAGTGGCTCGAGTTTATTCTGGGCCAGCTTATTCAGAACAGTATTAAATATGCGCGTGAGGACGGCGCAAAGATCGTGTTTTCGGGTGCGTTGCTGGACGAGGGTCTGGCAAGCGAGCGCATCGAGCTCACTGTTGCCGACAACGGCTGCGGCGTGAGTGCGGCAGACCTGCCACGCGTGTTCGAGAAGGGCTTTACCGGCGATAACGGCCGCACCACCAAGCGCGCAACGGGCATCGGCCTCTACTTGGTGGCGCGTCTGTGCTCCAAGATGGGCATCGACGTCACCGCGGCATCCGAGCCCGGCGAAGGCTTCGTCGTCACGTTCGCCTTCTCAACCAACAAGTTCCAGTATTTCGAGTAACGCACGCGGCAGACGTCCGCCCAAACAAAAACGTGCCGCCCCAAACGGGGCGGCACGCCATCTTTTATCAGCCAACTCGCTGAAGTACGGTGACGAAGGCGCAAGGCCGGGAGGGGTTATCTAAGCCGACATCCCGCAGCCGCGAAGCGGCGAGGACGTCGGCGTGATAACCCCGCAGGCCTTGCGCCGGCGGGAAGGAACCTACTTCACGACCAAGATGTCGCAGTCCGTATTGCGCAGCAGGAACGTCGAAATCGAACCCAGGAGCGCATACTTGATCGAGGACAGGCCGCGGGCGCCGCAGAGCACCAGGTCGGGCTTAACCACGTCGAGCATCTCGTCCTTGAGCGTCTCGCGAATGCGGCCGGCGCGAATCATGACCTCGACCTCGGGGATATCGGGATTGGCCTTGGCCTCTTCGAGCTGCTTGGCGATGGAGTTCTTGAATGCCTCCTCTAGGCCGTTGACCAGATCGACCGGATAGGAACCGGCGCTCTCGAGCGCCGTGGAATCGATAACGTGGCCGATGATTAGCTTGGCACCGTTGTTCGCGGCGACCTTGATGGCGCGTGCGAGCACAAAATCCTGCTGCTCAGTACCGTCGAGTGAAACAAATACCTTGGTGTAGCCCTCGTTCATGGTTTCCTCCTTGGTCTATCGCACGGGCGCGGGGCTCGTGCGTCGGGCGGGCGCGGGCGCGTTGGCCGCCGGACACTTTATCTTGTTGCAGTTATACCCAAGGATTTGGGTTTGACCGCTCGCAATTCTGTGAACGGGCGAGTTTTTTGGTAAGGGTAGGCGCAGACGCGCCCGAACGGTTGATAATGGGACATCGCCCGCACCGTCCGCAGAACAATATCGGCGGGTGTCTAACGAGGGGGTCCCTTTGGATATTATCGAGCTTCTAAAATCTGCCTTCATGGGCCTGGTCGAGGGTATCACCGAATGGCTGCCTGTTTCGTCGACCGGTCACATGATCTTGGTGGACGAGTTCGTCAAGATGAACGTGAGCGAGACGTTCTGGAATATGTTCCTGGTCGTGATTCAGCTCGGCGCCATTCTGGCCGTCTGTGTGCTGTTCTTCCATGAGCTCAATCCGTTCTCGCCCAGCAAGGGCAAGGAGGGCCGTCGCGACACCTGGGTGCTGTGGGGCAAGATTGTGCTCGGCTGTATTCCCGCCGCGGCGATCGGTCTGCCGCTTAACGACTGGATGGAGGAGCATTTCTACAATGCTCCCGTCGTGGCGCTGGCGCTCATTGTGTACGGCGTGCTGTTTATCGTGATCGAGAACTGGCGCGCGAGCAAGCGCGAGGAAATGGCCGTTGCCGGTTCGTTTGGTTCGCGTGCTGTGGTGTCGGGTGGACGTCCCGCCGGTGCGCACTTTGCGGCGCCCGCCGCGGCTACCGCTGAGGATGAGGACGATGACGAGAATCTGGACTTTGGCTCCATCGCCACGCTCGAGGACCTGAGCTGGAAGACTGCGCTGGGTATCGGCTGCTTCCAGGTGCTTTCGCTGGTGCCTGGAACGTCTCGTTCCGGTTCTACCATCATCGGCGGCCTGCTTTTGGGCTGCACGCGTTCGGTGGCGTCCAAGTTTACGTTCTTCCTGGCCATCCCTGTCATGTTTGGCGCGAGTGCGCTCAAGCTGGTCAAGTATTTCATCAAGGGCGGTACGTTCGGCGCCAACGAGGTCGCTATCCTGGGCGTGGGTTGCGTTGTGGCCTTTGTGGTGTCGCTCATCGCCATCAAGTGGCTCATGGGCTTCGTCCGCCGTCACGACTTCAAGTGCTTCGGTGTTTACCGCATCATCCTGGGCATCGTAGTGCTCGCATACTTCTTCGTTCTGGAGCCGATGCTCGGCCTCTAACTTAGTCGACGCTGCGCGGCGGCCATGACATCGGTGGCTCCCTGATTGGTGCATTGGGGTCAGGTTGCTTTGCAGCAACATGGTGCAGATTAACCTGACTCTATTACACCAAATCCGCTGGGGCGGGCCTGACGGCGGCGCACGGAGTCGTGGTGTGATTTACGTCGGTGTCCGCGCGGCTCGGTATACTGGTACGGCTCAAACTATGGCGCCGCCCGCAGGCGCGCCGTCCGTCAGATGAGGAGTCGCCCATGACCCAGCCCTTGCCCTGGGAAAAGAACGCCGCGGTACCCGTGCCGCCCGCGCCGGAACCCGTACCGCTCGATGCATACACCGCCCCCGCCGCGCCGGAACCCGAGCTCGTTCCGCTCGACATCTACGACGCCCCGGCTCCGGCGCCCAAACCCGCCAAGCCGCTCGTCGATATCGATAGCCTGAACCCCGCTCAGCGCGAGGCGGTCCTGACCACCGAGGGCCCGCTGCTGGTCCTTGCCGGCGCCGGCTCGGGCAAGACCCGCGTCCTGACCTTCCGCATCGCGCATATGCTTGGCGACCTGGGCGTTAAGCCCTGGCAGGTCCTGGCCATCACGTTTACCAACAAGGCCGCGGCCGAGATGCGCGAGCGTCTGGCAGCGCTCATCCCCAGCGGCACCCGCGGCATGTGGGTGTGCACCTTCCACGCCATGTGCGTGCGCATGCTGCGCGAGGACGCTGACCTGCTGGGCTACACCGGTCAGTTCACCATCTACGATGACGACGATTCCAAGCGCATGGTGCGCGATATTATGCAGGCGCTCGGTATCGAGCAAAAGCAATTCCCCATCAATATGATCCGCAGCAAGATCAGTTCGGCCAAAAACGCCATGATCGGCCCCGAGGACATGCTCAAGAGTGCCGATAGCCCCAACGACAAAAAGGCCGCGCAGGTCTACCTGGAACTGGAGCGCCGCCTGCGCGCCGCCAATGCGATGGACTTCGACGACTTGCTCGTGCGCGCGCTCGAACTGCTACGCACCCGCCCCGAGGTGCTCGATAAGTACCAAGAGCGTTTCCGCTACATTAGCGTCGACGAGTATCAGGACACCAACCACGTCCAGTACGAGATCGCCAACCTGCTGGCCGCCAAGTACCAAAACCTCATGGTCGTAGGCGACGATGACCAGTCCATTTATAGCTGGCGCGGCGCCGACATCACCAACATCCTGGACTTTGAGAAGGACTTTAAAAACTGCAAGACCGTTAAGCTGGAGCAGAACTACCGCTCCACGGGCCATATCCTGAGCGCCGCCAACGCCGTGGTGCGTCACAACTCGCAGCGCAAGGACAAGCGCCTGTTTACGGCCGAGGGCGACGGCGAGAAGATCCAGGCCTTCCAGGCAAGCGATGAGCGCGACGAGGGCCGCTGGATTGCCGGCGAGATCGAAAAGCTGCACTCCAAGGGCACGAGTTACGACGATATCGCCGTGTTCTACCGCACCAACGCCCAGTCGCGTATCCTCGAAGATATGTTCCTGCGCGCAGGCGTGCCCTACAAGATTGTGGGCGGCACGCGATTCTTCGACCGTGCCGAGATCCGCGACGTCATGGCCTACCTCAAGATGATCGTGAACCCGGCAGACGAGATGAGCGTCAAGCGCGTCATCAACACGCCGCGCCGCGGCATCGGCTCCACCTCGATCCAAAAGATTGAGCAGCTGGCGCGCGACAACCGTTGCTCGTTCTTCCAGGCTTGCGAGATCGCGTGCGCCGAAACCGGCATGTTTAGCGCCAAGGTGCGCAATGGCCTGTCGAGCTTTGTGTCGCTGGTACGCGAGGGCCGCCGCATGGACGGCGAGCTCAAGGACGTCGTCGAGATGATTGTCGATAAGACGGGCCTGCTGCAGGCGTTTCGCGCCGAGGGCACCATGGAGTCCGAGAGCCGCGCCGAGAACATCCAGGAATTCCTGGGCGTCGCCGCCGAATTTGAGGAGACGCATGAGGATATCGAGGGTACGCTCGAGAGCTTGGAAGAGCTGCGCGCAGCCGGTGTTGCCGATGTGCCTGCCGGCGCTGAGCCCGAGCCCGTCGTGGTGAGCGCGCCCGCGCCCGAACCGGGGCCATCTGCCCCGGCATCCTCGTTTGAGGCACTCGTCGGCGCGCGCGATGCCGCGGGCTCCAATCCGCTCGATAGCTTGGCTGCTCCGGCGCTGTCTCCGCAGGATGCCCTGGCCGCCGCCATCGCGGGCAACGCGTATGCCGCGCCGACGGAGGTGCCGGCGGGTGCCGTGCATGCCGACGAGATCGAGCGCACCTACGGTCCGCTCACCTGTAAGGCGCTGCCGGCACTCATGGAGTGGCTGGCCCTGCGCTCCGACTTGGATTCCCTGGCCGGCGAGACGCATGCCATTACCATGATGACCATCCACTCCGCCAAGGGCCTGGAGTTCCCGGCGGTGTTCGTGGCCGGCATGGAGGAGGGTATTTTCCCGCACGTGCACGACTTTGGCGGTAGTGACGATCCGGGCAAGCTCGAGGAGGAGCGCCGCTTGGCCTACGTCGCCATCACGCGTGCTCGCAAGCGCCTGTTCCTGACCTATGCGGCCACGCGTCGCACCTACGGCTCGACCTCTGCCAACCCGCGTTCGCGCTTCCTCAACGAGATTCCGTTTGAGGACATCGAGTTTAGCGGCATCGGTTCTGCCGGTTTTGAGGGCACGGGCTGGGAGAAGCGCGGCGACCGTCACGGCACGTTTGGCTCGGGTATGGGCTCGGACATGTATGGCGGTAAGGTGTTTGGCTCGCATACGCGCTCGACCGGCGGCTCTGGATCGCGCAGCGGATCGAGCTTCGATGACTTCTTTGGCGGCAGCACTTATGGTACCGAGCGCCATCGTGGGGTTTCGCCCGACGCCGGCCGTGCTGCCTCGACCTTTGGCTCGGGCGCGCCGCGAGCCAAAAAGCCGTCATCCAAGGTATCCCCGACGGTGGAGCGCAAGGTCGATCGTGCCAGCGCATCGCAAGACTTTGCCACGGGCGATACCGTGAGTCATAAGACCTTTGGCACGGGCACCGTGATCTCGGTCGCCGGAGACATGATCGAGGTTCAATTCGAAAAGACCGGCCAGACCAAAAAGCTAATGAAGGGCTTTGCACCGATCGTCAAGCTGAATGCCTAACTGCGAGGTTGACCGGGCGCGCCGGGGGCTTTGGTCGCCTGCTCGGACAGTCCTGCTCGCACGGAGAGCACATTAAGTGCTCTCCCGCTCGTGCGGAACTCGCGATCGACCAAAGCCCCCGGTGCGCCCTCTTCCTTGTGGCGTTTTGGCCTGCAGCTTGCGAACGTCGCTCTGCTCGTTCGCTTTTTGGTCTGGAGAGCCGGGTGGGCTGATATATATGGACAAGGGGCTCCCCCGTTGGTGGACGGGGGAGCCCCTTGTTGCGTTTGGGTTGTTGGTGCGATCTACAGATGCGAGACGATCAGTTCCATCTTGCCTTTGAGGTCAATGGAGCTGACGGTGCTCGGGGCCAGCAGGTGGCTTCCCTTGTGGACGGGGTCGCCGCAGACGGTGCCTTCGCCGTCGATGACCGACAGGCACATGAAGGGCCAGCGCTGGTCGAGGGTCTTGCTGCCGTTAACGCGCACGCGATCGACGGTGTAGCAGGGGCAAGACACGAGCTCGGTCACGCCATCCACCTCGGGCGCGGTCACCGTGCCGTCGGTCGGAGCCTGAGCATCAAAGTTTATGCAGTCGAGGCTCTGCTCAATGTGCAGGGGACGCAGTTTGCCGTCGGTGCCGGGGCGGTCGTAATCGTACAGGCGATACGTCACGTCGCACGACTGCTGCGTTTCCAAAATGAGCGTGCCGGCCTTGATGGCGTGAACGGTACCGGAATCAATCTGGAAAAAGTCGCCCTTGTGGATCGGCAGTACGTTGAGCATGTCGTCCCAGCGGCCGTCCTTGATCATCTGTGCGGCTTCTGCGCGGTCTTTAGCACGCTGGCCGACGATGATCGTGGCGCCGGGCTCGCAATCCAGCACGTACCAGCACTCGGTTTTACCCAGGCTGCCGTTCTCGTGCTCGGCGGCGTACTCGTCGTTGGGGTGAATCTGGATCGAAAGGTCGTCCTTGGCGTCCAGAATCTTAATGAGCAGCGGGAACTCCTTGCCCTCGCAATTGCCAAAAAGCTCACGGTGCTCGGCCCACAGCCACGACAGCGTGTGGCCGGCGTACGGTCCCTCAGCAATCTGGCAGTCGCCGTTGGGATGGGCCGAGATAGCCCAGAACTCACCGATGGGACCTTCGGGAATGTCGTAACCAAATACGGTTTCGAGCTGGCGGCCACCCCAGATCTTCTTGCGGAAGATCGGCGTCAGTTTAATCAAATCGGACATATTCATACCTCCATTGTGTTGCGCGGGCGCCGCGCAAAGCAGCGCAAAACGAGCGCCCGCATGACTACAAAAACCTACGCCAACGTTATATTGTGCAACTCAAAGCGGTCGCCAACGTTGCGCGAGGTCGAATACTCAAAGGCGGCACCGCTGTCCAAAAAGCCAATCTGGGTGAGCTCGAGCAGGGGAGAGCCGGGTTCGGTGTCCAGACGCTCGGCTTCTTCCTCGGTTGCTGCCACGGCGCGAATGGTACGGTGAAAGCTCGAAATCTTCAGGCCACATTGCTCGCGGATGAAGCGGTAGAGCGATTCGTACAGGTCCTTCTTTTTAAGGCCCGGAATCAGCTCGAGGGGCATGTAGGTGTACTCGATAACGATGGGCTTCTCGTCGGCCTGACGCACGCGCACGATGTGATAGGCAAAGTCATCCTCGGCAATTCCCAGCTGGGCTGCGATGTCCGCTGGTGGATTAACGATCGAGAAATCGTAGACCACCGAGGTCACCTTCTCCCCGCGGTGCTCATACGAAAAACCCTGGGCACGGTCGTTTTTGCCCTGGAAAAACGCCTGGCCGGGAAGTCCCGCCGTGTCCTTAACGTAGATACCCGATCCGCGCCGGCTGGTAATAAGGCCTTCCTCGGTGATTTGTTCAATAGCTCGTTTGACGGTGATTTTGGAAACGCTATAGAGCTCGCAGAACTCAACGACGGTGGGAAGCTTGTCGCCCGGTTTAAGAGCGCCATCCTCGATGCTTCGGCGAATATCTGCAGCTATCGCCTCGTATTTGGGAATCAAGGAACCTCCTTTCCAACTTGATTGAGAATAAAAGAAAGTATAGTCAACGCCTAAGCATCTCTATTGAGTTATTGAAAAGTTCGAGAACGATAAAATCAAAAGACGCCCCGCTTGTAAAATCAGAGCGTTTTAAATGATAAACATCTGAGTAGTGTCGTGTTGAGGAATGATCGGTCCGAGGACGGGACCGAACCGATATAACGGCCAGCGAACCGAATCTCGTACTCTGCGTTTTCCCAGATAAAACCTACCAAAACAAACCTGTCCCTTTTTGGTAGGTTTTTGCCTTGGGAGCGGTACCATACAGGCAATGTTTAAACGAGAAAGGTGGGCTCCCATGGAACCTAAGCAGTACTACATCGGCATTGACGTTGGCGGCACTTCGGTTAAGGAGGGCCTGTTCGACGAAGACGGTAACCTGCTTGCCAAGGCCAGCGTGCCTACGCCTCCCATCGTTGACGCTGCGGGCTTTGCCGCGGTGACCGAGGCTATCGACCGGGTGGTCGCCAAGGCACGGATTCCGCGTGCCTTTGTGGCGGGCATTGGCCTGGCCGTTCCGTGCCCCATCCCGGCATCGGGTGATGCCAAGGTCAAGGCCAACATTGCCATTAACCTGCCCGAGCTGAGGATCGCCATTCAAAAGCACTGCCCCGACGCGGTCGTTAAGTACGAGAACGATGCCAACGCCGCTGCCATGGGCGAGGCCTGGCTCGGTTCTGCCAAGGGCGTGCAGAACGTCGTGATGGTCACCATCGGTACCGGCGTGGGCGGCGGCGTAATCGTCAACGGCGACGTGGTATCGGGCGTTGTGGGTGCTGGCGGTGAGATTGGCCACATGTGCCTGAACCCGGCTGAGGAGCGCACCTGCGGCTGTGGCGGCCATGGCCATCTGGAGCAGTATTCCAGCGCCACCGGCGTGGTGAGCAACTACCTTGCCGAGTGCAAGAAGGCGGGCGTCGAGCCCATCGAGCTCACCGGCCCCTCCGATTCCAAGGACGTGTTCCAGGCCTGCCGCGAGGGTGACAAGCTCGCGTTGGCAGCTGCCGATACCATGGCCGACTACCTCGGCCGCGCCCTGGCGCTTATTGCCAACGTGGTCGACCCCGAGATGTTCCTGATCGGCGGCGGCGCCTCCGCCTCGGCCGATGTCTACCTCGACGCCGTTCGTGAGCACTTCCAGCTCTACGCGCTTTCCGCCTCGCGCGAGACGCCCATCAAGGTCGCTTCGCTCGGCAACGACGCCGGCATCATCGGCGCCGCCTACGTAGCCCTGCGCGCCGCCGGTAAATAGCTGGTGCAAGGGGGTCAGGTTACTTTGCACCAACACGGTGCAAAAGGGACAGTCTTGGCCCCCATGCCTGCCCCAAAATATGCCGTGGCCCTTCCGTCTGCGAAGGCTCGGCATCGGCGTGCTACCATAGCTACGTCTAAGTACACATATCAAGTGGAGGATATCCATGGCAAACGTTCTTGTCTTTGGTCACCAGAACCCCGATAACGACGCCATCATGAGCGCCGTCGTCCTGTCCCAGCTGCTCAACCAGGTTGAGTATGCCGGCAACACCTACGAGGCCTGCGCCCTTGGTCAGCTTCCGGCAGAGTCCGCCAAGCTGCTCGCCGACGCCGGCATTGCCGAGCCCCGCGCGATCGATTCCGTCGAGGCCGGTCAGCTCGTTGTCCTCACCGACCACAACGAGTCTGCCCAGTCCGTCGCCGGCCTTAAGGACGCCACGGTCTTTGGCGTCGTCGATCATCACCGCATCGGCGACTTCGAGACCGCCGGCCCGCTGCACTACATCTGCCTGCCCTGGGGCTCCAGCTGCACCATCGTCACCAAGCTCGCCGGCGTGCTCGGCGTTGAGCTTTCCGACGTCCAGGCCAAGCTGCTGCTCTCGGCCATGATGACCGACACGCTCATGCTCAAGAGCCCCACCACCACCGATGTCGACCGCGCCGTCGCCGCCAAGCTCGGCGAGCAGGTGGGCGTCGACCCGGTCAAGTTTGGCATGGAGGTCTTCCTCACCCGTCCGTCCGGCTCCTTCACCGCAGCCGAGATGGTCGGCAACGACATCAAGATGTTCGAGCCCGCCGGCAAGAAGCTGCTCATCGGCCAGTACGAGACCGTCGACAAGAGTCGTGCGCTCGGCATGATCGACGAGATTCGCGAGGCCATGCGCGCCTACGCCGCCGAGAAGGGTGCTGACGGCATTGTGCTGTGCATCACCGACATCATGGAGGAGGGCTCGCAGGTCCTGCTCGAGGGCGAGACCGAGGCCGCTCAGAAGGGCCTGGGCATTGCCGACGAGCACGACGGCGTCTGGATGCCGGGCGTCCTCTCCCGTAAGAAGCAGGTCGCTGCCCCCATCATGGCCGCCTGCTAGGTTTAGTTCACTAAACGCCACGACCGGATCGCGGACGCCCCGCGCTCCGGTCGTTTTTTGTGCACGGCGCCGCGTCGTCTCTTGGACAGGCGTGCCCGTGCCGTTGGGCAAATAATGTTCAACCTGTGGTTCCGCTTTTCGGCCACGCCTGCGTGCTTGTCGTGCAGGGTAGGCTAGATGCAAGCGTAATACGTTAGAGCGCGGCGCCGCCACTTGGGCGGGCCGTGCTTTTTTAAGACGGGAGCCTTCCCGTGAAAGGAGCCGCCCATGGCAGCACCCGAGCAGCTGTTCAACGTCCGTGAGCGCAAGCGTTTTGAGCGTCACGACATCTGGGAGCGCATTGCCGAGAACGGCACGATTTCCGCCGCCGTCATGGTCTTCGCCGCCATTGCCGCCGTCATTTGCGCCAATACCGATGCCTACGAGGCCATCCATCACTTTTTGGAGACCCCGCTGTATGTGGGTCTGGGCAACCTTACGGCCGGTCTCACCGTTGAACTTTTCGTCAACGACTTCCTCATGGCGATTTTCTTTTTGCTAGTGGGCATTGAGCTTAAGTACGAGATGACGGTCGGCGAGCTCAAGAATCCGCGTCAGGCCATGCTTCCCATGCTGGCGGCCGTGGGCGGCGTCGTCGTTCCCGCCTGCATCTACCTGATCTTTAACCATGCCGGCGCCCACAACGGTTGGGCCATCCCCATGGCAACCGATATTGCCTTTGCGCTGGGCGTGCTGTCGCTTTTGGGCAATCGCGTGCCCAACGGCGTGCGCGTGTTCTTCTCGACGCTCGCCATCGCCGACGACCTCATCTCCATCGCCGCCATCGCCATCTTCTACGGTCAGAGCCCCAATCCGTTTTGGCTGGGTGCCGCCGCGCTCGTGACCTGCGCGCTCGTGTGGCTCAACAAGACGCAGCATTACCGCCTTGCCCCGTATTCGGTACTGGGTCTGCTGTTGTGGTTCTGCATGTTCAAGAGCGGCGTACATGCCACACTTGCTGGCGTCATCTTGGCCTTTACCATCCCGGCCAAGTGCGGCGTTAAGCTCGATAGCCTCACCGATTGGTTGGGCGAGTGCCTGCCGCTGCTCGATGACCGCTACGACGACGAGGCACACATCCTGGGCCAGCATGACTTTACCGTCTCGACCACCAAGGTCGAGCGCGTCATGCACCGCGTGACCCCGCCGCTCATCCGCATGGAGCGTCTGATCTCCACGCCGGTCAACTTTGTGATTCTGCCGATCTTTGCGTTTGTGAACGCACAGGTTCGCCTGGTGGGCGTGGACATGAGCACGTTGCTCACCGACCCGGTGACGCTCGGCGTGTACTTTGGCATGCTGCTGGGCAAGCCCATCGGTATCTTTGGCATGACGTTTGCCCTGGTCAAGCTCAAGATCTCCGAGCTGCCGCATAACGTTAACTGGCACATGATTGCCGGCGTGGGCATTCTGGGCGGCATTGGCTTTACCATGTCGATTCTCATCAGCGGCCTTGCCTTCCCGACGGCCCAGTTCGAGGTTCTGGCTGCCAAGGCCGCCATCCTTGCCGGTTCGGTCACCGCTGCCGTGCTCGGCATGATCTACATGAGCGTGGTCTGCAAACACCCCGCGCCCAAGGGCGAATAAGAGCGTAAAAACCGGGGCCGGACGCGCCCCCGGATACCCTCGTGTGCAAAAAACGCCGTTTGTGAGTACTGTCACAAACGGCGTTTCATTTTGCGTGCCAAAAATAACGGACAAAAATATGTAATCTGTACATTAATGAGTGTGTTCCGGATTGGAAAAAACGGAGCATCCGTCCGGGACGGGGTAGCGTGCGAGGTCGCGCGCGCAGACGTGGTGTAAGAGTGTCCTGAGGTCCGTCGCTGCAAGTCCCGATGTTACTCCTTCTTGAGACCGCGCCTCTCGACTATCTCGTCCACTATCTCCCTGGCGCGCCGCCCGAGCGCGCGGCGCCTCCCCTCTGTCGGGGCCGGCCTGTCCGCGGGCTCGGCGAAGCCCTCGGCGGCCGAGGCCTCGGAGAACACGCGCTGCTGGGACCACTGCCCCTCGGTCTCCATGAGGCTCGCGCACGTCAGGCGCAGCATCGACTCCCTCGAGGGGAAGGACTGCACGACCCTGTAGCGGCGCTTGATCTCGCGGTTGGCGCGCTCCTGGACGTTGTTGGTGCGGAGCTTGGCCCAGTGCGCCCTGGGGAAGGCCGTGAACGCCAGCGCGGAGTCCTCGGCCCGCTCGAAGACCTCGCCGGCCCTGGCGGACACCGACGCCACCCAGGGCGCCGCCTCGGCCCACACGCAGCGCGCGAGGTCGGGGTCGTCCTGGTAGACCGCGGCGTGCACGAGGTCCCTGACGGCCGCCTTGGAGTCCTCGGGCCTGCCCGAGCAGGCGCTCTGGAGGTTGCGCTGCAGGTGCGTCACGCAGCGCTGCCAGGCGCAGCCCTGGAACAGGCGCGAGACGGCGGCCACGAGCCCGGCGTGGCTGTCGGAGACCACGAGGCGAACGCCGGCCAGCCCGCGCTCGCGCAGCCCGCCGAGGAATGCCGCCCAGGAGTCCTCGCTCTCGGTGTCGACCACGTCGCAGCCCAGGAAGTGCTTGCGCCCGTCGGCGCCCAGCCCGATCGCGGTCACGACGCCCTGCGAGACGACCGACGAGCCGACCCTGCAGCTCATGTAGGTGGCGTCGAGCCACAGGTAGCAGCACGGCGTGCCCGACAGGTCGCGGCTGCGGAACTCCGCCACCTCGGCGTCGAGGTCGGAGCAGAGGCTCGAGACCTCCGAGCTCGACAGCGAGGATATGCCCAGCTTGGACGCCACGCGCTCGACCTTGCGGGTGGACACGCCGCACACGTACATCTCCTGCACGATGGCGGCCACCGATGTGTCGACGCGCGACCATCGCGCGAGCATGCCCTCGGGGTAGTAGGTGCCGTGCCTGAGCTTGGGTATCTCGAGCTCCACGTCGCCCACGGCGGTCTTGAGCGACCTGGGGCGGTAGCCGTTGCGGCTGTTCTCCCTGCCGTCGCTGCGCTCGTTGCGGCTCGCGCCGCACATCTGCTGGGCCTCGGAGTCCATCAGCGCGTTCATCACGCCGCCCAGCACCCTGCACGCGAACTCGCGCGCGTCGCCGCACTCCTGCCAAAGCCTCGCCGCCTCGAGGGCCTCGTCGCGGCCGAGGCGCAGTACACTCTCTTCTTGGGGCATCGCCTTTCCTTCCATTCGTCACCTTCATTACTCCAACGACGAATTCTAGGCGGTGTCCCCTCCCTTTCAAGAAAGAGAAGAGGCGGGGCATGCCCCGCCTCTTACACCACATCTCTGCGCGCTACCGCGTGCGAGACTAAAATGGCCGATTCTGGTCTAAAATCGCTGCCACCAAAAAGGTAGCAGTACTCATATTTGCCATTTTCTGCCCACGGCCCCGATGACTGGGTTATTCCACGGTTCCGTAGACGGCGCCCCAGCCGTGGGCGGCTAGGGCAGAGTTGAGCTGGTCGCAAAGTGACTGGCGGTCGTAGTAACCGGGCGGCAAAAGGTTGACGATCTCCATGAGGTCGGGCGCCAGGTCCAAGATTTCGGCCTGTACGATCAGATCGAGGCGGTCGATGGCGTGGCGGTCGTAAAACAGTCCGTCGACCAGGCGCTGTAGGTCGCCGAATTCCTCAGCCTGGAACGATCCGTATTCCATAGTGCCTCCTTGGGCGCACCACAGCATGCGCGCGGCGATGTCGTAATTCATTGCGATGTACTTAATCTATCACGGCTTCATACCGTTGCGGCGGTGGCGGTCTATACTTAGACGAACTGCAACGTACCGCTTCGCGAAAGGTCGCACCCATGCAGACGATCTACCAGAAGATGGAAACCACCGAACTCGATGCCGCCATCGAGGCGCTCAAAGCCGAGGTCGCCGAGGTCAAGGCCAAGGGCCTGGCGCTCGATATGGCCCGCGGCAAGCCGTCGCCCGCCCAGGTGGACATCTCGCGCCCCATGCTCGATATCCTCAATGCCGACGCCGATCTGCACGATGGCAACGTCGACTGCTCCAACTACGGCTGCTTCGAGGGCATTCCCTCGGCACGTAAGCTGGCAGGGGAGTTCCTGGGTTGCCCCGTCGAGCAGACGCTCGTACTGGGTTCGTCGAGCCTTCTGATTGAGCACGATATCGCCGGCATGTTCTGGCGCTGCGGCTCGTGCGGCAGCGAGCCCTGGGATGCCTACGAGGCCGCGCACGACGGCGAGAAGGTCAAGTTCCTGTGCCCTGTTCCCGGCTACGACCGCCACTTTGGCATCACCGCCGACTTGGGCATCGAGAACGTCCCCGTCGCGATGACCGACAACGGCCCCGACATGGACGAGGTCGAGCGTCTGGTTGCCGCCGACGACTCCATCAAGGGCATCTGGTGCGTGCCCAAGTATTCCAACCCCACGGGCATCACCTTTAGCGAGGACACCGTGCGTCGCCTGGTCGAGATGCCCACGGCCGCGCCCGATTTCCGCATCTTCTGGGACAACGCCTACTGCGTGCACGACCTGTACGACGAGACCGACGAGCTCGCCAATATCTTCGACCTCGCTCGCGCGGCGGGCACCGAGGACCGCGTGGTGGCCTTTGCCTCGACGTCCAAGATCACCTTCCCGGGCGCCGGCATCGGCTTTATCGGTGCGAGCCCCGCGGTCATCGCCGAGTTCTCCAAGCGCCTGAAGGCCGGCCTCATCAGCGCCGACAAGCTCAACCAGCTGCGTCACGTGCGCTTCCTTCCCACCATCGAGGCGGTCAAGGAGCACATGAAAAAGCATGCCGAGTTCCTGCGCCCGCGCTTTGAGGCCGTCGAGCGCAAGCTCACCGAGGGCTTGGGCGACACGGGCTGCGCCACCTGGACGCACCCCCGCGGCGGCTACTTTGTAAGCTTCGATGGTCCCGAGGGCTCGGCCCAGAAGGTCGCCGCGCTTTGCGCCGACCTGGGCGTCAAGCTCACGCCGGCTGGTGCCACCTGGCCCTATGGCAAGGACCCGCGCGACACCAATATTCGCATCGCGCCGAGCTATCCCACGGTCGAGGACCTGGAGGCCGCGCTCGATGTGCTGGTGCTGGCCGTTAAGCTTGTCGCTGCCGAGCTTGCGCGTGCCGAGCGCGCCTAACGCGCGGCTTCCCGTACTATCCGCACTTTCGATACGTAAAGGAGCGTATACATGGATTTGGGTATTTCCACCAACCCCACGCCGGAGCTCTACACCATTAAGGTAACCGGCGAGATCGATATCTCTAACGCCGATAGCCTGCGCAATGCCATCGACCTGGCGCTCGAGCAGCCCACTGAGGCCGTTGAGCTCGATTTTGCCCAGGTGAGCTACATCGATTCGACGGGCATTGGCGTGCTCGTGGGCGCCGCACACCACGCGGTCGACCACGGCAAGCGCTTTAGCTGCACCAATGTGCAGCCCCCGGTGATGCGCGTGGTTCAGCTGTTGGGTGTCGACCAGGAGATTTCAATCACCGCTGCATAATCTTTGCCCCCAAAAGGGCGTGCCGTTTGGCATATGTTTGTGATGCGCTCGGACGTTTTGGCGTCCGGGCGCTATACTTGACCGAATGAATAGACGAGTTCCGGCCGAATGGCGCGGTGCGGGCTCGACTCACATCGAGCCTTGGAGGTATGTGTGTTTGGTATTGGAGAGGGTGAGCTCGCGATCATCGTGGTCTTCGGCTTTTTGCTGTTTGGCCCGGATAAGCTCCCGCAGATGGGCCGCACGATCGGCCGTGCCATCCGTCAGTTCCGCGAGACGCAGGAAAAGATGACGGCCGTTGTTCAGTCCGAGATTATCGATCCGGTGAGCGAGGCCGCGTCGGCCCCGGTCAAGCCCAAGAAGGCTGCTGCGACCGACGACGATTCCGATGCGGACGAGGATGCCGCCGAGACGGCAGCGCCCGCAAAGAAGGAGACCTTTGCCGAGCGTCGCGCCCGTCTCGCCGCCGAGAAGGCTGCGAGTGAGGGTGCCACCGAGGACGAAGGTGCTGCTGAGGAGGCCGAGGGCGCCGAGCCCGCCGAGGCCGAGCCTGCCGCTGCCGCCGTCGAGTCCGAGCCTGCTGCAGAGCCGGAGCCGGAGCCGGCAGAGCCCACGACGGCCGACCTCTATGCCCGTCGTCCCCGCAAGCGCAAGGCCGTCGTCGACCAGCTCGCCCGCGAGCTCGAGGCCGAGGACGATGCCGCAGCCGCTGCCCCGAAGGGAGGCGATGAGTAATGCCTATCGGACCTGCGCGAATGCCGCTCTTCGATCACCTGGGAGAGCTCCGTCGCCGCCTGACCATCGTGGTCGTCTCGGTGTTTGCCGCAGCCATCGTGCTGTATTTCGCCACGCCCGTGGTGCTCGACATCCTGGAAGATCCCATCCGCTCCTTTGTGCCGGATGGTAAGTTCTACATCACCACCACGCTCGGCGGCTTTGGCCTGCGCTTCTCGCTGGCCATCAAGATGGCCGTGGTCATGTGCACGCCCATGATCATCTGGCAGATTCTGGCGTTTTTCCTGCCGGCGCTTCGCCCCAACGAGCGCAAGTGGGTCGTGCCCACGGTGCTCGCCTCGACGGTGCTGTTCTTCCTGGGCGCAATCTTTTGCTACTTCATCATCATCCCTGCGGGCTTTGAGTGGCTCATCGGCGAAACCTCGGCCGTCGCCACGGCGCTGCCCGATCTGGAGAACTACGTCAACATGGAGCTGCTCTTTATGATTGGCTTTGGCGTGGCGTTTGAGCTGCCGCTCATCATCTTCTACCTGTCCGTCTTCCATATCGTGTCCTACGCGGCCTTCCGCAGCGCCTGGCGTTACGTATACGTTGGCCTGCTTGTGGGCTCGGCTGTGATTACGCCCGACGGCTCGCCCGTTACGCTGGGTCTCATGTATGGCGCCCTGCTCTCGCTCTACGAGATTTCGCTCGCCATCGCCCGTGTGGTCATTACCGCGCGCGAGGGCAAGGAGGGCTTGTTCGTGAGTCGTCTGGACCTGTTCTCGGACGATGAGGACGACGAGGAGTAAATCGGTATGCACGAGGTTGGCATTGTCAACGGCATACTCGATACAGTGATTCGCGCGGCGCGTGGGGCGGGGGCCTCGCGCGCCGTTTTGGTAACGCTTCGTATCGGGGATATGACCGAGGTCGTGCGCGAGGCGCTTGACTTTGCGTGGGAGACGTTTCGTGACGAGGACCCGCTCACGCAAGGTTGCGAGCTTGCGGTAGAGGAGGTTCATCCGCAAAGCGAGTGTCTGGACTGCGGTGAGGTTTTCGATCATGACCGCTTCCACTGCCGCTGCCCCCAGTGCGGCGGCGCCAATGTGCGCCTACTGCACGGCCGCGAGCTCGACATCGCAAGTATCGAAATCGAGACCCCCGACGATTAGCTCGCCGGCCACCTGGGGACGGGGTATAAAGGGGCCAAAGTAAGGAGTGCCGAGTATGGCTGAGAAAACGATTGATATCGCGTCGCCGATTCTGTCGCGCAATGAGCGCCTGGCAGATCAACTGCGTCAGCGATTTAAAGAGACAAACACCTATGTGATTAACGTCTTGTCGAGCCCCGGTTCGGGCAAGACCACCACGATTTTGGGCACCAACGAGCGCCTGCGCGACAAGGCCGGCCTGCGTTGCGCCGTCATCGAGGGCGATATCGCCTCGGACGTCGACGCCATCACCATGAAGGAAGCCGGCATGCCCGCCATCCAGATCAACACGGGCGGCCTGTGCCACCTCGAGGGCAACATGATCATGGAGGCCGTTGACGCCTTCGACCAGGCAGTGGGTCTTCAAAACATCGATATTATCTTTATCGAAAACGTGGGCAATCTGGTCTGTCCGGTCGACTTTGACCTGGGCGAGAACCTGTCCATCATGATTCTCTCGGTGCCCGAGGGCGACGACAAGCCCATCAAGTACCCGGGCATCTTCCAGCACGCCGGCGCGCAGCTGCTCAACAAGGTCGACGTGGCTCCGGCTTTCGATTTTGACATGGATAGGTATACTAAGACACTCGATGACCTCAATCCGCAGGCGCCGCGGTTTGCCGTGAGCGCGCGCAAGGGCGAGGGCATGGATGCCTGGTGCGATTGGCTCATCGGGCAGATTGAGCAAGCAAGGGCGTAAGTCGGCCGCCATACGGGCGGGCGTAGCCGCAGAGATACGAGATAGGAGCCTCTTTTGAAGCTCATCATCGCCGAGAAAAACGACGCCGCGCGTCAGATCGCCGAGCGGCTGTCCACGGGTAAGCCCAAAAAGGACAAGGTGTACAACACCGCCATCTACCGTTTTGAGTGGAAGGGCGAGGAGTGCGTGACGATCGGCCTTGCCGGGCACATCCTGGCGCCCGATTTTTGCGACAGCGTGCTGTTCGATAAAAAGCTTGGTTGGTATTCGGTCACCGAGGACGGCGAGATGCTGCCGGCCGATATGCCCGATGGCCTGGCGCGTCCGCCCTACGACACCAAGCGCAAGCCGTTCCTTGCCGATGGCATTTCCATCAAGGGCTGGAAGCTCGAGAGCCTGCCTTACCTCACCTGGGCGCCCGTCATTAAGCTACCGGCCGAGAAGGAGCTCATTCGCTCGCTCAAGAACCTGGCTAAGAAGTCCGACAGTGTCATCATCGCCACGGACTTCGACCGCGAGGGCGAGCTGATCGGCTCGGACGCTCTCAACAAGGTGCGCGAGGTTGCGCCGGACTTGCCGGTTGCCCGCGCCCAGTACTCTTCGTTTACCAAGGCCGAGATCACGCAGGCCTTCGATAATCTCGTCTCGCTCGACCAGAATCTGGCCGACGCCGGCGAGAGCCGTCAACACATCGACCTCATCTGGGGTGCGGTGCTCACGCGCTACCTGACGCTCGCCAAGTTTGGCGGCTTTGGCAACGTGCGCTCCGCCGGCCGCGTGCAGACGCCGACGCTCGCCCTGGTGGTCGAGCGCGAGCGCGAGCGCATGGCGTTTGTGCCCGAGGACTATTGGCAGATTCGCGGCATGGGTGCCGCGCAGGGCGCTGCCGAGGACGACCGCTTTAAGATCGCGCACAAGACGGCGCGTTTTACCGACAAGGATGCTGCCGAGACGGCGTACGGCCATGTCGACGGCGTTACGACGGCAACCGTCGCCGCGGTGACCAAACGCTCGCGCAAGCAGCAGCCGCCCACGCCGTTTGCGACCACCTCGCTGCAGGCTGCCGCCGCGGCCGAGGGCATCTCGCCTGCGCGTACGATGCGCATCGCCGAGTCCCTCTACATGGCCGGTCTCATCAGCTACCCGCGTGTCGACAATACCGTGTACCCCGCGACGCTCGATCTGGGCGCCGTGGTGAGCGACCTGGCAAAGATCAACCCGGCGCTGGCGCCCGTGTGCAAAAAGGTGCTTGCCGGTCCTATGAAGCCCACGCGCGGCAAGGTCGAGACCACCGACCACCCGCCTATCTATCCCACGGGCGAGGGCGACCCATCCACGCTCGACGGCGGCCAGCGCAAGCTCTACGACCTCATCGCCCGTCGCTTCCTGGCAACGCTTATGGGTCCCGCGACCATCGAGAACACCAAGCTCGAGCTCGACGTCAACGGCGAGCCGTTCGTGGCCTCGGGCGACGTGCTCGTGACCCCTGGCTTCCGCGAGGCCTATCCGTACGGCCTTAAGCGCGACGAGCAGATGCCGCCGCTGGAGCAGGGCGATACGGTCGACGTGTTCGACATTAAGCTCGAGGCCAAGCAGACCGAGCCGCCCGCGCGCTATAGCCAGGGCAAGCTCGTTCAGGAGATGGAAAAGCGCGGCCTGGGTACCAAGTCCACGCGCGCGAGCATCATCGAGCGTCTGTACGCCGTGCGCTACCTCAAAAACGATCCCGTTGAGCCGAGTCAGTTGGGTATCGCCATCATCGATGCACTGACGCAGTTTGCCCCGCGCATCACGAGCCCCGATATGACCAGCGAGCTCGATGGCGATATGACCCGTGTGGAGCGCGGCGAGGATACCGAAGAGCATGTTGTGACGCACTCGCGCGCGCTGCTGGCTGGCGTGCTCGACGAGCTGCTCAAGCACACGCAGGAACTGGGCGACGCCATCAGCGATGCCGTCACGGCCGATGCGCGCGTGGGCGCCTGCCCCAAGTGCGGCAAGGACCTGGTTATGAAGACGAGCGCCAAGACCCGCGGCAGCTTCATTGGCTGCATGGGCTGGCCCGACTGCGACGTGACCTATCCGGTGCCGAGCGGCGTCAAGGTAAGCCCGCTCGAGGGTGAGGCGGCCGTGTGCCCCGAGTGCGGCGCGCCGCGCATTAAGTGCCAGCCGTTCCGCCAAAAGGCCTTCGAGATTTGCGTGAACCCCACGTGCCCCACCAACTACGAGCCCGACCTTAAGGTGGGCGAGTGCAAGGTGTGCGCCGAGGCAGGACGCCATGGCGATCTGATCGCGCACAAGAGCGAAAAGAGCGGCAAGCGCTTTATCCGCTGCACCAACTACGATGACTGCGGCGTGAGCTATCCGCTGCCGGCGCGCGGCAAGCTCGAGGCGACGGGTGAGACTTGCCCCGAGTGCGGTGCCCCCATCGTGGTGGTTAACACGGCGCGCGGCCCGTGGCGTATCTGCGTGAACATGGACTGCCCGACCAAGGAGAAAAAGCCGGCCCGCGGCCGCAAGACTACGACCAAGGCGAGCACGGCGAAGAAGACCACGGCTGCGAAGAAGACGACCGCCAAAAAGACGACGGCCAAGAAATCGACAACCAAAAAGACGGCTGCCGATAAGTAACCGAGCACATATCCGAGCACATATAGACACGGCGGGGCCGGGCGCGCATTTGCATTTGCGCGCCCGGCCCCACTTCTAAGTTGCGGTGAAATAGGGACTGTTTTTGCTGGTAAAAGGCCTAATTAATCCCTATTTCACCGCAAGTTTTGATCAGTTGTTGGGATTACTTCACCTCGACGGGTGCGGCGCCGGGGTAGCGGTCCTCAAAGTCCAGACGATATTTGTTGTCGTTGGTGCCCGCTACGTTGTCGCGCGCCAGCGGCGCCACGATCTCGTCCTTGTGGTTGGCGGGGCTGGAGTACTCAAGGCTGATCTCCCAGGCATCGCAAATCACGTCGATGCGGTTCTCCAGATCGTCGTAGAGCGTGATGATGTCTTTCCACGAGCCGTAATTCTGCGAGTCGATGGGAACGTCCAGGTCCTCGACCTCGTCCTTCAGGTCGCCGATCTGATCCTCGAGCGCCTCGGCGGCATCGCTGGCAGATTGGCGCGAGTCGCGGTCATCCTTGAGATAGTACGTGTTAAACGTGGTAGCGCAGTCGCGAACCTGCTGATCAAGATCGGAGAGCCTGCTGTAGTAGGAGCTCAGCTGGTCGTAGACGTTCTGCTCGCTGATGGTGGCGGCATCGTGGGCGTCATCGTCATCATCATCGTCAAGCTTGTTGGGGTCGCCCTTTACGGACACATCGTCGTCATCGTGGTCGATCTTGACCTTCTCGATGGTTGTGCCCTTGGAATCGTCGGCGTTCTTGTTGAACGGTCCGATCATAAATAATGCGACCAGCGCGATAATCACGACGACCAGCACGGCGATGATGCCGATAAACAGAGCGTTGTTGTTTTTGCGCGCGGCGGGAGCAACGGCCTGCGGAGCAGCGGTCGGAATGGGCTGCTGCGGCGCGGAGCCGGCTGGCGTCGCCCATTGCTGCGTCGCGCCAGCTTCCGGTTGGGGAGCGGGCGCGGGCTGATGGGCGGACTGTACGGTCACGTCCGCCTGCGCATCCTCTTGCGATTGAGAGGTCTGGCCATCATCGGTTACCGGCGTTCCGCAGCTGGTGCAGAAGCGCTCGTCGTCTTTCAGAAGCTTGCCGCAATGGGTACAAAACCGGGACATGATGGTTCCTTCCATTCGATGTGTTGGCTAGATTATAAGGTGGTTCAGGTGCGGTTGGGCCGCGCCGGCCCAACTGGTTGTGTGAGGATAGTCGCGCCGCACAAGCCCTGTCGCATGCGTCACAATGAGTGCGGCGCGCTGGGTGTCTGGCGCGGCCGTTTATCGACGGCTCGGTAGAATGCGATGGTGGGGAGTGAGTCTGTGTACTGCGGCGAGCAAGGTCGGGGTGGCGGCGACAACGTGGAGGCGTTCCGGTTCTCGCCGGGGGATGCGCCCCTCGCTGCGCGCGATTGCTCGCGTCGAGTGTTTTGTGCCGGGATGTTGACCGGAGCGCTTGCCTCGGTGATGAGTCTCGGCGGCTGTGCCGCGCGTCGCAACGAGGCTGAGGGCTCCGCTGTCCCTGCCAAACAAAAAGCGAATCATCCGTCCGCTCAAAAGACGGAAGCTGTCTCCCAGACCTCTTGGATTGCCGGCCTTCAGCAAGATATCGAAGCCCTTGTCGAGCCGTATGGTGGGTCTACCTCGGTCTATGCTGTGGCGCTTGATCCTCAAACGTTCGCGTCGCTCGATGGTGAAGTCGCTGTGGCGCCGGACGCGCGACGTGCGGCGGCAAGCATCATCAAGCTTCCCATTCTCGCTTGTGCGCTCGAGGCCGTGACGGCGGGCGAGCTGTCCCTCGACGAGCAGATAACGGTAACGCAACAGGATATCGTGGGTGGCAGCGGTAACATTCAGTCGCGCGGCGCGGGTGTGTCGTGCAGTATTGACGAGCTGCTGTGCGCCATGATCGCCCAGAGCGATAACGTGGCAGCGAACCTTGTTATCGGCAGGCTTGGCATGGATACGGTCAACGAAACGTGTGCCGCATTGGGGCTGACCCAGACCGTGCTCGCTCGTTTGATGATGGATGCCGAGGCCCAGGCACAAGGTCGCGAGAACTATACGAGTGCCCGTGATGCTGCGGCCGTGTTGCAGCGGCTGGCGGCGGGGACAATCGCGACGCCCGAGCTGTGCGATCGAGCGCGCGGATATCTGCTGGCGCAGGAAGACACCCGCGGTATTGTCGAGGGCGTTCCCGGCGGCGTTTTGGTCGCGCACAAAACGGGCAGCCTGGCGAATGCTCAGCACGATGCCGCAATCGTCTACACCGAGCGCCCTTACGTGCTGGCAATCCTCACCCAAGACCTCGAACGCGAGCAGGCCCTGGCCCTCGAGCGCGACATTTCCTTCACCATCAACGCCCGCGCCCACTCCTAAGTTGCGGTGAAATAGGGATTGTATTTGCTGTTAGAAGACGTATTCAGTCCCTATTTCACCGCAACTTAGAGGGTCGGCAGTTAGGGACGTTCCTTTTCGGCCGGCACTTTAGGAACGTCCCTAACTGTCACCTAGTCATTTAAGAACGTCCCCAATGACTAGGTGGGATTTGGGGTGCGCCTGCCCCTGGGGTATCATGGCTTGGTTGCTATAACTTGCATTTTCGCGCCTTGTAGGAAGGGGCTGCGCCCATGGCTTTTGAGCCCGCTCAACATAGCTTTATCACGCTCGAGGGCGTCGATGGCGCCGGCAAGTCCACGCAGGCGCGTCTGCTTGCCCGCGCGCTTGAACTCGCTGGCTACCAGGTTGTGAGCCTGCGCGAGCCGGGCGGTACCGCCATCAGCGAAAAGATCCGTGCTCTGCTGCTCGACCCCACCAATACGGCGATGGGCGACACTTGCGAGCTGCTGCTGTATGAGGCCGCCCGTGCCCAGCTAGTGCATGAGGTTATCGCGCCCGCCCTCGCGGCCGGCAAGGTGGTCCTGTGCGACCGCTTCTACGATTCCACGACCTGCTATCAGGCGTTTGCCGACGGCCTCGATCGTCAGATGGTGCGCGATGCCAATAACCTGGCCGTCGCGGGTACGCACCCGGCGCTCACACTCGTCTATCACATCACGCCCGAGCAGGCGGCGCTGCGCATGGCCGACCGCGGTGCGGCAGATCGCATGGAGGCTAAGGGCATGGCCTTCCAAGAGCGTGTCTACCAGGGTTTTTGCGCAATTGCCGCCGAGGAGCCAAACCGCGTAAAGCTCATCGACGCGACCGCGTCCATCGAGGAAGTCTTTGCGAAGACGGTCGAGCAGGTTCGCGCGTACGGTCTCGACATTCCGCAAGACGCCGTCGCCGCCGCACTTGCCAAGGAGGCCGAGTAACGTGGCCCCCGCTCAGGCAAGCCTGCTGGCCAAGCTCGACACCCAAGAGCGCGTGCGCGACTTTTTGACCAACGCCGTCGCCAGCGGCCGCGCATCGCACGCCTACCTGTTTTTGGGCGCTCCCGGCGCCGGCAAGCTCGATGCCGCATGGGCGCTCGCCCAGGCCTTCCTGTGCGAGCAGGACGGCTGCGGCGCATGCGACAGCTGCGTGCGCGTTGCGCGGCACACGCATCCCGACGTGCACTATTACACGCCCGAGAGCGCCACGGGCTACCTCATTGCCCAGACCCGCGAGCTGCTCGACGACGTGCCTCTGGCACCCATCCGTGCCAAGGCCAAGGTCTACATCATCGACCGTGCCGAGCAGCTGCGCGCTAACACCGCCAACGCACTGCTCAAAACACTCGAGGAGCCGCCCGAGGGCGTTATGTTCATCTTGTTGGGCACCTCGGCAGACGTGATGCTGCCCACCATCGTGAGCCGCTGCCAGTGCGTGCCGTTTCGGCTGGTGTCGCCCGCCGTCGCCGCGCAGGCCGTGGGCCGCGCCACCGGTCAGGACCCTGCGCGTTGCCGCATGGCCGTCGCAGTAGCGGGAAGCCCCGCGCGTGGCATCGAGTTCCTCAAGAGCGCCGAGCGCCAGGACGCTCGCCGTCAGATGGTTCGCGCCATCGATTCGCTCATCGCCGCCGACGAGGCCGACGTGCTCAGCCGCGCCAAGTCGCTCATCGTCGCCGTTAAGGCGCCGCTCGCCGAGGTCAAGTCCACGCAGGAAAAGGTGCTCGAGCAAAACGCCGACTACCTGTCGCGTGGAGCATTGAAGCAGCTTGAGGACCGCAACAAGCGCGAACTCAACGCGCGCGAGCGTTCGGGTATCATGGAAGCGCTGGCGAGCGCGCGGGCGCTCATGCGCGACGTGCTGCTGACGCTTCAGGACGAGGCAGCCGACGTGGTGAACGAGGACGTGCGCGACACGATCGGGCGGCTTGCCGCCGCGACGAATGTTGCGGGTGCCACACGGGCGCTCGAGGCAGTCGCGACCGCCGAGCGCAACATCGCCAGAAACGTTACTCCCCAGCTGGCCATCGAGGTCATGCTGTTCGATATCAGGAAGGCACTGAAATGCCGTTAGTCGTACCCGTTAAGTTTACCTACGCCTCGCGCGACCTGTGGTTCGACCCGCAGGATCTGGATATCCTCGAGGCCGATTATGCCATTTGCTCCACCGAACGCGGAACCGAGATCGGCTTGGTCACGGCAGATCCCTTCGAGGTGCCGCAAGACGAGATCGGCCAGCCGCTCAAGCCCGTGTTGCGCGTAGCGAGCGACATCGACCTGCAGCTTGCCGACGACCTGGCTATCCAGGGTGACGAGGCCATGGTCGATTTCCGTCGCCTGGTCAAGGAGCTCGACCTCGAGATGAAGCCGGTCGGCGTCGAGTACCTGTTTGGCGGCGAGAAGGCTGTGTTCTACTTTGCTGCCGAGGAGCGCGTCGATTTCCGTCAGCTTGTCAAGGACCTGTCCTCGACGCTGCACATTCGCGTCGACATGCGCCAGATCGGCGTGCGTGACGAGACCCGCCTGGTGGGCGGCTATGCCCAGTGCGGCCAGGAGCTCTGCTGCACGCGCTTTGGCGGACAGTTTGAGCCGGTTTCGATTCGCATGGCAAAAGAGCAGGACCTGCCGCTCAACTCGTCCAAGATTAGCGGCGTGTGCGGCCGCCTGATGTGCTGCCTGCGCTACGAGTTCGAGGCGTACAAGGACTTTAAGAGCCGCGCGCCCAAAAAGAAGACGCTTATCGATACGCCGCTTGGCAAGGCGCGTATTCAGGAATATGACACGCCGCGTGAGCAGCTGGTGCTGCGCCTGGAGAACGGCAAAGTCTTTAAGGTCAACCTGGCCGATATGACGTGCTCGGAGGGCTGCAAAAAGAAGGCCGCCGAGCAGGGCTGCAACTGCCGCCCCGACTGCGTGACGCGTGACGTGCTCGAGCGTATCGAATCGCCCGAGATGCGCCTGGCGCTTATGGAGCTCGACCGCGAGAACGGCGTCGACGTGGGCGATGGCCTGTCGAGCGCCGACCGTCTGGCGGGGACGACGATGCCCAAGCGCCGCCGTCGCGATGCGGACGCCGATACCCGTGCGGGTCAGAGCCAGGGCGAGGGTCGCGGCCGCGGTAGGGGTCGCGGCAAGGCCGAGGCACCCGAGGCCGAGGGGGCGGCCGATGGCCGTCGCCGCCGCAAGCGCGCGGGCTCGGGCGATGCTACCGAGGCTGCAGCCGCGGGCAAGCACGCCTCTCGCGAGCGCGAGGTTCAGCAACCCCAGCAGCAGAATCGCGGCGGTGGCATGAACCCCACACGTCGTCGCCGCCGTCATCTGTCGAGCGAGGAACGCGAGGACGCCTTCCGCGCCGCAGCTGCTCGCGAGGCCGGTGCCGCTTCCAAGGGCGCCTCGGCCTCCGATGCGCCTGTCGACAAGAGCGGCAAGTCACGTGGCGAGGAGGAGCGCGCGCCGCGTCCGCGCCGTCGCCATTCCTCGGGCGCGCAGCAGAAGCCCTCAGTGCCCTCCGTGGCCGATCAGGTCTCGGATGGCGAGGTCAAGGTCACGCGCCGTCGTCCCGGAGATGGCGGGGGAGCGGCTGCCAAGGCTTCGCGTGGCGCCGCTCGCGACGAGCGCGAGTCGCGCGAAGATCGCGGTGGCGAGGGCTCGGCCGACCAGGGTCAAAAGCGCCGTCGCCGTCGCCGTTCCCGCAAGCCGCGCCAGAATGGTGGCGAGGGCTCGACCCCGTCTTCGGCCGCACCACAACCGCCCGCCGGCGAATAACGCCCGCGAGCGGATTTAACCCGCCTTACCCCAATCGCGTCGGGGTACCATAGCGCTGAATCAACAACCCTCCCTGCGACCGAACGTAGGGAGGGTTGTGTCTTGAAGAGCCATCTGAACAAATTGAGCCGTCTGCAGGGTGCCGGCGCCCTACCGTTTGCGGACGAATTGCTGCCGTTTGCCGAGCGGGCGGCACGCGAGGCACTCGAGGCATTGTCGCCAACACGATGTGCCGGCTGCGAGCGCGCCGGTGCGCTTATTTGCCAAGACTGCCTGGCCGCGCTCACGCTCATCGACCCACGTCATAGCTGTACCCGATGCGGCGCCCCGTTTGGGGATTTGCTGTGCACTGAGTGTTCGGTCGAGGGCACGTCCTCGGCAATGGCGGAGGCGCTCGACCGCTGCCTGGCGTGCGCCGTCTATGCGCATCCGCTGCCGCGCATCATTAAAGCGTACAAGGACGCGGGCGAGCGACGTCTGGCTCCGTATCTGGCGGAGCTGCTCTACGACACCGCCCTGCATGCCCAGGTCGTAGCGCCCGATCGCTACGGAGGTGTGCTGTCCGGTGCGGATGCGGTGGTGTTTGTGCCTGCGACGGCGGCAGCGTTTCGGCGGCGTGGTTTTGATCATATGGAGGCCATTGCGCGCCCATTTTGCGAGCTGTCGGGTGTTCCCCTGCTCGATGCCCTCGTCAAGTACGGGCATGGCGACCAGCGCGAACTCGGTCGTGAGGAGCGCCGCGAACGCGCCCGAGGCATGTATGAGACCGTTGAGGACGTGCAGGGCCGCCGCCTGCTGCTTATCGACGACGTTATCACCACGGGTGCGACGATGGCAGCGGCTTCGGCGGAACTCAAGCGCGCCGGTGCCACGGCCGTTGATGGCCTCGCTATCGCACGCGTTTGGTAGGGGTGGTTTTGTGGCAGTAAAGATTGAGCGGCGCAACGAGCCGACAGGCGAACAGCTAGCGGTTTCCATAATCCTGACCGGCGCCTCGGCGCTGCGCATGATGCGCGCCGAGCGCCGGCAGATGGGCTATATCAGCTGGAAGGACCTTAACCCCGATGAAGAGTGCCGTGTGCTGCGCGCGTCGTCGCCCTCGACCGAGGATATCTATCTTCCCGACTTGGTGCGGATTGGGGCCGCAAGCGGCGAGGTGCAAGAGGATTTGTGCTTGCTGGTAGGATCTGCAGCGCAGCGCCGCCGTATTCTTGGCGTGAGCTGGTCCGTATGCTCCGAGTTGCCCGCCGGCTCGATTCTAGAGGTGGAACCGGGGGTGTACAGTCTATCTCCCGAGGCCCTTTGTGTTGCCATCGCGCGCGAGGTCGGCTGCATCCAGGCGTTTGCCCTGGCCCAGGAGCTGTGCTCTAAGATTTCACTGAGCGATCGCGGGAAGTATCTGCCTCCCTACACTTCGCCCGTTGCGAACAAACTTGCAAAGGACAAGGACCAACCGGCAGACGTGGGCTACTTTGAAGTCGAGCCGGTGCTGACGCCCGATCGCCTTGCAGATTACCTTACGGCATGCAAGGGGAATGTGGCCAAACAGCTGCTGCGCCTGTGCCCCTACCTGTCAGAAAACCTGCGCTCGCCCATGGAGTGCATCATGCTTGCCATGTTTTCGCTTCCGTTTTCCTATGGCGGATTTGCCTGCGGTCCTTTTAAGACCGACTACAAGATTGAGTTCGATGACCGCGCGCAGGCAATTTCGGGGATGCCGCATGCAGTTTGCGATGCGTATCAGGAAGCAGCCCGGTTTGACCTTGAATACAACGGTGAGCTGGGTCATTCCTCCCGGAGGGGACGTGTCCATGATGAAAAACGCAACACGGGCTTGATTACTATGGGAATCGAGGTCGCGACGGTCAACAACGAAATGCTCTGCGACATGGAAGCGATGGAAGCGCTCGCATGGCGCATTTACCAACGCATGGGTAAGCGATATCAGAATCGCGTAGAGGCGCGTCGAAAGAGGCAAGATGCTCTGCTGAATACGCTCCGAGCGTGCTTTGGGCTTAAACCAGCATAGATGAATGGCTTTATAGGGGGTCTGTTTATATGTCCTGTGCAAAAAACGTCAAATATGAGTACTGTTACTAGATTAGTGGCAGCAAAAACAAAGAAACTTGGGCCGAAAATCTGGATTCATTGAAGAGATAATAAACGAATGTGGAATATCTTGGCGCCAAGCAGGCTGTGCGGAACTCAAAAAGGGCTCGCGGGGCGGAAAAACGCTGCTACTAAATTGGTGACAGTACTCATATTTGCCGTTTTTTGCACACGGCACCTTGAGACGGGTGCCCCGGAGCTCCCCGTAGGGGAGCTCCGGGCTTCATGGGGGCACGAATGGTCCGCTTCGACCTGCAAAATCTGTGCTCACGGTGCGAATGGCGCCCCTAACCTTAAACTTTAGCTTGAACTTAGCTATAATGCGCTACGTTCCTGCCAGGCTGTGGTTGCGGACGGACGAAATGTCCATCCTAGTCCAAGACAGACGCGGTCAAAGGGATCCACGTAAGCGACCGCGTGCGCGCGGCGCGATCATGGCGCGTCCTAGATGTAAGCCGCACCGTCCGTTCTACTTTCTTTGGGGCAATACCGCCTCGCGGGCGAGCGGGCCAGTCGTGAAGGTGGCTATGGCCTCCCGAGCAAACACCCCGGTGCGCAAGTGTGGGGTCAAATACCAGGTCAGCTGGTGGGAACACCCGTTATTCCGCGCAACGCACGGATTGTATACGACACAGAAGGCAGGGTAGTGGACATGGTGAGGGGCAGCTTGATGCACGCGGCTCGGTTAGGTGCTGGGACCGCGGCGGTCATTGCCGTATTGGGCTTGAGCGGATGCGCGTTCAACCCACTGTCCACGTTCACGACGCCCACGATTGACCAGATCGAGCGCGAGACCGTTACCCCTACGGTGTCGGACGATGCCCTGGTCACTCCCGGTACCCTGACGGTTGCCCTCGATACCTCCGATGCTCCGCAGGCCATGAAGGGCGCCGATGGTAACCTCACGGGCTACGCGGTCGATGCTGCCCGCGCCCTTGCAAGTCGCATGGGCCTCAAGGTTGCCTTCGTCGATGCGTCTTCTGCCGATTCCGCGCTTGGCGACAAAAAGGCCGACATCTTCATTGGTGACATCAATTCCACGGATGGTGACATCAGCACGCTTGGTACTTGCCTGTACGACGCTGCGGCAGTGTTCGGAAAGACGAGCGACGGCGAGTCGCTGAGCGTTTCCACCGAAACGCTTAACACCGCTACCCTGGGCGTTCAGACCTCCTCGGCCTCGCAGGAAGCGCTCGCCAAGCAGAGTATCACGGCCAACCAAAAGACCTTCTCCAACATCAACGAGTGCTTTGAGGCGCTCGAGTCCGGCGAGATCGACTACGTGATTTGCGACTCCACGGCCGGCGGCTACCTTGCGCGCCTGATGAGCCAGATCTCTTACGTCGGCGCGCTCGAGACGCCCTCGACGCTCGGCGTCGCGGGCCTCGCGGCCAACGATGAGCTATGCCGTGCCGTGAGCGATGCCCTCGATAGCATCACGGTCGACGGCACGCTCGAGGCGGTCCACTCCGTCTGGTACGGCACGATGCCCTATGACCTCACCACCAAGACGGTCTCGGGCGCCGACGTGCAGTCGACCGACACCGGATCCAGCGAGTCCGCATCCTCCGATTCGAGCAGCGAGGGTGCAACCTCCGAGGATAAATCGTCCAGCCAGGAGGGCATTATCACCGACGACGACATTAACAAGCTCAATAGCTAGTTATTGCTAGGGGTGGCGTCTCCCATGCGCTAGGAGAGAGGCCTCTTCACGGTTTCAACACGCATTGCCGGGCTTTCCCAACAGGGGAGCCCGGCTTTTTTGTTTCCATAAAACCAGCAGGTCAAAGACATTTTTTAGGTGCAAAGCCAAAGTCGCCGTCGCCCTCCTATAGCGCACTTTGCCACAGAAAAGTGCGAGACTTCGGTATGCGGTATCAAGCAATCGTTATTCGGGTCTTTGGGAATCCGCGTGATTAAATGCACGGCAATGGGTACATAGCCAGTACAGTAAGTCCCCGAGGCAGATTGGAGCCACGTATGGATATCAAGGTTTCTGGACGCAAGACGACGGTAACCGATGCTCTGCGTGCGCATGTGGATGAGAAGATCGGCGAGGCGCTCAAGGTTTTCGATATCGAGCCCATGACGGTCGACGTTGTACTTCGCTATGAGAAGAACCCCTCGAACCCCAATCCGGCAATCGTCGAGGTTACGGTTCGTGCCCGCGGTTCGGTGATTCGCGTTGCCGAGCACGGTGCAGATATGTACGCCGCCATCGACCTCTCCGCCGATAAGGTCACCCGCCAGCTGCGCAAGTTCAAGACCAAGGTCGTGGACAACCGCCAGGGCGGTGCCAGCGCAGCGGATGTCGCACCGGTCGAGCGCGTCGAGGATCTGGCCGACCTGCTGCTGCCCGAGGAGGAGGATGACCTGCTCGTCCGCGAGAAGGTCATCGATGTCACCCCGATGACTGAGGAGCAGGCGCTGGTGCAGACCGATCTGCTCGGCCACGACTTCTACGTGTTCGAGAACGCGACGACTGGCCTTATCAATGTGGTGTATCACCGTAAGAATGGTGGATATGGCATCATCAAGCCCCGTATCGAAACACTTGACGAGTAAAATACGTTAACTTGCATGAGTTAACGGCTGGCGGCCATCCCATGCGGATGGCCGCCTTTTTTACGTAAGGAGTCGCTTTGATGGACAAGGCTGCATCTACCGGCCATTCTGACCGCTGCCGCATCGTCGTCGATACCTGCTGCGACTTCAGCCCCGAGGTCGCCGCGAACCTCGATGTCGATATCTTGGGCTTCCCCTTTATCATCGATGGCGAGGAGCGCACGGACGATATCTGGTCGAGCATGAGCCCCAAGGAGTTCTACGACCGCATGCGCGCCGGCGCTCGCGTGTCTACCTCCGCCGTGTCGCTCGGTCGCTATATCGAGTTCTTTACCGAGTGCGCCAAAGAGGGCACGCCCACGGTCTACCTGTGCTTTACCTCGGCGCTGTCGTCGAGCTACAACTCCGCGTGCCAGGCGGCAGATGCCGTGCGCGCCGAGTATCCCAACTTTGAGCTCTATGTGGTCGACAACGCTCTACCCTGTGCGACCGGCGCACTTTTGGCGCTCGAGGCCGTGCGCCAGCGTTCGGCGGGGCTGACCGCCAAGCAACTGGTCGATTGGGCAAACGAGGCGAAGACCTACGTCCACGGCTACTTTACGCTCGAGAGCTTTGACGCGCTGGCTGCCGGCGGCCGCATTCCGCCCGCGGCGGCGCAGCTCACGGCAAAGCTCGATGTCAAGCCCGAGCTCTCCTACGACCTTGCCGGCTCGCTGTCGCTGATCGGCGTCAACCGCGGCCGCAAGAAGGCGCTCAAGTCCATCCTCAAGTCGTTCCGCGAGAACTACGTGCCCGACCGCACCATGCCCATCGCCATCATGACGGCCGATGCCGAAAAGGACGGTGACTGGCTCGAAGCCGCCATCCGCAAGGAGGAAGGCTGCGCCGACGTCACGATCATTCGCAGCTCCGTGGGTCCCACCATTGGCTCGCACGTGGGCCCCGGCATGGTGGCCTGCGCGTTTTGGGGCAAGAATCGCGCCGAGAAAGCCTCGCTTTCCGATCGCATCGCGCGCCGTGTGCGCGGTGAGTAGACAGGCGTTACAACCGCGGGCGCCCCGCAGCTCAAGCGTTGGCACCGAGTATTTAACCTAGTAACAACACCCAACCCAAAAGGAAAGGTTTCATGGCAAACAAGCTCTCCGTCGCATTCATCGGCACCGGAATCATGGGTGCCCCCATCGCCGGCCACATCTTGGACGCCGGCTATCCCGTCACGGTCAACAACCGCACCAAGTCCAAGGCTGCAGCGCTCGTTGAGCGCGGTGCCGTCTGGGCCGATACGCCGGCCGATGCTGCGGCTAACGCCGACGTCATCTTTACCATGGTGGGTTATCCCTCCGAGGTCGAGGAGCTCTACCTGGCGGGCGACGGTCTGCTCGCGTGCACTAAGCCCGGCGCGGTCCTGATCGACCTTACCACGAGCTCGCCCGAGCTGGCGCGCGACATTGCCGAGGCCGCCCAGGTTTCCGGCCGCATGGCGTTTGACTGCCCCGTCACCGGCGGTGAGTCGGGAGCTATCGCCGGCACGCTCACGGCTATCGTGGGCGCCACCGAGAACGACATCGCGCCGGTCCGCGACATCCTTGCCACCTTTGCGGCCAACATCTGCTGCTTCGACGGCGCCGGCAAGGGCCAGGCTGCCAAGCTCGCCAACCAGGTGTCGCTGGGAGCCTGCATGGTCGGCATGGCAGACGCCATGGCATTTGCCGAGCTGAGCGGCCTTGACCTGGAGAAGACCCGCCAGATGATCCTGGGCGGTACCGGCAAGTCCGGCGCCATGGAGAGCCTGGCTCCCAAGGCGCTCGACGGCGACTACAAGCCCGGCTTTATGGTCGAGCACTTCATCAAGGACCTGCGCTTGGCGCTCGCCTATGCCGACGATCGCGAGCTTGCGCTGCCCGGTGCCGACGTGGCCTTTACGCTCTACGACATGCTCGACGCCATCGGTGGTGCCAAGCTGGGCACCCAGGCCATCACGGTCCTCTATAAGGAGGAGGCCGACGCCATCGCCGCCGGTCTGGACTGGTCGCAGTATCGTCCTGAGGAGCATGGCGCTCACGAGGACGGCTGCGGTTGCGGCGAGCACGGCGACGACCATGAGTGCGGTTGCGGTCACCATCACGGCGAGGACCACGAGTGCTGCGGCGGTCACGGCCATGACGACGGCCACGAGTGCTGCTGCGGCCACCATCACGGGGAGTAGCACCCATGAGCTGGACGTTCGTGGTGTTAGCGCTGGTGCTCTTTCTCTTTGCGATCTACATTGGCTTTTTGTGCGGCCAGTGGGCCTGCGAAAAGCGCGTGATCACCAAGCGCGACTACTGGATTGCCAACTTTGCAGGAGCGGTGGCAGTCGTCCTACTGACCTGGGTGTTCTCGCTGTTCCCGCTGGTGCAGTTTGCGCCGATCGGCTGGCTCGGCGGCTTTATCGCCGGTCTTAAGATGAGCTTTGGCGAGTCCGTCGGTCCGTGGCGCAAGCACGACGAGGTCTTTAACGTCAACAAGGCTCATCGCGCCGCCGCCGACGCGGGCGACGCTGAGGAACGTCGCCGTGCGCGTCGCAATGGCGCGGCCGACCGACAGCTCATCTCGGTCACCGATGACAGCAAGGGTGCTGGCAAGCACGCTAAGAAATAGTAAGAAGAGGTAACTATGGCAGAAAACAAAGATGAACAGCTCACCGACGAGGAGCTGGCACAGCTTCAGCTGGCAGAGGAGAACGAGAACGCCGTCGACCGTCTGGTCAAGGAGCTCGGCTGCCCCACGCGCCGCATCCGCCAGTTTGCCGCCCGCGTGCTTCACCTGCTTGCCGAGCGCGATCCGCAGCGCGTCGTGCCCTGCGTGCCCGCGCTGATCGAGGCGCTCGACCGCCCCGAGGCGCAGACCCGCTGGGAGGCCCTCGATGCCCTGACGGCGCTCGCTACCACCTGCCCCGAGCAGCTGGGCGATGCCTTTGAGGGCGCCGAGACCGCGCTGTTCGACGAGATCTCCTCCACGCTGCGCTATGCCGCCTTCCGCCTGCTGTGCGTGTGGGGTGCCACGAGCGTCGAGCGTTCGCGCGAGGCTTGGCCCATCCTGGACGAGGCCATCCAGTGCTACCACGGCGACCTCGAGTATCGCGACATGCTCGGTTGCCTGTACGAGTTTTGCCAGGGCGAGATCGACGTCGAGGTTGCCGAGAAGCTCGCGCTGCGCCTTAAGTTCGACGCCGAGAACGGCAAGGGCAGCTATCTCAAGGCCCGTTCGAGCGAGATTTGCGAAATGCTTGTTAAACGTTTTGGCCTGGATCTCTCCAAAAAGAAGAAGCGTGCTAGCGTTAAAAAATCTGACGACGCCGAAGACGAGGAGTAACAGATTATGGCGCACGATGCAGTCCTGATTCCCGGTGACGGTATCGGTCCCGAGATTACGCAGGCCATGCGCCGCGTGGTCGAGGCCACTGGTGTCCAGATCAACTGGAACGTCCAGGAGGCCGGTGCCGGCGTCATGGACGAGTTTGGCACGCCGCTGCCCCAGCACGTGCTCGATGCGGTCGCCGAGACCAAGGTTGCCATCAAGGGTCCCATCACCACGCCGGTCGGCACGGGTTTCCGCAGCGTCAACGTGGCTCTGCGCAAGCATTTTGACCTGTACGCCTGCGTGCGCCCTTGCCTGTCACAGCCGGGCGACGGCTCTCGTTTCCGCGACGTCGACCTGGTTATCGTGCGCGAGAACACCGAGGACCTCTATGCCGGCATCGAGTTCGATGAGGGCGCTGCCGAGGTCGAGGAGCTCTCGCAGCTCGTCGAGCGCTCGGGCCAGAAGACCTTCGCCGCTGATTCCGCCATTTCAATTAAGCCGATTTCCATCGCCAAGAGCCGCCGCATTGTGGAGTATGCCTTTGAGTATGCCCGTCGCTGCGGCCGCAAAAAGGTGACGGCCGTGCACAAGGCCAACATCATGAAGGCGACCGACGGCCTGTTCCTACGCGTTGCGCGCGAGGTGGCCGCCAACTATCCCGATATCGAGTTCAACGACAAGATCGTCGACGCCACCTGCATGGGCCTGGTCCAGAACCCCAACGACTTCGATGTCCTGGTGCTGCCCAACCTGTACGGCGACATCGTGAGTGACCTGTGCGCCGGCCTGGTGGGCGGCTTGGGTATGGCCCCCGGCTCCAACATCGGTACCGACTGCGCCATCTTTGAGGCTACGCACGGCTCCGCGCCCGATATCGCCGGCAAGGATATCGCCAACCCCACGGCCGAGATCCTCTCTGCTGCGATGATGCTCGATCACCTGGGCGAGAACGATGCCGCCAATCGTATTCGCGCCGCCGTATCTGCCACGCTCGACGAGGGTGAGCAGGTTACCGGCGACGTTCGTCGTGCCCAGACCGGCTCCGTTGAGGGCGCTGTGGGCACGCAGGCTTTTGCCGATGCCGTTATCGCGCACCTGGCCTAAGGCATGCAGACTGCAAACGCCTTAATAGTACTTAAGTGTTTGCGTATAACCTAAGAATCAATACGCCCGGCGCTCTGTCGGGCGTATTCTATTGCGGACTATGTTTCCTAACAAGGAGTAACTGATATGGGTCTGATTCAAAAGAAGGACGAGAAGGACGAGATCGACGGCATCCAGATCATCGAGCGCGGCGAAGGCCCCGACGGTGATGAGGACGAAAAGATCGACCTGGTCGCCGGCACGTCTGCTGAGCACATTGCTGCCGGTACGACGGCCGAGGAGGAGGACGCTCGCCTGGAGGCAAAGATCGCCGCGGATGCAGCTGACGAGAACCTCATGCCCGAGGAACAGGACGAGGACGACGACTCCGACGTGGACGACCACGCTTGTAAGCACAAGAAGACGATGATTGTCGCCTTTGTGGTCGCCATCGTGATCGCTGCCGTGGTCGGCTTCTTTATCGGCAACGGTGGTTTTGGCGGCAAGGGCGTCGGCTCGGCGACCCTGTCCGAGGACCAGCTCGATTCGACCGTGGCGAGCTATAGCTACAACGGCAAGAAGAGCGACATCACCGCGCGTGAGGCCATCGAGAGCCAGTACAGCCTCGACACCGTCAAGGACGACGACGGCAACTACACCGCTCCGTCTGCCGACGTTATCCTGTCCTACGTGCGCAACCAGATTCTGCTGGACGCTGCCGAGGACGAGGGCATTACCGTCTCTTCCAAGGAAATGAAGCAGTATGCCGAGGATTCCATCGGCACCTCCGACTACAAGACCATGGCCACGCAGTACGGCGTGTCCAAGGACCAGGCCAAGCAGATCGTCCGCCAGTCCGCGACGCTGCAGAAGCTCTACAAGAAGAAGGTGGGCGATAGCTCCGCAAGCATGCCGACCGCCCCGACCGAGCCTGCTGACGGCAACGAGGAGACCGCGAGCAAGGACTACGCCGACTACATCATCAACCTTGCCGGCGACGAGTGGGATAGCTCGAAGGGTACCTGGAAGGACGAGAACGGCACCTACGCTAAGGCCTTTGCCGACGATGCCTTTACGGCCGATAGCGCCACCTATAAGCAGGCCATGACCGCCTACTACACTGCTTACCAGCAGTACTCTTCGCAGGCTTCGAGCGCCAGCTCCAAGTGGACCGAGTATGCTAACGGCCTCTACGCCAAGGCCAACATCAGCATCTACGGCCTGTTTGCGTAAAGAGTCGCACGGCTCATCGAGTATCTAGCCGATAGACAGCAGAAAGTCCGCCAGTACGGAAGTCGTTCTGGCGGACTTTTTGCGTTGAGGGCGTGATTGGCGGCTTAATTATGGCTATTCATCTTTAAGTCCAAAAAGGCTATCGGCTTCATCGTCGGATATATATTCCAGTACATCGCCCGGTTGGCAGTCGAGTGCCCGACATATCGCGTCAAGAGTTGAAAAACGTATGGCAGAAACCTTGCCTGTCTTAATGCGTGACATATTGACCTGGGAGATGCCCACGCGTTCCGCAAGCTCTTTGGATGAGATCTTGCGTTCGGCGAGCATGCGGTCAAGCCGCAGAATAATCATGGATTCCCCCTAGAGCAACTCGTCATCTTGTTTTTGCAGGATACACCCGTACTGGAAGACGCTGGCAATCAGGCTAATAATCAGGCCTGCAAAGACCATAGAGAGGTCGAGGTGCTGGCCGCCAAGCGCATCCGTAAAGTTGCCGCCAAATCCTGAGAGTATCAGCCCCGTGACTATGGCACCAAGAAGCTTCACAGCAACGCCGCCAATAAGGAACAAATGTCCTATTTGACGTAGTATGCGGATGCATTCGAGGTCAAAGGGCCTGCCCGCCTTTTCAATGGCGGAGAAAAACTTGTATGCGCTTAGCACGATGGCAAACGCAAGGCATGTCATCATGGCGCTCCCTATGGCAGTATGACCGTCGTGCGCGACAAGCATAAGAGGGGTCTGTTCGTTGGCGCCGACGAGAGCGAGAATTGGCCCTTCGCCAGCCGTAAGCTCTACGGATTGGAGACAGAACCCTTGGGAGAGGCTAGGCAATATGAATAGAAGTTCGATTGCAATGACTGCGAGGAGTGCCAGAGCGAGCGCCACGATGGTGCAGATTGTGCCCCATTTGCAGTAGCGAGTGAGCTTCCTCAGTTTGGCTATTGCCTGTTCACGGTCGATGGCTTTATTCGATTTGGATACGTTCCAGCGGATCATAGCTCCTCCAACCAATGTCTTGGATGATACTTGTATCTTATATCATACTTAATGATAAACGATAAACAATTACAGAATAGAGTAAGTAATGTTTGTGAGACGAATAGCGTGAGCTATTAGCTCATTTTGGATGCTGGAGTTTGGCGCGCGGGGGATGAGGACAAATGCCAAAACTTCCCGTGATCGTTCCCTTGATCGCGCAAGCGCTCCATTGTGTTTCCCTAATTCATCTGGGAAAACGACTGCAAACGATTGCAAGTAACCGGTGAACGGTCGAAAACTACCGTTCACCGATAATCTCAAAACTGGTTCTAACTGGTATTAAGTCAAAAAGACCAATTCACATATCTTCACAATGACCTGCAATTTTTCTACACGCTATTTTTAGCCGCCCTGCGTTGTTTAGACACAGGAAAAGATCCGATCTTTTGCCAAAGCATTTCGGAACGGTTTCAAAACCGCAGGTAGAAGTGTTAACGACCGGTAAACGGTCGATTTATCACCGTGAGCGGTGCAAAAACGTTTTACCGTATGAATCAACGAAAGCGACCTCTTCTGGGGTGATATAGTGACAACAACACGTCACGTGGTTACTACCAGTTTAGAAACCACTGGTCTTCAAAGTACGCTTTCTAAGAAGCTTTAAGGGCGAGCGCCCGCTGGCTTCCGAAAATCATTGGACTCAGATCGTACACACCTTCGGAAGGGAAATTTGAATGGTTGGCTTTATTCTTACCGGTCATGGACAGTTCGCACCCGGCCTCGCAAGCGCTATCGCTATGGTTGCTGGCGACCAGCCCGCTTTTACCGTCGTTCCTTTTGAGGGCGACCAGGCTGCTTCCTACGGTGAGGATCTCCGCGCCGCTATTACCGCCATGCGCGAGGAGTGCGATGGCGTGCTCGTCTTTACCGACCTGCTTGGTGGCACCCCGTTCAACCAGGCGATGATGATTGCCCAGGATGTCGACAACGTCGAGGTTCTGACCGGCACCAACCTTCCCATGGTTATTGAGCTTCTGTTCCTCCGCGGCAACGCCACGCTCGCCGAGCTTGGCGAGCAGGCCGTGACCGTTGGCCAGACGGGCATCACCGCCCAGACGGTCGCATCCGTTGCCGGCTCCGACGAAGAGGATATCTTCGGCGACGAGGACGGCATCTAATGGCCGATTTCGGAGCCAACGTCCTGAGCTCCTCGGTCGCCCTTTTAGGCCTGCTTGTCATCATGGGCTTGATTTACACCATCTGGTCGCAAATCAACATGAAGAAGAAGCAGAAGTACTTCAAGGAGCTGCACACCGAGCTCAAGCCGGGTCAAGAGGTTCTTTTCGCCGGCGGTATCTACGGAACCGTCAAAGGCATCGAAGGCGAGAAGGTCCAGATCAAAGTCCGATCCGGAGCCGTCGTAGATGTTTCGCGTTACGCGATTCAGGAGATCAAGTAACTGTCGTCAGCAAATAACGAAAGGAAGCTGATCAACATGGCAGAACCCAACATTCTTCTTACCCGCATCGATAACCGACTGGTTCATGGTCAGGTTGCCACCCAGTGGAACTCCACCCTGGGCTCCAACCTCATCCTCGTCGCCAACGACGACGTGGCGTCCAACACCATGCGCCAGAACCTCATGAAGATGGCCGCTCCCGCCGGCGTCGCTACGCGTTTCTTCTCTCTGCAGAAGACCATCGACGTCATTGGCAAGGCGAGCCCGCGCCAGAAGATCTTCATCGTGGCCGAAACACCGGAAGACGTGCTTACGCTCGTCAAGGGCGGTGTGCCTATAAAGAAGGTAAACATCGGCAACATGCACATGTCGGAAGGAAAGCGCCAAGTCGCCACCTCCGTCGCAGTTAACGACGAGGATGTCGCTGCGTTTAAAGAGCTGCAGGAATTGGGGGTGGAGTTGGAGATCAGGCGCGTTCCGAGCACGCCTGTTGAGGACACGAGCAAGCTCTTCTCGTAATCCTCGTGATCCACGTTGTCAGGAGTGAAACCCTGACGTTCTGTACGTGAAATCCAAAGTGCGTACATACATTTTGAAAGGAGGAGCAAGATGGAATACTCGATCATCCAGATCGCTCTGGTCTTCGTCGTCACGTTCATCGCGGCAATCGACCAGTTTGACTTCCTCGAGTCTCTCTATCAGCCCATCGTCACCGGCGCCGTCATCGGTCTTATCCTTGGCGACCTTAACACCGGTCTTCTCGTGGGTGGTACCTATCAGCTCATGACGATCGGCAACATGCCGATCGGAGGCGCTCAGCCGCCTAACGCCGTCATCGGCGGCATCATGGCAGCCATTCTCGCTATCGCCACGGGCCTCGAGCCCAACGCGGCAGTCGGCCTCGCCATTCCGTTCGCTCTGCTTGGCCAGCTTGGCGTTACCCTGGTCTTCACGCTTATGTCCCCGCTTATGTCCACGGCCGATAACATGGCTCACAACGCGGACACCAAGGGCATCGAGCGCCTGAACTACTTCGCCATGGCTCTGCTCGGCCTGATCTTCGCTGTCGTCGTCACCCTGTTCTTCATCGCTGGCGCTACCATCGGTCAGACCATCGCTTCTGCCATCCCGACTTGGCTGCAGACCGGTCTCTCCGCTGCAGGCGGCATGATGCGCTTCGTCGGCTTCGCCGTCCTGCTCAAGGTTATGATGAACCGCGATATGTGGGGCTTCTTCCTCATGGGCTTTGGCCTCGCGCTCATCACCGTTGCCAACGATTCGCTGGCAACCCCTGCTCTGCTCATCCTCGCTCTCATCGGCTTCGGCATCGCTTTCTGGGACTTCCAGCAGCAGACCGAGCTGAAGGGTGCAGCTGTTTCTGACGGAGGTGACTTCGAAGATGGCATCTAATGAGTATGTGATCCCGGAGCACTACGAGGATCTCACTCCTGCTCCGCAGCTCGACCAGAAGACCCTCAACAAGATGGCTTGGCGCTCCTGCTTCCTGCAGGCATCGTTCAACTACGAGCGCATGCAGGCCGCTGGCTGGCTTTACTCCATCATCCCCGGTCTGGAGAAGATCCACACCAACAAGAACGACCTCGCGGCTTCCATGAGCCACAACCTGGAGTTCTTCAACACCCACCCGTTCCTTGTCACCTTTGTTATGGGCATCGTGCTTTCGCTCGAGCAGAACAAGGTTGACATCCCCACGATCCGCGCCGTCCGCGTCGCCGCAATGGGCCCGCTCGGTGGTATCGGTGACGCCCTGTTCTGGCTGACGCTCGTGCCTATCACGGCCGGCATCACCTCCAACATGGCCATCAACGGCAACGCCGCTGCACCGATCATCTTCCTGGTGATCTTCAACGTCGTCCAGTTCGCTCTGCGCTTCTGGCTCATGAACTGGTCCTACAAGCTTGGCACCAGCGCTATTGACGCTCTGACCGCCAACATGCAGGCCTTCACGCGTGCCGCTTCCATCATGGGCGTCTTCGTCGTCGGTTGCCTGGTCGTCACCATGGGTGGCACCCAGATCAACCTCCAGATCCCCAACGGCACCACCCGTGGTCTCTCCGCTACTACCGTGATCGTCTCCGAGAAGGAGGCCGAGAACTTCACCGGTATGGAGGGCATCGATACCGAGACCGCTGAGGCCGGTACCATCGCCATGACCGATAAGGACGGCAACGCCCTTACCGCTTCCGATGCCGACGGCAACGCTGTCGAGTGCGGCGTCACCGATCTGGGTAACGGCATGGAGTCCGTGACCTACGGCACCGTTACCGAGGATCCGGTCAACTTCTCTGTTGCCGACACCCTCAACACCATCGTCCCGAAGCTCGTCCCGCTTATGCTTACGCTGCTGCTTTACTACATGTTCGCTAAGCACAGCTGGACCCCGACCAAGGGCATTCTCCTGCTCTTCGTCCTGGGCATCCTGGGCGCTGGCCCGCTTGGTCTCTGGCCGAGCATCTGGTAAGGCTCTAGCTTGAGGGGTGTGTCCCTACGCGGCTCACACCCCGACCCCTTAAGCCATGTGTATGTTAAAAGCCGCGTGCTCGAAAGAGCGCGCGGCTTTTGTTTTCTTAATGATTCGGGTGTGGCAGACAGATAATGCATAACACCCTAGGTAGTTAGCCGAATTCGAGCAAAAGGGAGGATAGGATGGCGATCGGAGCGCGTAAGCAACCGCTGTACGATCAGCTGGTCGATATTCTGACCGAAAAGATTGACCATGAATATCGCGCCGGTGACATGATTCCTTCCGAGCGCGAACTTTCGGAGCGCTATGGTCTCTCGCGCACTACGGTACGCCTGGCTCTGCAGGAACTGGAGCGTTTAGGACTGGTGGTTCGGCAGCACGGTCGCGGTACCTTTGTGACCGACCGTTCGGCAAAAGCAACCAATCTTATGCAGTCCTACAGCTTTACCGAGCAGATGCGCGCGATGGGTCGAGAACCCGAGACCACGATTCTCGAGTTTTGCGAGATGGAGGCCGATAAGAATCTGGCCGAGCATATGGGATTGCGCATCGGTGATCGCATTTTTAAGCTCAAGCGCCTTCGCTCTGCCGACAACATGCCCATGATGGTCGAACGCAGCTATCTACCGGTTCGTCAATTTCTGTCCCTAAAGCGACCGCTGCTGGAGCGTAAGCCGCTTTACGATGTGATTGAGCAGGACTTTCAGCAAAAGATTCGCGTGGCCGAAGAGGAGTTCTATGCGAGCATAGCCCGTCCCACCGATGCCCACCTTTTGGGAATTGTCGAGGGCTCGCCTGTGCTCGATTTGGTCAGGACTACGTATAACGAGTCAAACGAGGTAGTGGAGTACACACTCTCGGTTGCTCGTGCCGATCAGTTTAAATACAAGGTTTACCACCAGCGCAGTAACTAGTGCTCGCATCGTTTCCATATGGTGATTCTTTGCATTTAACTGGTTACTACCAGATAACCAACCGAAGTGTATAATTGCACGTCAGAGGATTACTTCTAGAGAGAGGTATTAGAAATGTTCGAGAAGAGTGTCGAGGAGCTCACCGAGCTCGGCGCCCAGATCACCACGGCCGAGATTGCTCAGCAGCCCGAGCTTTGGCGTGATACGCTCAGCATCTATCGCGAGAACAAGGAGGCCATCGAGGCCTTCCTGGCCGAGGCTCGCGCTATGGGCGAGGGGCGTCTGTCCGTTGTCTTCACCGGTGCCGGTACGTCCGACTACGTTGGCGATACCTGCGCCCCGTACCTGCGTCACGCTGGCAACACTGATCTCTACGACTTTAAGCCCATCGCCACGACCGACATCGTGAGCGCCCCGCGCGACTTCCTGCGCGCCGAGGATCCCACGCTCGTGGTTTCCTTTGCCCGCTCTGGCAACAGCCCTGAGAGCCTTGCCGCCGTTGCCGTTGCCAAGGAGCTCGTCCACAACGTCAAGTTCCTCAACATCACCTGCGCTCCCGAGGGCAAGCTCGCCGTCGAGTCTGCCGATGATCCTAACGCGCTGACGCTGCTCATTCCGCGCGCCAACGACAAGGGCTTCGCCATGACCGGTTCTTATTCCTGCATGACCCTGCTCTCCACCCTTATTTTCGACACTGCCTCTGACGAGCAGAAGGCCGAGTGGGTCGAGACGATTGCCAAGATGGGCGAGGAGGTCATCTCCCGTGAGCCTGAGATCGCCGATTACCTGGCTGGCGACTTCAACCGCGTGACCTACTTGGGTTCTGGCTCCTTTGGTGGCCTTGCCCAGGAGAGCCAGCTCAAGATCCTCGAGCTCGCTCACGGTCTGGTTGCTACTTCCTACGACACCTCCATGGGCTATCGTCACGGACCTAAGTCCTTCGTCGACGATAAGACGCTCGTCTTCGTGTTCGTCAACAACGACGCCTACACCCGTCAGTACGACATCGACATCCTCAACGAGATCGGTGGCGACAAGATCGCTCAGCACACCATCGCCGTTCAGCAGGAAGGTGCCACCGTCTACGAGGGCGAGTCCTTCACCTTTAAGGGCTACGAGGCACTTCCCGAGGGCTACCTTGCTCTGCCGTTCGTGATGTTTGCCCAGGCTATCAGCCTGCTCAACTCCGTGCGCGTGGGCAACACGCCCGATACGCCGAGCCCCACCGGCACGGTCAACCGCGTGGTTAAGGGCGTGACGATTCACCCCTTCACCGCTTAATCGCGTCCCCCTGTAAGGGCGCCCGTCCGCTCATAACGGCGGGCGGGCGCTTTTTGTTTTTACATGGACCGGGTATAAGCATTACCACAGTCAACTGCTTTAGAAGCAAGGAGTGCATATGAGCACGTACGCAATTAAGGCTGACAAGTTCTTCTTGCCGGCAGGCCCGCAACTGGGCGGCTATCTTATGGTCGAGGATGGCGTTTTTGGCGCCTGGCAGGCCGACGAGCCCTCTTGCGAGATTAAGGACTACACGGGATCGTGGATCGCACCGGGTATGGTCGATACTCACATCCATGGCTTCTATAACCACTCGACTACCGATAACGATCCCGAGGGCATTGATATCAGCTCGACCGAGCTCGCCCGTCGCGGTACCACCAGCTGGCTGCCCACGACGTTCACCGATGGCGTCGAGCAGATCAAGGATGCCTGCGCCGCCATCGCCCAGGCGGACGAGGGTCGCGGCCCCGACTTCTGCGGTGCTCGCATTCAGGGCATCTACCTGGAGGGCCCCTTCTTTACCATGAAGCACGTGGGCGCGCAGAACCCCGCTTATCTTATCGATCCCTCCGAGGAGATCTTTGATCAGTGGCAGGGGGCTGCGGGTGGTCGCATCGTCAAGAGCGCCATGGCGGCCGAGCGCGACGGTGCCGCTGCTTATGCGGCTGCTCTGAACGCCAAGGGTGTGGTGACCAGCATCGGTCACTCCGACGCCACCTACGATGAGTGCATTGCCGCTATCAACGCCGGTGCCAGCTGCTTTACGCATACCTATAACGGCCAGCGCGGGCTGCATCACCGTGAGCCCGGTGTCGTGGGTGCCGCTATGTCCACGCCCGAGACCTACGCCGAGATCATCTGTGACGGTAAGCATGTAAACCCTGCCGCCATCAAGGCGCTGCTGCAGGCCAAGGGCTGGCAGCACACGGTGCTCATCACCGACTGCCTGGGTTGCGGCGGCATGCCCGAGGGCAGCTACACCAGTGGTGGCATGGACGTCATCATGAAGGACAACCTGTGCTGGCTCGCTGACGGCAAGAGCATTGCCGGCTCGGTGCTCACGCTTGCCCAGGGCGTCAAGAACATCGTCGACTGGGGCATCGCCAGCGCCGATATCGCCATTCGCATGGCAACCGAGGTGCCGGCACGCTCCGCGCACATCGAGGATAAGTGCGGCAGCATCATGCCTGGTCGCGACGCCGACTTTGTCGTGTTCGACCACGAGCTCACCCTCGTAGAGACATATGTTGGCGGCCAGAGCGTCGGCAACGCGTTTGCCGAGTAACGATAGAAAAAGACGGCGGGCCCGAATCTGCTCGGACCCGCCGTATGGGTTAAACGCTCAAAAGCACCTTTACAGTTACAGCTTGTTAGCGATCTTCTTTGCCGTGCGCTTGACGCCGGCCACCAGACCTCCTGCAGGATGCTCCTTCTCGTAGGCTAGACGCTTCTCGCGCTTGGCATACTCTTCGACGATGATGTCGCCGTACTCGTCTTCGATTTTGTTGAAGAAATCGACGGCTCCCTTAATCTCTTCGGCAGTTGGGTGCCCCTTCTGGACGCCGCCGGCGAGCTTGAACGGTCCCCACGTATCAAAGCCGGGGCAGCCGTAGACACCCATAAAGATGGCCTGCCTCATGCGGCAGATGCCATCGATATCCTTGCCGTACCACTTGTTTTTGCCACCGTAGGTCATAAGGCCAAACACCTTGTCCTGCGGCTGCAGCACGTTCGTGAGCACGCGCGCCATATCTTTGTCGATCTCGGAGTAATAAATGCCCGTGGCGACGCCGATCAGATGGTATTCGTGCAGGTTGGGGTACTCGTTTTTACCGAGTGACTTCACGTCGAGGGTATCGATTTCGGGGTGTGCCTCAACGATGGCGTCCACGAGCTTTTTCGTATTGCCGTGGTGGCGTGAGGCATAAAGGATGATGGTTCGCATAAGAAGGCCTTTCAGCTGTAATTGCATCAATGTCTGTATGGTACCCCGTTGCATGCCTGGGAAACCGGACGCATCGATGAACGTGCGGGTTTGTCCTTTGGTCAGGGCTGAGACGGGTTCTTGCGAGCAAAAAGCAGTTGTTCGAAAGGATGGACAATGGAATACGCTCTCTCCAACGATTCGATTTCTATTAAGGTGTCCACGGCCGGTGGTTCGTTTACCTCGATTGAGGCCGGAGGTCGCGAGTACTTGTGGCAGGGCGATCCCGCAGTGTGGTCCGGTCAGGCGCCGGTCTGCTTTCCGATTTGCGGAGGCTTGCGCGATAACAGCGCCATGACGTTTGCCGGACATCATGTGAAGCTCGCCCGCCATGGGTTTGCGCGCAAACAGGAGTGGAAGCTGCTGAGCCAAGGCGAAAACGAGCTGGTGATGTGCCTGGCTTCGGAGAATAACGCCGCGCTGCTGAGCGATTATCCGTATCCGTTTAAGCTTGTCGCTCGTTATACGCTCGAGGACGCTGCTGTGCGCGTCTCCTATGAGGTGACCAACGAGGGAACCGAGGACATGCCGTTCTTTATCGGCGGTCATCCCGGCTTTAGGTGTCCGCTCGATGAGGGCGAGGCCTATACGGACTACGAGTTGCGCTTTGAGAAGGACGAGGCTGCGGAGCTCTGCACCGCTGTCCCTTCGACTGGCTTGATTGACGTTGCCAACCGCTCCAAGAACCCCATGGTGGGAAAGACACTGCCTCTGTCGCATGAGCTCTTCGATTTTGCGGAGACCATCTTTGACGTGCTCGAGAGCCGTCAGGTCACGCTTTCCAAAAAGGGCGAGGACAAGGGCGTCCGCCTGAGCTTTGAGGGCTTCCCATATCTCATTGTGTGGAGCAAGCCCGAGGGCGATTTTGTGGCGGTTGAGCCCTGGGGCGGCCTTTCGACCTGCTCCGATGAGGACGACGTGCTTGAGCATAAGCGCGGCTGCCTTGTCGCCAAGCCCAAGGAGACCGTCGTTCGCTCGTTCACGATTGAGATTCTGTAATTCCGTTTTGTCGACTCGTATCGCGAGGCACAAGGAGCCTGCGAGATAAGGAGCTAAAAATGATCCTCACCGTTACGATGAACCCGTCTGTCGATACGCGCTATCAGCTCGATGAGCTCATTATCGACGACGTTAACCGTGTGACGCCCGAAAAGACCGCTGGCGGCAAGGGCCTCAACGTGGCCCGTGTGCTGGGTCAGCTGGGCGACGACGTTGTGGCAACAGGTCTGCTCGGCGGCCACATGGGCGCCTACATGGCTGAGCTCATGGACGCCAACGGTATTAAAAACGACTTTGTGCCCATCAAGGGCGAGACTCGCATTTGCCTCAACATCCTCCACGCCGGCAACCAGACTGAGCTGCTCGAGAGTGGCCCGACAATTGCCCCCGAGGAGCTCGATGCCTTTACCGCCAAGTTCGCCGAGCTTGCGAGCAAGGCCGATGTCGTTACCATCTCGGGTTCGCTGCCCCGCGGCGTCGAGGCGGACTACTACGCCAAGATCACGGGCATTGCAGAGAACGCCGGCGCCAAGGTGCTGCTCGATACCTCGGGCGCCTCGCTCGAGGCTGCGCTCAAGTCCGAGGTCAAGCCTGAGCTGGTTAAGCCTAACCTGACCGAAATTAACGGCCTTCTGGGCACGAGCTTTACCACCGACGATGTGGACGAGCTCCGTTCCGCGCTCGCCTCTGACGCCCGCTTCTCCGATATCCCCTGGGTCGTCGTATCCATGGGCGCTGCCGGCTCCGTTGGTTTCCATAACGGCCGTGCGTTCCGCGCCAAGACCCCCGATATCCCCGCCGTTAACGCTACGGGCTCTGGCGATTCGACCATTGCCGGCTTCGCACATGCGATTGCTGCCGGAGCCGACAACGAGACGGTGCTGCGTACCGCCAACACCTGCGGCAAGCTCAATGCCATGGATCCCATGACTGGCCACTTGGTTATGGATCGTTGGGACGAGGTTTACAACGGCGTTGTCGTGACCGAGCTGTAGGAGCTTGTGCTGCGGCCCCGGCATCGGTTGCCAGCTCATGTCGACGACAAGTGCAGTAGCATTATGCCGGGGCGCGACGCCGACACTGTCGTGTTCAATCCCGACCTTACCCTGGTCGAGACGCATGTGGGTGGCAACAGCGTCGGTAATGCGTTTGCCGAGTAGCCGCCAAAGAAACGATCCGAGAGGGGATTTAGATGATTTACGGTGCATTGGGCGATATCGAGGAGTACCGTGGAATGCTCAAGGGCCTCGACGTGCTGATCGACTGGCTCGAGGAGAACGATCCGGCGAAGCTCGAGGTCGGCAGCCATCCGATTCTGGGCGACAAGGTCTTTGCGAACGTCATGGCTCCCACGACGCGTCCCGAAGCCGAGGCTCACTATGAGACGCATCAGCGCTATCACGACCTGCAGATCGACGTCGAGGGTCGCGAGGCCTTTAAGGTTGCCACGGGCAGCCTGACGCTGGTTCAGGAGTTTGACGAGAAGGACGACTACGATCTGGTCGATTCCGACGCCTCGATCGCCGGCGATCTTGCTGACGACAAGTTTGCGCTGTTTGTTGCCGGCGAGCCTCACATGCCCACGCTCGAGTTCCAGGGCGATGGCGCGCAGCCGGTCAAGAAGATTTGCTTTAAGCTGCTTGCAGATGCTTACTGGGAGGAGTAGCGCGCTGCTCGGCTGAGCTGTTCGTGTTGCGAGCGTTATCCCTTGGGGGAGCTCGCTTGGGCCCCGCTGAACGCGGTTCCTTTGGGGATTGCGGCTGGCGGGGCTTGTTGTTGAGTAGGGGAGTTGCCGGCGGCGTTGTGCTTGGATTGGCATTGTGCGATAAATCGGCAACAAAAAAGCCGCCCGAAGGCGGCTATCTTGTGCAATGGAGCCAGCGACCGGGCTCGAACCGGTGACCCCCGCTTTACGAGAGCGGTGCTCTACCAACTGAGCTACGCTGGCGGCCATGTGATGACGCAACTGAGGCGTCAACGGCTGTCTATGATACGGGACATCGCACATCCGCGCAAGGGTTCTGACGGCTTTTCTCACTTTAAATGCACTAATATTGGTGACGTGATGTCTTGCTCTTGCGGATCTCAAGCAGAATGGGGCAGCGATGGCTCAACCCAAGATTCTTCTCACACGTATCGACGACCGTTTCATTTACGGGCAAGACGTTGAGCTGTGGAACGAAGCCGTGGGTTCCAACCTTGTTTTAATCGTCAACGATGAGATTGCGGCTGATTCGCGCAAGTGGGCCCCTATGAGGGTGGCGACACCCGAGGGTGTCTGGACGCGGTTTTTCTCGGTGCAAAGGACTGTCGACATCATTCATACCGCAACGCCGCGCCAATGGATTCTCATCATGGTGGCGTCGCCCACGGATGCACTCGCGCTGGTTAAGGGTGGAGTGCCGATCACCAAGATCAGCATTGGCCATATGCAGGCAGGGGAGGGCAAGCGCCCCATAACGCCCGCGGTTGCCGTGAGCGACGCAGACGTTGCTGCCCTCAAAGAACTGCAGGCGCTCGGCATAGAGCTAGAAATCCGCTATCTCCCCAGTTCCGCCCCCGACCCCATCGGCAATCTGTTCAACTGATCCCTTGGGGACGGAGGAAAACGGATCATTTTGCCCTTGCGAGGGACGCGTGCGATGCTGCCTGTCAAAAACAATGCCCATTTACTACGTTTGATCGGCTATCGCCGAGCATGTCGAATTTGAGAAAAACATAACCGCAGGTAGGCGGCTCGCGAATTTAGCAAAAACCGGTGCATGGTCGAGCATCCCGGGCTAAACGTAGTAAATGGGCATAGTTTTGATATGTCACTCATACAGTCACAGCGAAATTGAGCCCAAAAGATGAAAAAACGCCCGTCGGCGGTGGTGCCGGCGGGCGTTGCTGTGCAATATGTCGCGTTGTGGGCCTAGTGCCTCATAAAGTGGTATTCGATCACATTGCTGTATGGGTGACCCGGGCCCACAGTGCCCTGCGGGAACAGCGGCTGGTGCGGTGTGTCGGGGTACATCTCTGCCTCGAGGGCAAAGCCAGCGCCCCAGCCATAGTTGGCATCGTCCTTGGCGTGCTCGTCGCCCAGCCAGTTGCCGGTGTAGAGCTGCACGCCCGGGGCGGTGGTGTAGTAATCCAACTCACGACCGGTCCACATCTCCTCGACGTGCATCGCGCGGCGCAGATTACGGCCGTACTGATAGCCATCGATGCACAGGCAGTGATCGTAGCCACGGGCCTGCTTAATCTGCGGGTCGTCGGCTTCCATGCCAGGAGCGACGGGGCGCAGCTCACGGAAGTCAAACGGCGTGCCTTCGACCGGAGCGATCTCGCCGGTGGGGATGTTCTGCTCGTTGATGGGCAGGTAGTGGGCAGCGTTGGCAACAAAGAAGTGCTCGCAGTCCATGCCGGCGTTATGGCCGGCAAGGTTAAAGTACGTGTGGTTGGTCATGGACATGTAGGTGGCGCGGTCGCTCTCGCAGCCATACTCGATGCGAAAGACGCCGGTGCGTGTAACGGTAAACACGGCCGTAAAGGTGCGGTTGCCGGGAAGGCCCAGTTCGCCATCCTCAAGCGAGGTGGTCATGCGCACGGCGTTATGGGCCTCGTCGAGCTCAACGTCCCACACGCGTTTATGCAGACCGTGCTCAAGATCGCTGTGCAGGTTGTTGGCGCCCTCGTTGGCGGGCATATGCCAGTCCGTGCCGGCGATGGTGATCGTGGCGCCCGCGGTGCGGTTTGCCACGGGGCCGATGGTCGCGCCAAAGCAGGCGGGGTTGTCAAAGTAATCCTCGAGCTTATCGAAGCCCAGCACCACATCGCGCACGTTGCCGGGAATGTCGGGCACGTCGACACCAAGCACGGTGGCGCCATAGTCCATAATGCGAACGCAGATCTCGGGCCCGTTGAGGGTGTAACGATGAACGGGGGTACCGCACGGCGCGGTGCCGAAAAGCTCGGAAGTGATCATTTGGTTCCTAACATCGAGGTATTTCTGACAAACTGTAGCGCGAACAGGCGAGATTATCACTACACCCCACTAAAGCAGGGGGTATTTTTCTCAAAAAAGTGATGATTGGAGCTGTGCGGGCGTTCATTTCTGACGCGCGCGAGTCTGATACAATTTGTTCGTTATTGTTTGAATTGACGTGAGCGTGGAACAGCGAGGACTCATCGTGATTAAAGCGGAGCGACAGGATAAGGTTCGGCAGCTGCTCGAGGAACAGGGAACGGTCTCGGTCAAGGAGATTTCGGATGCGTTAGGTGTCTCGGATATGACGATCCGCCGTGACCTTGAGGAGCTTGCGAGCCTGGGCGAGATCGAGCGCGTGCACGGCGGAGCCCGCAGTGCGCAGGGCCGTCCACACGCTATGCTGCGCCATGAGTATTCGCACAGCGAAAAGCGCACGAAGCATGCCGAGGAAAAGTTGAAGATTGCGCGCCGTTCTGTGGAGCTTATCGAGGAAGGCTCGACCATCTTTTTGGGCACGGGCACCACGGTTGAGCAGATGGCCTCGATGCTGCCGGCGTTTCGCCTGCGCATTGTGACCAATTCGCTTTCGGTGTTTAACCTGCTCGAGGCGCGCGAAGACTGCGACCTGTGCCTGGTGGGCGGCATGTACCGTCGCCGCACCGCCGCTTTTGTGGGACCAACGGCCGAGGATACCCTGCGTGCGCTGGGCATCGACGCGGCGTTTATCGGTGCCAACGGCATTCTGGACGGCGACGTGTCTACATCCAATATGGAAGAGGGCCGCATCCAGCAGCTCGCCTTTAGCAAGGCCGACTCGCGCTATCTGATCGCCGACTCCAGCAAGATCGGCAAGCGCGACTTCTACACCTTCTGCCGCCTGGACAATTTGGACGCCGTGGTGTGCGAGCCGGGTATTGCCGCCGAGGATCGCGCCGCCATCGAGGAGCACACGCGGGTCATTTGCTAACTAGCGTAGCAGGCGATACTTCTGCCCTCTGCCGGTGCCTTCAACTGTCGCCAGGCCTGTCTCAACGAGTTTTTTGAGGATGCGAAGAAGCTTCGAGCGACTAAAGGTGACTTTGGCCGCAAGCTCGCTTGTCGATTGAGGGTGTACTCCGCTCAGCAGTCCGAATACGATAAGTTCGTCGCCTTTGAGCCCCGGGTTATCCATGAGTAGGGGAAGTGTTACCACAATGGCGTTATCCGAAACTTGAAACCGTGGCTTTCTGACGCTGTCCTTATAGGTATCGCGAATTCGCATGATGCCCGTTCCAAAGGCTTCGATAAGACCCAGGCGCAAAAAGACTTCGGCAAGAATACGATTGCGTCTAACGGATAGCATGTCGGACAGATATTCATCGACGGTCATGCTTGCCGGCAAGCCGCCGGGCGAAGCGACTTCCACACGGTCGTCGAACATCGAGATGCGGATGTGTGCGGGCGCATCCCAAGTCCTATGAACGACTGCATTGGTAATGGCCTCGCGGAATGCTTCGAGCGGAATGAGCTCCTTGCGGATCCGCTCCATCCCCTGGATCTCTTCGTAGCAGTACTGGGCTTCGAAAAGCTCAAGGGCTCCGTCAATTTCCGCTAGAACGGATGCATGTTCAAGAGTCTTGCGCTGCTTAATGAGGTTGATAGTTTCACCAAACACTGCGATGTCGATACCCGGGAAGCCATTCTCGTCCGCGAGCAGTTCTGCCGCGTTGTTGTAGGTTCCGGTTTCATCAAGCAGGCCAAGGGTTTTGAGAGTATCGGTTGTGAATGACTGAAGCGAAAGTTTTGCTGTTAGACGATTCTCTAAAACGGTGAAAGATAAATCTTGTTTGTTTGCCGGGAGCTGCTCAAAGGAGAGGTTTTGACCCTCGAGTACAAGACGCGAAAGGCCTAGGGTATCAACTGGAATGGTCGCGGTGTCATTGCGCTTGTATGCCTTCGAGCGGTATAGGTAAGGCTTCGATCTGCCGGGAAAGACCGTAAGCTCCACGGTTGCATCGGGCTCGTCGATCTTTAGGGAGTAATCGGGCTGGGGGATGATCGAATCGTTAATCTTGTTTTCGATATCCAGGCAGGTCTGCTTGGGGTCATCGAGGCCAACGGCTTCTCCGTCGTCGTTAATTCCAAATAGAACGCGTCCTCCCGTGCCATTTGCATAAGCGGAGACGGTTTTAAGGAACGAATTGGTGACGCATTCCTTGAATTCAAGATCTTTGGATTCTTGCATTGTGATGCTCCGTTTCGCTTCAATTTGACGTGAAAAATAACACGTAAAAATTTTACACGTCATTTTACGCGTCAAAATTATGACACGAAAAAATTTGCGTGTCATTATGCGCGTCAAAGTGACGCGAAATGACGCGCAAACGCGAATGCATTGGCATTCTGAACAATAACGGAGTTTGTAAGCCTGGGGCTTGATTGGGCTAACGCATGGAATTATCCGTATTCTCGAACACGCTTTCGGTATCATTTTGGCATTAAAAGATACCGAAGTGTGTTCGTGATGCCGATAATAATTAAGAAAGAGGAGCGCTTCGTAGCTGCCTGGAAAGTGAGGATTTGACCATCTGATTGTCTCGATCTGTAACAACTAGGCGATCAAATGCTCGTTAGATGTTACAGATTTAGATTTTCTGCCTGGCCGATTCCGTTTGTCTCAATCTGTAACAACTGGGACCGAAAAGCTCGGCTAGATGTTACAGATCGAGATTGAGCGGATTGACCTGTGCGTTTGTCTCGATCTGTAACAGGTAGATGGTCAAAAGTGGGCTAGGTGTTACAGATTTAGATTATTCGGACCGGCCTGCGCGTTCGTCTCAATCTGTAACAATTAGGACCGAAAATCCCTGCTAGATGTTACAGATCGAGATAAACGGCCCGCACGGGCCGAACCAAAACAAAAAGGCCGTATGCGATCCCGTGGAGGGACTCACATGCGGCCGACAAGGGGTATGTGGCTGAAACTAGGCCATGAGCAGGCCGGTCTCCGAGACGTTCTTGTACCAGTACGCGCTCGCCTTGGGATAGCGCTTCTGGGTCTCAAAGTCGATGTAGAACAGGCCATAGCGCTTGTTATAGCCGTTGGTCCAGGAGAACTGGTCCTGCAGCGACCACACAAAGTAGCCGTCGACGTTCACGCCGCCGTCGATTGCCTTGAGGATCCATGCGAGATGCTGACGCATGTAGTCGATGCGAGGGGCGTCGTCGATAAAGCCGTCCTCAAAGTCGTCCTTATAGCCCATACCGTTCTCGGTGATGTAGATCTTCTTGTAGTTGGGGTAATCGTTCTTAATGCGGAGCAGCAGGTCGTAGAGGCCCTCGGGATAGATGATCCAGTCCCAATCGGTGGTGGGTACGCCTTCGCGCACGCATGACTCGCCCACGCCCTTGAGGAACCAGCGCGAGGAGCCCTTGTCGCCGGTGCCATTGTGGTTGATGTCGTTTTCGCCCTCGGCGGCACGCAGGAACTGGCACTTGTAGGTGTTGACGCCCAGGCAATCGTTGTAGGGGAGCGCGGCGGTCAGCGCGGCGATGTCCTCGTCTCGGACGTCGAGCTCGCCGCCGGCGATATGGGCCAGCTTGGTTGCGGCTTCCATGGTGTCGGCTGCATAGTGGCCGCGGAAGGTGGCGTCGAGTACCCAGCGGTTGTTGATGACGTCGGCCATGCGAGCCGCCTCGCAGTCGGCGGCGTTGTTGGGGTCGAGGGGATACTTGGGCTCCAGGTTCTGGACAATGCCGATCTCGCCCTCAAAGCCGCCCTCATGGAAGGCGACGACGGCCTTGGCGTGGGCCACCATCATGTTGTGCATGAGCTGGAAGGCCTTGTCCAAGCGATACTTCTCGCCGTGCGGCCAGTTGCCGACGATAAAGCTGCCCTCGGCGGTCGCGGGAATCTCGTTAAAGGTAAACCAGTGCTTGACCTCGGGGAACTCGGCAAAGCAGAACTTGGCGTACTCGACAAAGGCGTCGATCGTCGTGCGCGTCAGGAAGCCCTCGCCGCCGTTCTGGTAAAAGGCCTCGGGCGTATCAAAGTGATCGAGCGTGACATAGGGGATAACGCCGGCTTTGTTGCAGGTGGCAAAGAGCTCATGATAGAAGGCAACACCCTCGGGGTTGATCTCGCCGGTGCCACTGGGGAAGATGCGGCTCCAAGCGATGGAGACACGGATGCCGTTGATGCCGAAACGCTGGCACAGGTCGATATCGACCGGGTACTTGTTGTAGAAATCGCTTGCGGGATCGGGGGAGAAGCGACCCTGAGCAGCCAGGAAATCGTCCCAGGGCACTTTGCCCTTGCCGTGCGTACGGGTCTCGCCCTCAACCTGGTAAGCAGCGGTGGCGCCGCCAAACACAAAGCCGTCGGGGAACTGCATGGGGTTGGTCATGAGTCATCCTTTCTGTGGGATACGAATAGGGAGAGGTGCCCGAACCGGGAATCCGGGCACCAACAGAGGGAGGAACTAGTCGAGGTTCTCGCGGAGCCACTTGATGGCGCCAGCGGGGTCGCGAGTAAGGTCGATATATTCCTTACCGCGGGGAGCGAGCAGCTTAATGCCCAGGCGATCGGTGTCGGCCTTCATGTCGTTGTAGTAGCTACGAACCTGCGGGGCGAGCACGATAACGTCGTACTGATCCATGATGGCAGTGTGCTGGCCATAGGCGCCTGCGGAGGAAGCGATGTTCTCTCCGGTCTGCGCAGCACCTTCCTTGATGGCGTTGGCGAGCATGGCAGAGGTACCGGCGCCGGCGCACAGGACGAGGACCTTCAGGCCATCGACATCCTTCTTGGAGGATGCATCGGCAGCGGGTTCGGGCTGATCGGCGACAGGCTTGCTGTCGGCGGCAGCGGCGGTCGGCTCGACGGAAGCGGTGGTCTGCTCGACAGCGGGCGCAGAGGTGCTGGCGGCGATGGTGGCAGCACCATCGGACTCGAGACCCAGCTCGGCGGCGCGCTCGGCCTCCTGGTCGCAGAGCAGCTTATCGTATGCCTTCAAGAACGGCAGGTAGATGATGGCGTCCAGCAAGATGATGATCGCGACAAACACCAAGGCGATAAGCTGGAAGTTCGTGGTGATGAAGATGCCGATGGGGGCAGGGGTGGCCCAAGGCACCACGAAGGAGAAGCCGTTCATGCCCACGTTATCGATAAAGAACTTGGCAACACTCACGTTGACGCAGCCGGCGGCAACAAAGGGGATGAGCATGTAGGGGTTAAGGATCATCGGCGCGCCAAAGAGCAGCGGTTCGTTGACGGCGAAGGCAACAGGAACAATCGAGGCCTTACCGACGGCTTTGAGCTGCTTGGACTTCATAAAGAGAATCAGCAGAAGCGGCACGATGAAGGTGGCGCCGGTGCCGCCGAACTCACCCACGAGCGACATGTTAAAGGTGAGGGAGTGGGCGGGGTGGCCACCGGCCAGCAGAACCTGCAGGTTCTCGGCCTGGTTGGCAAGACGGATGGGGTCGATGCCCGGCTGGACGATCGAGGGGCCGTGGACGCCGATGAACCAGAAGAACGCGGTGGCTGCCTGGATAAGGATAAGTCCGGGATAGGTCTCTGCCGCAGTGAAGAGCGGGGAGAGCAGTTTGATAAGCAGCTCGGAGAACGGAACGCCCATGAGGTTGCGCACGACGACATCGATGATGCCGCAGATGATGACGGCGCCGCCAAAGGGGATGATGTCGCGGAAGTTCTGAGCGATGGCGCCCGGAACCTCCTTGGGCAGCTTAATGGTCAGATCGCGCGAGACGCAGAACTTATAGACCCACACGGTAATGAACGCGGCGATATAGGCCGAGAACAGACCGCGCGTACCCATGCTGGTGCAATCGAAGACCGAAAGCTCGGAGCCGTCGAGCTTGGTGGTGAACTGTGTGACTGCGAGCAGCAGCATGCTGCACTGGGCGGCCACCATGGTGGAACCGTCGTTGAGCACTTTGCCTGCGGGCATGCGACGGTTCATGGAAGCCGTGAAGTTCTTGGCGGTGGTGCCGGCAACCATGATGCCCATGACGCCCATGGTGAAGTTGTACAGCTTGTTGCACCAGTCGATGAGCGGCTGGGGCAGCGTGATGCCGACTACGCCAGGAAGGGTGGCAATGAGCAGAAAGATCGAAGAGGTGAGGACGATGGGCATGCACCCAAGGAATCCGTCCTTAATAGCCTGGAGGTAGATGTTCCTCGAGATCTTCTCAAAGAACGGCTGATGCTTTTCGAGCATCTTTACGATGGCGTCCATAGAGCTCCTTTGCTACTTGATGCGCGATGCATGTGGATGGAACTGGTCGTCGATGGATGGTCAGGACTGCCCGGAAACCTTCCTGCTCAAGGAAGGCATTGCGAAATGACAACGTTGTCATTTCGTTAATGACAACGTAAGACATTTTTGGAAGAGCAACAAGGATATACGGGTGAGCGGTCGATATTGTCCGGTAAACGGTTGATTTATCAGTCAGGCAGGTGGTGTATGCTAGAACGCAAAAAACAAGCGATGCAAAACCGACTGGAGAAGCAGTGGCAACGATGGACAAGAAAAATGTCTCAATGAATGATGTGGCGATTGCCGCGGGTGTTTCTCTCAAGACGGTGTCTCGTGTGATCAATGAGCCCAATAGCGTGCGAGAGTCGACACGCGATAAGGTTCACTCGGCCATGGAGACGCTCGGGTTTCGAGCCAACTTTGCCGCGCGTTCGCTCAAGTTGGGCCGTTACGGGTGCATCGGCGTGGTGATGTTCCACTTGTCGGGCGGTGCCGTGGACATGATTGACGGTATCGCCGATGCCGCCGAAGAACGCGGCTTTGCGCTCACGATGATTAAGAAGTGCGCAGCGGAGAAGATGACCCTTGCCGATGCGGCGCGCAGAATGTCACAGCTGCCTGTTGATGGCATGATCTTCAACCTGCGTCAGATGGTCGATGACTTTGATACCTTTGAGGCGCCGAAAGACCTCAAGACGGTGATTATCACGCCGATGGAGCATCCTACCTGCTCCACCGTCAGTGACGACCAAGAGGGCGGCGCGCGTATGGCGTGCGAGTACTTTTTGGACCACGGTCACAAGAACGTGTACTTCGTCTCTGGTAAGAAAGAGTCACTGTCGAGCCAGTGCCGTATGAAAGGTTGGCGTGCGGCGCTCGAGACGCGTGGCATTGAGCCGCCCGAGCCTCTGCAAGGCGATTGGAATGCGGATAGCGGCTATGCCGCGGGCCTTGTGCTTGCCGATAAACCCGATTGCACGGCGGTCCTCGCTGCTAACGACTGCATGGCCAACGGCGTGATGATGGCTCTGCGTGACAGAGGGCTCAGGGTGCCCGACGACGTGTCCGTGATCGGCTTCGACGATGAGCTCTATAAGACGATTCCCAACTCGATTCTGACGTCGGTGAAGTTTCGCCACCGCGAGCTGGGCGTCCGTGCGCTCAACGAGGTCGTCGCGGGTCTGGAAGCTCCGAGCTCCAGAAGCCGTACGCTCGTCTCGGGCGTGTTGGTCGAGCGTTCCAGCGTAAAGGACTTGCGGGCGTAGACGTGCTCGGCTCGTTCATCTCAACCTGTAACAGGTAGGGCCGAAAATCTCAGCTAGATGTTACAGATTGAGATATTTCTGCTCGGGCGTTCTGTTTGTCTCGATCTGTAACAGGTAGGGCCGAAAAACTCGGCTAGATGTTACAGATCGAGACAAACGTGCGATACGGTCCGCCCAAAAAAGGCCGGGGGCGGCGCGCCGTGTGACGTGCCGCCCCCGGCTGAGAAATGGGGACAGGTTATGTGGGCGGGCAACCCCGCCAGTCACTAGTCCAGACGACGGGTCTGCGCCACGTGCTTATACCAGTATGCGCTTGCCTTGGGCGTGCGCTTCTGGGTTTCAAAGTCAACGTAGAAGAAGCCGTAACGCTTGTTGTAGCCATTAGTCCAGGAGAACTGGTCCTGCAGGCTCCACAGGAAGTAGCCGCCCACGTTGACGCCCACCTCCATGGCCTTGAGCAACCAGCGCAGGTGCTGCTCGATGTAGTCGATGCGCGGCTGGTCGTCCACAAAGCCGTCCTTGTAGGGGTCCTTGTAGCCCATACCGTTCTCGGTGATGAAGATCTGCTTGTAGTTGGGGTAGCGCTGTTTAATGTAGACGAGCAGATCGAACAGACCCTCGGGATAGATGATCCAGTCCCAGTCGGTGGTGGGGATGCCGGGCTTGTTCACATGCTCGCCAATGCCCTTGACGCGCCAGCGACCGGTGCCCTTCTCGCCCGTACCGTTGTGGTGCAGGTCGTTCTCGCCATCGTAAGCCTTCAAGAAGCGGCACTGGTAGTTGTTAACGCCCAGGTAGTCGTTGTAGAGCGCTGCCTCGCGCATAATCTCGAGGTCCTCGTCCAGGATCTCGATGGTGCCGCCCGAGACGGCAGCCAGGCGGTTGGCGCACTCGAGGGTGTCGGGGGCATAGTCGCCGCGGAAGGTGGCGTCGAGCAAGAACTGGTTTTGCAGCACGTGCTCGTTGTTGGCGGCCTTGATGTCGGCGGGGTCGTTCTCGTTGAGCGGATACTTAAACTCCAGCGACTGAATGACGCCGATCTTGCCCTTAAAGCCGCCGTTGTGGAAGGCCAGCACGGCCTTGGCGTGGGCGAGCATCATGTTGTGCTCGCACTGGAAAGCCTCGGCCAGATGCGCCTTGACGCCGCCGGGGAAGGTGCCCTCGATGTAGGTGTTGGAGGCATCGGCCCAAATCTCGTTAAAGGTGAACCAGTAGGTCACCTGGTCGGCGTACTCCTTAAAGCAGAAGGTGGCAAAGTCCACAAAGGCATCGATGGTCTCGCGGTTGAGGAAGTCGCCCTTCTCAAAGAGGGCAAGCGGCGTGTCGAAGTGATGCAGCGTGACAAACGGCTCAACGTGGTGCTTGTGGCACTCGGCAAATAGGTCGTGGTAGAACTGCACGCCCTCGGGGTTCACCTTGCCGGTGCCCTCGGGGAAGATGCGGCTCCAGGCGATGGAGAGGCGAATACCGTTGATGCCAAACTCCTCGCACAGCTCCAGGTCCACCGGATACTGGTTGTAGAAGTCGGAGGCGGGATCGGGAGAGAAGCGGCCCTGGGCCTCCAAGAAGTCGTCCCAGGCGACCTTGCCCTTACCGTGGGTGCGGGTCTCGCCCTCTACCTGGTAGGCAGCAGTGGCTCCGCCAAAGACAAAGTCCTCGGGGAACTGCGCGGGCGGGTTGGTGACGCTGGCGGGGTTAACGGACATGATGATCCAATCGTTTAAATCGAAGGGCCAGCCGGTCTTGGATGGTCGGCTGGCCCTGAGCGTTACTTACTTCGAGAGTTGCTCGCTTACGAAGGCGAGAGACTTGTCGCCGTTCTGGGAGAGCTCGATGTACTGCTTACCGCGGCAGGCGACGCACTTGTTGCCCACGCGCTCGCAGTCCTTCTGAAGGTCGGCCAGGTAGCTTGCGGCCTGCGGGGCCAGGACGACCAGGTCAAAGTCGGGGAGCATGTCAACGTGGTTGCCATAGGCCTCGGCAGCGGTCTCGAGGTTAATACCGCGCTCCCTGGCAGCCTTGGCCAGCGCGTTGGCGAGCAGGCCCGAGGTACCGCCGCCCTGGCAGAGTACGAGCACGCGCTTGCCGTTGAGGTCGCTGGCGGTCGCAGCCTCGGTGGCGGGCGCTGCGGAAGCGGCGGGGGCGTCGGCCTTCACGGCCTCGGCAGCAGCGCCGGCGGCAACGCTCTTGGCGTCAGCCTTGCCCTGGAAGGCGTCGTTGAGCTTGGCGGCCTTCTCAGCGTTCTTGGCGGCGAGCTCCTCCTGGGAGATCTCGGCCTCCTCGGTGCACTTCTGGGCGTCATAGGCACGGAAGAACGGGTAGTACAGGGCAAAGTCGACGACCAGGATAAGGGCGAGCATCACAAAGGCGAGCGGCTGGAAGCCCAGGCCCATGATGGTGCCGATGGGGCCGGGGACGGTCCAGGGCAGGGTGTACATAAAGCCGTTCATGCCCAAGAAGTCGATAAAGATCTTGAGGATCCAGATGTTGGCGATCGGGGCAAAGACAAACGGGACAAAGAAGACGGGGTTGAGCACGATGGGCGCGGCGAACAGCAGCGGCTCGTTAACGGCAAAGCACACGGGAACGATGGCGGCCTTACCGACGGCGCGCATCTCCTGGGACTTGGCCAGGAAGCAGAACATAAAGACCAGGACAAGCGTGGCGCCGGTGCCGCCCATGCAGACGACGAAGTACTGGGCACCCTGGGTCAGGACAGCGGAAGCGTGCTGGCCGGCCTGGAACGCAGCCAGGTTGTCGGTCATGTTGGCAACGAGGGCGGCGGCGATGGCGGGCTCGACGATCGAGGGGCCGTGGACGCCCACGAACCAGAAGAGGCTCATGGCGCCGTAGATCACAGCAAGGCCGATGTAGCCGTCGGCAGCGGTGAACAGGGGCTGGAACACCTGGATGACGCCCTGGGCAAAGCAGAAGCCAAAGGCAGCGCGGAAGACGATGTCAAAGACCCAAAAGACGGTGATGCAGACGGAGAAGGGGATGATGTCCTTAAAGGTCTGCGAGATGTTGGGCGGAACCTGCTCGGGCATCTTGACGGTGATGTTGCGCTTAATGAAGAACTTGTAGATGATGCCGGTCACAAACGCAGCGATGAAGGCGGTCAGCAGGCCCTTGGAACCAAGGTAGGTGGTGTTGAAGCCGCTGGCGGCGTCCGTGGCGATCGTGTCGCTCGAAAGGAGCAGGAAGCCGATGATGGCCGCGCACATGCACGAGATAAAGTTGATCTGGTTATTCTTGGGCAGATCGCGGTTCTGGGCGTCGGCGAAGTGCTTGGCCGTGGTGGCGGCGCAGGCGATGGCCAGGATGCCCATGGAGTAGTTGTAGCACTTCCACAGGGCGTTGTTGATGTCATCGGGCCAGTAGAAACCCCAGATGTTGGGGACCGAGGCTACCAGGCAGAAGATGGACGAGAAGATGATGATGGGGATGACGGAGATAAAGCCGTCGCGGATCGCCTTGAGGTACTTGTTGCGGGCGATCGCGTTGAAAAAGGGCTGGCCTTTTTCGATGGTGGCGATGAGTTGCTCCATGCAATGCTCCTAAGAGTCGGTGGGTTAGCAACGACGGTAGCTTTTGGCGTTCTGTTGCCAAAATGTTGACGTTGCCATTTTGCGACACAAAAAAAGACGCGAACCGGTGGTTCCTGTGCCTGCGAACCGTCGATTCCTTATGCGTAAACGTTTGAGCCGCCCGGTGGCTCTGTGTTTGCGCAATGGCAACGTTAACATTTGGGCGCAAAAAGCCGTTTGGGGAAGCAAAAATGTCGGTGAACGGTAGGTTTTGGGTGGTGAGCGTATGGTGGGGGAGGCGTTAGATATACTTGAAGACGTTTCATTTGACTGCGTAGGGTGCCACCAATGGCATCGTTGACATAGAAAGATCGACCTATGGCCGCTGTTAAAAAATCGGTATCCGTCAAAGACGTGGCGCGCCTCGCGGGCGTTTCGGAGCAGACGGTCTCGCGCACCGTGCACGATTCGCCCAGTGTGCGCCCCGAGACCAAGGAACGCGTGCGTGCCGCCGTGCGCGAGCTGGGGTATCGCCCCAATTTCGCCGGTCGATCGCTGCGCCGTGGCAAGTTTAAGACCGTCGGCGTCGCCATGTTCAACATTACCGGTACCGGCAACCTCGACCGTATGGAGGGCTTTGCCGCCGCGGCCGACAAACATGGCTATGCCATCACCCTCACTAAAGTAGATGGACATCCCTATACCCTCGAGAGCGCATCGTCGCGTATGAGCGCGCTGCCGGTAGACGGCATGGTCGTGATCATGAATCGCATGCCGGCGGACTTTGGCACCTTCGAGCCGCTACCTGGCATGCAGACGGTGCTCGTTACCATGCTGGAGCACCCACTGTGCTCGACGGTCGATAACGATCAGCTCGATTGCTCACGCCAGGTTGTCGAGTACTTGCTGGGGCAGGGACACAAGACCGTGCACTTTATCTCGTGTCCCGAGCGCTCGCTTTCGGGCATGCGGCGCGAGGAAGGCTGGCGCGAGACATTGCGCGCGCATGGCATTGAGCCACCGCGACTCGTTCGTGGCGATTGGACGGCACAGAGCGGGTATGCTGCCGGTCAGGCTCTGGCGGACGATCCGACCTGTACGGCCATTTATGCTTCCAACGACGCCATGGCCTACGGCTGCATTCGCGGACTCGAGTCGCGCGGAAAGCGCGTGCCCGAGGACGTGAGCGTGGTGGGTGTTGATGACAGTCTGGGCGACATCGTGCCCGATCGTCGCCTGGCCACCGTGCGCTTTGACAACAAGCGTGTCGGCATGTGGGCAGTCGATAAGATCGCCGGTGCCGAGGGCGTTGAACCCGGTGTGGAGCACATGCTGTTTCCGGGCGTACTCGTCGAGGGCGATACGGTGCGCGATTGGCGCTAGGGCACGGGCCTGTTTGGGTTTCCGCTAATTGTGTTCGATATTGTTCAGATTGGTTTAAAAACCGTTCACGGGCGAAAAGTGACCGTTCATAGCTTGAAATTACGTTTTGCGCTGTTCTTTTTTGTTTGAATGTTAATGTTTCTGCCATACAGAACGCAGCGCGTATGCCCGGACGCGATGCTCTCCATTGGTTCATATGTGAAAGGAACGCAATATGGCAACCAAAGAAGAAATCTCGATGGTTGGATTCGAGATTGTCGCATACGCAGGTGACGCCCAGACCGATCTGCTTGCAGCGCTCGATGCTGCTCGCGAGGGTGACTTTGAGAAGGCCGAGCAGCTGCACAAGGATGCCAGCGATGCGCTCATCGGTGCCCACGACACGCAGACCAAGCTGCTTTCGCAGGAGGCCGGCGGTGGCGAGATGGAGATGACCTTCATCATGGCTCACGCTCAGGACACCCTCATGACCACTATGATCCTGGAGAAGCAGGCCCGCTTTACCATCGATGCCTACAAGCGCATCGCCGAGCTCGAGGCCAAGCTCGCCTAACGAGCCCTCACAACCAAGTCCCCTTCCAAAAGCCCTGCCGTTACCCGCGGCAGGGCTTTTTCTGTCCTCCTCCAAGTTGCGGTGAAATAGGGACTGAATAGGGGCCGACGGGCGCAAAACAATCCCTATTCCACCGCAACTCATCCGGAGATAGTGATCGCGTCGAAAATGTTGGTGTAAGGGTGACGGCCCTAGTGCCCGTTTAACGAAGAACGGCCTTCGTCCTAGAATCTGAAATCACCACAACAACAGGTTCTAGGAAAGGACGAAGACCGCTATGGAAATCTTATCAGACCCGACGCCGGACATGCTCGCCATGCCCCGTTTCGACGACGGCGCCATCGACATGCAGGAGCTGCTCAGGCGTCTCGCCGAGCAGGTCGTGAACGCCGTGATGGACGCCGAGGCCGACCAGCTCTGCGGCGGCGGGGCGAACAGCCGAAACGGCTACCGCGAGAGGTCGCTCGCCACCTGCGTCGGCACGCTGACGCTGCGCATCCCCAAGCTGCGCTCCGGCAGCTTCTTCCCCGAGGACGTGCTCGAGCGCTACCAGCGCGTCGACCGCGCCCTCGTGGCCGCCGTGGCCGAGATGTACGCCACGGGCACCAGCACCCGCAAGGTGCAGAGGGTGGCCGAGAAGATGGGCGTCTCCAGACTCTCGAAGGACCAGGTGAGCGCCATCGCCTCGAGCCTGGACGCAGACATCGAGGACCTGTGCGCAAGGCCGCTCGGCGGCTCGCCGGTGCCCTACGTCTGGCTCGACGCGACCTACGTCAAGTGCCGCCGCGAGGGGCGCGTCGCCTCCACCGCCGTGGTCACCGCCATCGGCTGCGATGCGGGCGGCTGGAGGCGCGTCCTGGGCGTCGACGTGGTCGACACCGAGTCCTACGACTCGTGGCTCGCCTTCCTGCGGGCTATCCGCTCGCGCGGGGCGGCGGGCGTGCGGCTCGTCGTCTCGGACGCCCACCCGGGGCTCGTCCGGGCGCTCGGCGAGGTCTTCCAGGGCGCCGCGTGGCAGCGCTGCGCGGTCCACCTCATGCGCGACTGCATGCGCGAGGCCGGCTCCTGGCAGCTCAGGCGCCGCGTGGGCAGGATCGTGTCGCAGGTGTTCCGCGGGCGCGACGCCGCCACCGTGACGGCCATGTACCACGCGGCGTGCGACATGCTGGAGGGGTGCTGCCCCAGGGCGGCGGCGGTGCTGGAGGAGGCCGAGCCCGACGCGCTGGCCTACCTCGACTTCCCGCCGACCCACTGGAAGCGCCTGCGCACCAACAACGTGCAGGAGAGGACCAACCGGGAGATAAAGCGCAGGTCGCGCGTCGTGCAGGTGTTCCCCTCCACGGGCTCGCTGGTGCGGCTCGCGGGCGCGGTCATGTGCGAGCAGGACGAGATATGGCAGGAGTCCAGGTACTTCTCGGAGGTGAGGATGAACGAGCTCTACGATGACGGTCGCACTCGGGGAATCGACGGTCCCGTCGATTGGGCGCGGCTTGAGGCGGAGGCCAGGAAGATGCTCGAGTCCGGCCTCGAGCTTGCGGACAGGGTCGAGGCGGCATAGGATATCAACCGTATTCCAGATTCTAGGACGCCGGGCCGACTCGCTTCGGATGGGGCTCTACACCAACTTTCTCGACACTACCGAGATAGTCATTGGGGACAGTCTTGGTGCGCTCTGTTCGTCTTCCCGTTCGTTTTTTGCTCGGTGGGTATACTTCCTTTCGCATTAAGCCCCGGACTGAGGAGGTATCCAAATGCCGGATAACGGGTCAATACAAAAAAGAGACGCGCACGAGATGGCTCATGGGCGTCCTGTCCAGATAACCGAGCACACGACGGTAACCGAGCTGCAGCCCAGTCTGTCCGATGTCGTGTGCGCAAACAAAAAGCTGCAGATTGGCTTTATCGTTGCGCTCGTGGTACTGGCGCTGCTGTCGGGCTTTGTAGCTCGTCCGCATTTCGCCGATACCAAGACTTGGGACTCCACCATCGAGGTCATCGACCAAAAGAAGGGTAACGTACTGGCGCTCACGACCTCGTGCGTGGCGCTGTCTGCGGGCATTACCGCGCTGCCGGGTGATACGGGAACGCCGGTTGCCGAGCAGCTCGCGCAGCTTTCAGGCAACCTTGGTATCGTGCTTGCCGTGCTCTACCTCGAGAAATACCTGCTAACCATTTTGTGGTCGGTTGGCTTGGGCATCTTAATCCCGTTTGCGTTGGTGCTCTTTGCGGTGTCGCTCGGCATTCACGGGCGCTGGAGCACGAGCGCTGTCCTGCGCCGTGTGGCGACACGCGTGCTGGTAGTTGCCGTGATCGGCATGGCGTTGGTGCCTGCAAGCGTTTGGGTGTCGCAGAAGGTCGATGAAACGTATCGCGTAAGTATTGAGCAAGCTGAGCAAAAGGCTGCGGACGCTGCGGACGCGGCCGACACCACGGACAAGTCAGCCGAGACCAGCTCAAAATCGAATAAGAAAAAATCCGAGGCCACAGAGTCCAAAAACGTGCTCGAGCAGTTGACTGATGGGGCCTCGAGCCTTGTTACGTCGGTGACCAGCGGTGCCAAGCAGATGACCGACGAGATCGTGCAGCAGGTGACCGACCTCATCGAAGGCGTCATCGTGATGATCGTGACTTCGTGCGTTATCCCGCTGCTGGTGCTCGTGGCGTTCCTGTGGCTGGGACACGTACTGCTAGGGATCGATATTTCCGGCCCGGCGAACTATTTGACGGGCCGCTTTCTGAGTGCTCCGTCCAAGCACGCCAAATAGGGTGGGCAGTCCGAGTAGCTAAAACAGCTGTATATACCGGGGAATACCCCCGAAGGGCGGCCGAGACACGTTCTCGGCCGCCCTTTTGTTTGTTGAACACATGGTCGCTACGTCCGCGCCCGGTCCAAACGGTCAGCAATCATCTGTGAACGGTATTTGTTCAAAAAAGAACAAAGATAAACAAATAGTTGTTGCAGTTACTGTTCGAATGTGTTCAAATAAACATGAACAGTGAAGAACCGCACATTCAGATGCCCGGACCTGAATGCGATTCAACACTTCCAAACAGAAACTACGCACCTGCGTATCTCTCAAGGAGGATGTCATGAGGGTTGTAATCGCTTCCGATGCCGACGGTATGTCGATGAAGGAGTCCATCAAGGAGATGCTCATCGCCGACGGTCACGAGGTCGTCGACTATTCCGAGACCCCTGCCGCGGACTTTGTCGATTCCGCGACCGCCGTTGCCAAGGACCTGCTGGAGCACAAGGATTCCCAGGGCTTCGCATTCGATAAGTACGGCGTCGGCTCCTATATGGCCGCCGTCAAGATCAAGGGCATGGTCGTCGCTAACATTTCCGACGAGCGTTCCGCTTACATGACCCGCGAGCACAACGGCTCGCGCATGGTCACCATGGGCCCGGGCGTTGTGGGCACCGAGGTCGCTAAGAAGATCGCCCGTGAGTTCCTGCGTGCCCAGTACGCCGGCGGCCGTCACCAGATCCGTGTCGACATGCTCAACAAGATGGCCTAACGAGAGCCACCGAGAACTCGAACTTCTACCTCAACTTGTGAATTCAGACGAAAGGACGTTCTGATGAAGAAGACCATCGCAATCGGTTGCGACCATATCGTTACGGACGAGAAGATCTATCTCGCCGACCGTCTTGAGCAAGCCGGCTACAAGGTGCTCGACTGCGGCACCTACAGCCATACCCGCACCCACTACCCCATCTACGGCAAGGCCGTGGGCGAGGCCGTCGCCTCCGGCAAGGCCGACTTTGGTGTGGCGTTGTGCGGCACCGGCATTGGCATCACCAATGCCGTTAACAAGGTTCCTGGCGCCCGTTGCGCCCTGGTCCGCGACATGACCTCTGCCCTGTATGCCCGTCGCGAGCTCAACGCTAACATCGTTGGCTTTGGCGGCAAGATCACCGGCGAGTTCCTGATGGCCGATATCATGCTCGCCTTCCTGGAGGAGCCCTACGAGAAGACTCCCGAGCACGATGCCCTGATCGCCAAGATCGATGCCTGCAACAAGGCCGACGCCGAGGCTCAGGCCGACCCGCACTTCTTTGACGAGTTCCTTGAGAAGTGGGACCGCGGCGAATACCACGACTAAGGAGGTTCTGGCGTTCTACCGAACGCCAGACCAGTCGACGCTGCGAAGCCATCTGGCGGGCGAGCTGCTCTGATAACACTTTTGCTTGCTGAGCTTGTGTGCTTCGTTTTGGCGGTACCTGGCATTCTGCAGGTTTTCAATTGACGGCTCGCGTTTCTGTGATGGGGCGCGGGCCGGTTTTCTAAACAGGAGTCCAACATGATTCTGACCGTTACCATGAACCCGTCGATTGATACGCGCTATCAGCTCGACAAGCTGGTCATCGACGATGTTAACCGCGTGACGCCCGAAAAGACCGCTGGCGGCAAGGGCCTCAACGTGAGCCGTGTGCTGCTGCAGTTGGGCGACGACGTGCTCGCGACCGGTCTGCTGGGTGGCCACATGGGTGCCTATATGGCCGAGCTTATGGATGCCGATGGCGTCAAAAACGACTTTGTGCCCATTGCCGGCGAGACGCGCATTTGCCTGAACATCCTGCACGAGGGCAATCAGACCGAGCTTTTGGAGAGCGGTCCGCAGATTGCTCCCGCCGAGCTCGAGGCCTTTACGGCCAAGTTTGCCGAGCTCGCGGCGAAGGCGGATGTCGTGACGCTTTCGGGCTCGCTGCCGCGCGGTGTCGATGCCGGCTACTACGCCGAGCTGGTCAAGATTGCCGAGGAGGCGGGCGCCAAGGTGCTGCTCGATACCTCGGGCGCTTCACTGGAGGCAGCGCTGGAGTCCGACGCTAAGCCTGAGCTCGTAAAGCCCAACCTGACCGAGATTAACGGCCTGCTGGGTACGTCCTTTACGACCGATGATGTCGATGCCCTGCGCGAGGCGCTTGCCGCCGATGACCGCTTTGCCGGTATTCCCTGGGTTGTCGTCTCGATGGGCGCCGCAGGCTCGGTGGGCTTCCATGAGGGTCGTGCGTTCCGCGCCAAGACGCCCGCGATTGCCGCTGTGAACGCGACGGGTTCCGGCGACTCGACCATCGCCGGCTTTGCGCATGCTATTGCTGCCAGCGCCGACGATATCACCGTACTTAAGACTGCCAATACCTGCGGCAAGCTCAACGCCATGGATCCCAAGACCGGTCACCTGGTCATGGATCGCTGGGACGAGGTCTACGACAGCGTTGAAGTAACGGAGCTTTAGGGTTACGGCGTCGAGTTACGGCGTTTTACCAAACGCCGTAACCTGCCGACGCTGCGCGGGCCGCATTTGGACAATCTGACGTTCAACTTCAAGGGCGCGACCAGAAGGTCGGCGCCCTTTCGTTTCACGTCACCTTGTCTCAAATGCGGCCCGCTCGCTGCCGTTGCCAAAACATCGGCGTTGCCTTGCTTCGGGAATGCGGCAGATAGAGACGTTCCTTTTTTGCCGGCAGTTTGGGACACTCCTTACGGGGCACCCCCTCCACAGCGCCTATGCCAGCTTGTCGATTTGCCCAATCTCCCAGAGCGGAATATTGACGAGCGTGCCTTCGTCTCTATATGCCGCTAACGATGTTCTCACGCAGCGCTCGAGCTTGAACTTCTCGCAGGCAATCCTCAGGCTCTTTGCTTTGAGATTCTCTGCCGCCTTGACCTCGAGCGGAAGCACGGTCCCCGCATGGTCGACGGCAAAGTCAGTCTCTGCATTGCCGGAGGAGGATGACCAATACGCGGGAGTATTGCCTTGGAGCAAAAGCTCCTGTGCGACGTATTGCTCGGTCAGCGAGCCTTTGAACTCCGTAAAAACAGCGGGCCCGTTCAGAACAATGGCTGGCGTGAGGCCGGAGAGTGCTCCGAGGATGCCGGTGTCGATGCAGAACAGCTTGAAGCCCGAGAGATCCTCGTAGCTTGTGAGCGGTGCTCTTAGGGCGGAAACACGTGGTACCTTATGAACGATTCCATAGTCCATGAGCCACTGGAGGCTTTCCTCAAAATCGCGTGCGCGCGCCCCGGGACGAAGCGCGCCGTAGACGAACTTCTTGTTTTCCTTTGCGAGCTGGCCGGGAAGGGATTTCCAAACCAGCCTCATGCGCTCGACGATGCGGGCTGGCGCATGCTTGCCAAAATCGGATTCGTAAGCTTCGATGATTTGCTGCTGAAGCCTGCGGGCCTCGATGAAATCGTGGGAGGCGGCGAAAGCGGAGACAACTTCTGGCATGCCACCGACAACGAGGTATTCCTTGAGCAGGCGCTCGAGCTTTTCGGAAACGTTCGCCAGCAGGTCCATGTCTGCGGCAAGGATGGCATCTGCGAGCGGATCGCCATCGACGGCACGAACGAACTCGACAAACCCCATGGGGCGCATGGTGAGCTGGTCGATCTTGCCGACGGGGAACGACTCGTTTTCGCGTCGGAGCGCGAGCCCCATATAGGAGCCGGCTGCCACGATATGGTATTCCGGCGCCAGCTCGTTGAAGTATTTGAGCGAGGTGATGCCACGCGGTGCCTCTTGGATTTCGTCGAAGATGATGAGTGTGTCTGTCGGCGTTATGGTCTGGCCGCGCAGGAGCTCTATCTGGGAGATGATGCGTTTGGGGTCAAGGCTTCCGTCGAACAGCGAACGTGCGCCCGGTTCGAGCATAAAGTCAAAACGGATGACGTTTTGATACTGCTGGCCTGCGAATTCGTTGAGAAGCCAGGTTTTTCCCGTCTGGCGGGCCCCCTTAAGCAGGAGGGGCTTGCGGTTTGACCTAGATTTCCAAGCGATGAGTTCGTCCATTAGCTGTCGCTGCATACTGCCCCCTAACGATCATGGTTAGTATAAGACCGTCTTGGTCTTTCCATCGAAAAATGTGGGAGTAAACCACGTTTTTCCATCGAATAATGTGGGAGGTAACCACGTTTTTCCATCGAATAATGTGGGGTTTAGGTCGGCACCTGGGGCGCTCCTTCTCTGCCGGCAGTTTGGAACACTCCTTGTTTTGGTGCAAATTAGCTACCCTTGCATCAGAAAACGGCGCCCGCCGGCGATGTTGCCGGCGGGCGCCGTTGTCGTGTAGGTGGCTATGTCGTGGGGGCTGCCGTTGAGCGTCCGGGTCTGTGCTCTACAGCGAGTCGATAAAGCGCTGCTGGGCGGCGCGGCCGGCTTCGTCCCACTTAAAGACGCCGGCGTTGTCGAGCACGTGGCCAAACACCACGCCGACCTCCTCGTGCAGGATATCGATGGCGTTATCCGCCGTAAGCTCGTCGGCGCGGCGAGCAAAGACGTCCTCGGCCCACGCGGCATGGCTGCGACAAAGATCATCGCCCTCGAGCGCACCGGCAAGATCGTAGCTGGCATCGACCTTGGCTGCCAGCAGATGCTCACGGACAGCGCCAAGCTCGGGAACCAGGCGCGGCGGCAGAATGGCCAGGCCCATGACCTCGATCAGGCCGATGTTCTCCTTCTTAATGTGGTGGTACTCGGCATGCGGGTGGAAAACTCCTAGCGGGTGCTCGTCGGTCGTGATATTGCAGCGAAGCGCCAGGTAGGCCTCGTAGATTTCGCCGCCGGCATTTCCGCGAGAGTCGACGCGGCGGATGACGGGCGTCACGGTGTTGTGCGCCACGCCATCGGCTGTGTACGCGATGACGCCCACAGACTCATCGGTCCACTCGCGCCAGGCGAGGATAATCTTCTCGGCAGCGTCGAGCAGCTGGGCGCGGTCATGCGAGCGCAGGCGCAGCACCGAGAGCGGCCACTGCAGCACGGTACCGCTAACCTGATCAAATCCGGGCACGCTAAACTGCGAGATCTCGGCGGCGTGCATCATGGGGAACTCGTGCGCGCCGCCCTGGAAGTGGTCGTGCGACAAGATCGAGCCGCCCACGATAGGCAGGTCGGCGTTGGAGCCAATAAAGTAGTGCGGGAACAGGTCGACAAAGTCAAGCAGACAGGTCAAACTCTTGCGGTCCACGTGCATCGGGCGATGCTCGGAGCTCATAGCAATGCAGTGCTCGTTAAAATACGCATACGGGCTGTACTGGAAACCCCAGCGCTCGCCGTCGAGCTGGATGGGAATAACGCGCAGGTTCTGACGGGCGGGATGAGCGCCGCCGTCGGCTGCGGCGGAGCGTCCGGGGTAGCCCTCGTTTTCGATGCAGAGCTGGCAGGCGGGATACTTCTCGCCCGTGTTCTTGGCTACACCTGCCGCGGCGATATCGCGCGGGTCCTTCTCAGGCTTGGACAGGTTGATAGTGATCTCAAGATCGCCCCAGTTGGTGGGGGTGCTCCATTTGATGTTGCGCGCGATGGCGGCACGGCGCACGTAGCCGGCGTCGCAGCACAGGCCGTAGAACCAGTCGGTTGCGGCGCGGGGCTCGTTGACGCCCATACGTCCGTTGAACTCTTCGTTTACAACCGAAGGCCTCGGCGTGAGCACGCCCATGATTCGCATGGCGATGCGGTCGCGGCCCGATGCTGTGTCCTCGGCGGCACCGTTGGCAACGGCGGTCTCGGAAAGCGCGGCAAGCGTGCCTTCAAGGTCAAAGTCGGGCAGGGTATCGGGGTGCAAGAGCGAGAGTTTCTCAACCTGGAGCGCCCAGGCCATATCGAGCGCGGGCCCCGTAGCGCCGATGCACTCCAAAATGGTGTTGTATGCCCAGATGCGGTCGTCCTGGCCGATCATCGATCGGTGGATGGCGTACTCAATCAGGTTCTGCGCAGCTTCGCGCACGTCGGTCGTTACAGCCATGCCGCGTAAGCCCCCTTGTCAGAAATTGCGTAGTGACGGGCAGAGCCCTCGCCCAGCCAGCCGTTCATCTTGGTAATAAAGGTGTCGACTAGGTCGAGCGGCACGAAGGCCTGGATGGTGCCACCAAAGCCGCCGCCGTGGATGCGGACGGCGCCGCGGCCGTCGAGCACATGCTCGGCCAGTGCCAAGGCATACATCGAAGGCTGCTCGGAGCCCAGCTTGGCAACGACATTCTGCAGGTACATGGCAGAGCTGGCGCCGGACTCGCGCGTCAGGACCAGGAACTGGTCAATGTCGCCGGCGTTCAGGGCTGCCCAGCGCTTGTCGACCAGGCCGTTCTCGTACCAGTAGTGAACGGCGCGCAGGCAGGCGCGGTCGCCCAGCTTGGCACGCAGCTCGGGGAGCTTGGCGTCAAAGTCGGCAACGTTTACCTCACACAGTCGTGCCTTGCCAAACTCGGCGGCGACGTCTTGCATCTCGCGTGGAACGGCGGCGTAGTCGTCGGTGGCGGCCACATGGTCGGCGCCAACCTTAACGAGCACGAGCGCATAGCCGTGATCCTCAAAGTTGAGCTCGAGCTTCTGGGTTTTAGGCTGAGCCTGGTCCTCAAAGTCCATGTAGGCAAGGCCGCCCAGGCACACAGCGGCCTGGTCCATCAGACCGCAGGGCTTACCATAGTAGTTGTTCTCGGTGCGCTGGCTCATCTGGGCGAGTGCGACGGGCTCGATGGCGGGTGCGCCCCAGAGGGTTTCCATGGCACGACCGTATGCGGCCTCGACAGCAGCAGAGCTGGAAAGGCCGCCGCCCGAGGGGACAGAGCAGGTGAAGGCGAAGTCGAAGCCCTGGGGCTCAACGTCCAGAGCAGCGATTTCGTGGGCCATGCCGCGGACGAGGCTCGCGGACGTGCCCTTCTCGGACGCTTGAATATCCAGCGTGTCGAGCGTGATCTCAAAGGCGGGGTAGCCCTCATCGGCAACGCGGACCTTGTTGGTGTCGGTTGCCACGGCGATGCCGTCAACGGCGACATCGAGCGAGCCGGCGATGACGTGGCCACCCTCGTGGTCGGTGTGGTTGCCACTGATCTCGGAACGGCCGGGCGCGTGCACGTAGAGCACCTGGCGGTCGCCGATGGGACCAAACTCCTCCTCAAACTGCTTGGTGAGCATGGCGAATGTCTTTTCGTCGGGGGTGGTCATGGGAGTCCTTTCCTTGGCGCGCACGGGTGAGTTTTGCGTCGTTATGAGTACGTTAACAACTTGAAGCGGCATGAACCAAGTGTTCTCGACACCGCACGTTACAGGCTATGTTAACGTACTCATAACACATCGCTTGTCACTTTTTGAGAATCTGGTAATCGGTAGAAATACAGCCGTGAACGGTACTGCCGTGTGGACTTATAAAGCAGAAGAGATTCAGATAGAAAAAGTAGAGTACGTTAACATGCGTCCGACGATAGCGGGCCTCGGCGCGGGGTGTATTTCTGTCCGGGCCGGCATTCACGCTATTCACATCTCGCAAGGGTGAAGGTGATCCTGTGGCAAGGCGCCCGTCCAACGATACCAGTTCGCGTCCGGTCTCCATGGCCGACGTCGCCCGCGCTGCTGGCGTTTCGCAGCAGACGGTTTCGCGCGTCGCCAACGGCTTTCCCAACGTTAACGAACAGACGCGCCAGCGCGTGCAGGCCGCTATGCAAGAGCTCGGCTTTCGTCCGAGTTATGCCGGTCGCTCGCTGCGCGACGGCCGTTACCATTCGGTCGGCCTATGCATCAACGATGTCACCAAGTTTGGCAACCTCTCAATGATCGACGGCATCGCCAGCGCTGCTCGCGAGCATAATTGCGCCATCACGCTGGTCGAGATGTCCAAGACCGAGGAATTCTCGCTTGCCGAGGCCACACGTCGTATGGCCGCGCTGCCCGTGGACGGTATCATCATCGGCATGAGCCGCATGGCGCCCGATTTTGAGACGTTTGATCCACTGCCGGTCATTGGCACGGTCATCGTTACCATGTATGCGCACCCGCGGGTGACCACGGTCGATTCCGACCATTACGGCTGCTCGCTGTTGCTTATGGATCACCTGTTTGAGCTGGGGCACGAGCAGATTCGCTATATTGGCGGCCCGTCGTTCTCGGTCGACGAACAATTTCGCCGCGCCGGTTGGCAGGATGCACTCGAGCGTAAACACATCGAGCCGGCAGAGCCGCTCGAGGGCGACTGGTCTGCCAACAGCGGTTACGAGGCTGGCAGGTACCTGGCCGAGCACGATCGCACCATGACGGCGATTTATGCGGCAAACGACCAGATGGCAAATGGCGCGATTGCAGCGCTGCGCGATAGCGGCCTGCGCGTGCCCGAGGACGTGAGCGTGGTGGGTGTCGACGATTCGCTCGATGATTTTGTAGCGCATAACGAGCTTACGACCGTTCGATTCGACTTGCATCAACGTGGGCGCGAGGTGTTTGAGCATGCGGTTCCCGAGGCGGGTACGGCGGGCAAAACCGTTGCCATCCGTATTCCCGGCCAGCTCATTATTCGACATAGTACGGTGGCACCGCGCGTATAGTTTGTGCAGGTAAACGGCGATTTATCGTATTTCAATAACAATCGGTAAGGATGCCGGCAGATAACAGTTGGGATGCTGCCGAGTGCTATGATAGACGGGCTCTTTTGTCTATCTAGGAGGCTTTGCCTGATGGAGATCACCAAGGATATCCGCTACATTGGCGTCGACGATCACGACATTGACCTGTTCGAGGGCCAGTACGACGTGTCCGAGAACGGTATGGCATACAACAGCTACGTTATCTTGGGCGAGAAGATTGCTGTCGCCGATTCGGTCGACGGTGGTTTTGTTGACGAGTGGCTCGGTAACATCGAGGCCGTGCTCGATGGTCGCACGCCCGATTACCTGGTCGTCCACCACATGGAGCCCGATCACTCCGCTGGCATCGCCGCCTTTATGGAGCGCTATCCCCAGGCACAGATCGTGGCCAGCATGGGCGCTTTCCGCATGATGGTCAACTACTTTGGCACCGATTACCCCGAGCGCAAGATGGTCGTCAAAGAGGGCGACGTGCTCGACCTGGGCAGCCACAGCCTGACGTTTGTCGGCGCCCCCAACGTGCATTGGCCCGAGGTACTGTTCTCCTACGAGGCCACCGATAAGGTGCTCTTTAGCGCTGACGGCTTTGGCAAGTTCGGCGCCAACGACATCGAGGACCCGGAAGGCTGGGCCTGCGAAGCGCGCCGCTACTACTTTGGCATCGTCGGTAAGTTCGGCAAATTCGTGCAGACCGTGCTCAAGAAGGCTGCCGATCTGGACATTCAGATCATCTGCCCGCTCCACGGCCCCGTGCTGACTGAGAACCTGGGCTACTACCTCGACACCTATAACACCTGGTCGAGCTATCAGCCCGAGGACGAGGGTATCACGATTGCCTATGCGAGCGTGTACGGGCATCTGAAGGCTGCCGTCGAGGAGCTCGCATCTGCGCTTGAGGCTCGCGGCCAGAAGGTCTCCGTCTTTGACCTGGCTCGTGACGACATGGCCGAGGCCGTTGAGGATGCGTTCCGCTACGACCGTCTGGTGCTCGCCTCCATCACCTATCAGGGCGAGATCTTCCCGTGCATGAGCACCTTCATCCATACGCTCGCCGAGCACGCCTACCAGAACCGTACGGTGGCGCTCGTCGAGGCCGGCTCTTGGGCACCCGCGGCTGCCAAGGTTATGACCAAGGAGCTCGAGGGCATGAAGGACATCACCCTGACGCAGAACAAGGTGACTGTGCTGGGCTCGCTCAACGAAGCCTCGCGCGCCCAGATCGAGGCCCTCGCCGACGAGCTGTCCAAGTAGCGACACGTTCACTTTTGACGCTCAACCGCCACAACCACCACAAAGGGGACAGGCACCTTTGTGGTGGTTTTTGTTTGGCTCTGTTAGACCAGGATTGACATACATGTGTCCCCACGGTGCCATATCGTTGACCCCATAGACCGCGATGATGGAGGCAGCATGAACGCCGAAGACCTGGTCCTCAACTTCAAGAAGGGCATGGCGAACCTCAGCAAGACCGAGCGCCGCCGCGCTATCGAGTCCGTCAGGGACGTGATCCGCGCGGCGGCGTTCGACGACGCGGCCGGCTCCGCCTACGAAATCGAACGCTGCCCGCGCTGCGGGTCCGCCGCGGTCGTGAAGAAGGGCAAATCGAAGAACGGCGAGCAGCGCTACCTCTGCCGGGGCTGCGGCAGGACCTTCGGCATGGGCAGCGAGCGCATCCTGGGGACGAGCAAGCTCCCGAAGGAGACCTGGATGGCCTACGCCGAGTGCTTCGTGCTCATGCTGCCCCTGCGCGAATGCGCGAGGCGCTGCCGCGTCTGCCTCAAGACCGCCTACACCATGCGCCACAGGCTGATCGAGTGCCTCTCGGCCTACTCCCCCTCGTTCAGGGTCGAGCGGGGCTGCGGCTGCGAGCTCGACGAGACCTATTTCCCCGAGTCGTTCAAGGGCAACCACGCGAAGGGGTCGTTCACGATGCCGCGCCCCTCCCGGCACCGCGGCAAGCAGGTGCACAGACGCGGGCTGTCGCGCGAGCGGATCTGCGTCATGACCGGAGTGAACGACTCGAACGAGACGTTCCTCGAGGTCACGGGGCGGGGCGCCCTTTCGAGGGAGCGCGCCATGGACGCGCTGAGGGGCCGCATCGCGGCCGGCTCGGTCGTCGCGACCGACAGGGCGGCCGCCTACGTCGGCGTCCTCGCCGAGCTCGAGGTCGCCGCGCACGCGGCCTACGACCCCAAGGACCGCTCCGGGGGGACCATCAACCGGGTCAACACCGTCCACTCGCTCCTCGGCGCCTTCATGGAGCCGTTCAGGGGCGTGTCGACGAAGCACCTCGACGCCTACCTCGCCTGGTTCAGGTGGTGCCGGACCTTCATGGCGACCGATTCCGGCGCGGCCGGGCGCACGGTCGCGCGGCAGCTCGCGCACGGCGTCTGCAGGAGCCGCGTCCGCGACATGTTCAACGTGGAGCCGCCCTACATGGACTACTGGGCCGCGCCCGCCGCATAGAGGCGGTAGAATGGTCGCACCGCGATACACGAGGAGGGGTGAGGCCATGCCGTCGAACATACCGGCCACGACGATCCGCATCGACCCGGAGGTCAAGAGGGAGGCCACGGCCATCCTGGACGAGCTCGGCCTGTCCATGTCCACCGCCGTCAACGCGTTCCTCAGGGCGCTCGTCCGAGAGGGCGGGATGCCGTTCGAGATGAGGGTCAAGACGCCGGCGCCCGACGAGGAGACGGCGAGTTAGCCGGCAGGTCGGCATGAAACGGCAGGGCCAGGCGAGCAACTCGTCCGGTCTCGGGCGCATCGCCCCTTGCCGGATTCAGATTCGACAAGGGGCGACCATTGTGCAATCGCAAGAAGATGACGGGGCGGAATGTCAATCCTGGTCTAACAGAGCCTTTTGTTTTTGGTCGAAGAGGACGGTTGACGCTGCTGTCGACCGTTCGCTCAAAGAACTCAACCATGCTCAAAGAACTCAAGGATACTCAAAAAACTCAAAGATGCTCAAAGAAATCAAGGACTGTGGGGCATAATGGAATTACGTGAGTTCAAGGGAGGCTTTATGGCGGCGGCGACAGCCTACAGGCAAGCAAATCCGTTCACGCCGATGTTCGGACGTGTACCGGCATACATGGCCGGCCGTGAGCAAATCATTGATGATATGGTGCTGGCGTTTGAAAGCGCCGATTCCGACCCCAACCTATGCTCGATTTTCTACGGCGCGCGCGGGACGGGCAAAACGGCCCTTTTGGCATATCTGTCATACCGCGCCCAGCAAGAAGGCTGGATTACGGCGAATGTGACGGCTTCGGACGGGATGCTCGAAGACATCCTGCAGCGCCTCAACGAATCGGCTGCCCATCTGATCGAAAAGCCCGCTTCTAGGCGTGTGAACAGTGTTGGGATTGCCTCCATAGGTAGTATGAGCTGGGAAAACGTTGATATTGAATTTGAGGGCGCCAACTGGCGTACTAAGATGAACGCTCTGTTTGCTCAGCTTGAAGCGACTGGCACCGGGGTGCTTATCGCCGTTGACGAAGTTGATGCATCGTTTGCTCAAATGACGGAGCTCGTTACCACCTACCAACATTTTGTGAGCGAGAACAAAAAAGTAGCTTTGCTTATGGCGGGGCTGCCGTTTCGCGTGCTGGCGTTGCTGACGGGAAAATCGACATCGTTTCTTCGTCGTGCTGCCCAGCATTCGCTGGGATCTATTTCCCCGGCTGAGGTAAAAGAAGCGTTCCGGCTGACGATTGAAGACGGTGGCAAATCGATTTCCGATGAGGCGGTCGACCGTGCTGCCGAGGCAATCGATGGTTTTCCGTTTATGTTCCAGTTGGTGGGATATCGGGCGTGGAACGCTTCGCGCCAGGCGGCTGAGGTTTCCCTTGAAGATGTCGAACGTGGCGCGAAGCTTGCGCAAGAGGAGCTCGAATCGCGCGTTTTTGCCTCGACTGCGGCGGAACTTTCACAGGGGGACTTGGATTTTCTTCGTGCAATGAATCCGGAGGGGACGACGACCAGGCAAGAATTGGCTGCGCGGCTTAAGAAAAGTTCCGGTTCGATCTCGACGTATAAGAAACGTCTGATTGAGGCAGGGGTGATTGAAGAACCCTTACAGGGACGTTTCGAGTTTGCTCTGCCGGGCTTCGGTCGATATGTAGCGTCTCTTTGCTAGAGGGCCACTTCTGCCAAGATCGTTTCGCGTCCAACTGTCTCAATCTGTAACATCTGGGCGGCTAAATCGACTCTATCTGTTACAGGTTTAGATTAAGGGCGGGGGTCGAGCGGAATTATCTCGATCTGTAACAGTTAACTGACTTTTAGGGGTCTAGTTGTTACAGATTGAGACAAACTGGCGGAGCGAACCGCCGTGTCGCTCAAACCACCACAAAGGTGACTGTCCCCTTTGTGGTGGTTTTTGGTTTTAGGTGGTGGCGATGATGAGGGTTGGGGCGTCGATGTCAGTGGCCTCGGCGATCGAGGTGGCGACGGCATGGTCGGGGTCGCGGTCCATCACGATGGTGTCGACGTCGGCAAGCTCGGCAAAACGGTACATGCCGCGTCCGTTAACCTTGCTGGCGTCCATGAGGGCGACGCTTTGACGGGCGGCACCGACCATAGCCGCTTTGGTCTCGGCCATCTGGGGAAAGTCGGTCGTAAAGCCGCAGCTGGGGACAAAGGCGCCGGGGCACATGACGGCCAGATCGGCATGGACCATTTGGAGCGCCTGCATAGTGAGCGGTCCGTACAAATAACGATGGCCTTTGCGCAGCGCCCCGCCCAGCATGACGACATCGACTGAGGGCATGCTCTCGTCGATGTAATCGGCAATGGTAATGTCGGCCGTGATGACGGTGATACCGTCGCGCTGATCGAGGAGCCGGACGAACTCGAGCGCCGTGGTGCCCGAGTCGACGAGCAGCGTGTCGCCGTCATTGACGAGCTCGATGGCGCTTTGCGCGATGGCCTGCTTGGCGGCGACGTTGACATTGATGCGGCGATCCTGCGTGGAAACGGTTAGGCGTTTGTGGAGCGATACGGCACCACCATGTGTGCGGCGCAGCTTGCCTGCTTCGGCGAGCGCGTCAAGGTCGGCGCGGGCGGTGACGGAGGACACGCCAAAGGTCTGGGCGATTTCTGCTACCTGCACCGAGGCATTATGCTCGAGCATTTCCATAATGGCGGTACGGCGTTCGTCGGCAAAAGCACGGTTGGTGGCTTGGGCCATGCTTGCTCCATTCTCGGCTAAATTTGCAGGAATTGTGTTGACTCTATTTTCGTTCATTTTCTTTTTGAGTAAGAAAAGACCTTTCGATTACTTATCTTTTCTATAAAAGAAAGACGCTGAACACTCAAAATTCAATATCGAACATGTCCACTCGGCTCAAATTCCTTCCGTTTGCTTTTCAAAAATGACTGTATTGACCTGCATGGGCTCAATATCTCGCACGTGCAAAGCTGCTGAATTTCATACAATGAGCGCAGCAAAACGTAAGGTAAAACGCCTTGCGAACAACTACGCCCGATGTCCAGATGCGGGCGAGGGAGAGGAGCAAACGCTCATGGCACTTGTTACCACCGAAAAGATGCTCAAGGACGCTCAGGCCGGCCACTACGCCGTCGGCGCTTTCAACGTCGAGAACCTCGAGTTTGTTATGGCCGTTCTGGCCGCTGCCGAGGAGACCAAGTCCCCCGTCATCATGCAGACCACCCCGGGCACCATCAAGACCGCTGGTCTGGACTACTTCTACGGCATGGTCAAGGCTGCCGCCGAGCGCGCTTCCGTGCCCGTCGCTCTGCACCTCGATCACGGCGATGGCTATGACCGCTGCATGCAGGCTTTCCGCACGGGCTACACCTCCGTCATGATCGACGGTTCGCACGAGTCCTTCGAGGACAACATCGCCCTGACCAAGTCCGTCGCCGATGCTGGCCGCGCCATGGGCGTGCCCGTCGAGGCTGAGCTCGGCAAGGTTGGCGGCAAGGAGGACGATGGTCCCGCGGTTGAGGGCGAGAGCCCCTACACCGACCCTGCCGAGGCCAAGGAGTTCGTCGAGCGTACCGGCTGCACCTCCCTCGCAATTGGCGTTGGCACCAGCCACGGTGTGTACACGAGCGATCCGCACATCGAGCAGTCCGTGGTCAAGGCTATCCGCGACGCCGTCGACGTGCCGCTGGTTCTGCACGGCACCTCCGGTGTGCCCGATGAGCAGGTTGCCGAGGCTGTGAAGAACGGCATCTGCAAGGTTAACTACGCCACCGAGCTGCGTCAGGCCTACACCAAGGGCTTCATGGCCTACATGGCCGAGAACCCCGCCTGCTTCGACCCCAAGAAGCCGGCTAAGGAGGGTATGCGTGAGATCACCGAGCTGGTTAAGATCCGCATGACCAACCTCAACTCTGTGGGCAAAGCAGAGTAACAGCAAGGGTGCTCTGATCCCACCGGACGGTTTGGGCGGGTCCCGTACTTAGTTTCCAAAACGTCCTCGCGCATGAAGGCCCCCGTTGTCTCGCTTCTTCGAAGCGTTGACAACGGGGGCCTTCGCGCTGCGGAATGATTTTGGAAACTAAGTACGGGACCCGCCCAAACCGTCCTGCTCAATCGCCCTTGTGGCGTTAGGGCTGAATAGTTGGGTTGGGTGGGTTACTTGGTTGTTAGGGTTAGCAGGTCGTTGGGGGTTTTGAGGTTGTAGGTGGCGTTTGGGATGTCTTGGTGTGATCCCCATGCCGCTCTGGCAAAACTGACCCCTGCCGAAGTTGCGCATTGTTCGTCGTAGACGGTGTCGCCAACGTAGACGACGTTGCCAGGATTCGCGCCCGTACGCCGGAGATATTCGAGCATGGGAGCGGGTGCGGGTTTATGTTCGGTTGTGTCTTCGACAAGGATGATGTGCTCAAAATACTTATCGAAGCCAAGGGGTGCAATTTCTTCTGCGTATTCGTCGCGCGCACGTGAGGAGACGATGCCAAGTTTGCAGCCGCTATCGGCGAGTGTTGTGATGACTTCAAGCAAACCTGGAAACACGCTGATGGTGCTTTTAAAGCTGGCGGCAACTTGGCACCAGCGATCCAACGTTGCCTGCGAGTAGATTCCAAGTTTCTCAAGGGCATCCTTGCCGGGTATGCCGAGGGCAAATTCAAGCTCGTGTCGGGGGAGCGTTTTGCCGGTTTCTTCTTGGACAATCTGGCCAAGCGATGACAGCACGCTTTCTTCTGTATCTGCCAATGTCCCATCAACGTCAAATACGATATGGTCAAAGTGCTTCATATGGTTGCTCCTCTCTGTTGTTTGCCTGCAAGTTTGATGCGGTGACAGAAGAAAGGCTAGCGGGATTTCTGCCTGGTGCTATCGAAATTCTGCCTCGCTGCTCGATAGCTCGAAGGAGTGCACCCCATTTGGTCTTTGAATACCTGGCCAAGATGGCTTGCTGTCGCAAAGCCGCATTGGCGCGCGACTGTCTGGACCGTTCGCGTGGTGTGTGCCAAAAGTTCGCAAGCACGGTTTACGCGGTATGCGCGCAGATATGCCGCCGGGGTCGTTCCTGCACAAGTTTCGATAATGCGGTAACACTCTCTTTCGCTTACGCCGGCTGCAGATGCCATCTGGGGCACATCTATAGCGGCTGCATAGTTTGCGCGGATAAAGTCCAGGATTGCCTTGAACTGTACGTCGCGGCTGGTCATCCAAGAGGCGCCGTCGGAGGAAAAGAGCGGTTCGGCCTTGGCGTAAATCTGAATCCAGAGCTCTGACAAGTTATTTCGAAGCGCTATCTCGTTCTGCGGCCGTTGAAGGTCGTGGCTAAAGGAACTCTTTAGCAAATCGATAAAGGGCATATCGTCGGGGTTGGTGGGCGACCATTTGAGCACATCGACGCCTCGACATTGAAGTAATGGATTGATGTAGCGCTTTTGGAGACGTCCCGCGGGATCGCCGAGCATCGACGGCTGAAAGATATGCAGCATTTGAATGGCTGGCGCCGAATTGGGCGATTGCAGCGTGCTGTGCAAAACGCCGCCGTTGATAAAGCCGGCGGACCCTTCCTCAAAGCGTACGTGCTCATGAGCCGCGCGCGTTCGATAGTCAATCGCTCCCTGCTCCATGTAGAAAAGCTCAACTTCGGAATGCCAGTGCCAGGGGACGGAATTGCCCGGATAGCGAGCGAATTCTGCGCGTTCGGCAATATAGGGCCAGTCTTCGGCGGTCTCGGGAAACGCTTCCTCGCGTCCTCCGCGGTGCAATTCTATGTGATCCATGTTTCGCATGGCATCAGTATAAAGCGCGATGGGCTTAGATTGCTCTTGCCTGTTCGGGGAACGCCTTGTCTAGGGATGCTTGGAGCTTTTCGAAGGATGCTCGTAAGTTGAGGCTCTGATCGGCTGAGCGCTTGGTTTTTGTGGTGGGGGAGTCGAGGAGACCGTTTCTCTGTGTCGGGGGGAAGGAGAAAAGGTTTGCATGTTTTAGGGATGGCTGCTGTGCTGCGTCATTGGAAGAATGCATGCTTATGCGGCCTCCTCGATGTCCACCAAAAGGTTGCGCACAGGGTGTGCTGCTAGGTCCCGTGCGTTGGCAGTATTATGCAGCGGACCGTTCAAAGAAGCGCTAAAGAAAGGCTTAACCTGGTTTGGTGTTACGATGAAACCGCAGGTCAAGGCTATTGAGTAACACTCTTGAAAGGTTTTGAGCTTAAGGGCTTTCTAAGGTTTGTGGCGTAGACGTGGCGCGGACGTGCGGAGCGTGTGAATGCTCGCTGTTAGCGTTGCGGTGCCGCGGCACGCACCTGATCGATGACCTTTTCCATCGTGGCGTCGATGCGGTCCTTTTTGAGTTCGCATTCCCAGATGGTTATGGGCGTCCAGCCCATTTGAGTGAGTGCTGCCACGGCGGCGCGGTCGCGCTCGACGTTGCGACGGAACTTTGCCTCCCAAAACTCAACATTGCGCTTGGGCTGGCTCGGATTGCACTTAGGGCAGCGATGCCAAAAGCAACCGTTGACGAAGATGGCGATCTTGCGTCCGGGAAAGGCGATGTCGGGTTTTCCGGGCACCTTCCATTCCAGACGGTATCCCGTAAGGCCTGCGGCGCGCAGGCGCTGGCGAACGAGCAGCTCGGGCTTGGTGTTCGCACGCTTGTTGCCCTTCATGGACTTTTTGATGGCGGCGCGACGGCGCACCAGTTCGCGCTCGTCGGCGGAAAGGTCCGAGGTGTCAATGCCGTCGAGCAGACCGGGCTTGGGACGCTTTTTGCTGCGGCGCTTAGGTGCGCGCTTGGGTTTGGTGGCGGGGTGTTCGGTCGTGGCGGCCTCGGCGTCGTTGACAGTGCCGTTGGCCTCGAGCCGGTCTTCCTTCAGCTCAATCAGGGCATCGATGAGCCCCTTGTCTGCGGGCATCCATTCCACCGCGGCAAGCGAGGTGCGCGGAATCCAGCGGATATCGAGCTGGCGGTCGTGTTTCTGGGGCTCGCCAGACTCTTTAGCCAGTGAGCAGTAGTAGCACTCCATCGAGAGATGAAAATCGGGGTAGTCATACTCAACGGTGTAGAAATCGCGCAGGTTGGTGACTTTTACCTGCAGCTCCTCCATAAGCTCGCGGCGTACGGCGTCCTCGGGCGTCTCGCCGCGCATGAGCTTGCCGCCGGGGAATTCCCAAAGTCCCTGCATGTCGCCATAGCCGCGCTGCACGGCAAGCAGCTCATCAGATCCTTCCTTGCGAATGATCCCAGCGGCAACATGAACAGTCTTCAACAGGAGTCCTCTCTCAATATCAACACGTGGCAGGCTGGCTACCCGTACCTTACACAACGGTAAGGCAAGCGTAAGCCATATCGATGGTAGCCGACTCGTCTTCTTGCGACTATAGATGCCGTAGACTAATTGCAAGAAAGGACTCGGTATGCAAACCACGCACATGGCGACCCCGGTACTGGAGGTCGCGCATCTCGAAAAGGTATATGGAGCGCTGGGCAATGTGACCCGCGCGCTCAACGACGTTAGCTTTACCGTCAATCGCGGCGAGTTCGTAGGCATCATGGGCGCCTCGGGCTCGGGTAAGTCGACGCTGCTCAACTGCGTGTCGACCATCGACAGCGCCACGAGCGGCATCATTCGCATCAACGGCCAGGATGTGACGCGCATGAAGCAGGCTAAGCTCTCGCAGTTCCGCCGTGATGAGCTCGGCTTTATCTTCCAGGACTCCAACCTGCTCGATACGCTCACGGCACGCGAGAACATCGCCCTGCCGCTCACCATTGCCCGCACAAACTCGGCAGAGATCTCGACCCGCGTGCAGGATGTGGCCGCGCGTCTGTCTATCAGTCAGGTGCTCGACAAGTATCCCTACCAGATGTCCGGCGGTCAGCAGCAGCGCGTTGCCGCGGCCCGCGCGCTCGTCACCGACCCCACCATGATCATGGCCGACGAGCCCACCGGCGCCCTCGATTCCAAGAGTGCCCGCCTGCTGCTCGAGAGCCTGGAGGCCCTCAATCGCCGCCTGCGCGCCACCGTGCTCATGGTCACGCATGACAGCTTTGCCGCCAGCTACACGAGCCGCGTGCTGTTTATCCGCGACGGCAAGATCTTCACCGAGCTGCGCCGCGGCGACACCGACCGCCGAGAGTTCTTCGACCGCATTATGGAGGTCGTTGCCATGATGGGCGGTGAGGGCTCCGATGCTCTGTAAACTCGCTTGGGGCAACGTCCGCCGTGCCGGCCGCGACTACCTCGTCTACCTTTTGACGCTCACCCTGGGCGTCACGGTCTTCTATGCCTTTAACACCATCTCAATGCAGGTCGACATCGCCGGCATCGATGAAGAGGGCTTGGCGCAGGTTATGGGCAGCATGCTCGGCTACCTGACGTACTTTTTGGCTGGTGTCATGGCCTTTTTGATGGTGTATGCCAATAACTTCATCATGAAACGCCGCAAGAAGGAGTTTGGCCTGTACCAGGTGCTCGGCATGGGGCGTGGGCGCGTCGCCACGATCATGGCGCTCGAGACGGTGATTGTCTCGGTCGTGGCCTTTGTCGCCGGCATTGTGCTGGGTGTGGGACTCTCCCAGCTCATGGCGTTCTTTACGGCCTCGCTCTTTAAGACACAGATCGCCAATTTTCACTTCTTTTTCTCGGTGCATGCGTTCAATCTGACCCTTGCCTGCATGCTCGTAATGTTTGTGCTCACGCTACTGCTGAACCTTCGCGCCGTGCGTCGTACCAAACTCATCGAGCTTATGGGTGCCGAACGTCGCAACGAGAGCATCAAGACACGCAACCCTTGGATCGCGATTGCCATCTTTGCCGTGGGCGTGGTGCTTGTGGGCGTGGCCTATTACCGTCTGCTACGTGATGGGTTCCCGCTAACCGCGACGGACAGCAAGCTGCAAGAGGCCATGAACCAGTTTGGTATTACGACCGCTATGGTTACCGTGGGCACCTTTGCCCTGTTCTGGGGACTCTCGGGCATGCTCATCAAGCTGCTGCAGAGCCTGCGCGGCGTGTATTGGCGCGGCCTCAACATGTTTACCGTGCGCCAGCTTGCGGCCAAGGTCAACACGGTGTGCTTTTCGATGGGCGTCATCGCGATGCTCCTGTTTTTGGCCATCACCTCGGTGACGTGCGGTATGTCGATTGCCAACGTGATGAACGAGAATCTGGAGCGCTATAATCCGGCCGACATGTCGCAGACGTATGTCTATTACACGCCCGATACACTCGATTTCTACAAAGAGTCTTTCAATCCGTCTGAGGCCGATCGAATGGTGCTGGCCGATACAACGGTCGATTTGTACTCCGCATGGCACGGCGATCCATGGCACGGCGATCGTAAGGGCAAGTCGGCGGACAACAACGACGAGACCGGCAAGAAGGTCAATATCGCCGATGTTGCCGGTGAGCATGTGCAGATCGATTCGTATCTGAGTTATCCGGTTGGCGGCTCGAATCCTTCGGTGACCCCAAGTGAGATGTGCAAGGCCATGGGCGAAAAGCTTCCCAAAGCGTTCGGGGGTAGCAATGCCGATGCGATGGGTCTGTTTGTGACGCCGGCGAGCCAGTACAACAAACTGCGCCAGATGATGGGCGAGGAGCCGGTGCATATCGGTCACGACCAGTATCTGCTCACGTGTGATATGGGCGGCGAGCTGGTCGACCTGTACACCAAGTATATGGCTGGCGGCCATGCCCTTACCTTGGGCGGGCATACACTCAAGCCCGCAACCGATAAGTCGGACGAAGATACGGCGGCCATCGCCAACTCGGCGATGGGCAGTAATCCGGGTACCGTCGTCGTTGCCGACAAGCTGCTGTCCCAACTTAATCTGCAGCCGTATTCCAGTAGCCTGCTCGTTAACTACAAACAGGGGATGGATACGACCGAGGCAGACGAGAGCATTAAATACACTGTGCTCGACAATCTGCTCGTTGACGGCAAGGAGTCGGGGTCGTGGGGAACCTTCATCACACGCTCCGAGATGTACGCGCAAGCAGCGCAAATGAACGGTCTTATTAGCTACCTAGCCATCTACATCGGCTTTGTATTGGTCGTTGCATGCGCGGCGATTCTGTCGATCCAGCAACTCTCCAACGTGGCCGACGGCAGCCGCAGCTATCGTGTGCTGGCACAGATCGGCTGCGACGACCGCCAGATTCGCCATTCGGTGATGGCACAGCAGGCGGTATTCTTCCTGTTCCCGCTGGCAGTGGGCCTGGCGCACTCCTTTGTGGCACTTAAGGTGATCATCGAGCTGGTGAGTATTTTCGGAAATATGAGCATCGGCGGCACCGTTGGCCTCACCTGTGCAATCTTCCTGGCAGCTTATGGCGGCTACTTCCTGGTGACCTACCTCATGAGCACCGGCATGGTACAAGCTGCCATCGCCACCCGCTACAGCGAGTAACAAGCGAGCAAAACCGTTGCAAAACCAGTGCGAACAACCGCCGCGAAGGGAGTCCAGCCCCCCTTCGCGGCGTTTTTTGCCTGACTGATGAGTCTCAAGACCAAGTGAGTAGACTTTTTTGGATCTGTCGAGCACATCGCGGGTGGCGCCCAATAAAACAGCAGGTCAGGGCTGTGGCGTTTTGGGGCGTGCTTGGCCTCCTGCAAAAAGCCTACTCACTTGGTTTTTTCTGCTAGAAAACCGCCGCGAGGGAAAGCAGCTCCCTTGCGGCGGTTGGCGTTTGCCCAGATAAAACCTGCCAAAATAAACCTGTCCCTTTTTAGCAGGTTATCGCTTCCAAAAGTGGAGGATCAGCGTGGTGCCTTTTGGTGGAGGGGGGATATTGATTAATTCGGGTACCAGTTTTTTTAACGCCGGGAACGATGTTAAAATAACCAAAATGCTATCTAGGAGCTTTGATTTTATGGCAACCGAGGCAGCTACCCTGCAAAGCGTGACGCGCTCGTTCCTCTGGCATTCAATTATGTTGTTTATAGGGGCGGCTGGTCTGTATTGTGTGGCGCCAAGTATTTATACGGGCCTTTCTGGCACCGTTCTTATCGGTCTGCATCTGCTTTCGGGCTTCTGTGTGGGCCTCATCTCTCGCCCTGTGAGACAGGGTATTTCCAAAAGGCTTTTTGGACTTATGCTCGTAGACATTGCACTTCTTGTGATGTACACGATATCTCTTAATGTCTTTCATCAATTTCTTGTTGTGGTTTCGGCGTTCGCGTTCATTTTGTTGTTACTAGCCCCCTTGCTTGTCGCTTGCTGTTCTTGGGCGCTTGGCGGTGAATTCGCAAACATACGTGCGGGATTAAAGGGGAAACATGTGGCCGATGGCTCTGCTCTCCACGGGTATCCTGAGCTCGCACTTTACAGCCCCGTTGTGCTCTTGATTGCTTTGCTTGTTGGCCTTCAGTTTCTTCTCGTCCCGTTGATGGACTCCATCGGTTCTTTCCTTTCCGTTAACGCCGAGATGGGGGTTGCTGCCTTGCTCGTCGAACCTCTTGCGTTTGGTAATGCCGCCGTTATTCTCGATACGGATTGTTTGTTTTCGCGCAATATAAACATCGGAGCTGTGCTCCTGAGCTTTGGTGGGCATCAAGAGATCGTATTGCTTCTGGTTACCGTTTTGGGCAGTATCCTTGCCAGGGCCATAACGCGATTTTTCCCTGACTTAACGAGCGCTTTTTCTGCGGCCGCCAAATTAGGAGGAAAACACTCTGCAGTTGCCGATATCCCTACGGCTTCGGGTTTTTCTCAAAGGGAGTCCGCGGTTTTCTCTATGAGGATAGAGGGAAAAACGTACGAGGAGATTGCTTCTGCCTTGGACATTTCCCCGTCTACTGCCCGTACCTATTTGTCGCGGGCCTTGACTAAAACCGGATATAAAAGCATTTCAGAGGCGACGGCTGGACTTCTCTTGTCAAAGGATGCGTGGCATCTTGACGCAACAAAAGGCCATGATCACCGTTCAGAATCGCTGGGGTCCTCATCGTTCAATCAGAACTGCAGGATAGTCTTCGTCTGCTTCCTGTTTATGTATGCGTCTGGAATGGGCATCGAGGAAATCCTCGTATGCTTCGGCTTTGAGCATGATGCGATAATCCTATCGATAGCTATAGTGCTTGTGGCCCTGTGTTGCCGTGCGGCTATACGGTGGATGTCTGAAATGCACTTGTGCCTTTCGCCTGAACTCACCCTTTCTTCGGTGTCTGTGGGTGCTGGAGCAGCGTTCTGGGTTCACGATGTGGTAAGTCGACTGTACATTTTCTTTGAGTCCGTTGGGAGCGGTGAGGCCGTTGGCGGCCTTATGCCTGCCTTACGCGTGACTGCGTTCCTTGTCGTACTTATCCTTATGGCTAATTCGCTGCTATTCTTGCGTTCGAAAGATACGGTTCGGGTGGGTGATCGACGCGATACTGTGCGTGAGGCCTTCTTGAGGCTTGGTTTCACGCCGCTTTATGCCGATATCATGACATGCGTTTTTGATGGCAATAGAACCACCGAGATTTGCGCGCATCTTAACGTTGCTCGGGGAACCGTCAAAGAGGCCAAGAGCAAGAGCTATGCCTTGCTTGGAGTTCACTCGGAGCGTGAACTTAGAGATAGGGTTTTTAGTCTTATGGCAGATGTTATAGAAAATAGCAGGTAGAAGCCTGTAGACAAATAAGATTGTAAATCCATCCTACACGTCTACAGACAGTTCTGACGATGAAGGCGATACTTCCGGACAACGGGTCCGACGACTCGTGTGTTGCGAACCGGAGGTGCTTGCTGTGAAGACCTGTGATTGCCTCACATATGTACGGCTTAATTTAGAAGTTCTTGCGCGCAACCGGGGAATTATGTTGCTGACGGCGCTGCTCGCGCTCGTATTCTGCATCCCGGTATTTCTATCCGTTCCAACGGGAGCAGATTATCTATATGGTAGAGCTTCCATCGAAGACCAGAGAGCCCTTTTGGTCTCTCAAGTCTCTGACGGCGTTTATGACACTGCCCCACAGGAGCTCAACAGCATCATTGCCGACGAAAGGGCGTGCCTTGATCGGGCGCTTGAAAGCAAGGCGGACTCCAGAGAGTATTACGATGCGATTGCCGATTACGACAATCTATTGCTCAAGGAATACCGACTCGGTTATTTGAATGGTGTTGATTCGGAGTTATCGCTTGAAGCCCAAGAACGTCTTCCCCGAGCCATATCGATGCTGGCCCATCCGGAATCGTACGACTCAACAACAAAAATGCCCGGGATGATTCTTCTCGCATATTATTGCGGCGCTGTTCCTGCAATAGCGTGGCTTTTGGTCCCGGTCCTCGTCCTCTATATGTCGCTTGAGGGGGATGGAAAGCGGTTCTACGATCGAGCGTTGTTGTCAAAGTTAGAGATGAATGCATGCCGCGTTCTCGTCTCTGGTATTGCATCGATGCTGGTTTTGGTTCTGGCGTTGGCTCCCTGTTTTGTATTGGCAACGGTGTTTAACGGTGTAGGTCAGACAGAGTACCCAGTCGTATTCATTCAGTATGGTGACGTAGTCGAAAGAACTGTGTTAGTTCAGCTAGGGCTATTTGCCGTCTTTGAAGCTGTGCTGTCGATGATGTTTGCTTGCTTGGGCGTGTGCGTGTACGCCGGAAGCAGAAACAGGGCCATTTCGTCCATGGTGATCGCTCTTGTGGGGGGCATAAGCCAGCTTCCGTTTTATGCGAGCAAAGATGCTCCATGGCATGCGTTGCTGCCGTATATGGTGTCGAGCTATTCTGCCTCTTCGTTTGCGCTCGGCGGCGCATCTTACGCCAATGGAGCGGAGGTATCTCTCGTTCCTGAAGCCAGTGCATCGCACTGCCTCTTTGCCGTGATGGGCGCGTTTGCTGTTTGCGCGTTGGGGGTCATTTCGTTTTCGTGTCTAAAAAGCAAGAATCGCTGGGCCTGGAACCATATTCGCCCGGATAGTTTGGGCGAGAAAAGCTTGCTCTCTCTGTCGCTGGATGCGTTGACGGTTGGAAAAAACCAGCTGGTAAAGGGATTACAGTTTGATATGCCCGCTGGCCAGATATGGGGTCTTGTCGCGCCAAATGGACATGGCAAGACTACGCTACTGAATACTCTTTGGGGAGATGCTGGGCCATCAGTGCGCGTGTCAGGTTCTCTCTGTTTTCATGCAAAAGTATGCGTCGACCGTGAGGAAATGAGAAAGGTATTCTTTTTGGTTCCGAATAGGCCGTCGCTATTGATTCCATACATGACCGTCGCTTTTCATCTCGACCGATGCAGGAGAATTTGGCATTCACCTCGCACTTTGGACCAAGTGCTTGATCGCTTTGACTTGACTGGGTTGAAGAATACGCCCGTATCTAGGCTGTCTGATGGAAATAGACAATTACTTAATGTCGCGATGGCGTATATGTCCTATTGCGAAGTCGTCCTTTTGGATGAGCCCATGAATGCACTTGATGTGAGACACGTTGCGATTGTTTCGAATGCTCTTAGAGATGAAGCGGGTAGAGGAGCACATGTCATTATCTCTTCTCATCTTATCGGAAACCTCGAATCGCTCTGCGATGCCTCCGTATTGCTCACAGGGGATGACTCGCGTGTCGTTACCAGAGAAATGGGAGGTGATTCGAAGTGGATCGGTAATGTATACGCGCAGCTTTTCAAGACGAACGACAGTAAAACTAGGAAAGGAAGATAACCATGAAACGCCATGTAACGAAGAACTTTGTGAAGGCAATGTTCGCATGTTTTATGCTTACCCTGTCGATGGTCACAATTCCCGTTTGTGCGACGGCGAAACCAGATGCAGGTTCTGTCGCGCCTTGTCGTCTTGTGACAGCGGACGTCTTGGACACTTACAAGTCGTTCTCCACTGCGAACCACCCGAGCGAGAATGTTGATTGTTTCGACCAGACATACAAGAGGCTGTCTTTCAAAACTTCGTATTCTCGTACGGGGCAAACGATTCTCTATACGGGTGCAGCGTTAAGCCCACGCGGCAACGGGATGCCCGGGTTTGAGACAAAATATCAGTGCACATATCGTACCTGGTAGACAACTCTAGGATCGGATCTCTCCGAATAACTTTGTGGCGGACTTGTTTAACGCTACCGCTCCTTCGTTTATCTCAATCTGTAACATCTGACTGGCAAAAACGCTTCTACCTGTTACAGATTGAGATTATTCGACGCGCGTTCTGTAACTCGTCTCGATCTGTAACAGTAAGACGACGATTTGGTCTCCATATGTTACAGATTGAGACGAAAGAAAGCGTGAGCCAGAAAACCGCCGCGAGGGAAAGCGGCTCCCTTGCGGCGGTTGGCGTTTGCCCAGATAAAACCTGCCAAAATAAACCTGTCCCTTTTTAGCAGGTTATCGCTTCCAAAAGTGGAGGATGAGCGTGGTGCGGTTTTGCTGCTCGGTTTTGACCAAGATGTTGTGGATGTGGGTCTTGACGGTGTCCACGGCAAGGAACAGTTCGTCAGCAATCTCTTGGTTTGATTTGCCCAGCACAACCAGACGCAAAACCTCGGCCTCGCGGTTGGAGAGCTTGTAGTCGTTGGGGACGTTCTTAAACGACTAGTCAAACAAGAACGTCCCCAATAACTACCCCAAGGAATGTCCCTGACTGCCGGCAGAAAAGGAATGTCCCTAACTGCCGCATCCGGAGCAAGGCAACGCCGCATTCAGAGGACGGACGGCGAGCGGGTCGCATTTGAGACAAGGTGACGTGAAACGAAAGGGCGCTGACCTTCTGGTCGCGCCCTTGAAGTTGAACGTCAGATTGTACAGGTGCGGCCCGCGCAGCGTCGAGCCGTTACGGCGTTTGGTAAAACCGCGTAACTAAATCCGTTCCGCGATCTCGTGGATGAGGTAGTCGGTCTTTTCCCAACCCAGGCACGGGTCGGTGATCGACTTGCCAAAGACGCCGCCGTCGACCGGCTGGTTGCCGTCCTCCAGGTAGGACTCGATCATAAAGCCCTTGACCAGCTTGGAGATGGACTCGTTGCGGCGGCAGCTGTCGAGTACCTCCTTGCAAATGCGATACTGCTCCAGCGGGCGCTTGCCCGAGTTGTCGTGGTTGCAGTCGATGACCGCTGCCGGATTGGCATAGCCGGCGTGCTCGGTGTAGCGCTCGGCCAGGCGCTCCAGGTGTTCGTAGTGGTAGTTGGGGTAGGTGCGCCCATCGAGACCGATGTAGCCACGCATAACGGCGTGCGCGAGCGGATTGCCGTCGCACTCGACCTCCCAGTTGCGGAAGATGAAGCTCTGGTGCGCCTGCGCGGCGTAAATGGAGTTGAGCATAACGGTGGTAGAGCCGGCAGTGGGATTCTTCATGCCAACGGGTACCGAAATGCCGCTCGACACCAGGCGATGCTCCTGGTTTTCGACCGAGCGTGCGCCCACGGCAACATAGCTCAGCAGGTCAACGAGGTATTGGTAGTTGGACGGATAGAGCATCTCGTCGGCGGTGAAGAAGCCCGTTTCCTCAATAACGCGCAGGTGCATATGGCGGATGGCCTTGACGCCCCCGAGCAGATCGTCGGGAGCCTCGGGGTTGGGGTTGTGCAGCAGGCCCTTGTAGCCGGTGCCCTTGGTGCGCGGCTTGTTGGTGTAGACGCGCGGAATGATGATGAGCTTGTCCTTGACCTCCTCGGCGGTCTTGGCCAGTCGGTTCATATACTCAAGCACTGAATCTTCGCGGTCGGCAGAGCACGGGCCGATGATAAGCACCTTGCGTGCGTCCTCGCCGGTAAAGACTTTGGCGACCTCGGCGTCAAATGCCTGCTTTTTGGCGGTAAGCTCGGCAGAAAGCGGCATTTCCTCGCGGATCTCCATGGGGATCGGCAGCCTGCGTTTGAATTCCATGGCCATAGGGGTCTCCTCAATCTATAGAAAGAGCAATAAGCGTATTGTCGAATGCTCGGCATTATCCGCTGTCGCACGCTAAAGTGCAAGCCCTTGCTACCCCGAAACCTACCAAAAAGGGACAGGTTTATTTTGGCAGGTTTTATCTGGGGAAACGTCGGCGGATGCCGGGAGGGAGCGGCGCCGCGCGGGACCCTAAGTCTGTTGTCGGTTCCCCAGGAAATACCCTGTGGGCAAAAAAGCCAAATATGAGTACGGTTGCGGTAGCGCACAGAGATGTGGTGTAAGAGGCGGGGCATGCCCCGCCTCCGCCCTTTCAAGAAAGGACGGGGACACCGCCTAGAATTCGTCGTTGGAGTAATGAAGGTGACGAATGGAAGGAAAGGCGATGCCCCAAGAAGAGAGTGTACTGCGCCTCGGCCGCGACGAGGCCCTCGAGGCGGCGAGGCTTTGGCAGGAGTGCGGCGACGCGCGCGAGTTCGCGTGCAGGGTGCTGGGCGGCGTGATGAACGCGCTGATGGACTCCGAGGCCCAGCAGATGTGCGGCGCGAGCCGCAACGAGCGCAGCGACGGCAGGGAGAACAGCCGCAACGGCTACCGCCCCAGGTCGCTCAAGACCGCCGTGGGCGACGTGGAGCTCGAGATACCCAAGCTCAGGCACGGCACCTACTACCCCGAGGGCATGCTCGCGCGATGGTCGCGCGTCGACACATCGGTGGCCGCCATCGTGCAGGAGATGTACGTGTGCGGCGTGTCCACCCGCAAGGTCGAGCGCGTGGCGTCCAAGCTGGGCATATCCTCGCTGTCGAGCTCGGAGGTCTCGAGCCTCTGCTCCGACCTCGACGCCGAGGTGGCGGAGTTCCGCAGCCGCGACCTGTCGGGCACGCCGTGCTGCTACCTGTGGCTCGACGCCACCTACATGAGCTGCAGGGTCGGCTCGTCGGTCGTCTCGCAGGGCGTCGTGACCGCGATCGGGCTGGGCGCCGACGGGCGCAAGCACTTCCTGGGCTGCGACGTGGTCGACACCGAGAGCGAGGACTCCTGGGCGGCATTCCTCGGCGGGCTGCGCGAGCGCGGGCTGGCCGGCGTTCGCCTCGTGGTCTCCGACAGCCACGCCGGGCTCGTGGCCGCCGTCTCGCGCCTGTTCCAGGGCTGCGCCTGGCAGCGCTGCGTGACGCACCTGCAGCGCAACCTCCAGAGCGCCTGCTCGGGCAGGCCCGAGGACTCCAAGGCGGCCGTCAGGGACCTCGTGCACGCCGCGGTCTACCAGGACGACCCCGACCTCGCGCGCTGCGTGTGGGCCGAGGCGGCGCCCTGGGTGGCGTCGGTGTCCGCCAGGGCCGGCGAGGTCTTCGAGCGGGCCGAGGACTCCGCGCTGGCGTTCACGGCCTTCCCCAGGGCGCACTGGGCCAAGCTCCGCACCAACAACGTCCAGGAGCGCGCCAACCGCGAGATCAAGCGCCGCTACAGGGTCGTGCAGTCCTTCCCCTCGAGGGAGTCGATGCTGCGCCTGACGTGCGCGAGCCTCATGGAGACCGAGGGGCAGTGGTCCCAGCAGCGCGTGTTCTCCGAGGCCTCGGCCGCCGAGGGCTTCGCCGAGCCCGCGGACAGGCCGGCCCCGACAGAGGGGAGGCGCCGCGCGCTCGGGCGGCGCGCCAGGGAGATAGTGGACGAGATAGTCGAGAGGCGCGGTCTCAAGAAGGAGTAACATCGGGACTTGCAGCGACGGACCTCAGGACGCTCTTACACCACGTCTGCGCGCGCCACCACGGTTGCTATCTTAGTATCATATTGCCTTCGCAAAATAATAGACATAACAGCAAAATATGTTCATTAACGCAAACACATATAAGTCCGCTATGGTGCTGTTTGATCAATTTAGGGACGCGTGTAAGCCGTGGGAGCGGCATTTGAGGCGGTTTTGGCTGTTACTAAAAAGGTAACAGTACTCATATTTGCCCTTTTTTGCCCACGGGGTCTGGAAAGCGCCGTCAGTGAGGTCTCAGGGAAGGCGTTTCGAGGCTCAAAGGACACAAAACGGGGGCGCAGGTTGTCCTGCGCCCCCGTTTTCTGGGCATTGCGGTTGTTTGCCGCTGGTTGTTACGCCGCCTCGTCGAACTGCGAGTTGTACAGGTCGGCGTAGAAGCCGCCTTGGGCGAGCAGCTCGTCGTGCGTGCCCTTCTCGACGATATCGCCGTCGCGAATTACCAAGATCACGTCGGCGTTGCGGATCGTGGACAGGCGGTGCGCGATGACAAAGCTGGTGCGGCCCTGCATCAGCGCATCCATGGCGCGCTGAATGAGCTCCTCGGTACGGGTATCGACGTTGGAAGTCGCCTCGTCCAGAATCAGTGCCGGGCGGTCGGCCAAAATGGCACGGGCGATGGTCACGAGCTGGCGCTGACCCTGCGATAGGTTGGTGCCCTCCTCGTTGATCATAAAGTCGTAGCCACCGGCGAGCGTATGAATAAAGTGGTCGCAGCGTGCGGCGCGCGCAGCGGCCTCGACCTCGGCATCGCTCGCGTCGGGGCGTCCGTAGCGGATGTTCTCGCGGATGGTGCCGTTAAACAGCCAGGTGTCCTGCAGCACCATGGCAAACTCGCCGCGCAGTGCCGCGCGGTCCCAGTCGCGCACATCGACGCCCTCGACACGCAGCGAGCCGCCGTCCACGTCGTAGAAGCGCTGCAGCAGCTTAATGAGCGTGGTCTTGCCGGCGCCGGTGGGGCCGACGATGGCGATGGTCTGGCCGGGCTGCGCCTCGCAGCTAAAGTCGTGGATGATGGTCTTGTCGGGCGTGTAGCCAAACTTGACATGGTCAAACACCACGTGGCCGGGGCGCTTCTCGGGAATCTGCGCGTCGGCCTTCTGCTCCTCCTCGGGCGCGGCCAGGAACTCAAACACGCGCTCGGTGGCGGCGGCCATCGACTGCATCGTGTTGCTCACGTTGCCCAGCTGCTGCACGGGTTGCGTAAAGTTTCGAACGTACTGGATAAAGCTCTGGATGTCGCCGGGCGTGGCATTGCCGGTCAGCGCGAGCTGCGCGCCCACCACGACGACGCCCACGTAGCCCATGTTGCCCACCAAGCTCATAAGCGGCATCATCAGGCCCGACAGGAACTGCGAGCGCCAGCCACTAATAAAGAGACGGTCGTTTTGACGGTCGAACTCTTCAATCGAGGCCTCGGCGCGGTCGAACACCTGAATGACGTTCTGGCCGGCAAAGTCCTCCTCGATAATGCCGTTGACGGCGCCCAGAACCTGCTGCTGCTCGCGGAAGTACGGCTGCGAGAAGTGAATCATTACGGTCAAGATAATCGCGGCGGCCGGCAGCGTGAGCACGGTGACGCCGGTAAGCGGCAGGCTGATCGAAAGCATCATGACGAGCACGCCGATAATCTGCGTCACCGACGTGATGAGCTGCGTCACGCTCTGGTTGAGCGACTGACCCAGCGTATCGACGTCGTTGGTGATGCGGCTGAGTACGTCTCCCTTGCTGTGGCCGTTGAAGTAACTCATCGGCACGACGGCAATCTTGGCGGCGATTTCCTTGCGCATGCGGTAGCAGATCTTTTGCGTGACGCCGGTCATGAGCCAGCCCTGGACCAGGCTGCAGACAGAGCTCGCCAGATACAGGCAGAGCAAAAAGCCGAGCGTCTTGGCGATCCAGTCAAAGTCAACGTCGCCGGTGCCGTTGACCTTGGCGACCAGGCCTTCGAACAGCTTGGTCGTAACCTGGCCGAGCACCTTGGGTCCCACAATGTTAAAGATGACCGAGCACACGGCAAAGGCGACGGCGGCAAACACGGCAATCTTGTGCTGGCCGATATAGCCGAGCAGCTGCCTCATGGTGCCCTTAAAGTCCTTGGCCTTTTCGCCGCGACGCATGCCGCCCATGCGGCCCATGGGACCACGCTGGCGGGTGGGCTTGGGAATCTGAGTCTTGGTCTCGTCTGCCATTAGCGCTCGCCTCCTTCCATGACGGCTGCAATTTCTTCTTGGGTAAGCCCCAGCTCCTCGGCGGAAAGCTGCGACTGTGCGATCTCCAGGTACGCCGGGCAGTTGCGCAGCAGCTCCTCGTGCGTGCCGGTGCCCACTACGTGGCCGTCGTCGAGCACGATGATCTGGTCGGCGTGCATGATGGTCGCGATGCGCTGGGCCACGACCACGAGCGCGGCGTCGGTAACGTTTTTGGCCAACTCCTCGCGCAGGCGAGCGTCGGTCTTGTAGTCGAGGGCGCTAAACGAGTCATCGAACACCACGACCTCGGGCTTTTTGGCCAACGCGCGGGCGATGGCCAGGCGTTGGCGCTGACCGCCCGAGACATTGGAGCCGCCCTGGCTGATGGGGGAGTCGTAGCCGCCCTCGCGCTCGGCGATAAAGTCTTCCGCCTGGGCGACGCGTGCTGCCTGGCGCATATCCTCGTCACTCACCATGTCGCCGGCAAACTTGAGGTTGCTCTCGACGGTACCCGAGAACAGACGACCCTGCTGCGGAATATAACCGATGCGGCGGCGCAGCTCAGAGAGGGTCATGTCGCGCACGTCGATGCCGTCGAGCGAAATGCTGCCGCCTGTGACGTCGTACAGGCGCGGAATCAACTGTACAAGCGTGGACTTGCCCGAGCCCGTGGAACCAATGATGCCGAGCATCTGGCCGGCGTGCGTGGTGAAGTTTACGCCACTAATGACGTCGGCGCGGGCATCGGGATACTGGAAGCTCACGTCACGGAAGGTGAGCTCGCCGCGCGGCGCGCTGGCAGCGGGCAGTTTGGGCGAGGCGGGGTCGTTGATGCTCGTGGGGCAGGTGATGACCTCTTCCACGCGCTCGGCTGCGACCTCGGCGCGGGGCAGGATGACCGAAACCATGGTGAGGATCATAAACGCCATGACGATCTGCATGGTGTAGGAGATAAACGCCATCATGTTGCCGACCTGCATCACGCCGTCGGACACGCCCTGCGCGCCAAACCAGACGATAAGCACGGTGATGCAGTTCATGACGAGCATCATGAGCGGCATCATAAAGCTCATGGCTCGGTTGGTGTAGAGCTGCGTGGTCATCAGGTCGAGCGAAGCCTTGTCAAAACGCTCGAGCTCATGCTCCTCGCGGTTGAACGAGCGGATGGGCATGAGGCCGTCGAGCAGCTCGCGGGCGGTAAGGTTCACGCGGTCCACAAAGCTCTGCATCTTTTTGAACTTGGGCATGGTGAGGCCCATGAGCACGCCGACGACGGCCGAAACCGCGATGATGGCCACAGCGATGGTCCACTCCAGGCCGGTGTGGTTGGCTAGGACGCGCATGACGGCGACGATGCCCATGACGGGGGCCATCAGGCACATACGGATAAACAGGGTTGCGGCCATCTGGATCTGCTGAATGTCGTTGGTGCAGCGGGTAATGAGCGAGGCCTGGCTAAATTTGCCCACCTCGGCTGGCGAGAAGTGCATAACCTTGTTGAAGGTCTCGCGGCGCAGGTCGCGGGCGATGGAGCAGGCGGTGCGCGACGCCACGGCACCGGTCAGGATGGTGGCGACGAGCGACACCAGGCACAGCCCAAACATCGTGGTCGCCATGCGGCTCAGGTACGCGTTCTGCACGTCGGCGGGGTCGATGCCCTGCGCCTTGTACTCGTCCTGCACATAGCTCACGGCGCGTTGGGTCACAATGGAGCCCGACATGGAGCCCATTTTGTCCGCCATTTGGTTGGCACCCTCGACGAGCTTGCCCTGGTCGATTAGGCCGCCTTCAACGCCCAGACGCAGGCTCTTCATGGTGATCTTACCGCCGTCGGCATCAATCTGCTTTTGCATGTTCTGCGCCGCTGCGGCCTTCTGCTGCATCTCGGCGAGCTGCTCGGGCGTCATCGCTGCCATTTGCTCGGGGGTGGGCATGGCCTGGGCGGCGTTGTTGTCTTTCTCGCTGGACGAGCCCATCATGTCGCCCATGGAGTTGGCGTCGATGCCTTGGTTGAGCGAAAGGACGACGGTCTCGGGCAGGCTCATAATGTCAGCGAGCTTGCTGCCGTCGGCGCGCTCGTCCTCGGTGCCCTTGTACGTGCGAATCCCGTTTTTGTCTGCCTTGCTAAACACGGCCTCCACAGCCTTGGCGTCCTTGGCGCTCATAAAGAGTTCGAGGTCGTCGAGCGATTCGGCGCGAATGGTATCGGGCACGGGCGAGGCGATACCGCCTTGCTGCACGCCCACGTCGACGATATCGCTCATATAGGTAGGCAGCGCCAGGTCGGCGTTGCAGCTGATTACGATGAGTACGATAGCTGTGAACAGTGCCAGGATATGCTTTTTAAAGAGCTTGAGAATCCTCACTCGGCATCTCTCCTTTCTTGATTGCGGTCGATAATTTCGTTGGCACGTCTAAGAAGGCGCACCATCTCTTGGGTATCTGTTTCGCCGAGCTGCTCGAGGAAAGCCGCGGTGCGGTCCTCGAATTCCCGGCGTTTGATTTCGAGATCCTGGAATCCCTTGTCGGTCACTATGACGTGTACGCGACGACGGTCGGTCTTTGAGTGCTCACGCTCAACCCAACCCTTGGCTTCGAGAGCGCGTAGGATATTGGCGATGCGGGCGTTCGAGACCCAGGCGCGATCAGCGAGTTCGCTCGGCGTGAGCGAACCGCCAGCGAGCATAAGGGCGCGCATGACAGCCATCTCGCCGCTGAGAGCTTTGTCCACAAAGCGCGAAACGCGCTGGTGAATGCCGCCAAACTCGGTAAGGAGCTGACGCCCAAGCTCATGGAAGTCGGTATCTTCCACCGAAAACCCCTAACACTAGAAACTATTTTCGGTGAAAGATGATACCCTTGCACGCGCGCCCTATACGGTAGATTTTGAGACATGCCTAGAAAACTACCTTTAGGCGACCTCCGTACACCGTCGGTGCCAGTAAAGTTTGGGGCAGATCGTTAGGCATGTCCTAAAGCCTACTCAGAGGCACTTTACCCTGCTAAAGCTGGCATAACAGCTAGAGTGAACGTCGTACAAAGGCAAGGAAAAATACCAAACAAATCGGTGAACGGTAGTTGTTCGCGCTCGCATTTCCTGCGGATTTGTTAAAAACGCCATAATGGTATAAAAAAAGAAATATATAACAGCACTGATGAAGGGGGTAGCTATGTTATCCTTCTCAAACGGGTGAAATCTTGGGTTTTGGGTTGCAGTTCCAAGGTGGACAAACGTTTTTCCCTGTACCAACGTGTGGTGAAGAACGGAAGAAGCCGGTAGTGCAAGCCGATAATTCAAGAATTCAATAAGCAGCGGTGTGAGAGAGCGCCGCATTACACGTAACTAGGAGCGTGGTTACACAATGCAGGAGGCATGGGAAGGCTTCAAGGAAGGCATCTGGACGGGAGAGGTTGACGTCCGAGACTTCATCCAGAAGAACTACACCCCCTACGAGGGCGACGAGTCGTTCCTCGCCGGCCCGACTGAGCGTACCAAGGAGCTGTGGGGCGAGGTTCTCGACCTGCTGCTTAAGGAGCGCGAGCAGGGCGGTGTCCTCGATATGGACACCAAGACCGTCACGGGTATCGTGAGCCACCCCGCTGGCTACATCGATAACGCCCACCGCGAGAAGGAGACCATCGTCGGCCTCCAGACCGACAAGCCGCTCAAGCGCGCGCTGCACGTCAACGGCGGTATCCGCATCGCTTGCCAGGCTGCCAGCCAGCACGGCTATAAGGTCGATGAGAACGTTGTCGAGCGCTACACCTTCGAGCGCAAGACCCACAACGCTGGCGTCTTCGATGTCTACACCCCCGAGATGCGCGCTTGCCGCTCGGCTCACATCATCACCGGTCTGCCCGATGGCTATGGCCGCGGCCGCATCATCGGCGACTACCGTCGTGTTGCCCTGTACGGCGTCGACTACCTGATCAAGGACAAGGAGGCCCAGAAGGCTTCTACCCCGACGGTCATGACCGCCGACAACATCCGCGATCGCGAGGAGCTGCAGGAGCAGATCCGCGCCCTCGGCGAGCTCAAGATGATGGCCGAGACCTATGGTTTCGACATTTCTAACCCTGCTACCAACACGCAGGAGGCCATCCAGTGGATGTACTTCGCCTACCTCGCTGCCGTTAAGGAGCAGAACGGCGCCGCTATGTCCATCGGCCGTACCTCTACGTTCATCGACATCTACGCTGAGCGCGACCTTGCCAACGGTACCTTCACCGAGGAGCAGATCCAGGAGTTCGTGGATCACTTCATCATGAAGCTCCGCATGGTCAAGTTTGCCCGTACCCCCGAGTACCAGGCCCTGTTTACCGGCGACCCGCAGTGGGTCACCGAGTCCATCGGCGGCATGGGTGTCGACGGCCGTACGCTCGTTACCAAGATGAGCTATCGCTACCTGCACACGCTCGAGAACATGGGCACCAGCCCCGAGCCCAACATGACCGTTCTGTGGTCGACCCGTCTGCCCGAGAACTTCAAGAAGTTCTGCGCCAAGACTTCTGTCGCCAGCTCCTCGATCCAGTACGAGAACGACGACCTCATGCGCGTCTATCATGGCGACGACTACGGTATTGCCTGCTGCGTGTCCTCCATGCGCATCGGCAAGGAGATGCAGTTCTTCGGCGCCCGTGCCAACCTGGCCAAGTGCCTGCTGTACGCACTCAACGGCGGCGTCGACGAGGTCTCCAAGAAGCAGGTCGGCCCCAAGTATCGCGCCGTCGAGGGCGACACGCTCGATTACGACGACGTTGTGGCCAAGTACAACGACATGATGAAGTGGCTCGCCGGCGTGTACGTCAACTCGCTGAACATCATTCACTACATGCACGACAAGTATTGCTACGAGCGCATCCAGATGGCTCTGCATGACAAGCACGTGCACCGCTGGTTCGCTACGGGCATCGCTGGCCTTTCCGTCGTGGCTGACTCCCTGTCTGCCATCAAGTACGCCAAGGTCCACCCCGTCCGTGACGAGAACGGCATCATCGTCGACTTCGAGACCGAGGGCGAGTTCCCCAAGTACGGTAACGACGACGACCGCGTCGACCAGATCGCTCACGACGTTGTGCACCAGTTCATGGAGTACATCCGCATGAACGACACCTACCGCAACTCCGTGCCCACGACCTCGGTTCTGACCATTACCTCCAACGTCGTGTACGGTAAGAAGACCGGCTCCACGCCCGACGGCCGCAAGGCTGGCCAGCCGTTCGCCCCGGGTGCTAACCCCATGCACAAGCGCGATAGCCACGGCGCCATCGCTTCGCTGTCTTCGGTTTCCAAGCTCCCGTTCCGCGATGCTCAGGACGGCATCTCCAACACCTTCTCCATCATCCCGAGTGCGCTCGGCAAGGAGGACCAGGTGTTCTTTGGCGATATCGACCTTGATCAGCTGGGCGAGTAACTATTGTTAGTGCTATACTAACAATAACGATTACTGATTAGTGCGCCGGTTTCGGCCGGCGCCTATCGATCGAAGGAGACACATTATGAAGGTTTCTGAAGTTTCCGAGACTCAGGCCGATAACCTGGTCCACATGCTCGACGCTTACGCCGAGAAGGGTGGCCACCACCTGAACATCAACGTCTTCAACCGTGAGACGCTGCTTGACGCTCAGGCTCACCCCGAGAAGTACCCGCAGCTGACCATCCGCGTTTCCGGCTATGCCGTGAACTTCCACACGCTCACCAAGGAGCAGCAGGACGAGGTCATTTCGCGTACCTTCCACGACAAGTTCTAAAGGGGTTTAACTCCCGCAGGATCGCCGGGCCGCTTTGGGTTACTTTCCAAAACGTCCTCGGACATGCAAAGGGCTCCGCTGCGCGCTTCGCGCGGCGGAGCCCTTTGCATCCTGCGGAAATGTTTTGGAAAGTAACCCAAAGCGGCCCGGCGGGGGTCCTGTGTAGTCACCCTTTAGGCGGAACTCTCCTAATTATTTGGATGAGTCGTTTACTTACTTGTGCTGTTACCGTCTTCCCGCTGTTGTTGGGGTATGCTTTGTTCGTATGTAAACGTTTGACATGTTGATGGGGGAGGGTGCTATGGCTCGCGAGGGCGCTCGTTCTAAGGATTCTGCTAAGCCTGGCATCAAGGAAGTTGCAGCGGTGGCGGGGGTTTCGCCTACTACGGTATCTCGCGTGCTTAATAATCGCGGCTATATTAGCCAAGAGACCCGCGATAAGGTCCATGCCGCGATGGAGCGCATCAACTATACGCCCAACGATATCGCCCGTGCCATGCTCAACGGTCGCCTGAATCTTATCGGTATGATCGTTCCCTTTGTGAGCAGCCCGTTCCATGCTCAGGTTGTGCAGGCGGTCGAGCGCACGTTAGCGGAAAACGGCTTTAAGATGTTGCTGTGCAACAGCGCCAATCGACCCGATCTTGAGCGTTCCTATATTGACATGCTCCGCCGCAATATGGTCGACGGCGTCATCGTCAACTCCCTCAATATCGGTGCCGAGGCATATGCCGAGATGGGCTTGAGCCTGGTTGGCATCGACTGCGATCTTGGCGAGGGCTCTGTCCAGATTGCAAGTGACAGCTATGGCATTGGCGAGCTCGCCACGCGCCGTCTGATTGATGACGGCTGCAGGCGTATCCTGTGCCTGCGCAGCAATAGCCGCATGCGCATGCCTGCCAATAAGCGTACCGATGCCTACCTCGATGTTGTTGAGCAGGCCGGTTTGTCCGCGCTTGTCTGTGAGGTTGAGTTCGTTAAGCCCGACGACGAAAAGGGCGCGGTCGTTGCGAAGATCCTCGATGAGAACCCCGATATTGACGGCATCTTTGCGGGAGACGATACGATGGCGGCCATCTGTCTCAACGTGATGAAGCAGCGCGGCTTGAGCGCTCCAGACGATATTAAGGTCGTGGGCGCGGATGGTGCCCGCCGAACTATGACGTTTATGCCTGACTTAACAACCGTACGTCAAGATATCGATCGCATCGGAGAGCTCGCGGCGCAATCCATCATCGCTCTTATTAACGGCGATAATCCCGAATCGAATATCAAGCTTCCCGTTGAACTTATTGAGGGCAAAACCGCGTAGTTCATCCCGTGCCAAAAGAATTCCTCAAACGCTTCTGATGACCGTTCACCGGCATATGACAACCGTTTGCCGACGACTGGAACTGCGAAAAGACGTATTGGTGTGAAAACGTTTGACATATGAAAACGATTGACATATCTTGCCATTGTACCGAGTTAGTATGTCGTGGAAAGGAAGTCTCGGATGCACAAGGTGTATTACCAGCCTGAGGGAATTTGGGTAGGCGACATCATGCCGTACGGCGAGGACGGCACGTTCTATCTCTATCATCAGCGTGACACGCGTAACCCCGAACCTTTCGGAGAGCCGTTTGGCTGGGCACTCGCTACGACCAAGGATTTCGTCAACTACAAGGACTTTGGCGAGAGCCTTGAGCGCGGCGGCGACGAGGAAGTCGACCAGTACATTTATGCCGGCACGGTGTTTAAGGTGGGCGACAAGTACCATGCGCTCTACACTGGTTGCAATCGCGATAAGGTCCGCGCACGTTTGATGAAGCAGGTTCTTCTTCACGCAACGAGCGACGACGCCGTCAAGTGGGAGAAGAACATCGCCGAGACGCTGCTTCCGCCCCAGGAGGGTTACGATGACCGCAACTGGCGCGATCCCTTTGTGCTTTGGGATGAGGAGAACGAGGAGTACATGCTCATCCTCGGCACGCGTGTGGGCGAGGACAAGCGTCTGATGACCGGCCGCCTGGTCAAGTTCACCTCCAAGGATCTGACCAACTGGGAGTTCCAGGGCGACTGGTGGAACCCGGGCCTGTACACCATGTTTGAGATGCCTGATCTCTTTAAGATGGGCGACTGGTGGTACCTCGTCTTTTCCGAGTACAGCGACGGCAACAAGACCCGTTACCGCATGTCCAAGTCCATCAACGGTCCTTGGATTACCCCCGCTGACGACTCCTTCGACGGCCGCGCGTACTACGCCGCTCGCACCGCATTCGATGGCGAGCGTCGCGTTCTCTTTGGTTGGGTTCCTACGCGTGACGAGGGCGGCGACCCCAGCTCTTACCTATGGGGTGGCACCTTTATGCCCCTCGAGATCGTTCAGCGTGCCGACGGAACGCTCGGCACCAAGCTCCCCGACAGCATGCTTGGCGCCTTTGGCGAGGGCAAGGCTGTCGAGACCTTTGAGCTTTCCTGCGAGTCGGGCAAGGTCGAGCAGGTGCTCGCCGCGGATGCCGGCTCCACCTACTTGCTCGATGCCGACATTGAGCTCGGCGGTAACGCTGCCGGCTTCTCGGTCAAGTTCGCTGAGGACGCCGAGACCGGTCTTGCCTATGAGTTCCGCGCCAACCTGCGCGAGGGCAAGCTCGAGTTCACGCCGGCTCCCCAGTACCCGTGGTTCCAGGTCAACAACATGGGCCTCGAGCGTCCGTTGTTCTTTAAGGGCGAGGGCACTCACCATGTGCGTCTGGTCGTCGACGACGACATCGCGACCATCTTTGTCGATGATGTTGCGCTCAACGCTCGCTTCTGCAACAAGCAGGGCCAGGGTGTGGCGCTTACCGTCACCGACGGTGCGCTCAAGTGCGCAAACGCAACGATCGCGTCTCTGTAGCGGCAACGAACCGTTTTATGATTTAGAAAAGGAATGGAGAGGAACATGGACTACAAGGCAGTGTCCCAGCAAGTCGTCGACAACGTCGGCGGACTGGAGAACATCGAGGGCGCCACGCATTGCGTGACCCGTCTGCGTCTGGTGCTCAAGGATACGAGCAAATACAACAAGGCCGAGCTCGAGAACATCGATGGCGTCAAGGGCGTGCTGTACAACAGCGGCCAGCTCATGATCATCTTCGGTACCGGTACCGTCAACAAGGTTTACGATGAGTTTATGGCTCTGACGGGCGTTAAGGAGATCAGTGCTTCCGAGGTCAAGGGCGCCGAGGCGGACAAGAAGGGCAAGTTCTTCTCGGTCCTCAAGGTATTCTCGGACATCTTTATCCCCATCATTCCCGCCTTCGTCGGCGCTGCAATCATCATCGGCCTTAAGTCGTTGATCGTTGCCAACGGCCTCTTTGGCATGGAGGGCAGCCTCGCCGATCACAGCGAGTTCCTCAAGAACCTCGCAAGCTTCTTTGCCATTATCGCCACCACGTTCGACTACCTGCCTGTCCTGGTTATGTACAGCGCAGTCAAGCGTTTTGGCGGTAACCCGATCCTGGGCATCCTCGTCGGTATCGTCATGGTTCACCCGAGCCTTATGAACCGCAACACGTTCGTTATGGACCCGACGGGTGCTGAGTACTGGAACTTTGGTCCGCTCTCCATTCCCATGGTTGCTTTCCAGGGCGGCGTGTTCCCTGCAATTCTGACCGCCTGGTTTATGGCCAAGGTCGAAAAGATTGCCCAGAAGTACATCCCCGAGGTCGTTTCGTTCGTCTTTGTCCCGACCGTTACCCTGATTCTTGCTAACGTCGCCCTGTTCACCGTGTTCGGCCCGCTCGGTAACCTGATCGGTGACGTCCTCGCCGGCGTAATCGATATCCTGTACAACAGGATGGGCGTCTTTGGTGCCTTTGTCTTCGCCGCGTTCCTGCAGCCGCTCGTCGTTACCGGTACGCATCAGTTCATCCAGGGTATCGAGGCAAACCTTGTTGCCACGACTGGCTTCAACTACATCCAGGCCATCTGGTCGGTTTCCATCATCGCCCAGGGCGGCGGCGCCATCGGTATGTACCTCATTCACAAGAAGCACTCCAAAGAGCGCAACATCTGCATGTCGTCCTTTATCCCGACGCTGGTCGGAATCTCCGAGCCCGCTATCTTTGCTGCAAACATGCGCTATTCGATCATTCCGTTCATCTGCGCATGCATCGGTGCAGGCTGCGGCGGTGCCTTCGTCAAGCTCTTTGAGGTGCGCGCTATCGGTCAGGGTCTGACCGGCGTGCTTGGCCTGCTCATCGTCACGCCCGAGACCCTCGTGTGGTATGTGGCTGGCAATCTCATCGCCTTTATCGTGCCGATCGTCTTGATCTTTGCCTACAACAAGGCAAAGGGCGTGCCGACCACCGATGAAGAGGGCGCTGGCGCTGGCTTCGACGTTAGCTTCTAGTTGAGCCGTTCAGTGTAATCTGAGGATAAGTTCATTTGAGGAAGGGCGTTCGACTCGTGTGAGTCGAGCGTCCTTCCCCATAGACGAGAAAGTCAACGGCGATGTTAAATCAAAAAAACAAGGTGACACGCGCGGACTATGAGCAGTGGCGTGCCGGACAGGATGAGACGGCGGCTCGCATCGCGTCCGACCCCGATAGGCTTCTGTTCCATGTGGAGCCTGAGCTTGGCTGGCTCAACGACCCCAACGGTTTGGTTCAGATTGGTGATACGTATCACATCTATCATCAATACGATCCTTTCGATGCTGCGCATGGCGGTCCAGTGCTTTGGAACCATCTGACGACAAAGGATTTTGTGACGTACGAGAATCACGGCCCCGTGCTGTTCCCCGATTCCGATTTGGATTCGAGCGGAGCGTATTCTGGTTCTGCCTTTGTACGTGATGGCAAGATTCACTACTTCTATACCGGCAACGTCAAGCATTTTGACCGCGATGATTACGACTACGTGTTGACGGGCCGTGAGCAAAACCAGATTCATATGGTTGCCGAGAATCCCGACGAATTGGGCGAGAAGCGCATGGCTGTTGGACCAGTCGATTACCCCGACGATATCGGTACGCACGTGCGCGACCCCAAGATCCTTGAGCACGATGGTATCTACTACATGGTTCTGGGCGCTCGTACGAAAGACGACCGTGGCTGCGTGCTTGTCTATACTTCGCGTGATTTAGGGGTCTGGAGCTATGCGACGCGCATTGAGCTGGACGAGAACTTTGGCTTTATGTGGGAGTGCCCCGATCTGTTTGAGCTCGATGGCGAGCTTATTCTCGTTTGCTGTCCGCAGGGTGTGCCTGCCGATGGTTGGCGTTACCGCAATCCGCATCAGTGCGTGTGGTTCCCTATCGAGGCCGATTGGGAGGCGCCGAGCTTTAAAATCGTCGGGCAGGGCATGCCCCCGATGGTCGATGCCGGTTTTGATTTCTATGCTCCGCAGTCCTTTGAGGATGCTGCAGGCCGGCGTTTGATGATCGGATGGTCGGGTTGCCCCGATGCGACGGCAGAAAACCCGACGGTGGCGCGCGGGTGGCAGTGCGCGTTGACGGTGCCGCGAGAGCTGAGCATGCGCGATGGTAAGCTCTGCCAGCAGCCGGCGCACGAGATTGAGAGGATGCGCGGCGACTGCGTTCGCGCGACAGGCGGTGAAACCGTTGAGGAGCCGGGCCGCCTGTTTGATCTTGTGGTTTCCTGTGAGGGCGCCAAGATGGTCGAGCTCGAGATTCGCAAGGGTGTCTTTGTGCGCTATGCAGACGGGATGCTTACCCTCGACATGGGTGACGAAGGCTATGGGCGCGACCAGAGGTCGATCGAGCTCAGCGAGCTTCGCGACCTGCGCGTGCTTTCGGACACTACGATGGTCGAGATTTTTGCAAATGGCGGCGAGGCGGCACTTACGAGCCGTACCTATTCGCCGGCGGTTTCGGCGATGGGGTTGCATGCCGAGGGTGCGGCATCGATGAATTTCTACCGCCTCGTGCATTAACCGTGCATGGGGCACGATTGGACTTGCTGGGCGAAATGAATCGCAGTTGCCGCGGCCAACTACCGTTTATCGCGTATAGCGACCGTTTGCGGAGTAAGTAACACTTAGTAATAAACCGTGTAGAATCTCAGGTTAGCACGGAGTTTTCCAGGGAGACGCTGTCCTTTGTTGTGCGCAAGGGGCGGCGTCTCTTTGGCGCTTGGACGCCGTTGTGCAACAGTGCGGCGGCGCGTGCCATGTATTGAAAAGCCAATGTCGAGATGGGTCGTGATAATAATGGGCAAGTACGTAATCGTGGTTGAGTCTGGGTCGGATGTGACGCCGGAGCTCTGCGAGCGCTACGGCATCGTGCGCGTGCCCATGCATGTCACGATTGGTGACGAGACCGTCGAGGACGGCTCCATCGATCCGCTCGAGATTTACTCGCGCTGCAACGAGTTTGGCGTAATGCCCAAGACCAGCGGCTGCGCGCCTGCAGATTTTGCGCACGTATATGACCGTATCCATGCCGAGCAGCCCGATGCGACCATTCTGCATCTTGCGTACTCCGAAGTCACGACTTGCTCGCATCAGTCCTCCAAGATTGCGGCTAAGGGCCGCGACTACGTATTCTCCATGGATACGCGTTTTGTCTCGGTGGGCCAGTCGCTCGTTGCCGTCGAGACCGCCAAATACATCGAGGCTCACCCCGATGCCACCGTCGACGAAATTTTCGCCTTCACCAATTCGGTGATGGACCGTGTGCTGCTGGGCTTTGTTCCTACCGACCTAGCCTTCCTTAAGGCGGGAGGTCGTCTGTCCAACGTGGCATTCCTTGGCGCCCACCTGCTCAAGATTAAGCCCTGCATTGAGGTGACGGGCGGTAAGTTTGTGGCGACCAAGAAGTTCCGCGGCTCTATGCTCAAGTGCGCCCGCGCCTTTATTGACCACATGGTTGCGAAGGGCGAGATTGACTACTCGCACATTGGCCTGGCGTATTCGGTAGGCCTTTCCCAGGAGCTGCGCGACGACATGGAAGTCTATGCGCACGACCTGGGCTTTAAAGACGTTACCTGGACTCAGGTCGGCGGTGTCATCTCGAGCCATTGCGGCCCGACCGCCTTCGGTGCGGTGCTCACGCTCAAGGCGTAAAGGCTGTAGGCGAGCATTCTTCGCCTTCACATCTCGACATGGGCTCCCGTCACGGTAATGGGGGATAGATTAAAACGTGCCATTCTAGCCCGAGACGTTTAAACGCAAACGTATGGGCTAGAATGGCTCTGGCATTTATGTAGCTAAAATCAAAGAGAGGCAAGGTAGCGGGAATGGCTGAGATGACGCTCGAGGGTGTGGACGCTCGTCCTGAGGACTCCGCGTTTGCCCTGGGCCGCGTGCATTCGATTGAGACGATGGGAACGGTCGATGGACCCGGCATCCGCTTTGTGGTGTTTGTTCAGGGCTGCCCCATGCGTTGTGCGTATTGCCACAACCCCGATACCTGGTCGGTTAACGGCGGCACCATGGTGACCGTCGAGCACCTGATGGACGAGTTTCAGAGCAACCATGAGTTTTACCGCAGCGGTGGTATTACGGTATCCGGCGGCGAGCCGCTCCTGCAGCCTGAGTTCTTGGCCGACCTGTTCCGCGCCATGCACAATAACCCCGACGGCCGCGTGCATACCTGCTTGGATAGCTGCGGCTATGCGTTCGATCCCGCGCATCCCGAGAAGTTCGATGCCGTACTCAACGAGACCGATATGGTGCTGCTCGACATTAAACACGCCGATCCCGTCGAGCATAAAAAGCTGACCGGTTGCGATCCCGCACGCATCCTGGCGTTTGGTGACGAGCTCGCGCGTCGCAAGATTAAGGTCGTTATCCGCCACGTGGTGGTGCCGGGTATCACCGATACGGTGGAGGAGTGCGAGGCGCTCGGTCGCTTGATTGCCCCGTGGCATAACGTGGTCGGCCTGGAGATGCTGCCGTATCACACGATGGGCGTCGTCAAGTATGAGCAGCTGGGGATTCCCTATAAGCTCGAGGGCGTTCCCCAGATGGATACCGCGCGCATGCCCGAGCTACGCAACGCCGTCATGATGGGCATGAAAAAGCGCCGCGCGGAACTCAAAAACGCCATCGGCTAGCGAGCCATTTTCGCCCCCAAGGGCACTCATTGGGGACAGACTTAAATGAGTACCACTGGGCACCAAGTTGATTGCCAAAGAGCCCCGTCAAGTTGCGGTGGAATAGTTCCTGTTTGGGCGGCATAAGCCGAAAAACAAGAACTATTCCACCGCAACTGCGTTTTGGGCGGAGATGCGCAACAGAATCGTGCCATTTGGATAAATACGCTTGTGGTTTCTTTAAAGACGCCTTAAACGCCGCTGAATATCTTTGGAAAGAAATGCCTGCTCGGTATTATGCTGCTCGTATATGAACGGTAGCAGTCAGGAGACCACGTGCGAAACAACGCATCGCGGGACGAGTATGTGCCGCAGCATAGCAGCAGATATGAGACGAAGGGCACGTCTTCGCGTGGCCTTGCTGACGCTCGCATCCGCGTTACGAAGATTACCGCCATTGGGATGCTAACGTTGGCGGTTATTATCCTCGGAATTACCGCCAAAACCTACGCGTCGGAGCGAATGGCACACTCAGATGCGTCAACGGTACAGACGCAAAACAAAAAGGTCTCTGAATCTAAAGCCACCGCAAGCCAAACCCTGTCGACGGCGAGTCTCAAGACGAGGCTTTCGAAGGCGGACTTTAACGATATTCCCTCAGGCGATACCGTGCAGACCTTCTCACTGGTTGATGACCGGATCCCCGCCCTGGAGGATGAGAGCCTCGCCGCGCTCCAAGACGCCCTTGATCAGGCCCAGGAATTGGGCGATGCGGGCGTGGTGTTCTACGACCTGTCAAGTGGCAAGGGCGTAACGTATAACGCCGATGTCGAGGTTTACGGCGCGAGTAGCTACAAGGCACTCTATGCGTTGTACATCTGCGAGTCTCTGGTCGAGACAGGGCAAGGTCGCTCGATGATTCCCTTGGCACCTATGGCGGCTACAACATGGGCTGGCAGACGGTGCGCGACCTGATCGAGGCCGCGGTCGTTAATTCGGACAACGATTCGTTTATCGCGTTGCGTGCGGCGTTTGACCGTGTCGGTTACGAGGATTGGATTGTCGCACTCGGCGTCGAAGACGAGGTCGCACTCGATCCGATGAGTGATTTTCCCACTTATTGCCCGCGCACCTCGGCCAAGTTGTGGTGCGAGATGAGCGAGTATCTGAGCCATGATACCGAGACGTCACAATGGCTGTCGGGCCTTCTGGCCTCTACGGCCCGATCGTTTATTCGTGACGGCATTGCGGACGACCAAGCCTTGGTGCGCAACAAGGCAGGCTGGATTAGCGAGGATGGTTGCTATTCGACATGCGATGCGGGCCTTATCGACATCGATGGCCGTACCTATGTCATGAGCATCATGACATCGATGCCGTGGAGCGACCGCTCGAGTGAGGTTGCGGCTGCGATTGCAAAGGCTCTGTTTGATACGCGAGCTGCGCTGGCCTAGCGTGTTCGTTTGACGAGGTCAAACAAAATGCTGGTACCATACCGTGGTTGAGAATTTCGTATAGGTTTGGGGAATGGCATGGCTACCATCGCGATTATCGGTGCACTCGAAAAAGAGATCATGCAGATTAAGGAAGAGTTGAGTAACGTTTGCATGGTACAGGAGGCGGGCTTAAACGTTGTGACCGGCGGGCTCGATGGTCTGTCGATTGTCGCCACGACGGCGGGTATGGGCACGGTAAACGCTGCCGCCGCAACACAGCACCTCATTAGCAAGTATGCTCCACAGGCAGTTGTGCTTTCGGGTATCGCGGGCGGTTTGAACCCCAAGCTCCATATCGACGACGTGGTCATCGGCAAACGCCTGCGCTATCTGGATACCGATACCGCGCTTATCGCCGAGTCTGCACCGGGGCTCGAGGAGTTTGGCTCGACGCCTGCGCTGGTCGATATTGCTGCCGATGTGCTTTCTGAACGTGGCTTTGTTAACGCTTCGACAGATGCGGCCGCCTCGAACGAGGGCGCAAAACAGTTCCTGGTCGGCACGATTGCCACGGGCAACCGCTTTGTGACGGGCGCCGCCATGCGCAACGACGCTATCGAGGCGACGCACGCCGATTGTGTCGGCATGGAGGGCGCGGCAATTGCTCATGTCGCAACTAAAAATGGTGTCGATTGCCTGGTGCTGCGCGCTATCAGCGATAATTGTGACGAGGCGTACGATGCGATTTGCGACCGCGAGTTCGACCTGTTCGAGTATGCCCGTACCGCGAGTGGCATTACGCTCGATATCGTTCGCCGTATCGCTGCTATCTATTAGCGCGCTCTTTTGTAAAAACCTACGACCAAGGAGTGTCCATGGCCGATTCCATTAACTACCAGCTTGCCAAGTTCGTTGCCAGCTATGGCAAGGTTTCGCAGATTCCCGAGTCCACCTGCCCCGAGGTGAGCTTCGTCGGCCGCTCCAACGTGGGCAAGTCGTCGATCATGAACAAGCTTTTTGGCCGCAAGAACCTCGTCAAGGTCTCGAGCACGCCGGGCAAGACGAGCAACATCAACTTCTTCGAGGCCGACGACGTGCACTTCGTCGACCTGCCGGGCTATGGTTTCGCCCGTCGTTCCAAGGCCGAGCGTGACCGCTGGGCAGAACTTATCGGCGACTTCTTTGACTCCGAGCGCAGCTTTAACCTGGTCGTTTCGCTGGTGGATATTCGTCACGACCCCAGCAAGCTCGATCATGACATGATCGACTACCTGCAGGGCAACGAGTTCAACTTTATCGTCTGCCTCACCAAGGCCGACAAGCTCAGCCGCACCCAGCAGGCCCGCCAGGCAGCAGCCATCAAAAAGCAACTCAACGTCCCGGCCGAGAACGTAATCATCACAAGCTCCCAGACCGGCACCGGCATCGACGAACTCAAAAAGCGCATCGCCGAGGCTTGCCTCTAGGGCATGCCGCACTGTCAAACAACTTTTGTCTATCTATATCACCCCAGTGATAGTTATTGGTAAACTATCACTGGGGTGATATTTTTGTTTGGAGGTCGATATGGAGCTTTGGCACGGGTCGGAGGTTGTTGTCGAGCATCCGTCGTTGGATAAATGCAGACAATTCAATGACTATGGGTGTGGGTTTTATTGCACGCCACATGAAGAAATGGCGATGGAATGGGCATGCCGGACCGAGTCGGATGGCATTGCAAATCGATATGAACTTGATTTAGATGGCCTTTCGGTCTTGGATTTAGAGTCTGGGGAGTTTTCAATCCTCAATTGGCTTTCGATTTTGGCCGACAACCGGGAGTTTAATGTCTCGACGCCGCTAGCACGCGACGGACTTCGATTTCTGCTTGATAACTGTTTGATTGATATTTCTTCTTACGACGTTATTCGGGGCTATCGTGCCGACGACTCGTATTTTTCTTTTGCAAGGCAGTTTGTTAATGGCATGATTTCGCTCCGACAACTTCAGCGCATTATGCGCCTGGGCGATCTAGGCATTCAATATGCTCTTATGAGTGAGCGCGCATTCTCGGCGATTAGATTCTGCGATTGGAAGCCGGCTTCGGGATCTGAGTTTTATCCCAAGCGTTTTGAGCGAGAGCAGAACGCTCGGCGCAAGTACTTGGACACGGTAAATGGATTTGATTCTGAAGGTATCGACATCAAGGATTTAATGGCGGGGAGGGTTGATTTGGATGATCCAAGAGTTAACGAGTTGTGGTCCGAGTAGGACGTACCCCGTCTACTACCTCGAGGACGCAATGAACAACCTTGGCGACTGCTTTGACTATGCCGTGAACGACTATGGAGCGGAAGGGTCCGAGATCGCTGAGCTCTTTTGCCTGAGCGGCGTAGCTCGCGAGTTTGAGCGCGGCAACGCATGGGTCGTATCGGGAAAATCAGGTGTTGAGCTGTTCGCACTTATCGCCGAAAGGTCGGGATATCAAAGCGGGTCTATACCGGACCGCACCTATCGTTTTGAGAAGACGCCGGAGTATTGGACGGGCTGGATATTGGCATATCTGCAATGGCGTCTGGGCGAGTCTTTCGAAGACCTGCTGCATGCCGTTCCGTTCGATGCGCTGTGCAATATGTATTACCCCTGGCACGAAGCCTCAGAGGAGCGTGTGGCGCGTCTTGTTTGCGATATAGCGAAGAAAACACCTCGTCAAACCAAACTGGCGCTAGCAAGGAAGAGGCTTAAGAAAACCCAGCAAGACCTGGCATACGAATCGGGCGTATCACTCCGCTCAATCCAAATGTACGAGCAGCGCCAGAGAAACATCAACGAAGCCTCGGTAACAACCGTAAGGGATATAGCAAAAGCCCTACACTGCAACATCGAAGACCTCCTAGAGCCAGTCTTCGAATACAAAGAAACCAGCGCCGCCTAAACCAGGCACGCAGCCGATGCCCGCCTCTAGGAAGTGCTCCAGCCTAGCAAGAGCCCCTACCAATAAAAAGCCAAACTATCAGCCCGGCGACTTTCCAGAGCGTAGGTCCCTGTAGCCGCCGCCGGCGAAGTTAACATAGGGGAGGCCAGGGGGCTTTGCCCCCAAATCTTTCCGCAGGACGGCAGGACCCCCGCCGCACGAAGTGCGCAGCGGGGGTCCTGCCATGTCCGAGGACGATTTGGGGGCAAAGCCCCCTGGCCTCCCCGGCGAGTATACGGGACGGCGACTACAGGTATTCGATCTGGGCGCCTTCCGTGTCGCACGTCAGAATATGCGTATCACACTTGGGGAACTGCTCACGCAGCTTGACCTGCAGGAACTTTGCCACGATGGTGTCGTCAGTCACGGCCATGAGGGTCGAGCCGGAGCCACTGATCCAGATGGTCTTGGCGCCTCCGTTAAGGCAGGTGTCGCGCACGGCGTTGTAGTCGGGGATGAGGCGGCGGCGATAGGGCTCCTGGATGCGGTCGTCGTTGGCGGCGGCAATCAGGTCCAGATCGCCGGTCTCCAGGCCGCGCGTCATACCGGCGATGCGGCCCATTTGCCATACGGCAGTGGAGAGTGGAATCTCCTGCGGCACAACCTTGCGCGCCTCGCTCGTATGTACCTCGTAGGGCGGAATCACGGTAATAAAACGCAAGCGATCGCTTACCTCGTAGCGCAGGCACTGGGGAAGCGAATCGGTCGGCGTAAAGGAGCAGACGGCGCCGCCCAGGATAGCGGGGGCGACGTTATCGGGATGCCCTTCGACCTCGGTGGCAATGCGGACGAGCTCGGCGCGGTCGACGGTGTGGCCCGTCAGCGCGGCGGCCGCCATGATGCCAGCGACGACGCAGGTTGAGCTGGAACCCAGGCCGCGGGCGACGGGCACGTCGGTCTGAATGTCGATGGCGACGGGGAAGGCCGGCTCGCCCCATGCGGCCAGTGCATCCACAAAGCTCACGTAGACCAGGTTATTCTCGTTTTGGAACTCCTCGGGGCAGCCCGTGATGGTGAGCTTGTCGGCGCGCTCGAAGGTGAAGTGCGAGTAGAGGCTGACGGCCATGCCGAGGGTATCGTAGCCAATGCCCAAGTTGGCGCTTGTTGCTGGGACGGTGATCTTGATCATGTGAGTCCTCCTGGCGTGCCTGGCTGTTTAGTTCGCTGCTCGGGCAGTCCTGCGCAAGACGGAAAGCACATTAAGTGCTTTCCTTTGCGTGCGGAACTCGCGACGAACTAAACAGCCAGGCACGCTATGCACGTTCGTCATCATCCCGGTAGGTATCTGATAAAAGAAGGTGCGCCGGCTTTCGCCGGCGCCTTATAAGGGGTTTAGTTGGTTGCTATCTTTTTTGCAGCCTGCTCTACGTAGCTGGCCATCTCATCGACGTCGCAGACGTCTTCGAAGCGGACGGGCTTGGACTCGAGTTCGGCGAGCTGGGTCGGGGCGACCGTATTGGTTGCCTGCTCGAGCACGCGCATGGCCTCAAAGTCGTCTTCGGGAACGTTAAGCCCCAGGGCGTCGCAGCAGGCGCGCGGGAACTTGTAGGGGCTTGCGGTCGAAAGCAGCACGCGGGCCTTGGCGCCCTCGGCGGGAGCGACCTTTTCGAAGACGTGATAGCCGCAAGCGGTGTGCGGGTCGATCACGTAGCCGTTCGCATCCCAGCAACTCTTGATGGCAGCGCGGACCTCGTCCTCGCTGGCCCAACCGCAGCCAAAGACGCTCTGAATCTTTGCCAGCAGGTCGGCGGGAACCTCGTAGCGACCCGTCTGGGCAAGCTGCTCCATAAGGCCGGCAACGAGCTCGCAGTCGCCGTCGGACAGGAAGTACAGCATGCGCTCCAGGTTGGAGCTAATAAGGATGTCCATCGACGGCGAGATGGTCGTGAAGAACGGGCGGTTACGGTCGTAAACGCCGGTGGTCAGGAAGTCGGCAAGCACGTTGTTCTTGTCGCTCGCCACGACGAGCTTGGCGACGGGCAGACCCATACGCTTGGCATAGTAGCCGGCCAGGATATCGCCAAAATTGCCGGTCGGTACGCAGAACTCCACGGCGTCGCCGGCCTCGATGGCGCCGGCGCGCAGCAGCTGCGCATAGGCGGCAAAGTAGTAGACGACCTGCGGTACCAGGCGGCCGACGTTGATGGAGTTGGCGCTCGAAAGCACCGTGCCGGCGGCCTCCAGGCGCTCGGCAAGCTCCTTATCGGCAAAGATGCGCTTGACGGCGCTCTGGGCGTCGTCAAAGTTGCCGCGGATGCCGCAGACGGCGACGTTGTCGCCCTCCTGCGTGGACATCTGCAGGTTCTGGACGCGGCTGACCTTGCCCTCGGGATAAAAGACGGTGATGCCCGTGCCCGGAGCGTCGGCAAAACCGGCGAGTGCGGCCTTGCCCGTGTCGCCCGACGTGGCGGTGACGATCATGATGCGCTCGGCGCCGCCGTCCTTGGCGGAAGTGCGGGCCATCAGACGGGGGAGCATCTGCAGGGCGACGTCCTTGAAGGCGCTTGTGGGGCCGCCAAAGAGCTCCATCACATAGGTCTGGGGGGCGTCAGCGCCCGGCGCAGCGTCGAGTTTGACGAGCGGCGTAACCTCTTCACTCGTGAACGTGCCGCGGTATGCCTCGTCGACACACGCCGAAATTTCTTCGGCCGTGTAATCATTCAGTAACATTCCCAACACATCTTGAGCGATTTCAAAGTACGATTTATCTGCAAGCGAGCTGATATCGACCTGCTGGGTGCCGAGCTCGTCCGAGACAAACAAACCCCCGTCGGGAGCGATGCCGGTGCGGATTGCCACCTTACTTGAGCACGATAAAGTGCGTCCTCGTGTACTATGATAAGTTCCCATATAACACTGCTCCTCGGATGCCTTGGACCCAATCGGTGAAACCATGGTATCAGAGCGCGCAAAACAGGTTTGCAGAGGCTTTTAGAAAGGTAACCTCAAGCCCATGATTAAGATTGCCAAGTTTGGCGGCTCGTCGGTCGCCGACGCCGAACACTTCAAGAAGATCAAGGCCATCGTCGATGCCGACCCTGCCCGCCGTTTTGTGGTGGTTTCTGCCTGCGGCCGCCGCTTTAAGGGCGACACTAAGGTAACCGACCTGCTCTACCTGGTTAACGCGCACGTTAAGTATCACGTGTCGTGCGAGGAACTACTCGAGGACATCGGCCAGCGCTATTTTGATATCGCTGACGAGTTGGAGCTCACCTATCCCATCCGCGAGGAGTTCGCGGCCTTTGCCGAGCGCGCCCGCTCGGGCGGCTACTCTACCGAGGAGCTCGTGAGCCGTGGCGAGTACTTCACCGCTCGCCTGATGGCGGAGTACCTGGGCCTGCCGTTCTTGGACGCCGCGACGGTTGTGGCGTTCCATCACGACGGTACGCTCAGCATGAATCGCACCTCCGAGCTGGTGCAGGAGTACGGTCAACAGGGCGGCTTTGTTATGCCTGGTTTCTACGGCGCGACGCGAGAGGGCCAGATCAAGCTGCTCGACCGTGGCGGCGGCGATATCTCGGGCTCGATCCTGGCCAAGTGTCTGGGCGCCGATCTGTACGAGAACTGGACCGACGTTTCGGGTTTCTATTCTGCCGATCCGCGTATTGTTCCCGAGGCTCAGCCCATTGCGCGCGTTACCTACGAGGAGCTGCGCGAGCTTTCGTACATGGGTGCGAGCGTCCTGCACGAGGAGGCCGTGTTCCCCGTGCGCGAGGCAGGCATTCCGCTGGTCATCAAGAACACCAATGCGCCGCAGGACCCCGGCACCATCATTAGCGAGACGGCTGATGAGGGCGAGGCAGAGCCCATCATTACCGGCGTGACCGGCAAGCGCGGTTTTGTCGCCATCAACGTGGCCCGCGACCGCACCAAGCCCCGCGTTGGCTTTATGCGCCGTGCGCTTTCGGTGTTCGAGCGTTATGACGTTTCCGTCGAGCACATGCCCACCGGTGTCGACCGCTTTGGCGCCGTGGTGCAGGAGCGGGACGTTCACGATTCGCTGTACTCGCTCGTAGGCGACATTCAGCAGGAGGTCGAGCCGCTCGAGATCGAGGTTGTCGAGGGTCTGGCACTTATCGCGACCGTTGGCCGCAACCTGCGCGGTCGTGCCGGCATCTCTGGCCATCTGTTTGGCATGCTTGGCCAGGCCGGCGTGAGCGTGCGTATGATTTCGCAGAGCTGCGACGAGATCAACATCATCATTGGCGTGGAGGAGAAGGACTTCGATCTGGCGATTCGGACCATTTACCGTGCCTTCTCCGATGAGAACGGCATTGTGAAGGTCTCCGACCTGGAGGCTTCCGCGTCGGTCGATCCTGCTCTGGCTGCGCTCCACAAGTAGCTGCTATCTCGCTAGATTTTTGGGACTCGCCTCAAAAATCTACGGCGGGGCGTTTCGTTTCGGTTTCGTTTCGACGGGGCGGGTTTCGTGCCCGCCCCGTTCTTGTATACACTGGCAACAATAATCGGCCTGCTTGGCGTGCGGGCGATAGCCACAACCTTTAAAGGGGGAAGCATGAAACAGTACACGGTTGCTATTTTGGGCGCGACGGGAGCCGTGGGCACCCAGATGCTCGAGTGCCTCAACGAGCAGGAGTTTCCGGTCGGTAAGCTCAAACTGCTGGCAAGTGCACGCTCCGCGGGCAAGACCGTTGAGTTCCGCGGCGAGCAGATTGTGATCGAAGAGGCTTGCCCCGAGGCCTTTGAGGGCTGCGATATTGTGCTTGGCGCCGCCGGCGACGACATCGCCAAGGAGCTGCTGCCCGAGGCCGTCAAGCGCGGTGCCGTCGTGGTCGATAACAGCCATGCCTTCCGCATGGACCCCGAGGTGCCGCTGGTCGTGCCCGAGATCAATGCCGACGATATCAAGTGGCATCACGGCCTTATCGCCAACCCCAACTGCGCGACCATCATCGGCCTGGTTCCCACGTGGCCGCTGCATCAGCTCGCCGGCGTGAAGCGCATGATTGTCTCGACGTATCAGGCGGCTTCGGGTGCTGGCGCTCCTGGTATGGCCGAGCTCGAGGCTCAGCTGGCCGCCCTGGGCCGCGGCGAGGAGATTCCCGAGCCGCATGCGTTTGCCGCCCAGCTGGCGAGCAACCTGATTCCGCAGATTGGCGGTGTCAAGGAGGAAGGCTTTACCTCCGAGGAGATGAAGCTGCAGAACGAGGGCCGTAAGATCATGCACCTGCCCGAGCTGCGCGTGAACTGCACCTGCGTGCGCGTGCCCGTGCTGCGTTCGCACTCCGAGAGCATTACGCTCGAGTTTGAGCGCGATATTACGGTTGAGGAGGCCCGTGCTGCGCTTGCTACCGCTCCCGGCGTCAAGCTGGTTGACGATATGGCTGCCGAGGATGCACACGACCGCTTCCCCATGCCGATGGACACCTCCGACCAGGACCTGATTTGGGTCGGCCGCGTGCGCCGCGACATCTCGAACCCCGAGGCTGCGCGCGGCATCACCTTCTGGTGCTGCGGCGACCAAATCCGTAAGGGCGCGGCAACCAACGCCGTCCAGATCGCTAAGCTGCTCTGCGAGTAGTGTGACCTGTCCGGCGGGGGCCGGGCTTAGTTTTCAGAACGTCCTCGACCATGTGTGGCGCCTTGTCCTGCTCCTTCGGAGCCGCGGACAAGGCGCCACACTGGTCTGCGGAGTGTTCTGAAAACTAAGCCCGGCCCCCGCCTGCGGTGACGCTGCTGCAAGCGGTCTGCGATGGGGTCGTTGTTGGTTGGGGCCGCTGGGCTGATGCAGGGGCGCGTGGTTGTTGCGGGCCCTGGTCCCGGCGGCGGCCTCGGCGCTTTGCGCCTGCCGCCTTGGGGGACTGTGGGGCGCGGCCGGCAGCTGCGGCGCGTTGCACCTGCTGCCTGGGGTGACTGCGGGGCCGTGACGGCAGCCGCGGCGCTGTCGCGCCTACTGCCTGAGGTGACTTTGGGGTTGGGGTGAATCGGGGTCTAATACTTTCCCGAGAAGTGAACGACCTTATTTTGACTCCCGAAGCATTGGCATATTCTGACCGCTATTTCCTGCGGTTTTGCTGCACGAATCCTGCGGTTTTTTGGTCTAAAGGTGTGGATGCTCCGGGGCCTCGTTTTTACTCGTTCACTTCTCGGGAAAGTATTAGAGCTCAGCTGATAGAGGTACCTCTCTGGCGTCGAAGCCCTGCGTCTTCTTCGCTTGATTGGGGAAAACAGCCTCGCTTAAGCAATTGCGAGCCCGCCCAGACGTATCTGCGGGGTTGTCTGCACAATTCGCGGTATTATGTTGCGGAGTTTTGAAAGGAGCCGCTGGTGGTCACGACGACGTTTGCTTCGCCTTTGGGCGAAATCTTGCTTGCCGCTGATGGCCGCGGTTTGACGGGGCTTTGGTTTGAGGGGCAGGAGCATTTTGGCTCTACGCTGCTCAAAGAGGATGCGGAGTATGTCGTAGGTGCCGATGCGGTTTCTGGTACCGGTGGGATGTCTTCGGTAAGTCCAGCAAATGGCGCGGCTTCTTCGGTGCTTGAGCGTTCTTGGGCTTGGCTGAATGCTTATTTTGCGGGGCAGGAGCCTCGGTTTACGCCGCCGTTGCATATGATTGGCACGGCGTTTCAGCGTGAGGTTTGGTTTGAGCTGCTTTCAATTCCGCGTGGCGAGGTCGCCACTTATGGCGAAATTGCGGCTCGTGTCGCCGCCCGCCATCGTGTGCCGGGAAACGAGGCTCCCGTTGTGTCCCCGCGTGCCGTGGGGGCTGCGGTTGCACGCAATCCCATTTCGATTATCGTGCCGTGCCATCGCGTGGTTGCCGCCGACGGATCGCTCAACGGATATGCCGGCGGACTTGATCGCAAAGAGTGGCTGCTTCGGCTTGAGGGCGCGTACGAGGAATAACGTTCGAGCACTTTGCATAGCCAAGACGCCGTGAAAGAACGGGATGCGCTTTCCGAATGGCGTCCCAAACGGAAACCGTGTCCCGGAATACAGCCTTAGAGTGGGATGCCGTTTCCGGTTGAGACCACTTGCTTGGACATCTTTCTACGCCCGCTTCTGCAGGGCATAGATCGACTTATCCATGTTGAACAGGTAAGCCGCGACGCAGACGATGAAGAATGCCGGCAGATTACCGAAACCGAAGACTTCGCAGCCAATCAGGATGGGTGCGAGCAGCGTATTGGTGGCGCTGCCAAAGACGGCTGCGTAGCCCAGCGCGGCGCAAAGCGCGATGGACATGCCGAGTTGAGCCTCGTTATGGCGACATCTGGGTAACAGAAAGGCCCGCGTTCCTCAGAGGCAAGATAGGCAATTCTGCTTTTGAGGTAGATCTCAATTCTGCCGACCGCATCAAACATTAACTGCCGGAGGGCTCGGTCAAATTCATACGTGTAGATGATGGTTTCGAATGTTGTGCCTTCGCGAAAGATGGTAATCCCGGACTTGCATTTGGTTTTGTAGGGAAACCAGTAGGCCGACAGTCTGTAGTGGCCGACTTCGACCAAAGCTCGCTCGAGTTCGCTTTGATCAGAGCACTTAAGACCCCTGTATTCTGTCAATAGTGCTATTTGTTCGTTGATGGATATCCGCGACTTCCGGTATTTCATTTAAGCCTCTTGATAGAAAAAGAGCTGGAGTTGCGCATCGTTGAGAGGCTTTCCAGCTTTAGCAAAACAAACTTATAAGATGCGACGGGCCGCGTCAAGATAATTACCGGACGGCCTAGGAGGCGGCTGGTTGGCTGGCTTAAAACCTAGCGCGTGAGATGACGCTCCACGCTATTCAGCGCGCTTGATAGGATGACGAACCACAGTCTTAAGTTTCTCCGGTGCACATTTGCGTGGATCGGAGAGATAGATTTCGTGATGGAAACGGGTGTCTGAGAAGTCGGGGACATAGCCCTGCTCGGTCGTGTATTCATTCATAGCGCCTACGGTCGCCGGTTCGTTGTCGTAGGGCCCGGTGTGCATGCATTGAACGCAGAGGCCCTCGTCAACTTTAAGCAGTTCGACGGCGGAAAAGTCCAGTTTCTTTTTGGTCGTGGCTTCCGCGACCGCCCAGTCAAAGTCATCTCGGGTGACGAAATCGGGCAGGCGGATGCACGAGATAAAGTTGAAATCGTCCTTGCGTACATAATCGATGTCGCTGCTCGGGGAGTCTTGCCACCAGAAACCCTCGAGCGGCGGTACCACAAAGTCGAAATAGCCCTCGATATTCCTTGAGCCTTTCTTCGACATCTTGACGGTATAGGCGATGCCGTAAAGCAGCGGCAGGGCGTTTTGATACTCGCCACCTTCGGTATTTGGGTCGCCCTTTCCGCGAACGGCAACGTAGCTCATAGGCGGGACAGTTACGATACTCGGCTTGCTTGCAGGTTTGTAGAGCTCCTTGCATTCCTTCTTAAAGTCGAACGCCATGTTGGCCGCCTTTCTGCGTATTGGCCTGCTTAGATAGCGGAATCATATCATAGAAACGAACAGCTGTTCGAATGATTTGTCTGACAGATAGAGATGCGTGCGTTGTGTTTGGCGGTCGGCCTGACCCTGTCGATGATTTTTCTGCCTCCCCGGCGCCTCATCTATAGCTGCCGTTTCCCCATATAAAACCAGCCAAAATAAACCTGTCCCTTTTTGGTCGGTGCGAAATGGGTAATACTAAAGAGTTATCCGACCAGATGGGAATTAATCGATGGCTTATATCGAATTCAAAGACGTCATCAAGGCATACGGCGAGGGCGACGCCCGCATTCACGCGCTCGACGGCGCGAGTTTTACGGTCGAGCGCGGCGAGCTCGCCATTATCCTGGGCGCCTCGGGTGCCGGCAAGACCACGGCGCTCAACATCCTGGGCGGTATGGACACGGTAACCTCCGGCACCGTAACGGTAGACGGGCGCGACGTGAGCTCCGCCAACGAGGCGCAGCTCGTGGAATACCGCCGCGCCGACGTCGGCTTTGTCTTCCAGTTCTACAATCTGGTCCCCAACCTGACGGCGCTCGAAAACGTTGAGCTCGCGGCGCAAATCTGCCCCGATTCGCTCGATGCCGAGCAAACGCTTCGTCAGGTTGGCCTGGGCGAGCGCCTGGGCAACTTTCCGGCGCAGCTTTCGGGCGGCGAGCAGCAGCGTGTGTCCATTGCCCGCGCGCTGGCCAAAAACCCCAAGCTGCTCCTGTGCGACGAGCCCACGGGCGCACTCGACTATAAAACCGGCAAGCAGATCTTGCAGCTGCTGCAGGATACCTGCCGCAAGCAGGGCATTACGGTCATCATCATCACGCACAACTCCGCGCTCGCGCCCATGGCCGATCGCCTGATCCGCTTTAAGAGTGGTCGCGTGGAGAGCGAGACGGTCCAGCAAAATCCCGTGCCTATCGAGACGATCGAGTGGTAGCGCCCATGGACCAAGACCGCCAAAACAGCCTACGCCGCGACGCGCAGAACACGGAGCGCGAGCAGGATTTTACGACCTACCGCACTGCCCAAAGCTCAAACGATATGGTGCCGACGGTTTTTCGCCGTGGCATCTACCGCACAATCCGAGGCAGTCTTAAGCGCTTTTTGTCAATCGTGGTCATCACCGCGCTTGGCGTGAGCGTGATGTGCGGCCTTAAGGCGGGTTGCGAGGACCTGTGTGATTCGGTTGATGCCTACTTCGACCAGCAAAATGTCTATGACATTAACGTGCAGTCGACCTATGGCCTGACTGACGATGATCTCGACGCCATACAAGAGGTCGATGGCGTCGAAACGGCCGAGGGCATCTACACCGAGACCGCCTACACCGCCGTGGGCACAACGCGCGAGCGCGTGGTCGTGCAGAGTCTCTCCAAGGAGAACATCGATCAGCCGGTGCTCGTGAACGGCGATTTGCCCGAGAGCGCCGATGAAGTCGCGGTGACTTCGAAGTTCCTGAAGGCATCGGGCAAGAAAATCGGCGATACGGTGAGTTTTGCCGCCAATGACGCGAGCTCGTCCAATCAAAGCGCCAAGGACCAGTTTGCCGCGGGCGATTACACCATTACGGCTGAGGTCCTCGACCCCACTGATGTAAGTTCTGACTCGACAGTCAACGCCTTTCGCGCTGCTTCGGCGGCGGACTATAAGTTCTATGTGAGCGAGGACGCCGCGACATCTTCTTCCTACTCCGCGGTCCACGTGATCGTCGAGGGAGCCAAGAGCCTCAACTCCTATTCGGATTCCTACGCGGCAAAGATCAATGAGGTCAAGGGCAATATCGAGAAGATCCGCGAGGAGCGTGAGAAGGCGCGCGCCCAGGAGCTGACGGTCGACACGCCGGCGAGCTTGGACGCGGCTGAGCGTCAGGCGAATATGCTCTTTGGGATTGAGCAGGACAACATCAATCGCATGGCCGAGGGCAGCGACGAGCGTGCGCAGGCGCAAGCCGACCTGGATCAGCGTCGCGCCGCCGCCGATCAACAGTTTGCCGATGCCCGCGCCGAGCTTTCCGATCTGGGCGAATGCACCTGGTACATCCAGGACCGCGGCAACATCGCAAGCTACTCGAGCGTGGAGAGCGACAGCTCGTCAATTGAGGCCATCGCCACGGTGTTCCCGTTCATCTTCTTTATCGTCGCCGTGCTCATCAGCCTTACCACCGCCACGCGTATGGTCGAGGAGGAGCGCACGCTCATCGGCCTGTATAAGGCGCTCGGTTATTCGCGCGGACGCATCCTGTCCAAATACGTGGACTATGCGCTGTGGGCTTGTCTGATCGGCGGCGTGCTCGGCAACATCATCGGATTTGTGGGCCTGCCGCTGTTCCTGTTTACGGTGTTCGACGATATGTACTCACTGCCCCAGATGCTGCTTTCGTACGACATCGTGTCCTCGATCGTTTCGGTGGCGCTGTTTGCCGTGGGCGTGGTGGGCGCCACGATTATCGCCTGCCGCCACGAGATGGCCGAGACCCCGGCCTCGCTTATGCGTCCCAAGGCCCCGCGCGCTGGCTCGCGCATCTTGCTTGAGCGCATCGGCTTTATCTGGCGTCGCATGGGCTTTTTGAACAAGGTGGCGGCGCGTAACCTGTTCCGCTACAAAAAGCGTGCCTTTATGACCATCTTCGGTATTGCCGGCTGTACGGCGCTCGTGATCTGCGGTATGGGCATCCGCGACACGTCGGTGGCGCTTTCGCCCAAGCAGTACGGCCACATCACACGCTACGACCTGCTGGCGGTTGCCAATCCCGACGATTTTTCGCAGACGTGCGCGGCGCTCGACGAGCGAAGCGCGGTCAAGGATTCCGGTGTGACCGTAACTTCGACGCTGCCGATCATGACCGACAACGTCACCTTTACATTCGGCGGAAAGAGCGAGACCGTGCAGCTGATCGTGGTGCCCGATGACCGCACGAACGATCTGGACGACTACGTGTGCCTCGAGGACGAGTCCAAAGAGCCGCTGTCTTTGCGTGACGGAGACGTGTATCTGAGTAAGAGTTCACAGCTGGTGCTGGGGATTCAGCCGGGCGATACGGCACACGTCCAGGATTCGTCGCTCAATGTCGCCAAGGTCAAAGTCAGCGACATTTCGCTTAACTATCTGGGCAACACGCTTTACATGACGCAGGGCACCTATGAGCGCGCGTTCGGTCGAAGCGCACGCCTCAACGGCGTCTTTGTGCTGCTTAAGGGCTCGTCGGCCGACCAGATTGCGTTTAGCAAGAATCTTAAGAGCGACGGTTGGCTTACGATTTCGAGTACGGCCGAGCATTGGGAGAACTACGAGGCGAACTTTACGATTATCAATTCCGTCGTGGTGCTCGTGACCTTTATGGCGGCGTGCCTATCGTTTGTGGTGGTGTTTACGCTGTCCAACACGAATATCTCCGAGCGCGAACGCGAGCTGGCGACCATCAAGGTGCTGGGCTTCCGCCGTGGCGAGGTGCACCATTACGTCAACAAGGAGACGTTGATCCTCACGGCGATCGGCGCTGCGTTGGGCGTGCCGCTGGGTGGCTTGCTGGCCGAGAGCTTCACGTACATCCTGCAGATGCCGTCGCTGTACTTTGACGTTGAGGTCGAGCCGCTAAGCTACGTGCTCGCCGTGCTGCTTTCCTTTGGCTTTACGATCATCGTCAACCTCGCCACCAACCGAACTCTCAATAAGATCGACATGGTCGGCGCCCTCAAGAGCGCCGAGTAACCTGCCTGGGATTCAAGCTGTAGCGAGCTGTAATGTACCACAACCGCATTTTTGCATAAACCGCCCCGCCGATTGCATATTTCGGCGGGGCGGTTGCTTTTTGCCCGCGGGTACCCCAGGGGGCGGCGTGCAAATTCCGGAGAATTCAGCATCCCGGAGTCCGCGAGTGTGGGAGCGGGCGCACAAAAGCGCATTGAAAGCCTGACTTTGAGCTCCGGCGCCTCGAGGACCGCTCATTTTTTTGCAGAATGCGGCCCGCGGCGCCTGTCTCTCGCCCAAAATCCAGTATGCAGGCACCCTCGGCTGCTGAATACTCCCAAAAATGCACGCCGCATCCTACCCCAGGCACTTGCAGCAAGAAGACGAATAGCCTCGGCCTCCCCAGTCACCGTAGGAGGCCCCGGGGCTTACCTCCCAAATCTTTCCGCAGGACGGAAGGATCCCGCCGCGCGAAGCGCACGGCGGGATCCTGACATGTCCGAGGACGATTTGGGAGGTAAGCCCTGGGGTCTCCGATGAGAGCAGTTTCGGCCGAGGCTATTCGTCGCCGAAGCTGATGCCCAACGCCTTGGCCTCGCGTACCAGGTCGCTCTGGGGATCGACATACTTGAGCTTGCCGGCGACATCCTCGAGCGGCATGTGGCACATCTTGCCATCGCGCAGGGCAATCATGTAGCCAAACTCGCCGCGCAGGCAGCCGAGCGCCGCCTCGACGCCGCACTGGGTCGCAAAGATGCGGTCCTGGGCATCGGGCTGACCGCCGCGCTGCGTGTGGCCGGGGATGGCGACGCGGGTCTCGCGACCGGTCTTGGTCTCAATCTCCTTGGCGATGTCGTAGACAATCGACGGACTCGTGCGCTCGGCAAGCTTTTTCTTGTACTCCTTCTTGGACAGCGCCGCGTCCTCCTTAGAGATGGCACCCTCGGCGACGGCCACGATGGTAAAACGGCTGCCGGTCTCCATGCGATGTTCGATGGTCTTGATGACGTTGTCCATGTCGTAGGGGATCTCGGGAATCAGGATGACGTCCGCGCCGCCCGCGACGCCGGCGTACAGCGGAATCCAGCCGACCTTGTGGCCCATGATCTCGATAACGAACACGCGGCCGTGACTCGAGGCAGTGGTGTGGATGTCGTCGATGCACTTGGTGGCGACGTCGATGGCGCTCGTAAAGCCAAACGTCAACTCGGTGCCCCAGGTGTCGTTATCGATGGTCTTGGGCAGGGCGATAACGTTGAGGCCCTCTTCGCGCAGGCGGTTGGCGGTCTTGGTGGAGCCGTTACCGCCTAGCATAAACAGGCAGTCGAGCTGCAGCTTATGATAGGTGTGGACCATTGCCGGCACCTTCTCGACGCCGTCGGCCTCGGGAATATCTAGGCGCTTGAACGGCGTACGGCTCGTGCCCAGGATGGTGCCGCCACGGGTAAGGATGCCGCTAAAATCGGCGGGCGTCATGACGCGGAACCGGCTGTAGATAAGGCCCTGGTAGCCGTCCTCAAAACCATAGATCTCAATAGGCTCTTCGCTATTGGTCATAAGCGTTTTGACAATGCCGCGCATGGTGGCGTTGAGCGCCTGGCAGTCGCCGCCACTGGTAAGAAGACCGATCCTAAGCATGATGAATCCTTCCGGGCAAGTTATAACATGCGCATAAGTTTACCCCCGCACACTGTTGATACGGGGGTAAAACGTGTTAGCTCAAGCGTATAGAAATGTAAACAACGTCAGGCGAGCGTAAGGTCGACGAGCCTGGGTCCTTACAGTGCGAAGGCGTCGACGTCGCCCCAGTGGCGGCGCAGCGTAATGGCGGCGGCGGGTTCGGTATTGTCAAAGACGACCGACCATTGCGTATTGCTGGTGATGTCTTTCGGATTGGGTTCTTGCGCTGCAGCGCGTAGGGCCTTCCAAGCGACTGCCTCGTCCTGGGCACCGACATGGGCGTCAAGGACATCGGCGATTGCGATGGCGCGCTCTTTACCATGGCCCAGCTCGCCATTCTTTTGGTTGGGCAGCACTTCGTCGCCATAGCAGGCGTAGAAGTTCGTAACCTGGCGTACAGGAGTCGCTTTGAAAGCACGGTCCGGATCGCGCGGATCCCACTCTACTACGCGCGCGTCACCGGCGGCGTCGTTGATAAAGAAGTGGTAATCGCGTCCTGCCATGGCGTGCATGTCGTAGGCGGAAAGCAGGTCGACAGCTTCTTGCGTGGTGGCGGCACGGTCGAGCACCAGACGGATGGCGAGCGAGGTATTGATGACGGGGCGTTGCGCGTCCTGGTCACAGGGCTTGGAATCCAGAGTGAGTACGGCAATGGACACGCCACATTCGTTAACACCGTCGAGCTGGGCAAACGGGCCCATGAGTGCGGCGGCACGTCCGGCGACGGAGTCAAGCGGAGTGTTATCGCCCAGGTTGTTAAGGGCGGCAAACCCGATGGAGGCATAGCCGCCACGTGGGTGATTGCGCACCAGCAGCGCCGAGGTGTCGTCCTTAAAGTCGTAATTGCGACCGGTGCGCACGCGGCCTTCGGCATCTACGGCGACAAAAGCGCTGCAGGCAAACTGGGGCGCCTGGACATGTACCGGCACACCGGGCAGCACCTGCGCCACCACGGCATCGATGTAGGCCTGGTCGTCGCGCACGCCAGCGGCGATGATGCGATCAAGATCGTAGTCGTAGGCGATGTCGATTGCGTACAGGTCATAGCCATCCGCGTAGCCGGTCAAGCGTTTGAGCGACGCGGCGGACTTGATTTGCTTGTGATAAACGATACCGGTGGCAGCGGCAAGGCCGACGGCGACTCCCGCGACACCGCAGGCGATGGCAATGTTACGTGGCTTCATGACGACTCCTCTCGTCCTGTTAGCGTAATTGTCGCAAAAGGTGCACGGGCATGATGGCTCAACTTGGTGAGCGGCGCGGAATTAAGCACGGAATGAAGAGTGCGGCACTGGCGTGGCGGGGTATGCTGGAGGGGACCATCAACCCAGCGAAAGGGGAGAGCATGACGGATCAGGAAACGCCCGAGCGCGTGCACGTGACTGCCGACGATATCGAGGCCGCCAACGACCTTATCGACTTTATCGAGGCATGCCCCAGCATGTTCCATACGGCGGCGACCATTATGGCCGAGCTCGACGAGGCGGGCTTTACCTACCTGCCCGAGAACGCGGCATGGGATATCGAGCCGGGCGGGCGTTATTACACGCAGCGCAACACCTCGAGCGTTATCGCCTTTAAGGTGGGCGAGGACCTGGCCGCGACGTGGGGCGAGGACGGCGTTGCCGGTGACTATCATTTTCAGCTGACGGCGTCGCACAGCGACTCGCCGACGTTTAAGGTTAAGGCCGTGCCCGAGCTCGACGGCGCGGGCGAGACGCTGCGCCTGAACACCGAGGCCTACGGCGGCATGATCGACTACACCTGGTTCGATCGCCCGCTGGCGCTTGCGGGCCGTGTGCTGGTGCGCGAAGGCGACCGTATTGAGAGCCGTCTGCTTGCCACCGAGCGCGAGGTCGCTATTATCCCGAGCCTTGCTATCCACATGAACCGCGGCGTTAACGAGGACTTTGCTCCCAACCGAGCTGTTGACCTGTGCCCGCTCATCAGCGCCGGCGAGCTTAAGCAGGGTGACTTCGATGCCCTGATCGCCGACGAGCTGGACGTTGAGCCCGAGCAGATTCTGGGCCGCGATCTGTTCCTGGTCAATCGTCAGGATGCGCGCATTTGGGGCTGGGCCGATGAGTTTATCTCGACGCCCAAGCTCGACGACCTGGCCTGTGTCTATACCTCGCTACAGGCATTTTTGGGCGCCGAAAACGCGCACGACGTCTCGGTCTTCTGCTGCTTCGATAACGAGGAGGTTGGCTCCGAGACCAAGCAGGGCGCCATGTCGACGTTCTTGGCGGACGCGTTGCGCCGCATCAACGGATCGTTGGGCTTTGACGACGAGTCGTACCATCGCGCCCTTGCCGCCTCGATGCTTGTGAGCTGCGACAACGCGCATGCTGTGCACCCCAACCACGCCGAGAAGTGCGATGCCCGCAACCAAGTGGTGCTTAACGGCGGTATTGTCATCAAGGAAGCCGCCAACCAGCACTATTGCACCGATGCCTTTAGCCGCGCGGTGTTCCAGGCTATCTGCGATGACGCCGATGTGCCCACGCAGGCCTTCGCCAACAAGAGCGATATGGCCGGCGGCTCCACGCTCGGCAATCTGTCCAATATGCAGGCGAGCATGCATGCCGTGGACGTGGGCCTGCCGCAGCTTGCCATGCACTCGAGCTACGAGACCGGCGGCGTGCGCGACGTGATGTACGCCATTCGCGCCCTCACGGCCTTCTACGAGCGCAACCTAACCATCAACGGAGCCGAAAGCGTGGAGCTCTAAAACCTGCCAAAAAGGGATGTTAATTTTGGCAGGTTTTATCTGGGCGAATGCCGCAATGCCAACGGCAAGACGGAACTGCTAAGGCTTGCAGATAAAGCTGGCGCTAGCGAAACGCCGCAGGTAGAGCAAAGGTCAGCGAGAGCCCGCCAGGGCGAGCAAGGTGACGTGAAAGAGGAGGGCATAGGCCTTTTGGCCATGCCCGACGATTGAACGTCAGATTGCCGCTCTGGCGGGCTCGCAGCGTCGAGGGGTTCCGGCGTTTGGTAAAACGCCGGAACAACCTAATGCTCGATCCAGCAGCGCAGGGTCTCGCCGGCCTGCAGGTGACGCAGATTCTCCGCGGCAATGTCGACGACGTTGTTGAGGGTGGCGGCTAGATGGAACCAGCCAGAGACGTGCGGTGTGATGAGCATGTTGGGCGCATCCCACAGCGGGCTTGTCTCAGGCAGCGGCTCGGGGTCGGTGACGTCGACCGCGGCGCCGGCGAGATGTCCCGACTCCAAGGCGGCAACCAAGTCGTCGGCGACCACAAGATCGCCGCGGCCGCCGTTGGCAAAGAAGGCGCCCGGTTTCATCGCGGCGAAGAACTCGGCGTTCGCCAGGCCGCGGGTCTCGGGTGTGCTGGGCATAAAGGATGCGACGATGTCAGCCTCGGCCAGGCGCTCGGATAGGGCGTCCATGCCGTCCATGTCCTCAAACACAATGGGGTAGACGAGCGGATGGCGCTTGATGCCGCGGACGTGCGCGCCCATGCCGCGGCAGAGCGTGGCGAAGTGGCCGCCGATATCGCCCGCGCCCAGCACCAGCACATTGGCGCTTTTGAGCGAGGTGACCGGCCCCAAATCCTCCCAGCGATGCTCGCGCTGCAAGTCGTGATAGCCGGGCAGGCGCTTCATCATGGAAAGGACCATGGCAAACATGTGCTCGCTCACAGCCTGGCCGTAGGCGCCCACCGAGCAGGAAAGCTTAGCGTCGGCTGGCACGGTGCCGGCGGCCAAGTAATCGTCATAGCCCGCGGTCTGCAGTTGCAACAGCTGGAGATGCTCGCATGCTGTGAGCATGTCAGGGTCGATGTTGCCCAAGATCACGTCGGCATCGGCGACCTGCTCGCGCGTGGCGGCGTCGGCGCTCGTGTAGATAAAGTCCTCGCCCGGAGCGCTCGACTCGAGGATCGCGCGATGGCGGTCGTTGACGGGCAGCAAAACCAGGATGTTCACAAGCAGTCCTTTCCGCTCGACCTACCAAAAAGGGACAGGTTTATTTTGGCAGGTTGTATCAGGCAAAACGCTATAAAAACGCCGAGCTACGCGATGGTTAACATATCCATCGCGTAGCCCGGCGCATCCACAGCTACCAGCTGAGCAGCTCGTAGCCGTCCTCGGTCACCACGAGCTGTACCTCGCACTGGGCCGAATCGCTGCCGTCCTTGGTGCGCACGCACCAACCGTCACCCTTGCTAATCTTAATGTCGGGCGCTCCGGCATTGACCATGGGCTCGATGGTAAAGACCATGCCCGGAGCCATGATGGTGTCCACATCGGGCGCCTCGGTGGTAAAGCCCACAAACGGGTCCTCGTGGAACTCCTTGCCGATGCCGTGTCCGCCGTACTCGCGCACCACGCTAAAGCCGGCGTCCTCGACGGTCTTTTGCACGGCCTCGGCCATAACGGACAACGGCAGCCATGGCTTGACGGCCGCCAGACCCGCCTCCACGCTGGCACGGGTGACGTCGACCAGGCGCTGGCGCTCGGCCGAGACCTCGCCGATGCAGAACATACGGCTCGAATCACTAAAGTAGCCGTCCAGGATCGTGGAGCAGTCCACGTTGATAATATCGCCCTCGTGCAGCACGTCTGTATCACAGGGGATGCCGTGGCAGACGACGTCGTTGATCGAGGTGCACACGCTCTTGGGATAGCCCTCGTAGTTGAGGTCGGCCGGCGTGCCACCGTGCTCGACGGTGTAGTCGTAGATCATCTGGTCGATCTGGTTGGTGGTCATGCCCGCGGCGATGTGTTCGCCTACGTAATCGAGCACGCCCACGTTGATAGCGGCCGAGCGCTTGATGCCCTCGATATCGGCGGGCGTCTTGTAGAGCGTACGGGGCAGAACCTCCCAGCCCTCCTCCCACAGGCGCTCGAGGCGCTCGTCGAAGGCGCTGTGACATTTCTTATATTTTTTGCCGCTGCCGCACCAGCAGGCGTCGTTGCGGCCGGGTACGGGTCCTTTGTCATACATGGCTAACTTCCTTTCATCCGCAGCTAGTATAGCCCACTCACGCGTCCATAAAAGTTGCGGTGATATAGTTCCGATTTAAGCGGTTTAACAGCATAAACAGGAACTATATCACCGCAACTGATGGAGCGGGGTGGCGGGCACTAGCTGCTGCGTGGTTTTGCTAGTAGCTCACCTGGCAGGGAATGCCGAGGGCTTGGACGCGCGCGGCGATGGCGTCGAGGGCCTCGGGCGCTGCTTTGGCAAGGCCGGCGACCGGCGTCTCGCGAGCCACCGTGTAGATGGTCGCTTCTTGTGGGCGAATGCGCTCAAGTGCCGCGAGCCAGGGGGCAACGTACTCCTCGCCGGTGTTGTCGATGGGCTTGCCCAGATACTCACCGGTCAAAAAGATCGTCTGGATAATAACGTGACCGTCAAAGCTTGCGAACGTCTCAATCTGGTGCTCGACGTCGTAGGGGCCAACAGGCTGGTCGAGCAGCTGGATAAATGCCGGATCGACCGTATCGAGCTTGAGGATGTTGTCGTCGACCATCATGAGCGCATCGTGCACCTCGGGGCGGTCGGCGCGCGTACCGTTGGAGAGCACGGCGATTTTGGAGTTTGGGGCCAGCTGATCGCGCAGCGCGACGGCGCCGGCAATCGCCTGGGGAAACTCCGGTGCGGCGGTGGGCTCGCCGTTTCCTGCGAAGGTGATCACATCGGGGAGCTCGCCCTCGGCTGCCATCTCGCGCAGCTTTGCCTCGAGCGCGTCGAGTACCACGGCAGCTGTGTTGTACGGCTCATGGCAGGGGCGCTCGGCGTTGAGGCCGTTTTCGCAGTAAATGCAGTCGAACGTGCAGATTTTGCCGCTGGCCGGCATCATGTTGACGCCGAGCGAGAGACCAAGGCGACGGCTGCGAACGGGCCCAAAGATGGGGCTGGCATTCAAAAACGTAGACATAGGCATATGCTCCTCAAGACAATTGTGCCTAAGCATAGCATCGGCTCCAAAGCAAGGTGCGGGCTCTTGCTTTACAAGTTTCGTTTTTTCACGTCGCCCATTATGCCGCGCCATGAAAAGCCTCGGGTCGGGTAAAGTTAATCTGTTAACAAGGTGTAAGGCAATGTGGGTCCATCCAACCGCGCTGACGTGCAACTGGATGAGCATTGATGATGGGGGCACAACATGAATTTTACGGTCGAGAATGCGGGCACCACGATTGCCTGTCGCGAATATGCCGGCCCAGATGTGTCGCCTGATGCTCCTGCCTTGGTGTGCGTGCACGGCGCTTGTGTCGACGGCACATTTTTCGACGGTATCGCTTGTGAGCTCAGCCGCAACTACCGCGTAATTGCCTACGACCGCCGCGGCTGCGGTGGCAGCAGCGATGCGGCAGACGGCAGCTATGATCTTGCCGCTCAGGCCGCCGACCTGCAAGCCGTGATCGAACACGTTGGCGCTCCGACAAATGTGCTTGCGCATAGCGCCGGTACGTTGGTGGCGCTGGAGCTTCTTCGCGCCGAACCCCATCTCGTCGCCCGTGCGATTCTGCATGAGCCGGCTGTGTCGGCCGAAGGCGTCGGCATGGGCGCAGCTCCGGTTTTGCTCGATATGATTGCGGCTGGAAAGGTTTCAAGGGCGCTCCGGCTTTTCTTGGGAGCCCTCGGCGACTTGGACCCCGAAGCTCCCGGGACGACCGAAGCGGAAGCCAAACATGCCCTGCGCAATGGTCGTTGCTTTATGGCTAATGAATACGGAACAAATATGACATATGCTCCCGACTGGGAGCGCGTCCGCGCGTCAAAGGCGGTGTCGGCCGTGTTTTTGGGCGAGCTTTCGGTCGATACACCCCGCGAGGCTGGCACGCGAGCGGCTGCCGAATATCTCGATTGCCCCCTTGTGACGATCCCGGGCGCGCATAACGGTCTGCGCGATCGCCCCGTTACGGCGGCAAACGCCGTTCGCGATGTCTTGGAGCGTTAGCACGCTCGATGACCTGCGGGGAGAGGGGCTGTTAGCGTTTCGTCATTGTTAACGAATGCGCCCATAACCGCGCGCCCGCGGCTCCATTACCGCCGTTTGCCAGGTCATAAAAATGTAACGATAATCGCGCGTTTGCCTTCAGCTGTTAGATGCTACCCTTGTACCAATTGATATGCACCGTTGCCGTGCGTAACGATAGGAAGGGCCCCATATGCTCAATAATCACGAGGTCAATCTAACCGACGAGGAGGCTGCCGCCGAGGTCGCCCGCGTCGCGAAGACCTACCCCGTGGTGCGTTTGTTGTCGGCCGATCAGATTAAGAGCGAGCCTAACTGCTTGCTCGCCGGCGATCGCTGCCCTTGTCTGCGTCAGTCGAGTCTTGAGGCCTTGGCAGGTTCCGATGATGTATCGGAGCAGCTGCTCAATGATGGTACCGAGTACCGCGCTCGCCTGCGCCCTCTGAAGGTCGAGGGCGAGCCTCACGTCCTGCTGATGGTGCGTCCGATCGATGAGCAAGAGGCTGCAGAAGAGGACCTCGTCTACACCGACGTGCTGACGAGTGTGCGCAATCGCCGATATTACGAGGAAAAGCTCCGTAGCGCCCGCATGAATGCCGGCGTTGCGGTGATCGACCTTGATGATTTTAGGGTCTTCAACGATACGTGTGGCCGTCATGCCGGCGACCTTGCGCTCGGTGCTGTGGCGACAGCCATACGCAGCGGAATTCGTTCGACTGACGAGCTTGTACGCTATGGCTGCGACAAGTTTGTGGTCGTCATGCCCAATATTCCCTCCGATGACTTCACCCGTCGCCTGCATCAGGTGCCCGATGCCGTTCATGCCACGATTGTTCCGGGCCATGAGTACGTGAGCTTGACGGCATGTGTTGGCGGTGTTCGCATTCATGGCGAGACGGTCGATGAAGGAGTTGGCCGCGCTGTCCAGTTATTGAGCCGCGCTAAGGCAAAAGCCGGTACGGTCGCGACCGATGCCGATTCCATCGAAGCCTTCCAAAGCGAAAAGCCTTTGGTGCTTATTGTCGATGACTCCGAGATGAACCGAGCCATTCTCAACGAGATGCTCAAGGACGAGTATTGCATCCTCGAGGCCGACAACGGTCGTGCGGCGCTCGACATGGTCGACCGCTATGGCGATGAGTTGTCGCTCGTGCTGCTGGACATTGTGATGCCGGGCATAAGCGGCTTTGAGGTGCTGGCCGATCTGTCGCGCCGATCGGGTATCGACAATCTGCCTTTCATCATGATTTCGAGCGAAGATTCCGATGATATGGTTCTGCGCGCGTACGAGCTGGGCGCCTCGGACTATATCAACCGCCCGTTTGACTCCCGTGTCGTGCGCCGCCGTGTAAGCAACACCATCCGCCTATACGCCAAACAGCGCCGCCTGACGAGCCTGCTGTCCCAGCAGTACAACGAGCGCGTCAAGAACAGTCGCATGCTCATTGACATCATGGCCGGCGTCATGGAGCTTCGCAACGGCGAGAGCGGCAGGCACGTTACGAATATCGAAAAGCTGACCGAGCTGCTGCTTGACTGTCTGGTCCAGCGTAGCGACACCATCTCCCTCGACAACGAGGAACGCTCCACGATTGCCCTGGCTTCGGCGCTGCACGATATTGGCAAGATGGCGATTGACGATGCGATCCTCAACAAACCCGGATGCCTTACGTCCGAGGAGTTCGAGATTATGAAGACGCATACCACGATCGGCGCCGACATGTTGCTTGAGCTGGGTCGCCATCACGTCGGCAATGCGCTTATGGAATATGCGTACCAGATTGCGCGTTGGCATCACGAGCGCTGGGACGGCAAGGGTTATCCCGATGGCCTTAAGGGCAACCAGATTCCCATTGCCGCGCAGGTGGTCTCGGTGGCCGACGTGTATGATGCGCTGACGAGCGTGCGCGTGTACAAGGACGCTATCCCGCACAAGGAGGCGATCCAGATGATCCTGGACGGTAAGTGCGGCACCTTTAACCCGCTGTTGCTCGACTGCCTGCTCGAGGTGCAAGACCGTATTGCCGAGACGTTGGCACGCCCCGCCGACGTTGTCGCGTTTCCCACGATTTAGTTTGACCAAAGGAGTTTTAATCCATGATTTCCATGCGTGAGGCGTATGAGAAGATCGGCGCTAATTATGATGACGCGTGCGCTCGGCTGATGGGCGAGGAAATGCTTGCCCGCTTTGCCCTCAAGTTTTTGGATGACGAGAGCATGGACAAGCTGGAGGCCGCCATGGCGGCAGGAGACGCCGAAGGTGCGTTTATGGCAGCGCACACGCTCAAGGGCGTGAGCCAGAACCTGGGATTCGATAATCTGTACGAGCCGGCGGTCGTGGTGACCGAGGCGCTGCGCGGCGCCGATACCGTTGATGGCGCTCGCGAGGGAATGCATGCGTTGCAGCAGCAATATGCGGCCATGTTGTCGGCCCTGCGCGAGGCGGCTGAATAAGAGCTTGCGAGCCTTGGGCTGCTTGCCGGCTACATATAGGTAAAAGGGCGCCCCGCCGGACCATGTGGCCGGCGGGGCGCCCTTATCTGTTTTGTGGTTTGCGAGCTAGCGGGCCTGCTTGACCTTGGCTGCCGCCTCGACAAACGACTTCCAGAGGTTAAAGTCGGTCTCGAGCGTCTTCCACGTGTACTCAGGGTGCCATTGCACGCCCAGGCAGAAAGGCTGGCCTTCGACCTCAATACACTCGGGAACGCCGTCGGTTGCCTTGGCGACCAAGCGCGTGCTTTTACCCAGACGATCGACGCAGCAGTGGTGTGCGGAGTTGGTCTGGATCAGCCTGTGCCCGCCAACCGCGCGCTCCAGCAGCGAGCCCGGCACGACCTCGACGGGATGCACGGGGTCGTTGAGCACGTGGGTATGGCGCCACTGCGTGCGGCCCTCGCGCGCGCCCAGGCTCGGCACGTCCATGCACAGGGTGCCGCCGGTGGCGACATTAAGCAGCTGCGTGCCGCGGCAGGTGGTAAAGAGCGGCTTCTTGGCGCGAAGTACCTCGTTAACCAGCTTAAACTCAAAACGGTCGCGAATCTCGCAGCACAGCGTGGGGTCGTAAGGACGCTCGTCGCCCCAGCGTTTGGGGTTGACGTCCGGACCGCCGGGAATGGCGATGCCGTCGGCGATTTCCACGTAATGACGGATAACGTCGACGTCTTCGGTAATGGACATCTGCAGCGGCAGACCGCCGGCGGCAAGAATGGCGTCGACAAAGACACTTGCGATTTCCTCGTTGGGGGAGAGCATCTCGGTTAAAAACGGCTCTGCCTCTTCCCAGCGCGGTGCGACGAGGATGAGTGGGCGGTCGGCGGGGGCGACGTCGACGTGCGGGGTGTATGACGATGAAGTGCGGGTTCCGATCATAGGTGTTGCTTTCGAATCTGAAGGTGACAGGGCGCATGAGAGACGTGGGACAACGCTTCCGAGGGATTTGTCCCACGGGGTGGCTGGCTAGTGACCCTTGATGGAGTTGAGGAAGTCCTGGGCGCGCTTGGTCTGGGGGTGGTCGAAGAACTCGTCGGGCGTGCCGGTTTCCACGATCTGGCCGTCGGCCATAAAGACGACGCGGTCGGCCACGCGGCGGGCAAAGTTCATTTCGTGCGTGATGACGATCATCGTCATGCCCTGCTGGGCCAGACGGACCATGACCTCGAGCACTTCGTTGATCATTTCGGGGTCAAGGGCACTCGTGGGCTCGTCAAAAAGCATGGCCTTGGGCTGCATGGCGAGTGAACGGGCGATGGCCACGCGCTGCTGCTGGCCGCCCGAGAGCTGAGCGGGCACCTTGTCGGCCTGTTCGGCAACGCCCACGCGGCTCAGCAGGTCCATGGCGCGCTCACGAGCTTCCTCCTTGGACACGCCCAGCACGTCGACCGGCCCCAGCATGACGTTCTGCAGCACCGTCATATGCGCGAACAGGTTGAACTGCTGAAACACCATGCCCAGCTCGGCACGCATGCGGGCAAGGTCCTTGCCTTCCTGCGGCAGGGGCTCGCCCTCGATGAGGATCTCGCCCGAGTCGATGGTTTCCAGACGGTTGATGGTGCGGCACATGGTCGACTTGCCCGAGCCCGAGGGCCCGATCACAACGACGACCTCGCCGCGGTCGACCGAGAGATTGATGCCGTTGAGGACGTGCAGATCGCCATAGTGCTTATCGACGTGTCTGAGCTCGATCAGCGGCTGATTGCCGGTGGAAGAGGTGCTCTGTGCCATGGTGCTCGGCTCCTTATGACTCGAAATGGTAAAGCGTTAGCGGATGATGGTCGCGCCGGTCTTGTGCGAAACATAGACAGCGGCCTTGTTGATCGCGACGTTGATGAGGATGTAGATGACCGCGATAACCAGGTAGACCGACACGAGGGCGTCGTAGTTGGTAATGAGCACGCGGGCATTTTGCATGAGGTCGGGGTAGCTCACAACGTAGGCGACGGTGGTGTCCTTGACCACGACCACAAGCTGCGAAATCAAGGACGGAATAATAAACCGAATAGCCTGCGGTAACACGATTTTAAAGGTGATTTTAGCCTTGGAGAGACCGAGCGCCTGGGCCGCCTCGACCTGCCCACGCGGCACGGCGTTGACGCCGGCGCGGAAAATCTCGGCCAGCACGCCGGCTGCGGCGAGCGCTACGGGAAGCGTGAGCATCCAAAACGACGGCAGCGCGATCTTGTACTGGGGCAGCACCAAAAAGAAGAAGTAGATGAACAGAAGGCTCGGCACGCCGCGGAAGAAATCGGTGAGAACGCGGCAGACCAGCTGCAGCGGCTTAATGTCGCTGGTGCGGCCGAGCATAAGGCCTAGGCCCAGCACCAGTGCGATGGCGCCAGCGGTGAGTGCGACTTTAACGGTGCCCTCAAAGCCGGCAAGCAAGAACTTCCAGGTGGTGAGGTGCGTAAAGAAATACCAATAGTGGACCGAAAGCTGACCGGTCACATAAAAGCGCTGCAACACGAGGACGACAAGCGCGGCGACGGCAACAAGCGAGATGGCGGTGCCGATGCGAATCTTGGCGCGCATCTTGGGGCCGGGAGTCTCGTAGAGCGCATCGCGCATGGTAAGCGCAGGGGAGGAGTGCTTGCTCATCGGAGGATCCTCACCTTCTTATCGATGTAGTTGCCAATGTGGCTCACCACAAAGGCCGTGCCCAGGTAGCCGAGCGCCGAGATAAAGAACGCGGCGACGCCGCCAAGTGAGCGCGTGTTGATATAGCTCACAACGCCGGTGAGCTCCTGCGGCTTAAGCGGCACCTGGCTGCCGAGCGCAGTGGTGAGCATGACGGCGATAAAGAGGTTGGTCATGGGCAGCACGCTCGAGCGCAGCGCCTGCGGAATCACGATTTTGGCGAGGATACGGTTAAAGCTCATGCCGAGAGAACGTGCTGCTTCCACCTGGCCGACGCCGACGGTGTTGATGCCGCTCATAAAGTTCTCGGAACCAAAGGCAGAACCCAAGAGCACCGTAGCGACGATAACGCAGGTGCGGTAGGGCAGGACGACCTTGAGCGGCGGCAGCGCGTAGACGACGATAATGAGCAGCGCGATGCCGGGGATGTTACGAAAGACCTGGACATACAGGTCGCCAAAGACGCGCAGTGGCTTGAGTGGCGACACGCGCATCACGGTGACGGCGACGGCCAGCACCATGGCGATGGCAAACGACTCAAGAGTCATGCCCCAGGTCGCTAGAAGCGCGTCGATATAGTTCTGGCCATAGAGCGACCAGAGTTCGGAGAGACTCATGCGGACCTCCCGCCGGTAAGGAAAGGGGCTCCCGTGTGTACGGAAGCCCCGACAACTCAGTGAGGAAACAGTTTACCGCAATAAAGCGCATCATGCGTTCCCGTATGGTTTCGTTGCGGCCGTTACCAGGCTCGCTGCCTAGGCGCCGATCTCGGGCAGCTCGGGAACATTGGTGTCGCCCGTACGGTCACCGATGCAGATCTGCCACAGCTCAGTCCAGGAGCCGTCGTCCTCGATCTTCTTAAGGAAGTCGTTGACAAAGGCGACGCCGTCGGAATCGAGCGGCAGACCGATGCCATAGGGCTCCTTGCTGCCGAAGGGCTTGCCGGCGATCTTGTACTTACCGGGCTCGCGGACCAGGGCGCTCTGCTGCATGTTGTTATCGATGACATAGGCGTCAACGCGGCCCTGCTGGAGTGCCTGGCGGGCCTCCTCGTCGGTCTTGAACTCCTGCTGGCTGGCCTTGGGAGCGAACTCCTCCAGGATGGCGGGGCCGTTGGAGCCAGACTGGACGGCGACGTTCTTGTCGGCCAGGTCGTCGACGCTCTTGATGTCGTCGTTATCGGCGAGCACCAGGATAGCCTGCTGGGTGTAGTAGTAGGGGCCGGCAAAGGAGACGAGCTTCTTGCGCTCGTCAGTGATGGTGTAGGTGGCAAAGACGGCGTCGACCTGGCCGTTCTGCAGGACGGACTCGCGCGTGTCCGAGGTCACCTGGGTGATCTCGACCTTGATTTCGCCCAGAATGTAGTTGGACAGGAGCTGCGCGATACCGGCGTCGAAGCCGCGGGTCTGGCCGTCTTTCTCGTTGAGGAGGGAGAAGAGTGTGGAAGTCTGAACGCCACCGATCTTAAAGACGCCGGCGTCCTTGACGGCCGTGGCCCAGGTGCTGGCGGCGATAGCGTCGTCATCGGCCTTGGGGCCGTCGTTGACGAGCTTGTCGAATGCCTTGGCGTCGAGCGTGGTGGAAGCCTCGGTATCCTCGGAGCCCTTGGAGGAGCCGGCGGCGGAACCCTTGTCGGCCTCGGCGCTGGTGTCGGAGCAGCCGGCAAGACCAAGGCCGGCGACGGTTGCGAAGGTGGCGGCAACGAAGCCGCGGCGGTCGAGAACGACCTGCTGGGAGAGGTTCTTGCTCATGGTAGAACACCTTTCTCAATAAAATCCCTAGCGGTTGAGTAGAGTTATACCCTATCGCGCTCAAATGGGTCAACACGAAATAACTCAGAAACATACTTACATTATGGGTAATTCTACCTACCAAAAAGGGACGGGCACCTTTGTGGTGGTTCTGGCCGGTGCAGCGGCATGCCTTGCTGCTTTGTCTCAATCTGTAACATCTGGACGGTCAAAAGGTCCCTATCTGTTACAGATGGAGACAAAGGTCTGGGACTACGATGTCTTATCTCGATCTGTAACAGTTAGACGGGAATTCGGGCCCTAGATGTTACAGATTGAGATAATCGCGTCGCGAAAATTAAAACCTCCGCAGGGGTGCTTCCCTTGCGGAGGTTTTCTTACTCGTTGAGTAGCCTTACGGCTTCGGCGGCCATGTTCTCGACCGTCATGCCGTTCTGCGCAAGCAGTTCGTTGGGGTCGTAGCGGTCGGGGAAGCCCTTGGCGATGCCGAAGGTGCGCGTGCGCAACGGCGTGCATGCCAGATAACATGCCACGCGCTCGCCCCAGCCGCCGTCCAAGATGCCGTCCTCGAGGGTGACGACAACGCGATGCTCGGCGGCAAGACTGTCGAGGAACTCGCGGTCAAGCTCAGTTGCAAAGCGAGGGTTGACGAGCGTGGCCTCGATGCCGTACTCGGCAGCCAAGCGGTTTGCCACGCGCTCGCCCAGCTCAAAGAAATCGCCGAGCGCGAGCACGGCCACATTACGACCCTGGCGCACCACGTTGTAGCGAACGGCGCTGTAGTCGGTGTCTTCGGCGGGCGCAAGGTCGGGGCGGCTAACCAGGCCAATGCCCGGTACGCGGATCGCCACGGGATGCTCGCGGTGGTCGAGCGACCAGCTCAGCATGGACAGGTATTCCTCCATGCAGGCCGGCGCCAAGTAGTGCATGTTGGGAAGACCGCCCAGCATGGAAATATCAAAGAACGAGAGGTGCGTCTCGGACGTGGTGCCAAAGATCGATGCGCCAAACACCAGGATGGTTGCGGGGGCATCGTTGAGGCACAGATCGTGCCACAGCTCGTCGTAGGCGCGCTGCAAAAAAGTGCCGTACACACCAAAGACTGGCTTGGCGCCCGAGCGCGCAAGCGCGGTGACAAAGGTCACGGCGTGCTCCTCGGCAATGCCCACGTCGACAAACTGTTTCCCGGCGGCAGCGCGAAGCTCGGGCGTAAAGCCCATGATGTAGGGCGTGGCGGCCGTGATGCCCACAACCTGCTGATCGCGCTCGATGGCGGCGCTGAGCGCCTCGCCCGTAATGTCGGCATAGGTGCGCGGCGCAGGCTCGCTCGGATGGCCCGGGCAGAGCTTGCGGCCGGTCGCCATGTCAAAGGGGCCTACGTGATGCCAGCGCTCGGGGTCGTTTTGGGCCGGCTCAAAACCATTGCCCTTGGCGGTGGAGACGTGCAGCACGATGGGATGATCGATATTGCGCAGTTCCTGCAGCGCATCGACGAGGGCCAACACGTCGTTACCGGCGTCCAGATAGCGGTAGTCGAGCCCCATCGCGCGGAAAACGTTGCGCTCACAGGTGCCGTTACTGGCGCGCAGCTCGGCCAGATTGCGATAGAGGCCGCCATGGTTCTCGGCAATGGACTGGTCGTTATCGTTGACGATGATGATCAGGTTGCTGTCGATCTCGGCGGCGTTGTTAAAGCCCTCAAACGCCAAGCCGCCCGAAAGCGAGCCGTCGCCAATGATGGCGATGACGTTGTACGCATCGCCCGCCAGGTCACGAGCGTGCGCCAGGCCGCAGCCCAGGCTCACCGACGTGGAGGTATGGCCCATGGCGAACAGATCGTGCTCGGACTCGTCGGGATTGGCAAAGCCAGAAGCCTCACCATAACGCTCCGGATCGATATAAGTGTACGCGCGCCCGGTCAGCGCCTTGTGGGCGTAGGTCTGGTGCGAAACGTCAAAGACAATCTTGTCGATGGGGGAGTTAAACACGCGATGGAGCGCGACCGTAAGCTCAACGACGCCCAAGTTGGGGGCAACGTGCCCGCCGACGGCGGCGGAGCTTTCGAGGATTGCCTGACGGATCTCGCCGCAGAGCAGCGGAAGCTCGGCGCGGTCGAGAGCCTTGACGTCCTCGGGCGTTGTCGTTTGCGTAAGCAGCATCGTTGTGGGTTACTCCATGCGAATCGAGCGCCGGCGCTCCCTCGGCCGGCACAATTGCACAAAACAGTCTCGCACATTTTGGCGTTTGATATGTGACGGCGGCGCGGTAATTCGCCAACTGGCGGGGCAAAACGTTTTGTCCGATGCCATACTGATAGATTCGATGATGATTTTATTCAATACGTGCAGGCCGTGGCTTGCCGCCGTGAGCCGCTGGAAGGAGGCAGCATGTCCGATGCCGTTTGTGCCGAGAAAATCGCGCACGAGGTCGACGATGCCGCCCGCCAGCTCGCCCAGGTGGGCCGCTTGGACCTGACGCGCGAGTTTATCCAGCATGGCGATGTGACGGTGTATGCACATGTGACTTCGGTAGCGCGCGCGAGTCTGTCCTTTGCCGAGCACTTGGGCCGTGCTGGCATTTCGGTCGACCGTGCCTCGCTGCTGCGCGGGGCCCTGTTGCACGATTACTTTCTCTACGATTGGCACGATTCCGACCCAAGCCATCGGCTGCATGGCTTTCGCCACCCGTTTTTTGCCCTGGCGCGTGCGGAAGAAGATTTTGAGCTGACGCCGCGCGAGCGGAATATTATCGTGCGGCATATGTTTCCGCTGGTGCTGGTGCCGCCGACGTGTCGTGAGGCATGGATTGTGTGCCTAGCGGATAAATGGTGTGCTCTGCGCGAGACAGTTGCCGGCCGTCTGCCGCGCAAGGACGAGACGGACGATGGCGTGAGCAGCGAATCGAGTGAAAAGAGGAGAGGGTAGACGGTGGGAACCGCGATTGATATGACTTTTGGCGGCGCGACGCTTGCCGCCTGCCCGCTCTCGGCACTGGTGCTCTCGTTTGCCTTTTACGGGTTTTGCGGTTGGGCATGGGAATCGACGGTCTGCGCCATGCTCAATCACGGACGATTTGCCAACAGTGGCTTTTTGCTGGGGCCGTGTTGTCCTATCTATGGTGTGGGCGGTATTGCCTGCTGGCTTTTGCTGCGCGGGATTCCGGATGCCTCGAGCCAGTTTGTCGCTGCAGCGCTCGTATGCAGCGTGATTGAGTACAGCGTAGGCGTGCTGTTGGAATAAACAACGGGCGCTCGCTTTTGGGATTACTCGCACCTGCCGTTTAACTTGCACGGACGCATCTGTCTGTACTGGGCCTGCGCGTTTGGCTTGGGTGCGTTGTGTATTTGCCGTTTAGTGGAGCCGGCATTGCTGGGGCTGCTTGGCCATCTGCCGGTGCTGATTCTGCGGTTGTCCGCCTTTATCGTCGCGGTCACGATGATGGTCGACGCGTTGTGCTCGCTGGCGAGCTGGCGGCGTCTGTCCGATCAGCTGGAGCGCGTGCGCGCCGACCTTGCCGACCGCATCAATGAGTCGCTTGCCGATGCCTCGGACTCAATGCTCGAACGTATTCCCGATTCTACGATTGACTCGGTGACACAGACGCACATCCGTAGCCGTGCCGTTAACGCGTGGCTGGCCGAGCTGGGTGACGCCGCGCTCGATGCCCTGCGCGAGAAGGCTTCAATGCCGACGTTTATCGCGGATGGTGCTCGCGGCCTGGCACTTGCTGCCCGCCGCGTGGCCGATGCCGCGCCGAGCGTGCCCCATCCATCGCTCGCCCGTCTCCGTGCCGGCAGGCGCGCGAACCGTCCGGTGCCGAGTGTGTCGCTCAGCCGTCGCGACCTGCGCTTCTTCAATGCCTTCCCGCGTCTGCGCATCAATCGCTACGAAGGTGTCATTCGAGCAACTAATCTCCGCGACCGCGCTCACGAGCTGTTTCGGCGCTAGCCGGGACGGGTGTGCTTGCGGCCCCCTTGCTCGCGTATTTCCCGTTCGTTTCGCGTCCGTTGCCGCGCCGTTTCCAAGATTGCGGCACCGTTTCCATTCGACAACGCAGCGTTTAACGACGCCGTATCTGGTCTACACCAGTTGCCCCTCGGCCGCATCATGGGCGCCGACAACGTTCATGCGATCAAGGGGGAGCGAATGTACGATACGGGATCGACAACGTTTATGCTCATCTGCACCATGCTCGTGTTTTTAATGACACCGGGTCTGGCGTTTTTCTATGGCGGCCTGTCCAGGCGCAAAAATGTCATCAACACCATGCTCATGTGCTTTGGCACCATTGGTCTGGTTGGTGTGCTGTGGATTGTTGCCGGCTGGTCGCTGGCCTACGGCGGCGACGGTTCCAGCCCGTTTATTGGAGGCCTTGACCAGCCGCTGTGCCTGCCGGTGCTCGGCCAGGTGCTGCAGGCGGCCGAGGGCAATGCCGCGGACGGTGCCCTCTACCCTCAGGTCATCAACATCGCCTTCCAAATGGCGTTTGCCATGATCACGGCTGCTGTCGTCACGGGCAGCCTGGCCGGCCGCGTTAAGTTTGGCGCCATGACGGCCTTCCTCGGCATTTGGATGCTTGTGGTCTATGCGCCGCTTGCCCACATGGTTTGGGGCGGCGATGGCTCCTTTATCGGCGACGTCATCGGCGCACTCGACTTTGCCGGCGGCGACGTAGTGCACATTTCGTCCGGTCTCACGGGCCTGATTCTCTGCTTAATGCTTGGCCGTCGTCGCGGCTTTGGCATGGTGAGCTATCGTCCGCATAACGTGCCGTTTGTGGCGCTGGGCGCCGGTCTGCTTTGGTTTGGCTGGTTTGGCTTTAACGGCGGCAGCGAGTTTAAGGCCGACGCCGTGGCGGCGCTCGCCATCCTCAACACCGTGACGGCTAGCGCGGCGGGTATGGTCTCGTGGCTTGCCGTCGAGCGCGTGCACGCCGGTCGCCCCACGCTGGTGGGTGCCAGCACCGGTCTGGTTGCGGGCCTTGTGGTGGTCACGCCGGGTGCGGGCTTTGTCGAGCCGTGGGCGGCGCTGGTCATGGGCCTGATCATCTCGCCTGTCTGCTACCTGGCCATCAGCCATCTTAAGACCAAGTTCGGCTACGACGACGCGCTCGACGCGTTCGGTTGCCACGGCATCGGCGGTATCCTGGGCGGCGTGCTCACGGGCCTGTTCTGCGTGCCGGAGCTTTCGTGGACCGGTAAGGGCGGCCTGTTCTACACGGGCGACGTGTCTCTGCTCATCTCGCAGATTTTGGGTATTGTGGTGACGGTCGCTATTGTGCTGGTGCTCGACTTGGTGGTCGCCGCGGTGGTCAAGGCGCTGTTCCACGGCAGTCTGCGTGTGGACGAGGCCGACGAGGCGCTGGGCCTGGATGCGAGTCAACACGGCGAGAGCGCCTACCCTTCGTTCTCCGGACTCGATTAGCAGCTTCCCCAAGCACCGCACCTCGGCCTTCAATCGTCGTTTGCGTACCTTAAGTACGCGGCACTCCTCTTTCAGGCCGATCTGCGGCACTTGGGAAACCTGCTAAGACCTGTTAGTTGCACTTATCTGATCTACAAGGTTGGTCTGCGGCACCTGGGAAACTCGCGTCTCATGTAAAGGGATACGTTGATTATTGAGAGGAATTCATTATGAAAAAGATCACGGCGATCGTTCGTGCCGAGAAGCTTGAGGTTCTCAAAGACGCGCTGTTTGCTGCTGATGTTCGTGGCATGACTATCAACCAGGTACAGGGCTGCGGTGCGCAGCATGGCTGGAAGGAATACGTGCGCGGCAACGAGCTGCTTGTCAACACGATCCCTAAGGTGCAGTTCACCCTCATCTGTGCCGATGAGCACGTCGATGGCATTGTAGACATCATCTGCAACGCCGCCCGCACCGGAGCCGTCGGCGATGGCAAGATTTGGGTCGAGCCGGTCGAGGAAGTTATCCGTATCCGCACCGGCGAACACGGCCCTTCTGCGGTGTAGAATCGACCGCCTGCCATCCGCAACGTTAAAATGCTGCAATGAGGCACAAGACTTGCGTTGCGGATGGACGGATTATGGGTCGTAATAAATATCCCGAGGAGACGGTCGCGAAGATCCTCGACGCGGCGCTGGAGCTATTCTGCGCGCAGGGTTATGAGGGGACGAGCATTCAAGATATCGTCGACCGCCTCGATGGCATGACCAAGGGCGCTGTCTATCATCACTTTAAGAGCAAAGAGGAGATTTTCAACGCCGCATTTGATCGGGCAATGGCTCCGATTGTTGAGCGCCGCCGCTCAACGCTTGGTATCGGTAATATGACCGGAGCCCAAAAGCTCAAGCGACTGTACGCGCCCGAGTCTGTCGTTCCACAAATTGAGCTATGGGCACGCATGCACCCCTCGGCAGATCCGGTAAAAAGCTCGCGTCTGCTGGCGATGCAGTACCAGGGCTCGTTTGACGAGTCGGCCGATGGCTATCTCTTGCCAGTGATCGAGGAGGGCATCGCCGACGGCTCCATTGCGTGCGAATGCCCGCGCGAAGCGGCGGAGGCCGTATCGTTGTTGGCGAATCTTTGGCTGCTGCCGCTGTTCCGTCCGCTCGAGCCCAAGGAGCGAATGCTCGCTCGCGCTCAATGTTTGGCGCAGATGGCTGCTGCGGTGGGACTCGATTTGGGGGAAGAAGTGCTTCAGACAACGGCGCTGATTTGGGACGTATGGGACCGCGCCGGGTGGTAATATAGATACCAACGGTATGTAATTGATTTACGAGGGCAGCCACGGCTGCCCTTTTCAAGTCATTAAATACATACTATCGGTATGTATTTGGGGGCAGGCTTATGGCTGGGATGCGAAGAATTAGCGTTTCATTGGCGCCAAAAACAGTGCGATCTATTAGGCTTTTCGGTCTTCTTGTTGCACAGCTGTGCGCGTATTCGATGTTGTCGGCACTGTGCTTTGTGTGCCCGCTTTACTTGTTCGATTGCAGCGGCTCGTCAACGTTATATGGCGCCGTCGCGGCGATAGCGTTCATACCGGGCGTGCTCGCGACTCCGGTTGGCGGAATCTTGGCGGATCGGGGGAGACATCGCGGGGTTCTTGTGGTGCTCGGCATTGTTCTGATGGCTGCATCGCTGTTGTTTATCCTCATGAAGCGGTCGCTGCCTCTTGCGGTTGTCGTGGCAGCAATGCTTTGCGTCCAATATGGCATCCAATCGCTGCTGAAGCCGATGCTTCAAATTGAGACGGTGCGCATGACGGGCCCAGAAAAGGTTGAGCGTGCCACTGCGTTGGTCTCACAGATAACCATGGCGAGCAATATCTTGGGGCCTGTAGTCGGGACGGCAGTCTATGGGTGCTTTGGTATCGATGCTTTATGCGAAACCGCGGCGTTGACGTTTGCGATGTCAGCCCTACTGTTCGGGGGCGCACTCAAGCAAAATGCCTCATCTGGAATGACAGGGGACAGTACGACTTGCTCGACATGCCGAAACGATTTTCGGGAGTCGATTCGGTACCTGTTTCAAAACGCATCATTGCTCGTTGTGTTTTTGCTTGCAGCTATTTTGAACCTTGCGTTAGTTGGGTTAACGATTGGTGCTCCCGTCATCGTTGCAAAGCATCTCGGAATGCAGTCATCCTTTGTTGGGATTATTGAGGTGGCTATGGGCTTAGGTGGTCTTGTCGGCAGTGGTTTGGTCGGTATTTGGCCGCATCGTTTTTCCTTCAAGGGCATATGTCGATATGTTGCGATGATCTGTTTTGGAGTCGTACCAATTATTGTCACGCTACTGAGCGGTCCTGATGAATTAGCGTTTGCCGCGCTTGCGGCCGGCTCGGCATGGGTCATGGTGTGGGCAAGCATTGCATCGGTCGAAATCGTTTCATTTGTTCAGCGGTCAGCGCCAAAGGAACTCTGCGGAAAAGTGCTGGCACTCGTTTATACGATGCTTTCCTGTGCAACGCCTATTGGTCAATTGGTTTACGGGCTCGCATATGATCGATGGACACCGGCGATTGTATTCGCAGGCATGTTGGCGGTGCTGACGTTGACGACGGCGCTGTTTTATCGGCTGAAAAGTCGCTTGTGGCGATTGCCTTAGCGCGCTGGGGCACCGTGAATTTGTGGAGGCAGTGGCACGTCGCGCCGTGACGGCATTGTTTGGGCATGCCTCTCCTTCGTCTACAATATCGTGCAGACGAAGGAGAGGCATGCCCATGATCAAGATGTTTGCGAGTGACTTAGACGGAACGCTGCTGAACGCCCTGCACGAGGCAGATGGGACCATCCGCCGTGCCATTCGCGAGCTGACCGAGGCTGGCCTGCATGTGGTTCCCGCGACCGGGCGATCGACGTTGCCAATCGGCGAGCATGGCTTTACGGGGTTGGCGCTCGATGCCTGCTGCTCTAACGGTTCCATCGTGCGCGACAGTCATGGCGAGGTGCTCAAAACCTGGACCATCGATCCGCAGGTTACCGAGGAGCTGCTCAAGGCATTCCCGGACATTTGCTTTGATTGCTCCACACCTGATGGCATGTTCTCGAGCGGTTCGTTCGAGATGCATCAGGCGGGCTTTAAGAAGGACAGCCCTATCAAGCGCATCGTGATGCGCGGCATGCGCGCGCGTGGCGGGTATCACGAGGAGCAGTATTTCGATCAGTCAATCGGCGACATCCTGCGCCACGATGTGTGTAAGATCAACTGCCGCGTGACCTCGCCCGAGCTGGAGCGCGACCTTAAGGCATATTTGGCCGATCGCTCGGACCGTGTAGTCAACGCGCCGTTTGACCCGGTGATGTTTGAGATCACGGACGCGGCGTGCAACAAGGGTGAGAGTGTGGCCTGGCTGGCGGGCTACTACGGTATTGCCGAGGACGAGGTCGCGGTCTACGGCGACGGCGGCAACGATATCGCCATGCTCAAGCGTTTCCGCCACAGCTACGCGACCAAAAACGCAAGCGAGGCAGCCAAGGACGCCGCGAGCGCAACTATCGGCAGTTGCATGGTCCACGCCGTCCCCAAACACATGCTCGCCACCATGCGCAAGCAAAACTCTCGCACTATCATCGAATAATGTGACAAAGGGACGGTCCCTTTTTCACGAGGATCCTGCACCTTTGACATGCGAACATATATTCGTATATATAACTAAGTTTTGATAGAATCGGTATCGTTGACGGCCGTTCCATGTGCCGGGCAGCGCCCTCCATCTGATGGGAGGTGATGCCCATGACCGATTTGATTGATTTCGTGAGACTTCTGACCGCTTTGGTCTCGTTCTTCACGGCGCTTGTCGGCCTTTCCGAGGCACTCAAGCAGCGCTCGAAGCGCAACAGAAGGGGTCGCCGCCGCTAAGGCGTTGACCCCCTAATGCAAACAACGGCGCTGCCCAGCTTTCCAGAACTTGGGCTGCCGTCGACACTATTCTACCCACGAATGACATTTTGGACAATCGGTAATGCCGCTCTAAAAGCCCGGCACAACCGGCACAACCTAGGCGGTCGCTGGATGTGACAAAGAGGCTGCCCTTCGTCACATTCCAAATATTGCCTTTACGTGTTGATGCACACGGTGTGCAATAATACTCGCACTGTGCAATAGCGCACAGGCTGAGTAACAAGGAGGACGCTTGTCCCAGCTCGAGAAATGTGATCGCCGGTCCCTTCGCTCGCAGCGTGCCCTTCGCCAGGCACTTGCCTGCGAACTTGCCGAAAGCGGCGACCTTTCGCGCATTAGCGTCGCGTCGCTCACCGAGCGCGCTGGCCTTACGCGCCGCACGTTCTATTCGCACTACCGCGATATTCCCGACTTTATCAGCCAGATCGAGAACGGCCTGCTTGCCGAGATTCGCGAGCGGGTGGAGCTTATCACCGCAGCTCAATTACCTGATCTTTACCGCAACATCGACGAGCTCGAGCCGGCACCCGGTTCGGTTGAGCTGCTTCGCTATCTTGCGGCTAATCGCGACCTTATCGGGGCCTTGCTGGGCCCGAGCGGCGACCCCGCCTTTATTAAAAAGATCATCGACACCGCGCGTGAGGCTGTGGTGCCGCGTGCGCAGACGGGCATTTTGGGCCTGGCGCTGGGCACCTTCTTTGACTACTACGTCACCTACGTCGTGAGTGCCGAGGTCGGCATGATTCAGCGCTGGTTTGAGCGTGGGCTCACCGAATCGCCCGAGGCCATGGCGCGCATTATGACGGTGCTCGCTTTTGTGCGCCCTGGTGACCTGTATGGCCAACCCATCGATATCAACGTGCCGGAATACGGCATGAAGCTATTGAATCTACAGCTCGAGGACGCGGCCGACACCGCCGCAGCCGTCGAGTCCAACAACTAAGAGGAGAGACAATGAGCAAACTCGTCGAGGGTATTAAGGACCGTATGGTCGCTGCCGCGCGTGAGGCTGCGCCCGCCGTGGTGGACGCCGCGCAGAAGGCCGCGACCGCGGCTGCCGAGAAAGTTGCCGAGGCAGTTGCCGATGCCAAGAACGCGGCAGGGGAGACGTCCGTCGCTAGCGAGCCCGCCACCGACGCTGAGCCCCTAGTCGCCACCGCCGCCCAGGCCCCCGAAGGCGCGATCTTCAACCCCGAGGCCGCCCGCGGCAACCTGCACCTGGGCATCGACGTGGGCTCCACCACCGTTAAGCTCGCTGTGCTCAACGACGACAACCAGATTGTCTACGCCAAGTACCAGCGTCACCACACCGACGTCCGCGCTTGCGCCCGCGACTTGTTCGAGGGTGCCGCGACCGTGCTGCCGACGGCCCAAATGACCTGCGCCATTACCGGTTCGGGCGGCCTGCTGCTGTCCCAGTGGCTCGACCTGGAGTTTGTCCAGGAGGTCATCGCCAGCAAGCGCTCTGTCGAGACCCTCATCCCGGCCACCGACGTCGCCATCGAGCTGGGCGGCGAGGACGCCAAGATCATCTACTTCGACAACGGCATCGAGCAGCGCATGAACGGCACCTGCGCCGGCGGTACGGGCGCGTTCATCGACCAGATGGCAACCCTGCTGCACACCGATGCCAGCGGCCTTAACGAACTCGCGGCCAACGCCACCACCATCTATCCCATCGCCAGCCGCTGCGGCGTCTTTGCCAAGACCGACGTCCAACCGCTGCTCAACGAGGGCGCCCGCCCCGAGGACGTGGCCGCCTCCATCTTCCAGGCTGTCGTGACCCAGACCATTTCGGGCCTGGCGTGTGGCCGTCCCATCCGCGGCAACGTTGCCTTCCTGGGCGGCCCGCTGCAGTACCTCTCCGAGCTGCGCCACCGCTTCTACCTCACGCTCAACCTGGACGAGGAGCACCGCATTGTGCCCCAAAACGCCCACCTGTTTGTGGCGAGCGGCGCCGCCATGGCGCACGAGTCCAACAAGCTCAGCACGTTCCCGCAGCTCATCGAGGCCATCGACAGCTTGGGCGACACACAGGGTGCCGAGGTCGAGCGCCTGGATCCGCTCTTTGCCACCGACGAGGACTTTGCCGAGTTCAAAACCCGCCACGACACCGAGGTCGTCCCCAAGGGCAAGCTCGAAGGCTACACCGGCCGCGTGTTCATCGGTATCGACGCCGGTTCCACCACCATGAAGGCCGCGCTCGTGGGCGAGGACGGCCAGCTGCTGCATACCTGGTACGGCAACAACAACGGCGACATCCTGGGCACGGCCAAGGTCATCATGGCCGATTTCTACAACCACATCCCCGCCGGCTGCACCATAGGCCACGTGACCACCACGGGCTACGGCGAGGCGCTGCTCATCGAGGCCCTCAAGGCCGATTCCGGCGAGATCGAGACCGTCGCGCACCTGCGCGGCGCCAAGGCGTTCCTGCCCGGCGTCGAGTTCATTCTGGACATTGGCGGCCAGGACATGAAGTGCCTGCGCGTCAAGGACGGCGTCATCGAGCACATCATGCTCAACGAGGCCTGCTCGTCGGGTTGCGGTAGCTTTATCGAGAGCTTCGCCGTCTCTATGAACATGGACGTGCGCGCGTTCGCCAACGCCGCCATCCATGCCAAAGCCCCGGTCGACCTGGGAAGTCGCTGCACGGTCTTTATGAACTCGCGCGTCAAGCAGGCGCAAAAGGAAGGCGCCACGGTGGGCGATATCGCGGCAGGTCTGTCTTATTCCGTCATCAAGAATGCCCTGTTCAAGGTCATTAAGCTGCGCGATCCCAAGGAGATCGGCAGCCAGGTAATCGTCCAGGGCGGCACCTTTATGTCCGATGCCACGCTGCGCGCGTTTGAGCAGCTCACCGGCGTTCATGCCGTGCGTCCCGACATCGCCGGCTGCATGGGCGCCTACGGTGCGGCCCTGCTCGCCCGCGATCGCGCCGGCGCCGACGGCACCTCGACCATTCTTTCGGCTGAGGACATCGCGCACCTCACCGTGACGCAAAAGCATGTCCGCTGCGGCCGTTGCTCCAACAACTGCCAGCTTACCGTCAACGACTTTGGCGGTGGCAGGCGCTTCATCACCGGCAACCGCTGCGAGAAGGGCGCCGGCCACAAAAAGCAGAAGACCGAGGCCCCCAACCTCTTCAAAAAGAAAAACGAGCTGCTCTTTAACCGCGAGGTCCTGAGCCCCGACGAGGCCCCGCGCGGCACCGTCGGCATCCCGCGCGCGCTCAACATGTACGAGAACTACCCCTTCTGGCACGCGTTCTTTACGCGCCTGGGCTTTAGCGTGCAGCTGTCCGACCAGTCGAGCAAGAAGACCTACCAGGCGGGCATCGAGTCCATGCCGTCCGAGAGCGTATGCTATCCGGCCAAGATGAGCCATGGCCACGTGATGAACCTCATCGACCGTGACGTCGACTTTATCTGGATGCCGTGCGTGCGTTGGGAGCGCAAGGAGGATCCGACGGCTGGCAACTGCTATAACTGCCCCATCGTCATGAGCTACCCCACGGCGCTGGCGCTCAATATTGACGAGATCCGCGAGCAGAACATCGAGTTCCTGTATCCGTTTGTGCCGTATCACGACAAGACCGAGCTCAAGCGCCGCCTGTACCAGGTGCTCGCCGTCGACCGTGTGGCCGATGCTGAGGCCGGTCGCGGTCGCGTGCGCGGTCCTAAAATCACGCGCTCCGAGGTTGATGCCGCCGTCAACGCTGCTTTTGAGGCCGACGCGCGCTTCCACGAGGATATCCAGACCATGGGCGAGGAGGCTCTCAAGTGGGTCGAGGACCACGGCGGTCACGGCATCGTGCTCGCCGGTCGTCCCTACCATAACGACCCCGAGATCAACCATGCCCTGCCCGAGCTTATCTCGAGCTTTGGCTTTGCGGTCTTTACCGAGGATTCGCTCGCGCATCTGGTGAAGCCCGAGCGTCCGATTCGCGTCGTCGATCAGTGGATGTATCACAGCCGCCTGTACGCCGTCGCCCGTTTTGTGACGATGCGCAACGACCTGGACCTGATCCAGCTCAATTCCTTCGGCTGCGGCCTGGACGCTCTGACCACTGATCAGGTGCAGGAGATCCTGGAGGCCAGCGGCAAGATTTACACCGTGCTCAAGATTGACGAGGTGTCCAACTTGGGCGCCGCGCGTATCCGTATTCGCTCGCTCATGGCGGCGCTCAAGGACCAGGAGGCCGAGCGCTTGGCCGAGGCTACGGCCGCGGGCGAGACTTACGAGCAGGGCGATGCCGCGCCGGTGGCGCCCTCCACGGATGCCCCCGCGTTCGCGAGCCACAAGTACACGTTCGAGGCGCAGCGCGAAAGTGCTTCGACCGCGTGGCCCAAGGTGCCCTTTACCGAGCAGATGCGCGAGGAGGGCTATACCATCCTGTGCCCTCAGATGGCGCCGATCCACTTTGACCTGGTCAAAGAGGTATTCCGCGGTGCCGGCTACAACCTGGAGCTGCTGCCCTCGACTGACCACGATGCCGTCGAGGCCGGCCTGCGCTACGTGAACAACGACATCTGCTATCCGTCGATCCTGGTAACGGGCCAGATTATGGAGGCCATCGAGAGCGGTCGATACGACCTGTCCAAGACAGCCGTGGTTATCAGCCAGACCGGCGGCGGCTGCCGTGCCACTAACTACATCGCGCTCATTCGCAAGGCCCTGCGCGAGAGCGGCCACCCCGAGATCCCGGTGATCTCGCTTTCCGCCGTGGCGCTCGGCGAGGACAACCCCGGCTTTAAGATTACGCCGGCGCTGCTTAAGCAGGCCGTGTACGCGGTGCTCTTTGGCGACGTGATGATGCAGATGCTCTACCGCTGCCGCCCGTACGAGGCCACGCCCGGTGCCGCCAACGCGCTCTACGAGGAGTACATGGCGCGCGCCCGCAAGCTGGCGCCCAAGTTCAACCGCCACAACTACACCAAGCTGTGCCGCGAAGCCATCCGAGCGTTCGACACTATGCCGCTCGTGGGCGAGGGCACCAAGCCACGCGTGGGCGTGGTCGGTGAGATCTTGGTCAAGTTCCACCCCACAGCCAACAACCATGTGGTCGACGTGATCGAGCGCGAGGGCTGCGAGGCCGTGGTACCGGGTCTGCTCGACTTCTTCCTGTACTCCATGAGCAACGCCGAGCTGCAGAAGGATGAGCTGGGTAGCTCTGCTACCACGCGCGCTGGTATGCAGGCGCTCATCAAACTCGTGGACTGGATGCGCACGCCGGTGGAAGAGATGCTCGAAAAGTCCCGCCGCTTTGAGGCACCCGAGCGCATCGGCACCATGGCCGACAAGGCCCGCACGGTGCTTTCGGTGTGCAACAATATGGGCGAGGGCTGGTTGCTCACGGCCGAGATGCTCGACCTGATCGATCACGGTGCGCCCAACATCATCTGCACGCAGCCCTTCGCGTGCCTGCCCAACCACGTGGTGGGCAAGGCCGTGATCAAGGAGCTGCGCCGCCAGCATCCCGAGAGCAATATCGTCGCGGTGGACTACGACCCCGGCGCGTCCGAGGTCAACCAGCTCAACCGTATTAAGCTCATGATCAGCGTGGCTAAGGAAAACATGCGCGCCGGCAAGGGCTTTAAGCTCGAGAAGGTGGCGCCGCTCGCGATGGATGAGGTCACCGGCCAGATGCGTGCCCATGATGGCTGCGTGAGCTGTGGGCCGGCCAGCGAGGAGGCCGTTGCATCGGTCGCCAAGCGTCTGGGGCGCGGTATTAAGAAGTAGTTGGCCTACTTCGAGCCGGATATAAGACAAACGGGTGGTAGTCGTACCGGCTACCACCCGTTTTTGCTGGACATATGTTGCGCAAATGATCTCGCTGCAGCCTTCCGTGGGCTCGTATTTCAGAAGTGCGGTGAAAAACGCGAACCTCCCGAGCACACCGCCTTTTTAGACTCCCGCGACCTGCGGTTTTGTTGTCAAAAAAGCCGATCTGATCGGCGAAACCCGATTTTTCCCCGCACTTCCGAAAACAGCGGTTCAGCAGCGCCAAAAAATGGCCTCAAAATCGAGAGTTAATGAACAAATGTAGCCGTTCGCCGCGAAATACCGTCCGTTTATAGAACCCACCCCCGGCTCGCGGCCTCCTTACGGTTGAATAAATACACATCTATGGAATTACGTAAGAGAGGACCGTCCCATGAGCTACAAGACCGTTTGCGTCGCCGGCGGTGGCGTGCTGGGAAGCCAGATTGCCTTTCAGGCTGCCTACTGCGGCTTTGATGTAACGATTTGGCTGCGCAGCGAGGGCAGCATCGGCCGCACCCAGCCCAAGATCGATCATGTGCGCGAGGAGTACATCGCGGCAATCGAGGGTATGGCGGACGGCACGGGCGAGTGGTGCTCCGGTATCGCCGATAGCGGCAAGCCCTTCGACAAAGAGGCGGCACTCGCCGCCGTTGAGCGCGCCTACTCAACACTCAAGCTGGAGCTCGATCTTGCCAAGGCAGTGGCCGACGCCGATTTGGTCATTGAGTCTATGGCTGAGGATACCCAGGCAAAGATTGACTTCTACAAGAAACTCGCCCCGGTCCTTCCGCAAAAGACCGTCGTCGTGACCAACTCCTCCACGTTACTGCCGAGTACCTTTGCCAAGTACACTGGCCGCCCCGAGAAGTACCTGTCGCTGCACTTTGCCAACTCTATCTGGAAGAACAACATGACCGAGGTCATGGCACAGGACCAGACCGACAAGCGCTACTTCGATGAACTCGTCGACTTTGCCAACGACATCCGTATGCTGGCGTTGCCCGTCAACAAGGAAAAGAACGGTTATCTGCTCAACTCCATGTTGGTACCGTGGCTGCTTTCGGGCCTTGATCTGTACGTCTCGGGCGTGAGCGATCCCAAGAGCATCGACCTCGCGTGGACGCGTGGCACCGGCGCTCCCAAGGGCCCGTTCCGCGTATTCGACACGGTGGGTATCCAGACGGCCTACAACATCGTCATGCAGTATCAGAAGGTGCCGGGCCTGGTGAGCCCGCTGCTCAAGAAGATGATGATGCCCTACAACTTTAAGGCCATGGCCTCCGTCCTCAAGAAAATGCTCGACGAAGGCAAGCTGGGCGAAAGCTCGGGCGAGGGCTTCTTCAAGTACTAAGAACGATCCCTCGGGGTCGGAGGAAAACGGATCATTTTCGGCCGCCAGCAGTGAGAAGATGGACCCAGAAATAGAAAGGAGTGGCAATGGGCTGGCTCGGGCTTTGAAGACAAGTTATTGCAGGCCCAGGGCGATTTCTCGCTCAATGCAGGCCAGCACAGCGTGACGTATCTGCCGAGTTCTGACACGGCAGCGACTGGTCGTTACCAGGTGCTGCTATACGACAACAACTTTGGTGCGGCCGAGAGCTATCCCAAGTTCGACTGGGGCCAGCTGGGTGCCGCGGTGGTGACCGACTACAGCAAGGGAACGCATTCGTTTGGGCGCATCTTTACGGTGGACGAGGCCGCGCGCACCTACGAGCTTGTGGACCAGATCGCAGTGCCGTTCTCGGGTTATGTGAGCAGTGCGCAGCGCGTCGGCGGTTCGAATAGCACGCTCGTGGCATCGGGCATGGCCAAGACCTTTGCCGAGTACGATCGCTATGGACTGCCCATCGCCACCTACGAGATGGAAGCCGAAAAGTACATCTACCGCGTGTACAAGTACGAGCTGTAGCGCTGCGCTTGGCTGCGTCTGTGCCCCGTGGCTGCGCGCGCTCGCGCCGGGCCCGCCTCGCGTCCCGCATCACTTCACATCGAACTCAACGCGATCGAGCTCGGGCACATTGAGGTCGATGAGTTTGCGGGCGACACGGCGGTCGTGCGCCCCGAGCGCCTCGCGTGTCGTCACGTGGGCGACTATCTCGCGCTCGACGATGCCTTCCTTGTCGCCTTCGGTGGCCGAGGTCTCGACGGCGACGGTGTAATCTTTAAAGCCCGGCAGCACCGCGGCAAGCTCGCGCGTGGTTTCGGTGACGCCGTAGCCGTCCTGCACGCCGGCCTGCGTCGAGCCAATAGACCCCGCCGTCATAACGATGCAGGGGATGGCAAAGACTACCGTGCCCACAATGATGCGGCGGCGCACCTTGCGTGATAGCTCGTCGACCTCGGCATCTTCCTCGGCAGTCACAATGCCGTCGCCGTTGAGGTCGCGCTTGAGCGGCACGCGCAATAGAAGCAGCACGGCTTCGGCGGCCAGTGCGATAAAGACCACGTTGATGCCAAACTCATAAAGCGCCGAGAGAAACAGTGACCCGCTTGCGATGGCGATGCCATAGCCCGCCGCACACAGGGGCGGCATGAGCGCGGTCGCCACGGCCACGCCGGCGATGAGCGTGGCGGGTTCCTGGTCGCGCGAGTTGCCCAGGCCACCCGCAAAGCCGCCCGCAAGTGCGACGGCAAGGTCCCACACAGTCGGTGTCGAATTGTCGATGATGGCGGCCGTGGTGGTGCCAAGGGGCGAGAGCTTAAAATACAGCGTGGACGTGATCAGACAAAAAGCCATCTGCAGCACGAGGCCGGCGACGGCCTCGACGGCAATCTCGCGGTCGAGCGTGGCGATGCCGTATGCCATGGCAAGGACCGAGCCCATGAGCGGACAGATGAGCATGGCGCCCACGATGGCAATGTCCGAGTCGATATCGAGGCCGATGCTCGCGATGAGCATGGCGATGATGAGGATGCACAGGTGAGAGCCGGTCAGCCGCGCCCCGTTTACAAAGCGCTTGCGAATCACGTGGTAGGGCGCGCGACCCTCGCGAATGTTGAATGCCTGCTTTAGAAAGCGGCTTGCGTTCTCCATGGCCTCGCTGTGGGCGGGGCGGATGCCATGGCGCCGATGATGGCGCTCGCGTAGTCGCTTGAGCTGTTGTTTATCGAGTTCCATGTCCACCTCGTATTGCCGTAGGAACGCGGGTGCGTTCGCAGCATGTACTCTACACCGTGACGGGCGGGGCGGTCATCTTGACATGGAACTTAGGCGAGCAGGCAAAGGAAGACACGCCACATACAAGTACTGCCGAGGGTTTCGGCAGATACAAAAAGCGCGGGGCCGGATGGTCTCCGACCCCGCGCTCTGCACGGGTGCGTTGTTGTTTGGTTTAGCCCAGCAGGCTCAGGCCAACAGAGACAAACGCCAGGATAACGCCGACGATGGACTCGCCACCGAGCAGGCCGCTGGCGACAACCAGGCCCTGCTCCTGGAAGGCGGCATCCTTGGCGGTCTTCTCCTCGTCCGAAAGACCGGCGTTGGCATCGCGGTGGGCTGCCCACTTGTCGTAGGCGAGCTTGACGCAGGAGCCCAGGAAGGCCGTGAGCGACATGTAGAACGGCAGGTACACGCCCAGGCCGATCATCATGGCCGGAATGCCGAGCCAGTACATGACGATGCCGGCGATAAAGCCGCCTGCGAACCACGGCACGCTCGGGATGCCCGAGACCATGGTGGCGACGACGCTTGCCTGCGCGGCAACGAAGCTCTTGTCGGGGCCGAAGGCGTCCGGACCATAGGCGGTGACGAGCGCGACCATGACAGCTGCGGCGACCAGGGCGCCTACGATGCCGCCAATGGCTTGGCCGATCCACTGCGCACGCGGGTTGGTACCCAGCACGGCGCCGGCCTTAAAGTCGTTCATGACGTCGCCCGCAAGGCCGCACGCCACGGCAACGATGCCGGCGATAAAGAACAGCTTGACCTGAGCAATCTGCGCGAAGGCAGCCACGATGAGCATAACGATGAGGCCAAAGATCTCCATGGGGTCGATGCCCGTCTGGCCGCAGCTCTGCGCGCTCATGATGGTGGTGACAAAGGTGAACAGCGTCACGATGACGGCTGGAACGGGACCAAGGTCGAGCGCGATGGCGACGATCACGGCGATGGCGGCGGCGCCCAGGCCGATGATGCCGGCATCGAGCTTAAGGGAGCCCGAGATGAGCGACTGCTCGTCGGTGTCGGTGGAGCTGTCGGCGGCGAGGCCGCGGACGATACCGGCGACCTGCGGCAGGATGTCCTTGAGGACGACGGCGACGCCAAAGCCCATCATGAGGCCCATACCCAGGGACTTAACAATGCCCTGTGCGGTCATAACGTCAAACAGGCCGGCAGCGGTGCCGCCGACGATGATGCCAAAATTGCCCAGCAGGGCGCCGGCAAACCAGAAAGCGACCGGGGCGAAGCCCACGAGGAAGCCGACGGAGAGCAACATGGGCGAGTTGTAGATGGCAAAGGTCACGCCGGGGATATTGAGCGTGCACAGCATGCTGGGCACCACGCCCAGAGCGTCGCGAAGCACGCTGTAGATGCCTGCGATGGCCATGGAGCCAAAGAGCTGCTTGCCGGTCTTGCCGCCGGCCTCGGTCGCGCGCAGGGTCTGAGCTGCGGCGTTGCCGGTGGGAAACTCCAGCGCGGCATCCACGATAAAGTGACGGTGGATGAGCGCGGTGGCCAGCAGGCCCAGGATGGTGCCGGCGAGCGCCACGATAAACATGTCGAGCCAGCTGATCTGGTCGGCATAGCCCAGCATCCAGGCGCCCGGGATGGTAAACGCCAGACCGCCGGCAACCATGGCGCCTGCGGACATGATGGTGTGGGTGACGTTGGCCTCGTTGAGGCTGGCGTTGCCCATGAGCTTAAGGAAGAACAGCGAGATGACGGCAGCGAAGACGATCGGCCAGGGGAGTGCGCCCATCTTGAGGGCGGTGTAGGCCGAGCTTGCCGTGATGATCACGCAGCCAAGGACGCCGATGACGACGCCACGCAGCGTGAGTTGCCCGCGCATCGAAGCGCGGTTCGAGGGATTGCTCATATAGAACTCCTTTGCGTATATCCGCTTCCCCCGGGAGCGCCGCTACGGATACGGCGCGGGAAGTCGGGTTACCGAGGGCCGCCGCGTGAGCTCGCAAACGACCGCGCACCAGTATAGCGGCAAGCTAGTCATTTTGGGATGACTGGTTTAGGTAGGCGATATACTGCTGGGCAGACGAAAGGAGCGCCGACGATGCTTAATGGGTGCGCACATATATTGACGGTCGACGTGGGTAACACGTTCATTCGCTTTGGTCTGTTTGCCGAGGATTCGGCCGCGGCGCAGGAATGCCCGCTTGCGACGTGCGAGATCACGACGCCGTCGAGCATTACGGCCGACGAAGCGCGCATGAGGCTCGCACAGGTCATGGCCGCGCTGGCGGCCGATGCGGGCATGCCCGGCGCGCTCGTTCCCGCGGCCGCAGTGCTGAGCTGCGTGGTCCCGGCGCTCGAGCGCCCGTGGAAGACGGCGCTTTCCCGCACCTGCACAGGACGCGTGCTCACCGTGGGGCCGGGCCTCAAGACCGGCATGCCCGTACACTACGACGATCCGGCCGAGATCGGCCCCGACCGCATCGCCGACGCTGTGGCGGCACGCGCCGTCTACGGCTCTCCGTGCATCGTGATCGACCTGGGTACTACGACCAATATTGAGGTCATCGATGCGCGCGGAACCTTTGTCGGCGGCGTCATCGCGCCGGGTCTGGCACTTGGCGCCCGCTCGCTTTCGGCGGCTGCGGCGCGTTTGCCTCAGGTCGAGCCCTCGGCACCGACGCATGTGATCGGCCGCAACACGCGCGAGGCCATGCGCTCGGGCGTGGTCTTGGGCGAGGTGGCCCGCATCGACGGCATGCTCGATATGGTGCTTGCCGAGATGCGCTCGACCAAGGCGGCGGGCGAGGGCAGCGTGCCCATCGTCATTACCGGCGATGATGCCGAGGCGCTCGCGGCGTTGGTCGGCCATAGCCTGACGGTCGACGACGCGCTGACGTTGCGGGGTCTCGCCGAGCTCTACCGTATCAACCAAAAGCCCCGCCGCGTGTAAAAGTGAGGGCGCCGGTGGGACAAACGCCCCCACCTTTCACCTGCTACAATGGGTCAAACTATTGCGATTACGGAGGTGTCTGCCATGTCGGACGATCTTCATCAAACTTCGTCAGGCAAGCGCCTGGACGTTATTAGCTGGGACGAGTTCTTTATGAGCGTGGCCATCGCCGCGCAGCGCCGCAGCAAGGACCCCAACACGCAGGTGGGTGCGTGCATCGCCAACACCAACCACCGCATCCTTTCGGTGGGTTACAACGGCACACCCTCGGCACTCAACGATGACTTTTTCCCGTGGGGAACGAGCGATGACCCGTTGCAGGACAAGCACAACTACGTGGTGCATGCCGAGGCAAACGCCGTACTCAACTACCGCGGTTCGCTCAAAGACCTTGAGGGTTCCACGGTCTACGTCACGCTGTTCCCGTGCCACGACTGCGCCAAGATTTTGGCGCAGGTGGGCGTGGGCGAGGTTGTCTACCTGGACAACAAGTACGCCGACACCGATGATGGCCGTATCAGCCGCCGCATTCTCGACTCCTGCGGCATCAGCTACCGCCAGGTCATCGTCGATGTTCAGATTGGTACCGGGGGACAAGCTCGACAGTAATATGCGTTGTCGCTATCTGACGACGAACGCAGCTCAAAGAGCCCCGTCCCAAATTGACTACTCGTGAAAGTCGCGTCTGCGCGCATGGACGGCTCGTGAGCGGGTACATGGCTGTAGTAACATAGCTTCTGTCCGCGGGCGTGCCCGCGTTGTTGTGAGAAAGGAGCCCCTGTGGCTGTTAACGAAGAGCTGCTTAAGAAGGTTCTTGAAGAGATTCGCCCCAACCTGCAGGCCGACGGCGGCGATATGGAGTATGTGGGCGTCGACGACGAGGGCGTCGTCAAGCTGGAACTGCAGGGCGCCTGTGCCGGTTGTCCCATGAGCGCCCTGACGCTTTCCATGGGCATCGAGCGTATCCTCAAGGAGCACGTGCCCGGCGTTACACGTGTCGAGCAGGTCAATGCCTCCGGCGAGACCGACGACCTGTACGACGAGTACGCGCCGTTCTAAGATGCGAAAGCTGCGGACGGCATACTCCGCATAGACGTCACGCCCAAATATGCGGCTGCGAGAGCAAGGCCCGCGGCCGCATTTGTATGTAGGGAGCAGGAGGGTCGACATGCTCAACGACTTCTACCATATGCTTGATCCCGTCGCGGTCTCGGCGGGCCCCATCACCATCTACTGGTACGGTCTGGCCTACGTGGTCGGCGCTCTGCTCACGGCGGTCGTTATGTACCGCACGCAACGTCGTTGGGGCTTCGACATTACGATTGATGACCTGACGAGCGTCGTGGTCGGCGCGGTCTTTGGCCTTATTATCGGCGCGCGCCTGTTTTACGTCGTCTTTTACGGTGATGGCTACTATTTGGCCCACCCGCTCGAGATCTTTGCCACCAACGAGGGCGGCATGAGCTTCCACGGCGGCCTGGTGGGCGGCATCTTGGGCGGCATCATCGTGTGCCGCATGTATAAGCTCGACGCCTGGACCATCGCCGACCTTGCTGTGATCGGTGCTCCGCTGGCGCTGTGTCTGGGACGTTGCGCCAACTTCGTGAACGGTGAGCTGTGGGGTAAGCCGACCGATCTGCCCTGGGGTGTGGTCTTTGGCGGCACCGCGGGCGATATGCCGCGCCATCCCTCCCAGCTCTACGAGGCGTTTCTTGAGGGCATTGTGCTCTTCTGTATTTTGCAGGTGCTCAGCCGCAAAAAGCCGCTGCTGCCCCAGGGCACGTTTATGGGCGTGTTCGTGATGGGGTACGGCATCGTCCGCTTTCTCGTTGAGTTCGTGCGCGTGCCCGATGCGCAGCTGGGCTATCTGCTGGGCGGCGTCATCACTATGGGCCAGCTGCTGAGTTTGCCGCTCGTGATCGCCGGCCTGGCGCTCATCATCTTCGCCCGACACCGCAATCGCCCCCAGCGCGTCTATTTGGACGCCTAACCACTAAGACCACCGCAAAGGGGACAGGCGCCTTTGTGGTGGTCTTGCCGAGTTTGATAGGTTTCTAGAAAGGCTTTCGGACTGTGAAGGATTCCGACCTCTCCACAACGGCTGCGCGCGACGCTGCCCGCATCGTCTGGTTTAAGCGCTACCCCGCCAAGCAGACGCTCATCGCATTTTTGCTCGCGCTGTTGGCAACCACGGCGTTTTCCATCGATCCCGCCCCGGTGTCGAGCAACGCGGTCTTGGCGATTGACCCCAAAGCCTCGGGCATGCTGTACGTGTGCTACGAGGTACTCCTCTCGTTTGCCGGCCATACCGACGCGGTCATGCTGCTTGCGCTTGCCTGCCTGCTCACGCTGCCGTTTCGCTACGTATTCTTTGGCCGCGGCGACGCCTGGCGTCCCTCGGTGATCCTTCCGTCGCTGTTCTTTGCCGTCTGCATGGTGTTTGGCCGCAGCTACGACCTCACCGATTCGGCCGAGATCGTGCTCGGCGACAAGGCGCGCATCATCTGCGCCTGGATAGGCGGTGCGGGCTGGATGCTCTTGGCGGTCGTTGCCTTCTACCTTGCCTTTGAGTGTCTAGATTGGCTGAGCTCTCGGCGTATTCCGTTTTCCGAAGCGCACTTTGGCCGCGTATGGCGTATGGCTCACGCCGTGCTCTCGGTCCATCCCTTTGCCGGGCCCTTCCTGGTGCTTATGGTCGCCTGGGCGCCCACGCTCATCGCTTCGCTGCCCGGCCTTTTTATGGGAGATACGGGTGCGCAGATTCGCCAGTGGTTCAACTACCCCAACGGTACGAGTGACTACCTGCGCCTGCTCAATCCCAACGTGTTGCTCAACGGGCATCATCCGGTCGTGCACACGGCTATCATCGGTTCGTGCGTCCAACTGGGGCTTTCACTGTTCAACAGCGCCAACGCAGGTCTTGTCATCTACACCTGCGCTCAGTTCGTCATTACGGCCGCCTGCATGGCCTATTCCATCTCGTCGTTGCGCAAGCTGGGCGTGAGCCTGCCGGTCCGCGGCGTGATCTTGCTGTTCTTTGTGTTTATGCCCATGTTCTCCAACTACGCGGCCCTGCTTACCAAAGATGTGCTGTTTGCCGATGCGTTTTTGGTTTTGCTGGTGCAGACCGTCAAGCTTGTGGCCTGTGGCCTGCCTCGTCGCGATGCGAATGTCGAGCGTGTGGACGAGCCCGAGCCCGCGCTTTTTGCGCGTCACGACTGGCTGTTGCTTGCCCTGGGCGCCATGGGGTCGACGTTTTTGCGTAACGGCGGCCTGGTGTTTGTGCTGGCGGCATGCGTGATCGCGGCGGCGTTTTGCGCTTGGGACGTGCATGCGGCTCGCCGTGCGGCCAAGCAGACGGGTGCTGAGTCCTCGTTTCGCGTGCCACGCTTTTGCTGGGTTGGCATCCTGGCGGTGCTTGCGCTCTGTCTTGTCTCCAACATGTACTTCACCAAGGTCTTTATGCCGGCGCACGATATCACGCCGGGCTCCAAGCGCGAGATCCTCTCGATTCCGTTTCAACAGACGGCACGCTTCGTCCAAAAGCACGACGGCCTTAATTCGGGCGTTAACCCCAAGGTCAAAGACGATGGCACGATTGAGGAAGCTCCCTGCGACGGCTTGGTGACCGACGAAGAGCGTGCCGTGATCGACCGTGTGCTCAAGTACGAGAATCTGGGCCATCGTTACAACCCGGATAAGTCGGACGCCGTCAAAAATTGCTTTAACGAGTACGCCTCGCAGGAGGATATCGACGCCTATTTTGAGGTTTGGGCCCAGATGTTCAAAAAGGATCCCGAGTGCTATATCTCGGCGCTTATCAATAACTACTATGGCTACTTTTATCCGAGCGCCCGCGACGCATGGGTCTACAGCACGGCGCGCAGTGCCGAGATCATGGCTCGTCCCGACAATCTCAAGTACTTCGATTTCCATCCGGTCGATAGCAAGGTCGTGCGGTGGTGTGGCCATCTGATTAACCTGTATCGCGTGGCGGTACAGCGCATCCCGTTTATCTCACTTACCATGAGCAGTGCAACCTACGTGTGGATCATGATTGCCGTGGTGGTCTACCTGTTGCGGCGTCATTCGTGGAGGGCGCTTGCCATTTGGGTGCCGCTTTTGGGCGTACTCGCCGTGTGCCTGATCGGTCCTTGCAACGGCTCCACCTACATGCGCTACCTGTACCCGGCCATCGTCTGCATGCCCTTTGCCATCGGCGCCACCATAGCCCGCAGTGACCTTCTGTGGAACTAGCCAAACTGGTGCAAAGGGGACAGGTTGCTTTGCGTAGAAGGGTTGCGTCATCACGACGCCTTCATTTTGGGGTTTATCTCGCAGGCCAGTAGGTATATCATAACGACGTTTGTTTATATTGCCCGAGCATCTGCGCTGGGCTTTAGGTCGAAACCGATAGGAGACACGTATGTCCGGACACTCTAAGTGGGCCACAACCAAGCATCGTAAGGGCGCGCAGGACGCCAAGCGTTCCGCCCTCTTCTCCAAGCTGAGCCGCAACATCACCGTTGCTGCCCGTCTCGGCGGCGACCCGCTGCCCGAGAACAACGCCAGCCTCGCTGCTGCTGTTGCCAAGGCCAAGGCTCAGTCCATGCCTAAGGACAAGATCAAGTCCGCTATCGATAAGGCCTTTGGTTCGGGTGCCGACGCCGCCGTCTACGAGAACATCGTGTACGAGGGCTACGGTCCCGCCGGTGTCGCCGTCTACGTCGACTGCCTGACCGACAACCGCAACCGTACCGCCGCTGATGTCCGTTCCGCCTTCTCCCACGCTGGTGGCAACCTGGGCACCTCCGGCTCCGTTGCCTTCCAGTTTGAGCGCAAGGGCCAGATCGTCGTCGCCAAGGAGATCCTGGACGAGAACGCCAAGAAGGAGACTATGATCGCCAACGGTGCTGCCGGTGACGAGGATGAGTTCATGATGGCCATCGCCGAGGCCGGTGGCGAGGACTACGAGGACGCCGGCGAGGAGTGGATCGTCTGGACTACTGCCAACGAGGTCATGGCTGTCTCCAAGGCGCTCGAGGAGCAGGGCGTCCAGGTCAAGGGCTCCGAGACCACCATGGTCCCGACCACCCCGACCGAGGTCTCCGGTGCCGACGCCAAGAAGGTTCAGCGCCTCATCGACCGTCTTGAGGAGCTCGACGACGTCCAGGACGTCTACAGCACCATGGACATGACCGACGAGGTCATCGCTGCCCTCGAGGAGGAGTAGCGCCCGCACGGATTGAGCCGTGCATATCTGGGCATAATGAAGCGAGCATGCAAGCCTCGTGGAATAGATGAGCCGGATCCGCGTGCAATGAGGCACCGGACCCGGCTCTTTTATAATGATGCGAATCGTTTTGCATTCTGTGGATCGAGATTTGAAGGGAGCGCTGCATGCGCGTGCTCAAACGAGCCCTGGCGATCGTGTATCTTGCCGCCGCCGTCGTGGCGCTGGGAACGTTGGTCTGCCAGTTTTGGGGACCATATACCTATCGCTTTATGCTGCTGATGCGCGACCCTATGCCTCGCATCGTTGTCACGGCGTGCGGCGGTGTCGTGGCGCTCGGCGTGCTCGTGGGTTTCTTCCGCCTGATGTTTGCTAGTCGCGAGCCGTCCTGCGTGCATCCGGCGGGGGAGCGCAATATCGAGGTCACGCTCGCTGCTCTCTCCTCGTGTGCTCGCACCGCGGCAGAGCGCGACGACCGAGTGATGGTCGAGCATGTCGAGGCACGCGTGCAGGGCTCCGACGAATCGCGCGTCCGTTTTAAGGTCGACGCCATCGCGCTCGACGACCGGGATGTGGCCTCCCTTGCAGCCGCGATGCAGCAACGTATCGAGGAGTCCTGCGACACCATGCTCGGCACGCCGGGCACGATCGCACGCGTTCGTTTTTTGCCGTCCAAGACTACCGTCCAGACCGTGGAGGTTTCCGGTGAGTGATACCAATCAAGACAAGACCGTCCGCACCCCGCGTCTGACTATCGATCAGAGCGCCGTGCCGGCAGGCGAGGCCGTCGATCCCAAGGTGGAAGGTACCGAGTCGCATGACGTGGTCGCCGATGATTTTGATGAGGCCATGGGTCTCATCAAGGGTACGGGGGCAGCCATCTGGAGCTACGCCGTCCGTCATCCCAACACCACGCTCGGAGCCGTCGCTGGTTTTGTGCTCGCCGTGCTGGTGCTCACGCTCGGCCTGTGGGATACGCTCGTCATCGCTTTCTTTGTGCTGATCGGCGCCGTGATTGGCCAGATCCGCGATGGCGAGAACGGGATCGTCAACTTCTTCGGCCGTCTGTTTAGCGGTCGCTAGCATGTATTCGACCGCCGCGTGTGCGGTGGGCATAAGGAGGAACCATGGCTTTTAACACGAAGGTCGATGTGGCCGATACCGAGCTCGAGGCGGACGAGACCGTCGCCGCCGAGGCCGAGGATGTGACGCTCGAGGATGAGGCGCTCGTCGAGGCCGAGTCCGATGCGGATGAGGACGACGAGGAAACAGACGAGTCCGAGGACTCGCTGACCTATTCCAACGGTGTGATCGAGAAGATCGTTGCCATGGCCACCCGCGAGGTTCCGCACGTTCTGGGCATGAAGGGTAACCTCATGCACTTTGTGCAGGAGCAGTTTGGTGCCGAGAATCTGACCAAGGGCGTGACGGTCGAGGTCACCGATGACAATCGTGTGGTCGTCAACATCTCCGTCATTATCGAGTACGGCGCCTATGCGCCCGCGATCTTCGACGATGTCAAGGCACGTGTCACCGAGCGCCTTGCCGCGATGACCGGCCTTGAGGTGGCGGGCGTCAACCTGCGTATCGAGGACGTCATCACCCCCGAGGAGTACGAGCACCGCACCAGCCAGCACGAATAACCTTCCAAAAAGGGACAGGTTTGTTTTGGCAGGTTTTATCTGCGAAAACGTTAAACGGCCGACCGCGCAAGCAAAAGCGTGGCCGGCCGTTATTTGTATGCCCCCCGATGTAGGCATACCGCTCGTCTAACTAGGGGTTGCAATCGTCGCGTTCCGCGTTACCCTAATGGGCGCATTGTTTCCAAATTGTTAACGAGGGGTTGCCGTAATGGCTGACGAGCACGAAACAGAAAGCAAGGCATGGGCGATTGAGGCCGCCGCGGCAGAGGCGGCATCGCGTGCTGCCGAGGAGATGCATCGTCCTCCCGTGGTGCCGATGGAGCGCGTGGTTGATCGCACCGATATCGAGCGCGGCGAGCGTGCCGGCCAAAAGCGCAGCCAGGAGCCGGGCTTCCCGCGCTTTTTTGCCGAGCTCAATCTGGGCCTGATTCTTACGGCCTTCGCCATCGTTGCGTTTAAAACCCCTAATCACTTTGCTTTTGGCGGCACCTCGGGCGTGTCGGTCATTCTGTCCACGCTGTTCCCGACCCTGCCCGTCGGCGTCTTTATGTGGATTATCAACGCGGTTCTCGTCGTTTTGGGCTTTATCTTTTTGGAGCGCAAGGCAATCCTGTGGAGCGTCATCGCCTCGTTTGCGCTGTCCGCCTATGTTTCGCTGTTTGAGTTCTTTATTCCGACCGATGTCTCGATGACGGGCGATATGTGGCTCGACCTGTGCTTTGCCGTGATTCTGCCGGCGCTCGGCAGCGCTATCGTCTTTGATATCGGAGCCTCAACGGGCGGCACGGACATTCTTGCCATGATCCTCAAACGTCGCACGACGCTCGAGATTGGCCGCGCCCTGCTGTTGGTCGATATCGGCATCGTGACCATCGCGGCCTTCTTGTACGGTCCGCGCGTCGGTCTGTATTGCGTACTCGGCCTGTTTGCCAAGACGCTTGTGGTCGACAAAGCCATTGAGAGCATTCACCTTCGTAAGGTCTGCACGGTCATTTGTTCCGAGCCCCTTAAGGTCGAGGAGTTTATCGTCAAGCATCTCAACCGTACGGCGACTATCAGCCGCGGCTACGGTGCTTTCTCGGGCAAGTGCGTGACGGTGATTATGAGCGTGCTGAGCCGTCGCGAGGCCGTGCAACTGCGTCGCTACGCGCGCGAGATCGATCCGGGTGCCTTTATCACGATTGTCGACAGCTCCGAGATCGTCGGCAAGGGTTTCCGCGGAACGAACTAACGCGGTCGAGCTTATCAAACAATCGAATAGTGCCCTGCGCATTGCAAATGCGTCATGTTGGAGTATTTGTCCCCACATTGGGTGATAATGATGCCAAAGACATCGTTTGCGATCCAGATGATTCGCTCAAGATACGAAGGGATGATCTCGATGTTCTGTTCGCAGTGTGGTGCCCCCATGGGCGACAACGATAAGTTCTGTGGTGCGTGTGGTGCCCCCAATGCCGGTGCCGCAGCCTCTGCCCCTCAGGGTCAGCCCCAGCAGTTTGTTCCGCAACCGCCCGTGGCGAATGCGCCAAAGGGCTGTGTGGCTCAGGCGTTCCAAGATATGACCAAGACTCCGGGTGTGCTTCAGCGTGTATGCCAAATCGCGTTTTTGCCGGCGCTGATTTGCGTTGTGTCGGTGCTCGTGTTGTTTATTCCCGTTATTGGCGGCATTGCGGCTGCCATCGGCTTTTTGGCAGCTTGCATTGCGAGCGTGTGCGGTTCCGGCTTTGGCATCGAGTGGGGCCGTGATCTGTCGCTCAAGGTCGATGACGGCATGGACCGTCCACTCATGCGTTCCACGTCGTTTGGTCTCGGAGTCTTTTCGAGCGTTATTTCGGTCGTGCTCGAGGTTATCGCTGCCATTCCCGTTATCGGTGTGGTGCTTTCGCTGGTGGAGGGCGTGGTAATTGGCGCTGCGGGCTCGTATTCTTATTACGGCTCTTATGCGCTCGAGGCTGCGCTGTTTGGCTCGCTTGGCCTGCTTGTCCTGGCGCTAATTGCCTCGGCGATTCTGGGTGTCTTCTTTAAGATGTTCGCCGACATCGCCGTGATGCACTTTGCGGTGACCGGGCGTGTCGAGAGCGCGTTTTCGCTCGATAAGGTCTGGGCGGCGTTTAAGCACAACAAGACCAAGCTGTTCTGTGCTTCGTTCCTTCCCGAGTTTTTGACGGGCCTGGTCGCCAACGTTGTCACATGGATCTTGACGGTCGTCTTTGGCGCCATTGCCTCTGTCGGTATGTATAGCTACTACTATCGTCCTACGGGTATTGAGGCAATTGTTACCGGCGGTGGCGTCACGCTCGCGCTGTTCTTGGTGCTGGTCGCTTTCGTCACCGTATTTCTTACGGTCTTTGGCAAGATGCTCAAGCACCGTGCCGTTGGCTATTGGGTTGCGCGCTACGCAAGCGAGTGGGCCGACGAGGACAAGGACGACGTCCTGACTTTTGTGCTGCCGTTTGAGAAGAAGTCTGCTCCGGCTGGTTTTAGCGCCGACGCAGCGCCCGTATCCGATTCCGCTGCGGCGCCGGCGCCTGCGCCCGAGCCCGAGCCCGTGCCTGAGCCTGAGCCTGAGCCTGAGCCCGCGCCCGTGCCTGAGCCCGAGCCCGCGCCCATGCCGGAACCGGAGCCCGAGCCTGCACCTGAGCCCGAGCCTGCGCCAAGCTCCGACGAGGACCCGCAGGACGAGTAACCCTGCCACCTGCCATTTGGGGACGGGGTAGAAACGGTAGAAATAGCGCTTGACAAATAAGCGGGGGCGGACGTGCCGAAGCGTCCGCCCCCGCTTTGATATCGCGATGCGGCTATGACTGCGAGATGGTCGTGGATCGACTACTCGCCGCGCTTCTCCTCGCGGCGGGCGGCGGCGCGAGCGTCGTGGATGCCCTTGATTGCGGCGTGTCGGGCGGTGCGGGCATCGTGCATGGCGTCGCGGGCCTCGGCGGCCGTGGCCTTGGCAGAGCGCAGTTTGGCTGCCAGGTCGGGATTGGTCTCGGCGACCGCGGCAATCGTGGGGCCGTCGAGCTCTTCTTGTGTGGGCTCGGCCAAAAAGTCGATGGCATATTGGGCGGCCACCATGGAGCCCTTGGCCAGTACCGACTCGTCAATCTTGTAGAAGCAAGAATGTTGGGCGTACGTGGCGCCAATCTGGGGGTTGCGCGTGCCAACAAAGGCGAGCACGCCCGGTACGCGGCGCAGGTACTCCGAAAAATCCTCACCCGAGAGTGTGCCGCGATAATGGCCTTGGCCGGTGGGGCCCAGGCACTTGATTACAGCCTGACGGCAGCGCTCGCTCGAGGCGGCGTCGTTTTCGACCTTGTAGTTGGCGATGGTGTAGTCGGTGAGCTCTGCCTCGGCGCCCAGAGCTGCCGCGGTATGCTCCACGATGCGGCGCATGAGCTCCGGCATTTCCTCGTGGGTCGAATCGCCGTAGGTGCGCACTGTGCCGGCGAGGTAGGCCGTGCCGGCGATAACGTTGCGCGCGGTGCCGCCGTGCAGCTCGCCGACGGTGATGACGGCCGGCTCGTAGGGGCTGATTTCGCGCGAAACAATGGTTTGCAGGGCGTTGACGATCTCGGCGGCAACCATGACGGCGTCGTGACCTCGCTGGGGCATGGCGCCATGGCACGAGGTGCCGCGGACGTCGATGCGGAACCAGTCGGTATTGGCCATGCGCGGACCGGGCTCGCAGCTCACGGTGCCGGCGTCGACCTCACTCCAGATGTGCGCGGCGTAGGCGCCATCGACGCCGTCGAGCACACCCGTGCCGATCATGAGCTTAGCGCCCTGGCCGTTTTCCTCGCTGGGCTGGAATACGATGCGGACTTCGCCGTGGATGTCGTCGGTCATATGGCGCAGGATTTGCAGCGTTCCGAGCATCATGGCGATATGGCAGTCGTGGCCGCAGGCGTGCATACAGCCCTCGTTGACGCTGGCGAACTCCTCGCCAGTCTGCTCGGTAACGGGCAGGGCGTCGATATCGGCGCGCAGCAGGATGCGGCGGCGTGGCGTGCCGTCCTCGCGATAGGCGTCGGGCGCGGTGCCGCGAAGCGTTGCCACCAGGCCCGTCTTAAGGGGACGCTCGTAGGGGATATTCATGGCGTCGAGCTGGTTGGCGATGTCGGAGGTCGTGCGCTCCTCGGCGAGGCTCAGCTCCGGGTGCTTATGGAAGTGCCGGCGCTGCTTGATGATATATGGTTCAAACTCGGTAGCGATATCTTGGATGGCCGCGGTGACGTCGTCAGCCGCGCGAGCCTCGGTCGCCGCCATAATCTGCTGTGCCTTGGTCTTCGTCATGGTCGATTTGCTCCTTGCTGGGTTGATCGCAAAATCGTACAGGCTCTCTCCAGTATGCCACCTGCCGCTAGGGCTGGTAAAGTTGCCGTTTGCCGCTTGGGGTTTTGTTACAAGGGCGGGGGAGTACACTCGGGGGTGTTGAATTTCCTGCCAGAGATGGGGATGCCCATGCAACATATCGATCGGATTATCCGCTCCAAGAACGTCTTTACCGCGCAAGACGGCATCGATACCACCCGCGAGCTGGCGATTGCCATCGCAGGCGACCGTATCGTCGCAGTCGGTGCGCCCGATGACGTGATCGCCGCCGCTCCTGCCGCTACGTCGGTTATCGACTACGGCGAGCAGTTTGTCTGCCCCGGTTTCCATGACGCTCATCTGCACTTCTTCCATACCTCGGTCGGTTCCTCGCCGTACATGCTCATGGATATGGGCACGTCCGAGGCGGCGCTGGTGCAACATGCGCTCGAGTTTTCCCAGGACCTGCCCGACGACGCTTGGGTTGTGACGCAGGGCTGGCGCGACTACCGTTGGGACCCGCCCGAGCATCCTACCAAGGCGTCGCTCGATGTGGCATTCCCCGATCGTCCCTGCGTTATGTATTCGGGCGACGGGCACACGCTGTGGCTCAACAGCCGCGCACTCGATGCACTCGGCGTCACGCGCGACAGCGAGCCACCAGCGGGCGGTAGCTACGACAAGGATGCAAACGGCGAGCTCACGGGCATTGCTCACGAGGCGGCTGCCATGCAGCTGCTACCGCGCTGCCTTGAGTGGCTGGGCGAGGATCGCATCGCAAGCGCTTACGCCGATCAAATGAGGCGGATGGCCGAGCAGGGCATCACCTCGATATGCGATATGTCGCTCATGCCCATGCCGGGCTGCGATTTTATCCGCGACGACGTCTACGACAAACTGCAGGCAGCCGGCAAGTTGGGCATCCGAGCCCATCTGTTCCCCACGCTGCTGGATGACCAATCGCGCTTGGAAGAGCTGCAGGTACGTTACGCGAACAACGCGCTGCTTTCGGCGCCAGGCTTTAAGCAGTTCTTCGACGGCGTGTCGAGCGAACACACGGCCTATCTCACCGAGCCCTATACCAACCCGCGCTTCCCGGGCGATCAAGGTCGCCTGACGGTTCCTGCCGAGCACATGCGCAAGCTGGTTCTGGCGGCCGCGGAGCGCGGCCATACCGTGCGCATCCACGTCATCGGCGACGGTGCGATTCATGCCGCGCTGGATATCTTCGAGGAGGCCGCCGACCTGTACGGCCTGCCCCAGCACGGCCATAACACGCTCGAGCACCTGGAGAACCTCTTGCCCGAGGACATCGATCGTCTACGCAAGCTTAACGTCGTTGCCTCGAGCCAGCCCTGTCACATTACACTCGACCCGGGCGGCCCCGAGCGCGACCTGGGCCTGGAACGCAGCCGCATCATGTGGCCGTTTGCGACCTATAAGCAGCGCGGCATCCGCCAAGCCTTCGGCACCGATAGCCCCATCACAGCTGTTACAAGCATGAACGTGCTCTACACGGCTATCACGCGCCAGGATCCCAAAAGCCACTGGCCCGAGGGCGGCTGGTTACCGAGCGAGCGCATCGATGCAGCAACAGCCCTGCGCAACTACACCCTGGGCAGCGCCTATGCAGCGGGCGACGAGCAAAACCTCGGCAGCTTGGAGCCCGGCAAGTACGCCGACCTGGTAGTCCTGGATCAAAACCCACTCACCATCGACCCCCAAGAACTGCAAGCCACCAAGGTTCAGGCCACCTACCTGGCAGGTAACGTAATCTACGAGCGCTAGCCTCATACCCCACTCATAGGGGGGCACGTTTCAGCAACGTGCCCCTTTCTTGTTCGCAACATCTGCATCGCCATTTTGCTGCACTGACTTTTCTGAATGCCGGGCCCGAATTAGTTAACCTGCCTCCCGTGTGGCTCCGGAGGGGCGGGGCATAAGGTTTATCGCGAGTTCCGCACGAGCCGAAGGCCACTTAATGTGGCCTTCGTGCGAGCAGGACTGCCCGAGCAGGAAACCTTATGCCCCGCCCCTCCGGAACCACACGGGAGTCACCGCTAAGTTATCCCCCGGCATTCAGAAAATCTAAGTGCCAAAAAATAAGATTTTTTGACTCCGTGTTGTATAACCCGCCATTCGTGGGTACCATTCAACGCGTACGCAAACAAAAAGGGTTAATTCGCGTGGTATAACCGCGCGGCCCAAAAAGGAGGAGACAAGCATGTCGTCTTTGAAGCCGCTTGCAGATCGTGTTCTGGTCAAGCCCGACGAGGCCGAGCAGAAGACCGCTTCTGGTCTGTATATCGCCAGCAACGCTCAGGAGAAGCCGCAGCGTGGCACCATCGTTGCCGTTGGCGCCGGCAAGGTCAACGACAAGGGTGAGCGCATTCCCATGGACGTCAAGGTCGGTGACGTTGTCATCTACGGTAAGTTCGGTGGCAACGAGGTCAAGGTCGACGGCGAGAAGTATCTGCTGATGCGCGCCGACGACATCTACGCTGTCGTCGAGGCCTAGTCTCGTCAGAATCTCTGATTCGTCTTTGAACGCGTCCGCCGCATAGGACTCGGAAGCGGCGACGCGAGTCACATTTCTTTTGGAGGATTACCTACCATGGCAAAGAACATTACGTTCAACACCGATGCCCGCGCTAAGCTTGCCAAGGGCGTCAACACTCTGGCCGACGCCGTTACCGTCACCATGGGCCCCAAGGGTCGCTACGTTGCGCTGCAGCGCACGTTCGGTGCCCCGACCATTACCAACGACGGCGTTTCCGTCGCCAAGGAGATCGAGCTCGAGGACAACATCGAGAACATGGGCGCTCAGCTGGTGAAGGAGGTTGCCACCAAGACCAACGACACCGTGGGTGACGGCACCACCACCGCAACTCTGCTCGCTCAGGCCATCGTCAACGACGGCCTGCGCAACGTCGCCGCTGGCGCCAACCCGCTGGCCATTCGTCGCGGCATCGACAAGGCTGTTAACGCCGCCGTCGCCGAGATGAAGAAGCAGGCCAAGCCGGTCGAGACCAAGGAGCAGATCGCTTCCGTCGGTACCATCTCCGCCGGTGACCCCGAGGTCGGCGAGAAGATCGCCGAGGCCATGGAGGTCGTGGGCAAGGACGGCGTCATCACCGTCGAGGATTCCCAGACGTTCGACATCACCATCGACACCGTCGAGGGCATGCAGTTCGACAAGGGCTATGTCTCCGCTTACTTCGTCACGGACAACGACCGCATGGAGGCCGTGATGAAGGATCCGTACATCCTCATCACCGACCAGAAGATCTCCAGCGTTCAGGACATCATGCCCGTTCTCGAGGCTGTCCAGCGCGCTGGCCGCGGCCTGCTCATCATCGCTGAGGACATCGACGGCGAGGCTCTGCCGACCCTGGTCCTCAACAAGATCCGTGGCGCCCTCAACGTCTGCGCCGTCAAGGCCCCGGGCTACGGCGATCGCCGCAAGCGCATCCTCGAGGACATCGCCGTCCTCACCGGTGGCCAGGCTGCCCTGGACGAGCTGGGTGTGAAGGTCGCTGACATCACCGCCGATATGCTCGGTACCGCTAAGTCCGTCACCATCTCCAAGGACAACACCGTCGTCGTCGGCGGCGCTGGCTCCAAGGAGGCCATCGACGCTCGTATCGCTCAGATCAAGGGTGAGATGGAGAACACCACCTCTGACTTCGACCGTGAGAAGCTCCAGGAGCGCCTGGCCAAGCTCTCCGGTGGCGTTGCCGTCATCAAGGTCGGCGCTGCTACCGAGTCCGAGCTCAAGGAGATCAAGCACCGCGTCGAGGACGCCCTGCAGGCTACCCGCGCTGCTGTCGAGGAGGGCATCGTCGCCGGTGGCGGCGTCGCCTTCATGGACGCTGCTCCTGCGCTCGACGCCGTTGAGCTCGACGACCCCGAGGAGAAGATCGGTGTCGACATCGTCAAGAAGGCTCTGACTGCTCCGGTTGCTACCATCGCCAAGAACGCTGGCTTTGAGGGCGCTGTCGTGGTCGACAAGGTTGCCGAGCTGCCCGCCGGCCAGGGTCTCAACTCTGCCAACGGCGAGTGGGGCGACATGATTGAGATGGGCGTCCTCGACCCCGTCAAGGTCAGCCGCGTCACCCTGCAGAACGCTGCTTCCGTCGCCAGTCTGATCCTCATCACCGAGGCTACCGTCTCCGATGTGCCCAAGAACACTCAGCTTGAGGACGCTATCGCTGCTGCTACCGCTGGTCAGCAGGGCGGCGGTATGTACTAAGGCCGACAAGGTCTAGAACTCCCACCGGGAATCCGGGGGCGTGACGGGGCTTCTCTCCGGAACGTCCTCGGTTAGATTGGGACCCCTTGTCCTGCTCCTTTGGAGCCGCGGACAAGGGGTCCTTTTTGTGCTGAATTATTGTTCAACTTTTCGAAATCTCTCATTTGTTCGACTTTAATCGACTGTCTGCTCAATTGAGTGGCGGGCTCGTCTCGACTCGCGTCTTGCAAGTTCTTGGGTAGACGGCTTGCTCGAGGTTTATGAAAGGGGCCGTCCCGCGGGACGGCCCCTTACTTGCTATCTGACTTTGGCAGGATCGAACTCATTCGATATATCTTCGATGCCATCAGATTGAAGAATGAGCTCGCTAGGCAGATGGTGGCCCATCGGATCGATTAGGAAATCGAGTCCTGCCCTTCTGGCCGTTTTTGCGACTGGGATGAAGTCTGTGTCACCAGCTATGAGAACGATTTGATCAACAGTTCTCCCATGGGCGAGCGAGGCGACATCGAGTCCGATTCTCATGTCAACACCGGATTGCTTTAACCCAACGAGGGTGAAATCTTCCTGCCCGAGGTCGGTTGTTGTCAACTCACCCTTGAGTAGCTTCTTGAGCGATTCTTGTTTCAAGTTGTAATGCGCGTTCGCTGAGCGTAGTTCGCCCATGCGCATCGCAACTTTCCTCTTCTCCCCGAGGGCTGCGTGGAAATCGGACATCCATACATTGGAGGGATGCTTCCGGCTGAACACGGTATTGTGTTTGTCCCAGGGCTGCTTAAAAGTGCCGTTTTCTAGTGGTGGACAGTTGTAGAAGAAGATTCTGTATAGGGAGCGGTCGCCGTATTCTAGCGTCATCTTTCGTTTGGCGGATATGTGCCGCAGGGCATAGGCATGACATTCCGATGCGCGCTTTTCGGGTGAAGTGTCTCCCCATAGCCTGCGCGCTCGTTTCAGGAAGAAATTTCCATCGATTAGGACAGCGGTTCTTGTTATGATATCTCCTGCTACATGAATTGACCCCCGAGCTGTGGTACTCCGGCTAAAGATTGGAGCCACTGTCGGAGGTCTTCAAAAAACGGAGGACAGGGAGATGGCGGAAAACCTAATTTCTCTGTCTGGCTTGAGTCTACATCCATTGACTCAGCAATTTGTGGTGGAATTCGGGTTAGATTGTGGAATCGCGCCCTTTGCACTTCGGGGAATTCTGTGTTGACTGCCCTTCTTGATCTTTCGTACTTGCCTGCGATCAGTTGTTAGCGTGCTGCAGCATTGTTGTTGCGCCGCTCTATCCCGGGCGTATTTGTGGGGCGTTTCCCTACCATAAATTACCCTTGGCATACTTGCGCGAAAGCCTACCGGTGCTACACTTGCAGTTGCTGTTTCAGGGCGGGGTGGAATTCCCCACTGGCGGTAAATCGGGCGGTGCCAAAGGGGTGCCGTGGCGCAGGCGAGGTGCCTGCGACCGAGCCGATGAGTCCGCGACCCGTGCGTGTGTTGGTTCGCATGCCGGCTGAACTGGTGAGATCCCAGTACCAACGGTTAGAGTCCGGATGAAAGAGGCAGGTGATCTTATGTCTGAACAGTCGCAGCATATCCATTTTGAGAACACGAATAGGTGGAGCACCAAACAGCTCGTTACCATGGCGTTGATGTGCGCCTTGGGCGCCCTGTTTATGTACGTGCAGCTGCCTATCCTTCCTTCGGCGCCGTTTTTGACGTATGACCCGTCGCTGGTACCGGCGATGGTGTGCGGGTTTGCGTATGGTCCTGGCGCCGGCACTGCTGTTGCCGCTATGGCTATCGTTATCCATGCGCTCACCACGGGTGACTGGGTCGGCGCGCTTATGAACCTGGTTGCCACGCTGGGCTACATTCTGCCCGCGGCTATCGTCTATCAGAAGATGCACACCTATAAGGGTGCCGTGATTGGCCTGGTGCTCGGCGTCATTGCCGCTACGGCGCTGTCTATGGTCGCAAACCTTACTATTGGCGTTTGGTTCTGGTATGGCTCGGTCGATGTGATCGCCCCGCTCATGATTCCTGCCGTACTGCCGTTCAACCTTATCAAGACCGTGCTTAACTCGGTGTTGACGCTGGTGGTGTATAAAGCAGTTTCCAACCTCATCACGCCTAAAAAGGACCAGGTCAAAGGGCGCGCATGATTGAGTGTCGGGGCGTTTCCTTTAGCTATGACGGTGCCGTGTCGGCACTCGATGGTGTCGATCTGAGCATCGAGGACGGGGAGTTTTTCTGCATCCTCGGTGGCAATGGGTCGGGCAAGTCGACGTTTGCCAAGCATCTGAATGCGTTGTTGCAACCCGATGCGGGCACGGTACGCATCAACGGCATGGATGCGTCCGACCCCGAGCTGATTTACGACATTCGTTCGACCGCGGGCATGGTATTCCAGAATCCCGACGACCAGCTGGTGGCAACGCTTGTCGAAGATGACGTTGCGTTCGGTCCCGAAAACCTTGGCGTGCCATCGGCGCAAATTGCGCAGCGCGTACGCGAGGCGCTGAAGGGCGTGGGCCTGGTGGGCTTTGAGCGCCATGAGACCCACGCGCTTTCGGGCGGACAAAAGCAGCGCGTGGCGCTTGCCGGCGTGCTCGCCATGGAACCGCGCGTGCTCATTTTGGACGAGGCGTCCTCGATGCTCGATCCGCGCGGACGCAAGGGCCTTATGAAGGCCTGTCATGCGCTCCACGATCGCGGCATGACTATCGTGATGATTACGCACTTTATGGAAGAGGCCGCCGAGGCCGATCGTGTCGCGGTGTTTCGGGCGGGGCGCGTTGCCATGCTCGGTACGCCCGAGGAAATCTTGACGCGGGCGGACGAACTTGCGCAGCTCAACTTGGATATGCCGGCGTCGTGCTGTCTAGGTAGGGCACTTCGTGCGAAGGGCGTGTCCGTTTGCGCGCAGGTGCGTGAGGCGGATATGGTCGCCGAGATTGCGCAGGCTTATGCCGAGCGGAGTGGGGCAGGCACCGCGGGGCAGTCTTCCGCATCCCAGTTGGAAATCGCTGACGGCACTGTTCCGGTAGACAACGAGGGCAACGCGTCGGAGCCCGTCATAGAGCTATCCCATGTTTCGTACAGTTATTCGCTCAGTCCGCGCGAGCGCCGCCGCTGGCATAAGCGCTCGGCCACTGCGGGCAAATCGAGCAAACAGGCTCTCTGGGGAAACGACCCCAGCAGTCCGTGGGCGCTGCGCGATGTATCGCTGACGGTGCGTCGCGGCGAGTTCCTGGGGCTAGCAGGCCATACCGGCTCGGGTAAATCGACTCTGGTCCAGCATCTCAACGGGCTGATCCGTCCGCAGGAGGGAAGCATTTGCGCGCTGGGGCTCGACCTATCAAACAAGAAAGACGCCGCTGCGGTTAAGGCCAAGGTCGGCGTGGTGTTTCAGTATCCTGAGCGTCAGCTGTTTGCCGAAACCGTGGCGCAGGACGTGGCGTTTGGTCCGCACAACCTTGGCTTGCCGCAAGATGAAGTCGACCGTCGTGTCGAGTCATCGCTCTCGCGCGTGGGCCTCGATCTTTCCACGGTCGGCGACAAGAGCCCCTTTGAGCTTTCGGGCGGCCAGCAGCGTCGCGTGGCGTTTGCCGGCGTGCTCGCCATGGAACCTGAGGTGCTGGTGCTCGACGAGCCCATGGCGGGCCTCGATCCGGCTGCCCGCAGGGATTTCCTGGAGCTCATTGGCCGTTTACATGACGAAGGCCTGACCGTTGTCATGGTTTCGCACAGCATGGATGACCTGGCAAATTGTTGTGACCGTATCGTTGTGATGAACGAGGGCGCGGTGTTTGCCGAGGGCACGCCCGCTCAGGTTTTTGCGCATGCCGATGAGCTTAAATCAATCGGCTTGGGCGTTCCCGCCGCCCAGCGTATGGCGCTGGCGCTTACGGAGGAGGGCGTGCCGCTGCGCTTTGACGGCCTCTATACGGTTGAGTCGCTGACAGACGAGTTGGTGGACCTGCTAATCGGTTCCTCGGGCGGTCCTTCTAACGTCGCGGACATTGCTAAATTCAAGACGGTCGCGCGAGAGAAGGGCTGCTAATGGAGGCGTTTTCGTTTGGCAGCTACTATCCCGGCGATAGTGCGATCCACCGCCTGGACCCGCGAACTAAGTTGCTCTTGGGCTTTGTGTTTCTGATCACGACGCTCACGGTCAGTGGCTTCCGCGGACTGGCCCCGGTCGCAATTTTCGTTGTGCTGACCTATGCCGTGTCTCGGGTGCCGGTTCGTCGCGTTCTGTCGTCGATGGCGCCGCTGCTGGCAATCGTCGTCGTGGTCGCGGTGCTCAACTTGTTTACCGATCAGAGTGGGCGCATCCTGTGGCAGCTCGGCTTTCTGCAGATAAGCGAGGGCTCACTGCGTTCTGCCGCCTTTATGGCGTGCCGCCTGACGTTGATGATGGCCGGCATGAGCGCCATTACACTCACCACGCCGACGCTCGACCTCACCGCGGGCTTTGAGCGCCTGCTCGCGCCGTTTACGCGTGTGGGACTTCCTGCGCACGAGCTCGGCATGATCATGGGTATCGCGCTACGCTTTATGCCGCAGTTTGCCACTGAGATGAAACAGACGGCCGATGCACAGGCAAGCCGCGGCGCGCGCGTGACGGGCGGTCCGCTCGGCGGCGTGCGTATGCTCGGCAGTGTGGCGATTCCGCTGTTCACGGGCGTGTTCCGCCATGCCGAGACGCTGTCTGCCGCCATGGATGCACGCTGCTATCACGGCGAGCAGGGCCGTACGCGCCTGCATGCGCTTGCATTTGGCCGCGGCGATGCGTTGGCGGCGGTGGTGACGGCGTTGCTGCTCATCTGCGTCATCGTCATCAATCTTCAACTTGTTTAAGCGCGATTCGAGCGCAAGAAAGGGGTCCCTATGACCGACAACGACCGCACGGCTCAGCTTGAGCGCGCCTGTTCGTATCTCAGGCGCATTCCGGCGTGGTATCTGGCCACGACCGATGTGGCCGACGGACATCAGCCCCGCGTGAGACCGTTTTCGTTTGCCATGGTCGATGACGGTAAACTGTGGTTTTGCACGTCGCGCGACAAGGATGTGTGGGTGGAGCTGAGTGCGAATCCCAAGTTTGAGCTCTCGGGCTGGAAGCCGGGGGAATGTTGGATCGTATTGACCGGCGAAGCCGCACTTGAGGACGACGCAGTTGCGAGTGACAAGGTGCGTCAAGCGGGTTTTAAGCACATGGTGGGCATTGGCGAGGAACACGAGAGTGCCAACGACGGCCGCCTTGCTTTCTTTTCGGTCCGCAACATTGCCGCGCGCTTCTGTGATATCGACGGCAGCGAGGAGCGCCTGGAGCTCTAGCTCGCACAAACCAGGCTCTCAAACTAGCTAGTACAGGAGGAGACGTGGACGGATTGAATACGGTGCTGGAGTATCTGACGTCGGTGCCGGCGTGGTATCTGGCGACGAGCGTGGATGGGCAGCCGCATGTGCGTCCGTTTTCGTTTGCGCAGATTCAGGACGGCAAGCTGTGGTTTGTGACAGCGTGCACCAAAGATGTGTGGCAGGAGCTGCTGCAAAACCAGCGCTTTGAGGCCACGAGTTGGTGGCCGGGCCATGGCTGGCTTATCTTGCGCGGGCATGCGGGTCTGGATGACCAGGCCGCTCCCGATATGCGCGAGGCAGGCTGGAGGCACCTGGAGCGCCTAGGCGAGCACTACGAGGGCGCAGGCGATCCCACGCTCGTCTTCTTTAGCGTCGAGGATCCCGAGGCTTTTATCTGCAATCACGACGAATGGGTGCCGGTCGAGCTCTAGCCAGCTGGCTCATCCTAACAACTTGGTTTTCGCATGGGCGGGCCCCGTATTGACCGGCGCCGTTAGGAGCGCCGGTCAATACGGGGCCCGCTCCATTTGTCAGTTCTTTCAAGCGAATGTGTCGGGAATGTTTCAATGCATGAATATGCAAGCCATTTACGTGTTCATGCATCTTTTGGTGCTAAAGTTTCAACCCACTTCATAACGACCACTGCGAAATGCGCATCGGTGCATAAATCGCAGACAAGGAGTCTGATATGTCTTTGAAGGTTGGAATCGTCGGCGCGGCTGGATATGCCGGCGCCGAGCTCATTCGCCTCGTGCTCGGTCATCCCGAGTTTGAACTTGTTGCCATTACGTCCAACGCCGATGCCGGCCAGCCGCTGTCCGCGGTGTATCCGAGCTTTGCTGGCGTGAGCGATCTGGTTTTCACCACGCATGACGCCCTCGAGCTCAAGAGCTGCGATGCGGTTTTTCTTGCCGTGCCGCACACGGCTGCCATGGCACAGGTGCCCGCGCTGCTTGCCGCGGGCGTTTCCTGCTTTGATCTTTCGGCCGATTACCGTCTGAGCGACGCGTCCGTCTTTGAGGCATGGTATGCCGCTGAGCACACGAGCCCCGAGTTGCTCAAGACCCGCGCTTTTGGCCTGCCCGAGCTGTTCTGTCAGGACTTAGAGACTGCTGCTTCCAGCCATGCCGCCGGAAAGCCCGTGTTGGTCGCCTGCGCCGGCTGCTATCCCACCGCAACGAGCCTTGCAGCCGCTCCTGCCGTGCGTGCGGGCTGGGTGGCCGAGAGCGGTCCCGTGATCGTTGACGCTATCAGCGGCGTGACGGGTGCCGGCAAGTCCTGTAACGCCCGCACCCATTTTTGCAGCGCGGACGAGAACCTGGAAGCCTATGGCGTGGGCAAGCATCGTCATACGCCCGAGATCGAGCAGATACTCGGCCTGGCCGACCGCATCGTCTTCACCCCGCACTTGGCACCGCTCAAGCGCGGCCTGCTTTCCACGGTGACGATGCCGCTCGCGCCGCAGGCTCTCGACGCGCTGGTTCTTGAGGATGTCGTCGACCATTACAAGAAGTTTTACGCCGGTCGCACCTTTGTGCGCGTGCTCGATGCCGGCCAGCAGCCCAAGACGGCTTCGGTCGTCGGTACCAATGCCGCCCAGATTGGCCTTGCGCTCAACAAGCGTGCAGGCGTGCTGGTGGCGACGGGCGCCATCGACAATCTGTGCAAGGGCGCTGCGGGCCAAGCGGTCCAGTGCGCCAATATCGTCTTTGGCTTTGACGAGCGACGAGGCTTGCCCACAGTGGCGTGCCCGGTGTAGCACATTCGATTGTTAACGATTTGGTAGTCGGGTATCGAGTTGGGCGCCACTTTTAAGCTGGTCTCGTGATTGTGACTGGTATGGCGCTCCGACCGATGCCCACTTTTTGTTTGATATAAAGGAGTCATGGGGACGATGAATAGAGAGCAGTTCGATATCAAGATTCGCGCCGTCGAGGGTGGCGTTACGGCGGCGGCTGGTTTTAAAGCTGCGGGCATCCACGCTGGGTTCCGCAAGAACCCCGAGCGTCTGGATTACGCGCTCGTCGTGCCCGATAAACCCTGTCCCGGTGCCGGCGTGTTTACCACCAATCGCTTTTGCGCGGCGCCCGTGCAAGTGAGCCGTGCCAACCTGGGCGGTGCCGACAAGGGTTACGGTATCATCGCCGGCGTTTCGGTCAACTCTGGCAATGCCAACGCCGCCACGGGTGAGACCGGCCTTGCATGCGCGCGCGAGACGTGCAGCATCGCATCGCAGGTCATCGGCTGCGAGCCCCAGCAGATTCTGGTTGCCTCCACGGGCGTGATTGGCCAGATTCTGCCGATCGACACGTTTGAGACCGCCATTCCTGCTGCCTACGAGGCGCTCTCCGCTCACGGTGGCGCCGATGCCGCTCGCGCCATCATGACGACCGACACGCACTCCAAGGAGTACGCCGTGACCTACGTCAGTGAGGCTGCGGGTCATGCGGGCAATGTCTATACGGTGGGCGGAATGTGCAAGGGCTCGGGCATGATCATGCCCAACATGGCCACCATGATCGCAGTTATCACCACCGATGCCCCCGTCGAGCCTGCGGCACTTCATACCCTGCTGCTCTCGACCGTCAAGCAGACCTTTAACAAGGTAACGGTCGATTCCGACACTTCGACCAACGACACCTGCATCATGCTTGCCTCCGGCGCCGCTGCCGCAGATGCCGAGCCTATCGTCGAGGGCTCCGATGCCTTTGACGAGTTGGCATTTGCCGTGCACGAGGTGTGCGAGAGCCTGGCGCGCAATATCGCCGCCGATGGTGAGGGCGCATCCAAGCTTGTTACGGTCAACGTTACCGGCGCCGCCAACGACGAGGAAGCCGATATCGCCGCCCGTGCCGTTGCCAACTCGCCGCTCGTTAAGACCTGCATCGCCGGCCACGACTGCAACTGGGGCCGCGTTGCCATGGCGCTTGGCAAGTGCGGCGTGAAGTTTAATCAGGAAGAAGTTTCCATCGACATGATGGGCATGCCTGTCTGTCGCGATGGCCTGACCGTTCTCTTTGACGAGGACGAGGCGCTGCGTCGCTTTGAGGCGCCCGAGATCGTGATCTCGGCCGACCTGGGCGCAGGCGACGCGGCAACGACCGTGTGGACCTGCGACCTCACGCACGAGTACATCTCCATCAACGGCGACTACCGTTCCTAGATTCCGGGCACGCTGCGCATCTTGCCGCGATTGCGGACAGCGGAGCACGGCGCGATAACGATACGAAAGACGAGGCAGATTATGAAATTCGCACGCGATTGTCGTTCGAGCGAATCCAACGAAGCAACCGCGCAGCTGCTGTTCGAAGCGCTGCCGTGGATTAAGAACCTGACCGGCAAGACGGTTGTTATCAAATATGGCGGAGCCGCCATGGTCGATGAGCAGCTGCGCCGCGACGTGATGAGCGACATCGTTTTGCTCAAGATCATCGGTATGCGCCCCGTCATCGTGCACGGCGGCGGCAAGGCTATCAACGAGGCGCTGAGCCATTACGATATTCCCGTCGAGTTTAAGAACGGCCAGCGCGTGACCACGCCGGCGACTATGGATATCGTGCGCGAGGTGCTGGGCGGCAAGGTTAACCAGGAGCTGGTTGCTGCCATCAACCACCACGGCAACCTGGCCGTGGGCGTGTCGGGCAGCGATGCCGGCACGCTCATCGCCGAGCCGCTCGACCCCGAGCTCGGTTGCGTGGGCAAAGTGACGCACGTCAACACCGACTATATCGAGCGCTTACTCGATAGCGAGTACATCCCCGTCATCGCTACCGTCGCGGCGGGGGGGACGGCGGTTTCTTCAACATCAACGCCGACACCGCCGCCGGTGCCGTCGCGGCAGCGCTCCACGCGCATAAGGCGATCTTTTTGACCGATGTCGATGGCCTGTACAAGGACTTTAGCGACAAGGACTCGCTTATCTCCAACCTAACGCTCGACGAGGTTAACGAGATGCTCTACGGTGGCGAGGTCGATAAGGGCATGATTCCCAAGCTGCGTGCGGCCGTCGATGCGCTTGCCGGCGGCGTATTTCGTGCCCACATCATTAACGGTACCACGCCGCATTCGCTGCTCCTGGAGCTGCTGACCGATGCCGGCGTCGGCACCGTGATCCATTCCACCGAGACGGCTTACGAGTTCGATACGCATCCGCATCCGCTTTCGACGTTTGCTGCGCGTCTGACCGAGAACCTTGACGAGGTCGAGAAGCTTCAGACGGTCTAGCTGACCCGCAGCCGCCCCATTCCTGCGCCCATAGCCCCGCGCCGTCTGGCGCCCAACGAAAGGCATCCCATGTCACTTGCAGCTCAGCAATCGCTTGAATCCCATTACGTTATGCATACCTTTGGCCGCTCTCCGGTCGAGTTTGTCGAGGGTCACGGCATGAAGCTCACCGGCGACGATGGCCGTGAGTACCTCGACTTTCTTGCCGGCATCGGCGTGTGCAGCCTAGGTCATGGCGACCCGGCTGTGCTCTCGGCGCTCGAGGCACAGACCAAAAGCTCATGCATGTCTCCAATTACTTCTACATCGAGCAGCGCGGACAGGTCGCGGCACTGCTGTCCAAGCTTGCTAACGACGACGTAGATGGTGCGCGCGTGCTTGCCGATGCCATTGTCGCCGGCGATGAGACCACGGCGGCTGCACTTGGTGCCCCGGCTGCGGATGAGCAGGTTTGGGGGACCTTCTTTGCCAACTCTGGCGCCGAGGCCAACGAGGGCTCAATGAAGCTCGCGCGCCTGTACGCCAAGCGTGCCGGTAATGGCGGCAACACCATCGTGTGCATGCGCGGCGGCTTCCACGGCCGTACGCTCGAGACCATTGCCGCCACCATGCAGGATTGGCTGCAGGACAGCTTCCGCCCGCTGCCGGGTGGCTTTGTGGCCTGCACGCCCAACGATGTGGACGAGCTGCGTGCGATCTTTAAGCAGCTGGGGAGCGAGATTTGTGCCGTGATGCTCGAGCCGATCCAGGGCGAGAGTGGCGTGCACCCCATGACCGAGGAGTTTATGGCGGCAGCGCGCGACCTGGCACACGAAGTGGGCGCCGTGCTTATCGCCGACGAGGTCCAGTGCGGCATCTTCCGCTCCGGCAAGCCGTTTGCGTTCCAGACCTATGGCGTGGAGCCCGACATTATGAGCCTTGCCAAGGGCATTGCCGATGGCGTGCCCATGGGTGCCGTCGTGGCAAAGAAGGAGATTGCCGACGTGTTTAAGCCGGGGGACCACGGCTCGACCTTTGGCGGTAGCTGCTTGGCCGTCGCGGCGTGCGCCGCGACGCTCTCCGCGCTCGTGCGCGGCGATTATGCCGACCATGCTGCCAAGGTGGGTGCCTATATGGAGGCAAAGCTCGCCAAGCTGCCGCACGTGACCGAGGTACGTGGCCGCGGCTTGATGCTCGGCTGTGATTTGGATGATGCCGCGGGCGACGCGCATGATGTTGTTGCCCGCGCGCTGGCCGCCGGTGCCGTGATCAACGCTACAGGTGCGCATACGCTGCGTTTCCTGCCGCCGCTCGTCTGCGAGGAAGCCGACGTGGACAGTCTGATCGAGATCCTGTCGGATGTCTTGGGCTAACGCGGCGCAATAACTCAATTTGGACCGGGTTCCGGACTGTGGGCGTGTCCTATGCGGCATGATTCAGCGGTCTGGAGCCCGTTTTGCCTTAGATTTGCTAAGGCAGGGAGACCTGCTGGTCAAAAAACATCAAATATGAGTACTGTTACCGATTTGGTAGCAGCAATTTTGGACTAATAAGGCCAGATAGCAAGTCGAAATGGTGGCGCGCGCAGACGTGGTGTAAGAGCGTCCTGAGGTCCGTCGCTGCAAGTCCCGATGTTACTCCTTCTTGAGACCGCGCCTCTCGACTATCTCGTCCACTATCTCCCTGGCGCGCCGCCCGAGCGCGCGGCGCCTCCCCTCTGTCGGGGCCGGCCTGTCCGCGGGCTCGGCGAAGCCCTCGGCGGCCGAGGCCTCGGAGAACACGCGCTGCTGGGACCACTGCCCCTCGGTCTCCATGAGGCTCGCGCACGTCAGGCGCAGCATCGACTCCCTCGAGGGGAAGGACTGCACGACCCTGTAGCGGCGCTTGATCTCGCGGTTGGCGCGCTCCTGGACGTTGTTGGTGCGGAGCTTGGCCCAGTGCGCCCTGGGGAAGGCCGTGAACGCCAGCGCGGAGTCCTCGGCCCGCTCGAAGACCTCGCCGGCCCTGGCGGACACCGACGCCACCCAGGGCGCCGCCTCGGCCCACACGCAGCGCGCGAGGTCGGGGTCGTCCTGGTAGACCGCGGCGTGCACGAGGTCCCTGACGGCCGCCTTGGAGTCCTCGGGCCTGCCCGAGCAGGCGCTCTGGAGGTTGCGCTGCAGGTGCGTCACGCAGCGCTGCCAGGCGCAGCCCTGGAACAGGCGCGAGACGGCGGCCACGAGCCCGGCGTGGCTGTCGGAGACCACGAGGCGAACGCCGGCCAGCCCGCGCTCGCGCAGCCCGCCGAGGAATGCCGCCCAGGAGTCCTCGCTCTCGGTGTCGACCACGTCGCAGCCCAGGAAGTGCTTGCGCCCGTCGGCGCCCAGCCCGATCGCGGTCACGACGCCCTGCGAGACGACCGACGAGCCGACCCTGCAGCTCATGTAGGTGGCGTCGAGCCACAGGTAGCAGCACGGCGTGCCCGACAGGTCGCGGCTGCGGAACTCCGCCACCTCGGCGTCGAGGTCGGAGCAGAGGCTCGAGACCTCCGAGCTCGACAGCGAGGATATGCCCAGCTTGGACGCCACGCGCTCGACCTTGCGGGTGGACACGCCGCACACGTACATCTCCTGCACGATGGCGGCCACCGATGTGTCGACGCGCGACCATCGCGCGAGCATGCCCTCGGGGTAGTAGGTGCCGTGCCTGAGCTTGGGTATCTCGAGCTCCACGTCGCCCACGGCGGTCTTGAGCGACCTGGGGCGGTAGCCGTTGCGGCTGTTCTCCCTGCCGTCGCTGCGCTCGTTGCGGCTCGCGCCGCACATCTGCTGGGCCTCGGAGTCCATCAGCGCGTTCATCACGCCGCCCAGCACCCTGCACGCGAACTCGCGCGCGTCGCCGCACTCCTGCCAAAGCCTCGCCGCCTCGAGGGCCTCGTCGCGGCCGAGGCGCAGTACACTCTCTTCTTGGGGCATCGCCTTTCCTTCCATTCGTCACCTTCATTACTCCAACGACGAATTCTAGGCGGTGTCCCCGTCCTTTCTTGAAAGGGCGGAGGCGGGGCATGCCCCGCCTCTTACACCACATCTCTGTGCGCTACCGTCGAAATGGCGATGAAAGCACGATTTTGATCCAACTGTTAGTACTTATAATGGACATATGTTGCGTAACTTAAGCAAATACTATCTTTTTATATGTTGCAAACAAAGTAGCAGTACTCATTTTTGCCATTTTTTGACCACGGCCTTTGTGATAGATGTGCTGGCGGGTTCGAATCCCTCTGCGATGGGCCTGAAAAAGGAAAGGCCTCCATCGCTGGAGGCCTAACAATTCAGTGGTGGGCGATGAGGGATGTCCGCGTGCGGCTGGCGCCGCCCGCGCCCCGCTTCGTCGCTCCGCTCCTCGCGTGCTGCGCTGGAAAACGCTTCGCGTTTCCTCAGCTCCGCACCCTGTCGGGTTCGAATCCCTCTGCGATGGGCCCAAAAAAAGAAAGGCTCCCATTGCTGGGAGCCTATCAAATCAGTGGTGGGCGATGAGGGATTCGAACCCCCAGCCTTGTGCGTGTAAAGCACCTGCGCTAACCGTTGCGCCAATCGCCCGCAGGGATTGAGTATAGCGGAAACCCTATGCTGTTCACCGCTAATTCATAACGAAACTTACGCGGCGACTTCGGCATCCTTGTCCTCGTCGATAAAGAAGCGCTTGTACCAGATGAGGAACGTCAGCGTGGTATAGATCTTGCGCTGGTTGAGCGCGCGACCCTCAAAGTGATCGTCGAGCAGTTTCATGAGCGCATCGGTGTCAAAGAAATCGGCAGCCCACGGTGCGGTGAAGTATTCCTTGACGTAGTCGTAGTACTTTTGCTCGCGCAGCCAGAACTTGACCGGTACGGGGAAGCCCACCTTCTTGCGCGTTGCCCACTCGTCGGGCAGTGTGCGGTTGGCAGCGTGACGCAGAACGAGCTTGCAGCCTTCTTCGTTAACACGGTAGTTGGCGGGAATGTGCTCGGCGAATTCCATGACCTTCTTGTCCAGGAACGGAACGCGGAGCTCCAGAGAATGCGCCATGCACATCTTGTCGGCCTTGAGCAGAATGTCGCCCGGTAGCCACATGTTCATATCCAGATACTGTTTCTTGGAAAGCTCGCAGCAGTTGGGAACCTGCTTGTAGTACTTGGCGCACATCTCGGTGGCGTTCTTGCCAGTGTCATAAGCGGGCTTGAGCACCTCGTCGACCTCGGAGGGATCGAACACCTTTGCCTGACCCACATACCAGCGCTCGGGAACTTCGGCGCACTTGGTCAGGAAGTTGTGACCCTTAAAGTAGGGGAGATGCTGAACGAGCGAGCCCAGGGCGCGACGTACGCCGAGCGGCACGCGCTTCTTAAAGGAGCGCATCTCGGGGGTGTCCTCGTACCACTCATAGCCGGCAAACAGCTCGTCGGCACCCTCGCCCGAAAGGACGACGGTGACCTCCTTGGAAGCCATCTGCGCCAGATAGTACAGCGGCACGCTGGAGAGGTTCGATTGCGGCTCGTCCATGTGGTACTGGATATCGGGCAGTGCATCGAAGAACTCGTCGGCGGTAATCATCTTGCGCACGTTCTTGATGCCCAGCTTGTCGGAAAGCTCGGCAGCGTAGTTGGTCTCGTTGAAGTTCTTGTAATCGAAGCCGACAGAATACGTGGTGTCGGGCATGAGGCAGGCGGCAATGTAGCTGGAGTCCACGCCGCCAGAAAGGAACGAGCCCACCTTAACATCGGCGATTCGGTGCGCAGCGACGCTTTCGTGCACGACCTTGTCGCACTCGTCCACGTACTCCTCGAAGGTCTTAGAGTTGTCGTCGGTGAAGTCACAGCTCCAGTAACGCTTGATGTCCATGGTGTTGGTCGTCAGGTCATACGTAAAGCAATGCGCCGGGGCAAGCTTGAACACGCCCTTAAAGAAGGTCTCCTCCGTGGCGGGGAATTGCAGCGTCAGGTAGGGGCGCAGCGCGTCATGGTTGACGGCCTTCTCAAACTTGGGATGGTCCAGGAAGCTCTTGATCTCGGAGCCAAACAGCAGCGAGCCATCGGATGCCTGGTAGTAATAGAACGGCTTGATGCCAAAGATGTCGCGAGCGCCAAAGAGTTTGTTCTTGTTCTGGTCGTGAATCACGAACGCGTACATGCCGCGCAGGCGGTTGACCAGGTCCTCGCCCCACTCCTCGTAACCGTGTACCAGGACCTCGGTATCAGCGTTGCAGTGGAAGGCGTATCCGGCTGCCTCCAGCTCGGCGCGAAGCTCCTGGAAGTTGTAGATCTCTCCGTTGAAGACAATCGCGACCTTGCCGTCGTCGCTCGACATGGGCTGAGCTCCAGCTTCGGAAAGATCAAGAATCGAAAGACGACGGAAGCCAAGGGCAACGTTGTCGACGATATGCTGGCCGCCCATATCGGGACCACGGTGGATGATGCGATTCATCATGGCCGTGAGAACCAACTCACTCTGTTCATCTGTACCGGTAAAACCGACAAAACCGCACATGCAAGATCCTTTCTGCTGACGGCTCAGGTGTACTGCCGCAAAGATTGCGGCAGCTGATGTCAAATTATCTTTACTATCATGCCAATCTTTTGTTTCGTGATAGGGCATAAGCGCCGAGCGAACCGAAAAAACCACGGCCCGATCTTCAGACGAAGCGGCGGGCCGTGGTTGCGAACGCTATGTATGGGCGGTTAGCGCTTGCTACGCTCGGCGAGACGGTGCTCCACCTTGGTGACGGCGTGGATGAGCGGAATCGTCACGACCAGATAGTAAAGTGCGGCGCAAATGTAGGGCGTAATGTTGCCCGTGGTGGCCGTGAGGTTTTTGGAGAACAGCATGAGCTCCATGACGCCAACGCTCGAAAGCAGCGACGTGTCCTTGTACAGCATAACGAATTCGCTGGTCATAGTTGGTATAACGCAACGTACGGCCTGCGGGATCACGATGCGCGACATAACTTGGGACCAAGTCATGCCAAGCGAATAGGCGGCTTCCGCTTGACCAGGCGGTACGCTCTCGATGCCGGCACGGAAAATCTCGGCAAGATAGGCCGAGCAGTTGATGGCGAGCACGCCAACGCCGAGCGGCAGATTGGGCACGTTGAGACCGATCATAGGGAACCCAAAGAACGCAATGTAGATCTGCAGGAAGAGCGGGGTTCCGCGCAGGACGTTGATGTATGTCACGGCGATGCCGCGCAGCATACGACTATGACTGATTTTCATAAAGGCAAACAGCAAGCCGATGGGGATGGCGAGCGGAAAGCCGATGGCGGTCACGGCAAGTGCTATGCCCCAGCCCTTAAAGAGCGAGGCGATTGAGGTGACGATTATCTGCGGCTTGCAGAACATGCCCAAAAACGGGTTGGAGTTCCACGCGGCAACCCAAGGCTGGGCATCGAGCCAGGTGACGATTTCTTGCACCATGGTGCTCTCCGAGACGCTGATGGTGGGGCTCTCGGGAAGATCTCGCTTGTCGCCATCGGCGACATAGCTGCCGGTGACGGCATAGGCACCCGCGTTGCTCGGGAATACGACGTCGGGGACGACAACGCGAATCTGCGAACCGGCAGCGACGGGGTCGGCGAACTTAATGACGAGCTTTGAGCCGTCCAGCGAGCACGATGCCTTGACGTCCGCCTGGTTCAGTCCGTCGAGCAGTGTGACCTTAACATCGGTGCTCTCAAACGATCCGCCCTCGGGCAGCTCAAGCTCAATTTGCGAAACGTCGCCCTCGTCGCTACCCGTTGTCGCTTCCCAGGTCAGGCGGGTTGCGATGCCGCCGAGCACGCCGTTGCCGCTGTCTTCGTTTGACTTGGCGGTCGCCGAGGTGACGGCGAGTGAAGCGCCCGTCGCGTCGTCTGAGCTCGAGGCATCCTTGTTATCGGACCCGCTCGTGGGTGCCATGCCAAACCACTTCTCGTACAGTTTGTCATAGGCGCCGGAGCTCTTGATCTTGGCAAGGACATCGTTGATGGCTTGTGTCAGCTCGGGGTTGTCTTTAGAGACGGCAATGCCAAACTGCTCGCCCGTCGGAACCTCTTTGATGATCTCCATACCGGTAAAGGAGTTCGAAACCATCCACTGCTCAACGGGCAGATCGCATACGACCGCCTGACACTGACCACTCATGACGGCGGTGAAGGCTGCCGTCCAGTCGTCAAAGTTGACGGTGGTTGCCTGCGGCAGGTTCTCGATTGCCCACTCCTCGGACGTGGTGCCCGACTGCACGGCAATTTTGACGCCCGGTGCGTTGAGGCTATCGACCGTGTCGTATCCAGTGTTCTTTGCAACTGCGACGCCTTGGTTGGAGTCGATATAGGGGTCGGTGAAGTCGACCTCTTCCTTGCGCTCGTCGGTAATCGTGATGTTACATGCGCCGACATCGGTCTTTACGCCCTGCTTGACCATGGGGATAATGCCGTCGAACTTTTGTGCCGGTAAGTAGTTGAGCTCCAGACCGAGCTCGTCTGCGATCATGCCCATGAGTTCATAGGTAAAGCCTTGATCTTTGCCGGAATCGTTGACGTATTCAAACGGGGGTGTGGCCAAGTCACTTGCGACGGTGAGCTTGCCATTCTCGACGAGTGTGTAGGTGCTCGAGGCGTTCTGGGAGGACGAACAGCCGCTCGCGCCGATGATGGTGGCAAGGGCCACAACGACCGTCGCGAAGGCGCAGACGATGTGCCGGGTCAACTGGACATGTGCCGAGTGGTGGCGACGTTCGAAATGTCGTTTCATCTGGAATCCTTTGCTTGGGCATGATGGGTCGGCATTGTGGGTCAATGAGGCACATCAAGACATTTGGATAAAGAATAGCACCCAGATTTCCTTGTTTTTACGCGGGGTGAACACGGTTGCCATTTATTAACCCACGGCACAGTCCATGCAATTTTTTAGAAGGCCGCAGTGCGCGCAGGGGCGGGTGGCATATTAGGATGGTTGATAATACAGAATGTTTCATCGTTTCTGCCGCGGGACGTCTTTTGCCCTTTAAGGCTGAATTTAGCGAGAGAGGTCTTTGTATGTCGAGTCCGACACAAGAGAAGCTAACTCTGATGCGCTATATAGAGTTGCTCGAGGAAGATGACCTTGTTGTTTCCAAACCGAGCGCTTCGAGCGACCAACGCATTGAGTTTGCGACTGACGACTCGCGCCAGGTGCGTCCGGGCACGTTGTTTGTCTGCAAGGGCCGCGCGTTTAAGCGTGAGTACCTGCTTTCGGCAATCGCCGATGGCGCCGTGGCCTACGTTTCCGAGGTCGATTACGATGTTGATCTTCCCGCGGTGATTGTGAGTGATATTCGTCGCACGCTCGCCGTGGTGGCAGATGCCTTTTATGGGCACCCGTCGGGCAAGGTGAAGGTCTGTGCCTTTACAGGCACCAAGGGCAAGTCGACCTGTAGCTTTTATCTGCGCGGCATTCTCGTCAACGAGGCCAAGCTTACGGGCTGTCATCGACCTGCTCTTAATACGGGCATTGAGTTCGACGACGGCATCGAGGCGGGCCCTTCCAAGCTGACTACCCCCGAATCCTTCCTGCTGCAGTCTCGCATCGCACATGCTGCGGAGGCGGGTGCCCCGTGGCTGGTTATGGAGGCATCGAGCCAGGGCCTCAAATACGAGCGCACGGGCAAGATCGCCTTTGAAGTCGGCGCCTTTACCAATATCGGCGAGGATCACATTTCGCCGATTGAGCATCCGACGCTCGAGGATTACTTTGCCAGCAAGCTCAAAATCTTCGCGCAGAGCCGTTTTGCCGTGGTCAATCTAGATATGGATAAGGTCGATCGCGTGCTCGAGGCGGCGTCTCGTTGCGAACGTACGGTGACGTTCTCCCTGACCGACGAGCGTGCCGACGTGTTTGCGCTGGCGATTCGTAATGGCGACTGCGGCGTGGTGGCAACGGTGCGCACGCCCCGCTTTACGCGCGACATTGTGATTCCCACGCCGGTTAAGTTCAATGTGTCCAACGCGCTTGCCGCTATTGCCTGTGCCGAGGCCCTGGGCATTTCCGAAGAGGGTATCGTCCACGGCTTTGAGGGCGTCTTTGTTCCCGGCCGTATGGAGCTCTATCCGTCCGTATCGGGCAAAATCCTGGGCGTCGTCGATTTTGCACATAACGGCATGAGCCTCGAGACACTCCTGCGTGACCTGCGCGAGAACTATCCCGAGCGCGAGCTGGCGGTTGTATTTGGCGCTACGGGCGGTAAGGGTGTCGATCGACGCACCACGATGGGCATCGCCGCTGGCAAGTATGCCGACCGAATCGTGATTACCGAGGATGACCCCGGCCCCGAGGATGTCGAGGATATTTGCGCCGAGATTGCGCGCAACGTTCAAGCGCAGGGAAATGATAACTGGCAAATCGTGACTGATCGCGTTGCCGCTATCGAGACTGCCGTGCGCGAAACCGTCCGTCCTGCCGTGGTCATCGTGACCGGTAAGGGCGAGGAGGAGCGTATGCTGCGCAAGAACGGACCCGAGCCTTGTGAGCGCGACGGCTCGATTCTCAAGCGCACCCTTGCGGCGTACGACGCCTAGACCAAGCCCCTTCTACGTAAATGGAGTGACCATGTCCCACAACACCCTGCCGACCGTTGCCGAGCTTTCGGGCGAGATGCGCGAGCGCTTGGCCAAGGTCAAGTACGTCTTTACCGACCTGGATGCCACGATGCTCGCACCCGGCTCGTGCGTGCTGCGCGACAACGACGGCAACCCTTCGACCAAACTCGTCGAGGCCGTCGTGGCGCTTGCTCGCGCTGGTATTCAGGTGGTTCCCACCTCGGGCCGCAACCGCACCATGATCCACGAGGACGCGCGCGTGCTCGGCCTCAACTCCTACATTGGTGAGATGGGCGGCCTGGTTATGTACGACCTCAAGGCCAACGATTGGGAGTATCTGACTGGCGACATGCCTTACGACCCCGCCTGCGGCCTTACTCCGCACCAGGTGATCGAGCAGACCGGCGTGTGCGAGAAGATTCTCGCCCGCTGGCCGCATAAGATCGAGTACCACAACGACATGTCGACTGGCTACAAGTACCGTGAGGTCACCGTCGGCATGCGCGGCGATGTGCCCGACGACGAGGTCCAGGCCATCCTGGACGAGGCCGGCTGCGGCCTGGTCTGGGCCTGCAACGGTCACCTGACGCATCTGTCCAAGCCGACGACGCTCGAGCTCGAACGCGTCGAGGATGGCCGCGCGTTTAACATCAATCCCGCCGGCCTCAACAAGGGCGTTGCCATCGCACGTTTCTGCGAGCACCTGGGTATCGAGCGCGAGGAGACGCTGGCGCTCGGCGATTCTGAGTCCGACTTCTACATGGCTGACCACGTGGGCACGTTCTGCCTGGTCGAGAACGGTTTGACCAGCGCCGGCGCGCCCGAGTTCCTGGATGCTTGCGATAACGCCTACGTCACGCGCGGCAAGATTGTCGACGGCTGGGCGGCAACGGCAGACCTGCTCGTCGCGGCTCGTTCGTAGCGCGGCCCTATCGTTCTGAGCCATATCTTTTCGAGAGAGAATCTGGTGAGGTAATGTCCGATATCGAGAATCTGTCAGGTGACACGCGCCCGATCGGTGTGTTCGACTCGGGTCTAGGCGGTCTGACGGTTGCGCGCGCGATTGCGACGGCGTTGCCGCACGAGTCCGTCTACTACTTTGGCGACACCAAGCGCTGCCCCTACGGCACCCGCACCGAGGACGAGGTGCGCTCGTTTGCACTGCAGGCGGGCCGTTGGCTGTCGAAGCACGACGTCAAGATCATGGTCATCGCCTGCAATACGGCGACCGCTGCGGCCTTGCGTTTGGCCCAGCAGGTGCTCGACGTTCCCGTCATCGGTGTGATCGCACCGGGCGCACGCGCGGCAATCAACAGCACCCGCACGCGCCGGGTGGGCGTGCTCGCCACCAACCTCACCATTCGCTCAGGCGCTTACACGCGTGCCATTCAGGATTTGGACGCCGGTGTGGACGTATACGGCTGCCCTGCCTCGAGCTTTGTCGAGGTCGTTGAGCACGAGCTCGCCTCGGGCGCGCATCTGCAAGAGCAGTGGCTCGAGAACGAGGACATCTTTGATACGCCTGCCGTACGCGCGCTGGTCGGTGCCACGGTTGAACCGCTGCGCGACCACGGCATCGATACCGTGGTGCTCGGCTGCACGCATTTCCCACTGCTCGTGGGGCCTATTCGCCATGCGCTGGGGCCCGGGGTGCGCGTGGTGAGTTCCGCCGCGGAGACCACACGCGAGTTGACCGATATCCTCACGCGCCGCGAGCAGCTGGCGGGCGACGCCGCCGAGCCGCAGCATCGTTTTGCCACGACGGCCGATAACATTGCCGAGTTTGCGGTGGCGGGCAGCTTTATCTTTGGTCAGCCGCTCAAGAGCATCGAACATATCGATATCGATGAACTGAAATAGATGTAAGGCAGCCGCCAAAGCCTTCGCCACATCTTTTGCCGAAAGGATATTTCTATGGAGTACATGCAGGTCAACCGCGCCAACGGCCGCGCCGCTAACGAGTTGCGCCCCGTTAAGCTCACCCGTGGCGTCATGAAGCACGCCCACGGCTCGTGTTTGGCCGAGTTCGGTGACACGCGCGTGCTGTGCGCCGCCACTATCGAGGAGGGCGTACCGGGCTGGCGAAAGGGAGCTAAGGCTGGCTGGGTGACCGCGGAATACGCCATGCTGCCGGCGTCGACCGGCAAGCGCTGCAAGCGCGAGCACGCCAACCGCAAGGGTCGCTCCATGGAGATCGAGCGCCTCATCGGTCGCAGCCTGCGTACCGTCGTCAACATGAAGGCGCTCGGCGAGTACACCGTCACCGTCGACTGCGATGTGATTCAGGCCGATGGCGGCACGCGTACAGCGAGCATCACCGGCGCCTGGGTGGCGCTGCACGACGCCCTCGCCATGTGGGTCGAGGCGGGCAAGATCGAGCGCATCCCGCTTACCGGCCAGGTGGCTGCCATCTCCATGGGCGTTGTCGACGGCAATACGCTGCTTGACCTCGATTATTCCGAGGACAGCCATGCCGAGGTCGACATGAACCTCGTCGCCATCGACACCGGTGAGATAATCGAACTCCAGGGCACCGGCGAGCAGGCGCCCTTCGACCGCAAACGCCTCAACGCCCTGCTCGACCTGGGCGACAAGGGTATCGCCGAGCTCATCGAGCTTCAGCGCCAAGCCCTCGCCTAACCTGCCAAAACAGGACAGGTTTATTTTGGTAGGTTTTATCTGCGGAAATGCTGCGTTGAAAGGTCCGATCGCCTGAGAGGGGAGAGGCCAAGTGCCCGAACGCCCCTCGGCGCGGCATTGCTATAGAGACAAGGAGACCACTCATGGCACTTGAGAAGATTGACATCGACACCCTCGACCCGGCAGCGACCATCGTCGTGGCAACGGGCAACGCCCATAAGCTCACCGAGATCGAGGCCATTTTGGGCAAGGTCATGCCCGAGGTTCGCTTTGTGGCGCTCGGCCAGCTGGGCGATTTTGAGGACCCCGAGGAAAACGGCACGACGTTTTTGGAGAACGCCATCATCAAGGCGCAGGCTGCCGTCGAGGAGACGGGCCTTATGGCCATTGCCGACGATTCGGGCCTGGTCGTCGACGCACTGGACGGTGAGCCCGGTGTGTATAGCGCGCGCTACGCGGGCGTTCACGGCGACGATGCCGCCAACAATGCCAAGCTGCTCGTGAATCTGGAGGGCGTGGCCGACGAGGACCGCACTGCGCGCTTTATGAGCGTCGTCGTGCTCATCGACACGGACGGCCTGGTCACCTATGGCGAGGGCGCCTGCGAGGGCGTTATCGCGCACGAGGGCCGCGGCGATCACGGCTTTGGCTACGACCCGCTGTTCCTGCCGGTCGATACGCCGGGCAAGACCATGGCCGAGCTGACAGCGGACGAGAAGAATGCCATCAGCCATCGTTTCCATGCGCTCGAGCATCTGTCCGCCAAGCTGACGGGCGAGGAGTAGACCGTGCGCGCGGTGGTGCAGCGCGTGCTCAACGCCGGCGTGACGGTCGACGGCGAGTGCGTGGGTCGCATTGGACGCGGCTACCTGGTGCTGCTTGGCGTGGGTCACGGCGATACGCACGCCGAGGCCGATAAGCTGTGGGGCAAGCTCCGCGGGCTGCGTATCAACGAGGACGAGAACGGCAAGACCAACTTGGCACTGGCCGATGTTGACGGCGAGGTACTCGTGGTGTCGCAGTTCACGCTGTTCGCCGATTGCCGTCACGGCCGCCGCCCATCGTTTACGGATGCCGGCGCCCCCGATGTCGCCAATGAGCTCTACGAGTACTTCTTGACGCTCGTTCGCCAAGATGTCGAACACGTGGCGCACGGCATCTTTGGCGCCGATATGAAAGTCGACTTGGTCAACGATGGCCCATTCACCATCGTCTTGGACACCGATAGTCTGTAAGTAGTCAATTTGGGACCGGGCTTATTTAACTACTTGCGTATGGCGGCAGCAGGGTGCTATAGTATTAGAGTTTTGTCTATCTTAGGGGTATTATTCCCTTTTTGAATTGCACCTTCTGGAGGCCCTGTTCATGGAAGAGATGGAAGTCAATCACGTCGACGACATCCACGAGAAGCTGACCGATATGGTGGGCGATCGCGTCAAGGTGAAGGCCAACATGGGCCGCACCCGCGTCGTCGAGCGCATGGGCACCATCAAGAGCGTCCACCCCGCCGTCTTCATCGTCGAGGTTGACGAGCGCCGCGGCCGCAAGTCGCGTCAGTCCTACCAGTATATCGATGTCCTCACCGGTCAGGTCGAGCTGTTCGACCCCGAGAGCGGCGAGCATATCTTTACCCCGCTCGGCAATCAGCTCGAGGAGCACTAGCGGTGACCGATCGGTCCCTGACTCTTTTCGCGCCGGCAAAGATTAACCTCTACCTGGGGGTTCATACCGAGCGCGATGACCGCGGCTACCACAGGGTCGATTCCCTGATGGCAGCTGTCGGTCTTTCCGATACCGTGACGGTCACGCCGGTGCAGGCGCTGACCGTCCAGACGGTTCCGGCATCAGATTTTCCCATGCAAAAGAATACGGCGTATCGGGCTGCGGCTGCTATGGCCGAGCATTATGGTCGCGAGGCAAACATCTGCGTGACGATTGAGAAGCGCATTCCATTGTGCGCCGGCTTGGGCGGTCCCTCGACGGATGCGGCCGCGGTCATTGTCGCCTTGGCGGAGCTCTGGGGCATTGATCGCACCGATCCCGCGCTCGACGACATCGCGTGCGGCATTGGTGCTGACGTCCCGTTCTTTTTGCACGCGAGCCCTGCGCTCTACGTAGGTGGGGGAGACGTGCTGGCAACTGAGTACCCAGCGCTGCCCGCGACGCCCGTCGTACTGGTTAAGCCACGCGAGGCGAGCGTTTCGACAATTGAAGCCTATCGACGTTTTGACGAGGCCCCGGTGCCTGCGGACAAGCCCGGCGCGATAGCTTCTGCCTTGCATGCTGGTGATGCCGAGACGGCATATGCACTCATCCATAACAACCTGGGTGTCATTTCCGCACAGATGGAGCCGCAGATTCAAACGGTCCTCGACTGGCTGCGTAAACAGGACGGCACCGTTGCTGTAGATGTGTGCGGATCGGGTGCCTGCTCGTTTGCCATTTGCGACACCGCCGCCACGGCCGAAAGGCTTGCCGAGGCTGCCCAGCAAAACGGCTGGTGGTCCTGCGCGACTGAGCTTATTCCCAACACGGTTCAAATCGACGCGCCAAAGAAATAAAAATTTCTCTAGCACGCGGCGAAAATCTTTGTTATTATAGTCGAGCTAACGGGTTGTGGCTCAGTTTGGTAGAGCACTGCGTTCGGGACGCAGGGGTCGCTGGTTCAAATCCAGTCAACCCGACCAGAGCATGAGGAGGGACCGCTTCTTGCGGTCCCTTTTTTTAGCTATTGTTGTGATACCGCGATACCCGCGGTATACTCATTCGAGCTTGTCTCGCTGTATTGTGGAGGTCTACATGTTTGGACTGAGGGCTCCTGAGCTCATCATTATTCTCGTCGTTGTCCTGATTATCTTCGGGCCCAAGAACCTGCCGAAGCTCGGCAAGTCCCTCGGCTCTACCGTCAAGAATATCCGTGAGGGTATGGAGAGCGACGATAAGGCCGAGACCAAGCAGGCCGAGGAGGTCGTGGTCGAGCAGTCCGAGGAGGACAAGGAGATCGCTGAGCTCGAGGCCAAGCTCGCTGCTGCCAAGAAGAAGCAGGCAGAGGACGGCGACGCGGACGCAGAGTAGTCCCATCCCTTTGGGGTGAGCACCTGACCGGCTTGCCCGCAGGCTAGCCGGTCTTTTTCGTTTTGTTGACAGTTGATTGTTTGATCAGAGTTGGGGAGATATCCGTATGGACGCAAGCCAGATCGTACTGACCGCTGAGGGCCGCCAGAAGCTCGTCGAGGAGCTCGCTTGGCGTGAGGGCGATTACGCCAAGGAGATCGTCGAGGACATCAAGGAAGCCCGCGCGTTCGGCGATCTTTCGGAGAACTCCGAGTACGACGCTGCTAAGGACAAGCAGGCCCAGAACGCCGCTCGTATTGCCGAGATCCAGGCCATCCTCGCCAACGCTCAGGTTGCTGCCACCACGGGCGATCTGACCGTCTCCATCGGTTCCACCGTTTCGCTGATTGATCCCAACGGCGAGGTCATGGAAGTCACGCTCGTTGGTACCACCGAGACCAACTCGCTCGAGCACAAGATTTCCAACGAGTCTCCGGTCGGTCACGCCATCATCGGTCACGGCGAGGGCGACTCCGTCGAGGTCGTTACGCCTTCCGGCAAGACTCGCGTCTACACCATCGCCAAGATTGCACGCTAGACCACGGTCCCGCGTAAAGGTATGTTTTCGCTCCCTGGGACCGAATCCTGGGGAGCGTTTTAGTTTGAGGAGCTAACTTATGGCAGAGAACCAGAACGCCGCCGATCAGGCATCGACGCTCAACGACGAGCGCGCCACCCGCCTAGCCAAGCGCGCCGCCCTGTTCGAGGCGGGCCAGAACCCCTATCCCGAGCACTCTGAGCTTGAGGACTACGTCGCCGATATCGAGGCTAAGTACGCCGAGCTTGCCGATGGCGAGGACACCGAGGACGTCGTGAAGATCGCCGGCCGCGTGGTCGCCAAGCGCGGTCAGGGCAAGATCATGTTCATCGTCGTGCGCGATGCGACTGCCGAGATTCAGCTGTTCTGCCGCATCAACGACATGGACGAGGCTGCCTGGAATACGCTCAAGGCCCTCGACCTGGGCGACATCCTGGGCGTGACCGGCGTGGTCGTGCGCACCCAGCGCGGCCAGCTTTCCGTTGCCCCTAAGAGCGCGACCCTGCTTTCCAAGGCCGTTCGTCCGCTGCCCGAGAAGTTCCACGGTCTTTCCGACAAGGAGACCCGCTATCGCCGGCGCTATGTCGACCTGATCGCCAACGACGACGTTCGCGAGACCTTCCGTAAGCGTTCGCAGATTCTCTCCACCTTCCGTCGCTTTATGGAGTCCGACGGCTACATGGAGGTCGAGACCCCCATCCTGCAGACCATCCAGGGCGGCGCTACGGCTAAGCCGTTCATTACCCACTTCAACGCGCTCGATCAGGAGTGCTACCTGCGTATTGCCACCGAGCTGCACCTCAAGCGCTGCATCGTCGGTGGTTTTGAGCGCGTGTTCGAGATCGGCCGCATCTTCCGTAACGAGGGCATGGACCTTACCCACAACCCCGAGTTCACCACGATGGAGGCCTACCGTGCCTTCTCCGACCTCGAGGGCATGAAGGCGCTCGCCCAGGGTGTCATTAAGGCGGCTAACAAGGCCATCGGCAACCCCGAGGTCATCGAGTACCAGGGCCAGACCATCGACCTTTCTGGTGAGTGGGCCAGCCGTCCCATGACCGACATCGTCTCCGACGTGCTCGGCAAGCAGGTCACCATCGACACGCCGGTCGAGGAGCTTGCTGCCGCCGCGCGCGAGAAGGGCCTGGAGATTAAGCCCGAGTGGACCGCCGGCAAGATTATCGCCGAGATCTACGATGAGCTGGGCGAGGACACCATCGTCAACCCCACGTTCGTGTGCGATTACCCCATCGAGGTCAGCCCGCTTGCCAAGCGCTTTGAGGACGACCCGCGCCTGACGCACCGCTTTGAGCTGGTTATTGCCGGTCACGAGTACGCCAACGCGTTCTCCGAGCTCAACGACCCGGTCGACCAGGCCGAGCGCTTTGCCGCTCAGATGGCCGAGAAGGCCGGCGGTGACGACGAGGCCATGGAGTACGACGAGGACTACGTGCGCGCCCTCGAGTACGGTATGCCTCCTGCGGGCGGCATCGGCATCGGCATCGACCGCGTGGTCATGCTGCTCACCAACCAGGCTTCCATCCGCGACGTGCTGCTGTTCCCGCACATGAAGCCCGAGAAGGGTTTCCAGTCCGGTGCCGCTGCCGCCAAGGCTGCCGAGGCCGGCAACACCGCGAGCCCCTTCGTCAAGCCGTTCAAGCCCACGGTTGATTATTCCAAGATTGCCGTCGAGCCACTGTTTGAGGAGTTCGTCGACTTTGATACCTTCTCCAAGAGCGACTTCCGCGCCGTGAAGGTCAAGGCATGCGAGGCCGTCAAGAAGTCCAAGAAGCTGCTGAACTTTACGCTCGACGACGGCACCGGCACCGACCGTACCATCCTCTCCGGCATTCATGGCTACTATGAGCCCGAGGACCTGGTCGGTAAGACGCTGCTCGCCATCACCAATCTGCCTCCGCGCAAGATGATGGGCATCCCCAGCTGCGGCATGCTCATCAGTGCCATCCACGAGGAGGAGGGCGAGGAGCGTCTCAATCTGATCCAGCTCGACGCTTCCATCCCCGCCGGCGCAAAGATGTACTAGGGGGTTACGGCGTTTTGCCAAACGCCGTAACCACTCGACGCTGCGCGCCGCCCAGGGCGACAATTTGTCATTCAAAAGGCAAGGCATGACCAGAAGGTCTATGCCTTGCCTTTTTCATGCCAACTTGTTCGCTCTGGACGCCGCTCGCTGTCCGTCCTCTATCTGCGGCGTTGACTTGGTTGACACTTAGAACATCGATGTAGTCATTGGGGACGTTCTTAAACGACTACCCAACGGATATTGCGCACATGGCTCGCATGACAGTCGTCTCTTTTATGTTTCCTTTAGCCGTTGCTGCCTAGGATGGGGGTTAGTCGGCAGGAAGGGAGCGTCTATATGGACGACGCGAGCGAGCGTGCAATCGAAGAGGACATGCTCGATCAGTTCAACTACTTTGATGATGAGGACGAGGAGCTGATCGACCGTCGCGAGCCAGCGCCGCTTGATTCCTTTGATCTGGTCGATGAAGAGCCCGACGAGGACGAGGGCGAATCGGCGGAGCCCTCACAGCCTTCGCGCCTTAACTCGCTGCTTTCGAGAGCCCCCATGCACCACGGCGTTCGTGCCGGCGCGCTCCATATGAAAACTGACTGGCACCAGATCGTGACGGCAGGCGATGAGCTTGCCGTCGATGCGCCGCTCACCGATAAATCATCCATCATCTGCCGCACCGGCATGCTTATGCTGGCAAGCGGAACGGGTGCCTGGCGCGTGCGCGATACCATGAATCGTGTTGCCGCTGTGCTCGGCGTCACGATTCACGTCGACCTGAGTCTTCTGTCGTTTGAGTGCACCTGCATCGAAGATGGCCACTGCTTTAACGAGGTTGTCAGCCTGCCCACAACGGGAGTCAATACCCATCGCATTTGGATGATGGAGAGCTTCTTAAAGGAAATCGAGACGTATGGGCGCCGGTTTACCGTGCACGAATACCACGAGATGCTCAAGACCGTTGAGAGCTCGAAGCCCGATTACGCTTCCTGGCAACAGGGCCTTGCGGCAGCCTGTGCTTGCGGCGCCTTCGTCTTCTTGCTCGGCGGCGGCCCTATCGAGATGGCCTGCGCATTCGTAGGCGCTGGTGTCGGTAACTTTGCTCGCTCCCATATTCTCAAGCAGGGTCTTGGCCAGTTTAGCGCGCTGACGACTGGTGTTGCGCTCGCTTGCGTTTCGTATCTGCTGGCATTGCTCGGCCTTGGCCAGGTCATACCGGGGGCAATGTCGCACCAAGAAGGCTATATCGGCGCCATGCTCTTTGTGATTCCCGGCTTTCCCCTCATCACGGCAGGTCTCGACATCGCTAAGCTCGATATGCGAAGCGGCATTGAACGTCTTTCGTATGCTGTGTCGATTATTGTGATGGCGACCCTCGTAGGTTGGATGGTTGCCGAATGTGTGGGGCTGGCACCGGATGATTTTGCCCCGCTCGGCCTTTCGCCGCTTGCTCTTACGCTCCTGCGCGTGGTGATGAGTTTCGTTGGCGTATTCGGCTTCTCGGTGATGTTCAACAGCCCGGTAAAGATGGCCGCGGCAGCTGGGCTGATCGGCGCCGTGTCCAATACCTTGCGCCTTACGCTCGTCGATGCGCCGACGATGTTTCCCTTCCTGGGCCTCAGCGCGGGAATGCCTCCCGAGGCGGCAGCGTTTATCGGCGCGCTGGTATCGGGGCTGCTGGCAAGCTTGGCCGAAGTCAAGCTCACCTACCCACGTATCGCCCTCACGGTGCCATCAATTGTCATTATGGTGCCGGGCCTGTATCTGTATCGCTCGATGTACTACATGTGCACCTTCGATACGGTCAATATGCTCGGTTGGTTTGTGCGTGCAGTGCTCATCGTGGCGTTTTTGCCCGTTGGTCTGGGTGTGGCACGTACACTCACCGACCCTCGCTGGCGCCACACCAGCTAATTGGTGCAAGGAGGACAGGTCACTTTGCACCAAATGAGTTGCGGTGAAATAGAGACTGAATTGCTGCTTAAAGGGTCAAAACAGTCCGTATTCCACCGCAACTTATGGGGTCGGGGGATTATTGGTGCCCTGCATCTTCATAAACTCAACGCTTACGAAGCGCGCGCCGTTCGTGTTAGGGTAGTTCCACCACATAAGTAGTCGCAGACGCACGTATCGCGGGCGGGCGAGATGAAGTCCCAACAGCTCCATCTCGCCCGCCCGTTTTTGTTGCGTGGTGCCGCGGCGTAACACAGAAAGGACCATGCCCTTTATGCCTATCAACAAACGAGAGAGCCTGCTGTTCACCTTTATCATGTGCTTTTGCATGGTGCTCTGGATGAGCATCTACAACGTCGCCCTGCAGCATGGGGCCATCAACGGCGAGGTTGTTGCCGCCGCGTGGCTCGGCTTCCCCGTTGCCTACGTTTTTGCCATGTGCTGCGACTGGTTTGTTGCCAGCCCCCTTGCTAAGGGCTTCGCCTTTAAATTCCTGGTCACGCCGGGCAAGAGCTCGCCGCTTGCCATGACGCTCGCCGTCAGCTCCTGCATGGTTGTTCCCATGGTTATCATCATGTCGCTGTACGGTGCCTGCGAGGGTCTGACGCACATGCCCGGCGGCATCCTTGCGAACCTGTATTCCGTGCCCGCGATCTGGATGATCAACATCCCGCATAATTTTGTGATGGCGCTGCCGTGGAACCTTTTGGTAGCCGGTCCGATTTCCCACTTCGTCTTCCGTCGCGCCTTCCCTGTGGGGACGGTTTTCGAGGAGGAGCATGCCGAGCTCTTGGAGCAGGCTATGGCTCCTGAGTGCGAGTAGCTCGCTTAGGGATCTGCTGAGCGCGGGCGACTTGCTTGGTTGGAGCCCTAAGCGTGGATAGCTCTCTCGGCGACATCGCGGGCGTGAGCGGTGCGCATGACCGGAGGGCCCGTGCTGCTCCGTTGCCCGACGTGCTAGCGCGCAGAACAATCTGTTGGTGCATTCGGCGGCTGCTGAAGCGTTTCGGCAGCCGCTTTTTATACGGAGTTTAAATACAACAGTCTGTTGTATTACGTAGAGTGGTATATCTCTAGCGGGAAAAATGCGAGAGACGGAGCATTATGGCGTTGCTAGTAGGACTGGACGTAGGGTCGACGACGACCAAAGTTTACGCGATGCACGAGGATATGACCGAGGCGTGGTGGGGATATCGCCGCCACGGGGCGTGTCAGACAGCGAGCGTGCGCGCCATGCTCGGCGAGCTCGCCGAGCGCTTTCCCCATGAGTCACTGCGCGTTGCGGTGACCGGCTCGGGTGCGCGCGATATCGCGACCGCGCTGGGCGCCTCGTACGTTCAGGAGGTGGTCGCCAACGCGCTCGCGATCAGCAGGTTCTATCCGCAGACGCGCTGCGCCATCGAGCTGGGCGGCCAAGACGCCAAGATGATCTTCTTCCGCACCAACGATAAGGGAGACATCGAGGTTGCCGACATGCGCATGAACGGCTCGTGCGCAGGCGGTACCGGTGCATTTATCGACGAGATGGCAAAGCTCATGGGGGTCGGCACCGAATCGGGCGAGTTCGAGCAGCTCGCAAGCCGGGGAACGACCGTCCACGAGGTCTCGGGCCGCTGCGGCGTGTACGCAAAGACCGATATCCAGCCGCTGCTCAACGAGGGCATTCCTACCACCGACCTGGCGCTTTCGGCGCTTCACGCGGTCGCCCGCCAAACGATCGGCGGTCTGGCCCAGGGTATCGACATCGAGCCGCCGGTAATCTTCGAGGGCGGTACGCTCGCCTACAACCCCACACTGGTCCGCGTGTTCCGGGAGCAACTGAATCTATCGGACGATCAGGTTATCGTCCCGCGCGATCCGCAGATCATGGTCGCGCGCGGTGCCGCCCTGTCGCTGACCGACATGTTCGCATCGTCCCAACCGATCGACCTTCCCGACGCTTTTGTCCGGCTGGATAAGCTCGAGACGGTCGCGCCCGCAAGCGGGGAGGGACGTCTTGCCCAGCCCTTTTTTGCCACACCTGCCGAGCAGGCGGATTTTACGGCACGCCATGGCAAAGAGACGCCGGCAAAGGGTCCGGATGCGTATGCGCCCGGAGAGACGGTGCGTGTGGCGCTCGGTATCGATTCGGGGAGCACGACGACCAAGTTCGCCCTGGTCGATGAGGCGGGTGAGCTTGTCGATTCGTTCTACGCGTCTAATAACGGCAGACCGCTCGACGTCGCCCAACAGGGTCTTGTCAGCTTGAAGAACCGCTGGGAGACAGCGGGAGTCACGCTTGCGATCGATGCCGTGGGCACCACGGGATACGGCGAGGAGCTTTTCGCGCGCGCGTTCCACGCCGACTACCATACGGTCGAGACGGTCGCGCACGCCCGCGCCGCGTGCGCATGCGTTCCCGATGCGACCTTCGTGCTCGACATCGGCGGACAGGATATGAAGGCCATCTGGCTCAACCACGGCGTGCTGACCGATATCGTCGTCAACGAGGCGTGCTCTGCGGGCTGCGGCTCGTTCCTCGAGGGTTTTGCCAAAAACCTCGGAATAGCCGTTGAGGATATCGCGACCGAGGCATTTTCGTCCAAAGCCCCCGCCGTTCTCGGCAGCCGCTGCACGGTGTTCATGAACAGCAGCGTCGTTTCCGAGCAGCGGCGCGGTAAGGGTCCGGGCGACATCATGGCCGGTCTCTGCCGTTCGATTATCGAGAACGTGTTCACCAAGGTCATTCGCGTTTCAAATCTCAACCGTCTGGGCGACAAAGTCGTTGTCCAGGGCGGCACGTTCCGAAACGACGCGGTGCTGCGCGCATTCGAGCAGTATCTGGGCAAACCCGTCACGCGTGCGCCCCACCCGGGGCTGATGGGCGCTATCGGTATCGCCCTGCTCGCGCGCGAGGAATGCCGCAAGGGCGACGCCGGCACGTCGTTTATCGGGCTCGATGCCGTGGAGCGCTTCGAGCATCGCGAATTCGGCGGCGTTACCTGCCGTCGGTGCAACAACCGCTGCCAGCGCGCGGTCGTGGCATTTGGCGACGGCTCGCTTTACGTCACGGGCAATCGCTGCCCGCGCGGCGGCGCCATCTCATGGGATGAGCTCGTGCGCGAGGTTCCCGCGGCGGAGGAGCTGCGTCCGCAGGGTGCTTGCGAGGCACAGGCACCCGGCACGGGGCGCGACCGGACCGCGGCTGCCCCCAATCTCTTTGTCGACCGCGAGAAGCTGCTGTTCGAGTCGTACCCCACGGTTCCCGTCAGCGGGGGGCGCGATGTCACGATCGGCATTCCCCGTGTGCTCGAGTTCTGGGACACCATGCCGTTCTGGTCGACGTTCTTCAGCACGCTCGGCTTTAAGGTGCGCGTCTCGGGACGCAGCACCAAGGCGATGTACGAGCGCGGTCTGGCGCACGTCACATCCGACACCGTGTGCTTCCCGGCCAAGCTCGTCCACGGGCACATCCGCAATCTCGTCGACGCCGGCGTCGACCGCATCTTCATGCCCATCATCACGACGGTGCCCACCGAAAACACCGCCTCTACCAGCGAGTGGATGTGCGCCGTCGTAAAGGGATACCCCTACGTGATGCGCAATTCCGATAACCCGGAGGAGCGTTTCGGCGTTCCGTTCGATACGCCGCTGTTCCACTGGTACGACGAGGGCGACCGAAACCGCCAGCTCAAGGCGTGGTGCAAGGAGACCTTCGATATCGATGCCGACCTGGTTGCCAAGGCGACCGAGCAGGCGGACCGCGCGCAGGAGACGTTTGAGAACCAGCTGCAGCTGCGCGGCAGGCAGGTGCTCGAGAACGTGCGCGAGGACGGCGGCTACGCGGTGGTGATCGCTTCGCGCCCGTACCACAACGACCCGCTGGTCAACCACGGGCTGCCCAAGCTCTTCTCTGAGCGCGGCATCCCCGTGCTGACGCCCGATGCGGTGCCGGGGGTCTGCAACGTCGATCTTTCCAACAGCCGCATCGACATCGTGAACAACTACCATGCGCGCATGCTGTCGTGCGCGGTCATCGTCGCATCGACGCCCGAGCTCGAGCTCGTGCAGATGGGCAGCTTCGGCTGCGGCCACGATGCGTATCTCACCGACGAGATCGCGCGCATGATGGGCGAGATGGGCTCCAAGGTTCCGATGATGATCAAGCTCGATGAGAGCGACGTCGCCGGTCCCATGGGCATTCGCGTGCGTTCGTTTATCGAGTCGGTCAACCGTCGTCGCGCGGAGGAGCGTGCCGAGGGCGCCCGGGTGCACGCGGTCCATCCGCTCGACGACCCGTATAAGGTCAAGTACACCAAGCGCGACCGGCACGACAAGATCGCGCTGGTCCCCAACACCTCCCATGCGTTCTGCAGGCTCATGACCGCGGCGATGCGCAATCAGGGCGTGCGCGCCGAGGCCCTTGATATCGGGCGCGAGGATGCCATCCGCCTGGGCAAACGCTATGTGCACAACGACATCTGCTTCCCCGCGCAAATCGTGACCGGCGAGGCGCTCGCGGCACTCGAGAGCGGTAAGTACGACCCGCACGACGTCGCCGTGGTGACTGGCAAGTATATCGGCGACTGCCGCCTGACGCACTACATGCCCCTGCTGCGCCGCGCGCTCGACGACGCGGGATACGACTATGTCCCGGTGCTCACCAACGACGACGTCGATGCCCACAATGCGCATCCGGGCTTCAAGCTCGGCCTTGGCCCGAGCATCCAGATCGCCTACGGTCTTCCCATGATCGATGCCCTCGAGGCCATGCTTAGGCGCATCCGTCCCTACGAGCTCGAGAAGGGCGCGGCGGACGCTGCGTTCGACCGCGCGCTCGATGAGGTTATCGAGGGCATGGAGCGCTCCGGGCTGAGAGGCCAGGCGACGGGCTTCAAACGCGCGCTTGCGATCATGGACGCCGTTCCGTACGACCGCTCGAACCCGCATCCGACCGTTCTCATCGTGGGCGAGTACCTGCTCAATTTCCATCTCGGCGCCAACCACGAGATCGAGCGCTACCTCGAGGACAACGGGCTCGAGGTCATCGAGGCGCGCATGACCGACGTGATCCGCAAGACCTATTTCTACAAGCATGCGCAGTCGCGCGAGTTCCACGTCGACCTGTCGCTGCCCGAAAAGGCCTGGTACGCCACGGCGGACAACCTGTTCGAGCTCGCGCACGACCGTTGCGACCGCCTGGGCGCGGCGAGCCCGCTCTACGAGCCGCCGACGCGCATGCCCGAGCTCGTGCGCGCGAGCGATAAGATCCTGCACCATACGTTCGATGCGGGCGAGGGCGTGCTGATTCCGGCGGAGATTCTCGAGCACGCCAAGCGCGGCTGCCGCAACTTCGTGATCCTGCAGCCGTTCGGGTGTCTGCCCAACCATGTCGTGGGGCGCGGGCTCATCCATGCGCTCAAGGAGCAGTATCCCACGGCGCAGTTCCTGCCGCTCGACTACGATCCCGACGTGAGCTTCGCCAACGTGGAGAACCGTCTTCAGATGCTCATCATGAACGCCAAGGCGCAGGGGTGCGGTGAGGCGCATGGCGAGACCGCGTAAGGACGCCGATGCGCCCGATGCACGCACCCGTATCATCGAGGCGTTTTGGGAGCTCATCGAGAACAACAGCATCTTCGAGCTGTCGGTTGGCGAGGTGACCCGCGCCGCCCAGTGCAATCGCGGAACGTTTTACTACTATTTTCAAGATTTCGATGAACTCGTCGCCATCGCCATAGCCCAGCTGCTGCAGGATAACGAGCTCATCACCGATGCCCTCTGGCATTTTTCGAGCGAGGGCGACCTTTCGGCGTTCGACCGGCGCGACGTCCGCTGCCTGCTGCGGCGCATCGTCATCACCATGAGGGCGGGTGCCGCCGAGCAGGTCGTGCAGGGCATCCATACGATCATCATCGACCGCGTGAGAGAGATCGTCCACCCCGACGGAGAAGAGCTCAAGGCAGATTCGAGCTTTGCGGTGGGCTTTCTGGTCTCGGGCATCATGGGCTTTGTGATGGCGGTCGGCTTTGCCCGGGAGGGCGGCGAGGAGATAGACCTCGAGCAGCCGGGGGACAGCGCGTGCGCGTACCTGAGGGCGGTCGCCATGCAGACGGTGGAAACGGTCGCGCAAGTCGAGGGCGTCGATACATCCGAGCTGCTCGAACGCGTCTCCAAGGAGGCCGATGCCTATCGCGCATCGCGTGCGACGAGTCCCGACGTGGTGAAAGACGCCTAGGGTTTCTCTTGCGGGGCGCCTGTCGCGCATCGCGCGGTGAGTCCCGCGATGCGGTCATAACCTGCATTCATGTGAGCCGGGTTTATAGATATTCCTCCAGCTGTTAACATAGACAACCTGTGGGTAAAGAGACAAAAGCGCCGCCGACGGGCGGGCGTTTTGATTTCGATGAACTCATGTAAGGAAACGAGCATGTTAGATAGATTTACCGATCGAGCGCGCAAGGTCATGTCGATGGCCAAACAGGAGGCGCTCGATCTGCACTCAAATAAGGTGGGCACCGAGCACCTGCTGCTCGCACTCGCCAAGGAGGACGAGGGCATCGCTGCCGAGGCGCTGCGCTCGCTTGATATCTCCTACGACGACATCATGGACACCCTCAAGGAGGTCCAGACCACGGTTCCCGAGCCCAGCGAGGAGACCGAGGCTGCCAAGCTTGCCTTTACGCCGCTCGTCATTAGCGTGATGGAGCGCTCCTTCCGCGTGGCACGTGAGAACAACCAGACCTACGTGTCGACCGAGCACTTGCTGATCGGCATCGTCGAAGAGGGCAACGGCATGGCCATGGACATCCTCATGCGTCTGGGTGTGTCGTCCGCCTCCATCAAAAAGGCTATCGAGAAACTCACTGCCAAGGACCAGGATAAGAAGCGTCCGCTCGCCGGCGCCGGTGCCGGGCGTCCCGGTGCGGGCCTGCCGTTCTTTAGCGGCTCGGACGCGTCGCAGCAAAAGGGGAGCGGCACCGACACGCTCAAGCAGTTCGCCACCAACCTTACGCAGAAGGCGCGCGACGGCGAGCTCGACCCTGTAATTGGTCGCGAAAAGGAAGTCCAGCGTATGATGGAGATCCTTTCGCGTCGCACCAAGAACAATCCGCTTATCTTGGGCGACCCCGGCGTGGGCAAGACGGCCATCGTCGAGGGTCTGGCTCAGCAGATTGCAGCTGGCAACGTGCCCGAGAACCTCATGAACCAGAATATCTGGACGCTCGACCTGCCGGGTCTCGTTGCGGGCGCCAAGTATCGCGGTGAGTTCGAGGAGCGCCTCAAGAACGTGATCCAGGAGGCCACCGAAGCTGACGACGTTATCCTGTTTATTGACGAGATGCATACCATCATCGGTGCCGGTTCTGCCGAGGGCTCCATCGACGCGAGCTCCATGCTCAAGCCCGTACTTGCGCGCGGTGCCTTTCAGATTATTGGCGCCACCACGGCCGAGGAGTTCCGCAAGTACCTCACCAAGGACCCGGCCTTCGAGCGTCGCTTCCAGACCATCGATGTCGAGGAGCCGAGCGTCGAGGACACGGTCAAGATCCTGACCGCGCTCAAGCCGCGCTACGAGGAGCACCACCATGTGCGCTATACGCAGGGTGCTATCGAGGCCGCCGCGAACCTTTCCAACCGCTACATCCAGGATCGCTTCCTGCCCGATAAGGCCATCGACCTTATCGACGAGGCCGGTGCCCGCGCTCGCATCGCCGCGAATCGCGCGCCCGAGCCGGTGCGTGAGGCCGAGCATCGCATAGAGGAGCTTAAGGCCGCCGCGCAGGAGGCCACCGAGAGCGACGACATGAACAAGGCCGCCGAGATCACCGAGCAGCAGAAGGCCGCCGAGATTGAGCTTGCCGAGGCTAAGGCCGCCTGGACCGCCGAGCTCGACGCCAGCCCGCTCACCATCGACGTGAGTCAGATTGCCGACATCGTGTCCGTGACCTCTGGCGTGCCGGTTTCCTCGCTCACCGAGAGCGAGAGCCGCCGCCTGCTGCAGACCGAAAGCGTGCTCAAGACGCGCATCATCGGTCAGGACGAGGCCGTCGAGGCCGTTGCCAAGGCCGTGCGCCGCAGCCGCTCGCCGCTCAAGGATCCGCGTCGTCCCGGTGGCAGCTTTATCTTCCTGGGTCCCACCGGCACAGGCAAGACCGAGCTCGCCAAGACGCTCGCCGAGTACCTCTTTGGCAGTAAGGACGCGCTCATCAGCTTCGACATGTCGGAGTTCGGCAGCGAGTTCGAGGTCTCCAAGCTTATCGGTAGCCCTCCGGGTTACGTGGGCCACGACGAGGGCGGTCAGCTTACCAAGGCCGTTCGTCGTCACCCGTACTCGGTCGTGCTGTTCGACGAGATCGAGAAGGCGCACCCCGACATCTTCAACATTTTGTTGCAGGTGCTGGAGGAGGGTCGCCTGACTGATAGCCAGGGCAAGACGGTCGACTTCCGCAATACCGTGATCATCATGACGTCCAACGTGGGCGCCCGCGAGATCGCGCAGGATGCGAGCGTCGGTTTTGGCACCACCGGTGAGCAGGGTCTCACGTCGAGCGAGATCAAGGGTCGTGCGATGGGCGAGCTCAAGCGCCTGTTCCGCCCTGAGCTGCTCAACCGTATCGACGATATTGTGGTGTTCCAGAAGCTCTCGGGCGAGAACCTGACCAAGATCGCGCACCTGCTGGTGGACGACCTGCGCCAGCGCCTGATCGCAAACGGCATGAACATCAAGCTCACCGATGCGGCCTATGACAAGATCGTGGCCGAGGGCACCGACCTCACCAACGGTGCGCGTCCGCTGCGCCGTGCTATTCAAAAGCTCATCGAGGACCCGCTTTCCGAGGAGCTCCTGGCCGGCGAGTGGGGCGAGGGCGATACCGTCCTGTGCGACGTGGCCGATGGCAAGTTTGTCTTTAGCCACGGCACGGGCGAGATCCCGGCACCGCGTCCGGCGGGCACGCTCGGTGGCGATACCGCCCCGGCGGCACCGCACACCGGCAACGCCGCGCCCGTGAGCGGCGGCGTGACCTCGGGCCCCGGCGGCATGATGCAAGCCGGTTCCGGCGCGCTGTAGGGCGTGGCGACAATTTGATACGCGCAATCGAGGCGCTCCGAAAAGGGCGCCTCGATTTGTAGAGCTGCGGTAGCTGTGACCGTTACGCTATACGGTCCACCGTTAGCCGATGATGCGAGGGCGCTCGGCGTTTTCGACTGGTTTATGCACGCAAAGTCTGGGAATATACAAGTCGCATGTCTTACTGTCTAACCAGTTGCGCCAAGGAGGCACCATGGACTACAAGATTACCGGCTACGAGCCCGTCCAGCTGTTCCATTTCTTTGAGGAGGTCAGCGCGATCCCCCGTGGGTCTGGCAACGAGAAGGGCATCAGCGATTTCCTGGTCGCGTTTGCCAAGGAGCGCGGTCTCGATGTGTATCAGGACGAGGTCTACAACGTCATCATTCGCAAGCCCGCATCTGCTGGCGCCGAGAATGCCCCGACCGTAATGCTGCAGGGCCACATCGATATGGTGTGCGACAAGTTGGGCTCCGTTGAGCACGACTTTACGACCGACGGTATCGACCTGGTCGTCAAGGACGGTGTCCTCACCGCTAACGGCACCACTCTGGGCGCCGACAATGGTATCGCCGTCGCGCTTATGCTCACTGTTCTCGATGACGATTCGATTGTTCACCCCGCCCTCGAGTGCGTGTTCACCACCGACGAGGAGACCGGCCTGGTTGGCGCCGAGACGCTCGACAAGTCCCAGATCAGCGCCCGCACCATGATCAACCTCGACTCCGAGGAGGAGGGCGTTGCCACCGTCAGCTGCGCCGGCGGCGTCGTCGTTACCTACACCTGCCCCATCGTGCGCGAGCACAAGACCGGTAGCACCCTCACGCTCGACATTTCCGGTCTGTTGGGCGGCCACTCCGGCAGTGATATCAACCTGGAGCGCGGCAACGGAAACCTCATCATGGCCCGCATCATCGACCGCCTGATGGTCGCCGGTGAGCCCGCCATCGTCAGCTTCAACGGCGGTACCAAGGACAACGCCATCAACCGTGAGTGCAAGGCCGTTCTGGTCTATGCCGATCACGCTGCCGCCGAGGCCGCGGCCCAGATCGCAAAGGGCATCATCGCCGACGTCACTGCCGAGCTCGAGGTCTTCGACCCCGGCTTTACCTGCACCGTCGAGATTGCCGACGACGCCGAGGTCGAGGCCATGGACCAGAAGTCCGCGCTTGCCCTCATCCGCGCCCTGCGTCTTGCCCCTAACGGCGTGATTCGCCGCAACGTCGCCACCGACGGCTCCGTCGAGGTTTCCTCCAACATCGGTGTGGTTGCCACTTCTGACGACGAGGTCAAGATCATGCTGTCCCCGCGCTCCTCGATCACCTCGCTGCAGAACGAGTTCAAGGACCGCCTGCAGACGCTGGCCGATGTCCTGGGCTTTGACGCCAAGTTTGAGTTTGAGTATCCCGGCTGGAGCTATGCCGAGCATTCGCCGGTTCGCGACGTCTTTGTCGAGAGCTATCGCGAGCTCTTTGGCTCCGAGCTGCGCATCGAGTCCATTCACGCCGGCCTTGAGTGCGGCCTATTTGCCGAGGCCCTGCACGGCCTGGACGCCATCGCCGTGGGCCCGACGCTCTCCGATGTCCACACCCCGGACGAGAGCATGGAGCTCGCTTCTGCCGAGCGCTTCTACGAACTGCTCATCGACGTCCTCAAGCGCCTTGCTGCGTAAAGGTTGCGCTAGTAGCAGTCCGAGCCACGTGCTAGCGGATTGCAAATGACATTACGAGAGGGGGCATTCGAGCGTTTGCGACGGGTGCCCCCCCCTCTATTGTTTGATAATTGCGAAATTACGGCCACCTAGTCCATTTCTGCCCTGATGAGGTCGAGGGTGCGCTGGCAGTTTTCGCGGACGGGGCCGAGCATATGCTCGCGCAGGTCCGCCATGCCGGGCAGGTCGGCGTATCCGTCCATGACCTCTTCCATGCAAATGGGTACCTCGTAGGCGAGGTCCATCATGGTCGCAAAGCAAAACTTCTCGGATAGCCCGGCATCGGTGAGCGCCGCCTCCAGCGCGGGGTCGCCCATACCGTGGTATCGGCGAATTGCGTTGGGTCCGATGCGCCCCACACGGTTCTCGCCGCCAACGCTCATGGCAAGGCGCGCCCGGCGGCGCATGCGCTCGTATGCCAGCCCCGATGCGACATCGTACATTCGAGCCATCATGGCTGCGCCGTCGTTTCCAAGGAGCAGGGAATAGTTTTTCGCATGCGCATCCGGTGCGCCGATAATGGCGTTGAAGAACAGTATCTGCGTAAACAGATACAGGTTAAGTTGATGGTGGCTCGTATTTACGAGGAGCTCTTGAATGTCGCGTGTGGTCGGGCCGCCGTCTGCCGTGTACTTTTGGGCGGGCATCACCCCAAGTGCCTGACAGAGGTCTTCTTGATGTAGGCGCCTGATCGTTCCGTCTTTGACTTTCACGCGGTCATAGCGCTCAACAATGAGGGCAGGTTCGTCCTCAAACATACGATATTCGACGTTTGCCGTTGCGATGCCGGCGCGCTGGGCGCTTTTCATGCAGACAAACTCATTGAGAGCCTCGAGTTTAAAACCGATAACGCCATTTTTGAAAATATGCGTCGTGGGCGAGGACCCCATGCATTCGCACCAGCGACCGTCCATGAGTGCGAGAGCGAACTTGCCCTGATTGCCTCCAAGTGACCAACTTTCATCTAGGCCCATCCACGATGCATTGCGGTCATCTCTGATCGACTTGAGGCGGAGAGCAATTTCGTGGTCGTCTATGGGGCGGTATTCGCCGGGGCGATGCAGGACGGCGTCGATATCTTCTTCGGCACAAAATTGCACGCCGCCCGGACAGTCGAGTCCGATACGGCTGAGTAGTGCGATGGGATTGTTGGGCCTAACGTCGAATTCCGCGGCAATCGCTTTTCGTTGGTCCTCGCTGTCGGGTAGAAGGCCAAACAGGTACGGATTCATGACCTGTTGTCCGTATGCGCGATTCGATACGGGTATGTTGGTCGATAGGGCTGGCCCGTCATAGTCATGATCGTAGGTAAAGCTGATAAGACCGTTCTCATCTTGCGTGAGCGTTCCAGCAGGCACGCCGCAAATAATGGTCCGAAGTGATGTTCTGGCCATTGGCTATTTCCCTTCGGGCTTGGTTTTGCTAGATGCGTTTGCGGCAATCGAGACTCCGAGATTGGACATGGCGAAATCGGCGAAGACCTCGTCGTAGAGTGCGGATGTAAAGGGGACATCTGGAAGAGCCGGAATGGCGGTACTACGACGGTTGCGATGATGAGGACGTTGAGTGTGATGGCGCCTGGGGATGCTGCGAGGCAGCGGATTGGCATGCGGGGCGTCGACTGGTCGCTCGTTTTTCGCTTCGCCGATATCCCCTTGTGCTGCGAGTGCCAGTCCAAGAGCGTCGAAAATCGCCAGCAACTTGTCGAGTCGAATGCCGGTGGCGTCTCCTAGCTCGAGCGATGCGAGCAGGCGTTCCGAAACACCGGCTTTTTTAGCGAGGGCGGCACGGGTGATCCCCTGCGCCTCGCGCGCCTGACGCACGTAGATGCCGGCTTGGCGCGGCGTGGTGATGGGAAGGGTATCCATGGCAATCTCCTAACGTGCAGACTTTTGCATCCTAGTATGACATGCAAAAGTCTGCATGAAAAGGCCTCATGCAAAACTCTGCATGAGGCCTCATACGGACGTTTAGTTTTGAAGGGTGTTTTACAGCACCAAAATCCCTAGGTGCTCCAGCAAAATCTTGAGGCCGATGAGGATGAGTACAACGCCGCCCACGATGGTGGCGGGCTTTTCGTAGCGCGCGCCAAAGATGCGGCCAATCGCCACGCCGGCAACGGAGAAGATGAAGGTCGTGATGCCTATGAGCGACACGGCGGGGACGATGTCGGCCGAGAGTGCGGCAAATGAGATGCCCACGGCCAGGGCGTCGATTGAGGTGGCGATGGCGAGGATCAGGTACTCACCCAGGTCAATCTTTTCGGCATCCTTGCCGTCGCTCTCGTCCTCATCCTCGTCCTCGGTAAAGGCCTCCCGCAGCATTTTGCCGCCGATGAAGGCCAAAAGGATAAAGGCGATCCAATGGTCGATGGGTCCGATGATGCCCATGAATTGACTGCCGAGCGCCCATCCGATTACGGGCATGCCGGCCTGAAAGCCGCCAAAGAACAGGCCGAGCACTACGGCGACCTTAAGGTTGATCTTCTTCATGCCAAGGCCCTTGCAGATGGATACGGCAAAGGCGTCCATCGAAAGGCCAACGGCGAGCAACACGAGCTCTGCGAGTCCCATAGTCTGGCTCCCTCTCTGCGGGCGGGCCCGCGTGTACCTCTTGGGGGAGTAACAAAAAAGACTCGTGGCGTACGCGTTGCGCGCACAGCCACGAGTCTCGTTCATTAAGGCAAGCCAGGCCGCATCGGCCAGTGTGTTGACTTGCCGCGCCACCGGAGGCGAACCCGATCACGCGACTACTCCCTCATTTATGCGAATCCCGATGCTACCACATAAGCAGCTCATTTGGATTGGGGCTCTCAGCTGTGTTCGCTCATTCTGTAAGCATCGGATTTTGCGGGCGTCACAGGGGCAAACCGTGAGAAACTTATTGACGTTTATGGAGCGTATACGATGGGAGCGATGCCTTGGATAAGAACGAGCTGCAAAAGCGTATGGAACAGGCCATCCGCCTGACTGCCCCCGGTCAGCCGATCCGCACCGCCCTCGACATGATCATTGCCGGTCACCTGGGCGCCCTTATCTGCGTCGGCGACACCGAAAACGTGCTCGCCGCCGGTAACGACGGCTTCCCGCTCAACATTTCGTTTACCTCGAACCGCCTGTTCGAGCTCTCCAAGATGGACGGTGCCATCGTTATCGATGGCGACCTCACCCAGATCCTGCGTGCCAACTTCCACCTCAATCCCGATCCCTCGCTCGCCACGAGTGAGACGGGCATGCGTCACCGTACTGCCGCTCGCATGTCGGTGCTCACCGACGCCATCGTGATCTCGGTTTCGGCTCGTCGTGCCGTCGTCAACGTGTACGTCCACGGCAAGAGCTACGAGATCCAGCCCGTCACCACCATCATGAGCTCGGTCAACCAGCTCGTCGCCACGCTCCAGACTACCCGTCAGTCGCTCGATCGCTCCCTGCTGCGCCTGACGGCCCTTGAGCTCGACGACTACGTCACGCTCGCCGACATCACCGGCATCTTCTCGAGTTTCGAGATCATGCAACAGGCAAAGACCGAGCTTAAGGATTGCATCGTCAAGCTGGGTAACCAGGGCAAGCTCGTGCAGATGCAGCTCGAGCAGCTCGCGGGCTCCAGCATGGATACCGAATACGACTTGATGATCCGCGACTACGCAAGCGATTCCTCTGAGGCCAACGCCGAGAAGATTCGCGCTGAGCTTGCCCGTATGACGCCTAAGGACCTGTCCGACCCGCAGCACGTGGCGGCAGTTCTGGGCTATGACGACTTGGACGAGGACTCCGTCATGACGCCGCTGGGCCTGCGCACGCTTTCGCGCGTGTCCGTCGTGCGCGACGGCGTGGCCGAGAAGATCGTCGACGAGTACGGCTCGCTGCAGGAGCTCATGGATGACATCAGCGAGGATCCGGAGCGCTTGGGCGACTTTGGCGTCAACAACCCTGCCATTCTTGCGGACTCGCTGTACCGCATGAAGGGCACCAAACAGGGGAACGCATAATGGCGCCCGTATGCGCCGTGGTCGTTGCCGGCGGCAGCGGCCAGCGCTTTGGAAATCCCGGCGGCAAGCAGCTCGTTAACGTGGCGGGCCGTCCGCTCATGAGCTGGTCCATCCGCGCGTTCGATCGTAGCGACAAGGTCGGCCATATCGTCGTGGTTTGCCCTGCCGAGCGCCGTGCCGAGATGCGCCGCTTGGCTATCGACCCGTTTGACTATGACACGCCCATCAGCTTTGCCGATGCCGGCGATACTCGTCAGGATTCCACCCGCGCCGGCGTGCACGCGGTGCCGGCGGGTTTCGAATATGTCGCTATCCACGACGGCGCCCGTCCGCTCATTACGACCGAGGCCATCGACCACGCTATCGACGTGCTCGTGAGCGACCGCTCGCTCGACGGTGTCGTGTGCGGCCAGCCCGCGATCGACACGCTCAAGATCGTCGATGGCGACAATATCGTCGAGACGCCGCCGCGTGAGCTCTACTGGGCAGCGCAGACGCCGCAGATCTTTAGCGTCGATGCTATGAAGCGCGCCCATGCTGCAGCCATTGCCGAGGGCTTTATCGGCACCGATGATTCGTCGCTGGTCGAGCGCATGGGTGGGCGCGTCCGCTGCGTCCAGAGCCCGCGCGATAACCTTAAGGTGACGGTGCCCGAGGACCTGAGTCCCGTAACCGCGATTCTGCTTGGCCGCATGGCCGAGGGAGAGGACCTTCCCCATGTTCAGTAACCTGCGCATTGGCCATGGCTACGACGTCCACCGTCTGGTGGAGGGGCGTCGATGTATCATCGGCGGTGTCGACATTCCCTACGAGCGCGGCCTGCTGGGCCACTCGGATGCCGATGTGCTCGCGCACGCCTTGGCCGACGCCATTCTGGGCGCCTGCCGCGGGGGAGACATCGGCAAGCTATTCCCCGATACCGACCCCGCCTATGAGGGTGCTGATTCGATGGTGCTGCTCGCTCGCGTGATGGGCTATGCGCGCGAGCTGGGCTTCGAGTTTGTCGATGCCGATTGCACCATTGCCTGTCAACAACCCAAGATCACCCCGCACCGCGATGCCATGCGCGCCAACCTTGCCCATGCCCTGGGCGTTGACGTCGAAAACGTGGGCGTCGCCGCCACTACGACCGAAAAGCTCGGTTGGGAAGGCCAGGGCGAGGGAATCGGCGCCTGGGCCGTCTGCCTGCTACAGAAAACCGTTAAGGAGTAACGAATGCGTATCTATAACAGCGCTACCCATAAAAAGGAAGAGTTCCAGCCCATCGAGTCCGGCAAGGTCCGCATGTACGTGTGCGGCCCCACGGTCTACGACAACATCCACATCGGCAACGCCCGCACGTTCATCAGCTTTGACGTGATTCGCCGCTGGCTCATCGCGAGCGGCTACGAGGTCACGTTCGCCCAGAACCTCACCGATGTCGACGACAAGATCATCAAGCGCGCCAACGAGCAGGGCCGTACGGCCGCCGAGGTCGCGACGGAGTTCTCCGACAAGTTCATCGGCGTCATGCGCGCCGCCAACGTGCTCGATCCCGATGTGCGCCCCCGCGCCACCAAGGAGATTGGCCCCATGATCGCCATGATCAAGACGCTTATCGAGCAGGGCCACGCTTACGCAGCCGATAACGGCGATGTGTACTTTGCCGTGCGCAGCGATCCCAACTATGGTCAGGTCTCGGGCCGCAACATCGACGACCTTATGGTTGGCGCGCGCATCGAGGAGAACGAGGACAAGAACGACCCGCTCGACTTTGCCCTGTGGAAGGCCGCCAAGCCCGGCGAGCCCAGCTGGCCGAGCCCCTGGGGCGAGGGGCGTCCCGGTTGGCACACCGAGTGCGCCGCCATGGTGCACCGCTACCTGGGCACCCCGATTGACATCCACGGCGGTGGCTCCGACCTTGCCTTCCCGCATCATGAGAACGAGTGCGCCCAGGCCACCTGCGCCTGGCACCAGGGCTTCTCCAACACCTGGATGCACACGGGCATGCTGCTGGTAGACGGCGAGAAGATGTCCAAGTCGCTCGGCAACTTCTTTACGCTGGCCGAGGTCCTCGAGCAGCACTCCGCTGCCGCCCTGCGCCTGCTGATGCTGCAGACGAGCTATCGCTCACCTCTCGACTTTTCTTGGGAGCGCCTGGAGGGTGCCGAGAACTCGCTCACGCGTATCGCCGGTACGGTCGAGAACCTGCGTTGGGCCGCGAACCATGCGACGGCCGATGCCGATGCGGTTGCCGCCGAGGCGTTTGCCGCCAAGGCCGCCGAGACCCGCGCCGCCTTTAAGGAGTGCATGGACGACGACTTTAACACCGCCGGTGCCATGGGTGCCGTCTTTGGCTTTGTGACCGAGTGCAACCAGTACCTGGAGCAGGCGGGCGATGCTGCCGACAAGGCCGCCGCGCTTGCCGCCGCCGACACGCTGGCCGAGCTGCTCGATACGTTTGGCGTTGAGCTCCCCGAGCCCAAGGTAGAGCTGCCGCTGGGTCTGCTAGGCGTTGCCGCCGGCCTGGTCGCCTACACGGGCGACGACGTGGACGAGGCTGCTGCCAAGATTCTCGAGGCCCGCGCCGAGGCCCGTGCCGCCAAGAACTGGGATCTGGCCGACGCCATCCGCGACCAGCTCAAGGACCTCGGGCTGACGATCGAGGATACCGCCGCCGGCACTCGTATTAAGAGTCTCTAGTATTTGTCGACCGTTCGAGGTGCGGCAGATTGCCTTGAAAGAGGAGGGCATAGACCTGGTGGTCATGCCCGACGATTGAAAGGCAAGGTGCCGTGGCTCGGACGGTCGATTCTTGTTCGTTATCTTTTTAAGGAGGCCGTTTTATGGCCGACAATCGCAAGCGTGCATCGCGTGGAGGCAAGCAGGCTGCTTCTGGCTCGCGTCCGATTCGCCGCAATGATCGCTCTGCCGCTTCCAAGGGCCAGCGCGATCGCACCCAGGCCGCACGTCCGCAGCGCGATCGCAACCGCGACGTTGTCCAGGCTCCCAAGGGCGAGTTTATCGAAGGTCGTCGTGCTGCCGCCGAGGCGCTGCGCACTGGTTTTCCCATCAAGTGCGCACTCATCGCCGAGGGCGGGGAGCGCGATGCTGCCTTGTCGCGCCTGGTCGACGACCTCAACGCCGCGGGCGTCCGCATTAAGTATGTGCCGCGCGCGCAGCTCGATGCGCTGTCGAGCCATGGCGCTCACCAGGGTATTGCGCTCGAGGTTGGCAACTTCCCCTATGCCGACGTCGCCGACATCCTCGGCCGCGCGGGTGACGGACCGGCGCTCGTCGTCGTGCTCGATCATGTGACCGACGACGGTAACTTTGGTGCCATTGTGCGCTCTGCCGAGGTCGTGGGCGCGGCGGGCGTCATCATTGCCAACAAGCGCGCCGCCGGCGTGACCGTTGGCAGCTACAAGACTTCTGCCGGCGCCGTCATGCATCTGCCCATCGCACAGGTTCCCAATATCGCCCGTGCGCTCGATGACCTCAAGGCCGCTGGCTTTTGGGTGGGTGGCGCCTCCGAGCACGCCGAGGGCAGCTGCTGGGACGCTCCCTTCGAGGGCCGCGTTGCGCTCGTCATGGGCTCCGAGGGCGACGGCATCTCGCGCCTGGTGCTCGAGAAGTGCGACTTTTTGACCAAGCTTCCCCAGCGCGGCATGACCGAGAGCCTCAATGTTGCCCAGGCGACCACGGCGCTGTGCTTTGAATGGCTGCGCCGCAATGCCGGCGAGCTCATGGGGGAGGAGTAGCGCATGTCCAAGAAGAACCGCGCCAAGTCCAAGGCCAAGCGCTTTGGCGAGGGCTCGGCCAAGCCGATTGTTTCGGCCGCGACCTATGGCGTGGGCGGCAATGCGTTTGCGCAGGCCATCGCCGACCCAGTCTCGACGGTGCACTCCAATAAGCCCGAGCTGCTGGTGGTCGACGGTTACAACGTGATCCACTGCACGCCGCGCTACGAAAAGCTCGTGTACGACCATTCCGACGATCCGTATTCCAGTGACGTCCACGATATGGCGCGCACCGCGCTCATCAACGACGTGGCGGCGTTTGCCCAGGGCCGCTACGAGGCCGTAGTCGTGTTCGACGGCGCGGGCAATATCTCCAGCGAGCGCCCCAACCTGCCGGCCCGCGGCGTGCGTATCGAGTTCTCACCGACGGGCGTCTCTGCCGATACCGTGGTGCAGAAGCTCTGCATCGAGGCGCGCGAGGAAGGCCGCGCGTGCTCCGTGGTATCGAGTGACGGCACAATACAGGCCGTCGTCATGGGCAAGGGCGTCACGCGCATCTCGAGCCGTATGCTGGTGGACGAGATCAAACAGATCGATAACGACGTTCACGAGGCAGAGGAAGCTCCGCAGATCAAGATGACTCTGGGCAGCCGCCTGAGCCCCGATACCCTGGCCAAGCTCAAGGCGTTGCGCGGACGGTAGGGGAGTTGGCGGGGCAATGCTGCCTTGCTAACTCCATTCAGCGATGTCGATCATTCTTTCGAGGCGCCACGTTAGCGCCTCTTTTAGATAAGGTAGTCTCGCTGCTAGAGCATCGTTTTTAGACAGAATCTCGATTGCCTCGTCAACGAAGCCTTCGAGTTTGTCGCAGTCAAACCAGCCCATGTCCTCGACGAGCAACATTTGTTTGGCGGGGCTTGAATGAAATTGTGCGCTGGTAAAACTGTGCTCTCCCGCCCTAAGCTCCTCTAGTGATATGTTGCACCAGAGCGATGAGCCCGAATCGAAGATGGGGGCAGGTCTGCAAGCTTGCGTGTTGACGTTTCGCACGAGGCCGAAGTTGCGCCAATGACGATCGTAGTTGGCAATGATGTCGTCACATACGATCATGCGGTCAAGGGCATCCTTGACGCCTGTCACCCCGAGCTCCTCGCAGTTTGCTACATATCGCTCGTAGTCGGTTAGCCGTTCATCTGCGTTTGCGTGCTGGTTTACATAGAACGCAGGGACATACTCTTCTTCATCAGTTAAGAAGACATCGCATGTGCTCAGGGCGGAAGTGCCCGTGCCCTCGAGCGAGTAAGGCACATAATCGCAGGCGTTTAGGATGCGACGGTGGAGCGCGGTCGCCACCAGCTCGTTATAAGGTTCCTGGTCCAGGTGCGCTCCTGCCTTATGCAGAATTCGACGTTCGCCCTCGCACGTCCAGTACTTTTGAAGATTGCCGTCCGAGGTGTTATCGGGCTTTGCGGCAGCCGCTTTTCCCTCTGGGGCAAAGGGTGCAATGGACAGCGAGACGTCATCAAAGGCGTTATTGAAGAAGTTGATATCCTCCCAGGTGAGACCGGAACCTTGGGGCCTAATCCAATACTGGTCGGATAAGGAGAGGCCGAGATTTCGCTGGACGAGTTCATCGGGAACATCGACTGCGGCTTCTGCAAGCAGGGAGGCTAGCCCAATGCGTGCGAGCGGGATACCGCGGCCGCGCCACCAGATGCGGAAGGAGTCTAGCGATATGGGGCTATTAGGGCCAAATACTCCAATAGGGGCGTGGGCGTAATCGATGTCGGCACCGATGTGGGTAAAGTCTTTTCGCGATGTACTGTAGACCAGCTGAGCGACTTCGTACGTGCGGTTCATGAGGGTGAACGCGATCTCGCTCTTACCGTGGCCGCGGCGGGGACGTCCCCCCGTTTTGGTCACAGAGCGGAGTCGCGTGTCGACGCTGTCTTTGTCGATGAGCCATACACCAGAAGCCTTGCGGGCCTCAAGTGCTCCGTTTTTTATGAGCTCCTGCACCCTGCGCGGAGTGATGCCGAGCAGCTCGGCGGCTTCTTTGGTAGTAAGCATCGCGAAACCCTTCGCCAGAACGAATAGTTTTATATATAGCAATTGTAATTAAAACTATTCGTTCTGGCGAATGGTTTTAAGATTGAGGGCGCACTGACAGAAATGAACGGGCCTGGTACGCGTTGTTGCTGGATTTTGCATATTTGTATAACGCCGTGCGGCCTGTTGCGCCCCGTCCGCAATTCCTTTATTCTTAACTCGCTTCGCGTGAAAGCGCCAAGTGTGCCAGTGTGGCGCAACGGTAGCGCAACTGATTTGTAATCAGTGGGTTGCAGGTTCGATTCCTGTCACTGGCTCCATGAGAGTTTCGGGCTCTGTTTCCTTGTGGGACAGGGCCCGTTTCTATTTATGTCGATAAGTCAGCGTGTTTGGCGCCAACCAAGCTTCAGGTTTGTCTCGATCCGTAACACGAGTGGGCTGAAGACCCTCCTTATAGTTACAGATCGAAACATTGCCAAGGGAAGGCCGATAACATCTCGATCCGTAACACGAAGAGGCTGAAAACCGTTCTTACTGTTACAGAATGAGACGTAAGCGGGGGTTTCTGCGAAACATCTCGATCTGTAACAGATAGGGGAGGAATAACCCTCTTACTGTTACAGGTCGAGACATAGGCCGGGGCGAGGTTGGTCATCGTCATCGAGCGTGGATTATCGGACACACGAGCGTGGAAAATCTTCCGCCTAGTGAATGAGCGTGGATAATCTGCCACTTTGGATTCGATGGCACGGCAAAGTGGGAGATTATCCACGCTCGATTTCAAACGGAAGAAAATCCACGCTCGATTTTGCCTGGGAAGAGCAATCTTCTGTCTGGGCAGCCCCGATCTCGACCTATATATAGGTGCAAATAAGCTGGTATCGAAGTTCGATACTGAAGGTGTACTCCACTACAGCAAAGTGTTACCTTGGGAAACGTCACCTCAGTATCCAAAACCACTGTCCTTCATATCCAAACTCAATAAAACCGCAGGTCACGGCTATATAGATACGCCCGGCACCGTGTATCTAGAGGTTTTCGTTGACAGCCCCCAAGGTGGCATCGTATTATCTTCTTCGTTCGCGGGGGCGGCGGTCCAAAAGACCAAAGGACCTGCGGATACTTGAACGATTGGGAGTTTGCCCGAGTGGTTAATGGGGACGGGCTGTAAACCCGTTGGCTCTGCCTACATAGGTTCGAATCCTATAGCTCCCACCCGTCAAGTGCCTGTATAGCTCAGTCGGTAGAGCACTTCGTTGGTAACGAAGAGGTCACCAGTTCAAGTCTGGTTGCAGGCTCCATCCGGCGGTGTAGCTCAGTTGGTTAGAGCACACGGTTCATACCCGTGGCGTCACTGGTTCGAATCCAGTCACCGCTACCATAGGTAACACGGTGGCTTCTCAATAGTATGTTGAGAGGCCACTATGGTATAAAGGCAAAGTCCCGTCCGGGGACGACCTGTTTAGAGGAGGGCTTTATGGCCAAAGAGAAGTTTGAGCGCACTAAGCCGCATGTTAACATCGGCACCATTGGTCACGTCGACCACGGCAAGACCACGCTGACCGCTGCCATCACCAAGGTTCTCTCCGAGACCGAGGGCTGCAAGGCTGACTTCACTGCGTTCGAGAACATCGACAAGGCTCCCGAGGAGCGCGAGCGCGGCATTACGATCTCCGTCTCCCACGTCGAGTACGAGACTGCTGCCCGTCACTACGCTCACGTTGACTGCCCGGGCCACGCTGACTACGTCAAGAACATGATCTCCGGTGCTGCTCAGATGGACGGCGCTATCCTGGTCATCGCTGCTACCGACGGCCCCATGGCTCAGACCCGCGAGCACATCCTGCTCGCCCGTCAGGTCGGCGTTCCCTACATCGTCGTCTTCCTGAACAAGTGCGACATGGTCGACGATGACGAGCTCATCGACCTCGTCGAGATGGAGACCCGTGAGCTCCTCTCCGAGTACGATTTCCCCGGCGACGACATCCCCGTCATCCGTGGTTCCGCTCTGGGCGCTCTCGAGGGCGACGCCAAGTGGATGGACGCCATTCGCGAGCTCATGAACGCTGTCGACGAGTACATCCCGACGCCTGCTCGTAACAACGACCTCCCGTTCCTGATGGCCGTTGAGGACGTTATGACCATCTCCGGCCGTGGTACCGTTGCTACTGGCCGTGTCGAGCGCGGTGAGCTCAAGCTCAACGAGCCCGTCGAGATCGTCGGCATCAAGGATACCCAGAACACCGTCGTTACCGGTATCGAGATGTTCCGTAAGTCCATGGACTTCTGCGAGGCTGGCGACAACGTCGGTCTGCTGCTCCGCGGCATCAAGCGCGAGGACATCGAGCGCGGCCAGGTTCTCTGCAAGCCCGGTTCGGTTACCCCGCACACCAAGTTCACCGGCGAGATCTACGTTCTGACCAAGGAGGAGGGTGGCCGTCACACCCCGTTCTTCGATGGTTATCGTCCTCAGTTCTACTTCCGTACCACCGACGTTACCGGTACGGTCAAGCTCCCCGAGGGCACCGAGATGGCTATGCCTGGTGACCACATCACCATCGAGGGCGACCTCATCCACCCGATCGCCATGGAGGAGGGCCTGCGCTTCGCTATCCGCGAGGGTGGCCACACCGTCGGTTCGGGCATCGTCTCCACGATCATTGAGTAAATTAGCTCTTTGATATAGCTGACTTAGAGAACCCGGCACTTATATGGGTGCCGGGTTCTTTTCTGCAATGGATATTGAGCCGTTGCTGGTGTCGAGAGGATCGATAATGGTCCTGGATGCACCGTCGATTAGATCTCGATGGCTTCATTGATGTGTTCCAAATATGAATGGATCCACCGAGAACCAATTGACTCGAGGTTTTCATTGACAGCACTTACGTGGAGCTGATAAAGTAACAACTCGTGCCCGTACGGGGCGGAAATGAAAGGTTCAGGATACATGCGTACTCTAGTTACTCTTGCGTGCACTGAGTGCAAGCGCCGCAACTATACGACCACCAAGAACAAGTCGACCATGCCTGATCGTATGGAGATCAAGAAGTATTGCCCCTGGTGCCGTCACCACACGCTGCACAAAGAGACTCGCTAGTCTCTAGTCACATACGCCAGTAGTTCAATTGGTAGAGCATCGGTCTCCAAAACCGAGTGTTGAGGGTTCGAGTCCTTCCTGGCGTGCCAGTCATTATTCCGTAAGCTCCCACTTGGGGGCTTACGGTTTACTCATGTATAAGCGCATTGCGCGGAGGTAACCCAAATGGCCAACAAGAAGAACAAGAAGAAGGCACAGCAGCCGGCACCTGCCAACAACGCTGCCGCCAACTCCAAGGTTGAGGCCAAGAAGGCCGTTGCCAAGAAGAACGAGAAGGCTGCGAAGTCCAAGAAGAACGAGAAGCCTGGTTTCTTCGCCCGCACCAAGAAGTATTTCGCTTCGGTCAAGTCCGAGATGAAGCGTGTCACGTGGCCCGATAAGAAGGAGCTCGTGAACTACTCGGTCGTCGTTTGCGCTTCTCTGGTCGTCGTCGGCGTCGTCATCGCTCTGCTCGATGCTGGCTTTGGCGAGGCTCTTGCTCTGTTCTCTGGATTGAGGGGCTAAACCATGTCTAAGCGTTGGTACGTCGTTCACACTTACTCTGGATACGAGAACCGCGTAAAGTCCGATCTCGAGCATCGTATCGAGACCATGGGCATGCAGGACCGTATCTTTGATATCGAGATTCCTATGGAGCGCGTCACCGAGATCAAAGAGGGTGGCAAGCGCGAGACCAAGGATTCCAAGATTTTCCCGGGTTATGTCCTGGTCCGCATGGAGATGGATGATGATGCTTGGACGTGTGTTCGCAACACGCCCGGCGTCACCGGTTTCCTGGGCGGCAACGGTAAGCCCGCACCGCTTTCCCGCGATGAGTACAATAAGATGACTCGTCGTCCCGGTAAGGGCGATTCGCCCAAGCGCACCTCGGTTGATATTCAGGTCGGCACGTCCGTCCGCGTCACCGATGGCCCGCTTACCGACTTTGATGGCAAGGTCTCCGAGGTTAACACCGAGGCTGGCAAGCTCAAGGTCACGCTGATGATCTTTGGCCGCGAGACGCCGGTCGAGTTGGACTTTAACCAGGTCGCTGTCATCGCTTAAGTTTTCGTCCGTTCGCGCGAGCGTGCTTCTTCTGTGACTGCTCATCTCAGGAGTGCTTCTAACACGTGCGTGCTTACGATATAGCAAGTACTTCACACTCGTGATTCGAAAGGAATGACCATGGCTGAGAAGAAGGTTGCCAACGTCATTAAGCTCCAGATTCCTGCTGGTGCAGCTAACCCCGCTCCTCCCGTCGGCCCCGCCCTGGGCGCTGCTGGCGTGAACATCATGCAGTTCTGCCAGGCCTTTAACGCCGAGACGCAGGACAAGAAGGGCGACATCATCCCCGTTGAGATCTCTGTCTACGAGGATAAGTCCTTCTCCTTCATCACCAAGACCCCGCCGGCGGCTCACCTCATCAAGAAGGAGCTGAACCTCAAGTCTGGTTCCGCTAAGCCCCAGGCCGACAAGGTTGGTCAGCTCTCCCAGGAGCAGCTCACCAAGATCGCCGAGATCAAGATGCCGGACCTCAATGCCAACGACATTGACGCCGCCAAGAAGATCATCGCCGGTACCGCCCGTTCCATGGGCGTCACCATCGCTGAGTAGCGATTTCTTATGGTAACGACGGGTGCTCCGAGCGGGGCGCCCGTTAAATGTGTGCAATAGGGCACACGATACGATGTGGGAGGGCTCACGCCCGTTTAACCACAGGAGGTAATGCACATGGCTAAGCATGGTAAGAGCTATAACGCCGCTGCCGAGAAGATCGACCGCGCCACGCTCTACACCCCCCTTCAGGCTGCCAAGCTCATCAAGGAGCTCGACACCGCCAAGTTCGACGAGACCGTCGAGGTCCACTTCCGTCTGGGCATCGATACTCGTAAGGCTGACCAGAACATCCGTGGTTCCATCTCCCTGCCCCACGGCACCGGCAAGACCGTTCGTGTTGCCGTCTTCGCCGAGGGCGAGAAGGCCCGCGAGGCCGAGGCTGCCGGCGCCGACATCATCGGTTCCGACGAGCTCGTCGCCCAGATCCAGAAGGGCGAGATCAACTTCGACGCCGCTATCGCTACGCCGAACATGATGGCCAAGGTTGGCCGCATCGGTAAGATCCTTGGTCCCCGTGGCCTTATGCCGAACCCTAAGCTCGGTACCGTGACCATGGACGTCGCCAAGATGGTCTCCGAGCTCAAGGCCGGCCGCGTTGAGTATCGTGCCGACCGCTACGGCATCTGCCACGTGCCCCTGGGCAAGAAGTCCTTCTCTGAGCAGCAGCTCGTCGAGAACTACGCTGCCCTGTACACCGAGATCCTGCGCGTCAAGCCCTCTTCTGCTAAGGGCAAGTACGTCAAGTCCATCTCCGTGTCTTCCACCATGGGCCCTGGCGTCAAGGTCGATCCCGCTGTCCAGCGTGACTTCCTGGCTGAGTAACTGCTAGTTACTGCCTGAGCAAAGCAAGCATTGCTAAAGAAACCCGGTTCCGCCTCGTGTGGGACCGGGTTTCTTGCTATCGCGTGCCAAAACCACCTCAAAGGGGACAGCGTCCCCTTTGAGGTGGTTACCAGGGTGTTCTGGCGGTAGAGGACTCAATGGCCTCGTGGCGCTTGAGCTCGCGGCGCATGGTTTGCGAGTTGAGCCAGGCTGCCTGCCAGCCACGGATGGGGTAGTGCGTCTGGTCGAGCTCAAACTGCGTATAGCCGCAGGCGTTGATGATCGTCGTTCCACACACATGCTGACGCTCGCGCTGAAAATCACAACCGTAGCTTTGGTGCACATGCCCGTGCACCATGTAGTCGGGATTCCAGGATTCGAGTGCTGTGTTAAAGCACTCGAATCCTCGATGCGGCAGATCGTCCAGATCACCCATACCGGCGGCGGGTGCATGGGTAAGCAGAATGTCGCACCCGCCGACCATCCTAACCTTACGCGACAGCTTACGCATGCGCTTGGACATCTCGCGTTCGGTGTACATGTTGGCGCCGTCGCGATAACGCATGGACCCGCCAAGGCCCGCAATGCGAATCCCTCGGTACGTGTACACGCTGTCCTCTACGCAGATACATCCACCCGGTGCATGACGTGCGTAGCGGTCATCGTGATTGCCGCGCACGTAGATGAGCGGTTTGTTGATGACCGTAACCAAAAACTCAAGATAGTCCGGGTCCAGATCGCCGGCGGACAAAATCAGGTCGACTCCCTCAAAGCGTTCCTTGCGAAAGCACTCCCAAAGGCATCGTTCTTCGGTATCGGCTATGGCAAGGATTTTCATAGGGCAGGGACTTTCGGCTCATCGTCGAGCTGCGGAATGGTGCCTACCACGTTATCCGCCAGCCAATTCATCTCGACAATCTGCGTGCTCGGCAGCGGAGGGAAGCCTTCGATCTGTACCACGCCGTTCTGACTGTGGAGCTCGCCGCCAAAGGGGTTGATGGATCCCTCGACAATGCCGTTGCGGAGCAACTGCACGAGTTTGCGCGTCTGGTAGGGTAGGCCCGGAGCGTAACGGATGTCGATAACGCCGGAGCTCATGCCGTACCAGTAGTTGACGGCGCGCACTTGGTTGTCATCGCTGGTCTCGTCCCACGTGCCGTGCAGAAGGCTGCGAACGATGAGCTCGTAGTAACGGCCCCAGTTCCATACCGGCATGGCGATGCCGGAAACCTTGCCATCGACCAGGCGGTGGAGTCCGTAGGCCGTAGGGTCTTCGAGCGACTTTGACATGTCAGCGCCGGTCATGACGCTCACGCCTTCGCGGCACATGGCCTCGGCAAGACCGCCGGCGGGCACATCGCCCCAGGTGAGGATAATTTGCGCGCGGGGGTCGAGCAGCGAGGCGCCGATGGCAAAGGCATTGATCTCGCTGAGCGCGCCGGATGCGAAGACCGACGCGTGGTAGCCGATGCGATGGTTGTCCGCCATGCTGGCGGCAAGGGCGCCCAGGAGGAACTTGGCCTCGTACATCTTGCCAAAGTACGAACGGACGCTTTGGTGGGGAAGGCCGATAGAGCAGTTAAGGAACCGAACCTGGGGATACTCAACGGCAGCTCTGAGTGTGTATTCCATCAGGCGGTGCGAGGTCGAGAAGATGACGTTTGCTCCATGTTTGACAGCCGTTTCCACGGCGGCGTAGAACACATCCGGATCGTGACAGTCCTCGAACGCCTCGGTGCGCACGATACCGCCAAAGTGCTCATCGAGATACTGACGCCCTTGGTCGTGCAGGCTGTCCCAGCTCGACGTCGCACAGGGGAACTCATGGATAAAGGCGATGCGCAGGGGGTTGGACGTCGAGTAGACGGTCTTGCCCATAAAGAAGTTGAGCACGCCAGAGGTGGACTTGGCGGGCGTCTCCTCCTCGTCGACGCTCGGTGCTTCGACAAGATCGACCTTGTCCTCGTCATTTTTGCCGGCAATGACCAGCTCGCGCCAGATCTTGCACAGGCGGTTTACGACGATATCCGTCGGCGTATCCAGCAGGCGGTCCTGGTTGTACACATTGAGGTAGACGAGCATGGCGTCGGCAGGCGTAATGTCCAGGTGGTCGCCGCCTGCGCGAAGGTAGGCGCGCTTAAAGAGCAGGAAGGTGTGGCGTAGGTAGTCGACCTTTTTCTGCGGCCATTTTTCGATAAGGTTCTGACCGAGCATCTTGGCGAGCGTCTCGTAGCTTCCCTCACGCGAGAACTCGATCTCGTATAGGGGGCAGACACGCCAAAACGCGCAGAATTCACCGTACAGGCGGCTTTCGACGGAATCCCATGTGCCGGGGTAGAGACGGGTGACCCTGGCCGAAACCGTTGGAGCGTCCAGGAATTTGAGGACACTGACGCGTTTGTTGCCTTCCTGGACATAGAACCGATGCATGAACTCGGTGACGATGATGGGGTCGCGATAGCCCTCGGTCACCTGGATGTCGTAGAGGTTGGACCACTTGCGGGCGAACTCGGTGCTAAATGGCAACAGGGGCATAAAGTTACACGAAAAGGCAGACTGACGGCCCTTGGTAACCGTGCCGACGACCATTTCGAGCGGAATGTCCCTTAGGCCGACGCTCTCTCGCTGACCTAAGGGGAGTTGGGCAACGAGGCTATCGAGGTCCGTAAGGTACGGGTGCTCGCTTTGGCTGATGGCGCGACGGCGTCCCTGCTCGCCGCGCTTGCGTGCTTGACGATAGGCCTCTTCCATGGTGTCTACTCCCTTAGTCGTTTAAACAACGATATGAACCATGGTACCACGATGCGAAACCACCACAAAGATGCCTGTCCCCTTTGCGGTGGTTTAGGCGATGATGGGGGCGATGGCGCGGATGCAGGCGTCGACTGCCGTGAAAGTAGTGCTGTCGTCGCTGACGATAAAGATGATCTTTCCTTTGATGCCAAAGTCGCCGATTTCGCTAAAGAGTACGTAGGGCTCCTTGTCAAAGCCCGAGATGGGCGAGACGGCCGTTTTGGTTGCGCTCGTGAGCTCGTCTGCCAGCACGTCAAGGGAAGCCCACTTAGACGTGTCCTTTACGGCAACAGGCACAGCCACACGCCCAAAGGGCATGAGGTGCACGAGCGTGTTCTTGGAAATGTTGGAGTTGGGGACGATGATGGTCTGTCCACAGGCATCCTCAATCGTTGTATGGCGCCAAGTGATGTCTTGGACCACGCCGGATACGCCGCCGACCTCGATATTGTCGCCGGGTTTGATGATGCCCATAAAGGTCACTTGCATGCCGCCGATAAGGTTTGACAGCGTGTCCTGAAAGCCGAGCGAGATAGCGATGCCGCCGACGCCAAGAGCGGCGACGAGCGCGTTTGCGTTAATGCCAAAGCAGTTGTCGAGGATAAAGCTGCCGCCGATCATCCAGATGACGGCGCGCGCGATGTTGATGAAGATACTCGATGCCGGAAGCGGGTTATCGTCTCGGTTAAGCAGGTGGTTCAGGGTCTTGGATACGACCTTGGCGGCGACGGCGGTGCCTATCGCCAAGATGACGGCCCAGATGATGTTGTGGACCCACCGTTGCTCAAAGAAATGAAGAATCGGCTCAAACAATTCCATGTAGGGAAAACCTCCTAATGATCGTCCAACCATGATACCCACCAAGAAGCCCGTCCGATCACATTCGGACGGGCTTCTGTGCTCGATATAAGGTTTACGCGGCGGGGCTGTAAGGCCCGGCGGTGTAGCTTAGCGTCGACGCTTCCAGATAATGCCGAGCATGATGACGATGATGCCGCCGATAAGGCACGCGCCAACTACTGCCAGCGTGCGGTCTCCCGTTGCGGCGAGCTTACCGGTCGTCTTCTTGGTGATGACCTTCGTGGTCGTCGTGTCCGTCTTAGGCGAGGGCTTAGGCGTCGGGGCCGGTGTGGGCGTGGGGTCCACGGCAGCGGAGCCAAAGCTGATGGTGCCCGCGAGCGAGGTCATCTTGCTCTCTCAGCTGTCCTGCCCGATCAGCGCCCTTAGCGCTGACTCGCAGGTACCCCACTCGGTGCGCTTGGTGGCGTTTGCGAAAGTGGGAAAGTCAGTCGTGTTGGTGATGATGTAGTTGTTGATGGCGACGGTATAGGTCTTGGTGGGATCGAGCGTGCTGTCGTCTTTGGTGAGTGTGGCACTCACGATGCGCTTGCCTTCGGGCTGCGTCCAATCAATCGTCACGTTGATGCCGCCAAAGGAGAGGACGCTGCCAGAGTCATCGCGCCACTTGTACTCGTCTTGCGCCTCCTGCTCGGTGTGACCGGCCGCCACGTAGGCTTGCTGAAGCTCGTAGCTGTCGTTGCAATCGTCGCTGATTTGTAGCGAGTGCTCGAGCGCTGCGAGGAAGTCCGCGCCGGTCATGGTCCAGGTCTCCACGGTGTTGCCGTAGGGCGAGATGGCGATGACGTTGCCGGCGGTCACGTTGCCCGCCGCGATGCCGCCGCGGATGCCGCCAGCGTTTTCGATAGCGAAGTCCGCGCCCGTCAGGGCAAGATAGGAGCCGCAAATCACGTGGCCGATGGTCTGGGCCTTGGTGGTGTCGCCCTCCTTGCTGGGGCGGAAATCGGTGGTGCGCACCATTTCCCAACCATGCGTGCCTGCGGCGTCCTCGCCGTAGAAATAGTTGGTGGTGGATGTGCCGAGCACCTTGTTCGATTCGTTTTCAAAGTCCTCGTCGAGCGGCTTGATCTTGTTGCGGACGGCTTCAAGGCGGCTTTGGTAGTCGGAGCCCTTGTCGGGGTCTGTCAAAAGGTCGTTGACGTTCTTGGCGGTGTAGAGCTTCTCGTCGCTGCCGTCTGCAGGGACCGTGACCGTGTCATCGTCGGTCGTCTCGGTGCCATTCGTGTCGTATTTGTACGGAATGGAAAGCAGCCCCACCTCGGCAAAGGCGCTGCCTGCCTCGACAACGTGGATCGTCTTGCCGTCGGCTCCCGTCACCTTCTCGTTAAGGTTGATGTGCTCGTGGCCTGCGATAAGGGCATCGACGCCACGGAGCCGCGTGGCAAAGGTCTTGGCGTTGAGCGTATGCGCGATACAGACGACAACGTTGCAGCCCTCCTTGCGCAGCTGCTCTGCCTCGGTATTGATGGCGTTCGTGGCACTCGAGAACGACGTGCCCGCGACCAGGTCCGCGCGCAGCGAGGATCCCAGCGACTCATCCATGGCACCCACGACGCCGACCTTGATTTTGTAGTCGAATGTGGAGTGATCCTCGCTATCCTCCCAGGTGCGATCGAGCGTCTTCGTGATGCTCGAGCTCCATACGCCGCTCGTAGACTTCGCGTTCGCGCAGAGCATGGCGAAGGGCGTGCCGGTGGTGCTGTAGCCGGTCATGGTGCGGAGTTTGTCCGCGCCGTAGCTCCAGTCGTGGTTGCCTGGCGTGGTTGCGTCGTAGCCGTCGGCGTAGAAGGTGTCCATGAGCTCGGCGATGCTCTTGCCCTCGCTCATGGTGGCGAAGGACTGTCCGTGGAAGGTGTCGCCCGCATCGAGTAAAAGATCGGGGGCGCTGCTTTGGGCGCTATAGAGAACCGCCAGTCCGTCAAAGCCCACAGTGCCGGTGCCCTTGCTTGCGTTGTAGCTGTACTTGTAGCTGCCGTGGATATCGTTGGTGTGCATGACGGCCACGGAGCCGTCAATAGCGGCGGGCAGGTTTCCCGCGAAAGCGAGGCTTGGGATGCCTGCGAGCGCGCCGGCAAACAACGCGGCGGCCAACGCAAAGCGGGGGAGTCTTTTCATGGCAGTTTCCTTAGTCCTTAGCCAGAATGTCTGGTTGAATATCGGATTATCGACATAATATGCGAAAACCGCCGCAAGGGCCTCTGTCCCTTTGCGGCGGTTTTGGCGTTTGCGCAGATAAAACCTACCAAAATAAACCTGTCCCTTTTTGGCAGGTTTTAGCTTAGCAGCATGCGGTCGTTGGCGAGCTCGCCGCCCGAGACCTCCTCGAACTTCTGCAGCAGGTCGGCCACGGTGAGCGACTTCTTCTCGTCGCCGGCCACGTCGTAGATCACATGGCCCTCGTGCATCATGATCAGACGGTTGCCCAGACGGATGGCGTCGTTCATGTTGTGCGTGACCATGAGCGTGGTCAGGTGGTTCTCGTCGACGATCTCCTCGGTCAGGTTGAGCACCTTAGAGGCCGTCTTGGGGTCGAGGGCCGCAGTGTGCTCGTCGAGCAGCAGCAGGCGCGGCCTGGTGAGCGTGGCCATCAGCAGGGTGAGTGCCTGGCGCTGGCCACCCGAGAGCAGGCCGACCTTGGCGTTGAGACGCGTGTCCAGACCAAGGTCCAGGCGCTTGAGCAGCTCAACGTACTCATCTTTCTCGGCCTTGGTGACGCCCCACGAAAGGCCGCGACGCTGGCCGCGACGCTTGGCGAGGGCCAAGTTCTCGGCAATCTGCATGTCGGCAGCGGTACCGCGCATGGGGTCCTGAAACACGCGGCCCAGGTACTTGGCGCGCTGCGACTCGCTCAGGCGCGAGATGTCGGTGCCGTCGAGCTCGATAACGCCCGAATCGAGCGGGTACACGCCGGCGATCATGTTGAGCAGCGTGGACTTGCCGGCGCCGTTGCCGCCGATCACGGTTACAAAGTCGCCGTCATTCAGGGTGAGGTCGACGCCGGTGAGCGCGCGCTTCTCGGTGACGGTGCCCTTGTTAAAGGTCTTCTTGACATGCGAGAGCTTAAGCATCTGCCTCATCTCCCTTCGTGTAGGAGCTGCGGAGCTTATAGCGCTCCCAAACCACGGGCACGCACAGGGCCACAGCGACAATTACGGCGGAGAGCAGCTTCATGTCGTTGGCGTCCATGCCCAACTGCAGCACGATGGCGCGGATAAGGAAGTACACCACGGAGCCAAAGACGGCGGAGGCAAGACGGACGCTAAACTGCGTGAGGCCGTCGGGCAGCAGACGGCCGAGCACCTCGCCGATAACAATGGCGGCAAGACCGATAACGATGGCACCGGTGCCCATACCAATGTCGGCATACTTTTGGCTCTGGCAGATGAGCGCGCCCGAAAGGCCGATGAGGGCGTTGGAGAGCACGAGGGCGATCATCTTGGTGGAGTTGGTGTTGACGCCCAGAGCGCGGATCATGTACTCGTTGTTGCCGGTGGCTCGCAGCGCCGAGCCGATCTCGGTGCCAAAGAACCAATACAGGATGGCAACGATAGCCACGGCGAGCAGGATGCCCAAGATGATGGCAACGGTGGACTGCGGCAGACCGGTCATATTGCTGACGGCGGAGAACACGGTGCCCTTGGCAAGAATGGGCGTATTGGACTTGCCCATGATGCGCAGGTTGATGGACCACAGGCTGATCTGGGTGAGGATTCCGGCGAGGATCGCGGGAATCTCAAAGACGGTGGTCAAAATGCCCGTGACGGCGCCCGCGATGGCACCGGCACACATGCCGGCCAGCACGGCGAGCAGCGGGTCGACATTGTTATTGACGATGAGCACGGCGCAGACGCAGCCGCCGAGGGCAAAGCTGCCGTCGCAGGTCATATCGGGAATGTCGAGCAGGCGGAACGTGATAAACACGCCAAGCACCATAATGCCCCAGAGGACGCCCTGCGAAACGGCGCCCTGCAATGCAATGAGCATGCTTCATACCTCCTAGGATAGGGTGGACACGTGATTCACCATAATAGCGGTAACAATGCATAGAAGAGCTGCGGACAGACGTTTTGTTTTACCTGAAACAAGCAGGGCGGACGCCGGTCTACAGCGCCCGCCCCTGTGGCTCAGATATTGAATAACGCGGCTAAAGCGCGAGCACGGGCTCTAGACGCATGCCGCGTATGGCATTACGCGTCCAGAGCGGAAAGGTCGATGCCCAGGGCCTCGGCCATTTCGTCGTTCTTGACGACGACCAGGTCCTTGCTCGAGAGGTGCTTGATCGGCATGTCTTCGGGCTTGGCCTCGCCCTTCAGGATCTTAACGGCCATCTCGCCCGCGGCGTAGCCCAGGTCCTCGTAATTGATGGAGAGGGTGAACAGGCCGCCGGCCATGCACATACCCTCCTCGCCAGTCACGAAGGGAAGCTTGTTTTCCTTGCAGATCTGGCCGACCTGCGAGGCACCCGCGGCGATGGTGTTGTCGGTGGGGGAGTACAGCGCGTCGACCTTGCCCACGGCAGACTCGACGACGGACTGAATCTCGTTGGAGCTCGAGACGGTGAAGTCAGTGTACTGGAGGCCAAGCTTGTCGAGTTCCTTCTTGGCGGCCTTGATTTGGACGTCGGAGTTGGACTCGGCGGTGCAGTAGAGCAGGCCGACCTTCTTTACGTCGGGCAGGACCTTCTGCATCATCTCGAGTTGCTCGGCGACCGGGGTAAGGTCGGAGGCGCCGGTGACGTTGGTGCCGGGCTTGTCGTTGTCCTGGACCAGGCCGGAGGCGGCGTAGTCGGTGATGGCGCAGCCCACGATGGGGATATCCGCCGTGGCACCGGCAGCAGCCTGTGCGGCGGGCGTGGCGATGGCATAAATCAGGTTGACGTTGTCGCCCACAAACTTGTCAGCAATGGACTTACACGTGGACTGGTCGTTCTGGGCGTTCTTCTGGTCGATCTTGACCTTAAGGCCGCTCTCCTTGATGGCCTTGACAAAGCCGTCGTTGGCGGCATCGAGTGCGGAGTGCTCGGTGAGCTGCAGAACGCCGATGGTGTAGTCGGAACCGGCGGCAGCAGAGCCGGAACCAGAGTTGCCGCCGCATCCGGCGAGCGGGGCGAGCGCGAGCAGGCCGGCGGAGACCAGAAGGCTCCTGCGGCTGATGGTGATGTCCTTCATATCATTACCCCCAGTATAAAAATGGCTGGAAACACTGCACTGGGACAAAGTGCAAGTGGGACTATAGTAGCGCTGATGTCCATTTTTACAACAGCCTGGCGGGTTTTTTAATACAGAATCGGATGGGCGGTACGGGTAGTCGAATGGGCGGCGGAGGGTCTTATGCGGCGGAGGAGGCGTCGTCCTCGTCCAGGGCGGCGAAGAGCTTCTTGCCGTCGAGCAGGCGCGTGCTGACGTTTCTCATACGGGCGATCTCGACGGTGCGCAGCGTATCGTCGGTGCCTCGGGCGTCGTAGACCGTTCCCAGCAGATACGAGATGCCATCGCGCTGCCTGATGGCAAAGGGACGGAGTGTCATCCGTGCTGCTTCGGTTTCGCCGCGTGTCGTGACGCTCGAAATATCAAAACTCACCGTGGTTCCGTGGTCGATGGCCTGCTCGACGAGCTCGCACGTGTCGATGCGCTTGATGGGCGTGCGTGTTGCCTTGGTAGCCTTGCTGCCTGCGCTTGGAGCGGGTTCGGGTGTATCGAGGTAGCCGCGAACGTCGGCACTCGCCATGGCAACTAAGTGCTGCGCCATGCTCTTGCGGATAGCGATAGGCGTGGAGCGGTTGCGCATGACCATACCGTGGAGCCGGATGATCTCTTCATCGGTGAGCGGGCGGGTAAGAAGTTTGTAGCCCACGCCGCGTTTGTACTCAATTTCGTATCCGGCATGGCGAAGCGCGGAGATGGCGGTGTAGATGCTGCGCCGCGCCGCCGAGATGGGCATGCGGGCGGGGTCGTCGGGATGGGCGAGGCGCCGGATCAACTCATCGGAAAGCATGGCCTTGTCTTCGCCGGTGTTTTCGCTCAAGAGCTGCAGGATACGAACGGCGCGATAGGCTGCCATCGAGGCGGCGCCCCTCGTCGTGGTGTCGTAGGTTTCAACAGCGGCTTCGGTCATGGTGCCCACGTCCTTTCCGTTTTGGGTGGCGACGGTATGGAGCCTAGGACGCGGGGCTTTTCCAGGGGCGCAGGGCGCTCTGGGCGGTCGGTAGTCGTCGGCAAACGGCGGGTCGAGTTTTCAACAGCCCTGCTCAACTGACCAAAAACTTGCCAAAAGCTTGACGGATGCTGTTGAAAAAAAGCGTCTCTCGACCGATGTCGAGAGACGCTTATGCGATGAGCGTTGGCGTGTGGCGACGCGAGCTAGCGTCCGACGATTAGAAGTCGGCGTTGCCCACGGTGCGCGGGTGCGGCAGGACGTCGCGGATGTTGCCCACGCCGGTCAGATACATGACCAAGCGCTCGAAGCCCAGACCGTAGCCGGCGTGCTTGCAGGAACCGTAGCGGCGCAGGTCAAGGTAGTACTTGTACTGCTCGGGATTCATGCCCAGATCCTTGATGCGGGCCTCGAGCAGATCCAGGCGCTCCTCGCGCTGGGAGCCGCCGATAATCTCGCCGATACCGGGAACCAGGCAGTCGGCGGCGGCGACGGTCTTGCCGTCCTCGTTCATGCGCATGTAGAACGCCTTGATCTCGGCCGGGTAGTCGGTCACGAAGGTCGGGCGCTTAAAGTGCTCCTCGGTCAGGAAGCGCTCGTGCTCGGTCTGCAGGTCGATGCCCCAGCTGACGGGGTAATCAAACTTGTGACCGGCGGCGACTGCCTGCTCCAGGATCTCGACGGCCTCGGTGTAGGTAACGCGGGCAAAGTCGGAGTTGGCGACATGGTCCAGGCGCTCGAGCAGACCCTTGTCCACAAACTTGTTGAGCATATTGAGCTCGTCGGGGCAGGTTGCCATGACGTCCTTAAGGACATACTTGAGCATGGCCTCGGCGTTATCCATGTAGTCGTTAAGGTCGGCAAAGGCCATCTCGGGCTCGATCATCCAAAACTCGGCGGCGTGGCGCGTGGTGTTGGAGTTCTCGGCACGGAAGGTGGGGCCAAAGGTGTACACGTCGCCAAAGGCCATGGCAAAGTTCTCGGCATTGAGCTGGCCGGACACGGTGAGGCTTGCATGCTTGCCAAAGAAGTCCTGGCTCCAGTCGACCTCGCCGGACTCGGTGAGGGGCGGATTTTTGGGGTCGAGCGTGGTCACGCGGAACATCTCGCCGGCGCCTTCGCAGTCGCTCGTGGTGATGATGGGGGTGTTGACGTAGACAAAACCCTGCTCCTGGAAGAAGCGGTGGATGGCGGCAGCCGCGACAGAGCGGATGCGGAACACGGCGCGGAACAGGTTGGTGCGCGGGCGCAGGTGCTGCTGGGTGCGCAGGAACTCGACGGTTGCGCGCTTCTTCTGCAGCGGGTAATCCGGGGCGCTGACGCCCTCGACCTCGATGGAGGTGGCAGAAAGCTCGAAAGGCTGGGGTGCATCGGGGGTCAGTTTGACGGTGCCGGTGCAAATGAGTGCGGCCGAGACGTTTTGATGTGCGATCTCGTCGTAGTTGTCGAGTGCCTCGCGGTTCATGACGACCTGCAGGTCACGGAAGCAGCTGCCGTCGTTGAGCGTAACAAAGCCAAAGTTCTTCATGTCGCGGACGGACTTGACCCAGCCGGCGACGGTGACGGTCTGGCCGCCGAGCGACTCGGCATCGGCATAGAGCTGCGCGATTTTGGTGCGGTTCACGTATCCTCCCATAACGGTTGAATGATAGTTATCCATACAGTTCGATATTCTAGCAGCTCGGCTCATTTGGGCTATACAGATAAGGCATTGGCGGGATGGTTTTTCAAACGAAAAGCGCCCGCGGCCAAATGGTCGCGGGCGCTTGACGAGGTGCCTTTTGGCTGTATGGCGCGGGGCCTGGCTACTTGGTCTTGGCTACCAGCAGCGGGTCGCCCAGCTTGACGAGCGGGTTGCCGCCGATAAGCGTTCCAGATTCGCCGACATGGTCGATGCTCTTAAGACGATCGAGCTCGGAGACGATGACGGTCACGATGTCCTCGTGACCAGCGGCCTTAATGGCCTCGCGGTCGAAGCTGATGAGCGGCTGGCCTGCCTTGACCACATCGCCCATCTCGACAAAGCGGGCAAAACCCTTGCCGTTCATTTCCACGGTGCCCAGGCCAACATGGATGAACACGCGCAGGCCGTCCTCGGTAATCATGCCGATGGAGTGGTTGGTGACAGTGGTGGCACCGATGCGGCCGTTGGCGGGCGCATAGACGGTGCCGGTAATGGGCTCGATGCCATAGCCCTGGCCAAGCATGCCCGAGGCGATCGTCTCGTCGGGAACCTCGTCCAGGTTGACGAGCACGCCGTTGATGGGGGCATAGATGACGCCTTCGCGGGTAGCGAAGCTTGCTGCGGGCGGAACGGACGCCTCGCCGGTCGAGGTGAAGGTGGACTTAAGCGAATCGAGCAGACCCATAGTTGCCTCCAACTTAAATAGGCGCATATCGCGCGTTTGGTTTGCCGGAAACGTTTCACATGTGTTTCGCGGCTTGGTCAACGCCTCTATTCTACGCTGCTCAACGATACCTCTGAACTGGGATTATGTGATATATCAGTTGAAGGGAAACTTATTGCCGGAGTGTTTCTGCGCCACGGGTTCAAGTGGGGTACGCTTGAAGGCAAAAAACAAGGGCGCTTAATTTGCGCGAAGGGAGCACATATGATTGTCGAGAACCATGCGCTGTGGGGCGAGGAGCCGACCGAGGAATATCCGGCGACCTTTACGTATCTGGGTGCCGAGCCGCTGCCCGATAAACCGAATGGCCGCCGCCCTGCCGTGATTATCTGCGGCGGAGGTGCGTTTACGCATATCGCTCCGCATGAGCAGGATCCCGTGGCGTTTGCGTTTTTGGATCACGGCTACCAGGCCTTTGTGCTCAACTATGTCACGAGTTCTACGGGTGACGTGGGCTTTCCGCACCCCCAGGCAGATCTTGCCAAGATGGTCGCCACGGTGCGCGCCAACGCCGACGAGTGGCATGTCGATCCTAAGCGCGTGTGCGTCGTGGGATTCTCGGCGGGCGGTATGATCTGCGCCTCGCTGGCAACACAGTGGAAGACCGGCCCCTTCGCGGCACTTGCCGGGGCGCGTCCGGACGACATTCGTCCCGATGCCGTGGTGCTGGGCTATCCATTGCTCGACTTTGCCTATGTGCGTGACATGCAGACGCGCGATCCGCGCATTGACTTGCGTGTGCCCAAGACGGGCGGCAAGACGGGGCGCGATTTGCTCAACGACTACCTGTCGATGGTGACGGGCGGCGAGGCAACTGACGAGCATCTGGCCGACATCTGCCCCACCACGCATGTTTCGCGTCAGATGCCACCGACCTTTGTGTGGGGCGTGTCCGACGACAAGACGGCGCCGATCGCGCAGGTCTACCCGTTTGCGCAGCGCATGGCCGAGGAGGGCGTTGCATGCGAGATGCACGTCTTCGACCAGGGTGGTCACGGCCTTTCGCTCGGCAACGCCAACACCGCGGTCGACAACGAGGACAAGCAGGTGGCGGTCCGCCCTTGGATTCGCCTAGCCTTCCGCTTCCTGGAGCGCCATCTGTAAGAGGACGGGCATCCCAGCCCTTCAATAACTTGCGGTGAAATAGTTCCTATCTGGGGCATCAACCAGTCCATCCAGGAACTATTCCACCGCAACTTCGTTTTTGATGCCCCGCCCGGAAACTGCATCCCAGTCCCCCCTTCAAGGTGGGACACGGTTTCCCATAGGGCCTCGACTGGGAAAGTGCGTCCCGTTTCGAGTGGGGATTCCGGGATGCATTTTCCGTAAGAGGCCTGTTTGGGAAACCATATCCCGTTTCGAGCCAGAATTCTGGGATGTAGTTTCCCCGAGAGGCCTCATCGGGAAACTATGGCCCTGAACTCTCCTGCCTGTCCCCATTGCGCCAATCTGCTGATTGAACGTCATTGTGTGTTCACGCTATCATGTAAGCTTAAAATTGGTTAGCCATGGCAAACGGTTAGCCATGGTGAACATAAATACAACGCCCTGTGGGCGCCGGGGGAGGAACACGGACGTGAAGCTCGATACACTCGAGATTGGAAAGGACGCCGTTGTCGCATCGGTGGCATCGGACGATCAGGCACTCCGACAGCATATTTTGGACATGGGTCTAACGCCGGGCACCGAAGTCGCCATGATGAAGTACGCCCCCATGGGCGACCCGCTCGAGATCCGCCTGCGTGGCTACGAGTTGACACTGCGCAAGGACGATGCCGCTCGCATCGAGCTTGTGGGTATTCACGACACCGATACGGGTCCGCGCGCTAACGCCGCAATCGGCACGACGGAGCATCCGGCCCTGGGCGAGGGGACGTATTCGCCCCGTGCGGCAAAGACGGCCGTGCCCGAGGGCGCGCCTCTGCACTTTGCCCTCGCCGGCAACCAAAACTGCGGCAAGACCACGTTATTCAACCAGCTTACGGGCTCCAACCAGCACGTCGGTAACTTTCCCGGCGTGACGGTCGACCGCAAAGATGGCACCATCCGCAACCATCCCGAGGCGAGCGTTACCGACCTTCCTGGCATTTACTCCCTGTCGCCGTACACAGGCGAAGAGGTCGTGAGCCGTCAGTTCATCCTCGACGAGCGCCCGGACGCCATCATCGACATCATTGACGCCACCAACATCGAGCGTAACCTGTACCTGACACTGCAGCTCATGGAGCTCGACCGTCCTATGGTCATCGCGCTCAACATGATGGACGAGGTGACCGCCAACGGCGGCGCCGTGGATGTCAACCTGCTCGAGAGCCTGTTGGGCGTGCCCGTTGTTCCCATTAGCGCTGCCCGCAACGAGGGTATCGGCGAGTTGGTGGATCATGCCTTGCACGTGGCGCGGTTCCGCGAGCGCCCCGGTCGCCTGGACTTTTGCGCGCCCGACGGTCCAGACGGCGGCGCGCTGCATCGCTGCATCCACGGCATTGCTAACCTGATCGAGGACCATGCCGTGACGGCGCACATCCCAGTGCGCTTTGCGGCGACCAAGCTGGTCGAGGGCGATGAGCTGGTAACCGAGGCGCTTCACCTGGATCGCAACGAGCTCGACGCTATCGAGCACATCATCACCCAGATGGAGGGCGAGGCCGGCACTGACCGCCTGTCTGCGCTGGCGGACATGCGTTTTAGCTTTATCGGCGACGTGTGCGGGCGTTGCGTCGTCAAGCCGCACGAAAGCCGCGAGCACGTGCGCTCCGTCAAGATTGACCGCATCCTGACAGGTCGTTACACAGCCATTCCGGCGTTTCTGGTGATCATGGGCCTCGTCTTTTGGCTGACGTTTGGCGTGATCGGCGCGGCGTTGCAGGGACTTATGGAGGACGGCATCGCTGCCATCATCGCTTCGGCCGATGCAGGCCTCAAGGCGTTCGGCACCAACGACGTGGTGCGCTCGCTGGCTGTCGACGGCGTGCTTACGGGCGTGGGCAGTGTACTGACCTTCCTGCCGATTATCGTCGTGCTCTTCTTGTTCCTCTCCATTCTGGAAGACTCCGGCTACATGGCACGCGTAGCCTTTGTCATGGATAAGGTGTTGCGTCGCTTTGGCCTGTCGGGCCGCAGCTTCGTGCCCATGCTCGTCGGTTTTGGCTGCACCGTGCCGGCTATCATGTCGACCCGTACGCTCCCATCCGAGCACGACCGCAAGATGACGGTCATGCTCACGCCGTTTATGAGCTGTTCAGCCAAGTTGCCGGTTTACGGCTTGCTGTGCGGGGCGTTTTTCCCGCAGGCGACGGTTTCCGCCATGGTCTCGCTCTATCTGATCGGTATCGTGGTCGGCTGCATCGCGGCTTTGGTGCTCAACCGCACGGCATTTAAGGGCGACCCGGTGCCGTTTATCATGGAGCTTCCCAATTACCGCCTACCGAGCGTCAAGACGACGGTGATGCTGGCATGGGATAAGGCCAAGGACTTCATCACCAAGGCCTTTACCATTATCTTTGCCGCTACGGTGGTCATCTGGTTCCTTCAGACGTTCGATATCCGCTTTAACGTGGTCGCCGACCAGTCGCAAAGCCTGCTTGCCGGTCTGGGTAGCATCATCGCGCCGGTGTTGGCCCCGCTCGGTTTTGGCGACTGGCGCGCATCCACGGCGCTCGTCACCGGACTTATTGCCAAGGAGAGCGTCATCTCGACGCTCACGGTGCTTTTGGGCGCAACGTCGCCCGCGGCGCTGTCGACCATGTTTTCGCCGTTTACCGCCTACGTGTTCTTGGTCTTTACGCTGCTGTACCCGCCTTGCGTGGCGTCCATCGGCGCCGTCAAGAGCGAGTTGGGCGCGCGCTATGCCGTGGCCGTATTCGCGTTTCAGGTGACGGTCGCCTGGATCGTGGCGTTTGCCGTGCATTCGGCGGGCATATTGCTGGGGTTGGCTTAGTTATTTATTGACGGCGCAACCTCTGTGTTTTGAGTTGATTTCGGCCCCGTATCTGTACTGACGGATGCGGGGCCCTTGCTATATAATCGCCTCCGCTCATAACGATTGGAGACGTTATATATGACTCAGACAAGGCAAGACGGCATCACGCTCAAGCAGTGGCTCCCGCTTATCGGGCTCACCTGCTGCGCGTTCGTGTTCAACACGTCGGAGTTCATGCCCATCGGCCTTCTGACTGATATTGCCGCGTCGTTCTCGCTCACCGAGGCTCAGGCCGGCATCATGATCTCGGTCTACGCCTGGGGCGTCATGCTGCTGTCGTTGCCGCTCATGGTGTTCGCTTCGCGCTTTGAGTTCAAGCGGATGCTGCTGGGCGTGCTGGCCGTGTTTTCGTTGGGCCAGTTTCTGTCCGCTGTGGCGCCGACTTATCCCATCCTAGTCTGCGCGCGCCTGGTGGTCGCCTGCGCACATGCCGTGTTCTGGTCGGTCGCCTCGATCATGGCGTCGCGACTGGTTGACACACGCCATGGGGCGCTCGCCATCAGCATGATCGCCACGGGCTCATCCATCGCACAGATCTTCGGCCTGCCGCTCGGCCGCGCCATTGGCTTGGCCGTGGGCTGGCGCATGACGTTTGCCGTGGTCGGGGGCCTCTCAGCCATCGCGGTCGTCTACCAGGCAGCGGTGTTCCCGGCCATGCCGGCGGGTGAGCGCTTTACCGTCAAACAGCTGCCCGAGCTGCTCAAGAACCCGCTCCTCATCGCGCTCTACGCAGTCACGGTCTTCATGGCGACCGGCTATTACGCAAGCTACAGCTATATCGAGCCCTTCCTGGCGCAGGTCGCGCACGTCGATGCGGGCGCCATTACCATGACGCTGACGGCGTTTGGCTGTTCCGGCTTGGTGGGCAGCTGGCTGTTCAGCCGCCTGTTCGACGGGCACCGTTTTCCGTTCCTTGCTATCACGCTCTCCGGCGTGCCGGTGGCCCTGCTGCTCATGGGGCCGGCCGCATCGTCGCTCGTGACAGTGCTTGCCGTCTGCGCACTGTGGGGTTGCTGCGCCACGGCCTTTAACGTGGCGTTTCAGGCCGAGCTCATCAAGCACACGCCGGCAGATTCGTCGGCCGTCGCCATGTCGATCTTCTCGGGCCTGTTTAACCTCGGTATTGGCACGGGCACCGCAATCGGCGGTGCCGTGGTTTCGGGTCCCGGTATCGCTTGGATCGGCTTCGCGGGCGGGGCGATTGCCGTCGTGGGCGTCATCCTCGCCATCACGGTGATGTTCCCAGCCATACGCCGCGCCAAGCCCGTCGCCTAATCACGTTCCCTCATCAGTTGCGGTGGAATACGGATTGTTTAGCCCAATAAACCTGGCAAACAGTCCGTATTTCACCGCAACTTATTTTGGGGAAGGGGGTGCACGCTGGGCATACAATGGATGTCGTTGTGTTGAGCTTACCGGGAGGTTGCTATGTGGGCATACGAGACGACGTTCTATCAGATCTATCCGCTGGGCTTTTGTGGAGCTCCGCGCGAAAACGCCGCCCCTGTTGCCGAGGATGAGCTCGCCCAAGCCGCCGATGCCACAGCTAGCCCCGATGCGCCCATCATGAAGATTGCCAAATGGGCCGACTACCTGCAGGAACTCGGCGTTGGCACTGTGCTCATCAACCCGCCGCTCGAGTCCGATAGCCACGGCTACGATACGCGCAGCCTGCGCCATATCGACCGCCGCCTGGGTGGGGATGTCGACTTTGCCGCCGTGTGCGACACACTGCATGCCCACGGTATCCGCGTGGTGCTCGATGCCGTCTTCAACCACGTCGGCCGCGGTTTTTGGGCCTTCCGCGATGTGCAGGAGCGCAAGTGGGATTCGCCGTACAAGGATTGGTTCCACATCAGCTTTGACGGTGACTCGTGCTACGGCGACGGCTTTTGGTATGAGGGCTGGGAGGGCCATTTTGAGCTTGTGAAGCTCAACCTGCAAAACCCCGCCGTGGTCAATTACCTGCTTGAGTCCGTGCGTCGCTGGGCCGAGGTCTTTGGCGTCGACGGCCTGCGCTTGGACGTTGCCTATATGCTCGACCGCGACTTCATGCGCCGCCTGCACGCTTTTACCCGTGAGCTCAAGCCCGACTTTGTGCTGATTGGCGAGACGCTCCACGGCGACTACAACCAAATCGTCAACGACGAGATGCTCGACTCCTGCACCAACTACGAGTGCTACAAGGGCCTGTACTCCAGCTTTAACTCGGTCAACATGTTCGAGATCGCCCATTCGCTGCATCGCCAGTTTGGCGGCGACCCCTGGTGCATCTACCGCGGCAAACACCTGCTGTCGTTTGTCGACAACCACGACGTGCCGCGCCTGGCGAGCATCCTCACCGACAAGTCGTGCCTGCGTCCCGCCTATGGCATGCTCTTTGGCATGCCGGGCATTCCGTGCGTCTACTATGGCAGCGAGTGGGGAATTGCTGGTGAAAAGGGCGGCCCCGATGGCGACTGGGCGCTGCGCCCTGCGCTCGATGAGCCTGCGCCCAACGAGCTGACGGCCTTCATCACGCAGCTGGCGCACCTGCGCTCGGCAAACGACGCGGCGGCCCGTGCTCTCAACTACGGTGCCTATCGCAATGTGGTGATCCAGAACAAGCAGCTGCTGTTCGAGCGCGCCTGCGACGACGCGACGGTGCTCGTGGCGGTGAACGCCGTGGACGAGCCTTACACCTTTGGCGCCGGCGAGCTCAACGGCTCCTTTGTCGATTTGCTTGCCGACGGCGTGCCCACGGTCGAGCTGGCGGGCTCCCTTGAGCTTGCGCCCTACGAGGTGCGCTATCTGTTGAGGGCCTAGGCCATGGCAGCGTCTGACGAGGGCTATCAACATATTGAGCATGGGTTTGAGCCCGTGTTCGACCAGCACTCGCGCGTTTTGGTGCTCGGATCGTTTCCCTCGGTGCTGTCGCGCGCTAATGCCTTTTATTACGGCAACCCTCAGAATCGCTTTTGGCGTGTGATGGCCACGTGCCTCGGTATGCCTGTACCGCCCAACGAGGGCGATCCTTTGGCAAGCGGTGAGCCCGCGACGCTCGATGCCTCCATTGCCGCCAAGCGGGCCATGCTGCTGAACGGCGGCGTGGCCCTGTGGGATGCAATCGAGAGCTGCGACATTAAGGGCTCGAGCGACGCGAGCATCCGCAACGTTGTGCCGGCACATATCGAGCGCATTACCGATGCCGCGCCGATCGAGGTCGTTGTCTGTAACGGCGGTACGGCAGGGCGACTCTACAAACGCTACTTGCAAGATCGGACGGGGCTGCCTGCCATCGTCCTGCCCTCGACAAGTCCCGCCAATGCCGCCTGGTGCCTGGAGCGTCTTGTTGAGCGTTGGCACGAAGCCGTTGACTGGGCTGTTATTTAATATAGATTTTTGTTTGAGCGTGGGCGCCCAGACGTTTCAGAACGCCTCGCCATATCGGCGCGGGCACGGCTGGCTCGGCGCAAACCATGCCGTCGGCGTCGACGTTGGCGGCATTGCCGCCGCCAAGTCGCTGTGCATGCTCGACGGAGCAGCCCATGCGCACAGCGCCCACAAGCTTATCCATCGCTTCCGAAAATGGTCGGCGCAAGAGGCCCATGCGTGGGGAATGGCGAAGCGCTGCGATGCCGCTGCCGGCGCAGATGGCAACGCCGCCACACCACAATTGGTCATGGCGCTCACATGCCTTGTGCAGGCGAACGGCGGTCCCGCGCGCCTGCTCAGTGCCCTCTTGTGCGGCTCGAATCGCGGCATAGACGCGCGTTCCCGTACCGCCAAAGCGCTCAAGCGCCTGCTCGATGGCTGTCAACGTCTCATCGTCAGCCACATCTTCAATGGCCAGCACGATGCCATCGGCAACGCTGCCGGCGTCATTTGCCTTCAGGTCGACCGGGCGGGGGAGTGCGGTGCCGGAAAGCTGTGCATAGGCGGCGATGGCATCCTGCAGGTCCCAGAGCAAAAACTCAAGATCGGCACTATTGGGAATGCTGATATACGCAATGGTTTGCAGCGTTTTTGGTACATCGCCGCGCGCGGTCGGCTCCATGCTGCCTCCTTTCCGGTTGGTTTCCGTTTAGGTTACACCGTCCGGCGGCGCCCCGCCGCGCTATCCTAGTGCAACCCTTACGAAAGGAACGCCATGCGACTGCCCATGAATACCTCGCTTGCCACGCTCAAGCCCTCCGGTATCCGCCGAATCAACGCGCTCGCCGCCCAGCACCCGGGGTGCATCGCGCTTGCGCTTGGCGAGCCCGATTTTCCCACGCCCGATGTGATTAGCGCCGAGGTGACCGCCGCACTGGACCGCGGTGACACGCACTATCCGCCCAACAACGGTCGCCCCGCCCTGCGTGATGCACTGTCCAAATATATGGATGACACGGGTCTGGCGTTTTCCGCCGATGAGGTCATCCTGACCGACGGTGCGACCGAGGCGCTGTCGGCAACATTCACGGCTATGCTCAACCCCGGCGACGAGGTCATTATCCCCACGCCGGCCTTTGGCCTGTACGAGAGCATCGTCGTGGCCAATCACGCCAAGGCGGTCTTTTTGGATACGGAGCCTGCGCAATTCCAGATTGACGAGGAAGCGCTTCGCGCCCGCGTGACGCCGGCGACCAAGGCCATCGTCATCTGCTCGCCCAACAATCCTACGGGCTGTATCCTCAACGCGGCTTCGCTCGACGCCGTGGCGCACGTGGCGGAGCAGACGGGCATCTACGTGGTCTGCGACGACGTATACAACCGCCTGGTTTATGTGGATGGCTACGAGCGCTTTGCCCAGCGCCACCCGGAGCTACGCGAGCAGACGGTAGTCATCGAGAGCTTCTCCAAACCCTGGGCCATGACCGGCTGGCGTTTGGGCTGGCTCGCAGCCGCAGCCCCCGTCATCGCCGAGATCGCAAAGGCCCACCAATACTTAGTATCGAGCGCCGTCTCCTTCGAAATGGACGCCGCAGCCCGAGCCCTCACCGTCGACCCCACCCCCATGCTCGAAGTCTACCGAGCCCGTCGCGAACGCGTACTCGCAGCCTTAGACGCCATGGGCCTCGACGTAGTAGAGCCCGCAGGAGCCTTCTACACTTTCCCGAGCATCAAAAAGTTCGGCCTAACAAGTGAGGACTTCTGCATCAAAGCCATCAAAGAGGCAAACGTAGCCCTAGTCCCTGGAAACTGCTTCGGCACCGAAGGCCACATCCGCCTAAGCTACTGCGTCTCCGACGAAAACCTGGACGAAGGCCTCCACCGCCTGTCCACCTTCGTCTCAACCCTATAGCCATCAGGGACGCAACACATCAGCCCACCGACATAAGGATTATGCGTGGGGGCGTCGCTCAACGGAAAACCGGGCTGCCCCAAAGTCACCGCAGGCCGCGCCGCCGAAGGCCGGGCGCAAGGTTTTCGTAGATTCCGCACGAGCCGGAAAGCACTTAATGTGCTTTCCGAGCGAGCCCAGGACCTGACCGAGCGAAAACCTTGCGCCCGGCCTTCGGCGGCGCGGCCGGATGGTGGAATTGTGTGCAGCCCGGTTTTCCGTTGACCGACGCCGGGGTCCCCGCCATAATACTTTCGGTTCACGCACGAATCCGCTGCCAGAGACAGCCGGCGCAAACGGGTCTTACCCGCGAGCTTAATGGGACTTCCCGCCAGCCGAGGTGGTCGAGTAGATATGTCTTCTCGCCCCCGTCGCTCATGCAGCGCGGGGGCTTTCTTTTTGGACATGCCCCCGTCACGTCCTTGTGGCGGACCGTGCCCGGAAAGAATTCGAGGAGGTGTAATTCATGCCCCAGCAGTACAAAATCGACAAGGTTGCAGAGATCGAGTCCCGTATCGCCGAGAACGCCGGTCTGTTCGTCGTCAACTACAACGGTCTGACGGTTAAGCAGGCTCAGGAGCTGCGTCATCAGCTTCGCGAGTGCGGCGCCGAGATGAAGGTCTACAAGAACAACCTGGTCAAGATCGCTCTCAAGAACCAGGAGCAGCCCGAGATCGACGAGATCCTCGCCGGCCCCGTCGCTTATGTGTTCTACGAGACCGAGCCGGTCGAGGCCGCTAAGGCCCTTAAGGACTTCTCCGCTAAGTCCAAGGGCGTCCTTGAGATCAAGGGCGGTATCTCCGACGGCAAGGCCGTTTCCGCTGATGATGTTAAGGCTATCGCCGAGCTGCCCACCAAGGATCAGCTTCTCGGCCAGATCGCCGGTCTCATCTCCGGTTTCGCTCGCGACATCGCTGTCTGCGTCAACGGCGTTTCCTCTGGTCTCGCTCGTTCGATCCAGCAGGTCTCCGAGCAGAAGGCAGCCTAGTCGCTGTTTTCACCCGCGGCGGCAACGCCGCACCCCTGGCGCATTCGCGCCGTGTTTTAACTGATCTCCGTGCACAGACACGGAAACCGAAAGGACTTAGAAATGGCTAAGCTTACCACCGATGAGATCATCGATGCTCTTAAGGAAATGACCCTTCTCGAGGCTTCCGAGCTCGTCAAGGCTATCGAGGACACCTTCGGCGTTTCCGCCGCTGCTCCTGCCGCTGTTGTCGCCGCTCCCGCTGCTGGCGCTGCTGAGGCCGAGGAGAAGACCGAGTTTGACGTCGTGCTCGAGGGCTTCGGCGACAACAAGATCCAGGTCATCAAGGCCGTCCGTGAGCTCACCAACCTTGGCCTGAAGGAGGCCAAGGAGGTCGTCGAGGGCGCTCCCAAGGCTGTTCTCGAGGGTGCCAAGAAGGAGGACGCCGAGGCTGCCAAGGAGAAGCTCGAGGCTGCTGGCGCTGCTGTCACCCTCAAGTAATCAGGCTTTCTCGCCAGATTTCTTTGCAGACGGGGTTCGCATTGCGAGCCCCGTCTTTTTTGTTTTTCGGTCCCTCGACATCGGTAGCTCAAACTGCCATATTCTGTGATTTGCGTCGTATCGGGTACCCTGCCGTTGGGCAATAAAATTGCACCATTCGAGCAATAATTTGCGTTGACCTGCTGAAGAATTGTCTCTGCCTTGTAGCGACATATAGTTCCAGCGGTAAGATGCTAGGGTATCGCAATTTGGTCTGCGGCTGTGTGCCGCACGCATGGGGCGCTTTTGCGCCTGCGAAAGGATCCTTGAATAACATGAAGGCAATCATCCCCGCCGCCGGTCTTGGCACGCGTTTTCTGCCTGGCACCAAGTGCACGCCCAAAGAGATGCTGCCGGTTCTCGACAAGCCGGTCATCCAGTATGTCGTCGAGGAGGCGCTCGACCCCGAGGAGGTCGACGACGCTATCATCGTTACCTCGCCCGGCAAGCCCGAGCTGCTGAACTACTTCCAGCCCGACCGTTCGCTCGAGAACCTGCTGCGCGAGCGCGGTAAGGACGCCTACGCCGACGCTGTCGCCCATGCGGGTGGTATGCCGGTCGACTTCCGTTATCAGTACGAGCCCAAGGGCCTCGGTCACGCCATTCGCTCTGCTGCCGACGCTGTGGCAGGGGAGAACTTCCTGGTTCTTCTGGGTGACTATGTTGTGCCCAACCGCGACATCTGCGACAAGATGCTCGCCGTCTCCAAGGAGCACGGTGGCGCTTCGGTTATCGCCGTTGCCGCGTGCGCTCCCGAGGAAGTCAGCCGCTATGGCGTCATCGCCGGCGATCGCGTGGGCTCTCTCGAGGGCTTCGAGGATGCCGCCGACGACGAGCCCGGTGCCGTTTGGCGCATCGGTGGTCTGGTCGAGAAGCCCGCTCCCGAGGCGGCTCCGTCCAACCTGTACATCGTTGGTCGCTACCTGCTGAGCCCGCTGGTTATGGACCTGCTGGCCGATCAGCAGGCCGGTAAGGGCGGCGAGATTCAGCTGACCGACGCCATGGCACGTTCGCTCGATCGCGAGGCCATGTACGCTGTCGTTATCGACCCGCTGTCGGGCTACGATACCGGTACCCCGTCTGGCTGGATGGCTACCAACGCCCTCATGGCTGCAAACGATCCTCGCTTTGCCGGCGCCTTCTGGGATGCCATCGACGAGCGCGGCGGCTTGATGCGCAAGTAGGCCTTCGTTCGTCGACATTTACGGGCGTGGACCTCGGTTCGCGCCCGTTTTTTATAAGAGCTGCGATTGCCGGCTCTCTGTTCACAGAAAATATATGAACAGATGTTCGACACACATACATCTGCCTGCGTGTTTTCTGTCGAAAAACTTTGCTACTCCAAAAACTCAATCGCGTCAAGGCTTTTCTTGCCCAACGGTCGGTACCTGATAAACTATTAGGTTGCGATAACTGGCGAAGCTATGCCTCGCCAACCCACCGAGCATTTCCGTGAAGGAGGAAAAACCTGGTGACCTACGCATACACTGCCACTGAGCGCAAGCGCGTCAGCTTCGGGAAAATCCCGGAGGCCATGGAGCTCCCCAACCTTATCTCTGTTCAAAGGGAATCCTTTGAGCGTTTTAAGGACGAGGGCCTTCGTGAGGCGTTCAAGGAATCCAGCCCCATCCAGAGCCAGAACCATGTTCTCGAGGTTACCTTCGGCGAGCATCAGTTCGGCGACCCCGCGCACACCGTCGAGGAGTGCCGCGAGAAGGACATGACCTATCAGGCCCCGCTTCTGACCGACGTCCGTCTCACCAACAAGGAGACCGGCGAGATCAAGGAGCAGCTCGTCTTTATGGGCGACTTCCCCATGATGACCGATCAGGGCACCTTCATCATCAACGGTACCGAGCGTATCGTCGTTTCGCAGCTCGTCCGTTCCCCGGGTGTGTACTACAGCTCCGAGATGGATTCGGGCAAGCAGATCTACAAGGCCCAGATCATCCCGTCCCGCGGTGCCTGGCTCGAGTTTGAGGTCGACAAGCGCGACCAGCTCATGGTCTCCATTGACCGTAAGCGCAAGCAGAGCGCCACGATGTTCCTGCGCGCCCTTGGCATTGCCGTCACCAACGACGACATCATCGAGCTGCTCGGCAACTCCGATGTGATCAAGCGCACCCTGGAGCGCGATACCGCCCTCACCCGTGAGGATGCCCTTATCGAGATCTACCGTCGCCTGCGCCCGGGCGAGCCTCCCACCGTGGACGCTTCCCGCAGCCTGCTCGAGGGCCTGCTCTTTAACCCGCAGCGCTACGATCTGGCCCGCGTCGGTCGTTACAAGGTCAACAAGAAGCTCAACCTCACCACCGAGGAAGAGGTCACGGTGCTCACCGACGAGGATATCGTCGCGACGCTGCGCTACCTGCTGTCCCTCGCTGCCGGCGAGCAGGGCTTCAAGGTCGACGACATCGACCACTTCGGCAACCGCCGCATCCGTACCGTCGGCGAGCTCGTCGCCAACCAGTTCCGTATCGGCATGAGCCGTATGGAGCGCGTCGTCCGTGAGCGCATGAGCTCCCAGGACATCGACGAGATCACCCCGCAGTCGCTTATCAACATCCGTCCGATCGTGGCTTCCATCAAGGAGTTCTTCGGTTCCTCGCAGCTCTCGCAGTTCATGGACCAGGCGAACCCCCTGACCGGTCTGACCCACAAGCGCCGTCTGTCCGCACTCGGCCCTGGCGGTCTTGCCGGCCACAAGTCCGGCTCCAGCCGCCGCACCAACGTGCCGACGGCCGTCCGCGACGTTCACAACTCGCACTACAGCCGCATGTGCCCGATCGAGACCCCCGAAGGCCCCAACATCGGCCTGATCGGCTCGCTCGCCCTCTACGCCCGCGTCAACGAGTACGGCTTCATCGAGGCTCCGTTCCGTCGCGTCGAGAACGGCGTTGCCACCGACCAGATTGACTGGATGACCGCCGACGAGGAAGAGAAGCACGTCATCGCGCCGGCCAACACGCCGCTCGATCCCAAGACCAACGAGTTCATCACGACCGATGCCGAGGGCAAGATCGTCCGTCCGCACACCGTGATCGCCCGTACCCGTGACTTCGACGGCTCCTTCGGCGCTCCCGCCGACGTGCCCGTCGAGGACGTCGACTACATGGACGTCTCGCCGCGTCAGATGCTTTCCGTCGCAGCCACGCTGATCCCGTTCCTGGAGCACGACGACGCCAAGCGTACGCTGATGGGCGCTAACATGCAGCGTCAGGCCGTGCCGCTGGTTCACCCCGCCGCTCCCTATGTCGGTACCGGCATGGAGCGTCGCGCCGCTCTGGACTCCGGCGAGGTCACGCTGGCCAAGAATGCCGGCGAGGTCATCTTTGCCGACGCCGCCAAGATCATCGTCAAGCATGCCGGCGGCATGGACGAGTATCACCTGGCCAAGTACCAGCGCTCCAACCAGTCCACCTGCATCAACCACCGTCCGCTCGTGCGCGTCGGTGACACCGTTGAGCAGGGCGAGCCTCTGGCCGACGGTCCTTCGACCGATCACGGCGAGCTCGCACTGGGCCAGAACCTCACCGTGGCCTACATGCCGTGGGAAGGCTTTAACTACGAGGACGGTATCGTCGTGTCCGAGCGCCTGGTGGCCGAGGACCTGCTGACGACCATCAACATCACCCGTCACGAGATCGACGCCCGCGACACCAAGCTCGGCCCCGAGGAGATCACCCGCGAGATTCCGAACCTCTCCGAGGACATGCTTGCCAACCTCGACGAGGACGGCATCATCCGCATCGGCGCCGAGGTCGGCCCTGGCGACATCCTGGTCGGCAAGGTCACGCCTAAGGGCGAGAGCGCTCTGACCGCCGAGGAGCGCCTGCTGCGCGCCATCTTCGGTGCCAAGGCCCACGACGTCCGCGACACCTCCCTTAAGATGCCTCACGGCGCTTACGGCCGCGTCATCGACGTCGTCCGCTTTAGTCGCGAGAACGGCGACGACCTGGCCCCCGGCGTCAACGAGCAGGTGCGCGTCTACGTCGCTCAGCGTCGTAAGATCCAGCAGGGCGATAAGATCGCCGGTCGCCACGGCAACAAGGGTGTTATCTGTAACGTTCTGCCGGTCGAGGACATGCCCTACATGGCTGACGGTACCCCGATCGACGTTATCCTCAACCCGCTGGGCGTTCCTTCGCGTATGAACGTCGGCCAGCTGCTCGAGTGCCACCTTGGCTGGGCTGCCGCCTGCGGTTGGGATACCGAGCAGGCCGACTCCGACAAGTACGTCCCCGGTCCGTTCTTCACCGCGACGCCCGTCTTCGACGGCGCCAAGGAGGACGAGATCGCCGAGGTCATCCGTCGTGCCAACAAGAACATGCTCAACAAGGCCACCGCTGCCTTTGGCGATCACATGCGCCCCGAGTTCGTCACCCAGCTTGACGAGCGCGGCAAGACCCGTCTGTTCGACGGCCGCACCGGCGAGGAGTTCCGCGAGCCCATTACCGTGGGTACGTCCTACATCCTCAAGCTCGGCCACATGGTCGACGACAAGATCCACGCCCGTTCGACCGGCCCTTACAGCCTGGTTACCCAGCAGCCTCTGGGCGGCAAGGCCCAGTTCGGCGGCCAGCGCTTCGGCGAGATGGAAGTTTGGGCACTGTACGCTTACGGTGCTTCCAACGTCCTGCAGGAGATCCTGACCGTCAAGTCCGACGATACCGTGGGCCGCGTCAAGACCTACGAGTCCATCGTCAAGGGCGAGAACGTTCCGGTCCCGGGTATCCCCGAGTCCTTCAAGGTTCTCGTCAAGGAGATCCGCTCCCTCGCACTGGACATCGAGCCCATGCACGATGCCGACGAGGACGCCTCCGCCCCTGTGACCGCCGAGGAGACCTCTGCTCTCGACGACCTGGCTGCGCTCGCCGGCGTTGACGCCGACGTCGAGGCCGAGGATGCCGAGACCGCCGAGGCACCCGAGGCTGTCGCCGCCACGACCACTGATAAGGAGTAGTTGACTGTGGCAGATTTCGAAGCTACTGATTTTGACTCGGTAAAGATCTCCCTTGCCTCCGCCGACCAGATCCGTTCCTGGTCGCACGGTGAGGTCAAGAAGCCGGAGACCATCAATTACCGTACCCTCAAGCCCGAGAAGGACGGCCTGTTCTGCGAGAAGATCTTCGGTCCCGCCAAGGACTGGGAGTGCTCCTGCGGTAAGTACAAGGGCATCCGCTTCAAGGGCATCGTCTGCGAGCGCTGCGGCGTCGAGGTCACCTCGGCCAAGGTGCGTCGCGACCGCATGGGCCACATCGAGCTCGCCGCTCCCGTGTCCCACATCTGGTACTTCAAGAGCCCCACGAGCTTCCCGATGAGCCGTATGCTCGACATCAAGTCCAAGGACCTCGAGAAGGTTCTGTACTTTGCCAGCTACATCATCACCGAGGTTGACTACGAGGCTCGCGAGGCTGATGCCGACGACCTGCGCGAGGAGCTCGCCGCCGATCTGGAAGAGATCGATGCCGAGTGCGCCCGCCAGATCGAGTCCCTCAAGGAGCAGGGCGACCCCGAGAACTTTGACGAGTTCTCCGACGAGGAGCCGCTGACCCCCGAGGAGATCGCCTCTGGCATCGTCGACATCGAGGAAGAGTGCAAGGACGAGAAGCAGCTCCGCACGGACGCCTTCAACGCCTTCATGAAGCTCACCGAGCGCGACCTCATCTCCGATGAGCCGCTGTTCCGCGAGATGACCCGTTACTATTCCATGTACTTCAAGGGTGGTATGGGTGCCGAGGCTGTCCGCGACCTGCTCGCTGCCATCGACCTCCCCTCCGAGGCCGAGAAGCTCAAGGCCATCATCGCCGACGAGGATTCCCAGAAGCAGAAGCGCGAGAAGGCCGTCAAGCGCCTCGAGGTCGTTGACGCCTTCCTGAAGGGCGGCAACAGCCCCGCGAACATGATTCTGGACGTCATCCCGGTCATTCCGCCCGATCTGCGTCCGATGGTCCAGCTCGACGGCGGCCGCTTCGCCGCGTCCGACCTCAACGACCTGTATCGTCGCGTGATCAACCGTAACAACCGACTCAAGCGCCTGCTCGACCTGGACGCCCCCGCGATCATCGTGAACAACGAGAAGCGCATGCTCCAGGAGTCCGTGGACGCCCTGTTCGACAACGGCCGTCGTGGTCGCCCGGTCTCTGGCCGTGGCGGTCGCCCGCTCAAGTCGCTTGCCGAGGCCCTCAAGGGCAAGCAGGGTCGCTTCCGTCAGAACCTGCTGGGCAAGCGTGTCGACTATTCCGGCCGTTCGGTTATCGTTACCGACCCCAAGCTGCTGCTGCACCAGTGCGGTCTGCCCAAGACCATGGCGCTGGAGCTCTTCAAGCCCTTCGTCATGAAGCGCCTGGTCGAGCTTGGCAAGGTCGAGAACATCAAGGGCGCCAAGCGCGCTATCGACCGCGGTGCCACCTTTGTGTGGGACATCCTCGAAGAGGTCATCGACGGCCGCGTCGTGCTGCTCAACCGTGCACCGACCCTGCACCGTCTGTCCATCCAGGCCTTTGAGCCGGTGCTGGTCGAGGGCAAGGCTATCCACCTGCACCCGCTGGTCTGCTCGCCCTTCAACGCCGACTTCGACGGCGACCAGATGTCTGTTCACGTGCCGCTGTCCAGCCAGGCTCAGGCCGAGGCCCGCGTGCTCATGCTCTCTGCGAACAACCTGCGCTCGCCGGCATCCGGCAAGCCGGTCAACATCCCCTCGCAGGACATGATCATCGGCGTGTACTACCTTACCCAGGTCCGCGACGGTCTGCCGGGCGAGAACCACGTGTTCTCGAGCTTCGACGACGCGTTGCACGCCTATGACTGCCGCTCCGAGGTCGACATGCAGGCCAAGATCCAGGTCCGCGTGTCCGCTGCCGACGCCAACGTCATCAACGAGGACGGCACCCGTATCTTCCGCGTCAAGAACGGCAAGAACGAGTTTGTCGACTACGACGTCACCGGCAACAAGACCGCGCGCTTCGAGACCTCTATCGGCCGCATCATCTTCAACCGCCAGTGCCTGCCCGAAGACTATGAGTTCATGAACTACAAGATGGTCAAGGGTGACGTGGCCAAGCTGGTTGCGGACTGCTGCGATCGTTACCCCGAGGCCAAGGTCGGCCCGATCCTCGACGCCATCAAGTATTCCGGCTTCCACTACGCCACCCGCGCCGGCCTCACCATCTCGGTGTGGGACGCTCTCATCCCTGCTGAGAAGCAGGAGCTGCTCGACCGCGCCCAGGCCAACGTCGACCAGATCAACGAGTACTTCGAGGAGGGCTTCATCAACGAGACGGAGCGCCACATCGAAGTCGTTAACGAGTGGACCGCTTGTACCGACAAGGTTGCAGCGCTCATGCTCGACATGTTCGACGAGGAGAACCCGCTCTACATGATGGCCGACTCCGGCGCCCGTGGTTCTAAGACCCAGCTGCGTCAGCTCGGCGGCATGCGTGGCCTGATGGCAGACATGTCCGGCGAGACGATCGACCTTCCCATTAAGGCGAACTTCCGCGAGGGCCTGCTGCCGCTCGAGTACTTCATTTCGACCTACGGCGCCCGTAAGGGCCTGGTCGATACCGCATCCCACACCTCGGACTCTGGTTACCTGACCCGTCGTCTGGTCGACGTGGCCCAGGACGTCATCGTCCGCGAGGAGGACTGCGGTACGCACGAGGGCGTCACCTACAACCTCATCATCCCCGGCACCACCGACCTCAACACCGACCTTGTCGGCCGTTGCTTCATTGAGGACGTCGTGGCTCCCGATGGCACCGTGCTCTTTGAGCAGGACGGCTACATCGAGAAGGTCGCTGACATCCAGAAGATGGTCGATGCGGGCCTCAAGAAGGTCAAGCTTCGCGCGCTGCTCACCTGCCGCTCCAAGTACGGCGTGTGCCAGAAGTGCTACGGCTGGGATCTTTCCACCCGTCGTCCGGTCGCCATCGGTACCGCGGTCGGCATTATTGCCGCCCAGTCCATCGGCGAGCCCGGTACGCAGCTTACGATGCGTACCATTCACTCCGGCGGCGTCGCTGGCGTCGACGATATTACGCAGGGTCTGCCTACGGTCAGCCGTATGTTCGATATCGTCGGCAACGTCAACGAGAAGATTCTGGGTCGCGAGGCCGAGCTGGCTCCGTACTCCGGCCACCTCTCGATTAAGCCCGAGAAGTCCGAGTACGTGCTGACGCTCACCGACTCCGAGGATCACACCCGTGTCCTCGACGAGCGTCGCGTCCCCGCTTCGGTGCGCTTTATGCCCGAGATCGAGGACGGCTGCGAGGTTCGCGCCGGCGACCAGATCACCAAGGGCTTCGTCAACTTCCGCAACCTGCGCAAGCTGACCGACATCGAGTCGACGATGCACACCTTCGTCGAGAGCGTCAAGGACGTCTACACCAGCCAGGGCGTCGACCTGAACGACAAGCACATCGAGGTGCTCGCACGTCAGATGCTGCGTCGCGTTCAGATCACCAACCCCGGTGACTCCAAGTACCTGCTTGGTCAGTACGTCGACCGCTACGAGTTCGCCGACGAGGTCGAGCGCGTTGCCCGTCTGGGCGGTCAGGCCCCCGTGGCCGAGCCCGTCATCCTGGGTACGCTCAAGGTCGCGTCCAACATCGACTCCTGGCTGTCGAGCGCTTCGTTCATCCGTACCGCCGGCGTCCTTACCGAGGCTGCCATCGAGGGCAAGGTCGACCACCTGCTCGACCTTAAGTCCAATGTCATCGTCGGTAAGAAGATCCCGGCCGGTACCGGCCTCAAGCCGTACGCTAACGCCAAGCTGACGTATCGCACGGCCGACGGCTACGTGGACATCGACGGCCCGGCTTCGCCCAACGCCAAGTCGCTGCCCGAGTGGGCTCCTGTGGAGCTCAAGGACCTGGACGAGCAGCTCCCGCAGCAGCTCGACTGGGCCGGCTACGACGAGTTCGGTGGTGCTGACGGTTCGTTCACCCGCAACGGCCATACCATCTCCGCCGAGAAGGCTCGCCTGTACCTGTTCGACGACCTGGGCGTGTCGCAGCGCTGGACCAACAAGTTCAGCGAGGTCGGCATCGAGACGGTGGGCGACCTGGTCGGCAAGTCCGAGGAGGATCTGCTGCGCATCGACGGCATCGGTGCCAAGGCGATCGAGGAGCTCCGTGACGGCCTCGAGGCCCACGATCTGCTCTACATCCTCGAGAACAACGACGACGTTGCCGACGAGGAAGACCTCTCGCAGCTGCTGCAGATGGTCTTTAGCCCCGACGGTCCGGACGATATCCTGCTGGGTACCTCCGCTCCGACGCATCACGCCGACGCCGACGAGGAGCTCCTGGGCGCCCCGATCGACGACAAGAAGGCTCCCGCCAACGGCGCGATCAACGAGGACATGGCTTCCCTCGACGAGCTGCTCAACCAGCTCGTGGACACCGATGACGCCGAAGAGGCCAAGGACAACGACGAGGAGTAACTAGTTCCGCCGTTCTAACGAACGGCGGCGACCTCCGTCGCTGCGCGGCCCCCAGAGCTACAATCTGTCATTCAAAAGGCAGGGCATGACCAGAAGGTCAATGCCCTGCCTTTTTCATGCCACCTTGTACGCTCTGGGGGCCGCTCGCTTGCGTATGCTCAACCTGTTGCGTTCCGTTGATCCCTTGCCAAAAAGGGACGGATTAATTTTGGTAGGTTTTTCATGCTTGAATTTGAAACATTTCGCCCGACAAGAGCGTATCTAAGGTGAGGGCCTCACCAAGAATTATTAACGTCACCGGGAGGTGATTATGGAAGAACAAGCATTTAGACAGGCGGTTGAAGATCACAGAGATGTCGTGTTTCGAATCGCATTGACGTACCTGCGCGATCGTGCCGATGCCGACGATGTCGCTCAAGACGTCTTTCTGAAGTTACTCAAAAGCGATGCGCAATTTGAAAGCTGGGAACATCTTCGTCGATGGCTTATCCGGGTCACGATCAATGAATGCAAATCTCTCTTTCGAAAGCCATGGAGGCGTGTGGAGGATATTGAGAACCTGGCCGATTCGCTTTCGACGGCGCAGGAGGAGACCAAGGCGGTCCTGTCAGACGTTATGCGACTTCCGGAACGATTCCGCGTTCCCATCGTGTTCTATTACTATCTGGGCTTTTCGACCTCAGAGATTGCCGAGTTGTTGCATGTACCAGCCGCGACCGTTCGAACGCGTTTAGCCCGTGGTCGATCGAAGCTCAAATTCATCCTAGAGGAGGGCGACCGTGAAATCCAATCAAATCAAGCAGGCCTTCGAGTCCATCCAAGCCGATAGCGACCTTGCAGATCGCGTCCTAAATACCGCTGCGGGTGAGCCGCTTCATCGAAAGGGCCACGCGAAGCCTCTCTATGTTGCCGTAATCGGATGTCTTGCCGGAGTTTTGGCGACTGGAGGGGTCGCCTACGCCGTTGTCAATTCCGGCTATTTTGCCTCAGCCTGGGGAAACCACGGCAACGGGGATTCCATTACCTGGACCAACGGTGGCTCATCGGGGACTCAATATACCTACACCAGAGAGTTTGGTGACGGTATCGCGCCCCAAAGCCTGGAGGGCGCAGTCCAGAAGGTTGATCTGTCCGTCGAGGGTAATGGCTATACGCTCGATATCCATGAGATGGCTATTGACCAAAACGGCTGCGGAGCCGTGACGTTTACGTTGTCCAATCCAAATGGCGTTAACTACTACAAGCCGGCAGCAGAGATTGGCGAACTTGTTCTCTATGGTGAAGAAGAACAAGGCATCGGTACGCCCAGCATGAACTTCGGCGAGGAATGGGCTGATACGCGCTGCACAATTGATAAGGACACATCAAGCGATACTGTCATTAATGGCACGATGTACTTTGCCGCTATGGATCGCGAGCGAGGTTTTCAGCATGCGGTCACCTGGAATATCTCGTGGACCGAGGGCGAAGGCGAGGATGCGAAGCCGTTCGAGGCATCGACGCCCGAGTTTAGCGTTGGAGCTTACGTCGATACAAAGGAACTCCGCTCCGATGACTCGCCTCTCGAGATCAGCCCGTTTTCTATCCAGACACACATCGATGATTTGGGCATTGACGCAGTCACGAAGAAGTTGACGGTTACCTACAAGGATGGATCGGAGCAGATTATCGAAGATGACGACGCAGGGGCGTTCAACTTATATTTTTCTTATACGCGCAATAGCGGAGAGAACATCTGGGTGCCAACGAAGTTGATTGATGTCGACCAAGTGGTCTCAGTAACGCTTGAGGGCACGAGGTGCACGTCAACAGGAGAGACCGAAACGGAAGAGTCCTTTACTATCGTCTATTCGTAAGGTCTGAGGCCGCTTTCTACTAGGGGAAGCGGCCTCTTTTGCGTTAAATGGAAACGCCGCCGATTTCCATGTGACAGATGAGAGCAGATTACCGCTGGAGCGCGACGTTTCCCCAGATAAAACCGATCAAAATAAACCTGTCCCTTTTTGGCAGGTAACGTTGCCCCGACGAGCACATCGGATTCCCGGGCCGGGCGGCCTGCGGTTTAAGTTTGTCGCGAGTTCCGCACGAGCCGGAGGCCACTTAATGTGGCCTCCGTGCGAGCCAGGACTGTAGAGCAGCAAACTTAAACCGCAGGCCGCCCGGCCCGGGAATCCGCCCCTGCGCACAGGAGGGGATTCCTTTTGTGTAGGCTTTGCGGAAATATGCTCATTTTAGGATACGCCCGGTGGCGTGGTCTGTTGACGGCACAGCTAACGCCACGTATCCTATCGAACTGCGTGTTTCGTAGGGGGATGCTGACCCCTCGATTCAAGCCGTTGCACTTTACAGAAAGCTGGAATCATTCGAGAAGGAGTACGCTTTGCCTACTATTAACCAGCTGGTTCGCCAGGGCCGTCGTTCCGTGCCCAAGAAGTCCAAGAACGCTGCTCTGCAGCACAACTCCCAGAAGCGCGGCGTGTGCACCCGCGTCTTCACCACGAGCCCCAAGAAGCCGAACTCGGCTCTTCGTAAGGTTGCCCGTGTTCGCCTTGTCAACGGCATCGAAGTTACTGCTTACATCCCGGGTGAGGGCCACAACCTGCAGGAGCACTCCATCGTGCTCGTCCGCGGCGGTCGTGTCCGTGACCTCCCTGGTGTCCGTTATCACGTCATCCGTGGCGCCTACGACGCTGCTCCGGTCCAGAACCGTATGCAGGCCCGTTCCAAGTACGGTGCTAAGCGCCCCAAGGCTAAATAAGCCAGATAACGTTTTGATACTTTCGCCGTGTGCCGCCTAAGCGCCGCACGGTAGACACTTAAGGAGATTTCACATGCCGCGTCGTGCAGCAGCTAATCGTCGTGAGGTTCAGCCTGACGCCGTTTACAACAACCGCCTGGTGACTCAGCTCATCAACAAGGTCCTTCTTGACGGCAAGAAGGCCACCGCTGAGCGCATCGTTTACACCGCTTTCGAGATCGTTGCCGAGAAGTCCGAGGGTGGCGACGCTCTCGCTACCTTCAAGAAGGCTATGGACAACGTCAAGCCCACGCTCGAGGTTAAGCCCAAGCGTGTCGGTGGCGCTACCTATCAGGTCCCGATGGAGGTCAACTCCCGTCGTTCCACCGCTCTGGGTATCCGCTGGATCGTCAACTTCTCCCGCGCTCGCAAGGAGAAGACCATGGCCGAGCGTCTCGCCAACGAGATCCTCGACGCTTCCAACGGCCTGGGCGCTTCCGTCAAGAAGCGTGAGGACGTCTTCAAGATGGCCGAGGCCAACCGCGCGTTCTCTCACTATCGTTGGTAAGTTAAGGTAAGGAACTAACATGGCTAAGCCTAAGTACAAGCTTTCCGATACCCGTAACATCGGCATCATGGCTCACATCGATGCCGGTAAGACCACCACGACCGAGCGTATTCTTTACTACACCGGTAAGACCCACAAGATCGGTGAGGTCCATGAGGGCGCTGCCACCATGGACTGGATGGTTCAGGAGCAGGAGCGCGGCGTAACCATTACCTCCGCTGCTACCACCTGCTTCTGGAACAAGGACGGTAAGGACTACCGCATCCAGATCATCGACACCCCGGGCCACGTTGACTTCACCGCTGAGGTCGAGCGCTGCCTGCGCGTCCTCGATGGCGCTGTCGCCGTCTTCGACGCCGTTGCCGGCGTTCAGCCCCAGTCTGAGACCGTTTGGCGCCAGGCTTCTACCTTCAACGTCCCCCGCATCGCCTTCATCAACAAGTATGACCGCGTGGGCGCTGACTTCTTCAACGCTATCGAGACCATGAAGGATCGTCTCGACGCCAATGCTGTGGCCGCTCAGGTCCCGATGGGCGCCGAGGACAACTTCTGGGGCGTCATCGACCTCGTTACCATGACTGCATGGGACTTCAAGGCCGACGAGAAGGGTATGACCTACCCCGAGCCGATGGACGAGATCCCGGCTGAGTTTGCCGACATTGCTGCCACCAAGCGCGAGGAGCTCCTCGACGCTGCTGCCAGCTTTGACGACGAGCTCATGGAGAAGATCCTCATGGAGGAGGACTTCACCGTCGAGGAGCTTAAGGCCGCTCTGCGCAAGGGCGTTCTGGCCAACGAGCTCAACCTCGTCTTCGTGGGCTCCGCCTACAAGAACAAGGGCGTTCAGGAGCTGCTCGACGCTGTCGTCGACTACCTGCCCAGCCCGCTCGACGTTGAGGCCGTCACCGGTACCGATCCGGACACCGGCGAGGAGATCCAGCGTCATCCTTCCTTCGACGAGCCCTTCTCCGGCCTGGTCTTCAAGATCATGACCGACCCGTTCGTCGGTAAGCTCACCTACGTCCGCGTTTACTCCGGCCGCGCCGAGTCCGGCTCCTACGTTGTCAACGCTTCCAACGGTCAGCGCGAGCGCCTCGGCCGCATCCTCGAGATGAACGCCGCCGAGCGTATCGACCGTGACGACGCTGCCGCCGGCGACATCGTCGCTTGCGTCGGCTTCAAGAACTCCACCACCGGCGACACCCTGTGCGCCGAGGGCAAGGAGATCGTCCTCGAGAAGATCGAGTTCGCTAAGCCCGTTATCGACGTTGCCATCGAGCCCAAGACCAAGGCCGAGCAGGACAAGATGTCCCTGGCTCTGACCAAGCTCGCCGAGGAGGACCCGACCTTCCAGGTGTCCACCAATCACGAGACCGGCCAGACCATCATCGCCGGCATGGGCGAGCTGCACCTCGAGATCATCGTCGACCGTCTGCTCCGCGAGTTCAAGGTTGACGCTAACGTCGGTAAGCCCCAGGTTGCCTACCGCGAGACCGCTGGTCACGACGTCGAGAAGGCTGAGGGCAAGTTCGTCCGTCAGTCCGGCGGTCGCGGTCAGTACGGCCACGCCGTCATCAAGCTCGAGAAGATGGAGGAGGGCTTCGGCTACGAGTTCGTCAACGCTATCGTCGGCGGCGTCGTGCCCAAGGAGTACATCCCGTCCATCGACAAGGGCATCCAGGAGGCCCTGAACACCGGTGTTATCGCCGGCTTCCCGGTCCTCGACGTTAAGGTCACCCTGTTCGACGGTTCTTACCACGAGGTCGACTCCTCCGAGGCCGCCTTCAAGATCGCCGGTTCCATGGCTATCAAGGACGCCCTCAAGAAGTCCGACCCGCAGCTGCTCGAGCCGATCATGGCTGTCGAGGTCGAGACCCCCGAGCAGTACATGGGCGACGTTATGGGCAACCTCTCCGGTCGCCGCGGCAAGATCGAGGGCATGGAGGATCGCAAGAACAGTAAGCTCATCCGTGCCAAGGTGCCGCTGGGCGAGATGTTCGGTTACGCTACCGACCTTCGCTCCCAGACCCAGGGCCGTGCATCCTACACGATGCAGTTCGACTCTTATGAGCCTGCGCCCAAGTCCATCGTGGACGAGGTCATGAGCAAGAACGCCTAAGTTCGAGCTCCCTGTTACGTAATCCTGCGAGAACATCTCTCGCACTCTTTGGAGGTTTAAGTTGGCTACCCAGAAGATCCGCATTCGCCTCAAGGGCTATGATCACGAGGTCGTCGATCAGTCCGCGAAGCTCATCGTCGAGACCGCTCAGAAGACCGGCGCTCGCGTTTCCGGTCCTGTCCCCCTGCCCACCGAGCGCAACCTGTACACGGTTATCCGCTCGCCGCACGTGAACAAGGACTCCCGTGAGCAGTTCGAGATGCGCACCCACAAGCGCCTCATCGACATCCTCGACCCCACCTCGGGCACCGTTGATTCGCTCATGCGTCTCGACCTCCCCGCTGGCGTCGACATCGACATCAAGCTCTAAGCGATATCGCTCATAGCTTAAAGGGCCCCGCTGCCGTTACGGTAGCGGGGCCCTTTTGTTTTTACGGGCTTTAGCCTGTGCGGGGCGCGCAGCGCGCCGCATCAGAAACCACCCGCTATGCGGGTGGGGCCAAACGGCTTTACAAAGCCGCCCCCTCGCCGGACACTTGCGATTGTTCAGGCCGCAAGGAATCCGAGTCGAGAGGGCGGTGGTGGCGTATGGCCCAGAAGGCCTACAGCCTGTCGCACACGAAGTGGATGTGCAAGTACCACGTCGTGTTCACGCCGAAGTATAGGCGCAAAGTCATCTACAACCAAATAAGGTCCGACCTTGGGGAGATCTTCAGGAAACTCTGCCAGTACAAGGGGATAGAGATCATCGAGGGGCACCTGATGCCCGACCACGTCCACATGCTGCTGGCGATACCGCCGAAGTACAGCGTATCGAGCGTGATGGGCTACCTGAAGGGGAAGAGCTCGCTGATGATATTCGACAAGCACGCGAACATGAAGTACAAGTTCGGCAACAGGAAGTTCTGGGCCGAGGGCTACTACGTGTCCACCGTCGGCCTGAACGAGGCCACCATTGCGAAGTACATCCGGGAGCAGGAGAAGGCCGACATCGCGATCGACCGGCTGAGCGTCAAGGAGTACGAGGACCCCTTCGATAGGGGGCCGGGGCGTAAATAGCGCCGGTTTGACCGGCCCGTCACGGGTCAATCTGCAGTGCGGCCCGAACCCCGTGAGGGCCGGCGCCTTTAGACGCGTGCCGGAAATCCAAGGGTTATACCCTAAGAGCAAACCACCCCTTTTAGGGGTGGTTTTGATTTGAGTTTAGATTTGGCTCTGTTAGACCAGGATTGACATTCCGCCCCGTCATCTTCTTGCGATTGCACAATGGTCGCCCCTTGTCGAATCTGAATCCGGCAAGGGGCGATGCGCCCGAGACCGGACGAGTTGCTCGCCTGGCCCTGCCGTTTCATGCCGACCTGCCGGCTAACTCGCCGTCTCCTCGTCGGGCGCCGGCGTCTTGACCCTCATCTCGAACGGCATCCCGCCCTCTCGGACGAGCGCCCTGAGGAACGCGTTGACGGCGGTGGACATGGACAGGCCGAGCTCGTCCAGGATGGCCGTGGCCTCCCTCTTGACCTCCGGGTCGATGCGGATCGTCGTGGCCGGTATGTTCGACGGCATGGCCTCACCCCTCCTCGTGTATCGCGGTGCGACCATTCTACCGCCTCTATGCGGCGGGCGCGGCCCAGTAGTCCATGTAGGGCGGCTCCACGTTGAACATGTCGCGGACGCGGCTCCTGCAGACGCCGTGCGCGAGCTGCCGCGCGACCGTGCGCCCGGCCGCGCCGGAATCGGTCGCCATGAAGGTCCGGCACCACCTGAACCAGGCGAGGTAGGCGTCGAGGTGCTTCGTCGACACGCCCCTGAACGGCTCCATGAAGGCGCCGAGGAGCGAGTGGACGGTGTTGACCCGGTTGATGGTCCCCCCGGAGCGGTCCTTGGGGTCGTAGGCCGCGTGCGCGGCGACCTCGAGCTCGGCGAGGACGCCGACGTAGGCGGCCGCCCTGTCGGTCGCGACGACCGAGCCGGCCGCGATGCGGCCCCTCAGCGCGTCCATGGCGCGCTCCCTCGAAAGGGCGCCCCGCCCCGTGACCTCGAGGAACGTCTCGTTCGAGTCGTTCACTCCGGTCATGACGCAGATCCGCTCGCGCGACAGCCCGCGTCTGTGCACCTGCTTGCCGCGGTGCCGGGAGGGGCGCGGCATCGTGAACGACCCCTTCGCGTGGTTGCCCTTGAACGACTCGGGGAAATAGGTCTCGTCGAGCTCGCAGCCGCAGCCCCGCTCGACCCTGAACGAGGGGGAGTAGGCCGAGAGGCACTCGATCAGCCTGTGGCGCATGGTGTAGGCGGTCTTGAGGCAGACGCGGCAGCGCCTCGCGCATTCGCGCAGGGGCAGCATGAGCACGAAGCACTCGGCGTAGGCCATCCAGGTCTCCTTCGGGAGCTTGCTCGTCCCCAGGATGCGCTCGCTGCCCATGCCGAAGGTCCTGCCGCAGCCCCGGCAGAGGTAGCGCTGCTCGCCGTTCTTCGATTTGCCCTTCTTCACGACCGCGGCGGACCCGCAGCGCGGGCAGCGTTCGATTTCGTAGGCGGAGCCGGCCGCGTCGTCGAACGCCGCCGCGCGGATCACGTCCCTGACGGACTCGATAGCGCGGCGGCGCTCGGTCTTGCTGAGGTTCGCCATGCCCTTCTTGAAGTTGAGGACCAGGTCTTCGGCGTTCATGCTGCCTCCATCATCGCGGTCTATGGGGTCAACGATATGGCACCGTGGGGACACATGTATGTCAATCCTGGTCTAACAGAGCCTTAGATTTTGGGATAGCGAATTCGTCTGCCGAGCCGACGGCTGCGGCGCCCTATTCGCTCAGGGGGCGCAAGGATGCTTCTTCGAAGTGGAAGACGCACAAGCCGCTCTCGGTCTCAATGCATGCGCGGCCGCAATCGTCGACCGTTCTAAATATGCCTCGTGCCAGCTCGTCTCCAGCGGGGGAGCGGGCGATAACGTGCTCCCCGATCCAATTGAGGTGACCGACATAGTCATCGCGGACGGGCGCGAGCGGTCCGGCGTCTTCTTCCATGGCGTTGAGGCGTTCTGCCCACGCATCTACAGCGTTCACGACTGCGTGATAGACCTCATCGAGGAGCATGTCGACGGCAGGAACGTTTTCGTTAAGGTCCGAGAGACCGATTGCGGGCAGGCCGCCATCGGGAACCTCCGCGGGCACATAGTTCACGTTGACGCCGATGCCACAGACCGCAAAGGGGCTGCCTTCGTTATCGCGTGCGGCCTCGACCAGAATGCCGCCGAGCTTGCGTCCTCGCGCGACAAGGTCGTTGGGCCATTTAAGGCGAATCTCGTTTGCAAGACCCTGCTTTTCGAGTGCTTCGAGCACCGCTAGGCCGCTGACGGCGGCAAGACCAGAGAACTTTGCAGGATTAACGCATGGGCGCAGGACAAGCGAAAGCAATAAGTTGCCGACGGTTGAGTCCCACTTGTGCCCGCGCCGGCCGCGCCCTGCTGTTTGAGCCCGGGCGGCAAGTCCTGTGCCGTGCGGCGCTCCCTGTTTTCCTGCTTCGAGCAGGTCATCGTTGGTCGATCCGGTTACGTCGACTATCGTTAAACGAGAATCCATAACAGCTGCTACCTCCTAAGTAAATAAGGCAATCGCGCAATGGTGTCGAGAGATAGACACAATGTGAAGCCTTTGTCGCATTTGGACAATTTAATGTTAACACGTCAACAAAGACTGAAATGCGTTATCCTCTCTTGGTCGATGTAAACACGTCAACAACTCAAAGGAGGTTAGTGATGGGTTTCACGATTCTTGGAACAGGCTCGGCGCTTCCTGAGCGCAGCGTTTCCAATGACGAGCTGTCTGAGTTCCTCGATACCTCGGATGAGTGGATTTTTACTCGCACAGGTATCAAGAGCCGCCACGTCTGCACCACCGAGTCACTTGACGACCTTGCCGTAGCGGCGAGCGAGCGGGCACTCCAGGTGTCCGGAATCGACGCGAGCCAGCTGGATCTGATCGTCTGCTCGACGACGACGGGTGACCACCTTGTTCCCGCCGAGGCGTGTGCCGTTGCTGAGCGACTTGGCGCGACGTGCCCTGCCTTCGATGTCTCGGCGGCTTGTGCCGGCTTCGTATTTGCGCTCGATGTCGCCGAGGGCTATATCGCCCGCAGCCGTGCCGAGCGCGTGCTTGTTGTTGCTGCCGAGCAGATGACGCGCGCGCTCGACTGGACCGACCGTGCCACCTGCGTGCTTTTTGGCGATGGGGCAGGCGCCGCAGTGATTGAAGCTGGGGGAGACAACCCCCTTGCCGTTGAGCTTTCGACGGCGCCCGACGTCGAGACGTTGCGCGTTCCCGGTCTGGTCGGTACCTCGCCGTTTAGGGCTTCCGCAGATAGCGCGAGCGTGCTGTCCATGAACGGCCGCCGCGTGTTCAAGTTCGGCGTCAACGCCATCTGCGACACGGTCCATAAGCTTGCGATCGATGCGGGCATTTTGGTCGAAGACATCGATCATTTTGTATTCCATCAGGCTAACGAACGAATCCTGAGCCAGGCGGTCAAGCGCCTGGGCGTGCCGGACGAGCGCGTGGTTCGCACGTTGCGCGAGACCGGCAACATTTCGAGCGCATGCATTCCGCTTGCCCTCGACCGGCTGGCAAACGCCGGTGCACTTCACACAGGCGACACCATCGCCTTGGTTGGATTTGGCGCCGGTCTGGATATAGGTGGCTATCTGCTTCGTTGGAAGTAGTCGCACATAGGAAATAAAAACGCCCCTAGGGCACAAACAAAGGAGAACTACCATGGCAGATCAGAAGACCTTCGAGCGCGTTTGCGACGTTATCCGCGAGACCGCCGGTCTTGACGATGTCGAGATGAAGCCCGAGTCCACGCTCGAGGAGATTGGTCTCGACAGCCTGGGCACCGTCGAGATCCTCGTTGCCGTCGAGGACGAGTTTGGCATCCAGCTCGATACCGAGGAGAACCCCAAGACGGTCGGCGAGTTCGCCGATACGGTCGAGGCGGCATTGGAGAAGTAGAGATGCTCAAGACTCCTCTCTGCGATCTGCTCGGCATCGAAAAGCCCGTGTTCCAGGGCGGTATGGCCTGGATTGCCGATGCCTCGCTGGCGTCCGCAGTGTCCGAGGCGGGTGGCTTAGGCATCATCGCGGCCATGAACGCCGACGCCAACTGGCTTCGCGACCAGATTCATGAGCTGCGCGCCAAGACGGATAAGCCCTTTGGCGTCAACGTCATGCTCATGAGCCCGTTTGCCGACGAGGTTGCACAGGTCGTGATTGACGAGCGAGTGCCGGTCGTCGTGACGGGCGCCGGCAATCCCGCCAAGTACATGAAGGCGTGGAACGAGGCGGGCATCAAGGTCATCCCGGTCGTTGCCTCGGTGGCGCTGGCGCGCCTCGTGGCACGTCGTGGAGCCACGGCGGTTGTTGCCGAGGGTACCGAATCGGGTGGCCACATTGGCGAGACCTCGACGATGGCACTGGTGCCGCAGGTCGTCGATGCGGTTGACATTCCCGTCGTGGCCGCCGGCGGTATTGCCGACGGCCGCGGCGTGGCGGCCGCCTTTATGCTGGGCGCCGAAGGCGTGCAAGTGGGTACGCGCTTTCTGGTCGCAGACGAGTGCACCGTCTCGGAGCAGTACAAAGAGATGGTCCTGAAGGCCAACGACACTTCAACGCGTGCGACCGGTCGGTCGACGGGACATCCAGTGCGCGCCCTCAAGAGCCCCTTCACCAACGCCTATGCCAAGAGCGAGGGTTCCGGCGCGAGTGCCGAGGAGCTCGGTGCTATGGGAACCGGTGCGCTGCGTAAGGCCGCCAAGGACGGCAACTACGAAGAGGGTTCGTTTTTGTGTGGACAGATTGCCGGCATGGTCAACGAGCGCCAGAGCGCACGCGAAATCGTTGACGACCTGGTCGATGGCGCCGAGCACGTCCTGAAGGGTGCGTGCGCATGGGTGGCGTAGCGTTTTTGTTTGCCGGCCAGGGTGCCCAGCACCCCGCGATGGGCGTCGACTTGATCGAGACATCGCCGGCGGCCGCCGAGGTGTTCGCCATTGCCGACGAGGTGCGCCCGGGGACCAGCGAGCAATGCCGGAGTGCCTCCAAGGAGGAGCTCTCGCAGACCGAGAACACGCAGCCGTGCGTGTTCGTTCACGACCTGGCAGCGGCTGCCGCCCTGCGTGAGCGCGGCGTGGTGCCTGCCGCCTGTGCGGGATTCTCGCTGGGCGAGGTCGCCGCGCTCACCTTTGCGGGGGCGTTCGATACGCGAGCGGGCTTTGAGCTCGTGTGCGAGCGCGCGGCGCTGATGGCCGCGGCTGCCGAGCGCCATCCGGGCGGCATGCGCGCCGTCATCAAGCTCGATGCGGCGCAAGTCGAGGGCCTGGCAAAACAGGCCGGCGAGGACTGCTGGCCAGTCAACTACAACAGCCCACAGCAGACGGTTGTGGCCGGAGCGCCCGAGGCGCTGCAGACCCTCGACGTCCTAGTAAAAGAGGCTGGCGGCCGCGCCATGAAGGTCGCGGTGTCGGGTGCATTTCATAGCCCCTATATGGCCGAGGCGGCCTGTGGCCTTGCCGCATATATTGAGGCCGGTCACGCGCCGTCCCCGTTGCTCATTCCTGTTTTGGCAAATATGACAGCGGCGCCCTATCCGGCGGACCCCCAGACGGCATCGGAGGTGCTGGCCAACCAGGTGAGTCATGCCGTGCGCTGGGTCGACACGCTGCATGCTCTGCAGGATCAAGGCATCGACACGTTTATTGAGGTCGGCCCCGGCAAAACGCTGTCGGGCCTGGTCAAGCGTACGCTGAGCGACGTTCGTGTGTATTCGTGCGAAACGGTCGAGCAGGTCGCAGCTATTGCCGACGAGCTCGCATAGTTCACAGGGCTGTAACCCGAAAGGAATGACATGGGCAACTTGAACAACGGCGCGCTCGAGCGCAACGACTCACGTCGCGTGGCGCTTGTCACGGGCGGCTCGCGCGGCATCGGTCGCGCTTGTGCCGTGGGCCTGGCGGAGGACGGCTTTGATATCGCCGTCGTCTATGCCGGTAGCGCAGATGCGGCGCGCGAGACGTGCGAAGCCTGTGAGGCGGCTGGCGCCACGGCGCGCGCATATCAATGTGACGTGGCCGACCCCGCCGCCGTCAACACTTGCGTGGAGACGGTCCTCAACGACTTTGGCTCCATTTGGGCGCTCGTCAACAACGCCGGCATCACGCGCGACGGCCTGCTCATGCGTATGGGTGACGATGCCTTCGACCGCGTGCTCGATGTCAATCTCAAGGGCACGTTCAATACGACGCGCGCGCTCACCAAGACCTTTATGCGCAAGCGCGGCGGTTGCGTCATCAACATGAGCTCGGTTGTGGGCCTGATGGGCAATGCCGGGCAGGCCAACTACGCCGCCTCCAAGGCGGGCGTCATCGGTCTGACCAAGGCAGTTGCGCGCGAGCTTGCGCCCCGCGGCGTACGAGTGAACGCGGTCGCCCCCGGGTTTGTCGAGACAGATATGACGGCAAAGCTCTCGGAAAAGGTACGTGCGGCAACCGAGGAACAGATTCCCCTTAAGCGCATGGCGTGCCCCGAGGAGGTGGCCGGCGTGGTGCGCTTTTTGGCGAGCGATGCGGCTGCCTACATTACGGGTGAGGTCGTGCGTGTCGACGGCGGAATGGCGATGTAGAAACCAGGGCCGAAGAACGGCTTGGATGAGGAGACCATGATGGAACAGAGAGTTGCAATCACCGGCATAGGTGCCGTATCGCCGCTCGGCAACACGGCGCTTGCCACCTGGGCGGCCATGTGCGCCGGCACGTGCGGCATCGGCCCGATCACGCACTTCGATACCGATGCGTTTACCGTCAAGGTGGCGGCCGAGGTCAAGGGCTTTGACGGCAACGAGTACTTTGGCAAGCGTGACGCCAAGCACCTGGACCCCTGCGTTCAGTTTGCACTGGCGGCTTCGGACGAGGCCATGCACGATGCAGGCTTTGATATCGAAGGCGCCGTCGATCGCGAGCGCCTGGGCGTCTACGTGGGCTCGGGTGTGGGCGGCATGCAGACACTCGTCGACAACGTCCACACGATCGCCGATCGGGGGCCTCGTCGCGCATCGCCTTACATGATCGCGATGATGATTCCCAACATGGCTTCGGGCAACATCGCGATTCGCCATAAGGCAAAGGGCCCGACCCTGCCCGTCGTGACTGCCTGCGCGACTTCTGCCCATGCGGTGGGTGAGGCGTTCCGCGCCATCAAGCACGGCTATGCCGACGCGATCCTCGCGGGCGGCGCCGAGGCCGCAATTATCCCCGATGCCGTTGCGGGCTTTACGTCCTGCCGCGCATTGACCACCAACCCTGATCCCGCGACGGCTTGCCGCCCGTTCGATGCAGACCGCGACGGCTTTGTGATGGGCGAGGGCGCCTGCGTGCTCGTGCTCGAGAGCATGGAACATGCGCAGGCGCGCGGTGCGCACATTTATGCCGAGGTCGTGGGCTACGGCAACACCGATGATGCCTATCACATCACGAGCCCTGATCCCGAGGCTGCTGGCATTGCCCGCGCGATATCGCTGGCGGTGACCGAGGGCGACGTCAAGCCTTCCGAGGGTCTCTACATCAATGCCCACGGCACCTCGACCAAGCTTAACGATTCGTCCGAGACGGCGGGCATTAAGCGTGCACTCGGCGAGGACGCGGCGCGCGCCGCGCACGTCTCGTCGACAAAGTCGATGACCGGCCACATGATCGGTGCCACGGGCGCCATAGAGGTCATGGCCTGCGCCATGGCGCTCGAGCAGGGCGTGGTGCCGCCGACCATTAACTACCACACGCCCGATCCCGCCTGCGATCTTGACTACACGCCCAATCGCGCGGTTCGCGCCGACCTTACCTGGGCGCTTTCGACCAACCTGGGCTTTGGCGGACACAACGCCGCCATCGCGCTGCGTAGATATACGAGGAGCTAGAGCATGGATTCCAAAAGACTTGCCGAGATAGCCGATGTTATGGAGGACCGCGGCCTCACGCGCGTACGCGTTGAGGAGCCCGATGGCACCGCGGTCGAACTCGAGCGCGCGAGCGCCGCACAGCCGGTTGCCGTGCCCATGCCCATGCCGAGCGCTATGGCCGCTCCAGTTGCAGCTCCCACAGTCGCGCCTGCCGCACCGGAGCCCGCCGCGCAGACACCTGCCGCCGCACCGGAGCCCAAGGGCACCGAGGTGACCGCTCCCATGGTCGGTGTTTTCTATGCTGCCCCGGCGCCGGGCGACGAGCCGTTTGTGCACGTGGGCTCTAAGGTCAAGGCCGGCGAGACCCTCTGCATCATCGAGGCCATGAAGGTTCTCAACGAGGTGACGGCCGAGGCAGACGGCGAGGTGCTCGAGATCTGCGTGGCCGACGGCGACCTCGTGGAGTTTGGCAGCTGCCTCATGAGAATCGGATAGGTGATATCCATGAACAAAGAAGAGCTTAAGGAACTGTTGCCGCATCGCGAGCCGATGCTTTTGCTCGACGAAGCCGAGCTGGTGGGCGACGAGGCCCACGGCAAGATCACGATTACGGGTGACGAGTACTTTTTGCAGGGGCATTTTCCGGGAAACCCGGTGGTCCCCGGCGTGATTCAGTGCGAGATGCTCGCCCAAAACTGTTGCGTGCTGCTGATGGGCGATGAGGAAGCGCGCGGCGCGACGCCGTTCTACACGAGTCTGGACAAGGTGCGCTTTAAGCGTCCGGTGCGCCCGGGCGACACGGTTGATCTGGTGTGCACCATCACGCGTGCGCGCGGGCCGTTCCGCTTTGCGACGGGTACTGCGAGCGTCAACGGTGAGGTTTGCTGCCGCGCCGATATGTCTTTTGCACTCATGCACGAAAGTTAAGGAAGGCTTCATGTTCGACAAAGTGCTCATCGCCAACCGCGGCGAAGTCGCGGTCCGTGTTATCCGCGCGTGCCGCGATATGGGCATCAAGACCGTCGCCGTTTATTCCACGGCCGATGCGGACGCGCTGCACGTGCAGCTTGCCGACGAGGCGTATTGCATCGGCGGTCCGCGTCTTGCCGAGAGCTACCTCAACGACGATGCTGTGCTCACCTGTGCCGTAAAGTCGGGAGCTAAGGCAATTCATCCCGGCTATGGCTTTTTCTCCGAGAAGGCGAGCTTCGTGCGCGACTGCGACAAGTATGGCCTGGCGTTTGTTGGTCCTTCGGCCAAGGTGATCGACAGCATGGGCGACAAGGACGCCGCACGTCGAACGGCTGCCGCGGCGGGCGTGCCCATCGTGCCGGGCTGCGATTTGCTCAAAAGTCCCGAGGAGGCAACGGCCGAGGCTGAGCGCATTGGCTGCCCCGTGCTTATTAAGGCGCGTGCGGGCGGCGGCGGTCGCGGTATTCGTAAGGTCGAGCGCGCGGAAGATGCGGCAAAGGCCTTTATTGAAGCACGCGCCGAGGGCGAGGCCGTTTTTGGCGACGGCGAGTGCTACATGGAGAAGTTCGTCGCGCCGGCGCATCACGTTGAGGTACAGATTATGGCCGATAAGCAGGGCCATGTGTTTTCGCTCGGCGAGCGCGAGTGCTCGGTGCAGCGGCGCAACCAAAAGCTAATCGAGGAGAGCCCCGCGCCGTGCCTCGACGGACACGACGACATTCGTGCTCGCATGCACAAGGCGGCACGCGACCTGGCTCGTGCCGTCGGCTACGAAGGAGCCGGTACCATCGAGTTCCTGTATTCGGACGACGGCAATTTCTACTTTATGGAAATGAACACGCGCTTGCAGGTGGAGCATCCGGTTACGGAGTTTGTGACCGATACCGACTTGGTCAAGTGGCAGCTGCGCGTGGCAGCCGGCCAGCCTCTGCCCTTTGAGCAGGAGGACATGCCGGTCCGCAACCACGCCATGGAGTGCCGCATCAATGCCGAGACGCCGGACTTTCTGCCGTCATGCGGAACGGTCACCGCGTTGCGTGTGCCGGGTGGTCCGCGCGTGCGCTGGGATTCCGCCATGTTTACCGGTGCTAAAGTTCCGCCGTACTACGACTCCATGCTTGGCAAGCTCATCGTGTGTGCGCCCACGCGTGACGGCGCCATTCGCAAGATGCGCTCGGCCCTGGGCGAGCTCGTGATTGAGGGCGTGAGCGAAAACAGCGAACTGCAGCTCGATGTGCTGGCAAACGATGAGTTCTTGTCGGGCATGTACCACACCGATCTGATGGGGCATCTCTATGCTGATGAATAGAAAAGCGAAGACGGTCAACGTCCTCGAGGGACCGATGACCGAGTCGTGCGCCGAGTTTCCCGCGCGCCACGTGTTTATCAAGTGCCCGGAGTGCCGCCGCGTGATCGATGAGGCGCGCCTGCACGACAACCTCGAGGTCTGCCCTCGTTGCGGCAAACACTTTCGCGTGAGCGGGCGCGACCGCATGCGCATGACGATTGACGAGGGCACGTTTGAGGAATGGGATGCCAGTCTGGCGCCGGAGGACTTCCTTTCGTTTCCCGGCTATGCCGACAAGCTCAAGAGCGTGAGCGAACGTTCGGGCGAGCGCGATGCCGTTGTGTGCGGCAAGGGCAAAATCTGCGGTTGCGATACGGCGCTCTTCTTTATGGACGCCAACTTTATGATGGGCTCGATGGGTTCCGTGGTGGGCGAGAAGATCTGTCGCACATTTGAGCGAGCGACCGAGCTTGGATTGCCAGTTGTCGGCTTTACCGTTTCGGGCGGTGCGCGCATGCAAGAGGGCGTGACATCGCTTATGCAGATGGCCAAGATTTCTGCGGCGGTTAGGCGCCATAGCGAGGCGGGCGGCCTGTATATCACGGTGCTCACTGACCCCACGACCGGAGGCGTAACCGCGAGCTTTGCCATGGAGGGCGATATTATCCTGGCCGAGCCCGATGCCCTGACGGCATTTGCCGGCCCGCGCGTGATCGAGCAGAACATGCACAAGCGCCTGCCCAAGGGATTCCAGCGCTCCGAGTTTTTGCTGGAGCACGGCTTTTGCGATGCCGTTGTTCCGCGTGGCGAGATTGCGCTCACGGTAGGCGAGCTGCTGGCACTGCACGAAGGGCACGCGCCCGGCCTGGGGGCACCGCATGAGATCGTGCATACGGGTCGTCGCGGCAAAAAGCTGGGACACTTGTTCAAGCGCTCGACCGCACCAAAAACCGCGCTCGAGATTGTCAAGCAGACCCGCTCGGCAGATCGCGCCACGGCGGGCGAGATGATCTCGCTGGGCCTGGATGGATTTGTGGAGCTGCATGGCGACCGTTACTTTGGCGACGACGCCGCCGTGGTGGCTGGCATTGGCTGGAAAGACGGGCGACCCGTGACGGTTATCGCCGTCGAGCGCGGTACCACGACCAAAGAGCGCATGCGTCGCAACTTTGGTATGGCACATCCCGAGGGCTACCGCAAAGCGCGTCGCCTTATGCGCCAGGCCGAAAAGTTTGGTCGACCGGTTCTGTGTCTGGTCGATACTTCGGGCGCGTTTTGCGGCATCGGTGCCGAGGAGCGCGGCCAGGGCGAGGCGATTGCCCAGAATCTCATGGAGATGAGCGGCCTCAAGACGCCGATTGTCTCGGTGGTGACAGGCGAGGGCGGCTCTGGTGGCGCGCTGGCGCTGTCCGTGGCCGACCGCATCCTGATGCTCTCGAGCTCGGCCTATTCGGTCGTGAGCCCCGAGGCCTGTGCGTCGATCCTGTGGAAGGATACCGAGCGCGCGAATGAGGCCGCCGAGGCGCTTAAGCTCACGGCCCCCGATCTGTTGGCGCTCGGCATCATCGACGGCATTGTTGACGATAGGGGCCTGTCGCATGAGGAGATCGCCGGTGCCGTCATGTCCTCGGCATTTGATGCCTTCGATACGCTTGGGCAGCTCGACGACGCGACCCTCACAAACCTCCGCTACGAAAAGTACCGCGCAATCGGTCAGTACCGCACGATGTGACAAAGGGACAGCCCGCATGTCATATTGGGAAAGGCGTTCCATGCTACAAGTTTCTAACATCTCGTTTACAACGTCGGTTTCATCAAACGCCATGGCCGTGGTGGACTATCTGTCCAAAAGCATGATGTCGGCGCTGCCGTTTATTGTCTGCGCGGCGTTGTTCCGCACCGTTGCCGTCATTATGGGCGAAGGTATGCTGGGCCTGTGGTCTGCCGATTCCGATATCTATCGCCTGTTCTACAGTTGGCTCTATAACGCCGGCTACTACTTTTTGCCCATTTATCTTGGTTGGGCGGCCGCCCGCCAGCTCGGTTGCTCGGAGCAGCTGGGCATGATGCTGGGCGGCGTATTGATTGCGCCCGATCTGCTTAAGCTCGTCGATGCCGCATCGACGACGGGGGCATCGATGACTTCCGTGTATGGTCTGCTTCCCGCGCCGGTCAACGATTACACGACGACTGTTATTCCGGTTCTCATCTCGGTGCCCGTGCTATGGCGAGTGGAGTGTTTCTTTAAGCGCGTTATCCCTAAGGCCGTGGCGTTTTCGTTTGTTCCGTTTACAACCATGCTTGTCATGGTTCCGGTTTCGCTGTGTATCACGGCGCCGGCGGGCAGCTATCTGGGCATGCTGTTGGGCCAGCTTATGTTTATGCTTGGCAATTCCGGTGGCATCGTGTCGCTGCTCACACTCATGGGGCTTGCCGCGGGTTGGGAGTTTCTTAAGATTGCAGGCGTCAGCAACGTTGTCCTATCGCTTGCCTATGCTCAGTTTATGAGTGTGGGAACGGATTCGTGCATCCTGATCGCCGCGACGATGGCGACGTTCGCCGTTTGGGGCATGCCCTTTGGCGCGTCGCTCCGCGTTGCGGATAAGGACGAGAAGGCACTCATGCTGGGCTATTCAATCTCGGGTATTCTTGGCGGCGTAAGCGAGCCGGCGCTGTACGGTTGCGGCTTTAAATATGGCAGGTGCCTGACGTGCATGGCCATTGGCGGCGCCGTCGGAGGCCTTGTTGCGGCCGTGGGCCACGTTACGGCCTATACCATCGGCATGACGAATGTCCTTATGGTCATTGGCTTTGCCACGGGCGGCATCTCGAACCTGCTGTGGTGCTGCGTTGCCGGCGGTGTTGCATTTGCGGTGTCTGCGGCGCTGAGCTACTGCTTTGGCGTGGTGCCGGCGCAGGGACAGGCGGCAGAAGACGGGGCCGATTCACCCGAAACAGTGGCGAGCGCTGCTGAAGTAAGCGCATAAACCTGTGCGACAAAAGAACGATTCCTTTGTCATGCTCCAAGGCCGCGGCTCGTGTGGGTCGCGGCTTTTTTGTATCTGGAGGACAAAGTGGCTACACTACAATCCGTTTGAGCAATAGATATATAGATAGTACCGTGGGGGCGGATGTAGATGGTCGAGTGGATTGTTAAGCGTGCGCAGGGTGACCGTGCGCGCGTGGGCACGTTGACGGGCGTGGTGTGTATTCTCGCCAATGTGGCACTATGCGCTGCGAAGGGTGCAATTGGTGTGCTGTCGGGATCGGTTTCGATTGTGGCGGATGCCATGAACAACCTGTCCGATGCCAGCTCGAATATCGTGAGCGTGCTGGGCTTTAAGCTGGCGAGCAAGCCGGCCGACCCCGAGCATCCTTACGGCCACGGTCGCTACGAGTATCTCTCGGGTCTGGTCGTGGCGGCGCTCGTGCTGCTGATTGGCGTTGAGCTGGTGAAGTCCTCGGTTGAGCGCGTCATCCACCCCGAACCTGTCGAGTTCTCGCTTGCCCTGGTGGCAGTCCTTGTGCTTTCAATGGTCGTTAAGCTGTGGATGGTGGCCCTCAACCAAAAGCTCGGTGACCGCATTGAGTCCGAAACGCTGCATGCGACCGCGCAAGATTCCAAGAACGATGTTCTTGCCACGGGCGCCGTGCTGGCGTGCGCAATTGTTTCGCAGGTGACGCACATCAATCTTGACGCATGGGTCGGCCTTGCCGTTGGCGCCTATATTGGCTGGAGCGGCTTTGAGCTTATCCAAGATACGGTGAGCCCGCTTTTGGGCCAGGCACCCGATCCCAAGTTGGTCAAACACATCCGAGACAAGATCATGAGCTACCCCGGCGTTTTGGGCGTTCACGATTTGATGGTTCACGATTACGGTCCGGGCAGGAAGTTTGCAAGTGCGCACGCCGAGATGGCGGCCGAGGCCAGCCCACTGGAAAGCCACGACACGCTCGATAACATCGAGCAGTCGTTTAGGGACGAGGACGGCATAATCGTCACGCTCCATTACGATCCCATCGTGACCGATGACCCCAAGCTGGCGAGCATGCGCCTGCGCATTCACGCCATGGCCCAGGAGATCGATAGTCGCCTTTCGATTCACGACCTTCGCTGCGTGCCGGGTCCCACGCACACCAACGTGATCTTCGACTGCGTGCGTCCCTCGAATCTGCAGATGAGTGCCGAAGACGTAAAACACGCGCTGGCACAACGGGTCGAGTCGGAATACCCCAAGTCGATTGCCAAGATTACGATCGACGAAGACTACGTAGGGCATACCCACGAGTAAGGCTATGCCGGCAAAGCAGGTTATGCAGAAGGGGAGAGCATGAAGAAGCTGTATCTACTCCGCCACGGTCAGACGGAGTTCAACGTCAAAAAGCTGGTCCAGGGCCGCTGCGATTCACCGCTGACCGACCTGGGCCGTCAGCAAGCCGGGATGGCAGCCGCGTGGCTCAAAGCCCACAACGTCGTCCCCGATAAAGTGGTCTCTTCGCCCTTAGGCCGAGCCATGGACACAGCTCAGCTCGTCGCAACCGAACTCCTCGGCCCGGATGCAGCAGTCGAGCCCTGCGAAGGCATCATCGAGCGCAGCTACGGCACCTTCGAAGAGGGCCCCCACGATGCCCTTCCCACCGACGTCTGGGACCCCGGCGAGGACCTGATCCCATTTGGCGGAGAAGGAAGCCATGCCCTGCAGGAGCGCATGGTAGGCACCCTCACCAATCTCATGGGCGCTAAGGACACCGAAACCCTCCTAGCAGTAAGCCACGGCAGCGCCAGCCGCCAATTCATCAAGGCTGCAGCCCCAGAGGGCTTCGAGCTCCCAGCAAAACTCCCCAACTGCGCCATCATGATCTTCGATTTTGATGAGGCGGAGCCACAAGTAGAGGGCGAGCCAATGCAATGCAAGTTCACCCTCCAGCAAATAGTGGACCCCCAACAAAGTCATTAGCCTGAGCGAGCAGAGTTAAGCAGACATCAACGTGTCGTCTCCCGAGCACGGCGGAGGGCCGGAGAAATATATTAAGGTCATCGCGAGTTCCGCACGCAAAGGAGAGCACTTAATGTGCTCTCCGTCTTGCGCAGGACTGTAGAGCAGGGACCTTAATATATTTCTCCGGCCCTCCGCCGTGCTCGGGAGCCATCCACGCACTTTACCTGCGTAAACAATGTGAGTGAAATATGAATCTCGATGGATACGCCCGCAGCCGTGTATACTAAACAGCTGTGTGTAACCAGGGGAGTATTCTGGCTGGACAAAATGCCTGCTTAATAGGGTTGTCAGGTAGTCCAGACGCAATACAAGGCTGGGGAGCACGTCGTGTAAGTAGTGGTCCTCTAGGGGCGTACGCTCGGTGGTGTACGCATTGTCCCAAGACCACGCGAGAGTTGGGATCATATCTTGATCAGCATGATTCTCGGCCGCAAGATTGGCATGACCCAGGTTTGGGACGAGGACGACAACGTCGTTCCCGTCACGGTCATCCAGGCTGGCCCCTGCGCTGTCTCGCAGGTTAAAACTCAGGCAACCGACGGCTATGACGCCGTCCAGATCGGTTTCGGCGACATCAAGGCCAAGAACGTGAACAAGCCCATGGCTGGTCACTTCGCCAAGGCCGGCGTCGAGCCTGTCCGCTTCCTTCGTGAGGTCCGCGTCGAGAACGGCGAGGAGCACAAGGTCGGCGAGGTCGTCACCGTCGCTGATTTCGCTGATATCGAGAAGGTTGACGTCATCGGTACCTCCAAGGGTAAGGGCTTCCAGGGTCGCATCAAGCGCTGGGGTCAGCGCCGCGGTCCTATGACGCATGGTTCTCACTTCCAGCGTCACCCCGGTTCTATCGGTCAGTGCGCCTATCCTGCGCGCGTCCTCAAGGGCGTTAAGATGGCCGGTCACATGGGTAACGAGCGCGTTACCGTCAAGAACCTTTCCGTTGTCCGCATCGATGCCGAGCAGAACCTCATCTTGGTCAAGGGCGCTGTCCCGGGTGCCAAGAATGGTCTCGTCGCCATCCGTATGGCCTAAGGGCCCAGCCCATTTAGCCCAGCGTCATACCAAGGAGAACACTTAAATGGCAAAGTTTGAAGTAAAGAACAGCGAGGGCAAGAAGGTCGCCGAGGCCGAGCTCGCCGCTGAGGTGTACGGCATCGAGCCGAACATCCACGTTATGCACCACATCGTCAAGTGCCAGATGGCCTCTTGGCGTCAGGGCACCCAGTCCGCTAAGGGCCGCTCTGAGGTTTCCGGTGGCGGCAAGAAGCCTTGGCGTCAGAAGGGCACCGGCCGTGCCCGCCAGGGTTCCATCCGTGCTGCCCAGTGGCGTCACGGTGGCGTTGTCTTCGCCCCCAAGCCCCGTTCCTACGCCAAGCGTATGAACAACAAGGAGGTCAAGCTGGCTATGCGCTCCGCGCTGTCCGCCAAGCTGGCCGATGGCGAGCTCGTGCTCGTCGACGACTACGGCTTCGAGAAGCCTTCCACCAAGGCTGCCGTCGCCATGCTCAAGGCTCTCGGCCTTGAGGGCAAGCGTCTGACCATCATCGTTCGCGATGAGGACGTCAACGCCTACCTGTCGTTCCGCAACATTCCCAAGACGTTCATCATCACCGCTGACGAGGCCAACACCTACGATCTCGTCAACAACAACGCTGTGCTGATGCCCGCCGACATCGCCGCTCACTTCGGGGAGGTGCTTGCATAAATGACCGCCCACGAGATCATCATCCGTCCGATCGTGTCCGAGCGTTCCTTCTCCGGCATGGAGCTGAACAAGTACACGTTCGAGGTCGCCAAGGATGCTAACAAGTATCAGATCAAGGACGCTGTCGAGGAGATCTTCGGCGTCAAGGTCGTTCGCGTGAACACCCTGACGGTCAAGCCCAAGACCAAGCGCGTGCGCTATGTCGCTGGCAAGACCCGTTCTTGGAAGAAGGCCATCGTCACGCTGGCCGAGGGCGACACCATCGAGGTCTTTGGCAACCAGGCCTAAGACTCGCTGCTGTTGAGTGAGCTCATGCCTCCCAAATAGGGGAGGCGGGAGCTCAAGGTTTCGGGCGTATTAAATGGACACGCCCGGAACCGTGTATACGTCCGGTGTCATCGCACCCGAGGCAGAACCTCGAATCCCTGTCTGCGATGGCTAACGGATTCCTATTGAAAGGGATTGTAATGGCTGTAAAGCACCTTAAGCCGACCTCCGCTGGTAGGCGTTGGCAGACGATCTCCGACTTCTCCGAGATCACCTGCACCAAGCCCGAGAAGTCTCTTCTCGAGCCCCTGCCCAAGAAGGCCGGTCGTAACAACAACGGCCGCATCACCACCCGCCACCAGGGCGGCGGCGTGAAGCGTCGTTACCGCGTGATCGACTTCAAGCGCAACAAGGACGGCGTGCCCGCCAAGGTTGCCACGATCGAGTACGATCCGAACCGTTCCGCTCGCATCGCTCTGCTGCACTACGCTGACGGTGAGAAGCGCTACATCCTGGCCCCCAAGGGCCTCGAGGTCGGTCAGACCATCATGTCCGGTTCTGACGCCGACATCAAGCCGGGCAACGCTCTGCCCCTCGCCGACATCCCCGTCGGTACGCTCATCCACGCCGTCGAGTTCCAGCCGGGCAAGGGCGCTGCTATCGCCCGTTCCGCCGGTAACTCCTGCCAGCTGATGGGTAAGGAGGGCAAGTACGCCATCGTCCGTATGCCTTCCTCCGAGATGCGCCGCATCCTCGTTACCTGCCGCGCCACCGTCGGTGAGGTCGGCAACGCCGATCACTCCAACATCGTCATCGGCAAGGCCGGCCGTAAGCGTCACATGAACGTGCGCCCGACCGTCCGCGGTACCGTCATGAACCCTGTCGACCACCCGCACGGCGGTGGCGAGGGCAAGAACCACACCTCTGGTCGTCCCTCTGTTACCCCCTGGGGTAAGCCGACGAAGGGCCTTCGTACGCGCAAGAAGAAGAAGGTCTCGAACCAGCACATCATTCGTCGCCGTAAGAAGTAATTTCGGATACCGAGTTTTAGGAGAAAGCACTTATGAGCAGAAGTCTCAAAAAGGGCCCGTTCGTGGAGACTCGCCTTCTCTCGCGTATCACCGCGATGAACGAGGCTGGCAAGAAGGACGTCGTGAAGACCTGGTCCCGCGCGTCCACCATCTTCCCCGAGATGGTTGGTCACACCATCGCCGTCCACGACGGCCGCAAGCATGTGCCCGTGTATGTTACCGAGTCCATGGTTGGTCACAAGCTCGGCGAGTTCGCGCCGACTCGTACGTTCCGTGGCCACAAGGCCAAATAGGGGGTTAACCGTAAATGGCAACTAAGTCTATTGAAACTGAGGCCACCGAGGTTCGCGCCGTCGCTAAGTACGTGCGTGTTTCCCCCAGCAAGGCCCGCCTGGTGGTCGATCTGATCCGCCGCAAGCCTGTCGCTCAGGCCTTCGACATCCTCCACTTCTGCGACCGCGCTGTCGCCGTGGATGTCGAGAAGGTTCTCCGTTCCGCCGTTGCGAACGCCGAGAACAACAACGGTCTGCGTGCCGACAACCTGGTTGTCGCCGCTGCCTATGTTGACGAGGGTCCGACGCTTAAGCGCATCCGTCCCCGCGCCAAGGGTTCCGCTTCTCGCATTCTGAAGCGTACTTCCCACATCACCGTCGTCGTTGCTCCTCGAAAGGAGGCGTAAAGCTGTATGGGTCAGAAAGTCTACCCCACCGGCTTCCGTCTTGGCATCACCGAGAACTGGCGCTCCCGCTGGTTCGCAGAGAAGGATTACGCTAAGACCCTCGGTAACGATCTCGAGATCCGCAAGTACCTCGAGAAGCGTCTTTCCCGCGCAGCTGTCTCCCGCGTCGAGATCGAGCGCGCTGGCGACAAGGTGAAGGTCATCATCCTCACTGCTCGCCCCGGCGTTGTCATCGGTAAGAAGGGTGCCGAGATCGATACCCTCCGCACCGAGCTCGAGAAGGTCGCTGGCGTCTCCAAGGGCCAGCTCTCCGTCGACGTTGTCGAGATCAAGCGCCCCGAGCTCGACGCCAACCTCGTTGCTCAGTCTATCGCCGAGCAGCTCGAGGGCCGCGTTGCCTTCCGTCGCGCTATGCGCAAGGCTGTCCAGTCCGCCCGCAAGGCCGGCGCTAAGGGCATCCGTATCCAGTGCTCCGGTCGTCTCGGCGGTGCCGAGATGGGCCGTCGTGAGTGGTACCGTGAGGGTCGCGTGCCTCTGCACACCCTCCGTGCCAAGATCGACTACGGCACGGCTGTCGCCAGCACCACCATGGGCGCTTGCGGCGTGAAGGTCTGGATCTACCTGGGCGAGAAGCTCCCGGGCCAGCCTGTTCCCAACCCTGCACTCGAGGGCTCTTCCCGTCCTCGTCGTCGTAACTCCGAGAGGAGGGGTCAGTAGTGCTTGCCCCTAAGCGTATTCTTCACCGCAAGGTGCAGCGTGGCTCCATGAAGGGCCAGGCCAAGGGTAATACCGAGCTGCATTTCGGCGAGTTTGGTATCCAGGCTCTCGAGGCTCATTGGATCACCAACCGTCAGATCGAGGCTGCTCGTATTGCCATGACCCGCTACATGAAGCGTGGCGGTCGTGTCTACATCACGATCTTCCCCGACAAGCCCATCACCAAGAAGCCTGCCGAGACTCGCATGGGTTCTGGTAAGGGTAACCCCGAGGAGTGGGTGGCCGTCGTCAAGCCCGGCCGCATCATGTTCGAGGTCAAGGGCGTGCCTGAGGAGGTCGCTCGCGAGGCTCTGCGTCTTGCACAGCACAAGCTTCCCATCAAGACCAAGATTGTTGCTGCTAAGAACGCTGAGCAGCGCATCGAGAAGGAGATGGCTGAGGAGGCCGCTCTCGAGGCCAAGTGGGCTGCTGAGGACGCCGCCGCCGCCAAGGAGGAGAACTAATGAAGCCCGCAGAGATTCGTGAGCTCTCGGACGCTCAGCTCGTTGAGAAGCTGAAGGAAATGCGCGCCGAGCTCTTTAACCTTCGTTTCCAGATGGCCACCAGCCAGCTGGACAACACCGCTCGCGTCAACACCGTGAAGAAGGACATCGCTCGTGTCCTCACGGAGCAGCGCGCCCGCGAGATCGCAGCGGAGAAGTCCGCTGTCGCCGAGTAGGACCTAAGGAGAGAACATGACTGATTCGCGTAACTCGCGTAAGGTCCGTACGGGTGTCGTTACCTCCGTCTCCGGTGCCAAGACCATCGTCGTCACCATCACCGAGCGTAAGCGTCACCCCAAGTACGGCAAGATGATGACCAGCTCCAAGAAGCTGCACGCTCACGACGAGGAGTGCACGGCTGGCGTGGGCGACACTGTCCGCGTTATGGAGACCCGTCCTATGTCCAAGATGAAGCGTTGGCGCCTCATCGAGGTCGTCGAGCGCGCTAAATAAGCTGTCGCTCTTACGACTTGTACGTTTCCGAAGATGTGCGTATGCCTGGCTTGCATACCACGGGCTGTGTAAAGGCTGCGCACCTCTCTTCGGTTCTTAGTTCGGAGGAACATCTACCATGATTCAGATGCAAACCATGCTGAACGTCGCCGACAACTCCGGCGCTCGCAAGATTCGCTGCATCAAGGTGCTTGGCGGTTCCAAGCGTCGTTATGCAGGCATCGGCGATGTGTTCATCGGTGCTGTCCAGGAGGCTACCCCTGGCGCCAACGTCAAGAAGAAGGACGTTGTCCGTTGCGTCGTCGTTCGCACCGTTAAGGAGATCCGCCGCAAGGATGGCTCCTACATTCGCTTTGATGAGAACGCCTGCGTTGTCATCAACAACGATGGTTCGCCCGTCGGCACCCGTATCTTCGGGCCTGTCGCTCGCGAGCTTCGTGACAAGAAGTACATGAAGATCGTCTCGCTCGCTCCCGAGACCCTGTAGTTAGGGGAGATATATGTATATCAAGAAGGGCGATAAGGTCCAGGTTCTCTCTGGTAAGGATCGCGGCAAGCAGGGCGTTGTCCTGCGTGCTCTCCCCGCCGAGAACAAGGTCGTTGTCGAGGGCGTTTCGGTCGTCAAGAAGGCCGTCAAGCCCAACGCTGCCAACCAGCAGGGCGGCATCGTTTCGCAGGAGGCTCCCATCGACGCCTCCAACGTCAATCTCGTTTGCCCCGAGTGCGGTAAGGTTACCCGCGTCGGTCACGAGAAGGACGGCAAGAACAAGCTGCGCGTCTGCAAGAAGTGCGGCCACAAGTTCTAAGCTGCCCGCAACATTAAGTTGCTAGCAAAGGTCCGGATGCCACGGCACCCGGGCCTTTTTCTATCCCCACTCATTTGGGACAGACTTAAATGACTTGTCGTTGGGGATGTTCTTAAACGGCTAGTTGATGGGGACAGTCTTTAGATTTGTATATCTGGCCATCTGGGATAGGCTTCAACGAAAGCGGCACCTAGGGACAGTCCTTTGATGTCTGGTGCCCCCAGAGGGGTGAAGTAATGCAGCTGGCTCTGTCTTTTGGGGCTTTGGTGCTCCGCCCCTTTATGTTTCATGAGGATCGTCGCATGCGCATTTACGCGCATAGCCTTGCGTGATAATGCGCATAACCGCGCAAACATCTGCCAACTATGGCGAAATAATGACCGATAAGCAAATAAACACGCAAACACGAGCAGATACGCGCGCAATTGTGCGAATATAGGGTTGTTAGAAATGAAGGACTTCCGATGACTCAGGAGGCACATAATGGCAGATTCCAAACAGGCTCCGCTCGACGCCGAAGCAGCCGCTAAGGCGGCGTTTGCCTCGGTCCAGGATCAGCCGTTCCCCGACGACATTTTTACGGCTCCCGAGCTTCGCTGGGCTGTGATCGGGTGCGGCGTTATCGCCAACCAGATGGCCCAGTCTCTCGCTCTTGCCGGCCGCAAGCTTGCAGGCGTCGCCAACCGTACGCTGTCCAAGGCTCAGGCTTTTGCTGAGCAGTATGGCATCGAGAAGGTCTATGAATCGGTCGAGGACCTCTATGCCGATTCGAACATCGACGCGATCTATATCACCACCCCGCATAACACGCATATCACCTACCTGCGCGCCGCTCTGGCAGCTGGCAAGCACGTACTCTGCGAGAAGGCCATTACCCTCAATTCCGCTGAGCTCGACGAGGCGCGTGCCATCGCCGACGAGCACAACGTGGTCCTTATGGATGCCACCACGGTGCTCCACATGCCGCTGTATCAAGAGCTGCGCCGTCGCATGGATGCGGGCGACTTTGGCCGCATGAACCTCGCCCAGCTCAACTTTGGCAGCTATAAGGAGTACGGCGACCTGACCAACCGCTTCTACAACCGTAGCCTTGCCGGCGGCGCCATGCTCGACATTGGCGTGTATGCCCTGTCCGTCATGCGCCTGTTTATGGCCAGCCAGCCAGCCGAGGTCGTGTCTCTGGGCAACACCTGTGAGACCGGTGTCGACGTTGCGGGCGGCATTGTCTGCCGTAACGCCGAGCAGCAGCTGGGCGTCGTGAGCCTTACACTCCACTCCAAGCAGCCCAAGCGCTCGGTCATCAGCTTCGACAAGTGCTATATCGAGGTCAACGAGTATCCGCGCGCCGACCATGCGACCATCGTGTGGACTGCGGACGGTCACCGTGAGGAGGTCCACGCTGGCACCGAGGCATATGCTCTGTGCTACGAGATGGCCGACCTGGAGAAGGCCGTTGCCGGCGATGATTCGAAGCGCGAGCTGCTGGATTATGCTTCTGATGTTATGGAGCTTATGACCAAGCTCCGCGCCGACTGGGGAGTTGTGTACCCCGAGGAGGAGTAAGCGATGCTTGCGGAAGATAGGCTCAACGCGATCGTGTCGATGGTGCAGCAGGCCGGCTCGGTTACCGTGCCGGAGCTTGCCGAAGCCCTGGGCGTGACGGCGTCTACCATTCGGCGCGACCTGCAGACGCTCGACCGAGCACACCGTATCGCCAAGGTGCACGGAGGTGCGACAAGTCTGGAGCGCGCGCACGTGACGCGCGACCTGACGATCAGCGAGCGCAGCGACCTCCATAACGACGACAAGGAGCGTATCTGCGCCCGTGCGGCGGCGCTTGTGGAGCCCGAGAGCTTTGTATACATCGACTCGGGCTCGACGACGCTGAGGCTCATCGAGCATCTTCCACACCTTGAAGATGTCACCTATGTGACCGATTCCGTGCTCCACGCTCAGCACCTTGCTTTGCGCGGCATGCGTACCGTGGTGTTGGGCGGCGAGCTCAAACCCGAGACCGAGGCGCTCGTTGGCCCCGATGCCTTGGCAACCTTAGACCGCTACAACTTCAACTGTGGCTTTTGGGGCTCTAACGGCATTGCCGCCGAGCAGGGCTTCACGGCGCCCGATATCGAGGAGGCGCAAGTAAAGCGTATCTCGATGCGTCATACGGCCAAGCGCTTCGTAATCTCGGACGCCAGTAAATTTGGCATGGTGGCGCCCGTCAAGTTCGCGGACTTCCGTGACGCAACGATTATTACCGCAGGCGATGTCCCCGCCAAGTACCGGGCAATGGACAACGTCATCACGGTCTAACAGCAGGGGACGGGCTAAGGCCAAAACCACCGCGAAGGGGCAGGAACCTTTGTGGTGGTTTTGACGTTTGTCCAGATAAAACCTGCCAAAATAAACCTGCCCCTTTTCGGCAGGTTTTAGGGCTCCCAGGGGCAGGGGGCTTCGATATAGATATGCTCGCCGGTTACGGGATGCGTGAAGGACACGCTGTGGGCGTGGAGCATCAGGCCGCAGGGGCGCGGCGTTCCGTACAGGTCGTCGCCAACCAGGGGATGACGCTCGCTCGCCAGGTGCACGCGAATCTGATGCTTGCGGCCGGTGAGCAGCTCGACATCAATATACGAGCGTGTGGGCAGGCCACGGCGGCTCTTAAGGCGCTTGAGTACCTTCACGCGCGTTTGAGACGGCTTGCCGCTGGCTCCGACGCGCATCTTGCGGCTATCGTGGCGGTCGCGGGCGATGGGCTTGTCGATGAGCTTTTCGTTCCAGTCGATCTTGCCCTCGGCGAGCGCCAGGTAGTGCTTTTCGAAAGCGTGGTCGATGACCATCTGGTCAAAGGCGGGCTGCGTCTGCTTGTCGAGCGAGAACAGCACCACGCCGGTGGTGTCGCGGTCTAGGCGGTTGAGCGGCTGCATATCGGTCGCGGCAAAGCCGTCGCCCATCGCCAGCAGCAGGTCGCTGGCGTAGTCGGTGAGTGTGCGCTCGCCGGTGCCGTCGCCGTGGACGATCATGCCGGCGGGCTTGTCGATGGCCATGAGCCAGGCGTCGCAGTAGAGGACTTGAGGTTCTTCGTTCACGTGTTAGCCTTTCGGTTAGCTGATTCCCACAAACATGCAGCCCGAGGTCGCCCCGCGTAGGCGGGCGGCGGGCTTGCGGCCGGCCTGCGCTGCCTCGACGGCGCGACGGACGCGAGCGACGGCACGGGCGATCTCATCCGTTTCGAGCAGCGTTCCGTCCACCATGAGACGACGCACGCCGGCATCGAGCAGCTGAGGAACCTGAGGCGTGAGGTCGATGGGGTAGGCGTCGTACAGGCGTGAGCGGCCGTGGATGTCGGTACGCACCGGCATGACCTTTCCGTCGATATTCTTGAGCGAGAGCTTGCGGGCACGCAGGCGGCAGTTGGCGCAATCGTGGATGCAGCCGTTGGCAACCTGCAGAATGCAATGCTCGCTTGTCATGACGCGCGGGCGGCCAAAGACGGTGATGCCCAGAGCCGCGGGCGCGGCGGCGCCGAGCGAGACAATCTCGTCGAGCGTGATCTCGGGCGAGAGCCAAAACGCACCGGCTCCGCGCCCGGCAAGCGCCTCCATGCAGGGCGTGTTGTGCACCGGCAGGCAAGAGCGAATCTCGGCCGTGGCGCCAACCTGGGCGGCCAGGGCAAGCTCAGAGATGTTGCCAATAGCGACCGTGGCGCCGGCAACAACCCACGGGTCGACGCGTACGTGGTCAACGGCGCGGCAGACCTCGTCGAGCACGGGTACGATGCCCTGCTCAAATGCATCGGCGGGGGAGAGCTCGGCCGCATCGAGCGCGTCGGTGGTCATGTAGATGCGCGTTACACCCTCGGCGCGAGCGGCCTCGGCGGCCTCGAGCGAGGTGACGGTGGCGCAGATCTGCGGCTCATCGCGGTAGTGCTCGGGCGCGGGGCGGGAATCACTGGTTACAATCGCCGGCAGCTCGAGCGTTTTCGCGCGCTCCTCGTACGGTGCCAGAATGGCCTCTTCCAGCGCCTTACAAGCGGCGGCGCGCACCTTGTGCACGGCGGAAAAGCCCATACCGCAGCCGGCGTCGAGCGAAACGTCAAAGCTTGCGGCCTCAAAGGGAGAGGAGCCCATGCGCCCGACGTGCTCAACCAGATCGGATGCCTCGACGGCGCGGGTCTTGGCAGCCTCGACGGTAAAGCCCGTGGCCGTGGCCGTAAGCGAAGGGTCGTCGCAGCAGGTGAGCGTAACGGTAAACGGCTCGCCCAGACGCGCCACAACGGACACGTCTACGGCGCGGCGGCGCAGCACATCGCGCTTGAGCGCGGCGCCGGCGGCGTCAATGGCGCTCTGGCTTCGAATCACGCGCACGCGGCAGCCCTCGGGCATGCTACGGGGCACGCGGCACTCAATGATGTCACCGGCGGCGGCATCATCGGCGGCAATGGTGGTCAGGAACTGGTCAAACTCGTTATCGTGGCGAAGCTCCAGCAGGTCGCCTTTGCCCACGGGCTCAAACAGATCAATGCGGGCGATGGCGGCGCGGCGACGGCGGTCGTCGGACTTGAGGCCGCGCACATCGCGGTTGGCCGGGCGGCTGCCCAGCACCGTGCCCACGATCTGGCCGCGGTTGTTGGAACGCTCATAGCTCATCATCTCGTCGCCCGAGGTGCCGTCCTGATAGGCGTGCGTAAAGTCGCGGTTGAAGCAGCGCTTGAGCTGGCGCTGGCGGGCGGCTTCCTCGTCCTTGGCAACGGCGGCTCCGGATAGCATGTCGTCAATTTCGTGACGATACACATCAACGATGGAGTACACGTAATCGGGTGCCTTCATGCGGCCCTCGAGCTTGAGCGATGCGGCGCCGGCGTCATACAGACGGCGAACAAGCTGTGAGGTGTTGGTGTCACGCGGGCACAGCGCGCGCTCGCGACCGGCAGGGGAGAGCGCGCGACCGTTCTCGTCGATCAACTCGTAGGGCAGGCGGCAGGGCTGGGCGCACATGCCGCGGTTGGCCGATCGTCCCGCCATGGCAAAGCTCGACAGCAGGCACAGGCCCGAGTAGCAAAAGCAGATGGCGCCATGGCTGAAGACCTCAAGGTCCACATCGGGCGCGGCGTCGTGAATGGCGGCGATCTCGTCGATGGAGAGCTCGCGCGAGAGAGTCACGCGGTCGGCGCCCTGCTCACGGCACCAAAGGGTTCCGCGGTCGTCGTGGATGTTCGCCTGGGTCGAGATATGCGTCTCGATGCCGGGCATGGTGCGCTTGGCCTCAAAGAACAGACCCCAGTCCTGGATAATGAAGGCATCGGCGCCCAGCGTGGAGCAGCGATGAATGAGCTGCAGCGCATCGCCCATCTCGGACTGCTTGATGACGATGTTGACCGTGACGTAGACGCGCGACCCGGCTAGATGCGCGGCGCGGCAGGCTTGCTCAAAGGCCTCGTCGGTAAAGTTGGTTGCCTTGCGGCGGGCGTTGAAGCTGCCCATGCCGCAGTAGATGGCGTCTGCCCCGGCGGCGAGCGCGGCGGCAAAGGGCTCCGGGCCTCCGGCGGGGGCCAAAAGCTCGGGCCTGCGGTTAGTGGTTCGGCTGGCGGTTGCGGTCATATCCTGCCTTTCAAAATGCTCAGATATTCAAAAGTATAGTGGCGTCGCTGCGGTGGGCGACGCCCGCAGCCTAAGCAGGACAAAGTCTTCAGCAGCTTGGACTGGCTGCTCCACATGAGAACCGTTCAGCGGTTCGGGGAAACCGTTGGGCGATAAAATATTCTCGCAAGCTGATAATATTCTTGCATCAAACAGAAACCTTGAGTACTATCCCAATCAAGCGCGGTGTTCAGACCGAACTGTGCCTCCCGGTGTGAACACCGCGCTCACGCTCTCTCAATTGATCGTAAGGAGAAAAACATGAGCAAGACCGTCGTGTCTTCCGATAACGCACCCGCAGCCATCGGCCCGTATTCCCCCGGTATCCAGGCCGGCAACATGGTGTTCCTGTCCGGCCAGCTGGGCATCGATCCCGCGACCGGCAAGATGCCCGAGGGCGTCGAGGCCCAGGCCAAGCAGTCCCTTGCTAACGTCGAGGCCCTGCTGACTGCCGCCGGCGCTACGTTTGCCGATGTCGTCAAGACCACGGTCTACCTGGCCGACATTGCCGACTTCGCTGCCGTGAACGAGATCTACGCCTCCAAGTTCGAGGCCCCGTTCCCCGCGCGCAGCGCTTTCCAGGTTGCCGCCCTTCCGGCTGGCGGTCTGGTCGAGATCGAGGTCGTCGCCGCTCTCTAAGGCGTTGGCAACAACTAAACATGACATGCAAAAAGACCCTGCAGCGCGTGCGAGCTGCAGGGTCTTTTATCAAGTGACGGATCGCTTGTGGAGCCGCACTCCATTTTGCTCGTTAGCCTTCCTTGCGGACTTTTTGCAGGTAGCGGTAGACGCTGGGCTCAGAGATGCCCAGCGCGGCGGCGGCGCAGGCCACGGCGCCCTTGAGCATGAACACCCCGTTACCGTTGAGGTGGCGAATGACGTCCACGCGGTCGCTCTGACCAAGCGACGCTACATCCAGCCCGCGCGCGCTCAGCAACTCGGCAATGCTGCGGTCGATGAGCTCCTGTGTAGACTCCGAAAGGCTTTCGACCTCGATAGGGGCGGGCTCCGTGCGCGTCGGCGCCGCGTCGAAGCACGCCATGAGCTGCTGCGCCATGGCGTTGATGGAGCGCACGGTCGAGAGGTCGGTGTTGACGCAGAGCATACCGACGATCTCATCATTCTCGCGGATAAAGTACGTCGCTGACTCCAACGTCTTGCCGCCGGCACCGCGCCCCTCGTAGCCCGTAATAAACGGCAGGTCGCGATACTTGGCGTCGTGCATGATCTTGAGTGCCAGATCGGTGGCGGGACCGCCGACCTTGCGGCCGCTCACGATGCCGTTGCGAATATCGACGATGGCGTGGTCGGGATCCGAGAAATCGTGCAGCACGATTTCGCTGTTTTTGCCGAGTATCTGCTCCAGAAAATCGACCATCGGCAAAAAGCGACGTACGGTCTCGTTCACGGGCAACTCCTTTGGGTGAAATCGGAAATGTTCATAACAATTTTTTCTCATGGTAACACGCTGCCCATCATCTCGTATATCCGCAGGTACATTGCGTAATGCAGACGAACGGTAGGAATTTAGCGGTAAACGGTTGACCAAAAGAAATGTTAGATGTTATTTTGACCAGACACTTTCCTGACCTGCGGAAATGCGTAATTTCAGCTGAAGAATAGTCTGATAACAAAAAATTATTATTGAGAATGAGAATCATCTTTAATACGATATGCAATGAAGGCACAACCTCAACCCCGCACTGCGTCACAATAGAGCGTCAGATGCGAAAACAACTACTTCGAGGATTGGTGGTCAAATGACCCAGGAGACGGTTACGAACGGCACTGAAGCCCTGTTCACTCGCGAAGGCATGCCTCCCGTTAAGGAAATGATCCCGTGTGCCCTTCAGCACGTACTGGCATCGTTTGCCGGCATCATTACCCCGGCGGTCATCATGGCCGGCGTCTACGGCTTTAATAGCCAGCAGAGTACCGACATCATCCAGGTCGCGCTCATTCTTTCGGCGATCGACACGGCCCTTCAGGCCTTCGCTCCCTTCCGTCGCATCGGCGGCGGCCTGCCCATCGTCATGGGCGTTTCGTTCGCGTTCCTGCCGGCCCTGCAGGCCATGGGTGCCTCGGGCTTTAGCTTTGGTGCGCTGCTGGGTGGCGAGATCGTCGGCGGCGCCGTCGCGGTCCTCTTTGGTCTGGCCTACAGCAAGATCAAGTGGCTGTTCCCGCCCGTCGTGACCGGTACGGTCATCTTCTCCATCGGCGTTTCGCTGTATCCCACGGCCGTCAAGTATATGGCCGGCGGTATGGGTACGCCGCTGTGGGGCACCCCGCAGGCCTGGTGCGTCGCTCTTATCACCTTCGCCGTGGTCTTTGCGCTCGCCAACTTTGGCAAGGGCACGCTCAAGCTGGGATCCGTGTTCTTTGGCATGATCGTTGGCATGATCGTCTCCATCCCCTTTGGCATGATCGACTTCTCCAGTGTCGCCACCGCTCAGGTCTTCGCTCTTCCCAAGCTCATGCCCTACGCGCTCGAGTTTGATCCCGAGGTCTGCATTACCCTCGCCGTCGTGTTCCCCATGGTTGCCATCCAGGTTATCGGTGACGTCTCCGCCGCCTGCCTGGGCTCCATCGACCGTATGCCCACCGAGCGCGAGCTCTCCGGCGCTATCGTGTCCCAGGGCCTCACCTCTATGGTCGGCGGTCTGCTGGGCGGTCTTCCTACCAGCGCCCTTGGCCAGAACGTGGGCATCATCTGCTCCAACAAGGTCGTCAACAAGTGGGTCTTTGTGATCATTGCGGCCGTCTTTGCCATCGCCGGCCTATTCCCGCAGCTCTCTGCCGTCCTTTCCGCTATCCCGCAGCCCGTCATCGGCGGCGCGACCGTCGGCGTCTTTGGCACCATCACCATGAACGGCGTGCGCATGTTCACCCGCGAGGGCCTCACGCAGCGCACTACCACCATCGTCGGTACCTCCGTCGTCTTTGGTCTGGGTATCTGGATGGCCAGCGGTTGCCTTGCCGGCGAGGGTATGCCCGCCTGGGTGTCCACCGTCATCGGCTCCAATGCCGTAACCCCCACCGCCATCATGGCCATTGTCCTTAACCTGATCCTTCCGCAGACGCCGGTCGTGGCTCAGCACATCGATGCTGCCAAGGACGCTGCCGTGGATCTGGTCTTGCCCGAGAGCAAGAAGTAACCAATTCGGTGCTATTCGTCGGCGGACGCATCGCCTCGTCCGCCGACGTCATGCGGCGCCAAGCCGCACTTCAAAGGGTTTGTCCCTTTGGTGAAGCGTTGACGGGAGAGGGCCCGTTTCCGGTGTAGGCCGGCGCTTCGCACTCCGCCATGTCAGAGGTGTCAAACCCCGCCCCTGATGTCGAAGGGAGCATCCATGCTTCTGGTCGCTAACGGTTCCGTCTTTACCCGCAACGCGCAGGCCCCGTTCATTCCAAACGGTGCGGTCGCCATTGACGGAGATACGATCGTCGAAGTGGGCCCCGAGTGCGAGCTCAAGGCCAAGTACCCGGATGCCGAGTACGTCGACGCCCAGGGCAACCTCATCATGCCCGGACTCATCAACTGCCACACCCACATCTACTCGGGTCTGGCCCGCGGCCTTGCCATTAAGGGCTGCAACCCCACCAACTTCCTGGAGAATCTTGAGCAGCAGTGGTGGAAGATCGACGACAACCTGACGCTCGACGGCACCAAGGCCAGCGCCTATGCCACGATTCTTGACTCCATCCGCGATGGCGTCACCACGATCTTCGATCACCATGCGAGCTTCTGCGAGATCCCGGGAAGCCTCTTTACCATTAAGGATGCAGCTCAGGAGCTGGGCATGCGTTCGTGCCTGTGCTACGAGGTCTCGGATCGCCGCGGCCAGGAAAAATGCGACCAGGCCATTGCCGAGAACGCCGAATTTGCCCAGTGGGCCGCCAAGGAGCGTCGCGATAACGACAACCACATGATCGCCGCCATGTTTGGCGGTCACGCCACCTTTACGCTGTCGGACGAGACCATGGACAAGATGGCCGAGGCCAACAACGGCCTGACCGGCTTCCACATCCATGTGTGCGAGGGCATGAATGACGTTTGGGACTCCCGCCTCAACCGCGGCGGCATCAGCCCCGTCGAGCGCCTGCTGCAGCACAACCTGCTGGGTCCCGACACCATGCTGGGCCACTGCATCCATGTGACGCCCGCCGAGATGGACATCGTCAAGGAGTCCGGCACCTGGCTCGTCAACAACCCCGAATCCAATATGGGCAACGCCGTGGGCTGCGCCCCCGTGCTCGAGTTCTTCCGCCGCGGCATCCCCGTGTGCATGGGCACCGACGCCTACACCCACGATATGCTCGAGAGCCTCAAGGTCTTCTTGATCATCCAGCGCCACAACGCCGCCATGCCCAACGTGGGCTGGTGCGAGGCCATGACGATGCTCTTCGAGAACAACGCCAAGATGGCGAGCAAGTACTTCGATCGCAAGCTGGGCGTGCTCGAGGCCGGCGCTGCCGCCGACGTCATCGTCATGGACTACAAGCCCTTTACGCCGCTGAGCGAGGAGAACATCGACGGCCACATGCTCTTTGGCATGATGGGCAAAAACTGCCGCACCACCATCATCAACGGCCGCGTCCTGTACAAGGATCGCGAGTTCGTTGGCATTGATGAGGACAAGATCAACGCGTGGACCATGGCTGAGTCCAAGAAGCTCTGGAGCACGCTCAACGATCGCACCTACTAATTACAAGTAGATTCACGCGCGCCGGATGTTTCGCCGCATCCGACGCGCGTATAGGCGACCTCCGCGGGGTCGCCGGCGCTGTGCTAGCGCTACACCGTATTTGCGCCCGCCGCGCGGTCTCGCCGGGCGTTACAGAGAGGAGCTCACTATGAGCGACATCATGAGGCCGATCCCGTTTTCGCAGCTGATGAACTGGATCATCGAGGAGCACAAGACTCAGGACGCCATCTTTGGCGTGCGTAAGATGGTCATGACCAATCAGGAGGGCGCGCTTCCCATTTTTGACGAGCGCATCGAGACTCCGTTTGGCCCGGCCGCCGGCCCCAATACGCAGCTTGCCCAGAACATTGTGGCATCCTACGTGGCCGGTTCCCGCTTCTTTGAGCTCAAAACTGTCCAGGTTATGGACGGCGAGGAGCTTTCCAAGTATGTGAACAAGCCCTGCATTGTGGCGCAGGACGAGTGCTACAACTGCGAGTGGTCGACCGAGCTCGAGGTTCCGCAGGCCTTTGCCGAGTACGTGAAGGCATGGTTTGCCTGCCACCTGATCGCTCGCGAGTACGGCCTGGGTAGCCCGGACGGTTTTGTCTTTAACATGTCCGTGGGCTATGACCTGGAGGGTATTAAGAGCCCCAAGGTCGACGCCTACATCGAGGGCATGAAGGACGCCAGCGGCTCTGACGTCTGGAATGAGTGCCGCGCATGGGCGCTTGCCAACCTGGACAAGTTTGAGCATGTCGACGCCGCGTTTGTCGAATCCATCCCGGCACGCGTCTCCAACTCCATCACCGAGTCTACGCTGCATGGCTGCCCGCCGGCGGAGATCGAGCGCATCGCGACCTATCTGATCACCGAGAAGGGCCTCAACACCTACATCAAGTGCAACCCCACGCTGCTGGGCTATGAGTTTGCCCGCCAGCGCCTCAACGAGCTGGGCTTTGACTACATCGTCTTCGACGATACGCACTTCCGCGAGGACCTGCAGTGGGCCGACGCCGTGCCCATGTTCGAGCGCCTGATTGCCCTGTGCGCCGAGCGCGGCCTGGAGTTTGGCGTCAAGCTGACCAACACCTTCCCCGTCGACGTGACGAGGAACGAGCTGCCCTCCACCGAGATGTACATGTCGGGCCGTTCGCTGTTCTCGCTGACCATCGAGGCCGCCCGTCGCATTACCGAGCAGTTCGATGGCAAGCTGCGCATCAGCTACTCCGGCGGTGCCACGGTCTACAACATCCGTGCCCTGTACGATGCCGGCATTTGGCCCGTTACCCTGGCGACTGACGTGCTCAAGCCCGGTGGCTACGAGCGCTTTAGCCAGATGGCCGGCGAGTTTACCGACCTGGACGGCAAGCCGTTTGCGGGCGTCTCTCTCGAGGCCGTGACGGCGATCCAGACCGACTCGCTCACCAACCCGCTCTACAAGAAGCCGCTGCGCCCGCTGCCCGACCGCAAGGTCGCCGGCAAAAGCCCGCTTTCCGACTGCTTTACCACGCCGTGCCGCACGAGCTGCCCCATCCAGCAGGATATTCCCGCCTATCTGGCGGCTGTTGACGAGGGCCGCTACGAGGACGCGCTCAACATTATCATCGAGCGCAACGCCCTGCCGTTCATTACCGGCACCATCTGCCCGCATCCCTGCGGCCGTGCCTGCGAGCGTGCATTCTACGAGCCCGAGGGCGCCCAGATCCGCGCCAGCAAGCTCAAGGCCGCCCGCGAGGCCATGACCGCCGTGCTGCCCAGGTTGCGCGCCCAGGCCATCGCCAACGATAGCGACCGCAACGTTGCCGTTATCGGCGGCGGTCCGGCCGGTCTGGCGACAGCGTTCTTCCTGACGCGTGCCGGCGTGCCCGTCACCATCTTTGAGGCCCGCGATTCGCTCGGCGGCGTGGTCCGTCACGTCATCCCCGAGTTCCGCATTGCGAGCGACGATATCTCCCACGATGCCGAGCTCTGCCTGGCCTTTGGCGCCAAGGTGCAGCTCAATGCTCGCGTGGATTCCATTGACGAGCTCAAGGCCCAGGGCTTTACCGACGTGGTCGTGGCCACCGGTGCCTGGATGCCCGGCTCTGCGGGCCTGGGCGAGGGTGCCGAGCTCGACGTGCTGGAGTTCCTCGAGGCCGCCAAGAAGGGCGAGAAGCTCGAGCTGGGCGAGGACGTCGTGGTCATTGGCGCTGGCAACACCGCCATGGATGCCGCCCGCGTGGCCAAGCGCCTGGCCGGCGTGAAGAACGTGCGCCTGGTCTACCGCCGCACCAAGAAGCAGATGCCCGCCGACGAGGAAGAGCTCGATTTTGCTCTGGCAGACGGCGTTGAGTTCTGCGAGCTGCTGGCGCCCAAGGCGCTCAACGGCGCCGTGCTGACCTGCGATGTTATGGAGCTCGGTGAGCCGGATGCAAGCGGCCGTCGCAGCCCCGTCGCCACGGGCGAGACCGTCGAGCTTTCCGCCACCACGGTGATCTGCGCCGTGGGCGAGGGCATCGATGCCAGCCTGTACGATGCCGCGGGCGTCGAACACGACCGTCGCGGTCGCCTTGCCGCCACCTCCACCGGCGTCGAGGGCGTCTGGGCTGCAGGCGATTGCCGTCGCGGTCCGGCCACCGTGGTCGAGGCTATCGCCGACGCCGCCGAGGTTGCCCGTGCCATTGCCGGTGTGGACTTTAACAAGTACGCCGACTGCAACGAGCAGGCCGGTCGCGAGGACACCTGCTACGAGCGCAAGGGATCGCTGTGCCGCGACAAGCGCAACTGCACCAAGACCCGCTGCCTGGGCTGCGGCTCGGTGTGCGAGGTCTGCTGCGACGTGTGCCCCAACCGCGCCAACGTTGCCATTAAGGTGCCGGGCCTGGCCAAGCATCAGGTCGTCCACGTCGATGGCATGTGCAACGAGTGCGGCAACTGCGCCGTGTTCTGTCCCTACCAGGAGGGTCGTCCCTACAAGGACAAGCTCACCCTGTTCTGGAGCGAGCAGGATATGGAGAACTCCGAGAACGAGGGCTTCCTGGCTGTGGACGAGGACCACTTTAAGGTCCGCGTCGCCGGCACGGTCCGCACCGTCTCGGTCGATGCCGTCAACACCGGTCTTCCCGAGGCCGTCCGCCTGACCATCAGGGCTGTGCGCGACAACTATTCGTACCTTCTTAAGAAATAGGCGAGTCTCTTATGGCCAAATCCATTCAACATAACGTGGCCTACGTTGCCTGCGGAAGTGGTTGCGCCTCCGCAGGTGGCGACGCCCGCTGCAGCGAAGGCTGCATTGGCTGTGGCGCCTGCGTCACGGCCTGCCCCCACGGCGCCATTGCGCTGGTCGATGGCATCGCCCGCGTGGATCGCTCCAAGTGCACGGGCTGTGGCCTGTGCGGCATGGCGTGCCCGCAGCGCGTGATTGCCTTCGTTCCCGGCTACCAGAACATCCTGGTGCGCTGCAACAACACCGATAAGGGCGCCATTGCGCGCAAGATTTGCGACACGAGCTGCATCGGTTGCGGCATGTGCGCTAAAAAGTGCCCTGCCGGCGCTATCCGCATCGAGGACAACTGCGCCCATATCGACGGCGTGGACTGCCTGTCGTGCGGCATGTGCGCCGTCGTCTGCCCGCATGGCGCCATCCACGACCGCACCGGCATCGCCGCCGGCGTGTAGAAGGGAATCACCATGGCACAGGAATTCACTTTTACCGTTAACGGCGTCGAGCGTACGACGACTCAGAACAAGCCACTGCTGCGCTACCTGCGCGACGACCTGCACATTCACTCCGCCAAGGACGGCTGCTCCGAGGGTGCCTGCGGCACCTGCACCATCCACGTGGACGGCGCGGCCGTCAAGGCTTGCGTGCTGACCACCGCCCTTGCCGCCGGCCGCAACATCGTGACTGTCGAGGGCCTGCCCGAGGACGTGCGCGAGGCCTTTGTGTACGCCTTTGGCGCCGTGGGTGCCGTGCAGTGCGGTTTTTGCATCCCCGGTATGGTCATGGCGGGTGCAGCGCTCATCGCCGAGGACCCCGAGCCCACCGAGGAACAGATCAAGTACGCCATTCGCGGTAACGTCTGCCGCTGCACCGGCTACAAGAAGATCATCGAGGGCATTTCGCTGGCAGCTGCGGTGCTGCGCGGCGAAAAGCAGATCGACGAGGATCTGGAGCGCGGCGATGACTACGGCGTGGGCAAGCGCGCCTTCCGTATCGACGTGCGCAAGAAGGTGCTCGGCGAGGGCAAGTATCCCGACGACATCGACGAGCTCGATCAGCCGGGTCTGACCTACGCCAGCGCCGTGCGCTCCAAGTACCCGCGCGCCCGTGTGCTCTCCATCGATACCTCCAAGGCCGAGGCCCTGCCCGGCGTGGTGGGTATCCTGCGCGCCGAGGACGTGCCGGTCAACCAGGTCGGCCACCTTATCCAGGACTGGGACGTCATGATCGCGGCGGGCGATATCACCCGCTGCGTGGGTGACGCCATCGTGCTGGTGGTTGCCGAGGACGAGGCGACGCTCGAGAAGGCCAAGAAGCTCGTAAAGATTGATTACGAGCCGCTGGAGCCCGTGCGCAATATCGCCGAGGCCAAGGCCGCCGACGCCCCGCGCCTGCACGACAGCTTCTTTGCCTTTGGCAACACGGTGGAGCTCAAGGACAACGTGTGCCAGAGCCGTCACGTGACGCGCGGCGACGCCGCCAAGGCGCTGGCAGAGAGCGCGTTCACCGTGACGCAGCGCTTTACCACGCCCTTTACCGAGCATGCCTTCTTGGAGCCCGAGTGCGCCGTCGCCTTCCCGTACAAGAACGGCGTCAAGGTGCAGTCGACCGACCAGGGCGCCTACGATACGCGCAAAGAGTGCGCCCACATGTTTGGCTGGGATAGCGAACCCGAGCGCGTGGTTGTAGAGACCATGCTCGTGGGTGGCGGCTTTGGCGGCAAGGAGGACGTGTCCATTCAGCATCTGGCCGCGCTCGCTGCCTATAAGTTCCAGCGTCCTGTGAAGTGCAAGCTCACGCGTGCCGAGTCGCTTGCTTTCCATCCCAAGCGCCATGCCATGGACGGCACCTTTACGCTGGGTTGCGACGCCGAGGGCAACTTTACCGGCCTGGACTGCGAGATCAACTTTGATACCGGTGCCTACGCTTCGCTGTGCGGCCCGGTGCTCGAGCGCGCCTGCACGCATGCCGTCGGCCCCTACAAGTACCAGAACACTGACATTCGCGGTTTTGGCTACTACACCAACAACCCGCCCGCCGGCGCGTACCGCGGCTTTGGCGTTTGCCAGTCCGAGTTTGCGCTCGAGAGCCTGATCGACCTGCTGGCCGAGAAGGTCGGCCTGGATCCGTGGGAGATCCGCTACCGTAACGCCATCGAGCCGGGCGAGGTTTTGCCCAACGGCCAGATTGCCGACTGCTCCACGGCGCTTAAAGAGACGCTGCTCGAGGTCAAGGATGCCTACTATGCGCATCCCGGACACGCCGGTATCGCCTGCGCCATGAAGAACGCTGGCGTGGGCGTTGGCCTGCCCGATGCCGGCCGCTGCAAGATCCGCATCGAGAACGGCGTGGCTGTGGTCTATGCCGCCACGTCCGACATCGGCCAGGGCTGCAACACCGTCTTTTTGCAGGACGTTGCCGAGGCATGCGGCCTGCCGCTTCGCTGCATCGCCAACGGCGAGTGCTCCACCGAGAACGCTCCCGACTCCGGCACCACGTCTGGTTCGCGTCAGACGGTCGTGACCGGCGAGGCCGTGCGCGGTGCCGCCTTCCTGCTGCGCGATGCCATGCTTGATATCGAGGCCGGCAAGTCTGCGCCCGCCGCTCCCGTGAATGCGCATGGCGACGGCGTCAAGATCGAGTACGACGACGGTCGCGCCTATCAGCTGCACACGCAGGAGCTCGTCGCCGGCCAGGGTATGCATCCTCAGGATCCCGCGGCCGCCATCAAGGCGCTCGAGGGACGCGAGTTTGGCTACGTGTACCTGGAGCCGACCGACAAGCTGGGTGCGGATGTTCCCAACCCCAAGAGCCACATCTGCTACGGCTTTGCCACGCATGTGGTCATTCTGGATGATGACGGTCGCGTGAGCGAGGTCTATGCCGCGCACGATTCCGGCAAGGTGGTCAACCCCATCTCCATCCAGGGTCAGATCGAAGGCGGCGTGCTTATGGGTATGGGCTATGCGCTTACCGAGGACTGGCCGCTCAAGGACTGCGTACCCCAGGCAAGGTACGGTACGCTCGGGCTGTTCCGTGCGCCCGAGATTCCGAATATCCACGCCATCTACGTGGAGAAGGACGAGCTGTTGCCCGTGGCATACGGCGGCAAGGGCATCGGTGAGATCGCAACGATTCCCACGGCGCCCGCCGTACAGAACGCCTATCGCGCATTCGACGGCAAGCTGCGTCCGGATCTGCCCATGGTGGATACGCCGTACAGCCGCGTTCGCAACCGCGGGTAGGGTGGGGTGCGGACGACCATTGCTGATGGGCTGTTCGCGCTCAACATCAACTACATACGCTGCGCCTTTGGCCCCGGCTCCATCGCGAGCCGGGGCCCTTTGTTTGGAGTGGAAACGGCGTCCCCGATTTGGCGCTCAGAACGGGACACGCTTTCCGGATGGCATGTTTGGCGGAAACTACGGCCCAGTTTTTGGCTCCAGAACGGGATACATTTTCCGGAACGGTCCACGTGCGGCGGTGTGTCGCCCCTTTTCGTGCGCCGCTTGTCGAATTACGTTATAGCTAGCTATATTATAGGAAGGTATAATATAGCTAGCTATAACGTAAAGGAAGGATGGCCCTATGTTTATCGGAAGAACAGCGGAAATGTCCGAGCTCAATCGACTGTATGGCACGGGCTCCTTTGAAATGCCTGTGATTTACGGCCGCCGTCGTGTGGGTAAAACGCGCCTTATCACAGAGTTCATCCAAGGCAAGAAAGCTATTTACTTTCAAGCTCGTCGTACCAATGCGGAGGCAAACCTGCACGGCTTTAGCCAGGCGATACTTGCAGGCTCGGTTGGTGCTGCAGGCGTGTCGTTTCGTAGTTTTGACGAAGCGTTCGATGCATTGGCCACCATGGCTCGCACGGAACGTTTGGTTGTCGTGATTGACGAGTATCCCTATCTCGCCCAATCGAATTCCGAAATCAGCTCGTTGCTGCAAGACAAGATCGACCACTTATACAAAGAGACCAGGCTAATGCTGATCCTATGCGGCTCGTCTCTTTCGTTTATGGAGGAACAGGTGTTGGGCTACGAGAGCCCACTATACGGTAGGCGTACGGCCCAGTTTAAGATTATGCCGCTCGATTTTACGACGACCCTCGGGTTGTGGCAGAGCATGGGTCGCGAAGACGCTGCAGTTTGCTATGGCATGACGGGCGGCATTCCTGCATATATCGAGAAAGTCGATCCTGCCGTATCGCTCGAGGACAACATCAAACGTCTTTTTCTTACTCCTACGGGCTATCTCTTTGAGGAGCCGAGTAACCTGCTGTTGCAAGAGTGCCGCAATCCCGAGCAATATGATGCGATTGTGCAAGCAATTGCTCAGGGGCGCTCGAGGATCTCGGAGATTGCGAGCTCTACGGGAATCCCTGCGAGCAACGTAAAGAGCTATGTGGATAAGCTGGCGTCGCTTGGGATTGTCGAGCGCGAGCTGCCCCTAAACGAGATGAGCAATAAGCGAGCCGTGTATCTGCTGAGCGACCAGATGTTTAGGTTCTGGTACAAGTTTGTTCCGCAGAACATCGGGCTGATTCAAAACGACATGGCCGAGATGGCGTATAAGCGCATTGAGCCGCACGTATCGGATTACATGGGTACGGTCTTTGAGCTTATATGCAGACAATACGTGTACGAACTCGCGCGCGCGGGCCGGCTCGACGTGGTTCCGGCGAGCGTCGGGCGCTGGTGGGGGACGGATAATCGCACGCATACGCAGGAAGAAATCGACTTAATTGTTGACGATGGCGAGGGCACTGCTCTGTTTGCGGAGTGCAAATGGCGCAATGAACCGGTGGGCGAAGACGTGCTGCAAAAGCTCGTGCACCGAAGCGAGCTCTTTAGACGGCAACGAAAAAGCTATGCACTATTCTCAAAAAGCGGCTTTACGCAGGGATGTCGGGATGCCGCGGAGAGCAGGGGAGACGTCAAGCTGATCTCGTTTGCCGAGATGTGCGAGCGGAGATAACCAAGCGCGCTCTGATGTGATGCTCGGAATGGGACGCGCTTTCCCTTTGGCGGAAAGCGCGTCCCAGATTTCGGCCTCAGAGTGGGACGCATTTTCCGGTAGAGGCCTGGAGCGGAAAGCACGTCCCAGAATCCGGGCAATTCGCTGGTCCGGTGGTTGAGCAAGCGCCGCGCCAAGGATGCCGAGCGTAAAACCTACAATGAAAACGGCGTAAAAACTGCATTGAGAATGGCGTAATTTCGCAGGATGACGTCGCCCGCTGGTGCTGCAGGAGCGGTGACCTGCAAACCTTGGGTTTTCGGACGAGCTTGCGCGAGAGAGCAGGCCAGTATGTGCGCTCGAAGGCCCGCGTTCGCGTGCGCCCCAAGCGCTACTTCTGTGACCCGTCACTTGCGGCGGCGTTGCTGGGGGCTACCCCTGAGCGGCTGCTTGGCGATATGCAAACGCTGGGGATGCTCTTTGAGAATCTCATCCTGCGCGACGTGCGCGTGTTCCTTTCCACCTACGGCGGTGTCGACAACAGTGTTCATTATTTCCGAGATGAGAAGGGCCTTGAGGTCGATCTGATCGTTGAGCACGACGGGCGTTGGGGAGGCGGCGGCGTCGACAGTTCGATAACGCCACCGCTCTGTTTCTAAATCATTGCAATCCCGCGCACGGCACTCAGCAGCTCGTACTCCCTTTGACTCCACTGGCGCAGCTCGGCAGCCTCGACGGCGTCGTGGCACAGATCCAAAAACACCTCGGCGCCCTCGCAGAAGCACTCGCGGGCAAAGGCGCCGGATCCGTCCGCAACGCACACGCTGTCGGCGAAGAGCATCCATCTGGACGGCTCACGAGGGTCATCTCCGAGCAGCTTGATCTGCAGCACGTGCGGGTCGCCGGCGGCGCAGAGCTCTTCCTCGAGCACCTGCACGGTAAAGCGCATCTGGTGGGAGAGGCTGTTCTTGACCATGGCCGAGGCATAGCCGCTCGGCTCGTCCAGAAGATGCATTCGTTTTGGCTTGGCTGCCAGGTTGTGGAAGTTGCGCTCACTGCGCACGGAGAAATTGTCCATACGGACTCCTTTCATCGATGTTGGCAGGGCCACCGTGCCTCTTGGCCGGTTGGCGTCGGGATCGTGGAGCCAACTCTCTACCCCGACTCTGGATAAAACGCGCCCGCTGCTTGCGGGCAAGAGGAAGTCTATCAGCGTGTACGGACGGAAATCAAACGCCGCCTGCGAAATGACGCGTGAACGGCGTTAGTTTCCCAAGTGATTATTCGGCTTTCATCCGGAAAAGTGTCGAAATAGGCACCTTAAAACTTCGGAAAAGTGTCAAATTCGATAGGCAAATTATCCGGAAAAGTGTAGCTGGATGCCAAAACAGCACTTAGAAGCCGGTGCTGGATGCGGGATCCTGTGGTCGCCTTCAGCCCTCGCTACTCGTCGTCCTCGTCGTTGGGGTCGCCCTTGAGGGTGTTGATGTCCAGGTACTGGTTATCGTCCTCTTTTTGCTGGGTTTCCGACTCCGCTTGGGTGGGGCCGCGGAACAGCTGGAATCCCTCAAACGCAATGACACCGAGCAGGGCAATGACAATGGCGATAAAGGCAACCTTGACTGCCTGCGGAAATTCCGAGAAACGCAGCGCCTTTTCCTTGGCGTAATAATCGGCGAAGCGCTCTTCGCCCGTGCTTTTGGTATACGCCGGCGCGGACGCGGCCTCCGGGTCATATTCCGGTGCAGGCGTGGCAGCGTACGGATCGTTGAGATAATCGCTCGATGCGGTGCCATAACCCTCGGTCTCGATGCGACCATTGCCAGCATAGTCATCGGAATAATCGGAATATGCTGCACCGCCCTCATAGTCCACGGCGCTCGTGTTGGTGGCAAAAAGCGGGTTAACTGGAACGTCGAGCGCCGGCATGCCGGTAGAGGTCTCATCCAGATCGGCTGTGGCCCAGGAATCGTAGGCAACCTGATGGGCAACGGGCTCGTCGAGCCTTGCGATCGGAGGCTTGCGTGCCGCAGGAACAGGCAACTGCTGGGCGCTGTACATAACGGTGCTGTCGGCCGATTTGCCCTGCGTCGCTGCAGCGAGAAATGCCGCGGTCTCGGACGGGTCGCTTGCGGGGCGGGGAGCGGTCGTGGGCGCCGAAGTGGGTGCGGGCGTAGGCGCGGGCGTCGAAACAGCCAACTGCGCAGGAGTCGGCGCAGATGCGGTCTTAGGCGCAAGTGCGGGATTGGGGTTTGACGGGCGAGTCCCGCCGCCCATGAGTTCGTCGGCGGTCCACGGGCGATCATTCATCACGTCGTCAAGGCTCAGCGAAAACAGGTCGTCTTCACTCTCATCGAACATGCGGTGCACATGTCCACCAATTGCCGGAATCAATCCGCGACCGGTGCATGATGCCTTGCTCAACGCCATTCTGTTCCATCCTTTCGAAATATTAATGACATCGATTATATGGAACTTCCCAAGCGGCTCGGTCTTGGATTCGTGCTTTCCAGAACTCGCGCCCAAAAGGGGAGGGTCAATCCGGGCGAGTGCCTACTTGTCGCCGGCCGCCGCCTTGGCCTCATTGAGGTAGCTATAGAAGCTGTATTTGGAGATGCCAAAGAACTCGCAGGCGCGCTCGCTCGACTTGGAAATGAGGAAGGCGCCGCGACGGTCGAGGTAGCCAATGGCACGAATGCGCTCGTCTTTGGTCATGAGTGCCGCGGGCTTGCCCACAAACTGCTCGCACTCGTGCAGCAGGTCCTCGAGCAGGTCGCCGATGTTCTTGGTAATGGGCTCGGGCTCGGTATAGCCCGTGCCGCCGGTGCCGGTAAAGGCGTCGAGCGAACGCTCAAAAGCCTTCATAAGCGTAATGTCAAAGTTGATGCCCAAAATGCCGACGGGTTTGCCCTCATCGTTGCGGATAAAGATCGTCGAGGACTTGAGCAGCTTACCGTCGGTGGTTTTAGTGAGGTACGGCTCGCGGTCGTGTACATCGGTGGCGCCCTCGTGCATGGACTCAAACACGATATGGCTGGGGCCGTCACCCAGTTTGCGCCCGCTGACGTGGCCGTTTTCGATCACTACGATGGAGTGGTCTACGTCCTCGGTCTCCAGATCGTGGACGACGACTTCGCAGTTGGGGCCAAATTGGAGCGCCAGGCCGTGTGCGAGGCGCTTGTAAAACTCAATCTGTGCGGGGGTCATGGGTACCTTCCTAAAAATTAGTTTGGGCTCACTGTGCCATAAACCACACCTGTTCGCAAATAACGAAAGCGTCGCTGCGTTATGTGACCGTTCGGCGGCGAAAAAGTACCGATTACGGCAACAAACAATTCGTTAGGTATGCCAATCAAAAAGTGTGATAGAACATTACTAACAAACTTTTTGTTTGGCATCCACATAAAAGTTCAGCCGTGTGAATGGGGTCGGGCTGAAACGCGTATGCGGGGGCCGGCAAGAGAGAACCTAAGGAGTTCACCGTATGGCCGATAAGATCCAGTGGGCGAGCAACACGATGCCCAAGAGCGATGACAAGCACTTGGGAATCATGAGTCTCGACCACGTGAAGAAGGCCCGCGCCTTCCACCAGTCGTTCCCCCAGTACACCGTCACTCCGCTTGCCCGCCTGGACGGCCAGGCCGCGCGTCTGGGCCTGTCCAACCTGTGCGTTAAGGACGAGAGCTATCGCTTTGGCCTCAACGCCTTTAAGGTCCTGGGCGGCTCGTTTGCCATGGCCAACTACATTGCCGACGAGACCGGCAAGGACGTTGCCGAGTGCACCTTCGATTACCTGACTTCCGATCAGCTTGCCAAGGACTTTGGCCAGGCTACCTTCTTTACCGCCACCGACGGCAACCATGGCCGCGGCGTGGCATGGGCTGCCAACAAGCTGGGCCAGAAGGCTGTCGTGCACATGCCCAAGGGTTCCACCAAGCCCCGCTTCGATAACATCGCCGCCGAGGGCGCCACGGTGACCATCGAAGAGGTCAACTACGACGAGTGCGTGCGCATGGCGGCCGCCGAGGCCGACGCCTGCGAGCGCGGCGTTATCGTTCAGGACACCGCCTGGGAGGGCTACGAGAAGATCCCGTCTTGGATCATGGAGGGCTACGGCACCATGGCTTCCGAGGCTGCCGAGCAGCTGCGCGAGATGGCCATCAACCGCCCGACGCACGTCTTTGTCCAGGCTGGCGTGGGCTCGCTGGCCGGCGCCGTGGTGGGCTACTTCACCAACCTGTATCCCGATAACCCGCCCACCTTCGTCGTGGTTGAGTGCGCGCCTGCTGCCTGCCTGTACAAGGGCGCTGCCGCCGGCGACGGCGATCCGCGCATCGTGGACGGTGACATGCCCTCCATCATGGCCGGTCTGTGCTGCGGCGAGCCCAACATTCTGGGCTGGGATATCCTGCGCAACCACGCCACCGCCTTCGTGTCCTGCCCCGACTGGGTCACCGCTCGCGGCATGCGCACCCTGGGCGCTCCCGAGAAGGGCGACCCGCGCGTCATCTCCGGCGAGTCCGGCGCTGTGACCACCGGCCTGGTCGAGACCCTCATGCTCGATCCCGAGTACGCCGAGCTCAAGGAACTCATCGGCCTGGACAAGACGAGCTCCGTGCTCTGCTTCTCCACCGAGGGCGACACCGATCCCGACCAGTATCGCCGCATTGTTTGGGAAGGCGAATATCCCACTTGCTAATCGTTGGGGCGGAGTAAATAGGTATCGCTCCGCCACCTCACAGGTAGATTCCTTCGTTTGAAAGGTTATGAACAATGGCTAAAGAACTCGATTTCGACGCTATCAAGGCTGCTGCTGAGTCCCACCGTGCTGATATGACGCGTTTTCTTCGCGCAATGATTAGCCACCCCTCTGAGTCCTGCGAGGAGGGTGAGGTTGTTGCCTGCATCAAGGCCGAGATGGAGAACCTTGGCTATGACGAGGTCAAGGTCGACGGCCTGGGCAACGTCATGGGCTTTATGGGCGAGGGCGACAAGATCATCGCCATCGACTCCCATATCGACACCGTCGGCATCGGCAACATCGAGAACTGGGACGCCGATCCCTATGAGGGCTACGAGACCGACGAGATCATCTACGGCCGCGGCGGCTCCGACCAGGAGGGCGGCATGGCTTCTGCTACCTACGCTGCCAAGATGATGAAGGACATGGGCCTCATCCCCGAGGGCTACAAGATCATGGTCGTCGGCACCGTCCAGGAAGAGGACTGCGACGGCATGTGCTGGCAGTACATCTACAACAAGGGCGGCATTAAGCCCGAGTTCGTCATTTCCACCGAGCCCACCGACGGCGGCATCTACCGCGGTCACCGCGGCCGCATGGAGATCCGCGTCGACGTTCACGGCACCTCCTGCCACGGCTCCGCTCCCGACCGCGGCGACAACGCCATTTACAAGATGGCCGACATCATCGCCGACGTCCGCGCCCTCAACAACAACGGCTGCGACGAGTCGACCGACATCAAGGGTCTCGTCAAGATGCTCGACCCCAAGTACAACCCCGAGCACTTCGAGGATGCCCGCTTCCTGGGCCGCGGCACCTGCACCGTCAGCCAGATCTTCTACACCAGCCCCAGCCGTTGCGCTGTCGCTGACTCCTGCGCCATCTCCATCGACCGTCGTATGACCGCCGGTGAGACCTGGGAGTCCTGCCTGGACGAGATCCGCAACCTGCCGGCCGCCAAGAAGTACGGCGACGACGTGAAGGTCTCCATGTACATGTACGACCGTCCGTCCTGGACCGGCGAGGTCTACGAGACCGAGGCTTACTTCCCCACGTGGATCAACAAGGAGACCGCTCCGCACGTCAAGGCCCTCGTCGACGCCCATAAGGCTATGTTCGGTGACGAGCGCATCGGCTGCGAGCCCAGCATGGACAAGCGCACCGGTCGTCCGCTGTGCGACAAGTGGACCTTCTCCACGAACTGCGTTTCCATCCAGGGCCGCTACGGCATCCCCTGCGTCGGCTTTGGCCCGGGTGCCGAGTCTCAGGCTCACGCTCCCAACGAGGTCACCTACAAGGACGACCTGGTCACCGCTGCCGCCATGTATGTGGCTGCCCTGAACCTCTACGATCCGAGCCAGGCCGATGGCGACGCCACCGTGTTCCGCGCCGGTCTGACCAACAACAAGATCGACTAGTCCCATTCCTCGATTTTGTTGAGCCGGGGACAGTTTATGCCCCCGGCGCCTCCTGTTGACTTGGGGCCCGCGGTCGTTATCTCCCATGCTTCCTCAACGGTGGCGGGTCCTCGTCATAGTGCTCTGCATGTTCTAGCCACACGCGCATGCCGGAGCACATCTACTCATTGCAATCGTTTCATCTTTGGAAAGGATATTTACATGGACGCCAAGTTTACCGAGCTCGTCGAGCAGCTGAACGGCCTCGATTTTAAGGGCATGTACGGCAGCGACTTCCTGCACACCTGGGATAAGACCACCGATGAGCTCAAGGCGCTCTACATCGTCGCCGACGCCCTGCGCGAGCTGCGCGAGAACAACGTTTCGTCCAAGATCTTCGATTCGGGTCTGGCCGTCTCCCTGTTCCGTGACAACTCCACCCGTACGCGCTTCTCCTTCTCTAAGGCAGCCAACCTGCTCGGTCTTGAGCTGCAGGACCTGGACGAGAAGAAGTCCCAGATCGCTCACGGCGAGACCGTCCGCGAGACCGCTACCATGATCTCCTTCATGGCCGACGTCATCGGCATCCGTGACGACATGTACATCGGCAAGGGCGACGCCTACATGGCCGAGGTCTCCGAGTCTGTCCAGCAGGCCTACGAGGACGGCGTTCTGGATCACCGTCCCACGCTCATCTCCCTGCAGTCCGACTCCGATCACCCCACGCAGTCCTCTGCCGACATGCTCTACCTCATCAACGAGTTTGGCGGTCTTGAGAACCTCAAGGGCAAGAAGGTTGCCGTCACCTGGGCCTACTCGCCCTCTTACGGCAAGCCGCTGTCCTGCCCGCAGTCGCTGATCAGCCTGCTGCCCCGTTTTGGCATGGACGTCACCTTGGCCCACCCCGAGGGCTACGACCTCATGCCCGAGGTCGTCGAGCGCGCCAAGGGTTATGCCGCCGAGTCCGGCACCACCTTTAAGCAGGTCAACACCATGGCCGAGGCCTTCGAGGGCGCCGACATCGTGATCCCGAAGAGCTGGGCTCCGTTTGCCGCCATGGAGAAGCGCACCAACCTGTACGCCGAGGGCGACGACGCCGGCATCGCTGCACTCGAGAAGGAGCTGCTCGCTCAGAACGCCACGCATCAGGATTGGTGCTCCACGACCGAGCTCATGGAGAAGACCGCCAACGGCCAGGACACCATCTTTATGCATCCGCTGCCTGCCGACATCTCCGGTGTCTCTTGCGAGCACGGCGAGGTCAACGCCGACGTCTTCGACATGCACCGCGTGGGCATGTACAAGGAGGCCAGCTACAAGCCGTACGCCATCGCAGCCATGATGTTCCTGCAGAAGGTTGCCGATCCCGCCGCTACCCTCAAGGCCCTCGACGAGCGCAACACCGCCCGTTGGTTCCAGGCCTAAAGCTGGGTTGAGGTAAGCCATGTAAAGGGGGCGCTCTGCCAACCGGCGGGGTGCCCCTTTTTGCATCGTGGGCGTGCGGGATAAGCGCTTTCGATGTAGATGCCCCGCGACGCGAGTTATGGGTACGATGGTTTCAGGGGAGGTATCGCCATGAAACTTGGTTGCGTCATTATGGCTTCGGGCGAGGGCAAGCGATTTGGCTCTAACAAGATGCTCGCCGATATCTATGGCGAGCCGCTGATTGCCCGGACCATTGATTCGGTTCCCCGGGGCTTTGACGTTGTGGTTTCGACGCGTTGGCCCGAGGTCGCTCAGATTTGTGATGACAAGCATTGCCCGTGCGTGCTGCACGATGGCGAGCTGCGCAGCGAAAGCGTCCGTGCGGGCCTTTCGTGGGGAGTCGAACGTAACTGGAAAGGTTGCCTCTTTTTGCCGGGCGACCAGCCGCTCGTGAGTTCGGATTCTTTTGAGGCTATGGTTCGTGCATTTGACGAGCGTGGCCGCAAGCATCCGGTGCGTCTTGCGTGCAACGGTGAGCCTTCGAGCCCGGTGCTCTTTCCGGCGGAACTGTTCGATGCACTTATGTGTCTTGAGGGTAAGGACGGCGGCGGTTCGATCCTCAAGGACCGTACCGACGTGGTGCTGGTCGAGGCGCGTGCCTACGAGCTGTGGGACGTCGATACCGTCAAGGGACAGCGACGCATAACGGAGCATATCGCCGCCTGCTCGTATTTTGATCGCGTGGCCAACTGCATCAATCAATAAGGAGCAATTATGATCATCATCAAAAACGGCGCGCTCGTGACGCCCCAGGGGCTTCGCCGCGCCGATCTTGCCATGGAGGGCGACAAGATTGTGCGGATTGCCGCAGCAATCGAGCCGGGCGAGGGCGATACCGTCCAGGACGCCACCGACTGTTGGGTGTTTCCCGGCTTTATCGACGGCCACACGCACATGCAGTGCTGGACCGGCATGGATTGGACAGCCGATAGCTTTGAGACCGGCACGCGTGCGGCTGCCTGCGGCGGTACGACGACCATCGTGGACTACGCGACGGCCGATCGCGGCGTGACCATGCCCGATGCTTTGGCCGAGTGGCATCATCGCGCCGACGGAACCTGCACGGCCAACTACGCCTTTCATATGGCACTCGCCGAGTGGAATGAGCGCAACCGCGCCGATCTTTCGGCCATGCGCGAGGCGGGCGTATCGTCGTTCAAGACCTACTTTGCCTACGACCACCTGCGCTTGGACGATGCCGAGACACTCGAGGTGCTGGAGGAGCTCAAGCGCCTGGGCGGCATACTGTGCGTGCATTGTGAGAACGGCACGTTGGTGAATGAACTGCAGAAGCGCGTGTACGAGCAGGGGATTCATGGGCCCGAGGGGCATGCGCTCAGCCGTCCGGACGTGTGTGAGGCCGAGGCCGTGAGCCGCCTGCTGTATCTGGCGCACTTGGCCGGGGACGCTCCGGTCAACGTGGTGCACCTTTCGACCAAGCTGGGGCTCGAGGCCATCCGTGCCGCCAAGGCGCGCGGGCAGAAGAACATCTATGTCGAGACCTGCCCTCAATATCTGATGCTCGACGACACCTGCTATTTGGAGCAGGGAGAGGACGGCTTTGCGGGTGCCAAGTATGTGATGAGTCCGCCGCTGCGCCATGCCGGCGACCGTGCGGCCCTGCGCGAGGCGCTTGTGGCCGGCGAGATCGATACCATCGCCACCGACCACTGCAGCTTTAATCTGCACGGGCAAAAGGACCGCGGGCGCGACGACTTCCGCGCGATTCCCAACGGCGGGCCCGGCGTGGAGCATCGTCCCGTCGCGATTGCCACGAGCTTTGAGGGGCAGCTGGGCCCCGAGGACCTCTGCCGCCTGATGAGCGAGAACCCGGCGCGCGTGTTTGGCATGTACCCGCGCAAGGGCTGTCTTGCCGAGGGCTCCGATGCCGACGTGTGCGTGTGGGATCCCCGGGCGCGCTGGACCATTTGCGCGGCGACGCAGCATCAGGCCGTGGACTACACGCCACTCGAGGGTTTTGAGGCACACGGCCGCGCCAAGGCTGTGTTTGTGAACGGCGTGCTGGCCGCGCGCGACGGCGAGCCCACCGGAGCCCAGCCCGGTCGCTACGTGCCCCGCTAGCAGGGGGGGGAGTGCCGGACCCCCTCCGCAGTTGCGGTGAAATACGGACTGTTGGGGCCATTAGGTGGCCAAACAGTCCGTATTTCACCGCAACTGCGGAGACTGGGGCTGGCTACTTGAGGCTGGTGGCGACGACGGGGCGGTCGAGAGCTGCTTCGAAGCGGTCGGCCATAGCCGGGTCGCTGAGCGTGTCGACCTGGTTGAGCATGACGCGTGCGGTGCTGAGCTCCAGCGCCTGCTTCTCGGCATTGAGCACCTGGGCGACGCGCTCGGGCGTGGCGATGTCGGTGAGCTCGCAGCCGCAACGCTCGCAAAAGAGCTCGGGGCGGTGGACGGCTTCGTTGATGGGCTTGCCGAGCCCCGAGGCGCCGACGATCCAGACGATGTTGGCCGTGCCAGATGGAATCACCGGCTCCCAGGCGGCGTGCGCCTTGAGCGGGAGTCGCTTGCTGCCGTCCGCCTCGGCCAGGACGTAGTCAAAGCGCTGCGCCAGCTGGTCGAGCGATTCGGCAGGGGAGGAGAGCTTGCCCGTCTGGGGGTCCAAGACACCAGCTTGGCAGATGCTTCCCCGCACAAGCCCCGCGCAGGCCTCGCAGGTGCAGCCTGGGGCGTGTAAGGTACCCGGCTTCCAAGGTACGGCGTCCAGGCGACGACTCGACCCGTCCCATGGCACGCCGGCGACGGGGAACATGTGCGTGGTGGTGCAGAGGAGCACGCGGCCGCCGGCACGCATAAGTTCAAGGCCGAGCGTCTTTAGCAGGGTCGACTTGCCACCGCTGCCGATGATCGCGGTGATGCCCGGCTCGATCTTGAGCGCGGAGGCAAGGTTTCCGCTCGTCGTTTCCATCTGTTCACCGCCGTATAATACTGTGATAATAAATAATCATCAGAGTAGCGGTCGAACCGCTTTTGCTCTGCTCAAACCGTAGCACAGGGAGGTGCCCCGGGAATGCTCGTTTATGTTCGCGGCGCCGGCGATATCGCCACGGGCGTCGCTGCCCGTTTGGTACGCGCCGGCGTGTCGGTCGTTATGGCCGATATCGCGGTTCCCACGTGCATCCGTCGCACAATCAGTTTTTGCGAGGCCATTCGCCTGGGCGAGGTCCAGGTGGAGGGCATTCGCGCTCGTTTGGCGCAGACGCCGGCAGAGGCGCTTGCAATTACCGATGCCGGAGATGTCGCCGTTGTGGTAGACCCCCAGGCCAAGATGCTCGATGAGCTTAAACCCGCGGCTGTGGTCGACGCGATTCTTGCCAAGCGCAACTTGGGCACCACGCGCGACATGGCGCCTGCCGTCATCGCCGTGGGGCCGGGCTTTACCGCGCCGGTCGATTGCGACGCCGTGGTCGAGACCATGCGCGGGCATTTTCTCGGCCGCGTCATCACCCAGGGCTCGCCCCAGCCCAATACGGGCGTGCCGGGTGTGATCGCCGGCTATGGCAAGGAGCGCGTTATCCACAGCTCCGCCGCCGGCGTGTTTAGGTCCGACCGCGCGATCGGCGACATCGTGAGTGCCGGCGACGTGATCGGGTATGCAGGTGATACTCCCATGGTCACGCAGATTGACGGCTGTCTGCGCGGCCTTTTGGCCGACGGCGTTCAGGTGACCGAGGGTTTTAAATGTGCCGACGTCGATCCGCGCGGCGATGCCAGCTATATCAACTATATTTCGGACAAGGCGACGTCGGTCGGCGGCGGCGTGCTCGAGGCGCTCGCCATGCTCACCGGTGTATTCCAGGGATAGGAAATTGCAATGGAAAAGCTCGATGTGGTGAATGCTGCACTTGGCGCTCTGAAGGCCGGTAAGACGTGCGAGCTGGTGGTAGTTGCCGGCACGGCAGGGTCATCGCCGCGCGGCGTGGGCGCCTGGATGGCCGTCTTTGCCGATGGCAGCCAAGCGGGTACCATCGGCGGCGGCAAGATTGAGCTCTTTGCGCTGGACGAGGCGCGCGAGCTGCTGGCCGCAGGTCAATCGCGTCTGGTCCGCTACACCATGGGCGGTGAGAACTCCGATACCGGCATGATCTGCGGCGGAGCCATCTGCCTGTGCTATCTGCACCTGGATGTATCGCAGGTGCCGTTGTTCCAGTCGGTTGCCGACGTCTTGGCGTATCGACGCATCGGGGACTTTGTCATCGACTTTGAACCGTTTATCGCAAACGCGCTCGAGGGCGATGTGGCCGAGTACCATGGCGGGGCATCGCGCCGCACCATTGCGGGCTGCCCCGGGCTTTCGCTGGTGGAGGAGGGGAGTAAGGTTACCTACACCAACGCCGCCTCCGAGATTCCCCCGGCGCACGTCGAGACGCTCTGCCCCGAGGGCCTGACCTACATCTTTGGCTGCGGACACGTGGGCGCCGCGACGGCGCGCGTGCTCACGGCGGCGGGCTTTGCCGTTGTGGCGTGCGATGACCGCCCCGGCACGCTGACGCCCGAATGGGTGCCCGGTGTCTACGATCGTCGCCTGGTCGATTACAAGAACCTGAGTGAGCTGTGCCCCATCGGTCCGCGCGACTTGGTGGTCGTGGCCACGGCAGGCCACAAGTCCGATATCGATGTGGTGATTCAGGCCATGCGCGCCAAACCCGCCTACCTGGGCTGTCTGGGTTCGCGCCGCAAGACGGCCTTTGTGCGCGCCCGCCTGGAGCAGGAGGGCTTTACGCAGGACCAGATCGACGAGCTGCACCTGCCGATCGGCGTTGCCATTCAGGCCGAGGACCCCGAGGAGATCGCCATCTCCATCGCCGCCGAGATGATTCACCTGCGCCGCACCAAGCTCGTCCCCCGCAAGCGCTAATCGCATCCCCACCAATAAGTTGCGGTGAAATACGGATTGTTTAAGCCTGTTAGGCCGCCAAACAGTCCCTATTTCACCGCAACAGCTTTTTGGGACCCATTTGTGCGGGGGAGTTGTGGAGTTGTGCAGGCAGACGAGGTTTTTCTGGAAATACGCTCCCGATGCGCGTATAGTACCGATTGTTTTGTCGGCTCCTGCTGCGTCGAGTCCAAACCGCAAAATGCCATGAGCGGCGCGGATGCAGCCAGGAGGCACGAGGACAACCCATCGTGGCCACGCCCCGTGCTTAAAACCCCAAGAAGGAGTGAACAATGGCAGAAGAGAAGTATGTGCCGCGTCTGAAGACCAAGTACAACAACGAGGTCAAGCAGCAGCTTCAGGACAAGTTCCAGTACGAGAACGTCATGATGATCCCCAAGTTTGAGAAGATCGTCGTGAACATGGGTGTCGGCGAGGCCGCTACCGATTCCAAGGCCATCGACGGTGCCGTGCGCGACCTGCGCGCCATCACCGGCCAGCAGCCGATGATCACCCGTGCCCGCAAGTCCATCGCTACCTTCCGCCTGCGCGCTGGTATGCCGATCGGCTGCAAGGTTACCCTGCGTGGCGACCGTATGTGGGAGTTCTTCGATCGTCTGACCTCCGTCGCGATCCCCCGTATCCGCGACTTCCGCGGCATCTCGGCCAAGAGCTTCGACGGCCGTGGTAACTTCTCCATGGGCGTCACCGAGCAGCTCATCTTCCCCGAGATCGACTTCGACTCCGTTGATCACCAGCGTGGTATGGACATCACTTTCGTGACCACCGCCAACACCGATGAGGAGGCCAAGGCCCTTCTGGACGCCTTCGGTTTCCCGTTCAAGAAATAGGTTCACCTGCCCTATAAGCGCCGTTCCCACAAGGGGGCGGCGCTTGGGGCGAACAATACTCTATGTGAGGAGGATATAAGTGGCTAAGACATCGATGATCGTCAAGTGCAATCGCAAGCAGAAGTTCTCTACTCGTGAGTACACGCGCTGCCAGCGCTGCGGCCGTCCGCACTCTGTGTACCGCAAGTTCGGCCTGTGCCGTGTCTGCTTCCGCGAGCTTGCACTCAAGGGCGAGCTTCCCGGCGTTAAGAAGGCCAGCTGGTAAGTCACTACCAGCGTTTCAAGCATCAGTTTGGAACAGGGAAAACGCGCTAAAAAGGCTTTGCCGTTAAGGGCGGCGAAGAACCAAGAGCACGTGTTCATCAAGAACGAAGGAGAATCTGTATGAACCTTACAGACCCGATCGCAGATATGCTTACGCGCATCCGTAACGCTAACTCTGTGAACAAGGCCACGGTCTCCATGCCGAGCAGCAAGAAGCTCGTCGAGATCGCTCGTGTTCTGCACGAGGAGGGCTACATCGAGGGCTACGATGTCGAGGACACCGTTCCCCAGAAGACTCTGCACATCACGCTTAAGTATGGTCCCAAGAAGGCTAAGGTCATCAACGGCATCCGCCGCATTTCCAAGCCGGGCCTGCGTAAGTACACCGGCGTTGCCGACATGCCCCGCGTCCGCGGTGGCCTTGGTACCGCCATTATTTCCACCAGCCATGGCGTCATGACCGACCGCGATGCTCGCAAGCACAACGTCGGCGGCGAGATCATCGCTTACGTCTGGTAATTCGCTCGGTAGGTAGAAGGAAAGGAGATCACCGTGTCTCGTATCGGTAATAAGCCTGTCCAGATTCCCGCCGGAGTCGAAGTGGCAGTCAACGGCAACAACGTTGTCGTCAAGGGCCCCAAGGGCCAGCTCGAGCTCGATGTCTTTGAGAAGCTTGCTATCAACGTCGAGGACAACGTCCTCACCGTTTCCCGTCCCGACGACGAGCGTGAGACCCGTGCCCGCCACGGCCTCACCCGCGCCCTCATCCACAACATGGTTGTCGGCGTTTCCGAGGGCTTCGAGAAGAAGCTCGAGCTCGCCGGCGTCGGTTACCGCGTGCAGCAGAAGGGTAAGAACCTCGAGTTCTCCCTGGGCTTCTCGCACCCCGTGATCGTCGAGGCTCCCGAGGGCATTACCTTCGAGGTTCCCGACAACACCCACGTGAACGTCAAGGGTATCAACAAGCAGCAGGTCGGTCAGATCGCCGCTGAGATCCGCGGTCATCGTCCTCCCGAGCCTTACAAGGGCAAGGGTATCCACTATGTTGGCGAGCACATCCGCCGCAAGCTGGGTAAGGCCGCCAAGTAGTCGTAACCGACTCACTCGCATAAGACCAGCACCCCGTCAGGTGCTGGCAAGATCAACCTTTTTAGGAGTTTACGTATGAACAAGCATAAGGCGAAGCTGGAAGGCCTCAAGCGTCGTCAGCGTCGTGTTCGCGGCAAGGTCTCGGGTACCGCCGAGCGTCCGCGTCTTCGCGTGACCCGTACTAACGCCAACATCTATGCCCAGATCATCGACGACAGCAAGGGCTCCAGCCTGACGCTCGTCTCTGCCTCGACCCTCGAGGCCGAGTTCAAGGGCACCCACACCTCGAACAAGGAGGCTGCGGAGAAGGTCGGTCAGCTCGTTGGCAAGCGCGCCATCGAGGCCGGCATCACCAAGGTCGCCTTCGATCGTGGTGGCCGTATCTACCATGGCCGCGTCAAGGCCCTCGCCGACGGTGCTCGTGCCGCCGGTCTCGAGTTCTAGGAGGTATGTAGCACATGGCTCGTAATCAGAAGCAGCAGCGCGAGGCCTCCGAGTTCGAGGAGCGCGTCGTTTACATCAACCGCGTGTCGAAGACCGTCAAGGGTGGTCGTCGCATGAGCCTCGTCGCTCTCGTCGTCGTTGGCGACGGCAAGGGCAACGTCGGCGTTGGCATGGGCAAGTCCGCTGAGGTGCCCATGGCCATCTCCAAGGCATCTCTCGATGCCAAGAAGAACATGTTCCACGTGCCGGTGACCGAGCAGGGCACCATCCCGCACGAGGTTCTCGGCCACTTTGGTGCCGGCCGCATCATCATCAAGCCCGCTGTCGAGGGTACCGGCGTTATCGCCGGCGGCGCTGTGCGTCCCCTCTTTGAGCTTGCTGGCATCAAGAACGTCCTGTCCAAGTCCCTCGGTACCGACAACGGCCTCAACATCATCAAGGCTGCCGTCGAGGGCCTCAAGGAGCTCTCCAGCCCTGAGGACGTCGCGGCTCGCCGTGGCCTGACGGTCTCCGAGATGTTCGTCGGTAAGGAGAACTAAGCATGGCTGACACCATCAAGATCAAGCAGGTCCGCAGCACCAATGGTTGCAAGCAGGACCAGGTCCGTACTGTCCGTGCCCTCGGTCTCCACAGGATCCGCGAGGTTCGCGAGATTGCTGACAACGAGTCCGTCCGCGGCATGATCTTCAAGGTCAAGCACCTTGTCGAGATTGTAGAGGAGTAGCAAATGCAGCTTCACGATCTTACTCCCGCGCCCGGTTCCACCAAGAACCGTAAGCGCGTCGGCCGTGGCAATTCTTCGGGTCACGGCACCACTTCTGGCCGCGGCCAGAAGGGCCAGGGTTCCCGCTCTGGCGGCACCAAGGGTGCCGGCTTCGAGGGTGGCCAGACTCCGCTGGCTATGCGCCTGCCCAAGCTTCCGGGCTTCCGCAACCCCCGTCGTATCGAGTACACCGCCGTTAACGTTGAGCGTCTCGAGCGTAAGTTCGAGGACGGCGCTGTGATCGACGGTGCCGCTCTTAAGGCCGCTCGCATCACCAAGAGCGAGTTCGAGCCCGTCAAGGTGCTCGGCAATGGTGAGCTCACCAAGAAGTTCACGGTCAAGGTCGACAAGGTCAGCGCTTCTGCGCAGGCCAAGATCGAGGCCGCCGGCGGAAAGGTCGAGCTGCCGTGCTAAATGGTCTTAAGAATGCTTTCCGCATCAAAGAATTGCGCGAAAAGATTCTTTTTACCATAGCTATGCTCGTCGTGTACCGCATTGGTGCGCACGTTCCTGTGCCCGGCATTCCCTTCCAGGGGATGCTGGGCCTTTTCTCGACCGATAACAATTCGGTCGCCGCAGGTGCTATGGCCCTCCTGAATCTTTTCTCTGGCGGCGCGTTGAGCTATGTGTCGGTGTTTTCGCTGGGCATCATGCCTTACATCACCAGCTCGATCATCCTCCAGATGCTCCAGGCCGTTGTGCCTTCCCTGCATGAGCTTGCCCGCGAGGGCGAGGTCGGTCAGACCAAGATCACGCAGTATTCGCGTTACCTCACCCTGGCTCTGGCAATCCTCAACTCCGTGGGTTACCTCTTCCTCTTTAAGAGCTTCGGCATCAGCTTCAATGGCGCCGGCGCTCCCGAGATCATCTTCGACCTCATGATCGTCGGCACGCTCACTGCGGGCGCCATGCTGATCATGTGGATTGGTGAGCTCATCACCCAGCGCGGTATCGGCAATGGCATGTCGCTGATCATCTTTGCGAACATCATGGCCGGCCTGCCGCAGGCTATCTTCTCCAGCACCGAGGGCAATGCCGGTGGCATCATCACCATGGTGATCATCTGCGCCATCATTTTGCTGGTTATCCCGCTGATTGTTTTCCTTGAGCGCGGCCAGCGCCGCATCCCGGTCTCCTACGCCAAACGCGTCGTGGGCCGTCGCATGATGGGTGGCCAGACCACCTACCTGCCCATCAAGGTCAACACCGCGGGTGTCGTGCCGATCATCTTCGCTTCGGCGCTGCTGTACTTCCCCGCTCAGATTGCCGTGTTCTTCCCCGGCATCGGCTGGATTCAGGCAGTTGCCTCCGCGCTTTCGACCGGTTGGCTCAACTGGGTGCTTAACGTTGTCCTCATCGTGTTCTTCGCGTACTTCTACACCTCCATGGTGTTCAACCCCGATGACACGGCCGATAACCTTAAGAAGCAGGGCGGCTTTATTCCGGGCGTGCGTCCGGGTAGGGCTACCGCGGCCTACATCAAGAACGCGCTCAACAAGATCACGCTTCCTAGCGCTGTCTTTTTGGCGCTCATCGCCATCGTGCCTTCGATCATCTTCTCCTTCACGGGTAACCATCTGATCCAGGCATTTGGCGGCACGTCCATCCTCATCATGGTCGGCGTCGTGCTCGACACGGTCGATAAGCTCGAAGGCCAGATCAAGATGTATGATTACGATGGATTCTTTAAATAGGCTAGAGGAGGATTGCTCATGAACCTCGTATTGCTCGGAGCTCCGGGTGCCGGTAAGGGCACCGTCGCACAGGAGCTCGTCGCCGAGTTTGGCGTCGCCCATATTTCCACGGGCGACCTGCTGCGTGCTGCCGTCAAGGGTGGCACCGAGCTTGGTATTCAGGCTAAGAAGTACATGGACGCTGGCGAGCTCGTTCCCGACCAGCTCGTGATCGACCTTGTCAAGGAGCGCCTTGCCGCCGATGACGCCCAGCACGGCTTCATCCTCGACGGCTTCCCGCGCAACACCGCCCAGGCTGTGACGCTCGATTCCGAGCTCTCCGCCATGGGTCGCGAGATCGATTGCGCCCTTCTGGTCGATGTGGCCCCCGAGGTCATTATCGATCGTCTGTCTTCGCGTCGCACCTGCCGCGCCTGCGGTTACACCGGCACCGCTGCCGATGCCACCTGCCCCAAGTGCGGTGGCGAGATGTATCAGCGCGACGACGACAAGCCCGAGACCATCAAGAACCGTCTCGACGTCTACGAGAAGTCCACGAGCCCGCTCGTTGACTACTATCGTGGCCAGGGTCTGCTCAAGTCGGTCAACGGTGACCAGGCTCGCGAGACCGTGTACGGGGATGTCAAAGAGGCTCTCGGTCTATGATCAAGATTAAGTCTGCAACGCAAATCGAGCAGATGAAGAAGGCAGGAGCGCTATCTAAGATGGCGCTCCGCCACGTTGGAGCCATGGTGCGCCCCGGCGTTTCGACTTTTGAGCTCGATCAGCTCGCGGAGCAGATTATCCGCATGCATGGCGGCACCCCGGCCTTTAAGGGCTACGGCGGGTTCCCGGGAACCATCTGCGCATCGATCAACGATGCCGTGGTTCACGGTATTCCCAACCCCGACATGATCCTGCGCGATGGCGATATCATCTCCATTGATACGGGAGCTGTCGTTGACGGTTGGGTCGGCGATAACGCTTGGACGTTTTTCGTCGGCACCCCCACGCCCGAAGCCAAGGCTTTGTGCGAGGTCACGCGCGATTGCCTTAAGGCTGCCATCGAGCAGGCTGTTCCCGGTAACCATATCGGGGACGTCGGTTATGCCGTTCAGTCCCTCGCCGAGTCTCACGGTTACGGCGTGCTTCGTGATTATGTGGGCCATGGCATTGGCCGCGTGATGCACGAGGACCCCAACGTTCCTAACTATGGAAAGAAGGGGAGGGGCGTTCGCCTCCAGGCCGGCATGGTCATTGCCATTGAGCCGATGGTTACGATGGGTTCCAACCATGTGAGCACGGGTTCCGACGGTTGGATCGTCACGACCAACGACCACCTGCCCGCCGCGCACTACGAGAACACCGTCGCCATTACCAATGACGGCCCGGTGATTCTCACCACGGATGCGCAAGGTGCTTGGTGTTCGCTCCAAGGCGGAGAAATGTAACAAGTTCCACTTAGTTGTGGAGCCATTACGAAGTTATTACGATGCGTGCATACGTGTTGTAGAATACTCAATCGCTGTCGTTTTCTAGAGAAAGATGATTGCTTGTGAAGAAGGAAGACGCAATTGAGCTCGAGGGTACGGTAAAGGAACCGTTGCCCAACGCCATGTTTAAGGTCGAGCTCGAGAACGGTCATTCGGTTCTGTGCAACATTTCTGGCAAGATCCGAATGAATTACATCCGTATTCTCCCCGGTGACAGGGTTGTCGTGGAGCTTTCCCCGTACGACCTGACCCGCGGCCGCATCACCTATCGCTACAAATAGCGGCACGCATACACGCACTCCATTTCCGACTGCAGGCTTAGCTCAACCTACGGTCGGATTGTGTGTGAAGACCAGCCATAGTTTTAAACGCCTGCGGCTGGGCGAGTAGATAGTAGGGAAGTAGTTTGAGCGCTACCGAAAGGAAGAACGATGAAGGTACGTCCTTCGGTCAAGAAGATGTGCGATAAGTGCAAAATCATTAGGCGCCATGGCAAGGTCCTCGTCATTTGCGAGAACCCCCGTCATAAGCAGCGTCAGGGTTAAGAGAGGAGACTACGTTGGCCCGTATTAATGGTGTCGACCTCCCGCGTGAGAAGCGCGTTGAGATCGGTCTGACCTACATTTACGGCATCGGCCGCACCACTGCGACGAAGATTTGCGTCGAGTGCAACGTTAACGTGGATACGCGCGTTAAGGACCTCACCGAGGATGAGGTTAACGCCATCCGCGATTATATCGACAAGAACCAGATCATGGTTGAGGGCGACCTCCGCCGTGAGCGCAACCAGAACGTCAAGCGCCTTATGGACATCGGCTGCAACCGCGGCCTTCGTCACCGCAAGGGCCTCCCGGTCCGCGGCCAGCGCACCCACACTAACGCTCGTACCCGCAAGGGCCCGAAGCGTCAGATCGGTGCTAAGAAGAAGAAATAAGGAGCGCTAGATAGATGGCTACTGCTAAGAAGAACGTTCGCGCTGCCCGTCTGAAGCGCGCGGACCGTAAGAACATTTCCGTGGGCCAGGCTCACATTCGTTCTACGTTCAACAACACGATCGTTTCGATCACCGATCCCCAGGGCAACGTCATTTCCTGGAAGTCGGCTGGCCAGGTGGGCTTCAAGGGCTCCCGTAAGTCCACGCCGTTCGCTGCCCAGATGGCTGCCGAGGCTGCTGCCAAGCAGGCCATGGAGCACGGTATGAAGAAGGTTTCTGTCTTCGTCAAGGGCCCCGGCTCCGGTCGTGAGACCGCCATCCGCTCCCTCCAGGCTGCTGGCCTCGAGGTCTCGAGCATCCAGGACAAGACCCCCATTCCGCACAACGGCTGCCGCCCCAAGAAGCGTCGCCGCGTGTAACTGAAAGGATCGTATCAATATGGCAATCGACAGGACTCCTGTTCTTAAGCGCTGCCGTCAGCTCGGGATCGATCCCGCTGAGCTCGGTTACAGCAGCAAGAAGGAATCTATCCGTCAGCCCAAGCGCCGTCGCAAGGAATCTGAGTACGGCATGCAGCTGCGCGAGAAGCAGAAGGTCAAGTTCATCTATGGCGTTCTGGAGAAGCAGTTCCACGGCTACTTCAACAAGGCCCGTAAGATGAACGGCGTCACCGGTGAGAACCTCATGATCATTCTTGAGTCTCGCCTCGACAACGTCGTCTTCCGTCTTGGCTTCGCCCGCACCCGCAAAGAGGCTCGTCAGTCCGTCCGTCACGGTCACTTCACCGTGAACGGCAAGCGCGTGGACATCCCGTCCTACCGCGTCAAGGCCGGCGACGTCGTCGCTGTCGGCGAGAAGTTCCGTGACCTCCTCCCCATCAAGGAGGCTCTGATTTCCTCCGAGCGCTTTGAGGTCCCTGGCTGGCTCGAGGTCGATATCGAGAAGCTGTCTGGTAACGTGCTCGCTCTGCCGACGCGTGAGCAGATCAGCGGTGATATCAACGAGCAGCTCATCGTCGAGCTCTACTCTAAGTAGTCCATCCGGGCTGCTGAGGCTGGAGGTAATACATGTCAGAATTCATTAGGCCTCAGGTTCAGGTCGAAGAGATCAACGAGACGTCTGCTCGTGTCTCCGTCGAGCCGCTCGAGCGTGGCTACGGCGATACGCTGGGTAACTCCCTTCGTCGCGTTCTTCTGTCCTCGCTCGAGGGTGCCGCCGTCGAGGCTATTCAGATCGATGGCGCGCAGCACGAGTTCATGACCATCCCTAACATGGTCGAGGATGTCACCGACATCGTCCTGAATGTCAAGGGTCTTGTCTTCAGGGCTCTCGGCACGACCGACGAGGCGACCGCCACCATTTCGGTTGACGGCCCCTGCGAGGTCACCGGTGCGGACTTCTTTATTCCGTCCGAGTTTGAGCTGGTCAACCCCGAGCAGCACATCGCTACGCTCACCGAGGGTGGCCATCTCACCATGAGCATGCGCATCGGCTATGGCCGCGGCTATGTTTCTGGCGAGGCCAACAAACGCGACAACGATCCCATCGGTGTGATCCACGTCGACTCGCTGTACTCGCCGGTTTCCCGTTGCGCCAAGCTCGTTGAGGCTTGTCGTGTCGGTCAGCACACCGACTACGACCGCCTTGTCCTCGAGATCGAGACCAACGGCTCCATCGCCCCGCGCGACGCCGTGGTCCAGGCTGCCAATATCATCAACCAGCATATGGCCGCCTTTATGAACCTTGCCGAGACCCCCGAGGTCGAGGAGGAGGCTTCGATCTTCGCTCCCGAGGTCACCAACGACAACGCCGAGCTGGACAAGCAGATCGAGGACCTGGACCTTTCCGTCCGTTCCTACAACTGCCTTAAGCGCGCCAGCATTCACTCGGTCCGTCAGCTCGTTGAGTTCTCGGAGAACGATCTGCTCAACATCCGTAACTTCGGTGTTAAGTCGATCGAGGAAGTGAAGGACAAGCTTGAGTCCATGGGCCTGAGCCTGAAGGCTTAATGCTTCGCATATTTGAGGAGAAACTAGACCATGCGTCACAACGTTAAGAAGGGCCTGAAGCTCGGCACCGATGCGAGCCACACCAAGGCCATGAAGAAGAGCCTTGCTAAGGCCCTCTTCGAGAACGACCGCATCAAGACCACCGAGACCCGCGCTAAGGCGCTGCGTTCGGTCGTCGACCCGATCATCACCTGGGCCAAGAAGGGCGACCTGCACTCTCGTCGTCTGGCTATCGCTAAGCTCGGTGATAAGCAGCTCGTTGCCGAGATCTTCGACAAGGCTGCTCAGGGCATGTGGCAGGACCGCAACGGCGGTTACACCCGCATCATGAAGCTCGGTAACCGCAAGGGCGACAACGCTCCCATCGTTATCATGGAGCTCGTCACCGAGCCTTGCACGCCTAAGGCCAAGAAGGCAGCTCCGGCCCCCAAGAAGGCCGCTGCTCCCAAGAAGGTCGAGGCCGTTGAGGAGGCTCCTGCTGAGGAGACCGCCGAGTAGACATTCCGTCTGCATAGGCTATATTCGAGGGGTACGTTCGCGTACCCCTCTTTTTTTGTCGCAATACCGTTGCTTGTTTGTAGGGAGCGCCCATGACTGCGCCGTCTGATTTCAATTTGACCCCCGAGCTCGACGCCACCCTTGTATTTCGTGTGGCCTACGATGGCTCCTCCTATAGCGGATTTGCTGAGCAGCCGGGCCAGACGACGGTTGCGGGTGAGTTACGCCGTGCAATCGAGACGTTGCTGCGTCGCCCAATCGATCTGACGTGCGCGGGGCGTACCGATGCCGGCGTGCATGCGGTGGCCCAATACATCAGCGTGCCCGTAACGGACGCTGAGCTAGCGTGTACGCGCCGTAGGTGGCTGAGGGCTATGGATGCCCTGCTGCCCAAAGATATCGCCATCAACGAGGTCTACAAGGCGCGTAAGGGCTTTTCTGCGCGCTTTGACGCGCGTTCTCGCACTTACACCTATCGCATTGCCGACCGTGACGCGCGCCCCGTGCTGTCACGCGGTGCCGTGTGGTGGCATCGCTATCCCCTCGACGTCGATGCGATGGCGGCCGCCTGCCCTGCGCTTTTGGGCGAGCAGGATTTTAAGAGCTTTTGCAAGGTCGCCTCTGCCGTGGGAAAGCCTACGCACCGTTGTGTAATGCGTGCCGAGTTTGGTCATGAGGTCGCCTTTGGCGAGGACATCCTCACGTTTACCATCGAGGGCAACGCGTTTTTACATTCGATGGTGCGAACCATTGTGGGCACCCTCGTCGAGATCGGCATGCATCGCCGCGATTCCGAGTGGATGCGCGAGGTAATTGATGCCTGCGATCGCTCCGCTGCCGGTCCTACGGCGCCCGCATGCGGTCTTACCTTTATGGGTGTGGACTACGACCCCACCGAGCTTGTGGCGCTCGATTAGGGAAGTGACTGCCTGACGGCGATCTTTGTGTGCGGTGCCTGTGGGCGGGGCGTGTGCAACATCTGTTCTTGACGTGCATCGCGACGGGCGACCGTCCGCATTAAATGACGGGGTGTACCATGAACGACAGTTTGTTAATGGCTGTCGAGAGGACGGAAAACTTGGTTCGACGTGGTTCGCATCCGCGACTTTCGGTGATCCTGATTGTTGAGGGTTCGCCCAGCTATGCGATGCGCGCCCTCGAGAGTGTCCAGAACCAAGACCTCTACGATTTGCAAATTGTCGTCGTTTGCCGCGGTGTGGTAGCTGGTGTGCACCATTCGCTCGAAGTTGCTGCCGGCAGAGACATTCATATTGATTTGATTGATGTTGAGGACCCAGCGCCTGGCGCCTGCCTGCGTGCCGGCTTTGCGGCTTCGCGTGGCTCCCAGATCATTGCGATGAATGCCAATGAGTGGTTTGCGCCGCAGTCCCTTTCGCAGATGGTCGAAAGCTCCTGCGACGATTCGGCTGACATCGTGTTTCCCTCTGTTTCGCTCGATCGCTACGATGTTCACCGCGAGCGTCATTCCCGAGTTTTGGACGCGACATCCGTTTCTGAAGATGAGGACCAGGCGGCTTGCCTGACCCTATTGGTCTCCTGTGGTTTAATCCGACAGACCTCTGGCGTGCTGTATGATCGCGTCCTCTTTGAGGCGTGCCTTGCGCATGGCGATGCATTTCGCACGGTGTCTTTTTTGACGTTCGCGCTTTCGCAGACAAAGCGCGTTTCGGGATGTGGCCGTGCCCGTTTTCACGCAGTGGCGCCGTCGATTACGGAGACGTTTGACCCCACGATGTTTGCCAGGCTTTCTGATGATATCGGGGCGGTCGACAGGCTTGTCGACTCGCTTGCCGTCGCGGGCGGTAGCGATCAGTTGAAACTGGTCTGCCAGCGGTATTACTACGCCGGTCTGGTCGCCTGCATCGAAAATTTGTGTCTGAGCCCCCATGGGGTGTCTTCAATAGAGCGTTCGGCTCGTTTGCATGATATGCTCGAAGCACAGCGTACCCGTCAGATGGTTGCGGCCCTTAAGGGCAATCATCGTGGCCTGGGGCTGCTCTATGGTTCGATAGCCAGCGCCAAGCCCACGCGGTGTGCGTTGTATACGCATCTGGCGGCCTTTTTCAACCGTTCGGGCGCCAAGACAGTCTAGTAGCGTGATTTTCGAAATAAATTGCATGGAATTGTTTCGAAATGCGTTCTTATTCACTAAAACCTTCAAATAGCGCTAAACTATTCAATCACTAAGTGATTGTCTCCACCATCTTTTGGAGTGAGGTTTTGTATGGCCAAAAAACGCAATGGGCGCCAGGATGCCATCAGGGATATTGTTCGCAATAAGGACGTACGCACGCAGCGCGTTTTGGTAGACGAGCTTCGCGCCATGGGTTTCGACTGCACGCAGGCGACCGTTTCGCGCGATATCGCGGACATGGGACTGCGTAAGCTCCCCGAGGGCATCTACGTCCTTGCCGAGGACCTGCATCTGCAGCGCATGGTTTCCGAGTTGGTTACCGGCGTACTGCGCACCGATAATCTGGTTATGATTAAGGCACAGCCCGGTACGGCTTCTGGTATTGCCGCAGCTGTCGATGCTGCGGAGCTGCCCGACGTGCTCGGCTCGCTTGCCGGCAACGACACGATCTTGGTCATTGCGCAGACAGCCGAGGACGGCGAGCGCCTTGAGGCGCTCATCAACAAGCTGAGTAACTCTCGCAAGTAGGGGAGTAGTGGCACTGCTACTGCGCCGATTGTTGCTATAGGTAATTGCCGAGGGCGTTGACGAAGGTCGGCGCCCTTTTTGCATGCCGGCGCCTGTTGCCTTATCGGTCCTGCAGCCGGCGTCGTCGTGGCATCTTGTAGCATCTGCCGAAATAAAGAAGCGCCCGAGCAGCGTACGTGCTGCTCGGGCGTCTTGGTGTCAGTCGTCCTGTACGCTTACTGGCCCGTAGAGGGGTCGGGCGTGGGCGTGGGCGTAGGATCGGGGGTAGGCGTCGGCGTGCTACCGTCGCCGCCCGTGCCACCGTCGCCACCTGTGCCGCCATCGCCACCTGTCGTACCGCTATCACCGGTGGTGTTGCCGCCCGGGGTTTCAGTGGTCGTGGTTGTCGTTGTCGTTGTGGTGGTTGTGGTCTCTTCCTTTTCCTCTTCTTTTTCCTTGTCTTTGTCCTCTTCGTTTTCCTTTTTATTGTTTGTGCCGTAGAACTTCCAGACGTTATTGTTCTTGTACGTGGGGGCCGTTCCGGTCGCGAACTCCTCACGCTCGGTTCCGGCCAAAACAGTGTTCATGAACTTCTTAAAGACGGGCAGGTTGGTGCTGTCGCCCAGCAGGTCCGTGCCGTACTTTTGGATGGGAATCTCGCCTGCGGAATAACCGGTCCACAGGGCGCATGCCAGTTGCGGCGTGTAGCCGCAGAACCACAGGTTGGTGGTGTTGTCGGTGGTACCCGTCTTGCCGGCATAGGGCTGGTTGACGCTCAGCGCGCCGGCGGCACCCGTGCCGCTGCCCTGCATGACACCGGATAGAACGTCGGTAACCGCGGCAGCCTCGCCTTCGGTGAGCACCTGCGTGGGATTGTCGGTGTGCTGGTACAGAACCGAGCCGGTACGCGAGTCGATCTCGGTGATGGCGATCGGCTGGCGATAATAGCCGCCGTTGGCAAAAGTGGCGTAGGCCGATGCCATCTCGAGCGGCGAGATGGACCCGGTGCCGAGCGTCATGACGGGAACGTCCTCGATATTGTCCTTGGCGGGATCGATGCCGAGCTTTTTGACGAGCGACATGATCTTGTTGTTGCCGATGGCTTCTGCCACCTGAATGTAGCCGGTGTTGGATGAGTATGCCGTTGCCTGCTTAAGCGTGATGTTGCCATAGCTCTGGTTGGCATAGTTTTGCACCTTGGTCGTGGTGCCCTTGGCTGTAAGAGGCGAGTTGCAGTTGAGGGTGACGTTGGGGTTCATGCCGTTTTGGATGGCAGTTGCCAGCGTAAAGGCCTTAAACGTGGAGCCCACAGGGCGCTTTGCCGTAGCGTGGTTCACGTGATTCTCGTCGGCGTTGTAGTCGTAGCCGCCCACCATACACTTGATGTAGCCGGTCTTGGGGTCAACGACGACCATGCCCATGTCCAGGCCGTCGAGCGAAAGCGTGTCGAGCTGCGCGCGCACGGCCTCCTCGGCCACCTGCTGCATGGTGGGGTCGATGGTGGTCTTGACGGTCAGACCGCCCTTAAAGAGCACGTCGGTGGAGAACTCCTGCTCAAGCAGCTGCTTAACGTAGGAGACAAAGTAGGGTTGAGAGTACACATCGACGCCGCTGCCCGAAATCTCGGTCACGTTAAGCGTGATGGGCTCAGCCTGTGCGGCATCGTGCTCTTCCTGCGTGATGTGGCCCAGACGCAGCATGTTGTCCAGAACCTTGTTGCGGCGGGACAGCGCCAGGTCGGGATTGACCGTGGGGTCGTACTGCGAGGGCGAGTTGGGAAGGCCGATGAGCAGCGCGGCCTCGCTCAGGGTGAGGTCGGCGGCGGTCTTGGACAGATAGGTCTCGGCTGCGGCCTCGATGCCATATGCTCCATGGCCGTAGTAGATGGTGTTGAGGTACATCATGAGGATCTCGTCCTTGGAGTACATATCCTCCATCTTGATGGCGATATAGGCCTCGCGCACCTTACGCTCGATGGTCGAGTCGAATTGTTCCTCCTGCAAGATGGTGTTGCGAACCAGCTGCTGGGTGATGGTCGATGCGCCCTCGTGGCCGCCGGTGAGCGTTGCCACCGATGCGCGTGCAATGCCCCAGAGGTCGATGCCGCCATGCTCGTAGAAGCGCTCGTCCTCAACGTCGACGGTGCCCTGCAGCACGTACGGGGACACCTGGTCCTTGGTGATGGACTTGCGGTTTTGAGTGTAGAAGCTCGCGATTTTGTTGCCGTTGCAGTCGACGATTTCGGTGGGCTCACTTACCAGATAAGCGTTGGCGTCGGTGTAGTCGGGCAGGTCGGACAGCCAGCGGTTGACGTTGCCGATCATGCCGATGCCAAACGCTACGCCCGCGATAAGCAGAAAGCCCAAAAACGAGAGCAAGATCATGGGAAGGACATGCGTCTTGGAGCGACTGCGTCCCTGTCGTTGGCGAGGACCCATATATTGACCTCCGGGTATGTCGTGCCAGGCGGCAGGTATGCTGCCGGGCAGGATGGACATAAGTTATTACACGATAAACCAATCGGGGCGCACGAAGCCTCGTGTATGCTGGTTGGCAGCAATTTTCAGAGTGAAAGCACACCTTGGCAAGGAGTTTACCGATGGCGATTCGGCCGATGGAACCGAGCGGACAATGCGAAAGCGAGTTGGCGGCGGTTGGAGTGGCGCTGCCCGAACTGCTGGCGCCTGCTGGCGGGCTCGACCAGATGCTTGCGGCCATCGCCGCGGGTGCCGATGCCATCTATGCGGGGTTGGGCGGCTTTAACGCCCGTGTGAGTGCCCATGGCTTTACGGATGACGAGTTTGCGCGCGGCTGCGCCGTGGCGCATACCCATGGCGTGCGTGTGTACGTGACGCTCAACGTGTTCGTGTTTGACGATGAGCTTGCCGACGCGGTGGCGTTGGGGGCTCATGCACTGGAGCTGGGCGCCGATGCTCTGATTGTCGCCGATGCCGGGCTGGCTTGTGCACTGCGCGCGGCGATTCCCGGGGTCGAGATTCACCTGTCCACGCAGGCGGGCGTTCATAGCGAAGGCGCCGTGCGGCTTGCCGCCGATGAGCTGGGGGTCGAGCGCGTGACGACGGCACGCGAGCTGACGGTCGACGAGATTGCGGCGCTCTGTGCCACGGGCGTGCCCATCGAGGTATTCTGCCACGGTGCGATTTGCATCGGCTATTCGGGGGCGTGCGAGTTCTCGGTCCTGCGGCGTGGGCGCTCGGCGATGCGCGGCGACTGCACGCAGCCGTGCCGTCTGGCGTACGACCTAGTGGACGAGGCGGGACAGAGCGTTGTCGCCGTCGAGGGGGATCGTCTACTGTGTCCGCGTGACTATCTGGGTATCGCGCACCTGCCCGAGCTTGTTGCCGCCGGCGTGGCATCGCTCAAGATCGAGGGACGCATGAAGAATCCCGATTACGTATTCAACGTGGTGAGGGTGTGGCGTCGGGCACTCGATATGCTGTGCGACGGCGCGTGGGACTCCGGTGCCGTGGAAGAGCTTGAACGCGAGCTGGGAAGGTCGTTTAACCGTGGGTTTACCGATGCTTACCTGCGGGGTCGTTCGGGTGCCGAGCTCATGAGCTTTGAGCGCGCGATCAACCAGGGCGTGCGCGTGGGCCACTTGGTCGCTGTGGGTCACGAAGAGGTGACGGTTGAGCTTGATGCCGCCGTGGCGGCGGGCGACACGCTCGAAATCCGATTTTACCCGGGTGCCGACGCGCGTCCCGATGTGCCCAAGCGCTGGCCACAGGTGCCTTGCCCCGTGGATGCCGCTGCGGGAGAGCGCGTCGTCGTGCATTGCAAACGTAAGGTGGACGCGGGCTGCGAGGTCTATCTGATTCGCAGCGCCGGCGTGTTGGATCAGACGGCGGCGGTGTTGGAGCGCATGCGGGCCGAGGCGGATGCGATTGCGCCCGTTGCGCGTGCCGTTAAGGTGCTGCCCTTTGAGGACGCTGCGGTGGATGGCGGTGCGTCGACGGAGTTGGCGGGGTCGGCGGGGCCGGCAAAGCGCGAGGATTTTGCTCGTATGGTCTTTGCCTGGGAGCTGATGGATGTGGGTCCGCGCGATGAGCGAGATCTGTCCGATACAACGGTGGTGCTCGACGAAGTGTGCCGCGCGGGCGACGCCGAGCGGACTCGGGCGCTTATGCAGCGTGCCGGGCGCGTCGTCTGCCGCAATCTGGGACAAGTGGCGATGGCCCGCGAGCTGGGCACAACGTTTGACGTGGCGGCGCCGGTGTTCTGTGCCAATCGGGCCACGCTTACCTGGCTGCGCGGACTCGGTGCGGGGCGGGTGTGCTTGTCGGCCGAGTTGCTCGGCAATGATGCGGAGCGTGTTGCCGAGCTTGCCGCTTGCCCCGGTGTCTTGGGGCCTGTCGATGCCGACCGTCCCGAGCTCATGGTGTGCGAGCACTGCTTGCTGACTGCCGAGGGCGCCTGCGCCACGGATGCAACGGGGCAGGTCCGTTGCCGTGACTGCTCGCGCCGTCAGCAGGCGCGCTTTTTGGTCGAACGTGACGGCACGCGTTTGCCGGTCGTTATCGACGCGTGCGGCAGGACGAGGATTTTCCTGTCGTAGGTGCCGCGTCGCGCTGTTTTGGTTATTATTAATGGGTTTATGAACTTCCAGCACCGCCGTATCCGGTGAGGGTGCTATAGCAAAAGGAGGATACCCAATGCTGTCTGTTGACGAGCAAATGCGTATCATCACCTCGGGTGCAGCGCAGATCGTCCCCGAGGCCGACCTTCGCAAGAAGCTTGAGAAGGGCGAGCCCCTCAACATCAAGCTCGGCGTCGATCCCACCAGCCCCGACCTGCACCTGGGTCATGCCGTGCCCCTGCGCAAGATGCGTCAGTTCCAGGACCTGGGCCACAACGTCACCCTCATCATCGGCAACGGCACCGCGCTGATCGGCGACCCCTCGGGCAAGAACTCCACGCGTCCGCAGCTTTCGCAGGAGCAGATCGAGGCCAACGCCGAGACCTACGTGAGCCAGGCCATGAAGATTCTGGACCCCGAGAAGACCACCATCGTGCATAACGGCGACTGGATCCTTTCGATGGACCTGGCCGGCCTGCTGCAGGTGTGCTCCAAGTTCACCGTCGCCCGCATCCTTGAGCGCGACGACTTTACCAAGCGCTACCAGTCTCAGACGCCGATCGCCCTGCACGAGTTCCTGTACCCCGTGATGCAGGCCTTCGACTCCGTTCAGATCAAGGCCGACGTGGAGATGGGCGGCACCGACCAGCTCTTCAACCTGCTCGCTGGTCGCGAGCTCATGGAGAAGATGGGCATGGAGCCGCAGATCGCGCTTACCATGCCGCTGCTCGAGGGCACCGATGGCGTGCGCAAGATGTCCAAGTCCTACGGCAACTACATCGGCCTGACCGATGCTCCCAAGGATATGTTCGGCAAGACCATGTCCATCCCCGACGAGATGATCGGCAAGTACTATCGTCTGGCCAGCTCGCTCGCCCCGGCCGAGGTCGACAAGATCGACGCCGCCCTGGCCGACGGTTCCGCCGACCCCTACGAGCTCAAGCGCGCTCTGGGCCGCGACCTGTGCGATACCTACCACGGCGCCGGCGCCGGCGACGAGGCCCAGGCCGAGTTCGACCGTGTGTTCAAGGAGGGCCAGCTCGCCGACTTCCCCGAGAAGCACGTTGAGCTGACCGTCAACGACGAGGGCCAGATTTACCTCGCCGGCCTGCTCAAGGACCTGGGCCTTTCGGCCAGCGCCGGTCAGGCTCGTCGCGATATCGACGGCGGCGGCGTCAAGATCAACGGCAAGGCCGTGGCTCCCAAGAGCTATAACATCGATCCCAGCGCCCTCAAGCTGGGCGACACCCTCTCCGTAGGCAAGCGCAAGGGCTTTAAGTTGGTCTAACGAGCGAGTTGACCTCACAAGTGCAATAAGGCCGCAGCCGGGAATCCCGACTGCGGCCTTTTTGGTTACGACGATCCCTTGGGGACGGAGGGATCATTTGGCGGTGCCGTTAAGCGGAAGGGGTGTTAGCGGGACTTTCTTTTGGGCATACAATGGCTATTGGCTTGCTGCGGTGAAGGTCTGTCCGCTCCGCAGCTTTTTTCTACGGTTAAAGGAGTATGTATGTCCGTTGAGGTCATGAGGTCTGTGATCGATGCTGCCGAGGGGCGCGTGCCCGTCGACACGCTGTTTGCCAATGCGCAGATTGTCGACGTGTACGGTCAGCGCGTGGCGCCCGGTAGCGTTGCCGTCAAGGACGGTCTGATCGTCGGCGTGCTCTACGATGGTCGCGACGATGCCGCCGGTACCTACGAGGCTGCCGAGGTTATCGACTGCCAGGGCTGCTATCTCGCCCCCGGTTTTATCGACGGACATCTGCACATTGAGTCCTCGAACATCCGCCCCGCCGAGTATGCGCGCATGGCGGCGACGCGCGGTACCACCACCGCCATTGCCGACAGCCACGAGATCGCCAACGTGGCGGGGCTCGACGGCCTGCGCTTTATGATCGAGGACGGCCGCCGCGCACCCATCTCCATCAAGTACATGATGCCTTCGTGCGTGCCCGCGCTGCCCGACGAGCAGGCCGGTGCCGTTATTTCGGCTGCCGATATGCAGGCGTTTTTTGCCGAGCATCCAGGCGATGTCTTTGGTCTGGGCGAAATGATGAATCTGCCGGGCGTCTTTATGGCCGACCCCGAGACCTGTGCTCGCATCGATGCTGCTAACCAGACGCCGTCCAAGCAGGTCGACGGCCATGCGCCGCTCGTTGCCGGTAAGGACCTCAACGCCTATGCCGCAGCGGGCATTATCGCCGACCACGAGTCGACGATTCCCGAGGAGGCGCTCGACAAGCTATCCCGCGGCATGTATGTGATGCTGCGTGAGGGCACGTGCAGCCACGACCTGGCCAATTTGTCCCCGATGCTGCTGGAGAATCCCGCGCGCGCCCGCCGCTGCTGCTTTGCGACTGACGACCGCGCCCCTTCCGATGCGCTTTCGACCGGCATGATCGACAATGCCTGCCGCGTGGCCATCGAGGCCGGTATCGACCCGGTGGTCGCTATTTCCATGGCTTCGCTTTCTACCGCTGAGGCGTTTGGCCTGGATCATGGCTGCCGAAATCCGCACGAGCTGCGTGGCGCTATCGCCCCGGGCAAGCGTGCCGACCTGCTGGTGCTCAATGACCTGACGTTTGCCACGGCTCCGCATCGCGTATATGCCGCCGGTGCTCTGGTGGCGCAGGACGGCACCTTTGTGGGCGAGATCGCACCCGAGATGGCCGAGGTTGCGGCCCTTGCCGATGAGCTACGCGCCTCCGTTAAGCTGCCGAAGCTTTCGCTCGACGTGTTTGACTATGCCTTTAAGCCGGGCGAGGCCGTGATTGACGTGGTGCCGGGTAAGGCCATCACGGGTATGGCTCGCCCCGAGAGTGCCGAGGGCCTGCGCCGCATTATGCTGATTGAGCGCCATGGCCGTGGCGTGTCGCTGCAGGCCGAGGGTGCCGATGGCGACGGTCCCGCCGGCATGGGGCTCGTCGGCAAGCACATCGGTCGCGGCTGGGTGCGTGGCTTTACCATCACGGGCGGCGCTATCGCCTCGACGATCGGCCACGACTCGCACAACGTGTGCGTGGTGGGCGACAATGCGGCGGATATGATGGCTGCCGTTGAGGCCGTGGGCCAGGGCGGCCACGTGCTGGTGCGCAACGGCGAGGTCGTGGCGCGCATTCCGCTGGCGCTCGGTGGCCTTATGAGCGAAGGCACGGCCGAGGACGTGGCGGCGCAGCACGACGACTTTATGGTCAAGGCGCGCGCCATGGGTATTGAGCCACCGCTCGACCCCATCATGGGCATCATCTTCCTGCCCCTGCCGGTGATCCCGACGCTCCGCATCCGCCCCGAGGGCATGTTCGACGTTACGACCTTCACCTACGCCGACTAGTCATCGGGGACGTTCTTAAACGACTAGTCGTTGGGGACACTCTTTGGCGGGCTGCCTGACGCTACGACCGTGAGGCCTCTGTCGCGCGTGAGCTATTTGCTAGGTCCTTGTAACGTTTATGACTACGGGGTCTTATTTGAGCTCCCTTTGGGTACGGTGTTTTCAGATATACATCTGTTTTCACTACTAAGCCCGAAGGGAGCTTTTCTATGTTTAAACTGATTGCATCCGATATGGACGGCACACTGCTTGACGAAAACGGCCAGGTGCCTCCCGAGACCTACGAACTGATTCTGGCGCTACACGAGCATGGCGTGCATTTCGCCGCATCGTCAGGTCGTCGCTACGATCGCCTGTGCGAGTTCTTTGCGCCCGTTCGCGACAAGATGGACTTTGTCGCCGCTAACGGCGCCCAAGTCTACGCCGACGGTAAGATGGTAGACCGTGAGGTGTATTCCCACCTGGCGATTCGAAGGCTCGCCCAAGCCGTCAGGACGTTTCCCAATCTGCATCTTGCGCTCTTTGACCGAACCAAGTCCTTCCTGCTCGATGACGAGTGCAAGTTCGTGCGTGAGGTCGATAAGGACCTTCCCAATGCCGAGCGCATTTGGGAGCTGCCCGATCCCAGTGTAAATATCATCAAAGCGAGTATCTTTTGCGACGACAGTGCGGTTATGGACAGCGCGTACGTGCTGCAGCGCGAACTTGGTCAGCTCTTTACTTTTGCGCCTTCGGGCAACGCGTGGATCGATGCCATGCAGCCTGGTGTGTCGAAGGCCTCGGGTATCGCGCAGCTCGCGGAGCATTACGGCATTGGTCGCGACGAGGTCATGGCGTTTGGCGACTCGATGAACGACTACGAGATCATTCGCTTTGTCGGCACGGGCTGTGCGATGGAAAACGCGCGCCCCGCGCTTAAGGCGGTGGCCGATCGCGTGGTGGGTTGTAACCGCGACCACGCCGTCCAGCAGGAGCTCCGTCGCGTGCTGGAGAGTCTCTCCTAATCCGGCAGATGGGGACGTTCCTTTTCTGCCGACAGTGGGGGACAGTCCTTGCAGCTTTTTGCGAAGAGGGTCCCCAGTGACTAGTCGTTTAAGTACGTCCATTACAGTCGAAATTGTCAGCCCGGGCCCGTCTCGGGCTACGATTGAGGCGCGCCCAGAACGGGCCGCCGACCGGGCGCCCGCGCACGGCCGAACGTCCCTGCCCCCGAGAGGGCCTGTTGGGTGCTGCCGGCGCGGGACGCGCCGCCCCCGACGGCTGATAGGAAAGTGCCGGGCAGGCGCCGCGGCTGGTAATGTGAGTGCCGAGGGGGAGGCCATCCGGTCGAACGACTACCGGAAGGATACCACCGTGAAAGCGCCATCGACCAGGCCCGCGGCCGTGCTCGGCCTAGACGTCGGCAAGTCCTCCCACTGGGCCTGCCTGATCGACCGCGACGGGGAGGTGCTGTCCAGCGCCCCCGTCCGCAACAGGGAGGCCGAGCTCGACGCGCTGTTCGCCTCCGTGCCCGCCGGCACGCTCGTCGTGGTCGACCAGTTCCGCAACATAGGGTCCCTCGCCGTGAGGCGCGCCCGCGCCGCGGGTCTGGGGGTCGCCCACCTGCCCGGCCTCGCCGCCAGCCGCGCCGCCGGGCTGTTCGCCGGCGAGGCCAAGACCGACGAGCGCGACGCCGCGGTGATCGCGCGGACCGCCCTGGGTGTGCCGGACTCCCTGTCGGGGGTCCCGGGCCGCGGCGAGGCCCTCGAGGCCGCGCGCGCCCTCTCGTCGCAGCGCGACCACGTCGTCGCCTGCGCGACCAGGGACAAGAACCGCCTGCGCGCCGTGCTGCTCGAGTCCTGCCCGGCCCTCGAGGCCGCCGTCGACCTGTCGGACCGCCGGTGGCTGGAGCTGCTCGCCGGGTTCGGCGGGGCGTGGGGGATCGCCCGCTCGGGGGCCGAGGGGCCGCAGGCCGAGGCCGCCGGGGAGGCCGCGGCCGCCTCGACTGCGCCCCCGCCGGCGCTCATCGAGGCCGAGAACAGGCAGGTCAGGTTCCTGGCCGCCCGGATATCGGAGGCCCTCGACGAGGCCGGGGCCCTCGAGGCCGAGACGGCGGCGCTGCTCGAGGGCGACGAGACCTACGCGTGCCTACTCACCGTGCCCGGCATCGGGCCGAGGACGGCGGCGCAGCTCGCGGTGTCGGTCGACATCGGGAGGTTCCCAGACCACGACCACCTGGCCTCGTACTGCGGCATAGCCCCGAGGGTGAGGAGCTCCGGCACGTCGGTTAGGTCGGTCAGGGCGTCCAGGCGCGGCGACGCGAGGCTCAAGTCCCTGCTGATCTTCTCGTGCAACAGCCTGGTCAGGTCGTCGGGGCGCTACGGCGAGTACTACCGGGCCTGCAGGGCGCGGGGCATGGGCCACGGGCGGGCGCTCAAGGCCGTCGCGAGAAAGCGGCTCAGGGCGATATACGCCGTGATGCGCGACCGGGTGCCCTACCGGGAGTAGCCCCGACGGTTGACAAAACTATAGGAACACCCAATGACTGACCAATGACTAGGCGAGGGCGGCCATGATGGTGCGGGCGACGCCGTCGTGGTCGTTGTCGTATTCGGTGATGGCGTCGGCGGCCTCCCGGTCTTCGGGCTCGGCGTTGATCATGGCCATGCCGTGGCCCGCTGCCTGCAGCATGGGGATGTCGTTGATGTTGTCGCCGAACGCCCAGGCGTCGGCGAGACGCTCGCCCAGGTGCTCGCATAGCCACGTGAGGGCCGTCCCCTTGGTGGCGCCCTCACCCATGACCTCGATATTCATGGCGTAAGAACGCGTGACCTCAATGCCTTCGAGCGTGTCGAGCGCCGCCGCGATGGCGTCGCGATCGGCGGGGTCGTGCCAGTACATAGCGATGCGTTCGAGCGTCTCGACCTCGTCGATTTTGCTGTCGATATCCATGTCGATCGGCGTTCGTGTGCGCTTGAGCGAAGCCGCGATGTGGGGGTCGCCGCCGCAGAACTCATCCAGACGCCCGTATAGCGAGCGGGGGAGGAAGCACTGTCCATCCGCGAAGATATCGAAGGTCACATCGTGGCCGGCGGCAATGCGATGGATGCGGTGGGCGATGGCGCGGTCGAGCGGTCGGCTCAAAATGCGCATAGCACGTGAAGTATCGGTGGGCGTACCGTCGTCGAGTTGCCAGACGCTGGCACCGTTGGCGCAGACCGCGTAGTGTACGGCGGGGTGGGCGAGGATGGGCTCAAAGATGCCCGACAGAGGACGCCCCGTGCAGGGCACAAACTCAATCCCACGTCGAGCGAGATCGTCGAGCATTGCCCAGGTGGCGTCGCTCATCTGCTTATCACTCGTCAGCAGCGTTCCATCCATATCGGAAAACACAATCATTCGCTGCAATCCTTTCTACTGGCATAAAAAGCGTGGCCGAGGGCGGTGATGCCCTGGCCACGCTTGGGTTCTATAACGGTCTGTGTTCTAACGATCGGCGAGCGGCTTGTACTCCAGCGGCTCGATAACCGGGCGATACGCGGGACGGATGATGCGGTGCGCGCAGAAGAGCTCTTCCATGCGGTGCGCAGACCAGCCGGCCATGCGGGCGACGGCGAACAGCGGCGTAAAGAGCGTCTCGGGCACGCCGAGCATCTTGTAGATAAAGCCCGTGTACAGGTCGATGTTGGCGCAGATGGGCTTGGTCATGCCGTGATCGCGCATCACTTGCGGGGCCAGGCGCTCAATGCGCTCGATGAGCGCGAACTCTTCGCCCAGGTCCTTCTTGGCGGCCAGCGTGCGCGCGTAGTGGCGGCAGACCTCGGCGCGCGGATCGCTGAGCGTGTAGACGGCATGTCCCATACCGTAGATGAGCCCCGTGCCGTCGAAGGCCTGCTTGTCCAAGATCTTGCCCAGATAGGAAGCGACCTCATCGTCGTCTTCCCAGTTGGAAACGTGTGCGCGAATGTCCTCGTGCATCGACACGACCTTGGCGTTGGCGCCGCCGTGGCGCGGGCCCTTGAGCGAGCCGATGGCCGCGGCGTAGGCCGAATACGGGTCGGTGGCCGACGACGACAGTACGCGGCAGGCGAACGTGGAGTTGTTGCCGCCGCCGTGCTCGGCATGGAGCATAAGCATCACGTCGAGCAGCATCGCCTCGTCGCGGGTAAACGCCATGCCGCCGCGCAGCACCTGCAGGATGGTCTCGGCCGTGGACAGGCCGGGCGTGGGGTGCGGCACATGCACCTCGGAGCCGCGACGCTTGGCGACCGAAGCCATGTGCGCGAAGGCGGCAATACGGGGCAGACGGGCGAGCATGGAGATGGCAACATCGATCTCGTGCTCGGGGGTGATCGCGTCGGGCTCGGCGTCGAAGGCATAGAGCAGCAGCACGGCGCGCTGAAGCACGTTCATGATGCTCGCCGACACCGTGGTCATCGGGAATTCCTTGACGTACTCATCGCTCAGATGCCTAAACGCGCCCAGGCGCTCGCAAAAGCCATCGAGCTCATCCTTGTTGGGCAGCGAGCCCGTAATGAGCAGGTAGGCGACCTCTTCGTAGCCATAGCGGTCCTCTGCCTGGGCATTGTTGACGAGGTCCTCAATGTTGTAGCCGCGCAGCGTGAGTCGGCCCTTGTCGGGCACGACCTGGCCGTCGACCTTGTTGTAGCCGTGCACATCCGAGATGCGGGTGAGGCCCGCGACCACGCCCGATCCGTCGGCATTGCGAAGACCGCGCTTAACATTGTGCTCGACAAACAGGCCCTCGTCATAAGGGTCGGTGGGCAAGCCGTAATACAAGTTTTCGCTTTCAGGCGCAATCTGGCGGCTGGCCTCGTAGTCCAGGACCAGGCGGCTCAGATGGTCATCGAAGCGGTAATAGATTTTCTTGGCGTCGTAGGCCATGCGCGCTCCTCTCCATGCCACGTCGGGACGGTACGTTTGGACGCGGAAGCGCCCGCCTGCCCCGGGCGGCTTGTTCGCTACAGGCGGTACATAAAGTTAAAGACGTCCTCGCGCTGGATGGACACGTTGACGCCCGAAAGCTCGCCGGCCTCGGCCAGCGCCTTCTGCAGCTCGGCGAAGTCGAGCTTGGACTCGGCGGTGTCGGCCAGCATGGTCATGGTGAAGATGTCCTCGATAATGGACTGCGTGATGTCGCGGATGTCGACGTTGGCCTCGCCCAAAACGCGGGTGACGCCGGCGACGATGCCGGGGCGGTTCTTGCCAAGGACGGTGATGACGATGCGGGAGGACGAGATCTCGGCCATGGGAAACCCTTTCGCGTGGTTGCGGTGCGCGCGGGGCGCTCCGCTACGGTACAGTGTTCATCATTGTACCTGTCTGGCGCTAAAAAGGGCGCGCTCGCTGTGGCGTTACATGTCTGCAACATGAGCGTGAGGGGGCAGGCCACACGGGGAAGAGCCGCCTGGCGCGTGGCTGGCTCGTGTTGGGTTGATTTCCGATCTCAGCCGAACACATTGAGCGGACAGGCCGTTCCCGCAGTCAGCCGAACGCCTCCGACGGCTGATTCCGAACTGGAAGCGGGGAGCATCCCCGCCCTTCGGTAGGGGATACCGCTCCGCGGCGCATGCCGCGGGCGCCGCCCCTGTCAGACCACCATGGCCTCGGTCGGGATGGCCCCCAGCACCGCCGCGTACTCGGTGGGGTAGAGCTGGCTGATCGTCTTCACGTCGCGTATGACGACATTTCGGTCGTCCGGCTCGGTGACGCCGTAGCCGAACGCCTGGAGCGTCTCGATGGACTCCTGGATCCTCTGTTGGAACATGGGACCCGGATCGACCCTCGGCCCGAGGTGCCCGCGCCAAAGGCACGGCGTGGCGCGCAGCATGTTATGGATTTTGGAGATGGGCTCGATGTCGGCGTAGACGTTGAGCGTCACCATGGTGTCCTTGATGAACGAGCCCATCCCCTTCGCGTATGCCACCGAGTGCCTGACCGAGATCAGACACGCCTCGAAATCCACATCGCACCACCGAAGGCCGCAGACCTCGCCGATTCGCATCCCCGTGTGCAGGGCGAGTACGACCGCCCTCTAATCCTCGGCGGACCAATCGAGTCCGAACTCCTTTCGGGCATCCTCTTCGCTCATGACTTCGAGAAGGTCTCCGGGTTGGCAACGAAGGGCGAGGCATAGCTGCTCGAGTGTGTTGAAGCGAATGCCGCGAATATGCCCTTTTTTAATACGGGACAGGTTCACGGGCGTGGTTCCAATCCTTTCGGCAAGTTCGTTCGAGGAAATCTTTCGCTCGGCCATGATCTTGTCGAGGCGAACAATTACGGACATGGCGTTTCCTTACGCAATCTCGTCGGAGTCGAGGTACAGCTCTCGGGCGTACAAGAAGAGCTGGGAAAGCATGAACAGGACGATGCCGAGAACCAGAGAGGTCCAATCGAATGATGAAGCGATCTCTTGGGCGCCGACGGCCCCCTCGCCGCCAAACATCGAAACGGAGGTTTTGAGTGAGCCGGCGTAGAGGCTGGTGGCAGCTTGAACAACGAAGAGAATGCCGAGCACCTTCAAGCATGTCGCAGACCCTTTCTTGAAGGGGTCTCCGCTCTTGATCGTCCACACGAGAACGGCGCTGAGGATGGTCGTAGCGATACCGATGACGGCAGGGACCAATGTCGAGATCGCAAGGGCTGGATACGCGGGGGAGTCTGCAATTACAGGGTTGTCGAGCACTTCGATTGCTGGCTTTAAGGAGAACGCCACTTGTGCGATGGCGGTGGCGCAAAGGGTCGCAGAGGCTATCGCACATGCGATGCGGAAGGAATGAAGCCGGGGAGTGCGATTGTCGGAACTCATAATAACCTCCGAAGAATTTAAAAAACTCAGGTTACTTTTTAACAGTTTATGTTAAATTGACTTTGCCGGCAAGTAATCACAGCATGCTGCAACTGAAACCCCTCTAGATTGGAGAGGATTATGTTCAGTACTGTTAAGTCGTGTAAGCTCTTGGTTTTCCTCGGCCTCGCTCTTTGTCTGTTGCTGCCGGGAGCCCCCGCTTTTGCGGATACCCCGATGCCTCCTTCCCAGGAGAGCAGCCAGTGTGCCCTCGTTGAGCCCCTCGGGTATACGGACGACGTCGTCGATACCTACTGGAGCTACAGCTGTCCTCGCGGCGTAAGCGGGCACAGCATCTCGATGTTCAACATCTCTTACAAGACGATCTCCTACCGAAATGGCTATCGCCGATCCGCGCATCATAGGGAATCCCGCCTCGCTGCAATGTGCTCCTGTGGTGTTCTTGGCACAACTGATAAATGGCAATTTGTCTATAGCACCTACTAGATGCGAGGAAGGGCCGAGCATTTTGTTCGGCCCCTCTGTTCCGACTGGATGAGGTTAAGGTTGGCGATGAATATGCTCAAAATCTCGAAGGTAATCTTTAGGTCGCTCCTCTCCTCCAGGTCGCTCTGTGTTGTCGTTGTTGCGTTGATGGTTCTTTGTGCTCTGCCCGTCTTCAGGAGCGCGGCTGTCATCGACGGACGGGTCGAATACCTCGAGTCGGGAATAACCCGTGTTGAGCAGGAATTGTCAGCATCCTATGCGGATGCGCTTGTGAATGCGGGGGAGGACGGTGTCTATACCTCTTCATCAAGCATGCCCGCGCTTCTGTACCCTCTTGCCGCGGGACGTCTTATCTTGGCACCGCTCTCTCCCCTACTTCCGTTTCTGCAGATATCGGATGGAGAGTACACCTATTATGACGGATCGAAGGAGTACTTGCTATGGGTCGCAACGGCCGTTGCCGTCTCGTTCCTTGCCGCGCGTCTTAACAAACGTGAAAAGCTCATCATCCAGGCACCGATGGGCGAGCTGGGTAGACTTGTTGCATCGAGCGTATGGGCGAGTGTTTTTGCAATGCTTGCCGTCCTCGCCATCAATCTTCCAGGGATAATCGCCGCGCTTGTGAAGAATGGCCCGGGCTCGCCGTTCTATCCGATAGGCTACATTCAATATGCGACTCCGGTTATCAAACCGGCTTGGCTGGTGTTCGCGCAGACGGCCATCTTGCAATTCTTGGTGGCAGCGTTCATCTCGCTTGTCGTTCACCTTGCCGTGAAGATTGCCAATAACCCTACGCTTGGAATCGTGTTCGTATGTGCCCTGATGGGGGTGACGATGGTTCCCGGGTATTACGGAAGATCCATCGCTTTACGTGAGTTCGCCCTGTTGAATCCCCTTACGTATGCGAACACTGAGTTGACCGTCGGCGCCTATAGCCCGTACCCGACAACGCAGATAGTGAATCTGCCTGGACTTTGCTTCGAGCGTGGCGCGATTGCCCTCGTATGCGCAATCGGGATCGAGGTGCTGGCAATTAGCCTGCTTTGCGTTGCTGGAAAGAGCGGCTGCGCGTGCCCGATATCCCCGATTTGTCTTGAGAGAGGTTCCTTCACTGCATCGAGAACGGCAACTCGTTCGAGCGCTTGTGCCTCCGCCGTTGCATACGTAAGAACGATGGGGAAACTGCTCCTGCGTTCTCCTACCCTCGCCGTATGCGCGATTGCAATGTCGACGACGATGCTGGCCCCGGCTCTGGTCGAGATGTTTCCTGACGCTGATAACGTTTCCGCTGTTCGGTATAGGGATGGGGAGCTCCGTTCAATAGATCGGTATCTAGAGCAGAACGCTGCGAATATGGACGTCGAGGGCAAAGCGGCCCTGGAAGACATGCGAGATGCTCTTTCGGGTTTCGTGTATGCACCTACGCCTGCGGAGGGGTTTCGAAGCCTTGCGACGTACGAGCGCGCTCGAGGTGAGCTGGGCGCGGCAGATGCGACTCTCCTGCAATCGATCGGAATCGAGCCGGAGACTCCTTCTCGTGCGGAGGCGCGCGCCCTTCTGCTTGAGTCGATCGCGAGCTTGCCGGACCCCAAGGTTTACGAGTTAAGTACGAAGATGCCCCCATTAATCCTCCTTTCGTATCTCCAGGCAGCGCTTCCCTCCTTATTTTTGCTGTTGCCCGTGGTTGTCACATCGCTCGCGTGCACCCACCTGCAGTGTCGTTCCCTTCTGGTTCTCCAGATCCCCGCAACAGCGCATGTGCGTTTTCTGACGGCTGTTGCGCTGGCTCTCCTGCTTGGCTTGGTGCTGCTTTTGGTGTCGATGGTTCCCGCTGTCGTCGTGTCCGTGATTAAGAACGGTGCGGGTGGATCGGAGTATCCCGTCGCTCTCATTCGGGCGGGAGCTTCGACAACGTCCATGGTGGGGGAGGCGGTGTTGTGCAGTATTCCGTTGCTGGTCATGGCATACGGCGTGATTTCCGTCGTCGCTGCGTTGACAGCAGCGATTAGCCGCAACCCCGTTGTCACCGGAATGGTTTGCGCGGTTCTCTTGGTGTTGGGTTCGTTGAGCGCTCATGTTGAAAGCGTGGGCATGGGCGTCGCGCTGCTGGCTCCATTCGCCTCGTTTGATCCCGCTTCCCAGGTGGGGACGATTGGGTTCCTTGGGCGAGGGACGAACGCGATGCCTTTTGGAGAGGTCGTCGGCGCATCGGGCGCTCTGCTGGTGGTCTTGGGCGCCGTATCTCCGTTGATGGTGCGCCTGAGTGTTCCAAAGATCGAAAGGGGATGATCTCGATGATTGACCTTCAAACGCTGACGATCTCTTATGGAAAGAAGGTGCTCGTAGATTCGGTGAACGCTGAGTTTGCCCCGGGTACGGTCTACGGTCTCGTCGCTCCGAACGGGCATGGAAAGACGACGTTGCTGCGTGCGATGGCAGGTTTGCCGGGTCCTCGCGTGGACGGGAGCATCGTTCTGGATGAGGTGCAGGGTACGGGTGCGAGAGAGGTCCGTTCTATGATCTTCTATGCACCTGGTGAGGGGACGCTGCTGTATCCCGGATTGCGTGCGGAAGATCACCTCAAGATGGTTTGCGATATGTGGCCGCATGCTCGCGATATCGAAGAGATAGTGGAACAAACGCAGATAGGCGAGTTCGCGAAGATGAGGATCCGCACTCTGAGCCAGGGCATGAAGCAGCAGCTTACCCTGGCGATTGCGTATGCGACGGGCGCGCGGTACCTTCTATTAGATGAGCCCATGAACGCGCTCGACCCCAGCAGGGTGGACTTGCATTCCGAGATTCTCAGGAAGCTGGCCGATTCTGGTACGTGCATCATCATGTCATCCCACATCTTGGATTCGGTCGATAGGCTGTGCGATGAGATTCTGTTTTTGAAGGATGGGAGGCTCATTAGAAGCATTCCGCAAGATGATGCTGCGCCGAAGTCTCCTGGATCCCATTTCGCAAAGCCTGCCGGACGCGCCGAGGGTGCGCTAAGCACGTATCGGCGACTCTACGAAAAGGGCGGGTAGAAATGCAAGTTAAAAATCTATGTGGTCAATATAATACCGTTGAACCCGCGTATCGATACCGCTCAGCCATTCGCCTCGCCCCCGTCGCACGTATCTTCATCCGGTCTGTTACTTTTAATCTAACGATTCTTTGAGGAATGCAGGTGCTTCTGAATGTACTGTCGACTTCTTCTCAAACTAATCCTAAGAGACAAGGCCGTATGGATTTCCACGCTCGTTCTTGCTGCAGCCTTTTCCGTCCCCATTGCGTTCAATTCACCCATCTACGGCCCCTTCTTTATGAAGCAGGGCATGCAGGGCTTTGTCGACGCATTCAATACGCGCGCGCCCCAGGCCAGCGGCACAGACCTATCGCCAGAGCAGCAAGATGACGCTGAGCTTGCAAGATACGCGAACGCCGCCCTCGCCGCTCAAACCGACGCCGCCTTTCTCGACTCTGCCGAGAGCTACTACGCGCTCATGGACGAAGGCTTCCAATCCGGATCCATCGTGGGAGACCGAGAGACCAATGACGCGGCGCTCGCATATTGCCGTGCTCTGAGCAGTTCCGGCATCACGCACATTCCAGCCTCTGCAAGCGATCTGCCATTCCTTTCCTTCCTGCCTTACGCCATTGCCACGGTGCCGTCTTTCCTTCCCTTCATTCCCTTCCTTCTCTCGTCGATACTCCTGCTCGGGGCCACAAGGCCTGCGACCCTGGCGGCGAAGGCGCCCGCGCCCAAATTCCGGCGCCTTATCCAGATCGTGTTTTCGATAATCGCCGCGGGGACCGCGATGCTCCTCGCCGGCCTCGCACCCGGGGGCATTTACGCCTTGGCCCTAAACGGCTTCGGGCAAATTGGGTACCCGATCTCCTTCTTCCATGACGGCGCGCTTACCACCACGACCGCGGGAAACGTCTTCACAGCCCTGCTTATCGCGCTTCTTGCGGGCGGAACCTTGATATCCGTTTGCTCCGCCGTCCTATCGACCGCAACGAGGCGCGTCCTCGCGGGCCCCCTTACCTCCGCGCTGCTTGTCGCGGCCCCGGTATTCCCGTTACTGTCCGATTCGGCACTGGAGCATAACGCCGCGCTCAATCTCCTGCCGCTGGCCGTATTCTCGCCTATCGAGGCAACGGGTTACGTAGGATGCTTCCCGACAGAATTCATTGGCTCCGGTTCAGGCAGCGCATCGATGCTTGCCGTGGCCCTGATATACGTTGCGGTCTTTTTTGCGGTCGGCGCCGTTGCGGCACGTTCGCCCAAACAGCCTGGACCCGCGAAAAAGCACCATGGGCTCGAGCTTCTGGACGCGAGCGTGGGATACGGGAGCACGACGATACTTTCAATCGGATCGCTTTCCTTGGGCCCGGGAACGGCGGCGGGCCTCGTCGCTCCCAACGGCTCGGGGAAAACCACCCTTCTTGAAGCGCTGTCGGGCCAATTTCCCACCCGCATCCGCTCGGGAAGCCTGGCGGCAGACGGAATCAGCCAACGCCGATCAGCCGAATTCGCAGAACTCGTCTACCTGAGCTCTTCGGGCGGCGCGGATCTCTATCCCACGCTATCGGCCATCGAGCACCTTGCTTTCGTTAGGGAGGCGTGGAGATCGGCCGCCGACATCGACTCGCTCTGCGACTCCCTCGGAATCTCCCCATATCTCGACAAGCCGACCCGTAAACTCTCGACAGGAATGAAGCAGCAGGTAAAGCTTGCCATGGCGATAGCGACCGGTTGCCCGTACCTCATCCTCGATGAACCGCTGAACGGCCTCGATCCGGGAAAGCGGAAAACCTCCTGCGACGCGATGCGCAGCGAGGTGGCGCGGGGACGCAGCGTGCTCATCTCAAGCCACCTGCTCGACGACCTGGCAGACCTCACCAACTCGTTCTACTTCATCGAGGCCGGCACGCTCGTGGAAAAGATCGAGTCGTCCTCGCAGACGCTCAAGCAGGAATACCTCGATACATACGAGCGAGGTGAATGACATGAAACTATTTGAACAGCTGAAGTCCAATGCGTCGCGCATGGCTGTCTACGCCATCCTCGTGGCAACGGCTTTATGCGGAATCGCGGCACCCGTCTATGCGCTCAACGGGGAGAAAGGCGATGTCGAACCCGCGTACATGGCTTCGACGGTTAAGGACCGGTACAAAGCCTTCTCTGGAGACACGTTTTACGTAGCAGAGTACGACACGACCTACCGTCAGCTTCGCTACAACAAGGGCTACGACTATCTAGGCGCAGAGGCAATCAGCTATACGTCGGGTTGGTACCGCTCCAACTATGGACACATAACCCAGTTCAAGTGTAACTACCGTGTGTACAACTAAAGCAACCGGCCGGGACGAGGGGTGACGCAAAAGCGTCGCCCCTCGTTTTTAACCATGTCAACTGAACCTAGTTCAGTTTGGTTGATTTCCGATCTCAGCCGAACACATTGAGCGGAAAGGCCGTTCCCGCAGTCAGTCGAACGTCCCCGGGGCCCTTCTCAGGCCCCGGGGACGGCATTTTCCCAGTTGAAGGAACGGTGGAGATGTGTTTCGATGGGTCAGATTCGTGTCGTTCCGAAAAGACCGTGAACCTTTTGTGGGACACGCGGCGCCGTGGTACCATAGCCAAGTTTGTTGTCTTGGTCGGAAACCAAGACGCCTTATGCGCTGATCGGTAACCAGCGCCTGACTAATAAGGAGTCCTACCATGAAGCAGGGTATCCATCCCCAGTATGTCGAGTGCACGGTGACGTGCTCCTGCGGCAACACCTTCAAGACGCACGCTACCGTGTCCGAGATGAAGGTCGAGCTTTGCAACGAGTGCCACCCGTTCTACACTGGCCAGCAGAAGTTCGTCGACACCGGTGGACGCGTCCAGCGCTTCGCCGACAAGTTCGGTGGCGCCGCTGCCGCCCAGCTCAAGAAGGCTGAGGAGGCCAAGGCTGCCAAGGCCGCCAAGGCTGCTGAGGCCGAGGCCGCTCGCAAGGCCGCCGCTGAGGCCAAGGCTGCCGAGAAGGCTAAGCGTGCTGCTAAGTTTGCCGAGGAGGCTGCCAAGCAGGCCGCCGAGGCTCCCGCAGAGGCTCCCGTCGAGGAGGCCGCTGCCGAGGCCGAGACCACCGAGGCTGCTGAGTAAATAGCTCGCCGCGGAATCGCTCGCATTCATGGCATGAGGGCCGTGCATCCATTTGGGTGCGCGGCCCTTTTTCTTTTTAAATTAGTGCAAACTAACCTGTCCCCATGGCACCACATGGCAGAGAGGCGGCGTTTGCCCAGATAGACCTGCCAAAATTAACCTGTCCCATTGTGGCAGGTTGGTCGTAGTTATTACGTGGCGGTCGAGCTCGACCGTATAGGCCGCGCCTTGTTTGGCTAAAGTACAATCATCTGTGTTTAACTCGCCCGCAGCTGCACGGCGTGGGCGATGGCCAAAAAGGAAAACCACATGGGATTCATGTCAAAGCTGCTGTCCTTTGGATCCGATAAGGACCTTAAGCGCTACTACAAGATCGTCGACCAGATCAACGGTCTTGAGCCCCAGTTTGAGAAGATGACCGAGGAGGAGCTCCGCGGCCAGACCGATAAGTTCCGCGAGCGCTACGCCAATGGTGAGTCGCTCGACGATATGCTGCCCGAGGCCTTCGCCACCGTGCGTGAGGCCTCCAAGCGCACCATGGGCATGCGTCACTTTGACGTGCAGCTCATCGGCGCCATGGCGCTTCATGAGGGTCATATCGCCGAGATGAAGACCGGCGAAGGCAAGACCCTCGTCTCCACCTTGGCCGGCTACCTCAACGCCATCGCCGGCAAGGGCGTGCACGTTGTTACCGTCAACGATTACCTGGCCAAGCGCGACTCCGAGTGGATGGGCCGCATCTACAAGTACCTGGGCATGACCGTCGGTCTGCTCCAGAACAACATGCCGCTCGAGCTCAAGCGCCCGGCCTACCAGGCCGATGTCACCTACGGCACCAACTCCGAGTTCGGCTTCGACTACCTGCGCGACAACATGGTCACCCGTCCCGAGCAGCGTGTTCAGCGCGGACACAACTACGCTATCGTCGACGAGGTCGACTCCATCCTGATCGATGAGGCGCGCACCCCGCTCATCATCTCGGGCGCCGGCACCAAGTCGGCCAGCACCTACAAGGACTTTGCGCGTGCCGTGCGCGGCCTGGAGCGCGGCGAGGACGTGTCGCACGACATGCTCACCGCCACCGAGGACGTGGAGCCCACGGGCGACTACGTCATGGACGAGGCCAAGCACACCATCGCCGCCACCGAGCGCGGTCTTAAGAAGATCGAGCGCCGCCTGGGTATCGAGGACATCTACGCCGACCTCTCGGGCCAGCTCGTCAACCACCTGCAGCAGGCGCTGAAGGCCCAGTACATGTTCCATCGCGACAAGCAGTACGTGGTCACCAACGGCGAGGTCAAGATCGTCGACGAGTTCACCGGCCGCATCATGGAAGGTCGCCGTTACTCCGAGGGCCTGCACCAGGCCATCGAGGCAAAAGAGGGCGTGCTCGTGCGCGAGGAGAACCAGACCCTTGCCACCATCACCCTTCAGAACTACTTCCGCCTGTATGACAAGCTCTCCGGCATGACCGGTACGGCGCTTACCGAGGATGCCGAGTTCCGCGAGATCTACAAGCTGCCCGTCGAGGTCATCCCCTCCAACAAGCCCGTGCAGCGCGTTGACCACGAGGATCTGGTGTACCGCACCATTCAGGCCAAGTACAACGCCGTCGCCGACGATGTGGAGCGTCGCCACGCCAAGGGCCAGCCGGTCCTGGTGGGCACCGTCTCCATCGAGAGCTCCGAGAAACTGTCGGCCGCCCTTACCAAGCGCGGCATCGCGCACGAGGTCCTCAACGCCAAACACCACGAGCGCGAGGCTCATATCGTCGCCCAGGCCGGACGTTACGGTGCCGTGACCATCGCCACCAACATGGCCGGTCGTGGTACCGACATCCTGCTGGGCGGCAACCCCGACGAGCTGGTGCGCGAGCGCCTGGAGTACGAGGGCCTGACCATGGAGGACGTGACGCCCGAGCAACTCGAGCAGTTTAACGCCGAGGCCAAGGAGACCTGCAAGGCCGAGCGCGAGCGCGTGCTTGCCGCCGGCGGCCTGACCGTCATCGGCACCGAGCGCCACGAGTCCCGCCGTATCGACAACCAGCTGCGCGGCCGTTCCGGCCGTCAGGGCGATCCGGGCGAGACCCAGTTCTATCTGTCGCTCGAGGACGATCTGATGCGCCTGTTCGGTGGCGACAAGATGGACCGCGTCTCCAAGATGATGGTCACCGCCGACATGGGCGACGACATGCCCATCCAGCACAAGATCATCTCCAAGGCCGTCGAGAGCGCCCAGCACAAGGTCGAGAGCATCAACTTCTCCATGCGTAAGAGCGTCCTTGAGTACGACGACGTCATGAACAAGCAGCGCCAGGTGATTTACGCCGAGCGCAACAAGATCTTGGACGGCAAGGACCTGACCGATCACATCACCGAGGTCATGCACGACACCGTGTACCGCTGCGTGCAGGAGTTCTGCACCAAGGACAGCCACGAGGGCGAGCGCGATCTGGAGGGCCTGCGCAAGTGGGTCGTAGAGCTTACCGGCCATATCGATACGCCCAAGTTCCCCGACGAGGACTTTGAGGCCCTGGCCGCCGATGTCCTGGCCTACGTTGAGAAGTGCTACAACATGAAGGCTGAGCGTCTGGGCGATGACCTGATGCGCGAGCTCAACACCCAGGTCATGCTGCGCGTCATCGATACCCGTTGGATGAACTATCTGCAGGAGATGGACTACCTCAAGACCGGCATCGGCCTGCGCGGCTTTGGCCAGCGCGACCCGCTGGTTGAGTACAAGACCGAGGCCTACGGCGCGTTCCAGATACTCGTCGATACCATGTATGAGGATTACCTGCGCACGGTTCTGCGCATCGAGATCAAGGCTGCCCCGCGTGCCGTGGAGCACAAGGAGGAGCCCGCGCTCGAGGGCGCGCGCTTCTCCGGTCCTGCCGAGGTCGATGGTGACAACGGCGACTCGGTGCTGCGCAAGCAGGCACAGGTGCAGGCCCGCACGGCTGTCCAGGGTGGTCCGGCTGCCGTCAACAACGGTGGCAAGGTGACCACCTATCGCAAGTCCGAGAGCGACGATCCGTACGTCAACGTGGGCCGCAACGACCCGTGCCCCTGCGGTAGCGGCAAGAAGTTTAAGTACTGCCACGGCAGGAATCGTTAATGGCTGAGGCTTTAGAGGTAACGCCCGCCGAGCTGGACGCGTTTGCGGACCGGCTCGGTGAGGTCGAGTCGTATCTCCACTTGGACGAGAAGCGTACCCGCGTGACCGAGCTCGAGGCCAAAAGTGTTGCCCCTGGCTTTTGGGATGACGCCGACGCCGCTCGTGCCACCATGGAGGAGATCGCTCGCACCAAGGAAGATATCGCTGCCGTGGACACCGCGCGCGGCGAGCTTTCCGATGCCCGCGCCGCGCTGGAGCTTGCCGAAGAGATGGGGGATGACCCCGACGCCGCCGCATTGCGCGAGGAGGCTGCCGCTACGGCAGAACGCCTGGCCCGCGCTATCGACGAGCTTGAGCTTTCGAGCTGGTTTACCGGTGAGTTCGATCACGGCGATGCTATTGTGACTATCAAGCCCGGACAGGGTGGTCTGGAGGCCCAGGACTGGACCTTCATGCTCTTTAAGATGTACATGAAGTACTGCCAGCGTCGCGGCTGGAAGGTCACCATCAACGACTGTCCCGCAGCCGAGGTCATCGGCATCGACCGCGCGACCTTTACCGTCGAGGGCAAGGACGCATTTGGCATGCTGCGCGCCGAGGCCGGCGTCCACCGCTTGGTTCGCATTAGCCCCACCGACGACAAGAAGCGCCGCCAGACCACGTTTGCCGGCGTCGAGGTCATCCCCGTGCTACCCGATGATATCGACATCGAGATCAGCCCCGATGACATCCGCGTGGACGTGTACCACGCGAGCGGCCCGGGCGGTCAGGGCGTCAACACCACCGACTCCGCCGTGCGCGTGACGCATTTCCCCAGCGGCATTGTGGTTACCTGTCAAAACGAGCGCAGCCAGATTCAGAACAAGGCTGCGTGCATGCAGATCCTCAAGGCCCGCCTGTACGAGATTGAGCTCGAGAAGCGCGCCGAGGCCCTGGATGAGATCCGCGGACCCAAGACCACGATTGGTTTTGGCAACCAGATTCGCAGCTACGTGCTCTACCCGTACCAGATGGTCAAGGACCTACGCACGGGCGTGGAGACCAGCAATGTCGAGGCCGTTCTTGACGATGGCGACCTGGACCCGTTTGTTATTGGCTACCATCGCTGGGCCACCGGCAACGCCGACGCGGAGACCCCGTCTGCATAAACCGCCCGGTTTATGTGGAGATGCATTAAAACCCTCCCAGCAGGGTGGTTTTGTATCCAGAGCAAACCCTGCGCAGGGGTGGTTTTTGTCCGGCGAATCGGTAGAATCGAATACAAGAAGAAGTTCAAAGCGCATCCGTTTGGGTGCGCTTTTTTGAGGGAGGCAGCATGGCATATCGTCTGGACATCAAGCGCATTCTTTCGATGAACTTCTTTCACGACCTGCCCCAGATCATGTTGGGGTGTGCCTTGGCCGCCATCGCGACCGACTTGTTTTTGATTCCCAACGGTCTTGCCGCCGGTGGCGTTACGGGCCTTGCCACCATTATCCAGGCGGTCGGCGCGGCGCGCGGCCTATCGCTTCCCGTTGGTATTCAGACGATCGTGATGAACGCCTTGCTGTTGTTGGTCGTTATGCGCGAGGGCGGCATGTTCTACGTGGTGCAGACCGCGACGGGCTTTGTGCTGCTGGGCTTCTTTACCGATCTGTTCGCCCCGTTTGTAGCACCTCTGGCGGATGCGGACCTGATGCTCCCTGCCATGTGGGGCGGCATTATTACGGGCATCGGTTACGGCATGGTGTTGCGCGCCGGCGCCAACACCGGCGGCTCGGACACGATTGGCCAAATCATCTCGCGTAACACCTCGCTGCCGGTGGGCTCGACCGTCATGGCGATCGATGTTGCCGTATGCGCGCTATCGGCTCCGGTCTTTTCAATCGAAAACGCACTGTATGCAGGCCTTTCGATGGTCATTAGCGGCTACGTGATCGATGCCGTGGTCGATGGTGGCAACAAACGCCGTATGGTACTCATCATCTCGGACAAGTTCCCTGATATCGCTGCCGATATCATGTATGGCCTGGGTCGTGGTTGTACCAAGTTTAAGGCGACTGGCATGTATTCGGGTGCCGAGAAGCCAGTGATTATGGTCATCGTGAGCCGTCGAGAGCTCAATACCCTCAAGACGATCGTGCGCGAGCGCGATCCTCATGCCATCGTGACGGTTGCCGACGTTACGGAAGCCTTCGGCGAGGGATTCAAGGACATTAGCGCGTAGGGTCGATCGCGTTCCATCCAAAAGACGTTCACATTGATAAACCGTTTCATCAGCGGTTCTGCCTGCTAAATTGTTCAAATAATGATAAAAACTCTGGTAAAGCCATCAGTTTCCAGCATAATGAATGACGTACGTGCATTGCGGCTGTGTTGGGATTACCTTTCCGTGCCGTGCGCATTTTGTCTAATGAGGATGAAAGGAAGGCACAATGAGCGACGAAGAGCTCAAAAAGGTTGCCAACGAGGTAAGGAAGGGCATCGTCACCGGCGTGCACGCTGCCAAGTCCGGCCATCCGGGCGGTTCGCTCGGCGCTGCCGACATCATGACCTATCTGTACTTTGAGGAAATGAACGTCGACCCGGCCGATCCCCGCAAGGCCGATCGCGACCGTTTTGTGCTCTCCAAGGGCCATTGCGCTCCGGGCCTGTACGCCGTGCTCGCCGAGCGTGGGTTCTTCCCCAAGGAGGATCTCGAGACGCTGCGCCATATCGGCAGCCACCTGCAAGGTCATCCCAACATGAACGACACCCCGGGCGTCGATATGTCCACCGGCTCGCTCGGCCAGGGCATCTCCGCCGCCGTGGGCATGGCGGTTGCCGCCAAGCACTGGGGCGATACTTACCGCACGTACGCCCTGCTGGGTGATGGCGAGAGCGAGGAGGGCCAGGTCTGGGAGGCAGCCATGTTTGCCGGCAACCAGCAGCTCGATAACCTCTGCGTGATCGTCGACCACAACGGCCTGCAGATCGACGGCCCCGTCGAGGAGGTCAACGACCCCATGCCGCTCGCCGACAAGTTCCGCGCCTTTAAGTTCCACGTGGTGGAGCTTGCCGACGGCAACGATTTCGATCAGATCCGCGCCGCCTTTGCCGAGGCCCGCGCCACCAAGGGTCAGCCGACCGCCATCATCGCCGAGACCATGAAGGGCAAGGGCGTTTCCTTTATGGAGAACCAGGTTGGTTGGCACGGCAAGGCCCCCAACGATGAACAGTTTGAGCAGGCCATGGCAGAGCTCACGGCCGCCGGAGAGGAGCTCTAGGATGGCAGACGTCAAAAAAATCGCCACGCGCGTAAGCTACGGCGAGGCCCTCGTCGAGCTCGCCAACGAGCACGATGACTTTGTGGTCCTCGACGCCGACCTGGCCGCCGCCACGCAGACCGGCAAGTTCAAGGCCGCCTGCCCCGATCGTTTCTTCGATGTGGGCATTGCCGAGAGCAACCTGATGGGCGTCGCCGCCGGTATCGCGACCACCGGCCGCGTTGCCTTCGCGAGCACCTTTGCCATGTTTGCCGCCGGCCGCGCCTTTGAGCAGGTCCGTAACTCCATCGGCTACCCGCATCTCAACGTTAAGATTGGCGCCACGCACGCCGGTATCTCGGTGGGCGAGGACGGCGCCACACACCAGTGCTGCGAGGATATCGCCCTGATGCGCGTCATCCCTGGCATGACTGTGATCGTTCCTGCCGACGACGTCGAGGCCCGCGCCGTGACGCGCGCCGCCTACGAGTGCGACGGTCCGGTGTACATGCGCTTCGCTCGTTTGGCCTCGCCGGTTATCAACGACCCCGAGACCTACAAGTTCGAGTTGGGTAAGGGCATTGTCATGCGCGAGGGCGCCGATGTGACCATCATTGCCTGCGGCCTGATGGTCGGCGAGGCTCTCGAGGCCGCCGAGCAGCTCGCTGCCGAGGGCATCGACGCCGAGGTCATCAACATGCACACCATCAAGCCCATCGATGCCGACCTGATCGTCAAGAGCGCCACCAAGACCGGTCACGTCGTGACCGTCGAGGAGCACTCTGTGATCGGTGGCCTGGGCAGCGCCGTTGCCGACGTCCTGTGCGAGCAGTGCCCGACGTCGCTCAAGAAGATCGGCGTCAACGACACCTTCGGTGAGTCTGGCCCGGGTGCCGAGCTCTTGCACAAGTATGGCCTGGACGCCGCCAACATCGTGGCGACCACCAAGGAGTTCTTGGCCTAGGGCAAGACGAGGCAAAGTATCGCTTCAGCAACCGTATGCAATCCATAACAGGGGCGTCCTCAAAGAGGACGCCCCTGTTTTTTGTCGGCAACAAACAAATTAGGCCCGCACCAAGTAAAGGCTTTCTCCGGGAAACGGGCCCAGACCAGCAAAGTGCAATTCAGCCCCCAAGCACGGCGCTGCTGCACCCAAGTAAAACGCAGCGACCCCTTAGTTATCGCAGGCCGGACACAGGGTTACTTTCCAAATCTTTCCGCAGGACGGAGGAGCCCCCGCCGCACGTAGTGCGCAGCGGAGGCTCCGACATGTCCGAGGACGATTTGGAAAGTAACCCTGTGTCCGGCCGGAGGGACCCAAACACGGCCATGCTTCTTATGTGCAGCAAAGCTAATGCTGCTAAAATATTAAGCGCTCATGTAGTTTAAACGCACGACGATAAGGAGCACCAGTGGGTAACCACTTCCGTACCTCCGGTGCGGGCGATGATGCCCCCAAGACGCAGGCAGGCGTCCAGGGCAGTCGTTTCGCCACTCCGGATTCAGAGGGCCAGCCTGTTGCTCAGGCCCCCGCTCAGCCGGCAGATCAGGCACAGCCGGCATCCGATCCCTTTGCCTACAATCCAACCAGCGATGTCGCGCTTTCCGGCACGGCGGGTTTTGAGCCCGTTCAGGCCGTGACCGCTCGCGTGGAGCAGTCTCAGGCTGGTGCCGCCACGCCGCAGCCTACCATGGCCGGCATTCCCGACCCCTTGGCCCCTGCGACGCCGGCTCCTCAGCCTGCGCAGTCCGGTCTCTTTGCCGCTATTCCCGACCCCACGCAGCCTGCTGCCCCGGTGGTCGAGAGCGATCAGGCAGCCGAGGTCGCAAGCCTCGATAACGCGCTCAACAACCCCGATTTTACGTCGGTGTTTGCGCCCATCGATCCGCAGGCCAGCCGCAAGAAGATGGCCAAACAGGCCGGCGTCGAGCCCGTCATCCTTATGGAGCATGTCACCAAGATCTATCCGGCACAGCCCAACAAGCCTGCACTCGACGACATCAACATCGAGATCTATCCGGGCGAGTTCGTCTTCCTGGTCGGTCACTCCGGTTCGGGTAAGACCACGCTGCTGTCGACGCTCAACCGCGACGTCAAGCCGACGAGCGGCCGCATCCTGGTTGCCGGTCAGGACCTCATGAAGATCAAGAACCGCAAGGTTCCGTTCCTGCGTCGCCAGATTGGCGCCGTGTTCCAGGACTTTAAGCTTCTGCCGCAAAAGACCGCCTACGAAAACGTGGCGTTTGCCCTGCAGTGCATCGGCAAGCCCAAGGGCGTCATTCGCAGCCAGGTGCCCGAGGTGCTGCGTCTGGTCGGCCTGGCCGATCAGATGGACTCGCTGCCCGACCAGCTTTCCGGTGGCGAGCAGCAGCGCGTTGCCGTCGCCCGTGCTATGGTCAACCGTCCGCCGCTGCTGATCTGCGACGAGCCCACGGGCAACCTCGACCCGGCGATCTCGCTGGGCATCATGAAGCTGCTTGAGCGTATTAACCGCACCGGCACCACCGTGATCGTCGCCACGCACGACCGCGAGATGGTCGATAGCATGCACCGTCGCGTGATCGCCCTCGAGGGCGGCCACGTCATCCGCGACCAGGAGAGGGGAGGTTACGGCAACTATGGCACCAACTAACGTTGGCTACTCCTTCAAAGAGGCAATCAGCCACTTCTTCCGTAACTGGACTACCTCGCTCGGCGCCGTCATCACGATCTTCCTTTCGCTGTTTATCATCGGCCTGTTTATCATGGGCTCCGCGATGCTGAACTCCGTGATCGGCACCGTCGAGGATCAGGTTGTCATCAACGCGTTCATTAGCGATGACGCCGATCAGGCCGATGTTCAGGCTTTTGAGGCCGAGCTTAAGATGTGGAATAACGTCAAGTCCGTGACCTATAAGGACAAGGACGACGCGCTGGCCGAGTATACGAGCAAGATGTCGGGCAACGCCGACGCCACCATGAGCGCGCTCGATGGCCAGAACCCGCTGCCGGCTTCCTTCGCTATTGAGATGGACGATCCGTCCAAGGTCGAGAGCACGGCAGAGAAGCTCAAGAAGGATGCCGATTTCCAGAAGATCGCGGATGACGGCGACGTCAACGCGAGCGTGCTGTACGGCCAGGAGGAAGTGAGCCGCCTGTTCCAGGTGACCAACTACATCCGCATCGCCGCTGTGGTGCTCGTTGGCCTTCTGACCTTTATCGCATTCATCTTCATCAACAACACGATTCTCCTGTCCATTACGGCGCGTCGTCGTGAGATTGCGATTATGCGTCTGGTCGGTGCCAGCAACGGCTTCATTCGTGGCCCGTTTATCACCGAGGGCGTACTGCAGGCCATTTTGGGCTCGCTGCTTTCCATCGGCGTTCTGGAGCTGCTGCGCAATCTGATGATTCCGCGTCTGCAGGAGAGCATCGGCTGGATGTCGTTTGCCCTGCCGATGCAGTACTACCTGGTGACCTATGCTGCGCTGATTCTGGTCGGCGTGATTATCGGTCTCTTTGGTTCTGCCATCGCCATGCGCCGCTATCTGCGCGTGTAGGCATGCCTGGAATTCATCCCTTCCAACGGGTCGTCTCTTATGAGGCGGCCCGTTTTTTGATCCCTAGGGGACGGCAGGAAAACGGATCATTTGGGTAGACTCTTTGGAGTTCGCAATCGATAGTTAGGAGGCGCCATGGGGCGCAATAACAAGCATAAGCGTGGAGCTCGCAATAAACGCGGGCCGGTGCGCAGCGAACGCCGTCCGAGCCTGACCGGGCGCGTGCAGCTCCATGAGCACAGTGCCTATGTCATAACCGAGAATGGCGACTACAAGGTCATGGGCCGTGGCAAGCGCGAGATTATGGATGGCGATACCGTTGCCGTGAGCATTAAGAACAGCCCGCACGGTGAGCGGCGCGCCGTGATCGAAGGCGTGGTTGAGCGCGCAGCCATAAGCGTAGTGGGTACGTACCAGACCGCCGGTCCGCTCGGTGTGATCGAGCCGCTCGATTCGCGTCTGAAGGCCGACTTCTTCATTCTGCCCGAGGATACCTCGGCGGATCGCCTGGGTGTCCACCCGGGTGATGCTGTTGTCGCGCGCATTTTGACCTACCCGACGCGCCTGGAATCGGGCACCGTGACGATCGAGCGCCGCATTGGCGGAGATGACGCGCCCGATTTGGGCGTTCAATATGTGATGGCGCGTTACGGCTATACCGATAGCTATCCCGAGGCCGCGCTGGACGAGGCCGAGGGGCTTTCGCTCGATGTGTCCGCGGCGCTTAAGGACCCGCTCCGTCGCGATCTGCGCGACCGCTTTGTCATCACGATCGACCCGGTCGACGCGCGCGACTTTGACGATGCCATTTCGTTGGAGCGCACGCCCGAGGGTGGCTACAAGCTGGGTGTGCATATCGCCGACGTTTCACACTATGTGGCTTGGGACGGGCATATCGATCTTGAGGCTCGCCATCGTACGACATCGGTGTATCTGGCCGATCGCGTGCTTCCCATGCTGCCCGAACGCCTGTCCTGTGACCTGTGCTCGCTTCGCCCTGACGAGGACCGTCTTGCGTTTACCGTCGATATCGAGCTCGATGAGCAGGGTCGCGTGCGGCATTACGATCCGTACCCCAGCGTGATTCGCTCGCGTGTGCGTATGGACTATGACGGCGCCGAGGCGCTGCTGGTGCGTGCCGGTGCGGTTGAGTATTCGGTGCTGGAGGGTGCGGCCGAGGATGTTGCGGCTGCCGAGGCCTCGCGCGAGGAAGCGCTTGAGCGCGGTCTTGCGTGCGAGGAGACTGCCCGCGGCTACAACATCGACCTCGGCGATTTCCTTGTCGCCGCTAACGAACTCGCCGAACTTCGCCGTCGTATTCGTCGCGCCCGCGGCTCAGTCGATTTTGACACGGCCGAGATTCGCGCTCTATTGGATGAGGACGGAGTGCCCGTGCAGATTGTGGCGCGTGAGCGTTCGTGTGCCACGTCGCTTATCGAGGAAGCCATGCTGCTCGCCAACGAGTGCGTTGCAGAGTGGCTGGCAGACCGTGATATCGAGGCCTGCTATCGCGTGCATGAGGATCCGAGCCCCGATAGCCTGCACGGTGCTGCCGTTGCGTTGGCGCAGCTAGGCATCATCGACGATCGCCGTGCTGCCGGTATTGCCCTGGGGAGCCCCGATGAGCTGCAGGCTGCAGTTGATGCTGCCGCCGGTTCGGCCAACGCACCGCTCGTTAACACGCTGCTTCTGCGCAGCATGCAGCGCGCGCTGTACAAGCCGCGCAACGAGGGCCACTTTGCGCTCGCCGCGCCGTGCTACTGTCACTTTACGAGTCCCATCCGTCGCTATCCCGATCTGGTGGTGCACCGCGTGCTCAAACTGCAGTTGGCCTATGAGCAGCTCGGCGGCAAGGACGCCTTGGTCCGTACGCCGTGGCTGATCGGCAAGGGGCGCGAGTCGCTGCCGCGCATTCTGCCGCAGATCTGCCGCGCATGTAGCGATGCCGAGCGCGCGGCAGATGCCGCCAGCCATGCGACGCAAAAGATCAAGATTGCCCAGTACTATGAGGATCGCCTGGGCGAGCGCTATGCCGGAACCGTCTCGTGGGTTAGCAGCATGGGCCTCTTTGTGCGCTTGGACCTGACGCAGGTCGAAGGCTTGGTTTCGATTAAGAGCCTGGGCAACGAGTGGTTCGAGTTCGACGAGGACGCGCTTACTCTGACGGGCGCCGACACAGGCACCCGTTACGAGCTGGGGCAGCGCGTGATTATCGAGGTCTCACGTGTCAATACCACGCGTGGGCACTTGGACTTCAAGCTTATCCATTAGCCAAATCCCGACTCATGGTGGAGGAGCGGAGGGCGGCCTTTCGGGACCGCCCTCCGCATTTGAATTGTGGCCACCTTACCGTCTGCCTGGCTGCCCGCTTGCCTGCTATTTGGGAGGTAAAACCTACCAAAATAAACCTGTCCCTTTTTGGCAGGTTTACAAGAAAGCGGGGATGAGATGGCGACGGTGTACGGTTATGCGCGGGTGAGTTCGCGCGATCAAAATCTTAATCGGCAGCTGGATGCGCTGGGCGCCTATGGTGTGGGCTCGGCGAATATTTATGCCGACCATGCGAGCGGCAAGGACTTCGATCGGCCGCATTATCGCGAGCTGCTACACGTCCTGGGAGACGGGGACGTGCTGGTGGTGCTTTCTATCGACCGACTTGGCCGTAATTACTCCGAGATTCTTGAGGAATGGCGACGCATTACCAAGGAGCTCGGGGTTGCCATTGTGGTGTTGGACATGCCATTGCTTGACACGCGCGCCAGGGCCAGCGGCGCGCCGGATGTGACCAACGCCCTGATTGCCGATATTGTGCTGCAACTGCTGAGCTACGTGGCGCAGGTGGAGCGCGAGAATATCCATCGGCGCCAGGCGGAGGGAATTGCAGCGGCGCGGGCGCGAGGGGTCCGTTTCGGTCGACCTCGCAAGCCGTGCCCTCCTCAGTTTGAGCTGGTGCGCGATAGCTATGAGGCGGGCGATATTACCCGCAGCCAGGCAGCAAAGTGCCTGGGCGTGTGCGTGGGGACGTTCGATCGCTGGATGCGCGAGGCGGGGTAGGGGTTTGCGTCGCTTTGTCGCTTCCTGTTGCGATTCAAATTTTGATACGGTGACGATGTCATTTGGGGCTACACTCGCTCATATTTAAAAAGACGGAGGTTGGCCTTTGGCGCGCGTAAAACAAATAATCGGATGGACCGCGATCGTTCTGTTCGCTGCAACGCTGGCGGGCATCTGGGTGCTGACGGAGCAAAATGCGGTGGAGACGTCGTTGCTGAGCGAGTCCACCGCGCGTGTGGTGGAGGGTCAGGCTACGGGCGTTCAGGCTGCTGATGCCACGGGTGAAGCCCAGACAGAGAACGGAATGACCGGGGGCGCCGATTCGGCTGCCTCGAATGTCCGGTCTGGCCGACTTGCTTCCATTCGCATGTGGGTGGGCACAAACGTCCGTCGCGTTGCCCATACCGTAGAGTTTTTCTTCGTCGGATTATTCGCCTCCGTGGTTGTGGTTTGCTTTTCCAGGCGTCCGTGGAGCGTATGCTCCCGTTGCGTGCCCGTATTGCTCTTTTGCGCCGCCTGCTCCGTTGGCGATCAGGTACATAAGATCTTTGTTCCCGGCAGGCATTTCGACGTTATCGATTTAGGATTCGATGCTGCGGGCTATGTCACCGCCATGCTGTTGGTATTGCTGGCGGCGGCGTTAGTGCGCCATGCGACTCGGCCGATCGGCGCCCATGCGAGGCGCTAGCCTTAAGACGAGACATCGCGACTGCCTATGCTTCGACATTGACTACAATAACGGCTGCAATCGCGAGTGGTCGTCGATGTGCGGTTTTCCAGACACCTGTTTTCTCTAAGAAAGGAAATCCCATGGCGGTATTGTTTGTTGAATATCCCAAGTGCTCGACCTGTAAGAAGGCCAAGGCATGGCTGGACGAACATGGGGTAGAGTATATCGATCGCGGTATCGTTTTGGACAATCCCACGGCTGATGAGCTTGCGACCTGGATTGCTCGTTCGGGGCTGCCGGTGCGGCGCTTCTTTAATTCGTCGGGCATGAAATATCGAGAGCTGGGCCTGAAGGCGCGTCTGGATGCGGGCATGACGGATCGGGAGTGCTACGAGCTGCTGGCGACCGACGGCATGCTGGTCAAGCGTCCGCTGCTGGTGGGCGACGACTTTGCGATTCCTGGCTTTAGGGAAGCGGCTTGGGCCGAGGCGTTACTGTAGCGGCTGCGGAAAGTGCGTCCCGTTTTGTGTGCTCAGAGTGGGACGTGTTTTCCATCGGCGGGCTCGCTCGGCTCAATCCTCGAGCTGTGCCCATTCGTGCGGATCGTAGACCTTTACGTGCTTGTTGGGTTTGCCGCTCCAGTACTCCTCGTCCATAAAGGGCAGGTATGCCTGAATGCCAGGGCAGATAAAGGGAATCCGCTGCTGTTGCAGTCGCTCGCGCTGGCGCTGCTCCAGGTGCGCCTCGGATATGACGGTCGGCATACCGGACAACTCGACGAGGCTTGCCTGGATTCGCTTAAGGTCGGGGAGTCCCGCGTGCCATGACATCCGCATGATCAAAAAGGATGCACGGCGGTATTTTGCCTGCACCACAGTAATGGCGGGGCGCAGTGTGGGATGGATTTTGTCCCGTTCGGGCCAAAGGTCGGCAGTGATCTCGAGGCCCAGGGTCTCCCATAGGTAATCAAGCTCTTCGTCCATGGTACCTCGATATCTACGCGATCATTGATACTTCGATTGTGTTGCCTGGTGCTATCGTTTTCGCGGTAGAATCTGCCAACGGTTGACGGCTACCGCTCGCGGTGTTTTGCCCTTCGTGTACAGCGGTCGGCTTCACAGGTCCTTCACGGGTTGGACTAAATTAGGCCAATTTGACTGAATTTCAAAAAAGTCAAAATTGGGGCTTGCGTCACGGCGAGACTTCCCGTATATTTCTTTCTTGCGCAAAGGCACAGCCGAGCGCAGCGATGCAGTCATTGGGATGTCGTCTAATGGCAGGACAGCGGATTCTGGTTCCGTCAATGGGGGTTCGACTCCCTCCATCCCAGCCATTGCATTTGCTACATATGGCCCGTTCGTCTAGCGGTTTAGGACGCCGCCCTCTCAAGGCGGAGATCACCAGTTCGAATCTGGTACGGGCTACCAAAATTGAATGCCCGGGCCTCGTAAGAGACCCGGGTTTTGTGTATTGACCGATGCTTAAGGCGCGCGTTGAGTCTGCCGCCCGGATCGAGGAGTAGCCATGGATCTGCCCATCAGCTTGCAAGACATCACGTATGCCGAGAACTATCTGGCGCAGGGCGACCTGGCTACGGCGACGCCGCTGCTGGAGCGTCTGGTGGAGCTCGCCGAGGAGTATATCGACGCTGAGTGCAAGACGGAGGAGAAGCGTCAATACTTTAGCTTCGATAGCAAGTTTGAGCGCTTGGCCTATCGCCGCGTGGAGAAGGATCCGCGCGAGCTCGTGCAGGTCGAGGTGCCGTTTGACCGCCTGTACTCTGACATGGCGTTTGCCTACATTCGCCAGCAGGATTATGTGAGTGCTCGCAACGCCTTGATGCAGGCCGTGCGCTGGGACCCCATGAACTGCAACTACCGCCTGGATCTGGCCGAGCTGTTCCGCGCTCTCGAGGACAAGCAGGAATGGGCATCGCTCTCGTTCTCGGTGCTGGAGCGTGCAAGCGATGGCAAGTGCGCCGCCCGCGCTTACGCCAATCTAGGTCAGTACTTCTTGGAGCCCGAGACCGAGAACGTTTCGGCTGCCGTGGGCTGCGCGCGTCTGGCGCTGCGCCTGGCGCCCAACGATGCGCATACGACGCGCCTGCTCAACAAGATCCATACCACCTATCCGGATGCCGCCGATGAGAGCGACGACCACGTGATGGGTGAGCTCGCCCTGCAGGGCGTGCCGACCTCACCTTCGGCCGAGATCGCCATCTGCCTGATCATGTGTGCGACCGATGCTGCAAGCGACGGCGACAAGCAGGAGGCGACGCGCCTGACGGTGCGTGCTCGCGACTTGGTGGGCGAGGAGGCCTGCGCGGCGATTATCAAACTGGTGCGCGAGAGCGATGCCGAGCTCAATGCCGAGCGCAAGGCAAAGCGCGCAGGTGCCGACAAGGGAACCGATGGCGCCAAGGAGGCCGGCGATGCCCAGTAAGCGCGAGCGCAAACTCATTTCCAAGAATCGCTCGGCACATCACGAGTACTTTATCGATGAGACGTTTGAGTGCGGTATTGAGCTGAGCGGCACCGAGGTCAAGTCGATTCGCGAGCGCGCGTGCCAGATTACCGATACCTTTGCACTGATTCGTGGCGGGGAGTGCTGGCTCGTCGGCCTGCATATCCACCCTTATAGCCATGGTGGCGTGTGGAATCGCGATCCCGACCGTCGGCGCCGTCTGCTGCTGCACCGCAAGGAGATCGACTTTCTTGACGGCAAACTTCGCAACCGTGGTTATGCGCTGGTTCCGTTGGAGCTCTACTTTAATACCGACGGTCGCGTAAAACTGCTGCTGGGCCTGGGTCGCGGCAAGAAGCTCTACGACAAGCGCGAGGACATGGCCAAGCGTGATGTCCAACGCGAGATCGACCGTGCCCTCAAGGAACGCAACCGCTGACCGTCCTTCATAAGTTGCGGTGGAATACGGACTGTTTTGCCTGTTTGAGGGGCTATTCAGTCCCTATTTCACCGCAACTGCGGGTGTCTTATCTTTCTTACTGTTCTGACACATATGTTTCAAAGGCGGCGTCCGTTATGGGCGCTGCCTTTTTTGTGGGTACATACATCCATGAGGTTCCAACCCGAGTTAGGGGAGTGATCGTTATGGACAAAACTGCGTTCTTTACCATGCCGAGCGGCCTGTACGTGGTGAGCTCCGCTGCAGACGGGCTGCGCGCCGGCTGCGTCATCAACACGGCGGTGCAGGTGACATCCGCCCCGCCGCGCATCTCGATTGCCGTGAACAAGAACAACGTCACCTCGGGCGTCATCGCTTCGGCCAAAGCGTTCGCGCTGACCGTGATCGATCAGACCGCCGACATGCTCTACATCGGTAACTTTGGGTTCCGCACCAGCAGCGATTATGACAAGTTTGCCAAATACGAGACCCGCGAGACGGCTCTGGGCATGCCCTATGTGCCCGAGCACGCGGCGGCCCTGTTTAGCTGCCGTTTGATCGACACTGTGGATGTGGGCACGCATCTACTGTTTATCGGCGAGGTCGAGGATGCCGAGCGCCTGAGCGACGAGACGCCGCTCACCTACGATTACTACCATAAGGTCCTGAAGGGCAAGACGCCTCCGAAGGCGTCCTCGTATCAAGGCTAGAAATGTTCTAAAAGTACTTGCATTATATTATTGATAACATATACTAATAAGCGAAGTACATCACCAGTCGCGTTCGAGAGGAGAACATCATGGCTGAGGAGAAGAAGACGTATAAGTTCGTGTGCATCGTTTGTGGCTACGAGGTTGAGGTCGACACGCCCGAGCTGCCCGAGGACTACGTGTGCCCGGTCTGCGGCGTCGGTCCCGATCAGTTTGAGCTCGTCGAGGAGTAGCTCGTCGGCACGCGGCTCACGGCAACATATAGCTCTGTCCAAGGGTCCCGGTCGGATATCCCGGCCGGGACCCTTTTTCTCCGCCCCCAAGGGATCACGGTTGCTGTTGGCCGATCCTGTCTGTTGTGAGTCCGGCCGACCTTTTGTCTTAATCTGTAACGTCTAACGGCTCAAAACGGGTCTTCCTGTTACAGATCGAGACAAACCAAAACCGTCCGGCAGAAGGTCTCAACCTGTAACATCTAACGGTGGAAATTGGGTCCACTTGTTACAGATTGAGACAAACGGAGCTGTCCTTCGGAATGATCTCGATCTGTAACATCTAGACATCAAAAGCGGGTCTAGATGTTACAGATCGAGACGTTTGCCTGGGTAGGTGCCCCGTCCCATTACATCCCTGTCAACAACACGACATCGAGAATCGTCACGATGGCACCAATCCCTACGAGCAGCGCGTTGAGCGGGCGCGAATTGGCGTATTTGCCCATAACGCGGGGTGAACTGGTGAGCCGTATGAGCACAAAGACCGTAATCGGTAGCTGAAGCGACAGCAGTGCCTGACTCCAGATGAGACCTTCAAAAGGATTTGGGACGACCAGGCACGCCGTCACTGCGCCGACGAAACAGGCCGCCACCCCGATCGAGGAATGTCGGTCGTGGATATCGTATTCCTCGTCGAACATGCCCGCAGTGATGGTTCCCGCCGCCATGCCCGCTGTCACGCTGCTCGATAGTCCCGCGAACAGCAGCGCTACCGCAAAGATGGTCGAGCTCGCCGGGCCCAGAATGGGGGAGAGCGTGGCCGCTGCGACGGCGAGGTCGTCTACGACCATGCCGTGCGCAAAGAAGGTCGTTGCGGCCAGGATGACCATGGCCGAGTTGATCGCCCAGCCCACGCCCATCGAAAAGAGCGTGTCAAAGAGCTCGTAGCGCAGACGTTCTTCGATAACCTGCTCGCCTTGGCCTTCGAAGTGCATAGATTGGATGACCTCGGAGTGCAGAAAAAGGTTGTGTGGCATAACGACCGCACCCAGGACACTCACGATAATCGTTGCCGAGTCGGCAGGCATACTGGGCGTGATCCAGCTTGCGGCGGCTTGCGGCCAGTCGACCTTGACTAGTGCAAGCTCGGCCAAAAACGAGAGTCCTACCACGCCTACGAAGGCGATGATCCAGCGTTCGGCATGCTTGTAGGAGTTCGTCATGAGCATCGCCATCGATGCTGCCGCCACGATGACGCAGCCCGCGCGTACGGGCAGCCCAAAGAGCATTTGAAGGGCAATCGCGCCGCCCAGGACTTCGGCCATGGCGGTGGCGATGGTCGCGAGATAGGCGCTGGCGAGCACCGTACGCCCGACGAAGCGGGGGAGGTAACGTGTCGTGGCCTCGGCAAGGCAGGCGCCCGTGGCGATACCCAGGTGCGCCGCGTTGTGCTGCAGCACGATGAGCATAATCGTGGACAGCGTGACGATCCACAGCAGCGCGTAGCCAAACTGCGAGCCCGCGGCCATGTTGGAGGCCCAGTTTCCTGGATCGATAAAGCCGACGGTGACGAGCAGCCCGGGGCCGATGTGCCGGGCGATGTCCAGACCGCCATGGCCTCCGGTGCGGTGCGAGCCAAAGTGTTGTTTGAGATGGTTGAGCATGGTGAGCTCCTGCGTGCCGTTTGCTTGACGCCGCAAAGGATACCCGTTTTAGGCCAAAAAGTTAACCATGACTAACAAAATTGTTGTATTTGAATGGGATGGTGAAAGGGGGCTGCCGAGATGTCTCGATCTGTAACAACTAGGGATGGAAATTGGGTCTTACTGTTACAGATTGAGATGTTTGAAGAGGTGAGTTTGCAGGCCGAACTTGGGGCCTATGTTGTCGCCCTTGAGGTCGGCGGTGTCCACTCGCAGGGCGTGCGTTACGCGATTGTTTCGAAACGGGTGGGAAACACAACGGGTTGGCGATGCTCCTAGTATGCCTATTCAACTGACTGTCTAATATCTAGGGGAGGATCGCGATGCAGACAGATTCCGCTCAGCAGCAGGGCCTTTATCGCCCCGAATTCGACCACGATGCATGTGGCATCGGCGCGCTTGCCGATATCAACGGCGAGCGCCATCACCAGATCCTGGACGACGCACTGTCCATTCTGGTCAACTTGGAGCACCGCGGCGGCACCGGACTCGAGAAGAACACCGGCGACGGCGCCGGCATCCTGTTCCAGGTTCCGCATCACTTTTTCCGTAAAGAGGCTCAAAAGTGCGGCCAGATTCTGCCGGCAGAGGGCGACTATGGCGTGGCCATGCTGTTCTTCCCGCAGGACGAAAAGGGCGTAGAGGATGCCCGTCGCGTGTTTGAGGAGGGTTGCGCCGAGGCCGGCGTGCCGCTGCTCTTTTGGCGCGAGGTGCCGGTCGACCCGCACGACCTGGGCGAGACGGCCCGTGCCTGCATGCCCACTATCCTGCAGGCCTTCCTGGGCCGTCCGGACGACACGCCCGCCGGCGATGCCTTCGAGCGTCGCCTGTACGTGTGCCGCCGCACCATCGAAAAGAAGGCCGACGCCGAGTTTGCCCTGCGCGACAAGATCTTCTATGTGTGCTCCATGAGCTCGCGCACCATCGTGTACAAGGGCATGCTCGTGGCCACGCAGATGCGCCGCTTCTTCATCGACCTCAACGACGCCGCCGTCAAGACGGCCGTGGCGCTCGTTCACTCGCGCTACTCCACCAACACCACGCCCAGCTGGGAGCGCGCGCACCCCAACCGCTTTATCATCCACAACGGTGAGATCAACACCCTCAAGGGCAACGTCAACTGGATCCGCGCCCGCGAACCCAACCTGTACAGCCCCGTGCTGCAGCACGATCTTGAGCGCGTGATGCCCATCATCAACCGCGAGGGCTCCGATTCCGCGATTCTGGACAATGTGCTTGAGTTCCTGGTCATGAACGGTCGACCGCTCACGCGTGCCGCGTCCATGTTGCTGCCCGAGCCGTGGGACCACAACGACAGCCTGAGTGAGGAGCGCCGCGCCTACGACGCTTACCAGTCCATGCTCATGGAGCCGTGGGACGGCCCGGCGGCCATCGCCTTTACCGACGGTCGCACGCTGGGCGCCGCCCTCGACCGCAACGGCTTGCGTCCTGCCCGCTACTATGTGACGCGCGACGGTCGCTTTATGCTGGCGAGCGAGGTGGGCACCATCGAGGTGAGCCCCGAGAACATCCTGACGAGCGGCTGTCTGGGACCGGGCCAGATGCTCGAGGTCGATTTTGCCCGCGGTCGCGTGATCTACAACGACGAACTGCGCGCCCGCTATGCCAAGGAAAAGCCCTACCGTGATTGGATTGCCGAGGAGACGCTGACCGTTGACGCGCTCGATGAGCCCGTTGCGACAATGCCCGCCGAGGACGCCGAGGTGCCCGCCGCCGTGCGTATGGCCAAGCTCGGCTACCACTGGGATGACGTTGACGAGGTCGTGCGTCCCATGGCCCGGCAGGGCAAGGCGCCGCTCGCCTCGATGGGCATCGATGCGCCGCTGGCCTGCCTGTCCAAGAAGACGCGTTCGTTCTTTGACTATTTCTATCAGCTGTTCGCCCAGGTCACGAATCCGCCGATCGATGCCCTGCGCGAGCACATGGTGACTTCGACCACGCTCTATCTGGGCAACCACGGCAACCTGCTCGAGGATTCCCGCACGGCCTGTCAGCTGGTGCGCTTGGAGCGCCCGTTGCTGAGCGAGGAGGAGTTCGACCGCATCTGCGCCATCGACCGCGTGGGCTTTAAGACCCGTCGCTTCCGTGCCGTCTACCGCCGCGACGCCGGCGAGGGCGCGCTGCAGGCTGCGCTTAAGCAGCTTGCCGAGGACGTTGAGGCTGCGGTCCGCGACGGCGTGAACATCGTGGTGTTGAGCGACCGTGCTGCGGCGGGCGAGGTCCCTGTGCCGTCACTGCTCGCTGTGGGCTGCGTGCACAACCACCTGATCCGCGCCGGCGTGCGTACTTTTGCCGACATCGTGGTGGAGTGCGGCGACGCCGTGTCCCCGCACGACTTTGCGGCGCTGGTGGGCTACTCCGCGAGCGGTATCTATCCGTACAACGCGCATGCGTGCATTCGCGACTTGGCGGCACGCGGCGACCTGGACGTGACGGCCGAGCAGGGCATCGCCAACTACAACAAGGCTGCGACCGCCGGCATCGTCTCCATCATGTCCAAGATGGGCATCTCCACGGTGCAGAGCTACCACTCCGCGCAGATCTTCGAGGCCGTGGGCTTCACTCCGGAGTTCGTCAACGCGTACTTCGCCGGCACGGTGAGCCGTGTGGGCGGTATGGGTGTCGAGGACGTCGAGCGCGAGCAAAACGAGCACTACGACGCCGCGCTCGCTATCCTTAAGAGCCCGGCTCCCGATCAGCTGCCTACGTTGGGCCTGACCAAGTGGCGCCCGCTCGGCGGCGAGGATCACCTCATCGATCCGCAGACCATCTACTTGCTGCAGACCGCCTGCCGTGAGGACAGCTACGACACCTTTAAGGAGTACAGCGCCCGCCTGCACCGCACCGGCCGTGCCGTGCGCCTGCGCGACCTGCTGGACTTTGATGCCAGCGGCCGCACTCCGGTGGCACTCGACGAGGTCGAGCCCGCGCTCAACATCGTCCGCCGCTTTAACACCGGCGCCATGTCGTACGGCTCCATCAGCAAGGAAGCACATGAGTGCATGGCCATCGCCATGAACCGCCTGCATGGCCGTTCCAACTCCGGCGAGGGCGGCGAGGACCCGCGTCGCGAGACCCCGCTGGCTAACGGTGACTCCAAGAACTCCGCCATCAAGCAAGTGGCAAGCGCGCGCTTTGGCGTGACGAGCCGCTATCTGTGCAGTGCCTTCGAGATTCAGATCAAGATGGCCCAGGGCGCCAAGCCCGGCGAGGGTGGCCACCTGCCCGGTAAGAAGGTCTATCCCTGGATCGCCGAGGTCCGTCAGTCCACGCCCGGCATCGGCCTGATCTCACCTCCGCCGCACCACGACATCTACTCCATCGAGGACCTGGCGGAGCTTATCTTCGATCTTAAGAACGCCAACCCCGGCGCTCGCGTGTCGGTCAAGCTGGTCAGCGAGGCCGGTGTCGGCACCATCGCCACCGGTGTGGCCAAGGGTGCCGCCGACAAGATTTTGATCAGCGGCCACAACGGCGGCTCGGGTGCCGCTGCTCGCGATTCCATTTGGCACGCCGGTCTGCCGCTGGAGCTCGGTCTTGCCGAGGCCCAGCAGACGCTGCTGCAAAACGGCCTGCGCTCGCGCGTGGTGCTCGAGGCCGACGGCAAGCTCATGGACGGCACCGATGTTGCCGTCGCCTGCCTGCTGGGTGCCGAGGAGTTTGGCTTTGCGACCATGCCGCTCATCTCGATGGGCTGCCTCATGCAGCGCGACTGCCAGCAGGATACCTGCCCCGCCGGCATCGCTACGCAAAACTGCCGCCTGCGTCGCGGCTTCCGCGGCAAGCCAGAGCACGTCGAGCACTTCATGCTCTTTGTTGCCGAGCAGCTGCGCGAGGTCATGGCGAGCCTGGGCTTCCGCACCGTCGACGAGATGGTCGGCCATCCCGAGTGCCTGCGCCAGATCGAGGTCCCGGGCAACCGCAAGGCCAACCTGCTCGATCTGTCGCCCGTGCTGGCAAGCGCGACCTGTGAGTTTGGTGCCCACATCCCGGGCGCCGACGGCCGTCACTTCCTGCCCCAGATGGCTGCGGACAGCGAGCTCGACAAGACGCTCGACTCCACGTTGTTTGTGCCCTATACGGCCGATGCCCGTGCGCACCTGCGTCCGATTCGCTTCCGCGCCGATATCGCCAACGTCAACCGCTGCGTGGGCACCATCTTGGGCAACGCGGTGACCAAGGCGCATCCCGAGGGCCTGCCCGCCGGCTCCATCACCATCGATTGCGATGGTTCGGCCGGTCAGAGCTTTGGCGCCTTCCTGCCGCGCGGCATTACGCTCAACGTGTGCGGCGACGCCAACGACTACTTTGGCAAGGGCCTTTCGGGCGGCGAGGTGTCGGTGCGCCCCAACCCGCATGCGACCTACAAGTTCGACGAGAACATCATCGTGGGCAACGTTGCGTTCTTTGGCGCTACGAGTGGCCGCGGCTTCATTAACGGCCTGGCCGGCCAGCGCTTTGGCGTACGCAACTCCGGTGCCACGGTGGTGGTCGAGGGCTGCGGCAACCATGGCTGCGAGTACATGACGGGCGGTCTGGCGCTCATCCTGGGCGAGGTCGGGCAGAACTTCGCCGCCGGCATGACGGGCGGCGTGGCTTACGTCTTTGACCAGTACGGCACGCTCGATGCCCGTGTGAACCACGAGAGCGTTGAGCTCAAGGCCCCGACGGCCGGCGAGCTGGCGCAGATTCGTGCGCTCATCCAGGAGCACGTGGACGCGACGCAGAGCCCGCGCGGCATTAAGCTGCTCTACAGCTTTGAGACGATGAGCAAGCACTTTGTGAAGGTCATTCCGACCGAGTACGAGCGCGTGCTGGCGATTGTCGCCGCCGCCGAGGCCGTCGGCAAGACGCATGCGCAGGCAGAGGAGCTGGCGTTTGACATTGTGACCGGTCGCGCGAGTGCCGCGGATGTCGCTCGCTTCGATGCCGCGGGCGGCGCTGCGGGCGCTGCGTCCACCACCGCCAGCTCTGTTGCTTCGACCAAGAAGGAGGCGTAAGTGCCATGGGTAAGCCCGGTGCTTTTCTTGATATCGATCGCGTGACCCACGAGCTTCGCCCCGTGGAGGAGCGCAGCCATGATTTTGATCCGCTGTACGTGGAGCTCGATGACGATGCGCGCCGTGCCCAGGCGAGCCGCTGCATGATGTGCGGCGTGGCGTTTTGTCAGATGGGCGCGAGCTTTGGCAAGGCGCGTCCGAGTGGCTGCCCGCTGCACAACCTGATTCCCGAGTGGAATGAGCTGGTGTACCGCGGCCGCTGGGACGAGGCTGCCGAGCGCCTGTCGCTCACCTCGCCCATGCCCGAGTTTACGAGCCGCGTGTGCCCGGCGCTGTGCGAGGCCGCGTGCAACCTGGGTTCGGTCGACGGCCAGCCCACGACGATTCATGACAACGAGCGTGCGATCAGCGACCATGAGTGGGCAAATGGCGGTCCGCGTCGCTTTGAGCCGGCGGGGGAGGGCGCACCCACGGTCGCCGTGGTGGGCTCCGGTCCTGCTGGTCTGGTGGCAGCATGGGAGCTCGCGCGTCGCGGCGCCCGCGTGACGGTGTTTGAGCGTGACGACCGTCCGGGCGGCCTGCTCATGTACGGCATTCCCAACATGAAGCTCGAGAAGTCTGTGGTCGAGCGCCGCGTGGCGCTCATGCGCGAGCTGGGTATTGTCTTTGAGCTGGGCGCTGACGTTACGAACCCTGCGGTAGCGGCCAAGCTCAATGGCTTTGACGCCGTTGTGGTGGCTGCCGGCGCTCGTGCACCCCGCGGTCTTTCGGCTACGAATGTGGATGCCCCGGGCGTGGTGTATGCCGTGGACTACCTGACGGCTTCGACCGTCTCGGTGCTCGATGGTGGTGAGCCCGCGGTGAACGCGCGTGGCCTGGACGTTGTGGTCATTGGCGGCGGCGATACCGGCAACGACTGCGTGGGCACCGCGGTGCGCCAGGGTGCGCGCAGTGTGCGCCAGTTTGAGTTCTTGCCGGCCGCGCCCGATAAGCGTGCGGCGAGCAACCCTTGGCCGCAGTGGCCCAACGTTAAGAAGACCGACTACGGTCAGCAGGAGGCTATCGCTGCCATGGGCGGCGAGATGCGTGCCTGGGGCGTGGATACGCTCGAGGTGCTGCTGGACAAGAAGGGCGCGGCAGCGGGCCTGCGCGTGGTCGATCTGGATTGGTCGGCCGGCAAGCCCGAACGCATCGCGGGCTCCGAGCACGAGGTGCCGGCCCAGCTGGTGCTCATCGCCTGTGGCTTTACGGGTCCGGAGCGCAGCGTGTTCGAAGCTGTCGGCGTACCTGTTGCCACGGCGGGCCGCCCGCTGCCTGTGATGGTCGCCGAGGGCTCGCATCTTGCGGCGCGTGTCGACGGCGTCGCCGCAGATGCCGCGCCGGTGTATGTGGCCGGCGACGCCCGCAACGGCAGCTCGCTCGTAGTGAGCGCCATGGCCGACGCCCTGGCCTGCGCTGCCGAAGTCGCCGAGGCGCTGGAGCTGTAAGGCGGCTGTCCACAGCTGAATCGTCAAGGGCTGTCCCCAACGGCCGGCCCAAAAGGAACGTCCCCAAGTGCCGGCAGCTGGGGGCGTTCCTTATGTGCCGGCATTCGGGGACACTCCTTGCGGGTTTGCGGGCGACTTTGTCATTTGTCGACGTACAAGTATTCATTCGTCGACGTTTGCGACTGTGGTGCTCTGCTGTTTCTGTGGTGGCAGCGGGCATCTGGCTCAAAATGGCGGGTCAGCTGTCTATATCTACCTGCCGTTTCTTTGCGGTGCGCATTTTCGGTCAAGCATCCCGTCAAGTGTTTGGTCGGCAGTTGGTTTGCAGCCGGAGGCCTATTTTGTCCGTGCTGACAGTGGCTGCCCACCCTCCTCGTAAGCTCAAATTGAGGTTCATCAGTTTGAGGAGGATGCCGTGACTGACCACGTTTTAGACCGAGCGCAGCTAGCCGAAGCCGTCGGCAACGATATTGCCGACATGGCCCATTTTTGGATGCTGCGGAAGTTCCAGTTTTTGGAGCCGGCGCGCGAACAGTTCGAGATCATTGTCGACCCGTGGCTCAGCTATTGCACCGAGCCTTCGCAAAACGAAATCATGGCCTACAACATGGCATTTACCGATTGGCTGCTCTTCGAGCGCCCCTATCGCCATGGCAAGACGCTGCTCGAGCTGTATGTTGAAGAGCCGCCGACATCGCTTTCGCCTGCCGCGCTCAAGCGGCTCGAGCAGGTACGCGACACGCAGTATTTCTCGCGCTTTGGCATTTTGGACAAGGATCCTGCGACTGGTATGGTCGCGCTGAAGGACACGCGCGCCGACCGTCGCTTTGATGTCTACGACCCGCATATCGTGCAAAAGGAGCATTGGAGCGACGGAGCGATTGCGGTGCGCCTCGCCTGCGTCGACGATGTCTGGCTGACGGCGGGACAACTCTATCTGTATGACATCGCACGCCTGAGTGACACGGCGGTCGATGGGCCTGGTGCGGTGCATCCGGAGGACCTGCAGGATGGCTTTGACACCTCGTGCATCAGTTTCTTCTTGCGTCTGGTCCGCGACATCATGGGCGCCCAGGGGCGCTACGTAAAGTCCCTCAACATCTACGAGCAGGAGTGGGAGTAAGGGATGGGCTGTCGCAGCGCCGCCGCGTGTCTATTTGTCTCGATCTTTAACGTTTAGGGACAAAAAACCGGTCTACCTGTTACAGATCGAGACGAATGCTTGGGCGCTGCTGATTTGTCTAAATCTGTAACGTTTAGGGCCCTGGAGAACGTCTAACTGTTACAGATCGAGACGTTTGGCACCTGGTTGGGGGAATGTCTCAATCTGTAACATCTACAGGCCAAAACTCGACCTACCTGTTACAAATTGAGACAAAGGTTGGACGCGGTGTCGAAAGATCTCGATCTGTAACATCTAGCGGCCAAAAATCGGTCTTCCTGTTACAGATCAAGACATTTGTCAGCGGAGGCAACGGTGACGATGGTCCATTTGTCTGACGTGGTGGTGATGAAAGTGTCTAATACCGTTTTTAAACACAAGCATACGACTCGCAACACGTTGGCGCGGAATAGGATGCTCGCCAGACTCACGGAGGCGGCTGAACAAGGCGTGCTGCTTGTAACGCACGACAATGCCGAGCTCATGTGGCTGCGGCGCCATGTGGGCACAGACGATATTGCGGAGCCCGAATCGCATCTATTCTGTTTTCAGCATGAATGGGATGCGTTGACGCCGTCGGAGCGGGCTCGGTGGACCATCAAGGGGCTTGCGGAGTTTCATCCCGATTGGGCGTTTTGGGGTTATGACGCGGCACTTTTGTGGGGTCTGGAGGTGCCGAATGATCTGCTCGGGCCGCGTTACTTGGTCAAAACGGGATGTTCGGTGACATTGAGTATGGGGTGTAGGCTGCTGCGTCCGCAGACGGCGGGTGTGCTTGAGCAAGTCGATGGCGTGCGGGTGACGCCGTTTTGGCGCACGGTGGAGGATTGTCTGCTGCGTGCGCCGTTTTCGTATGGTCTGGCAATCGCCGATTCTGCATTGCGGGCGAAGGGCATGTCGCGCGACGACCTCTGCGAGCGGCTCCAGGCCGATTGCGAGGGCAGGCGAGGGTATCGCAGGGCACAGGTGATTGCGTCGTATGCGGACGGGCTGTCCGAAAACGGCGGCGAGTCTCGGTTCCGAGCGTTCTTTATTGCGTACGGTTTTCCGGTTCCGGAGCTGCAGGTGGAGTTTCGCGACCCGCTCGATCCGAGCCAGGTGTTTCGCGTCGACTATTTTTGGCGGCTCGAGAACGGGACGTGTGTCATCGGCGAGCTCGACGGAAAGGGGAAGTACACCTTGCAGAACGGCGAGGGCCGGGAGTCGGTCGACCCATTCGTGGCAGAACGTCAACGGGAGTCCCATCTGACAATGCTCGGGCATAAGGTGCTTCGGTTTACGTTTAACGAACTCAAAGACCCGGGGAAGCTGGTCGAGAAAATGAGGCTGGCGGGTATTCCTCGGCAGGCTGAATTGGCTGAGGAGTGGAGACGTCAGTGGTATGGGCGCTGAGAGGTTTTGTCTCAATCTGTAACGTTTAGAGGTTATTTGAGCTCGTAACTGTTACAGATCGAGACAAACCGGTGAAACGTCGACCGAATGTCTCGATCTGTAACATCAAGGGGCCCAATAACCCTGTACCTGTTACAGTTCGAGACATTTCCCTGGTGTTGCTGGGGTGGGGCTGCAACGTATTCCGTCCCCCACATCCCCTCTTCCCTCCGTTAACCGATATGCTTGACTTTAGGTCGCTGCATTAGGTGATAATGGACAAATGTTCAAGTTAATCGTGAGGGAGGAGCTCGATATGGCGTCTGCCGATCGTTCCACGTTGTTTATCAATGCGACCGTCTTGGATGGTTCGGAACATATGGAGCCGCAACCCGATATGGCCGTGGCCGTTGAGCGCGGTGTCATCACATGGATGGGGCCGAGTGCTGTGGCGCAGGCGCCCGCGGGTGCCGAGGTTATCGACCTGGGTGGTGCGTATCTCATGCCCGGTCTCATCAATATGCACGTGCACCTGTGCGGCTCGGGCAAGCCTGTCTCGGCCGGCGATGCGGGCGCGCTGATGAAAAAGCTCGATAATCCCGTGGGGCGCGCCATTGTCCGCCATATCCTCAAGGGCAGCGCTCAGCAGCAGCTGGCAAGCGGCGTGACCACGGTGCGCGGCGCGGGCGACCCGCTGTTTGCCGATCTGGCCGTGCGCGATGCTATCGATGCCGGCAAGTATCAGGGTCCTCGCCTGGTGGCGCCGGGAACGGGCATCACGGTGCCGGGCGGCCATGGTGCGGGCCTGTTCGCCCAGGTGGCCAACAGTCCCGCCGAGGCAGCCGAACAGGTGCGCGACCTGTATGCGCGTGGTGCCGACGTCATTAAGCTGTTCGTGACGGGCGGCGTGTTCGATGCGACCGAGGTGGGCGAGCCGGGCGTGCTGCGTATGCCAGTGGAGGTTGCCGCGGCGGCATGCAAGGCGGCGCACGATATGGGCCTTCCGGTTATGGCCCATGTCGAGAGTACCGAGGGCGTGAAGGCCGCGCTTGAGGCCGGCGTTGACACGATTGAGCACGGCGCTCCGTTGACACCCGAAATCTTGGAGCTGTACCGTGGCGCCGCGGGCACGCAGCTCGAGGGGCGTGCTCCGAGTGTGACCTGCACTATCAGCCCGGCGCTGCCGTTTGTATTGCTCGACCCGGAAAAGACCCATTCTACCGATACGCAAAAGAAGAACGGCGACATCGTGTGCTCGGGCATCATCGAGAGCGCCCGTGCCGCACTGGAAGCTGGCGTTAAGGTGGGCCTTGGTACGGACTCGAGCTGCCCGTTCGTGACGCAGTACGACATGTGGCGTGAGGTGGCCTATTTTGCCAAGTATGTCGGCGTGAGCAACGCCTTCGCACTGCATACGGCTACGCAAGTCAACGCCGAGCTGCTGGGGCTGGACGGCGAGACTGGCACGATCGAGTGCGGCAAGGCCGCCGATATCTTGGTGACGCGCGAGAACCCGCTCGATGACCTGTGCGCTCTGCGTGAGCCGATGCACGTGATGTGTCGCGGCGATCTGGTGTGCAAACTCAAGGTGAAGCGCATCCCCGAGGTGGATGCCGAGCTCGACGCGATTATGGCCATGCCAGCCGAAGCGCTGGCTGAGGAGCTGGCCCGCGACGGCGTAGCATAGGTGTGACAAAGGGACAGCTCCGTTGTCGCATACAAAAAGCCGAGGTCTCAACACGAGGCCTCGGCTTTTATTTTGTCCTATGGTGTGGCGGCTACGAGCGCGTTTCCATCTTGGCGTGGCACTTGGGGCAGGTGACGCGGATCTTGCCCTTGCCCTTGGGAACGGAGAGCATCTGGCCGCAGTTGGGGCACTTGAGGTATGCCGTAGTCTTGCGACCCTTCCACATCTTCTTGGCCGTGCGCTTGGCACGCTCAAAGTCTTCCTTACTGGTGCCGGCCGCGCGTGAGGTGCTGGCCGCTGCGGCCCCGCCGCCCAAGCTGGCGACGAACTTGCCCAAGCCGGGGACCTTAGCCGAGCCGGCGACAAAGGCGTCGTTCTCCTTGCGACGTGCATCGATATTTTTGGACAGGCCGCGCAGCACGCCAATCACGATAACGGCGATGGCGATCCAGCTGAGCCACTGGATGCGGGCTATCGATCCGATCATCGCGATGACGATGCCGGCAAAACCCATCACGATGGTGAGCTCGTCGGCGCCGTTGCGTCCTTTCATAAAGTCATTCATGCAAATTGCCTTTCGTTCGATATGCTGCACGCCTTTATACCCGATTTAGAGCAAGGGGGACAGGTTAATCTGCACCAAGGTGGTGCAAACATTCCTGTCCCCGGAACACCAAAACGGTGCAAAGTAGTCTGTCCCCAATGCCCCAATTACTTGGAGAGCTTGTCGACGACGCGTTCGATCTCGGCGAGCTTGGCGGCCTTGAGGTCTTCGTCGCCCGATTCGATTGCCGAAGTCACGCAGCCCTCGATATGCGCCTTGAGCACATCGGCGTTAATGCGCGCGAGGAGCGCCTGTGTGGCCATGAGCTGCGTGGAGATATCGACGCAATAACGGTCCTCATCGACCATCCGCAAGATGCCGTCGATCTGGCCGCGTGCCGTCTTGAGCATGCGGGTCACCGATTTATGGTCTGCCATCATGGCGGGTCCTCGTTTCTGGTCGATCTTTCGGATATCCCTGTCAGTTGCGGTGAAATACGGACTGTTCAAAGGCCTAGGGCGGCTCAACAGTCCGTATTCCACCGCAACTTCTGAGGATTGAGTAGGCAGCGCCTGCTATGCGGCGGTCACGGATAGGGCGTGGAACTTCTCGCCCGCGGCCTCGACGGCGGCGGCGAGCTGCTCGGCGGTCACGGTGTCGGCGCACTCCACCTGGACGGTCTGGGTTTCGTGATCGGCGTCGGCGTCGGTCACGCCGGCCACGTTAAGCAATGCCGTCTCGACGGTGGCGTCGCAGTGGCCGCACATGAGGCCGGAAGTCTTGATTGTGTAATGCATGGGTATTCCTCTCTGTTACGTCGGCTTTCCCAGGCACCCGACCTTGACCTTCAAGCCGTCGCTCGCGTACCAAAGTACGCGTCGCTCCTCTTTCAGGTCAATCTCGGGCACCTGGAAAACCCGTTCTAAATGGACTAAATGGTGAGCCTATTTTGCCACTTTCGGCTTAAAGGTTCGCAGGCGCAGAGCGTTGGTCACGACGCAGACACTCGACAGGCTCATTGCCGCGGCGCCGAACATCGGCGAGAGTTGCCATCCCGTGAGCGGGAAGAACACGCCCGCGGCGAGCGGAATGCCGATGCCGTTGTAGAACAGCGCCCAGAACAGGTCCTGCTTGATGTTGCGAATCGTGGCGCGCGAAAGCTCGATGGCGCGGGCGACATCCATGAGGTCGCTGCGCATGAGCACCACATCTGCTCCTTCCTTGGCGATGTCGGCGCCGGTGCCGATCGCAAGGCCCACGTCGGCGCGCGCCAGGGCGGGAGAGTCGTTGATGCCGTCGCCCACCATGGCGACCTTGCCGCCCGCATCCTGCAGGTTGCGCACGTGGCGTTCCTTGTCGGCAGGGAGGACGTCGGCGATAACCTGTTCGCTGCTCAGTCCCACGCGGCGGGCGATGGCCTCGGCCGTCACGCGGTTGTCGCCGGTGAGCATGCGCGCATCGACGCCGAGCGAACGCAGCGTGGCGATGGCCTCGGCGCTCGTCTCTTTGACCTCGTCGGCCACGGCGATGATGCCGACAAGCTCGCCGTTCTTGGCAAAGAGCAACGGCGTCTTGCCCTCGGTGGCAAATTGCTCGGCAACGCCGGCGGGCACCTCCGCGCCCAGCTCGTCCATCAGGCGCACGTTGCCAGCTGCGATGACATTTTGCCCCTCGCGCGCCGTCACGCCACGACCGGGCACGGCGGCAAAGTCCTCGACCATGCGCGCGACGATTCCGCGCGCCTCACACTCGGCCATAATCGCCTCGGCCAGCGGGTGCTCGCTCGAGCGCTCCAGCGCGGCAGCAAGCTTCAGCAACGCTTTTTCACTCATGGCGGGCGAGCCGTCAGCGCGCGTGGCTACCACGATATCGGTCACGGCCGGCTTGCCGCGGGTGACCGTGCCCGTCTTATCGAGTACCACGGTGCCCACGCTGCGCAGGTTCTCCTGCGCCTCGGCGCTCTTGAACAGAATGCCCATCTCGGCGCCCTTGCCGGTGCCCACCATAATGGCGACGGGCGTGGCCAGGCCCAGCGCGCACGGACAACTGATCACCAGCACAGCGACGGCGGAGGTGAGCGCCTCGTTCACGCTGCCGGTCAGTGCCATCCACACCGCAAAGGTCACGGCCGAGATCACAAACACCACGGGCACAAACACGCCGGCGACCTTATCGGCCATGCGGGCGATGGGCGCCTTGGTGGCGTTGGCGTCCTCGACGAGCTGGATAATCTTGGCGAGCGACGTGTCGGCGCCCACACGCGTGGCGCGGAAGGTAAACGAGCCCGTGCGGTTGACCGTGGCCGCGTTGACAGTGTCGCCGGCGGTCTTCTCCACGGGGATGGACTCGCCGGTCAGCGCACTTTCGTCCACGGCCGAGCTGCCCTCGAGCACCACGCCGTCGACGGGGATGGACTCGCCGGGGCGCACACGCAGTATCTGACCGGGCAGAATGGCATCGACTTCGACGGTGGCCTCGGTGCCGTCCTCGACCATGACGGTCGCGGTCTTGGGCGCCAGGTCAATGAGTGCCTCGATGGTGCCGCCGGTCTTGGATTTGCTGCGTGTCTCGAGGTATTTGCCCACGGTGACCAGCGACAGGATCGTGCCCGCACTCTCAAAATACAGGTTGTCCATGCTCGTCATCATTGCCTCGTGCACCTGACCTGTGGCCAGCTGGTCGGCCATGATGAACATGGCGTAGAGCGACCAGGCGATGGAAGCGGTGGCGCCCACGGCAATAAGGGCGTCCATGGTGGGCGCGCCGTGCGCGAGCGATTTAAACCCGTTGATAAAGTACGCGTCGTTGACATAGACGATGGGAATGAGCAGGACAAGCTCGGTGAGGGCGAGCGTCATGCTGTGGGTGTGGTCGGTGAAGATGCCGGGCAGTGGCCAACCGAGCATGTGCCCCATGCCTATGTAGAACAGCGGGATGAGGAAGATGATTGAGATGATGAGGCGGGTGCGCATGGCGGAGGCGGCGGCCTCCAGCTTTTTGGTGGGCGACTCCATATGGGCGGCGCCGGACCTGGCTTGCGCACTGCCGTTTTGGGCGGCGTCGGTGCCCGTGCTGACGGGCGAGGCCGAGTAGCCAGCGCGATCGACGGCGGTGCAGATGTCATCGGGGGAGACCTGCGCGGGGTCATAGTCGACCATCATGGAACCGGCGAGCAGGTTGACCGCGACGCTCTCGACGCCGTCGAGCTTGCTCACGGCGCGGTCCACATGCGCCTGGCAGGCGGCGCATGTCATGCCGCCCACGTCGAACTTATCTTGAGCCATGGCTGCTCCTTTCCGTGGTTCGGTGTTGGAATTGTTAACCTGCCGATACTATACACCCATACCCCCTGGGGGTGTCCAGTACAGAAAGAAATGTATGACATTTCGTTACAGATGAGGGTGGTTGGTTGGCCGATGGACCGTCTCAACCAATCATCTCAATCTGTAACATCTAGCAGGGAAAATGACCTCTAACTGTTACAGATTGAGACAATTGCCGGGGAGGGGTCCCGTCACGGCAAGATGCCCGCTCCCTAGATACAGAACCCGGGGATCACACAGGTTCGTTTGTTTGGCTTTTCCGCAGGCGTTGCGTACGTAAAGACGTCGCCGTCGTGCCCCACGCGGTTCATATAGAGCGTGCCTTCGCTCTCCGATGTGTCGGGGCTCACCGTGCGCTCCCACCAACAGGTGTCCTTGCCTTTCCACTGGCGGACCATCGTCTCGTTCGTGGAATACGGGCTCACCTTGAGCTCGCGGAAGAGCTGATACTCCTTGCCCTCGCCGTTGTAGATGTCTGCCAGGTAGTGATAGCCCTCGGTAAACGAATCGGGCGGTTGCGTACCGCACAGCTCGACCATGGCGGGCAGCCAAAGGGTTGCGGGCAACTCGCTCAGGCACGATGCGCTGTTGGCGGCGCCCACATTGTTCGAGACCTTCTTGACCCCTTTAATGAGTGCGCGCAACTCGTTGGGCAGCAGCTTAAGGCCGTCGCCGTTGAGCCATTCCCGCAGCTCGCAATCTACCCAGCCGGCGCTCGGCGGTTCAGCTGCAGCGTTGCGCTCGGCAATACCCGCGTCGAACATAAACGTCAGCCCGGCCTTGCCCGTACCGTCCAGAAGCTCATCGTGACGGATGCCCACAAGCTGCGCGCCGACCTCCAGCCCGTTGGTGAGCGTGACACGCTTGGTGCACGGATAGGGGATATGCCCATCAGCGTCGAGCAGGTGGTAACGCTTGGCAATCTCGCGTGCCTCGCTACGGGTCTCGGCGGCCTTAATCTTGAGCGAAATCTCCTGCAGCTGATCCCAGGTGTAGTCGTCAAGTGAACCGCGGATGCCGTCCAGGTAGTCGGGGATGCCAAAGCCATGGGTTGCCGCCCCGATAACGCTGAGCCCCGCAACGGCTGCGATAGCGCCGCCGATAATAAAGCGGCGGCGGGTCATTTTTACGGGCTTTAGCCTGTGCGGGGCGCGCAGCGCGCCGCATCAGAAACCACCCGCTATGCGGGTGGGGCCAAACGGCTTTACAAAGCCGCCCCCTCGCCGGACACTTGCGATTGTTCAGGCCGCAAGGAATCCGAGTCGAGAGGGCGGTGGTGGCGTATGGCCCAGAAGGCCTACAGCCTGTCGCACACGAAGTGGATGTGCAAGTACCACGTCGTGTTCACGCCGAAGTATAGGCGCAAAGTCATCTACAACCAAATAAGGTCCGACCTTGGGGAGATCTTCAGGAAACTCTGCCAGTACAAGGGGATAGAGATCATCGAGGGGCACCTGATGCCCGACCACGTCCACATGCTGCTGGCGATACCGCCGAAGTACAGCGTATCGAGCGTGATGGGCTACCTGAAGGGGAAGAGCTCGCTGATGATATTCGACAAGCACGCGAACATGAAGTACAAGTTCGGCAACAGGAAGTTCTGGGCCGAGGGCTACTACGTGTCCACCGTCGGCCTGAACGAGGCCACCATTGCGAAGTACATCCGGGAGCAGGAGAAGGCCGACATCGCGATCGACCGGCTGAGCGTCAAGGAGTACGAGGACCCCTTCGATAGGGGGCCGGGGCGTAAATAGCGCCGGTTTGACCGGCCCGTCACGGGTCAATCTGCAGTGCGGCCCGAACCCCGTGAGGGCCGGCGCCTTTAGACGCGTGCCGGAAATCCAAGGGTTATACCCTAAGAGCAAACCACCCCTTTTAGGGGTGGTTTTGATGGCATCGTGGCGGGCCTGATTCAGGATCTCTCGTGCGCGCTCGCCGGCGACGTCGACCTTAAGGTGCGTGCCAGAATCGATATCAATCGCGGCCTCGTCTCCTGTGCCTTCGCGGCCCTCGGATTCGGCATCGGTGAGGTATGCCGTGAGCACCTCGAGCATCTGCTGCTCGGTGGGACGATCGCACTGCTCGACTGAGAGACCCTTCATGATGATTTGGACGAGCGCTTCATCGCCCTCGCAGCGCGGCTCGAGCGGCGCCGGCTTGGTCTTGGTCTTTACGAGATAGAACGAGCCGGTTGCAGCGGCGTCCGTCGACTCAAAGTCAAACGGTTTGCGACCGCTGTAGAGCTGGTACAGAATGCTCGAAAGCGCGTAGACATCGATTGCCGGCGAACGGCGAAGGGCCGCGATGCCTTCGATATCCTGCGTGAGCATCTCGGGCGCGGCGTATGCGGGCGTGGCAAAGCACCAGATGTCGGCGCGCCGGGTGATCGTGTCGTCGCCGAGAGCCATGGTCGCGGAGCCCATGTCGATGAGGCAGGGGTCAAAGGAACAACCGGCAATCTGCTGCTCGAGTGTTCGGCTGGTGGTGCGGAACATGATATTGGCAGGCGACAGGTCGCGATGGACGACCGGATTCACGAGGGCTTGGGTCATCAAGAGCGCACGAAGCACGGCGTTTCCGACGGCGGCGACCATCTGGGTGGTCAGCCCGCCCGAGGCGTCGTGCGGAAGCAGGGGTAGCGCCTGCTTGAGTGAGGTGCCCTCGACCCACTCCATGAGGATGAGCGGGTCATCCTCGCACGATCCGTAGCCATAGACGCGTGGAAATCCGCGCAGGTGCGAGACGGTACACAGATGACGGTACTCCTCGAACAGCGCGGCGGTGTTGGCCAGGTGCGCTGCCGATTGCTCGGCGGAACGGTCGGGGGCTTGGCCGGAAAGGATGGCGTTGTCCTTGAGTAGCTTGACGGCAAAGACCTCGCCGCTCGTGTTGGTCGCGCGCAGCACGTGCCCGATGTTGCCGTTGTTGCGGTGGGCCGTCTGGAGAATAAGCGTCATAAACCGACGCTTGGCCTCGTCCTCGGCGCTGGGGTCGACCGCCACGGCGGTGTCGAACGTGTCAAGACGGATGAGTTTGTCGCCATAGGCGCTATCGGTAGTATCCATGGCGTTCCTTTGTCTGGCATGGGTTGCCGCACGTATACGTGAGCAGTGCGGATATCGGTAAAGAACCATGATAGCCGCACTGCCCACGTATGCCGCTGAGTATTGTCGTTTACGACGCAGAAGGTAGAAGACGAAAGACGGACGGCGACCGTCTTCCGATCGCCGTCCGTGCTAGTCCACAATGACAAGGAATGTCGTGTAGAGACCCAGATGGAGCCTGTCGCTGTTGGCGATTTCCACGGGGGGATAGACTTTGCCGGGCTCGCGTTGGTCGCGCGGCGGCTCAATCACAATATCGCCGTCGCCCGCGCCCGATTCGAGCACTGTGCCGTTGGTCGATCCAAGGCCCTGGGCGTACCAGTGCTCACCCTCGAGCCAAATGCGAAGATGCTCGCGCGATGCGTCGGCGCCCACATCGGTGATGCTGGGCGAGGTTTTGGGCAAAGAACCAATCACGGTGCCGCGCGGATCGCGTGTGAGGGGATGGATTTGCATGTCGGCGCAGTTGTCGGCATGGGTTCTGAGCAGACCGAGGTTGGGGGCGACGGTGCGCGGCTGTTCCAGGCTGTTCATAAAGCCACGTCCGACGGTAGTTTCGGTGGTGCCGAAGTGCCCGCCCGTCTTGCTGCTGCAAAAGCGCTCGACGGTGGCCACGCCCTGAACGGGATCGGCGAGCGCCCCCGTTGCCACAAAGAGCATAAGGTAAAGCGTGCTTTTCTCGCGCACGGCATTGCCGTCGAAGTTGTCGATGCGATTGAGGGCATTTGCATATAGGCGGCTGTCCAGCTTGTAGCTGGCGAGAGCCGACATCATTTCGTTGGCGGCCGGACCGCGATAGTGCTCGGCGATTGCCCGATAGGCGGCCTCGCCGCCGCCGAGCTTGCTGCAGATTGCCGAGGAAAGGTTGAGTGTGGTGACGGTAAAGTCGCTGTAGATGGAGGGTGCGCACTGGTCAGGCTTGCGATGGACGATGTAACGGGTGAGATACGAGCGGTTGGAAGAGCATTTCTCGAGCAGGGTACTGCCGAGATAAGAGTTTCCATTGATGAGCATTCGGGCGATCTCGAGATGTTTAAGACCGCCGAACGAGCGAATATCGTTATAGAGGACCGAGCAAGGCGTCTCTGCTGCCACGGATACCTCCTTTGATTGCTTCCTAGCCAATATGGCGATAGGAATTAATGGCCCCGGTGGGCGACGTATTAAATGGCTGCACAATAAATAGTGTAACCAAAGCAACATTATAGGCCACATGTTCGAAATTGCAGGAAGACTGAGAGATTTGGTTTGGACTGGACGGAAATCCCCCTCTGTCTTGATCTGTAACAATTAGGGCCGATTTTACTCGGTAACTGTTACAGATTGAGACGTTTGTGAACTGTGTCGACCGTTTGTCTCGATCCGTAACACGTAGAGGAAGATTTGCCCTGTAGATGTTACAGATTGAGACAATCAGCCAGCCCCGCCCCGTCCGCCTCGTCATCTGTGGTTTACGTGGGGGCATACGGAGTACGGGTATACTAACCGGCGGCGAATCTGCTCCATCGCTTAGAGCTGCTGCGTCTGGACGGCGCGTGATAGGGCTGCCAAAGCGATCGCCAGCGTGCTGAGCAACGTCCTCTCTGTGCGCACCTGTTTTTGTATGTATTAGCGCACTACCAAGCACGCCCCGCGCGGCCGCATGCCGTGCTCATAACGCGTGCAGATAAGGAACAACAACATATGCGTAATTCTGTATCCGACGTCACGGACGCCGAGATTCTGGACGAGACCCGCGAGGCCATGGCCCAGGCTGCCTTCGATGCTGCCGACGAGGTCAGCGCCGCCGAGACCGTCGAGTCCGCGACCGAGAGCCTGCCCGCCTTCGACGAGCTGGGACTTTCGGACGAGATGCTTCGTGCCATCGAGAACCTGGGCTACACGGCGCCCACGCCCGTGCAGGCCGGCTCGATCCCCGTGGTGCTCGAGGGCCGCGACCTGCTTGCCGCCGCTCAGACCGGCACCGGCAAGACGGCCGCCTTCTTGCTGCCGACCATGAACAATCTGGAGCACATCGCTCCGCCCAAGCCCGTGCGCGAGCGTGGCGGCCGCAACCGCCGTCGCGGTGCCAAGAAGCCCGAGGGCAACGGCCGCGGCCCCGCGATGCTCGTCATCACCCCCACGCGCGAGCTCGCACAGCAGATCGACGAGGTCGCCGGCAAGATCGCCGACGTCACCGGCCATGTCGCCGTGACCGTCGTGGGCGGCGTGAGCTACAAGCCCCAGACCGCGGCGCTCAAGTACGGCTGCGACATCCTGGTCGCCACGCCGGGCCGTCTGGTCGACCTGATCGAGCAGGGCGCCTGCCACCTGGACGAGGTCAAGGTGCTGGTGCTCGACGAGGCCGACCGCATGCTCGACATGGGCTTTTTGCCCGCCGTCCGCCGCATTGTGCGCGAGACGCCGGCCGAGCGCCAGACGCTGCTGTTCTCGGCCACGCTCGACGAGGAGGCCGTGGGCGAGATCACCGACCTGGTGAGCGACCCGGCCCGCGTGGAGATCGCGCCCGCCACGTCGACCGCCGACACCGTCGACCAGTTTGTGTTCCCAGTGTCCATCGAGGCCAAGAACAACCTGCTGCCCGAGTTCCTCAAAAAGGAGGGCCCGGAGCGCACTATCGTCTTTATGCGCACCAAGCACCGCGCCGACAGCTGCTGCCGTCGTCTGGAGCGCAAGGGCATCAAGGCCGCCGCGATCCACGGCAACCGCAGCCAGGCCCAGCGCGAGCGCGCGCTTTCGGCCTTCCGCGACGGCACCGTTGACGTGCTGGTGGCGACCGACGTGCTCGCCCGCGGCATCGACATTAGCGATGTGCGCTACGTCGTGAACTTTGACGTGCCGGCAGAGCCGACCGACTACATCCACCGCATCGGCCGCACGGGTCGTGCCGGCGAGCTGGGCTGGGCCATCACGTTTGTGACCGAGCAGGACGTCGATGAGTTCTACGAGATCGAGAAGCTCATGGACAAGACGGCCGACATCTACGAGGCCGGCGACTTGCATGTAGGCCCCAACCCGCCCGCCGTCGACCCCGAGCGCGATCCTGCGGCCTTTAAGGTGAAGAAGAAGACCAAGCGCGGCAAGTCCAAGAGCAAGAAGAAGCTCGAGCAGGCACGTCGCGACGGCAAGCGCAACGGCGACGATTACGGCGATGTTGCCGGTCGTTCCAACCGCGGTCGCGACGAGCGTCGCGGCGACGGCGAGCGTCCGAGCCGTCCCAAGCGCGGCGGCAAGACCCGCGTGCGCGAGGGCGTTCAGGCTCGTGTGGACGAGGCCGTGGAGAGCGTGGCCCGCGAGGTGGTTGCCGAGGAGCGTGCCGGTGCTGTTGAGCAGGGCCCGCGCGGCAACCGTGCCGAGCGTCGTGCCAAGCAGTTCCAGGGCGAGGCGCATCGCCGTCGCCGCGAGGACGAGGACCGCGGTGGTCGTCGCCGTGTTGAGCGCGAGGACGAGGGCCGTGGCTCGCGTGGCGGCAAGCGTGGCTCGGGCGACCGTCGTCGCTCCGGTCGCGATGGCGAACGCGGCGGGCGCGATGAGCGCCGCGGCGGCGAAGGCCGTGGTGAGCGAGGTGCCCGTGGCGGCGAGTCCCGTGGCGGCAAGCGCTTTGAAGAGCGCGGTGGCCGCGGCGGCGAGCGTCGCGAGGGTGCTCGCAGCAATGGCGGCCGCGGCGGCGCTGGTCGTTCTAACGAGTCGCGCGATCGTCGTGACCCGCGTGCCAGCCGCGATCGTCGCGATGACTGGCGCAACTACGACGATACCCGCGAGGAGCGTCGTGGCGGCTATCGCGGCGGGCGTGGCGGCAACCAGGCCGGCTCCCGCGGCGGTCGTGCCGGCGGTCGCGATAACCGTGGCAGCTATGGCAACAATCGTGGTGGCAAGCGCGGCGGTAGCTCCCGTCGCCCCGGCGACGGCGGCGGCAAGCGCAAGTAACATACGCGTCGCACGCTAGAGCGAGGCGAACTAAGGGCCCCGAGCAACTACGCTCGGGGCCCTTTTTGGTGCAAAGGGGTCAGGTTACTTTGCACCAATGTCCTTAAGTTGCGGTGGAATACGGACTGTTTTGGCCTTTTGAGCGGCTTCTCAGTCCCTATTTCACCGCAACTCATGATTGGTGCAAACAAACCTGTCCCCAATGCACCAAACAAGGATCGTCCCTAAGTGTCGCCTAAATACCGTTTATCGAAGAAAAAATACCGTTCATCGGTCATAATGGTTGTTCCGGCTTTGGGCTTGTCTACAATATCCCCCATAAAAAGAAATGCGGAAGGTTACCGAGTCCCTCGGACGTGGGCCTAACCAAAGTCTTTGAACGGGTGTGTCTCTATGGATGCATTCGTTTGATTTTGGTTGGGCTATATTTATGAAGGGACATGCCACCATGGGTTTCTTTTCTCGCCTGATGGGCGGTTCGGATGAGCAGAAGACTGCGGCTTCCGAGTTCGAAATCCTTGCTCCCGTTTCCGGCGAGCTTGTTCATCTAGAAGATACCAATGACCCCGCTTTTAGCAGCCGTGCCGTGGGCGATGGCGTTGCCGTGGTTCCCCAAGAGGGAACGGTGTGCGCTCCTGTTTCCGGCACCGTCGCGGCGCTGTTTCCGACTGAGCACGCGCTGGGCATCATGTCCGACGACAGCTCTGCTCAGGTGATGCTGCATATCGGAATCGACACTGTTAAGCTTGAGGGCAAGGGCTTCCATGCGCTTGTTGCCCAGGGTGACCATGTCGACGCGGGCCAGCCCCTCGTCGAGGTCGATTTCGACGCGGTCCGCGCCGCCGGCTTCGATCCCACGGTCTTCGTTATCGTGTGCGAGCGCTCGGAGAACTCGACTCTTCGTGAGCATGCTTCCGGCCCTGTTGCTGTTAAAGAGCCTGTCGTCTGGCTTTCCGAGTAAATTCTTGTGGTGGGTACCGTGGTTATCAAGCGAGTTTTTAACAACAACGTCGCAATGGTCACTTCGGACGATGGCTCCGAGCTCATCGTCATCGGTCGAGGCCTCTGCTTTGGCCGTCATGCCGGCGATGCCATCGATGAGGCGTCGGTCGAAAAGACCTACGCGTTGCAGGAGGGAACTTCTCAGGACTCGCGTACGATTGACCGCTTGGCACATCTTTTGGAGTCCATCCCCACCGTCAACCTCGTGATTTCCGAGGACATCGTTCAGATGCTTCGTCGAGAGCTCAATGTCGACATCAACGACAAGATTCTCATTGCTCTCGCAGACCATATCAGCCTCGCTTTGGAGCGTGAGCGCAAGGGCGTCTCCTGTGAGAATCCATTGCTGCTCGAGATCCAGCAGTTCTATCGCAAGGAGTATGCACTTGCGGGCCGTGCGCTGCAGATTATCAAGGAGTATATGGGCATCCAGATGAGCGAAGAAGAGCAGGGTTTCATTACGCTGCATATCGTCAACGCCACCATGCCGCAGCGCTCCGACCGTTTGATTGTTTCGGTCCAGCTTGTTCGTGACGTGCTTGCGATTGTTTCTGAGCGCTATTCTACGACCCTCGATAACACCTCGCTGCCTTACGAACGTTTCGTTCGTCACCTGCAGTTTTTCGCGCAGCGAGCGCTCGATCCTGCGGCCGGGCAAATCAATGGCGACGCGCTGTTCCGAATCGATGAAACGGCGTATCCGTGCGCATTCTCGTGCGCGGACGCCATAGCCGCCCACTTGTCGTCTACCTATAACGTTGTCGTTACCGATGCCGAGAAGAGTTATCTCGCATATCACATTGTTAACCTGCTTGGAGAACCTGGTCTCTAGGCATAACGTGCCCACACATCGATTGATATAAGGCAAGGCTCACGGTCTTGTCCAGGGCACATCTGTCTTAATTTGCGGAAAAGGAAGGGGAGTACCGCTATGACCGCAAAAAAGAAGTTCAATTTCAAAGCGCCATTGGAGGTGTTCGCGAAGTCGATCGTCCAGCCGATGATGTATCTCTCGGTTGCCGGCATCCTGCTCATCGTGGGCATCATTCTGACCAACAAGACCATTTGCGCTTTGGTCCCCGTACTGGGCTCCGGTCCGTTCCAGCTTGTGGGCGCCGTTGTCTATCAGTCGCTGATGTTTATCATCAACAACCTCTCGATTCTGTTCTGCGTGGGCATCGCCGGCGCCATGGCAAAGAAGAACAAGGGCCATGCTTCGCTGATTGCCCTGATGTCGTTCTTCCTGTTCCTGCAGGCTAACAACATCGTGCTCAACGCCACCGGCTCTCTTGCCGATGCGAGCGGCATGCTCGGTCTTACCGGAACCGGCCAGGCCACCGTTATGGGCATTCAGGTGCTCGATACCGGCGTGTTCGGCGGCATTATTCTCGGTTGCATCACCGGTGCCGTGTTTAACAAGTACTCGAACAAGCAGTTCCCCATTGCCCTTTCGATGTTCTCGGGCGTTCGCTTCCCGTTCCTGATCATGATCATCATTTCCTGGATCATGGGCGCTGGCTTCTGCATCGTTTGGCCTCCGGTTCAGGGCGCCATCTCCTCCGTTGCCGGCATCATTAAGGAGTCGGGCAACATCGGTCTGTTTATCTACGGTATGCTCAACAAGCTGCTCGTTCCCACCGGTCTGCACCACCTCATCTACACCCCGTTCCAGTTCTCCGATGTGGGTGGCACCCTGACGCTGGGCGATCAGGTTATCGCCGGCGCCTACCCCATCCGTGTCGCCGAGATGGCAATGACGGGCCAGCCCTTCTCCGATAGCACCTACTTCAACAGCTACACCTTCAACAACCTGTGGCCCTACATCGGTATCGGTCTCGCCTTTATCGTCACCGCTTACAAGGGGAACAAGGATAAGACCAAGGCCGTTATCATCCCGCTGATCATCACCGCCGTGCTCTCCTGTGTCACCGAGCCCATGGACTTCCTCTTTGTCTTTGCCGCTCCCGTGCTCTTTGTCGTTCACTCGGTTCTTTCCGGCATCTTCCTGGTCCTGCTCAAGGTCCTCTCCGTGCCCGCTTCGACTGCAGGCGGCATCATCAACATCGTGGTTTCCAACCTGGTCCTCGGTGTCGACAAGACCAACTGGCCGGTTATGCTGGTGCTTGGAGTCGTCAACGCCGCTCTGTACTTCTTCCTCTTCACCTTCCTCATCAAGAAGCTCAACCTCCACACGCCTGGTCGCGAGGAGGAGTCCGAGCTCGCCGAGTCCGTTGCCGAGGGCGAGGCCGCCGCGTCTGTCGCGGTGAAGCAGGGCGCTGTTGCCGCGGCTCCCGCAGAGGGCGTCGATGCAGGTATTGCCGACCTGGTCGCAGGTCTTGGTGGTAAGGACAACATCGAGGAGCTCGAGAACTGCTTTACGCGTCTTCGCGTGAACGTTAAGAACCCGGACCTCATCAATGAGGACCTCATCAACCACGTGCCCAACAGCGGCATCAACCGCAACGGCAATAATATCCAGATCATCTTTGGCATGAAGGTCGCCGAGATGCGCGACAAGGTCGAAAACGCAATTGAGAAGGAGCAGTAAACAATGATCATTACTCTGTGTGGTGGCGGATCCACCTTTACCCCCGGCATCGTCAAGTCCATCGCCCTGCGCAAGGACGAGCTCGACGTTGACGAGATTCGTCTGTACGACATCAACGAGGAGCGCCAGCGCAAGATCGGCGTGCTCGTGGACTGGATTTTGCACGAGGACCTCGGCCTGGACATCAAGCTCACGGTGACCACCGACAAGGAGACGGCTTTTACCGACGCGAGCTTCGTGTTTGCCCAGATGCGCGTGGGCGGCTACGCCATGCGCGAGCAGGACGAGAAGATTCCGCTGCGTCACGGCTGCGTGGGTCAGGAGACTTGCGGTTGCGGCGGCCTTGCCTACGGCATGCGCACCATCTTCCCCATGGTCGAGCTGATCGATGACGTTGAGAAGTACGCCAAGAAGGACTACTGGATTCTCAACTACTCCAACCCCGCCGCCATCGTCTCCGAGGGCTGCCGTGTGCTGCGCCCGAACGCTCGCATCATCAACATCTGCGACATGCCGATCGCGATCATCGACGTGGTTTGCGCCGCGCTCGATATCGACAAGAAGGATGTTGAGTACGATTACTTTGGCCTCAACCACTTTGGTTGGTTCACCTCGATCCGCCACAAGGGCGAGGAGGTGCTCCCGCAGCTGCGCGAGTACATCAAGGAGCATGAGATTCTGCTGCCCGATTCGTACCTCAAGGGCATGGGCTCGCTCATGGCAAAGAAGCCCGAGGAGGCCACCGACGAGCACCCCGAGCAGAACCGCCACACCAAGGGCAGCTGGTACTACGTCTGGAAGGGCGAGTACGAGATCATGGAGTGCTTCCCGGAGTACCTGCCCAACACGTATCTGAACTACTACCTGCAGCAGAAGGAGTTCGTCGAGCACTCCAACCCCGAGCGCACCCGTGCTAACGAGGTTGAGGAGACGCGTGAGAAGAACCTCTTCGACGGTATCGATCACTACGAGAAGACGGGCGAGATCGACGAGAGCACGTTCTATGCGGGCAGCCACGGCGACTGGATTGCCGATCTGGCTATCGCTCTGAAGAACGACACCAAGCAGCGCTTCCTGGTCATTTGCGAGAACAAGGGCGCCATCCCCAACATGCCCTACGACGCTATGGTCGAGCTGCCTGCCTACATTGGCAAGAACGGCCCCGAGGTCATCAGCCGCGACAACATTCCGCTGTTCCAGCAGGGCCTCATGATGCAGCAGCTGAACTCCGAGAAGCTCATTGTCGAGGCTACGATCGAGGGTTCGTACGAGAAGGCGCTTAAGGCCTTTACGCTCAACAAGACTGTGCCGTCGATGAAGGTCGCCAAGGAGGTTCTCGACGACATGATCGAGGCCAACAAGGGTTACTGGCCCGAGCTTAAGTAAAAGCAACAGGGTCGCTGGCCGCATGCCTGAAGCAATGCCCCGCCCACGTGATTGCGTGGGCGGGGCATTGTCGTTTGGTAACGCGTTTTATCAAATATGGCATTTATCTGCGGTAATGTTCTATTTCACCGCCGAGGGTGACATTTCATACCGCCTGCCGAACTGCGTGGAGGCCTAACAACTTTATAGGTCAGTGTTGTGCGTGTAGCAACTTCGCCCGGCCTCGCCTCCGGGCTGCCGCATGAGAGGGGATCTTATGGCACGACTGCACGTAATGGAACGCAGCCACGCTCAGGCTGTCATGGACGACCTGCACGATGCGCTCGGACGTCGTCTGGCGGTGAGTTCGCTCGCCCCGTGTCCCGTTGAGTTTACGGCAGCGCTCGTCAACCTGTGCTCCACCCAGAGCTGCGGCAAGTGCACGCCCTGCCGTGTGGGCCTGAGCGCGCTGAGCGACCTGCTCGCCGATGTGCTCGAAGGCCGCGCCGACGAGTCCACGCTCAATCTGATTGAGCGCACCGCCCGCACCATCTATCTTTCGAGCGACTGCGCCATCGGTTACGAGGCCGGCGCCATGGCGCTTACGGCTATCCGCGGTTTCCGCGACGACTTTGAGCACCACATCCGCGAGCACTCCTGTGGCTTTGACCGCGAGGCCCGCGTCCCGTGCGTCTCGGGCTGCCCGGCGCACGTCGACATTCCCGGTTACATTTCGCTGGTCGAGGCCGGCCGCTATGCCGATGCCGTCAAGGTCATCCGCAAGAACAACCCGCTGCCGCTCGTCTGCGGTTTGGTGTGCGAGCATCCCTGCGAGATGCACTGCCGTCGCGGCATGGTCGACGATCCCATGAACATCCTCGCCCTCAAGCGTTTTGCCGTTGAGCACAGCGACCTCAACGATTACAAGCCCAGCGTGGCCGACAACACCGGCAAGCGCATCGCCGTGATCGGCGGCGGCCCGGCCGGCCTTTCCTGTGCCTACTACCTGGCCGTGATGGGCCATAAGGTGACCATCTTTGAGCAGCGCCACCACCTGGGCGGCATGCTGCGCTATGGCATTCCCAGCTACCGTCTGCCGCGCGAGCGCCTGCAGGCCGAGATCGACTGGATCTTGAGCGCCGGCATTGACGTAGAGCTCGACCACTCCGTCAATGGCGAGGAGCTTGCCCGCCTGCGCGACAAGTTCGATGCCGTCTACCTGGCCATTGGTGCCCACAGCGATAAGAAGCTCGGCCTTCCGGGCGAAGAGGCGCCCGGCGTGGAGTCGGCCGTCAAGATGCTGCGCGCCATCGGCGACGACGAGCTGCCCGACCTGAGCGGTCAGCGCGTGTGCGTCATCGGCGGCGGCAACGTGGCCATGGACGTGGCGCGCTCTGCCGTGCGCTGCGGTGCCGAAAAGGTGAGCATCGTCTACCGCCGTCGCATCTGCGACATGACGGCCCAGGATGCCGAGATTGCCGGCGCCCAGGCCGAGGGCTGCGAGGTTCTTGAGCTCACCGCACCGCTCGCTATTGAGACGGGCGAAGATGGTCGCGTGAGTGGTCTGCGCGTGCAGCCGCAGATTATCGGCGAGCCCCGTCGTGGGCGCCCGGCCCCGCGTGCCGCCGCGACGCCCGAGCGCGTCATTCCCTGCGAGCGCGTGTTTGTTGCCATTGGTCAGGACATCGATTCCAAGCCGTTTGAGGAGATGGGCATCGCCTGCAAGTGGGGCTGCGTCGTCACCGATTCGGACGGCGCCGTGCCTAACTTCGACGGCCTCTTTAGCGGCGGTGACTGCCAGACCGGTCCCGCCACCGTCATCCGGGCCATCAACGCCGGCCGCGTTGCTTCGGCAAATATCGACCGCTACCTGGGCTTTGACCACAAGATCAAGCTCGACGTTGAGCTGCCGACCGTGCAGTTTAAGGGCAAGCACGAGTGCGGCCGCTGCGAGCTGGGCGAGCGCGAGGCCGGCGAGCGCATCCACGATTGGAATCTGGTCGAGCAGGGCCTTACCGAGGAGGAGGCACGCCAGGAGGCAAGCCGCTGCCTGCGTTGCGACCACTTTGGCTTTGGCGCGTTCCGCGGAGGGAGGAACCTGGAATGGTAGAGCCCAACAACCCCACTGTCAGCGACAACACCGAAAGCGGAGCGCACAACATGGTCAGGCTCATTATCGATAACTGCGAAGTCGTGGTGCCCGAGCACACCACGATCCTGGATGCGCCCAAGTCCGCCGGCATTCAGATTCCCACCCTGTGCTATCTGCGCGATCTAAACGAGATCGGCGGCTGCCGCGTGTGCGTGGTCGAGGTCGAGGGCTGCGACCAGCTGGTTGCCGCCTGCAACAACTACGTGCTCGACGGCATGGTGGTGCACACCAACAGCCCCAAGGCCCGCGAGGCCCGTCGCACCAACGTGCAGCTGCTGCTTTCGCAGCACGATTCGCAATGCACGAGCTGCGTGCGCAGCGGCAACTGCAACCTACAGACCATCGCCAACGACCTGGGCATTTTCTATCTGCCGTATCAAAGGCATTTGGCGGGCGAGGGCTGGGATTTCGATTTTCCCATCATCCGCGAAAACGACAAGTGCATTAAATGCATGCGCTGCATCAAAGTGTGTGAGAGCGTGCAGGGCCTGGGGATTTGGGACCTGACCAACCGCGCCACGCATACCGCCGTGGGTACCCGCGGGCGCGCGCCGATTGGCAAGACCGATTGCGTCGCGTGCGGCCAGTGCATTACGCATTGCCCGACGGGCGCACTGCGCGAGCGCGACGATACCGAGACCGTGTTTGACGCGCTCGCTAATCCCGACAAGATCGTGCTGGTGCAGATTGCGCCGGCCGTGCGTAGCGCCTGGGGCGAGGAGCTCGGCATTCCGCGCGAGGAGGCTACCGTCGAGCGCCTGGCCTGCGCACTGCGCCGCGTTGGCTTTGAGTACGTGTTCGACACCGATTTCTCGGCCGACCTTACCATTATGGAGGAGGGCTCCGAGCTGCTCGAGCGCCTGGGTAAGGCCGCCAAGGGCGAGGGCGACAGCCGCGGCTGGCCCATGTTCACGAGCTGCTGCCCGGGTTGGGTACGCTTTGTGAAGGCGCGCTATCCGGAGTTTGTCGACAGCCTGTCCACGTCCAAGTCGCCGCAGCAGATGTTCGGCGCTATTGCCAAGACCTACTACGCCAAGGTGCTGGGCGTGGAGCCCGAGCGCCTGTTCGTGGTGTCCGTTATGCCGTGCACGGCCAAGAAGGCCGAGTGCGCGCTGCCGAGCATGGTGGGCGAGGACGGCACGCCCGATGTGGACGTTGCGCTGACGGTGCGCGAGATGGTGCGCATGATCCGCGCGAGCCACGTGAGCGTGGACACGCTGGTCGAGGAGCCGCTCGATACGCCGCTGGGCTTTGGCACGGGCGCGGGCGTGATCTTTGGCGCCACGGGCGGCGTGATGGAGGCAGCCGTGCGCTCGGCCTATTACCTGGTGACGGGCAAGAACCCGGATGCGGATTTCTTTACCGACGTGCGTGGCCTGGATGGCTGGAAGGAAGCCGTCGCCGATATCGATGGCACCAAGGTGCGCGTCGCCGTGGCGCACGGGTTGGGTAACGCCGCCCGCCTGCTCGACGCGATTCGCGACGGCCGCGTGAGCTATGACTTCGTTGAGGTTATGGCATGCCCGGGCGGCTGCGTCGGTGGCGGCGGTCAGCCCATCCACGACGGCTGCGAGCTGGCGGCCGAGCGCGGCCAGGTGCTGTGGGGCCTGGATGCGAAGGCGGACATTCGCTTCTCGCACGAGAATCCCGATGTCCAGGCGTGCTACAGCGAGTTTTTGGGCGCGCCGCTCTCGCCGCTGGCCGAGGAGCTGCTGCATACCGACCATCACGCCTGGTCGATGCCCAACGAGGGGACGTGCTAGCGATGCGCGCGTTTGATGTTGAGATGTCGCGCCGGGGGTTTGCCTCGGCGCTCGCCGCGGGCGCGCTGTCGCTTGCGCTGGCTGGCTGTGGCGGCGGGGCTGCCGGGGCTGGGTCTGCTGCGGGCTCGGCTGCCACGGACGGCGCCGGTGCCGCTGCCGAGCCGGTTGAGGTGCACGTCGCCTCGCTCAAGGGTCCGACGTCAATCGGTCTGGTGCAGTTTATGGACCGGGCGGCCGACGGTGCCACGGACAACGAGTTCGACTTTGCGATCAACACCGCCGCCGACGAGATTGTGCCCAAGGTCATTCAGGGCGATGTCGATATCGCCCTGGTGCCCGCCAACGTGGCGAGCGTGCTCTACAACAAGACCGAGGGCGCGGTGCAGGTCATCGACATCAACACGCTGGGCGTGCTGAACGTTGTGACGGGCGACGCGAGTGTGGCCTCGTTTGGCGATCTGGCGGGCCATACCGTCTATATGACGGGTAAGGGCACCACGCCGGAGTACGTCATGAACTACCTGCTGGACCGCGCGGGCCTGACCGGCCAGGTGGCGCTTGAGTTTAAGAGCGAGCCCACCGAGGTGCTGTCGGCGCTGCTTGCCGATCCGTCTGCCGTGGGCGTGCTGCCCGAGCCGTTCAAGACCGCTGCCATCGCCAAGAGCGAAGGCAAGCTGTCGGCTCCGGTAAGTCTGACCGATGTGTGGGATGAGCTGGCGGGCGACACGGGTTCGCGCCTGCTGACGGGCGTGACCGTGGTGCGCCGCGCCTTTGCCGAGGAACATCCCGATGCCGTGGCGGAATTCTTGCGCTGCCATGAGGCGAGCGTGAAGGCCGTCAATGCGGCGCCGGCGGACTGGGCGCAGGCCGTGGTCGATGCGGGTGTCGTCGATAACGCCGCGATTGCCGAAAAGGCGATTCCCGGGTGCATGCTTGTCTGCCAGACGGGGAAAGATATGAAGGCGGCGCTCGGTGGGTACCTGCAGGTGCTGGCCGATGCGGATGCGAGCGCCGTGGGCGGCAAGCTCCCGGCTGATGATTTCTACTACATGGAGTAGCCCGTGCGTGCGTTTGCTCGACAAATGACAGAGCGTATGAAGGCGGTGGCGGCAGCAGGTGCCGTCGCCGCCTTTTGGCTTGCCGTGTGGGTCTTCGCGGCGGCGCTGGTGGCGCAGCCACTGATCTTGCCGGGGCCGGGTGCTGTTGCCTTGGCGCTGCTGCGCCTGGTGTGCGATGGCGGTACCTGGGCGATTTTGGCGGGCTCGGGCGCGCGGATATTGGGCGGGCTGGCGCTTGCCGCGGTGTGTGGTGGCGTGCTGGCCGGGATTTCGTCACGTTCGCGTGCGTTTGCCCGCCTGGTGGCGCCGGCGCTGTCGTTTGTCAAGGCGACGCCGGTTGCCTGCGTGGTGGTCCTGCTGCTCATTTGGCTGGGATCGGCGCGCGTGAGCATCGCCGCGGTCTTTTTGATGGCGCTGCCGGGCGTGTATTTTTCGCTGGCCGAGGGCTTGGCACAGGTGAATAAACCGCTGGAGCAGATGTTCCGTCTGCATGGCGTGCGCGGCTGGCGCCTGTTTTGCGCCCATACCTGGCGCGAGGTGCTGCCGTTTGCGCTTTCGTGCGCCCGTGCCGTGATCGGCATGAGCTGGAAGGCCGGCGTGGCGGCGGAGCTGATCGGCATGGCGGTGGGCACCGTAGGCGAGCGCATCTATCAGGCGAAGCTGCTCATCGAGACGGCTGACCTGCTGGCTTGGACCGTGTTGGTCGTGGCGGCATCGCGGGCATGCGAGCGTGTGCTGGTGTGGTTGCTGCGGGCTTCGGGGCCCGCGGCGTGGCGTGCTGCCGTGTGGGCACATGGGCGTGGTACTCGCGGGCGTTCGGGCGACCCTGCTGGCGCCGGCGCTGCGGCGGAGCTTGCGCTTGCCGTGGGCGATCGTGCGCCCTGGGCGCCGGCGCTCGACGGGCTGGTGCTTCGTGTGCCCGCCGGTGGGCGCGCCTGCGTGATGGGCGCCTCGGGCGTGGGCAAGTCGACGTTGCTCGCGCTGGCGGCGGGGGAGTGCGCGCCGTGCTCCATGGTGTTTCAGGATGTGCGCCTGGTAGAGGGCACCTCGGCTTTGGATAACGTGCTGGTGTGCGCCGACGCGCGCGTGGACGCCTCGAGTGCCGCAGCCCTGTTGCGTCTGCTGATACCGGGGATCGATGTGCATGCCCGCGTGGCCGAGCTTTCGGGTGGACAGCGCCGTCGTGTCGAGATTGCCCGAGCCCTGCTGTGCCCAGGCGACGCGGTGATTCTGGACGAGCCCTTTACCGGTCTAGATACCGCCGCGCGCGACGCATGCGCCGAGGTCGTGCTCGACTTTCTCGACGGCCGCATGCTGCTGCTTGCCACGCACGATGCCGTCGACGCTCAGGCCCTCAATATCTCGGACATCATCACGCTCTAAATACTTACTCAGCAACAAAATGATCCGTTTTTCTCCGTCCCCATGGGGTCGGGTATGGTATTCTATCTGCGGGGTAATATTTAAGAATACCAAGTAATACCAACGCCGTAGAAACAAATTCCAGATGCGGGCCAATCGGGTTGCCTTCACAGCCTGTCGCCCAGCCGCGTGGCCCGCGGTCGCGCGCGCAGACGTGGTGTAAGAGTGTCCTGAGGTCCGTCGCTGCAAGTCCCGATGTTACTCCTTCTTGAGACCGCGCCTCTCGACTATCTCGTCCACTATCTCCCTGGCGCGCCGCCCGAGCGCGCGGCGCCTCCCCTCTGTCGGGGCCGGCCTGTCCGCGGGCTCGGCGAAGCCCTCGGCGGCCGAGGCCTCGGAGAACACGCGCTGCTGGGACCACTGCCCCTCGGTCTCCATGAGGCTCGCGCACGTCAGGCGCAGCATCGACTCCCTCGAGGGGAAGGACTGCACGACCCTGTAGCGGCGCTTGATCTCGCGGTTGGCGCGCTCCTGGACGTTGTTGGTGCGGAGCTTGGCCCAGTGCGCCCTGGGGAAGGCCGTGAACGCCAGCGCGGAGTCCTCGGCCCGCTCGAAGACCTCGCCGGCCCTGGCGGACACCGACGCCACCCAGGGCGCCGCCTCGGCCCACACGCAGCGCGCGAGGTCGGGGTCGTCCTGGTAGACCGCGGCGTGCACGAGGTCCCTGACGGCCGCCTTGGAGTCCTCGGGCCTGCCCGAGCAGGCGCTCTGGAGGTTGCGCTGCAGGTGCGTCACGCAGCGCTGCCAGGCGCAGCCCTGGAACAGGCGCGAGACGGCGGCCACGAGCCCGGCGTGGCTGTCGGAGACCACGAGGCGAACGCCGGCCAGCCCGCGCTCGCGCAGCCCGCCGAGGAATGCCGCCCAGGAGTCCTCGCTCTCGGTGTCGACCACGTCGCAGCCCAGGAAGTGCTTGCGCCCGTCGGCGCCCAGCCCGATCGCGGTCACGACGCCCTGCGAGACGACCGACGAGCCGACCCTGCAGCTCATGTAGGTGGCGTCGAGCCACAGGTAGCAGCACGGCGTGCCCGACAGGTCGCGGCTGCGGAACTCCGCCACCTCGGCGTCGAGGTCGGAGCAGAGGCTCGAGACCTCCGAGCTCGACAGCGAGGATATGCCCAGCTTGGACGCCACGCGCTCGACCTTGCGGGTGGACACGCCGCACACGTACATCTCCTGCACGATGGCGGCCACCGATGTGTCGACGCGCGACCATCGCGCGAGCATGCCCTCGGGGTAGTAGGTGCCGTGCCTGAGCTTGGGTATCTCGAGCTCCACGTCGCCCACGGCGGTCTTGAGCGACCTGGGGCGGTAGCCGTTGCGGCTGTTCTCCCTGCCGTCGCTGCGCTCGTTGCGGCTCGCGCCGCACATCTGCTGGGCCTCGGAGTCCATCAGCGCGTTCATCACGCCGCCCAGCACCCTGCACGCGAACTCGCGCGCGTCGCCGCACTCCTGCCAAAGCCTCGCCGCCTCGAGGGCCTCGTCGCGGCCGAGGCGCAGTACACTCTCTTCTTGGGGCATCGCCTTTCCTTCCATTCGTCACCTTCATTACTCCAACGACGAATTCTAGGCGGTGTCCCCTCCCTTTCAAGAAAGAGAAGAGGCGGGGCATGCCCCGCCTCTTACACCACATCTCTGCGCGCTACCTGGCCCGCATCCATCCGCACCACCGTCGTTTCAAAAAGGAAGCGCCATGGCAGAACACATGACCCCGGTTGTCGCGAAGGTCTTGCCCGAGGAAAAGGCGGCCTTCGCGGCGGCAACCCAACTCGTAGGTACCACGCCGTCCAACGCCATCCGCATGTTCATCGCCGCCTTCAATCGCTGCGGCACCTTTCCGTTCGACATTTCGCCCAACGGGGCCTTTGGCGCTGCGCCTGATTCTCATCAATAAGTGATCCGTTTTCCTCCGTCCCCATGGGATCAGCTCTCTGCCGAGTTGTGGTAGAACTAGGGAACGGTTTTGAGGAGGTTGGCATGCTCAATGCGATGATTTGGGCGCTTGCCTGTTTTGGCGTCGTCGCTGCCGATATTGCCCTGAGCGTCGTTTTGTTCTCCGCCCTTGGCGTCGCATCGGTGTTCATGGGTTTTTCGATCGATGATCTCGACATCCAATTGCTTCAGGCCGTCGCGCAGACGGCGTCGTTTTTGATGGCGCTGCTGTGGTGGCGTTATCTGTGGCCGCGTTCGTTTATGGCACGCCGGCAAAGCGCGCATCCGCTCGGCGGGGGAGCGCGTGGGGCATGGAAACGCATCGCCTGCGTTATCGTGATTGGCCTGGCCCTGCAGGTGGTCGTTGGTTACGTGACCGACGCCGTGCTGTCGCTGTTGCCCGATGCCGCGGCCGACTACAGCGAGCTTGTCGAGGAAACAGGTATGGGCGACACCAGCTATCTCGCCGTCCTGACTACGGTGCTCGGCGCCCCATTTTGTGAGGAGCTGCTGGTGCGCGGCATTATTTTTGAGTTTTCGCTCCGAGCGTTTAATCCGCAGTGCCGCCCACTTTGGAAGCGCCGGCGTCGTGCGAGCGCGCAGGACGGCGCCATGGTGCCCTGGGCGGCCCCAAGCACGTGGGGTATCGCTGCGGCGATTGTGCTGCAGGCGGCAATCTTCGGTTTTATGCACATGAATTGGGTGCAGGGTTGCTACGCGGGTGCCGCCGGCCTCATCTTTGGTTGGGTGCTCGTGACGACCGGAAAGCTCCGCTACACGATTCTGCTGCACTTTGCCTTTAATGCTGGGTCGTATCTCATGACGATGCTGTGGTTTGTGAACACCCCGCTCGACGTGGCGGTCACGGTTGCCATCGCCGGCATCATCCTCGTGGAGGCGATGCGCTCACTGCGCCACGCATGCGAGACGGACATAGCGACGGCACCGCTGCCTTAGTTGCGCCTGCCGCCGCCGTTGGCGCCCTGTCGTCCCTGGGCCGCGCGGTTGCGACCTGCGGTGTTCTGCGCACGCGACATGCCGCCGTGGCCCTTGCTGCCCTTGGGCCCCTTGCCAGCGCCGCCGCCATGCGGTTTGCCGCCCTTCTTGCCGGTGCCATGCCCGCCGCCGGCAGACGTCTCGCCCGGGCGTGGCGGCACGGGGCGAATCAGACAATGCTTGGTGTAGCCGATCAGATCGCGGCGGTCGGCTTTCTCTAACGCCTCACGCACGAGCTTGTAATTCTCGGGCTTGCGATACTGGATGAGCGCGCGCTGCATGGCCTTCTCGTGCGGGTCGCGCGCCACATAGATCGGCTCCATGGTGCGCGGGTCCACGCCGGTGTAGTACATGCACGTCGACATGGTGGACGGTGTGGGGTAGAAGTCCTGCACCTGCTCGGGCATATAGCCCATGTCGCGCACGGCTTCGGCAAGGTCCACGGCTTCCTTCATGGTTGAACCGGGGTGGCTCGAGATCAGATACGGCACAACATACTGCTTGAGTCCATACTCGCGGTTCAGGCGCTCAAATTTGCGGCAGAACGCGTCGTAGACGGCGCGGCTCGGCTTGCCCATCACGGACAGCACCGCGTCGCTCACGTGCTCGGGCGCTACGCGCAGCTGGCCCGAGACATGGTGCTCCAGCAGCTCGCGCAAAAACTCGTCCGAGGCATCGGCCATGGTGTAGTCAAAGCGGATGCCGCTGCGGACAAAGACTTTCTTGACGCCCGGCAGCTGACGCAGGTCGCGCAGCAGCTGCGTGTAGCCGCTCTCGTCGACCACCATGTTCTTGCATACGCTCGGCCACAGGCAGCGCTTGTTCTTGCACACGCCGTGCTTGAGCTGCTTGTCGCAGGCGGGACGGCTAAAGTTGGCCGTCGGCCCTCCCACGTCGTTGATGTAGCCCTTAAACTCGGGATCGCGCGTGAGCAGCTCGGCCTCGCGCATGATCGAGTCATGGCTGCGCATCTGCAGCACGCGGCCTTGGTGGAAGGTGAGGGCGCAAAACGAACACTCGCCAAAACAACCGCGGTTGGAGCTAATGGAAAACTTGATCTCGGCAAAGGCTGGCACGCCGCCTGCCGCGTCGTAGTCGGGATGCCAATCGCGTGCGTAGGGGAGTTCGGCCACCTCGTCCATCTCGTCGGTGGTGAGCGTGGCCGACGGTGGGTTCTGCACCACATAGACGCTGTTGGGGTAGGGCTCTACCAGACGATGCCCGGTGATGGGGTCCATGTTCTGCTGCTGTACGTTAAAGCTGCGCGCGTAATTGAGCTTGTCGGCGGCAAGGTCGTCCCAGCTGGGCAGCAAGTCGTAGTCGTAGACCTCGTCGAGCGAGCTGGTGCGGTAGACGGTGCCGTTGATATAGGTGATCTGATCGACGGGCAGCCCCGCGTCGAGCGCGTCGGCGATCTCGATAATCGCGTGCTCGCCCATGCCGTAGATGAGGATGTCGGCGCCCGAGTCGAGCAGCACCGAGCGCTTGAGCTTATCCTGCCAGTAGTCGTAGTGGGCCAGTCGGCGCAGGCTTGCCTCGATGCCGCCGATGATGATGGGGGCGTCCTTGAACGTCTGACGGATGAGATTGCCGTAGACCGTGACGGCACGGTTGGGGCGGTGACCTTCCTCGCCGCCGGGGGTATAGGCGTCGGTGTGGCGGCGGTGCTTGGTCACCGAATAGTGGTTGACCATGGAGTCCATGTTGCCGGCACTGACCAAAAAGCCCAGGCGCGGCTCGCCGAGCGCAGCGATGCTGGCGGGGTCGGTCCAGTCGGGCTGGCAGATGATGCCCACTTTGTAACCGTGCGCGTCGAGTACGCGGCTGATGATAGCCATGCCAAAGCTCGGATGGTCCACGTAGGCATCACCGCAGATATAGACGAAGTCGCACTGGTCCCAGCCGCGCGCATCCATGTCGGCGCGGCTGACGGGGAGGAACTTATCGCGGCCCGGGCGCCAGGGACGGGCGGGCGCTGCCGGGGTATGAGTGGCGTGGCCGCTCTGGGCCTTGCCACCGCGCTTTTGCTGCTGGCCGCGCTGGGCATGCTTGCCGTGCTGGTTGTGCTGAGCGTCCTGGGGCTTTTTTGCCACGATTCCTCCCGTTGTTAGTATGCTGCACGTAATTGTAACCAGTCTTTTTGGGACGGCGCTAAAAAGACTGGTGGAGTACATGGGCTGGCGGATCGGCGTGTCGGTGCGGGTGTCGGCGCCGCGCCCGCTGTTTGTTTCCAGACTGTGTATCTGCGCGTTGGAGAACCCGTCTCGCGCGCACGCCATGTTGTCAATGGGTTACAGTATGAACGGCGGTTATGTTTCCGCCAACGCACGAGAGGGTCGTCAACAAGGAGGATGCACGACGATGCAGCGTGCCAAACAGATATCGGAGTCCATCGAATTGGGCATTATCCTGGCGCTCGCCGGCGGCTTTATGGACGTTTATTCGTACATTGGGCGCGACCATGTTTTCGCTAACGCGCAGACGGGCAACATCTTGCTGGTGGGCGTGAGCATCTCGGAGGGCAATTGGGCACTTGCGGGGCGCTACTTCTTCCCTGTGGTGTCGTTTGCCGTGGGCATTATGCTTGCCGACCTGGTACATGAACGGTTTGGCAGCGTGATTCACTGGCGCCAGGTAACGGTGTTCTTTGAAGCCGTCATCTTGCTGGGCGTGAGCTTTATCCCCGGTGGCGGTTACAACTTGCTCGCCAACTGCCTCACTTCGTTTGCCTGCGGCATGCAGGTCGAGAGCTTCCGCAAGATCCACGGTCACGGCATTGCTACGACCATGTGCATCGGCAACCTGCGCAACGCGCTGCAAAACGTGGACGATTACATCATCACCCACAGGCGCGGCTTTTTGGAAAACGGCCTGCTGTACTTTGGCGTGATCTTTACCTTTGTGTTTGGCGCCGTGCTGGGCAACTGGTGTATTGAGCGCATGGGCCTGCACGCCATCGTCGTGGCGAGCTTGCTGCTGTTTGTCGCGTTTGCCATCATGTTCATCGACCGCGAGCGCGACTTGCGCTTACGCTGGAAGGCTGCGGCCGAGGCTTGGAAAGAGGGCTGTCGAAAGTAACCGAATGCGGCAAAGGGGCTGTCCCTTTGCCGCAATATTTTTCATCATCTGTTGAAACGCTTTAACAAATTTGACGTTCTCACGCGTTTTTTGTTTCAAAAGCGTTAGGATGGGACTCATAGCGTGGGGCGTAATGGGTGCCCCGCACACGATGGGAGGCTTTCAATGGCTAATCGTTTCGTTCTCAATACCATCTCTTATCATGGTTCCGGCGCCATCAAGGAGATCCCCGGCGAGCTCCAGCGTCGCGGCTACAAGAAGATCTTCGTCTGCTCCGACCCCGATCTGGTCAAGTTTGGCGTTACCGCTAAGGTGACCGACGAGCTCGACGCTGCCGGCATCGCTTGGAGCCTCTACTCCGAGATCAAGCCCAACCCCACTATCCAGAACGTCAAGGACGGCGTCGAGGCCTTTAAGGCCGCCGAGGCTGACGCTATCGTGACCATCGGTGGCGGCTCCTCCATGGACACCGCCAAGGCCATCGGCATCATCATCAACAACCCCGAGTTCGCCGATGTCCGCAGCCTCGAGGGCGTTGCTCCCACTAAGAACCACGCCGTGTTCACCATCGCCGTGCCGACGACCGCTGGTACCGCCGCCGAGGTGACCATCAACTACGTCATCACCGACCCCGAGAAGGTCCGCAAGTTCGTGTGCGTCGACACCAACGACGCCCCCGAGGTCGCCGTCGTCGATCCTGACATGATGGCTTCCATGCCCGCCGGCCTGACCGCTTCCACTGGTATGGACGCTCTGACCCATGCCATCGAGGGCTATACCACCAAGGGCGCTTGGGAGCTCTCCGACATGTTCCACTTTGAGGCCATCAAGCTGATCAGCGAGAACCTACGCGACTCCGTTGCCGAGGCCAAGTCCGGCCAGCCCGGCTCCGGCCGCGAGGGCATGGCCCTTGGCCAGTATGTCGCCGGCATGGGCTTCTCCAATGTTGGCCTGGGCATCGACCACGCCATGGCTCACACCCTGTCCGCTCACTACGACACCCCGCACGGCGTCGCTTGCGCCATGCTGCTGCCGATCGCCATGGAGTTCAACAAGCCGGTTTGCGCCGAGCGTCTGGCCAAGGTTGCCGCCGCCATGGGCGTTGACACCACGGGCATGAGCACCGACGAGGCTGCCGACGCCGCTATCGCCGCCGTCAAGCAGCTTTCCGCCGACGTGAATATCCCGCACGTCTGCGAGGCCATGAAGGCTGACGAGATCGAGGTCCTGGCCAAGGACGCCATGGCCGACGCTTGTTTCCCGGGTAACCCGCGCGAGGCAACGCTCGACGACGTCATCGAGCTCTTCAAGAAGATCTGCCCGGCTGCCTAGCCCAGTTTGGTGGTCCTTCGCCCGTAGGTGTATGGTCTTTTGACGTGCCGCTGGCCCCGCCGTGCTACGCACGGCGGGGCTTTTTGTGCTGCGTCGATGCCCTGAGACGGACAAAACCAAGGCGTACTGCCCGCTGCGGATAGGTGGTGCACTTCCCTGCGTGCATTTTTGGGAGTATTCAACAAGCTCTTAAAAATGCATAACGTTGTGAATGGGCGGTAGTGATCCGCAGGCGCCCATCGACAGCCATTGTGGGCGGGCTATCGATGAGTGGAGGGGGTTGTTACTGAGTTTCTGCTTTGCGACGACCTGCAACACTGCTGTAACCGCGTCGTTTTGTCGTTCGTGATGGGGCCGTTGGGGCCCACGGTGCTGAATACTCCGTTTTTTGCACGGTCCAAGGTGGGGCACCCTGAGACGAAGCAAAAAGATGCCTCATTTCTATGCAAATACCAATAGGATTTATGCAAGATTGAGATTGTAAACCGTGCACGTGCACAAAACCGGTGCGGGGACGTCTGGAGGCGGCTCGGCTCCTGGGGCATTGCACGTGCAGAACGGTTAAAATCGGGACTCGGTCTTAGTTTTACTTGGAAGGATGCATATGACTTCTAATATTGATGCTTCTCTAGAGGAGACGCTCTCCTATATCGCAGGACAGCTTAAGACGCTGACTTCTATTGCCTCCCCTACCGGCTATACCCGTGCGGCGACTGATTATCTGATGGAGACCCTGCGCGATATGGGGTTTGGGCCTGAGCGTTCTAATAAGGGTAACGTGCTCGTTGAGCTTGGCGGCGAGGGCGAGCCGCTCGTACTGGCGAGCCATGTCGATACCCTAGGCGCCATGGTGCGTTCCATTAAGGACAATGGCCGCCTGCGCCCCACGACGCTCGGTGGGCATCAGTGGTCTACGGCCGATGGCGAGAACTGCACCGTCTACACGCGCGACGGCAATGTCTACACGGGCGTGGTTCTTAACACCGAGCCTTCGGCGCACGTGGCCGACGAGCCGGTCAAGACCATCGAGAAGAACATGGAGATCTTGCTCGACGAGAACGTCGACAGCAAGGACGATGTGCTCGAGCTGGGTATTCAGACCGGCGACATCATCGCTATGGATCCTCGCACGACGGTGACGGAGAGCGGCTACATTAAGAGCCGCTTCCTGGATGACAAGCTATCGGCCGCCATTTTGTTGGGCTTGGCGCGTGCCGTCGCCGCTGGCGAGGTGACGCTTTCGCGTAAGGTTTCGCTGCTCTTTACCGTGTACGAGGAGGTGGGCCACGGCGGCGCCTTCGTGCCGGCCGACACGCGCGAGATGATCAGCGTTGACATGGGCTGCGTGGGCGACGACCTAGGCTGCACCGAGCACATGGTGTCGATCTGCGCCAAGGATTCGGGCGGTCCGTACAACTACGACCTGGTGACGGCGCTGTCCAATATCGCGCGCGAGCTTGAGCTCGATTACGCTATCGACGTGTATCCGCATTACGGTTCGGACGTCGAAGCCACGCTCTCTGCCGGCTACGACATTCGCCATGGTCTGATCGGCCCCGGCGTGTATGCGAGCCACAACTACGAGCGTAGCCACATGGACGGCGTGCGCAACACCTTCGAGCTCGTCCGCGCCTACGTACAGCGCTAGCGATGCAGCGGCCTCGGCTGATACGGCAGTACCGACCGAGGCCGTCCTCTCTAAGTTGCGGTGAAATAGGGACTGTTTGGCGGTTTTAAACGCTTAAACAGTCCCTATTTCACCGCAATTTATGAAGGGGATGGGGCTACTTAAGTGCGCCGGTCACGGTGCCGCCGCCGAGGACGACGTCGCCGCGGTAGACGACGACAGCCTGGCCGGGGGCGATGGCTCGCTGCGGCTCGTCAAAAGTCAGCAGCATTTGCCCGTCTTCGCCGCGCGTAAGGGTCGCTGCTTGGTCTTTCTGACGGTAACGGTACTTGGCGCCCACGCGAATGCCGCCGGCATCGAGTTCTGCCTCCATGCGGTCGGCAGGGGCGCTCCAGATCCAGTCGTCGGCCGTGAGTGCTGTGGCCGTTAGGTCCTCGGCCTCGCCCAGATGCACGGTGTTGTTGGCGGCATCGACGCCCGTCACATACACGGGATGCGCCATCGCGACGCCCAAGCCCTTGCGCTGGCCGATGGTATAGCGCAACGCGCCGTTATGGCGTCCGACCACGCTGCCGTCGCGCCACACAATGTCGCCCGGTGCAGCGGGATGTCCGCAGCGGCGCTCGATATAGCCCGCGTAGTCACCGTCTGGAATAAAGCAGATGTCCTCGCTTTCGGCCTTCTGGGCGTTGGTAAAGCCTTGCTCGGCGGCTATGCGGCGCACGTCGCGCTCTTTGTCTAGGCCTGCCAGCGGAAAGATCGTGTGCGCCAGGCGCTCCTGCGTAAGCGAATATAAAAAGTAGCTCTGGTCCTTTTTGGGATCTTCGCCGCGATGCAGCTGCCAGGTGCCGTCTACTGTCTGGCTTGTTTTGGCGTAATGACCCGTTGCGATGTAGTCGCAGCCCATGTCCAGCGCCGCACCGAGCAACGCGCCAAACTTTATGTGGCGGTTGCAGATGATGCACGGGTTGGGCGTCAGCCCCTCCTGGTAGGCGTTCACAAAGCGCTCGATAACGCTGTGGTCGAAGGTCTGCTGCAAGTCGAGCACATGGTGGGGTATCCCCAGACGCTCGGCGACGGCCTTCGCATCGGCGATGTCGCGGTCGACCTTACTCATGCCCGTGGCGGGATCGGGCGCGGGGCAGGTGAGGCGCATGGTGGCGCCGACGCATTCGTAGCCCTGGCTTTTGAGCAGGTACGCGGTCACGCTGGAATCGACGCCGCCGCTCATGGCGACGAGCACGCGCTTGTTGTGCATGGGGAGGTTCTCCTTGGTGGCATGTGGCCAAAAAAGAAAAGCGGCGCGGGAGGCTGGTTCCGCGCCGCAGACATTGTAGCAAGTTCGGGCGTCTCGTGGGACACCCTGATTGGATGGGCTCAGACTGCCGGGAGAGAGGAGACCGGCTCGTCCGTGGGCTCAACCTATGGGCGACAGGCCCTAGTCCTGGAAGAGCGCCGTGGACAGGTAGCGCTCGCCGGTGTCGGCAAGCAGGGCCACGATGGTCTTGCCCTCGTTCTCGGGGCGCTTGGCCAGCTGCAGCGCGGCCCACACGGCGGCGCCGGACGAAATGCCCACGAGCACGCCCTCCTTGTGGCCCACGGCGCGGCCGGTGGCAAAGGCGTCGTCGTTCTCGACGGGGATGATTTCGTCGTAGACTTGGGTGTCGAGGACGTCGGGCGCAAAGCCGGCGCCGATACCCTGGATCTTGTGCGGGCCGGCCTGGCCCTTGGAGAGCACCGGGGAGGTGGCGGGCTCGACGGCGACGACCTGAATCTCGGGGTTTTGTTCCTTGAGGAACTCGCCCACGCCGGTCACGGTGCCGCCGGTGCCGACGCCGGCGACGAAGATGTCGACCTTGCCGTCGGTGTCATCCCAGATCTCGGGGCCGGTCGTGGCCTTGTGGATGGCGGGGTTGGCGGGGTTCACAAACTGGCCGGCGATAATGCTGTTGGGGGTCTCCTTCTGCAGTTCCTCGGCCTTGGCGATGGCGCCCTTCATGCCCTTGGAGCCGTCGGTGAGCACGAGCTGTGCGCCATATGCCTGCATAAGCTTGCGGCGCTCGACGGACATGGTCTCGGGCATGGTAATGATCACCTTGTAGTCGCGAGCCGCCGCCACCGAGGCGATGCCGACGCCGGTGTTGCCGCTCGTGGGCTCGATGATGGTGTAGCCGCCGCCGCGCACGAGCTTGCCGGCCTTCTCGGCCTCGTCGATCATGTTCTTGGCGACGCGGTCTTTGACGGACCCGGCGGGGTTGAAGTATTCCAGCTTGACGAGCACGCGGGCCTTGAGGTCCTCATCGGCCTCAAAGTGAGTGAGCTCCAGGAGCGGGGTGTGGCCGATAAGCTGATCGATGGACGCGTAAACCTTGCTCATGATGAACCTCCAAAGTGTTCAAATGACTGGATACCGTGTGGTTTTACGGTGTGTGTAGCAACGAAACCCACAAACCTTATAGGTTGTTCGTTTTGCTGTTGGCAAGCATAGTAGACAGTAAAGCCTAGTAACGCAATAGGAAATAGAAGATTATTACGAGTCGATTAACCATCTTGACCGGAACGGGTATTTTCAAAACAAATTTTTCGGCTAGAATTTCTACGGACTAAATGACCGAAAGGCAGCACTATACATGTTGGTTTCTACTAAGGGCAGATATGCCCTGCGCGTTATGGTCGACCTGGCCGAGCACCAGGCAGCCGGTCGCATCCCGCTCAAAGAGATCGCGGCGCGCCAGGGGATTTCCGAGAAATATCTGGAGAACATCTTGGCTACGCTCGTGCGCGCCAACATGCTTTCGGGTATGCGTGGCAAGGGCGGCGGCTATGTGCTCACGCGCCCGCCCGAGCAGTACACGGTGGGCGAGATCTTGCGCCTGACCGAGGGCAGTCTGGCGCCGGTCGCCTGCCTGGATGGCGACTGCAAGGGCTGCTCGCGTTCGGATGAGTGTCCCACGCTCGACGTGTGGAAGAACCTGGACAAGCTCATCAACGACTACCTCGACGGTGTGACGCTCGATCAACTAGTCGCTCCCAACCATGGCTACGACTACGTCATCTAACCCACACCTGCATTTGGGGACGGGGTGGAAATGGTAGATTCTCTCGCCCTTTGAGACTTGAAAAATAAGAAGGCCGTCCATTTTTGCGATGGGCGGCCTTCGTTTTGGGCTGTTGAGACGGACACGGTCGGAATGGCCGTTTTAGTCCTCGGCGATGCTGTCGAGGATGCTGCGCGTGATGGACACCAGGATGCTGCCCATAAAGGCCGATCCAAAGCTGGCGATGGAGATGCCGACGCCCAGCAGGTTGACCGACAGGTAGCTCGCGAGCTCAAGCATAAAGCTGTTGACGACAAGCTGGAAAATGCCCAGCGTAATGATCGTGAGCGGCAGCGAGATGACCGTGAGGAACGGTTTGACGAACGAATCGACAATGTTCAGGAACAGTCCCACAAAGGCAAAGCAGACCCAGGTCTCGGCAAAGCCGAAGGGTTGGATACCGGGGACGAGGAACGTGGCGATCGCGATGGCGATCGAGGTGAAGAGCCAGTTAAGCATAAAGCGCATGGCGTGAATCCTTTCTTGCGCCGGGGTTGCTGGCGTCGCGTGAAGCGGCTTGCGGCGGCGACCTGGATGGTTGCGCGGGCGCGCCGCGGTGTTTGGGCGCCCATTGTCTCAAATATTCGTGGAGCTTACGTGCGCATATGATTTCTAAACGGCGTTCGTCCTGAAAAACGCGCCGCTGGCAGAGAGTCTTGTCGCTTTAGTTTGGTGGTGTGCTACACTGCTACGGGCAAAAGCCACAGGCGTTGCCCTATTGCATAGAACGGGCGAACGATGCCCGATGTCAGTATCAACTTCGATGCCTTTTGGCGGGTTTGGCGGTGATCGATGAATATCGAGAACATGTTTGACAAGCCTGATGTCAAGCAGCTGGTCCACGCATTTAGCCTTTTGGACGACGAGAAGGATATCCAAGCGTTTTTGACCGATATCTGCACGCCGCGCGAGATTTGCGACCTTTCTCAGCGTTTGCAGGTTGCGCGCTATTTGGACGAGGGCGAGCCTTATGTTGAGGTTCAGGCCCGTACCGGCGCTTCGTCCACCACGGTGAGCCGCGTTTCAAAGGCGCTGAACGGCGAGTACGGTGGCTACCGCAAGATCCTCATTAAGTTGGAGGATGGCGAGTAGGCCAGCGGCAACAAACGAATCAGCTGGAGCCGCCCCTTCGGGGGCGGTTTTTGTGTGTCGAAAATTGATTCCCTGGGGACGGAGGAGAACGGATCATCGAGGGGGTCTGGTGCAAAGTAACCTGACCCCGATGCGCCAAAACATGTTGGTGTGGTGCCATGTTGTCCGTGCGGGCGGGTAGGATAGATGCGTTGAATATTGCGAACAGTTTGAGTGGAGGACCATGCCTGTTCGAATCTATACCACCAATGCCGGCACGGATTTGAGCGATGCCGAGGCGGCGCTGCTGGCCGACCTGGTTGCCCGCCACGGGCGCGCTGTTCTGTTGGCGCCCTCGTTTGCCGAGCTCGACTTGTGCCGTCATGATGCGGCAGAAGCCGGGGTTTCACTGGGTATCGATTACAAGACGCCCACATCGTGGCTCCGCTCGCTGTGGGAGCTTATGGGCGATGGCCGCAGCTTTGTGGATAACCTGCAGCGCCAGATGCTGTTCTCGGACATGGTCACGCGTCTCGACGATGCCGACCTGCAGCCGCTTTCGCACAGTCAGGGCACAGTGCGCATGCTCGCGCGCATGGCCCGCGACGTGTTGCCGGGCGTTGCGGGGACGGGTGCCGAACGATGCCGTGGCGACAACTGCCAGCCTGAGCCAAAAAGCGATGCCGAGGCTCGTGTGTTCGAGCTTTTGCGCGCCTACGCGGGCGGTTTGGACCGTCGAGATATGGTTGAGCCCTGCGAGGCAGCTGACATTATGACCAGTGTCCTGGCCGATAGCCTGCCGGCGTGCACTCGCGCCGTATGCGTGCGCGGTATCACGTCGTTTACGCACGGTCTGCTCGAGCTGCTGTCTGCCGTGGCGAACAATGGGGGAGAGGTCGTCGTGCTGCTTGCCCGCGAACAGGCGGCGATGCGCGAGGAGCTTGCCGCGGCATTTGATGCCCGCGATGTGTTGTTTGAGATCGCGCCGCTAGGGGAGGATGTCGGCGCGTCTGATGCCGCTTGCGGGACCGCCGCTCAGCCTGCCTTTATTGAGGTCGCTGGCCCCCATGCCCGTGCTCATGCTTATGCGGACGCAATTGATGATCTGGTAAAAACGTGCCGGGGTTCCGAGGTCGACGGCGCCTCTGCCGACCCCGTGCGCGTGCTTGCCGTTTCTGCCCGGGCACCCCAGCTGTTCGGTGAGCTCGCCTCTCGTCTGGCGGCTCGTCATATCGCTGCCGAGACAACTGAGTTCACGGCGTTTTCCCAGTCCATCGCGGGCAGGCAGTTTGCGGCGCTTGCCGGCCTGATCGAGCGCATGAAGGCCGCCGATGAGGGCATGGCGTCAAAGACCGAGTGGTGGCCCGCGCCGGAGCTTACCGACTGGATCTACAGTCCGCTTTCGGGTGCCGACGCCGCGAGCGCCCGCGGCTTCGACAAGAACATGCGCCTGTCGCGCAGCAAGACCGCTGCGGGCGTCAAGAGCCTGCTGCAGAGCGTGCAGGGCCAGGTGAGGGGCGCCCGCAAGGCCGCCAGCGACGATAACTGGTTTAAGAATGTGCCGTGCGTGGTCTCGGACGTGTTTCAGGCGCTGTGGCGCGACAAACCCGTGACGGCGCTCAAGGCCATGCTCGCCGTTGCAGAGGCGCTGCCCGATCGCGCTCTAGGCGGTCTTGACGGCCAGGCCCGTCGTCAGGCAGAGACGGCTTTGCTGCGCCATGCCATCGACATCCTTATGAACGATGCTCGCGCGCTCGACGTGTCGCAGGCCGCGACCGTGCCGGTTCTCGACGGCGTTCGAACTAAGGTGGACAAGCGCAGCACCGCTTACGATTACGAGACCTACGAGGTCGATCGCACGCCACGGGCGCAAGTGCGCTTCGTGTCGCTTGCCGATGCGTCGGTTTTGCGTCCTGGCGGCTACGATGCCGTGCTGTTTGCCGATGTCGACCTGGACAGCTATCCGCTTTCGCACGAAGAGGGCCCGCTTGCCACATTGACGGCCGAGCTGCGCCGCGACGGCGTGTCTTTGGAGCCCGCCGCCCTGTTGCGCGTGCGCTTTGGCCGTGCGATGCAGGCGGCGAGCGGTCCGGTCGCGCTTGCCCGCGTGACACACGATCGCCAGGCGCGCGAGTGCTACCCGGCAGCCGTATGGACCGAGCTGCGGGCACATGCCGAGGCCGCTGGCGCTGCCAAGCCCACGTGCGTGGGCGAGGGCGATATCATCGCCGACTTTGATCCCGCGGCAGGTGAAGGCCTCAAGCGCGAGCGCGTGACCTGTGAAGCCCCTCAGCATCTGAGTGCCGAGGCCGTGCCGTATTTGGTCCTGCGCCGTCGCGATGGCGAGGGTGAGGACGCGCCGCTCGTGCCGCGTCTGACGTCCGCCTCGCAGATCGAGGCCTATTCTACCTGCCCACTGTGCTGGTTCGTGTCGTATCGCGTCAAGCCCCAGTCGATCGACGCGGGCTTTGGCAACATGGAGAAGGGCAACTTTGTCCACGACGTGCTGGAGCATCTGCATGCCCGTCTGCCCCAAGAGGGCATGGAGCGCGTGACGCCCGAGAATCTGCCGCGTGCACAGGAGCTGCTGCACGAGGTCTTTGACGAGACGTTGGCCGAGCACGCCGGCAAGCGCGGCACGGAGGGCCCGCTGGTGCCGCTCTCTGCGGTGGAGGAACGCCAGGTGGCCGAGATCTTGCCGCAGCTGGAGGGTGTGCTTGCCTACGAGTCCGAGGCACTTGCCCCCTTTGCCCCGCGCTACCTGGAGTTCGCCTTCAACGAGCTCAAGGTCGAGTATGCCGGTTGGCCGCTTGGCGGGCGCATCGACCGCGTGGACGTGGACGCCGAGAATCGTGCCGTGGTGATCGACTACAAGCATCGCACGGGCGTTGAGGAGTTTAAGCTCGCCGACCCCACGGTGCGTGACGAGGAATCGGGCACGGCGCCCATCGACGATCCGCGCTGGTTGCCACCACATACCCAGACGCTCATCTACGCCCAGGCCATGCGCCGAGCGCTGGATTTGGACACCCGCGCGGCGCTCTACTTTTCGACCAAGGGCGGCAAACCGGCGTTGCGAGGCGCAGCGAGTGCCGAGCTGCTCGAGGAGGAGCGTGGTGACGGTCGCATCCCGGGCCTTAAGAAAGGTTTCCCCGGCGAGGGTGGCAGCATGGACTTCGACGCCCTGCTCGATCGCGTGGAGACCGGCATCGCCGAGCGTCTGCGCGAGCTCGAGGCGGGCAACGTTGCCGCCGTCGACCCGACGTCGGCTCAGGCCGCGCATGCGCGCTGCTCGTATAACCACGAAGGAACGTTTGTAAGGAGGGACGTGTAGACCATGGATCTTTCGACTTTGATGCCGCAACAGCTGCAGATCGTCAAAACGCTCGACCGTCCGCTGTTTGTCTCGGCGGGCGCCGGTTCGGGCAAGACCTTTACCCTCACGCGCCGCATCGTCTACGCACTCTCTCCCGAATCCGGTCCGTTCGTTGAGCATCTGGACCAGGTGCTCGCTATTACCTTTACCAAAGATGCCGCGGCCGAGATTCGTGACCGCGTGCGCCGCGCGCTCATCGACGAGGGCATGGACGAGGAAGCACTGACCGTCGACGACGCGTGGATCTCGACCATTCACGGCATGTGCTCGCGTATCCTGCGCGCGCACGCGCTGGAGCTGGGCATCGATCCCGAGTTCACAGTGCTCACCGATACCGACGAGCTCATGGATCAGGCTGTCGAGCATGTGCTGGGTCGCGCAACGGCGCCCGATGCCGCCCCCGAGCTCGCGGCATCGCTCAAGGCCCTTTACGCCTGGTATCCCATGGCGGGCGAGGGCGGGCCGTTTGGTACCGGCACGACCATTAAGGGCCTGGTGCGCGAGCTGCTGGAGCTGTCGAGCCAGTTGCCGGGCGGCATGGACGACGTGCGCGTGGCGCGCGGCCAGGCCGATACCTCGGCACTCGCCGATGCCTATCGTGCGGCGCTGGGCGCAAGCAAGGCCGCGACCGAGAAAGCGCAGGTGGCGCTCGATGCCATCGATGCGTTTGAGGCGAGCGGCAAGACCATGGCCGATGCGGCGCGACTTATGATGTCGTGCACCATGCCGCGCGCGAGCAAGGCGTTTCCTAAGGAGCAGGTGGAGCTACTCAAGGCCGAGGCGGCTGATGCGTTTATCAATATCGTGCTTGCCTGCGGCGGTTCGGCGCTCGATGCGCTGGTGGGGCTCGCCCGTGCCGTAGAGGCGGAGTACCGTGCGCTCAAGGCCGGCCAGTCCGCGCTCGATAACAACGACCTGCTGCGTATGGCTTACGAGGCGTTGCGCGATTACCCTGCCATCCGTGCTGCGTACGAGGGCCGCTTTAAGATGGTCATGATCGATGAGTTTCAGGATACCGACCAGATGCAGGTCGATCTGATCCGTTACCTGACGGGTGCGGGGGAGCGCGCGCTGTGCACTGTGGGCGATGCGCAGCAGTCCATCTATCGCTTCCGTGGCGCCGAGGTCGAGGTGTTCCGTCGTCAGGAGCGCAAGGTGGGCTCGTCTGCCGCGCCCGAGGCGACTGCCGTGGCCGACGCCCCTGCCGGCGAACTCGTCAAACTCGTGCGCAACTTCCGCAGCCATGACGAGGTACTGCGTTACGTGGCACGCGTCTTCGACGGCGATGACGGCGGCCTGATGCAGGGCTTTTTGGATCTTGAGGCGAGCGACGGCCGCAAGGACACGCTGGTGGCAGACGCCTCGCGTCGCCAGGCCCTCTTTGTTACCGGCGGCAGTACGCAGGAACGCACACAGGCCAAGGCCCGTGCGATCGCCGAGCGATTCCGCGCGCTTGCCGATGCCGGCCAGCCCCAGGGCGGCATGGTGCTGCTGCTGGGCCGCATGACCAACGCCGACGTCTACGCCCAGGCCTTCCGCGACCAGGGGCTCGACTGCGTCATCGCGGGTGGTTCGGTCTTTGCCCAGGCAGCCGAGGTGCAGACGGTGCGCGCCCTGGTATGTGCGCTCGCCAATCCGGCCGATACGGCGCGGGGCCTTATGCCGCTGCTCGCCTCGCCGATGTTTGCGCTCGGCGCTCAGGAGTTCCTGGCGCTGGCGACCAAGCTCGATAGCGAGACAGGGGAGACCTCGCGCCGGAATATCGACATGGGCATCATGAGCGATTCCGACGTGCCGGGTTTGCAAGACCTGCCGCTCGTGACGCGTGCCCGCGAGGTGCTGCGCTATGCACTGCGCCGCGTGGGGCGCGATTCGTTCGCCGCCATCGCGCGCGACGTGGTCAATGCCTCCGGCTGGTTCGTGCGCCTGGCGCAGCGCGGCCCCGAAGGCAAGGCCATTGCCGCCAACGTGCTCAAGGCGCTCGACGCCGTGGCCGAGGCAGAGGCCGAGCTCGGCAATTCTCCGCGTTCCATCGCGCTGGCCTTCGACCGCTTCTTGGCGGGCAAGGAGGCCCCGGGTGCCCTCAACGAGGAGGGTGACGGCGCAGTGCGCATCATGACGGTGCATGCGTCCAAGGGTCTGGAGTATCCGGTCGTGGCGGTTGCCGAGTGTTTTGGCGTGCGCAAGCCGTCCGGTGCGGCGCAGATGGGTCGCGTCGAGGGCGGAGCGCAGGTCGTGGCGCTGCCGGCACGCTTCGACGGCGTTAAACTCGCGGACGGTACGTTCGTGAAGGGCGATGACGTCAAAAAGCAGTTTGAACACGCGTTTAAGGGCAAGGGCACGTCGCTGTGGTTGCCGCCAGAGCTTATGGAGGACGTATGCGCGACGGGCTCTCCCGCCGAGGCATTTGCCCGTCTGCGCAACGACGACCTGCAGCTCTCGCTCGAGGAGCGGGCCCGCCTGCTCTATGTCGCCATGACGCGAGCACGCGAGCTGGTCATTCTGGCGATGGATGCCGGTGTGAGCCGTGGCAAGGTGACGGCGCCGACCTTCGATGTCGAGACGGATCTGACCTACGACGTGCTGCGCCGTATTTTGCCGACCGACGCTCTGGACACGCCGCAGCTCGATAGCGACCGCCTGGTGTTCGACAACTCCCAGCCGGGCGACTACGAGCTCATTTCGCTCACGGACTTTACCTTTGGCGAGCAGGCGTTTGAGGCAAACGCTTCGCTGGATGCCGAGGGCAGGCTTGTCCGCGGCGATGCGGAGCCGGAGGGTGCCGGTGCAGATGCCCGCGCCGCCGTTCCCGGTCCTGCCGGCCCCGAGCCCGATGCGTTTGAGCTCGTGTATCCCCAGGCGGTGGGCGTGCGCATGGGCACCTGCCCGTATCCGGAGCGCGATTCGTACAGCTACTCGTCAATTGCCGCGGCGCTGCATGCCGAGTCCGAGGACCGTGCCGCCGAGGCGCACGTGCCCATGGACGAGGCTGGCGATGATGCAGAGTCGGATGGCTCGGAGATGGCCGATGCGGACGTGGCCGTCGTTGAGCCCGCCGGCAACCCCATGGCGCTGGGCTCGGCGTTCCACGCCGCCTGCCAGTGGCTCATCGAGATGGGTGCCGACGCGTTGCCCGCTGCGCGCGCCGATGCACTGGCGCGTCTGTGGCGCCTGACGCCGGAGCAGCGCGAACGCTTCGACGTTGCCCTGAACCGCTGGCTCAAGTCGGCTGTTCGTGCCGACCTGCTCGCGTGGCCGTGCGTTCGCGCCGAGGTGCCGTTCTTTTCGCTGGGCTGCGAGGACGAGGACATCGCTCGCTACGGTGCCTATGCCGAGGGCGCCATCGATGCACTGGCCACCGACCCGGCCGATCCGTCGCGCGCCCTGGTCATTGATTACAAGACGGGTGGCACGCCGGATGAGACGCCGGAACAGCTGCTCGAGAAGCACGCCCTGCAGGCGCGCGTCTACGCCGACGTGTTGCACAAGGCGGGCGTTGAGGCGGTGACGGTCAAGTTCGTTCGCGTGGAGCAGACGAATCCAGCCATCTTCGTCGAACCCGCCGAACCTCAAGTAGTCACCTACAATCTCTAGCCCTCAGATAACTTGCGGTGGAATACGGACTGTTTTGGCCAAAAAAGCCGCCAAACAGTCCGCATTTCACCGCAACTGCAAGAGGAGCCGTGTGGGTTTGGCTAGGTTCGGGTGCTGTCCGTGCCGTGGGGTAAAATCGTTCAGTCAGAACACGAACCCGCATCGGAGCTCATCACATGGCATTCGTCCATCTGCACAATCACACTGTTTTCTCCATGCTCGACGGCGCAACTCGTATCCAGGATATGGTCAACCGTGCCGTTGAGCTGGGCATGCCCGCCGTGGCCATCACCGACCACGGCTACATGTACGGCGTGCCCGACCTGGCGCTGGCCTGCGACGCCGTCAACCACAACACGCCCGAGTACAAAACCTGGAGCCACGACAAGGCCTTCTTGGAAAAGGACCGCCGCGACGAGCTGGTGGAGCCCGATCCCGAGGAAAACCCGCGCGAGCATGCCCAGTATGTGAAGGACATGGCCATGTGGGACGAGAAGGGCAACATCGACGAGCTCAAGCCGCCCCTGGTCATCAAACCCATCTTTGGCTGCGAGGTCTACTTTACGCCGGACGAGACGCTCGCCCGCGACCACAAGCCCGAGCTCTACCACATGATCCTTCTGGCCAAGGACCAGGAGGGCTACGTCAACCTGATGCAGACGGTTTCCGAGGCCGCCGTGCAGGGCTTTTACTATAAGCCCCGCGTGACGCTCGACAACCTGCGCCGCCACGCCAAGGGCATGATCTGCACCAGTGCCTGTATCGCGGGCATCATCCCCAAGTACATCGACCGCGGTGACATGGAGGGTGCCATCAAATGGGCCGAGACCTTCCGCGACACCTTCGACCCCGGCGACTTTTATATCGAGATCCAGGAACACGGCATTACCACCGATAACGGCCTGACCGACGAGCAGATGGACCGCACGCTCATCGACATCGCCAAACAGGTGGGCGTCAAGGTCATCGCCACCAACGACTTCCACTACCTGCGCCGCGAGGACGCGCCCGTGCAGGACGTCATCATGTGCATTGGCATGAACGCCAAAGTCGACGACCCCAACCGCATGCGCATGACCGGCTCGGAGTTTTACATGAAGACCGAGGAGGAGATGCGGGCAATGTTCCCGTATTGCCCCGAGGCCTGCGACAACACGCTCGAGATCGCCGACAAGTGCTACGTGGAGCTCGACTGGGACTCCATCATCCTGCCGCGCTTCCCGTTGCTCGATCCCGGCGAGACGCACGAGAGCCAGTTCCGCCGCGAGTGCGAGAAGGGCCTGCGCCAGCACTACGGTGACGACTGGGCCACGCGCGAGATCGGCGGAGTCAACATCAAAGAGCGCTTTGAGTACGAATACAAGGTCATCTGCGACAAGGGCTTTGCCGCCTACTTCCTCATCGTTGCCGAGTACGTGCAATGGGCCAAGGACAACGGCATCGGCGTCGGCCCCGGCCGTGGTTCTGCCGCCGGCGCTATCGTCGCCTACGCCATGAACATCACCGCGTTCGACCCGCTCGAGAACGGCCTGATGTTTGAGAGGTTCCTCTCCCCGCAGCGTACCGAGATGCCCGATATCGATATGGACTTCGACGATGAGCGGCGCCTCGAGGTCGTGGAGCACGTTCGCCAGCTCTACGGCCCCGAGAAGGTCACCCACGTCATCACCTACTCGACCATCAAGGCCAAGCAGGCCATCAATGATGCCGCGCGCGTCCTGGACTACCCGGTCTACATGGGCCAGCGCCTGTCCAAGATGGTCTCGAGCGACCCCAAGGTCAAGCTCAAGCAGGTGCTCGACAAACAACCCGGCAAAGAAGATCTGTTTAACCCCGATTTTGCCGAGGCCTATAAAAAGGACGACGACGCTCGCCGCATCATCGACACGGCGCTCTCGATCGAGGGCCTCACCCGTGGCGAGGGCGTGCACGCGTGCGCCGTTCTGATCTGCCGTGACCCCGTCAACGAACACGTGCCCACCAAGCTCGACACCAAGGGCGGCGTCGAGATTACCCAGTACGAGGGCCATACCGTTGCCGACATGGGCCTGCTCAAGATGGACTTCCTGGGCCTGCGCACGCTGACGGTTATCTCCAAGGCCAAGGCAAACATCAAGAAGAACTTCGGCATCGACATCAAAGAGGAAGAGATTCCCTTTGACGACCCCGAGATCTTTAAGCTCATGGGCTCCGGCCACACCGCCGGCGTCTTCCAGGTCGAGTCCGCCGGCATGACGGCCACAATCAAGAACATGAAGCCCACCGAGTACAAGCACGTCGTGGCATTGATCGCCCTGTACCGCCCGGGCCCGCTGGGCGCCGGCATGGTCTCGTCCTACATCAACCGTATGAACGGCAAGGAGCCGGCCGTCTCCTACGACGACCGTCTGGACGACATCCTGGGCGAAACCTACGGCACCATGGTCTACCAGGAGCAGGTTATGCTCATCTCCGTCGAGATGTGCGGCTTCTCCAAGGGCGAATCGGACTCGCGTATCCGTAAGCCCGTGGCTAAGAAGAAGATCAAGCTGCTCACGTCGACGGTGCTCCACTGGGAGGATGGCTCGGACGAGACCACCTACGACCACTGGATGAACGGCGCTATCAAGAACAACTACACGCGCGAGGTCGCCCAGAAGATTTGGGACGATGTTCTCGAGTTCGCGTCCTACGCCTTCAACAAGTCGCACTCCGCCGGTTACGCCATCCTGGTTATGCAGACGGCGTGGCTCAAGGCGCACTATCCGCACGAGTACATGGCGGCCGTTCTGACGTCCTACACGGGCAAGACCGACAAGATCGTGCACTACGTCTCGGCGTGCCGTCACGACGGCATTCCCGTGCTGTCGCCAGATGTCAACGAGTCCGGCACCGAGTTCACGGCTACCAAGGAGGGCGTGCGCTTTGGTCTGGCCGGCATCCGCGGCGTGGGTACCGGCGTGGCGCAGGCGATTATCGCCGAGCGCGAGGCGGGCGGCCCGTTTAAGACGCTGCACGACTTTGTCGAGCGCGTGGACTCGAGCCAGGCCAACCGCCGCGTGATCGAATCGCTGATCAAGGCAGGTGCCTTCGACTCCACGGGCTATCCGCGCCGCCAGATGATGCACTTTGTGGACAAGAACAACCCCGAGAACATCATCGACGCCGCGATAAAGCGCCAGAAGGACCGCGCGAGCGGCCAGACCTCGTTCTTCGACATGTTTGGTGATGTTGAGGGCTCGGGTTTCGAGGTCAGCGTGCCCGATCCGGACGGCCAGGAATGGGACCGCCACCTTAAGCTGAGCCAGGAGAAAGAGGTTCTGGGCATCTATGTCTCGGACCACCCACTGCGCCCGTTTGAGTATGCGCTCAGCAAAGCGCGCGACTTCTCGTTCTCGCAGATCGACACCGGCTACGAAGTTCAGAATCCTACGGGCGGCACCATCAACCAGGAGATTCCCGAGGGCAAAGCGCTGTGGTGGGCCGGCATGGTCTCGAGCGTGTCCAAGCGCGTGACCAAAAACGGCGACCCCATGGGCATCGTGCAGCTCGAGGACATGGAAGGCGAGGCCACCGTCGTCGTGTTCCCCAAGACCTATAAAGAGGCCGAGGGGTACCTGTACGGCGAGGTCGATCCCGAGACCGGTGCGCAGCTGTCCGACGCCTTTGTGCGCATCAAGGGCAAACTCGAGCGCTCTGACCGCGGCGACCAGATCATCGCGCAGGAGATCGTGCCGCTTGAGCTCAACGAGGAGAACAACAAGCCCAAGGTGTTTGAGGTCATGGTGCCCAACAGCCGCTTTAGCCAGGGCAATATGGCGCGCCTGGCCACGGTGCTCACCGCTAACCCGGGCGGCGACCGCGTGGAGATCTTTATCGAGCAGGTGGACGGGCGCGTGCTGCGCGCCGAGGTGCCTGCCAAGGTCAACGCGCGCTCGATTCCGCTGCTGGCCGAGGCCAAGGCCATTGTGGGTAACCAAGGCCGCGTGACGGTTATCTAGGGACGGCGTTGCTGAGAGGTACTCGGTGCGAGATTGGAGGAAGTGATGGCGCAGGGGACGTTTGTGCAGGCGCTCCGGAAAGAGGCGGCGCTGAGCGGCACCTTTATGAAGGGCCGCTCGCTCATGCTCAACGGCGCCGTGCTGTCGATCGAGGACAGCGGCTCGCGCTTCTCCAAAAACGTGACGGTTGAGGGCTCAGTGCGCGGCTCGCGCGGTGACCTGTACAAGACGCACGTGGCGCTCGACATGGACGAGCACGAGGTGATCGACTACGACTGCGATTGCCCCGCTGCCTATCGCTACCCCGGCATGTGCAAGCACGCCATCGCCACGGCGCTGGCGTACCTGGATGCCAGCGGCATTGAGCCCGTCGAGGGGCTGCGCACGCCGGTCCGCACGTTTACGGCGGCGCCCAAACAAGCCGCGCGTCCCTCGTCCGCCGCACCAGCGGTCAACCCTAACTTTCCCTTCCCGGCGCCCGTCCCCACGAGCCCGAGCCTCATGAAGGCGCTCTCCGATCTTTCGGACGCGCGCATGGATGAGTTGGCGGGCATGCGCCGCAAGCTCGCCGGCACTGTCGACCCCGATGCCCCCAAGGCGGTGTTGGAGCCCTCGCTGGTGCCGTACTACAATCCGCTGTTTGCCGACCGCTTTAGCTGGGCGCTCGAGCTTCGCATCCGCTGCGGCTCGGTGTCCTACGTGGTCAAGGACATCGACGGCATGGCCGCCGCTTACGTGCGCGGCGGCACGTTCTCGTACGGCAAAAAGCTTACATTCCTCCATGCGCCCGAGGCCTTCGACGAGGTTTCGGTGCGCCTACTCGACCTTGTTGTGGCAACGGTTGTGTATCTGAGCGACATCACAAGTTCGCGTTCGGCGTCGTACGATTTTGCACGCAGCGGCTTTGTCGCCGAGCGCCAGCTGCCGCTGTCCGAGCATGACATCGTATACATGCTGGACCTGCTGCGTGGCCGGACCATTTCCTTTGAGCCCGCCTGGTCGCGGGGAACGACGACGCATCATTCCTACGAGGTTGCGGTTGAGTTATCGCCGGTGGGGGAGGACGAGGCCTCGGCGAAACAACCGCCGCTCCTTGCCGCCAAGATCGCGCCGGCGGCCGGTGGCAGCTACGACCTGCGCCTGCCGGCCGATACGTACTGCTTTGTCGCAGGCGACGCAGCCTATCTGGTCGACACGCACCGCGCGCGCCGCGCCGATGCAGCGTTTGCCCAGCATGCCGCACCGTTTCTGTCGCGTCTGCTGCCTTGTCGCACGCCGGTCCATATCGCCGCCGAACAGGTGGGCGAATTCTGCCGCATGGCACTGCCCGTGCTGCGCGAATACACTGGCCTCACCGCTCCCGCCGTGCTCGACACCGTGGCGCCCGAGCCGAGCTTTGCCATGGCGATTGGCGTCGACGATGGTCTTGTGACCTGCAAGATTACGGTGGCCTACGGCGATTGGTCGGCAGATCTCTTTAGTCTTGGTGCTCCGGGCAGTCCTTTCGAAGAGCAACGCCCCGGCGTTCCGCCCCGCGATACGGTGGCGGAGTTTCGCGTTATGGACACGGCTGCCCTGTATTTCGACTTTTACGAGGGCGGCCTGGCATTTGAGGAGCGCGATGACGAGAGCCTGTTCCACTTGTTGACCGAGGGCCTGTCTGCCCTGTCCGAGCTGGGCGAGGTCATGCTCAGTGACCGCCTGCGCCAGGTCTCGGTCCGCCCTGCGCCCAAGCTTTCGGTGCGCGCGACCGTCAAGAGTAACCTGCTCGATGTCGAACTGGGCGCGAGCGGCCTTTCGGCGGCAGACCTTGCCATCTACCTTGACTCCTACAAGCGTCACCAGACGTTTGCGCGTCTCACGTCGGGCGACATCGTGCGCCTGGACGAGGGAGCGCGTGCTGCGTTTGGCCTTGCCGAGGACCTGGGGGTCGATGCTGTCGACCTGCTCGACGGCGTGTCGCTTCCCGCGTCGAGTACCCTGTTTGTCGACAGCATGCTTGCGCGCACGCCCGAGCTCGAAGCCGATCGCGACGCTGCGTTCCGTCGCACCGTCGAGCGCTTGGATACGCTCGGCAAGATGGACTTTACGGTGCCGGTCTCGCTCAAGGCCACACTGCGCGGCTATCAGGTCGACGGCTACCAGTGGCTCGGTTCGCTCGAGCATCTGGGCCTCGGCGGTATCTTGGCCGACGACATGGGCTTGGGCAAAACACTGCAGATGATCGCGCATATCCTGGCGCGCGTGGAGGCGGGGGATGCCAAGCCCACGCTCGTGGTGTGCCCTGCGTCGCTCGTGTATAACTGGACCGCCGAGCTGGAGCGCTTTGCGCCTTCGCTCGACGTGTGCGCTATCGTGGGTGCCAAGGCGCAGCGCCGCGTGCAGATAGCCGGCGCCGACGAGCATAACGTGGTCGTGACGTCGTATGACCTCATGCGCCGCGATATCGACGAGTATGCCGAGCAGGACTTTGCCCGCGTTGTGCTCGACGAGGCCCAGTACATTAAAAACCCGCTCACGCAGGTAGCGCGCGCCGCCAAGCGCCTGCCTGCCGGCGTGCGCTTTGCCTTGACGGGCACGCCCATCGAAAATCGCCTGTCTGAGCTCTGGAGCATCTTCGACTTTTTGATGCCGGGCCTGCTTGGCACACGCGAGTCGTTTGCCAAGCGCTTTGAGAGCCCCGTCGAGCATGCCGAGGGCGATAGCGCCGCTCGCCTGCAGGCGCTCGTGTCGCCGTTTGTGCTGCGCCGTGTCAAGGAAGACGTGGTTGCCGACCTGCCCGAAAAGATCGAGGACACCGTCATGGCGCAGCTCACCGGCGAGCAGCGCAAGCTCTACCTGGCCAACCAAGACCGCATCGCCCAGCAGGTGCAGCACCGTGAGGCATCCGAGTTTAAGAAAGACAAGCTCAAGGTACTCGCCGAGCTCACCAAGCTGCGCCAGATCTGCTGCGACCCGCGTCTACACTACGAGGATTACAAGGCGGGGAGCGCCAAGCTCGACGCTTGCATGGAGCTCGTGCACGGTGCGCTCGACGGCGGGCACCACATTCTGCTGTTCAGCCAGTTCACGGGCATGCTCGATATCATCGGCAAGCGCCTGGCCAAGGAGGACATCGGCTTTCTTAAGCTCACGGGCGCTTCGTCCAAGGAGAGCCGCGCCAAGATGGTCGCGCAGTTCCAGGCGGGCGAGGTGCCGGTGTTTCTGATCTCGCTCAAGGCGGGCGGCGTGGGCCTCAACCTGACGGCGGCCGACGTGGTCATCCACTACGACCCGTGGTGGAACGTGGCCGCGCAGGACCAGGCGACCGACCGCGCGCACCGTATTGGCCAGCAACATACCGTGACCGTGTACAAGCTCATCGCCAAGGACACGATCGAGGAGCGCATCATGCAGATGCAGGAGTCTAAGCGCGACCTGGTCAACAGCGTGCTCGGCGGCGACGGCATCTCCTCGGCGCTGTTTACCCGCGAGGACGTTCTGGCGCTGCTCGGCGGCGACGGGCGCTAACCTCGCTCGTTATGTGTTCATTTGCCATGCCGTGGATGGTTCGCCTGCCTTTGGGCATAAGAACCATCGAGAACATCGGCACATCAGCAAAGGAGAGCATCATGGCGAAATTCTTTAAGGACCCCGACGGCAAGCTCATTGCCGCCCTTGGCAACGACGTTGCAACCCCTACCGGCTGCACGGAGCTGACCGCGAACACCGAGGACGCGGCGCACGAGAAGCACGTGCCCGTCGTCGAGAGCGAGCGCGACGGTCACGTGATTCGTGCACGTGTGGGCTCGGTCGAGCATCCTATGGTGCCCGAGCACTACATCGAGTGGATCGCCCTTGAGGCCGAGGGCCGTCTGGAGGTCCATTACCTTGAACCCGGCATGAAGCCCGCGACGTTTTTTGCCGGCGGTTCCAAGACCGGTACCGTCTATGCCTATTGCAACCTGCACGGGCTGTGGTCCGCGACGTTCTAGGAGCGCGCCCCCGCTCGGGGTATCATAGCTAGCATATGCACATGCGAGCGCCGACTGCATCATGCGGCCGGCGCTTTTACTACGACAACGATGGTTTACGACGGAAAGGGCTGAGCCATGAAGCTCGCACTTGCACAGATCGATATGCGCCTGGGTGATATTGAGGGTATCTGCGGTCGCATCGAGGACCAGGCGCGCCTAGCCCACGAGCGCGGTGCGCGCGTGCTGTGCGTGCCGGCTCCGCTCTTTATGGGAACCCTGCCCGGCGGCCTGGTGGGCGCTGCCGACTTTGAGCACGACATGCTTGCCGGCTTGACCGGCGTCGCCGAGCGTATCCAGGAGCTCGACATGATCTGCATCGTGCCCGCGGCGGTTTCGTTTGAGGGCCAGCCCCTGCTCGACTACATGATGCTCAAGGACGGTCATGTGGTGCCGGCCCGTTCGAGCATTGCCCTGCAGCGCGGTGGGAACGGCGATGCCCGTTGGGCACCGCCGGTGTTTGACGTGGACGGCGTGCGCATCGCGGTGATCTTCGACTTGGACCGCGAGCTCGAGATGCTGCCGACCGGCGTCGACCTCATTGTCTATTTCCAGTTCAACGCGTTTGATATGACCGACCGCGAGACCGCCGCGATCGCCGCCGTGCGCAGCGGAGCCTATCGCAAGATCGCATCTAAGCGCAGCGTGTGGTTTGCCTGCATGGCGCCGGTCGGTGCGTACGACGAGTCGGTGTATACCGGCGGCTCGTTTGTACTCGACGACTGCGGCCGCGCGGTGGCCCAAGCGCCGTGTTTTGAGGAGAGCCTGCTGGTTCAGGAGATCCAGCGCGGTGTGATGCTCGATGCCTTGGAGGACCACGAGCTGCCCGAGTTTCGCTCCGAGGAATGGCTGTGGCAGGCGCTGGTGCTCGCCGTTCGCGATAACGCCCGCGCCCGCGGTACGTCGCGCGCCGTGGTGGCGCTCGAGGGCGACCTGCCGTCGTCCCTGCTGGCGGCGCTTGCCGTCGACGCCCTAGGTCCGCGCAATGTGGTCGGCCTGGTGTTGGGACGCAACCGCATCTTTACGCCGGCGCAGGAGGAGGCCGAGGCTGCTCGCTGTGCCGCCGTTCGCGCCATTGCCGAGCGCCTGCATATTCGCACGGTTGAGCGCGATGCGCCGGATGCCGCGCGTGTGCTCGACCGCGATGTGTCGGCGGGCGACGCCGAGCGCCTGCGCTCTCGCACGCTGGGCCTCATGCTGGAGGATACGGCGCTCGAGCTGGGTGCGATGGCGCTGAGTCCGCTGTCCAAAACTGAGTACGCGCTGGCGGCGCCCGCGCTTTGCGGCGGCTACCAGGGCGATTATGCGCCCTTTGGTGACGTATACCTGTCGACGCTCGAGTTTGTGGCGCGTGTGCGTAACCGCACGTCCGCCGTGGTGCCGCAGGAGCTCGTGACGCTCAACGCGGTGGAGGATTGCATGGAGCGCGTGCTGGCGCGGGCGCTCTCGACGCTTGACGGTCCGGTCGACATGCTCGATCGCGCGGCGCAGCTGCTCGGTGGGCTCGAGCCGGGCGAGGTCGATGGCACGCTCGAGTCGCACGTCGACCGCAACCGTCCCTTCGACGACATTCCGATGGCTGCCGGCAAGCCCGAGGCCTGCTCACTGCTGCTGATGCTCGTGCGCCAGGGAGAGGCGGCTCGCCGCCAGCTGCCGACGGCGCCGATCGTCTCGGCCCGGTCGTTTGCCGAGCGTGCCTGGCCGTATATGCTCGCGTGGTCCGACCTGGGGCTGAGCGGCAAGGAACGCATGACGGTCGATGCGCTGGCGCGCGCCGAGGTGAACCGCTTTGCTGACGAGGATACAAGCGAGCGCATGCGTGGTGAGATGATGGGCATACTGGGTGACCTGCTGGGTATTTCGCCCGAGCAGATGGAGGAGCTGCGCTCCGAGGACGGCCAGCGCCGCCTGCACGAGGGCATGAAAAAGTTTGAGGGCGAGGTCCAGGACGCCATCGATAAGATGATGGGCGGCCAGAGCGGCCCGCAGGGTGGGCCCCAGGGCGGACCGATGCTGCAACCGCCGGTTGATCCGAGGCAGTTTCCGTTCTTCAGCCAAAACTAACTATGGGATGGGATTCGCTCCCAACACCGATACTTCAACTAAGCATCTTGGCCCCGTTGTGTTATTCTAGAACAGACGTTCGTGAATAGTGCGCGGGGCCTTGCCTTGCGCCGTGCTTGTGGCGAGGGGAGGTTGGCTTGGTTATCTTGGGCATTGACCCCGGTTTGGCTCATACGGGTTGGGGAATTATCGAGGAGCGGCGCGGCGAGGTTCGCTGCCGTGCCTACGGTTGTATCGAGACCAGCGCGGGCAGTCCGCTCGCGGTGCGCCTGTCGCATATCGCCCGCGACCTCAAGGGCGTCGTGGAGCGTTATCGACCCGATACCGCTGCTATCGAGAGCATCTACTTTGGCGCCAACGTCCGCTCGGCCATCCCCACGGCGCATGCCCGCGGCGCCGCGCTCGTGGCGCTTTCGGAATGCGCGCTCGAGATTGGCGAGTACACGCCTATGCAGATTAAGCAGGCTGTTGTGGGTACCGGCGCTGCGGACAAACGGCAGGTCACGTATATGGTTCGTACGCTCACGCAGCTCGATCACGACCCGCATCCCGATCATGCCGCCGATGCCCTGGCCTGCGCCATCTGCCACGTAAACCTCAGCCGCACCCGGGCGCTTACCGGTGGCGAGTTCTATCAACAGAGAGGAACCGGATACTGATGATCTCCCAGCTCCATGGAACGCTTGTCGAGGCCACGATGAGCTCGGCCGTCGTCGATGTGTCGGGCGTGGGCTTTGAGCTCGGCATCTCGGGCAGCACCGCCGCTACGCTGCCGACGCCCGGCGGCGAGGTTCGCCTCTATACCCGTATGCAGGTGCGCGAGGACGCCATGACGCTCTTTGGTTTTGCCTCCAAGGACGAGCGCACGATGTTCGATCGGCTCGTGTCCGTCTCGGGCGTCGGTCCGCGCTTGGCGCTCGCCGTGCTTTCCACCTATACCGTGGGCCAGCTGTATTCCCTGGTGATGGCGGAGGATGACAAGGGCATGGCCAAGGTGCCCGGTGTGGGCAAAAAGACTGCGCAGCGTCTGATCCTGGAGCTCAAGAGCACCTTTGCCAAGGACAAGGGCTTTGTGCCGGTCGACGTGATTCCCGGCCAGGTTGCGATGCCGGTCCCCGCCGCCGCTCCCTCGGCGATCGACGATGCCCGCGCGGCGCTCCTTTCCATGGGCTTTAGCCCGCAGGAGACCGATGCTGCCCTGAGCGGGTATGATGGGCAGGATATGCGTGTCGAGGATCTGCTCGGCGCGGCGCTTAAGCGACTCGGAATGGATGCGTGATGTGGGAAGCCGATGATTCTCAGGACCTGTGGGCGACGCCCGGCAACTCGCCGGCGGCATCCATGGCGCATGGCGAGCGTATGGTGGGTTCGGAGCTGACGCCCGAGGACCTCGATGTCGACCGTACCCTGCGCCCCCAGCGCCTGGATGACTACTGCGGCCAGGAACACATCAAACAGAGCCTGCGCGTGCTCATCGAGGCGGCGCAGAGCCGCGGCGAGACGCTCGACCACGTGATTTTCTCGGGCCCTCCGGGTCTGGGCAAGACCACGCTGGCTACCGTTATCGCCAACGAGCTGGGCGCTCAGATCAAGACGACGAGCGGTCCGGCCATCGCGCGTACCGGTGACCTGGCGGCCATCCTGACTAACCTGCAACCGGGTGACGTGCTGTTTATTGACGAGATCCACCGCCTCAACCGCTCGGTCGAGGAGGTCCTGTACCCTGCGATGGAGGACTTTGCCCTCGATATCGTGATCGGCAAGGGTCCGGCTGCCCGCTCGATTCGCCTGGATATCCCCAAGTTCACGCTGGTGGCGGCAACGACTCGCTCGGGCATGTTGACCGGCCCGCTACGCGATCGCTTTGGCATCTCGTATCGCCTGGATTACTACACCGTTGAGGAACTCGCCCAGATTGTGACACGCTCGGCGACCATTCTGGGTGTGACGATCGACCATCCCAGCGCGCTAGAGATCGGCTCGCGCTCGCGCGGTACGCCGCGTCTTGCCAACCGTCTGCTCAAGCGCGTACGCGACTATGCGCAAGTGCGCGGCAACGGTCCTATTGAGCTTGATATTTGCCGTCAGGCGCTCGAGTTCTTCGAGATCGACGAGCTTGGCTTGGACTGGATGGATATTCGCATCTTGGAGACGCTTGCCAAGACGTTCTCCGGACGCGCTGTGGGCCTGACGACGCTTGCCAGCGCGGTGGGCGAGGACCCGGGTACGCTCGAGGATGTCTACGAGCCCTATCTGCTGCAGTGCGGATTGATGATTCGCACGCCCCAGGGCCGCCAAGCAACGCTTCGCACATTCGAGCATTTGGGTATTGAACCGACCCTGTAGGAATGGGCTTGTTTTAGCGCATCTGCAGGCTATCGCTGGGCATCGGGTAAACATATCGCCGTTCATCGGTTGCGGGCGTTTTACTATTGCGCGCGCGTGCTATGCTGGATTGGTCTTTTTCTCATCCGGTAACGAAAGGACCGCCCATGCCTACTGACATCGAAATCGCACGTTCTGTTACGCCGCTGCCTATTACCGAGGTGGCCAAGAACGCCGGCGTCGACGTTAAGCATCTGATTCCGTACGGCTTCGACAAGGCTAAGGTCGACTATTCCCTGCTCAACGAACCAACTGATCATCAGGCCAAGCTTGTCCTCGTGACCGCTATCAATCCCACGCCCGCAGGCGAGGGTAAGACCACCACGACCATTGGCCTGGCCGACGGTCTGCGTCGTCGTGGCGTCAAGAGCGCCGTGGCCCTGCGCGAGCCTTCGCTCGGCCCCGTCTTTGGCGTTAAGGGCGGTGCTGCCGGCGGCGGCTGGGCTCAGGTCATCCCCATGGAGGACATCAACCTGCACTTTACCGGTGACTTCCATGCCATCGGTGCCGCCAACAACCTGCTGGCAGCCATGCTCGACAACCATATTCAGCAGGGCAACCAGCTCGGCATCGACGTTAAGCGCATTACCTGGAAGCGCGTTGTCGACATGAACGACCGTCAGCTGCGCCATGTTATCGACGGCATTGGCGGCAAGGCCCAGGGCGTGCCGCGCGAGGATGGCTTCGACATCACTGTTGCCTCCGAGGTCATGGCAATCCTGTGCCTGTCCACGAGCATCAATGACCTCAAAGAGCGCCTGGGCGAGATTGTTGTCGGCTACAGCTTTGCCGGCGAGCCCGTCCGCGCCCGCGACCTTAAGGCTCAGGGCGCCATGGCTGCGCTGCTTAAGGATGCGCTCAAGCCCAACCTGGTGCAGACGCTCGAGGGCACGCCCGCTTTTGTCCACGGCGGTCCCTTCGCCAATATCGCTCACGGCTGCAACTCCATCATGGCCACCCGCATGGCCATGCGCTTTGGCGACGTCGCGATTACCGAGGCCGGTTTCGGCGCCGACCTGGGTGCCGAGAAGTTCCTCGACATCAAGTGCCGCATGACGGGCGTTCGCCCTAGCGCCGTCGTGATTGTCGCCACCGCCCGTGCGCTTAAGTACAACGGCGGTGTTGCCAAGGCCGACCTCAACGAGGAGAACCTCGAGGCCCTCAAGGCCGGCATGCCCAACCTGCTGCGCCACGTCGACAACATTCAGAATGTCTACGGTTTGCCCTGCGTGGTCGCCATCAACCGCTTCCCGACGGACACCGAGGCCGAACTCGAGCTCATCGAGTCCGAGTGCCAGAAGCTCGGTGTCAACGTTAAGCTGTCCGAGGTTTGGGCTAAGGGCGGCGAGGGCGCGCTCGACCTGGCCGATGAGGTCATGCGCCTGATCGAGCAGCCGAGCGAGCTCAAGTTTGCCTACGAGGACGGTGCCGATGTGGCCGACGCCCTCGAGGCCGTTGCCACCAAGGTCTACCGCGCCGACGGCGTTGACTTTACGCCGACTGCCAAGCGCCAGCTCGCCGAGCTGCGCGAGAACGGCTTTGGCAACCTGCCGGTGTGTGTCGCCAAGACGCAGTACAGCTTTAGCGACAACGCCAAGGCGCTGGGCGCTCCCGAGGGCTTCCGCATCACCGTGCGCGAGCTCAAGGTTTCCGCCGGTGCTCACTTTGTGGTTGCGTTGACCGGCAGCGTTCTGACCATGCCTGGCCTGCCCAAGGTTCCCGCGGCCGAGAACATCGACGTCGATAACGACGGCAACATCACCGGCCTGTTCTAATCCTGCTGCTCATAGCCGCTTGCCCGCCCCGCCGCGCCTACCAAGGCCCGGCGGGGCTTTTTTCTCCGTCCCCAAGGGGTCATTTTTTGCGGCGGCAATGTTGCGCAACAAGAATCACGATTTCTCCCGTACGGTGTAGTTGGAAGAACTGCGCGGGCGCATTGCGGCTGCGACGAGAGACGGGAGATGCGATGTATTGCACCAAGTGCGGAGCTCAGATACCCGATGGCTCCACGTTTTGCACGAGCTGCGGCGCTCGCGTGGGCGGAGTTGAGGACCAGGCGGAGCCTGTGGCGTTTCCGGTAGGGGATGCGCCGGCGGCCGCTCCTGCGGGGCAGCACGCTCCTCAGGGTGCCTCGGCTCATATGGCGGCGCAGTCTCGTTATGAGGAGCCTATGACCGAGCCTGCTGAGGCCGCTCAGCCGTTTGTTCCGACGCCGCAACCCACGAAGCTCAAGCACAGGGGTCGCATCGTCGCGGCCGTTATCGGCGGCGTGGCCATTGTCGCCATTGTCGCCGCCATCGTGATCGTGCCGCGCATCGGCTCGTCGTCCGAGGTGACTTCGGGTGGCAAGGGCTACGTTGTCTGCGCATGCGAGACCAAAGTGCTGCCCAAGAACAGCAAGGGCAAAAAGCTCAAGAACTATACCGTCGAGCTGGCGCCAGCGAATGGCAAGGGCAAGAGCTACACCATTAAGGTCGATGGCGAGGACGGCTTTGCCATGGAGGACTTTGGCGAGCTGCCAGATCAGAAGTACCAAATGACCATCACCTCAGGCAAGGGCAAAAAGAAGAGCACGACCACCATGAAGGTGGACTATGCCAAGGAAGGCTCGGACGCCCCTAAGAACGTTGAGCTCACGCAGTCCAAGAAGGAGGCCAAGGCTTCTGCCAAGGCAGCGGTCAAGACGGCAGATGAGCTGTTCACCGACAAGATTCTCGAGTACCAGAAAAAGTACGGCGAGGGCGAGGCTGTCGAGATTGATGATTCTTCGATGTTTGGAACACAGGGTGTTGCCTACGCTAAACTTATCGATTTTGACGGCGATGGCCAGGACGAACTGCTGATTGAGCACTCTGACGAGCCGATTGAAAACGACAATGGCGCCACTGCTGCCAAGGTAGAGGTCTGGGCTTATCGCGATGGCGAGATCGAGAAGGTATACGAGCCCGATACTCTGGTCTACACCATGTGTGCCGGCGTTTCGCTTCGCGTGTGCGAATACGATGGCACCTATGGATTCAAACGGTATCTGCATGATGGGGAGACAATTAATTTCAAAGAAGTCCCTGATGGCTTTAACCAATCCCATGATGGTTACGAGTGCGAATTCAACGCCTATGACGGCAAGTCATTTAGCGCCATTGTTGGCCCTGTGTCGATTGACGATTCGAAGGTGAAAGACATCAATGAAGTGCGTGAGTTTGACGCTGAGTTGTTCAGCAGCGAGGAAGTTGTAGCAAAAAGCATCGCAACGGTGGCCACGACGCTGGAGCAGCTGAAGTCGAAGGACGATGACAGTGCGCAGGCGAGCTACGAGGCCGTCTCTGCCACGCAGGATGTCGACTTTACGGCTGCGGTTGGCGAAGGCCCGCTGGATCCGTCCCCCGATGACACGTGCCAGATCACGGCTACGTGGACCTATCCCCAGGTGAAGGGGCAGGGCGTGGGCGTCGCCAAGTTTAACAAGGATATGGTCCAGCTCGTCGCGGACACGCTCGGTGCGAGCAAACAGGCCTCGATGGATGACGAGGACAGCCGCGTGACCATGATGTACACCGCCGAGATCGTCTCGATCGATGGCGATATCGCCTGCGTGCGTACGTTTACACGCAGCTATCAACCTCCATATCGATCGGTGCAAATGACGAGGTCGGCTTACTACAACCTCAAGACGGGTGAACAGGTTTCGCTCGAGGACTCGCTTGCGCAGCACGGGCTCTCGTTCGATATCCTCAAGAGTGAGGCCAAGCAGGCAATTAAGACGGCAAAGCCGGATATGGACTCCGTGTCCGAAGACAACATCGACGATGACGATAACTACACCGAGGACCATTTCTACTACGACGGCAAGGGCTATATCGTTGTCCTCGATACTGGTGAGTTTGACTGCATGGCATGGGATACGCACGACTTGGTTGCGCACGCATTCGACTCGAGCTATTCCAGTGGTCAGGACGTGACGCCCGAGCGAGCCAGGGCTACGTACGTACCCAATGAGTAAGGTGGACCGCGAGGGATAAATTGAACTGTCCCCGGTGGCGCAAAACACAGCGCCGCCGGGGACTTTTTGATGCTAATTGGCTCCGAAACAAGCTATCTGGGCCAGCCACGCCACGAAAAGCGCCCATCTACTACGTTTACCAGGGTTGGACCGACCATGGAGCGTTTTTTAACAGTGCGGCAAGACGTTTACCTGCGGTTTTGTTAACGCAGATATGGCTATGGTTGGCACCCTTGGGTTAAACGTAGTAGATGGGCGCATTTTTTTGGTGCACGGCCCAAGAAGGGATCCGGCCCAAGAAGGGATCATTAGCCGCGCTGGAGGCCGAAGAGTTTGGCGTTGCGCTCGGCGACCATCATGTTGATATCGGCGATTTCCATCTCGCCGTCAATGTAGGGCTGGTAGGTGCCATATGGATCGCCGGCTCCCAAGCTGCAGCTTCCGCAGTTGTCACAACTGCCGTTGCCGCAGCCCGCGAGCGCTAGCCTGATGATCTCCTCGCGTTCGGCGCGCGTCGTGTCCTTGATGAGCTTGCTTTTTGCCATGACATATCCTCGATTCGCTTGTGACCGTCGGCCGCGCATGTCTTGTAGATACCGGCGGGCTTTGCCCATCATAGGCTTTTGCGCGGGTAGAATGCATGGATAACTTGATGCTTACGGGCGACGGAAAGGAATCGTTGCATGGACCAGGACAAGACGACCGTAATGGGTGGCTACGACTCCCCGCGGACGGGCAACGGCGCCGATGAGACCCGCGTCGTGCCGAATCCCGGCTACGCTGCTCCCGATGCGACCCAGGCGTCGGCCGATCCCACGCGCGTTGTGAATTACGGAAACGCAGCGCAGGACCCGCATGGTGTCTCATCGCAGAACCCCTACGGCAACGCGGCGGTAGACCCTTATGATGACCTGCTGCAAAATCCCATTCCACAACCTCAGCAGACGACATATATGCCGCGCACGGCACAGCCGCGCTACGAGTCGCGCGACCGATACGCGCGCGAGCCGTATCGTGAGTATCCCAAGTCCATCCCCCAGTATGGCGAGGACGAGGAGAAGAAGCCTTCGCGTTCGTCGAGCGTGATTAAGAAAATCCTGATCGTGCTGGCGATCTTCTTTGCCCTGTCAGTTGTGTTTGCCATCGTGTCGGGCATGCTCAACAAGCGGGGCGCCACGACTGATACCACGGCCGAGCAGACCGAGACTACCCAGTCCGGCACCGTCGACCTGAGCGATATCCCGGGTCAGTACTGGTCCAACGCCAAGAAGCTCCTCAAGTCGCGTGGGGCCGATCTTTCGAACGCCGTGATTCTGACCGACGACGGCTCGACGCCCGTTGTCGATGCCAACTGGGTCGTGACGTCTGCCTACTATAACGACAACGGCAACCTGGAGGTCCAGCTCACGCGCAAGGACGGCTCGTCGGGCAACGCGTCCGGCGACCAGGGCGGCGCGGACAGCTCGAGCTCCAACACGCTGGAGAATCTGAGCAACAAGGCCCAGGAGCTTGGGGATAAGGCCCAAGAGCTGGGTGACACGGCTCAGAACCTCGGCGATACTGCACAGAACCTGGGCGATATGGCAACGAACGCCTGGGATGCCCTGCAGAACGGGATTTCGGGCGCGCAGGGGAACTAGCGGTCGAGCGGCTAGAGCCTTAGCAGTGCAAACAAAAACGGGACGCAAGATCGCGTGACCGGGCGCGTAGGCGCGTTGGTCGGCGGTCCTGCGTCCCGTTTTGCTGTCGATTACAGCTGCTCGGCCGGACGGTCGGGCGAGCTGAAGCCCGAGTCAAATGTGACGACGCACGAGGCATCGGGCCGGCGCTCGTGCACAATGCGCGTGACGAGCTCCAGCAGCTCCTCGTCGGATATGTCAAAGCCGTCGGGACGCACCAGGTCAAACGAAACGAACCCGTCGTGCTCGTGTAGGTCATGGATGGAGAGCGTGGGGTCGATTTGCGCTATGCCGCGCTTGACCCAGCCGCGCAGGTCGTCGCCGGTGGTGGCGATGGGGTCGCAGTGCAGCGTGATGTCGATGCCCATCTGCCGTTTGATATCGTGCTCGATGGTGTCCAGAATCTCATGGTGCTCAAACGCATCGCCCTCGCCGGGCATTTCCACGTGTGCGCTGGCAAATTGCCGACCGGGACCGTAGTCGTGCACCATGAGGTCGTGCGTGCCTAGGACCTGCGGATATGACATGATCTTGTCGCGGATTGCCTGGACGAGCTTGGGGTCGGGCGCTTGCCCCAACAGCGGGCTGATGGCGTCGCGCACCAGGCCCATGCCGCTGATGCAGATGAAGATGCCTACGCCCAGGCCCGCCCAGCCGTCGAGGTCAAAGCCTGTCGTTTGCGAAATAAGCGCTGCGGCCAGGACCGAGGCCGAGGCAATGACGTCGTTTTTGGAATCCTGCGCCGTGGCGATGAGCGTCTCGGAATCGATACGGTTGCCCAGCGTGCGGTTGAATGCCGCCATCCAAAACTTGACGAGCATGGACAGGACAAGGGCTGCCATGGAGAGCGCCGAATACGCGGTGGGGGAGGGCTTGATGATCTTGGTGACCGACTCCAGGATTAGGTTGATGCCGACGGCGCAAACGAGGACGGCGACAAACAAGCCGGCGAGGTACTCGTAGCGGCCGTGACCATAGGGGTGCCCCTCGTCGGCCGGGCGGCTGGCAAGGCGGAATCCGAGCAGGCTCACGATGTTGCTCGAGGCGTCGGAAAGGTTGTTGAAGGCGTCGGCGATAAGCGAGACAGAGCCCGCGAGCAGACCAGCTATGCCCTTGGCCAGGCACAGCGTGATGTTGAGCCCGATGCAGATGAGGCTTGCGGCAAAGCCCGCGTTGGTGCGGCAGGAGGTATCGACCGGCTCGCTTTCGCTGCCGGGAACAAGCGTATGTACCAGCCGATTTACAAATAGCATAGCGATCGTCCTTACAATCATGGTTAAGGGGATAGTGTAGCTCGCATGGGTGCGCCGTGCACCGGTGCTCAGAAAATGCAGCAATGGTCTGCCGGCGCTAACGAGCGCGAGGCGGAGGGGGATGACTGCCCGCGCGCCTTTGAGTTCACTGCGCCTTCCCGTCCGACCGAGTGCTCCATTTTGGGCCACATGGGTATGGGCACGCGCCGATTTGCTCGACATACTTAATGTCGACAGCCCTGTGCAAAGGAGGACGTTTCCATGGACGAGATGTTTGCCATTAAATGCCAAAACTGCGGCGGCCCCATGTATTCTCACCAGGCTAAACGCAGCTTTGAGTGCGCCTATTGCGGCACGGTCGTTCCGTGGCAGGCTGATGCGGGGGAGCCCAAGAGCGTCCTGGGTATCCGTCATACGCCGCTGACGGTGGTTGACGGGCTGCTCAAGCTCACGCACGTCTCGCAGCTTGAGCGCCCGGTAGACCCGGACTGGTATTTCTTTAATTCGCACTGGCGCAATCAGTCGGTTCTGGAGCATCTGCTGTGGGAGGACCGTGGCACGGCGCAAGAGTTCCAAGATGCCACGCACGTGAGCATCCCGTGCCCCTTCTGCGGTGCATCCTTTGAGGGGTCATCGACTCAGCGCGTGTTTGAGTGCCCGTCATGCGGCAATAAGATCGGCGTTGCCGACCTGCTCAAGCCCGGTACGTTTAGCAAACGCCTGACCATGGGCGTGGGTGCCGAATACGTTCCCGAACAGGGCGTCCCCTGCGAAATCTCGCCTCAGCAGGCACGTGCCAACGCGCTGCAGCTGGTGCGCCAGTACCCCGACGCCTTTGCCGGGCACGACGTAGAAGGCGCGATCCAAAATGACATGATGCTCTTCTATTTCCCCATGGCGCTGGCGGACCTGCGCATGATGGCGTCCTTCCCGGGCAAAGGGCTGAGCAAGGAGACCCTGGTGTACTACGAGGTGCTCGACTGGGCATATCCCAGGGCAAACTACCTGGACGTTCGCCTTATGGGCATTTTGGAGCCGTGGGACTTTGGCAAGGTGGGGCCGTTCGATCCCGCCATGCAGGAAGGCGACTTCCGCGTCGTTTCCGTCGATGCGTCCACCAAGGACCAGGTGGTCATTGATAAGCTGGCGCTCGACGTTGCAGGCAACGATGCCGAGGCGGTGCTGGGGCTCAATAAAAAGAGCATCCGCGCCTGGGCGCGCAAGGCCCGCAAGCATAAGGACGGCCTGGTGATGGTGCCGGTCTACTTTATCGATCGCCCGGCGTCGGACAGCCGCGACGGCGAGCAGATGCGTATTGCCGTAAACGGCCAGACGGGTCGCGCGGCAGCGGTGGTGTTTGGCGACAAGCGCGAGACGCATGTGGTAGCACCGCTCAATCCCAACGTGTTGCTGTCGAGTGAAAGCACCGTGCACGCCACGCCCATCGAGGTCAAATACGTTAAATCGCCGTTCCTGTACCAGATCGTACGCCGCGGAGGCGGCGAGCAACCGCGTCAGGTGGCAGCGGCGGCCGAGGGTTCCTACCGAGAGGAAAAGCCCAAACGCCGCGGTCTGCTGGGTGCGCTATTTGGGAAATAGGGAGTAGTGCTGGGGTGTCGGGCTGCATCACAAGGTCATTAGATGAATTTAAAAGTGCTGGGAACGTGCTACCATTGCCGATAGCCTTAATCTTGTAGAAGCGGAGGCCGGATTATGGGTTTTGCGGATCAGCAGCTTCAGATTCAGGTACCGTATTCTCCTGACGACACGTTTAATGCCTTGAAGGCAGCTATGGAAAAGCTGCCTAAAGTAAAAGTTGATAGCGCATCGCCCGCAACAAGAACAGTTGCAGCCGAGATTGGTATGAGCCTTTGGTCCTGGGGTGAAAATATCAGTATTTCGGTTGTTCCAGTTGAAGGCGGATCTGGCGTTACTGTCAACTCGTCATCTAAGGTCAGGACAAACGTATTAAACGGGGGCAAAAATGCAAAGAATATTGCCGAGATAGTCGATGCCCTATCGAAGGAGCTCGAGCAGTATCCGCAGGTTTCACAGACTATTGAGACGCTGGTGGATAGTGGTGATGTAGTTGCAAGGCCCGAGAGACTTGCAGCGCTGCGTGATAGTGGAGTACTTACCGAGGAAGAGTTTGCTGCAGAAAAGGCGAAAATCCTTTCGTAATTAGACACGATGGTTGGATTTGCTTTCTGTTATTGAACTTGTTTATACCAGGCTGAAAACATCGTGTGGAATAAAAGTGCGAAGTAGCCTCGCCTTATACGGCAATAGGGACCTCTTTTGGGCGCCCTGCCTTTGGTGCGTCGGCGAGTCGTGCCTCGATGGAAGCTTTGGACACCATGCGCTTGGCGCCGTCCTTCCATGAATCCAACATTCCTGCATTTATCAGTTGCGATACCCGTGCTGAGCTAACACCGAGCATACGTGCGGCATCCGCTGCGGTGACGGCGGGGATGTCGCCGAGCTCGCGGCTGACGGCCACGGCGATAATCTTGCCGCCGTGTTGTGGCTGGTGTCCAAAGTCCGGCGCGGGAAGATCGACGCCGCCCATAAGGTGATCGTCGACCATACATGCGAGAAAATCGGCGGCGCTTTCGACGGCGTCGTTTAGGTCGGATCCGAACGTTCCTCCTCCGCCCAGCGAGTCACATGGCACAGCATCGACAATGCCGTCCGAATCAAAGAACTCGAATTCCCATACGTAAACCATGTAAGACCTCCTCCGATGCCGGCGATTTGAGGAACATCCTAAGAGCCCACCAAGCGCATCGAACACCTTTATTGTCTCTAGTTTAAAGCCTCGTGCGGACACGATTTGGCGCTCTGCGCACGACCGCGAAAAGGGTTTGCGGTGACTAAAATGTGGTCATAGAGATGGTTTTATCGAACTCCATGGGGGTGGCGCGCGTGGATAACAACACGTTGCTGTTTCACGATAAGGGTGCCGGCGTTTTCAAGGGAATAAGCACCTATCCCAATCGCATCGAGGCGGTCGTGAAGAACGACTTCTTCGGTACCCATACCAAGATCGTCTACCTCAAGGACATTACGGGTGTCAACGGGGTCAAGGGTAAGCGCGTGTTCCTCCGCAATAGGTTGCTGACCGCCTGTTCCTACAGGCTGAGCAGTCACTCCCAGGCTCAGGAATTTGTCAGCGTGCTCAATATGGTGATGTGACCGGGCGCTTTCGAACACAAAAAACCGGGATGCAAGGAGTCGCACCTTGCATCCCGGCTGAGCTAAAACGGCGCTGCTGCATGCCGTTGGAGCTTTAGCGCTTAATCTCGATATCGTCGAGCTTGACGTCCATGGCCTCGGTCTTTGCCTCGGCGATATCATCGGCAAACTCCAGGGACTTCATCATGGTCTCGACGGCGTCCTTGTGTTCCTCGACGTTGTCGATACGCACGTACACGCTGCCGCCGTCAACGTCGGTGAAGTACTCGGTCGTCACGCCGCCCGAGTGCGTAAAGTAGGCGCTGCGCCAGGTCTTGCCGTTGTACTTAACGGGATCGCTCTCGGTCCATCCGGAGTTGGCCTTCCACTTTGCCTCGTAGTCAAACAGTTCATCGGCGTTCTTGTCAGGATCGAAGACGGGGATGAAGCGGTCGCTGGCATGCTCGCTCTCGGTGAACTTAAACTGGGCCCTGTCGGCGGTATCGCCTGCGACGTCTGTGATTTCGACGCCCTCGGGGACTTCGACCTTAAACCAAATGAAGTCGGTCCTCATATCCACGGCTGGTTTTTCTGCTCCGCCGCCACCGCCACTTCCGGTAGCGCCGCCGCTGCCACCGCAGCCCACCAGGGCAACTGCGGCAAAGAGGCTTATGCAGAGGGTGAGAATCGCAAAGGCCTTCTTTTTCATGGTCGTGTCCTCCTCGATCTGTAACCGCCCACGGATTACCTGCCTTTACTGTACGCGTGGACGGCTCGCTAGGGTGGGCCATGTGTCCCATTCTGGGGGCTGGAATTGCGCCGACAAGTGGCAATATGTGCGGTCGCAAAAGAGGGGAGGGCCGATGCTGTCGGCCCTCCCCGGGGTGAGGTGCCCGTTGATTTAATGGGGCGCGCGTGCGTGGGCGTTGCCCCAACAGGTTCCTTGTTTATAGATATGCCTCAGTTTTTGACGTCCGGAAGTCTCGAAAGGTGGGCCATGTGTCCCATGTTTGCGGTGCCGACGCCTATCGTTCGTCATAGAAATCCGCGATGGCCAGGTGCGCTGACGCTCATGTACTTATGGGCTAGACTTAGCACCATTATGTGATTGATGCGGTCGGTCGGCGGTTGCCACCCGACCGATGTATATGACTTGAAGGTGCGTGCGTATGAGCCAAGAGATGATGGATAAAACCTGTCGAGAGTTTGCCCAAGCGCTGGCTGCTCGCGAGCCGGTTCCCGGTGGCGGTAGTGCGAGCGCCTTTGTGGGCGCACTGGGCGCCTCGCTTTGCGGGATGGTCGCCCGCTACGGTGCGACCAATCCCGCGCTTGCTGATCGTGCGGATGACCTGGCGCGCGCGTTTGCTCAGGCTGATGAGCTGTCCCAGGAGCTTGTCGAGTTGGTTGCCGAGGACGTTCGTGCCTACGGGCAGGTGTCCGCGGCGTACGGTATTCCGCGTGACGATCCGGCTCGAGCGACCGCGATTCAGGATGCGCTGCATGTGGCCGCTATGCCGCCGTATCGCATTATGGATGCCTGCGGGCGTGCGCTGGCGCTGCTCGAGGACATGGCGGACAAGGGCTCCCGACAGCTGCTGTCCGACGTGGCGTGCGGCGCCGTATTCTGCCGCGCCGCCATGCAAGGCGCGAGTTTGACGCTCTTTGCGAACACCACGTCTATGAAGGATCGCGCTCGTGCTAAGGAGCTCGAGACGGCGTGTGATGAGTTGCTCGACACATGGTTGCCGCGCGCCGATGCGCTGGCGCGCCGCGCCTCCGACGCTGCAAGGAAGAGAGGATAGCCATGGCTGAACTGCTGAAAGGTGCTCCCGTTGCTCGCGCTTTGACTGAGGAACTTGCTGCTCGCTGCGCAGCCCTGCGCGAGCGGGGCGTTGTTCCGACGTTGGCTATCGTGCGTGTAGGTGAACGCGAGGACGACCTGTCCTACGAGCGCGGTGCCCTCAAGCGCTGCGAGAAGGTTGGCATTGAGGCTCGCCGCGTTTTGCTTCCTGCCGATGTTTCGCAGGACGAGCTGTTGACGGCCGTCGAGGACATCAATACCGATTCGGCTGTTCATGGCTGTCTGATGTTCCGCCCGCTGCCCGCCGGCCTTGACGAGAACGCCGTCGCTGCAGCGCTCGATCCCGCCAAGGACGTTGACTCCATGACGCCGGCTTCACTGCTCACCACGCTTTCGGGGCGCGGCGAGGGTTTTGCCCCCTGCACAGCCGAAGCCGTGCTTGCTTTGCTGGATCATTACGGCGTTGAGCTGGATGGGGCCAAGGTTGCTGTGGTCGGACGCTCACTGGTAATTGGCCGCCCCGTTGCCGCCATGCTTACGGCGCGCAACGCAACCGTGACGACGTGCCATACGCATACGCGCGATCTTGCCGCCGAGTGCTGTGCTGCCGACATTGTGGTTGCCGCCGTTGGACGCGCGCGCACGATTGGCGTGGATGCCGTTCGCGAGGACCAGACGATCATTGATGTGGGCATTAACTGGGATGAGGACGCTGGCAAGCTGGTCGGGGACGTCGATTTTGATGCTGTGGAGCCGGTTGTTGGTGCCATCACCCCCGTGCCGGGCGGCGTGGGCGCCGTGACAACGGCGATTCTCGCCAAACACGTGATCGAAGCGGCCGAGCGCGCATCGAAATAGGCATTTTTGCACACAGGGGTCCCGAGGGGTCCTGAAGGGTTGCGGTTTCGCCCTTTTTGCGTCGAAGCGATACACTGTTGCCGTTTGATTTCTTCGCTCAAGGAGGATGCGCATGCCGTGCACAACGATTCTGGTCGGTAAGAACGCGAGCTACGACGGGTCGACCCTGGTCGCGCGTAACGAGGACTCGTCCAACGGGGTGTTTGAGCCCAAGCGTATGCGCGTGGTGCATCCCGACGAGCAGCCGCGCGTCTACACGAGCGTCCTGAGCCACCTGACCGTTGAACTGCCCGATAACCCCATGCGCTACACGTGCGTCCCCGATGTTGTCCCGGGCCACGGCATCTGGGCCGAGGCCGGTTTCAACGAGCTCAATGTGGGCATGTCCGCAACCGAGACGCTCACCACCAATGAGCGCGTTCGCGGCGCCGACCCGCTCGTGGACTACGTGCCCGCCAAGGGTAACGAGGGTGAGGACGGCTATGTGCCGGCGCAGCCTGGTGGCTTGGGTGAGGAGGACATGGTGACCCTGGTCCTGCCGTACGCCAAGTCCGCTCGCGACGGCGTTCGTATCCTGGGCGACCTGCTCGAGCGCTACGGCACCTACGAGAACAACGGCATCGCCTTTAGTGATGTGGACGAGATCTGGTGGCTCGAGACCATCGGCGGCCACCACTGGATTGCCAAGCGTGTGCCCGATGACGCCTATGTGACCATGCCCAACCAACTGGGTATCGACAGCTTTGACCTGGATGACGCCGAGGGCGCCCAGGCCGACCACATGTGTTCCGCCGACCTGCGCTCCTGGATGGCCGAGTGGCATCTGGACCTGACGCTGGGCGTCGAGGGCTACGGCTCGGCTGCGGTCTTTAACCCGCGCGAGGCCTTTGGCTCGCACAGCGACAGCGACCACGTCTACAACACGCCGCGCGCCTGGTACATGCAGCGCTGCCTCAACCCCAGTGACGTGTGGGATGGCCCCGACGCCGACTACACGCCCGAGAGCGACGATATCCCCTGGAGCCGCGTGCCCGAGCGTAAGGTGACCATCGAGGACATCAAGTACGTACTCTCGAGCCACTACCAGGGTACGGAGTACGACTGCTACGGCAGCAAGGGCACGCCCGCCACGCGCGGCGCCTATCGCCCCATCGGCATCAACCGCAACAGCCAGCTCGCCGTGCTGCAGCTGCGCCCCTATGCGCAGCCGGCCTATCGCGCCGTGCAGTGGATGGCGTTTGGCTCCAACTCGTTTAACGCGCTGGTTCCGCTGTACGCCAACGTCGAGACCATGCCCGAGTACTATGCCGACACGCAGGCTCGCGTAACGTCCGAAAACTTCTACTGGGCCAACCGCCTGATCGGCGCCCTGGCCGACGTCCGTTTCCATGAGTGCGGCCGCGCTGTGGAGGACTATCAGGAGAAGGTCGGTGGCATGGGTCACAAGCAGATCCATGACGTCGACGCTGCCGTAGCCGCTCTGCCCGAGGCCGAGGTGCCTTCCGAGCTTGCACGCGCCAACGAGGCCTTTGCCGAGCGTGTTCGCGTGGAGACCGATGCCCTGCTGGGCAAGGTGCTCTTCACCACGAGCTGCGCCATGAAGAACTCTTTCGCGATGAACGACAACGTGAGGTAGGGATTTCTCGTCGATCGAATAGTGCTAAAACGCTTTGTCGCTTTCGCTCAATCTTGGGTACAAGAACGCCAATGCAGTTGTTTGTGATTGGAGACAACCATGGTTATGAAACTCGATCAGCTTGTTAACGGCGCCATTAACGTGGGCTTTGGCGCTGCCGCCGTTGCTGTCGAAGGCGGCAAGAAGGTCCTCGACGACCTTAATACCAAGGGCGAGCAGGTTCGCAAGGACGCCGGCACCCCCGATATCGCCCGTAGCGTGTCCGACATGTTCGAGCAGGCCGGCGGCACCATCTCCGACCTGACCGAGCGTCTGGGCATGCAGGGCGAGACCGCGGCCCAACGCGTGCTCGACGAGCTCATTCTGGCTCGCGTCCGCGTTATGACCGCGCCCGAGCGCACGGCCTTCCTGGCTCATGTGCGCGACATCGTCGATTCGGTCGAGGACAACGTGACCTCGGTGCCCGTCGAGTCTGTTGAGGCCGACGATGCGAAGGATACCGAAGAGGCCGAGTAGCAGCGCAGATGGCAGATTCCACCACCGATTACAACAATCTAGATCCTCTGGGTAACGAGGCGGCGGTTGTCGATGAGGTCGACGCTGCCGTCTCGGGCGCTCGCAAGAAGCCACGCGCTGTCGATATGGTGCCCGAGGAGCCCGACGCGATGGCACCGGACGAGGAATACCAGCTCACGCCGGCGGGTCGTCGCGAACGCATTGGGCAGATTGTTCGCCTGGTCAAAAAGTACCGCGTGTGGGATAACCTCACGCCGATTCGTTTGCGCCGCCTGCTCGAGGAACTCGGCCCCATGTTCGTCAAGATGGGGCAGATTCTGGCCAACCGGTCCGAGATTCTGCCGCAACGCTTTTGCGACGAGCTGCGTCGTCTGCGCTCCGACGTGGAGCCGGTGCCGTACGAGGTAGTGCTTCGCTGTCTGGAGGAAGAATACGGCCTGCGCCTGGGGGAGATGTTCGATGCGATCGATCCCAATCCGCTTGGTAGCGCATCGCTCGCGCAGGTGCACCGCGCTCGTCTGGTGACGGGCGAGGACGTGGCCGTCAAGGTGCAGCGCCCCGGTGCGCAGCAGGTTATGGCGCAGGACATCGATATCATCCGCTCGGTGGTGCGTATCGTTTCCAAGTTCGTCAACACCGATCAATTCGTTGACCTGCACGGCGTGGTCGAGGAGCTGTGGACCTCGTTTCGCGAGGAGACCAACTTTTTGGCCGAGGCCAAAAACCTCAACGACTTCTACGAGTTCCATAAGAGCGTTCATGGCGTGACGTGCCCTAAATCCTATCTGGACCTGTGCACCGAGCACGTGGTGGTTATGGATTACGTCGACGGCATTTCGATCGCCGATCCTGAACGCTTAGTGGCCGAGGGCTATGACTTGGAAAAGATCGGTGCCGCAATCGTCGAGGACTATTCGACGCAGGTGCTCGACGACGGCTTTTTCCATGCCGACCCGCATGCGGGAAACATCATCCTCAAAGACGGAATTGTCTACTTTATCGACTTGGGCATGGTCGGACGCATGTCGAGCCACGACCGTGGCATCGTCAAGGATATGATCTTTGCCGTGGCCGAGGGCGACGTGCCAAAGCTCAAGGATTCGCTCATGCGCTTTGCCGTGACGCGCGGCGATTCGGCCGAGCTTGACCATTCGGCCTTTTTGTCCGACTTGGACTTTATTGTTGCCGACTTTGCCGGGCTCGACCTTAAAGACCTGGATATCGGCGAGTTTTTGACCTCGCTGTTAAACCTCGCGCGCAAAAATGACGTTGAGCTGCCGAGCGTGGTGACGATGTTCGCCCGCGGCATGGTGACGCTCGAGGGCCTGTTGACCGAGTACATGCCCAACGTCAACATGATCCAGATCATCCAGACGCATATTAAAAACGAGAAAAGCACCTATGCGCGCATGCGCGAGATGAGCCGCGACTTTGCAGCGAGCAGTTATCGCGCGGCGAAGGGCTCGCTCGAGGCGGCCGAGTATCTGGGCTTGGCTTCGCGTATGCTTACGCGCGGCCAGCTTAAGGTAAACACGCAGATCATGAGCAGCGATAAGGCGCTGCGACAGCTAGGTGGGATTATCGACCGCATGTCGATGGCAATTGTGATCGCCGGTCTGTTTATCGGTTCGTCGGTGGTGTACTATGCGCGCATCGAGCCGGTTGTGTTTGGTATCCCGGTCATTGGCTTTATGGGCTACGTGAGCGCGCTGGTGCTGGCGCTTATGCTGGGCCGCAATATCTGGCTCAACAGTCACGGCGGCAAGCACTAGAGGCTGCGGCCGTCACCGCATTTTCCTATCGCAAACAATAGCTTTTACCTTGGGCTTCGCCTGCGTGCGAGGCCCTTTTGCGTGATACCATTTTGACGGTAATAATCGATGGCCTAGATGGTGGTGCGGAGACGCACGAATGCGCGGTTATCCTGCGCATTTGGGAGAATCGGGGTGCAAGTCCCCAGCTGTACCAGTAACCGTAATTCCTCTTGGCTCGGGATGCTCGCGTCGCAGATCGGACGACGTGCCCGAGTCGTTAAGGTTAAGTCGGATCGCCTCCCGTCTTGCATGCGGCTGCGGCTTTTGCCGCCGGTGTGCATAGGGCTCTGGAGGGAAGGGGGACCCCGATGGGGGAACTCGAGCGCAACATGCGCGATGACGTGGGGCAGTCTCAAGGCAACGCTCCAAGTACAGACAGTAGGAGACAAATGGATATGTTTGAGGACGAGCGCCAGCGCGTCTCGCATCGCCGTGGCGCGATTGCACGCGGTGTAGCCAAGCGCGGCCTGGTGGCATTCCTGGCCTTCGCGATGGCCTTTGGCACCACGCCGGCTCAGCTGTGGGCCGAGGGCGCCGAGGGCATTGCCGAGGCTGTGGCTCAGGCTGCGACGCCGGGCGAGGACGCAGCGCTTGCGGGCGGTACCGCTGAGCAGAGCGGCGCCGAGGTTTCGGATTCCGAGGGCGCGCCTGCAGCTAGTGCAGCCATAGCAGAGGCAGCAACTGGCGGCGAAGGCTCGGCGACGGGGGAGAGCCCTGCCACGAGCGAGCAGTCTTCGACGGCATCCGCTGGCCAAGCGGGATCTGCCGCCGCGGCTGCCGTTCAGACAGAGAACCCGACAGAAACCGGCGATGTCGCCAAGAAGCAGGTCGAGGTCTCGTTCTCGATTATCGGCACCGATGCTGACGGCAAGGCTCAGACCTGGGTGGCACCTACGCAGCTCAAGCTCGACGAGGGCGCGACGGCTGCGGATGCCTTCGTTAAGCTGCAGCAGAAGACGGGCTTTAAAGCGGATTACGAACCGAACACGGCATACGGCTTCTACCTCAAAAGCATCACATCTCCGAGCGATGGTCGCACGCTTGCCTACGATCCGACGACTTATGCCTTCTGGCAGCTGTTCGTCGACGGCGCGTCTTCCTCGGTTGGCGCGAGCAGCGTCAAGCTCACCCAGGGGCAGAAGATTGAGTTTGCCTATACGGCTGGTAGCTCGTCCCCTGTCGTTAAGGACCAGGTTGCCGCAAATGTGACCGTCATTGGTCGCGATGCCCAGGGCAAGACTCAGACTTGGGTCGATAACGCGCAGTATGTGGTGACGTCCGGCTCGAGCGCGCTTGACCTTACGAAGGTCGCGCTCGAGGCGAATGATATTGACGCCGTTGCTGCGGGCTCCTTCATTCTGAGCCTTAAGTACAACGGTGTTGAGCTGGGTACGCCCCAAGATTATTCGACCTATTGGCAGCTGTTTATCAACGGCAAGTCGAGTGACTATACGGCGGACAATGTCACCATCCATGCCGGCGATACCGTCACGTGGTTCTACGGTGGCTGGGGCGACCAGTTGCCGTCCGATTCTGTCCATGCTTCTGTTCAGGTTCTCGGTAAGGACAAGGACGGCAAGCAGCAGGTTTGGGCTTCGACGGGTCAGACGAGTCTCAAGGCGGGCTCTACTGCCAAGGATCTCCTTGAGCAGACCGGCCTTAAGCTCGATGCTAGCGAATCGTCTTGGGGCTGGTTCCTCAACGGTATTACTTCGCCGTTCGACAGTAAGTCCTATGGCTGGGATGCTGCGACCAAGAGCTATTGGCGCTTCTACGTAAATGGCAAGTTCGCCGACGTTGGCGCCGGTGCCTACAAGCTCCAGGAGGGTGACGCCGTCACCTTTATGTATGGTGCTGACGCCGATGCCCTCCCCGGTCAGGTGCTTGGATCCGCCGATGTTATCGGTCCCGATGTCAACGGCAACAATACTCGCTGGGGCTCGGCAAGCAGTGTTTCTTTGCCTGAAGGCTCTACTGCCCAGAACCTTATTGAGACGGTTCTGAAGGCCAAGGGCGTTACGTACAACGGCTCCCAGAGTGGCGAGTACTGGTTCCTCAATTCCATCAAATCGCCGTTCGAAGACAAGTCGTACGGTTATGATGCTGCGACCAATAAATATTGGCACCTGTATATCAATGGAGAGCCCTCCTTACTCTGCGCCAATCAGATTACGCTCAAGAGCGGCGATAAGGTCACGCTTGCCTATACCACCGACGATTCGCCCATGCCCGATCCCGACAAGGTTGTCGTGGACCCGAGTGCGACGACTCCTGATTGGGATGCCGAGTGGGCCGGCTACGGCAACAGTGGCAACGGTTCGACCGTAACGGATGCCAAGACGCCTGCGCAGGCCGCCGGTCTTAAGTGGGCCTTCGATTGGAAGGCCGAGTCTGGTCAGCAGTATGCCAACTGCAGCGAACCTGTCATCGCCAACGGCTTTGTGTACATCGCGACCGAGAACGAGCTCATCAAGATCGATTCGTCCACGGGCAAAAAGGTTGCCTCTGCGCCGCTTGCCTCCAAGGTGAGCTATACCTCTCGTCCGATCTATACCAATGGCCTTATCATCGTTCCGCTCAACGGCGGTGCGGTCCAGGCGATTACTGCAGACAAGCTGATCTGCAAGTGGCTGACGCCTGGTTTGACGGACTTGACGCAGAGCTCCTGCACCGTTGTTTCGGACGGCGAGTACGTCTATGTAGGCTCGGTCGATATTTCGTATGACGAGAATTACAACGCGACCTACGGCAACGGCTCCTTTGCGCGCATTAAGATTGCCACGGGCGAAGTTTCTTGGCAGAACATCGACCCTGCCGAGGGCTATTACTGGACTGGTGCGGCTTTGACGGATAAGTATGCCATCGTTCCTACGAGCGCGGGTACGCTTAAGTGCATTGATAAGACGACGGGCGATGTCGTTTCGACCATGAAGCTCGGCGCTGTCGCAAATGCCGATTGCATTGCCGATCCGTCCAATGGTTCGACCTTCTATCAGATGACGCACGACGGAAAGCTCCATGTGATTTCGCTTTCGGCGAAGGGCGTGCTGAGTGAACAGAAGACGGTTGATCTGGGCCTTACGAATAATCTGAGCGCCCCTGCGGTGTCTGGTGACAATCTGATTGTCGGCGGACAGACGGCTACTGGCTCTGCTCTGGTTCTCTATAACCTGAAGACGGGTAAGGCCACGATGGTCGCTGCTGCCGACGGCAAGGCGCTGCCGGCTGGCCTCAACGGTATTGCTGCTACTCCGCTGGTGAGTGTTCAGGGCGGCAAGACCTATGTGTACTTCACCGTTAACAGCGCGGATAGCAAGGATTACGTCAACTACTCTGCTGGTGGTGGCGTGTATCGCTATACGCTCGGCGATGCAGAGGCGACGCAGATTTATGATGCGGCTGGCCATTACCAGTACTGTGACTCTCCGGTCATTGCCGATGCTTCTGGCAATCTCTACTACATTAATGATTCGGGCACGCTGTTTAAACTTGGAGCTGTCGAGTCTTGGAAGGTTGCCTTTAACTCCAACGGCGGGTCTGCTTGCGACACTAAGTTTGTTGCTACGGCCGATGGCAAGCTGGTCAAGCCGGTCGATCCGACGCGCGATGGCTACACTTTCGGCGGTTGGTATACCGATGAGGCTTGCACGCAGGCGTATGACTTCAGTACGCCGGTGACGGCCGACCTGACGTTGTATGCCAAGTGGACCAAGAATGCCGTTAACCCTGGCGGTAATGGCGGTTCAGGCTCCAATGGCGGCAATGGCGGCGTTGGTTCGAATGGCGGCGGCGGTTCTAGTACCGGTACTGGTTCCGGCACTGGCGCTGGCGCTGGTTCTGGCTCCGGCTCGAAGGGCGGCGCTATTGCCCCGGGCCAGAAGCCGGTGACCAAGACGACGGTGTCGACCAAGACCGAGACCAGGGACAACAAGTCCGACAAGAAGGACTCCGATAAGTCCGATAAGAAGGACGAGAAGAAGTCTGACAAGAAGTCTGACAGGAAGTCTGACAGGAAGGACGGCAAGTCCGACAAGAAGTCCGACAAGAAGTCCGATTCCAAGTCCGATACGGGTGCTGTTTCCACGACCACTGCTAAGAAGTCCTCTAGTGCTTCCGAGCAGGAGACTGGCACCAATCCGCTCGCCATCGTTGGCATCGCCGCCGGCGTGATTGGCCTCGCGCTCATCGCCGTCTTCGTGCTGACCAAGCGCGGCAAGGGTGACGGTAATGCCCGATAAGCCCAAGGAGACCAGCGGGCAACAGCCCGACTCCTCGTTTATCCAGCTCGATGATCCAAAGCAAAAGGGCGCCGCTTCGGCGGCGTCCGCCTCTCGTCGCAAGGCGCTCCTTGGCGTTCTTGCTGCCGCGTGCACCATTCTGATCGTCGTCTCGCTGGGCTTCGTCCATCCTTCCGAGAGCGGCGCCTGGTCCATTGACTGGATCGTTCAGACCGTGACGGGGGAGAGCGTCGTCGCCAAGGACACCAAGGGGTCTGGCTCGTCTGCCGCTTCGGGCGAGGCCAGTTCCAAGGATTCCAAATCTTCGAATGATGCAAAAGACGAGCCCAAGGGTTCGAACGACGCCAAGGACGATTCCGAGTCTTCAAACAAGGAATCGGACAAAAACTCGGATAGCAAGAAGTCCGAGGACCGGGGCGGCAAGAAGTCTGGCGATAAATCCGCTGCCCAAAATACGGGAGCCGGTGATACTTCCAATGCGTCTGGCGGTGCTTCTTCGGGCGGTGGCCAGTCGTCTGATGGAGCCTCGTCCTCTAATGGTGGAAACGCCTCCTCGGGCAGCCAAAGCGGCTCACAGGAGTCCAGCTACGTTACGGTGACGGTTTCGGTCACATCGAGCGCTGTGGGCAATCCTGTGTCCTCTGGCGGCACCTTTACCTTTAACGAAGGCGCCACCGTTTACGATGCCCTGTGCGCGCTAGGCCTTTCTGTCAACGCACACGGCTCGTCGTACGGCACGTATGTTTCCGCGATTGGTGGTTTGGCCGAGAAACAGTACGGCGGCACGAGCGGCTGGATGTACTCCGTCAACGGCACAACGCCCATGACGGCCTGCAGTAACTACGTTCTCTCCAATGACGACAACGTCGTTTGGTATTACGTAACGGGCTAGAGGCCTCGACATAGCGCGCCAGACGGGCGGTTCGGGCCAACATCCGGACCGCCCGTTTTTCATGCGAATGGGACTGGGTCGCCGGGTCTCTCTGCAAACAAAAAACCGGTTGGAACGGGAATTCCAACCGGTTATACATTCAAGCAAATAGTGAATCGACTACGACCGTGCGCCCTCGAGGAAGAAGCGACGGCTGAAGTAGTTGTACCAGGTGACAAGGAACGTGGCGATGGCCTTCATGGCTTGGTAGCCGATGCTCAAAAACGTGACGCCCACAAACATATACAGGTCGTTGAGGCCCAGGCCGATCACCGACAGGATGGTGAAGATCGTGAACTCGCGCTTGCGGCTCATGCCTTCGCGGTGGTCGAACACGTACTTCATGCTGAGCCAGTAGTTGACCACGACGGACGTGATAAACGAAACCGTGGTGCTCATCAAAAAGTCGAGGTGGAACAGCTCGACGAGCGCAATGAGCATGCCCCAGTCGATGCCAAAGGAGATAAGACCCACGACAGCAAACTTGAGGAACTGCTTGGTATGAGGTTGTGCCAGCGCCTTGCGCACGTAATCACATCCAATGCGTTGATGAATCGAGCAGAGGATACTTTAGAGCTTTTACAAGGGAAACGTAAGGTCTTTGCCAAGAACTATATGAACTCGCCAAATTTTCAAGAGCTAATCCGCAAACGTTGAAAATTTGCCCGTAAACGAACGATGCCCACGGGCGATACTGTACTGAGCACGCATTGTCCGTGGGCATCGTAAGGCTGTAAGGTTGCGAGTTACTTGGTCTCGTCACCCTCCAGGAAGATCTTTCGGGTCACAAAGTTGTAGACCATGACAAGCGCGGTGGCGCAGATCTTGGCGATATTGGCCTCGAGTCCCAGGCCGGCGTTGAGCGCCAGCACGATGCCGTCGTTGAGCACCAAACCGATCACGGACAGCACGACAAAGATGATGAACTCGCGGCGGCGGCTCATGCCTTCCTTGTGCGCAAACACGTACTTCATGCTTGCGAGGTAGTTAAAGATGAGTGAGATGATAAAGCCGCTGGTGTTGGCGATTAGGATGTTGAGGCCCAGACCGTAGTGGAGCAGATTCATAATGCCAAAGTCGATAACCGTGGCAATGACACCGACGACGCCAAATTTCATGATCTGCGCAAGGAGCTTTTGCATGGTACCTGCCTTAGGGTGGCGCGGGGACGCCGTGGGGATGACAAACTCAGCAAGTTTAGCCAATCCCCGCGGGTGGGGCTAGACGCGCTCTTCGATAGCACCGTTTCTATATGCATCGAGCAGCTGGCGCAGATCCTGGATCTGGCTGCGAATCTTGGCGCCAGTATCGGTGTCGCTCACCATGCGGCGACGGTCTGCTTGGTCAAAACGGTTGGTCTCGCTTTCGATGTCCACGTTGCGCGTGAGTGCCTCGGCAACCGTCGTAAAGGCCCGGTGCGACTTGAGGCGGCAGCCGCGCGAGCTCGAGATGAGCGTATAGCCGGCGATGCCCGTCTTGGGATGGTAAGCGCGGCAGAAGCCGCCATCGATGACCAGCAGCTTGCCCTCGGCGCGGATGGGCTGCTCGCCCTTGGTGGTTTTAACGGGCGTGTGGCCGTTGATGATGTGGCCGGTCGGCGAGCATGCCATGGGCGCGACGCCAAACTCGCGCATGATATCATCGCAGACCGAGGGCGACTTGGTAAGCGTAAAGTACGGGTCCATCGGCTCGACCCAGGTGCTCTTATCGGCGATATAGGCGCGCTCAAAGGTACGCACCAGGCGTCCGCTGGCGGGTGAATTGAAGCCAATCCACAGGTACCACATCCAGTCGAGGGCATCGCGGTCGCCCACGCGCCACGCGCGGCGGGCGATGTGGTCGCAAAAATCGAGATAATCGCGGCCAGCGTGCCAGGTGCCCAGGCAGTTCGTGCTGCTAAAGGTGCCGTCTTCGTTGAGCGGAACGCAGCCGTGGAAGAGCAGGTTGCCGTTGGCGACCTTGTACATCGAGCCGTGGGTGTAGAGGAAATCGATATGGCGATGCAGGTGATCGGCGGTTACAAACTCGGACACGAGCTTGTCGATGATGTGCTGCTCCTGGGGCGTGAGCGTATAGGGGTCCGCCGGATCGACGGTGGGGAAGTCGTTGGTCGTTAGCGGCCATACGCTACCGTCGGCGAGCGTGACCGTGCCGTTGTCGTGTTCGATCTTGTCGAGTAACAGGCGGCCGGTCATATCGAACTCGGGGTGGCGCTGGATAATCTGGCCCTCTAGCTTAAAGAGCAGCACGTTGATGGCCTTGATTAGCGGGGTGATGGGCTCACCGGCGGTGTAGGTGGCATCGGCAAAGGCAACAAGCTCGCGCAGCGAGATGCCGTAGTCGTTCTCGAGGATCTCGTAGTTGTCGTAGCGTAGGTTGTTGCGCAGCACCGTGGCGATGCAGGCGGGCTCACCGGCCGCAGCGCCCATCCACAGCAGGTCGTGGTTGCCCCACTGGATGTCGAGTGAATGGTAGGTGAGCAGACGGTCCATAATCTTGGCCGCGCCGCTGCCGCGGTCGAAGATGTCGCCCACCAGGTGCAGGTGGTCGACGGCCAGGCGCTTGATGAGCGAAGCGAGCGACTCGATAAAGTCGTCTGCGCTGGCGGTCTCCAGGATGGACTCCACGATGCGCTCGTGATAGCGCACGCGATAGTTGTTCTCGTCCGGGTGCGTGTGCAACAACTCGTCGATGATGTAGGCGTAATCGCGCGGGATGGCCTTACGCACTTTGGAGCGCGTGTAGCGGCTTGAAAGCGAACGAGCGACCATGATGAGCTGGTCAAGCATCGTCTTGTACCAGGTGGGCGAGTCCTCGCGCTGGCTGCGGACCAGCTCGATCTTCTCGTGCGGGTAGTAGATGAGCGTGCACAGCTCGCCCTTTTCGTCAAAGGTGAGCGTGTCGCCAAAAATCTCGTCGACATGCTCGCGCACGACGCCCGAGCAGTTGTTGAGGATGTGCATAAAGGCTTCGTACTCGCCATGCACGTCACTCATAAAATGCTCGGTGCCTTTGGGCAGGTTGAGGATGGCCGAGAGATTGATGATTTCGGTAAACGCGGATTGTTCGGTGGGGAACTGTCTCGAAAGCAGGCGCAGATACTTGAAGTCTTGCGGGTTGCGATCGAATGCGACCATGAAACACCTTCCGATGGGGCTGGTAAAACTGATAAACAGCGTCAAACGTTTACCAGTATGCGCCGCTTTTGTTTCGATTTTGCGCCAGCGGCTGAATTGTCGGCTGAACGGTTTGGTAAATCGATTTAGTGAAGGTAGATGTGTCGGTTGGGTGGAGACGACAGAGGGTGTTTTCTCAGATATTTATGCGTGGAGCCGGTGGAGACGACGGTGGTAAAGATGTTCGCTATTTTCGTTCGATTTGGTAAATAGTGGACATATGTACCGTATGTAGGCTCACTGTGCGATAATTTGCGCAGCAATGAGTAAGGAGCCTCATATGAGTGATTTTGTCCTGACCTGTGAATCCGCCGCCGACCGAACCCGTGAGTTCTTTGCGTCGCGCAATATCCCTGTCGTGTGTTTTCATTACGAGATCGACGATGTTGTCTATACGGACGATCTGTATCAGTCGATTACGCCGGACAAGTTTTTTGCCCAGATTGCCGCGGGCGCCATGCCCAAGACGTCTCAGGTGAGCGTGGGTGAGTACGAGGAGTTTTGGGAGCCGTTTGTTGCCGAGGGTAAAGACGTGCTGCACCTGACGTTGTCGTCGGGTATTTCGGGCACGTATGGATCGGCCTGCGTTGCGGCGCAGATGCTCGCGGATCGCTATCCCCAGGGCGGCAAGGTGCGCGTCATCGATTCGCTGGCGGCGTCTTCGGGCTTTGGCCTGTTGCTGGAATATGCCGCCGACGTGCGCGATAGCGGGGCTTCACTCGACGAGACGGCTGCCTGGATCGAGGAGCACAAACTCAACCTGCATCACTGGTTCTTCTCGACCGATCTGTCGAGCTACCTACGAGGCGGTCGCATTTCGGCTGCGAGTGCGATCATCGGCACGGCGCTTAAGATTTGCCCGCTTATGACGGTCGATTGCGACGGCAAGCTGTCGCCACGTGAGAAGATTCGCACTAAGAAGCGCGCGATTTCCGAGATGGCCAAGACCATGATGGCACACGTGCAGGACGGTGTGGATTATTCGGGTAAGTGCATCATGTCGCACTCGGCGTGCCGCGAGGATGCCGAGGCAGTTGCGGCGCTGATTGAGGAACAGGTTCCGCAGCTTAAAGGCAAGATTGAGATCAATGATATCGGTACTCTGATTGGCTCGCATACCGGACCTGGTACGGTGGCGCTCTTCTTTATGGGCGACAAGCGCGTGGATTAACTTGGCTCATCACGTCGCTGCGTGATTGCTCAAACGAAAACGGCCCGCCTCACGTTTGTGGGGCGGGCCTTGCTGTTGCGGCTAGCGTTTCTTTCCGCGGAAGAAGAAGCCGTGCAGTGACGGCTTGAGGCCGCGGTTGGCGCGATGCTCCTCGACGCGCTCGATGACTTCGTCGGGAATTGGCACATCGGGATTCATGTTCTCGACCTGGCTGACCTCGGCGGCGGCGACCTGGTCGATAATGGGCACATCGTCGCGCGAGATGACAGGTGTGGCGTCTTCCTTCATCTTGCGATAACGCTGCATCATGTCGGCCTGTAGCTGCTGGGCCGAAGGCGGCGTCCAGATGATGGCGTTGGCGCCGGCGGCGATGGTTTCGCGGATGCTCTCGGGCGTCTTGCCGCCCGGTGCGATAAGCGGCAGGTTGGGATAGTGCTCGCGCAGCTCGCGTAGGACCTGGGGCGTGTTCTTGCCGGCGGCGATGTTGAGAATCTTGGCTCCAGCGCGCACCTTGGCGTGGGCATCGTCGTCGCAGCGAACGACCGTGGCGATGACGGGGATGTCGGCGATGTTGGTGATGTGCTCGACCATCTCGGCAGTAGCGGGGGAGTTGACCACGCAGCCCGCCGCGCCCTGCATCTCGGAGACGGCTGCCATCTGCACGGAGCGCTTACCGGTCGTAGTTCCGCCGCCCACGCCTACGAAGACCGGGCACTCGGCGACGGTCAGCAGCGCTTGCGTAATGGCGGGCTGCGGCGTGAAGGGGTAAACGGCAAAGACGGCATCGGCATTGGAGTTGCGGATGACGGCCACGTCGGTGGTGTAAATGAGCGACTTGATGCGTCGGCCGAAGAGCGTAAAGCCGCTGGCCTCCTCGATCTCGTCGGGCATGCGAAGGGCCGCCTTGCGCAAACGTCCGTCGATGGGCAGCGGTTCCATGGGGAGCAGTCCGTTGGGGGTCACGGCTACCTGGGGCTCGGTGAACTCGTCTGCGAGCTCGACCTCGGAGAAATCGACCGAGGCGACGATGTCCTCGTGAACCTCGGCGGGTACATCGATGGGAGCTTGGTCGTTTGCCGCGGCAGGCGTGTCGAAGGAGCTGGTGCCGACAAAGGCGTCGACGCGCTCGTTTAGGTCGTTGAGGGTATCCATGGAGGCTCGATTCTATGCGATGGTGGCCGGCGCGATGCAGCCGGAATTGCGAATGCTAAATCGTTTGACGAGTTGATTTTTCCCCGCCGCGCCATCCGTTAGACCGATGAGCAGGCGAACGTGAAGGAGCTGTGGTGGCGGGGATCGAGGTGCTATCTTGAAAGTCCCGTTTTCAAGAGAGGTGACGCGGTATGGAATTTTCGGCAATGTTGGGCTCGATTGGCCTGTGTGTGGGCGCAATCGTTGCCGCCGCGGTCATCTACTTTGTGGTCACGGCCATTAAGGGCAAAAGGGCCGAGCGCAAGGAGCGCGCGATGCTTAAACAGCATCGCGACCAGCAGGGCAAACGCGCACAGAAATAGCTTGTTGAGTTTTGGATCCGTGCGCTAGCTGCGTTTTCGGATCAGGGCAATGTAGAAGCCCTCAAAGTCGCGGCTAGGCGGAATGGCCAGCGTGCCGGGCAGGCCGTTGGCGACGGACGAGACGTGGCCGGCGGCGATGGCCTCGGTGAGGGCGTTGCACTCGATGCGTGGCTCTTCGCCAGCTTCCTGGGCACGGTGCGCTTCGCTTTCGCTCGGCGTGCCGTCGAGGGGGATAAGCTCGCAGTCCATATGCTTGTCGAGGGCCTCTTGCAGGGCGTCCTCGTTTTCCTGCGGCAAGATCGAACAGGTCGAATAGACGAGCGTGCCGCCCGGTTTGAGGGCACCCATGGCGCGGTCCAGAAGTGCTCGCTGCGAGCGGGCGCACTTGCTCAGCAACTGCTCGGTGAGGCCGCGCAGGCTTTTCTCGTTGCCACTGATGACGGTGCCCGTGCCGGTGCAAGGAGCGTCGAGCAGGATGCGGTCAAAGCGGAAGAACTCGTCGAGCTCGCGTGCGTCGATGCGCATGACGGGCACGTTTTTGGCACCTTGGCGGTGGAGGTTGGACTCAAGCTTTTCGGCGCGGGGAATGCTCATCTCGCAGGCCGTGAGGTGTGCCTGGCCCTGGGTGAGGGCGGCGATCTGCGTCGTCTTGCCGCCAGGGGCTGCGCACATGTCCAGGATGTCCTCGCCTGCCTGGGCGCCCAGGACCAACGGCGGCATCATGGACGACAGGCTCTGCAGATAGATCTTGCCGTCGCGGTAGATGTCGAGATCCCACAGATCGGAAACCTGGGCCTCGGGCAGGATAAAGGCGTCCGGGTACCAGGCGACGGGGTTGTGGGCGATGCCAGCGGCATCGAGCGCCGCAGCGATGTCCTCGGCGGTTGCCTTGAGCGTGTTGGCGCGCAGTGTGACCGGGCGTGTGACCGCGGCGCCGAAGCCCTCGATCATGAGCTCGGCATCGGCGGGCGCATAGGCGCCGGCGACCGTGTCGACCATAAAGCGCGGCAGGTCGGCGGCGCAGGGAAGGGCGGCAAGCTGGTCGGAAAGCTCGGTGGCGGCAAATTGCCTGAGCTTGAGCTCGGGCTTGACCTGCTTTTTCTGCTTACGACGACGCGGCTTGGACATCCGTCTTTCCTTCCCATTCCATTACATGTCGAGTGTTTTAGTACTGGCTCTCGTGCTTGCTGAAGAAGTCGAAGCGCGGGGGCAGCGGCTTCACGCGGTGCTCGCCGGGCTTCTCGCCCAGGCTCTCCACGAACTCGTCCGTGGAGGCAAAGATGTTGTCCCAGCTAAAGAAGGCGACGGGGTCGACGTCGAAGTACTCGCAGATGAGCTCGCAGCCGGCCGGCACAATACCGTGCATCAGGACGGTCGCCACGCGCAGTTCGGTAAAGGCATCAACCAGGGCCTGCGTCATCGCTGCGTTCGCCTCGTCGCCCTCGAGCTTGTTGGCGGCCTTGGAGGCGTCGCTCCAGCGCTTGTTGGCGGCGCGCAGGTAGTCGTCGCACACGGCAAGCGCGCGGTGCGTCTCGAACTTGTACATGGCCTGCTCAAAGGCAAGAGTTGCCTGCTCGGCAGCCTCGACCACGGCGGCAGAGGCGTCACCGGCGGGGATGCAGCCGTTGCGATAGGGGCTCTCGTCGCCCTCCTTGATGGCGACGCCGTAGAAGCAACTGCGGGCCAGGCGGTTGAACACGCCGGTCAAAAGGGCGCTTTCCTTAAGGGCCGGGTCGATAACGTGCTTGTCGTCGCAGGCACGCACCTCGTTGCCGTCCTTGTCCTTGCCGGTCACGCGCGTGTCGTATGCCTTGGGGCTAAAGCTCACCGGCTTCTCGGACAGGCCGAGCGACAGCCAGTGCGCGCGCATCTGCTCGCAGGTGTAGTGGTTGAGCAGGTCGTCTGCCGGTGGGGGAGGCGTCTGCGAGGACGAGCTGGCCTTTTTGCCCATGTAGAGCAGGTGGTAGCAGGCGCTGACGGTGCTCTGCGTGAGGTCCCAGCCCAGGGCCTCCCACATGGCGGTCTGCGCGATGCAGTAGAAGTAGATGTTGTCCTGACCGATAAACTGGTAGATCTGAGCGTCGTCAGAGCACCACCAGTCGCGCCAGTCGAGCGAGCTGTGCTGGTAGGTGGGCGCGGGGACCTGCGTGGAATCGGCAGCGGGCTCGCCCATGAGGGCGGCATCCTGGGCGGCGACGCCCTCGGTCACGCCGGCGGCCTTGGCATCGCGTGCGAGCACGGTGCGCGTATAGCTGATGGGAGCCCACAGGCTCTCGGGCCAGCACCAACAGGTGACGTCGGAGACGCCGTCGACCTGGGGCACCGGGACGCCCCAGTCGATGTTGCCGGTGATGCGGAAGGGTACGAGCGCCTTGCCGCTGCGGAAGCGCACGCCGCCGTTGGCGAGCACCGCGTGGGCATCGTCGCGCTCCTTCCAGCTGGGGAAGGTGACGGTAAAGCTGCTCTTGTTGCCCTCGGGCTCCAGCACGGTGTGCTCGGGAAGCTGATCCTCGACGGCATCGAAGGCCTCGCGGAACTTGTTCTGGATGTAGAGCTGGGCCGGTAGCAGCCACTCCTCCATGGTCTTGGAGACCACGGAGCGAACCTGCGGGTTCTGGGCGAGCTTGGCGGTGTAGGTCTTCATAAAGTCGAGGTAGGCCGGCAGGTCGAAGTAGAGGTTGTCGACCGGGCGCAGCTCGGGCACCTCGCCGGTGAGCTGGCTCTTGGGTGCGATGAGCTCCTCGGGCTCAAACTGGTGGCCCAGATCGCACTCGTCGGCATAAGCCTTCTCGGACTTGCAGCCCTGGATGGGGCAGCGGCCGATCACCTGACGGCCGTTGAGGAACGTGCCGGCCTTGGCATCGTAGAACTGCAGCGTGGAGCGCTTGGAGATGGTGCCCTGCTCGTGCAGGCGCTTGATAATCTCGGCGGTCACCTCGTTGTGAATCTGCGCAGCCGGCTCAAGGCCCGAGCCGCCGTAGATATCGCAGCTGATATTGTAGTTGTTGAGGGTCGCGGCCTGGCGGGAGTGATTGGACTCGACATACTCGCTAATGGACTTGTCGTAGCCCTCGTTCTCCTTGAGCTTGCGGTAGCTCTCCATGATGGGCGAGCCATAGCAGTCGGTGCCCGAGGTGAAGATGACGTTCTCACGGCCCAGGCGGTCGCGCAGGAAGCGGGCGAAGAAGTCGGCAGGGACAAAGACGCCGCCAACGTGGCCAAAGTGAAGGCCCTTGTTGCCGTAGGGCTCGCCGGCGGTAACGATGGCGCGGCGAGGCCAGCTGGGACGGTCGTTCATGGAGTATTTGGATGCCATGGGACTCCTTCGCATATGGTGAGGGCGCGGCCGGGCGCGGGGCTCGGCGGCGCGGTGGTCAATTCGTGCATATCGTTCGACATTATCGCACATGCGGGCGGGTGCGTGGCAGGGGCGCTATCCTAAGATGCTATGAATGAGATTTCCAACATACATGCGTTTGAGGACGAGGATTTTCTGCACGCTTGCTTCGTGTGGGGGATGGTCGTAGTCGGCGTGTTTGCCGTGTGCCTGGTGCCGGTGTTTATGCTGCTGGGCGGGCCTGCAGACTTGGATGCGGCTGACGCGGGCGGCTGGATGGCTGTCGTGGGCTGGATAGTCGGCTTGGCTGCGGTTTCTGCGGCGTCATTTGCCGTGCACGAGCTGGTGCATGCAGCGTTCTTTAAGTTGTTTGCGCCCGCGGGTGCGCACGTGACTTTTGGAGCGAACCGTGAGACGTGCATGATTTATGCCTGCGCCGAAGGCGTTGTGTATTCGCGCCGGCGGTACATGGCGGTTTGCCTGGCGCCGACGGTTGTTGTGACGACAACGCTTGCCCTGGGGTTTGCGTTTTCGGGCTATCCGCTGCTGTGCTATCTGGCTGCCGGCTTGCATTTGTCGGGCTGTGTAGGCGACTGGTATTACGTGCGGACCATTTTGCGCGACCGCCGCATTGTCGCCTGCGAGGATACGTCCTTTGGCGTGCGCTTTTTTGGGTGAGGAGATGTCGATGAAGTCGTTGTTGCTGCATGCGTGCTGTGCACCATGCTCGCTTGAGCCGGTCCGCCTGCTGCGCGAGGAGGGGTTTGAGCCCACGATTTGCTGGACCAACCCCAATATTCAACCGCGCGATGAATGGCAGCGGCGTTTGGACGAGCTGCGCCGGTGGTGTGCCGATGGCGACATCGAGCTTATCGAGGCGGGGGAGGACCGTGAGCGCTGGGAGGCCGGCGTGGCACCGCTGGGTGCCGATCGGCCCCGTCGCTGTCGTGCGTGCTATGCCCTGCGCTTGGCTGAGGCGTGCCGCGTGGCCCAGGAGCGTGGGTTTGAGTTTGTGGGTACGACGCTCGCCGTCTCGCCGTATCAGTTGTTCGAAACCTGCAATGATGTGTTGGAGCGTCTGGCTGCCGCCCGCGGTCTCACTCCGGTGATTCGCGATTTTCGTCCGTATTACCCCGAGGCGACACGCCGTTCGCGCGAGCTGGGCATGTATCGGCAGAACTACTGTGGTTGCCGCTTCTCGGCTGTCGAGGCGGCCATGGACCGCGCCCGCATCCGCGACGAGCGCAAAGCGTCCAAAAAGTAGTTCTTTTGGGCTGGCGGCCTGCTAGGATGTAGAGCGGACTTTAGCTATATAAGGAGTATCCGACGTGTCTATGCGTACCGATGATTTTGACTACAACCTTCCTGAGGAACTGATCGCCCAGGCTCCAGCCGAGCCGCGCGACTCCTGTCGCCTGCTGGTGGTGGATCGCAAGGGCTCCCAGGCGGGAACGCCGTTGGAGCACGGCGGTACCGTTGAGCACCGCATCTTCCGTGACATCATCGACTATATCGAGCCGGGCGACGTACTCGTCATCAACCAGACGCGCGTGATGCCGGCTCGCCTGATCGGCCGCAAGGCCGGCTCGGGCGGTGTGGTCGAGACGCTGCTGCTCAAGCGCCGCGAGGACGTGGAACCGCTTGGTCACGTTTGGGAGTGCCTGGTCAAGCCGGGCAAGCGCCTGAAGCCCGGTGCTCATATTGAGTATCGCGCCTGTGGCGCCCATGCGCCCGAGGGGGCTCCCGTGGTGCTGACGGCCGAGGTTGTCGACTTTGTCACCGATAGCCGCGGCGGCCGCCTGGTGCGTTTTGAGCCGGCCGGTTGCAATGCCGCCGGCGATCCGCGCACGCTCGACGAGGCCATCCATGCTGCCGGCCACGTGCCGCTGCCGCCCTACATTACCGATTACGAGGGCGATCCCGAGAAATATCAAACCGTGTACGCCATGAAGGAGGAGCACTCGGCCGCTGCTCCCACGGCGGGTCTGCACTTTACCCCCGAGCTCATGGCCGCTATCGAGGCCAAGGGCGCGAAGTTTGCCGCCGTCGAGCTCGAGGTGGGCATCGATACCTTCCGTTTGGTGGAGGAGGACGACCCTACGCAGCACGTCATGCACACCGAGCGCTACCACGTGTCGCAGGAGGTTGTCGACGCCGTGCATAAGGCCAAGGCCGAGGGTCATCGCGTGATCGCCGTCGGCACTACCGCGGTGCGCTCGCTCGAGAGCGCGTTTGACACGGACGCGCCGGTGTCCGATCCGGCCGTGACGGCGCGCTATTTTGAAGGCCGCGAGGACGGGGCCGATACGCTTGGCCGCGGTGACATCGTGGTGCGCGAGAACGCCACGACGCAGCTTTACCTCATGCCCGGCTCGACCTATCACGTGGTCGACGCGCTGATCACGAACTTCCACGTGCCGCGCTCCACGCTCATGATGCTCGTAAGCGCGCTTGCCACCCGCGACCAGATCATGGATGCCTACGCCGCTGCCATCGAAGAACGTTATCGCTTCTTCAGCTTTGGCGACGCGATGCTCATTCTGTAGGTTACGGCGTTTTACAAACGCCGTAACCGGTCGACGCTGCGCGGGCCGCATTTGGACAATCTGACGTTCAACTTCAAGGGCGCGACCAGAAGGTCAGCGCCCTTTCGTTTCACGTCACCTTGTCTCAAATGCGACCCGCTCGCTGACTCTGCCATAACATCGGTGTTGCCGTGGTTGTTGAGTAGTCATTGGGCACTTGGCACTTGGGGACGTTCCTTTTAATATGAGCAGGACATTGTCAAGAGGCAAAATCGGGCCTGGCCCCAACGATATGGGGTCAGGCCCTCTCCCTATATCAGCCCGTCCGCGGCGACCTCGGCGTGTCTTACCGACGCTCGTCTTTGCAGTTTAATATCCGCCCGCGGCGATCTCTCGCTGGGCAATCCGTTGCTACGGCTGAGGCTTCTACGTCGAACCGACAGTCTGTGCACGCGTGTGGCGCCCTGGGCGCTCGCAGAAAAGGGACCTGAGGTTCGCCTCAACGGCTTCGGATCGAACCGCTTCCGGGGTGATCGGCTTATGTGCGGGGGACCGGCCCCCCTACGCCTCCTCGGCCATGAGGCCGACCGCCCATACCCAGCAGGCGAGCTCGCGCGCCGTGGCCACGTTCGCCTTGTTGCCGTGGACCCCGCGCGCGAGCAGCGCCTCCCGCCTCTCGACCAGCCTCCGCACGCCCTTGGCGGCATGCCTCCGGGCGCCCCGGTCCGGGGCCTGGCCCTTGGCGAGGTCCTTCGGCCGCCCCGAGCACGTCAGGTAGTGCCACGCGGCCTCGACCAGCGTCTTCCTCAGGTGCTTGTTGCCAGCCTTGGTGATCGCGCCCCTGCGGTCGCTCTCCCCGCTGGAGTGCTCGGAGGGCGTCAGGCCGACCCACGCCGCGAACGAGCGGGCATTCCTGAACCTCGAGAACTCGCCGGCCTCGAACACGAGGTCGGCGGCGGACGCGGTGTCTACGCCCTTGAGGCAGCGGAGGGAGTCGACCCTCCTCCTCCACCTGGGCTTGCGGGCCTCGGCCTCGACGAGCCCCTCGAGCCTCGCCTTCTCCTCCGCCGCCCGCCTGACCGCGTCGACGTAGTAGGCGAGCACGTCGTTGTCGGCCCCCTCCGCGAACCTAATCGACTCGATCCAGGACCAGTGCGCCCGGGTCCAGTTGCCCTTCCTGCGGCCGGTGGGCGTCCTCTCGTCGAAGGCGAGCCCGTGCCTGAGCAGGAACTTGGAGAGCCGCTGCTTCGCGCGCGAGAGGTCGTCCCTCGCGTCCTCGAGCGCCCTGGTCAGGTCGCGGGCGGCCTCGCACTCGTCGTCGGGGACCCACACCTCGACCACGTTGCCGACCGACAGCATGCGGGCGAGGAACTCGGCGTCGTTGCGGTCGTTCTTCCTGCGCCTGTCCGCGCTGGGCTTGATCATCTTCGAGACGGCGCCGACCACGCAGTCGACCCCGAGGCCGGAGAGCCTCTTCTGCAGGTCGAAGCCCGTGACCCCGGACTCGTACACGCACCTGGCCCTGGGGTCCACGGAACGGACCCACTCCGCGACGGCGCCGGCGTCGTAGCCGAAGGTCGCGCAGCGCACCTCCCCGGTCATGACGTCGAGGGAGACTGCCTTTATCGAGCGGGCGTGGACGTCGAGGCCGACGAAGGTGGTAGTATCGAGCATGGGAGCCCCTTCCATGAATGCGGCGTGGCCGCCGCGGCTGAATTAGACACTCACCATTGTCGGCCTAATCCGCGGTCTTTCATGCAGCAGGGGCTCTCAATGTTTTTATGTCCTGCTCATATCGTCTGTGCCGGCACCTGGGGACAGTCCTTATGTCAAGAGATTGGTGGTCGTTGGGTGTTCCTATAGTTTTGTCAACCGTCGGGGCTACTCCCGGTAGGGCACCCGGTCGCGCATCACGGCGTATATCGCCCTGAGCCGCTTTCTCGCGACGGCCTTGAGCGCCCGCCCGTGGCCCATGCCCCGCGCCCTGCAGGCCCGGTAGTACTCGCCGTAGCGCCCCGACGACCTGACCAGGCTGTTGCACGAGAAGATCAGCAGGGACTTGAGCCTCGCGTCGCCGCGCCTGGACGCCCTGACCGACCTAACCGACGTGCCGGAGCTCCTCACCCTCGGGGCTATGCCGCAGTACGAGGCCAGGTGGTCGTGGTCTGGGAACCTCCCGATGTCGACCGACACCGCGAGCTGCGCCGCCGTCCTCGGCCCGATGCCGGGCACGGTGAGTAGGCACGCGTAGGTCTCGTCGCCCTCGAGCAGCGCCGCCGTCTCGGCCTCGAGGGCCCCGGCCTCGTCGAGGGCCTCCGATATCCGGGCGGCCAGGAACCTGACCTGCCTGTTCTCGGCCTCGATGAGCGCCGGCGGGGGCGCAGTCGAGGCGGCCGCGGCCTCCCCGGCGGCCTCGGCCTGCGGCCCCTCGGCCCCCGAGCGGGCGATCCCCCACGCCCCGCCGAACCCGGCGAGCAGCTCCAGCCACCGGCGGTCCGACAGGTCGACGGCGGCCTCGAGGGCCGGGCAGGACTCGAGCAGCACGGCGCGCAGGCGGTTCTTGTCCCTGGTCGCGCAGGCGACGACGTGGTCGCGCTGCGACGAGAGGGCGCGCGCGGCCTCGAGGGCCTCGCCGCGGCCCGGGACCCCCGACAGGGAGTCCGGCACACCCAGGGCGGTCCGCGCGATCACCGCGGCGTCGCGCTCGTCGGTCTTGGCCTCGCCGGCGAACAGCCCGGCGGCGCGGCTGGCGGCGAGGCCGGGCAGGTGGGCGACCCCCAGACCCGCGGCGCGGGCGCGCCTCACGGCGAGGGACCCTATGTTGCGGAACTGGTCGACCACGACGAGCGTGCCGGCGGGCACGGAGGCGAACAGCGCGTCGAGCTCGGCCTCCCTGTTGCGGACGGGGGCGCTGGACAGCACCTCCCCGTCGCGGTCGATCAGGCAGGCCCAGTGGGAGGACTTGCCGACGTCTAGGCCGAGCACGGCCGCGGGCCTGGTCGATGGCGCTTTCACGGTGGTATCCTTCCGGTAGTCGTTCGACCGGATGGCCTCCCCCTCGGCACTCACATTACCAGCCGCGGCGCCTGCCCGGCACTTTCCTATCAGCCGTCGGGGGCGGCGCGTCCCGCGCCGGCAGCACCCAACAGGCCCTCTCGGGGGCAGGGACGTTCGGCCGTGCGCGGGCGCCCGGTCGGCGGCCCGTTCTGGGCGCGCCTCAATCGTAGCCCGAGACGGGCCCGGGCTGACAATTTCGACTGTAATGGA
>JBKYCW010000001.1:609836-745859 GCA_047025555.1 Collinsella sp.
GCGCCTCAATCGTAGCCCGAGACGGGCCCGGGCTGACAATTTCGACTGTAATGGATGTTCTTGTTTGACTAGTCGTTTAAGAACGTCCCCAATGACTATCAAAAGTTGAGGTGAGGGTGTTTTCAGTGCCCTGCCTACTTGCTTGCGAACAGCCAGACTAGGATGATCACCAGGATTGTGGCGACGATGCAGACGATGGCGCCGGTGAATTTGATGCGTGAGTCGCGGGTACGCTCGCGCACCGCGTCCTCGGTGGCCTCGAGCTGGGCGACTTCTCGCTCGGTCTCGGCGTGTTCGGCTTTGTCTCGGGCCAAGGATCCTGCAAGCGACTCAGTGATCTCTGGGTGGTCGTGCACCTCGGTCGCCTGTTCGATGATCGACTGCGCATGTGCGGCATCTGCTTGGGCGTTGGCGATGGTCTGCTCTTGGTCGTGGCGTGCCTTGTCCTCGGCGGCGATTTTCTCGCGCAGTTCGCGCTGGCGCGTCGCGGCGGCAGTCTTTGCCGTCTGCAACTCGTCGCGCGCGGCATCGGCTTCGGTCGTCACGGCCTGATGGGCTCGCTTAGCGTCGGCGATGGGGGCTTGCGCCTGTTCGACGGCCTGCTCGGCTGCGGCAAGCGAGTGCTCAAGATCGGCGGTGATGCGCGGGACATCTTCTTCGGCTTTACGCAGGGCATCTGCCGTGTCGGAGATCTGCATCGAGAGTTCGCTGGTGCGCACCGTATAGTTGGCGGGATTTGCCGAGGGATTGCGTTGCAGCTCGGCGTACTCATGACGCAGCGTCTCGAGCTGGGCGCGCGTGGCGTCGACGGTTTGTTGTGCGGCGGCAATGCCGGCGTCTCGCTCTGCCTTCACCTTGTCGCGGATGCGCTTGGAATCCTCAAGACGTCGAACGAGGCGGTTACCGGTCTCGCGCGAGCTCGCCTCGCGGGCCTCCACGGCGTCGAGCGCGGCCTTCAGGCGGAGCTCAGTCGCGTCATCCTCTGTCTTCATTTGTTCGAGCTGACCCTTGAGCTCTGTCGCTTTGGCGGCGTGGGCATCACGGTCAATCTCGGCGGCCGCTGCAGTCTTTTGGGCCGTGGCAATCGCCTGACGCTGGTCGGCGACGATCTGGTCGTAGCGGCCAGCGATATCCTGGCGCGTCTCGAGCTCCTCGGCCTGATCGGCAATGCGCTGCTCAAGTTCGGCCAGGTGGGCGCGGGCATCGGCAAGTGCCTTTTTCGCGGCGTTCATCTCGCGCATGGCCGAGGCGCCCTGGGCAATAAAGGTGCCCACGGCGTTCGCGGTGTTCGAGACAGCGGTCCCCAGATCGCGGTTCGCGGCAGGGGAGTGCGAGGCGGTCGGGCGAGCGGTGTCAGCAGCATCCGCATCGGCAGCCTGCGGCACGGAGATGTTGCCGGTGCCGCCCTCGACCACAGAAAAGCCTGCTGCGTGCGGGTCGACCGCATCGGCGCCAATCGTGGGGTGCTCGAGCTGCAGAAACGAGGGCATGGTGCTGCCCTGGTCGGCAACCGGAGTCTCGCCGGGTACAAAGGTCGAGGCCGCCTCGGCAGCCTCCTCTTCCTCGGCGTCAACGTCAGCGTCGGCCACGGCGTCTTTCATCGCTTTGACGGCATCCATCATGGAGTCCATGACGGCGTCGAGCTCTTCTTCCGAAGACACCTCGATAGGGCCCGCAGCTTGCGGAGCGGCATCCTGTACGGGGTCGTCGTCCTGAGCGGGCGCATCGTCGTTTTGCTCGCCTGCATCTTCGGCGCCAGGGGTTTCCGCCGTAGCGCTTTCGTCCAAGATGGGGTCGTCGAGGTCAATATCATCGCAGGTCACAGCATCAGCATCTGCGGTGACGTCTGCGGAATCATCAATATGCTGTTGAGTCTGGGGGTCCAGCTCGTCTGTCATAGGTATGTGCTCCTCATCGTTGTTTGTCACCCTATGATAAAGTCTCGCGCCGACTTCCCGCGCGCCGCAGCAAAGTTTCAAAACGTGTTCGATGGCTCGCGTCGATAGCAAAAACTCGGCCACTCTATCCAATTTTTACTTGACATTCCCTTCGCCGAAAGACGTTGCGCCGTTCGCCTGCCATGGGCTTTATTTTTCACTTGAACCCGTTAAAGTTGCATTTCAGCTTTTGGCGCGTTTATTTGGATGCGCGCAGTCGGCGGGTGCGCCCGTCGCGATTTGAAAGGACTTTATATGGGACTTTTCACTGGTAAGACCGTGATCGTCACCGGCGGCGGCAAGGCCACGCTTAAGGACGGCTCCGCTGGCTCCATCGGTTACGGCATCGATATCGCTTTTGCAAAGGAGGGCGCGAACCTCGTTATCACCGGCCGCAACGTCGCCAAGCTCGAGGCCGCCAAGGAGTCCCTCGAGGCCGAGTACGGTGTCAAGGTTCTGCCTGTTCAGGCCGATGTTTCGGCTGGTCAGGACAACGAGGCTGTCGTCCAGAACGTTATCGACAAGGCCATTGAGGAGTTCGGCCGCATCGACGCCGTCGTCAACAATGCTCAGGCCAGCGCCTCGGGTGTGACCATCGCCGACCATACCATGGATCAGTTTAACCTAGCCATTTATTCCGGTCTGTATGCCACCTATCTGTACATGCAGAAGGCCTATCCGCACCTGAAGGAGACCAAGGGCTCCGTGGTCAACTTTGCCTCGGGCGCCGGCCTGTTTGGCAACTATGGTCAGTGCAGCTATGCCGCCGCCAAGGAGGGCATCCGTGGTCTGACTCGCGTTGCCGCCAACGAGTGGGGCAAGGACGGCATCAACGTCAATATCGTTTGTCCGCTTGCTTGGACCGCTGCGCTCGAGAACTTCCAGGATGCCTATCCCGAGGCGTTCAAGGCCAATGTCCACATGCCGCCGGCAGGCCACTACGGCGACGTCGAGAAGGAAATCGGCCGCGTTGTCGTTCAGCTCTGCGGTCCCGACTTTAAGTACATGAACGGCGAGACTGTCACCCTCGAGGGTGGCATGGGCCAGCGGCCTTAGGGGTTACGCGGTTTTTTCAAACCGCGTAACGGCTCGACGCTGCGCGGTCACCAGGGCGACAACTTGTCATTCAAAGAGGGCGGCATGACCAGAAGGTCTATGCCGCCCTCTTTTCATGCCAATTTGTTCGCCCTGGCGACCGCTCGCTGACGTCGCCAGAGCATCGGCGTTGCCTTGGCTGTTGGAGATGATCTCGTTGTTGGAGATGATCTCGTAGTCGTTGGGTGTTCCTATAGTTTTGTCAACCGTCGGGGCTACTCCCGGTAGGGCACCCGGTCGCGCATCACGGCGTATATCGCCCTGAGCCGCTTTCTCGCGACGGCCTTGAGCGCCCGCCCGTGGCCCATGCCCCGCGCCCTGCAGGCCCGGTAGTACTCGCCGTAGCGCCCCGACGACCTGACCAGGCTGTTGCACGAGAAGATCAGCAGGGACTTGAGCCTCGCGTCGCCGCGCCTGGACGCCCTGACCGACCTAACCGACGTGCCGGAGCTCCTCACCCTCGGGGCTATGCCGCAGTACGAGGCCAGGTGGTCGTGGTCTGGGAACCTCCCGATGTCGACCGACACCGCGAGCTGCGCCGCCGTCCTCGGCCCGATGCCGGGCACGGTGAGTAGGCACGCGTAGGTCTCGTCGCCCTCGAGCAGCGCCGCCGTCTCGGCCTCGAGGGCCCCGGCCTCGTCGAGGGCCTCCGATATCCGGGCGGCCAGGAACCTGACCTGCCTGTTCTCGGCCTCGATGAGCGCCGGCGGGGGCGCAGTCGAGGCGGCCGCGGCCTCCCCGGCGGCCTCGGCCTGCGGCCCCTCGGCCCCCGAGCGGGCGATCCCCCACGCCCCGCCGAACCCGGCGAGCAGCTCCAGCCACCGGCGGTCCGACAGGTCGACGGCGGCCTCGAGGGCCGGGCAGGACTCGAGCAGCACGGCGCGCAGGCGGTTCTTGTCCCTGGTCGCGCAGGCGACGACGTGGTCGCGCTGCGACGAGAGGGCGCGCGCGGCCTCGAGGGCCTCGCCGCGGCCCGGGACCCCCGACAGGGAGTCCGGCACACCCAGGGCGGTCCGCGCGATCACCGCGGCGTCGCGCTCGTCGGTCTTGGCCTCGCCGGCGAACAGCCCGGCGGCGCGGCTGGCGGCGAGGCCGGGCAGGTGGGCGACCCCCAGACCCGCGGCGCGGGCGCGCCTCACGGCGAGGGACCCTATGTTGCGGAACTGGTCGACCACGACGAGCGTGCCGGCGGGCACGGAGGCGAACAGCGCGTCGAGCTCGGCCTCCCTGTTGCGGACGGGGGCGCTGGACAGCACCTCCCCGTCGCGGTCGATCAGGCAGGCCCAGTGGGAGGACTTGCCGACGTCTAGGCCGAGCACGGCCGCGGGCCTGGTCGATGGCGCTTTCACGGTGGTATCCTTCCGGTAGTCGTTCGACCGGATGGCCTCCCCCTCGGCACTCACATTACCAGCCGCGGCGCCTGCCCGGCACTTTCCTATCAGCCGTCGGGGGCGGCGCGTCCCGCGCCGGCAGCACCCAACAGGCCCTCTCGGGGGCAGGGACGTTCGGCCGTGCGCGGGCGCCCGGTCGGCGGCCCGTTCTGGGCGCGCCTCAATCGTAGCCCGAGACGGGCCCGGGCTGACAATTTCGACTGTAATGGACGTTCTTAAATGACTAGCTATAAGGGACACTCTTGCCGGCACTTGGGGACAGTCCCTAAGTGCCGGCAGATTGGGACACTTCTTTGCAAGATGGCGCTGAAGATTGTCCTCGACGACTAGTCGTTTAATGCATCAGTTTCTGTCGAGTCGGTGCGGTTTGCTGGTTGCCCGTATAATGGTCTGCGTATGAACCGCAACCAAGGAGTTCCAGTTTATGGACCAGAACCTTTTTAAATTCGACCTGATCGCCGAGGACCCGACGACGCATGCGCGTGCCGGCGTGCTGCACACCCCGCACGGCGACATCGAGACGCCAATCTTCATGCCCGTGGGCACCAAGGCAAACGTCAAGGGCATTCCTACCGAGACCGTCAAACAGCTCGGCGCCCAGATCGTGCTTGCCAATACCTATCATCTGTCCATGCGTCCCGGCGAGGACACTATCGCCGAGCTGGGCGGCCTGCACAAGTTTATGAACTGGCACGGTCCTATCCTCACCGACTCGGGCGGTTTCCAGGTGTTCAGCCACAACGACGCCGTCAAGCTCACCGACGAGGGCGTGCGCTTCATCGTCAACGATTACGACGGTCGCCACGTGTTCTGGACGCCCGAGGACAACATGGAAATCGCCATGAAGCTCGGCTCCGACATCTGCATGCAGCTCGATCAGTGCCCGGGCTATCCCGCCACGCGCGCCTACGTTGAGCGCGCCGTTGAGCTGTCGAGTATGTGGGCCGAGCGCTGCTATAAGGCGCATAACCGCGACGACCAGGCGCTCTTTGGCATTGTTCAGGGCGGCATGCACCTAGATCTGCGCCTGCGCTCGCTGCGCCATCTGGAGGAGTGCGGCGACTTCCCCGGTTACGGCATTGGCGGCTACTCGGTGGGCGAGGACCACGAGACCATGTTCGAGACCCTGGCACCGCTCGTAAGCGAGTACATGCCCAAGCACAAGCCGCGCTACCTGATGGGCGTCGGCAACCCCACCACCCTCGTGCGCGGTGTGGGCGTGGGTATCGACATGTTCGACTGCGTGCTGCCGACGCGTACGGGCCGCATGGGTACGGCGTTCTCCAGCGAGGGTCGCCTTAACTTCCGCAACGCGCGCTTTGCGCACGACGACGGCCCCATCGACCCCACCTGCACCTGCCCGGTGTGCACGGGCGGCTACAGCCGCGCGCTCATCCGTCACATGGTCACGCAGAAGGAGATGCTCGGCGGCATTCTGCTTTCGATGCACAACATCTACTACCTGCTCAACCTTATGCAGCGTGCCCGCCAGGCCATTATCGAGGGCCGCTACGGCGCGTTTGTGAGCGACTGGATGAACAGCCCTGCGGCGGTGGATTACTAAGGGCGACAGACACGCTTGCAGAGCGTGGGCAATGGCAAAGGCTGAGCGGCAACCGCTCGTCACATTTGCTGACACCGGCTGCGCGACCGCTGACCGATAGCTTGCAAGCACTTGATGCATCGTGGGTACCATACCGAATAGTTGATGTTCGGGCGGGTGTTTGGCGCATGGCGTCGACCCCGCCCGCTTTTCTTTTTCTCGATAGGAGTACCCATGATTAAGAATGAGAACGTCGAGGGCGAGCCTGCCTACGACGAGACGTACCGCCGCGGCCCCGTGGTCATGCGCGGCCCCATGATTCCTAAGGACAACACCTACGCCAACCTGCTGGCGCCCGAGGAGTCGACCGACTGGCTGCATGCCGATCCGTGGCGCGTGCTGCGCATCCAGGCCGAGTTTGTCGATGGTTTTGGCGCGCTGGCCGAGCTCGGACCCGCAGTGACCATCTTCGGCAGCGCCCGCACGCCCAAGACGGACCCGGCCTACAAGGCGGCGCGCACCGTCGGCCGTAAGATTGCTCAGCGCGGCGTGGCGGTTATCACCGGTGGCGGCCCCGGCATCATGGAAGCGGCCAACAGGGGAGCGGCGAGTGTCAACGGCAAGTCAGTTGGCCTGGGCATTGAATTGCCGCACGAGCAGGGGCTCAACAAATATGTGAACCTCGGTATGGACTTCCGCTACTTCTTTGTGCGCAAGACCATGTTCGTCAAATACAGCTCGGGTGCCATTGTGTTTCCCGGTGGTTTTGGTACGCTCGACGAGATGTTCGAGGTGCTCACGCTGGTGCAAACGCACAAGGTCAAGCGCATGCCGCTTGCGCTGGTAGGCAGCGAGTACTGGCAGGGCCTATTCGACTGGCTTAACGGTCCGGTGCTGGATGCCGGCATGATTAGCCCGCTCGATCCCGAGCTCGTGCACATCACCGACGACCTCAACGAGGCCGTCGACATTGCCCTGAGCGGGCTGATGTAGATCAATCGTGCTCACGCGACATGAATACGCATGGCAATCTGATGTTATCTAACATCAGATTGCCATTTATATTGGGTATACTGGTGTAAAAGACGAGGGCGAGGAGGTCGCAAATGTCTACAGCAACAGTTAAGCCTACGACGGTTCGAATCGAAGAGGGGCTCAAGGAGCAGGCGACTGAGTTCTTGGATTCGGTCGGCCTCAGCCTCAATTCCTATCTCAATCTTGCCGTTCGGCAGCTGGTAAATCAGCGAAAGATTCCTTTTGAGATTGTAGGAAGGGCGGAGGTGCCCAACGAGGCGACGAGGCGTGCCATGGTGATCGCCGAGGCTCATGAGTTGGGGATTTTGCCGGACGATAGCCTGTCATTCAATAACGCGGATGAGCTTATGTCATTCCTCGATGAGGAATAGCGATGTTCGAGATTAAAGTCGAGGCTCAATTTAAGGTGGACTACAAACGAACGATGCGCATGCATCCGCAGCTAAAAAGTGAGTTTAAAGCGGCGGTTGCGGAGCTTGTGGCTCATGGGTCACTTCCGGCGGAGTATGGCGCCCACGAGCTCTCAAACCCGGGCGGAAACTACAACGGCCACATCGATTTCCACCTATCCGATGGCTTGGTCGATGTGGTCGTTCTTTATCTTCCCCATAAGACTAACCCAGTGATTAGGCTGGTGAGAATGGGCACTCATCAGGAGCTGTTTCAGGGTCCGCTGGGCTGATCGCCGATTTCCAAGTTGCGGTGGAATAGGGATTGATTTGCGGCTGATTGGCCAGGAGCAGACCCTATTCCACCGCAAGAGGTAAAGGTGCCCCTAGTGGATGGGCTGGTAGCGGGGACAGTAGCTGATGGCGATGGCGTCGACGCCTACGTGGGTGGCGATGGTGCAGCCGATGGGGCCGGTGCCGGCGTCTACGTAGTCCTGGCCTGCGAGTGCCTCGTCGACAAGCTCCTGCTCCTCGGCGGCACCGGTCGTGAGCACGCGCACGCTGGAGCCCGGATGCTCGGCCAAAAACGCGAGGCAGTCTGCCATGGTGTTGGCGACGATGCGCTTGGCGCCGCGGCCCTTCTTGATGGCCTTGATCTCGCCCGACTGCCACTCCGGCGAAACGGCCAGGCGAATATTGAGCATCTGCGTGAGCTGGCCGGCGAGCTTGGGCGCGCGGCCGTTCTTAACGAGGTTCTCGAGCGTGCGGGGAATCAGCAGCAGGTGGGCGTCGGGCAGCGTCGCGCGGATCTGTGCCTCGGTCTCGTCCAGGCTGCGGCCGTCCTCGCGCATGGCGAGCGCGTACTCCACCAGCAGGCCCTCGGCACCCGAGCCGGTGCGCGAATCGATGCAGCGCACGTCGAGCTCGTGGGTCTCGGCGACCAGGCATGCATTGGAATAGCAGGCGGACCACTCGCTGCACAGCGAGATAAAGATCGCGCTGTCGTGGCCATCGGCGCGCACGCGGTCAAACAGCGCCTTGAACTCGCCGGCACTCGGCTGCGAGGTATGCGGCAGCTGCTCGGAGCCGGCCATGCGGGCGACGTACTCCTGGGCGGTGATCTGTACCAGGTCGAGCAGGTCCTCGCCTTCGATAATCACATGCAGCGGAATGACGTAAATGCCGAGCTCTTGGGCGCGGGCGGGGGAGATGTCCGACGTGGAGTCGGTTATGATGGCAAAAGACATAATTGCACCTTTCGTTGGGGCGCGGCAGCGCCGCCTTCTGAGAGCAAAGTGCGACAAGTATAGTGGAGTCGTTCCACATTTATAGGTTCAATTGTTGAATAGTCAACAGTTTGAAGTGTCGGTGTGGAAATCGTCAACTGGGGAAGAGGGATGCCGATGGAGGCGCTGGAGATATGCAAGCGGCCGGTCGTGCTGTTTGATTTCGATGGCACGGTGGCAGATACGGGTCGAGCGGTGATGACCTCGACGCGCAAGACGTTGGCCGCGCGCGGGTTTTCGGAGGCGCAGATGGGTGACCTGCGTCGCATGATCGGGCCTCCGTTGTGGAAGAGCTTCCACGACTTTTACGGCTTTACGCGCGAGGAGTCGCTTGTGGTGGCCGACGAGTACCGTGCCTTTTTTGATGAGCTGGGACCGGAAGAGTATCCCGTGTTCGATGGAATCCCCGAGCTGCTCGATGGCCTTGTCGCGCAGGGGCATCGCTTGGCCGTGGCGACGTCACGCATGGAGGCAAAGTGCATTGACATGGTGGGCGAGCTGGGGCTTTCGCAGTTTGAGGCGGTGGTTGGCATGAATCCGCCGCAGGGACGCGAGACCAAGGCCGATTCGGTTCGCGATGCCCTGGCGGCGCTCGGCGCGACGGCCGACGATGCCGTGATGATCGGCGATCGCTTTAACGATGTGGAGGGCGCGCACGCGATGGGCGTGCCGTGCATCGGCATCTATTCGGGCGCGGCAGCGCCGGGGGAGCACGAGGCCGCGGGCGCCGATGCGGTGGTGCACTCGGTGGCCGAGCTTGCTAAACTTTTCGCTATCTAATAGACATAATGTGAGGGGCGGGCGTACCCGTCGCTCATTGGTAAGGAGGTCGTTCATGAATCAGGTGGAGCAGAGCGTTGCCGAGTATGTCGACGAGGTCTGGGAGGATGTCGTTGCCGATATCGAACAACTGGTGAGCTATCCGTCCGTGGCCGTTGCTGCCGATGCGGAGCCCGGTGCGCCGTTTGGCCGCCCGGTCCGTGACGCGCTCGATTGCGCGCTCGGCATTGCGCAAAAGCTCGGCTATCAGACGAGCGACGACGGGGGCTATGTGGGAATCGCCGATATCCCGGGTCGCGGCGACAAGCAGCTCGCGACTATCTGCCACGTGGACGTGGTTCCCGCAGGCCCTGGCTGGAACACCGATCCGTTCGCGATGGAGCGTCGCGAGGGCTGGTTGCTCGGTCGCGGCGTGATCGACGACAAGGGCCCGGCAGTGCTGTCGCTTTATGCCGGCGCGTACCTGCTCAAGCACGGCATTGTTCCGCGCTACACCTTCCGCGCGCTGCTGGGCTGCGATGAGGAAGTGGGCATGTCCGACGTTCACCATTATCTGGAGAACTACCCCAACCCTGACTTTCTGTTTACGCCTGATGCCGAGTTCCCGGTCTGCAATGCCGAGAAGGGCCAGTTTGGGGCGACGTTCGTGAGTCCCAAGATCGACGGCGGGCGCATCGTGTCGTGGAGCGGCGCCGAGGCGAGCAATGCCATTCCGTCGCAGTCCATCTGCGAGCTCGCGATTGCCGCCGATGAGCTGCCGGCGCCGGTCGAGAATGCTGACCGCCTGGAGATCACGGCTCTCGACAATGGTCATGTGCAGATTTTCGCCCACGGTATTGGCGGTCACGCCTCGATGCCCGAGGGGACGATCAATGCCGTCGGCCTGATCGTGTCGTATCTGCGCGAGGCCGAGGACGCGTTTGGTGCACGCGACGAGCGCCTGCTGACGCCTGCCGAGCACGAGTTCGTCAAGTTCCTGGCCTTTGTGCACGCGGATGCCTATGGCCGCGGCCTAGGTATCGATGCGACGAGTCCGGCGTTTGGCCCGCTTACCTGCAACGCTGGCGTCATCCGCGTGGCGGATGGCCATATTGAGCAGGTCATCGACGTGCGCTTCCCCGACAGCACAAGTGCCGATACCATCCGCGAGCAGTTCGACCCGCTCGTGGGCCGTTTCGGCGTGACGTGCCAGCTGGGTCGCGCGAAGGTGCCGTTCTCGGTCTCTGCCGATGATCCGGACGTGAAGGCGCTTATCGATACCTATAACGAGTTCACCGGCAAGCATGCCGAGCCTTTTGCCATGGGCGGTGGCACCTACGCGCGCAACTTTGCGCGCGCCGTGTCGTTTGGCCCCGAAGAGACCGGCCTTGAGCTGCCCGCGTGGGGCGGCCAGATGCACGGCCCCAACGAGTGCGCCAACGAAGAGCAGCTCAAGCAAGCACTCAAGATCTATATTGTTGCGATCCTCCGTTTGAATGAATTAGAGCTTTAGGGTTTCGCGGTTTCCCAATCTAAGTTGCGGTGGAATAGTTCCTAGAATGGGCCATTTGATGGCCAAGCAGGAACTGTTTCACCGCAACTTTGTTTTTATTGGTGTAAAAGGTGCGCCATGTTCGGCGCTGGATTGTTATTCGTTTGTAAAGGCCGTGCTGCGCTTGCGGTAAGGGTCTATCAGATGCCCGTAAAAAACCGCAGTTGGCGCGGGCACTGCCCGATCGAGGCCGTATCTTTCCAAACAGCAAAGCGGGCAGGGTGCCCGCGAGTCGCATGTATGAAAGGAAGATCATGCTCGATCAGGCTTATTCTCGTCGTCAGTTCCTCGGCCTCGCTGGTGGTCTTGCCAGCATCGTCGGTCTCGGTCTCGTTGGGTGCGGCGGCTCCGGCGCATCCGATGCCGCCGACAAGGGTAGCGCCGCTGCTGCCGAGTCCGTCTCCGGCGAGGTGACCTACGACGGTGCCTCTTCGTTCCAGGCTCTCGTCGAGGCCGCTGCCGAGAAGTTCATGGACGCCAACCCCGATGTCTCCGTCTCCGGCTCGGGTAACGGTTCGGGCAAGGGCCTGACCGCTGTCGCCGCCGGCACCGTCACCATCGGCAACTCCGACGTCTTCGCCGAGACCAAGCTTGAGGCCGATCAGGTCAAGAACCTCGTCGACCACGAGGTCGCCGTCGTGGGCATGGGCCCCGTCGTCTCCAAGAACGTCAAGGTCGACGACCTGTCCCTCGAGCAGCTCAAGGGCATCTTCTCTGGCCAGATCACCAACTGGAAGGAGGTCGGCGGCGACGACGCCACCATCGTCGTCCTCAACCGCAAGGCCGGCTCCGGTACCCGCGCCACCTTTGAGGCCGCCGTCTTTGGCGACGAGACCGTCGACTTTAAGGGCGACGCCGAGCTCGACAAGTCCGGCGACGTCCAGACTCAGATGGGCAGCACCGACAACGCCATCTCCTACCTCGATTTCTCGCACTTTGATGACTCCAAGTTCAACGCCATCAAGGTCGAGGGCGTCGAGCCCAAGAGCAAGAATGTCACCGACGACTCCTTCAAGATCTGGGCTACCGAGCACATGTACTGCGCTAAGGATGCCGACGAGGCCACCAAGGCCTTCCTGGAGTTCATGCTTTCCGATGACGTCCAGGGCAAGCTCGTCGAGGAGCAGGGCTTTATCCCCGTCTCTGCCATGAAGGTCGTCAAGGACGCCAGCGGCAAGGTCTCTGCTAAATAAGTAATCGCCCCGGAAAGGTTTGCAATGGCAAAACAGCTGCCAAAGCGCGACCTTGAGAACGTGGGCCTGGGCGTCACGGGCGCGTGCGTAGCGCTCGTGACGCTTGTCGTTGCCGCGCTCATCTTTATGGTCGCCCAAAAGGGTCTCTCGGCTTTTGTCAAGGACGGCGTCTCGGTCGTCGAGTTTTTCGCCGGCACCAAGTGGGACCTGGCTAACACAGCCGAAAACGGCCTGCCCTATACCGGCGCCCTGCCCCTGATCGTCACCTCGTTTGCGGTCATGGTTCTCTCCACGCTTATCGCGCTGCCCATCGCCATCGGCTCTGCCATCTTTGCGGTCGAGATTAGCCCTAAGTTTGGCTCTAAGATCTTTCAGCCGCTCATTGAGCTTTTGACCGGCATCCCCTCGGTCGTCTTTGGCCTGATCGGTTTTCACGTGGTCGTCGGTCTTATGAAGAGCGTTTTCCACGTGAGCACGGGCCTGGGCATCTTGCCCGGCGCCATCGTGCTGGCCGTCATGATCCTGCCGACCATGACCACCCTTTCGGTCGATGGCCTGCGCGCCGTGCCCGATAACTATCGTCAGGGCTCGCTCGCGCTGGGCTACACCCGCTGGCAGACTATCTGGCACGTGGTGCTCAAGTCCGCCATGCCGTCGCTCATGACCGCGGTCATCCTTGGCATGACGCGCGCCTTTGGCGAGACGCTCGCCGTGCGCATGGTCATCGGCGGCATCGAGGCCATGCCGACGTCGCTGCTGTCGCCGGCTTCGACCATCACCACCACGCTCACCACGTCCATGGCAGTCTATGCCGAGGGCTCGGCCCAAGACGATGTTCTGTGGGCGCTCGGCCTGCTGCTGATGGGCATGAGTCTCATCTTCATCCTGATCATCCATCTCATTGGCCGCAAGGGGGCGAAGGCTCGTGGCTAGCACGCGCATCCATGTCGACGAGGCGAGGCTCGGGCGTGTCCAAAAGCAGGACCGCTTCGCCACGGGCGTGTTGACGGCGATCGTCGCCATCGTCATGCTCATCGTCGTCTCCATGGTGGCCTATATCCTGTTCGAGGGCATCTCGACGCTGTTCCAGCCGGGCTTTCTCACGGAGCCGTCGCGCGCCAACGGAACGCAGGGCGGCGTGCTCTACCAGCTGTTCGACTCGTTCTACCTGCTGCTGATCACCCTGGTCATATCGGTGCCCATCAGCCTGGGTGGCGCGGTCTTTTTGGTTGAGTACGCGCCGGACGGACCCATCCGCGACATCGCCTCCACCGCCATCGAGACGTTGTCCTCGCTGCCTTCCATCGTCGTCGGCATGTTCGGTTTTCTGGTGTTCTCGGTGCAGCTGGGCTGGAAGTACTCCATCATCTCCGGCGCTGTCGCGCTCACCATGTTCAACATCCCCATCCTGGTGCGCGTGATCCAGCAGGCGCTCGAGGACGTGCCGCAGGCCCAGCGCGATGCGTGCCTGGCCATGGGCCTCACTCGCTGGGAGGCCACGCTGCACATCCTGATCCCCGAGGCCATGCCTGCCATCGTGACGGGCATCGTGCTTTCGGCCGGTCGCGTGTTTGGCGAGGCCGCAGCACTGCTTTTTACCTCGGGTATGAGCTCGCCGGTTCGCCTGAACTTCTTGAGCTTTAACCTGTCGAGCCCCACCTGCGCTTGGAACGTGTTCCGTCCCGGCGAGTCGCTCGCCGTGCACATCTACAAGATCTATGGCGAGGGCAGCCCCGAGGCCCAGCAGATCGTCTGGGGCACCGCTGCACTGCTGATGATTTGCGTGCTGCTGTTTAACGTAATCGCCCGCATTGTGGGCAAGCAACTGGCAAGGAAGATGACGGCCGAATGAGCGAGATGAATGTAACGCCCGCAACCGAAGCGGCATCGTCCGACACCCGGGACTTCCTGTCGAGCGTGGGGGAGAGCGAGAGGCGCGTGCGCGTAAGCGGCAAGGCCGTGAGCGACGAGGTCGTGCTCTCCACCAAGGACGTCAACGTGTACTATGACGACCACCATGCACTGCACAATACGTCGCTCGACTTCCACAAGGGCGAGATCACGGCGCTCATTGGGCCTTCGGGCTGCGGTAAGTCGACCTTCTTGCGTAGCCTCAACCTTATGAATCGCGAGATTCGCGGCTGCCGCGTGGAGGGCGAGATCAACTATCGCGGGCGCAACGTGAACACCAAGACCGAAAACACCTACGAGCTGCGCCGTTCCATTGGCATGGTGTTCCAGCAGCCCAACCCGTTCCGCAAGTCCATTCGCGACAACATCACGTTTGCGCCCAAGCGCCACGGCATCACCGACCGTGACGAGCTCGACCGCATGGTCGAGGAAAGCTTACGCGGCGCGGCGCTGTGGGACGAGGTCAAAGACAAGCTCGATAAGAGCGCCTATGCGCTTTCGGGCGGTCAGCAGCAGCGTCTGTGCATCGCGCGCACGCTGGCGCTCAACCCCGACGTGATTCTGTTCGACGAGCCCTGCTCGGCGCTCGACCCCATCTCGACGCTGGCGATCGAGGACCTCATGTCATCGATCGTGGCCGACCGCGCCATCGTTATCGTGACGCACAACATGGAGCAGGCGTCGCGCGTGTCCAACCGCACGGCGTTCTTCTACATGGGCGATATGGTCGAGTACGACGAGACTGACGAGATTTTCCAACGGCCCAAGGATAAGCGGCTGAATGATTACCTCACCGGCATGTTCTCCTAGTCCGGGACATGCTTGAGGCCTGCAGCGGCCACGGTTGCCGCAGGACTGATTGGAGAGGCGGGTCATCTCTTGTGGGAGATGGCCCGCCTTTTGCTCTGCGACCGAAACGACCACCACAAAGGGGACAGGCGCCTTCGTGGTGGTTTGGGGTGGGGCTCGCTGCTATCATGGACAACGTTGAATTTCTACGAAGGAGCAGGGCATATGGCGATTCTTTTGGGATGCGATTCCGTCAGCCTAGAGTTTCCCACCAAGCATATTTTCGATAGCGTGACGCTCGGCGTGGGCGAGGGCGACCGCATTGGTATTGTCGGCAAAAACGGCGACGGCAAGTCGACGCTGCTGAGCGTGCTCGCCGGCACGCTGGAGCCCGACGACGGCCGCGTGACGCACCGTCGCGGCACCACGATTGGTCTGCTCGGCCAAAAGGACCAGCTTGTCGACACCGATACCGTGCATCATGCCGTTGTGGGCGACACGCCTGAGTACGAGTGGGCGTCGAGCCCCCGCACGCGCCAGATTCTCGCCGGTCTTATTAGCGATGTGCCCTGGGAGGGCACGGTTGGCGAGCTTTCGGGCGGTCAGCGCCGTCGCGTGGACCTCGCGCGCCTGCTGATTGGTGACTACGACGTGCTCATGCTCGACGAGCCCACCAACCACCTGGACATGCGCACCATCAACTGGCTCGCGCGTCACCTTAAGGCCCGCTGGCAGCGCGGTCAGGGCGCCATGCTCGTGGTCACGCACGACCGCTGGTTCTTGGACGAGGTCTGTACCAGTATGTGGGAGGTCCACGACGGCCAGGTCGATCCCTTCGAGGGCGGTTACTCCGCATATATCCTGCAGCGCGTGGAGCGCGACCGCATGGCCGCAGTTACCGAGGAGCGCCGTCGCAACATGGCACGCAAGGAGCTCGCGTGGCTGAGCCGCGGCGCCCAGGCGCGTTCCACCAAGCCCAAGTTTCGCGTTGATGCCGCTCGCGAGCTGATCGCCGACGTGCCGCCCATGCGTGACGAGCTGGAGCTCAAGCGCCTCGCCGTGAGCCGCCTAGGCAAGCAGGTTATCGACGTGGTCGACGTGGACGCCGGCTATGCGGATGCCGGCGGCGCGCCCAAGCAGGTGCTCTCCGATGTGACCTGGCTCATTGGTGCGGGCGACCGCTATGGTCTTTTGGGTGAGAATGGCGCTGGCAAGTCGACGCTGCTTGATGTGATCCAGGGCAAAATTGCGCCCACGCGCGGCCGCGTGAAGATTGGCCAGACGGTACGCTTTGGCGTGCTGTCGCAGCAGCTCGAGGAGCTCGAGCCCTTTATGGGCGATACAATCCGCGAGGTGCTCAGCAACTATAAGAAGTACTACGTCATCGACGGCAAGGAGACTTCGCCCGAGAAGCTCTGCGAGCGCCTGGGCTTTACGACCCAGCAGCTCTGGAGTCGCATCGGCGATCTTTCGGGCGGCCAGCGCCGTCGCCTGTCGCTGTTGCTGACGATCCTGGACGAGCCCAACGTGCTCATCCTGGACGAGCCCGGTAACGACCTGGATACCGATATGCTCGCGATTGTCGAGGATCTGCTCGATGGCTGGCCCGGCACGCTGATCCTGGTGACGCACGACCGTTTCCTCATGGAGCGCGTGACCGACCAACAGTGGGCACTGCTTGACGGCCACCTGACGCATATGCCCGGCGGCGTCGACCAGTACCTGCGCCTGTGCAACGCCACGGCCGAGGGCGAGCCCGTGGGCGCGCCGAGCGCCAAGACCGGCACGTTCGACACCGGTGCCGCGGCGGCTGCGGCCGAAAAGCCCAAGTCGAGCGGTCAGCCCAATGGCCTTTCCAACGCCGAACGCCAGAAGCTCCGCCGCGAGGTGAGCTCGCTCGAGCGCAAGATGGATACGCAGCGCGCCCGCGTGGAGGAGGCCGAGGCCGCGATGGCCCAGGTCGATCCCACCAACTACACGGCGCTCGGCGAGCAGCAGGCAAAGATTGACGAGGCTCACGCCGCCATGGACGAGTTGGAGATGGCGTGGCTCGAGGCGAGCGAGAAGCTCGAGGGCGAGGAGTAGGCGAGGATGATCAAGGCTGCGTTTTTCGATATCGACGGTACGCTGCTGAGCTTTAAGACCCATCGGATTCCGGCGTCGGCGCGGCAGGTGCTCGACAGCTTTCACGAGCAGGGGATTGCGTGCGTGATCGCCACGGGCCGTCCGACCTACCAGATGCCGGACTGGCTGTTCGACCTGGGCTGGGATGCGTACATTACGCTTTCGGGCCAGCACTGCTTTGATGTCGAGGGGGTTTACCGCAGCTGCCCGATCGATTCGGACGACGTCGCGGTGATTGTGGACCAGGTGGCGCAGGGGCGCTACGACTCGCTGTGCATGCAGGGCGAGAACTCGTTTGTGAACCGCCTGTCCGAGCGCGTGGTGACGGCTGGCAGCAACGCGGGAATCGTCTACCACGAGGAGCCGTTTGAGCACGCCTTTGACGCACCGGTCTACCAGTTTTGCGCCTTTGTGGACCCGGTCGACGAGCATATCGTGACCGACGCCGTGTCGCATTCGCTCACCACGCGCTGGTGCGACCTGTTCTGCGACATTATTCCCGCTAACGGCGGCAAGGACCTGGGCGTGGCGGCGACGCTGGAGCGCCTGGGCATCGACGCGGGCGAGGCGATTGCCTTTGGCGACGGCGAGAACGACCTGTCGATGTTCTCGGCCGTGGGCACAAGCGTGGCCATGGGCAACGCGCAGGAGACCGTAAAGGCCGCAGCGACCTACGTTACGACCGCCGTAGACGATGACGGCATCTACAACGCCGCGAAGCACTTTGGCCTGATCTAGCTGCGGGCCGGTACCCGGCACCTGGGGACACTCCTTGAGGAGCGTCCCCATTTTGTTTTCGTCCCGCACGTTTTGTGAAACACGGCTAACTTTTAGGCAAAGTAGTAAGACATGGGCAACTTTTGCGGTAAAGTAAATCAAGCAAAAGTATCCAAAGGCTAACTAGAAGCCATCGCGAAAGGCGGCCCATGGCCCTGCGTGAATCCGGAGAAGACTATCTCGAATCTATTTATGTGCTCTCGAAGCACCAAGGCATCGTTCGATCGATTGACGTTGCCGAATACCTGGGCGTAACCAAGGCAAGCGTCTCCAAGGCCATGGCGACCTTGGAAAGCAACGGCTACGTGGAGATGGGCAAACGCGATGTGCATCTGACGGAACGCGGTCTTGAGGTTGCCCGTCAAATGTGGGAGCGCCATTGCTTTTTTGTGGGGCTGCTAGAGGACGCTGGCGTATCGTCCGAGGTTGCCTCGCAAGAGGGCTGCCACATGGAGCATTGCCTGAGCGAGGAGAGCTTCGAGAAGCTAAGGTCGATGCTGGGACGGGAAGATGTAGCGGGTCCAACAACAGAAGCCTAACTGACCCACAGTAGCGCGGAGTTCACGCAAAGCGCGAACCAGCGACCGGGACCAGTAGTCCCATCAACTAAGTACAACTCAGACAAGGAACCCCGTCAGCAAGCGATGCCCAAGAACCGCCAGCAACGTTACTGCAGGCCGGGACCGGGCTTGGTTTTGGAAACACTCCGCAGCGCGAGGCCCGCCTTTCCGTTGCTCCGCAGGAGCAGGAAAGACGGGCCTCATGCGCGAGGACGTTTCCAAAACCAAGCCCGGTCCCGGCCGGACAGCCCACGAACGCTACAGGTTCTTGACACCCATCGCGCGCATGGCGTTCAGGATGGCGATGATCGCCACGCCCACGTCACCAAAGACGGCAAGCCACATATTGGCGATACCCAGCGCTGCCAGCACAAGGATTAGCAGCTTAATACCCAGCGCGAAGATGATATTCTGCCAAACAATCGACATGGTCTTGCGCGCCACGCGGATGGCATGGGAAATGTTGGAAGGCTTGTCGTCCATCAGCACCACGTCGGCGGCCTCAATTGCGGCGTCGGAACCCATGGCGCCCATGGCAATGCCAACGTCTGCACGGGTGAGCACGGGCGCATCGTTGATGCCGTCGCCTACAAAGGCGAGCTTGCCCTTGCCCGATTCTGCTGCAAGCAGCGCCTCGACACGCTCGACCTTATCACCCGGTAACAGCTGCGCGTGGAACTCGTCGAGACCGAGTTGCTTGGCTACAGACGCCGCAACCTCCTCACGGTCGCCCGTGAGCATGACGGTGCGCTTGACGCCGGCGGCGTGCAGGTCGCGAATCGTTTGCTCGGCATCGGTCTTTATGGTGTCGGCAATTACGATGTGGCCGGCGTACGTATCATCGACCAGCACGTGGAGGATGGTGCCGACGATCTCGCAATTGGGCGCTTCGACGCCGGTCGCTGCGAGCATCTTAGCGTTGCCGACGACGACGTGCCTGCCGTCGATGGTCGCCGTCACGCCGTGACCCGCGTCGTTGGCGGAGTCGCTTATGCGCTTGGGGTCGAGTTCGCCCTGGAAGGCAGCACGCACGGACTGTGCGATGGGGTGGTCGGAGAACGACTCGGCAAGGGCCGCGACCTCGAGCAATGACTGCTCGGTATAGCCAGCCTCGGGGTGCACCGCGACCACCGAGAACGTGCCGTTGGTGAGGGTGCCTGTCTTGTCAAAGACGACGGTGTCCACATCGGCGAGCGTCTCGAGGTAGTTGGAGCCCTTGATGAGAACGCCCAGCTTGGAGGCGCCGCCAATGCCGCCAAAGAAGCTGAGCGGGACGCTGATCACCAACGCGCACGGGCAGCTGACGACCAAGAAGGTCAGGCCGCGCAGAATCCAGTCGGACCAGGCACCGGTGACCAGGCCACCGCCGAGCGCGAGCACCGCGGCAGCGCCGGTGACGGCGGGCGTGTAGATGCGGGCAAAGCGCGTGATGAAGTTCTCGGTGCGTGCCTTCTTTTCGCTGGCATTCTCCGCGAGCTCCAGGACGCGTGCGACGGTGGACTCGCCAAAGGGCTTGGTGGTGCGCACGTGGATGAGCCCCGTCATGTTGATGCAGCCGCTGATGATATCGTCTCCGGTTTTGGCCGGGCGGGGGACCGACTCACCGGTAAGGGCGGCGGTGTCGAGCTGGGTTTCGCCCTCGACGATGACGCCGTCGATAGGCACGCGCTCGCCGGGCTTGACCACGATCACGGTGCCGACCGCGATGTCATCGGGGAAGACCTGTTCGAGTGAGCCGTCGGGTTGCTCGACGTTGGCGTAGTCGGGTGCGATGTCCATCATGGCGCTGATCGATTTACGGCTCTTGCCCACGGCGTATGCCTGGAACAGCTCGCCGACCTGGTAGAACAGCATGACGGCGGCGCCTTCGGCCATGTGCGGGTCGGTATCGGGGAAGAGCGCCATGGCAAACGCGCCGATGGTCGCGACGGCCATGAGGAAGCTCTCGTCGAAGGCCTTGCCGCGGCGGATGTTGTTGTATGCCTTTTGGAGCACGTCGTAGCCGGCAATCAAAAAAGGCACGAGGAACAGTGTGAAGCTGGCGTAGATGTCGCCCGGGGTGCCGAATGCGGCAGTGAGGGTGCCGAGCTCATCGAGGGCGTACACCACCGCAAAAATGCCTAGCGCTACCAGGATGCGGTTGCGCTTATGCTCGAGTGATTCTTTTTTCTTGCGCTTCTTCTTTTTCTTTTTGGGGTCGGCGGTGGCCATGACTCGTATCCTCCCATTTGAATGTATGAACATTCGCTCATATAATTTCGCGAGCAAAGGCCGCAGCAAGCGCGGCCTTGCAGGTTGGCGTAAACCCGGGCTAGAGAATGATCTCGCAGTCCGGCTCGGCGTCGGCCGTAAACTCCACGACGCGGTTGAGCACCTCGTCGAACTCGGTGTCATCGGCCTCGAGCGTCAGCTTCTGGGTCATAAAGTTGACGGACACGGATTTGACGCCCTCGAGCTTGGCCAGCTCGTCTTGAAGCTCGCGTGCGCAGTTGGCGCAGTCGATCTCGTCGAGTTTAAACTGCTTTTTCATGGTGGGTTCCTTTCCCTGTTTTGCGGCTTGGGTGCAGGCCGCGCTGGTACCGTGGTTGGTTGCTATTCGCAGATATGGCTCATGCCCTGGTTGAGCATGGTGTAGACGTGATCGTCGGCAAGCGAGTAGAGGATGTTGCGGCCGTCGCGGCGGAACTTGACCAGGTGCGACTGCTTAAGCGTGCGCAGCTGGTGCGATACTGCCGACTGCGAGGTTTCGGTTGCCTCGGCGATTTCGGCCACGCAGAGCTCGCGGCCCATGAGGGCATAGAGAATCTTGATGCGCGTGGTGTCGCTGAAGACCTTGAACAGGTCGGCAAGGTCGTACAGCAGCTCCTCGTCGGGAAGGTCCTCGGGCGAGCAGGTGGTGGGGATCACGGGTTCGGTGACCTCGATGTCGGGTTTCGTTTCATTATCGTGGACGCTCATTGCAATATCCTTTCATATGAACATGCGCTCATATAACTTTTTTCCGATTATATGAGCGCATGCTCATATGTCAATGCAATTTGCGATAATTTCGATGATTGTTTGCCGCCTCTGCGATTTTCTGTGGGTTGGGATGCATCGACGCAATGCTCGCCAACATATTTCGAGATGTTCGGCCAGCATGCTAAGAAAGCCGCCTCGAGAAGCATTAGAGCTGTTCATATTTGTACTTTATCTTGTTAAATACCGTGAGAATCAGTTCTTTCTCTACGGGAGTTCCTGCAGAATCAGTTTTATCTAAAGTTATATTGAGCATTGCTGCAGCCAATCAGGCAAATCGGTGGCCGAATAAGTCGAAAAATGTAGGTGGACATCCGCAGAGACCGCCTTTAGAAGAGCGAATTCTCAATTAGATCAATAATCGCGTCGTCTTCCGTGCGGTTTTCATCGATTTTTGCGGACATGTCGCATTCCCATGGCCCATTGATTTCTTCAGCAAGGGCCCCAACGTGTTGCATGTCATCGGGTTCGGGCACATCGTTGATGCTCGGGTCATCAGCTTGCGGATATTGGCTTGCAATTTCGCGCTTGGTGGCCTCTTCTTCTTTGTGCGCCTCCAGGATGCGGCGACCGTATTCGAAGTAGCGCCGCATGACAAATTGACGAAGATTTTCTTGCAGGATGGCGAAGTTATCCGGGAGTCGACCGGGCCAGATCTTCTCGCGAATGCGAATCGCTTCCATGACCCGCCTAAAAGCGGACTGCTTGAAAAAGGAATGACGACTAACTGTGATAACGGCATATCCCATGTTTCGCAGCGTGTTTCGGCGTTCCTCGTCAATTGATTGCTGCTCGGGCTCGTCGTGGTAAAAGCCGTTGTATTCGATATCGGTCATCGAATTTTCGAGCAGCGCGTCGAGGTAGAAAACCGTCCGTCGCGTTAGGGCGGCGTATCTTTTGGGGACTGGGATCGGATAATCCGTTTTGATGGCACGTATGGCTAAGCCACCCATTGACTTGGGCATTGTCAGCATCATGACAAACGCCGTTTCGAGTGGAGAGCGACAGCCTCCGCGTACATAAGAAAGTGCCTTAAGGGCTTTATTGGATCCACGATACCCTGATGCCTCTGAAAAGAAGGCTCTGAGTTCTTCAACGCTGGTTAGGGCTGGGCGCTCGCGATATTGAGTTTCGTCGGACGTTTCAAGCGCGTAGGAGCCGCAGATTTCAAAGTAATACTCAACGAGCTCAGTAAGGTTAAGGTCGGCTGTTGCTTCTAACGCGCACAGCTTGATATCGACGATGTAGACGTTCGGCTCGAGTTCTAGGTAGCTTTCTGCATCAAACGTATAGCGCGAGCAGTGGCAGATGCAGCCCTTGCGGTGCCTATTTGCATTATTGGAAAACGTCAGCACATGGATGCTTTCAGTATCGACATTCTTTCTGTTGAGCCATGCTCGCGCCGCTTCCAGGTCGGACGTGGTCGGCGCAGACACCCTGATCTTTTCCATAGGTAAGGGATCGATCGCGTAGCTTGCGAGCGAGTTGGCTGTTTGGTATACAGCGCGTGCCGTGGTATGTGATAGAACGATTCCCATACGCGCATGATGGCATAGCGGACGCCACATTCGCCCGAAACTTCGGGTAACGGTATTGGGGCGCGGCTTATCTTCTGCGAACGGTGGGTTTTTGAGCTGTCGTATTGAGGGAGCAGCTTTGGCTGGGGAGGTTTCTGCCGGCTGCCCCTTTTTGATGAACTTTAGTTGCGGATTCGTAGCTTCTAAGCGTTTTTGCCGACCGCTCAGATGCCTCACCAACATAATTTGAGTTATTCGGCCTTATCCTATACAAATGGTGCGATCGCAACGTCCTATTCGAATTGATTCAGGTAGATTTATGGGGCTTGGTTGCGAAATTAAGGCGATTTTAGCTTCGATTGCGGTTCAAGGGGCCTTGACTAGTGGTTCAGCTGGCCGAACAACTCGAAAAATGTAGGTGGGCCAACCTGCCGACTATGTGAAGCACGCGTATTTGCTCGTTTTGATGAAAACTAGGGTGCAGCCATAAGGCTGCGCCCTAGTTTACTGCGTGTCGGTGTGCCCAGACGGATTGCGCTGTGCCTGGCAGGCGCTCCCGCAGATGGATCGGTTATTTCGCGAATAGGTTCTTGAGGTTGAACTCGGCCTGAACCGTGCGGAGCATGAGGTCGGTGTCGTCGAGGCCCAGGTGCTGCTCGTTGGCGTCGGCGGCGAGGGTGCCGCGGCGGCGGGCCCAGTTCTCGAGCGCGGCGGGCGCGGATTCGCGGGGGAGCGAGCGGACGTCGGCATCCAAGCTGCGGCAGATCTGGCGCGAGTCGATGACGATGATCTTGCCGGCGCGGCGTGCCTCGGCGTAACCGTCCAGGTGGATCTTGAACCAACTGTCCTCAAAGGCGGCGTTGTGCGCCATGTACGGGTACTTCTTCATAAGCTTGAGCAGCTGCTTCTGCAGTTCCTTGTTCTCGCGGAATGGCTTTTTGCCGTCGATGTCGTCCCAGGTGATGTGGTGAATATTCGACAACGGCACATCCTCGCCGCGGTAGATGTCGGGCAGACCGCAGTAGTGCGCCTCGGCGTCGTGCGGGACGGCGTCGCTGGTGAGGTCCATAATCTCCCAGCCCACGTTGATGATGTAGCCGCGCTCGGGCGCGCGACCGGTGGTCTCGATGTCGATGCCCAGCACCGTGCCTTGGATGGGCTTGCGGGCATAGGCTACGCCGAGTGCGTCGCGGTCGCCGCGGATCTCGCGCATGACCGATGCGGCGGTACGCTTTTGCATCTTGCCGATGGCGGCGCAGGTGTCGGCATCGGACAGGCCGCGCGAAAGCGTCGCGGGCGTCACGTTGCGCAGGCGTGCCTCGCCAATCTGGTCGCACAGGTCGCGGTTGCGGTCAGCCAGGTCGCGCACGGTGGCAAAGTCGAAGCTGGGGTCGCCCTCGGCGGTAAAGTACTCGGTTTCGAGCACCTTAAGGGCCTCTTCGCCCTTCTGGCGCTCGGACTCCATGGCGCCGTGATCGCCATAGATAAACATGGGAATAAACGGCTGGCGCTCGTATTCGAGTGCTTGTGAAACGTTCATATAACTGCTCCTTGGACGGGCCGCAGCGCGCGGCTCGGGTTCATTGAGATGTGGCGAGATGATAGTTTACCATGGGCAACTATTGGCATCGCGCCTAGGACAACTACAATACCCTAGTTGACCGCTAGGACTTTTACAATGCTGCCGAAAGACACGAAAGGTTCCATCCGTCATGGATTTGCTGATTGATATTCTGCTCGACGCCGGCAAGGACACGCTCTCGCTTGTGCCGTTTTTGTTGGTGACGTATCTGGCCCTCGAGACCTTGGAGCACGTCGCGGGCGACCGCGTTAACGGGGCCATCAAGCGCGCCGGCGCCGCAGGTCCCGTGGTTGGCTCGTTGCTGGGTATGGTGCCGCAGTGCGGCTTTTCGGCCATGGCGGCAACGCTGTACGCCGGCCGTGTCGTGACGCTGGGCACGCTGGTCGCCGTGTTCCTTTCGACCTCCGATGAGATGCTGCCGCTGTTGCTCGCCGAGCAGGTGCCCGTGCAGACCATGGCGATGCTTTTGGCTTCGAAGGCACTGATCGCGCTGGTCACGGGCTTTATCGTGGACGCGGCTATCCGCGGCCTTCGTCGTAACGCTCGCGCGCATGCGGCGATTCGCCGTACCGTGCTGGGGACCGCTTCCAATCCGGCTCATGTGAACTGCGCGCACGACGACCATACCGGGGGCGACATCATTGATGAAGTGGCCGAGGCGGGCGTGAGCGCCGATCACATTCACGAGCTGTGCGAACGCGATCATTGCGGCTGTGACGAGGATGAGGACGAGCACGGACACGACCACAGCCACGACTATGGTCACGCGGACGAGCACGAGCACCACCACGGCCACAGCCACTCCCACGAGGGCGCGCCCGTTCTGTCGATCATCCGCAGCGCGATCTCGCACACCGTGCAGGTGTCGGTATTTATTTTCCTGGTGACGCTGATTCTGGTCGCCGTGCTCGAGACCTTTGGCGAGTCCGCGATCGAGCAGTTCCTGCGTGGCAACGAGACGCTCGCCGTCCTGGGTTCGGCGCTTGTCGGCCTGATTCCCAACTGCTCGGCCAGCGTGGTCATTACGCAGCTGTATCTGGAAGGCGCACTTCAACTGGCGCCGATGCTCGCCGGCACGCTCATTTCCGCCGGCGTGGGCTATCTGGTGCTGTTCCGCACCAACCGCAGCGCTCGCGAAAACGCCGTGTTCCTGATCATGATGTACGTCATCGGCGCGGGCTGGGGTCTTATCCTTTCTGCCTTCGGCCTCTAAGTGGGCCTAACAAAACGGGCTTCAAAATAGCCATGCCCGGCGCCTGCACAATGCGGCGACGCATGGCTATTTTGAAGCCCGTTTTTTGTTGAGCCATGGATCCTGAGTGCTCACACCGCCCAAAACAAAAAGGCAGATTTCCGGACATATTCCAAAAATCTGCCTTGGTTAGCGCAGCAACTCGGTGAGGTTGCGTTTAAAGCGGGCCCGGTCTTCGCTGGTGAAGGCTGCCGGACCGCGGGTGCGTCCCCCGGCGCGGCGCACCTTCTTTTCTTCGTGACGAATAAACAGCTGCATGTCGATGGTCGCCTTGTCGTACACGCGCCCGCGCACGCCGATGGCGGCGGCATCGCGGCCGAGCACCATGCTCGCCAGCCCAATGTCCTGCGTCACGACCACATCGCCCGCCTGCAGACGTTCGACAATGGCAAAGTCGGCACTATCGGCGCCCACGCTCACGTCGAGCGTCGTGACCCAAAAGCCGTGTCGCGCGTGCTCGGCATCGCGCGGATCGTCGCGGCGAATGTGGCGTTCCAGGTTTTGCGTGCTGTTGCCGGCGATAACCACAGCAACGCCCGCCCGCCGCGCGCAGTCGATCGACTCACGCGTGACCGGGCAGGCGTCGGCATCAATAAACAGCGTTCGCGGCATCTAGTGCACCAGCTTGCCAAAGCGGATGGCACGAATAATCAGCGTCACGCCAAACACCAGGAGCGCGGCGCCGCTAAAGATGACGAGCATCTTTGCCGACCACAGTGGATAGATAAACACGAACATGCCGGCGATGATGGGGAGCACGCCGCTCAGGATGGCGAGGGCGCGGTTAGACGAAAGCTCGGACTCCAGAATGGACATGACGCCTTCGACAATCCAGCCAAAGCCAGCCACGACCACCACGAGCGTGGTGAGCGTCGCGGTTGAGAAGGCCTGATTGCGCAAGATTATGACGCCGCCCAGAATGATGAGCAGGTTGGAGATGATGCTCGTGACGCGCCAGCCGGCGGGCAGCAGCGGCTCAAAAATGGCGGTGAACAGCCTGACGCCAGCCGTGATCACAAAGTAGAAGCCCAGGACGGTCGTCAGGAAGACGAGGGACTTGGCGGGCGCAAACAGCGACGCGATGCCGGCGAACAGTGCGATGACGCCCGTGACGGCGTAGATCCAGCGCACGGCCTTGATTGCCTTGCCCGCCATGCTTTTCTCGTCAAATCCAAACGCGTTCGATTGCTTGTCATCGTTCTTAAAGATGCCCATGAGGTCTCCTTTCCGCGTGGCGTAAGCCTTAATCGTTACAACCAGTATCGCCTAAAGGCGCTGGCGTAAGGGTCGGGGAGGGCGAAGTGTAACCCAAAGGCCCCGATTTGTTTTCGTTGCTCCCTGTGTCGCGATATTCTATTCAACAGGTGTAGAACATTGCGGCTCTGTTCGTTATTGCCTGCGTTTTAGGTTAGATTTTCCTAAGGACAATTGCCTTTTATTGGGGGTCTCTATGAACGAAGCTGTTCCCGCGGCGCCGTCGAGCGTGGAGTCGATGGCAAAGCAAGGCTGCGAAAAGCTTGGCTTGGATACGTTTGATGCGCTGGTTCGTCGCGCTCGCACATGCCGCCGTTTTGACGAGTCCATGCGCGTGCCGCGCGAGTTTTTGCTCGAGCTGGCAGAGCTGGCGCACCTGGCCCCTTGCGGCGCCAACGCTCAGCGCCTACGTTTTCATGTGGTGAGCGGTGTCGAGGACTGTGCTCGCGTGTTTGACGAGCTTGCATGGGCCGGCGCGCTCAAGGACTGGGCAGGCCCTGCAGAGGGCGAGCGCCCGACCGGCTACATCGCAGTTCTTGCCGAGCGCACCGTTCCCGGCAAGCCCGCCGCGCCTATCACCGAGGTCGATACGGGCATCGCAGCTCAGACGATGATGCTCGCCGCGCGCAGCGCCACGCCCGAGGTGGCGGCTTGCATGTTCAAGGCCTTTACGCCCCACGCGATCGACGCCATGGGGCTCGATAACGACAAGTATGAGCTCAAGCTGATCATGGCTTTTGGCGTGCCAGCCGAGACACAGGTGATCGATGCGATCGATTCCAACCCCGACGGCTCAATCAATTATTGGCGCGACGAGGCGCAGGTGCATCACGTGCCCAAGCGCCCGCTTGCCGACGTGCTGGTGTAGCTGCGTCGTTGCGGCGCGATCCGGCGGCAAAACCACCACAAAGGTGCCTGTCCCCTTTGCGGTGGTGCGAGGGGAGGGCTTGTGGCCGATCTGTATTTGGTGCGGCATGGGCAGACTGAGCTCAATGTGCAGAACATTTTGCAGGGCTGGCAAGACTCGCCGCTCACAGAGCGCGGGTGCGAGCAGGCGCTGGCGACGCGCGCGGCGTTTGAGGACCGTGGCGTGACGTTTGACCATGCGTATTCATCTCCGTTGGGTCGGGCGCGCCACACGGCAGAGCTGATCGTTGGCGAGGGCCGTTCCATAGAGCTGGTCGATGACCTGCGCGAGTGGCGCCTGGGCTCGCTGGAGGGCACATCAAATCGCAATATGCCGTCGCAGCCCTGGGGTGATTATCCGGTGGCCTTTGGTGGCGAGTCGGAAAGTGAGCTTCGCGCACGTATGGTCGCGGCGCTGTCCCGCATCATGGCCCGGCCTCGGCACGACTGCGTGCTGGCCGTTTCCCACGGCTCAGCCTGCCAAGAGTTTCTTGAGTATGTGACTGGCGGGGGAGAGCTGCCCGACAACTGTGCCGTGCTTCATTTTGGCTATTGCGACGGGGCGTTTTCGCTCTTGGGTTGGTAACGAACGAAAGGACCCCTATGAATAAAGACCTGTATCTGGTTCGCCATGGGCAGACAATATTCAACCTTAAGCGCATTATTCAGGGTTGGAGTGACTCGCCGCTCACGCAGCTGGGCTGCGATCAGGCGTCGCGCGCTGGCATGTTTTTGCGCGCACGCGGCATTGAGCCCGACCACGTCTACACCTCCACACTTCATCGCACCGAGCAGACTATCGCCAACTTGTGGCCGGGCTTGGCGTACGAGCGCCTGGACGGCCTGCGCGAGTGGTTCTTTGGCGACTTTGAGGCCGAGCGCGTGATGCTTATGCCCGAGCGCCCGTGGCGCGATTTCTATCGTCAGTTTGGCGGCGAGGGCCAGATGCAGGTGCGCGAGCGCATGGTGGCGACGTTAACCGATCTTATGCGACGTCCGGACCATACGTGCGTGCTCGCGGTGAGCCACGGATCGGCCATCAAGGAGTTTATGGATCACGTGAAGGGCGCGGCGGCAGACGAGCGCGACCGTGTGCCGGGCAACTGCTCGGTGCTGCACTTTGCGTTTGACGACGAATCCGACACGTTTGAGCTGATTGAGATTTTTACGCAGGAGGATTACGCACGCGAGCTGGGGCTTGAACCGCTCGAGGCTACTGCGGGTCCGCAGCGCGGATAACGCGAGCGCGACGGCACGGGTCGCCGGCATACTTCTCGACGCAAAAGGAGCGGAGATGCATGTACCTGCTGCATCTCCGCCCCCTGTTTGTTGAGCTGCCGATTTTTGTGCTGGGCGGTCTGGTCTTGCTAGAACCGCGCGACCTGGTGCGTGAGCAGACCTGTCGGAACTTGCGGCGCGGCGCCGCTGACCTGCGCGGCGGGGAAGAGCACGGCAACGGTAAAGTTGAACGGCTCCTTGCCGGTGTACGTTCCGGCGGCACGGGCCTCATCGGCCAGCAGCTGCGACGCCCCGGTCAGAGCGGCGGCGTAGGCGGGGTCGTCGGTCAGTGCCGGCTCCGGTGCTTGGTCGAGCATAGCGCGGATGGCCCCGACGGCGTCCTCGCGCTTGACCTCCCACGCGCGGTGCGTAATGCCCGCGGGGTCGGTGACGGCGTAGAGAGACGCGCCCTCTTTGGCGGCGCCCAAGATGATGTCCATGACGGGCGACGCCTCGTAGGAGAGCGACACGGGGCGCGGCTGCACCTTGAGCTCGGCGATCGCGCGCGCGGCGGCGAGTGCGTCGACGCTCTCGGCGGCAGCCTCGTCGCTACCCGTCAGCACGTTAACCGGGCAAATCGCCACGACACCCGTCACGCATCCCGGCTCGCCCGAGCATTCGTACACGTAATACGCCGCACCCGGGTCCTTGAGCATCAGGCCATCGGCAATGGCTCCGCGCAGAGCATCGTTGCCGCTCAGGATGCTGCCCATTGCAGGCAGCGCTTCGAGTATGCGGTCCTGAGCCGGGCGGATGCAGGGAAACGGAAGAGCTTTCATGGGCGGTCCTAACGCGCGAGTCGGTTTGTTCGCGGCTTATTATGCCCCAACTTGGCTATCCGCGCCCCAGAGCATGTTGTCGGCGAGCGCGATGAGCACGCTCTGACAACGAACGATATCGGCGTGGGGCACATATTCGTTGGGCTTGTGCGCGAGCGCGAGCGAGCCGGGGCCGTAACTCATGCAATTTCGGTTACCTGTCTTGCCGGCAATGACGGCGGTGTCGGTGTAGCCGGTAAAGAAGCCGACGGTCGTGTCCACGCCCGTCACGTCATCGGCGGCACGCTTGAGTGCAGCTAGAAGGGGAGAGCCTGGGTCGCGCTCGATGGCGGGGCGGTCGCCTGTCACGGTGTAGCTGCCATGGCAACCGGGAACGGCGGCTTCGGCGCTGGCGATGGCCTGCTCTACCATGCGCTTCGCGACGGCCGTATCAGTCGGCGGAGTCAGGCGCATATCGACCCAGACCTTGGCGTGGTCGGGCACGACATAGGGGCGATAGCCGCCCTCGATTTGGCCAAACGTGATGGTCGAAGACCCCAGCTCATCGTGCGCGGGCAGCGCCACAAACGCGCGACGGAGCGAACACACGACCTCGGCCATGGCGGCGACGGCATCCGCGCCCTTCCACGGCTGGCTCGCATGCGCCGTCACGCCAGCCATTTCAATCTCGAACCACGTACGCCCCTTGTGCGCCACCTGGATCTGTCCATCGGTGGGCTCGGTGTCCAGTACCCATTCGCGCGAGCCGACCCAGCCGGCGTCGATGGCCGCCTCGGAGCCGCGCATAAAGTCTTCCTCGTCGACCGAGCAGATGAGCGAAAAGCCGCGGCGGGGCAGCGCGCCATCCGCCGCCACGCGCTCGAGCGTATGGACCAGTGCGGCAATGGCGCAGGCCAGGCCACCCTTCATATCGCAGGCGCCGCGGCCATAGAGTTTATCGTCACGCACGATTGCTCCGAGCGGGGGAATGCCTGCGTCCCAGCCGTCGCCCAAGGTGACGGTATCGATCGCGTCGAAAATGTTGGTGTAAGGGTGACGGCCCTAGTGCCCGTTTAACGAAGAACGGCCTTCGTCCTAGAATCTGAAATCACCACAACAACAGGTTCTAGGAAAGGACGAAGACCGCTATGGAAATCTTATCAGACCCGACGCCGGACATGCTCGCCATGCCCCGTTTCGACGACGGCGCCATCGACATGCAGGAGCTGCTCAGGCGTCTCGCCGAGCAGGTCGTGAACGCCGTGATGGACGCCGAGGCCGACCAGCTCTGCGGCGGCGGGGCGAACAGCCGAAACGGCTACCGCGAGAGGTCGCTCGCCACCTGCGTCGGCACGCTGACGCTGCGCATCCCCAAGCTGCGCTCCGGCAGCTTCTTCCCCGAGGACGTGCTCGAGCGCTACCAGCGCGTCGACCGCGCCCTCGTGGCCGCCGTGGCCGAGATGTACGCCACGGGCACCAGCACCCGCAAGGTGCAGAGGGTGGCCGAGAAGATGGGCGTCTCCAGACTCTCGAAGGACCAGGTGAGCGCCATCGCCTCGAGCCTGGACGCAGACATCGAGGACCTGTGCGCAAGGCCGCTCGGCGGCTCGCCGGTGCCCTACGTCTGGCTCGACGCGACCTACGTCAAGTGCCGCCGCGAGGGGCGCGTCGCCTCCACCGCCGTGGTCACCGCCATCGGCTGCGATGCGGGCGGCTGGAGGCGCGTCCTGGGCGTCGACGTGGTCGACACCGAGTCCTACGACTCGTGGCTCGCCTTCCTGCGGGCTATCCGCTCGCGCGGGGCGGCGGGCGTGCGGCTCGTCGTCTCGGACGCCCACCCGGGGCTCGTCCGGGCGCTCGGCGAGGTCTTCCAGGGCGCCGCGTGGCAGCGCTGCGCGGTCCACCTCATGCGCGACTGCATGCGCGAGGCCGGCTCCTGGCAGCTCAGGCGCCGCGTGGGCAGGATCGTGTCGCAGGTGTTCCGCGGGCGCGACGCCGCCACCGTGACGGCCATGTACCACGCGGCGTGCGACATGCTGGAGGGGTGCTGCCCCAGGGCGGCGGCGGTGCTGGAGGAGGCCGAGCCCGACGCGCTGGCCTACCTCGACTTCCCGCCGACCCACTGGAAGCGCCTGCGCACCAACAACGTGCAGGAGAGGACCAACCGGGAGATAAAGCGCAGGTCGCGCGTCGTGCAGGTGTTCCCCTCCACGGGCTCGCTGGTGCGGCTCGCGGGCGCGGTCATGTGCGAGCAGGACGAGATATGGCAGGAGTCCAGGTACTTCTCGGAGGTGAGGATGAACGAGCTCTACGATGACGGTCGCACTCGGGGAATCGACGGTCCCGTCGATTGGGCGCGGCTTGAGGCGGAGGCCAGGAAGATGCTCGAGTCCGGCCTCGAGCTTGCGGACAGGGTCGAGGCGGCATAGGATATCAACCGTATTCCAGATTCTAGGACGCCGGGCCGACTCGCTTCGGATGGGGCTCTACACCAACTTTCTCGACACTACCACGGTATCCATGTGGCAGATGTAGACGAGCCGTGGCTCGTCGCTCAAACCGGGCACGGTGACCATGAGGTTGCGGCGTCCGGGGAGCACCTCGAGTTTCTCAATCCGCACGGCATCGAGTGTCGGGTGGTTCAACCGTGCCTCAACCAGAGCTTTGATATACCGCTCAATCTCGCCCTCATACTCACCTGGGTCGGAACTGTCGATCCGCACAAGCTCCTGCGCAAGCCGCCAGGCAAAGTCCTTGTCAACCATATGCAACCTCACAATCAGTTTGCTTTCAAAACCGATTGTAAGCCTCCCGAGAGATCCGTGACGTGCGCGTAGCAGTATTTACCGTTCGCAGGCCGAGCCAGCGCGTTTGCCGTCCGAGCGGGTTCACAAACGGCGCAGTGGGTACGTAGCCGTTATGGACGACATGCTGTGCGACATATCCGCCTTTCGGTATCACCGGATACCTCCACAGGTCTTGGCGATAATGCCGGACCTGCCCGATTCTGCGGACGATCCGCGCAGGGAGCGCCTTTGTGAGCATCCGCTCGTCGCGCATTTCCTGGGCACCCCGTTACACGTGTTGGCGCAGGGTGCCTGCGGGCGCAAGGGCGATCGCATTGTCAGGCATGTTCGGAACGGGGGGAGGCCGTTTGATTCCATGCGGCAGACAGAGTTTGGCCTCGATGTCGCGTCCCCGCTCTTTACCCTGCTGACCCTGGCTTCCTCGGTCTCAAACGAGCGTCTAATCATGTGCATGTATGAGATGTGTGGCACCTTTGCTGTGTGCAAGATTGCGCCTCAGGTAAAGTCGGCACTTGTGCAGGCATATGGGGGCCAGTGGGGTGACGCGCGGTCGGGCTGGGAAAACGTAAAGGACGTCTCGGGGAATCCAACAGACTTGTGGAAACGACCGCCCTTGATCGAGCTCTCTGAGCTTGCAGAGTTCGTCGATAAGATCCGGGGGCTCCGCGGCGCTAAATCGTTCATGCGTGCCGCGAAGTGCATTACGGGGGTGGCGGCATCGCCGCTCGAGGTCCAAGCATCGATGCTGTTTGGTCTTTCGAGGTTGCGCGGCGGCGAAGGGCTGCGCCTTACCAATAACGTTGAGATTCGTATGACGCGCGGCGCCCGCCTGATTTCGGGGCTCGATAGGCGCTATGCCGATATCCTGCTGGCAAATAAGGACGGCAGCCGAGAGTGTCTGGTTGAATGCCAGGGTAAAGCCATACACGGATCCATAGAATCCAAGATCTCTGACTCCGACCGAACGACGGCCTTGCAAGCGATGGGATATCCCGTCGTTTTGATGACCTATGGCCAGCTGGCCGACTCCGATGCCTTCCGCGTGGTGATGGAACTCATCATGTCCTATCTCGATGCACCGTCGAAAGACAAGACACCGCGGCAGCAGGAGCTCGAACGACGGCTTCGTGAAGAGATTTTTATCGATTGGGCGGGAATGTAGTCGTGCAGGTGGAAAACGGCCGCATGAATTAGAGTTTTGGGCGCGAAAAAGGGTTCAGTTTCGCCTTGGAATTGGCTTTAAAATTGCTATCCAGAATAAGTTATTTCGGAAAATCGACAGTCATCTTACATTCGGCACATAGAGATCGATTTTTACCTACTAAAGTCCCTGATAAAGCTGTTTATCAAAGCAGGTGTGCTCAGTGATTTGGGTGGGACTGTCGATTATCCGAAAAAACTTGTTCTGGCTAGCATTTTCAAAACCAGCCGGAGCAAAGAAATCGGCCCCCGTTTCGCGAAAACGGGGGCCGAATGGGCTTCATGGCCTGCCTGACAGGCTTGGCGCCGGCGCTATTTGATCACGCGTACGCGATACATCGACGGAATCTGCTTGAGCGCCTCGATGGTGCTGCTGTCCAGGTGCTCGTCGGTGTCGAACATGGTGTAGGCGTTCTCGCCAGCGGACTCGTTGGTCATACGCTGCACGTTGGCGTTGTCCTTGGCCAGGATGGCTGTGATCTGGCCGATCATGTTGGGCACGTTGGCGTGCAGGCAGGCGATGCGGCTCGCGGCGCGCGCCTTGCCCATGCTGCAGGCGGGATAGTTGACGCTGTGCGCGATGTTACCGTTCTCCAGGTAATCCTTGAGCTCACTGATGGCCATGTCGGCGCAATTGGCCTCGGCCTCGCCGGTGCCTGCGCCCGAGTGCGTGGTGATAAACGTGTTGGGCATCTTGACGGTCTTGGGCGTGGCAAAGTCGCAGCTAAACCAGCTCAGCTTGCCCTCGCGCAGGGCAGCGTCGACGGCGTCCTCGTCAATGATGGTTTCGCGTGCGTAGTTGATGAGCACGGCGTCGGGTGCCAGCAGGTTAATCTGCTCGGTGCTGATCATGCCGATGGTGTCGGCCTTGCTGGGCACGTGCACGGTGAGGTAGTCGCAGCCGCGGCAGAGGTCCTCGAGCGTGCCCACGCGCTGCACCTCGCGGCTCAGCACCCACGCGTGCTCGACGGAAATGAACGGGTCGTAGCCGTAAACGTCCATGCCCAGGTCGACGCAGGCGTTGGCGACCTTGGAGCCCACGTTGCCCAGGCCGATGACGCCGATGCGCTTGCCCTTGAGCTCGCGGCCCACAAAGGCCTTCTTGGCTTTCTCGGCATCGACCTGGATCTCGGGGTCGTCGGCGTTGTCGCGCACCCAGTTCATCGATTGCACCACGCCGCGGCTCGAGAGCACCAGCATGCCTAGGACGAGCTCCTTGACGGCGTTGCTGTTGGCGCCGGGGGAGTTAAAGACGACGACGCCCTTCTTGGCGTACTCCTCGACGGGGATGTTGTTGACGCCCGCGCCGCAGCGGGCGATGGCGCGGATGCCCTCGGGCAGCTCGTAGCCGTGCAGGTCAGTCGAGCGCATCAGGATCGCGTCGGCCTCTTCGGCGGTGCTCACAAATTCGTAGCCCTCGCCAAACTCGACTTTGCCGTCCTTGGTGATATCGTCGATGGTCTTAATCTTACGCATGGAAAAACTCCTTAGCGGGTTTGTTTAAAACAAGTGGTTTGAAGTGGCTGGTCGGCCCGCGGGTTGCGGGCTAGTTAGATCGCGGGCTCAAACTATGCTGCGCTTCGAAGTCCTTCATGTACGAGGCCAGTGCCTGCACGTCTTCCATGGTTACGGCGTTGTAGACGCTGGCGCGCATACCGCCCACCAGGCGATGGCCCTTGACGTTTTGAATCTGGTGCTTGGCCGCGCCTGCGACAAAGGTTGCGTCGAGCTCGGCGTCGCCGGTGCGGAAGGTGACGTTGGCGATGGAGCGGCTGTCGGCCTGCGCGGTGCCATGGAACAGCTCGCTGTGCTCGAGCAGGTCGTAGAGCAGGTTGGCCTTGGCCCAGTTGCGCTCGGCCATGGCGGCAAGTCCGCCGGTCTGCTCAACCCAACGGAACACCTTGCCGCACACGTAGATGCCAAAGGTGTTGGGCGTGTTGAGCATGGAGCCCTTGGCGGCCTGGGTCTTAAGGTCCATGTACTGCGGCGTCTGCGCAAAGGCGGGGCCGTCGGCGATGAGGTCGTCGCGCACGATAACCACGGTCACGCCCGCGGCGCCGGCGTTTTTCTGCGCGCCGGCGTAGATGAGCCCGTAGCGCTCAACATCGAGCGGCTGCGACAGAAAGCAGCTCGAGACATCTGCGACCAGCGGTACGTCGCCGCAAGCGGGCAGCTCGTGGTACATGGTGCCAAAGATGGTGTTGTTCTGGCAGATGTAGACGTAGTCGAGCCCTTCGCCCGCGGCCTCGGCGGCAATGCGCGCGTTGATGTCGGCCATGTCGGGGATGCGGTCGAAGTTGGTGTCCTCGGAGCTCGCGAGCAGCACGGCCTCGCCGTACTTGTCGGCTTCTTTGTATGCCTTGTTGGCAAAGTTGCCGGTCACGATGTAGCCGGCGCGGCCGCGGCGCATGAGGTTCATGGGGATGCCCGCAAACTGCAGCGTGGCGCCGCCCTGCAAAAACAGGACGCGGTAGTTGTCGGGGATGCTCAGCAGGCGACGCAGGGTTGCCTCGGCGTCGTCGATGATCTGCTGGTACATGCTAGATCGATGGCTCATCTCGAGCACGGACATGCCGCAACCGCGGTAGTCCATCATCTCGTCGGCGATCTCGGCGAGCACGCTTGTGGGCAGTGCAGCCGGGCCAGCTGAGAAGTTGTGCACACGTGCCATCTTCTAGTTCCCCCTCGTAGTCGTTTGAACGTTCGGGATACTTTAGCACAGTGGAGCGCCAGGCGCGACCACATCACGGTAAAACTCTACTGCGCCGCTATGATTTACAGGATGGTTACATGGGGGAGCGCGGTCGCTAGGTCTATACCACCGGGATATACCGTGAAAGGTGCTCTTTGAGCGCGGGGTCGCACACATAGAGATACGTTCCTAGCATGCCGCGCGTCATGAGGACGTAGTAGGCGTTGACGATAATCTTTTGCAGATCATCGTCGCTTGCCTTTTTCTTGGCAACGGCATCTTTGAAGTTCGCTCTGTTAACGTAGACTGCATCTTTGTTCGAATCGTAGTAAATGTCGGGACCCAGAATTACGAATCCGTAGTTGAGATCGTAGCCTTGTACCGTATGAATGCATCCGACTTCGTTGACGGCGTTGGCGGAGTTAACCCAATCCTTCTGGGTCGAGTTCCAGCGTTTGGGAATGCCCTCGATGACGATATCGAACGCATCTTTATTGCTCTTGCTTTCCCATTTCCAAGCAAAACCGGCTGTCATACGGGACAGCCCAACTTCTTTTTCTTTGGCCTGCTGTAGGGAGCAGAAATCTTCAAACCGGTCGACTATGCCAAACTGGTACCTGGGGATATCACTGTCAGGATCGCCGGCTTGCGAGTCGTAAGGCTGAGAGGCAAAGAGCTCATCAAACTTCATGCCGGCATGCATGTACGCTTTGTTATCAAGCAGGTCGTAGACGAAATCGAGGTACTCATCGCCGCCACGCACACGCATTTGGGTACTCAAGTTGAATTCTTCGGTCTCGATGCCAGCTTCTTCGAGTTGGTTGAGTCGCTGCTCAAGGCCATCTCGGTTGAGTCCCGATGCGCGGACTTGCTGTTTGGGGTCATAGAACAGGTACGCCTTGTCGCAGCATTTGAAAATCCAATCCACCTGGTTACTCGTGCGCGGCAAGTTGAGTCGTTCGCATGTGTTGTAGAAAGCTCCGATGCCGGCGCCGGCGGTCAAGTAGTTTCCCAGTCGGTGCGCCTCGTCGACAAGCAAGATGTCATACCGATCGTTTTTTGTGACATCGCTGGGGCTCAGGATGTCGCCGGGCTTTAGCCCGGGGAGGAAGTGCGTGAGTTTTTTGAGCGTCTTGCTCAGAGACTCCATGGGCGTCACGAAGCCGACCCGCAGACCGGAAAGGTTCGGCTCATTTTTGATTTTGAACATGAGACTGATGGCGAGGATTGTTTTGCCTGTTCCCGGCGCGCCGTTCACGACGGTTACGCGCTCTTTCTTGGGACCGCCGTGTTTAATGTCTTCATGCTCTTGCTCGAGCCGCCTGTAAATCGCCTCAATCGTTTCGTATTGATCGGGCGTGAGCGTTTTAAAGGGCGAGAATTTGAACAGGTCAGTGTTCTTGAGCTCTTCGATGGGGTGGATCGCATAGTTCTCTTCGCGAAGCTTCGTCCAGAGGTCTCTGAACTTCTGGCGATACTGAGGTCGCTCAAAATAATCGAACTGGGCATAGCCATTGTTGGCGTTGGTTACTTGGTATTTTTCGTCAGCGCAGAACAGCTCGATAAGTCGATTCTCAAACTCAAATGTTGCTGATTGATTGAAGGTTGGGTTGTCAATCAGAAGGGTCCGGTCGAAGTCTTTGTCCACGTTAGCGGCGTGTTGCTTCATGCGGCGTCGATAATTGGTCGTTTGACCGATGTACGCCGTTTTGTTTTTGCTGTTGGTCAGGATGTAGAGAACAGGCCAGCTTGCGTCGTGGTGCGACCCTGGCTTTGGCGTGCCAAAGTCTTGCAGCGATTTGCTTGTCTCGAAGGGCTGGGGCAGGGGAAGCGTGTATTGCCGAAGGGCGAACTCGTTACTCATGGTGGTCCGCCTTTCTATATTCGCTGGAGCTGGTGTCGACGGGATAGCGCTCGCCATTGCGTTTGAGTTTGGACGAGAGCGCCTTTGGGAGGTCGATTCCGTTTAGGTCGGCGAAACGCAGGAGAAAGAGGAGCGTGTCAGCGACTTCGTCTTCGATGGCTTGGCGCTGATCAGGGTTATCGAACATTTCTGCAATGCGCTCGTCGCTCATAAAGCGGAAAAGCTGCAGCAGTTCGGAGGCTTCGGTTGCCATGCCGATGGCGAGCTCTTTTGGCGTGTGATATTTGCGCCAATCGCGCGCATCACAAAAATCTCTGACTTGTTCCGTCATGGCACTGAGCTTGTCCATTGTCCGCAACCCCCCTGATGGTCAATGTTTAATTATGGCGTTGTCTGAGATTTAGTGCATCTCATTTATGGTGCTCGATTAATCAACAGCGGTTACCCGGTGGGAAGCTGCAGCATTAAAATCAATGTCGATGTAGGTCAGCTGCACGAGAGCTTGCTCGATCGCGCGGGGAGTGCGGCCGGCGTGGACTTTCCCGCCGCCCTGCTCGACGTGGTGGATATCGAGGACGAGTCGCCCCAAGAGCTCCTGGCCCGAGCCGAACGCGAGGGCCTCGACCTCCGCGACTTTGCCGTGGGTGACAGCTAGTAGCTGAAGAGGGATGGGGGCAGCTAATTTGGGACGGGCTGCTACGACGCCAGCGTGGCGATGACGGCTTCGTCGCCGGCGTATATGAGGGTGTTGCCGTCGGGGATGATGGTTTGGCCGTCGCGCTTGAGCATCACGACGATAAAGGGGTGCTTGCCCTGCGGCACGTCGCGCAGGCGCTGACCGGCCAGACGTCCATGGGGCGTTACGGTGACCTCGCGCAGCGTAATCTCGGCACGCCCCTCAAGCGTCGGGGCGGCCATCACCAACAGGTCGCCTTCTTCAATTACGGTATCACCGTTGGGGAGCACCGGGTGCGCACCGTCGCGCAGCACCAGGACCACCAGCATGTCCGTCGCGCTACCAATATCGGCGAGCGAGCGCCCCGCAAACGGATGCCCAGCGCCTATCTTGAGTTTGACGAACGACATACCGTCCTCGTCGCGGTAATCGTTAAACGTGCGGCGCACGTCGCCTTCCGCGTCGATCATGTCGAGCTTCTTTGCTACCGCCGGCAGCAGCGAGCCCTGCACCACAATGCTCGACACGGCAATCACAAAGACCAGGTCAAACAGATCGTGCCCACCGGGAACGCCGGCCACCACGGCAAAGAGACTAAAGACGACCGAAGCCGCGCCACGCAGGCCCGCCCAGCTTACGAGCGCCACCTGGCGAGGGTTCGTCTTAAAGGGCACCAACAGCAGGCCGACGGCGATGGGGCGGCTCACAAAGAGCATAAACGCCATGAGTGCCAGGCCCGGCAGCAGCATTTGCGGCAGACGGGCGGGCGTCACGAGCAGGCCGAGCAAGAAGAAGATCGTCATCTCGGCCATCTCGGTGAGGGTATCGAAGAAGTGCGCCATCTCGACCTTGCCGGTGATGTCGCTCGCACCCAGCACAATGCCGGCCAGGTACACGGCCAAAAATCCGTTGCCGCCCAGGTAGCTCGGCAGCGCGTAGGCGACGATGGCCACGGCGAACAAAAAGATGGTCTGCGCGCCCTCGGCCGTTGCGTGCGCGCGTTCAATCAGGCGGCCCGCCGCCCAGCCGATGACAAGGCCCAGGCCCACGCCCAAGATAATCTGCTTGGCCAGCAGTGCGGGAATGTTGATGTCGCCGCCGGCCGCGAGTGTGGCGAGCACGGCGGTGAGCATATAGGCGACGGGATCGTTGGAGCCCGATTCGACCTCGAGCAGCGAGTCGGTGCCGCCCCTCAGCGACAGGCTGTGCTCGCGCAGAACGCTAAAGACGCTGGCCGCGTCGGTGGACGCCACGACCGATCCCAGCAGCAGGCCGCCGATCCAGTCGAAGCCCAGCACAAAGCGTGCGAACACGCCGGTGATGCCAGCGGTGATGACGACGCCGAGCGTGCTCAGCAGCACCGCGGGCACGGCGACAGGTTTGGCACGGTCGATGTTGGTGTTAAAGCCGCCGTAGAACATGATGAACAGCAGCGCCGTGCTGCAGACGGTTTCGGTGAGCGCATAGTCGCTAAAGTCTATGTGCGCCGGACCGTTGACGCCCAGCAGCATGCCGAGTGCGATAAAGATAAGCAGGGTGGGGAAGGGGAGCTTTTTGCCGACGGGTTTAATGGTCAGGCACAGAATAATGACGAGGCCGATAAAGAGAAGTATCTGGTTCATGGATAGTGTCCGCTTCTGGGTGGTTGGCGTGGCACGGTCAGTTGTCTGCGGTTATTTGTACCCAAAGGTGGTGGGTTTATGAGGGCGGATTGCGGACGTGCGCATTTTCGACACGAGGCGGAGGCACGGGTGGTGCTGGTTGGGGCGCTGGGCATGGCGGCGTGGCGCGAGCGGTGCGGGTTGGCAGGCGCGCGCTGGCGACCGTTGACGGTATGCAACCCTTTCCAGCTTTATTGCAACGGAGTACAATGGGTAACGTTTAAGTTCAACTTGAAGTTTTAGTTGCGACTCCGGGCTTCGGCCGCAATGTAAAGAGAGGCGTTTCATGGCGATCTATGTGACATCCGATGCTCACGGGCACGTGCGTGCGCTTGACGAGGCCCTGTCCAAGATTTCGCTGACGTCTGACGATACACTGTACGTGCTGGGCGACATGATCGATCGCGGGCCCGATCCGGTTGGCGTTATTAAACTGGTGCGCTCGCTGCCCAACGCTCGCGTGCTCAAGGGCAATCACGAGCAGATTATGCTCGATGCCATCATTGGCCAAGATCCGCTCGATGCCGAGACCTGGGATATCAACGGCGGTTGGACTACCCGTCAGCAGCTCAACGATATGGAATTTGAGGCGTACGAGGAGCTCGTGCGTTGGATGGCGACGTTGCCGCTCTACGCGGTGGTCGAGACTGACGAGCGTCCGTACCTGCTGGTACATGCCGGCATCCAGACCGAGACGGCCCGGGCGTTTTTGCTTGAACATGGGGTTGATTGTGCCGATGGTACGGGGGCGGTGGATGTTGATCGCGAACTGCTGAAGCAGATGCTTGCCGTGCAGTCGTCCAATGACCTGCTGTGGATTCGTCACGGCTATTGGGATGCGCCGACGGGGCTGCTTTCTGCCGAGGGCAAGGGTCCGGTCGTGGTGAGCGGCCACACGCCAACGGTGTCGCTCGGGCGTTATTGCGAGGTAGGCGGCCTGGCGGGGCTCGATGAGGAGTCGGGCCGCGGGCAGATTGTGCGCCTGGGCGGCGAGGATACCGCCGGCGTTCCCGATCGCATCGACATCGACTGCGCCGCCGCAACGGGCTCCGAGTTCGGCCGCGTGGGCATCCTTCGCCTAGACGACGGGGCCGAGTTCTACGCGAACATCAACCCGGGCGAATAATCGGTGCAAAGGGTAGCTAATTACGGACGGGGCTTTTTTTGACTGCTTTCGGAGAGTAGCGCCTTCTTGCTCGGTAAGCGCTAGAAATGAGGAGCGTCTGCGTCCTCGGCAGCGCGAAAATGCTCGAAAAACCGTCGCAACGGAGTCAAACGACGTCGCGGCGGTTCTTTTTTTGGCTGCCCGCTGGCTAAGTGAGTAGGCTTTTTTGGAAATGCCGAGCAGCCGGCAAATTTGCCTCAATAAAACTGCAGGTCATAGACTTGTGCTATGTCGGTGTGGTCGGGGATTCGGTAAAAGTCTACTCACTTAGTTTTGCGGGATGCATATTGTCTGCAACGAGACCCCAGCCGGGGCGATTCCATCGCAAATTCCGGCGACCGGGGGCAGCTAATTAGGCTCCGTACGGGTTGCGGTCGCGTTCGATGCGTTGGCGGATGTGGGCGTACTCGATGATCAGTAGCACCAGGAGTAGGGCCATGATGGCTAGGTAGCTCACCACGGAGCCCATCAGACCCAGCAGCTTAATCAGGATCACCGGCAGCACCACGCTTACGGCGAAGCAGATTAGGTAGATCTCGGTGACGTCGCCGGCGTGGCGCAACACCGTGATGATGGCGTAGATAAAGTCGATTGCCGCGGTGACGCCGCCGGCGATAACCATCAGTAGCGCCAGCGTGCGGTAGCGCTCAAAGTTAAGGCCGTACATAAAGCTCATGATGGGGATGCCGGGGCCTGCCATAAATGCGGCGCATGCTCCGGTAATGACCACGATCAGTGCCATAACGGCAACAATAATTAGGTCAAAGCGGCGACGCTTGCGCGGATTCGCCCAAATGCTCGACAGACGCAGGAGCTGCGGTTTGTAGATAAATCCGATGCTCAACAAAATGGCCTGCGCCGGAAAGAACAGGGCATTAAAGTACAGCTGATACTTGTAGGCCAGCGTGCCCTCCATCACGAACTTGGGCATGCTCTCGATAAGGTTGAACAGGAACAGCGCACCAAAGAGCGGGGCGCACTGGACAAACAGGTGGCCAGCCTCGCGCAGGCTCACGCGGCGCGATTTTTCGGTTTCGAGCAGGGCGAGCGGCGCGGTGACCAGCACGAGCGAGGCAATCGCGGCGATGCCCATGGCCATGGCCGCGATGGGCATGCTGCGCGTGAGGAACAGCGCCACGCTAAAGACCACGATGACGCCGATGGAACGCAGCGTTTGGCTCATGCCAGCCAAATAGAGCTTGTCGGCCTGCTGCAGGCGGCCCTCGTACACGTCGGCGATGCCGTCAATCACCTTATAGAGGTAGACGCCCAGGCCGATCGTGGCCATCTGCGCATCGTAGCCGCGGGCGCTGCTGTATACCAGGCCGCATGCCAGCGCGAGCGCTCCGCAAAGCCAGCGGTTGAGCTGGTAGGAGGCGAAGGAGGTCTTTTCGTCGATGTCCGAGACCTGAAAATTGCGCACGCCGTAGTTGCACGCGATCATGATGAGCGTGCCGGTGACAAAGGCGATGGAGAACTTGCCGGCCTCCTCGGCGCCTACGAGCTGCGTCGACACAATGGTGAGCAGCGGAAACGCTATACCCCATACGGCGGTGCCCAGGGTATTCCAAAGGTAGTCGCGACGGGTGGCGTGATCTTCGTATTCGGCTTCTTGCGTGGAGAAGCCGCCGCCGTAGACGGCTCCGAGCAGGCGGTTCCACCAGGCATTGACCATGCGGTGGATGGGGCCGGGCTGGCGATCGCGCTCGCGGCGACGGCGTGTGGCCTGGCTGCTGTCGGGACCGCCGGCGTTACGCTGGCTTAGCTCTTGGATGCGTGCGAGCTCCTCGGCGGTGTGCGATGCGGGGAACAGGCCGTTCTCGATGCGTCCGCCCTGCCCGTGCGCCCCGCCCGATACGGTGGGGTCGGCGACGCCGTTACGGCGGGCGATGGTGCGGCGGATGCTATCGAGGGGCGTGATGCTCAAGGCGATTCCTTTCTCTTGCTGCGTCTAGTATAGTCGCGGTGGTGTCCATTCGTGTTTTTGAACAGGTTGTTCAATAATTTCGGCGGGCGGCTGTAATTTGTCGGTAAACGTGCGGTATCCTGTTGAAGTTTTGTGACCCCCCGATGCCGCCCTCGCGGTACCAAGGAGTTTTTGCCCATGGATGTCACTGCGTTTTTGCTGGCTCTTGTGCCGATCATCTGGCTCGTCGTGATGCTGCTGTGCTTTAAATGGCCAGCTTGGAAGGCCGCTATTGGCTCGTTCGCCCTTTCGTGCGTGCTCGCCTTTGCGTGGTGGCATTTGCCGGCGGCGCAGATAGCCACGGCCTCGCTCGAGGGCTTTTTGATGGCCCTGTGGCCCATCGTGCTCGTAATTATCGCCGCGGTGTTCACGTATAACCTGTGCGTGCGCACGGGTGCCATGGACGTGATCGGCAGTATGATCACCTCCATCAGCAGCGATCGTCGTCTGCTGGCGCTGCTCGTGGCCTGGTGTTTCGGCGGTTTTATGGAGGGCATGGCCGGCTTTGGTACCGCCGTTGCCATTCCCGCCGGCATGCTCGCGGGCCTTGGTTTTGAGGCCGTGCCTGCCGTGCTCATTTGCCTGCTGGCCAACGGCGTGCCCACGCCCTACGGCTCCATTGGCATCCCCACGGTGTCCGTTGCCGACCTGGTGGGTCTGAATTCCCTGCACCTGGCGACCGTTCAGCTGGTGCAGCTCGCGCCCTTCTTTGTGGCGATGCCGCTGCTTATTGTGCTGGTTGCGGGTCGTGTCGCCGATGACCAGGGCAATGTTGCAAGCGTTGCCGAGCGCCTGCACGGCGTCGCCGGCGTGGCGTTGCTCTCCGGCGTATCGTTTGTTGTCGCGGCCCTGGTCGTTGCCATGTTTGTGGGTCCCGAGCTGGCCGTAGTCGTGGGCTCCATCGTGTCGCTCGCACTGACCGCCGCGCTTGCCATGCGCGCCGAGAAGTCCGGTCACCTGGACGCGCGCTTCCATATGAATATCGAGGCCGGCGAACAGCTCACCGTTAAGTCGGCGCTTTCTGCCTGGTCGTGCTTCATCCTGATTTTTGTGCTGCTGCTGGGTACCTCCAACCTGGTTCCCGTCGTGCACGCCGCGCTCGCGCCGTTTGCGAGCCACGTGCAGGTGTATTGCGGCGAGAACCCCGGTACGCTTACGTTTTCGTGGATCAACACACCGGGTGTTTGGATCTTCCTGGCCGCGTTTATCGGCGGTGCGATTCAGGGCGCTTCGCCACGTCTGATGGGCGAGGTGCTGGCCGCGACCGTCAAGCAGATGATGCCGACGGTAATCACGATGCTTTCGGTGCTGGGCTGCGCCAAGGTGATGGGCTATGCGGGCATGATCTCGTCGATCAGTGCGTTTTGCATTGCCGTCGCCGGTGGGCTGTACCCGATTCTGGCTCCGTGGATCGGTGCCGTCGGTGCGTTCGTGACCGGTTCGGGCACGTCCTCGGGCATGCTGTTTGGTCCCATTCAGAGCCAGGCCGCTTCGGCGCTGGGTGTGAGTGACTACTGGATGGTCTCGCTGAACGCCCTGGGTGTCGCCGCCGGTAAGATGATTTCGCCGCAGACCCTCGCCATTGGCCTTGCCGCCGTTCACGTGCGCGGTAAGGACGCCGAGCTTCTGGGCGCAGTGCTGCCCTACGCCGCCGGCATGCTGGTCCTCATGAGTGTCATCGCCATGTTCGGCCAAGGCCTGCCGCTGTAGCCGGCACTTTGGGAACGTCCCTAAGTGCCGGTATCCGGGGACACTCCTTGGCTGTTGCCTGTTCAAGAGTGTCCCCAACGACTAGTCATTTAAGAATGTCCCCAATGACTAGGCCGCTTGCGTGCGATTTTTGACCGTTGAGCGGGCGCTTCGCCGTTGCCGCAAAAACGTTTTTGCATATCGGGTACAACGGGCTTTACGTGAGTAAAGTGCGCGCCGTGTCCACGTGTCGCGCTTTTAAAGGAGGCCCCATGCCTGGTGTTACCCCTGCAGAAGTTCTGTCCAACTTTGGCATTACGCTGGTCGAAGATCCCGCCGAGAACCAGCCCCGCCTGCTGGTTGACCTGCCGGCAGCCGAGCTCGTCGAGCATGCCATCCGCCGCAACGAAGGCCGCATGGCCTCCAACGGCGCACTGGTGATCGAGACGGGGGAGCGCACTGGCCGCTCGCCTAACGACCGCTTTATCGTCGATACGACCGACGTGCACGACAAAATCGCCTGGGGTGCCGTTAACCGCCCGCTTTCTGCCGAGAGCTACGAGGCCATCAAGGCCGGCATCGTCGACTATCTCAACGAGCGCGACGTGTTCGTCACCCGCGGTATGGCCGGTGCAGACCGCAACCACACGCGCCGGCTGCTCGTCGCCTGCGAGCGCGCCAGCCAGGCACTCTTCATTAAGCAGATGCTCGCCCGCCCGCTTGCCCGCGAAATCGCGCGCACCGGCGAGCCGGACTTCTGCGTGCTCGCCGCGCCGGGCTACCAGTGCGATCCTGCCATCAAGGGCCTCAACTCCAGCGCCGCGGTGGTCATCAATTTCCAGGAGCGCGTGATTCTGGTCGCTGGCACCGGCTACTCCGGCGAGATCAAAAAGTCCATCTTCAGCGTTATGAATTACTTGCTGCCCGTCGAGGACGACGTTCTGCCTATGCATTGCTCGGCCAGTATGGACCCCGTCACGCATGAGACCGCCGTGTTCTTTGGCCTGTCCGGCACCGGCAAGACCACGCTTTCGGCCAACCCCACGCGTCTGCTGATTGGCGACGACGAGCACGGCTGGTCCGACATGGGCATCTTTAACGTCGAGGGCGGCTGCTACGCCAAGTGCGAAGGCCTGGACGCGTTCCACGAGCCCGAGATCTTCAACGCCGTTCGTTTTGGCGCCATCTGTGAAAACGTGGTACTCGATGAGAATCGCAAGCCTAACTACGACGACGTCTCGATCACGCACAATACGCGCGTGGCCTACCCTGTGGAGCATATCCCCAACGCGTGGACCAAGGGCATGGGCACTACTCCGAGCGTCGTGCTGTTCCTGACCTGCGACGCCTTTGGCGTGTTGCCGCCCATCTCACGCCTGACGGCCGATGCCGCCATGTACCACTTTGTGACGGGCTTTACGGCCAAGATCCCCGGCACCGAGGTTGGCGTCACCGAACCCACGCCCACGTTCTCCTCGCTGTTCGGCGAGCCGTTTATGCCGCTCGACCCCATGGTCTACGCCAAGATGCTCGGTGAGCGCATCGCCGACGGCCGCACGCGCGTCTACCTGGTCAACACCGGCTGGATCGGCGGCGGTTACGGCGTGGGCCATCGCATTGAGCTGGCTTACACGCGCTCCCTGGTCGCCCGCGCCCTCGACGGTACCATCGAGGAGAGCGAGTTCGTGCACGACGACATCTTTAACGTCGACATTCCCACCACGTGCCACGGCGTGCCCGACGGCATCCTGGTGCCGCGCCAGTACTGGCAGAGCACCGCGCGCTACGACGAGGCCGCGCACAACCTGGCCGTGATGTTCGAGGAGAACTTCGAGAAGAAGTACTCGCACCTGCCTGAGTCCGTCAAGGCCGCCGGTCCGCACGCCCAAGTGCCCGCCGAGGCTCGTCACCGCGGCCGCGGCCTGCTGGGACTCCGCCACTAGCGTCGCCTCGAGTCCATATCCACCACAAAGGGGACAGGCACCTTTGTGGTGGTTTTGCCTGCATGCCGCAGTAAGTAGGGTTACAATACGTCTGACATATCGTCCCCTTCTCCGGATGGGGGCAGCGTAAGCGCTCTTGTGGCGGCACCGTAGGACTTTGAAGGTGGCCGTTGTAAGGGCGCTTTTTGTTTAGGCGCCCTCACTCGGGCGCGCACAATGAAGGGAGAGCGTATGAAGAGCTTTATTGCCGAGGATTCATTCTGGGAGCTGTTTCCGCAGGCAGCGGTCGGTGTTGTGGTCGTGGAGGGCATGAAGCCCACGGCTCAGATTCCTCAAGAGGACGTGGATGCGATTGCGGCGTTGCTCGACCGCGCCAATATCGATGCGGAGCGTCATCTGACCAGCGACACTATCAGCGAGAACGCACCGGTCAAGGCATGGCGCGAGGCCTATCGTCTGTTCAAGACCAAGAAAGGCGCGCGCTGCTCGATCGAGAACTTGCTCAAACGCGTGCTCAAAGGCAAGCCGGTGGGCCACATTACGCCCGCGGTGGATATTTACAACACGGTGTCGCTGACCTATGCGCTGCCCGTGGGAGGCGAGGATCTGCATGCGATCGAGGGGGACCTTCGCCTGAAGGTGACCGACGGTGGCGATGCGTTCTTGCCGCTTGGCGAGGAGGCGGACGATCCGACGCTGCCCGGCGAGCTCGCCTACATCGACGATGCGGGCGCTGTGTGCCGCTGCTGGAACTGGCGCGACGGCGTTCGAACGGCGCTGTCCGATGATTCGGCCGATGCGTTCCTGGCGATTGAGTGCGTGGAGCCCGAGCGGATGGGGGATTGCCAGGCTGCGATCGATCGCTTAGCCGAGCTGCTTGAGCGCTATCTGGGAGCGACGGTTGTCATTAAGACGCTTGTGACCCGCGACAATCCTTGCGTGGAGCTGTAGCGGCGCCTAGAACCTATTGATGCCCCAAACCACCACAAAGGTGCCTGTCCCCTTTGTGGTGGTTTTTATGTTGATGGGTTAACAAATAGGGTGCGCAGGGCTGGCGGCCGATAAGTACGGTTAAGATGTTTACCCGTTAGCATTATGCAAGCGAAAGGCGGTCGTCTCCCATGCAGCAGAACGACGAGACACGTTTCGAGGACTTTGTCGGACTGATCAGCGGGCTCTACAAGGAGATCCAGCGCATTAAGACATCCGAGGGCGCAAGGCTGGGCCTCAAGGGCTCCGACGTTATGTGCCTGTACTATCTTGAGCGCAGCAAGGACGGCCTGACTGGCGCCGACCTCGCTCGCATGGCAGGCGTGACCCGCGCCGCCGTCTCGCGCACGCTCGCGCATCTGGAGGAGGGCGGCTACGTCGAGGTCGATGATTCGGGCGATGCCGCCGTTAAGTATCGTGCTCCGGTGCGCCTGACCGCTCTGGGCGGCGAGAGTATGAGCGAGGCGGACCGCATCATTCGCGAGGTGCTCGATACCACCGGTAAGGCTATGGGTGTGGAGCAGCGCGAGCAGATGTATGCGTCGCTACGCACGATTCTCAACACCCTGCGCGAGATCTAAGGCCGCCAAGGCATTTGCTTCCAATTAACAACTGCATAGTCCCGTTTGAGCGCGTATGCCGTGCCGGGGCTTGCTGTCAAAATTCCCTGCGAGAGGTCCGCACAAGAAAGGATTCGCTATGTCCATTCGTATTATTACCGATTCCGCGAGCGATATGTCGCCGGCTGAGCACCCCGCTCTGCGTGTTCTGCCGCTGTCCGTCACCTTTGGCACCGATGTGTACATGGATGGCGTCGACATCGATCACCAGCGCTTTTACGAGATGCTCGTGGAGCGCGATGAGCTGCCTAAGACCGGCCAGGTCAACCCGTACGCGTTTTCGCAGGCTATTGCCGAGGCGCGTGAGGCCGGCGATGAGGCAGTGATTATTACCGTGGGCGCTAAGCTTTCGGGCACCAACCAAAGTGCCCGCACCGCACTTGCCGAGGCGCCGGGCGGCGATGTGTATGTGGTGGATAGCAATAACGTTACCCTGGGCGAGCGCGTGCTGGTTGAGTACGCGCTGCGTTTGGTGGACGAGGGCCAGGGCGCGGCTCAGATCGCGGCGGCTGTCGAGGCCGTGCGCGACCGTGTAGTCGTCATCGGCCTGCTCGAGACGCTTGAGTACCTCGTTCGCGGCGGTCGCCTGTCTGCTGCGGCTGGTGCTGTGGGCACGTTGCTCAATGTGAAGCCCGTTGTGGCAGCGGAGGACGGTCTGATCGTGCAGCTGGGCAAGGCTCGTGGCTCCAAGAACGGCCGGAACCTGCTCAACCAGAAGGTCGAAAAGGCAGGCGGCATCGACTTTTCCATGCCGCTGGCGCTCGGCTATACGGGTCTTTCGGATGCGGTGCTCAAGAAGTATGTCGAGGACAGCGCGGCACTGTGGGCTGGCCACACCGAGGGCGAACTGCCCGTTCACACCATCGGCGCCACCATCGGCACCCACGTAGGCCCCGGCGCCGTAGCCGTAGCCTTCTTCCAGCCCGCTAACTAACCGACCTGCCATAAACCACCACAAAGGGGACAGGCCCTTTGTGGTGGTTTATGCTTTTCCGGGTGGAAGGGAGCGAGCAATGGCGTCTGAGGGCTTTTTTGAACGGGTGTACGAGGTGGTCGAGCAGATCCCCGAGGGGATGGTCGCCACGTATGGCCAGGTGGCGCTGCTTGCCGGTCGTCCACGAAGTGCGCGGTACGTGGGGTATGCCCTGCATAGTAATCCGCGCCCCGGCCAGATTCCCTGCCATCGTGTGGTGTTTGCCGACGGTCGCATTTGCGAAGGCTTTGCCTTTGGCGGCCCCGATGCTCAGCGTGAGCTCTTAATGGGGGAGGGTGTGACGTTTACCGATCCCATGCACGTCGACTTGGCCGCCTGTCGCTGGCTTGCCGGACTCTAACGGCTCTGCCGTGGCCAAAACCACCACAAAGGTGCCTACCCCTTTGTGGTGGTTTAGTTTACTTGGGCTAACTTATGGAGAAGCTATGGCGGCGGATATTGATGCTGCAAAGTAAACCACGGCGAACTATATTGTATTCAGCAACGGAGCAGGCAATAGGCGATGAAAAAGCCTGCCCTGTTGAGCTTGATTCGCATCCCTCCCCTCTGTGCGATTCAACGGTGTACTTCGGGAACAGGCCCGCTGGCAACTATCTGCCAGCGGGCCTGTTCCTGTTTGTCGGGAGAGTGTGATGGACGGAGCCGAAGCGGTCCGCTCCAAAAAAGGCGGACGCCGTAGCGCCCGCCCTATAGCAATCGAAAGCTCAAGCCAGCAGATCGGTCTAGTACACCATACCCATGGCGTCCTGAACCTCTGCCAGGGTCTGCTCGGCGATCTCGTTGGCGCGACGGTTGCCCTCGTGCAGCACGTCCTTCACGTAATCCAGATCGTTCTCGTAGCGCTGGCGACGCTCGCGGATAGGTGCGAAGTACTCGTTGACGGCCTCGGTCACGTACTTCTTGAGCTGGCCGGAGCCGCCCATGCCAATCTCCTCGGCAATTTCGACCTCGGAGCGACCGGTGCAGATGGCGGCCGTCGAAAGCAAACCAGACACGCCGGGGCGGTTCTCGGGATCGAACGTGATCATGCGCTCGGAGTCGGTCTGGCTCTTCTTGATGCGCTTGGCCGTCTCCTCGGCGGTCATCGAGATGTTGATGGCGTTGCCGTAGCTCTTGCTCATCTTGCGACCGTCCAGGCCCGGCAGCAGCGGGGTCTCGGACAGCAGCGCGTCGACCTCGGGGAACACCTTGCCGTAGCGGTTGTTAAAGCGGCGGGCGATGGTGCGGGTGAGCTCGATGTGCGGCAGCTGGTCGCGACCGACGGGCACCACGTTGCCCTTGCAGAACAGGATGTCGCAGGCCTGATGCACCGGGTAGGTGAGCAGAAGGCCGGTAAGCTCATGGCCCGAGGCCTCCATCTCGGCCTTGACGGTGGGGTTGCGCGCCAGCTCGGCCTCGGACACCAGTGACAGGAACGGCAGCATGAGCTGGTTGGCTGCGGGCACGGCGGAGTGCGCGTAGATCATGGTCTTGTCGGGGTCGATGCCGCAGGCAAGGTAGTCCATGACCATGTTGTACACGTTGTCCTGGATGTGCTCGGTCGTGTCGCGGTCAGTGATGACCTGGTAGTCGGCGATGAGCACGTTGGTCTTGGCGCCCATGTTCTGCAGTTCAACACGGCCCTTGAGGGTGCCAAAGTAGTGGCCCAGGTGCAAGCGTCCGGTGGGGCGATCACCGGTGAGCATGGTGAACTTCTCGGGCGTATTGGCCAGGCCCTCGCGAATGGCGTTGCTCTTTTGCAGCGCGACTTCGTAGCTGTTCTCGTTTGGCATGATTGCTCCTAACGTATGTTCATGGGTCAAGATGATAACGCGTTTATTGGAGGGGCGGGAGAGGGGCGGCTTGTGCGATGGGTGCGGCGCGGCCGCGCTTGGCCAACGGTGCCTTGGCACATCCTCGGCAGCTTGCCCTAGAGCTTGTGGTGGCGCTCTTCTTTGCGCTCCTCGGCTGCCTGCTCCTCCTGCTTAAAAGCGGGGTCGTCGGGGGTGACGAGCTCGTCCTCGTGCGTGCGCTTGTTGTAATGGTGGCGCAGCACGGGCTCAAACAGATGCAGATGCTTGGCAAAGGCCGCCGAGCCAATGGCGAGCACGGTAAAGATGAGCACACGCATGGGCACCTCGACCTGGTTAATCGCGGCGGCGCCGGCCGAAAGCATGATGCACCAGGCATAGATGAGCAGCACGGCCTGTTTTTGGTTGTAGCCTTCTTGGATCAGGCGGTGGTGGATGTGGCCCTTGTCGGCCTGCCCGATGCTAATGTGGGCGCGCTTGCGGCGCACAATGGCGCTAAACGTGTCGATGATGGGCACGCCGGCAACGATGAGCGGGATGATGAGAGAGGTGAGTGCGGCGGTGCGGCTCACGTTGAGCAGCGAGATGGAGCCCAGCGCAAAGCCCAGAAGCAGCGACCCCGAGTCGCCCAAGAAGATGCTTGCGGGGTTGAAGTTGTAGCGCAAAAAGGCCAGACAGGCGCCAAAGAGCGCAATGGAGAGCGCGGCGGCGTCGATGCGGCCCGAGAGAACGGCCATCGAAAACATGGTGAACGACGCGATGCCGCAGATGCCCGTGGCCAAGCCGTCGAGGCCGTCGATGAGGTTAATGATGTTGGTGAATGCCACCAGATAGATTACGGTGATGGGGTAGGCGAGCCATCCGAGCATGATCTCGCCGGGGGCAAACGGGTTGACGATGACGCCGATTTTTAGGCCGCCGATACAGGCGATAAGCGCGGCGAGGACTTGTCCGGCCAGCTTTTGCTTGGGCGTGAGCTGGAAGACGTCGTCGATAGCGCCGGTCGCAAAGATGACGGTAAAGGAGAGCGCCAGCATGGGGTAGCTGATGTGCAGACGGGGGTGGGGCACCAAAACGGGCGGCCAACCCAGGTACCAGGTGCCTAGGATTTGCACAGTGCAGGCGACGACCAGGCCCAAAAACACCGCCGTTCCGCCCAAACGCGGGATGGGCTTGGTGTTGATGCGGCGCTTAGAAGGATAGTCGACGGCATCGAGCTTAATTGCCAAGCGCTTGACCAGGGGCACCGCGAGGAAGGTCGTGATAAAGGCCGCCGCTGCCACGCATAGGTACGGTATGTAGCTCGGGGATGAAGCCATGAATCTAAAAACCGCCAAGCGTCGAAGGAAAAGGTCAGAAGAACGCCATGCGCAAAGGGCATAGCCGAACCATAATACTCGACCAAGGGGGGTACATGGAATTGCACGCAGCGATAATCACGCGCTTACCAGATATTGGGATGTTGTCGATGGCTTGTCGGGATGCCGGCGGGGATCCATATGGACTGTAATGGTGATTTTCGGCAAAAGAAAACCACCCCCCACGTTACGAAAATGAACCCACCTAAAACAGGTGGGTGCCCTCATCGACTGTTCCAGCGTCCTTAACAACGAAGGATACCTGTACTAGGTACGACTGTGTGGGCTCCCTAAATAAACGCGACGGTTCACCCAGTTGCTCCGCGGGGGGCGGAATACCTACATCATAAAGCGGCACTTTATCGATTCCAGTCTTGACATTACAAAAATCGTGTCGGACGATTACGGCGCCTTGGGCTCGAGCCGTCTGTGGGGTTGATCCCTTTACGTTTGAGCTGCTGAATCGTTGTTTTGGAGCATGGTTTTATGCCGACGTCGTTGACCGAACTTTTTTCGCCCGCCTGCCATTTGTGTCCGCGCCGTTGCGGTGCGGCGCGCGATGAGGGCGCGCACGGCGTCTGCGGTGCTAACGACACGCTCAAGGTGGCCCGCGCCGCGCTTCATATGTGGGAGGAGCCGCCTATCTCGGGCGAGGCCGGTTCGGGCACGATCTTCTTTAGCGGCTGCTCGCTCAAATGTATCTACTGCCAGAACCACGAGATCTCGACCGGCAATTTTGGCCTTGAGATTTCGCCTGAGCGCCTGGTCGAGATTATGCTGGAACTGCAGGACCAGGGTGCCAACAACATCAATTTGGTGACGGCGACGCACTATGCGCACCTGTTGCCTGCCGCGATTGCCGCGGCACGGGCGCGCGGACTGGTTATCCCAATCGTCTACAACACGAGTGGTTACGAGCGCGCGAGTGCCGTGGCGGCGCTGGGCGACCTGGTCGATGTGTGGCTCACCGACTTTAAATATGCCGATGCGGCGCTTGCGCAGTCGCTCTCCCATATAAAGGATTACCCGCGTGTGGCCGTGTCGGGTCTGGCCCAGATGGCGCGCGAGATCGATCGCCGCGGGGGAGAGCTGGTGGATGACGACGGGCTCATGAAGCGCGGCATCATCGTACGCCACCTGGTGCTGCCGGGGCATGCGGATGACTCGTGCCGCGTGTTAGACCTGGTGTGGCAGACGGTGGGCGACGTGCCGATCTCGGTCATGAACCAGTACACGCCCAATGCGCTCATGCGCGAGCAGGGCGGCGAGTTGGCGCGCGCCGTGACGCGCGAGGAGTACGAGCAGGTGCTCGACCATGCCGACGACCTGGGCTTTACGACAATGTTCTGGCAAGAGGGCGGCGCGGTAGACGAGAGCTTCACCCCCGCCTTCGACACCACCGGCGTCCTCACCAGCGCAAAGTAGAGCGCACGCTGATGATTTTTCTGGGACGGGGATTAAAAAAGGCTCTGTTAGACCAGGATTGACATACATGTGTCCCCACGGTGCCATATCGTTGACCCCATAGACCGCGATGATGGAGGCAGCATGAACGCCGAAGACCTGGTCCTCAACTTCAAGAAGGGCATGGCGAACCTCAGCAAGACCGAGCGCCGCCGCGCTATCGAGTCCGTCAGGGACGTGATCCGCGCGGCGGCGTTCGACGACGCGGCCGGCTCCGCCTACGAAATCGAACGCTGCCCGCGCTGCGGGTCCGCCGCGGTCGTGAAGAAGGGCAAATCGAAGAACGGCGAGCAGCGCTACCTCTGCCGGGGCTGCGGCAGGACCTTCGGCATGGGCAGCGAGCGCATCCTGGGGACGAGCAAGCTCCCGAAGGAGACCTGGATGGCCTACGCCGAGTGCTTCGTGCTCATGCTGCCCCTGCGCGAATGCGCGAGGCGCTGCCGCGTCTGCCTCAAGACCGCCTACACCATGCGCCACAGGCTGATCGAGTGCCTCTCGGCCTACTCCCCCTCGTTCAGGGTCGAGCGGGGCTGCGGCTGCGAGCTCGACGAGACCTATTTCCCCGAGTCGTTCAAGGGCAACCACGCGAAGGGGTCGTTCACGATGCCGCGCCCCTCCCGGCACCGCGGCAAGCAGGTGCACAGACGCGGGCTGTCGCGCGAGCGGATCTGCGTCATGACCGGAGTGAACGACTCGAACGAGACGTTCCTCGAGGTCACGGGGCGGGGCGCCCTTTCGAGGGAGCGCGCCATGGACGCGCTGAGGGGCCGCATCGCGGCCGGCTCGGTCGTCGCGACCGACAGGGCGGCCGCCTACGTCGGCGTCCTCGCCGAGCTCGAGGTCGCCGCGCACGCGGCCTACGACCCCAAGGACCGCTCCGGGGGGACCATCAACCGGGTCAACACCGTCCACTCGCTCCTCGGCGCCTTCATGGAGCCGTTCAGGGGCGTGTCGACGAAGCACCTCGACGCCTACCTCGCCTGGTTCAGGTGGTGCCGGACCTTCATGGCGACCGATTCCGGCGCGGCCGGGCGCACGGTCGCGCGGCAGCTCGCGCACGGCGTCTGCAGGAGCCGCGTCCGCGACATGTTCAACGTGGAGCCGCCCTACATGGACTACTGGGCCGCGCCCGCCGCATAGAGGCGGTAGAATGGTCGCACCGCGATACACGAGGAGGGGTGAGGCCATGCCGTCGAACATACCGGCCACGACGATCCGCATCGACCCGGAGGTCAAGAGGGAGGCCACGGCCATCCTGGACGAGCTCGGCCTGTCCATGTCCACCGCCGTCAACGCGTTCCTCAGGGCGCTCGTCCGAGAGGGCGGGATGCCGTTCGAGATGAGGGTCAAGACGCCGGCGCCCGACGAGGAGACGGCGAGTTAGCCGGCAGGTCGGCATGAAACGGCAGGGCCAGGCGAGCAACTCGTCCGGTCTCGGGCGCATCGCCCCTTGCCGGATTCAGATTCGACAAGGGGCGACCATTGTGCAATCGCAAGAAGATGACGGGGCGGAATGTCAATCCTGGTCTAACAGAGCCTTAAAAAATCATCGAGAGGATCGCCTGTTCGAAAAGTTGTCAAAATAGCCGCGTCCCAAAAAGACTGGTTATTGGGCGTTGACAGTTGGCGAGCCGTAGGTAAAATATCGACTTGTCCTGGGGACGTAGCTCAGTTGGGAGAGCGCTGCCGTCGCATGGCAGAGGCCGAGGGTTCGACTCCCTTCGTCTCCACCCATGGATTTGATAAGCCGCTGACATTGTGTCGGCGGCTTTTTTTAAAAGAAAGGGCTATACCATGGCCGAGCTTGAGTCCCAACCATTGTCCGACGAGGAGCGCGCCGAGTTGGAAGAGCTCCGCGCTGAGAAGGCCCGCCGCGAGGCTCGGGAAGAGGCCCGTCGCGAGCGTGAGGAGCTGGCTGCCCTGCGTGCCGAGCGTGCGAAGGCCGAGGAGGCCGCCGCGAACGCCGCATCCGCATCGGCGCCCGCGCCCGCACCCAAGCCCGCTGCTGCGAAGCCTGCACCTGCCGCGCCCAAACCTCAGCCTAAAAAGGCCGCCCGTCCCAAGTCCGTCGAGCCCAAGCCGAGCCGTGACGAGATGACCTTTGCCCAGCGCATGGTTACCTCCAAGGAGCCTATGGGCGAGAACGAGATCCCTGGCATGGCGCCGGCTCAAAAAATCATCATTGTCCTTGCCCTCATCGCGTTTGTCATCTTTATGGGCTACACGATCCTGACCAGCATGGGCCTGCTCTAACCGACTCGCATCGGGCGTCATGTCCGCATGCTCTGCTCTCGTCCAACCCTCAAATTCTGCACCACACATCCGAAAGGTCGCCCCATGGCTTTGACCGACATCTCGCATCCCACCGACATTGCAATGCTCACCGATCTTTACGAGCTCACTATGGCCCAGGGCCTGTGGGAGAGCGGCAAGGCCAATGAGCAGGGTTGTTTTACCGCGTTTTACCGCGACCATCCCTTTGGCAGCGCCTATGCCGTCATGTGCGGCACCGCCGAACTGCCCGAGCTGGTCGAGAATCTGCGCTTTACGCCCGAGGACATCGACTACCTCGCCTCGCTCCAGGCCCCGGCCGGCGGCGCGATGTTCAAGCCTGGATTCCTCGACTACCTGCGCGATTTTCGTGCGCATGTAAACATCGACGCCGTGCCCGAGGGCGAGCTCGTCTTTCCGCGCGAGCCCATGGTTCGCGTCACCGGCCCCGCGCTGGAGTGCCAGCTGCTTGAGACGGCGCTGCTCAACATCGTTGGGTTCCAGACGCTTGTCGCCACCAAGACGGCGCGCGTGGTGCTGGCGGCGGACGGCCGTCCCGTTGCCGAGTTTGGCCTGCGCCGCGCTCAGGGTCCCGATGGCGGCTTGGCCGTCGCGCGCGCGAGCTACGTTGCCGGCTGCTCCTCTACGTCCAATGTGCTCGCCGGCCGCCGCTACGGTATTCCCGTCTTTGGCACGCATGCGCACAGCTGGGTGATGAGCTTCGATTCCGAGCTCGAGGCCTTCCGCGCCTTTGCCAAGTCGAGCCCCAAGAACTGTACGCTGCTCATCGACACCTATGACGTGCGCGAGGGCTGCGAGCATGCCATTACGGTTGCCAAGGAGATGGAGGCGGTGGGCGAGCGTCTGTCGGCTATTCGCATCGACTCCGGCGACCTCGCCAAGCTCTCCAAGTATGTTCGCGGCCGTTTTGATGCCGAGGGCCTGCCCTATGTGGGGATCTCGGTTTCCAACGATCTTGACGAGTACACGATTCAGTCGCTGCTGGACCAGGGCGCGCCCATCGATAGCTTTGGCGTGGGTACCAAGCTCGCGACCTGCTATGACCAGCCGGCGCTGGGTGGCGTGTACAAGCTTTCCGCCCGCCGTGCGAGCGAGGCAGATCCATGGACGCCGGTGGTCAAGCTCTCCGAGCAGCCCTACAAGCGCACGATCCCGGGCGTACAGCGCGTGCGCCGTTATTACGACGGCTTTGGCGGCCCGGTCTGCGACATGATCTACGACGAGGACCATCTGGCGGGGGAGGGCGCCGCGCGCGGCAATACCCTCGTGGCCGTGAATGATGCCGCCCTGGTGACCGACGTGTCCGAACTTGAGTATCGTGAGCTGTTGGTGCCGATCGTGCGCGACGGCAGTGCGGTGGCTCCGCGTGAGAGCATCCAGGACGCGCGCGAGCGCTGTGTTTGGGCGCTCGATCATCTGGATGCGGCTTTCAAGCGCTTCCTGTATCCGCAGACCTACGTGGTGGGTATGGAACAGGGCCTGGCCCAGGTGCGCGACGAGCTCGTGCGCAAGAATATGGCCGCGGCCTCGGCTTTCCCCTGGGCAAAATGATTCCTTGGGCGGTAGGGGCGAGTCACGCTCCCTTGGCCGCCAGCTCGGCCGTTCGCTGAACAGTTGATTGGTTTGACGTATGACGACTTCTTATAAAACGATGGTGGTAAAGATCGGTTCGTCCACGGTGGTGGGCGCCGATGGCAAGGTCAACCGCGCCTTTATCGGCGAACTTGCCGATCAAGCCGCAGCGCTGCGCAAGCTCGGCTGGCGTCTGGTCGTGGTGAGCTCGGGCGCTATTGCCTGTGGCTATCCCGTGTTGGGCTTCGACCGCAAGCCGGTCGGCGACCTTCCGAGCCTGCAGGCCTGCGCCTCGGCTGGTCAGTGCATCATCTCGTCGGCCTACGACGAGGAGTTCCATGCGCGCGACCTGCTCACCTCGCTCGTGCTGCTCACGCGTCACGACACGGCGCGTCGCACGTCCTACCTGCACGCGCGCGACGCCCTGCTGCGTCTGGTGGAGCTGGGCGTGGTGCCGGTCGTCAACGAGAACGACACCGTTACCGTCGACGAGATCAAGTTTGGCGACAACGACACACTGGCGGCGCTCGTGAGCTGCCTGGTATCTGCCGATCTGTGCGTGACGCTCTCGGACATCGATGGTCTCTATACTGCCAATCCGCATGAGGACCCCACGGCCGAGTTTGTTCCTGTCGTGCATAAGATCGATGCCAAGATTATTGCCTCGGCGGGCGATTCTTCCACATCGGTGGGCACGGGCGGCATGATTACCAAGATCCGCGCGAGTCGCATCCTGATGACGGCGGGCATTCAGAGCGTGATTTGCTCGGGCGAGGAGCCCGATGCGCTCGTGCGCCTCGCCCGCGGCGAGAGCGTGGGCACGCTGTTCGATCCGCCGGCGGAGCGTCTGGACATCGCGCCCCGCAAGCTGTGGATCGCGCTGGGCGACAAGGCACATGGGTCGGTGACGGTTGATGATGGTGCTGCGAAGGCGCTGGTTAGCCGTGGCTCTTCCTTGCTTGCGGTGGGTATTCGCGAGGTCGATGGCCAGTTTGCCGAGGGCGATGTGCTCGATGTGTGCGATCCGAGCGGTATGGTCGTCGCCCGCGGTATCGCCGAGGCCGATTCGGACGTGCTGGAACTTGCTGCCGGTCGCCGCCAGGACCAGATCGCCAGCAACCGCCTGCTCGCTAACCTGGCCGAGAAGCCGGCGATACACAGGGATAACTTGATCGTATTTGCATAAAGAAAGACAGCACTGCGGATCGTTTCCCGCAGCGCTGTCTTTCTCGTGCCGGCACTTGGGGACGTTCCTTTTAATATGAGCAGGACATTGTCAAGAGGCAAAATCGGGCCTGGCCCCAACGATATGGGGTCAGGCCCTCTCCCTATATCAGCCCGTCCGCGGCGACCTCGGCGTGTCTTACCGACGCTCGTCTTTGCAGTTTAATATCCGCCCGCGGCGATCTCTCGCTGGGCAATCCGTTGCTACGGCTGAGGCTTCTACGTCGAACCGACAGTCTGTGCACGCGTGTGGCGCCCTGGGCGCTCGCAGAAAAGGGACCTGAGGTTCGCCTCAACGGCTTCGGATCGAACCGCTTCCGGGGTGATCGGCTTATGTGCGGGGGACCGGCCCCCCTACGCCTCCTCGGCCATGAGGCCGACCGCCCATACCCAGCAGGCGAGCTCGCGCGCCGTGGCCACGTTCGCCTTGTTGCCGTGGACCCCGCGCGCGAGCAGCGCCTCCCGCCTCTCGACCAGCCTCCGCACGCCCTTGGCGGCATGCCTCCGGGCGCCCCGGTCCGGGGCCTGGCCCTTGGCGAGGTCCTTCGGCCGCCCCGAGCACGTCAGGTAGTGCCACGCGGCCTCGACCAGCGTCTTCCTCAGGTGCTTGTTGCCAGCCTTGGTGATCGCGCCCCTGCGGTCGCTCTCCCCGCTGGAGTGCTCGGAGGGCGTCAGGCCGACCCACGCCGCGAACGAGCGGGCATTCCTGAACCTCGAGAACTCGCCGGCCTCGAACACGAGGTCGGCGGCGGACGCGGTGTCTACGCCCTTGAGGCAGCGGAGGGAGTCGACCCTCCTCCTCCACCTGGGCTTGCGGGCCTCGGCCTCGACGAGCCCCTCGAGCCTCGCCTTCTCCTCCGCCGCCCGCCTGACCGCGTCGACGTAGTAGGCGAGCACGTCGTTGTCGGCCCCCTCCGCGAACCTAATCGACTCGATCCAGGACCAGTGCGCCCGGGTCCAGTTGCCCTTCCTGCGGCCGGTGGGCGTCCTCTCGTCGAAGGCGAGCCCGTGCCTGAGCAGGAACTTGGAGAGCCGCTGCTTCGCGCGCGAGAGGTCGTCCCTCGCGTCCTCGAGCGCCCTGGTCAGGTCGCGGGCGGCCTCGCACTCGTCGTCGGGGACCCACACCTCGACCACGTTGCCGACCGACAGCATGCGGGCGAGGAACTCGGCGTCGTTGCGGTCGTTCTTCCTGCGCCTGTCCGCGCTGGGCTTGATCATCTTCGAGACGGCGCCGACCACGCAGTCGACCCCGAGGCCGGAGAGCCTCTTCTGCAGGTCGAAGCCCGTGACCCCGGACTCGTACACGCACCTGGCCCTGGGGTCCACGGAACGGACCCACTCCGCGACGGCGCCGGCGTCGTAGCCGAAGGTCGCGCAGCGCACCTCCCCGGTCATGACGTCGAGGGAGACTGCCTTTATCGAGCGGGCGTGGACGTCGAGGCCGACGAAGGTGGTAGTATCGAGCATGGGAGCCCCTTCCATGAATGCGGCGTGGCCGCCGCGGCTGAATTAGACACTCACCATTGTCGGCCTAATCCGCGGTCTTTCATGCAGCAGGGGCTCTCAATGTTTTTATGTCCTGCTCATATCGTCTGTGCCGGCAGGTGGGGACACTCCTTTGCTAGAAGATCCGGCGCAGGTCTCCGCGGTTGAGGGCTTCGTCGAAGAGGTGCTTGAACACCACGCTGCCGTGCAGACCGTCGTGCTCGAACTCGTTGGTTACCCAGGCATGCGAGTCGCCCACGCGGCTGAGCGTATCGAGCTGCAAGCCCGAATCGACGTACATGTCGTCGAAATACACCGCGGCCTGGAGCGGCACCTCGTTGCACGCCAGTCGCTGCGGGTCGTAGATCTTGTCCCAGCTGGTGTCTTCCATCAGCAGGTCCATGGCGGGTTTGAAGGGCTTGAGCTCGGGCATCTGCTCGAACATCCACGGGAACATTGCCTCGCCGGTAAACATGAGCGGGCGCGCGAGGGTGTCGAACTCGGCGCGGTGTGCCTTCTCTTCGGCCGCGGCCCAACCAATGGGCATAGTGTCGCCGTCGGCGTAGATGAACTCCTGCAGTGTCCAGTACAGCGGGTTTGTACGCGTGTTGGTGCGCTCGAAGGCGCGCATCAAAAAGCTGTCAGATACCGAGGCGCCGCAGGCCAGCGTGCCGTCGCCGTCGGCAAAAGCGTGATCGACAATCCAATGCATGCGCTCAAAGCTCGGCTTCATACCAAAGTCGCTGCCCATGAGCTGTAGGCGCTCGACCGTCATCGGTGAGCCGTCGGGCAGCACGGGCTTCTGGGCCTCGAGCGCATCGGCCAGTGCCGCCACGCGCTCGACGTCGGCGGGGTAGCGGTCGTAATACTGCTGAGTCTTGGCCGCCATGCGCGGGAAGGTGTGCGCGTAGACCTCGCTTGCGCTCGCTGGCACATGTGGAATGCCGCCGCAGGTAAAGCTCGCCGCCACGCCTTCGGGGAAGAGCGACAGATAGCTCAACGTCAAAAAGCCGCCGTAGCTCTGCCCGAGTGTGACCCAGGGCTTGCCGCCAAAGCCCACCAGGCGCAGGTACTCAAAATCGCGCACGATGGAGCTGGCGAGGTGGCGCTTGAGGAAGTCAGCCTGCGAGCGTGCGGCATCGGAGCCGGCCGCCGTCGCGCGCTCGCCCAGTGCGGCAATCGTGCGCCCGTCCACGCAGCAACTGCGTCCGGTGCCGCGCTGGTCGGGAAGGACCACGCGGAAGTGCTTGACGGCCTCCTCGATCCAGCCGTCGCTTGTGGGCGACAGCGGACGCGGGCTCTCGCCGCCGGGGCCGCCCTGCAAAAACAGGAGCAGCGGCAGATCGTCGTTGATGCGGTCGGGCGCGCAAACCACGCGGTAGAAGAGCTTGATGCTCTCGGGCGCGCCGGCGATTGGTGCCGGCATGGCGCCGCGGCGCATGGTGCTGCCGACGGCCAGGAGCATCGGCTCCAGGCCGCGCCAGTCAAGGGGGACGTCGATGCTGTGGTCCTCGACGTAAAGGCCGGGGACGTGGTACGAAGTGATGAGGGCCATGTGAGTCTTCCGTTCGTTGCGGTGTTTCGGGTTGACCAATTCTACCGCCGCGGGCGAGGCCATGCGTAAATCGGCTACCATTGTTGCAAACTTCTAGGAGAAAGGGCCGCCCATGTCGGTCGATATAGCCACGTATGTCCACGATCTTGCCGTTGCCGCCAAGGCAGCGTCGGCCTCGCTTGCCACGGCGAGCGATGAGCAGCGCCAGGAGGCCGTGCGCGCCATGGCCGCAGCACTGCGCAACGGTGTCGACTCCATCGTCGCCGCCAACGAGCTCGACATGTCCGCCGCGCGCGATGCGGGTACCTCGGCCGGACTGCTCGATCGCCTGCTGCTGACGCCTGAGCGCGTCGAGGGCATGGCCGCCGGCCTGGAAAAGCTCGCCGAGCTGCCCGATCCCGTGGGCCGCGTGCTCGACCACCGCGTGCTTGCAAGCGGCGTGGACCTGACCCGTGTGAGTGTTCCGCTGGGCCTGGTCGCTATGGTCTACGAGGCGCGCCCCAACGTGACGGCCGACGCCGCAGGCATCTGCATCCGTACCGGCAACGCCTGTATTCTGCGCGGCGGCTCGCTGGCCTATCACTCGTGTGCCATGATCGCCGAGCTGCTGGCCGATGCGCTCGAGGCCAAGGGCTTCCCGCGCGAGGCCGTGTCGATGATCGAGTCCACCGACCGCGAGGCCACTGGCGAGTTCATGAAGCTCCGCGGCATTGTCGACGTACTCATTCCGCGCGGCGGTGCAGGCCTGATCCAGCGCTGCGTGCGCGAGTCGCTTGTGCCGGTGATTGAGACGGGCACGGGCAACTGCCACATCTACGTGCATGAATCCGCCGACTTTGATAAGGCGCTCAACATTATCGTTAATGCCAAGACCCAGCGCGTAGGCGTGTGCAATGCCGCCGAGTCGCTGCTGGTCGACCATGCTGTGGCCGATGCGTTTTTGCCTGCGGTCGTTGCCGTGCTGCACGATCACGGCGTGCTCATTCACGGCGACGAGGCCACGTGCGCCGCGTGCGCCGACGCCGGCTTTGTGGAGGGCGATGACTACGTCGCCGCGACTGAGGAGGACTGGGGTCGCGAGTACCTGGCGCTCGAGATGAGCGTGAAGGTCGTGGCAAACGAGGACCAGGCCATCGCACACATCAATCGCTACGGCACGATGCACTCCGAGGCCATCGTTGCCGAGGACACGGACGCTTGCGAGCGCTTCCTGGATGCGGTCGATGCCTCGGCCGTGTACGCCAACGCCAGCACGCGCTTCACCGACGGCGGCGAGTTTGGCCTGGGCGCCGAGATCGGCATCTCGACCCAAAAGCTCCACGCCCGTGGCCCCTTTGCCGCCGAGGCCCTCACCACCTACAAATACAAGCTCCGCGGCACCGGCCAGGTCCGTCCCTAACGCCCGCGCAAACAAAAACCACCACAAAGGTGCCTGTCCCCTTTGTGGTGGTTTTAGGTGGCGTTGACGGTTAGGCCTGGAAGGTATCTCGGTCGGGGGCGAAGGACTGCATGGCCGCGATGGTGCGGTCAAAGAGCTCGGGGAGCTCCCAGCCCAACATCTCGGCGCCCTGCGAAATCACGTCGCGCGAGCAGCCGGCGGCAAAGCGTTTGTCCTTGAACTTCTTCTTGAGCGACTTAGTCGTAAAGTCCATAACGCTCTTGCTCGGGCGCATGATGACGGCAGCGCCGATCAGGCCGGTGAGCTCATCGCAGGCAAACAGGATCTTTTCCATCTGCAGCTCGGGCTTGGGTAGTGAGGTGTTGAAGTCCGACGTGTGCGTCTGGATGGCGCGAATGAGCTCGGGAGACGCACCTTCGCCCTCAAGAATCTCGGCAGCATAGATGGTGTGGTTCATGGGGTCGTCCTCATGCTCCTCCCAATCCAGGTCGTGCAGCAGACCGACGATGCCCCAAAACTCCTCGTTCTCGGGGTCGAACTCGCGCGCAAAGTAGCGCATAGTGCCCTCGACCGTCTCGCCATGGGTGATATGGAACGGGTCCTTGTTGTGCTCATTGAGCAGTTCGAACGCGCGGTCGCGGGTGATTCCGGCGGTAAGCGGCTCTGCCATAAGAGACTCCTTGTGCTCGTGGGTATCGATAAGAATGAATACTACTAGAACAAGAAAACCACCACAAAGGTGCCTGTTCCCTTTGTGGTGGTTTTTGGCGCGGATGGGTTAGTTGAGGGCGGCTTGGGCTAGGCGGGCTTCGGCGGCCTCCTCGGTGACGCCCAAGGCCACGGCGAACTCCTCGATGGAGCGGCGTTTGGCCTCCTTGAGTACGCGCATGTAGTAGGAGCTGGGTTTTTTATCAGCTTCCTCGGCCTGGCGAATGCGGTGCATCATGGTCTTTGCCACGCGGACCGTCTCGGGCGCGCCCAGCTTGAGCTGCTGCTTAAAGTGTGTCTCCTCAAGCGAGCTGTTGCGCTCGGTAAAGGTGTCGCACTCCAGCTCGTCATAGTGGCTCAGCAGGTGCTCGGCATCTTGCTGAGAGATGGCGGCGTGCAGACGGTCGGCCTGCGCCACGGGGTACATGAGGATCGTCTGCGCATGTCCCTGCTTGGTCTCGAGCAGCAGCATGGGCTGCGGTGTGTCGTCCCTAAAACCGACGACGGTGCAGACTCCCTGGCCCGGATGAATGACGTGTTGACCGATTGAGAACATGCTACCTCCAACTTATACGAATTTACGTATGTCTAGAATAACACGCTGACGTGCGCAAACCCGTACTTTATGCAGGAAAAGCACACAACTCTGATAGGTAAGAGTATTCGATAACAGACGCAGCTCATTCACACCTTTATGCATTTTCAACGCCTGCATAATCTGCAGGCAGACCGGCATCTTTGAGTGACTCCATACAAGCTGTAGTCATTTTTGTGCATATGCAATATCTATTAGCTTTACCCTGCGACAGTGCCCGTCGCTTGTGATAGAGTGCTACAAACTCTGGCTTTTGCCCTACGAGTGACCAAGAGCTCGGGGGCTTTAACACAAGGAGGATCTATGCCCGAGAAGATTGAAGAGCTGGTACGCGCTGCGCTTGCTGCGGCCCAGGAGGCCGGCGACCTTTCCGCATTTGAACTTGACGATTGCGCTATCGAGCGACCGGCTGACACTTCTCATGGCGAGTGGACCTCTACCATGGCCCTGAAGTCCGCCAAGCTGGCCCACTGCGCCCCGCGCAAGATCGCCGAGGCCATCGTTGCCCATATGCCCGAGGACCCCGCGATCGAGAAGGTTGAGATCGCAGGCCCCGGCTTCATCAACTTCTACCTCTCCGTTGCCGTCAAGAATGCCATCTTTGGCGAGGCTCGCGAGAAGGGTATGGACTTCGCTAAGTCCAACGTCGGTGGTGGCCTGAAGACCCAGGTCGAGTTCGTCTCCGCCAACCCCGTCGGCCCCATGCACATCGGCCACGGCCGCTGGGCCGCGCTGGGCGACTCGCTCTGCCGTGTTATGGACCACGCCGGTTACGACATCCAGCGTGAGTTCTACATCAACGACCACGGCTCTCAGATGAACACCTTCGGCAACTCCATCAGCACGCGCTATATGCAGCTTGCCGACATCATTGCCAAGCAGGGCGTGGATATCGACGAGGCTCACAAGCTGCTGATCGCCGACCGTGACGCCTTTGTTGCCGACGAGAACGACGAGCACCCCGAGACCCATCCGTATCAGGACAACTTTGCCGAGACCCTGGGCAAGGACTCCTATGGCGGCGACTACATCATCGACGAGGCTGCCGAGTTCTGGCGCACCGACGGCGATAAGTGGGTCGACGCCGACCCGCAGGAGCGTATGGAGAGCTTCCGCGAGCGCGGCTATGTGAAGATGGTCGACAACATGCGCGACCTCTGCCACGCCGTCAATTGCGACTTCGATCGTTGGTACTCCGAGCGTTCGCTGTATGTGAAGGACACCGAGGGTGAGACCGCCGGCACCTCCGCCGTCGACCGCGCTTTTGAGAAGCTCGACAAGATGGGCTACCTCTACACCAAGGACGGCGCCCTGTGGTTCCGCTCCACCGACCTGGGCGATGACAAGGACCGCGTCCTGATCAAGTCCGACGGCGAGTACACCTACTTCGCCTCCGACGTTGCCTATCACTGGGATAAGTTCCAGCGCGTCGACCACGTCATCGACATCTGGGGTGCCGACCACCACGGCTACATCGAGCGCGTCCGCTGCGTCTGCGACGCCCTTGGCTATCCCGGCAAGTTTGAGGTTCTGCTGGGCCAGCTCGTCAACCTGCTGCGTAACGGCAAGCCCGTCCGAATGTCCAAGCGCAAGGGCACCATGGTGACCCTGCAGGAGCTCGTCGACGAGGTCGGCTCCGATGCCGCTCGCTACACGCTCATCTCCAAGAGCTCCAACCAGATGGTCGACTTCGATATTGAGGCCGTTAAGAAGCGCGACAACTCCAACCCGGTCTATTACGTGCAGTATGCTCACGCCCGCGTGTGCTCCATCCTGCGCCGTGCCGCCGACGTTACGCCCGAGCAGGCTGACGAGATGGGCATGAAGGCCGTCGCCGAGAAGGCCATCGGCGAGAACGTCGATTACTCGCTGCTGACCGACCCGACCGAGCTTGCCCTTTCGCGTAAGCTCAACGAGCTCACCGACCTCATCGCCAGCTGCGCTCGCGACCGCGCCCCGTTCCGTCTGACGCACTTTGCCGAGGAGCTTGCCGGCGACTTCCACAGCTTCTACGCTGCCTGCCAGGTGCTGCCGAGCGAGGGCCGTCCCGTCGACCCCGAGCTTTCGCGTGCCCGTCTGGCCGCTTGCGATGCCGTCCGCGTGACGCTCGCCCTGGTGCTCACCCTCGTTGGCGTTTCTGCGCCCGAGCAGATGTAATCTGCGAGTCATTTGACTGTACAGACTTGGTTTAACTGAGCCTTGAAAGCCCGATCTCCCACGGAGGTCGGGCTTTTTTGCAAACGCCGACGTATTGACGAATTTGGAACTGCTGGAAATACGAAACTATGTCGATTTACTACGATGAATTGAGGTATTCCAACCACGCCGGCTTTTCGCTAAAAAGTGCAAGGCATCTACCTGCGGTTTTAGTTCAACAAGTTTCGGAGTGGTCGCGGTTGAGCGATTCATCGTAGTAAACCGCCATAGTTTTGGCGGAGGCAGTCAGATTTGTGGGTGTTAAACGAAAGAGTGTCCCTTTTGACTAGTCGTTTAAGAACGTCCATTACAGTCGAAATTGTCAGCCCGGGCCCGTCTCGGGCTACGATTGAGGCGCGCCCAGAACGGGCCGCCGACCGGGCGCCCGCGCACGGCCGAACGTCCCTGCCCCCGAGAGGGCCTGTTGGGTGCTGCCGGCGCGGGACGCGCCGCCCCCGACGGCTGATAGGAAAGTGCCGGGCAGGCGCCGCGGCTGGTAATGTGAGTGCCGAGGGGGAGGCCATCCGGTCGAACGACTACCGGAAGGATACCACCGTGAAAGCGCCATCGACCAGGCCCGCGGCCGTGCTCGGCCTAGACGTCGGCAAGTCCTCCCACTGGGCCTGCCTGATCGACCGCGACGGGGAGGTGCTGTCCAGCGCCCCCGTCCGCAACAGGGAGGCCGAGCTCGACGCGCTGTTCGCCTCCGTGCCCGCCGGCACGCTCGTCGTGGTCGACCAGTTCCGCAACATAGGGTCCCTCGCCGTGAGGCGCGCCCGCGCCGCGGGTCTGGGGGTCGCCCACCTGCCCGGCCTCGCCGCCAGCCGCGCCGCCGGGCTGTTCGCCGGCGAGGCCAAGACCGACGAGCGCGACGCCGCGGTGATCGCGCGGACCGCCCTGGGTGTGCCGGACTCCCTGTCGGGGGTCCCGGGCCGCGGCGAGGCCCTCGAGGCCGCGCGCGCCCTCTCGTCGCAGCGCGACCACGTCGTCGCCTGCGCGACCAGGGACAAGAACCGCCTGCGCGCCGTGCTGCTCGAGTCCTGCCCGGCCCTCGAGGCCGCCGTCGACCTGTCGGACCGCCGGTGGCTGGAGCTGCTCGCCGGGTTCGGCGGGGCGTGGGGGATCGCCCGCTCGGGGGCCGAGGGGCCGCAGGCCGAGGCCGCCGGGGAGGCCGCGGCCGCCTCGACTGCGCCCCCGCCGGCGCTCATCGAGGCCGAGAACAGGCAGGTCAGGTTCCTGGCCGCCCGGATATCGGAGGCCCTCGACGAGGCCGGGGCCCTCGAGGCCGAGACGGCGGCGCTGCTCGAGGGCGACGAGACCTACGCGTGCCTACTCACCGTGCCCGGCATCGGGCCGAGGACGGCGGCGCAGCTCGCGGTGTCGGTCGACATCGGGAGGTTCCCAGACCACGACCACCTGGCCTCGTACTGCGGCATAGCCCCGAGGGTGAGGAGCTCCGGCACGTCGGTTAGGTCGGTCAGGGCGTCCAGGCGCGGCGACGCGAGGCTCAAGTCCCTGCTGATCTTCTCGTGCAACAGCCTGGTCAGGTCGTCGGGGCGCTACGGCGAGTACTACCGGGCCTGCAGGGCGCGGGGCATGGGCCACGGGCGGGCGCTCAAGGCCGTCGCGAGAAAGCGGCTCAGGGCGATATACGCCGTGATGCGCGACCGGGTGCCCTACCGGGAGTAGCCCCGACGGTTGACAAAACTATAGGAACACCCAATGACTAAGTTGCAGGTGGCGGCGGTTGTGTTACACTAACGCTGCGTATATGACGCAAATATCTCGATACAGATCAATGATGTCCGTCGGTATTTGACGGAGCTAGACTGTTTAGCCGCCCTGAAGGTTTATGCAGGGAGCATGTGATCACAGGGCTTGAAAAGAAAGTTGAGCAAACACTGTGTCTGATCAACAGCAAGAAAACGAAATAACGACGACGCAAGCCGCTCCCGCTGCACCGGTTGTGTCGGACCAGGTCGCGGCGCCCGCGCAAGCCTCGGCTCCTGAGACGCCTACGCCTGCAACGGCTGAGAAGGCCGTTCCTGCAACTGGTGAGGAGGCTGTTCCGGCAAAGCCCAAGCGCACGCGCCGCGCGGCCAAGCCTGCCGCTGACGGCGAGGAGGTCACCAAGCCCAAGCGCCGTACTACGCGCACGACACGCGCCAAGCGCACCGTTGTAGCTGACTCCTCGGCGCCGATTTCCGATGAGGTCGCGCAGGCACGTGCGTTGGCGCAGATTAGCGAGGCTCAGGTGGTGCGCGCCCGCCGTCGTGCTGCCGAGCGTGAGGCCGCGGCTCTGACCGAGCTTGCAGCTCCGTCTGTGCCTGAGACGCCTGCCGCCGACCAGCCGACCGAGAAGCCGGTACCGCGCACACGCCGACGCACGGCTGCTAAGGCCGAGCAGGTTGCCGATCAGGTAACCCCTGAGCTCACCGAGGCTTCGGTCCGTTCCGCGGCAGGGGAGGGCGCATCGCCTGCTGAGTCCGCTGCGCCTGTCGAGGCCAGCGAAGTTCCCGTTGTCGATCCGGCTTTGCGCCCGCACCGTCGCGGTCGCAAGCCCAAGGCCTTCGTCGAGGCAGAGAAGGCCGCAGCCGCAGCTGCAGCCGCTCGGGATGCTGCGGCGACCGCCGAGTCTGCAACCGCCGCCGACGCGCCCGTCCAGGATGCTACGACTTCCGAGGCTGCTCCCGCCGATGTCGAGCCCGCCGACGTCCGTCCCGGTCGCAGCCGTCGCACTGCTGCTAAGCGCACGTCCAAGGCCAAGGCTGCCAAGAAGGGTGCATCCGAGGATTCCGCCGAGACGACCGTCGATGCATCGACTGATGCCGCCGAGCCCCAGGACGTTGAACAGCCTGCGTCCGAGAAGCCCAAGCGCGGTCGCAAGAAGTCCGCTAAGGCCAAGGCGTCCGAGCAGCAGGCCGAGGCCGAGCTGCAGGGCGATTCCAAGGCCGAGGCCAGCGATGATACTGCGGCTAACGCCGATGCCGCCGCAACCGGTGGCGCCGCGCCCGCCGAGGCCGAAGACGGCGCTCGCCCCAACCGTCGCCAGCACAAGCGCAACGACGAGCGCAGCGAGCGCAAGGACGACCGCAACAACGACCGTCGCAACCGCCAGCGCGATCGCAAACAGCGCAACAAGGAGCGCAACGCCGCCCCCACCGAGCCCACGCTTTCGCGTGAGGAACTTGCGGCCATGAAGGTCGCCGAACTGCGCGAGAAGGCCAAGGAGTTCGAGATTGAGACGACCGGCAAGAAGAAAGCCGAGCTCGTCGAGGAGATCTACGTCACCGCCGCGAAGGCCGAGGGCTTCCGCGACATCAAGGGCATCCTGCAGATTCGTCCGGACAGCTCCGGTATCATCCATGCCCACGGTTACATGAAGTCCAACGACGACGCCTTCGTCCCCGCCTACCTCATCCGCTCCGCGCGTCTGCGCACGGGCGACGTCATCGAGGGCTCGCTTCGTCCTTCGCGCGGCGGCGACAAGCGCGCCGGCCTCGCCAAAATCACGACCGTCAACGGTCTAGACCCCGAGCAGATTCGCAACCGCCCCAAGTTTGGTGACCTCACCCCGGTCTATCCCAACGAGCCGCTGCGCATGGAGCACGGCAAAGACTCCATTACCGGTCGCGCCATCGACATCGTGTCGCCGATCGGCAAGGGTCAGCGTGGCCTGATCGTGTCCCCGCCCAAGGCCGGCAAGACCACGATCCTCAAGAAGATCTGCCAGTCTATCTCGATTAACAACCCCGAGGTGCACCTCATCTGCCTGCTCGTCGACGAGCGCCCCGAAGAGGTCACCGATATGCAGCGTTCCATCAAGGGTGAGGTTGTGGCGTCGACCTTCGATATGCCCGCCGACAACCACACTCGCGTGGCAGAGCTCGTCATCGAGCGCGCCAAGCGCATCGTGGAGCTGGGCGGCGATGTCGTGGTGGTGCTCGACTCCATTACGCGTCTTGCCCGCGCCTACAACTTGGCGGCGCCCGCCTCGGGCCGCATCCTTTCGGGCGGCGTCGATTCGGCGGCCCTGTATCCTCCCAAGCGCTTCCTGGGCGCAGCCCGTAATATCGAGAACGGTGGCTCGCTCACCATCCTGGCCTCTGCCCTCATCGACACCGGTTCCAAGATGGACGAGGTCATCTTCGAGGAGTTCAAGGGTACCGGCAACATGGAGCTTAAGCTCGACCGCGACCTGGCCGACCGCCGCATCTTCCCGGCTATCGACCCCGTTGCCTCCGGTACGCGCAACGAAGACCTGTTGGTCGACGAGCAGATGCGCCCGTTTGTCTTTGGTCTGCGTCGCATTCTTGCCGGCATGAACAACACCGAGCGCGCAGCCGCGTCGTTTATCAAGGGTCTTAAGGGCACCAACACCAACCAGGAGTTCCTGGTGCGTTCGGCCAAAAAGCACAGCGACTACGAGCAGACGTTCTAGGTTGTCATCCACGCGCAGCGATAGTCATCAATGCGATAAAGGGTCGGGGCTTTGAGCCTCGGCCCTTTTCCATATCGCCGCTCCGCGCTTATTTTTGACCATAAGACTGGCAAGCAGCAGGTTTCCCGTTTCAATCCGACATCGTCGCTTGCAATCGACAGGGCGGTTTCGCATAATAGCTTTTAGGCTTCGCGACGGAAAACGCAGATGAAACGAACCATATACCGTTGCTTTGGGGCATAGCCCCGCTTCATCTTCTCTCGCGCAGCCAACTGAATGATGCGATTTGGGTGCTGGAAGATGGGGAGAGCTCATGGCTTCTTCTGATGCAACACAACGAGCAGTCCTTGCCGGACTTTCGTGCGGGATCGGCCTTGCCGCTCCCGTGGTTATGTATGCCGCGACGCTGCCGTTTTCGTCGGTGAACGAGACGGTCGTGGCGGGTGCGGTTCCCTTCGCCGTGGGCGCGGTGGCGGGCGTGGGTATCTATGCCGCCTCGCTGGGTATCTCCGAGTACCGTGCGCAGCGTGAAGAGCGTCTGTTCCAGCCTGATGCCATGGGCGGTGCCGCCAATCTCAATCAGCATCAAAGCGAGTTCAAGACCGCCTCGATTCCAGCTCAGCAGCAGGATGCGACTCCTTACGCTGCGGCTTCTGCTTCTCAGGCTCAGGCGGAGCAGTCTACCTCGGCATTCCTTTCCGGCCTGACTGGTGCGTTCCAGCGCCGTCATGCCGATGATGGTGTCCCTACCATCGCTCGAGCCGCAGATGCTATGGACGAGGCCGAGGCTTGGTCCATGATCGACAGTATGCTCGACGACGATTCGCCGGTGAGCTGCGACCCTGCACACTCGCGCGACGTCTATCAAGTCGCCATCGACGAGCTCACCAACGGCGGGCAGACCGGCTCCTTCAATCGCGACGACATCGCCGCCGCGGCACGCGCCGTGTCTGGTTCCCAGGCCGCCCCTGCGGGCAGCACGGCGGCTTTCGTGGCACTCGTTGCCAACGCGGCAGCCAATAACGCCTACAACGCTACCTCGGCGGACGCGAACGCTTCTGCCGACAATTCGTACGTTGATGAAGCCATGACTGCGGACGAGGAGGCCGTTGCCGCCCGCCGTGCCGCCGAAAGCTCGCTTTGGGGCGCTCCTGCCCAGCAGCAGGCGGCTGAGGCTGCGCCGTACAATGCAAACCTCGCCAGCATGCCTATCATCTCCGGTGCCGTGGACATCGATCTCGATGACCTCGATGAGCCTGCAGCCATCACCGCATCGATTGATGCCCAAGATCGCATCGACACCGGAGACCTTCCGGACGCCTCGCTCGAGGTTGATGTTCCCATGGCCGATTACTCGGGCCACGAGGACATGTGGGCCGCCGCCACCGCGATTCTGGATGAGATTGACGAGCCCGCTCCTGTTGCAGCGCCCGCTCCCGTCGATGCCCCTCAGCCTGCTGCCCCCGCCTATGTCGGCCGTCACAGCGCTGTGTTCCCCGAGGATACCGCCCGTATCTCGCGCGAGAGCATCGAGCGGGCCGAGGCTATTGCCGCCGGCATTATGGAAAACCGTCGTCACGAGCGCGTCAATCAGATCCTCGAGGAAGAGATCGAGCGCCTGCAGTCCTCAACCGCCAAGCGTACGGGCCGTGCCTATCTGAGCGTTATCGAGGGCGGTACCGCCAGCTTCGCGCCGCTCCGCGCGGAGGCATAACTTCTGCATGGTTAAGATCAATCGAAAATGGGCGGTTGTAACCTGCCTGATGGCGCTCTTGATCTGGGGCAATTCGCTGGTTCCCGGCTCGGGGTCGGGCTCGCTGAGCCTAACGGTCATGGAAGCTATCCGCGGTTTCCTGCACGGCGTGGGACTTCCATATGAATGGGTGACCAACTTTGTTGTTCGCAAGTGCGCGCATTTTACCGAGTATATGGTGCTCGGCATCCTGGCAACGCACGCCTTTGATTTTGAGGGGCGGCGCACCTTTGACGTGCTGCTGCCCACGGCGGTGTTCCTGCTGCTGATTCCCTCGATCGACGAGACGATTCAGCTCTTTGTGCCGGGACGCGCCGGCATGATCACCGATGTGATGATCGACTGCTGTGGAGCGGCAACGGGCGTTGTGCTCCGATATCTCTTACGGTCGCTGATGTGCGCCAAAAAGGCCGCCTAGGACGTATTGTTTGGTCCTAGGCGGCCTTTTTTATTTGAGGGCTTATATGAGGCGTGGTGGCGTCGTTCCGTAGGTTGGATTTGCCGAGCGCGCCACGCCCTGTGGGTGCGTCTGCTACTGAAGCGCCTGTGCGCCCAGGGCCAGGCAGCCCATGATGCCCTGCTTGCCCTCGAGGCTGTTGTTGACGATGTAGTTATCGATGTCGTTGACCTCGGGCGTGACGATATAGCCGTTGAGCATCTCGGCGCACTTCTTGCGCGCGAGCGGCACGATGGGAGTGTGGTCGGCCACGCCGCCGCCGATGATAATCTTTTGCGGCGCGTAGCACAGCGTGTAGGTCATGAGCGCCTGCGCCAGATAGCCGGCGAGCAGGTCCATGGCCTCCGGGTCATCGGCCATGTCTCCGGCGCTTTTGCCGTCCCAGCGCTTTTTAACGCCGGGGCCGGCGATGAGGCCCTCTAGGCAGTTGTCGTGGAAGGGGCAGGCGCTATGCTCGCCGATGGTGTCGCGCGGGTCGCGCGTGACCAGGATGTGGCCGGCCTCGGGATGCATCATGCCGTGCACGAGCTTACCGCCCGAGAGCACGCCGGCGCCCACGCCGGTGCCGATGGTCAGGTAGACCACGTCGGTGAGGCCCTGGGCGCAACCAAAGGTGACCTCGCCCAAGCAGGCAACGTTGACGTCGGTGTCGTAGCCACAGGGAATATTGAGCTCGTTTTGGATGGTGCCCAGCAGATCAAAGTAGCGCCATGCCGTTTTGGGCGTCTCCAGGATCTTGCCGTATTGGGGCGACGCGGGGTTGACTGCGGTGGGGCCAAAGGCGCCGATGCCCAGCGCGGTGATGCCCTTGTCGGCAAACCATGCATTGACGGCCTCAACGGTCTCCTGCGGGGTCGTGGTCGCGATCTGCTCACGCTCCAGGACCGTACCGTCTGCATAGCCCGTGGCGCAGACCATCTTGGTGCCGCCGGCCTCGAGCGCTCCGATAAGCTGCTGTTCTGCCATAGTATTCCTCTCTCTGGGACGAGTTGCTCCGTGACTAGAGTATAGGGCTCTAAACTATTTAAGAAAGCGTTATAAAAAGAAGCCTCGCAACGCGGCGGGCGGTGCGGGGCTTCTTTGGTTGCTTTAGTTGCCGGGCCGTCCTTACCCGCGCGGCTTGATTTTATCACGTAGCGACTTGAGGTTCTCCCGCGCCGCGTTAAGCGTCTCGTCTCGCTTGGCAAAGTGGAAACGAATCAGATGGTTGACGGGCTCGCGGAAGAAGCTCGAGCCGGGCACGGCGCCCACGCCCACCTTTGAGGCCAGGTCCTTGCAGAACTCGAGGTCGCTGTCGTAGCCAAACTCAGAGATATCCATCATCACGTAGTAGGCGCCCTGCGGTACGTTGTGCTTAAGTCCGATACTATCGAGCCCTTGGCAGAACAGGTCGCGTTTGGCGGTATAGAGGTCAAGGACCTCATCGTAATAGCTGCCGTCGAAATTGAGGGCGGTGACGACGGCTTCCTGCAGGGGAGCGGCGGCACCCACGGTGAGGAAGTCGTGGACCTTCTTGATGCGCTCGGTGATCTTGGCCGGGGCAATGGTGTAGCCAAGACGCCAGCCGGTGATGGAGTACGTCTTAGACAGCGAACTGCAGCTGATGGTGCGCTCGAACATGCCGGGCAGCGTGGCCATATAGACGTGCTCGTGGGGCGCGTAGACGATGTGCTCGTATACCTCGTCGGTAATGCAGTAGGCGTCGTACTTTTTGCAGAGGTCGGCGATAAAGGTGAGCTCCTCGCGCGTAAAGACCTTGCCGCAGGGGTTGGAAGGGTTGCACAGGACGATGGCCTTGGGGTCGTTGTCGCGGAAGGCCGCCTCGAGTGTCTCGCGGTCAAAGTCGAATGTGGGCGGGTTGAGCGGCACGTAGATGGGCTCGGCACCCGAAAGGATCGTGTCGGCGCCGTAGTTCTCGTAGAACGGCGAGAAGATGACGACCTTATCGCCGGGGTTCGTGACCGTCATCATGGCGGCCATCATGGCCTCGGTGGAGCCGCAGGTGACTACGATATTCTCGTTGGGGTTCACCGGCATGCCCATAAAGTGCTCCTGTTTGGCGGCAAGCGCCTCGCGCATGGCCTGGGAGCCCCAGGTGATGGAGTACTGGTGATAGAGCGGCTTGGGATCGGCGGCGATGGTGCTGAGGCTATCGAGTAGCTGCGCCGGGGGATCGAAGTCAGGGAAGCCCTGCGAGAGATTGACAGCGCCGTACTTATTGGAGATGCGTGTCATGCGGCGGATGACCGAATCGGTAAATCTTGCCGTGCGGTTGGAGAGTTCTTTCATGACGGTCCTTTCGAGGATTTGCAGTGGGGCAAGTTTACTCCTATGAAACCGGTGGGATTTGCTCGAAATGGTCTCGAAAAACTCTTTTCAAAATTCTTGAAAATTGGGGCTTGCATCGCGTGGCGTTCCTTGCAATAATAGTCGAGCGCGAAGCGCACAGGACACGGTGGGTGTAGCTCAGTTGGCTAGAGCGACGGGTTGTGGTCCCGTAGGTCGAGGGTTCGAGTCCCTTTACCCACCCCAGTTCTTGCTTCGTGTTGATATCGGGTCGTTAGCTCAGTTGGTAGAGCAGGGGACTCTTAATCCCAAGGTCCAGGGTTCGACCCCCTGACGGCCCACCACACGATATCTCCTCTAAAGTCCTCCCCAACGGACTTTAGCTTTGGGTCGTTAGCTCAGTTGGTAGAGCAGGGGACTCTTAATCCCAAGGTCCAGGGTTCGACCCCCTGACGGCCCACCAAAGTATGTTAAAGCGACTGGCTTCGGCCGGTCGCTTTTTTGTTGACCTTTCATGGGGTCGAACCCGAAAGGGCGCGTAGCTGGGAAAACGCGTAAGCATTTGCCAGCGCAGCGCGCAAGGCGCCTTGGCGCCGCAGCGGTCGCCTGCGCAGCAGGCTGACCCCCTGACGGCCCACCAAAGCAAGTTTAGACGGTCAACGAGAGTTGGCCGTCTTTTTTTGTTGACCTCGCATGGGGTCGAACCCGAAAAGGCGCGGAGCTGAGTAATCTGTACCGTGATTCCCTTAGGGAAACACGGCTAAAGCCCCATAAACGTGCTCTCCTTATGAGAATTATGCTCACGGGGCTCGATGCATGTTGAGAAGTTGTGATCAAACTCAAAGTGAGAATCGATTTAGTCTGCTCGATAGTGCGATCCGAGACTTTCGGTTCGCTTACGCATGGCTTTGATCATTTCCTGTGCTAGTTGAATCTGCGATTGCAGGCGGGCGAGGGCTGCGACTTCGCTGTCCTGGGCTTTCTGTGTTCTCAAAGTCGTTGCCTCTGTCTTCAAGCCCTCAAGCTCGTGTAGTGCCTCGGATAGGCCCGTCTCTGTGCGGTTGATCATGCAATAGGTGCTCATCGTGTGCTTAAAGCTGTGTGTCAGGCGTTCGGCATCTGCTGTAGCTATGCCATGCTGGGGGAGGGCGATATCCGCCTTCAGGACTGTCTCAGGCTCTTTCTGCGCTGCAAGGGCTGCCGATGCGCCCGCGATGCGTCCGAACACGATGCCGTTGGCGCTTGACAAGCCACCAATGCGGTCGGCGCCGTGCATGCCGCCTGTCGCCTCGCCGCAAGCGTAGAGGCCCTCAACGCCCGTGTGCGCGGTCTTATCGATCTTGATGCCGCCATTAGCGGCGTGGGCATACATCGCAACGCGCATCTCGTCAGTCGGGGCGATGCCGTGCTCGTCTTGCAGCCAGGTGGCAAAGGCCTGCACAAACTCTGGGACATCCTCGCGGGGGAAGTCGTAGCGGAGCGCCAGGCCTTCGACGCCTGCCTGATCGATGGCAAGATCGATAGCGCGGGAGGCCAAGCGTGACGTGAAAGGACCATATCCAGAGCGCTGCTCGAGCAGGTTGTCCAGCTTGTCGTCGGCAATATCCGCCGGCTGGTCTACATGTACGTAGCGCCAGGTTTTCTCGTTGAAGACCAGGTTGCGCTTGGGCTCGATGAAGCCGGGCATCATCTGCATGAACTCTATATTAGTAAGCGATGCGCCGTGCGCCAGCGCGATGGCCTGCGAGGAGCTGAGCACATCAGCCGACGTAAGGCTGCGCTCGAACAGGCCGCCTGTGCCACCGGCTGCGATGATCGTGGCCTTGGCAGCAAAGGGCACCATTCGATTTTCGGTGAGGTCGTAGAGCACGGTTCCGGTTATTCTGCCGTTCGTGTCCTCAACAAGGTCGATAAGCTCATGGCGGGGGAGCAGACGAATGCCGAGCGACTCGATCCGGGCTGTCAGAGCGTTCTCAAGGGGCTTGCGGGTGAGGCCGCGCCACATGCGCGTCTTGTGGTCAAAGCAGGGGATAAACTGCTTTTGCTGAGCGCTCTCAGCGTTTTGCGGACGCTTGAGCTCAACGCCCAGGTCTTGCTCGAGCCATTCAATTGCCTGGGGAATGCCGTGGACAAACGTCTGGACAAGCTCGGGGTCGGCGACACCGCCGCCGACGGTCTGGATGGTGTCGATGAGGTCTTGTTCGTCGTCTTCGTTAACGGGTCCGATAAGCCCTAGGCCCCAGGTTCCGGGGAAGAAGCTCGATCCACTCATAGTCTTGCCGGCGCTTGCCACAGCGACGGTTGCGCCCGTGCGTGCCGCTTCGATGGCGGCACAAAGGCCCGCAATGCCAGATCCAATTACCAGTACATCAGTCGATTCCATCGGATTCCTTTCTCGTCCGGCGCATTGTCGCATGGGTGATCGGCAATGGGGCCACAAAGACTCGGCAAATCGGTAAAGGGCAAATATGGCAGGTGGGCGTCATGGACGCTCTGACGCTCCATCTCATCACATCTCGTATTTCGCCCCAACTGATATATCGGCATCAGCTACCCTGCGACAGCGCAAACAAAAAGAGCCGCTACCTCGAAAGGTAGCGGCTCCAAAGCTCAACTATATGAGCATCGCGCGGGCGCGATTAGGCCTTGAGGGCCTCCTCGACGGCGACAGCGCAAGCGACGGTTGCACCGACCATGGGGTTGTTGCCCATGCCGATGAGACCCATCATGTCAACGTGCGCAGGCACGGAGGAAGAACCGGCGAACTGGGCGTCGGAGTGCATACGGCCCATGGTGTCGGTCATGCCGTAGGAGGCAGGGCCGGCGCCCATGTTGTCCGGGTGCAGGGTACGGCCAGTGCCCCCACCAGAAGCGACGGAGAAGTACTTCTTGCCAGCCTCGATGCGCTCCTTCTTATAGGTGCCAGCGACGGGGTGCTGGAAGCGCGTGGGGTTGGTGGAGTTACCGGTGATCGAGATGTCGACGTTCTCGTGCCACATGATGGCAACGCCCTCGCGGACATCGTCGGAGCCGTAGCAGTTAACGGCAGCGCGGGGACCATCGGAGTAGGGGATGGTCTCGACGACCTTTAGCTCGCCCGTGTAGTAGTCGAACTGGGTCTTCACATAGGTGAAGCCGTTGATGCGGGCGATGATCTGAGCAGCGTCCTTGCCCAGACCGTTGAGGATAACGCGCAGCGGCTTCTTACGAGCCTTGTTGGCGTTCAGAGCCAGGCCGATAGCGCCCTCGGCGGCAGCGAAGGACTCGTGACCGGCCAGGAAGGCGAAGCACTCGGTGTCGTCGGAGAGCAGCATAGCGCCCAGGTTGCCGTGGCCCAGACCGACCTTGCGGTCCTCGGCGACGGAGCCGGGGACGGTGAAGGCCTGGATGCCCTCGCCGATGATGGCGGCAGCCTCAGAAGCGGACTTGGCGCCACGCTTGACAGCGAGAGCGCAACCGAGGGTGTAGGCCCACTCGGCGTTCTGGAAGGCGATGGACTGGGTGTTGTTGACGATCTCACGCGGGTTGAAGCCCTTGTCGGTGCAGATCTGCAGAGCTTCCTCGAGGGAGGCGATGCCGTTGTCGGCGAGGCACTTGTTGATCTTGTCAGCGCGGCGCTCGTAACCTTCGAACGTAACAGTCATAGTTATTTCCCTCCCTTTCTACTCGTGAACCGGGAACACGCTGGCGACGGAGTGAGTCTCCTCGTCGGTGCGCGGGTCGATGTACTTGGCAGCGTTCTCCCACTGACCATAGTGGCCCATAGCGCCAGCGATGGCCTCCTCGGGGGTCTTGCCGGCCTTGACGGCGTCGGTGAACTTGCCGAGGTTCAGGAACTCGAATGCGATGATCTCGTTCTTGTCGTTGAGAGCCATGCGGGTGACGTAGCCCTGAGCGAGCTCGAGGTAACGAGCGCCCTTTGCCTTGGTGCCGAACATGGTGCCGACCTGAGAGCGAAGGCCCTTGCCGAGGTCGTCGAGGGAGGCGCCCACGGGCAGGCCGCCCTCGGAGAACGCGGTCTGGCTGCGGCCGTAAACGATCTGCAGGAAGATCTCGCGCATAGCAACGTTGATGGCGTCGCAGACGAGGTCGGTGTTGAGGGCCTCGAGGATGGTCTTACCGGGAAGGATCTCGGAAGCCATGGCGGCAGAGTGGGTCATGCCCGAGCAGCCGATGGTCTCAACGAGGGCCTCCTCGATGATGCCGTCCTTGACGTTCAGCGTGAGCTTGCAGGCGCCCTGCTGAGGTGCGCACCAACCCACACCGTGCGTAAGACCGGAGATGTCGGAAATCTCCTTAGCCTGGACCCACTTGCCCTCCTCGGGGATGGGTGCGGGGCCGTGGTATGCACCCTTGGCAACGGGGCACATGTTCTCCACTTCCTGTGAGTACTGCATGCCTCTCCTCTCTATCGTGTTGGCGTCCCGTCTGGGGGTCGTGGCTGGCGATTGCCGGGCGACCCTTCGAAAGGGACATGACATGCAGCCCCTATAATACCGCGAAATGCACGGAATATTCGGCGAACGGCTCAGTTTTCGTAGCGAGAAGTCCGGAAGTTTTAATTGAAACGGTTTAACTCTATGTTCTGTGGTCGTGAACTTCCGTAGAGGGGGTCCGTCTTGGGCAAGCTTTTGGTCAGCTCTTGTAAGAGTTGCAGGGGTTGACCTGTTGCAACGGTGCCGTTCGCCGCCTGATTACTGCCTTTGGCCGCGCGAGTGTATTGTTTTGCGTGAATGTTTTGATGGCACGCTTCAATCGTGCTGTATTAGATGGCAAGCAGATCCCGGCGAAGGGAGCGCCATGCAGCGCGTTTGGAGAACGGTTACCGGCTTTTACCATGTCTGTGCCCGCGGTGCGGGCAAGCAGCTCATCTTTGAGGGCGATGAAGACCGGTGGGAGTTTTTGGAACTGATGCGCGACTGCTGCCGGGAGGAGGGTGTGACGGTTATCGCCTGGTGCCTTATGGGCAATCACGTGCATTTGGTGCTTGCAGATTACGAGGACAGGATGAGCGCGGCGATGCACCGGTTGCTTTTGACGTACGCGCGGCGGTTCAATAAACGCACGGGGCGCACAGGCCATCTGTTCCAGAACCGTTTTGACCGGCGTTCGCTCGATACCGATTGGCAGGTGATGGAGGCTATTCGCTCCGTACACGCCGATCCGCAGGAGGTGGGCATCGGTCTCATTGAGCGTTATCCCTGGAGCAGCTTTGCGGAACATCTACGCTCTTACGACTGTGATGCGGCCGATGCCGCGAGGGGATTTTCTGATTCTTCTTGCGTGCTTGAACTTTTTGGCTCTGCCGAGGGCTTTATTGCCTATTCGCTTTCGACGCCCGACGGCAGTGAGCCAGCGCTGTGCGATATGAAAGAGACGGAATGGGAACGCCACGCCTTTGCCGACAAGATGGCGAAGGGGCTCGGGGTTCCGCTCCACGGGGTTAAAGCCGCGCCGTCGGCGCAGCGCAATATCGTCATTCTTGGATTGCACGATGCCGGTTTTACGGTGCGTCAGATTGAGCGATATACGGGGATTGGCAAAAGTACCGTTTCTCGTATCGTGCGTGCCTGTGCACGAACGGCGGTGCAGACTGGCCGAAACGTGGCGTAGGACTGCCTGTGCACCGCAGCTGGGGTCGCCCATATGCCACAACCATTGTTCTAAAAGCTTGGTACGGTAACTGCACTTCTTAATATGCATAGAAAAATCGCCATCGTGCATAAAATAACGGCTCGGTCCGGGTTTGCCCATGCCTACCCCCGTCTGCGCCGTGCAAAAAACGGAGTTTTCAGCATCGTGTTGCTGTCGGCACCGCCGCAATCTTGCAACATACGGGTCCCGAAGCTATTGATTCCCGCCGTTGCGCCCCCGAAGTACGTGCCTGCGTCCTGTCAGACCGCGATGCTTGTTCTAAAACACAATATATATGCGCCTGAAGATGTTGATTAACGCTTTCGATGCGTATACACACAGCTTGGCGTGCTGAATACTCGCAAAAATGCACGCCGCTCCCTATGGGACCCGTCTGCGGCAGGCGCGAAGCGATTCGGAGCTTCGCAGAACGGGGCTTGGCGCATTGCTTGGCGGGCCCGGGGCCCTGCCGCAGGCCTTTGGTGCTGTGGAAAACGCCCGTGTTCGCGTCTGGCTGTGTGGCAAATGTCAGACGGGGCGCCGGACGCGCGGACTTTGTGCGTTCGCGCTCATTAGGTAAAAACAGAGCCGCCCGTATCGGGCGGCTCGGCAATCAAAAACCTTGGATTCGGGGCATAAGCTACTGGTTTGTTTGCCCCTCGAGCATGCCGTCGAGGGTGCGCCAGGCGAGCTCGGCGCATTTGACGCGGGCGGGCATGTGCGAGATGTCCTGGAGCTGGGCGGCTTCGTCCAGGTCTTCCAGGTCGTCCTCGGAGAGCTTCTCGCCGCGGATCATGGCGAGGAAGAGCTCTGCCAAGCGGTGAGCTTCCTCGACGGTCTCGCCGGTGATGAGGTCGGCCATGATGTCGGCGCTGGCCTGGCTTATGGCGCAGCCGTGCCCGGTAAACGAGGCTTCCTCGATTACATCGTTCTCGACACGCAGCTGCAAGGTGAGCTCGTCTCCGCAGCTGGGGTTGATACCGTCGTGCTCGTGCGTGGGAGCATCCATCTCGTACTTATAGTCGGGGTGCGAGTTGTGCTCCATAAACGTGGTGGAGGTGTACAGATTACCCATTGAACGTGCTCCAAACGTGATGCAGGCCGGCGACGAACTTGTCGATGTCGGCCTTGTCGTTGTAGAAGGCCACGCTGGCGCGGCAGCAGGCAAGGTTCTCGACGCCCAGCCAGGTGAGCAGCGGCTGCGCGCAGTGGTGGCCGGCGCGGATGCAGACGCCGTCCATGTCCATGATGCTCGCGACGTCGTGCGGGTGAATTCCCTTGACGTTAAAGCTCACGACGCCGTGGTGGTTGTCCCAATAGATGGAGCCGATGATCTGGATAAAGTCGAGCTGCATGAGCTCGCCCATCAGGTAGTGGACGAGTGCCTGCTCGCGTGCCTGGATGTTTTCGTAGCCTACCGTGTTGACCAGGTAGTCAAGTGCCGCGCCCGTGGCGAAGATGCCGGCGGCGTCCTGCGTGCCGGCCTCGAACTTCTCGGGGACGGGCGCCCAGACGGCGTCCTGCTCGGTGACCGAGTCGATCATTTCGCCACCGGTTAGCATGGGCGGCATGGCGTTGAGCAGGTCCATCTTGCCCCACAGCACGCCGATGCCCATGGGGCCCATGGCCTTGTGCGCGCTAAAGGCAAAGAAGTCGGCGCCCAGGTCGGCCACATCAACCGGCATGTGCGGCAGCGACTGCGCGCCGTCGACGATCAGATAGCCGCCGTACTTGTGCACGAGCTTGCCGAGGTTCTTGACCGGGTTCTCGACGCCCAAGACGTTAGAGACCTGACCCACGGCCAAGATCTTGGTCTTGGGGCCCACCTTGGCAAGCACTTCCTCGGTGGTGAGTTGACCGGTCTTGGTGGGGTAGAGGTAGACGAGCTTGGCGCCGGTTTCGCGGCAGACCTGCTGCCACGGGATCAGGTTGGAGTGGTGCTCCATGATGGTGATGACGACCTCGTCGCCCGGCTCGAGGACTGTGGGCGCAAAGCTCTTGGCGACCAGGTTGAGCGACTCGCTCGTGTTGCGGGTGAAGACGACCTCGTTGGCCTGAGCGGCGCCGATGAGGTCGGCGATCTGCTGGCGCACCTTCGCGATGGCCTCGGTGGCCTCGACGGACAGTGAGTACAGGCCACGCAGGGGGTTGGCGTTCATGCGCTGGTAGAAGTCACGCTCGGCGTCGAGCACGCAGGCGGGACGCTGCGCGGTGGCGGCGCTATCGAGGAAGGCGATCTCGGGGTGCTGCTGGAACAGCGGGAACTGTGCCTTGTAGGGGTTGGTCTCGATGTCGACGGTAGGCCAGCCGCGCGAGGCCTCGTCGCTGGCGTCGAGCTCCATAGGCTCGGGGGCGGTACAGGTGTCGCATTTAACGTGCTCGGTATCGATCATGCGAGCTCCTCCTCAAAGTTGTCGATCAGGTTGTTGCCCAGACGGACGACGGCGGCGCGGGTGCGCTCGTCGGTGGCGGAAAGCGCGGCGTCCTCCAGCTTGGCGCGGATGAACAGGTCCTCGGCGGCGTTTTGGTCAAGGCCGCGGCAGGCGAGGTAGAACAACTGCTCGTCGCGGACGTGGCCGATGGTGGCGCCGTGGTTGCCGGCAACGTCATCCTCGTCGCAGAGGATGACGGGGACGGTCTTGTTGTCGACGCCCTTGTTGGCCAAAAGCACCGTCTCGCGCTCGGTGCCGACGGCGCCCTTGCAGCCGTGCACGAGGTCGATGGTGCCGCGGTAGACCTTCTTGGACGTGCCGGTCAGCACGCCGTTGGCGTCGATCTCGCACTCGGTCTTGCGGCCGCGATGGCGCAGCTCGTAGTTAAAGTCGCGCACCTGCTGGCGGGCGCCCAGGTAATCGGTATCGATCGTCACCTTGGCGGTGTCGCCCAGCAGGTCGCCGGCAAGGCCGGTGGCGCTGGCGCCTGCGCCAAGGACGGTGTGCTGCACGTTGACGCGTGCGCCCTCGTCCAGGAACAGGCCGGTGTCGTCGAGTGCGATCCAGCTGTCGTCGAGTGTCTGCGTGCAGGTCATGTTGACGGTGGCGTACTCGTGGGCGCACACGCGCAGCACGGAGCCCACGACGCCTTCGCCGGCAACGGGGGAGTCCAGGGCGATCTGCAGATCGAGCGTTGCCTGCGGACGGGCGACGACGTCGATGGCGGCGATGGCCGCGGCGGCATCGACACCGCTCACGCGCACGGTAACCGTGGCGTGCTTGTATGCGGGCACGTCGATGACGATGCGCTTGGTGGCGTGGTCGGCCAGATAGGTGTAGGCAGCCTCGCCCATGCCGGTCTCGAAGACCTCGGCAGGGGCGAGCTCCTCCTCCAGCTTGATGGCGCCGGCCTGATAGACAGAGGTGGCAGGCACGTCGAGCTCGGTCTCGGGCGTGATGCGGGCGCGATCGGCGGTGTCGCCGGGGGCGGAGGCGCGGCGCTCGGGGAAGCGCTCGGCCATGGCGACCATGGCGGCGTCGAAGGCGCCCACCGCGCCGCGGAACTGCTCGTCCAGCCCCTCGACCTCGACGGCCTCGGCAGGAGCGACGGTAAGCTCGTCCGAAAGCTCAAGCTTGGTCTGGTTCATCTTGAGCCAACCCCAAGTGGCGGCAGGCATCGCATTAACCTGCTCGAGCGTGGTAGCAGCGGTGTTCGTGGTCTGTTTCATTATCCGATCGCTCCTTCCATCTCGAGCTTGATCAGGTTGTTCATCTCGACGGCGTACTCAAGCGGCAGCTCCTTGGAGACCGGGTTGGCAAAGCCGTTGACGATCATGGTACGGGCCTCTTCCTCCGAGATGCCGCGGCTCATCAGGTAGAACACCTTGTCGTCGCCGATGCGGCCGATGGTGGCCTCGTGGCCGATGTCGACGTTCTTGGCGCGGATGTCCATGGCGGGGATGGTGTCGGAGCGGCTCTGGTCATCGAGCATCAGCGACTGGCAGCTCACGGTTGCCTTGGAGCCTTCGGCCTTGGGCGTGGCCACAATGGAGCTGCGGAAGGTCTGGATGCCGCCGCTCTTGGAGATGCCCTTGGTCTCGACGGTCGCCGAGGTCTCGGGCGCGTTGAGCACGACCTTGCAGCCGGTGTCGAGGTTCTGACCGGCGCCGGCAAAGGTAATGCCGGTAAAGCTCGAGCGGGCGCGGCGGCCGTTGAGCACGCTCATGGGGTAGAGGTAGCCCACGTGGCTGCCGAAGGAGCCGCTGATCCACTCGATGTCGCCGTCCTCGTCCACGCGCGCACGCTTGGTGTTGAGGTTGTACATGTTCTTGGACCAGTTCTCGATAGTCGAGTAGCGCAGATGCGCGCGCTTGCCCACAAAGAGCTCCACAGCGCCAGCGTGGAGGTTGGCCACGTTGTACTTGGGCGCGGAGCAGCCTTCAATAAAGTGCAGGTCGGCATCGTCCTCGACGATGATGAGCGTGTGCTCAAACTGGCCAGCACCCTTGGCGTTGAGGCGGAAGTAGCTCTGCAGCGGAAAATCGAGCTTGGTGCCCTTGGGCACGTAGACAAACGAGCCGCCCGACCACACGGCGCCGTGCAGGGCCGCAAACTTGTGATCGGTGGGCGGGATGAGCGTCATAAACTTCTCGTGGATGAGCGGCTCCCACTGCGGGTCGTGCAGGGCCTCCTCGATGCCGGAGTAGACGATGCCCATCTTGGACGCCGTGTCCTGCATGTTGTGGTAGACGAGCTCGGAGTCGTACTGCGCGCCGACGCCCGCCAGGTAGCTACGCTCGGCCTCGGGGATACCCAGGCGCTCAAAGGTACTCTTGATGTCGTCGGGCACCGACTCCCAGTCGTGCTTTTGGTCGGTGTTGGGTTTGACGTAGGTGACGATGTTGTCCATGTCCAGGCCCTCGATGGAGGGGCCCCACGTCGGGTCGGGGAAGCGGTTGAAGATCTCGAGGGACTTTAAGCGCAGGTCGAGCATCCACTGCGGCTCGTCCTTCTTAGCGCTGATCTCGCGCACGATGTCGGGCGTGATGCCGGCGTCGAGACGCTCGAATCCCTCCTCGCCATAAGTGAAGTCGTAGAGGCTGCGGTCGATGTCCGCGACCTCGGTGCGGTTCTTGGTCATTGCGTCGCCCCTTTACGCCTGCTGCTCGGCAGCGGCGGCCTCGGCCTGGGCGCGCTGCTCGGCGGCCTCGCGCTCGAAGGTCTCAAAGCCGTTCTTGTCGATCCAGGGGATGAGCGAGGCGTCGTCCTCGCGCACGATGTGGCCCTTGACCATAACGTGGACGCGGTCGACATCCAGGTGCTCCAGGATGCGCGTGTTGTGCGTGATGATGAGCATGGAGCCGTCGCAGCTCTTGCGGTAGGCGTCCATGCCGTGGCTGACGGTGGACAGGGCGTCGACGTCCAGGCCCGAGTCGGTTTCGTCCAGGATGGCGAGCTTGGGCTGCAGCAGCAGAAGCTGGAGCATTTCGACCTTCTTTTTCTCGCCGCCCGAGAAGCCCACGCCCAGCTCGCGGTTGAGGTAGGCGGTATCCATGTTGAGTTCGGCCGCGAGCTCCTTGACGCGACGGCGGAACTCCTTGCCCTTCATCTCCAGGCCGGGACGGCCGGCGATGCTGGCGCGCAAAAAGCTCGACAGCGGCACGCCCGGGATCTCGACCGGGGCCTGGAAGCTCAGGAACAGGCCGGCGCGGGAGCGCTTGTCGGTGGTGAGCTCGGTGATGTCCTGGCCGTCAAAGACGATGCGGCCGTCTTGCACGGTGTAGACGGGGTCGCCCATGACCAGGTGGCCGAGGGTGGACTTGCCGGCGCCGTTGGGTCCCATCAGCACGTGGGTCTCGCCGGCGGCGACGTTGAGGTTGACGTTGTGAAGGATGGTCTTCTCGTCCACGGAGGCGGTCAGACCTTCGATGGAAAGCAGCGGATTTGCGCTCATGCTGTCCCTCTCTGTATATGGTGTATTCATAGGCGTACTAAACCCTAGGAATCTTCTCGGAATAAAGTTACTATGGGTTCGGCGTTAGTCAAGAGAAAACCCGACTAATCCACTCGACTTTTCAAATTCTGGGACAAAATAACCTGTTGTGTTTGTCCCACTTACTTAAGATTTGGGACAAACAAACCTGGTTATGTTGTCCCAGATGCGATGGGAGGGTAGGTATGCTCATTTCTTCCAAGGGCCGCTATGCCCTCCGGCTAATGATCTATATCGCGGCGCTGGGCGACGCCGAGGGCAAGATTGCCCTGCGCGAGGTTGCCGACCGCGAGCATATCTCGCAAAAGTATCTGGAGCAGCTGGTTCGTCCGCTTATGAAGGCGGACCTGCTTAAGAGCGTGCGCGGCAAGGGCGGTGGCTACATGATGGCCAAGGACCCGGCCGAGGTTCGTGCCGGCGACATCCTGCGCGCCGTCGAGGGCAGCACGGCTCCAGTGGCGTGCGACGGCATCGATAACAGCTGCGCCCGCAGTGACCTGTGTTCCACCGTCAAGTTCTGGCGTGGTCTGGACGACGTGATTGAAAAGTACGTCGACGGCGTGACGTTGGCAGACCTAGCTGCCGTCCCCGAGATCAACTTTGACATTAAGCTGTAGGTTGAGCGCAATTCCTTAAGATTTCGCGGAGGGTTGTTGCCGTTTACCGAGGGGTTGTTGTGCAACAACGGGCGAGCTGCAATACTTATTTTTATCTTTGCAAACTGAACTTTAACTACACCAATGCAGGGAGGATCTTATGCAGCTCAAGCATTCTGCGATTGTCGCGGGCCTGACGCTGGCGCTTTCGTTTGGCGCCGTTTCCGCGCCGGCACCCGCCGCTGCCGAGGAGCCCACGCCAGGCGTTGCCTCGGATGCCACCGATATCGATAAGGGTCTCTACACCCAGCAGTCCTTCTCGGGCGTGCTGAGGTCGGTCCAGGGCGTTTCGTTTGTCAACGTGACTCCTGAGATGAAGTATTTTACCAAGTACGAGAGCCATGGTAATTACAACCAGGGATTTTCGTATGGTGACGGCTATAACGCACTGGGCTACTACCAGTTCGACCGTCGTTGGTCGCTCATCCCGTTTATGAAGCAGGCCTACAACTACAACCCCGAAAAATACTGCATGCTCAAGGATACGATTGATCGCGGCAGCGAGATTTCCAACACGAGCAATGCCATGTACGAGAACGGCCAGCTCACCGAGCTGGGCCATATCGCGCAGGATGCCTTCCAAGGTGCGTACAACACCGATCCTGTTGAGTTCTCAGCACTTCAAGATGCCTATGCGTACAACTCGTACTATGCGGTGACCGAGGCGTGGCTCAAGAGCGGCCTGGGTATTGATATTTCGGGTCGCGCCGATTGCGTCAAGGGCATGGTGTGGAGCATCACCAACATGTGCGGCACTGGTGGCTGCAGGGACTTTTTCCGCTGGGCGAATCTTTCCAACGATATGTCCGACCGCGAGTTTGTGACGGCGCTCTCCAATAGTGTGGTCAACAATGTCGCCACTAAGTTTTCGAGTCAGCCCCAGTATCATGAGGGCTGGAAGAATCGTTATAAGAATGAGCTGAAGGACTGCTTGGCTTATATCGCCGAGGACGAGGCAGCCGCTGCGACGCCCGTGCAGCCCGAGCCCACGCCGGCGCCCTCGCCGACACCTGATTCGAATGACGACTCGAGTGACGATCCCAACGATGACAGGATGGATGCGCCCTCGACCGATGTTGACGGTAATGGCTCTGCTGGTGGCACTACCAACGACGGCTCTACCTCGAACGGCTCTGCTGCGGGCGGTTCGTCTTCAAGCTCTGCCGGCAATACGGACAGCGCCGCTTCTGGTTCGACCGACGCTGACGCCTCTAACTCATCTACCGGCTCGAGTGATTCGTCTATTGGCACCGGCTCTAACAACGGCTCCGGCTCTGACGCAACCCCTGATTCCGATGCTTCCAAGGACGACTCGAATAAAGCGCCGGACGCTCCCGTTGCTACTCCGGACAAGAAGCCTTCTTTCTCCGTGCAGCTTGGTTCTACGCTGGGCTCTTCGCTGATGGCTGGCGTCAATAACGGCTCGACCCAGAACAAGGACAACTCTGATCAGGTTTCCACGGAAAAGACCGAGGCCGCAAAGGGCGACTCCAAGGACAAGGCTTCCGAGAAGACCGAATCTGATAAGGGTTCTAGCTCTGAGGAGAAGGACGACAAGTCCACTCAGAAGAAGGACGAGGGTAAGAAGTCTGAATCTGAGGGGAAGGACAAAAACAAGGACAAGACCGAGGACGGAAAGCAGCAGGGCGAGGACAGCAGTAAGGGCAACACCGACAAACAGAACCAGGAGCAAAATGACTCCAAGACGGTGACCACTACAACCACCACTACAACGACTAAGACTTCGGGCGGTAATATGCCCAAGACGGGCGACCTTATCGTTATGGCGAGCCTTGCCAGCGCGAGCTTGGCCACACTGGGCGCTACGTCTATCGTAAGTGGTAAGCATAAGCTCGATCAGCAGAAGAAGGCTTCTGGGGAGGACGGCTCGGAGGAGTAGCCTCTCGGTTGCCAGATAACTAAAGAGTCGGGACGGGGTCCGGTGCGAATGCGTCGGGCCCCGTTTTGTTGTGCAACGATTAGTTGTGCCCCCTCATACCTCTTGTTGCTACCGTTGCCCGATATGTTTGCGCGGCGACATCGGTACGCGCGAGGCGGTCATTACAATTGGCATCGTGTTGCGATTTAGGGGGAACGTTTTGGTGTCTGAACAGGCAAATAATGGTTGTGCTGACGGCTTTGGCGTGCGTTTGATCGGCTGTGCCGACGATGCGGCTTTGCCCATTGGCGTGCACGACTATGCGGAGGCTCTTGGTTGCTGCATGCTGGTTGACAAGACCATGTTTATTGCCGATGTGTTGGACTGCGACGCGTCCGTTGTGGTGTGCTGTCGACCCGAGGGTTTTGGCAAGAGCATGAACTTATCGATGCTCAGGGCTTTTCTGGAGCGTCCAGCGGTCGGTCGCTCTGGTCAGCGTTTGTTTGCCGATGCTCAGATTTGGGATGCGGACGGCGGGCGCTATCGGGATGAGCATGCTTGCTATCCGGTGATATCGCTGGACTTTTCTGGCGCTGCGAGGCGTGGCCCCGCTGTTGCCAGCGTCGTGCGCGATGCCCTTTCGGGCGAGTGCGCTCGCTGGTTGGCGCTCTTGGAGGCTCCGGATTTAGCTCGAGATAAGGTGCGTCACATCGAACGCGTCGCGCGTGGCGTGGCGAGCGCGGACGAGGTTGACTCGGTGCTCGGTGTGCTCATTGAGCTGCTGGAGATGGCCTGCGATGAGCAGGTTGTATTGCTCGTTGATGGGTACGATGCGGCGTGGTTGGGCCGTGCGAGCGCGAGGGACGCTTCCGACGCCGATCCGGCAGGGCTATTCGATCGCGTGCTGTTCGACGCCATTGCCACTGCGCGCGATTCGTTGCGGCTGACGTGTTTGATGGGGGAGCGTCCCGGCCCTGCCGAAGCGGCGCTTTCTTTGCATGGCTGCTCGTATTGTCTGACGACGCCGCTTTCGACCTGGTGTGACCGTTGGTTCGGCTTTTCGGATGCCGAGGTCCAGGCTCTGTTGAATCATGCTGGGCGCGAGGAATACCTTGATGATGCGCGTGAATGGCTCGAGGGATATCGGTTTGGTAGGGCCTATTACTCGAGTCCAGCGCGTGTGATCGGTTTTCTGGGCCGAGGCTGCACGGCGCCTGTGCGCGCCGATCTGTATGGGTATGCGGATTGTCTGAGTAGGGTAGTTGCCGGGTGGAATCTCGACCGCCTTTCGGACTTGTTCGATTTGCTCGAGGCCCATGGGTGCGTTGAGGTTCCGCTTTGTTTGGGCACTGCAGAGCCAGATGTCTCGCCTGACGATGGTATGTGGACAGCTCTATATCTGTCCGGTTTTCTTACGACGGATATGACTGAGGAGCCAGAGCATGTCGATCGCCTCCGTGCTTTGCGATTGCCCAATAACGAGCTTCGACAGGCCTTGCGTCTAGTGATTGTTGAGTGGTTTGAGTGCGCTGCGGAAGACATTCGAGACGTCGATGCGTTCCGCGACGGGCTGTGCCATGGGAACGAGGACACCGTGAGGCGGGCACTAAGCCGCATCTTGGGAGATGCGGGAATTGGTGCGACCGACCCAGATACACCGCTGCCATATCACCTACTCTTGCAAGGACTCTGCTTTGGATTGCCGGGCTATGCCAATCCTGCTTCGAGGCGAAAGTGTGGCGCGGATCGCTGGGACATCCAGGTTTTTCCTACGGGCGCCGTGTTTGACATAGCCGATACGATCGGTATGCTCGATGAACGTCCGCTGATAACGATCAACATGATGTATGACCCCGATGTGGATGCGCTGGGGTTGGAATTGCTGGCCGTGCAGTCGCTACTCGACATAGAGCGCGACGGCATCGACGAAATCCGTGTACCACGCCCCGGCGTGGGTCGCATGCGCTGGGGGTTCGGTTTTGATGGGCAGCATGTGGCTACGGTGTGCCAGCGGCTTTAAGCGCCGAGGTGTTTCCGGCTTCCGTTACTCGGTGTCCTTCATGGGCGGCATGGGCTTCCAGTTGGGATCCTTGATGATCTTGCGGGCGTCTTTCATGCCACGGCGCAGCGCCGGAATACCGGTCTTAAAGCACTTATCGACCGCAGCCAGGCGAATGAATTCCTTGCAGAAGGTCGCGGCATTGCCCAGGCGGAACAGCATGGGGTGGTAGTCACCGTAGATCTGCATATAGCGAGCGAGGAAGCCTCGGTTGCGCATGATGTAGTAACGGTTGGTGTCGCTCGTAGAGTTGAGCTGGCGCTTGCCGGCGATATCCCAGTTAGAGACGGCGCGGGCGCGCTTGAGCACCAGGTCGGCCACAACGGCGGCGGGGAAGTGCTGGCTGGCCACGTAACCATAGCAGGCATCGTCGCCGTAGATGAAGAATCGCGCATCGGGCAGGCCGATCTTGTCGACCACGCGGCGCGAGAACATGCCGCCCTCAAAGCATAGCTGGTTCATGGCGCGGTAGCCCTCGGGTCCCAGGTCCCACTTGGCGACAGGGTTGGGAATGCCGAGCGAAAGGATGAGTTGGTATTGCCAAAAGAAGGCGCCGCCGTCAAAGTCCAGGCGCGAACCCTGGATGACGTCGTAGCGGTCGGTCCACTTGGCAAGACGCTCGATGCCTTCGGGGATGACGAGCACATCGTCGTCCATCACCCAGAACCACTGAGCGCCCAGGTCGTAGGCGCATCTGGTGCCGGCGGAGAAGCCGCCCGCACCGCCGCCGTTTTCGAGCTGCGGGGCGTAGATGACACGGTCGGTGCCGCCCTGCGCGTCAGGCTGCTCGGTGTCGATGCCCCACAGGTTAGCCAGGCGCTCGTTGAATGCGGTGCACACGGCCTCGGTCTCGCGCGAATTCTCGTTATCGACAATCACGATGCGCCAGGGCGTTGCCGTGAGCCCGGTCATGGAGTCGAACAAGTTGGCCAGGAGTTCCTGGCGCTTGTACGTAACGACGACAATGGCGAGCTTATCGATGGGAGCGGGAAGGGTTGAAGGCATGGGGCAATATATCCTTTCACGCGCGGCGGGCGAGTGCAGCGCGGAAGCTATCGAATACGTCCTTGGGACTGTCCTATTGTAAAGGCTCGGCGCACCTTGGCGGCAAGCTTTGAATAAAACGCAGGAACCTGCCACGGCTGTAGCGGCTTTAGCGTCTGACGGCAGCGTGTCTATTGCCTCTTGAGCTTGCGTTCGATAAGACTTCTAGCTGCATCGATGATGAGAAGTGCCAGAGCAAAGACGATGCTAATGACGATACCCGTGACGATACATATAGCTGCCGGGCTGTTTTGGCTGATCAGTATGTTTGCGAGCAACGTATTGAAGACGGGACGCCACAGGCTACTGGTGAGCGACTGCATCACATAGAAACCAAGCGTGGCGGTCGATAAGGTGACGATGACACCTGCGGTCCGTGGATTGCCTGAGGCCCTGCGCCGGGTCGCCGCAAAGAGCAGAGAGGCGGCAGCGAGGGCAAACGAGATCAACGAGGTTGATTTGTAGGAGAGGACTGCCATCGCCGTGAGGTTGCCGGTGAAGGAGAGTGCTCCTTCCAGGATGGTGGCGAGCGCCAAAACCGTTACGAGCGAGCGCATGCCCAAGGCGCCCGCCCTGTCCGAATCCATGGCGTCGGTTACGTCGCGGAGCAGTCCGCCGATCAAAAACGCGATAACGTACGTGACGGCGCTCATGAGTTTCTGGAGCCAAGAAAACTCACCGCCGCTTGTCGCACTCATGGCGGCCAAATACCCGTTAACAACAAATGCGAGGATGCCAACGGCGATGACCGTCGTCGTGTAGCTCTTCTGGGAGAGTCGACTCTTAGCCAGTCCAAACCATGGCGTCATGAAGACCGTGGCGGCATAGACCCAGATAAACTCAAGGCCCAGCGTGTACCAGTAGTGCGTGTTGAGGGTAACATCGGGAATGGGGGAGACGACCGTGGACCACGCGAGTGCCACGAGGCAATAAAACGCAGTGGGCAAAATGACCTTGCCAAGGCGCTGCGTCGTCCGCTGTATTTGCGATGTCCACGTTGCCCCATCGCTCCAGGCGCGAGCCGCCGAGGCAATCAGGAAGTAGCCCGAGATCATAAAGAAGACCTCGTTGGCCCAGCAGCCAAGCAAGTTAATAAAACCGAGTACGCCGGAATAGGGGAACATCGCAAGTGGGGCATATTCCACGGCGCCGACGCAGACGGCTTGGAAGGTCCACTGAAAGGTGTGGAACACCGCGATGCCGGCGACCGCGACCAAACGCAGCGCTTCGATGGGTATGTTGCGTGCGGCTTTGGGCTGCATGACGTCCTTTCTTATCGGTTTGCCTCTGCGGGCTCCATAGATTATATAAACGCCCGCTGGCGCGCTGGCCCTTTGATACCATGAAACGACAGGTATTTCCTAAGGAGCACATTTGTCTACTAACGCCTCTGGCAGCCCTGTTCTGTCGCTGCTTATTCCCATTTACAATGTTCAGCGCTACCTGCGCGAGTGTCTCGATTCCGCCCTGGCGCAGACGCTCAAGGATATTGAGATCATCTGCATTAACGACGGGTCGACCGACAACTCGCCGGCGATTATTCACGAGTATATGGAGCGCGATGGGCGCGTCAAGATGATCGACAAGGCCAACAGCGGCTACGGCGACTCGATGAACCACGGTCTGGAGATGGCGCGTGGCAAGTACGTTGGCATCTTGGAGTCCGATGACTTTATGGCGCCCGACGCACTCGAAAAGCTTGTCTCGGCCGCCGATAGCAATAATGCCGACTTTGCGAAGGCGAACTTTGATTTCTACTGGTCTAAGCCCGAGGAGCGCCGTTCGCTGCACGAGATGTTTAAAGCCAAGGACTGTTGCAAGCCGGTGCACCCGAGCGATACGACGCAGTTCTTTAAGCAAAAGCCGTCGATTTGGTCGGCCGTGTACCGTCGCGATTTTCTTGAGCGCAACGGCATTAAGTTCCTGCCGACTCCGGGGGCATCCTTTCAGGACACGTCATTCGCCTTTAAGGTGATCGCGTGCGCCGATAAGGCTGTTTACCTGCATGATGCCGTGTTGTCGTATCGCCAAGACAACGAGAATTCCTCGGTCAATTCTTCGGCTAAGGTCTTTTGCGTCAATACCGAGTATGCCGAGATTGAGCGTTGGATTCGAGAGGATTATGCCCGCGACCACGCAAGTGATGACGCCGCGCGCATGCTCAAGTTCAATCAGCTCATTAAGTACGATTCGTACATGTGGAACTACGTGCGCCTGGCGCCTAAGTTCTATAAGGAGTTCCTGGTTCAGATGGCCAAGGAATTTCAGGCGGCCTTGGACGCGGGGGAGTTTTCGCTTGACGACCTCAAGCCGTGGAAGCGCGCGAACCTCGCTGCCATCCTCAAAGATCCTGAGGGCTGGGTTGACGAACATCCGAGTTTTGCGACGGATGGTGCATTGGGGCGTGCTAAGTATTACGCCTCGGTTGGAGGCCCGGGCGTGGTCGCCGCCTTCCTCATCGAATCGCTGAGGGGGTAGGTCGGCATGGGAGAGGCCTCGTGTCCTAAAGCTACGATTGTCGTCCCCGTTTACAACTCTGCGCGCTCCATTCAGCGATGCGTCGATTCGCTGTTGGCTCAGTCCGAGCGCTCGATTCAGGTTGTCTGCGTTAACGACGGTTCGACCGATGATTCGTTGAACGTGTTGCGCCGGATCGCGCAGGCCGACGATCGTGTACTGGTGATTGACCAGGAAAACGCGGGCGTCTCGTGTGCTCGAAATGCCGGAATCGATGCCGCCGAGGGCGAGACCGTCTTTTTTGTGGACGCCGACGATTACATCGATGCCCAGACGATCGAGCGCGTGCTGCATGCCATGGAATCTGCAGATGCCGAGGCCGCCGTTTTTGGCGGCGTCTGTGAACCTGCCGATGCTGCTCCCAAACGCGCCCAGCAACTCATGAGCCCCAAAGCCGGTACCTTCGGCGCCCGTGATCCCCAACTGCTGTTCCATTCGAATGCGCAGCCCTATGCCTGCCGTGCGGCTTTTTCGCGCGAGCTGCTCAATCGCGAAGGCATTCGCTTCGCTCTCGGTCTGGCTTTGGGCGAGGACGTCGTCTTCCAATTTGCGGCTTATGCGCTTGCCCACAAGACCGTCGTCATGCCGGACAAGTTCTACCACTACGTGATGGAGAGCGAATCGGCGACGCACGAGTTCAACAGTGTCGAGGCTCGCGCCAAAAAGCTCGATGCCCATATGAGAATGCTCGAGGAGGTCTTGGAGGACTGGGCGGGCTACGGTCTTATGGACCTGTGTCCCGGCGAGCTAATCACCTGGTTCCTGGACCTTATCGTGTTTGATTTGGCGCGCTTGGATTCCGATGACTTCCATCGCGTGACGGCTCGCGTCAACATGGACCTCACGACGTTTTTGGGAACGGAGTGGGCGGATATGCCTGCTAAGGGCGCCGTTCGCCGTGTTGCCCACAAGCTCGTTGCAGCGACCTCGGGCGTTTCGATGGCAGACGCCACGCTGTTCTATCTTTCGACTCGCGGTCTCAAAGCCTGCCTGGAGCGCTTTATCTAATTCCAAGCGCTGCCGCCCGCCGCAACTCGGCTGCTAAAATAACCCTGTTACACGCTATCCAACAGGAGGTTCTCTTGCAGAACTCTGATACCCCTAAAGTTTCGCTGCTTGTTCCCATCTGCAATGTTGAGCGCTACCTGCGCGAGTGCCTCGATTCCGCCGTTGCGCAGACGCTCAAGGACATCGAGATTATCTGTATCAACGACGGGTCGACCGACAGCTCGCCGGCGATTATCCGCGAGTACATGGAGCGCGACTCCCGTGTCAAGATGATCGACAAAGCCAACAGCGGCTACGGCGACTCGATGAACCGCGGCTTGGAGATGGCGCGCGGTGAGTACGTGGGCATCCTTGAGTCTGACGACTTTATGTTTGAGGATTCGCTCCAAAAGCTGGTCGCCAAGGCCGATGCTGAGCATGCCGATGTGGTAAAGGGCGACTTTTACCTGTATTGGTCCACGCCCAGCGAACGCCGTGAACTGTTTGGGATTATCGATGAGCATATGACGGGCGCTGCGTATCGCCCCGTCGATCGCCCGGGCATCTTCTACCGCAAACCTTCCATTTGGTCTGCCATCTATCGGCGCAAGTTCCTCAACGACAATCAGATTCGGTTCCTTCCCACGCCGGGCGCCTCGTATCAGGACGCAGGCTTTAACTTTAAGGTCTGGGCGTGCGCCGAGCGTGCCGCGTTTATTGCGGACCCCATTTTGTGCTATCGCCAGGATAACGAGAAGAGCTCCGTTAATTCGCCCAACAAGGTGTTTTGCGTGTGCGACGAATATGCCGAGATGCAACGTTTTTTGGACGAGCGTCCCGAGCTCAAGGCTCAGCTTCAGGGCATTTTAATGCGCATGAAGGTCGATACGTACCGTTGGAATGATGAGCGTCTGGTCGATGAACTGCGTGAGCAGTTTTGGAAGAAAGCCTCGTCTGAGCTCAAGGCCGATTGGGATGCCGGTCGCTTTGATCTGTCGCTGTTCGATCCGCGCGGCGAGACCGACTTGCGCCTGATGGTCAAGTCGCCCCGTGCTTATATCGATTCGCGCTTTGACTTTAAGAAGCCCGGCAAGCTCAATACGTTTAAGCACTACTTTAAGATTGGCGGCCTGCCGCTGGTCTGGCGCGTGCTGACGTATCAGCGCACCTACGGCGATAATCCGCATCCCGATGACGTGCCGGCCGCACAGTAGGAGCACTTGGCTATGACTACCCCCAAGATTTCCGTTGTCGTTCCCATCTATAAGGTGGAGGAGTGCCTGGCCTGGTGCCTGGACTCCCTGCTTGCGCAGGACATGCCCGATTGGGAAGGCGTGCTGGTCAACGATGGCTCGCCGGACGGTTCGCGCGATATTGCGGCTGCCTATTGCGAAAAGGACGCGCGCTTTACGTTGGTCGATAAAGAGAACGGGGGCCTGTCGAGCGCGCGCAATGCGGGCATCGCTGCGTCCACGGCGCCCATCGTCGCGTTCTTGGATTCCGACGACCGCTTTACGCCCGATGCATGCCGCGTGATCGTCGATGCCTTTGAGCGCGAGGACTGCGACGTTTTGACCTTTGGCGCGAACCCGTATCCGCTGGAGGCGGGGTATCCGTGGCTTAACTATGTGTTGAGCCCGCGCGATGTTTCGTTTGAGGGCTATAGCTCCGAGCTGCTGTTTAAGGAAGCGTCTCGTCCCTTTGCATGGCGCACCGCCTGCAAGCGCGACTTCTTGCTGGGCAACGGGATCGTGTTCGACGAAACCGTTAAGTATGGCGAGGACCAGGTCTTCGACTTTGCCGTGTACGGTCGTTCGCACAAGACCGCGCTTATCTCGAACAAGTTGTACGACTATCGCGTGGCTCGCAAGGGTTCGCTCATGGACACCATGCGCTACGACGACGAGACGCGCCTGCTGGAGCACGTGAAGATTTACTCCGCGGTGCTGAATGATTGGCATCGCGATGGGCTTGATGTCAAGCATGCGGACGACCTGGCATACTTCCTATGCGATCTGGTGTTGTATGACGCGCTCAGGTTGTTGGGGACGGGCTGCGGCAAGGTGTTTGCGACTGTTGCCGCGGCGCTCGCCGGTTCTCCCGTGGGCAGCGATGCCGCACTTGCACAGTGCGCACCCTCGGTTGCCGCCATGGCGCGTGCGGCGCTTGCCAGCGAGGCCCCCAGTGGCCGCACGTGTAAAAAGCTTATGTTTGATTACGACGTGTTGAGGTTTGGACGCCTGGGCGCCTGCAAGCGCATGGCCGCGAATGCTCTGGGAAAGCGAGAAGTGTAGATGAGTATCAAGCGTTTGGCGCTTTGCCGCAGCCAGGGCCGTCTGTTTATTCTGCTTCGTTTTGCTGGCGAAGATGTCTCCGCACTTATTGAGCAGGAAGGTCCCCAAGCCTTTGCCCACGCAATGACGAATGGCGCTTGCGTGCCGTGCCTGGCGCTGCCCGTCGACCACGGTCGCGTGTTGGCGCTTTGCCCTTCTGTCGCCGACTATGAGCGTGAACTCGCCGTTTTGGTGCTTCCGTTCTTGGATGGCTCGATGATTGACGTTGAGTTTGCCGCTGGGTCGCGTAAGCTTGGCTCCATTCGCCTTGACAGCCGTGTGGCCAAGCTGGAATCCAAGATTAACTACAAGACGAAACCTGCGTTGTGCGCGCTTATTCGCGATGTGCAACGTGGCGAGCGTTGCGGTTGCTACGAGATTGACGCCGTGCGCTATTTACCGGCGGACGAGGGCGCCGTGTGGCGCTACGAAATTGCGTGGGCAGGGGACTCCGACTGCGCCCCCGAGCTCCAGATCTTCGATACGCATATGAACGTCATCGATGCCACGGTGCATGTGTTTGAGTCGCAGCTCGATGTGCCGCAGCAGAACGGGACGCGCCTCAATAAAACCTTCCTGAGTGTGGAGATGTTTCAGGATATACGCGATTTTGTCGCGATTGCGAGCGATCCCGTGGGGCAGATCAAGACTGGCTTTTGCTCCATGGATGGTCGTCTGTACAACGGCATGGTCGATGACAGTTGGAACCGTATGAAGGACGCGCGCGCGGATGACGCCGCTTATCGTCGCTGGTTTGAGCAGCATCGCGCAAAGCCGGGTGACCTGGCGTGCCAGCGGGTCACTTCGGCAGCATTTGCCTACCGACCGCTCGTGAGCATTGTCGTGCCGTGCTATAAGACCGATCGGGTCTACCTGAGCGAGCTGCTGGATTCGGTGCTTGCCCAGAGCTACGACAACTGGGAATTGCTGCTTATGGATGCCTCGCCCGAATGGGATGCGGTGGCCAACCTTGCAGTAGCCACTCACGACGAGCGCGTTCGCCGTATCGAACTGCCCGGTAATGGCGGCATTGTGGTCAACACCAACGCCGGCATCCAACAGGCGGTGGGCGATTACATCGCATTCTTGGACCACGATGACATCTTGGAACCGGATGCGCTGTTCCACTACGTTTCCGCGTTGAACAAGGCGAGCGAGGGAGAGCGCCCGCAGGTCCTGTTCTGCGACGAGGACATGTTCCAGAAAGCGGGGGAGTGGGGCCAGCCGGTCTTTAAGACCAAACTCAATGTCGACCTGCTCTATAGCCATAACTGCGTGACGCATTTTCTGATGGTGGAGAAGGCCCTGATCGACTCCATCGGTATGTCGCCGGAAGACGTTGCGGGCGCCCAGGATTACGATCTGACGCTCCGCTGCCTGGCGGCGGGTGCACGGTTTGAGCATGTTGCGCACGTGCTGTATCACTGGCGGGTGCACCCCGGCTCGACCGCCGACGGTTCTGCTGATAGCAAGCCCTATGCCATCGAGGCCGGTCGTCTTGCGCTGCAGCGCCACTTTGACTCGCTGGGCGTTTGCGGAACGGTCGAGGAGACTGAGACCCCATTCGTCTATCGCATGCGCTATGCTCTGCCTGAACCTGCGCCGCTGGTGAGCATTGTGATTCCGACCAAGGACCACGTCGAGACGCTCGATGCCTGCGTGATATCGATTGCCGAGAATGCAACGTATGCCAATTACGAGATCGTCTTGGTGGAGAACAACAGCGAAGATCCGAAGACGTTTGCGTATTACGAGGCCCTTCCGGAGCGTGTGGCTGCCGCGTCTGACGGTAAGGGTAGCGCTCGCGTTGAATACTGGCCTGGCGAGTTTAACTACTCCAAGATTATCAACTTTGGCGTTGGGTGCGCTAAGGGTGACTACTTGCTACTGCTCAACAACGATACCAAGGTTATAACGCCGGGCTTTATCGAGGAGTTGATGGGGTATCTGCAGCGTCCCGATGCGGGCGTGGTGGGTGCCAAACTCTTCTTTGCCGATCATCTGGTGCAGCACGCTGGCATTTTGGTTGGTGTCCGCGGCGCACTTGCACATGCCAACCAAGACTTTTCGGCAAAGCGCGAGGGATATCTTGCCCGCGCTGTGCGCCCGGGCAACTTTAGCGCCGTTACAGGTGCCTGCCAGATGATCCGTCGCGATGTGTTTGAGCGGGCCGGCGGCTACGACGAGGAGTTTGCCGTTGGCTTTAACGATGCGGATTTTTGCCTGCGCGTTTGGAAGGCGGGCTACCGTACTATCTTTACGCCTTATGCCGAGCTGTACCACTACGAGTTCACCTCGCGCGGCAGGGAAGAGGCGAATGAGGAAAAGCTGCGCCGTTGGAAGCGCGAGCAGGCACTGTTTATACAGCGCTGGCCGGAGTTTTTCTTGACGGGCGATCCGTGGTTGGGGCCGAACTTATCTGCCGAAAGCGAGTACTTCTCGCTTTAGACAATGGCCCTCAGCTTGACTTCGCCATGAGCTGGGAAGAAGGCACGTTTAGGCTATTTGCTGAGATACATTACGATAGTTCGATACTTCCACGATAAGTTTATACAGGCTTATACAACTCGATATAACCCGATATAGTGCTGAGCCTCCGCGCGTAGAAAGCGATTACTTCTCGCTTTAGACAATGGTTTAACTGCTGTCGAGAGCCGCTAAGGCCACTAAGGGCTATGCCTATCTGGTGCAACTGGTCGGTTATTCCATTTGGCAGCGCGCCAACTTGCATCGTGCCAAAAGTGCCATTGTGAGCGAGCGCGATGTCACCGAAGGCATTGCGCTGGCAGAGGCTCGTTTTCACGATGTTGTTCACGAGCCCGCGATTTCTGGACTTGGACTCAACGATATCAAATACCTTTTGGCCATGTGCGAGGATAAGCAGAAGTCCAAATCATCTGAGATTGCTAAACGCATGGGTAAAAAGACCAATGAGGTTAGCTCTATTAGGTCTAAGCTGCTACAAAGAGAGGTTATTCAGGCTCCGCAGAGGGGCTACGTGCAGTTTGCCGTGCCGGACCTAGATATCTATCTGCGAGAGAATGCCGCGGAGATTCTCGAGCGGTTCTAAATCGAGGCATGAATAGCCGCCGGTTAACTGCCTTTGTCGATTTGGCTCGCGTCCACCGGCAGGGGGCTGCCCCTCGAGGCGCTGCGGCTCGCCCTCTCCGACGCGATGACCGGCGAGCCCCTCGGCGTCGGGCGCCGTATCAGCTCGTACGCCATCTTCTCCTCGCTGGCCTCAGTGCGTACACGCTCGATCTCGGCCGCGATCGCGTTGACGGACTCCTTCGACTTGGCGACCTCCGCCAGCTGTGCCTTTAGCTCCGCGATGCTCGCGCCCCGCCGATTGAGTAGCTCCTTGTAGTCGGGTTGCTCTGCCTGCGGCGTCTCCCGCTCCTGCAACTCCGTCGGCTGTCCTTGCCGCTCCTCGGCCTCCTGCGGCGCGCCATCCTGCTCGCCCTCCACGTCGGACCTCCCGTGCCCCGGGCGGGCAAAAGAGAAATGCCCACAGCGTCTCCGTTATGGGCATTCTTCGGGCTGGTAACAAATAGCTTTATCGAATCCGATTGCTCTTCCTCATCCGGATCGTTGGCGTCTCGTCGGCAAAGTCATCGTCTATTTGAAGTTCTAGGGGCACCGTAATGGAGCTCCCCAGCGCGGTCGCGGTTCCCGGGGCGAAAGCGGGAAGGCGCATGACCTGGCCATTTGATATGGAAGGGACATTGCGGCGAACGTAATCGAGGTCGTAAGAGTTCTGGATGCGGTGGATTATGAAGGCTCCCGTCTGAGAGAGTACGACGCGGGAAAGCTCGCTGGGGATTTGGCTGATGACGGTAAGGTAAATACCAAACTTGCGGCCCTCCCGTGCAATTCGATTGAACACTGAGTCGTCTGTCAGGTCTGCATCCCTGATATAGCGATGCGCCTCGTCAAAAATGAGATAGACGGGTGTTGAGGAGCCTCTTCCCGCATCTAGACTAGCCTGAAAGAGTGTACGCGCAACGTAGTGGGAGAACAACTTCAGTCCCGACTCGTCGATTATCTGAGAGACGTCTAGCACAAGAATGCCACGCCACTTGTTTAAGAGGGCTGCAATTGACTCGCCCCGCTCAAGTGAGAAGAGGTCATGCGAATACCTTTCCCTAAGGTTTCTAAGCTGAGTAACCAGCCCCTCTGAATACGACCTTATCTGACGGTTGCCCCGCACTTCTTCTTCATCGAACACGAAGTCAAGCGCATCGACGACGTCAGAGATTGAGACCTCCCTTTCGGGTTTCTCGTAGCTGCACAAGATGCGCTCGACATTGGGAAGGCCGTTGGACATGTATTCATCCTCGATGAACTCCTTCAAAAGGGACTCAAGCCCTTCGACGACATCTTTCGATATGTTTCCGTAATCCAAATTGAAGGACGCTAGCAAATTGTGAGCAGTCCGAGCACGAGAGTGGGGCTCAGATCGTTGTTCGCGAATCGCGTCAAGGTCTTTCTCGATTGGCTGGTAATACTTTGAGACCTGAAACTTCCTCGCTGCGTGGCTATCGATGCTCGTGTCCCGAATTGCGGTATATGCGAAGGCTGCAAATAGCTTCTTCTTGCCCTCCTCGTTGAGGTGGGAGTATCTCACGGCCCTCTCAAGCAGAGGTTTCTGGATGCGTCGCGAGGGGTCGAGAATAGCTGACCAGTCATCCATCGACAACTCTCCAGGCGCGAGGTGGTACTCATCGGCATCGATTCGTCTCGTGCAGCCGTAACCGCCGCGCGTGAGAAAGTCATAATCACCGTGCAGGTCGAAGACGATGAATCGGGGCTCTGCATCGAACGCGTTCTCGGCATCTAAGAGCGACGCTACTCTATCAAGCAGGAGCCGCGCGGTTGAGGACTTTCCCGAGCCGGTATTACCGAGAATAGCGAGATGACCAGAGAACAGAGAATCGATATCAAAAGTGGGTCTTACCGAATCGTATCCAGCGAGAGACCCAATCTCGACTCCTTCCCGTACGCAAAAGACCTTCTTGAGGATTGATTCATCGCAAGCGTAGACATTGGAACCGACCATAGGGAGGTCTACTACGCCGGGAACGTAGGTAGACTTCTCAATCTCCCCAATGGGGGTGGCTGTGAAGATGTAGCTCGTACTAAACCTCGACGACGGCTGGTCGGAATACGGTCTCTCGGCCTCTTCTGCGGAAACCACGCGGAAGATAACCTTGGTAGATATGGAGAGGTAGGCGAAGAGGTACTGGTTGAGCCCGTTCAAATGCCTGGGCTCGCCATTGAGCATACGATCGGAAAAGTCGGAACGCGACGCGCGGAGCCTTATCTTCTCTTGGTCCATGTAGCAAATAGTGCCTATCAGCCAACCCGGCTTGGGGACTCCGTTATTCATTCCCGTCACCAAGCCCCAGAGATCCAGATGCAGCATCGTCTCCGAAGGTGATTTCAGGCCCGATAAAGTCAGCGAATTCCGAGAAATACAGCGGACGCTTGGGCTTCGGATCCCTTTCGCTTGGATATACGAAATAGGCGTTCGCGCCACCTGCTCTGTCGTAGAAATCCCGTGTGGGGGAACCAATATCGGTCTCTGCTGGGTTGCCGACGAAGGCGAGAAGAGTGAAGTCAGGCCTCGCAAGAGCCTGCCTGATTAGGTTCGATATATGCGAGTCTGCAAAGCTGAATCCGCACGTCAGAAGAACGGTGTTGGGAACGGCGAGGATGTTTACGAACTCGCGAAACATATCGCTATAAGGAGTGCCTTGCGTTAGGGCATATTTGGAAGTCATCGGGGCAATAAGCTGTTTGTCGCCTTGGTATTCGTCGGCGATGTCGGGAAACTTTGGGGCCCTTACGACGTTACCGTCATAGACCCTCCAGTTGATGGAGCCGTGCATCTTGTAAAGGCGGAAGAAGGGGTTCACCGGTTCGTAGTGGTCTCTGAACCTCTCATCGAGGTCAATCGGCCTGCGATGGTATTCCCGCGGGCTGAATGTGGGCATCAGCGCGTTCGAGAACCCGTCGACATAGGCGTAGTCGCTCGATTCAAGGGCCATCTCATGGAATAGGTCGTAGTTCGTGGTGAAGAGGTTGACAACATCGAAGGCAGCCTGCCCTCCGCGCGCAAGAATCTGGCGGGATATACCAAGTCCCTGAACGAATCTGCGGTAGCTATCGAGGACGTCTGAGTGTTCTGTTTTGTATTTTATATCGACGGACTCGAGAAAGGCCTTGCGAACTGCATCGGAAACCCTCTTGTCTTCATCGGCGCTATCTAGAGAGCCCTCGATGCGCTGACTCAGCCACGAAAGGAGGTTCTCGATGTTCGAGTACTTCGCAGGGTCTTCGTTATCTCGACGTGCAATTTTGGTTATTCGACTTTCCAGAAGGGTAGATAGCTCGGGATCTTTGAGCTTGAGGTCCGCTCGCATGTTCCTGAAGGTTTCACCCATCAGGGGAATAGCCGGAGTAGATGCGCCTGAGCCGATAAGCGTGGCCAGGTTGATCGACCTGGAAAGAATGCCTTGGACAAAATGTCGGGCTTCCGAGGCGTTTACCTCACGCCTTGTTGCACCCCTCTGCAAGATAAAAAGGGATGTGGGGGATTCCTCCTGCACATCGGAGGGTGCGTCATCCGGTATATTCATCGCGTTGTCAGACATGGTGTGCTCCCTATAAACTCAAAAACCTCTGCTCGAACGCGCCCGGGAACTGGAACATTCGCTCCTTGCCCCAGATACTCACCCACGTCATCACCACGCCGTCGTTGCAGACGTACTTGGTGTCCGCTGACGGCTCGATCCACTTACTCATGTCGTCTTCCGTCGCGTCGGGGTCATCGTCGTTGCGACCCTTGTACCCGCGCTCTGCAACTGCGTAACGTTCGAGGGACGGGAGTCTTCTGCGATCGCCTAACTATTCCGTCGCCGTGTATCATGTCCCTGTAAGCGGACTCGATAGGATTCATCCGTGCACGCCAGCGATGCCCTCATACAGACGGTCGCGACCGTCTGGGTTCCCATAACCCACATCGGGCCGGCCCTGGGCAAGGTCCCCAACTACATCAACAACTTGATCTCGCGCGGGCCGACTCCGCGCTGCGACACCATGGCCGCCATGCTCGGCGTCCGTGGCTACGCTCTCTGCGTGATCCTGCGCGAAGATGTCCCCGAGACGGTACTGTTTATTGATTATGGATTATCGTCATCGGGTACAATCGAAGAGCCTTTATACAAACAGGAAGGGTATCTATGCAGCTTTCTGAGCAGCTTCTTCATACGACGATACGAATTGAAGCATCGCTTCCCTCAGGAGAGTGCTCGGTTGGAACTGGTTTCTTTTTCAAATTCTGCGATGACGGCAAGACATTTGTTCCTGCCGTCGTGACCAACAAACATGTGGTCAAGGGCGGATATGAATACCGGGTCATCTTCTCGCGAGCCGACGAGAACGGCAACTTGCTCAATATAAACGAGCGGCTGACCATGCGTGGCTCGGACAGCGATTGGATTTCGCATCCAGACGAGAACGTGGACTTGTGTGTACTGCCTATTGGCCCTGCTCTCAACGGTTTTATCCAGGCGGGTAAGCATCTGCTCACTATACCGCTCAGTCTGGAGCTGCTTCCGACGAAGACGCTGATTAAAGACATGGGCTGCATGGAAGAAGTGACCATGATCGGGTACCCCAACGGCATCTGGGACGAGGCCAACAACTTGCCAATCGTGCGCAGGGGAATCACGGCGACTCCCTACAGATACGATTATCGGGGCGAGAAGGAATTCTTAGTGGACATGGCTTGCTACCCGGGTTCAAGCGGTTCCCCTGTCTTCCTGTACAACGAGGGAACCTATCTCGAGAATGGCGCGGTCGTCGTGGGAAGCAGACTCTATCTGTTGGGCATTCTACGCGCTGTTCCCATTAGAAACGTTCTCGGTGATATCACCGTATCTACGATTGCTCACGTAAACGTTCAAGACATGTTGAACTTGGGCATCGTCATCAAGTCCGAACGCCTGAAAGACTTCGACCCAATCTTGAGAGAGCGCTTGAGTGTTCCAGAATAATATTTAGGTCGCCCGCCGCACGTGGCGTTGGCGCACCCGAGCGCTGCGGGCCTCGGTAGTCCGCGCCGAGTGCCGTCACCCGGCCTGTAGTGACCCTCACGTCATCGGTATGCCCGCGCCCCGGCCCTTCGCACACGGGTATGTCAGCGCCGCGGCCGGCGGGCGGCCAGCTGCCGGCCCGTTCGAAGCCCTACCTGAGTAGCTCGTTTGACCTGTATCGTTTTTTTCGGACACGCAGGCTGGAAGGACCGCGACACCGCGGTGCCTTAGACTGCATGTGGGCTGATAAACGAAAGGATTGCCGAATGGTCGCCAATCAGAAGAAGTACACCGACGGGATCAGGCGGGAGACCGCCGACTACGTCATCTCGACAGGGTGCCCATAGCCCAGGCCTGCGACGAGCTCGGGCTCAACGCCAAGACGGTTAACGACTGGGCGCTCAAGCGCCGGCGCGAGCTCTCCGGCGAGCCCGACCCGAGAGCCGAGGACCGCGAGCTGCGCGAGGCCAAGAAGCGAATATGCGAGCTCAAGATGGAGAATGCGTTCCTAAAAAAGCCGCTGCCTTCTTCGCCAAAGAGAAGCACTCTAGCCAAGTGCGGGCTCGTGTTGCCGGAGAAAGGTAGCTTCGCGCTGACCATGATGGCCGGGGTGCTGGGGGGTGAGAAGGTCGGGCTACTGGAGCTGGGCATCGAACGGCTGCCCTGAGGACGACTGGTCCGAGGTCCACGACGCCGTGCGGCGCGTGTGGCTCGATCCGACAGGCGCTTCGAGGCCCGCTTCATGAGGTGCTTCCTGTCCGACGTGCCTCGGGGCACGACCCTCTACTGCGCCAGCAAGGGCCGGTACGGCTCGCGCAAGATGAACGCGTCGCTCGATGGGTTGGCGTCGCCGCCACCCGCCGCCGTCAGCCGTCGCCGGGCCTTCCACATCATGAGGGGGAACGGCCCGGTTGGCGCATGCGGCAGGAAGAGGTTCAAGGTGCACCCCGGGGCGGTCAACGAGGCCGACGTGCCCAACGTCGTCGCGCGCGGCTTCGGCGGCAGGGCGCCGCGCACCCATATATGCAGCGACCTGACCTACGTGCGCGTCGGGGCCTCGTGGAACTACGTCTGCCTGCTCGTCGACCCCTGCAACAGGGAGATCGTCGGCCACTCCGCCGGGCCCAGGAAGGACGCCCGGCTGGTCAAGTCGGCGTTCGCGACGCCCTCCATCCCGATCCCGGACATCGAGGTGTTCCGCACGGGCCGCGGCAGCGAGTTCGACAACGCCGAGATCGACCTGATGCTCGAGGCCTTCGGCATTGAGAGGTCGCTGTCGGCCAAGGGCTGCCCCTACGACAACGCCGTCGACGAGTCGACCAACAGGATACTGAAGGCCGGGTTCGTCCACCGCGAGACGTTCGGCACGACGCGCGAGCTCCGGGCCAAGCTCTCGGACTACGTGCACCGGTGCAACAACTTCAGGATCCACTCGACGCTGGGCTACATGTCGCCGGTCGAGTTCCGGAAGGCGGGGCTGTCCCTCCCGGAATCGTCCAAATAGGTGTTGCCAATCCAACCGCCTCTTTGATTATCAGCCGGGGCTATCTCGGCTTTTTTGATTGGGGCGGTTGTTATGTTGCTGAATCTTTAAGGGACGAAGATTGTTTTTCAAAGGCCCACGATGTGCATCTGGTCACTCATATCTTTTCGAGACAGAACGATAAGAAGCTATATGATTCTCTTGTTTAAAGATGGTGAGTTCGATGATTCCCAGATTCCAAGAACTATTAGGTCTCTCCTAGATCCCTCTCTTCTTGCCCATTAGAAGATTCAAAGACGCGCGCGAGCGTTGCTTACTGGCGTTTGATTCATGAAGACCAAGCTCTACTTTTCTTGAATGCGTTAGCCAGGCCACTCTTTCGATGAAGCCCCAGACGCCTCTGATACAAGCGAAACATTGGGGCATTTTGCTGTATTTCGCGGCTGCGTACACGCTTTCGTCGTCCGCCACGTGCTTAAACGAATTGCGTGCTTCAGTGGATTTTCGTGTCACTGGCGCTTGTGCTGTTTGGGGCGCCGCTAATTGCTTCAAAAACTAGAGCTAACACTGTGTCTATAGAAGGACTGAAAAACAAAAGTTTGCTGAGAACGTAACCTGCTTTTTATAAGAGCAGATTTCCGTCTGCCTTTATAACAATTCCCGCGCTTCGAATAACTGGACTTCCGATGCAGAAGGGATTGTAAGATAATCTTCTCTTAGTAACATCATTTGTGACGGGGGATTCGATATGAAAAAGGCATTGCGTGCCTCAACAGCTTTTTCTCTTGCTGGTCTTTTGACCATTTCATCCTTTATGGGCCCTGTGACTGCCGCCTACGCTGTGAGCAACGTCCCGTCTGCGGACGCTGCCGTGGACGCTGCGACTGCAGACAATGATGGCGTGGCCTCGCGTGATGCGGGCTCTGTCGATGGTGGCGCTGCAGATGACTCATCGTCGGCAACGAACGTTGACGAATCGGCTGATGAGGATTTTGGCGTTGATGTATCTGAGAACTATCAGCAGGCTGAACCGGTCGATTCTTCTTTCCAATATGTATATCTTGCCTCCCCGAGCCTTCCCAGCGGGACTGATCAGGTCGTTGCCTTTGCTACTCCCGATGACGACGATAGCCTTTCCTCCGCAACTCTCAACTATGTAAGTGCCAATGGGATTCAGGGGACTATTGAAGCATCTGGAACGGCTGACAATTCTGCTGCCTTTGTATTTGGCTCGACGTTGAAATCCAATACTTACTTTCTGACTTCGATAACCTATGTTTTGCGGGCCGATGACTCTGAGCATGAGTTGGATCTTTCCGACAGGGATTATTCGTTTACGGTCGTTGATAGCTCCGTGAGCTCCGAGGGCACTTCTGTTTACTATGCAGACGGTGATGGCAATGCCGTTGAGGCTCAATCAATCCAGCAGGCGTTGGAATGCGCTGATTCGCCTGATGGAGTATCTACCTACGCTGAGCGCTCCGCGCGTAATGTGGGGGTTATTGCACTTGACGCCGGACATGGCGGGGTGGATTCTGGCGCTCAGGGTAATGGCAAGAGTGAAGCCGACCTTACCTGGAAGATCATGACAGCCTGCAAAAATAAACTTGAAGCTTACGGCTTTAAGATCGTTCTTGCGCGCGAGCAGTCTGGCTACTATCCCAGCAATGATTATCTTTATCGCGTACAGCGCTGCATTGATCAGGGCGCGCAGGCCTTTGTTAGCTTTCACATCAACTCTGGGTCTTCTGGAGCTCACGGCGCAGAAGTTTATGCTCCTACCGCAAATGGCACCGACTACACGCAGGTCTCTGTTGAGCTTGCCAACAAGGTCATGAACAACCTTGCTGCTATGGGACTAACGTACCGCGGCGTATTTCAAATGGAGGTAGGCGACGAGTTCGCCGTTATCCGCTGCGCTCGCGAGCAGGGAATTCCAGGTATTCTTATCGAACATGGCTTTATCTCGAATTACGGTGATGTGGTCAACTATTTCTCGGACGATGGTTGCCGCCGTCTTGGCGAGGCTGACGCTGCCGCAATCATCGCGCAGTTCCCGCATCCCTACTCCGTCAATGGAATTTCCTTCTCGGAAGAACTGGGACATGCGGGGTCAACGGTAAAAATCGGTGTAAATGTTAGCGGCAAGACTGATGGCCTTAGATATAAGTTTGTTTGGCATAGGGCTGGGTCTGATTGGAGTGATTCCAATTGGGGTGTAATCGGTCAAGACTTAACTTCGCCGTCGATTTCTTGGACCCTGCCCCAGGCTGGTGAATATGAGATCTATGTTGATGTCATTGACTCCAATGGGTATGTGACTAGCACTTCTAAATACAAAGTTGTTAATTGGTCTCTTGAGTCGCTCGAAGTCTCGGGCGACGCCCGCTGCGGCAAGCCGGTCAAGCTGCAGGCCAAGGTGTCCGGCGACGCCTCCGGCCTCAAGTACAAGTTCGTCTGGGAGAAGGGCGGCTGGGCCAAGTGGGGCGTCGCCCAGCAGCCCTCCGCTTCCTCCTCCTGCGAGTGGACCCCGACCGAGCCGGGCGACTACACCGTCTACCTCGACGTGATCGACGGCTCCGCCGAGAGGCACCTGACCCGCAAGGTCACGGTCGGCGAGCGCTACTCCGTCGAGTCGCTCGAAGTCTCGGGCGACGCCCTCTGCGGCAAGCCGGTCAAGCTGCAGGCCAAGGTGTCCGGCGACGCCTCCGGCCTCAAGTACAAGTTCGTCTGGGAGAAGGGCGGCTGGGCCAAGTGGGGCGTCGCCCAGCAGCCCTCCGCTTCCTCCTCCTGCGAGTGGACCCCGACCGAGCCGGGCGACTACACCGTCTACCTCGACGTGATCGACGGCTCCGCCGAGAGGCACCTGACCCGCAAGGTCACGGTCGGCGAGCGCTACTCCGTCGAGTCGCTCGAAGTCTCGGGCGACGCCCTCTGCGGCAAGCCGGTCAAGCTGCAGGCCAAGGTGTCCGGCGACGCCTCCGGCCTCAAGTACAAGTTCGTCTGGGAGAAGGGCGGCTGGGCCAAGTGGGGCGTCGCCCAGCAGCCCTCCGCTTCCTCCTCCTGCGAGTGGACCCCGACCGAGCCGGGCGACTACACCGTCTACCTCGACGTGATCGACGGCTCCGCCGAGAGGCACCTGACCCGCAAGGTCACGGTCGGCGAGCGCTACTCCGTCGAGTCGCTCGAAGTCTCGGGCGACGCCCTCTGCGGCAAGCCGGTCAAGCTGCAGGCCAAGGTGTCCGGCGACGCCTCCGGCCTCAAGTACAAGTTCGTCTGGGAGAAGGGCGGCTGGGCCAAGTGGGGCGTCGCCCAGCAGCCCTCCGCTTCCTCCTCCTGCGAGTGGACCCCGACCGAGCCGGGCGACTACACCGTCTACCTCGACGTGATCGACGGCTCCGCCGAGAGGCACCTGACCCGCAAGGTCACGGTCGGCGAGCGCTACTCCGTCGAGTCGCTCGAAGTCTCGGGCGACGCCCTCTGCGGCAAGCCGGTCAAGCTGCAGGCCAAGGTGTCCGGCGACGCCTCCGGCCTCAAGTACAAGTTCGTCTGGGAGAAGGGCGGCTGGGCCAAGTGGGGCGTCGCCCAGCAGCCCTCCGCTTCCTCCTCCTGCGAGTGGACCCCGACCGAGCCGGGCGACTACACCGTCTACCTCGACGTGATCGACGGCTCCGCCGAGAGGCACCTGACCCGCAAGGTCACGGTGGAGGGTACTCCAATTATGGGAAGTCTGCAGACTTCAGTTGATGCTATGGTGAACTTATATGAATCAACAGGACATACATATCCCTCAGACGAATTTATTTCAAAGGGAGCACCTACTATTCGCGATTTTTGTTCATTAATTGTCGAAGCCGCTGTTTCTGAAGGGGTTCGTCCGGAAGTTGTTTTTGCTCAGGCTATGCTTGAGACTGGATGGTTGCAATTTGGAGGTTCCGTAAAGCCGAATCAGTGCAATTTCGCCGGACTGGGCGCCGTCAATCAACAATCGGGAGGCGCTAGATTTGACGATGTATATCAGGGCTTGCTTGCCCAAGTCCAGCATCTTAAAGGATATGCTACTGGTGCGGCGTTGAATAACGCTTGTGTGGATCCTCGATATGAAGTCCTTCAGTCTAAGGGTTTTCTCGGAGTTGCGCCATATTTGGAAGATTTAAATGGCCGCTGGGCTGTTCCGGGTGACACATATGGTCAGAATATTGCGCGCATTATTTCTTTAATTGGCTAACATCAATATGAATTCTCTAGGTCGACTGCGCTGGTTGTAGTCGACCTTACTTGTATGGTAAATCTTGGCCTTAAATTGTTACTTGCTAGCAATATTATGTTGGAGTGAACTATCGGGGAGGTTCTATATGCATTTCTTTAGAAGTAAGGCTGTCCGTGTCGCTTTTTTCTTCTTTTATTTCTGTTTGGCCGTAACTCCTTGCTTTGGTTTGAGCGAAGCGGGCCTGTCTCCATCACAGATTGAAGATTCAACACGGGCCGATGATTTAAGTGCAACTTCGCCGGTTTCAGAGGACTACTCTGTCGACGGCCTCTCGGCAAAGGCGTCCGATGGAGGGTCTCCTCTCCTGGGCGACCGCTGCTCGCTCGGCCTGGCCGCGTCCGGCAACTCGGGCTCGGTCCGCTATAAGTTCGTCTGGGAGCAGGGCGGCTGGTCCAGGTGGGGCACCATCCGCCAGCTCGGGCCCGAGGCCTCCTGCGATTGGGTGCCGGAGGTCGCCGGCGACGTCAACATCTTGGTCGACGCCGTCGATTCGGCCGGCAACGTGAGGACCTGGAGGTTCCCCGTCAGGGTGGATGCCTGTCGCCTTTCCGTGAGCGGCGGGGATACGCTCGAGTGGAGCGGCGGAATGAAGGTCAATATCTCCGCCGCGGCGGCTCCCGGCGCAAAGATTAAATTCCTTTGGGAACGGGGCTCATGGTCCAAGTGGGGCGTCATCCAGGCAGCATCTGAGTCCGCCGCCTGTACCTGGGCGCCCCCGTCTTCCGGCTCCTATACTCTCTATGCCGACGTCACGGTCGGCGGGCTCACGTCGACGTCAAGACTCCCCGTTCGCATCTCAGAGGACTACTCTGTCGACGGCCTCTCGGCAAAGGCGTCCGATGGAGGGTCTCCTCTCCTGGGCGACCGCTGCTCGCTCGGCCTGGCCGCGTCCGGCAACTCGGGCTCGGTCCGCTATAAGTTCGTCTGGGAGCAGGGCGGCTGGTCCAGGTGGGGCACCATCCGCCAGCTCGGGCCCGAGGCCTCCTGCGATTGGGTGCCGGAGGTCGCCGGCGACGTCAACATCTTGGTCGACGCCGTCGATTCGGCCGGCAACGTGAGGACCTGGAGGTTCCCCGTCAGGGTGGATGCCTGTCGCCTTTCCGTGAGCGGCGGGGATACGCTCGAGTGGAGCGGCGGAATGAAGGTCAATATCTCCGCCGCGGCGGCTCCCGGCGCAAAGATTAAATTCCTTTGGGAACGGGGCTCATGGTCCAAGTGGGGCGTCATCCAGGCAGCATCTGAGTCCGCCGCCTGTACCTGGGCGCCCCCGTCTTCCGGCTCCTATACTCTCTATGCCGACGTCACGGTCGGCGGGCTCACGTCGACGTCAAGACTCCCCGTTCGCATCTCAGAGGACTACTCTGTCGACGGCCTCTCGGCAAAGGCGTCCGATGGAGGGTCTCCTCTCCTGGGCGACCGCTGCTCGCTCGGCCTGGCCGCGTCCGGCAACTCGGGCTCGGTCCGCTATAAGTTCGTCTGGGAGCAGGGCGGCTGGTCCAGGTGGGGCACCATCCGCCAGCTCGGGCCCGAGGCCTCCTGCGATTGGGTGCCGGAGGTCGCCGGCGACGTCAACATCTTGGTCGACGCCGTCGATTCGGCCGGCAACGTGAGGACCTGGAGGTTCCCCGTCAGGGTGGAGAGAAATCTATCTAACTTCACTTCAATAGATTTGAAATCTGATTCATCCAATTTGTGCGTAGGGGATACGCTTTCAATTACACCTCGGATTACCATCCGAAAGAATAATCAGATTTCATACAAATATGTTTGGATGCGGAACAACTGGGCTGAATGGGGTGTGATTGACTCCGGCAGAGGTAAATCCTCAATTGACTGGAGAGTCGATAAATCTGGCGCTGTCACCGTTTTTGTTGATGTTATTGATGAGGCCAACGATCAGACGATGACCTCGAAGACTGAATGCTCGATTGGCTCCGAGAAGTGGAATTACGAGTCCCTGAGTTCTTCTGCAACGCTTGTCAGGCCTAATGAAAGCACTGAGATCGATGCTAGATGCTCGGGTGATATTAATTACTTACAGTATAAGTTCGTCTGGAATAAGAATAATTGGGCTGACTGGGGCGTTGCTCAACAGGGCACAAGTTCACACTTGCAATGGGCTCCAAAAGACGCCGGAGACTATGAATTGATCTGTGACGTTTCGGGGTCAGATGGAGTTGTCCAAACAAAAAGAACAATCATTAGCTGTTGGGATTTCTCGAGGATTACTGCAATTTCGACTGATGGCAATAATTCTTGGGGAGTTCGAGCTGATTTGGGAACGCTTGCAGCTGAAAAATCTGGACAATTTCAGTTTAAATTTGTTTGGGCCAAGTCCGACTGGAGTAAATGGGGTGTTCTAAAAGAATTTTCCAGTGTGAATGACGCCTATTTCAATCCCTCTGCACTTGGATTGCAAGATGGTTATTACGATCTTTACTGCGATGTCTTGCTTCCTGATGGCACTCTCCAGTCGAAGTCGACTCAGATTTACTACAGCCCATTTGGCAGCTCAACGGTTTTGGGGGTTAGTCGTATTGGACTCGTCACTTGGCTTACGACGCATCAATTTGATGGCTATTATTTAGGAACGAGATATTCCGGTGGCTTCTCCTATGATAGTTGCCTTTACCCAAAAGGTGCCCCGAGATGGGATGGCTATACTGGCATGAATTGCACTGGCTTCGTGGCCCATGCTTATGCTGCGGTTGGTGGCGATGTCAATCGTATTGCGCAGAATAATAATCACTCTCCTTGGGCTGGGGGGCCAGGCGGTGGCGGCTATATTAACGCTTGGAGATGGTATGGCTATGCTCGAGATTTGGGATGCAAAATGTATGAGTTCCGTACTGTCCAAGATATGCTAAATAGTGGTTATGCTCAAAAGGGAGATATTATCTTCTTTAAGACTGACGGATCAATCGACTGTCATATTGGGTTCTTCTGGGGAGATAGTCCGCATGACAATAAAATGTGGCATCAAATTCTGCCTGGGAATTTAATCGGACCCTGTTTTAACAATGCGAACAAAGGAGAGGTTCGGCAATCGGTTGTTCTGATTAAATAGTGCTTTAATTTCTGAATGGTATTTGAAGCAACTAATTGTGAAACGGTGATTCTGATAAGTAGCGCAAGCAGAAGACTTACTGGCATAATAATTACATATGGTTATATACTGGCTCAGGCTTTAGTCGGCTTTGTATATGTTCCGATGTTGTTGCAAAACATTGGACAAGACGAATATGGACTCTATCAATTGATAGGCTCTATCATGTCTTATATAGTTTCCATTAATGGGATTTTGTCTGCCGGTGTTGGGCGTTTTTATTGCAAGTATATGGCAGAGGGCAAAAATGACTTAATGGAGAATACTCTCGCAATAGCTAGGCGTCTGTACTGGGTCCTATCTGTGTTCGTGATGCTAATAAGTTGCGTTCTCGCCGTGGTTGTTCGGTTTGTATATTCAGCCAGTTTTACAAACTCACAGCTTGATGAGTGTTCCGCAATGCTTGTTGTATTAGGGATCAACACAATTGTTATCATGAACAACACTATTAGCGTTGCGGCGATAACTGCTAATGAAAGGTTTGTTTTTTTGAAGGGCTCGCAATTGGCCGCCCTAATAGCTCAGCCTTTCATAGTGTATGGACTTACGACAATTTTTAAGAATGCATTAGCCGTATGTTTAGTTGTGCTTGTTACAAATGTGTTGTGCGCGGTGAGTCAGCGTTTGTTTGCTAAATATAATCTGCACATTAGTTTCAGATATCATGGCTGGGACATGAAACTGGCTAAAGGATTGCTATTTTTTAGCGGCGCGATTGTATTGGTGACGATTGCTGACCAGATTTTCTGGAAAACCGATCAATTAATTGTCGGCTATTATTTTGGTGCTGCCGCCGTTGCGGTATATTCTGTTGGATCTCAAATCTACACGATTTATATGACAATCGGTACGGCAGCCTCTTCAGTTTTTCTTCCTCGAGTTTCAGAACTGTATTGCCAGAATAAGGATATGTCTGAAATTTCGGATCTCTTCATTAAAGTCGGTCGCATTTCCTTTATCGTCTGCGGATTTGTTCTTAGTTTATTTATTGTTCTGGGGAAAGATTTCATCATTATTTGGGCTGGTAAGGACTATATAGACGCTTTCTATATCGCCTTGATCGTAATGGTTCCATTTACCATTGACTTAATTCAGAACCTGGGACTTACCATAATGCAGGTTGCGAATGTTTACCTGTATAGGGGGTATATGTATCTTGCGATTGCGCTTGTCAACGTGGTTGTGACGATTATATTGCTCAAGCTTATGGGCATAGTGGGCGCAGCAGTTTCAACAGCCATCGCTATGGTTATAGGTAACGGTTTCTGTATGAATTGGTATTATTCTGAAAAGCTTGGGTTGAACATAAAGAAATTTTGGCTTGAAATTGCCAAACTTTCCGTCTTGGTTATTGCCGGTACGGGGGCTTTGCTGCTACTCTATAACCTAATTAAAAGCCTTTTATCTGGCCTTGTGGTGGTTTTGGTGTCAGCAATAATTTATTTCTTTATCTATTTCTTCTTGGTTTTGATGTTTGGGCTAAACGAATCCGAAAAGACGAGCATATCTGCATTTATCAAGCGATAATCTGTGACGCTTGTTAAGCAGAATAGCCTAATGTTCTTTCATTACTTTTATGACCAACCGGCTTGCCTGACATTTGATTATCGAAGGCTAAGTCGGTTGGTTTTACTACTCGGTGCCAGGAAAAATGAGCGATGACAACAGGGCGATTAGCTCAAGATTTTCAGTATCAATAGTTTTAGCTGTTCACAACAGCGTATTACTACTCGAGATAACAAATAGTGCTTATTCTTTGCCGCAAGGAACAGTAAATAGCTGTCAGGTCTGTAGGTGCTGCAAGGGACATCAGCTTTAATTGAGGGATTAAATAAGGCCTCTGAAATTGAAACAAAGTTACGTTTTTTGGTCTCATTATTGTCACTGAGCTCGTTGATCGATAGGAGATAAAGATACTGTTCCGTTCTTGTTTTCCATGCCAGCCTTTCTGTTTCTTCTCCCCAACGAGCAGCGATTTTCACTAGGCTTGAGGTGACGAAGGTTAAATCTGAAAGCTGTTTTTCCTTATAGCTGTGTGTTGCACTTTGTCCGTTTTGACAATTGTAATAATACAGCGCATCACTTATTTGTAAAACCGATCTGGCTGAATCGACTATGGGTATCATTTGCAGAAAATCTTCTGCAAAATCGATTCTCTTTGTATCGGTATTGCTTAAATCGTCAATCAGACAGTTTCTTTTGATTGCCTTTCCCCAAATTGAATTGAGTTTCCCTCGCGCCAAACATTTTTTGACTTCGTCGAGATCGTCACCTTCATAGATGCCAGACGGAAGGGCGGGATTGATAAACGGATCGTTTGAATAGTCTGGGTTTCTTGTATAGCTGAAACAGATTATGTCTGGATTGCACTTATCGATTTCGCGAGCAAGAATAGATAGGGTATCGAAGCGCAAAGAATCATCCGCATCAACAAAGACCAGGTAATCTCCGGCGCTTATCTCCGCGCCTTTTCGCCTGGCCTCATATACGCCCATATTATTTTGTCTAACGTAATGAGTATTGTTGTGAGATTCACAAAACACTTTGCAGACACTTTCAGTAGCGTCTGCTGATCCATCATTAATGAGGATAATTTCATAGCCGTCATATGTTTGTTGGTAGATGGATGATAGCGTTTCCGGCAAACTGGATGCCGCATTATATGCAGGGATAATAATTGAAAACAGCATTTAGTCCCTTTCCGTATTGGAAGAACAAGATGGTTAGTTAGAAAGCCCGTTTACAATGTCCCTGTATAAAATAAATTGACGCTTGGCAATGGCCTTCCATTGAAAGTGTTCAATTGCATACTTTCTAGCTGCAGTTGCAAGTTTACAACGAAGTTCATCGTCATTGAACAGCGTGAGAATTGCTTTAGAAATGGCTTCGAGATCAGATTCTACACCGATTCCAATTCCTTTATTGTTCGCTGTTTCTTTCCATGTGGTTCCCTCGGTAACAATAATTGGGAGGCCATATGCTAGTGCTTCCAAAACAGACGTCGGGAAACCTTCAGTGCGTGAAAGTTGGATATAAAACTGCGATTGGAGAAAAGCGTCCGCTTTAGATTGACCATTAACTGGACCATTTAATAAAACAATATCGGATACTTGATTGTCGGCAATAAGTAGTTCCAGTTTGGCCATAGACCCATCTTCGTCTGGACCGTAGATGTAGATTTTTGCTCCGAGCCCTCTTAGCTCATCAGCAATTAGTGGCAGACTTTTGATCAGTAGATCAAGACCTTTGACCTCTATATCTAGGCGGCCAATAAAAAGCGCGATGCGGCTGTCTAAGTTTGAGGCTTTGGCTTTTGGGATGCTAACACCATTTGGAATAATGCTTGCTTTCCTATGTTTAAAGCCGTTTGAACTCATCGCCTCTTTTTCCGATAGAAAATGGATACAATCAGCATTGCGAATAAAGGCGTTATAGAAGAAAACATTAAGCAATTGTTTAGCTAAATGATGCTGTTCTTGCGCCACATATGTTAGAGACCCATGTGGTGTGATGATGTATGGGATCGCACGTCTTCTGAGCCAATGGCTTAGTTTAATGTGATCTGGCCTATATATCTCATGAAATATTACGAGTGACGGATTGCAAAACGGTTCAGGAAGTTTTTCTATGCATGACTGATAGAAGACGGGATATTTCGCATCTTTAGGTCTGTAGTTTGTAAGATTTAATAGAGCTATATTCATGTCCTTTATTTCTGACTGCTCATTTAGGTATTGAGGCACCACTGTAGACACGCCAGAAGCGAAATCACTTGTAATATATGCCACATGAAGGACTATTAAACTATCGGTAGTTTTCATTAGCGTTTGCTCCCGCAGCGGTGTTGGAGGTTTTAGTTGACAGATTCACAGTTGGTTTCAGTGCTCATGCCTTGTTATAGGGAGAGCGCCAAAGATTTTACTGAGGCACTAGCGTCTATTTTAAAGCAGACCTATCATCGAATCGAGGTGGTTGTTGTTTTTGATAATCCAGATGACAACACACTTTACGATATTGCTCAAAACTATAGCTCTCATGACAGTAGGATTTGCCTCGTGAGAAATGAACGCAATCTTGGTCTTGCTGCATCTTTGGAAAGGGCGTTCAAGGTCTCACGCGGTCAGTATATCTGCCGAATGGACTCAGATGACATTTCTGAGGCGCAGCGCATTGAACGGCAGTTGTCGTATCTTGAAGAACATGAGCTTGACCTAGTGGGTTCTTATTTGAACGCCATTGACGAAGACGGTAGTCAATTATATCTCGTTGATTCAATTCCAAGTTCGAGTGAAGGCGTTAGGCGTTCTCTTATGATTAGAAATTGCGTACCTCATCCGAGTTGGTTTGGAAGAAGGTCTGTATTTGAAATGGGGTATCGGTCTGTTCCGCTAGCAGAAGATTATGACTTACTGTTGCGTGCCGAGCTGGAAGGGTTCACTATTGGAAATGTTCCAGAGCCGCTCATTCGATACAGAATGACTGTTAATAGCATTTCGCGTAGCAATTTGTATAAACAGTTCGTTGTTTCTCAGTGTTTACGTTCAGCTTTCAAAGAGGGCCGATCACTGGATGTCCATAAGATTGATACAATCGTCGCCGAGCGGTTCGATCGGCGACGAGCTGAGAACTATCTAAAGGCAAATGCATTATTTAATAATGGGTTGAGAAATATTCATTCTGGTAATCGAGCAAAAGGTATTTCCCAATTGCTTCAAATCCCATTTTGCTCTAAGTCGTATTTAATGAATGTCATTAATATGGCGCGTGTGGTTACAATTAAGACTTTTGAGAAAACCTCGTAGTTGTGCACCTACGCTTGGAGAGACATGGCGCAACCATGCCGTTCAACACTCGGAAGATTGCTAGCTTTGAAATCTAGGGCTAGGTTTGTTGCGGGGTTCTCGATGCCGTGTGCACCATTCGTGGTTGATTTCCGATCTCAGCCGAACACACTGCGCAGATAGTCCGTACCCGCGGCTAGCCGAACGCCCCCGCGGCCCCCATGGACCCCGGGGGCGCCGTTTCCCCAGTTGAAGGAACGGTGGATATGTGTTCGATAGGTCCGGGGGCCATTCTCCGCCCTCAGTCTGGCACCTCTTTCCAGACTCAGCCGGACGGTCGGTCCGCCTCTTCCGTTTTGCCTTTGGGCTAGGCCAGCGGGGCGTCGCGCCTCTCTGCGCGTGCCCTCTCGATGAGGTTCGGCGTCAGGTCGAGTCTTCCGATGGGCACGTCCTCCAGGCTGTAGGCGTCTAGCAGCGCCTCCGCATCGCCGCCGAGCATCGCCCTGGAGGCGCGCGGGCGTCCAGCTCCAGCATCTTCTGGACCGTGTCCCTTTCGTGTCTGGTGAGCGCCTGCCGTAGATACTCGGGGTCGCCTTCTCGGAACCCTTTTTCTTCTTTCCGGACATGCCGTCCTTCGAGTCCCCGGGGCCAACCGGTTCGGCCCTCAGGGTATCGGGTTCCCACATTCATCCGCACATGTGCGGATGAATGTGGGAGGTGTTCGGATGAAGTTGATAATCAAGGGTTGATAATCAAGGGTGCACCATTCGTTGTGTCTATTTAACCATTTGTATATCTCTCGCTATAATAATGAGAAAAACTAGAGATCGGTTTATGTGTATATGACACCTAAAACTCTTATCGCTATTCCTGCTTATAATGAGGAGGAATGCATTGAAAAGACGATATGCGAGCTCAGGCAAATTGCACCTGAGTTTGATTTTGTTGTTATCAATGATGGGTCTCGAGATCGAACGCTAGCTATCTGCAAGGATCTTGGTTGTGACATCATTGATATGCCCATTAACTGTGGTTTGACCGTTGGGTTTCAGACGGCTGCGCGTTATGCGGTTGATCATGGATATGACTATATGGTTCAGTTTGATGCTGACGGCCAGCATTGTCCGGAATATATAAAGGTCCTTGTTGATAGGGCTCAATCTGATGGATCAGATATTGTCATTGGCTCTAGGTTTGTAAGCGTGCGCAAAGACAAGACGCTTCGCATGATCGGCTCGCGTATGATTACGGTGCTAATAAAGATTCTGACAGGCAAGAGGATCAGTGACCCCACGTCTGGATTTAGGCTATTTGGGCGGGATATTCTTGCGAAATACTATTACGACAATACCTTAAATCCGGAACCAGAATCTCTCGCTCTCTTTTTGAAGCAAGGGTATTCTATTTCAGAGGTACAGGTTAAGATGCGCGAGCGTCAAGGTGGCGAGAGCTATCTTAACCCTGTTAGGTCTATGCAGTATATGGTTCGTGTTTTCGTTACGCTCCTTGTCGTTCAGTGGTTTAGGTGATCCATTTGCCGGTCTCTCTTCGTATTTTGCTTCTCGTTTGCGCTGTTTTGGTATTCGTGTTCGTATTGCGCAAATTAAAAAAATCCCAAATGCAAGTTTTGGATTCTCTGTTTTGGCTGCTATTCAGCGTCAGTTTTGTAATTTTGGGCGTTTTTCCACAAGTTGCAATGTGGCTTTCAAGTCTATTTGGTTTCATGTCGGCTTCTAACTTCGTGTTCCTTTACGTTATTGCCGTTCTTGTGGTCCGTGATTTCTGCAATTCTCTTCGCCTCTCTCGACAGGAAGAGCGTTTGAACTCGCTTGTTCAGGCTGTTGCGTTAAGTAGGGAGAAGGAAAAGTAGGCTATGCGTTTCGCTTTGGCGTATAAATCATCCGGATGGGAATGTCTCTACTTATATTTCTTTCAACAGTTGTGAACAGTGCTTGGTGCCCATACTTGTCATCCAGATGACTGGGAACGATTCTTCGAGGGCCCTTGCAGCTTGATTTGGATAAAGGTGAATTAGCCCCGTGTTGTCTCGATGCGTAAACCAAAAGCAAATAATGAAAGCCGTCTTCGTTGCTCTTCTCTTTATTGTCGAGCTTCTGTGCATGAAGCACTTTTATGTGAACCACTCTGTCTCACAGCTGTTCGTTTTAGCGCTCTATTGCGTCGTTGTAGATGTTGCCATTTGGCAATCATATTGTATCTTCCTTTCCTCAGATGATGAAAAAAAGCGTGGCAACTGTTCTGGTCGCTGCGCTCAATTATTAGTCCTGTTGCTTACGGCATTTGCTGTGGCGGTCATCTGGGAGGGCTGCACCGTTCTTGGCTCGCCGGCTTCTCATTTCTCGAATATTGCTGACTGGAATAAAAAGCGGCTCATATTCTTTTTTCTGATTTCCTATTGCGCAATACTCTATTTATTCCAAAGCGGTTTTTCTCTGAAAGCGTTGTTCCATTCTGCTTCGGCGAGGGTCAAGGCTACCGATTACGTTTCCCTGCTGATTATCGCATTCTTTATTGTTTTTGGCTGCTCTACGATTGCATTCGTGAATGGGTTCATTAATGCTGTTGTTTATTTCCTGCTGGTAATCATAACTTCGGTTTTCACGGCTTGCTCGGGCATTCGAAAGAGAAATTCTGCCCTTCCTGTTGCTTTCTTTATCGCTGCATTCTCAATTGGTGTTTTCCTTGTGGTGAGCACTCCGATAACAACGGGTATTTCATGGGATGATCAAATTCACTATTCCAATGCCCTTTCGACATCTTATTTATTTGAAACTCAAAAAACTGATTCGGATATTAACTTTACTGGCGAAGCGGTCCGTCGTGCACAGGGCTATGAAGAGCCCTCTCTTTCCCATTTTGATCGAGCGGAAATTCTTGAGCATGCTAGGCAGTTGAATGGCTCCTATAGATCTGATATCGCTTCTGGTCATGTGCAAGTTAACAAGCATGAAGAATTCGTTTATACGCTTAGCAGCATTGGGTATATTCCATCGGCAATTGGCCTTTGGCTCGCTCGCCTTCTGCATTTCGATTTTTCTTCTATGATTCAATTCGCTCGGATTTGCAATTTATTTAGTTACTGTCTTGCAATTGCCATTGCAATCAAGGTTACGCCCTCAAAAAAGGGACTATTTGCTTTTGTGGGAATGCTGCCAACTTCGATCTTTCTTGCGTCATGTTTCTCATATGATGCATGGCTCATTTCGTTTATCATTCTCGGTTTTGCTTATTTTTTGAGGTATGCATGGGGTGATTTAAATGAATTTACAGTTCGCAATATAGCACTCGCATTTTTATTTACCTTTTTAGGACTCGCAGTCAAAGCTGTGTATTTTCCGATAATCGGTCTTTTCTTTATGGTTCCGCGTAATCGTTTTGCGGGCTCGAAGCAACGAGTTCATTACTATGCCGCCGTGTTTGTTTTGGGCTTGATTGCTTTTGCCTCATTTGCGCTTCCGTTCTTGTTTTCAACGGCCAGCGGATCTAACGTTGGCGATATGCGAGGCGGCTCCGATGTTAACTCTGGTCAGCAAATCGCTTTCATTCTCGCCGATCCATTGCGCTACGCGGAAATACTCGCCAATTATTTTTCAACTTATTATTTAAATCCGATAACCTCTTCTGGATATGCATTGAACTTTGCATACCTTGGATCGCTTGCTGCTCAGATTTCTGTAAATGCAATCCGTGGGTTGGTTCAGGTGCTTCCAGCTGTTTGCCTATTGTTGTTTGGGCTTTTTTCGGCCGATTCGATTAGCGTTAATCATATTGGTCTCGCACAATTTCTATGGGCCTCATTTGTGTTTTTGTTTACGGTGATTTTGGTGGCAACTGCACTTTATGTGTCTTTTACTCCCGTTGGATTGGGGACAGTTAATGGTTGCCAGAGTCGTTACCTTTTGCCACTTCTGGTTCCGTGCCTATCGTTTATCCTTAACCAAAGTCGCTTGGTCTTTGGGGACAGCAAACGATTCATATTGATATGCCTCGTATTCCCGTTTACTTTGGCTACGATTTGCGAGTTTGTTTTAGTTGTTGGAAAGTGTTGCTGATATGGGCATAGTTTTTAATACCGAATTTAACAATAAGCTAAATTGCCGTGGCGACGGCAAGCTATATCTACTGTATGAAGCCGCATCCGTTTTTCCTGATGCTGTTGAGTCGCAATCACCTAATGGGCAAATTCTGCCCGCAAGAATCATTCCTATTTCAGAGACTGAATTTGTTGCTGTTCTTGCCGATTTTGGTGTCGACCAATCGCTGTCTTTCTTTAGCGGAGTTAATGTAATTTACCAGCGCCGCATCAATCCTGGCAAGTTTTCGATTGAGTCGAAAGTTAACGGCTTGCTGCGCGCGGAGCATTGTGGACAATTTCGCAATATTGACCGTTCTGGCGTGCATGCGCTCGCTTCTATCCAAATTGAGAGCTTTATTCCCTGCGTTGATGGCGTAATCGTTAGAGGTGTTCTTTCGGGTACTGATTACCTTGAGGGTGATCGTATTGTCGCTTTTAATGAAGAAGCCTGCGTTGTTGGGGAATCTTTGTTATTTAATAAATTAATAGCCGATGCGAATCCTGGTCTAATAAATTTCTCTCTTCATATTCCTGAGGTCGGGGATAGCCTGTGCATTTGCATACACAGGGCTTCTGGTCATCTAGATACGTTTATCAATCTAAAGAAAGATATGCTTAAAGAGCTTTTGGATGAGGCTGATCGGAATCATGCGTGTGCATTCGATCAACCCCGTTATTTGTCCTGGTTTTCTGGGCGCAGATTGACTGGATCCGATTCGCGGGCACAAGCACAAATAAGACTTGCATACCAGCCCTTGTTTTCAATCATCGTTCCTCTATATAAGACTCCCTTGAATTTCTTCAGGGATATGGCTGATTCTGTGATTGCTCAGACGTATTCGAATTGGGAACTCATCCTGGTTAACTCTACGCCAGATTACGATGGACTTAGCGACTTGGTTTCCGAGTACGTGACTGCAGACTCTAGAATTAAAGTGACTGATCTTGAGGGCAATCTAGGTATCACTGAGAACACCAATGTCGGAATCAAGATGGCCAAGGGAGACTACCTTTGCTTTTTCGATCATGATGATGTTCTCGAACCGAATATCTTGTTTGAGTATGCACACGCTCTAAATCAAAATTCGGATATTAATCTTCTCTACTGTGATGAAGATAAGCTATTGCCTGATGGGTCCTTGGCTCATCCTACTTTTAAGCCGGATTTTAGTCTTGATATGGCTCGAGACAATAATTATATTTGCCACCTTCTTACTATTAAGAGGGCATGTTTAGACAGAATTGACCTTTCTAACGGCGAGTTGGATGGCGCCCAGGACCATGCCATGGTGCTGAAGATTGCCGAACTTGGTGGGACGATCCATCACGTTCCTAAAATCTTGTATCACTGGAGAATAAGCGAGAATTCGACTGCGGGTAATTCCGATAGTAAACCCTATGCAACCCTCGCTGGAATAAAAGCTGTTCAGGAGCACCTTGATAGATGCGGTATCAAGGCGACTGTGGTCAATTCTCATAATCGTGCTTTTCGTTATAGCCCCATTTATGATGTTCCTTCATCTGAGTCCTGTTCATTAATCGTTACCACCCGCGGCAATTCTTCGGTTCTTTCGACTCTTGTATCTTCAATCAATGACACCGATTTTGATGATCTTGAAGTCGTTTTCGTGTGCTCGCAGGAAGCGGAAGCTGCTGTTAAGCAATCGAGCTCTGGACTTCGTTGCCGCTATATCGTTCACGCGCTTGATGACCCCTTTAATATATCTGTGTGGAGAAATGCCGGTGCTCTCGCCGCGCGTGGCGAGCAACTCGTCTTTATTCATGACGATATTCAGGCACTAGACTCCTCGTGGCTAAAGACTCTCGTCGGTTTTTCTCAACGAGAGGATGTTGGCGTCGTTGGAACAATGACGTGCGATCTTGACGGCATTGTGCAGCAGGCAGGCCTGTCTTATGTTGGAGAATCAATCGTCAACCTGTCGCAAGGCATTCATCGCTCTTCTCCTGGCTATATCTATATGCCATTGACCGTAAGGGATGTATCGGCGGTGAGTGGTGTCTGTTTAGCTATTTCACGCGAACATTTTAATCGTCTGGGTGGTTTTGATGAGTCGTATCTTCTTGACTATTCGGATGTTGATATTTGCTTCAAGTCTTCTCAAGCTGGGTTAAAAGTGATCTATACACCAGAGGCATGTCTCTACCATATGGCATGTGTTGACAAATCCCTTGATAGTAAATCTCGCTCTCATAAGCATTTTGAGGATAAGGCACGATTGTTGCATAACTGGTCCGAGCGTTTCTCTGAGGGAGATCCATGGTTCTCCGTTAACTTTTCTCGAGATCCCAAGCGCGCAGCGTTATATAAGTTCGATCCTTTTGACTACGAAGCGATTTGAGTGCTTTAAATGAAACAAATTGCCTGGATAATATCTCCGCCGGCAAAGGGTTCTGGCGGCTTTCGAACCATCTGCAGCAAGGCTTCCTTTCTAGATTCTCGCGGATATGAGAACTACTTTTACATTATGCCGGGCTGTGAAGCATACAAAAGTGCTCATAGAGTTCAGACCGAAATAAAGGATTGGTTTGGTTATTCGCCTAAAGAAGTTCGTGTGGCTCCGAGTGTGTCCGAGGATTTTTTTGCAGTAATCGCCACCGCTTGGAATACGGCGCACTTTGCATCTATGCAGAAGTGCGCCCATAAGTTCTACTTCATTCAGGATTTTGAACCTTGGTTCTATCCGATGGGGGAGATGTATCTAAATGCCGAAGCAAGTTATCGTTATGAACTAAACCCCATAACAATAGGCAGATGGCTTTCTAAAAAAGTTGAACCCTATTATTCGCATGAAGTCCCATATTGTGATTTTGGCGTTAGCGATATATATACTGCGCAGGAACAAAATCTAAGCAGAGAGTATGCCGTCTGTGCTATTTATCAATCCAATAAGGATCGGCGTTTGTCTGGCATGTTGCTTGATGCAATTAAATTGCTTCTCAAGCTCGACGATGCAGTTGTCGTATATTTATACGGCGAAGACGCAATGCCTCCCATTCGTGATCCACGTGTACGCAGCCTCGGCATCTTGACCGCTGATGAATGCGCCTCGCTTTATGCCAAGTGTGTTGCCGGCGTATCGTTGAGCGTGACTAATCCCTCTCGCCTGCCTTTCGAAATGCTTGCATCGAAGCTTTCGGTAATTGAAATAAACCGTGAGAATAATCTACTCGACTTTCCGGAGGGCACCATCCACCTCGCTGAGCCCTCTGCTTGCGGCATTGCTTCTTCTATTCTTGAGGCTCTTTCAGGCTCAAAATGCGATTCGCCTAATCGATTTAGCTGCACGTCGATTGAGCGTGAAAATGAAATGTTCTTCGAGGCCTTTACACGTTATCTGAATGAAGAGCCATCCTTGGTTAGCGGGAAGTCCGCCTTCGGGAATGTGCTAAAAACCGAAGAACTAAGTAAGGTCTTCTTGCTCAGCGATCATCTCGCTGATGCTCGATTGCGATCGTCTGCCATGTCTCAAACGCTCATTCAAGCTTCTTCTGTTGATTTGACTGTGCGTTTTGAGTCGTCTTTGATGCCTGTGGATGTTCGCGCGGCAGTTTGGTGTGCCCTTGATCAGTCTGATATTCGCTGGATTAGTCTTGAATCTGGGGACGGTCTTTTTGCGGGGCATGTTCCGCTGTTTTTAAATGATGATGAAGAGGCCTATCTTCGCATTCATATATACTCTTTTGCGGAAGACGGCAAGAATCCGCTTTGTGTCGCCGAGCTAAGCCAACTAGTCTGTCTTTCGCCTTCTCGCAACGCTCATCCTGTTGTTCGTTCGGTTGAAAGTGGCGCATGCAGCGTGTCTGCCGTTTTTAACCTATCTGATGATTATTGTGAGCCGTTTCAGCCTTCTGCTTCGACGGGCGTCGAAGGCGGTCACGTTGCTCTACTCAAACGTTTATTTCGGAGAAACTAATGGCGCGCTTTAACCAATGGACTCAGCTACTTAAAGCCTCTGCGACATCGCGCAGGCACGATGAAAAATCCGATGGTGTTAAGCAAGAACGCTATCTCCTTTTGGATACGGCTATGGGAAGCGAGAACTCTGGTGACCATGTGATCATGGATGCCTGTGGCTGTATTGCGGATCAAATCTTTGGCGGTGCGTTGCCCCATGTGGCAACGCACTATTATTCCAAAGAGCTTGAAATGTGTCCTGAATACGTAAAGCTGTTGTGCGGCACCAATATTCTGTATACGCATATGGCTGATCAGCAGCAATGGGCGCTTGCCAAGCGGTTGGGCAATAATAGAAATGTTGTTTTGTTCGGCGTGGGCATGTCTGATATTGGGGTGGACGATGCTATCGACGCCTATACAAAGAAGTTCTATAAAACCTTGCTATCCGATGAATATCTTCATAGTGTTCGAGATGAAATGACTAAGAAGAGGCTTAACTCTATTGGCATAGAGAATGTTCTTAATACCGCATGTCCGACCATGTGGTCGTTAACCCCATCTAGGCAACTCGAGATATCCTCTAAGCGTTCTAAAAACGTTGTTACGTCAATTACCGATTATTGTTTCGATGCGGAACGTGACAGTAAGATGCTGGAATTGCTGTCGTCGGAATACGAAAAGGTAACGATTTGGATTCAAGGAAGCCATGATGTTGATTGGTGTCTTGATCAAATAGTCGATCTGAAGCAATTTAATGTCATAGGCCCCAATATCGAAGAGCTTAATCGTGTAATTGAAACCGAGGAGTTTGATTATGTGGGGACGCGTCTCCATGCGGGCATCCGCTGTTTAAATGGAGGACATCGCTCTCTAATTATTGCAATTGATAATCGAGCCCGCCAAATCGGTGAAGACACGGGACTTCCCGTTCTTGAACGCGAGGACGGCTATCTCCATAAATTAGCTGATTGGGTAAACCATCCCGTTAAAACTGAGATTAATCTTCCCTGGACGAGCATCGATAAATGGAAGAAACAGTTTAATTAGCTGTATTCCTTGGCTATTGCTTTCCCTATTTCTTATCGTGTGGTGCCTTTGGTGAGTATTTGCTCGCTCGAGCACTGTTGAATATCGCGAAACAGCACCGCCGATATCGCGCTTGGGCACCGGGGCCGACACTGGCCCCGGTGCTTTTTTATTGCTACCGGTCTATCCGCGGCGCTGCCGCATGTTGGCCTCGCCCATGTCGACCCAGACCGCGTTGTGCACGATCCTGTCCATGATGGCGTCGGCATGCACCCCGCCGCCGAGCCTCGGGTGCCAGTCCTTCTTCTTGAACTGGGTGCAGAATACGATCGCGTCGAAAATGTTGGTGTAAGGGTGACGGCCCTAGTGCCCGTTTAACGAAGAACGGCCTTCGTCCTAGAATCTGAAATCACCACAACAACAGGTTCTAGGAAAGGACGAAGACCGCTATGGAAATCTTATCAGACCCGACGCCGGACATGCGATCGCGTCGAAAATGTTGGTGTAAGGGTGACGGCCCTAGTGCCCGTTTAACGAAGAACGGCCTTCGTCCTAGAATCTGAAATCACCACAACAACAGGTTCTAGGAAAGGACGAAGACCGCTATGGAAATCTTATCAGACCCGACGCCGGACATGCTCGCCATGCCCCGTTTCGACGACGGCGCCATCGACATGCAGGAGCTGCTCAGGCGTCTCGCCGAGCAGGTCGTGAACGCCGTGATGGACGCCGAGGCCGACCAGCTCTGCGGCGGCGGGGCGAACAGCCGAAACGGCTACCGCGAGAGGTCGCTCGCCACCTGCGTCGGCACGCTGACGCTGCGCATCCCCAAGCTGCGCTCCGGCAGCTTCTTCCCCGAGGACGTGCTCGAGCGCTACCAGCGCGTCGACCGCGCCCTCGTGGCCGCCGTGGCCGAGATGTACGCCACGGGCACCAGCACCCGCAAGGTGCAGAGGGTGGCCGAGAAGATGGGCGTCTCCAGACTCTCGAAGGACCAGGTGAGCGCCATCGCCTCGAGCCTGGACGCAGACATCGAGGACCTGTGCGCAAGGCCGCTCGGCGGCTCGCCGGTGCCCTACGTCTGGCTCGACGCGACCTACGTCAAGTGCCGCCGCGAGGGGCGCGTCGCCTCCACCGCCGTGGTCACCGCCATCGGCTGCGATGCGGGCGGCTGGAGGCGCGTCCTGGGCGTCGACGTGGTCGACACCGAGTCCTACGACTCGTGGCTCGCCTTCCTGCGGGCTATCCGCTCGCGCGGGGCGGCGGGCGTGCGGCTCGTCGTCTCGGACGCCCACCCGGGGCTCGTCCGGGCGCTCGGCGAGGTCTTCCAGGGCGCCGCGTGGCAGCGCTGCGCGGTCCACCTCATGCGCGACTGCATGCGCGAGGCCGGCTCCTGGCAGCTCAGGCGCCGCGTGGGCAGGATCGTGTCGCAGGTGTTCCGCGGGCGCGACGCCGCCACCGTGACGGCCATGTACCACGCGGCGTGCGACATGCTGGAGGGGTGCTGCCCCAGGGCGGCGGCGGTGCTGGAGGAGGCCGAGCCCGACGCGCTGGCCTACCTCGACTTCCCGCCGACCCACTGGAAGCGCCTGCGCACCAACAACGTGCAGGAGAGGACCAACCGGGAGATAAAGCGCAGGTCGCGCGTCGTGCAGGTGTTCCCCTCCACGGGCTCGCTGGTGCGGCTCGCGGGCGCGGTCATGTGCGAGCAGGACGAGATATGGCAGGAGTCCAGGTACTTCTCGGAGGTGAGGATGAACGAGCTCTACGATGACGGTCGCACTCGGGGAATCGACGGTCCCGTCGATTGGGCGCGGCTTGAGGCGGAGGCCAGGAAGATGCTCGAGTCCGGCCTCGAGCTTGCGGACAGGGTCGAGGCGGCATAGGATATCAACCGTATTCCAGATTCTAGGACGCCGGGCCGACTCGCTTCGGATGGGGCTCTACACCAACTTTCTCGACACTACCCAGAATACGGTCGAGGCCGTGCCGTACCTCAGCTCCATCAGCTCCAGCAGCATCGACCTGAACTCGGTGTCCGGCCTGTCGAGCAGCCACTCGTCTATCACGAGCAGGCCGAACGCCCCGTACTTGCGGACGAGCTTGCGCTCGCCGCCGGGCCGGTCACGGCTCTCGCGCCAGAGGTCCTCGAGGTCGGGCTGGCGGACGTAGCACGACCTCACCCTCCTGGCGCAGGCGGCCTTCGCGAGCGCGCAGGCCAGGTAGGTCTTGCCCGTGCCGGTGAGGCCCTGGAGAACCACGTTCTCGCCGCGCCCGACGAACCCGCAGGTCGCGAGCTCGGCCACCGCCACCCTGTCGAGGCCGCGGCCCTCGAAGAAGTCGACCGAGCGGACGTCGGCCTCGGGGTACCTGAGGCCGGACCTCCTCGTCAGGTTGCGGACCTTCTGCGTGATGAAGTCGGAGTGCGCCTCGTCCACCGCCATCTGGACGCGCTCGGCGAACGCCATCCCGGCGCACACGGCCTCGTCCTGGGCGGAGAGGGCGGCGAGCAGCTCGGCCGCCCCCATCTCCCTGAGCTTGCGGGCGGTCTCCGCGTTGACGTCCATGCTCACTCCTCCCCGTAGAAGCCGGCGCCGCGCACGTAGCCGCAGTCCCCGGACGCCTCGCCGGCTGGCGCCCTGTCCTGCCCCGACCTCAGCACGGGCTCGACGTCGCGGTAGCGCGGCGACCTCTTCCCGGTCGCGAGCGCCATCCCGCACGCCCGCTCGAGCCTCGCCGGGGTGTAGCGCCTGGACAGCCTGAGCACGGCGAGCGCGGCGTTGAAGCCCTGCTCGTCGAACTCGTAGCAGGCGAACACCCTGTCCACCAGCTCGGAGCAGGAGGGCCCGACCCTCGAGGCCCAGACGCGGATGCGCGGCGCGTCCCAGTCCGACCACGCCCTGCCCTCGGGCATGTCCGAGGGCAGGGCGTGGAGTAGCGGTTCCTCGCGTAGGACGGGAACCTGGGGTGCGTGGCCACGCGCTCGCCGCCGGAGAAGACCTCCACCTTGCCCTCGGTGACGCGCAGGTCGACCGTCGAGCCGACGAGCAGGTGGCTCACCGAGTAGTAGTTGCGGGCGTACGCGACGTGGCAGTTGGCCTGGACCTTGCGGCCGTAGACCCACTCGCACACCTCGAAGGGCTCGGCCGGTAGGGGCCTCAGCAGCGGGCGCTCGACCTCCTCGAACACCTCGCGCCTCGAGCCTTCGCGCTTGGCGAACGGCGCGTCGTTGTGCTCCGCGACCCTCCGGGCGACGGCGGCGCTGAGGGCCGCCATGTCGGTGAACACCTCGTCGCGAAGCGCCGCTATCACGTAGGTCGCGGCGGCCCAGACCTCGTTCTCGGCGCTCGGCTTGTCGCGGGGCCTCCTGACCCTCGCCGGGATCACGGCGGAGCCGTAGTGCGCGGCGAGCTCCTCGTAGGCCGCGTTCAGGACCGGCTCCCCGGCCCTGGGGTGGGCGGTGACGCCGGTCCTCAGGTTGTCGGGGACGATGCAGGGCGTCGCGCCTCCCAGGAAGGAGAAGGCGTGCACGTGGCACAGCAGCCATGTATCCTGCTTCATGTCGAGCGTCGGCTCGATGTAGCTGTACCGGCTGAACGGGAGGCAGGCCACGAACAGGTACACCTTCCTGACCTCGCCGGTCGCGGGGTCCACGAGCCGCATCGTGGGCCCCGACCAGTCGACCTCCATGTTCCTGCCCGCCTTGTGCCCGACGCGGCTCACCACGTTGCGCGACACCGTGTACTGGCGGTAGCGCTTGCAGAACCTGTCGTAGGACATCGACGGCGCGCCGGCCTCCGCGCACCCGTCGGCGTACTCCGCGTGCAGGAGCTTGAGCGTGACGCCGGTCCTCGCGAGCTCGCGGTGGACGCGTGCCCAGTCGGGGTCGGCGTGCACCGGCCCGGCGTCGCCCCTGCCGGGGAACAGCAGCGCGTAGGCGGCCTCCTCGGACATCCCCTCGACGTCCTCCCAGGAGACGCCCCGCTCCCTCGCGGCTTCCAGCACGTCCTGGACGCTGTGCTTCGAGACGTGGGCGGTGCGGGCGATCGCGTTCTGCGAAAGCCCGTTCACCGACCTCAGCCTCAGGACCTCCCTGGCCCTGATCCTTCTCGCCATGTGGAACCTCCTCGTTCTCTGGACTGCATGGCAGCCCGAGCGTAACGGGGATGCGCGGGAAGGCATTTAATGGCGGTGCCGAACGGCAATATTCGGTCGGGTGGGCGGCGGTGCTGATTCGCAATATAGGTGGTGTCGAAAGGGCCTAGGACTCACCTTTGGCGTTTCTCCGATTATCCAACCCATATTTGTGGCTCGAATTAGATTCGTCAACATATAGGCGACTGATCCAAATCCAATCAGGTTAATTGCTGCCATCGCCATTGGGGCTATGTTGGGCCAGTAGGTAAAAGAAATGTAAACCAGTGGAGAATGAAAAAGATATATTCCCATACTGTTTTTGCTAATCTTTTCGGTTAGTAGGTTTGCCTTTTGGGGGATGACACAATAAATTGATGCAAGCGCCATGCAAGTAAGGGCGGTGGAAGCAATGGGGGGCACCACTTGTTTTAGTAAGTTTACAAGGAATAATAGTATTAGGACTATTGATATGCTTTTACGCCTTTTATAGCTCTCGAACCATTTGTTTGCTTCCAAGTAGTGGATTGTTAGGCCAAGCGCAAACCATATTGCATTTGCTTCCGCCAAATTGATATATCTGTTCGCTGATGGTATTCCAAAATGGTAAAGATAAATTGAAGCGCCGAAAACTATCGGAACCTTAAAACTTGTTAGAGGGCTCTTTTCGAGTATTTGAAAGATGCACGACGTGGCTGCTGTAATGAAAAAAAGAGTCGGGAGAAACCAAAGGTGACCGTTGTCTTCGCCCAACAGAATTGATTTAAAGATGATGTGCGGTACAGTTAGGCCATTGTAATAGGGATACTTAACGAGCATCCTGATGGGGAAGAGCCAACATATTCCAATCATGATATAGGGGATAATTAAGCGTTGGGCTTTTTTAATGATCTGACTGATAAAATCGCTTGATCGATTCCAGCTCCATAAAAAACAAAAGCCAGACAACGAAAAGAACAAGGGCATCTGGATTCCGTTTATTAAGAATTTGAGATTATCCAACAGAATTGATTTTTGTTCAGTTGGATAATATCCCCACGCACTTGAATACAGAATAATGCTGTGGCCTAGGACTACAAGGAATATTGCAAGGGCCCTCACGTTCGTTATGTCGTCTCTACGGGTTGTGTCCTTGCGGTTGTTCATCAATTGCTTCTTTCGTTAATATTGAGAAGGATTAACTTAATAGAATATCAAACTCTTACTAACCGCTCGATTTATAACTATTTTCGATTGTAGAGGACGGATTATATGAAAGGCATCATCCTCGCAGGCGGGTCCGGCACGCGCCTGTACCCGCTCACGCTCGTGACCTCCAAGCAGCTGC
>JBKYCW010000002.1:0-602732 GCA_047025555.1 Collinsella sp.
GGTGCCCTACCGGGAGTAGCCCCGACGGTTGACAAAACTATAGGAACACCCAATGGCCAATGACTAGCTAGCCGTGGAAGCGGGCTGTGGGTGCGAGTGGCTGCTCGCGAAAGACGCGCTCGACGGCGGCGCGGTATTCGTCGACCTTTTTGGTCTTACGTACGAGTTTGTGAACGGTAGCGGGGTCGGCGAAAGCGCACTTGGCGTAGAACCACCACTCCTTCATACGAAAGACCGCATTACCGCCAATCTCTTCTGCATAGGCCGCAAACAGCGTATCGTGGAAACGCTGCAGCTCAGCAGCCGTTGCAGTGGGGCCGCCCTTGACCATGCGAGCCAGCGCGGGGTTCGCAAGCAAGCCACGCCCCAGCATCACATGGCGTGTCCCGGGATAGGCCTCCACCAGTGCGTCCATATCCTCAAGATCGAAAATGTCGCCGTTATAGGCCACGGGGAACGGCGCGCGCTCCAGCGTCTCGCCATAAAACTCTTTGCGCGTCGAGCCCGTATAGCGGTCCTTCTGTACGCGCGGATGCACGATCAGCTCTGCCAGCGGCATGTGGCAATATAGATCGAGCACGCGCTCGTATTCGTCGTCGCTCTCCAGCCCCAGCCTGGTCTTTACCGATACCGGCAACGGCGACCGCTCGCACACATCACTCAAGAACACCTCGAGCTCGTCGAGATTGCGCAAGAAACCCGAGCCCTTGCCCTTAGCGACAACCGTTCCCGAAGGGCAACCCAGGTTGAGATTGACCTCCCGATAGCCCATGTCGGCGAGCACCTGTGCCGCCCACACAAACTCGTCCGCGTTCTTGGACATGAGCTGGGGCACCACGTTGAGCCCTTGGTTGTTAGCCGGATCGACTTCCTTAAACGCCTTGCCGCCAAAGCGGTTTCCCACCCGCGGCGGCGGCAAAAACGGCGTGTAATAGCAATCGAGCGCACCGAAGCACTCCGCATGCACGCGACGGAACACATGCCCGGTAATCCCCTCCATAGGGGCAAGCGAAAGAATCATCTACTCTTCTCTCATATCAACGGATGTGACAAAGGAACCGCCCCCTTGTTACATGCATTATGCCTTGTGCTTCAGATGATTCACAAGGCAGAGGTAGCTGCTTGACGATAATCACCCTTCCATCCGTCGCCTTACGCAACGAAGGTGAATGCTTTTCCGCGAAGTGAACGGGTGAAATCGGACCCTCGATGCATCGACACTTTGGGAAGGCCAATTCCTGCGGTTTTATCACTCAAATCCTGCGGTTTTAGCGTCGAAAAACGTGGGTGCTTCAGGGGTCCAAATTAGGTCGTTCACTTCTCGGGAAACCATTCACCTTCGATTTACTGGTGCTTATAAACAGCGAGGGGGTCGCCCGGCAGGCGGCCCCCTCGCTTGTTATTCATCCCTCGGCAGCGGTTTCATGCTCCAAAAGACAACGTTCATAATCACGACAACCACCAACACCACGCCGTTGGCCACCCAAAAGCCCATGTTAAGGCCGAGCCACTCCGTGGTGCCAAACAAGTCCATCCAAATCTGCGTCCAGTTCATGCAAACGCTCCTTTCTGCATCAATCCCCCACTACAGCAGCTCGCCGTAGCGCTTGACGTAGGCCTTCTTAAGGCTTGTCGCCAGCGCCATGTACAGCAAGATGCACGGAATCAGGAACAAGAAGTACTCGACAGGCAGGGCGCCCAGACCCAACGTGGGGCCAAGCGGGCTAAACGGGATCAGCGTGAGCAGCGCGATGCCCGTCATCGTGAGCAGCATCACCGGAGCCGAGGCACGGCTCTGGATAAACGGCAACTTAGGCGTACGGATCATGTGGATGACCAGCGTCTGGCTCCACATAGACTCGACGAACCATCCAGCCTGGAACAGCGCGATGTAGGCCAGCTGCATCTGCTCCAGCGCGGCGCCCGAGTAGACGCTCGCCAGGTCGTTGAACAGCACGCCATGGCTCACGAACAGGGGGCAGAAAACGAAGTACATAAAGATATAGGTCATAAAGTCGAAGATGGAGCTGGTGGGCCCGATCCAGATCATGAACCTGCCAACACTCGAAGCGTCCCAGGTACGCGGCACGCGCAGGAACTCCTCGTCCACGTTGTCCCAGGGAATCGCCAGGCAGCTGCAGTCATAGATCAGGTTGAGCAGGATCAGCTGGATGCTCATCATCGGCAAAAACGGCAGCAGGGCGGATGCGGCAAGCACGCTGAACATATTGCCGAAGTTGGAGCTTGCGGTCATCTTGATGTACTTGATCATGTTGGCGTAGGTCTTGCGCCCCTCGATGATGCCCTCCTCGAGCACCATCAAATCCTTCTCGAGCAAGATGATATCGGCCGACTCCTTGGCCACGTCGACCGCAGTATCGACCGAGATGCCGATGTCGGACGACTTCATGGCCGAGGCGTCGTTGATGCCGTCGCCCATGTAGCCCACCACATGACCGTTTGCACGCAGCACGGACACGACGCGCGCTTTTTGATCGGGCGTAAGCTTGGCAAAGACCTGCACGTCCTCGGCGCGACGAGCGAGCTCGGCGTCGTCCATTGCGGCGATATCGCTGCCGAGCAGCATGTTGTTGACCTCGAGTCCCACCTGCTTGCAGATGGTGCGCGTGACCTTCTCATTGTCGCCGGTCAAGATCTTGGTGGCTACACCGTGGTTGCGCAGCGCCTCGATAGCATCGGCCGTGGACTCTTTGGGCGGATCCAAAAACGCCAGGTAGCCGATCAGCACCATGTCGCGCTCATCATCGGCGCTAAAGGCACCGACAGGCGACGGGTTGGACTTTTGAGCGATTGCCAACACGCGGAAGCCGTCGTCGTTAAGGTCGGCGACCGTTGCCAAAATGCGCTCGCGCACCTCGTCGTCCAGCACGTGAACGCCGCCGTCAATCTCGGCATGCGAGCACACCGACAGCATCTCCTCGACTGCACCCTTGGTGACCATCTGGGTTTTGCCGCTTCGATCGCGCACCACGGTGGTAAGGCGACGGCGCGTAAAGTCAAACGGCACCTCGTCGACCTTCACATAGGCCTCGGAAAGGTCGGTGAGACTCGGGTCGTTTTGCTCCTCTTCCTCGGTGCATTTGATGATCGCCAGATCCATCAGATTCTTGTAGCCCGTCTGGAAATAGCTGTTGAGGTAGGCATGGCGCAGAACGCGCGAATCCTCCTGGCCATCGATGTTCCAGTGATACTCCAGCACCACCTGGTCCTGCGTCAGCGTGCCAGTCTTGTCCGTGCACAGCACGTCCATCGCGCCAAAGTTTTGAATCGAGTTGAGGTTCTTAACGATGGTCTGCTTTTTGCTCATAGCCACGGCGCCCTTGGCAAGGCACGTGGTAACGATCATGGGCAGCATCTCGGGTGTCAGGCCCACGGCGATGCTGATGGCAAACAGGCCAGCATTAAGCCAATCGCCCTTGGTGACGCCGTTAATCATAAAGACAAACGGAACCATCACCATCATAAAGCGGATGAGCACCCACGAGACGCTATTGACGCCTTTGGAAAAGCTCGTCTCTACGGCATCCTCGGACAGGCTCGATGCCATAGAGCCAAACAAGGTCTGCTCGCCCACGCTAAAGGCGAGCGCCGTCGCGCTGCCCGAGATCACACTGCTGCCCATGAGGGCGATGTTCTCGAACGACGTTGCCGAATCGGACTCGGTGCACGTCGCGGGAACCTTCTCGACCGGCTCGCTCTCGCCCGTCAGGCTTGCCTGGCTCACAAAGAGGTCCTTAGCCTCAATGATTCTCACATCGGCGGGAATCATGTCACCGGCGGACAGGTGCACGATGTCACCAACCACCACGTCGTCGATGGGAATCTCGGTCCTAGGGGCATCCTCGCGGGTGACTGTCACGGTGGTCGTAATCATATCGAGCAGCTTTTCGGCCGCGTTGCCGCTGCGCGCTTCCTGGATATAGCGCAGCGTGCCCGAGAGCACGACCATCGTGGTGATGATGATCACCGTCAGCGGGTCAAAGTCTTCGGGCGTGCTGCCCATCATCGACAACGCTGGAAACACCATGTCGGTCGCTGCCGAAATGATGGCCAGGAAAAACAGAATCGCCGTGAAGGGATTGACGAACGCGTCCGCAAGCTTGCGGGCAATCGACTTCTTCTTGCCACGCGTGACCACGTTACGCCCGTTGTCGGCTTCGCTGTGCGCGACCTCGTCGCGATTAAGGCCGCCGAGATTCGAGCCGACCCAGGATAGGGCCTCCGTCAGCGGAATGGTCGCCGCATACTGGATGCGACCCTCCGCGCGATGCCTCATCAGTTCGTTTTGCGCCTGAACCGCAGACGGCGTATGGCGCATAGTCATCTTCTTCAATTGCCTCGCTCCGTTCTATCGATCGGACGCAGGGCGAATCAGCCGCGCGCCCCCATCAAAGTGGACCCGCGCCGGCAACTTCGTCCTGCGTTACTGGTACTGTCACTGCCGCTCACGGTCCTCACCTCTCTTTCGCGTCCGCGACTGTCTACAGAATAGAAAAGCCGCAAGACCGAGCACATGGCTGGTTTCTTGCGGCTTTCTTGCGATTTGGCAAGGATTGTCAAAGTGACTATTTGGATCGATGGGAGCGAATACCCGAAGCGTTACTCGGCCATTTTGTAGCCCACGCCCCATACAGTCAGCAGGTAGTGGGGGTTGTCTGGTTCGGGCTCAATCTTCTTTCGAATTTTGCGGACGAAGGCCATGATGTTGCTGTCATCGAGCAGATACTCGTTTTGCCACACCGCCCGGTAGATTTCCTCTTTGCTAAAGACCGTACCCCGGTTGCTCGCCAAAAAGGCAAGGATGTCGAACTCCTTGGGCGTGAGCGAGACCGGCGCGTCCGACACCTTGACGGTGCGCGAGGCCAGGTCGATCGAAAGCTCGCCGATAACGATGGGTCCAGTGGCGGCACTTGCCTGCGAGCCGGCAACCGCCAGCTCGATAGCAGTCAGCTTGCCCGATGCGATATCGGCAAACACGGGCGCGAGCTCCAGGGCGGCAGCGCTGCCAGACGAGAACAGCGCGCTGCTGAGCTCGGCGGCCTCGGCCGGCGTAATCGCGATGTTGGTTCTGTTGGTACGCATAGAACCGCCCTAGAACAAGCTGCTCGAGCGGGCCAGATAGACCCGCTTGATCGTCGAAGCAACAACAAGATTCAACACGCTCAGCAGCGCAACGATGCCCAGATACCATACAGGCAGCGTGGCGAGCCCAAACAGCTGCGCCACCGGACTGAGCGCAAGGAGCGCCGTGACAACGAGCATGACGGCAACCATCACCACGAGCGGTGTGCAAGGACGATCCCCGTCGCGGACACTGCGCGTTCGCAACACCAGGAGCACGAGCGATTCGGTCCATGCGCATTCCAGCAGCCAGCCGGCTTGGAAGGTCGCGATAAAGGCCGCTCGACCCGCCGCGTCGAGCGCGGCAAAGGGCGCGCCGCAGACGGCGGGGCATACGCCCAAGAACAGAATGGCAAACGTAATGATGTCGAAGGCCGAGCTCGCAAAGCCAAAATGAAGCATAAAGCTGCCGAGCCCCTTACCCGACCAGGCCCTGGGGCGGGCAATCTCTGCATCGTCAACGTTATCCCACGAAAGCGCCAGGCAGGTGGCGTCGTAGCACAGATTGAGCAAGAGCAGCTGGGTAGCGGTTGCCGGCACAAAGGGCAGGAAAATGCTCGAGGCGGCAACCGAACAGATATTGCCAAAGTTGGAGCTCGATGCGATACGGATGTACTTGGAGGCATTGGCGAACGAAGTCCTGCCCTCGCTGACGCCCTCGGCGACAACGCCCAAGTCGCGCTCGAGCAGCACCAGGTCGGCCACCTTTTTGGATTCGGCCGCAGCCGAGTCCACGACAATGCCGACGTCTGCCGATGTGAGCGCCGGCACGTCGTTCACGCCGTCTCCGATATAGCCGACGATGTGGCCGGAGAGGCGAATCAGGCTAACGATCTGCGCCTTCTGTGCGGGCGTAAGCTCGGCAAACACGCGAGCCTTCCCCACCCGGATCAGCGCTTCGGATTCCTCCATGGCCTGAAGCATGCTGCCGGTGATAACGCTATCGGCGGGAATGCCCAGGCGCGAGCATGTTGAGCGAGCGACCGAAGCCGAATCACCCGTGAGCACGCGCACCTCGACGGAAAGGTTAGACAGCGCCTGCACGGCGGCACGAGCGCTCGCCTTGGGCCGATCGAAAAAGCCCAAAAAGCCGCACAGCACCAGGTCATCCCAGTCCGCCGACGTCGTGTTATAGGCGACGGCGAGCACTTTGATGCCATCGGCGCGCATGTCCTCGGCAACCTCGTAGGCGCTCTGACGGCCATCGGCATCCATGGGCACCAGCTCGCCCTTAAAGTTTGCCCAGGCGCAGCGTGTGCACACGCTTTCAACCTCGCCCTTTACGATGGTCAGATGATTGCCGGGGCGAACCTGTAGCCCCAAACAACCAAGCGCCCCGGGCGTGGCGTCGAGCTTGACACCCGAAGCCTTGGTGACGTGGTCGAAGGGGTCAGAGGCATGCAGTGCAAAGGCGTGGCCAAGGTCTTTCGCGGCAAGGTGCAGCTCGGGTGCCGCGCACGCATCGGCAATGGCCCGATTGAGCTGATTGGCAGCGGCCCCCTGGCTCGTGCTCTCCAGATACGCCAGGTTGAGCGTCTGCTCGCTTTCGTTGCCCAGGATATCGGTGTAGTACTCGAGCACCGCGGCATCTTCGGTGAGCGTGCCTGTCTTGTCAACGCACACCACGTCCATGGAGCCCAGTGACTCCATGGCGTCAACGTTCTTAACGATGACCTGCTTGTTTTTTAGTCGATGGGCACTGCCCGAAAGGCAAACGCTCGTGACAACCGGCAGCATTTCGGGAACCAGGCCCACGGCCGTGCCCAGGGCAAACAGCAGTGCCTGCGCCCAGTCGCCCAGCACAAAGCCTCGAATCATAATGACAAACGGCAGTACGATGAGCATGCATCTTACCAGGGCGGCGCAGATGCTCTTGGCGCCGGCACCAAACTGTGTGCCCATTCGAGCGCGACGGCGCAAAACGGGCTGCTCATCGGCAATGCGGGCGAGGACGGTTGCCGACGCCTTGCCGTCGACAATGGTCGTTCCCGCGCGAACGGTCTCCCCTTCCCGCTTGGCGGTCTGACCGCTCTCGCCTGTAAGCGACGATTCCGAGACAAGGACCTGGTCGCCCTTGGCAAGGGTCACGTCGACCGGGCAGAGCATGCCGGCATATAGGCGGACGACGTCGCCGGGCACAAGCCGGTCGGCATCAACTTGAATCCAACACGCATCGACGCGTTTCCAAACGGCCGCGTGGTTCGCTTTAAACATATGGCGATCAAAGCTGCGCTTGGCCTCATTTTCGTAAAACAGGCGCACCAGGCCGCCCACCAGCCACATCAAAAAGAGCACAGCTGGCGCGAACACGCCCGTCTGGCCTTCCACCTGCGGCAGGACATCGACCAAAAAAGCCAGCCCGGCAAGCGCAAGCAGCAGCGACGAGAACGGATTAAAGAACGATTTTCTAATCATCGAAGCCTCTTTCTAGCACGGCTTCGATTGTATCCGAGGGCACTCGCCGACAACCCCGCCCCAACCCTTGCGACTTCCTTGCTTTTAGCCGTGACAAAAGGGTTGTCCCTTTGTCACATTATTCGGAGCGCAGGGCTTCGACGGGATCCTTTTTGGACGCGCTGCGAGCGGGCAGCAGGCCGGCAACGACCGTTAGCAACACAGAAATCGCAATGAGCACCAGCGCATCCTTCACGGGCAGGCTCATCAGATTGGGCACCTGTTTGGCAGCAAGCGCCCAGGCATTAACCGGGAAGCTCACGGCCACCACGACGACAATGGCAAAGACACCGGCGATAAGCCCCTCAATAAAGGTCTCGGCATTGAATACGTTGGCCACGTTGCGCTTCGACGCGCCGATCGCGCGCAGGATGCCAATCTCCTTTTTGCGCTCCAGCACGCTGATGTAGGTGATGATGCCGATCATGATGGAACTCACCACCAGGCTGATACTCACGAATGCGATGAGCACCAAGCTGATGGTGTTCACGATGTCGGTCACCGAACCCATGATGATGCCCATGTAGTCGGTGTACGAAATTGCCCGATCATCATGGCCAGCGGCTTTGACCTGCTTGTTGTACGCATCGATGTGATCGAGTACGCGCTCCTTGGCCTCAAAGTCGCGCGGGAAAATCTTGACCGAAATGGGGTCGGCCTCGTCCGCATAACCCAACGTGGTCAGATTGTTATCGTAGGTGAGCTTCGACGCCTTGGCATAGCTCATCATGAGCGAACTCAGGTCCTCGGCGTCCATGTTGAAGTGAATGGCATGAGCAAAGGCACTCGCATCCACGCGCATGGCGCTCGCCAGGTTAGCAAAACTCGACGACATCTGCGTCGCCATCTGGCCCATGAGCCCTGCTGCGCCTGCCCTGAGCTGAGCTGACACCGTCGCCGCAATCTGATCGCTGATCGACTTCATCACCTGATCCATAGCCTGCTGCAGATACGGAGCCAACTGCTTTTGCACATAGTCGGTCATCGCCTGCTGCAGGCGCTCGGCCAGGGCATCGCCGCCGAGTGCCTTGAGCTGAGCCAGGATTTGCTGGGCTGCCGTATCACTCTCAAGATACGTCGAGAACGCGGCGGCAAGCTTTGACGCGTCCTTAAGATCTTCGGGCGTCAGCGCCTTAAACTGTTCCGACTGCATAAAGCCCGTGAACAGTTGGTTGGCGAGCGCCCCCACTTGCTGCATCTGCTCGGGTGTAAGCTCCAACCCATCGAAGACACCCGAGAAATCGGGGGCTGGCGCCTTAGACATGATGTCGCTGAAGTCGATATCCTTCCCTACGCCCGAAAGGTCAATGTCCAGCTCGGACAAGTCAAGACACGACGGGTCCATACCGCCGGCAACACCCGAGAGCACGGAGGTATCGAACGAGAACGCGCTCTTGAGCGCCGCCTCGTCCACACTGAACATGCTGCCCAGATCCACGCCTTGTTTGGCCTCGCCTTGCAGTTCGTCGAAGGTTTTGCCCGTAAAGACATCCGTCTCGGGGTGGGCGAGTTGCTCCCGCACAATCTGCGAATCGGCGGCGCGCTCCATAAGCTGGCGAGTCAGCGCATGTGTATAGGCAATGCCCGGAGACAACGCACTCGCATTGGCCGTCTCGTTAGGGCGCACCACACCCACGATGTGTACGTCGATGCCATCGGCAACCTTGGCGGCCATAAAGTCGGCGTCACCAGACATGTCGGTCCACATGCCGGTCTCTTCGTTTTTGCGATAGGCATCGGCCGGCGACAGCACCTTAAACGTCGTGGACAGCGCATCGTCGTAGGTAAAGTCGGTGCCGGTCTCGGGTGCTTTGACCCCACCGTCGGCCGTCATGGCACTGTTTACCAGATCGTTGAGCTCATCGATATCCAGCGCACCGATGCTGTAGAGCGTATAGTCGCCCACCGTACCGCGGCTCGAAAGCACCATCACGGCTTCGTTGGCAGACGTGGGCCAATGACCGGCGACGACATCGTACTGGCTGTCGAGCAGGCTCTGGTCGTCAATCATCTCGTTAAAGACCGAGGTTCCCATGGATTCCATGCTCACCGTTGCCGCCGAACTCGCGCCTCCGCTCATAGCCTCGGTCATTGCGTTGGGAACAAGCCGAACGGGCTTCTCATCGCCCTTGCCGGCACGATAGACAACCGGCGATACACCGTAGCCGTACTGAATGGCGTTGACCTCTTTGTCGATACCGTCGCCGCCGTCGTCAAGCCATGCCTTAAAGCTCGTCATGTCGTTGGACTTAACGCTCGCAAACATATCCTTTACGGCCGTGACCACGGGAATCTTATCGGTTTCGGCACTGTCGTCGGACGAATCCACGTTTTCAGGCGAGTCATCATCCGCAGCCCCCTGTCCGCCCATCATGGACGACAGGTCGTAATCCTGCTTGGAAATGGTGAGTGGGTAGCTCGAGAGCGTATCCTCCTCGACCTTTTTGATGTAGCCGTTTACGCCGTTGGACAGCGCCAGAATCGCCGCGATACCGATAATGCCAATCGAGCCCGCAAAGGCCGTCATGGCCGTGCGGCCCTTCTTGGTCATGAGGTTTCGGGCAGAAAGCCCCAGCGCCGTCACAAAGCTCATCGAGGTTTTGCGCGTAGGCTTGGCCTCGCGGCGCGTGGCGTCAGCGACATCGAAAGGATCGGAATCATCGGTGATCTTGCCGTCCGCCAGGTTGACGATGCGCGTGGCGTATTGGTATGCCAGGTCGGGATTGTGCGTGACCATGATGACCAGACGGTCGCGCGCAACTTCTTTGAGCAAATCCATAACCTGCACGGATGTCGTTGAATCCAAAGCGCCAGTCGGCTCGTCGGCAAGGACGATCTCAGGGTCATTGATCAGGGCGCGGGCAATGGCCACGCGCTGCATCTGCCCGCCCGATAGCTGGCTCGGGCGCTTGTTAACGTGCTCGCCCAAGCCGACTTTCTCCAACGCCTCGCGCGCACGCTGGCGACGCTCGGCATGCCCCACGCCCGTGAGCGTGAGCGCCAGCTCCACGTTTTCCAAAATGGTCTGATGCGGAATGAGGTTATAGCTTTGGAACACAAAGCCGATACGGTTGTTGCGGTAGGCATCCCAATCGCGATCGTGAAAGTCTTTGGTCGAAATACCGTCGATCAGCAGGTCGCCAGAATCGAAATGATCGAGCCCACCGATAACGTTGAGCATCGTAGTTTTGCCCGACCCCGAAGGTCCCAGAATGGCCACGAACTCGTTATCGCGAAAAGACAGGCTCACGCTGTCGAGCGCTACCTGCGTAAACGACTGCGTAACGTACCTTTTGCAAATACCTTTGAGCTCCAGCATGGACGGCAACCTCTCCTGCGCAGGCACCCTGCCCGCTCTCCTCCGCCGTTCGTATTCGACGCTTTTGTCCTACTCTATCCCCATTTTTTGCCGACGCCAGTGAGGAATGTAACAAACCGCGCCAAAAAACGAACGGGACGGCGCCCAAAAGAAGAGGTCCCGAGCGGGACCTCTATATGGTGGAGCTTATCTTGAAAGGCAGCAGACTACTTCGCACAGCGACACACGATCCTCGCTATGCTTTACGCGGTTTTTACTGCTCGCTATTCGCAATCGCCTGGTCGATAAGCTTGTCGAGTGCTGCGCGCTGCTCGGCGGAGCTGATGGCTCCCACGATTGGATCCCCTACGATGTTGCCATTCTGATCGATGACATACGTTGTCGGGAACGAGAACAAATTTGACGTAAACTTACCGGCCTCGCTATCCGACTTGAACCAGATGTTCTTATATGTCACGCCCTTCTTGCTCAGCACGTCCTTGGCATCTGCAATCTCGCCCTTGTTGCCATCGAGCGTAAAGGAATTGACGCCCACGACCTGGCCGCCCTTCTCGGCAAGCTCCTGATTCAGTTTCTCAAGATCGCCCAACTCACCCACGCACGGCTTGCACGTGGTGAACCAGAAATTCATGACGGTAACCTTGTTCTTAGAGAACAGCTCGTCGCTGCTCACGTCGTTGCCGTCCAGGTCCTTGCCCGTAAAGCTGGGGAACTTCGTCGCCTCGCTCGAAGCATTGGCACCAGCCGTCATGCCAGCGGTCGAAGCGTCGACGCTCTCGCCTGCGCTCGGCGTGCTTCCACAGCCGGGGAACTCCTTCTCCAAGCTCTCGAGCTTGTCCTCGATTTCCTTGATCTGCTGCGCACCGGCCTTGAGCGTCTTAAGCTCATCCGCCGTAAACTCATCCTTGGCGCCGTCGATGGTCTTGAGCAAGAAATCGCCGTAATTGCTGCCGTCCTCAATCATTGTCGAGTCTTTATTTGCCGCATTGAATACCTTTTCCCACAGCGCGTTATCACTCGAAAAGATCTCGTTCTCCTTCTGCATGAGTTTTGCATACAACTCGGCGGCCTCGTCGGCATTGGCCGGCTTCTGCGCAGTGAGTTCTGCGATCTTAGGATCGGAGCTCGCAGATTCGCTCGCATTGCCACCGGGCGCCGAACATGCCACAAGGCACAAGGCCAATACCGGCACCATAAACAGGGCCGCAATCTTAGAAAGCTTCATAGTCATTCCTCCGTTTTGTCGAAGCTTGTTTACTTTTTATCGGCGGTCAAGGGAAGCTTTTCCGCCGACACATCCAGGCCATAGCGATAGCTGATGGCATCGACAGGACAGGCCCCGATGCACTTTCCGCACCGGATACATTCGGCATGATCGGGCGCGCGGACCACATCAACGTCCATCTGACAAACCTTTGAGCACTTGCCGCACGAGACACATTTGCATGCATCGACCCGAATCCCCAGCAGGGATACCTTATTCATGAGCGCATAGAATGCGCCGAGTGGACAAATCCATTTGCAGAAGGGGCGGTAGAACAAAATGCTCAGCACTACCACGGCAATGAGAACGGCAAGTTTCCAAGTAAAGAGATGTCCCAACGCAGATCGAATGCCGGCATTGGCAATGGCCAGCGGAATGGCGCCCTCGAGTACGCCCTGCGGACAGATGTACTTACAAAAGAACGGGTCGCCCATGCCCACGTCGTTAACCACCAAGACGGGTAGCAGCACCACGGCAAACAGCAACACGACGTACTTGATGTACGTGAGCGGCTTGAGCTTTTTCGTGGAGAACTTTTTGCCGGGAATCTTGTGCAGCAGCTCCTGCAGCCAGCCAAACGGGCACAGAAAGCCACATACAAAGCGTCCCAGCAGCACGCCGAGCAAAATGAGCGTACCGGTAACATAGTAAGAAAAGTTGAACTTGGACGAGCCCACCACCGACTGGAACGACCCGATGGGGCACGCACCCGATGCCGCGGGGCACGAATAGCAATTAAGTCCAGGTACGCAGACTGTTTTTCCCGCGCCCTGATAGATGCCGCCTTTGGCAAAGTTTGGCAGGTGAATGTTGGTGACGAGCGTCGCCGCCGCCTGAATGAATCCGCGAAATCGAGCCAAAACATGCGACGCAGTGTTTTCTCTTTTATCCAATTCCGATACACTCCAAGCACAGCCTAATCGCTTTGGCTAGCACGGCATCTGCCTCGCCACGCATAACGCCAAAGCACACCATGGCAATTCCGACGATCAACAAAGCGACCTGTACCACGGGTTTTACCGCTTTGAACAACCTGACCACTCCTTTCGTTACGCGACCATTGGACCATATCGGCTATAAAATCCGTGTTAAGCGCGATTTGAAATGTGCAAGGAGACTGTTATGCGTATTTTGATCGTCGAGGACGAGCGGGCGCTGTGTGACGCAATCGCGCGCAGCTTGCGAAACTTGGCGTACAGCGTCGACTGCTGTCACGACGGGCAGGAGGCGCTCGACCTACTGGACGTTGAGGCCTTCGACCTCGTGGTACTCGACCTCAACCTTCCCCGTATCGATGGCATGACCGTACTCAGGGAACTTAGGAAAACCGACTGCGAGACCAAGGTACTCGTGCTCTCGGCACGCGGCGAGGTCGTCGACAAGGTCGCCGGACTCGATGCCGGCGCCAACGATTACCTTACCAAGCCGTTTCATCTGGACGAACTTGCGGCAAGGATCCGCAGCCTTACCCTCAGGCGCTTCGCACAAAGCGACATAGTATTAACCTGCGGAAAGCTCAACTTTGACACCAAGGCGCGCATCGCTTCCGTGGACAGTGAGGCCCTATCTCTTACGCGCAAGGAAACGGGAATCTTGGAATACCTGATGCTTAATCAGGGGCGACCGGTAAGCCAAGAGGAGCTTATCGAGCACGTTTGGGATAGCACCGTGAACAGCTTTAGCAACGCAACCCGCGTTCATATCTCGTCGCTCCGCAAAAAGCTACGCAGCGCTTTGGGATACGACCCGATTCGCAATCGGATTGGAGAGGGCTACGTTATGGAGGATAGCGAATGAAAGGGCTTTCGCTGCAATGGCGCATAACGATTATGACGGCACTGCTCACGTGCGCTGCGTGCGTGCTGACGAACTGCCTGGTCGGCTATACGGGCATGCGCCACATGGATGCTATCGGCAGCGACGTCTCGGCCCTTAGCGCAGCCGGCGAAGATTCGCCCCAGGCGTTCGACCCAACGAAAGCGACCCTCGATGACGAGGTCACGATCGTCGTAAACGACGCACAAGAGTCTTTTGGCACGACAGCCTGGTGCATCACGGCTGGAGTCACACTCCTTGGCGGCGTGCTGGCATACTTTGTGAGCGGCCGTGCGCTCAAACCGCTACGAGCTTTTGCCGCCCAGGTTGAGCGTGTGCAGCCTGACAACCTAAGCGAAATCAGACTCAGTGAAGATGTGCCCACCGAGCTACAACGATGCAGCGCCTCTTTCAACGACATGATCGCCCGTCTTGGCGAAGGGTTCTCTGCGCAGCGTCAGTTTACCGGCAACGCCGCACACGAGCTGCGCACCCCGCTCGCCCTTATGCAAGCACAGATTGAACTATTCATCTCCGAGCACTCCGGTTTGCAACCCGAAACAGCCGAGCTGCTCGGCCTGCTACAAGAACAAACCGAGCGCATGTCTCGAATGGCCAAGGTATTGCTTGAGATGAGTGAGCTCCGCAGCGTCCCTTGCGAGGACGATGTGGAACTTGGTCCTTTGTCCGAAGAGGTCCTCACCGACCTTGCGCCACTTGCCGAAAATAAGGGCATAGCCCTCAATTGTGCTGGAGACGCTTTAGTAATCGGGAGCGACACGCTCCTCTATCGGCTGGTGTTTAACCTGGTCGAAAATGCCATCCGTTACAGCCGCACCGGCTCGACTGTCAACGTCTCCATCTGCGACAACGACAGCCATGTGTTCCTGCGAGTCGAGGACCAGGGCCCGGGAATACCCAAGCAGTACCGTGAGAGCATCTTCCAGCCGTTCTTTCGTCTAGACAAATCCCGCAGCAGGGCATATGGCGGCGCAGGACTCGGACTAGCGCTCGTTTGGGAGATTGCAGCGCTTCACGGTGGCACGGTAGAGGTCGAAGCAAGTTCCGAGAACGGGACCACCATGCTCGCAAGCCTTCCAAAACGATCCGCAGCGTTAACCGAACAGTAGAACGAAAGGGGTCCCGAGCAACAGGAGTACAATTGCTGCATTGTTGCCAGCTGTTGGGAGATGGAAGATGGACTGCGATGGCTACCCATGCGTTCCCATGCCGTTGATGTGCACCGCCTTTGTGCCGGGGCAGATTGACGCTGCGGTTGCAGGCATTTCCGACCCCGATTCGCGCGCCATTGCCACGGCAGAAGCGCTGTACTTTCGCGGACAGGCCGCCCTCGCTGCCAAGACGGCGCGCCCCTATCTTGACGCCACCGATCCCGCGCTGTGCTATTCCGCATGCTTTATCTGCGGATACGCCAGCCTGTCGCTCAACCGTATCGCCGACGCCCGTCGGTGCCTTGCTGGCATCCTCGATACGCCGGCTGACGAGGAGTCGCCCGCCGTCCACGCCACACATATCCTGTTCGCCTCGGCCGCGAGCGTCCTGCTGCACTTGCCTTCCCCGTATTCCGCCGAAGAGTTTTATCCGCTTGCGGCGCATCTGCCCGAAGGCCTGCGCCTGTTCGCCAGCTACGTGATGGCGCATGCCCTGTACCTGCGCGGCGAATATGGCCGCAGTCTGGGCATGGCGGAAAACGCCCTGATCATGAAACAGGGGAGCTATCCGATCTCGGAACTGTTCCTGCACTTGGCGGCTTCCATGGCATGCATGAGCCTCAAGGACATCGACGCCGCAAAAACGCACTTCGGAGTTGCTTGGAACATTGCGCGTCCCGACGGCCTTATTGAGCTCATTGGCGAGCATCACGGCCTTTTACAGGGGCTTATCGAGGCATGCCTAAAAACGCAATACCCTGACGACTTCGCGCGCATCATCGAGATCACGTACCGCTTCAGCTACGGCTGGCGGCGCATCCACAACCCCGATTCGGGCGAGGACGTTGCCGACGATCTAACGACCACGGAATTCACCATGGCCATGCTCGCCTGTCGTGGGTGGACCAACGCCGAAATCGCACGCCATATGGGAGTATCGCCGGGCACCGTCAAAAACCGCCTATCCGGCGTATACGCAAAGCTTGGCATCGGCACACGCGCCGAGCTGGTCGCGCATATGTTACGTTAGCGACCGGACTACCAAGCGCATCGAACGCGTTCCGGAACCCGGCGCTTCGCTCGATCAATTTGGACATTTTGACCCTTGAACGGCACTACCGCCACGGGGCGCCTTCTCGCAAAATTGGATTATTTCCACCGATACTTGCGGGATGGGAGCCCAAGATGCTTGATCGCCGTTCGTTACTTGTTGCCGGAGCGTCCTCGTTAGCGAGCATTATGTTGCCGCGCGTGCCGGAAAGCGCAAACGCCTTCATATTGCCGTTCGCGCCCACCGAAACCCATGCCGACGAAAAAGACCCCTTCAGGGTGCTCGTTCTCTCGCGCACCATGTTCGGTGTGGTCGTGGTCGACGTCGCCAACAAGAATACGCCCATCACGGGCGCCCAGGTCACGCTCACGTCGCGCTATGCCGCAGGCAAGCAGCTCACCGCCACTACCGATGACGAAGGCACGGCCATCTTTGAGGTCGCGCCGCTTTCGGAAGGCTACGTGGACGAGGCGACGCTTCTCGACGCGTACGACTTTAACGGCGGCATCTCCATTAGCATGGCAGGCTACCGCGATGTCGAGATTCCCCTTGCGCGTATCCAGGGCGGCACCGCTATTACCGCACCCACACGTCCGCTCTCCGATGGCGAGCCGTACTTTCGACAGCTCACGTTCGACGAATGGGACATCCAGTACGCCGACGCCACGTTTATGGCAATGCCAGCGGACGAAGCAGCAAACGACCAGCCCGACACGCACGCTTTTACCGTGCAGGCTCATCTGCCGCAGGGCGGGCAGGCAACGTTGCATATCAATAAAGTGATGCCCGCTGCGGGCAGCTCAACCGAAACCGTCACGCAGATCGGCCAGATCAAGGCCAGCGCATCGGGCGCGGATAATCTGGCGACGTTCACGCTCGAAGACACGTTCCTCGATGCAGCTTCGGGCCTTCTGGAGGAAGGGTGCAAGCTGCGCTTTATGCTCGACTACCAGGGCAAAACCTACACGCTCTCCTCTCCCATGGCCGTTGTCACCGCGCCGGCCGCAAAGGCGGAATCGGGCTCGACCACCATCATTCCCACCACCATGGACCAAGAGATCACTCCGTTTGATTTCCCCGCGGCGTTTCCCGGTATCGGCGGCAATAAGTTCACGTGCTGGATGCCCTCGTTCCCCATTCTGTTCGATTTCTCGTTTGCTGGATACGTGCTGTTTGGCGGAGGGTACAAACCAGCTAGCTATATGAACGATTCGGGCAACCCTGATCCGGAATACTGGAAGAAATCGCCGCGCGAGTCGGGCGCCAAGCAGGCAAACCGCTACCTCGACGAGATGGAGGGGAAGTGGAATCAGTACAAGAGGATGAGTGCCGGTTCGGGCACCGATCCAAGAAACACCAAGCTCCTTCGCCACCATTGCACGCCGCTGTTCACGATGGATATCGCCACACAGCTGTACGGCTCGCTCGCCTACGATTGGGTGGGCAAAACCTGGGGTAACAACAACGACCCCGCATACGGCAATATTAAGGCCCTCTTCCAGGTAAGAACCGACCTCAATTGGACCGAGCAGTTTACCCTAGGACCGGTGCCATTTTTCCTAAACGTCAACCCCTGGGTGCTGGCAAAACTGGCGCTCGCCGTGGGTGCCCACACGCACGGCAGCGGCGCGGCGTTTTTTAAAAACATTTCGCTCGACTATTCAAACACGTCGGGCTCGTTCACCATCCAGATCGGGCTTGCCGTCACCTTTGGCGCCGGCGTTGCAGGCGTCGCTTCGTCTGCCGTGCGCGGCGCCGCATCCCTCACGCTGTTCATTGGGTACGAGAAGGCAGATGGACACCAGCTTCCGCGACTGCGCGTAGGTGCAGACGTCGATGTCGATGTGATACTCCAATTCGTAATGTTCAAGTGGACCACCAAGGCTTGGTCGGGGTCGTGGCCCACGCTCATCGATTCGTGGAATATGTCGGTGAACAATGGCGACCAGTATGTGCTCCAGCGCTCTGAGCTCGCATTGGGTGGAGATACGCCTTATACGCTGGATGCCTGCTTCGGCTCGGCCGGCAACATTGAGGCGGGCGGCGTGCCGCAATTTATCGCATCGGCCACCATCGTCACCAACGCCGAACTGCTCGCACGCGCCGAGGTTAAGGCCGCTGCCGTAAACGCCGCGCCTGTCGTGCGCGATTGGGATCGGGCGGTCACGCGCATTGAGCTCGAGGCGGATGCAGAAAGCGACGACACGGGACAGATCGAGCATTTCGTCCATGCACTGATAGAGAACGACGAAAACGCCGCGCCGATGTATGAGTACACCTACATCGGTCAGGCAACGAACACCGTTGCCGACCCGAACGCCGATTCTGCCGGCGTGTCGGAGGACGAGCGTGGCGGCATCAAGCCCTCGAGCGACAACGTGCTGTTTGCTGGCGTGCTCAGCGAAGCCCACATGAAGCTGGCAATGATTGCCGGCGTAGAATGCCTGTTCCGTATCGCCTCGGTGCGCTACGGCGACAATGGTCGCTCGCGCCTGGTGGTACACACAAAGGCAAACGGGACGTGGTCCGCTCCCACGCCTGTGGACTTTCCCCTTGGGTTTGGCGAGGGCGACGTGGAGCGCGACAGCATATACGATTACGACTTCGACGTAGTGGAATATACGGACGGAAGAGGAAACCAGGACGCCTACGTGCTGCTGGTCTCGGGCGAGCGCCCCGCCGGCGACAACACCCTTTTCGATACGGCGAGCACATCCGGCATACTGTCCGTTGTGCGCCTGCGCATAAGCAATAGCGAAGTTCGCGTGGTATCGCACACGTCGTGGCGCAGCATCTCGCGCGGCCGCCTTCAGGAGGATGGCTACCATTGCCTGCAGTGCCCACGCATCACGGTGGGCAAGACACTTGTCGACGGGCGCCTGTCGGGCGCCTACCTCCACCGCCGCGGAACCACCGCAGAAAAGACGCTCGGCAGCGAGGCCGAGGTTGCGCTGGAGTGCTTTACCCTGTGGTCGGACGTTTCGGGCGACAGTCTCACGTTCCGTCAGGTCCTCCGCTTTCCGCAGACACCGTCGAGCATCGAGCTCGGCGCGCCCGAGAATATCAACGGCAAAATGGTGGTGCCCATTGCATACGAGACCGCAGGCGGTTGTGGCTGTGCATCGTACGCCGTGATCGGCCAGTCCATTGCGAGCTGGGGCGTTATGTCGCCAGATGCCACAGTACCCCACGCGGTGCCGTGGCCGCAGCACACGGGCTTTTTGGCTACCGTCAACGAGCAACTGCAGCATATTACTTGGACGCGAGGCGCATCGGCATTTGCAACGCAGCCCGTGGGTGCCGCAGGCTGTGGCCCGGCATCGTTTAGCGTAAGCAACAACGGCAGGTGCGTGCTCTATGTAGAGAACACCGATGGCAAGGTGGGGCAAACCTACGACGAAGAAGGCAACCCGGTAGCAGTGATGGGCAAGCACTTCCGCATCTTCGCCAGCACCTTGGCAGGCGATCTGTTTACGGAGCCGTTCGTGATGTGCGAGCTGGACCATCCCGTCGATCAGATAACGACATTTTTGACGTCGGGAGGCATGCTCTCCGCGCTCGCCACGCACATTGTGAGCGCAGAGAAGAGCGAGGCAGAGCTGCACGGCATCGAAGTGCCCTTGGTGGCGTGTGCCACTCCGACGGGCGCGGTCGCTACCTCGGGCGCGGTGGTGCCCGGAGCAGCAGGTGAATCCTTTATGGTCACGGTGCGAAACGACGGCAACACCTTGCTGACCGCCGGCACGATCGATCTGTACCGAGAGGGCTCCAGCCAGCCGTTCTCCAGCGCATCCATCGGGTTCGGAGTGAACGCACGCATGGCATCGATCTACGATCCGGAGCTCGCCGAGGATGCTTCGGCCAACGACATGGCACACGTGAAGTACGCGCTCGAGACGCTGGGCGCACGTTTTGCGACGCACCCGCTGGTTGCTGACAATGGCAACGCCGTGCTGGCACCAGGCTGCACGGCACAGTTCCGCATGAGCTTCGCCATTCCCGAGAGTTGGAGCGACGAAGTGGGCAAACGCGTAACGCTGTATGCGAAGGCACGTAATCTGGTAGCGCTCGACCCCGTAACGCTCGAGGAAATTCGACCGGGCGCAAACTCGGCGCTGGATGCCGTACTGCACGAGCTTCATGTGCCCGACGCGGCATGCGAACGCTCAGAAGTTCAGGTCGGCGTATGCGACAGCGCGGATACGACGGGACTTCACGACGCCCCGATGACGGTCGACGGCGATGGCGGCGCGAGCGGAGGTGACTCCGGCGGAAGCAGCTCCGGTGGCGGCAGTGGCTCTGGCAGCGGCAAGGATCACGGCAATAGCAAGCGCCCCGGAAAAGCGGGCGCGCTTGCGGGCACGGGCGATGTCAACGCTCCCCTTACGGCAGCCGCTGCAGCACTCGCCGCGGCGGGCGCCGGCCTCATCGCCTACAGCGCCCGCCGCACGGCGCTCGAAACCGACACCGCCGATGAGGCCAATTCGGATAAGCCTCGCTAGCTCCTAGTTACTTTTGTGAGAGACGCCGACTCGGCTCATCGAACACCAAAAGGGGCTGGTTCTGGATACCCAGAGCCAGCCCATTACGCATTAGATGTCGTCAGAGGAGTTGAGTTCTGCCTCGAGCTTGGCACGGCGTCTTTTCGCCGTGAAAAACGTTGCGCACAGGACAGCAAACGTGGCCGCGAAAATCGTCGCACCGCAGAACACGCCCGTGGCCAGGTTCGCCAACCAAAAGACGCTTTCGAGCGGTACGATCTGCGCCTCAGCGATACAGCGCATTGCGGCAATAACAAGCGCGAACGCGGCGCCGCTAAGACCGCTGACAAGCAGGAAATATCCAACAGGAAGATGCTCGGTTTGCCCAAAACGATTGGTATCGACATAGCCCTTCCGCGTTTGCAGTCCTGCGCAAATCAACATCACGAGAACGAGCCACAAATACATGGCTGCCTCGAACGGCGTTGCAAAGCCATGCGGCATTTCACTGGCGTCGCTGTGAACCCACGCAACCTGTCGAGCTATAAACTGGTAGAAAAAGATCATCAACATGCCAAACGAAAGCAGCACGAAACCAATCTTGTAGATCTTCGCGCTCTCAGCCTCCAGGCGCTCATCCTTTGGGCCGGCATATTCACGCCACTTTTGCACGAGTTTTAAATCTTCAAATTTCATAGCGAACTCCTAAAGAGCGTCAGGGTCGACGTCGCTCTCGTCTTCCCAAAACAAGTCGTTCAACGTAACGCGTAGCGCTTTACAGATTGCCACGCACAAATTGAGCGTGGGGTTGTAGCCGCCCGCCTCGATCAGGCCGATGGTCTGGCGCGTAACGCCCACGGCCTCGGCCAGGTCAGCTTGCGAAAGGCCAACCGCCGCGCGCGCCGCCTTCATGCGTAGGTTCCTTTTGCCCGGCATGGAGTTCCTTTCGTAGTAATGGACAGATATCCGTTGCAACATGACAGAAATATATTGCATCTATCAGAAGATGTCAACTATATCTGTCATTATGAAAACCATGTCTGTCATCGCCATGCAGACATACCAATTTCAATTCGCTATTCAAACTTACTCGGACAAAACCGACTCGGGTTTCTCCGAGTAAACGTGATTGATAGTCAATCGGTGTGCCCGCTCGTGCGATCAGCATCGTTCGATTTTGTTTAGTAAAACTAGATCCCTATTAAATAAAATTCATCTGTATCCAAATTTGTTTAACAATGCCGCGCTACCACTAAACACTATCCCTGTTAATCCGAACGATTGTTCGATGGATTTCGTGTTGGTTGGAATCGTCTGTGGGCTGGGCTATGCTACCTTGACTATCTATATGACTTAAACACAGCAAAGGAGCACCGAGAGAGCGAGTATGGCAAAAAACACCGCAAACTATGGTAACGACAGCATCCGCCAGCTCAAGGACGAGGAGCGCGTACGTCTGCGCCCCGCTGTCATCTTTGGCTCGGACGGACTCGATGGCTGCGCGCATGCCGCCTTCGAGATCCTGTCCAACGCCGTTGACGAGGCGCGCCAGGGCTACGGCAAGCTCATCACCCTTACCGCCTTTCGCGATGGCTCTATCCAGGTAGAGGACAATGGCCGTGGCTGCCCGCTCGACTGGAACCCCTCCGAGAAGCGCTTTAACTGGGAGCTCGTCTTTTGCGAGCTCTACGCCGGCGGCAAATACAATAACAACCAGGGCGGCGACTACGACTTCTCGCTCGGTACCAACGGCCTGGGCTCGTGCGCGACCCAGTACGCCTCCGAGTACATGGACGTCACGGTTTGGCGCGATGGCAACAAGTACTCCCTGCACTTTAAGAAGGGCAAGGTTGTCGGCGCCAAGAAGAAGGCACTCGAGATTGAGCCCAGCGACGAGAACCGCACCGGCACCACCATCAAGTGGCGCCCCGATCTTGAGGTCTTTACCTCGATCAGCATTCCCCACGACTGGTATCGCGAGACCATGCGCCGCCAGGCCGTGGTCAACGCCAACGTGACCTTCCGCCTGCGCATCGAGGGCGACGATGGCGAGTTTTCCGAAGAGGATTTTTGCTATCCCAAGGGCATCGAAGACTACGTGCTCGAGAAGGTCGGTACCGACTACCTCACCGAGCCTTTCTTTATCGAGGCCGACCGTCGAGGTCGCGACCGCGAGGACCTGCCCGACTACAACGTGAAGATTACCGCGTGCATGTGCTTCTCGCGCACCTTCATGATGCAGGAGTACTACCACAACTCATCGTGGCTCGAGAATGGCGGCTCGCCCGAGAAGGCTGCCCGTAGCGCTCTGACCAGCGCCATCGATGCCTACATTAAGCAACAGGGCAAGTACAACAAAAACGAGAGCGGCATCAAATGGCAGGACGTCCAGGACTGCCTGGTGCTGGTGACCAACTGCTTCTCCACCCAGACGTCCTACGAAAACCAGACTAAGAAGGCCATCAACAACCGCTTTATCCAGCAGGCTATGACGGCCTTCTTTAAGGAGCGCCTCTCGACTTACTTGATCGAGAACAAAGACGCCGCCAACAAGATCATGGAGCAGGTGCTCATCAACAAGCGTTCGCGCGAGAACGCCGAGAAAACGCGCCAGAGTATCAAAACCAACCTGCAGCAGAAGACCGACATGGCCAACCGCGTGCAGAAGTTCATCGACTGCCGCTCCAAGGACAAGAGCCGCCGCGAGATCTACATCGTAGAGGGTGACTCGGCAGCAGGTGCCATTCGCACCTCGCGCGATGCCGAGTTCCAGGGCGTCATGCCCGTCCGCGGCAAGATCCTCAACTGCCTGAAGGAGGATTATCCGCGCATCTTTAAGTCCGACATCATCATGGACCTCATGCGCGTGCTGGGCTGCGGCGTGGAGATCAAAGACAAGCGCATCAAGAACCTTGGTGCCTTTGACCTGGACAACCTCAACTGGAACAAGGTCATCATCTGTACGGACGCCGACGTCGACGGTTACCACATCCGCACGCTCGTGCTCACCATGCTTTACCGCCTGGTGCCCACACTTATCGACGAGGGTTACGTGTATATCGCCGAGTCGCCGCTCTACGAGATCAACTGCAAAGAGAAGACCTACTTTGCCTACACCGAGCTCGAGAAGAACGGCATCCTCAAGGAGATTGGCGACCAAAAGTGCTCCATCAACCGCTCCAAGGGTCTTGGCGAGAACGACCCGGACATGATGTGGCTCACCACCATGAACCCCGAGACGCGTCGCCTGATCAAGGTGGAGCCCGAGAACGTCACCAAGATGGAGACCATGTTCAACCTGTTGCTGGGCAACGACGAGGCGGGCCGCAAGCGCCATATCTCCGAGCACGGCAAGGAATACCTGGACCAGCTGGACCTGCAATAGCAGCAAATCGATAACGACGGCCCATAAGAAGTTCAAGAGGAAATCGTGGCAAAGAAGAAGACGAAGAACCAGCCAAAGAAAAAGCAGGTCAACGCCGAGAACGTCATCGGCCTGCACTCCGAGGTCACCGACCAGCCGATCACGCAGACGCTCGAGGTCAACTACATGCCCTACGCCATGAGCGTCAACGTCTCGCGTGCGTTCCCCGAGATCGACGGCTTTAAGCCCTCGCACCGCAAGCTGCTCTACACCATGTACAAGATGGGCCTGCTCAAGGGCGAGCGCCAGAAGAGCGCCAACATCGTGGGCCAAACCATGAAGCTCAACCCGCACGGCGATGCCGCGATCTACGAGACGATGGTGCGCCTGGCGACGGGCAACGAAGCGCTGCTTGCGCCCTTCGTGGAGTCGAAGGGCAACTTTGGCAAGTACTATTCGGGCGACCTGAGCTACGCCGCCTCGCGTTACACCGAGGCCAAGCTCTCCCCCATCAGCGCCGAGATCTTCAAGGACATCGACAAGGACCCGGTCGACTTCGTCGACAGCTACGACGGCGCCATGAAGGAGCCGCGCCTGCTGCCCACCACGTTCCCCAATATCCTCGTCTCGGCCAACAAGGGCATCGGCGTCGCCATGGCGTCCGACATCTGCGGCTTCAACCTCAACGAGGTCTGCACCGCCACCATGCACTACCTGCAGGATCCCGACTGCGACCTGCTCGAGTACATGCCCATGCCCGACTTCTCGACCGGCGGCGAAATTATCTACCGCCGCGAGGAGATGGAGAAGATCGTCGAGACCGGCCTTGGCAGCTTCCAGATCCGCTCCCGCTGGCGCTGGATTCCCGAAGAGCGCATCATCGAGGTCTACGAGATCCCCTACACCACCAAGACCGATGTCATCATCGAGCGCATCGTCAAGCTTTCCAAAGAGGGCAAGGTCAAGGAGATTGCCGACATCCGCGACGAAACCGACCTCTCGGGTTTGCGCATCGCCATCGACCTTAAGCGCGGCGTCGACCCCGACAAGCTTATGGCCAAGCTCTATCGCTCGACCACGCTGCAGGATTCGTTCTCGTGCAACTTCAACGTGCTCGTCGACGGCTATCCCCGTGTCATGGGCGTGCGCCAGATCCTGCACGAGTGGGTCAAGTGGCGTATTGAGTCCACGCGTCGCCGCATTAACTTTGACCTGGGCAAAAAGTCCGAGCGCCTGCACCTGCTGCACGGCCTCGAGGCGATTTTGCTCGACATCGACAAGGCCATCGCTATCATCCGCGGCACCAAGCTCGAAGCCGAGGTCGTGCCCAACCTTATGCGCGGCTTCGACATCGACGAGACCCAAGCCGAGTTTGTTGCCGAGCTTAAACTCCGCAACATCAACGAGGAGTACATCCTCAACCGCACCAAGGACATCGCCAAGCTAGAGGGTGAGATTGCCGAGCTTGAGGAGATCCTCTCCAGCGAGGAGAACATCAAGAAGGTCATCAGCGACGAGCTGGCCGCAGTCAACAAGAAGTACGTGATGCCGCGCCGCACGGGCAGGATTGAGCCCCATGAGGTTATCGAAGTAAGCTTGGAGCCCGAGGTCGAGGAGTACCCGGTCACCATCATGCTCTCGCGCGATGGCTACCTTAAGAAGATGACGGACCGCGTACTCAAGAAGGCGACCACGCTCAAGTACAAGGACGGCGACAGACCCTTTATCGAGTTCCCGTCCTCCAATACGCACGAGCTGCTCGTGTTTACCAACAAGAGCCAGGTTTATAAGTGCAAAGTCGCGGCGTTTGAGGATACCAAGTCGGCACAGCTGGGCTCGTACCTGCCCACCGACCTCGAGATGGAACCCGACGAGAGCGTCATCTGGGTTATCGACCCCGAGGACTACAAGGCTGACGCGCTGTTTGTCTTTGAAAACGGCCGCGTGGTGCGCGTCGCGCTTTCCGGATACGTCACCAAGACCAACCGCAAGCGCCTCAAAAACGCCATCTACGGCGGGAGCAAGTTGCTGTATGCCCAGGTGCTCAAAGAGGACCGCGACATTGCGCTGGTCTCGAGCGACTACCGCCTGATGAACTTCAACACGTCGTTGCTCAAGACCAAGACGACCACCAACACGCAGGGCGTCCAGGCATTCACGGCCAAGAAGGGCCGCTCGGTCACCACGGTCGGCACGACCGAGGACATCCTCGGCGCCGGCGTCTCGGCCGAGAAGTTCACCGCGCAGAGCCTCCCCTCTGCCGGTGCCCTCATGAAAGAAAACGACATGCCGAGCTTGTTTGACTAGGACGACGGCAGTCGAACTGGTCCAAGCCACAAACCAACGGGGCCCGGAGCGCAGCAACATCGCGCTCCGGGCCCCATGCATTACGACAGCATCATCCCTATAGACAAAATGCGGCATAAAGTGGAACAGACATAAGCCCATCATTCATTCCAAAGGGCTTAGTCGATAGCCTGATAAGGCGCACGCCCGGATGGGTCTTTTTAAGTGAGGACAGGCTTCGAGATCTTGTGTTCTCCCCCGCCTTGACTTCAATCGCAGACAAGCATCCCTGCTTCTCTACTACAAAGTCGATCTCCGCGCGATTATCTCGCGCCCAATAATGCAGCGGATAGCCCATGGCTGAAAGCTGTTGGGCAACGTAGTTTTCGGTAAGTGCACCCATGAATGTTCCGCCGATGCCGGCAAGAATATCGGCGCGTTGAGCACCGGCCTTGGAGACGAGCAGCCCTGTATCCGCCTGATAGATTTTAAAAGCAGAAGGGTTAACGAAGGCCTCTAAAGGACTTTCGATCTGCCCGACTAGGCTGCAGCGCGCCACCGTACCCGACAATACAAGCCAGTCGAGAGCATCTCCAAAGAGAGACGCATTGCCCCCCGCTCGCACTACCTTGTATTGAAATTTACGATTCTCTTTGGCAAGCTGCTGTGGAATGGAATCGAAGCACGCACGCGTCTTTGCGCTCAAGCGTTCATCAGCATATTTATTGGTGTCGGCGGAATATCCGTCGAGAATAATCCGATGCTTTTCGGCCACATCAATGATTGACTGATCATCGATGTACGTTTGGACTGCCTCGGGCATTCCGCCAACAACAAGATACTGCCGATAGAGCCCAAGCGCCTTTTCATGAAGGCTTGGTGCAAGAGGACCCATTAACTCGAATGACGAGCGTATCTCGTCGACCAGCTGATCGTGCCCCATCGCCCAGAGAAACTCCTCGAAATCGAGTGGAGTCATCTCAATCAAGTCGGTCTTTCCAACGGGGAACGAATACGACTGATGGTTAATGGCAACCCCAAGAAGCGACCCAGCAGCCGCAACGTAATACTCGGGAGCATCTTCGCAAAAGTATTTAAGGGAAGTGAGCGCTTCCTCGCATGCCTGGATCTCGTCAATGAACAGTAAGGTTTTGCCAGGCACGATACGCTGCCCCGTACGAGCCTCGATCGCGCGTACGATCGAATGAGGGTCAAGACCGCCCGAAAAATCCGCTCGCGCCGACCGGTCGTTCTCAAGATTAACGTAGACAACCGATTCGAAAAGATCCTGTGCGTACGTTCTGAGCAGATAGGTCTTGCCACACTGGCGCACACCTTTGACCAGCAAAGGTTTTCTATCAGCCCTGTCTCGCCATTCCCTAAGGAGCTCGTCTGCCTTGCGACGCATACGCAACCTTCCCTCATGAACTTCTGTTTGACAATATTTTAACGCGGATTAATTTGTTTTCAGTTATTTTTCTGCGTTTAAAAATTGTTCCATACGGCACTTGAGGGAATACACCGCTATTCATATACTCGCGATACAACCGATTGCCATGCGCTCCTCTTGTCCTTAGGCGAGCTTGCGGGCAAGCTCTCGCACCCCTTCCAACTTGGGCGACGATGCCATGCTGTCGCGCTCGGTCATACCGCTGATGGTGACAATACCCTGGTCCTCCCACTTGCAGTACGCGCAGGTTGACTTGTACATAGCGATCGCCGCATCATAGACGCCCTCGCTGTGGCTATCGAGCAAAAGAGCCGTCTTGGTGAACGGGAAGCCCGTAGCACCGAAGGCGTACAGGCGGTCGATGGCGGCCTTCTCCTGCGCGGTGATATCAAACCAGTAGGTAGGCGAGGCGAAGACGACCATGTCGGCGCCTTTCAGCGACTCGATCACGTCGGCCATGTCATCCTTCTGCACGCAAGTGCCCTCATGGGTAAAGCAGTACTGACATCCCAGACAACCAGCGATCTTTTTGCCGGCAACGCGGACGACCTCAACCGTATTGCCGCCCTCGCGCGCAGTCTCGGCAAACGCCTCAACCATGGTGTCGGTATTGGCGCCCTTACGCGGGCTACCACTCAATACAACGATATTCATAGAAATCTCCCTCCTTCATGCCGCAGGCGCGCGGCATATTAGTTTGTTTTAACCTAAACGTATGGAGTTATTCAATCGCCTCGTTTCAGCTACTCCCACTCTTTAGAAGAATCGTTGCTGGAGACTTGGCATTGAATCAAGGCACGCCTTATTTCAGATATTCCTCAAAGAATGCCTTCAGCTTTCCAAACGGAATGATGTCCATCTGATCGTAAAGGTCGGTGTGGCTGGCACCAGGGATAATGAGCAATTCCTTGTTGTCCCCCGTCAGCTTGCCGTACGCGGTTTCACTGAAATAGCGGGAGTGCGCCTTCTCGCCATGCACCAGCAACACAGCTGAGCGGATTTCGCCGCTATATTGCAAAATCGGCATATTCAAAAACGACAGCGAGGACGTCACATTCCAGCCACCGTTGGAGTTCAGGCTGCGGGGATGATAGCCTCGCGGAGTTTTGTAGTAGGCGTAATAGTCCACTACAAACTGCGGCGCATCCTCCGGTAGTGGATCGACCACGCCGCCCGCCAGCGCATAGCTGCCGTTTTTATAGTCCTCGGTGCGCTGCGCGTTCAGCGCTTTCCGCTTTTCAAAGCGCGCCTGCTCGGAATCCTCGGCGTCAAAATAGCCGTTGGCAGTCACACGGGTCATATCGTACATGGTCATAACCGCGGTAGCTTTGATACGGGTGTCGATGGCCGCCGCATTGACTGCCATGCCGCCCCAACCGCAGATACCGATGATGCCGATACGCTCCGGGTCAACGCTTTCCTGCACAGAGAGGAAATCCACCGCTGCGCAGAAGTCCTCGGTGTTGATGTCCGGCGATGCTACATAGCGGGGCGTGCCGTCGCTCTCGCCGGTATAGGACGGGTCAAAGGCAATTGCGAAAAAGCCCAGCTCCGCCATCTTCTGCGCGTACAGACCGGAGGACTGCTCCTTCACCGCGCCAAACGGGCCGCTGACGGCAATGGCGGGCAATTTACCTTCCGCGCTCTTCGGTACGTACACGTCGGCCGCCAGCGTGATGCCGTATCGGTTGTGGAAGGTCGCCTTGCTGTGCTCAACCTTGTCGCTTTTGGGGAGTACTTTGTCCCATTCCTGCGTCAGATTCAACTGTTCCATACCTAAGCCTCCTTGTCAGTCGCTTTAAGGTATTGCTCGTCGTCCACGGGCTCCAACCACTCGTTGGAGGTCTCCTCGCCCGGAACCTCCACCGCGAGATGGGAGAACCAGCTGTCGGGCGCCGCACCGTGCCAGTGCTTTACGCCCGCGGGAATATTTACTACATCGCCAGGGCACAGCTCCTGTGCCGGTTTGCCCCATTCCTGGTAAAACCCTCGACCAGCCACGCAGACGAGGATCTGTCCGCCACCGCTTTTGGCGTGATGGGTGTGCCAGTTGTTGCGGCAGCCGGGCTCGAACGTCACGTTGTAAATGCCGACCTGCTCGGTGGAAAGAGGCGCGAGGTAGCTTTGCCCGATAAAGTACTTCGCAAATGCGTCGTTGGGAGTGCCGATAGGAAAGGCCATCTCGTTTTGATGCTTAGCTCTTGCATCAGCGGCATCGCTATCCGCCCAGACCTCCTTCGCCATGCGAAAGGCCGCCCACGCCTTGGGCCATCCCGCATAAAACGCCGCGTGCGTAAGGATTTCCGCTATCTCAGCCCTGGTCACGCCGTTGTTCTTTGCGGACATCAGATGATATTGGAACGAAGAGTCCGTCAGCCCCTGTGCCATCAAGGCAACTACCGTCACCACGCTGCGGTCTCGAAGGGAAAGCCCGTCTTCTCGACTCCACACCTCGCCGAACAGCACATCGTCGTTGAGCTGAGCGAATTTGGGGGCAAAATCCCCCAGGGCATCTCTGCCTGCTGTCTGTTTAATTGCCATGATCGATTTCCTCCTGTCGATAGTTTTGAGTGCAAAACTGCTTCTGCGCAGCTAAGCCGCGCCTAGACTCCCATGCCCATTCGTCGCGCCTGCTCAAGGGCGGAGTGACTGGCGATTACGGAACACCCCTTGCGCTCCCAATTTATATTGACGAGAATGAAGGTAATACCTAAACCTGACTTTAGGTCAAGGAGTAAATTCGAGATTTGTCCGGAGGGACCATGTACACAATCGGACAGGTGGCGGATATGTTCGGTCTGCCCGTTTCCACGCTGCGTTATTACGACAAGCAGGGATTGTTCCCGGAATTGGAGCGGACGTCCGGCATTCGCCGATTCGGCGATACAGAACTCGAGGCGCTTCGGGTCATCGAATGCCTGAAGAAGGCTGGGATGGAGATCAAGGACATCCGGCTGTTCATGGAATGGTGTGCGGAGGGCCCATCGACATATCCCAAGCGCAAGGCCATGTTCGAGGAGCGGAAGACCCACATGGAGTCGGAGATCGCGAAGATGAACCGCGCGCTGGACATGTTGAAGTTCAAATGCTGGTACTACGAGCAGGCGATCCAAGATGGCAGCGAGGATAGAGTGAAGGCGCTGATTCCCGACGATTTGCCGGAAGAGATCAAAGATGTCTACGAGAACGCCCACGCTCGATAATGCTGCCCGATCTCAAGGGGCTATGGTAAGGAGTCGTTTTGGGCAGCAATGCAAGGAAAAGGCCTCCGAACCAGAGGGTTCTGAGGCCATTTGATTTTCCGCCAGGAGGGCTTCCAAGTGCCGGGACGTTTCCCTCGGCTTTTTCTTATCCGGCAGAATCCCACGATACGCCCGTATGACGCTCAGAACTCCTGCTCGCCGAGCAGCCACCCCGCGAGGTCCAGCACGAGAACACCCTCCCGGGTATAGGGCTCGTGCCTCGTGCGGGCGATGTGAACCTTCGGAAACGCATCCCTGATGGACAGAAGCGGCGCGAGCTCCCTCTCGGTTTCGAAACTCGAGATGTTTTTAAGTTTCGAAACTGAGAGGCGATGCACGTAGGCATATTATCGAGAATTTGAAATTCCGACCCCAGTCACAGCATGCCGGCTGCGAAGTCAATGCGCATTCGCTCATGCTACAATCCAACCACCAGAGATGAAAACACAGTCCCCGTCGGGTAGTCGTGGGCGTGCGGGAGTCCGCATCAGTAACCTGCCTCCTTGGTTGTCCCTTCTCTGCATGGTCATCTACATAAAGGAGGAACCAACCATGCAGATCAGTGTGTCGTCCACCCTGACCGTATATCACGACGGCCAATTCTGGGTCGGGCTGGCGGAGCACGTCGAGGACGGAAGGTACGGCGTCGCCCGCATCGTCTTCGGCGCGGAGCCATCCAATGAGGAAATCCTGCATTTCATTACAGGCAAATGGGCAATGCTCTCGTTCTTCGGCGACGAGCCGACCGAGGCGAGCAAGCCCGCGAAGAACCCCAAGCGGCGCGCTCGCGAGGCGGCGAAAGCCCTCAAGCAGCCAGCGATGAGCACCAAGGCGCAGCAGGCTCTCGCGGCACAGAGAGAAGCGATGAAGCAGGAGTCAGCTCATGCAAGAAGCCAGCGTCGCGCGAATGAGGCGGAGGCGCGCTTCGAGCAGCGAAAGCTGAAGCGCAAGCAGAAGCATCGTGGGCATTGATCGCCATCTGCAGCAAGGCAAACCATATACAGCAGCGGCGCCAGTTCCACTTGAAGCCGACGCCGCGTAGACGCTGATGGTGACGGCTATGCACGGGCGCGGGCGCGCCACTGCACTTCACAGCTTGTTTCTCAAGTATTTGGGACGCACACGCGGCGTTCAAAAATGCGGAGCGACTCCACATGGCTCGAGACTGAGCCGAGGTGTCCTACTTCTCGCCCTCCAGCAGCCCCACGATGCGGTCGATGTCGACGGCGAAGCAGGGCCTTCCCTCGCGCTCGTAGCGGTCGAGGTACGCCTGGCACTCGGAGACAATGCGCTTGGTGTTGCCGTCGATGATGCGCTGAAGTGTCTCGTAGTAGGCCGAGCCCTCGGTCCTAAAGCGGCGCTGGTAGACCTTGGTTATGGGGAACATCTTGATGTAGTGGATGCCGTGGCGGCAGCCGGGGCGCGTCGTGGGGCGGGGTGGCAACGCAAAGTACTGGTCTTTGGGCACGTTAGGGGCGATGTTGGAACGCAGCGGCACGGCGAAGTCCCTGCGCTTGCCGCGGAAACGCAGCCTCACCACCACGATGCAGGGGCGGTCGCGCTTAAGCATGAGCTCACGGTCGCCATCGACGAGGTCGAAGAAGTCCTGGGAGATGGATACGATCTTCATCGGTTACGCCCCTTCATACGAAGCGGGGCCCGCATCGCTGCAGGCCCCTACAGGTGGGCGATATTCTACGCCTTGTGGCACCCCGTCGCCCACGGAGGTTAAACGTACACGTAAGCCGTACTCTGAAAGCCGCGGCTTCCGGCAAGTAGTTTATACCACGAAAGGTCGCTTTCAATGCGCATAGCTCGCAAAATAACACTCGCCGGGCCGTCGCCCCTGGCCGTTACCCTCCAATCTTCATTGGAGTCAGCAGGTCAATTCATATATTCATGGGGGTTTATCCTACCGTCGGTGAGCGATTTGGTTAGGGTGCCGAAGCGGTCGAGGATGTCGACGACCTTCTGCTGGGTGCCGATGGATGGGGCGGGAATCTCGACCCTCGATAAGTCCACAGGCGCGGCTTCGATTACCTTTTTCGATTTAGCGTATTGCTCTTCAGATCATCGTGGTGTGCTCGTAGCCGCGCTCCACGAGGAGCCGCTCGGCAACGTCGAGAATCTTCTCGACCGTCTCCTCCGGGTACTTATTGCGTGCCACGGGCACCTCCGTCCTTGTTATCGCGATAAACATACCATGAGTGGCGTACGGGTCGAGAAGGGCTGGCGCCAAAAGAGCCCAACGGCCGTTACGGCTTCGTTAGAAACGCGCCCCACCATGGATGTTGAACCCGAAAGGTAAGGCGCGCGGGCACGGCGACTCGGCCCGCGCGCCCGGAAGAGAAAGGATAAGCCCATGGATTACATGCTCGAGACGCGCGGGCTCACCAAGCGCTTCGGCCGCGGCGACCAGGCGCAGGACGCCGTGGCCGACGTGAGCCTTCATATCCGCGAGGGCGAGGTGTACGGGCTGCTCGGCCCCAACGGCGCCGGCAAGTCGACAACGCTCAAGATGATCTGCGGGATGCTGCGGCCGACGGCCGGGGAGATCCTCTTTGCCGGGCACGCCTGGCGCCGCGAGGACCTCTACGCAATCGGCAGCCTCATCGAGGACGCGCCGCTCTACCCCAACCTCACCGCGCGCGAGAACCTGCGCGTGCGCACCACGCTGCTGGGCCTTCCCGAGAGCCGCATAGATGAGGTGCTCGCCGCCGTGGACCTCGCGGACACCGGGAAGAAGCGCGCCGGGCGCTTCTCGATGGGCATGCGGCAGCGCCTGGGGCTCGCGCTGGCGCTGATCGCCCGGCCACGCCTGCTCGTGCTCGACGAGCCCACCAACGGCCTCGACCCCATCGGCATCGAGGAGCTGCGCGACCAGATCCGCGGCTTCGCGGCGGCGGGCACGACGGTGATCGTCTCGAGCCACATCCTCTCCGAGGTGCAGCAGATGGCGGACACCATCGGCATCATCTGCGGGGGGCGCCTCGCCTACGAGGATGCGCTTCGGCCCGGGCAGGACCTCGAGGAACTCTTCATGAGCGTCTGCCGGGAGGGGCGTCGAGCGCACGGGGAGGTGGCGGCATGACGGGCGAGAAAGGCGGCCTGCTCGCGGGCCTGCGCGCCGAGGCCCTGAAGTCGCGCCACGCGGCACCGGTTCGCCTGGCCGTGCTCATGGCGCTGCCGATGCCGCTGCTCGGCGCGATGCCCTACCGGGGCGTGCAGATCTTCAGCGCGTGGAACTACTGGTACGCGCTCTTCCTGCCCGTGTCTCTCTCGCTCGTGGTGGCGTGCGTCGCGCGGGCGGACGCTCGCACGCGGATGCGGGGGCTTCTGGGCCTGGGCTTCCCGCTCGGGCGCGCCTGGTGGGCCAAGGCGCTCTGGTGCCTCGCGCTCTGCACGCTCTCGAACCTCGTGGTCTTCGGCATCTACCTCGCGGGCTCGGCGTTCTCCTCGCAGGGCCTCACGGCCGCGGGCACGCTCACGATGCTCCTCTGCGCGCTCGCCAACACGGTGACCGCGGCGTGGATGATCCCCGCAGGGCTCTTCCTCACGGCGCGGCTCGGCATGCTCGCGGGCATCTTCTGCCCGCTCGCCACGCAGCTCGTGGGTGGGTTCGCCTGGTCGCTGATGCCGCTGCCGCAGCTCTTTCCGCCGTCGGCGAGCATGGTCATCCCCACGAGCTTCATCCCCGTGCTGCCGAGCGGCGAGCCACTCGCGGCGGACATGGCGCTCGGCGGGGCGCTCGCGGCGGACGGCATGCTCACACTGGCGGGCCTTGCGGTCTGCGCGATCGCGTTCGCCGCGCTCACGGCGGCGGGCGCGGCCTGGTTCGCGCGCTCCGAGGAGAGGTGATGGCCATGACACGACTCTCCGACCCGACGCCGCGCATGACCCTCCCGCGGGCCCTGCTCTCCGAGGCCCTGCGCCTGGCGCGCTCCCCGCTCGCAGTGGTGCACCTCGTCTGCGGCCTGGCAGCCGGTCTTGCCTGCGGCGAGTACTTCTCCATAACCCGATGGGACCCGGCGCTGGGCGCGGACGCCTACGCCCAGTTCCTCGGCGCCCTCATGCCGCTCATGTCCGCCATCGTCTGCGGGCTCGCCGTGGACGAGGAGCGCGCTGCCGGGCGCCTCGCCAACCTCACGGCGGTCCCCTCGCGCGGGCGCGCCGTCGCGGCGAAGCTGCTCGCCCTTGCGGCGCTCGGCGCGGGCGCGCTGGCCGTGGCGCTCGGCGTGTTCGGGGCCGTGCTCGCCGTCGCCGGGCGCCTACCGCTCGGGCCCGCGCCGCTCGCGGCCGCCTGGGTGGGCATCGTGCTGGGCAGCCTGCCCCTCTATGCGCTGGAGCTCGGCGTGGCCCTGCGCCTCGGCCGCAACGCCGCCATCGGCGCCGGCGCGGCGGGGGTGCTCCTCGCGTTCTTCTCGGTGGGCGGACTTGCGCACGGCCTCATGACCGGCGAGCTCACCGGTGCCCTGGCGACGCCCCTGAACTGGGTGCCGCTCGCCTGGCCCGCGCGCCTGGGGTCGCTCGGGGTGGAGGCCTTCATCGACGCCGCACGCGCGGCGGGCCCTCTCCTCACGACTGCGCTCGCTGGCCTCGTGCTCACCCTGGCAGCCGCCGCCGTCCTTCTCGCCTGGTTCTGCCGCTTCGAGGACGGGAGGGCAGATGCGTAGGAAGCCGTTCGCCGTCGTGCTCGTCCTCCTCTCCGCAGCGCTCGTTCTGGGCGGGAATGCCCTGCTCGACGCCGGCTGGGGGTCGGTGCTGCGCTCGATCGCCGACCGCGTGCTGCCCAACCCTGAGATCACCATGTGGGCGCCCGCGCCCGAGCCCGGTAGCCACGCGAGCTCCTACGCCGACGCCACCGGGGCGGGGGCGAACTACGTCTACCTGGTGGACGCGGCGGACGACAGGGGCAATGTCCGAGAGCTCCAGCTCATCTTCTTCGGGCGGGAGTCGGACGGCGAGGGCTGGCTCGAGATCGAGGCGCGCGGCGGCTCGGGCGTGCGCTACCGCGCGTGCGATGCGGCCGAGGCGCCCGCGGCTGCGCGCGGGGCTCTGGACCGCTGAGCGCGGCGCTAGTACAATTCCGACGGAAGTTTCAGGAGGTCGAACATGGCGAGGATACTGGCAGTGGATGATGAGCGGGCGATCCTCGACGCGCTCGCGCGCGTCCTCGGCCGCGACGGCCATGAGGTCGTCAGGGCGGCGGACCCGACGGCGGTCCCGGGGATGGACCTCTCGCGCTTCGACCTCGTGCTCTGCGACGTTATGATGCCGGGGCTCGACGGCTTCGAGCTCGTGCGGCAGATTCGCCCGGGCTTCGACGGGCCCATCATATTCCTGACCGCTCGCGTGGCCGAGGAGGATGCTGTGGCCGCCTACGGCCTGGGCGCCGACGACTACGTCCGCAAGCCCTTCGGGGCCGCGGAGCTGCGCGCCAAGGTCGCGGCCCATCTACGCCGTGAGCGCCGGCCGCGCTCGCACGCCCTCTCCTTCGGGGAGGTGCGGATCGACCTCGGGGCGCGCGTCCTCGCCGTGGGCGGCGAGGCCGTGCCGCTCACGCCCACCGAGTACGCCATCTGCGAGTACCTCGCCCGCCACCCCGGACAGGTCATGAGCCGCGCGCAGATCCGCGAGGCGGTGCTCGGCTGGGAGAGCGACGCCGACGACGCGGCCATATCCATGCAAGTCAGCCGCGCCCGGAGGAAACTCTCCGAGGCCGGCGCCGATCCGATCGCGACCGTCTGGGGGATGGGGTACAAGTGGCAGCTTTGAGGACCGGGGCGCGAGGTCGCGGGGGCATGCCGCTCTCCTTCGTCATCGCGCGCTACTTCGCCTACGCGTTCGCGGCGGTCGCCACGGCGTGGCTCGCCTCGTTCATGGCGCTCTCCGCGGCGATCGACGCGGGCTTCGTCTACGAGGCGAGCTGGGGGCCGGCCAATGCGCGCGAGGTCGCGGAGGGCCTGGCACGCGACGGCGTCTGCGGGCAGCAGGACGTGCCGACGGCGTACCGCTACCTCATCCTGAATAAGGACGGATACGTGCTGATGACAGACCTCGAGGGCACGCGGCTCGAGGACGTGACGGAAATGGCCCGTGCGGCACTCGCCGCGGATCCGGGCACAGTGGAGATCGAGGGCGGGGGCTCGGGCCTCACCTACGCCGCGTTCCCGCTCAAGGGCGGCGGGGCCTGCGCACTCGTCAGCGAGTACCTGCCGCAGTGGGTCTCGCGCGACCTCGCCGGCCTGCTTCCCAACCCGCAGAACCTCATGCTCGTCGGCGCCGCGGCGGGAAGCGCGCTCGCGCTCGCGCTCGTGGCGCGCCGCGCGAGCCGCGTGATCTCGCGCAAGATGGCGCCGCTCGCGGAGGCGGCGGGGCGCGTCGGCGCGGGGGAGCTCGACTTCGCGGTCGGCAGCACCAACGTGCGCGAGGTGAACGACGTCCTCGCCGCGATGGACGCCATGCGGGCCTCCCTCGCCGAGTCGCTCGAGGCCCGCTGGGCCGCGGAGCGGGGGCAGCGCGAGCAGGTGGCGGCGCTCGCCCACGACCTCAAGACGCCGCTCACCGTGCTGCGCGCCAACGCCGACTTCGTGGCGGAGGAGCTGGAAGACGAGAAAGACGCCGACCTCGCGGCCGCCGCGCGCGACATAGCCGGCAGTGTCGAAAGGCTCGACGGCTACGTGCGCCTGCTCATCGAGGCCTCGCGCGGGTCCGGCGGGGCGGAGAGGGCCCCCATGCGGCCGGCCGAGCTCTGCGAGCAGGTCCTCGCCGAGGCCGCCCAGATCGCCCGGGCGCGAGGCGTGACGCTCGACTCGGCCACGGGCCCCGCTGTCGCGGGCGCACCCGAGGCCCCACTCGACCGAACCAGCCTGGCGCGAGCCGCCGCGAACCTCGTGGCCAACGCCGCCGAGCACGCGCGCTCGCGCGTGGCGGTCTCCTGCGACGTCGCGGGCGGGCGCCTCGTCATCGAGGTCGCCGACGACGGACCGGGCTTCTCTCCCGCCGCCCTCGAACGCGGCTGCGAGCGCCTCTTCACAGACGACTCATCCCGCTCCTCGCGCGACGGAGGCCGCCACTACGGGCTCGGCCTCCACGTCGCCTCCGAGGCCGCGAGCGCCCACGGGGGCTCCGTCTCGCTCGCCAACAGCCCCTCGGGCGGCGCGGTGGCCACCATCGCGGTCCCCCTGTGCGGGGCCTGACGGCTCAGGCCCTCACACCGGCGTGCCTCGCAACCAAACGCTTCCATCTTGAAACACGGGGAGTAAATCGCGAAATCGCAGGTGAAAGAGAGTAAAAAGGCAAAGAAAAAGCCTCCGTTCCAACATGGGAACGGAGGCTCGATAATCGAGTTTACTCACCAATGTCGCTGGTGGTTTTGCCGTAACTCTCGTACGAAACGAAACTCAGGAGCACAGTGCGGCACTCAAAAGTGCAGGTCAGAACCCTGTCAGCCTACTCCCACTCGATCGTCGCGGGCGGCTTAGACGTGATGTCGTAGCACACGCGGTTGGCGCCGGGAACCTCGGCAACGATGCGGCCGGAGATGCGGGCCAGTACGTCGTAGGGCAGCTTGGCCCAGTCGGCGGTCATGGCATCGCTGGACTCGACGGCACGCAGGATGATCGGGCGCTGATAGGTACGCTCGTCGCCCATAACGCCCACAGACTTAATGTCGGGCAGGACCGCGAAATACTGCCAGCAGCTGTGCTCGGAGTTGCGCTCGCCGGTCTGCTCAAACAGACGCTGGTTGTAGGCGTCGAGCTCCTCGCGCACGATAGCATCGGCGTTCTTGAGGATCTCGAGCTTCTCCTTGTCAACCGCGCCGATGATGCGAATGGCCAGACCCGGACCCGGGAAAGGCTGGCGGAACACGATGTGACCCGGCAGGCCCAGTGCCAGACCAAGTGCACGGACCTCGTCCTTAAAGAAATGATCGAGCGGCTCGATGAGGTCGAAGTGCACGCCCTCGGGGAACGGGATCAGGTTGTGGTGGCTCTTGATGGTGGCCGTCTTGCCGCCCGTCTTGCGAGCGCCGGACTCGATGATGTCGGGGTAGATGGTGCCCTGAGCCAGGTACTTGACCGGCTTGCCATCGGTCTCGAGCTGCTGCGCCACGGCGAAGAACTCTTTCCAGAACTGCGTACCGATGATGCGGCGCTTCTCCTCGGGCTCGGTCACGCCAGCCAGAAGCTCGGCATAGCGGTCCTCGGCGTGAACGTGGATAAAGTCGACGTCAAACTGCTTGGTGAAGACCTCCTCCACCTGCTCGGGCTCGCCCTTGCGCAGCAGGCCGTGGTTGATGAACACGCAGGTCATCTGCTTGCCCACGGCACGGGCGCCCAGGGCGGCCACGACGGAGGAGTCGACGCCGCCGGACAGGGCCAGAATCACGCGGTCGTCGCCGACCTTCTCGCGGAACTCGGCCGTCATGGTCTCGACCAGGTTGTCCATGCTCCAGTTGGGCTCCAGGCCGCAGATCTCAAACAGGAAGTTGCTCAGCAGCTGCTGACCGTACTCGGAGTGCTTGACCTCGGGGTGGAACTGCGTGGTGAAAATCTTGCGCTCGACGCACTCCATGGCGGCAACCGGGCACACGTCGGTGCTGGCGGTAACGGTAAAGCCCTCGGGCACCTCGGACACGGCGTCGCGGTGGCTCATCCACACGGTCTGCTCCATGGGCGTGGAGTTAAAGAGCTTGGCGCCGGCCGTGCGCGTGATGGTGGCGCGGCCGTACTCGCCCACCTCGGAGTGGCCGACCTTGCCGCCAAGCGTCACGGCCGTGATCTGATGGCCGTAGCAGAAGCCCAGGACGGGAAGGCCCAGGTCAAAGATGGCAGGATCGATGGACGGAGCGTCCTCGGCGTACACGGAAGCCGGACCGCCAGAAAGGATGAGCGCAGAGGCGTTCATCTCGCGAATCTCGTCGGCCGAGATGTCGCAGGGGACAATCTCGGAATACACGTTGAGGTCGCGGACGCGACGGGCAATGAGCTGACCGTACTGCGCACCAAAGTCGAGTACGAGGACCTTTGCGGAAGCCTTTTGATCCATGGTTCCCCCTCTTGTTGGCGGGGAGCCGGTGCCCACCCGCGTGAATGAACGAAAATAGCCTTCATAGTGTACACGTTATATGGGGTTTCTCGCCCCTCGCAGCCATCAGCGCACGGCAAACGCACGACCTAGGCCCCTATTTGACGGCAATTGAAGTGTTACCAAACGTTACAGATGATGTAATACGTTTGAACATTGGACGCCCTGTGCCACAATACTGCCGAACGACTCCGCCTCTGCGGCGGCAAATACGATAGGAATACCAGCATGAAGCGCATCCTTCTCATCGCCACGGGCGGCACCATCGCATCGACCGAGGACGGCAACGGCCTCTCCCCCGCCCTGACCGGTGAGGAGCTCGCCCAGAGCGTCCCCGAGATCTCGGGCCTCTGCGAGCTCGACGTGGTGCAGCCCATGAACATCGACAGCACCAATATGCGCCCGAGCGACTGGATGCGTATCCGCGATGTCATCGTCGAAGGCTATGCCGATCACGACGGCTTCGTGATTCTGCACGGCACCGACACCATGAGTTACACCGCGGCAGCACTTTCCTACCTGATTCAGGACAGCCCCAAGCCCATCGTGCTCACCGGCTCGCAAAAGCCCATGGGCAACCCCTTTACCGATGCCAAGCTCAATCTGTATCAGAGCCTGCTCTATGCGCTCGACGAGCATTCGCACGATGTGTCGATTGTGTTTGGCGGCGTCGCCATTGCCGGCACGCGCGCCCGCAAGCAGCGCACCATGAGCTTTAACGCGTTCATCAGCGTCAACTATCCGCCCATCGCCTATATCCGCAACGACCGCATCGTGCGCAACGGGCTTCACGGCACGCATCAGGGCGAAAACCCGGTGCGTTTCTACGACAGCATCGATCCGCGCGTATTTGTACTCAAGCTTACGCCCGGCGTAAACCCGGGCATCCTCGACGCCCTTGCCAATAGCTACGATGCCGTGATTCTGGAGACCTTTGGCATTGGCGGTATTCCCGAGTTTGGCGAGTCGGGCGAGTCGTTCCAAGAGGCAATTTTCCGCTGGGTCGATTCGGGCCGCACCGTCGTTATGACCACGCAGGTCCCCGAAGAGGGCCTCGATCTGGGCGTTTATGAGGTCGGCCGAGCTTACGCCGATCATCCGGGTATTTTGCGCGGCGACGACATGACCACCGAGACGCTCGTGGCCAAGACCATGTGGGCACTCGGCCAGTCACGTGATGCGGACGAGATTCAGCGCCTGTTCTACAGCCAAGTCAACCACGACCGTATCCCGATGGCGTAATCCCTAAGGCAGTTCCGCTTATCGCAGCCCCAAACGACAGGTGGTCCCCCTCGGGCCGTGCAAAAAACGGAGTATTCTGCAGTTTCTCCGCCGGAGGCATAGAATCAGCCGATTGTTAGACGAACTTTTAGTACGAAGGAGCCGTCTAGTAAATATTTATTCCACATTTTTATTTAGCGTGTGGATTAACTACTGCCAAAAAAGCAAAGCCAGCCGTCCGAGCTACCATCTACGGCTGAACAGGTGCTGAATACTCGCGATTTTGCACATCGCAACCAGGGGGACCCGGATCGCGTCGAAAATGTTGGTGTAAGGGTGACGGCCCTAGTGCCCGTTTAACGAAGAACGGCCTTCGTCCTAGAATCTGAAATCACCACAACAACAGGTTCTAGGAAAGGACGAAGACCGCTATGGAAATCTTATCAGACCCGACGCCGGACATGCTCGCCATGCCCCGTTTCGACGACGGCGCCATCGACATGCAGGAGCTGCTCAGGCGTCTCGCCGAGCAGGTCGTGAACGCCGTGATGGACGCCGAGGCCGACCAGCTCTGCGGCGGCGGGGCGAACAGCCGAAACGGCTACCGCGAGAGGTCGCTCGCCACCTGCGTCGGCACGCTGACGCTGCGCATCCCCAAGCTGCGCTCCGGCAGCTTCTTCCCCGAGGACGTGCTCGAGCGCTACCAGCGCGTCGACCGCGCCCTCGTGGCCGCCGTGGCCGAGATGTACGCCACGGGCACCAGCACCCGCAAGGTGCAGAGGGTGGCCGAGAAGATGGGCGTCTCCAGACTCTCGAAGGACCAGGTGAGCGCCATCGCCTCGAGCCTGGACGCAGACATCGAGGACCTGTGCGCAAGGCCGCTCGGCGGCTCGCCGGTGCCCTACGTCTGGCTCGACGCGACCTACGTCAAGTGCCGCCGCGAGGGGCGCGTCGCCTCCACCGCCGTGGTCACCGCCATCGGCTGCGATGCGGGCGGCTGGAGGCGCGTCCTGGGCGTCGACGTGGTCGACACCGAGTCCTACGACTCGTGGCTCGCCTTCCTGCGGGCTATCCGCTCGCGCGGGGCGGCGGGCGTGCGGCTCGTCGTCTCGGACGCCCACCCGGGGCTCGTCCGGGCGCTCGGCGAGGTCTTCCAGGGCGCCGCGTGGCAGCGCTGCGCGGTCCACCTCATGCGCGACTGCATGCGCGAGGCCGGCTCCTGGCAGCTCAGGCGCCGCGTGGGCAGGATCGTGTCGCAGGTGTTCCGCGGGCGCGACGCCGCCACCGTGACGGCCATGTACCACGCGGCGTGCGACATGCTGGAGGGGTGCTGCCCCAGGGCGGCGGCGGTGCTGGAGGAGGCCGAGCCCGACGCGCTGGCCTACCTCGACTTCCCGCCGACCCACTGGAAGCGCCTGCGCACCAACAACGTGCAGGAGAGGACCAACCGGGAGATAAAGCGCAGGTCGCGCGTCGTGCAGGTGTTCCCCTCCACGGGCTCGCTGGTGCGGCTCGCGGGCGCGGTCATGTGCGAGCAGGACGAGATATGGCAGGAGTCCAGGTACTTCTCGGAGGTGAGGATGAACGAGCTCTACGATGACGGTCGCACTCGGGGAATCGACGGTCCCGTCGATTGGGCGCGGCTTGAGGCGGAGGCCAGGAAGATGCTCGAGTCCGGCCTCGAGCTTGCGGACAGGGTCGAGGCGGCATAGGATATCAACCGTATTCCAGATTCTAGGACGCCGGGCCGACTCGCTTCGGATGGGGCTCTACACCAACTTTCTCGACACTACCGGGACCCGTCCAAAGAGCGTCAAATACAGCGGAGGAACGCCCTATTCAATACCCTCGAGAAGGTCTGACACCGTCATGCCGAGTGCGGGCGCGATCTTAAATAGAACCTTGAGCGTGAAATTTGCCGTCCCATCTTCGATTCGGTCGAGGTAGGGTCGGCTGATTCCTGTCGCCACACAAAAATCAACCTTGGAGATACCAAGGTCCCTGCGCGTCTCTTCGACCCGCCTGCCAAGAATCTGTTTCGCACGTTCGTCCATGCAGCCGAGTTTGAAATGGAGCCGAACATAAACGTAAACTATAGTTTACGTTTTGCCGAATACACAGGAGTTTTCTATGTCGGGTTCTTCGGTCCGCATGTACCGAGCCACGCTTCGCACAAACAGTGCGCCGCCCAAGCTCGTCGTCGTTGAAGCTGAATACCTTTCGCCCGATGAGCGCACAGCATTTGCATTGCTATCGAGTCGCGTCGCCGCCGTTCTGATCCCTTGCCCGACGCAAGGTGAACTTGCCATCCAATGCCAAACGCACAGCTGCCCGCTCAATCAGGCTGCCGTGATCGCAACCAGCCAACGCGGTCTGCCCCTTCTCCTGGAAGCCGGTATCGCACTCGCCCTTCGCGGCGCCGGATACGAAAACGAGGCCGCCGCCGACATGGTCTTTAAACCACGATCGAGCGGCGGCCTCGCAGCAGCTATCGAATATGTGTGCAGACTCGTTGCCTAAAAGGACAAGCTAGAAACCAAAGCCAAAGCCCGTTCCGGTAATCGCCGAGTACATAAAGTAAACGTTGATCACGTTGAGGAACACACCCGTGATGCAACCGTTGCGCAGGTAGCGTTCGCACACGATGCGCGCCATGGCGGCGGAGTCATCATTGTTTTTAGCTTGACGTCCCGCCGTAAAGTATGTCGCCACGCTCAGCAGCAGGTTGAGCACCGGCAGCGCCAGCAACTCGTAGCTCTTGCCCCAGCGCGTCACCTCGCCGGCGGCGTTAAACTTCGTTGCCACCTCGGGGCCAATGTTGGGGATAACGCACGCTGCGACCACCAGCGGAATCACCGCAAGTACGAGCAGCGCAATACCCATGTAGCCAGCTTTTTTGCCGTATTTAAACATATGCGTCGCCCTTACACGTTAAAGCGGAAGTGCACGACGTCGCCATCGGCCATGACATAGTCCTTGCCCTCAATACGCAGTTTGCCGGCGGCCTTGGCGCCCTGCTCACCGCCGAGCTCGATGTAGTCATCATAGCCAATGACCTCGGCCTTAATAAAGCCGCGCTCAAAATCGGTGTGGATGACGCCGGCGGCCTGCGGGGCGGTCGCGCCCTGACGAACCGTCCAGGCCTTGACCTCCATCTCGCCGGCCGTAAAGAACGACTGCAGACCGAGCAGCTTATAGGCCGCCTGCGCGAGCACGTCCAGACCGGGCTGCTCCAGGCCCAAGCTCTCCAGGTAGTCGGCGGCGTCCTCGGGATCGAGCTCGGAAAGCTCGGCCTCGATCTTGGCGCAGATGGGCAACGGCTTGACGCCATCGATGGGCGCCAGGTCCTCGTTGAGCATATCCTCGTCCACGTTGGCCACGTACAGAATGGGCTTCATAGTGAGCAGGAACAGGCCCTTGGCGGCGGCACGCTCCTCGTCGGTCATCTCCATGGACGCGGCTCGCTTGCCCTCGTTGAGCCAAGCGAGCAGGCGCTTGGCCACCTCGAACTTGGGCATGAGCTCTTTGTCGCGCTTGGCCTCCTTCTCGAGCTTGGGCAGCTGCTTCTCGAGCGTGCCCATGTCGGCCAGGATGAGCTCGGTCATGATGGTGTCGGCATCGCCGGCGGGATCGACAAACTCGCCCGTGCGGCCCACCTCACGCATGACGTTGGGGTCCTTAAAGTAGCGCACGACCTCGCAGATGGCGTCGGTCTCGCGGATGTTTGCCAAGAACTGGTTGCCCAGGCCCTCGCCCTCGTTGGCACCCTTCACCAGGCCAGCGATGTCGACGAACTCGACCGTCGCCGGCACAATGCGGCCGGGGTTAACGATGTCGGCGAGCTTTTGCAGGCGGCTATCGGGCACATCGACGATACCCACGTTGGGGTCGATCGTGGCAAACGGGTAGTTGGCGGCAAGGCCGGTCTTTTTGGTAAGCGCGGTGAACAGCGTCGACTTGCCCACGTTGGGCAGGCCCACGATACCGATGGAAAGGGACACGACAGCTCCTTTTGGTACAGTACTTCAAACAGTATAAGTATAGCGCCACCGCAGCATCCGGGCGAATCCGGACACCACGGCGGCGCAAATGAAGCAGAGATAGAGCTCGCTGACTAGTCCGCGAGCTTCTCCACCTGATCGAGCATCTTGTCAAGCTTGGCCTTTGCCTCGGCCTTGGCCTTCTGGGCCTCTTCGTGGGCCTTGGCCTTCTGAGCGGCCTTTTCCTCGGCCTCGGGGTCGACAACGACCAGATTGGACGCATCGTGCTCGACCAGCTTGAGCGCATGCTCGGGGCACACCTTGACGCAGGCTCCGCAACCTAGGCAATACGTGGACTCCAATGCAAAGCGACCGCTTCCCACCAAATCGCAGGCAAACGTGGGGCACACGTTGACGCACTCGCCGCACGACGTGCACTTGTCAAAATCGCATTCCGGTGTGCTCACCTGCATATTCTGGGCAAGCTCGGGGTGGTTCTGCAGCGTCGAGAGCACCAGCTGCCGCCCGTGCGTGAGCGAACGGCGACGCTTGGTCGTCGTGGTGCCGCACATGGTGTTGAGCGTGCGCTCGAGCTGCGTGATCTGGTGACGGTGAGCCTTCAACTTCTGCGTCACCGAGGCCAGCGCCGCCGTCGCCGGATTGAGCTTGGTCACCGTTAGGCCCGTGGTGCGGGCAATCTTTTCCATGTACTCCTTGCGCTCGTACTCGCGGCGCTTATGGCACTTGAGGCTCTTGGGGTCGACCTCTAGGCCCATACCCGTGCCAGACCACTCTTCGGCCTTCGCAATCGCCTCGCCAAGAATGTCCTCACCGCCGGTGTTGCGGCATTTATCGCACACGCCCAACGGCAGGTACACACTCACGTTGGGATAGTCGGCCAGTACCGAGAACCAGGTCTCCGCCGTAATATCGCCCACGCAGGCAACGACGACTTCGTTTTCGCGCGGCATGCGCTTAAGGGCACGCGTGCAGGTAACGTAGGCGGTCTCGTGGCTCGTAGCCGCCGAGACAATGTCGTCGTAGACGTTTTTGGGTGCAAGGCGCGGAGAGATGATCGCCTCCGTCGGGCAAGTAGCGGCGCACAGGCCGCACTTGCGACAGGAGTCGAGGATCTCGATGGAGTCTTCCTCGACCTCGATAGCGTTGACCGGGCACACGTCCATGCACGCGGTGCAGCCGCTCTTTTCGTTTTTGCAGGTCAAGCACGGAATGGTGTTGCCGCGCGGGCGCTCCTTGTAGTCGGCAGGATTCCACTGCGGCGCCGATGGATCGAGTGCATCGGTCACGCCGCCAAGCGGGTTTTTAAGAAAGTCGAAACCCTTGCTGATCTCGATAATGTCATCAAACAGATCGTGTTCCTGCGCCATGCGCGGCCCCTCCCTGAGCAGTGCAAACAAGCAAGAGATAATGATACGCCATCGGCCCACGACTCGGGCAAATTACACGCGGAGCACCTTTGAGGCAAATAGCCTATGCCTATCGCCGCCTCGATTGCACAAGGTCGATCAAGCGCCTAGCTATGCCTCGCGCATGAGCTGCACGAGCTTTTGTCTGGTCACCTTGGCCTGTTCGTTAGCCATATTGCGTTCGTTTCTAAAGGCCGCATCTGCAACGCTCATCAGGTCGGCATCGGAAATCTCGTCAAGGCCCAGCTCCTCGAGCGTCGTCGGCAGACCGACGCGCTGGCAAAACTCGAGCACCTGATTAAGCTCGGGCGCACGCTCCAGGCGCAGCTGCACCACCAGGCCAAATGCCACGGCCTCACCATGCATGGCCTTGCACTCGGGCAGAATCGTCAGGCCGTTGGCTATGGCATGGGCAAGCGCTAGGCCACCACTCTCAAAGCCAACACCCGAGAGCAGAATATTGCACTCGATCAGGCGCTCAACCGCTGGCGATGTACGGCCCTTTTTGAGATCGCGCTTGGCAGCGACGCCGCACTCCATGAGTGTGTCATGGCAGGCACGAGCCGCAACCAAGGCCAAGTGTCCCGGCGCGCCACCGTGCTCGTTAGCGCCGTGCGCCGCGGCGCACGAACGCGCCTCGAAATACGTTGCCAGCGCATCTCCCATACCAGCGACCGTCATACGCAGCGGAGCCGCCGAGACCACGTTGGTATCGACCACGACCAGGTCTGGATTCTTCTCGAGCATCAGGTAGCGGTCGAACGACCCATCCTCGTGATACAGCACCGAAATCGCACTGCACGGACCGTCCATCGAAGCCGCCGTGGGGCATACGCACAACGGCAACTCGGCATAAAACGCAACGGCCTTGGCGATATCCAGCATCTTGCCGCCGCCAATACCCACCACCATGTCGCAATACTCGGCCTGGGCTTCCTTAGCCATTTTTACAACGGCTTCTTCCGTACACGGACCGTTATAGATCTTAAAGAATGGCTCGCTTAGGTCTTCGTCCAGAAATCCATCGACGATCTGCTTGCACAGCCGATCCTCGGTGCCCTGGTCAAACAAGACATAGGCAGCGCAGCCCAACCATGACAAATACCTGCCCTGACGCGAAAGTTCGCCCGGCCCCTGAACATACCGGCCAGGACCGCCATAAACCATGGGAAGCGCCATACGAGAATCCGCCCTTCATCAAACAACGATTGGTGCAAAGCAACCTGACCCCTTTGCACCATAGCAAAAAGGGGCCTCGTGCATAGAGCACGAGACCCCTTGCAAGACAGCGAGAGTCGATTAGAAATCGATGCCGGTGTCGTAGTAGCAGGCCTTGAGGATCTTCTCGAAGTCGGCAGCCTTGGTCTCACGCGGGTTCTCGGGCGTGCAGGCGTCCTGCTCGGCGTTCGCGGCGATCTCGGGCAGCTTGGCGAGGAACTCCTCCTCGGAGACCATCTGCGGGTTCTCGGCGTCGACCTTCACGCCACCATTCGCGTAATCCTTGATGGACTGCGGAATGTTGAGCTGGTCGTTGAGGTCGCGAATCTTCTGGACGAGTGCAGCGATGAGCTCCTCGTTGGTCTCGCCGGGAAGGTGCAGGATCTCCTTGGCCACGTAAGCGTAACGCTCGGCAGCACGGGGATCCTTGGAGTTCCACTGGATGACCTTGCCCAGGTACATGGCGTTAGCGGCACCGTGGATGATGTGGCCGTTCTCGAAGGCAGCACCGGTCTTGTGAGCCATGGAGTGAACGATGCCGAGCAGGCCCGAGGAGAAGGCGATACCGGCGATGCACTGAGCCTCGTGCATGTGCTGACGGGCCTCATGGTCGCCAGCATAGGACTTGGGCAGCCACTCGACGATCTCGCGGATGCCGTGCAGAGCATTGGCGTCGGTGAACATAGAGGCGCAGGTAGAAACGTAGGCCTCCATGCAGTGGGTCAGAGCATCCATGCCGGTGTGAGCGCACAGCTTGGCGGGCATGGTGTAGGTGAGCTCGGGGTCGACGATGGCGACATCAGGGGTGATGTTGAAGTCGGCCAGCGGGTACTTGATGCCCTTGGCGTAGTCGGTAATGACGGAGAAGGCAGTGACCTCGGTAGCGGTACCGGAGGTAGAGGAGATGGCGCAGAAGTGAGCCTTCTGACGCAGCTCGGGGAAGCTGAACGGCTGGATGATGTTGTCGAAGGACTCCTCGGGATACTCGTAGAAGACCCACATGGCCTTAGCGGCATCGATGGGCGAGCCGCCGCCGATGGCGATAATCCAGTCGGGCTCGAACTCGCGCATGGCCTCGGCGCCCTTCATGACCGTCTCGATGGACGGGTCGGACTCGACGCCCTCGAACAGCTTGACCTCGAAGCCGCCCTCTTTGAGGTCGGCCTCAACGTCCTGCAGGAACCCGCCGCGGCGCATAGAGCTGCCGCCAGAAACGATGATGGCCTTCTTGCCCTTGAGGTTCTTCACCTCGTGGCGAGCGCCCTCACCAAAGTACAGATCGCGAGGATTGGTAAAACGTCCCATACTGTGCCTCCTAAACAAGCCCCTCTTAGACTTGTGTATATAACGGAGCACCCGATTGGCTCCGTTAGGACCGTTTTGCGCGTTGCCGGCGATGACAATGCGCGATGTCTAAACGTCTCAACGCTCAGACAAACACTATTTTACCGTTCTGCTTGGTCAGTTATTCACCTAAAGCCGCCAATGATGAAACGTTTTTTCTATCCCTGAAGACCCTTGTGGGGCATTCATACTCCCAAGCTGGGCAAACGTTTTATCAAGGTTGACCACATATCCCGGGCAGGACTGTGCCCCTCCAAAATGCACCCCGTTCGCCGCCAAAAATCGACCGTTTGCGGCACCGTGATACCACTCAGTCGTCCAAGATGCCGACATTTGTGCGACATCCGTCTTCGTGGTGCAAAGGTGCAAGTCCAAGTGCGGCATCCCCGGTGTGCCACATGCGGGTAAACTAGAACCTTATATAGAGACATTTGAACCCTAACCGCAGCAAAGGAGGCCCCATGGCATTCGATCCCATTCAAGAGGATTGCCATCGCCTCGTTCTTGAGGCCTTGCGCCGCGACAATATCCCGCTCACCGACGGTGCCGCCGTAGAGCGTTTGATGGAACAATTCACCCGCAACCCCGCACCGCTCATCGTGCACGACCGCGACCGCGCCGGGCACCTCATTGCCAAGGTGGTCGAGGCTGTCGACTACCGCATCCCCTTTATCCCCGACGACGCCCAGGCAGAGCAAGAAGAAGCCGCAGCCGAGAACATGCTCCGCGAGGCAGCCGCGCTCGATCCGGCCAACTGGGATGCCCAGCGCATGCTGTGCGCACTCACCGCCGAATCCAACGAGGAATACGTGCAGTATCTGGTGTCCAAGTGCGACGAGGTGGAGCACGATCTGGCGCTCAAGATCGCCTCGGCGCAGGACCCCTACGAGCGCGAGGCCGCAGGCGACCTTACGCGCCGCCCCTATCTGCGCTGGCTTGCCGCCTTGGCATCGCGCGCCCTCATTAGCGGCCGCTATCGCATGTCGCTCGAAGCCGCAAATCGCAGCTTGGACTTTGCGCCCAACGACCCCGCCGGTGTCCGCCACACCGCGATGCTCGCCATGGCAAAGCTCGAATACCCCGCCGAGGAGCTCAAACGCTTTCGCTCCGCTCACTCCGTGCCCTATCTTGCCAACACGCCGCTGCGCCGCCGCCCCAAAGATGCGGAGCGCGACTTGGACCCGTGGACGCTCATCGCACTGATGAGCGCGGCCTGGCGCGAGCTGGACTACGAGGGTGCCGAACACTATTTGCGCATCCTCGCACGCTCGTGCCCGCACGCGGCCGAGGCACTCTACTTCCAAACCGAGTTTCCCGATGGCGTCTATGCCCGCGTCAACGTGGGTGTGGGCTCCACCGACGAGCTCGTCCTTGCGCTGTCCGAGGCGACGCCGGTACTGCAGGAGGGCCTGGGCGCCCCCGACAACGCCAGCTTTGCCGCCTGGGTCGCCACCAACGATATCGTGCGTTCCCAAATCGATGAGCGCATCCTGCAGGCGGCCGAGCAGGGTTTGCCGTTTAAGGGAGGAGACCTCTAATGGATCCGAGCGTCTACATCCCCGCCTACCTGGAGCGCACCTATCTGGCGTCGCACCCCGAGCTCACCGATGCAGCACGCGAGCTTGTCCATAACGACATTAGCGCGAATCCCCAAAAGTATGCGCAGTCCGAGCATGCCCAGGCGCTGCTGTCCTACGCCGGTGTTCATCGCCACCTGCTCGACGAGCTCCATCGCATCGAGGACATGGGCAGCGACGAGGAGTTCGAGCAGACGCGCAATCGTCTGTTCGACGACATGCGCGATGAGCTGCTCAAGATCGTCCGCGTCGATGCGCATGTCCTCGATGCCCAGCTGCTCGCCATCATCCTGGCGGACACGCCCGTTGACGCCTGCCTGGGCGACCTGATGAAGCTCGAGGCGACCACGGCCGATTACCTGCAGCAAAGCGTGCCCGGGTTCGACATGGAAGCCCCGCACTACTGGGCCAATAATGTTTTGGCCGACGGTGTCACCGCAGCAGACCTTACCGTGAGCGAGCCGGCTCTTATCGGGTGGCTCCACACGCTCGAGGCCATCTCGCAGCTGTGCATGGCGAGCGCCCGCTACCGTGCTGCCGCCAACTACGCCCGCCGCGTCCTTAAGGCGGAAGGCTACCCCACCCGAGCCGCAGGCACCGTGTTGCTCGCCCTCGCTCGTCTGGAAGACCAGGACGGCTTTTTTGCCCTGGCCCACCAGCTCGAGGAAGAGATCGGGGCTGACGCGCTCGAGAACTCTCCTTGGTATCTGCTCGCCCGCACGATTCTGCTGTTCAAAACAAACAAGATGCGCCCGGCGACGCGCGCGCTGCGTGAGTTCGCTAACCGTTGCGAAGGTGGCGCGTTCTTCTTGCTGAACCCCATGTACCAGACGCCGTATCTTCCCTGCCGACCCGAGCCGCGCGACCCCTGGGACCTCTCGCACCAGGCGGTTTGGGAAGCCGACGGCATTATCTCGGACACCCCCGACTTTGCCTCCTGGGCCAACGCCTGCGAAGATGTGTCGCAGCTTGCCCAGGAATTTGCGCGCCGCTACGGATTTTAGTGACGCACTCGACCCGACTATGTCATCTATGTTAGGAACGGCTTCATGAACCTCCGCTCATCTCTCGCCTGCACCTCGAGCGATATCGCCCGCTGGGGACTGCGCTCTGTCCTCAAACGCCAGGGTGGCGTGCTTCCCGGCCGTATCGCCATGAAGATCGACCCCGAGCTGCTAAGCGACCTCGCAAGCCTAGTCGACCGCAGCGTGGTGATCACCGGCACCAACGGCAAGACCACCACCTCCAACCTCATCGCCGACGCAGTTGCTGCCAGCGGCGCTACCGTGGTGTGCAACCGTGCCGGCAACAATATGGAGCCTGGCGTGGTGGGTGCTCTGCTCGAGGCCCGCGTCGGCCTTAAGCACACCAGCAGCGGCAAGCGCGTGGGCGTTTTTGAGTGCGACGAGCTCTACACCGTACGCGTTCTGCCCAAGCTCAAGCCGACGTACTTTGTGCTGCTCAACCTGTTCCGCGACCAGCTGGACCGTTACGGCGAGATCGACCATACCCAAGACGTCATCGCCCACGCGCTGGAGCTTTCACCGGCAACGACGCTCATCTACAACGCAGACGACCCGCTGTGCGCCTCGATCGCCACGCGCGTTCCCAATGCAAGCATGGCCTTTGGCATCGACGGCGCCACCGACACCGAATCCGACCGCATTAGCGACTCGCGTTTTTGCTCACAGTGCAACACGCCGTTGGAGTACGACTATGTGCAGTACGGACAGCTTGGCGCATACCATTGCCCCTCGTGCGGCTGGGCCCGCCCTGGGCTTGTCCGTCGCGTGACGGGCGTGGAGCTCGGCTGTGACGGCTACGGCTTTGACCTGGTCTTTGGATCTGCGCCCGACGCGGCCGCCGTACACATCGCCACGCGCTACAACGGCCTGTACATGGTCTACAACGTAGCCGCAGCCTTCTTCGCCGCCCACGAGCTGGGCGTGGACGCGGCGCATCTGCAGCCCACGCTCGACGTCTACGTGCCAGCAGGCGGTCGCATGGGCCGTTGGAATATCGCCGGCCGAACCGTCGAGGCCAACCTGGCCAAGAATCCCGTAGGCTTCGATCGACAAATCCAGTCCATCAAGACGGCAGGCGGCAGACTCTGCGCTTTCTTCCTCAACGACAATGACGCCGACGGCCACGATGTATCGTGGATCTACGACGTCGACTTTGAGCGCATCGCCGACACAACGGGACTTGTCGCCTTTGCCGGCGGCACGCGCGCGCACGACATGCAGGTTCGTCTCAAGTACGCCGGCATCGATGCCACGATTATCTCGAATATCGAGCAGGCGATCGGCGCCGTGGCAGACGAGGAGGCTGGCGACACTTTCTATGCCGTCGCCAACTACACGGCCTTTCCGCCGCTGGTAAAGGAGCTCGACGGGCTTAAAGACGACGATGCAAGCTCAATTGTCTCCCACGCCGTAACGCGCGCCGATGGTAGCGCTGTCCCCACCGATATTGCGCCGGTCGAGCTTTCGCGCCCGTTGCGCATCGTCTACCTGTATCCCGATGCGCTCAACCTCTACGCCGACGGCGGCAACGTTATCGCGCTCGAACGCCGCTGCGCCTGGCGCGGCATTCCCGTGCGTGTGGACGAAGTCCACATGGGCGAGACGCTCGACCTGACCGACGCCGACATCGTTATGATGGGCGGTGGCTCCGATCGCGACCAGCTGGCGGTTGCACATGAACTGCTCGCTCAAAAAGACAAGGTCGCGGCCTATGTTGAGGACGGCGGCACACTGCTTGCTATCTGTGGCGGTTATCAGCTGCTCGGCCGTTCGTACTACATGGGCGACGATCGCATTGAGGGTCTGGGCGTCATTGCCGCCGAGACTGTGCGCGGCTCCGACCGCCTGATCGGCAACGTCGCCGTCAAGACCGACCTGGCACCCGAGCCCTTTGTGGGATTCGAGAACCACGGCGGCCGCACCCTGCTCGATACAGCGGCCACGCCGCTCGGAACGTCCGTCGTCACTGGCACCGGCAACAACGGCGACGACGGCTTTGAGGGTCTGATCTACAAGGGCGTCATCGGCACGTACCTGCACGGCCCGGCGCTACCCAAGAATCCCGAACTCGCCGACTGGCTGATCGCGCACGCCCTCGAGCGCCGCGGCGACGCACAGGCCAACGCTCTGCTGCCGCTCAAACCCCTCGACGGCACCTACGAGCGCGCCGCCCACGACGCCGCCATGAAGCTCCTCCCCTAGCACCCCACCACCACAAAGGGGACAGGTACCTTTGTGGTGGTTTTGACCCGCCACGGTAGTTTGTCTCGATTTGTAACATCTAGACCGTTAAAAGTCGTCGTACTGTTACAGATTGAGATGTTGGTGCCGACGCCCGCCGTCTATCTCGATCTGTAACAGATAGAGCCGATTTGCCCGCTCAGATGTTACAGATTGAGATATTTGAAAATCGGAATAAAAGCCTACTCCTGTGTGGTGGGTTGATTTCTGATCTCAACCGAACACATTGAGCTGATGGCTCGCTCCCGCAGTTAGCCGAACGCCCCCGCGGCCCCTCCTGGGGTCCGGGGGCGCCGTTTTCCCAGTTGAAGGAACGGTGGAGATGTGTTTCGATGGGTCCGGTGGCCATGCTCCGCCCGCCGCCCGGCACCTCTTCCCAGACTCAGCCGGACGGTCGGTCCGTCTATTCCGTTTTTCCTTCTAGGCTAGGCCAGCGGGGCATCGCCCCTCTCGGCGCGCGCCCTCTCGATGAGTCCCGGCGTCAGGTCGAGGTCGCCGAGCGGCACGTCCCACACACCGTAGGCGTCCAGCAGCGCCGCCGCGTCCTCCCCGAGCATCGCCCTGAAGGCGCGCGCGGGCGTCGCGAAGCCGAGCGCGCCGCGGGGCTCGGAGTTCACGTGCGACATGGCGAGCGCCATGTCGGCCGGGGCGAGCCGGTCGAACCTGAGCCCGGCGCCCTTGGGCAGCAGCTTCCTGATCTCGACGTGGTTGCGCTCGCAGGCGCCCTTCTGGTCGCTGCGCCCGGGGTCGCAGTAGAACAGCCTCGTCTCGCCCGGCCCCTCGCCGAGCAGCGCCGCGATCGCCGCCTCGTCGGAGAACTCGGCGCCGTTGTCGGTGAGCACGGCGCGGAAGACCCTGCCCATGCCGTCGGCGCCGAGGACCTCCCTGATATCGCCCAGGGCGTCCGCGACGCACCCGGCGGTCTTCTCCTCCAGCGGCAGCGCGAGCTGGAGCCTGCTGGGGCGGTGCAGCAGCGTGAGCAGGCACGCGGAGTCCTCCCGGGCGCCCTCGACGGTGTCCATCTCCCAGGCCGCGGCGCACGCGTCCTCCCCGAGGGCGAGGAACGCGGCATGCGACCTGCGGGCGGAGTGGCGCGTGGCCGCCCGCCCGGCGGCGCTCTTCCTCGGCCTGTAGCCGACCTTGCGCCTGAGCTCCATGTTGGTCATGCCGTCGTAGCCCGCCGAGACCCAGCGGTAGATGGTCGACGGCGACAGGTCCACCGGCCCTCCGTTGCATGCCGCCATCTGCTCGGGCGAGAGCCCCCGGCGCAGGCAGTCCCTGATGGCCTCCAGCCTCGCCGCCGCGGCGGGCTCGTCGGCGTCGATCCCGCGCCTGGAGGAGACGAGCACCGAGTCCGCGCACAGCTGCGCGGCGCGGGCGTCGTAGAAGACGTGCGGGCGGCGCTTGCAGCCCAGCGCGCGGTAGCGGCCGCAGCCGTTGCAGCAGCGCGGCCACGCCGCCAGGCGCGGGCAGGCCGCCGACAGGTCGGTGCCGGCGTCGACGCGCTCGCCGCGCCTGGGCTTGGGCGCCGTGACGAACCTGTGCGACGACACCTCGGCGCTCACCGTCGAGGGCGACCTGCCCAGCTCCCTCGCGATCTCCCTGCACGAGGCCCCGCGCTCCAGCATCCTCTGGACCGTGTCCCGCTCGTGCCTCGTGAGCCTTCCGTAGGCCCTCGGGACCGCCCTCGCGGAGCCCCTATTCTTCTTTCCGGACATGCCGTCCTCCGATCTCCCGGGGCCGGCCGGTCCGGCCCTCAGGGTATCGGGTTCCCACATTCATCCGCACATGTGCGGATGAATGTGGGAGGTGTTCGGATAAAGTTGATAATCAAGGCTCCTGTGTGGTGGTTTTCCAGTTTGCCAACGATATACGCGCCGGCAAAAAAGTCTGCTATACTCTTTCCCGCTGTCCCCATCGTCTAGCGGCCAAGGACGCCACCCTTTCAAGGTGGATATCGCGGGTTCGAATCCCGCTGGGGGCACCATTTAAAATGAGAAGCCCGTTATCCTCACGATAGCGGGCTTTTTGCTGCCATGCGCCGGGATTCGAGCCCAACAGGGTGCGGAGCCGAGGAAACGCATTTACGCTTCGACCCTAACAAGTGATTGACTTAGTCCCTAGCAATACGATATCTGAGACGTCCGCATCGAAAAACATTGCCTGGAGACAGCTCCGTCTCCATTTGCCGTGATGTTGGCAAGCTTTCTCATCAATCGCACGTCTTGAAAAATTACCCGCACTTCAAAATCGCTGTGAGTTCCGAGGGTGCCGGAAAACAGCACATTCCCTCAACTCGCACCCTGCACACGGCATAAATGCCTCCGATCTGCACATCGATAAAACAGCGCCGTGTGTAGTCCAGTTCCCTGGTCTCGATTTGTAAACTTGTTGGCGAAGTCCAGGCATACGCTGCAAACAGCTTGCGAACATCCCATGCGGGGGCATCGTCTCTCTCAGCTTCATGAGTTACAAAAGGAAAGAGGTCTCCGACTCCGAGCCCATCGCCCGATTTACAAACCCAAGACTTGTAGCCGGCCCTCACGCCGTACTCACGACCATCGCGCAACAGAGACAAATCCAGCTCATTCTTATGAAATCGAATATCGATCTCTTCAAAATCCCCGAAAATGCAATGATGAATGCCCTCGAGACGTAATGAGCTCAAACGTCCGCCAGAAGCCAACCCAACTGGCACGGGAATGCTATCGAAGTCACGTTCGGAAGCCACCGTTTCCCGAACACTAGACTCTTTGAACAATACCTCATACAGCGGATCAAGCAACGCCTTACTTCCTGTCGTGGAACTCGAGCAGGCGATGACAAGGCCATCTGTGGGCCGTATGTAGCACAGCTGCCCAAAAAGGCCAGAGCATCTGAACCCGCCACGCCGGCACATCCAGAACTGGTATCCATAGCCATTGCTGTCTTCAGTCGACTCAGACGGATAAAAGGGGCTCGTTTCCATCTGAATCTTCGTCGCCTCGGCAACCCATTCCGCGGGAATGATCCGTTCCCCACGCCACTTGCCGCCATCTAGCAAACATTGACCAAACTTAGCCAAATCCGGTGTCGAAAGGTGAAGACCAAAACCTCCGGTCGTATGACCGGCTTGATCCTCTTCCCACCACCAATTTCTAATGCCTAACGGCGTAAACAAACGTTCGGCGAGATAATCGGATTCTTTCGTTCCACTTATGCGTTGCACGAGCATGCTCAATAAATGTGAACACAGCGAATCGTAGTGAAAGACCTCGCCCGGCTTCCAGTCAAACTCACGATGAAGAACCTCATGTGCCCAGTCGTCTCCCGCGCCAATATACGAAAGGTCACTCTCCTGCCCCATCGTCATAGTCAGCAAATTGCGAACTGTCACATTGCGAAAGCGCTCATCCGCAATCTCGCCTTCATATTCCGGGAAGTATGAAATCCAGCGATCGGCCAGCGACAGCCGTCCTTCATTCACCAGCATCCCAACAGCAACCGAGGTGAAGGACTTAGTCACAGAATAGAGCGGGTGAACGTGTTCGAGGGAGAACGGCGCAGCCGCATGCTCGAAGACGACTTCACCATCTTGTCGGACCACGACTGAGCGGACTTCCACACCTGCGGACCTCCACGCCGCAAGGCACGCCTCGCCCATCTTATTGTCAAAGATAATATTAGGCACCCTCAACCACTGCCTCTCGAACGAAATCAGTACAAGACGAGGTCGCCCTCGACGCTTATCCAAGGACGACCTTGTCAGATTGCTGGCGCGCAGGGAAATACTTGTCCCGCAGCTCCACTTCTTTGGCTACTTTGCAGCCTCTACCGCCGGCACGTCCTCCTTGTACGTCGCATACGTAAGCAGGAACGAAATCACGCTGGAAACCACGATGGCTATGATTACGTAAATCAGGTAGTTCGCGCCCATTGCACCGGACGGGTCAATGAAGCCCGGGAAGGCGCAGAAGCCGCCGCCGGTGAAGGCGAACATCTTGGTGCCAAGAGCGCCGATGATTAGGCCACCGGGCACAGAGGCGATGCAGCTCATGATAAAAGGCTTCTTGCGCGGAAGGGTCACGCCGTAGATGCAGGGTTCGGTGATGCCGAAGAAGAAGCCCGAGATGAACGCCGGCCATGCAAGCTGCTTGAGCTTTAGGTCCTTAGTCTTCAGAAGGATAGCGAGGACGGCAAGGGACTGAGCGTATGAACAAACCATGTACGGCGCCATGACAATATCCCAGCCCTGGGAGGCAATGTTCACCAGCATGAGGGCAATGACACTCCAGTGGAAGCCGAAGATGACCATAGGCTGCCAAATGGCAGTAAGCACGATGCCGCCGAGCGCGCCGCCGATGACAGGCAAGCTGTAGAGGGAGTTAAACAGCAGGCTCATGAGGTTCGTGATCAGGGTGGCAATCGGGCCAATAATCAAATAGGTAGCGGGGACCATCACAACGAGCACGCACGTAGGCACAAAGAAGAACTTTACATACTCAGAGAAATGCTTGCGGCACCACTTCTCCAGCTTTGCCGCGAACCAAACAGAGATGATAATCGGAATGACAGAGCTCGTATAACCCGAAGACGGCATGATGACGGGTATGCCGAGGAAAGTCGTGTAGTAGTTCATGGCAAAGGGAGTGCCGGCAAGCACCGTTCCCAAAACATCGCCCGATGTGATGTTGACCATCGCCGGATACGTAAGTGCGATACCGAGCGTCATGCCAACGAACTCACTACAGCCAAACTTCTTTGCCGCGGTATAGCCAAGGATAATCGGCAGGAAGTAGAAGAAGCCGTCACCAGCCGCATATAGAATCTGGTACAAGCCGTCTGTCGCCGTGATCCATCCGAGGGCGACGAGAATACTCAAAACACCCTTGATCATGCCCGCGGCACACAGCACCGCAAGAATCGGCTGGATTACGCCCGAAATAGTATCGATAAGGGCACTAACAACGTTTCCTTTCTTGACGGGCTCACCATCAAGATTAACCTCGCCCAGCCCCTCGACACCAGAAGCGGCAACCGCGGCATCGTAAACATCCTCAATCACATTGATGCCGACAACAACCTGATACTGGCCATTCGCGTTGATTACTTGAATGACGCCTTTATGAGATTCAATTGCCTTAGTATCGGCCTTCGCATCGTCTCGCAGCTTGAAACGTAGACGCGTCATGCAGTGCGAGATGCTCAGGATGTTTTCCTTACCGCCGACGAGGCCAACTACGTCCTCGCCGAGCTTGCGATTTACAAGCTCTTTGCTTTCGCTCATGGTTTTCCTCCCATGCGACCTGTCCAAGGTCGGCCGCCCGCCATCATTCGCTAAATTGATTTCCGATACTAGTGAAGCTCTGGCCAGAACTCCTTATTCGCCTCAATGAGATCGTCAAGGATCTTCTTTGCAACGGAGGCAGAGGGGACCGTCTTCGAAAGCGTCAGCGCCTGCCAAAGCTCCTGATAGGAATGGTCGACCCAAGCAGACACTGCAAGCTTTTCGACCGAGACCTGTTCCTCCATAAGTCCTTTCTGGAATTGCGGAATCTCACCTTGGCAAATTTTCTCGTAGCCGTCGCTGCCGACGATGCAGGGGATCTCGACCATAGCCGTTGGGTCAAAATTGGACACAGCCCCGTCGTTGGGAACAATCAGCGAGAAACGTTCACGGGTGTTCTCTGCCAAAGCGCGAGCGAGATCGACAATGTACTCAGCGTGGGTATCTGGCTTAAGGCCGAAGCCCTCAGACGTGCCCTTTTCGATAATCTGGCGAGCGGTACCGAAAACGCGTTTCTCGCGACCCTCACGGACCTCGTCGGTGCGGGTGTGGTTGGGGTCGGTGTGCTCAACCACATAGTCCGGGAAGAGATAGTACTTGAGGTAGGTGTTCGGAATGGTATTCGGATCGAGCGCGTAAACATCCTTAGCCTTACGGAACGTCTGGTCCCAAGACGCATCGACGAATTCAAGGCCAGAATCCTCGCCAGCATAACCGTTTTTAGCCATTTGGGCCTTGATAGTGGGCATAAGGTCATTGCCTGCACGGTCGTGAATCTTTGTCCACCAGCCAAAGTGGTTGAGGCCGTAGTAGCCGACGACGAGGTCGTTGTGGTCCTTGAGACCACACATCTGAGCCATGATATCCATCAGGGCTATTGGCATGTCGCAAATGTTGATGATCTTTGAATCCGGGCGAAGGCGGCGTGTCGCCTCAGCAACGATCGCCGCGGGGTTGGAGTAGTTGAGCATCCATGCGTTGGGACTGTATTTCTCCATGTAGTCAAGGATCTCGAGTACGCCGCCAATGGAGCGCAAGCCATAAGCAATGCCACCAGGACCGCAGGTCTCTTGGCCAAGAACGCCATAGCGCAGGGGGATCTTCTCGTCCTTATCGCGCATAGCGTACTTGCCAACGCGAATCTGGGCAAGTACAAAGTCGATGCCTGTGAAGGCCTCCTCAGGGTCGGTCGTATAGCTGAAGGTTACCTCTGGAGCATTCTCCCTGATGTAGATGGCACATGCCTTGGCAATTGTCCCCTGACGCTCGGCATCGTTGTCATAGAGCGTAATCCTATTGATGGGGAACACATCACGCTTCGCGAGAAGTGTCAGAACAACGCCCGGCGTATAAGTGCTTCCGCCTCCCGCGATAGTAACCGCATAGCTCTGTTTTGCCATTGCAAATCCTCCTGTCTAGACATGTACTTGACGACTCGAATTATATCCTCAGTGATTTGCAATCTGTCTAGACATGTTAAGCACACGGGTGAACGGTTGATTTATGGCGGTAAGCGGTAACTTTAAGCGTCTTCACTTCCTATAATTGGTAGAAACAGACTATCGCGCCGATTTGACGCATTCCGCACCACCTCTATAAGGAGAGCATTTTGGCAAGGATCCTGTACAGTGAAATTTACCGCAGCCTTCGAGAGCGGATTGTCGAAGGTAAGCATCCCGTGGGATCGCTCCTTCCTTCCGAACAAAATCTGTCCAAAGAGTTCTCCTGTTCTCGAATGACGGTGCGCAAGGCCATTTCACTTCTCGCAAATGAAGGTCTAGTTCAGTCCATTAAAGGCAAGGGAGTCCTCGTAATCGAGACGTCACTTGCAGGCGCCAGCAAAGAGGGCGCATTCACCGTAAATGACCTTTCTTCGTTCAGCGAATCGGCACACGCGATCGGAGCAATTCCAACGTCAAAAATCGTCTATTTCGAACACGTAAGCACCAATAAGTATCTAGCTCAGTTGACGGGATTTCCCGAAGGAGAAGACCTTACGCATTTGAAGCTCGTCCGCATGCTCGACGATAAACCGGTCGCTGTCGACCGCCACTACTTCCTAACTTCCTCCGTCCCCGGCCTAAACGAGCAGAATGCCACCCTGTCGCTCTTCCATTACATCGAGGATGAGCTAGGGCTCACCATTGCCGTGAGCAAACGAACGATAACACTCGCCCAGCCCGACACTGAGGACTGCCGGTTGCTTGACGTCGATTCTTCTTCGTATCTGGCGGTCGTAACCAGCCAGACATTCGACTCAACCGGAACTCAATTTGAGTATGTCGAGGCGCGTTATATTCCGAGCATCTTCCATTTTCACGACACGGCAACGCGCACACCCCTACCCTAGCAAACGGCACGGAGCAGACTCTTCCCTAATAAATTTGTTCAATCAGAACCACCCTTAAAAAGGGTGGTTTGCTCTTAGGGTATAACCCACGGGCCCCGGGCTCGCGTCTAAAGGCGCGGGCCCGGACTTCGTCCAGGCCTAGTGCATCTTGACCCGTGGCGCGCCGGTCGAACCGGCAGCATCACCCCCTCTTGAAGGGGTCCTCGTACTCCTTCACGCTCAGCTTGTCCAGCGCGATGTCGTGGGACTCCTGCTCCCTGATGTACTTGGCGATCGTCGCCTCGTTCAGGCCGACGGTGGACACGTAGTAGCCCTCCGCCCAGAACTTCCTGTTGCCGAACTTGTACTTGAGGTTGGCGTGCCTGTCGAATATCATCAGCGAGCTCTTCCCCTTCAGGTAGCCCATGACGCTCGCGACGCTGTACTTCGGCGGGATCGCCAGCAGCACGTGCACGTGGTCGGGCATCAGGTGCCCCTCGATTATCTCGATCCCCTTGTACTCGCACAGCTACCTGAGGATCTCCCCTATGTCGCTCCTGATTTGGTTGTAGATCACTTTGCGCCTATACTTCGGCGTGAACACGACGTGGTACTTGCACATCCACTTCGTGTGGGAAAGGCTGTAGGCCTTCTGGGCCATGGCGACCACCCCTTCGACTCGAATTCTTGACGGCCTGAACAATCGTCAATATCGGTCGGAGGGGTGGCTTTGTAAAGCCGTTTGTCTCCACCCGCGTAGCGGGTGGGTTGAAGCTGGCCGCTGCGCGGCCAGCAGACTAAAGTCTTGAACAAGAAAGCCGGGGCCCGCGCGATGCGGACCCCGGCTCAATACCGTGACGATATGTCGGTTACGTTCTACACGTAGAACAGAATGTCGTCGTAGGTCGGAACCGGCCAGTAGTCGGCGGCCACGATCTCCTCCATGGCATCCACGGCGCCGCGCAGCGTATCCATAGCGGGAACGACCTCGTGCGCGTACACGTTGGCCTGCTCCTGGCCATCGAGAGCCTCGGCCTTCTGATGTACGGCGTCGAGCGCCTTGATGGAGTCGTTGATGGCGGTGATACCGTTGCAGAGCTTGTTGAGCGTGTTCTGCTCGCACTGCATGGCGGCCTCAGCACCGGCGGCACGAATAGTCTCAAGGCCCTTAGCGACCTTGGTGGCATAGGCGGTAATGACCGGGCGATAGGTACGACGCGCCTCGCGAACCATCGTGGTAGCCTCGATGTTCATGAGCTTGTTGTACTTCTCGAGCTTGCAGTCATAGCGGCACTGAGCCTCGGCCTTGGTCAGGACGCCCGTCTCCTCAAAGAGCGCAATGGCCTTATCGGAAACAAAGGCGGGAAGAGCGTCGGCCGTGGTCTTGTTGTTGGCAAGGCCGCGCTTCTCGGCCTCGATGGGCCACTCGTCGGAGTAACCGTCGCCGGAGAACAGGATGCGCTGGTGATCGGTCAGCACCTTCTTGCAGTACTCGAGCGCGGCGTCCTGGAACTTATCCTCGGGCGTACCCTCGAGCGCATCGGCGAAGGACTTGAGCGACTTGGCAACGGCGGCATCGAGCACCAGGTTGGAGTCGGAAACGTTTTGCTCGGAGCCGCAGGCACGGAACTCGAACTTGTTGCCGGTGAAGGCGAACGGGGAGGTGCGGTTGCGGTCGGTGTTGTCCTGCATCAGCTTGGGCAGAGTATCGGCGCCCAAGTCGAGCACGCCGCGCGTGGCATGGACGGAAGCCTTGCCATCGATGATCTTCTCGACGACCTCGGTAAGCTGGTCGCCCAGGAAGATGGACATAATCGCCGGAGGAGCCTCGTTGGCGCCCAGACGATGATCGTTGCCGGCCGAGGCAACGGAGGCACGCAGGAGCTCCTGATAGTTATCGACGGCCTCGATCACCGCGGTGAGAAAGACGATGAACTGCAGGTTGTCGAGCGGAGTGTCGCCCGGATCGAGCAGGTTCTCGGACTCGGTGCCAAGCGACCAGTTGTTGTGCTTGCCCGAGCCGTTGATGCCCTCGAAGGGCTTCTCGTGCAGCAGGCAGACCAAGTCGTGGCGGGAGGCGATGAGCTTCATCTTCTCCATCATGACCAGATTCTGGTCGATGGCCTCGTTGACTTCGCCATAGACGGGGGCGAGCTCATGCTGGCAGGGAGCAACCTCGTTGTGCTTGGTCTTGGCGGGAATGCCAAGCGCCCACAGCTCATCGTCCAGATCCTTCATATAGGCCGAGACGGTGGGGCGGATAGCGCCAAAGTAGTGCTCCTCGAGCTCCTGGCCCTTGCAGGGAGCGGCGCCAAAGAGGGTGCGGCCGGTAATGACCAGGTCCTTGCGCTTGCGGTAGGCGTCCTTCTTGATCAGGAAGTACTCCTGCTCGTCGCCCACGGAAGGAACGACCTTCTTGGGGGTCTTACCGAACAGCGCCAAAACGCGCTTGGACTCACGCGAGAGCGCGGTCATGGAACGCAGCAGCGGGGTCTTCTTGTCCAGGGCCTCGCCCGTGTAGGAGCAGAAAGCCGTGGGGATGCACAGGACATCGTCCTTGATAAAGGCGGGGCTGGTGGGATCCCAGGCGGTGTAGCCACGGGCCTCGAAGGTAGCACGCAGGCCGCCGTTGGGGAAGCTCGAGGCATCGGGCTCGCCCTGGATGAGGTTCTTGCCCGTAAACTTGGTAATGGCGGTGCCGTCGTGGTTGGGCTCCAGGAAGCTGTCGTGCTTCTCGGAAGTAATGCCCGAAAGCGGCTGGAACCAGTGCGCATAGTGCGTCGCACCCTTGGAGATGGCCCAGACCTTCATGGCATGGGCAACGGCGTTGGCCACATCCAGGTCGAGCGGCTCACCGCCCTCGAGGGTTGCAGCAAGGCGCTTCCAAATGTCCTTGGGGAGGTAGTCCTTCATGACTTCCTCAGAGAACACCATGGTCCCGAAGCGGTCAGTAAGTTCGGCCATACGGAACTCCCTTCGTATCGGCACCGCGTGAGAAGCGGTGTTGATTACTAACGAACGAGTCATAGCTTAGACTCGCCGTGTTTCCGCGACATTACCGTTATGTTGCTGTCGCGAAACCAATCAATGAGGTTACCCTATCGAGGCGGCGTTGCCACCCTCAACAGCCAATCAACTGCATAAATTGCAGACCTCTCCCCATGGTTTAAGGGTAGTCAATTTGGGATGGAGCTCTATTAACTGGTATTTTGCATCAGATACCAGTCTTTATAGTCCGTGCCTAGATTAGCCGCTCTGTTATAGAGAAAGCCGATAGCAAGGCATCTTTGATTGGTATCCCCGAATAACGAGTGAAACTCCACCGTGACACAGTGGTGCTGTAGAATCCTTACAACACATCACACTATTACGTATCTAGAGGAGCACAATATGCGCGTCGACGAGGTTTTTAAGCAGGCAGCATCCCAGGGCACCGCGCCCGTTTCGTTTGAGATGTTCCCGCCCAAGGGCGAGCTGACCCTCGACACGGCTCGCGAAGTGGCAGGCAATCTGTGCAAGCTTTCGCCGAGCTTTGTCTCGGTCACCTGCTCGGCCGGCGGCTCGGGCAACGGTGCCACCACCGCCCCCATCGCGCATATGATTTCGAGCGAATTCGACACGCCCTCGGTGGCACACCTTACCTGCGTGGGCCGCTCGCATGCCGATATCGCCGCCAAGATCGACGAGTATCGCGCCGCCGGGGTTGAAAACATCCTGGCCCTGCGTGGTGATCTTCCCGCTGGCGCGACTGAGGACGACAAGCCTGCCTCCGACTACGCCTACGCCCGTGACCTCATCCCCGAGCTCGTCGACGCCGGCTTTTGCGTGGGCGCCGCAGCCTACCCCGAGGGCCACATTGCCTGTGAGGATCTCAACCTCTCGGTCGAACACCTCAAGCAAAAGCAGGACGCCGGCGCGAGCTTCTTTGTGACGCAGATCTTCTTTGATAACGAGTGCTTCTACCGTTTTCGCGAGCTTGCCGACAAGGCCGGCATCACCGTGCCCATTACCGCGGGCATCATGCCGTTTATGGGCAAGTCGCAGATCAGCCGCATGGTCTTTATGTGCGGCGCGTCGCTGCCCTCCCCCGTCATCAAGATTCTCGCCAAGTACGAGAATGACCCCGAGAGCCTGCAGGCAGCCGGTGTAGATTATGCCGCCCGCCAGCTTTGCGACCTCAAGGAGCACGGCGCCGACGGCCTGCACCTGTACACTATGAACCGTCCTGCGATCGCCGCGACCATTATGGAGCGCCTGGGGTAATGGAAAAACCGCACATCGATACAACCGCTGTCGAAGTGCCGGCCGACCTTGCGTCGCCGGCGCTTTACCGTGTCGATGCTGCGTACCATCCCCGTGTCGACCGTGCCGAGATGCTGCGGTATCTGGGTTACGGCGGCCAGCAGATTGAGCCCGAGCTGTCACGACGTATTGAGCTTGTGGTCGAGCGTCTGGAACTGGACATTGAGCCTCGTGGCGTGCGCCGCGTGTTTGCCGTCGATGCCACGGGCGTGGACGAACAAAGTGAGCCTTGCATTCGCTTGGTCGGCACCAACGTTGAGCTGCGAGGTCGCGATATCTATCGGCATCTCAAAGATGCCTGCTTTGCCGCGCTCATGGCATGCACCCTCGGCATGGACGCCGAGCGTCGCCTGCGCACCACGGGAGCCCAACATCCCCTGGAGGGCGCCGTGCTCGACGCCGCGTGCTCCGCTTACGTGGAAGCCGCCGTCGAGCAAATGGACCAGCAGGTCAAGACGGACGCCGCCGCACACGGACTCGCCGGCAACTGGCGCTTTAGTCCCGGCTACGGCGACTGCCCGCTCTCGGCCCAGCGCTCGATCGTCAATGCGCTCAACGCCACGCGGCTCATCGGGCTTACCGTCACGCCCACCAGCCTGCTCATGCCCACCAAAAGCGTGACCGCGGTGATCGGTCTGTTTGACGGCGAAGTCCACGACGCCCAAAGCCGCCCCACCTGCAATATCTGCCGCATGCGCGAGCACTGCCGCTTCCGCGCCGCCCACACCACCTGCTATTCCAGCCATTAGGAGCCCTCGATGTTTACTCCGCTTATCACTCATGATTCTGACGGCACTGCATTGGCGGCACCCGTTGATGCCGCACGTCGCAACGGTGCCACGTACAAGACGCACACGATCGACGATCTGCGCATTAAGGACGATCGCCTGCGTGCGGCCATCGAGGGCACGGGACACCTGCTGTTCGACGGCGGCATGGGCACCATGTTGCAGGCCGCCGGCATGAAGGCAGGCGCCCTGCCCGAGCTGCTCAACTTTGAGGAGCCCCAGGTCATTACCGATATTCAGCGTCAGTACGTCGAGGCCGGCTGCGACGTGATCACCGCCAACACCTTCGGCGCCAACGCCCACAAGCTCGACGGTGCCGCCACCGTAGCAGACGTCTTTGCCGCGGCCGTCACCTGCGCCCGCGAGGCCGGCGCCCGCTACGTCGCCGGCGACATCGGCCCCATCGGCGCGCTGCTTCGCCCCTTGGGCACCCTCAGCTTCGACGAGGCCTATGACCTCTTTGCCGAGGAGGTGCGCGCGGGCGTCGCCGCGGGCGTGGACCTCTTTATTATCGAGACCATGACCGACCTTGCCGAGATCAAGGCGGCCGTCCTCGCCTGCCGCGAGAACTCCGACCTGCCCGTCTTTGCCACCATGACCTTTGAGGAGGACGGCCGCACCTTCTTGGGAACGAGCCCCGAGGTCGCCGCCATCACGCTCGACGCTATCGGCGCTGACGTCCTGGGTATCAACTGCAGCCAGGGACCGGCCGAGCTCCGAGGGCTCGCCGCACGCATGCTCACCGTTACCGACAAACCCGTTATGGTGCAGGCCAATGCAGGACTCCCCCACGTGGACGACGACGGCAACACCGTCTTTGACATCCAGGCCTCCGAATACGCCAAGGCCGTCGCCGGCATGATCGAGGACGGCGTGAGCGTTGTGGGCGGCTGCTGCGGAACCACGCCGGCGCACATGGCCGCCCTGCGCACGCTTATCGACAACCACACGCCCAGCCCGCGCCACCGCAAGCCTAGCATGTCGGTCACGAGCGCCCAGACGGTCGTGGACCTTCCCTGCGACGGCCACAAGATCGCCGTCATCGGCGAGCGCATCAATCCCACCGGCAAAAAGCGCCTGCAGCAGGCCCTGCGCGACGGCGACCTAGACTACGTCGTGAGCCAGGGCATCAGCCAGCAGGAACAGGGCGCCGACATCCTGGACGTCAACGTGGGCCTGCCCGAGATCGACGAGGTCAAGATCATCCAACAGGCGACCGAGCAGCTCCAGGGCTCCACGCTGCTGCCGTTGCAGATCGACTCCACCGACCCCGCAGCCGTCGAGGCAGCCGTGCGCCGCTACGCCGGCAAGCCCATCATCAACTCGGTCAATGGCAAACAGCAGATCATGGACGAGATCTTCCCGCTGGTCGCCCACTACGGCACCAACGTCGTCGGCCTCACGCTCGACGAAGGCGGCATCCCCGATACCGCCGAGGCCCGCTTCGCCATCGCCGAGCGCATCGTGGCCGAGGCTGCCCGCTACGGCATCGGCCCGGACCGCATCCTCATCGACTGCCTGGCCATGACCGCCTCGACTAATCAACGCCAGGCTGAGCAGATCCTACGCGCCATGTCCCTGTGCAAGGAGCGTCTGGGCGTCAAATGCGCGCTCGGCGTGTCGAACATCAGCTTTGGCCTGCCTGCCCGCCCGCTGCTGGGTTCGGTCTTTTTGGCCGCCGCCTTCGGCGCGGGCCTGGACGCCCCCATCATGAACCCGGGCTCCAAGCGCTTTATGGATACCGTCTACAGCTATCGCGTCCTGAGCGTTGAGGACGAGGGCTCGACCGGATACATCGAGCGCTACGCCGGCTGGACCGATCCGTACAAGATCGCCGCAAACCCGGCAGCAGCTCAGGCCGCATCGACCGACACCGTGTCCGCTGCTGGCACCGCCGGCACCGACGGCAACGACGACCCAATTCGTCGCATGGTCGTCTCGGGCCGTAAGGGCGAGATCGCGACCGAGACTGAGCGCCTGCTGGCCGACCACGACGCTATGGATCTTATCAACAACCACTTTATCCCCGCCCTCGACGAGGTTGGCGTCCTCTTTGACCAGGGCAAGTTCTTCCTGCCGCAGCTCATGGCCTCGGCCGAGGCCGCACGCGTGGGCTTCGACACCATCAAGCGGCTGATGCCCGCCGGTGAGATCGCCGACAAGGGCAAGATCTGCGTGGCCACCGTCAAGGGCGATATCCACGACATCGGTAAGAACATCGTCAAGATGCTGCTCGATAACTACGGCTATACCGTCTTTGACCTAGGCCGCGACGTCGATCCGCAAGAGGTGCTCAAGACCGTCAAGGAGCGCGACATCAAGCTCGTCGGCCTTTCAGCGCTTATGACTACCACCGTCGTGGCCATGGAAGAGACCATCAAGCTGCTTCATGCCGAGGTGCCGGGCGTCAAGATTATCGTAGGCGGCGCCGTGCTCACCCCCGAATACGCCAAGCAGATCGGCGCGGACTACTACGCCAAGGACGCCGCCGAGAGCGCACGCATCGCCGAAGAGGTCTTTGGGCAGTAACACAACGGAAACAACCGAGCACCAAAACGTGCCGCACGCGCCACTTGGCACGTGCGGCACGTTAGAATAGACAAGACTATGCTCGTTTTGGCAGATAGGAGCGCAAGGATGGCGATCACGCCCGCAGAAATCGCGGAAACCCGCGGCATGGTTGAGGAGCAGAACCTCGACATCAGGACCATCACCATGGGTGTTTCGCTCATGGGTTGCGGTGACGAGAACCTCGACCGCATGTGCACGAAGATCTACGACCACGTGACGCACACGGCTGAGCATCTGGTCGAGACCGCCGAGAACCTCGAGCGCGAGTACGGTATCCCCATCGTCAACAAGCGCGTTTCCGTCACCCCGGTGGCGCAGATCGCCGCGTGCTGCAAGGATGAGGACCTCACCCCCATCGCGCATGCCCTCGACCGCGCGGCCGAGACGCTCGGCATCGATTACCTGGGCGGCTTCTCCGCACTCGTCCAGAAGGGCATCGGCGACGCCGACCGCCGCGTCATCCAGTCCATCCCCCAGGCGCTCGCCACCACGAGCCGTGTCTGCTCCAGCGTCAACGTCGCCAGCCTGCGCGCCGGTATCAACATGGACGCCGTGCTCATGGCCGCCCAGACCATCATCGACGCCGCCAAGCTCACGGCCGACCAGGATTCCGTTGGCGCCTCCAAGTTTGTCTGCTTTGCCAACATGGTCGAGGACTCCCCGTTTATGGCGGGCGCCGTCCACGGCGGTGGCGAGGCCGACGCCGTCATCAACGTAGGCGTCTCGGGCCCCGGCGTTATGGCCGCAGCCCTGGAGACGCTGCCCGATTCCGCATCGATGATGGAAGTCGCCGAAAAGATTAAGCAGACCGCCTTTAAGATCACCCGCGCCGGCGAGCTCATGAGCCGCGAGGCCGCCCATCGTCTGGGTGTCGAGAAGGGCATTGTCGACCTGTCGCTGGCTCCCACGCCTGCCATCGGCGACTCCGTTGCCCGTATCCTCGAGATCATCGGCGTGGGCACCTGCGGTGGCCCGGGCACGACCTGTGCGCTCGCCATGCTCAACGATGCCGTCAAGAAGGGCGGCGTCATGGCCAGCTCCAGCGTGGGCGGTCTCTCCGGCGCCTTTATCCCCGTGTCCGAGGACGCCGGCATGATCGCCGCCGTCGAAGCCGGCGCGCTTTCGCTCGAGAAGCTCGAGGCCATGACCTGTGTGTGCTCCGTTGGCCTGGACATGATCGCCATCCCCGGCGACACCCCGGTCGAGACCATCGCCGGCATCATCGCCGACGAGATGGCCATCGGCGTCATCAACAACAAGACCACGGCCGTGCGCGTGATTCCCGCCATCGGCAAGGGCGTGGGCGACTGCGTCGAGTACGGCGGCCTGTTTGGCCGTGCGCCCATCATGCCGGTGAACCCCAACGCCGGCACCGTGCTTGCCCACCGCGGCGGACGCTTCCCGGCACCGCTGAACTCGCTGAAGAACTAGCTGAGGGGGACTGGCGAGGAGCCCCGGGGAGGGCAAATATATAAGGTCGCCTGCTCGGACAGTCCTGACTCGCACGGAGAGCACATTAAGTGCTCTCCGGCTCGTGCGGAACTCGCGATCGACCTTATATATTTGCCCTCCCCGGGGCTCCCGCACAACGGGACCTCGGTTGGGTTCTATCCCTTTGGCAGTCGCTTCGCTTCTGCCCTACTTTGCTGGTATGGCGGTTTGGCGTTGGATCGGTTCTTTCTGATATATGCTGGTTGCGGCTCTTCTTTTTGGGGGAGTCGCTTTTTTGTTGCTAGGAGGTTGGCCCGTGGTTGATGGGGAGAATCGTTCTGAGCTGCTTGCTGCTGATTGGAATGGCGAATGGATGCGTCTGCAGGCTGGTCGGCGGCGGGCTGATGATTCTTTTGAATGGGATAAGCGGGCTCGGCATTTTCGGCCGTTGGAGACTGCCCCTTATGCTCGGGATTTTATAAAGCTGTTGGCGTTGAAGCCTGGTGAGTCGGTGCTTGATATGGGGTGTGGGGCTGGGTCGATTGCTATTCCGCTTGCTCAGGCTGGGCATTCCGTGATTGCTGCCGACTTCTCTCCTGCCATGTTGGGCACGCTTGATGCCGGCATTGAGTATTACGGGCTCGAAGATCTTATTACGCCGCTTGAGCTTGCTTGGGATGATGATTGGGATTTGGTTGGACCGGTCGCGAAAGCGGTGGATGTTGCCTTTGCCAGTCGCTCTGTCACCACGACCAACCTAAAAGGCGCGCTTGCCAAGCTCGACCGCACGGCTCGCCGGCGTTGTGCTGTCACGATGGTCGCCAACTCCAGCCCGCGCTACGACCTGCACGTGATGAACGCCATCGGCGCCTCGGTTACCTGCAGTAATGGCTTTGTGTACGCCTTCAACATCCTCATTCAAATGGGCGCCCTGCCGCAGGTTACGTACTTTGAATCGCCTCGTCGCGATACCTTCGATAGCCTTGAGGCAGGTGTGGCAGACTTCTCCCGCATGCTTGAGCATGGCAACGAGGATAAGGTCGACCGTCTGCGCGACTACATCGCCCAGCACATGATCGAGAATCCCCATGCCGGTGAGCCGGGCTCCAAGGGCGTGCCGCAGGGGCGCTATATGCTCGATCATGTCCGCAAGGTTCGTTGGGCGTTTATTGCATGGGAGCCGGTCTCTGCGCCCAGCTCATAGCCTGTTCGCAGCCCGCACCGCCCACTCACTCGGCATCCGCATTCTTTTTGAACTGGGCAAACGCGCTCCACACCGCACCGTTCCTGCGCTATCGTGGGACAGCTCACGTAAATTAAGGCCCCGTCGCGGGGCGCCCCATACATAGAAAGCGAGAACCCATGGCACTGACAGGAGCACAGGTCAAGCAGCTTCGCAGCATGGCCCATCACCTCAACCCCGCCGTCATCATCGGTAAGTCCGATGTCAACGAGGGCACCGTCGAGCAGACGGTCGCCTACCTGGAGAAGCACGAGCTCGTTAAGTGCTCCGTGCTCGATGGCTCCAGCCTTTCCGCCCGCGAGGCCGCCGAGGAGCTCGCCGAGCGTTGCCACGCCGAGGTCGTCCAGGTCATCGGCCGCAAGTTCTCACTATATCGCGAGTCCTCGCGCAAGGACATCGAGAAGATCAAGCTCGTCTAAGAGCCAATGATCCGGCGATCCAACACATAGCAAGCTTACGGGTGCCCAAGTACTTCGGGCGCCCGTTTTTTATCGCTCGACCAGCACGCGATTGAGCCGCCCCTCCACCAAGCGCTCGTATAGACGCCGCGTCTCGGGCTCGGGCACGCCATTGACCTGCTCCCTCAGGTGGTGCATATGCCCGCTGTACAGCTCGACGATATCGCGCCGCCGCCACGCGGACCGGTGCCGCGCATGGCGCAGCGCACCATATCCTCACGCGCCGTTTCCTGTCGAAGCCCCGACTCCGCCAGCCAAATCGCCGACTGCAGATCGTTTTCTTCTAGAGCGGCATTTGCTCCCTTAATCATGCAATCGATGTACTTTGACTGCATAATGCGCCGCATGCGCAAAAAGTAGGTGGGATTACAGCCATTGGGAACATACAGCGGTCCGGCATAAAGCTGCTCAATCTTAAGGCACAGCTCAACTAAATGGGGCCCGCGCGCACCCGTGCGATTTCCCAAAACCTCGCGGCTTATCTGGTCAAACAGCCGCACATCGGTCTTAACGTAGTCGCCATTGAGTCCGATGCATTCATTTTGGATGAGCACACATGACTTGCCATCCGGCGTCGGCCCCAAAGCCGACCGCAAGCGCGATATCGTCGAGTACAGGTTGTTGCGGGCGCTATTAAACTCGGCATGGGGCCACAGCTCCATGGCCAGCGTCTCACGATCGACGAGCGCATCCATGCCCAGCGCAAGCCGCTCGGCAAGTGTCGCCGCCTTCTTGCGGCGCCACATTTTGTCCGTGATGGGAAACCCGTCGCGCTCGGCGCGAAACGCACCAAACATGCGAATCTCGATATGGTCGATGGTATCAACGGCTTCAACCTCGCCGGCCTGGAATAGGCGCTCGCCCTCCCCTTCCAAATCGTCGCGCAGCGAGTACCGCGACAGCTCGCGCACGGGAAGCTTCTTGCGTATCCTGGCCGCCGGCTCGCCCAGACAATGCATGGCAAGGCGTGCAAAGAGCCGATACGATGGCTCTAGAATCCCCGCACGATTCATGGACATCCAGGCCGCAAGATCGCTGTCTCGGCCCGCACAGGCCAAATGCAGCGCCACCATCCAGGCCTCCGCTCCACCAACCTGCGTCTGGCTTATATCGAGCAACTCCGCTTCCTCGCGCACCGAAACCATCGAGGTGTTACGCAGATATGCCGCGCGTTCCAGCAGCAATGCGTTATCGCGCATGTACGCAATCGACTCCTCGGCAAGTTTGAGCACTTGGACCGCACGGAACTTTGCATTAACCGGCCGTCCCTCTGCCAGCGACTGCCAGCCTTCTAGCAACAGCCCAAACAGCTGAATCTGGTTGTCGCGCATGCGCACGGCAAAACGATCGAGCTCGTTGAACGCCGCGTCGTCGGTTACCGGCAAGCCGGAAAGGAGCCGCCGTGCCGCCAACACCATGCGCACCCAGATAGCCATCGCCTTAAGCCCACGTACGTCGAGCGCCTCCCGCACCACCGTCATCTCGTCGTCGCGCTCGTCGGTTCCCGCAAACGACCCGTCAAAGAGCTCCACCAGCATGCTATCGGCCCGTATAACAATCCCCGCGATGTCGAGCTCGCAGTCGTAGGCCTTGCTCGTTTTGAGCTGTTGTAGAACGCCGCCGTCATTTCCCCGCTCGGTCAGACAGCGTTTGACCTCGATATGCGCAGACAACATATCGAGTGCGGTATGGGACGTCTCTATTTCTGGCACGGCCAGGTTCGTAGGAAGCCCAAGCCCGTTGTCCCCATAGCAAACAGCCGTCAGTGTCTGGGCCACCCTCCATGAAACAGGGTCTATTTCGCAGGCCGCCCGTTCGCCCCCGCGTTCGACGACCGATGCCATATAGCGAGCGAGCTTTGTATTGGACACGCTGACCGCTGCCAGATATACGCCAAGCGCTTCGGCAGGCGTTGGCTCTGGAGCCGGATCGTCGGCATCGATCGTGCCCAGCGCCGCTCGGCAGATATCGGCCCCGTGCCCCGTCAGAGCCAGATCGACCCCATACTGCCCAGCAAGTTCAAGGACCGCTTCACGGTCCAAAAAGGCGTCCGCCAGGCCCATCGCCGCATCGCATCGGCCCGCCTTAAGCAAAATCCGGGCCGCCCTCGGAACAAGTTCGGGGCGGACCTCGGCCACCAACTTACGCAAGCGCAAGCGTCCGTTATCCTCCGTGCCCAGACACGTAAAACTCCGCTCGGCGGGATCCAAGCCAAAGATCGGGTAGTCGCGCACAAAATAGGACTGGTCGACCATCGACAGCCTCACCCCACAGGCCTCGAGTTCTGCGATATTGCCCTCGCCCATCAAAACCATGAGACATGCCACGCAAAACAGCGCATTATTGTCGAGCGAAGCCAGATCGGCAAGTGCCGCGCCATATACGTTGACAATCTCGTTTTCGAGCAGACCGGCTACGTCACCTTGGCCATACAGACCCGTCTGCAATGCCGAAACGAGCTCGGGCACGCCCTGCGTGAGCTGATAAAAGTCGAGCGATGTGCTGATCGAAAACGCCGATGCCCACGCCGAATACTCATGGGCATGCACCTTGAGCATCTGCGCATTGATCTTAACCGAATCGCCCAGCCCATGAATCAGCTGACGATTTGAAGGACGGCAGGAAATAAAGACCCCTACCCCCATAGCGCGCAGGCCGCGAATCCTGTCGATGAGGTCTTCGGTATCGTGCTGATCGAGGTTTGGTACATTATCAATCGCGATAAGGGAGTGCGGTTTGTCTTTGAGTTCTTCGGTAACCACCTCGAGCTGCATAAACACCTCGCGCCCAATGGCGCGATCGGCCTCGATAATCCGCACGGGGCCTCGCGTCGGGTCGCATTTAACCTCATGGGTGTACTGCAGCAGCACCGAGGTCTTCCCAAACCCGTCGGGCGCATAAAGAACCACGATTCCGGCCTTTCGGCCCTTGGCGATAAGCTCATTCATCAAGCGTTCGCGTCGCACCATATAGCCTCCGCCCAGCGGCATCAGCTCGAGGTCGTCTATACCGCTCAAATCGTTTACCATGCCCGCTCCTCAACTCGACCGTATGGACACTGTAGCCGCAAGACCATACAAGCCGCGCTATGAATAGAGCGACCTTGTGTTTTAGGTTGTCTTTTGGTACGCAAGCGGCAAGTTTTTGTACAGCGAGGGCCGATTGTTATTAATCCCCCGACTAATCGGTCTTTAAGCAGGTAAATGAGCTTGTCAGCTTGTCCCATCTAAGCGGCAGTGTAACGCAGATGAACAAGGTTCAGCTATGTCATTCAACTCGCCTAGCACGCGCTACCGTCTACGACCTTCTAGTGGCATTTTTGCATAGAATCTGGTATAGAATGAATCAAGCTGTTGGGCATCCGGCATTCGTCAAGCTTGCGCCAAGATTTTGGTCAAGTGGGCGGAAAAGGATAGCAAAAAGGCCCCCGCAAAGCGGAGGCCTTAGGCAAGGCTATGTCGAGGTGCAAGATTCGCGCTACTCGCAGAGCGAAAGGGCGGCCTCGTCGGCAACGACAACGCAGTTGGTGTGCAGCTGCAGGATCGAAGCCGGGCACGCGGGCGTAACCGGACCGTAGCACATGTCATGCACGGCCTGAGCCTTGGCCTCGCCGTTGGCGACGACCAGGATCATGCGGGCATACATGATGGTCTGGGTACCCATGGTGTAGGCCTGACGGGGAACGTCGTCGATGCTGTCGAACAGGCGGCTGTTGGCCTGAATGGTGCTCTCGGTGAGGTCGACGCAGTGCGTGCCCTTGGAGAAGTGGTCATCGGGCTCGTTGAAGCCGATGTGGCCGTTGTTGCCAATGCCGAGCAGCTGCAGATCCGGGTAACCGGCGGCGGCGACGATCTTGTCGTACTCAGAGCAGGCAGCGGCGGCGTCGGGGTTGGAACCGTCGGGCACATGCGTGTTGTTCAGGTCGATGTTGATGTGATCGAAGAAGTTCTCACGCATAAAGTAGTGATAGCTCTGGGGATCGTCGTGCGAAAGGCCGCGATACTCGTCCAGGTTGTAGGTGCTGACCTCGGCAAAGTCGACGTCGCCCTTCTCGTACCAAGCAGCGAGCTGCTTGTAGGCACCGATCGGGGTGGAGCCGGTGGCAAGGCCCAGCACACAGTCGGGCTTGAGGATAACCTGCGCCGAGATGATATTGGCGGCCTTGCGGCTCATATCCTCGTAGTCTTTAGCTTTAATGATCTTCATTACGCGTCCTTTCTCGTACAAGAGAGGCAAGGCTCCCTTTACAAGCACTTGCCCGCGGCCCGCGTCGGCCGCAACCAACGTGTGCGGCCACCAGGGCGAGGTCGCGTAATGTATGTGTCTCGTGTCTAGCCGCGTCGAGGCCCCTGCCCGTCCACGGTGACCCGAAGCTGTTTAGCCTCGGACGTTTCCCATCTTGCCACGGAGGGCGTCCTCTTTCAAGGGCGCCCTCCGTAAACGTGTTTGAATTGTAGGCTAATGGCCACGTGCACTTGCTAGCGCTCGCGAGCAACGATGAGCTGGTCCATCTCTTCGACATGCACGCCAACGGAGCCCTTGATACTCGAGAACTCAACGGAGTTGCACACCAAGATGGGAACCGTCACATCGTAGCCCTCGGCAGCAATTGCCTCGCGATCGAACTCAATGAGTACATCGCCCTTATGGACAATGTCACCCACTTGCGCATGTACGGTAAAGTGCTTGCCCTCGAGCTGAACAGTGTCCAAACCAACGTGGATGAGCACGTCCAAGCCATCGACCGTGTTAAGCGCAACAGCGTGTCCCGTGGGAAAAATGGCCTCGACCTTGGCATCAGCCGGTGCAATCACACGCGTTCCGGTGGGCCGAATCGCCACGCCCTGGCCCAAAAGGCCGGTGGCAAACGTCTGGTCGTTTACCTCGGAAAGCGGAATGACATCGCCCGAGATGGGAGCATCCAGCGTAAGGACTCGACCACGCATACCAAAAGACCTTAGGACTTTAGTGAACATGCTCCCCCTCGGACATACCAATCAATCAAAATAACCTTAACAGTTTACCACTTGGCAACGGTTTTTGACCATTAGGGAAGTTCGCGCTTGACAACCTCGACGATGTCGTCGACAACGCGCTGGGTCAGCTCGTGCGTCTCGGCCTCGGCCATCACGCGGACCAGCGGCTCGGTACCGCTCGGGCGCACCAGAATGCGGCCGCGGCCGTCAAGCTCCTTCTCGGCAGCAGCGACGGCATCCCAGATGGGCTGGCAATCGTCCAGACCAGCCTTGTTGTCGGAATGCACGTTGACGAGTACCTGCGGGTACTTCTTCATGATACCGGCAAGATCGGTGAGGGTGCGACCGGTGCGCTTGAGCACGGCCAGCAGCTGCAGAGCCGTCACCAGGCCGTCACCGGTGGTGTTGTGCTCCAGGAAGATGATGTGGCCGGACTGTTCGCCGCCGATGACGGCGCCGTCCGCGAGCATACGCTCAAGAACATAACGGTCGCCCACGGCGGTCTGAACCATCTCGAAGCCCTGCTCCTTCATAGCGATGGAGAAGCCCAGGTTGCACATGACGGTCGAGACGATCTCGGAGTTGGCGAGCTTGCCGCGAGCGGCAAGGTCAGAACCGCAGATAGCCAGGATGTAGTCACCGTCGATCTCATTGCCCTCGCTGTCCACGAACAGCACGCGGTCGGCGTCGCCGTCGTGGGCCAGACCGATGTCAGCATGGGTGCGCAGCACGAGCTCGCGCAGGGGCTCGAGGTGCGTAGAGCCACACTCAACGTTAATGTCAGTGCCGCAGTAATCGGTGTTGATGGCATGGACCGTGGCGCCCAGGCGCTGCAGCGCGGCGGGCGTGGTCTGGCAGGAAGCACCGTGACCGCAGTCGACGGCAACAACCAGGCCGTCGAGCTTAAGGCCGTCGAGCGTGCTGATGGCATGATCGACATATGCCTTGCGGGCGTCCTTCATCTTGATGATGTGACCCACACCGGCGCCGGTCGGCAGCGTGTCGGCAGCCATGGCCTCCTCGGACATGACCCAGGCGCTGATCTCTTCCTCAACCGCGTCGGGAAGCTTCATGCCCTTGCGGCTAAAGAACTTGATGCCGTTGAACTCCGGCGGATTATGCGAAGCAGAAATGACGATGCCGCCATCGAGCTCGTTTTGGACGGTGAGCAGCGCCACGGCCGGCGTAGGGATAACGCCGCAGCAGTGCGGGCGGCCGCCCTCGGCCATAATGCCGGCGGTCAGAGCACTCTCGAGCATGGTGCCCGAAAGACGCGTGTCGCGGCCGATGCAAATGTCCGGACCAAGGAACTTGGTCGCCGCACGGCCAAGGCGAAATGCGAGGTCGCACGAAAGGTCGGCGTTGGCGACGCCACGGACGCCGTCGGTACCGAAGATGTTCTGGGGCATAGGATCGCTCCTTCCCAAGTGGGCAAAACGCAGTCGCCCACCCTAGTCGAAAAAGAAAAGCGGGACCCGCCGAGCAATCGGCAGGCCCCGCTTGTACATTGTATCTCGTAAGGAGATAAAACCTTAGCGCTTGGAGAACTGGGGAGCGCGGCGGGCCTTCTTGAGGCCGTACTTCTTGCGCTCGACCACGCGAGCATCGCGCGTAAGGAAACCGGCCTTCTTGAGGTCAGCACGGTAATCGCCAGCGTTCAGAAGAGCGCGAGCGATGCCCAGGCGCAGAGCGCCGGACTGACCGGAGATGCCGCCGCCATCGCACAGAGCGATAACGTCGAACTGACCGGCGGTGTCGGTCACCTTGAAGGGAGCAAGGGCGTTCTCAACGAGCTGATGACGGCCGAAATACTGCTCGGCGTCACGCTTGTTGATGGTCACCTTGCCGGTGCCGGGGACGAGACGGACGCGGGCGACGGCGTTCTTACGACGGCCGGTACCCTGGTAGACAACGGTGTTCTCAGCCATCTTTAAGCCTCCAGCTCAATCTTCGTGGGGTTCTGGGCAGCGTGCGGATGCTCGGCACCAGCATAGACCTTAAGCTTGGTCATCTGGGCACGGCCGAGGGTGGTCTTGGGCAGCATGCCGCGAACGGCGCGCTCGATGACCTTCTCCGGGTGCTTCTCCATAGCCTGGCGGAAGCTCTCAGCCTTGAGGCCGCCGTTGTAGCCGCTGTGGCGATAATAGGTCTTCGTGTCGGCCTTGTTACCGGTAAGCTGGACCTTATCGGCGTTGATGACGACAACGAAGTCGCCGCAGTCGCTGTTGGGCGTGAACTGGGGCTTGTTCTTACCGCGCAGGATCATTGCGATCTGGGTGGCAAGACGGCCCAGGACAGCACCATCGGCGTCGACGAGAACCCAGTTGCGCTGGACCTCGCCCTGCTTGGCGTAGTGAGTCGATTTCGAAATCACTTAGACTCCTCCATGTACAGTACGTGTTGTTACAGAGATTCACGGGGCTCTGCAAGTAACCCGTCCATATTACCCCGCTCGCCGTACGAGTCAACAGGTTTTTTGGCTCCGACCAGAGTTTCTGCACATGTCATCCACGAGCCGTGATTTTCCAGCTCTTTAGCTGTTGCCATTTTTTGAGGGTTCGCCGTCGTTAGCGCTCAACGAACTCTTGGATTTCCGCGAGCAGGCGCTTTGCCTCCTGACGGCCCTGGATATACAGGTCGAGGAGCTTTGCCGAATCGTGCTCGACATGGCCGACCTCGACCGGCTTTTGCGGAGCGACGACCAACGCACGGCCCTCGCGCTCATACTTCCACAGGTGCATGCGCTGGATGTTGTAACGGTCGTGGCGTGTCTCGATAGCCTCGAGCAGATAGGGGTAGTCGGCATAACGCGCACGCGCGGCCGGCAAAAACTCGTAGGGCTTTTTCTCATACGAACGGTCCTGCGTGACGATGACGACCGCACGGTCGAAGCCCGCCTCCTCCAGCACGTGCTCGATGGGGACCGAATCGGCCACGCCGCCGTCGACGTATTTGTGCCCGTCAATCTCGACCGGCGGCGTCACCAGCGGCAGCGACGTCGAGGCGCGCACGGCATCGAGGTCAAGTACGGCGCTTTTGACCGGCAGGTACGCGGCGGTTCCGAACAGCATGTCCGTCGCAACGGCGTACATCTCGATGGGGCTCGCATCGAACGTCTCGTTGTCAAAGGGATCCAGGCGGTCCTGGACATCGTTGAAGATAAAGTCGTAGCCGACGATAGAGCCCGTGGCCGCAAACGACGCGGCGCCCATGAAGCGGTTGTCGTTACAGAAAGCCAGGTTGATGCGGTTGGCACGGCCGATCTGGTGCGACTTGTAGTTCACGCCATTGAGGGCGCCGGCCGATACACCGTAGACAGCCGGAATCTCGACGCCAGCCTCCATGAGAACGTCGAGCACGCCCGCAGTAAACTGCCCGCGAAAACTGCCGCCCTCCAAGACGAGCGCGACCTTGCCGGCGTTCTTTGCCTTATCTTCTGCAGTCATATTGACCTCCTGCGATTACGTTTTGACTTTCTTCTACCCAGTTTTGGGATGGCGAGCGCGCAGGTTTTGGAGCAGAGTTCGATTCTCCGCAGTACGGGGTTCCGTTGGTGCGGGGCATGGCCGGCTGAGATTCGATAAACATCGCATCTGTTCTGGGCTGGGGCTTTGCGCGGAGAATCCGCGTATTTGCTTCGCAAATCCGCACCGGCTTCGGCCGCCTGCCGGCGTCCTCGCCCGCGGGCTAAAAACGCTTACGCGTTTTCCTAACGCCCGCGCCCTGCACAGAGTTCGATTCTCCGCGGTATCTATATGTAATAAAAAAGCAGGTAGAGACACTTCTCTACCTGCCTGTAACTATTGGTGGAGGCGCGGAGAATCGAACTCCGGTCCACGAAAGCCCCCTGATTGGCGTCTCCAAGCTCAGTCGCTGGTTTTGTCTCGGACGCTTTGCGCGCAGCGACACGCTCGCGGCGTCCTAACCGGTTCGGTCTTAGCCTGCGCCATACCGATTACGTGCGCAGGAGCATTCCCCTAAAATGACGTCGCGCCGGTGTCGGGGAAATCACCGGGTTGACGCGCCGCTATAAACTAAGCAGCGAGAGCCATAGGCTCAAAAGAAGAGTTGTTGTCAATTCAATTTGACGGTACCCCTGTTTAACGAGGCGAGGAGACCTCGGCTTGCTTCCTCTCTCAGAGCTATCGTGTCGAAACCAGTCGCCCCCGAATGTCGGGAAAGTCTGGATGGCATTGGGCACGAGCACCCAACACCCGTCGACTTTTCAAGGAACATACGGGGCGAGCCCCGCTTGTAGAGTGTTATCTTACCACGTTCTGAAAGCGGACAGCTGTTCTATGCACGAGCTGTGAAGACCCCAATGTGCGCTGCACTTCGCACTTTTGCTACCGATCGCGTCACGTATATTTTCGCCAAGCAAAATTGACCCGTCGAAAGGACCGTTATGGATACCAAACAGCAACTCGTCAATGCCCTCGCAGGCCTGGGCTCAACCATTACCGAAGCTATGGATGTCATCGAGGGCTTTGTCCCCTGCGGACATCCCGCCCTCACGGTATCGAACGCACTCGTCGCGCTGGACGCTGCCGATGATGCCGCTCTTGCCCAGCAGCTTGAGACCGTCGAGGGCTTTATCGACCACGTGAGCGAGAACCGTGGCGTGACCGCCTACCACGGCATCGAGGTCGAGCTCGCGGGCCCCAAAGCCGATCTGCTCGCAGCAATCCGCGAGGTAGGTGCCCTCATGCAGACCGCAGGCGTCAAGAACACCCAGGTCAACGAGTGGGTCTACCGCAGCTTAGCCGCACTGAATGACTCCGACGAGAAGGCGGCCGAGAAGCTCGCCGAAGCCCCCGCCATCAAGGCAGCGCTTTTGTAATTAAAAGCCCGCGCCCGGACGACACCGATGCTGTCCGGGCGCGGGCCAGATAACGTGGATGAACACACCTGCTAACGCAGGTAAGCCTTCGCGTTGTTGAGACTGTAGGCGATCGTTGAGCCGTTGTGCAGCAGCGATGACGTCTGAGGGGTAATCGCGCCGGTAATGCCGAGCGCCAGCAGCGCCGAGTTGGTGAGCATCACCTTGGAATACGAGCTTGTCAGACGGTCGATAAGTCCTTGGCTCATGCGGCGCAGGCGCACGATCGCCGCGAGATCCGTATCGGTCAGGATGATATCGGCGACCTCTTTGGCGATGTCGCTTCCGCCGCCCATGGCCAGGCCCACGTCGGCCAGACCCAGTGCCGGCGAGTCGTTGACGCCGTCGCCCACCATGGCGACACGGCGCCCCTCTCGCTTGATCTGCTCCACGTAGGCGTACTTGTCCTCGGGCAGCAGCTCGGCCTTAAACTCGTCGACGCCCGCCTCGCGCGCAATGCGCTCGGCCGTGCGCTCGGAGTCGCCCGTAAGCATTACGACATGCTTGACGCCCAGCGCATGCAGGTCGGCAATGGCCTCGCGCACACCGGGCTTGAGCGGATCCTCGATACCGAGCACGCCCACGACCGTGCCATCAACCGCCAGGTACAGCGGCGACAGGCCCTGCATCTGGGACTCGATGCGCTCCTTGATGTCGGACTCGAGCTGCGCGCCCTCGTCCTCAAACACAAAGTGCGCCGAACCGATGATCGCGCGACGTCCCTCGATGGACGAGGCGATGCCGTGCGCCACGATGTACTCGACGGCAGCATGGCGCTCGCGATGCTCGAGCCCGCGTTCGCGCGCGGCGTTGACGACGGCACGCGCCACCGGATGCGGGAAGTGCTCCTCCAAGCAAGCGGAAAGGCGCAGGACCTCATCCTCGCTCCAGCCGTCGGTCGTGAGCACGCAAGCTAGACGCGGCTGTGCCTCGGTGAGCGTGCCGGTCTTATCAAACACAACGGTGTCGGCCTTGGCAAACGACTCAAAGTACTTGGCGCCCTTGACCATGACGCCCATCTTGGCGGCGTCGCTCATAGCGGTCATGACGGCGACGGAACCCGTGAGCTTGAGTGCGCACGAGTAGTCGACCATCAGTGCCGCCGAGGTCTTGATGAGGCTACGCGTGGTGAGAGCGACAAGGCCCGCGAGCAGGAAGTTCCACGGGACGATCTTGTTGGCGAGGTCCTCCATGTGCGACTGGCCCTCGGACTTGAGCGAGTCGGCCGTCTGCACGAGCGAGACGATCGAACGGAGCTTGGTCTGAGCCGTGTTGGCGCGCACGCGCACCAAGATGCTGCCGTCTTCCACGACGGTGCCGGCGAACACGTCGTCGCCCACGCTGCGCTCGACGGCCAGCGGCTCGCCGGTCAGGGTCGCCTGGTTGACCATGGCGCTCCCCTGCTCGACCACGCCATCGATGCAGATGGACATGCCGGTGCGCACGGCGACCAAATCGCCGGGCTCGAGCTCGGTCGCGGCAACGCTCACCTCGGTGTCGCCGACGACCTTTTGCGCCTTGTCGGGCACATCGAGCAGCGAGTTGATGAGCTCGTTTTCGCTCATGGCGCGGGTGTAGTCCTCGAGCAGCTCGCCCACGTTGAGCAGGAACATCGTCTGGCCCGCGGTATCGACATCGCGTTTGACAAACGAGATACCAATGGCCGAAGCGTCGAGCACAGGAACGGTCAGGCGCGGCTGCGCCAGCTCATGAAGGGCAGCGCGCAAAAATGCCATGTAACCGGCCACGACAAACACCGCACGCAGAGGCGTCGGCAAGAACCAGCGACGTGCGTAATGGGCACCGACGAGTGTCGCCAGGTCCATAACGAGTTTGTGCTTGCGTGGCTCAAGCTGCATCACGTAACCTGTCTTTGCGTCGGCAATGGCCTGAGCGTCGAGCGCACCGACGGCGGCCAGCACGGCCGTGCGACGCTGCTCGTCATATTCGAGCGCCATCTGGCCGATGCGGCCGTAGACGCGCACCTTGCGCACACCATCGATTTCGCCGCTGAGCTTTAGAAGCGCATCGAGATCGCTCTCTGGCACAGGACCCGCCAACTGGAGGCGGGTCCTGCCGGGGATCTCGCTGATAATCGAGAATCTCATAGTTTGTGCCTGGGAGTGCTACTCGGCTGCCTTGTCCGCAGCGGCCTCGCTCTGGGTGATGTAGGCAGCCTCGGCAACCATGTCGTCGACCTCGGCCTTGGCCTGCTCGACCATGTCCTGGTAGCCGTTCTTGATGCGCATGCCGCACGCAATGCCCTGCACGCAGGCATTCTTTACCGGAGCGCTGGTAAGCAGCTTGATGCCGGCCGTGCCAAGCAGAAAACCGCCACCGACAAGCAGGGTATTGAACGTCGACTTCTTCATGTTGCTTCTCCCTTTTGCCGCATTGGACGCGGCACGGTGCCTCAGCACCCGAGTAAACAAGTTTGCTCGAGCACACTTTTGGAAAATAGTTTAGTTTATCTAACTATTAAGTTCAACAAAGGTTAACTTTTTGGAAACTATGGGGGCGAACTCAATATGACCAGGGGACCGTCCCTTTGTCATATTCCTACAGCCGCCAGTCAGCCGCTTCCTTTTGCAGTGCGACCATGCGGGCAAATTCTCCGCCTGCCGCCTTAAGCTGCGCCGGAGTGCCCTGCTCGGCAACCACACCATCCTTGAGCACAACGATTTTGTCGGCATTTTCCACCGTACGCATACGGTGGGCAATAACGATAACCGTCTTACCTGCAAGCAGACGGGAGAGTGCCTGCTGTACCACGGTCTCATTCTCCACATCCAAGCTTGCCGTCGCCTCGTCCAACAGCACGATGGGCGCGTCTTTGAGCAGCGCGCGGGCGATGGAGATGCGCTGGCGCTCGCCACCGGAGAGTTTGGAGCCGTTCTCGCCGATCATGGTGTCGTAGCCCTGCGGCATGCGGTTCACGAACTCGTCGCAGTTGGCGGCACGCGCGGCCGCAAGCACTTCCTCATCGGTGGCATCACGACGCCCGAGGCGGATGTTTCCCATCACCGTGTCGTCAAAGAGCAGCACGTCTTGGAACACAATGGCGTAGTCGCGCAGCAGCACCTCGGGATCAACGCTCGCGACATCCACGCCGCCCACGGTGACCGTGCCTTTGGTGGCATCCCAAAAGCGCGCGGCCAGGCGGCTCACTGTAGACTTACCGGAACCCGAAGGACCGACCAGTACCGTGACCTCGCCTTCCTTAGCGGTAAAGCTCACATCGGTAAGAACTTTCTCGCCGGCGCGGCCGTCCTCGCCCGCACCATAGCCAAATGCCACGTGATCGAACACCACATCGTGGCCCACGGGCTCAAATTTCTCGCTGCCCCGCGCCACAGGCTCTTCCATGATGGAACGCATGCGCCTGGCCGATGACTCTGCGGCAAACAGCTCCGACACGAGCATAAGGGCCTGATCAAACGGCGCATAGATACGGCTCACCATAAGCAGGAAGGCAAACATCACCAAAAAGTCGACCTGCCCGGAGGCGACCATCGCGGCACCCGTGACCAGCGTGGTGGCAATGCCCAGACGCAGGATGGCAAAGGCGGAGTTGACCAAAAGCCCGTTAGCGAGCTCGCCCTTGGTGGTCTCACGCTCCTCGGCATCGATCACGGCGTTGAGTCCCTCAAGATAATGGGCCTCCTGGTTGGTGGCACGGATCTCGCGAACGCAGTCGAGCGTCTCTTGAATCGCCTCGGTAACCTTGACCTTCTCGGCGCGCACGCGATCGAACACCGGGGTCATGGGCCCGCGTGTCAGATACAGCACGGCAAAGGCCACGGGCACGCTCCAAAACGCCGCAATCGCCAGCTGCCAGCAAAAGAACAGCGACGCCACGAACACGATGGCGCTTGCGATGATGGCGCCCCAGAGTTCTCCCAGCACATGGCTGTAGGCATGCTCCATAGTCTGAACGTCGCCCATGATGGTTTCGGTTAGATCGGCCAGATCACGACGGCCGAAAAACGACAACGGCAGTTTGCGCAAGCGCTCGGCAATCCCCATGCGCTGCTTGCCGCACTCCTCGTAAAAGATGCAGTAGGTGTAGTAATACTGCTGCCAGTTAGAGGCAAAGAGCAACACAAAAAAGACCAGGAGGCCGCCCACGATCGGCAGGGCATCCGGCAGGTCGGCACCGGTGACGAGATGCTCGACAAAGCCGGCCATGACCAGGAACAAAAAGCCCATGCCGGCCATGGTCACAAGATTGGTGAGCGTGGTCCAGAAAATGCCGCGTTTTACGCCGGCGACGCCTTTATCGGATAGGAAATACTTCTTTTGGAATGAGGCGAACATTTAGGCCTCGCCTCCCTTCGCCACCGCGACATCCGCGGCAGCAGTGATCTTCCAGCTCGCGGCCTGTTCGTATTCGGCCCACATCTTGGCATACAGACCCTCTTGGGACAGCAACTCGGCATGGGTACCCGACTCCTGTACGCTGCCCTGGTTGAGCACCACGATTTGGTCTGCGCCCACTACAGTCGAGAGTCGGTGCGCAATCATAATGACCGTGCGACCCGCCGCCAGCTTGCTAAAGGCGCGCTGGATGAGCGCCTCGTTCTCGGGATCGGCAAACGCCGTGGCCTCATCGAGCACCACGATAGGTGCGTCCTTAAGGATCGCGCGGGCGAGTGCCACGCGCTGGACCTCGCCGCCCGAAAGATATGCTCCGCCGGCACCGAGCATGGTATTGATGCCCTGTGGGAGCTTGGCCACAATGTCGTCGCACTGAGCTGCGGAGAGGACCGCACGCACTTCGTCGTCAGTGGCCGTAGGCTTGGAGGCGCGCACGTTATCGGCAAGTGTTTGCCGGAACAGCTGGTTGGTCTGGAACACGAAGGCAACCTGGTCCATAAGCTCGTGCGGGTCCATGTCGCGAACGTCTACGCCGCCTACGAGCACGCGACCTGCGGAAACATCCCAAAAACGCGGAATCAGGCTGGCGCAGGTTGACTTGCCGCCACCCGAGGGACCCACCAGGGCGAGGGTGCTACCAGCGGGAACGCTGAAACTCACATGGCTAACGGCAGGTGCTTCGGCACCCTCGTACGTAAAGCTCACGTCCTCAAATCGCACGTCGCCGCCGGCAGGGTGCTTGGGTTGGGCGGGCACGGAGAGCTGCTTGGATTCCATGACGCTTCGAATACGCGCCAGCGAATCGGCACTCATCTGAGAGGCCTCGCCCACAAACATGAGCTTGGTCATGGCCGTCGGCACCACGGCCGAAAAGATCGCGTAAAACGTGAAGTTGGCCATAAAGTGCGCGAAGTCCGTCTCGCCCGGCGCCAACAGCAATGCCACGGGCAAGAGAAATGCCACAAGGCCATTGAGCGCGGTAAGGTTGAGCACCTGCGGACCTCGGCAGAACGTGCCCGCATAGTTTTGCGCCATGTCGGCGTATTCGGCGATCGCGTCGTGGAACGCCTTAAAGGAATAGACCGTCTGCTGAAACACCTTGACCACGGGAATGCCGCGTACGTATTCGGTACCGGTCTTGTTCATCTTGACCAGCGCGCCCATGTAGGCCTTCATAAACTCGCCGCCCTTGCCGCCCATCATGGTGGCCATGGCGCCAAGCGAAACGACGACCGAGATAAGGCATGCCGCGCCCAAACGCCAATCGAGAGCGAAAAGCAGCACGAGCAAGCCCACGACCATGGCAGTGGCGCCTGCGATATCAGGCAGCATGTGTGCGAGCAAAGTCTCGGTGGAGGCGGCGCATCCGTCTACAACACGACGCAGCTCGCCGGTGGCATGCGTGTCAAAGTAGCCAAGCGGCAGCTTAAGCAGGTGCTCGCTCGTAGTCTTGCGAATATTGGACGCGCAGCGAAACGCGGACAGGTGCGTGCACATGAGTCCCACGAAATAGACCACGATGCTCGCCAGCGCAAAACCCACGGCCCACCAGCCATACATCGCGATGTTAGTGGCTTCGCTCCAGTTAGGTGCCACGGCGATCAGATCGCGCGCGACAAGCCAAATGCACACGTACGGGCCAAAGCTCAGCAGCTGCGAGAGCGCCGAGAGCGCCATGCCCAAATACGTTAGGAATTTGCGGTCACCGGCATACGCGAGCAACTCGCCGATGCCTCCACCTTCCCTTTTTGATTCCTTTGCCATGTGATTCCTTTCTAACGGCTTGAGAGTTAACCACAATGAACTTATCATTGATGTGTTAGCCATGGCTCACAATCAAGCCAGGCGTGGACGTTTCTGCAAAGGAAAGGGACGCTTTTGCAAATACGGCGGGCAGCGACCGACATAACCGAACTCTACGCACCGCAGTTTGAGCAGTTTGGCCTGGAGCTTACCGGCAAGGGCGCCGTCTTTACCGGCGAGGTGGCAAACGACCGGGCGCACGGCCGCGCATGGATCATGCCCCTCTCCCCCACCTGCATCGTCATGGAGCATTTCATTACCCCGACGCACGATATGTACCTGGCCGAATACACACCCGAACCGTACGCATGCGTGAGCGAAGTCAGCGCGCCCACGCTCATGTGCATGCCCGAGGCTGGCATAACGCCTGCGAACCTTAAACCCTTGCATGGACCGTGGCCAAACAATGCCGTGTGCAGCTTTATCCAAGATAGCTGCGGCGAAGAACTAAGCCCGCTGTTTGCAGGACAGCTTTATCACTCGCGCTCGGTGCTCTTTTTGCCCGGGTATTTTGACGAGCTGGAACGTCACTATCCCACCGAGTTCGCGGAGGTCTTTGACGCGTTTGCCGAGCCGTGGCACGAGGAGGCAGCGTCTGCCATCTGCCACACGCTGCGCCGGATTAACGAGGACCGCGCCCGCACCGTAGGCGGACACGTCTATATGCAGGGCATCGTGGAGACCATGGTCGCGGAGCTCGCCTGTTCGCGCGCGGCCCACAAGCAGGCGCGCCAGGCGGCAGACACACGCGTCAGCATAACCATTGCCGAAGAAGCAACGGCAATGATTGAGCGCGCGCTCGACAAAGGCAAACGTGTGGGTATCAACGAGGTGGCCGAGAGGCTCTACACAAGCCGCTCCAAACTATGCGCCACCTTTAAGGCCCAAACTGGCGAGTCCCTAGGCGCCTACATGCGCAGACGCCGTATGGAGCGAGCACAGGACCTTTTGGCCGATAGCGCGCTCACGATAGCGCAGGTGGCAGAGCGGCTCGGCTACCCTCAGCAAGCCGCCTTCGCCCAAGCCTTCAAACAATACACCGGCACCACCCCCACCGCTTGGCGAAGCAAGCATCGCTAAGGCCCAAGCTCCCTGGCCGTAACGGAGCGATTAATTAGCCGCCGCCCGTCAGCTCACCCAGGATCTAAACGTCAAGATGCGCACAATCAAGCGCCTTTTTGATAAGAGGGACAGATCGATCAGCCAAATACAACGGAATGTTGAGCACCCCGTCGTCGAGCTTTAGGTTCTTAAGTGAGTAGCGGACCCTCAATGGAGTCGTCTCCGCATGCTTGTCGGCATAGTACTTAAGGCTCTTGGAATGAACGACCTCTCCCGATTTGACCTCGACGGGAACGATTTCGTTTCCGACTTGAATCAAAAAATCGACTTCGTGCTTCGGCTTCTCGTTTGTCCAATAACGCGGAGCAGCATCTAACTGTGAAAGTAATGCCTGAAGCACATAGTTCTCGGCGAACGAACCTTTGAACTCCGAAAATAGCGCATCCGAGATGGCAAAAGCGGACGCATCCAGCCTTGCCATGCGGCGCAGCAAGCCGACATCAAGACAGTAGACTTTAAATGCCTTGAGGTCATCGTACGCAGAGAGCGGCACACCACCGGCAGCATTAAGGCGAACCGCCATGATGAGCCCAGCATCGGCAAGCCATTCCAGAGCATCCTCGTATTCTCGAGCACGAGCCCCCTCGCGCACCGCACCCCAAACGAACTTTTTATTCTCGCGCGCCAACTGAGTTGGAATCGAGTTCCATATTTGCGAAAGCTTGGCGAACTGCGCATGGCCACCATGCTTGGCAAAATCGCGCTCGTAGGAATCCAAGAGATCGGACAACACCTTATCGACCTGAACGATATCGCCCGTCTCCACCCACCGACCAAGAGCCTCTGGCATGCCGCCACATGCAAAATAACGACGAAGATGCTCGACGAGACGGATATGGAAGAAATCGGGCACTGTCTCGATCTGATCCAGGCCGCCAAGGTATTCGTCGTAGTTTGCAGCGCCCTCGGCTTTCAGAAACTCGGAAAAGCTCATAGGGCGCATCTCCATGAACTCGACTTTTCCCACCGGAAAAGCGCTGGTCTCACGGGACAAGCGAACGCCCAACAAAGACCCTGCGCATGCGACGTGATACTCGGGGGCCTCGTCACAGAAGTATTTAAGGGCGCCGACTGCAGAAGGACAATCCTGGATCTCATCAATAATAAGCAGCGTTTCGCCGGGATTGATAGGCTGTCCAAGTGCCAGGGAAAGATTTGAGATGATCCGTCGAGGATCGCGCGTACCTTCGAAAAACTGAGCGTACTCGCTCTGTACCCCAGGTGACGGCTCCTCGAGCGTCAGATACACATAATTGATGTACGAGGTTCGGCCGAACTCCTTAAGCGCCCACGTCTTTCCAACCTGGCGCGCCCCCTTAAGGATAAGCGGCTTACGATATTCTGACGCTTTCCAAGCGTTAAGCTTGGCAATGATATCTCGCTGCATGACCGAACCTCCCGCAAAGAAACTTCCGTAAACGTGATATTTCCCACATTTTACCCTAGGTAAAATGTGACATTTATCACATTTACGGAAGTTTTAAGCTCATTTCGCCACACTTTCATCACATTCAAAAGGCGGAGGCGCATTTTGCGCCTCCGTCACCATCTTTCCTATCAGCCCGCCTGACCCGAACGGCCGAGTCGTCACGGAACCGAGGGGCCGGGCGCAGGGCCTTGCCTCTCAATGAGTTCCGCACGAACAGGAGGCGCCAGTGGCGCCTCCGCCGTGAGTCAGGACTGTCCGAAATTGAGAGGCAAGGCCCTGCGCCCGGCCCCTCGGTTCCCGCTTACGAGAGCGACGTTCTCAGCAACTCGTTGAAGAGCTTCGGATTGCCCTTGCCGCGGCTCGCCTTCATGCACTGGCCCACCAAAAAGCCGATAACCTTCTGGTTACCGTCACGATACTGCTGCGCCTGATCGGCACAGTTTGCCAGCACCTCGTCCACGATCGGCTGCAGTGCGCCGGCATCGCTCACCTGACGCATACCGCGCTCGTCGACGATCTTGTTGGGGTCGTCGCCGGTCTGGGCCATGGCCTCAAAGACCTCGTGCGCCTGATTGGAGCTGATGGCATCGGTCGCCAGCAGCTTGGCAAGGGCTGCCACCTGAGCCGGCGCGATGCCGGACTCGGCGAGCGACACGCCCGCGCCCTTAAGGTAGGCGATCATCTCGTTCACCAGCAAATTTGCGACCGTCTGAGCCTCCTTGCCAGCCATACCAGCAGCGGCCGCCTCAAAGAACTCGGCAAACTCGGGGTCGCCGGCAATCTGCTCGGCGTCCGCCGCCTTAATGCCAAAGTCGGCCTCAAAACGGACGCGCTTGGCATCGGGCAGCTCGGGGATCTCGCCACGGCAGCGGTCGATGAACTCGTCGTCCAGATCGAACGGCGCCAGGTCGGGGTCGGGGAACAGGCGATAGTCGTCGGCCGTTTCCTTCACACGCATGACCACGGTGCGTTTGCGGCTGGGCTCCCAGTGGCGGGTCTCCTGATAGATGATGCCGCCCTCCTCGAGCACCTCGGCCTGACGGCAAATCTCGTAGGCAAGGCCGTCATGCAGGCTCTTAAACGAGTTGAGGTTCTTGAGCTCGGTCTTGGTGCCTAGCTTGGTCTCGCCGCGGCGGCGCAGTGACACGTTGCCGTCGCAGCGCATGGAGCCCTTCTCCATGGAGCAGTCCGAAATGCCCAGCGTCACAAAGATCCGACGGAGCTTTTCCATAAATAGGCGCGCTTCCTCGGGCGTACGCAAGTCGGGCTCTGTCACGAGCTCAATCAAAGGCGTGCCGCAGCGGTTGTAGTCGACGAGCGACTCGGCCGCGGCGGTAATGCGGCCCTCAGCACCGCCCACGTGCACCATCTTGGCAGCGTCCTCCTCCATGTGGATGCGCAGGATGCGGATGGGCACCGTGTAGGAACCGTCCTCGCGACGTTCGGGCATCTGCAGGCTGGACGCGTCATAGCTGGCCAGGTGGCCGGCGCGCTGGTTGCCCTCGCGCATGGTCGACGTCATGGACGTAGACAGACCCTCGGCATTGGCAGAGGCGCTCGCCAGGCTCTGGGCCTCGGCCTCGCCAAACGCGCAATCGGGGCGCTCGGCGGCACCGCGACCGGTCACGTCCAGATCCAGGTGACCGTACATGGCAAAGGCGACCGGACCCTGCGTGGTCTGGAAGTTCTTGGCCATGTCGGGATAGAAGTAGTGCTTGCGGTAGAACATCGAGTGGCGCTGGATCTCGCAGTTGGTGGCGAGACCGGCCTTGACGATGCTCTCGATGGCGCGCTTGTTGGGCACCGGCAGGGCGCCGGGCAGGCCCAGACACACCGGGCACACGTTGGCGTTGGGCTCGTCATCGTGGCTGAGCTTACAGTTGCAGAACATCTTGGTATCGAGTGCGGTGAGCTCGGTATGGATCTCCAGGCCGATCACGGCCTCCCAATCCTGCAGGACCTCGGAAAGCTCCTTCATTACAGCTCGCCTCCCTTCCCGGCAAAATCGGGCGCGACAGAAAGCGCGGGCGCACCCGTAGCGGCATCGGCAAAGCCGCGCTCCAGGGCGCGGGCAAACATAAGCAGCTGACGGTCCTTAAAGGCTGGACCCACCAGCTGGGCAGAAACGGGCAGCCCGCTGTCCTCGCCCAGGCCCAGCGGTACCGAGATACCACCGTTGCCGCAAATGTTGAGCGAGATGGTGTACAGGTCGGAGAGGTACATCTGCGTGGGGTCACTGATCTCGCCAAACTTAAAGGCCGTGCGCGGCGAGGCGGGCATGAGGATGGTGTCCACCTTGGCATACGCGGCGTCGTAGTCCTGCGTGATGAGCGTGCGGGCCTTTTGCGCAGCGTAGTAGTACTTGTCGTACACGCCCGAGCTCAGCAGGTAGGCGCCGAGCATCTGGCGGCGCTTGGCCTCGGCGCCAAAGCCATGAGCGCGCGAAAGCGAGCTCTGATCGGACAGGTTGGCGCAGCCCTCCTCCTGATAGCCGTAGCGAATGCCGTCGAAACGGGCCAAGTTGGAGAACGCCTCGGCCGGGCCGATGACGTAGTAGGCGGCGATGGCGGCGTCCAGGTGCGGCAGGTCGACCTCGACCAGCTCGGCGCCCTGGTTCTGCAGCTCCTGGGCGGCGCGCTGAACAGCGGCCTTGACCTCGGGCGTCAGACCCTCGGCCTCCATAAACGCGGGGATGATGCCCACGCGCTTGCCCTCGATGCTGTCGTTAAGATGCTCGGTAAAGTCGACGGCGCAATCCTGGCTGGTGCAGTCATACGGATCGTGACCCGCGCCGGTAAGCGCGTTCATGGCCAGCGCGACATCCTCGACCGTGCGACCGAAGGGACCCACCTGGTCGAGCGACGAGCCAAAGGCAACCACGCCGTAACGGCTCACGGCGCCGTACGTGGGCTTAAAGCCCACCACGCCGCACAGCGACGCCGGCTGACGAATGGAGCCGCCGGTGTCCGAGCCCAGCGAGAGCGCGACCTCGCCCGCGGCGACGGCTGCAGCGGAGCCGCCCGAGGAGCCGCCGGGCACGCGCTCGGTATCCCAGGGGTTGTTGGTGCGGTGGAACGCCGAGCTCTCGGTAGAGCTGCCAAAGGCAAACTCGTCCATGTTGGCCTTGCCCATGGGCAGGCAGCCGGCATCGAGCATGCGCTGGACGCAGGTGGCGGTGTAGACGCTCTGGTAGTTCTCGAGCATGCGGGAAGCGCAGGTGGTGCGCGTGCCCACGAGGTTCATGTTGTCCTTGATGGCCAGCGGCACGCCCGCAAGCGGGGGCAGCGGCTTGCCTGCGGCACGGTCGGCATCCACGCGCGCGGCGGCCTCGAGCGCAAGCTCGGGCGCCACCTGTAGGAATGCCTGGACCCCGCCCTCGCGCGTCTCGATGGCGGCAAGGGAGGCCTGGGCCACCTCAGTGGCGGTAAAGTCGCCGGCGGCAACGCCCACGGCGATCTGGGCGGCGGTAAGGGAATCGAAGCTTAGCGCCATTACTCGCTCTCCCCCTCTCCCAAAATGGACGGCACGCGGAAGTAGCGGTCGCGCACGCTGCCGGCGTTTTCCAGCGCAACGTCGAGCGGCAGATCGCGCTCGGGCTCGCGCAGGTCGTCGCCCATCACGTTGGACAGGCTTCCGATGGGATGGAACGTGGGCTCCACGTCGGGCAAGTCATATTGCAAGACGGGCTCGAGCATCTGGACGGCGTCGTTCAGGTAGGACGTCATCTGGGTGAGCTCGTCATCGGTCAGTGCGATCTTTGCGTACTCGGCGATGCCGCGCACGTCTTTCTCGCTGAGTGCCATAGGCGCTCCCTTCCGCATAACAGTTAAACCGCTCTAGTATACAAGGCAACGCCGGCTTGGAGCAGGCGCTTTACCCAAATGCAGCGAAAACGTAACGAGGGCGGCGGTTGGCAGGCGGCGGGCTGGCGGTTCTGCAGCGAAACCGCACCGTCCATAGCGAAAACCGCGGCGCCCGCAGCGAAAACCGTCCCGCCCACAGCGAAAAGCATCACAACATTCGACGCTTTTCGCCAAAATCGCGATTTTCATCGAATGTTGTGGTAGCGCGCAGAGATGTGGTGTAAGAGGCGGGGCATGCCCCGCCTCTTCTCTTTCTTGAAAGGGAGGGGACACCGCCTAGAATTCGTCGTTGGAGTAATGAAGGTGACGAATGGAAGGAAAGGCGATGCCCCAAGAAGAGAGTGTACTGCGCCTCGGCCGCGACGAGGCCCTCGAGGCGGCGAGGCTTTGGCAGGAGTGCGGCGACGCGCGCGAGTTCGCGTGCAGGGTGCTGGGCGGCGTGATGAACGCGCTGATGGACTCCGAGGCCCAGCAGATGTGCGGCGCGAGCCGCAACGAGCGCAGCGACGGCAGGGAGAACAGCCGCAACGGCTACCGCCCCAGGTCGCTCAAGACCGCCGTGGGCGACGTGGAGCTCGAGATACCCAAGCTCAGGCACGGCACCTACTACCCCGAGGGCATGCTCGCGCGATGGTCGCGCGTCGACACATCGGTGGCCGCCATCGTGCAGGAGATGTACGTGTGCGGCGTGTCCACCCGCAAGGTCGAGCGCGTGGCGTCCAAGCTGGGCATATCCTCGCTGTCGAGCTCGGAGGTCTCGAGCCTCTGCTCCGACCTCGACGCCGAGGTGGCGGAGTTCCGCAGCCGCGACCTGTCGGGCACGCCGTGCTGCTACCTGTGGCTCGACGCCACCTACATGAGCTGCAGGGTCGGCTCGTCGGTCGTCTCGCAGGGCGTCGTGACCGCGATCGGGCTGGGCGCCGACGGGCGCAAGCACTTCCTGGGCTGCGACGTGGTCGACACCGAGAGCGAGGACTCCTGGGCGGCATTCCTCGGCGGGCTGCGCGAGCGCGGGCTGGCCGGCGTTCGCCTCGTGGTCTCCGACAGCCACGCCGGGCTCGTGGCCGCCGTCTCGCGCCTGTTCCAGGGCTGCGCCTGGCAGCGCTGCGTGACGCACCTGCAGCGCAACCTCCAGAGCGCCTGCTCGGGCAGGCCCGAGGACTCCAAGGCGGCCGTCAGGGACCTCGTGCACGCCGCGGTCTACCAGGACGACCCCGACCTCGCGCGCTGCGTGTGGGCCGAGGCGGCGCCCTGGGTGGCGTCGGTGTCCGCCAGGGCCGGCGAGGTCTTCGAGCGGGCCGAGGACTCCGCGCTGGCGTTCACGGCCTTCCCCAGGGCGCACTGGGCCAAGCTCCGCACCAACAACGTCCAGGAGCGCGCCAACCGCGAGATCAAGCGCCGCTACAGGGTCGTGCAGTCCTTCCCCTCGAGGGAGTCGATGCTGCGCCTGACGTGCGCGAGCCTCATGGAGACCGAGGGGCAGTGGTCCCAGCAGCGCGTGTTCTCCGAGGCCTCGGCCGCCGAGGGCTTCGCCGAGCCCGCGGACAGGCCGGCCCCGACAGAGGGGAGGCGCCGCGCGCTCGGGCGGCGCGCCAGGGAGATAGTGGACGAGATAGTCGAGAGGCGCGGTCTCAAGAAGGAGTAACATCGGGACTTGCAGCGACGGACCTCAGGACGCTCTTACACCACGTCTGCGCGCGCGACCAATGTTGTGATGGTTTGGAAGTCCCGACCACCACAAAGGTGCCTGTCCCCTTTGTGGTGGTTCTGAACGACGTCCTATGCCGAGGCCTTGGCCTTGCGGCGCTTGCGGACCGCGTGGATCACGATGTCCAGCAGCAACAGCACAATGGCCACGACCACGATGAGCACGGCGAACTCGCGCTTGCCCCAGTGGCGGCCGGCCAGCGACTTTTGCTTATCGACGTCCTTCTTGTTGTACTTGGTGCGCACACAATGCACCAACAGGCGATGGTCGTTCACGCCGTAGGGCGTGCAGGTGACGAGCGTCACTTTGTCGGCGCCGGGCTCGATGGTCAGCGACTCCATCTCCTCGGGCAGCACCACCTCGGAGTCCACCATCTTGTAGGCGAGCGTCTTGTTCATGGTGTGCAGCAGCACCAGGTCGCCGGGCTCCAGCGAGTGGATGTCGTCGAACATGCTCAGGTTGCGCATGCCCGAATGCGCGGTGAGCACGCAGTGCGTCGAGGTGCCGCCCACCGGTAGGCTCGTGCCCTCCAGGTGGCCGACGCCCGCCATGAGGACTTCCTCGCTCGTACCGTGGTAGATGGGCATGCTCACGTCGATGGAGGGGATCTCGACCCAGCTCATCATGGGATCGCGGTCAAAGATGAGCTGCTGGGCGTAGGGCTCGATCTGGTCGGCGGGAAGCTCGGTGGCCTCGCCCGCCAGCTGCTCGTTAAAGGAGCGCGCCTGGAGCAGGATGCGCTCGCGCTCCTCGGCAGATAGCGCGTCCACGGTGCTGGACACCGTGCTGATCTGGTTGAACACGCCCGAGGCCTCGAGCCGGTCCAAGATCCACGGCCAGGTCATAAGGCCCACGCCAATAAGGATGATGACGATGGTGATGAGCCGATCGGCCCAGCGCGGCAGCCGCTTGCGACGGCGCTTAGGCTTTGGCTGAGGTTTGGGCTGAGGGCTTGAGCCACCGTTGGCCGCGGCGTTATTGCTCTTCATATGTTTGGCGCCCTGCACCATCGCCGGTCACTCCTCTACAACTCAGGTTGTCTAAACAAATAATAGCCGATTAGCGAGCTTCCTCGCCGGACAACGCAGCCTGTCAGCATTGCGCAACGCGAGTATGGGCCCGCATTTGAGTTTTCAAAATGTCCCGGATCGGCGGGGCGATTCGGGATACAATGTCAATAGGAAACGACGCATCCCGCGTAAGTACTTAGGAGCGCGGGCGACCAGTTTCCGACGTTGTTAAATGCCCGGGCTCCGAACCCCGGGCATTCTTATTTGCGCTTGTTGCGGCGCAAATGCCTTCTACCGTCCGCACCGCGCGTGCGCCTACGGACCTTAAACCGAACCTCATACGAGTCAAGAAACGCGATGACGAACGTGCCCACCGCCGCGAGGGCGGCGAGCGCGTTAAGGAATTTCAGCATTTGGGGACCTCCGATCGAGTCGTCGGCCGCCCGCGCACGGGATGCGTCGCAAGGGTATTTTACTGCGAGCACTCGCACTTACAGCTGGTAAACGCAATATTTGCAAACATCTGTTCGATATTCATACGCTTGATACATCGGGCAATGGAGCCTGGCTGCGTTATCCCAAAAAGAACGGGGCAGACTCCAGTGCGGAGTCTGCCCCGAAAAATGAATGGCAAAGCAAGAACGTGGATGGACGAGAAAAGTGTCCGCAAGTCTCATGGCCATTACATCCCACCTGCCAAGGGGATGGGTGAGCGAGCGTTACTCCTGCTCGGACTCCTCAGCCTGCTTACGGCTGCGGATGAGGTGCGCCACGCCAATGCACAGCACCGCGCCACCAGCGATCCAGGTGAAGGTCACACCGTTAAGGCCGGTCAGCGGGAGGTCAACCTGCTTGGTATCGCCAACGGTGATGTTGAAGATGCCGTCCTCGTCCTTTTCGGAGCCAGGCTTCGCCGTCAGATTGTTATCGCCGGCATTCCCATCGGTAATACCGGCAATGACCTTGCCGCCCTGGTCAGTCGTAAGTTCCCCCTTGAGCTCAGTAAGACCAGCCTCCGGACCATCGTCGGTCATGGTCGGCTTGATCTCGAAGGTAAAGGGGTTGACCGCGGTGTAACCGGAGGGGGGAGTAACCTCCTTGACCGTATAGACGCCGGCATCGAGATGAGTAAGCCTAATGACACCATCGGCGTCCGTCGATAGAACGACCTCGGCGCCACTCAAAGTGCCATCTTCCTTGACATATTTAACGTTTGTGCTGTTCTCGTCACCCTTAGTTGTAATGGTGAACCTTGCATCTTTCAATGCCTTCTCGGTACCCAGGTCAACCTTGTTGATCTTGAGGCCGTAAGTGTAATCCTTGACCGTGTCAGGCTGGGTCTCGCCGCGCGTGCTGGTCATGGGGTTATTGGAGTAGTTGAGCGTCACGGTGTTCTCGTTACCCTCGGTGCCCGCGACGACCGCATCCTTGTTGATTTGCGCCTTATAGGAGACGACGATGTAGGAGTCCTTAGTGACGTCACTGACCGTCTTCAGGTTATCGCAGGTCCACGTCGTCGTCTTGCTGCCGTCTTCGGCAGCCTCGGCGGGCGTTTCCTCCTTGAAATTCGCAGTGATATCCGTGCCCTTCGCGCGGGCGAGATCGCCCTTCGCGTCAGTCCTGTTCTCATACAGGTAGACCTTAGCGCCCTTCTGCAGCGTCAGGCCCTTGGAAATCTTGTCGGAGAACTGATAGAAATACGTGTCGTACTTGTCGAAGTTCTCTGCGACGGTGCCGTAAAGGTTGTACGTCACGTCCTGGCCGATCTGGGAGTCAGCTGCGTCGTGCTCCTTGCTGTCGGCATCGCTCACGATCTTCTTCTCGACGGTGGGGATGCCCGTTTTCTCGCTGACTTTAACGGGAGTGCTTCCCACGACAGTGAAGATGGGGGAAGTACCCGCCTCGCCCTCATTAATGGTGTCGGCTTTGGTCACAAAGAGCCAGTAACCGTGCGCGAGACCAGAGGCAGCACCATTATTCGTTGTCTTTTTGTCAGCAAGGCCATCTACGACAGCAGCAATCTTATATGCAGTGGAATTAAATGCCACGCTGCTGCCCTCATCGCCCACTTTTTTCGTGATCCAGTCCGCGGCGTCCTGGGCGGTCGTTCCCACATAGGACTCGTCCTCCGCCTGGATAAAGCTCACGACAGCATGCTGCACATTAGTGTTTGCCCACGTAATGTTGCTGACGGTTCCATCGTCGGCGACATCGGCATTGAAAATCTGATAGCCCTCGAACTCGGTAGCGTTACCATCAACGTTCTTGATGGTCACCGAGCCATCCGTACCCGCCGCAAACGCCATGGTCACCGGGGCCATGACGCCGCCGAAACTCAGCGCCGCCGTGAGGCCGGCGGTTACTGTCAGGCGTGCGATGTTCTTGCTCATGCTCATCTTCTTTTCCTCCGTTTTCCGTTTGATTCTCATTCGATCGATCATCATCTGTCTGTGTCTTAGCATTTACTTCGCTACGTCTCGCCCCGCTCTCTGTGGGGCTGCCAGCTACTCTTTATGGCTGCCACCTCCCCGCTTGACCAGGAGCGCGACCACGATGAGCGCAGCTCCGGCGACCGCTGCGGCGGCCGCGGCGTACATTGCCATATCGCCAGTCGAGGGCATAAAGCCTCCGGTGGTAATGCTAGGGGGTGTGCCGGTGGGCGTATTGATGAGCGACGCCTCCAGGCTGCCTGTCGACCCGTCCGCGCTGTCGGCGCGCAGGGGCGACTCGGCCGTGATGGTGAGTTTGGGCTTGGCGGCGGCCACCTGGTCGACGTCCAGGCCCTCGGCCTTGACCGTCACGGAGCGCGTGCCCTCAAAGGCGGCGTAGCCCTTGGGCGCCTTGAGCTCGCGGACCTCCAGCTTGCCCGAGTCCACGCCCGAGACGGTCACGCGGCCGTCCTCGCCCGTGGTGACGGTGGCCTTGCCCTCCGCATCCCACGTGCCATCGGCCGCGAGCGTGCGACCGCGGTCATCGGTGATGCTCAGGACCGCCCCGGGCAGCGACTTGTCGCCGTCGCTGCCGCGCTTGGTGAGCGCGAGATCCCAGGTGTAGGCGCACGCGTCGTCGCTCGGCGTGCGGGTGAAGTCGGCGTCGCCGGACTGGTCGGCAAAGGGAGAGCGCGGGTAGCGCAGGTAGACCTCGTTGGGGTTGCCCTTCGCGATGCCGTGGTTGCACGCGCTGTTGAGCGGCGCGTTGTACACGGCGACCACGCGGGCGCCCGCGGTAAAGGCGTCGGCCCCGCCGAGCGCGGCGATCAGGTCGCCGGTGCGCACGGTGAAGGTCCCGTCCGCCGCCACCTTGGTGGCGCACTGGGCCGTGATGTCGGTCCAGCCCTTCGCGGGCTCGGTGCCGGCGCGTCCGTTCTTGCCGGTCGAGACGGCGTCGAATCCGCCGTCCGCGCCCGCCGCCACGTATACATGCATGCTCGCGGCCACCTTGGAGGGGTCGAGCCCCGCGCTCATGGTGTCGACGAACTGCACCGTGTAGGTGTCGTAGGCCGTGAGCCCCGCCGGGACCGTGGCCGAGAGGCGCCAGTACAGGTCGTCGGCGACCGTGGCGTCGGCGGCCTTGCCCCAGGCGGCGGTGCTGTCCTCCAGCACGTGCTTGGCCACCTTGGGGGTCGCGGCCTTGGGTTTGACGGTGACGGCGCTGCCGCCGACCAGGGCCATGATCGGCGCGGTGCCGGCCTCGCCCTGAGCGATGGAGTCGTCGTCGGCGACGATGAGCCAGTAGCCACAGGGCAGCTCTGACGCCGTGCCCGCGTTAAGGGGCACGGCGTCAGAGCTCTGGAGGGAACGAGCGAGCTGTGCGCTCAGCGCGCTCGTAAGTTGGGAATCGGCGTTGAGCCATTCGGCAGCTTCCTGCGCGGTGGTCTGGGAGTTGGGCATGCCGGCGCTGTGCAGCACAGGCAGCGCGGCGTCGCGCACGGCGTCGCTTGCCCAGGCGAGGTCGGTGGCGATCTTGGCGTCGCTGTCGCCGTCGACGACGTTGGCGCTAAAGATCTGGTAGGCGTCGTAGCTGCGCGCCACGGTGCCGCTCACCGTGATGGAACCGGTCGAGGTCGGCACGGTCTGCGCGGATGCGGGGAACACAGCCGCGCAGGTGCCGATCAGGAGGGCAAGCAGCGCAAACAAGATCGGGAAGGAGCAAACTTTCTTATTCACGACGCTCGCCTCCCTTCGCATTCGCCTTGCGACGAATGTGCATCCAGGCCGCAGCAGCGCAAAGCACCGCCGCGCCGGCAAGGTACGTCAGAGTGACGCCCGACATACCAGAAAGGGGCAAAGAGGTGGAGTAGGTATTGGTGAAGGTGGGGTTAGGGGTTGAATTCGCGCTCACATTATCGTTGGCGTCGACCTCGTAGTAGACCGGCGTGCATTTCAGCGTGCCGTCACCGTTGTCCGTTGCCGTTACCACGACCTTGAACCTCTTGGTGTCGTTCTTGTAGCCTTCGTGTTTGGTGCCATCGGCCTCGCTGGCGTCGCATTCACGGATGTAGTAGGTGAACGTTGCTTTGCCATTGGTAAGATCATTGATGCCCAGTGGACCGATTGGTACCGGATCGAACGTTACTGTCTGAGAATTTCCCGACTCAGCAGAAGTATATTTGGTCTGAGGGGGTGTCTCCGTGTTGTCGGAATTCTCAGCATACAGCTCGAACTTGAACCTCTTCATCTCGCCGCCGTCGACCTTCTTGGTCACCTGAGGTGTCCAAGAGCCCTTGGCTGTGTATGCATTAGTAAAGGTCTTATCATTAATAAAGATCTTACCGTTCGTGAGATTAACGGACACATTACTGACATCGCTCGGAGTAACCTCCATCGAGTCCCCTTTGGTGAGATTAGTGACCTTTACTTTTCCAACCGAGTAGTAGGTGTAAGTAATGTCCAGCACCTTCTGTGTCTGGGCCACCGTTGTTTCAAATTCAATCTTGTAGATAGTCTCGTCGCAAGTCACGCCAGAAACGGGATTGTCACCGGGGTCCTCAACGAGGTAGTAGACAATCGAGCCATCGGAGTAGACCTCGCCCAGATTAAAGGCAAAGTTGCCGTCACTATCATTCGTGACCCCATCGCCAACTTTTGTGCAGCCATTGAGTTGCAGCTTGTGATCGGCAAACGAGGGATCCTGCTTGTTTGTACCCCGTTTGAGCAGCTGGAACTTGAACTCTCCGTCTTTAAGCGCACGACCCGCTAGCGCCTTAGTGCCGTTGAGCTTCATCTTGGGGTACACGTTCACCTCCGTGGTGGAGCCAGCGATTACGTCGCCGTTGGTCATGATGCCGCCACCGTGAATGTTGGATCTGTTGCCCGTGATGAAGAGGGACGCAGCCGCGGTAGCAGCATCTTTATCTTCCTGAATCGGCTTAGATTTAAGGCCAATCCTGTACTTAGCTTGGGCGCCCTCGTACTTGCCGATAGACGTTGGTGTTTTGTCGATCGTGCCCGTCCAGTTGGCAGCACCGCCGCCAAGCATCTGACCCGTTACGGCTGCGATGTATTCACCGTTAGTACTATCGCGAATAAGAAAAAGATCCTGGTGACCGGCTTTTTTAAACTCTTCAGTTATTTCGCCGCCTTTGTTGTTAGGGAGCCAATCCTTGTCATCGGTCTTTTCGTGTGTGCCGCCCGATCGGTTATAACTACCGTCAGGTTTACCGTCAGTATTACCGAAAACCGCGATGCCATTGGTATCGGTAATGGCAGTCTTACCAGTCGGGCAAGCGGCAAACCCGCCGCCAAAGCCATTGGCATGATTGTTGGTAATCAGCGCGTTATATATATTGAGGCTCGCCGATTTAATGCCTTGTTCACTGCTACCCTGAACGAACACGCCGCCGCCACCCCAGTCGTTGGTGGTATTGGTCGTATTGTTAGTGATATAAGCGTGTGAACCTTTCGGCACTTCAAACACACCAACGGTAGGCGCAGAGATACGGATACCGCCGCCCTCCGAGTTTTGCGCCACGTTGCTAGCTATGGTTCCACCAGAAAACGTAAACCCGGAAAGAGCACTATTCCAAGCGCCAGCATAAACGCCGCCGCCAGCCTCGGCAGAGTAGTTGCCCGTGATGTAACCGCCTGCAATTGCGAGACTGCCGCCATTGAAAGCAGCAATGCCGCCACCACCGTGGCAACCGTTACCCTTGTGACTATCATCGTAGTGCTGATATTTGTTGTTAGTAATGTGACCATCCGTAATGGCCACATTAGAGTTCTCAGCACAAATTCCCGCGCCAAAACCGCTTTGAGAATTATTTGTACCGTTACCGGAGATAATACCGCCAACCATGTGTACCGTAGAATTCCGGGCATAAACGCCGCCGCCACTGGGGGCATAGTTACCAGCAATTACGCCGCCAGAGATCTCCAGGGTTGAGCCCTCATCCAGGGTTGAGCCCTCAACATGAATTCCGGCACCAGCACCATCGCGGCCCATAAAAGCACCACAAACGTATCCGCCACTCATGTTGACGGTAGAGCCGTTATCGGCATAAATCAGGTGGCGAACATTTGCGTCCTGATTCGTGGTCAGCACGCCGCTTTGAAGGTTAAACGTACCGCCACAGACGTTGATGAGCTTCATCGTAGAGTGAGCAGCGGTGCCCACGATGGCGCCGCTGATGCTGACCTCGTGCTTGTAGAGCGTCTCAGTGGTAGCAGTGCCATTCGGAGTTGACTTGGTCACGTAGTACGTGAGCTTGTTGGGCGTACCGTTGCCGTCGTAATCGAGCGTAGCAAGGTTCCCGAATTTGTCGAAGTCCTGCTTGCACTCACTGTCGACTCCTGGATTCAAATCCTCAATCGTGAGCGTCGCGCCCGCAGGCACATTGAACATGGGCATGTTGTTGCGACCTGATTCGGTGCCATTATGCTTAATCTTGTGACCATTTAAATCTAAGGTCACCTCACCTGCGCCCAACGTAATGTCACTTGCACACTCGACATCGGCATTCAGGCGAAACTTGCCGGTTTTTTTATCATTTTGAAGGTAATCGTAGAGGTCCTGTGCTGTATTAATCTGCGTATATCCGTCCGCGTCTTCCACAGCTAGAGCAATATCGCCCTCATCATTAGCACTGTCATCCGCAGGCTGTACAGCATCCTCAACCCCTGCGTCATCGGACAACAGGCTCGCCGCACCAGCGTCGCCAGAGGCTTCGTCATTCTTGACGTCGTTGTTATCCTGCCTTTCGGCATCCCCGTTAGTAGTGTTGTCTACGTCAGCAGACTCACTTGAGGAATCCACCGTCACAGTTTCCTCGGTAGAAACCGTCTGGGCATCGTTGGCAATGGCCTGCGAGATCGGAGGCATGACGAGCGATAGTACCAGGCTCAACACGGAGGCTCCGCACAAAACGCCTGCCAGTACACGGCGCGTCGCTTTTTTACTCTGCTTAGTTTTTTCTGAATTCGCTTTCATCGATGTCTCCTCCCCAAGAGACCGCGATCTTGCTCTTTCACTATCAAACGTATCTGCGCAATCTGTAATTACGCACGCTTGTAGTACATATTGTAACGATTGTTTGAACATCTAAGCAAAAATACCGATAGTTTTGTAGCGAATTCTCAATTCTCTTGACATTTGCTCGGATTAACCTTTGTTTATTCGCTATGAAATATCTATTTCTACTGGTAATTAAGCTAGTTATCAGTTTTTTAATAGCATTTTATTTATTTGCACAACACTTTGCTCAAGAGTAAACATCCTGTAAACAGTCGAAAATTGACCATGAGCTGTAGGTCATTTACCGGGAGAAATACCCTACCAAACTGATGAGAATATCTTTAACTCATCGGTGGTTAGAAGCGTAATGTTCAGACAACGTTATTTTGATTCTCGCGCAGATTTTAGGCATCAACTCGCCCAAATCGCCTGAGGCCACCGCAAAGGTGCCTGTTCCCCTTGTGGTGGCTCTCCCCCGGCGCTACAGCAGATGCTCCTCGATAAAAATCGCGATGCCGTCTTTGTCGTTGCTGGCGGTTACAAAATCGGCGGCGAAGCGGGTGGCATCGCTGCCGTTTGCCATGGCCACGCCCACGCCGGCGTCAGCCACCATGCAGGTGTCGTTGTCCGCATCGCCAAACACGCAGATGTCCTGGAGCTCCATGTCGTTGAGCTCCGCCACGCGCACAAGGCCGCGCGTCTTGGACACGCGCGGATCCATGAACTCGTAGAGCCGCTGCGTGGTTTGCAGAGCCGCCGCCTTAACGGTGTCGTCGGCAAACGTCGATGCGCGCTCGATGGCCTGCGGCATCACCTCGGGCGCCATGGTAAACATCACCTTGGGCTGCGGTTCGCGCAAGAACTCGGCAAAATCGACCACCTTATAGGGCACGCCGTCGACACGCGATAGATGCTCGACGCACGCGTTGCTCTCGGGCACGTAGAACACGCCGTCTCGGGGGCAGACGGGCGTTGCCGGAAGGTCCGCCATGTGCTTGCAGATGCGCGCGATGGTCTCGCCCGGCAGCGGATAGCTCAGCTCGTTGATGTCGTGTGCGCGGTCGATGACCTCGGCACCACCGCAGCCCACGAGCACGTCCACCAGGCCTTCGATACCCCAGAGCTCGTACATGGCCTCGGTCGCGTGGGCATCGCGCCCGGTGCACAGGCCAAAGAGCACGCCGCGCTCGCGCAGGGCGCGGATCGCCGCCACGGTGCGCGGGGACACCGTGTGCTGGCTCGTGAGCAGCGTGCCGTCGATATCGCAGAACACGGCTTTGATGTGGCTGAAGGTGGTGTCCATGGGGGCCTTTCTGGGTTGTGCGACAGTGTGGGGTGTATTCGTGAACGGCGTACATGGTATACCAAGGCGCGGGCGCGGCCCGTCCAAGCAAAAACCACCACAAAGGTGCCTGCCCCCTTTGTGGTGGCCGAACCCGAAGGGTGGCCGGACCCGGGGCGCAAACCATCACAACATTCGACGCTTTTCGGCAAAATCGCGATTTTCGCTGAATGTTGTGATGGTTTTACTGCCTTGCGGCACGATCCAAATGCCGGCGTCCAAACAGCAGCAACGCCGCGGGAACCGCCGTCACGACCATGCCCGCCCCTACGAGCGTCTGCTGTACGCCAAATGTCGCCGCCAGCCATGGGGCAATTGCCAGCGGGGCCACGCCGGCGAACATGTTGCCAAAACCCATGACCGAGTTCACGCGACCGAGCTGCTCGAGCGGGGCCGTCGTTTGCACGATCGTGTTGTGGAGCGGGTTGACGACGCCCCACGCCACGCCCAGGACGATCTGGCCGACGAGGGCCACGCCCACGTACGGCGTTCCCACGTAGAGCAGGCTTCCCAGACCCACGGACATAAGCGCCACAAGCAGCGTTTTTAGGTTGACCAGGTGCGGCGGCAAGCGGAGCGCGGCCACGGCGCCCAGCACCGCGCCCACACCGCTGGCCGACGAGAGCCAGCCCATCCATTCGACACCGACGTGCAGGACATCGCGGTAGAAGAACGACTCCAGCGGATCGAAAGCTCCATAGCCAAAGTTCGAGAGGAAGATGATGCAGAAAAGTAACGCGAGGACGCTGTTGGTAAAGACTGTCTTGATACTGGTCGCGAAGGTGGCGCGGGTGGATTTACTGGAGTCGGAGTTTTGACTGGCAGTACTTGCCGTTGTGCTGCCATCCGCGGGAGTACTTTTGCGCGCGGCGGCACGACCTGCTTGCGGCCTAAAGCCCCAACCGGCGACGAGCGCCAGTACGGTAAAGATCATCATGAGCACGAACACCGCGCGTGACGATGCAGCCGCCGCGACAAAGCCGCCCAGTGTGGGGCCGACGATAATGCTCACGTTGGAGAACATGGTTATGGCGGAGTTGATGTCTTTGAGCTCGACGGGGTCGTCGGTGAGATACGCCGGATAGGACGTGGCGATGGGCTGGGCGAATCCCATCACAAAGCCCAGGAGTACCGCGCCGGCAAGGACTGTTCCGGTCGCGCTGCCAAAGGCGAGGATTGCCGCGCCGGTTGCCAACGTGGCGACGATGCTCAGCAAGAAATGACGGCGCGGGCCCCAGGCGTCGAGCGCCGCGCCACCCGCAAAGGATCCCAAGATCACGAATACGTTCATAAAAAGGACGGCCAGCGATGTCGCCACAACCGAGGCATCGTCTGCATAGGTGAGCGTTCCGATGACACCGATAAAATAACTGGTCTGAAAGCCGGTATATATGAGGAAGCGCATTGCCACCAGGTGCTTAGCCTGCGCGGACAGCGATGATTGAGGCTTTGAGAAAAGAGAGGCGAGCATGGAGACTCCTTGTTTCATACGAATGCGGACGGCGGGCATTCGCCACCGTCTGTCAAATCAATCTATCCGCATGAAACATTAAGGACGCATCAAGCCCCTTCTCTCCGTTTTTCGCCCGTCATGAACTACTTGGTAGATTGTAAGGCATGCCCCACACATCTACCAAAGCAAAAACCACCACAAAGGTGCCTGGCCCCTTTGTGGTGGAAATGACGTTTGCCCAGATAAAACCTGCCAAATTAACCTGTCTTTTTTGGCTGGTTTTAGGCCAGATAATCTTGAATAAGGTCGCAGATGGCTCGGGCGTCGTTGATGTTGATGGCTCGGGTCGCAAAGCCAGCGTCGAAGGCCTGGCGCGCCAGGGCCTCGTTGCAGGCAAGCGCCAGCGTGCGACCGTCAACCAGTTCGAGCGAGCTCTTACCGCGCAGACGGTCGACACCGGAGCGCGCGACCACGATGTTGTCGAAGCCCTCGGTCTTGTAACCCTCGATGATCACCACGTCGACATCGTTGTAGCGTGACAGCAACTCGCGCGCGGGCATCTCGTCCTCCTCGCGCGTGTCGGCGTACTCCGCCCAGCGCGTGGCGCAGATGAGGCCCACGTGCTTGGATCCAGCCTGGTGATGGCGCCAGGTGTCCTTAGCGGGCACATCGATATCAAAGCCGTGGTGCCCGTGATGCTTGAGCGAACCCACGCGCAGGCCGCGGCGAGTAAGCTCGGCGATAACCTTCTCGACGAGCGTGGTCTTGCCCGAGTTTTGGTAGCCGATAAACGCGATCGCGGGGACAGCCGGGGCCGGAGCTGCAGGCGCAACGGCGACGGGTGCGCTACCGTCTGCGGCGGCAGCCTCAGCAGCAGCGGCCTGGCGCTCTGCGCGATCCCACACACCCGAGCGGCCGCCTTCCTTGTGCAGCAGGCGAACGTCGACGATCTCCATGCCGCGATCGACCGCCTTGCACATGTCATAGATGGTCAGGCACGCGGCACTCGCGCCGGTCAACGCCTCCATCTCGATACCCGTCTTGCCCGTCACGCCCGCCGTGACCAGCACGTGAAAGCCGACCTGCCCGTCCGCGCGCGCCGGCGCCCAGCCCTCGGGCACGTCATCGACAGGCGTCCCCGCCGGAGCGATGGGCGCAATATCGCACTTGCTCTTGGTAATGAGCAACGGATGGCACATGGGAATGATGTCGCTCGTGCGCTTGATGGCCATGATGCCCGCCACGCGTGCGCAGGCAAGCACGTCGCCCTTTTTGGCGCGGTCCTGCAGCACCATGGCCTGCGTCTCGGGATGCATGAGGATGGTGCCTTCGGCGATGGCAATGCGATGAGTCTCGGCCTTGTCGGACACGTCGACCATGCGTACCTCGCCCTTGGCGTCCACGTGCGTCAGCTTGTCGCGACGGGCGTCACGGGCGGGCTCGGTGGCAGCGCTGGCAGTCGGCTGCGCGCCTGCAACGGCATCGCTTGCCGCGGCCGCGTCTTTGTGGGCAGACATCGCGGCCCTGCGAGCGGCCTTGGTGGCATCGGCGTACCTGCTCTTGGCCATATGATCATCCTCCGATTTGGGACATAAATCGTTGCGTGCCCTCAATTATCGCGTGTTCCTGCGGTTTGTGGGCCACGGCATCGCGCCAAATCGAAAGTACCTGCATATCATCACCACGGCGCAGCGCCTCACGCACCGAATACTCGGCATCGCTGAACAGGCACGGACGCACGCTGCCATCGGCCGTCAGGCGCAAACGGTTGCAATTCGCGCAAAAATGATTGGACATGGCGCTAATAAAGCCAACCGTTCCCGCCGCGCCCGGAAAGTGCCAATAGCGCGCGGGGCCCGCGCCGGCAGGAGCGTCGTTGATGTCGAGCGGCTCGAGCTCGCCCAGCCCCGCCGCGGCGGCCCCGGCATTGATGCGCGCCCGCAACTCGTCGCTCGGCACGGTATCGCTCGCGTCCCACAGCTCGGGATTGAGCGCGGGCGCATGCGGGTCCACAGCGCAATGCGAGCTCGTGCGCTCGTCACCGATGGGCATGTATTCGATAAAGCGCAGGTGGATGGGACGATTGAGCGTGAGCCGCGCGAGGGCCGCCACATCCTGGTTGAGTCGGCGCACCACAACGCAGTTGACCTTAACGGGCTCAAAGCCCCAAGCCAGCGCCGCATCGATGCCTGCCATAGTCTGCTCGAGTCGACCCAGGCGCGTGATCTTTCCGAACAGCGTAGGGTCGAGTGCGTCGAGCGAGATATTAACGCGGTTAAGTCCGGCATCTTTGAGTTGCGGCGCCAACTTGGGAAGCAGGGCGCCGTTGGTGGTGAGCGAGATGTCCTCGATCTGCGGGATCGCGCGGATATCGCGAATGAGCGGGATGATGCGCCGGCTGACCAGCGGCTCGCCGCCCGTCAGGCGCACGCGGCGAATGCCCTCCCCCGCCACCAAGCGCACAAAGCGGGCGATTTCCTCGGCGCTGAGCAGCTCGTCGTGTGCGCGGGGCGCCACGCCATCGGCTGGCATGCAGTAAATGCAGCGGAAATTGCACTTGTCGGTAACGGCAATGCGCAGGTAGTTGATATCGCGGCCAAAACCGTCATGTTGCACGTGCCCGTCCACGCAGCCCTCCCCTCACGCGGCGTTTTATTCTTCGGAAAACATAATACCCCACGAGAGAATCATGCCGACACCCGTACGACAGGACAGGTCGCTTCGAGCAAAACGGACTTTCCAAGCCCATCCTCAGCACAGACCATCACAACATTCGATGCTTTTCCCGATTTTGGCAAAAAACGTCGAATGTTGTGATGGCTCGCCTGCCCACGGCACCCCGTAGAAAGGCCGGAACGCCCCTAGAGGCCGCCGTCCCAGTGCCGAATCACGAATTCTCGCAGGTCGTTCTGACGTTTCTGGAATGTCTCGCTTCGGTCGCACTTGAGACCCATAGCGAGCGCGATGGCGTTCATCGCCCGATGCAATTGCAGTTGATGGACAAACTGAGTCCCGGTGAGGACGATCATCTTAAAGCCCAGCGCGCTCAGCACGGTCATACGCTCCGCATCCGACGCGCTGCGCTGTTTATCAAGATGGTCCGAGCCGTTGTATTCAATCCCCGTACCGCTCGCAGGCGCATATACGTCGATCTCGAAATACCCGGCCTTTGCGAGATACTTGAACTCGTTGGGAACATCGACCCGATGGTTGAGCTCGATCTTGGCGTATCCCAGCCCTCCCTGGGAACGTTTTGCTACGACCATGATTGCGGTGGCCGTCTCCATGGGCGACCGCGCGCCATCGTGCACGCGCTTGAGCACGGCGGCCGCGCGTATAGCCCCCTGGCGAGATCGGTTCTCATTGCAATAAGCAATCAAGTCGGCAACGGTATACCTTTGCCCCATCTCGATATAATCGCCTGTCGACAGATGATTCAAATGGTATCGGGCGCAGATTTCGTAGCCATATTCCAGCTGCTCGGGCTCACTCATCCACGAACCCGCTTGGACAAAGCACATGGCCTCATCAACCACCAGAAGGCCCTCTGCCACCTCGATAAGATGGCCTGGAGGTACCGGCGCCCCAAACACGTGGCACCTAAATCCAGCCGGCGTCGAGCGCTCAAAATCGAAGTTGACGAGCGTGTCGATATGATCGAGCTCTTCTCGTGGAATACCAAGAGAAACCAGATGGTCGGCAACGATCCCAACCGCCGTTGAAGCCCTCAGCCCCTTGGCATCGAGTCCCAATTTGAGCAGGCCCGTGGTCGACTCCGCCTCGTCGGCAATCGAGTCCTCATCGTATAGGCTGCTTGCTCGCGAAAGCGGCTCGGACGGGCGCACCACATTGTGGTACAGCCAGGCGGTCTTATGGGACAGGACGATCGGCAGATCCATGGGCCCTCCAATGGAGTCGGATAACCAACCTTATTCCCCTGCTCGCGGATTCGCACACCTTCGCATGCAAGTTAGCGATTCCACCCGATCGGATGACAGAAAAACCGTCCCAACATTCGATGCTTTTCCCGATATTGGCGAAAAACGTCGAATGTTGGGACGGTTTGAGGCGGGGTGAGGGGCATGGAGAGTCAAAGCACCGTGCTCAAACGGGTTAATCCAGCTCTTTCAATCCGTGCGCTAGCTGCCAGTACTCGCCGTGCTGGGCCAGGAGCTCCTCGTGCGTGCCGCGCTCGATGATGCGGCCGTGTTCGAGGACCATGATGGCGTCGGCGTCGCGGACGGTGGACAGGCGGTGCGCGATCATAAACGTGGTGCGTCCGCGCATGATGCGGTCCATACCGCGCTCGATGAGCTTTTCGGTACGCGTGTCGACGGAGCTCGTGGCCTCGTCCAAGATGAGCACCGGCGGGTCGGCAACGGCCACGCGCGCGATGGCGAGCAGCTGGCGTTGGCCCTGCGACAGGTTGGCTCCGTCGGCCGTGACCGGCGTATCGTAGCCTCTAGGCAGGCGGCGAATAAACGAGTCGGCGCAGGCGGCCTCGGCGGCGGCGCGCACCTCCTCGTCGGTCGCGTCGAGCTTGCCAAAGCGGATGTTCTGCGCAATGGTGCCGCTAAACAGGTGCGTATCCTGCAACACAATGCCGAGCGACCCGCGCAGGCTGGCCTTGGCAATGTGCTTGACGTCGATGCCGTCGTACGTGATCTCGCCGTCATCGACCTCGTAGAAACGGTTGATGAGGTTGGTGATGGTCGTCTTTCCAGCGCCCGTCGAGCCCACAAACGCGATCTTTTGCCCCGGCTTGGCAAACAGGTTGAGGTCCGTGAGCACACGGGTGCCCGGCACGTAGGAAAAGTCCACGGCATGGAAGCGCACGTCACCGGCAAGCGGGACCAAGCCGCACGTGAGCTCGGTACCGTCGGCAGCCACCGCACGGCCCGACTCATCAACGGCGGCCACATCATGCAGGTGCCCGTACGCGCCCACACCCTGGCCCTCGGGAATCTTCCACGCCCACGCGGCGTCGCCCGTCTGCACCAGCTCCACGCAGCCCTCGTCCACCTCGGGCTCAAGGTCCATCGCGGCGAACAGGCGCTCGGCACCGGCCAGCGCGTTGAGCAAGAAATTGCCCAGCTGCGTGAACTGGTTGATAGGCATAGCCGCCTGGCGCACAAAGACCAGGTAGCTCGCGAGCGCGCCCACGTCGGCAAGTCCCTTGATGCAGAGCATGCCGCCCGCCACGGCAACGATGGCGTAGTTGACGTAGCCGATCACCACGGTCATGGGCACCATCGAGTTGGCGTAGGCCTGCGCGGCACCACCGGTGCGGCGCAGCTCTTGGTTGCGCGCGTCAAAACCAGCCACGTTGGCCTGCTCGTGATTAAAGACCTTGATGACCTTTTGGCCCGAGACCATCTCTTCGATATATCCGTCCAAATCGCCCAGCGACGCCTGTTGGGCGGCAAAAAAGCGCTTGGAACGCATGCCCGAGTAGCGCGCGTACAGCACAATGGCCACATCGCACACGAGCGTGATAATCGTGAGCTGCCAGTTGAGGATGATGAGCATGGCCGTGGTGCCGACCACCTGGATGCTCGCCTGAATCACGTTGGCAAAGCTGTTGTTGAGCGCCTCGGAGACAGTGTCGACATCGTTGGTAAAGAAGCTCATGATGTCACCCGAGCGCGTGCTGTCGAAGTAGCTCAGCGGCAGCATCTGGATGTGCGCAAACAGGTCGCGGCGGATATCGGAAACCACGCGCTGGGCCGCGCGCACCATAATCTGTGAGTAGCCCAGAGCCGAGAGCACGCCCGCGGCGTAGATGGCAGCGGTAAAGATAACCTGCCTGGTGAGCAATTCCTCGCCGCCCGTTGCCAAACCGTTAACGATAGGGCGCACCATGTAGGTGCCGGCGAGGCTCGCGATGGCGGCGACGGAGGCGAGCACGCCCACCGCGAGCAACGAGAACTTGGCGTGACCCATGTAGGAGAGCAGGCGGCGCACCGTGCGCTCGAGGTCGGCCGGGCGTGCTTGGGCTGCGGTCTTAGGCATGGCGCTCACCCCCTTCCAAGGTCGATCCGCTGGGGACGGAGGAAAACGGATCATTCGCGCAGCCATCATCGCTGCCGCCACCGGCGTCCGCGTTCCCCGCAAACTCCATCTGCGAGGCGTAAATCTCCTGGTAGATGTTGTCGCCCGCCAGCAGTTCCTCGTGCGTGCCCACGCCATGGACACGACCGTCGTCCAACACCACAATGCGATCGGCATCCATGACGCTCGCAATGCGCTGTGCGATGACAATCACCGTCGTATTGGGAATCTGAGCAATATGCTCGCGAATCTTAGCGTCGGTCGCCATATCGACCGCGCTGGTGGAGTCATCAAAAATGAGCACGCGCGGATGCTTGAGCAGCGTTCGCGCGATGCACAGGCGCTGCTTCTGCCCGCCCGAGACACCGGCACCGCCCTGGCCCAACTCGCCGTCCAGCCCGCCGATGCGATCAAGGAACTCGTCCACGCACGCCGCGCGGCAAGCCGCGAGGAGCTCATTGTCCGACGCCTGTGGATTGCCCCACTGCAGGTTCTCGCGCACGGTGCCCGTGAACAGCACATTCTTTTGCAGCACAATGCCCACCGCGTCGCGCAAGGTAGCCAGGTCGTAGTCACGCACGTCGTGTCCGCCCACAAGCACGGCGCCCTCAGTGGCGTCGTACAGGCGCGCAATCAGCTGCACAAGCGAGCTCTTGCCCGAGCCCGTGCCGCCAAGGATGCCCACCGTCGAGCCGCTCTCGATGCGAAGGTCGATATGCTCGAGCACATCCTCGGCAGCATCCGCGCGGTACTTAAACGACACATCGCGAAACTCGATGCTTCCGTCGGCCACCTCGTGCACAGCAGCGGCAGCGTCGGGCGCTTGGATAAGCGAACGCTCGTCGAGCACCCGCGAGATGCGTTCCACGCTGGCAAGTGCGCGGGTGAGCAGCAAAAACACGTTGGAGATCATCATGAGCGAGTTCATGATCAGCAGCACGTAGCTCATAAAGCCCGTGAGCGAGCCCACGCCGAGCTCGCCGGCAAGGATCATGCGCCCGCCGATCCACAGAATGGAAAGCGCCGCCACGTACATCGACAGCTGAAACACCGGCAGGTTGAGCACGGCGTTGCCGAAGGTCTTCGTCGCCGTGTGCGCAAGCTCGGTGTTGACGGCATCGAACTTGGCCTCCTCGTGCGCGGCGCGCACATACGCCTTGACGGCGCGCACGGCGGTGAGGTCCTCCTGCACCACGCCGTTGAGGTGATCCATCGAAGTCTGCAGCTGGCGGTAGAGCGGGCTGACGCGGTAGGTAATAACGCCCAGTACGATCGCCAACACCGGCAGGATGATCGCGAATACCGTAGCAAGCGGACGCGACAGCACCAGCGCATAGACCAAGCCGACGATGAGCGTCACGGGGCCGCGCACCATGGGGCGAAAGCCGTTGCCGATGGCGTTTTGGATGACGGTGATATCGGTGGTCATGCGCGTGACGAGCGAGCTGGCATCGTAGTTGTCCAGATTGCCAAAGGCGAGCGTCTGAATCTTGCGATACTCCGCCTCGCGCAGGTTAGCGCCCAGCCCCGAGGCAACGCGGGCAGACGTGCGCGCATAGCCCAAGCCAAGTACCAGCGAACATGCGGCGCATATCAACATATACGTGCCCTGCAACAGCATATAGTTGATGTCGCCCGCGGGCACGCCCACGTCGATGATATTTGCCATGATGACCGGGATAAACAGCTCGAGCGCCGTCTCGGCAGTCACAAAGAACACGCCGAGCATGGCGTCGCGGCGGTATGCCCCCAGATAGGAAAACAAAATCTTGAGATTGCGCACGCAGGTTCATCCCCCATCAAACGTTGTTCGCAAACCCACGTATTATGGCGCGCCGTGCGGCGGTGTCAAGTGTTCCGATATCGATTTCTGCAAGGCTAGTGCAGGCGCTAAGCTCGCAAGGTGCATCTCTGTATTCAATTGGAAATGAACGCGAGCGCGACTTTTTTCGCCCCGCTGCCAACATAAACCTTGACTCTACAATCGTTGTAGGGTTTTCACTACACTGGTACGTAAACAAACCCAGCCAGAAAGCCCCGCCCATGGAACACGACCTCACACGCGGCAATGTCCTTAAGACCATCGCGGTCTTTGCCCTGCCCTATATGCTCTCGTACTTTTTGCAGATGCTCTACGGCATGGCCGACCTGTACATGATGGGGCAGTTTAGCGGCGCCGCCGGCATCACCGCCGTGGGCAATGGCGCGCAGACGCTCTATATCATTACCGTGACGCTCGTGGGCCTGGCCATGGGAACGACGGTTATCGTCGGCCACGCCGTGGGTTCGCGCCGGTTTGACCGCGCCGAGACCGCCATCGGCAACACCATCACGCTCTTTATGGGTGTCTCGGTGGTGCTGGCCGCTGTCCTGCTCGCACTGTGTCCGCAGATCGTGGCACTCATTGGCACGCCGGCCGAGGCGGTCGAAGGAACCGCCGCCTACCTGCGTATTTGCTTTGTCGGCATTCCCTTTATCGCCGCGTACAACATTCTTTCGGCCATCTTTCGCGGCCTGGGTGATTCGCGCTCGCCCATGTACGTGATTGGCGTGGCATGCATCATCAACATCGCGCTCGACTTTCTGTTTATCGGCCACATGGGGCTCGGCCCCGTGGGCGCGGCGCTCGGCACGGTGACCGCCCAGACGGCCAGCGTTGCCCTCGCGCTTGCGTGGCTCAAAAGCCGCCGCACGCATATCCACGTTAAGCGCAGCGACCTGCGCCCCCAGCCCGAGGTACTCGGTAGCATTCTTAAGATTGGCGTGCCCGTGGCCGTGCAGGACGGCTGCATCCAGGTGGCATTTATGTTCATCACCGTCATCGCCAACCACCGCGGCCTGGTCGACGCCGCCGCCGTGGGCCTCGTCGAAAAGATGATCAGCTTCTTGTTCATTGTGCCGAGCTCCATGGGCGCCACCGTCAGCGCACTCACGGCGCAAAATGTCGGCGCAGGCAAGGGCGACCGCGCGCGTCAGGTGCTCAAGGATGCCATGACCATCTCGGTGGTGTATGGCTGCCTGATCACGGCACTCATGTGGCTGGTGGCGCCGGCGTTTATCGGCTTCTTTGCCAAGGACACCGCGGTGGTCGCGGCCGGTACCGGTTATATCCATAGCTACATCTTCGACGCGATCTTTGCCGGTATCCACATTTGCTTTAGCGGCTTTTTCGCCGCGTACGGCAAGAGCTATATCGGCTTTGCGCACAACGTGCTGGCGGTGGCGCTCATTCGCGTGCCCGGCGCGTGGCTGCTGTCGAACGCCTATTCCGATACGTTGTTTCCCATGGGCATCGCCTCGCCGTGCGGTTCGATTTTGTCGGCAGTCATCTGCGTGATTGCATTTACTGTGCTCAACCGGCGCGGAACTTTTGACAAGCTGGTGGCGTAGCGAGGCGACGCAGGCCTAGCGCCTCTCCCCTGTTTTACCGAAAGGAGCGGTCCTGTGACCGACATGTCAAGCGAACACACCGAGGGCCTGCTCCGCATTGGCGAGGTGGCGCGCCTGCTCAATTTGAGCGTGGGCACACTGCGCCATTACGAACAGATGGGGCTATTGGAGCCGGCATATGTCGATCCGGCGAGTGGGTACCGCTACTACGGATCGCGGCAGCTCTCCACGCTCAATACCATCGGCAACCTGCGCGTTCTCGACTTGCCGTTGGCGCAAATTCGCGAGTTTGTCACTACGCGCGATATGGATTTGATGCAACGGCAACTGACCAAGCAACAGGAGTTAATTGAGCACAAGCGGCGTGAGCTGGAGCGCATGTCGCGCAAGATTGACCAGCGGCTTGCCTTGCTTCGTGGCGCTTTGAATGCTGATCTCGACACCATTAGCGAAATCGAGGAACCCGAACTTCGCTGCGCCACGCTGCACGAGCGCGTCAATCCCAGCGACGCCTATTCGCTGGGATGGCATATCCGCCAGCTTCAGCAGGGGCAGCACGAAACCTTTGCCTATCTGGGCAATCTGGGTGTGGGCATCGCGCCCGAACGCCTGGCAGCCGGCGACTTTGATGGCTACGACGAGGTCTTTCTGCTGCTCGATGACACCGATGATTACTTGGGCGATGTTGAGACGCGACCTGCCGCGCACTGCCTGACCATAAGCTTCCGCGGCACGCACGGGCAAGCAGCCCCACGCTATGAGCAGCTGCTCAGCTATATGCGCGAACACAACCTGACGCCCGCCGGTCCATCGCGCGAGATCGCCCTGATCGACGACATCATCAGCGACGACCCAGCGACCTACGTAACGCAGATCACGGTGCCTGTGTCGCTAGGCTAGACCGAACATCGCTTCCAGCTCGGCCAAAGCCTCAAATGCATCGCAAGACATGCCCGCCGCGCGCTCGCGCTCGGCAACGCGAATTCGCGCCATCAGGTGCTCTTTTGCCTGCGTTTGGGAGCGCGTCGTATGCCCTTCCGCCTGCGAGTAATTGTGATTCTCGATATCCATTACGCCTCTGGCACCTCACCGGTAGCGAGAATCTGCTCGAGGGCGTCCTCGTCCAGCACGGGCACACCCAGCTGCTCGGCCTTGGTGAGCTTGGAGCCCGCTTTGGGGCCGGCGACCAGATAGTTCGTCTTCTTCGACACGCTGCCCGAAACCTTGGCGCCGAGCACCTTGAGCGCCGCGCCCGCCTCGTCGCGCGTGCGGTTGACGAGCGTGCCGGTGAGCACGAAGGTCAGACCCGCAAGCGGCTGTGCGTCGGCGAGCTCGCCCGCCACGCCAGCTTCGGCCGCGGCTTGCGCATGAGCGGCGCCCAAGTCGACCTCGAGCGAAAGGCCCGCTTGGCGCAGACGTTCCAGCACGGCAAGGTTCTCGGGCACGGCCAGGAACTGCTTGACGCTCGCCGCAATCTTGGGACCGATGCCCTCGCACTCGGCGATGTCCTCTTCGCTCGCCAAGATGAGCTTGTCAATCGACAGGAATCGCTCGGCGATAACCTCGCCCACACTCTTGCCCACATGGCGGATGCCCAGGGCAAACAGCACGCGACCGAGCGGCTGGCTCTTGGACTTGTTGAGCTCGGCGATGATTTTCTCGGCCGTCTTGAGGCCTACCGGAATGGGGTCGCCCTTCTTGACGCCCTTTTTGCTGTTGGAGCTGGCATAGGTGCGCCCCGTGTCCAGGCCTGCGATGTCGTCGACCGTGAGCTGGTAGAAGTCCGCGACATCGTGGATCAGGCCGGCGGCAATCATCTTGTCGACGATCTCGTCGCCCAGGCCGTCGACGTCCATGCAGCCGCGACTCACCCAATGGAGCAGGCGCTCCTTGAGCTGCGCGGGGCAGTCGATGGACACGCAGCGGTAGGCAACCTCGCCGTCCTCGTGGACCACGGGGCTGCCGCACACGGGGCAGACCTCGGGCATGTGCCAGTCGACCGAATCGGCCGGGCGCTTGTCGAGCACCGGCCCCACGACCTCGGGGATCACGTCACCCGCCTTGTGCACGATGATGGTGTCGCCCTCGCGCACGTTTTTGCGACGGATCTCGTCGATGTTATGCAGCGTGGCGCGCGCGATGGTGGAGCCGGCGACCGTCACCGGGTCGAACTCGGCGACCGGTGTGAGCACACCGGTGCGGCCCACCTGGATGCGGATTTCGCGCAGGACGGTCTGCTTTTCCTCGGGCGGGAACTTAAAGGCAATGGCCCAGCGCGGTGCGCGGGCAGTAAAGCCCAGGTCGAGTTGCTGCTGGAAGCTGTCAACCTTTACGACTACGCCGTCGATGTCATAATCCAGATCACCGCGATGCTCGAGCGCCTGGGCACAGAACTCGTGAACCTCGGCCGGCGTGGCGCAGCGTGCCACGTTGGGGTTGACGCTAAAGCCGGCGCTGCGCAGCCAATCGAGGAACTCGCGCTGGCTGTGGACGTGCAGCGGGTCGGTATCGGCGATGGCATAGATAAAGGTGGCGAGGTCGCGGCGCGCCGTGACCTTGGGATCCTTCTGACGCAGGCTACCGGCGGCAGCGTTGCGCGGGTTAGCGAAGGGGTCGCGACCCTCGGCATCGGCCTCGTCGTTCAGACGAACAAAGCTGCCCTTGGGCATATAGACCTCGCCGCGTACTTCGATGGTGCGCTCGCGGTCGGCACCCATGTGGGCGAGCGCCGGCTCGGACAGGTGCATGGGCACATCCTTGATGGTGCGGACATTGAGCGACACGTCCTCGCCCGTTGTACCATCGCCACGTGTGGCCGCACGTACGAAGGTGCCGTTTTGGTAGGTAAGGGCCACGCCCAGGCCGTCAATCTTAAGCTCACAGGTATAGGTGACGCTGCCGGCGCCGAGCGCATCCTCGGTGCGCTGGAGCCATGCGTCGAGTTCGTCCAGATCCATGGCATCGTCCATGGAATACATGCGTGCCATGTGCGTGACCGGCGTAAACTGCTCGCTCACGTAGCCGCCCACGCGCTGGGTATAGCTGTCGGGCGTCACCAGATCGGGATAGGCCGCCTCGATTTCCTGCAGCTCAACGAGCATTTTGTCGAAGGCGGCGTCCGTGATCTCGGGTGCGTCGAGCATGTAGTAGCGATAGGCGTGGTAGTCGAGCTCGTGGCGCAGCTCGGCCGCACGCGCTGCCGCCTGGGCACGGGCGTCGACCGGTGCGGTGGCATCCGCGCTCGCGGGCGTTTCGGTATCGATGTCCACGCCGTCACCAAACAGGCTCGATTGCTCCATAGCGGCACTCCTTCGCTCGATTTCAAACGGATACAAGAGTACCACCGGTCACCATGGCGCCGAATAACCCTTTCGAACCGCACCGAATCGGCAGCCGCTAGACCGGGGCGGATCGCGCGATCAAACCATGCCCTTGCCGTTTCTAAATGATCCGTTTTCCTCCGTCCCCAACGGATCAATAAGAAAAGAGGGGCTGTCCCACGTTGATGGGACAGCCCCTCTGGCCTCGATATGCGCGAAACGGCTCGTTAGAAACCCTGACCGTTGCCCTGACCCTGACCTTGCTGGCCCAGCAGCTCCTCCAGATACTGGCGCAGCTGCTCGTCGGTAATACCGCCGTTGCCGGTGTCGGTCGCGCTGTCGTTCTGCTGCTGGTTCTGCAGCTCCTCGTCGGAACCCAGCTCGACCGTGACCTTCTTCTCTTCCTTGCCGCGCATGAGCGTGATCTCGACCTTCTCGCCCACCTCGTGGCTGCGTAGTGCGATGATCAGGCCATCGGCGCTCGTGATCTCGTCGTCGCCCAACTTGGTGATGACGTCGCCCTCCTGAATGCCGGCCTTGGCGGCAGGACCGTCCTCAACGACGCTCGCCACATACGCGCCGCTATCGGTGCTCAGCTTGTTGGTGCGGGCGTTGAGCGCGTTGACGCTCGAAAGCGTAGCGCCCATGTACGGATGCACCGGCGTCTTGCCGCCGATGATCTGGTCGGCAATGTTCTTGGCGTAGTTAACGGGAATAGCAAAGCCCACGCCCGAGCTGGAGCCCGAGTAGCTCTCGATGAGCGAGTTGATGCCCACCAGCTCACCGTTGTCGTTGACGAGCGCGCCGCCGGAGTTGCCCGGGTTGATGGCGGCATCGGTCTGAATCATGTTGGCATAGATGGTGTTACCGCTGGTAGAGCTCATGGCCGTGGAGCGGTAGAGCGCCGAGACGATACCGGTGGAGACAGACTGCTCGTTGCCGAACGGCGACCCGATCGCCATGACCCACTCGCCCACGTTGAGCTTGGAGGAATCACCCATCTCGATCGGCGTGAGCTTGGAAGCGTCGGCGTCCTTAAGCTTGATGACGGCCAGGTCGCTCGAGGCGTCGTTGCCCACGAACTCGGCCTCATAGGTGGTGCCGTCGTCCATGGTCACCACGTACTGGTCGTAACCATCGACCACGTGGTTGTTGGTGAGGATGTGGCCCTCGGTATCGAGCACTACGCCCGAACCGACGCTGCCCGAGCTGTCCGACTCGTCGGCAGACTGCGAAAGCGAGCCATTCTGGCCACCGCTCGAAGTGGCGGTGATGGAAACCACGGAGGGCAGGGCCTTGGCAGAAACGGCCTCGGCCAGCGTGGTGTCCTCGGAGTCGATCGTGATCTTTTGCGTCGACGAACCCGAAGCGCCCGCCGTCACGGCATTCTTGCCACCGCCGATATCGAGCGTGCCGCTCATAATGAGTGCGATGACCAGCAGGGCGCCGCAGGCGCAGCCGGCAAGCGCTGTAATAAAGATCGGCAGCTTTTTGGTCTTGGTCTTGACCACCGTGTGCTTGTTCACGACCTGTTGGCCGCCCAGCGGCTTGCCGGTCTGCGTATCGTAGGCCTGCACGTAGGGAATGTTGTTGCCGTCGGCAGGCGTCGACTCCACCTGCACGCGCGGCTGCTGCTGAGTCTCGCCGGCGTTGCCCGCGTCCTGGGGACGCTGGGAATCGTTCTCGCTCATAGCTGCGATCCTTTCGTCAAATAACCAAAGGCCCGCCAAACATGTGGCGGGCCATCATTGTTCACGTTGAGTTGTACCCCAATATGCGGGCGTACGTGTACGAGAACGCAATCTTTTAGGAAGGCTTAAGTTCTGCTGCAAACTCGAAGGGAACCCGCACCTGCGGCAAAACCACCACAAAGGTGCCTGTCCCCTTTGTGGTGGAAATCTAGTCCTTAAACAGATATCCCACGCCGCGGACGGTGGTGATGTGCGCCGCGATCTGCGGGCCCACCTTGGAGCGGATGCGTCGAATGTGCACGTCGACGGTGCGCGTGCCGCCGCAGTACTCAAAGCCCCATACGCGGTGCAGCAGCACCTCGCGGCTGTAGGCGCGGTTGGGGTGCGTCGCCAAAAAGCTCAGCAGCGAGTACTCCATCAGCGTCAGGTCGATGGGCTCGCCATCGAGCGTCACCTGGTAGGTAGCCAGGTTGATCTCAAGGTTATCGATGTTGAGCACATCGTCGGCGGTAACGGTCTCCTCCTCGCCCATCAAGCGCTGCGCGCGAGCCTTGAGCTCGTTGGGCGTCGCCGTGGGGCACACAAAGTCGGCATGCGCGTGATTCGGCAGGCGCAGGGTGCCAAGGGCCTCATCGTCGACGATCACCAGCATGGGGACGCCGCCGCGATCGTCAAGCCACTTGGCAATCTGATCGATGCGGTCGCTGCGAATGCCGTCGGAATCGAGGATCAGCAGGTCAAAGTCGTGCGCCGCAGTCGGCGAATCGGGGGTTGCCAGGCTCACCTCGACACCCAGGGTGGTCGTCAAGCTGCGGGCAAACTCGTGGAAGCGCGTCGTGCGCGCCATGAACAGGGCACTCTTTTCGGACATATCGGCCTCCAAAGAAATGAGCTCAATCGTACTGGAACAAGCCAGCGCGATTAGGAGTTCGCCAGGTAGTGCTTGATCTCCCACTCGGTGATCGTAGACTCAAACTTATGCCACTCGTCGCGCTTCTTTTTGAGGAAGAAGCTATGGATATGCTCGCCGAGGGCATCCTTCATAAACTGCGAGTCCTCAAACACGTCGAGCGCCTCTTTGAGCGAACGCGGCAGCGGCGTGTAGCCGGCCTCGACCATCTGGCGGTCGGTGAGCTTGAGCGTCTCGGCCGTTGCCTCGGGCGGGAGCTCCAGCTTGCGCTCGATGCCGTCCAGACCAGCCGCCAGCGTGACGGCGTTGACCAGGTACGGATTGGCCATGGGGTCGGGGCTGCGCAGCTCGATGCGCGTGGACAGCTGCTTGCCGGGTTTGTAGACCGGGATGCGGACCATACTCGCGCGGTTGCGCAGGCCCCACGTGGCGTACTGCGGCACGGAGTCGCCACCCGTGGTGATGCGCTTGTACGAGTTGACCGTGGGGTTAGTGATAGCGCTGATCTCGCGCGCGTGCGCCAGGATGCCGGCCATGTAGTGCTTGGCGATATCGGAGAGGTGGTACTTCTCGTCGTCCTCGCCCCAAAAGACGTTGTTGCCGTCGTGGTCGAATAGCGACTGGCACAGGAACATAGCGCTGCCGTCCTCGCCCGCCAACGGCTTGGGCATAAAGGAGGCGTGGCAACCGCTCTCGTAGGCCTGCTGCTTAATGATGAGCTTTGCCGTGGTGATGGCGTCGGACATGCTTAAGGCCTCGGCATGGCGCAGGCTCATGCCGTGCTGCGAGCGGCCGGCGGCGTGGAAGGTGTACTCCACGGGCACGGACATCTTCTCGAGCGTGAGGACCGTGTTGCGGCGCAGGTCGCGGGCGGCATCGCTTACCGAAAGGTCAAAGTAGCCCACGTTGTCGAGCGGCTCGGGCGTGTGCTCGTCGGGGAAGTAGTAATACTCCAGCTCGGCACCCACGTTGAGCAGGTAGCCAGCCTTCTCGGCCTTGCGGAACATGCGGCGCAGGGCATCGCGCGGGTCGCCGGCAAACGGCTTGCGATCGGGAGTGCACACGTCGCAGAACACGCGAGCGACGCCGTTGTGGCTCGGGCGCCACGGCAGAATCTGGAAGGTCGAAGCATCGGGGAATGCGAGCATGTCGGCTTCCTCGGGCGTGGCAAAGCCCTCGATGGCGGAGCCGTCAAAGCCAATACCCTCCTCAAAAGCGACCTCGAGGTCCTCGGGGCTAATGGCAAAGTTCTTGAGGCGGCCGAGAATGTCGACAAACCACAGACGCACAAAGCGGATGTCACGCTGCTCTACGGAGCGGAGTACGTAATCGATGTTCTGCTGGTTCATGTCGCTCCCCTTTCTTTCGGGCGGGTTTCGACTGGTCTATATCGCAGATACTATCGCAGAAAAATGTTTCCGCAGGGTTAAAGCGTATCAAGCGCTCAAAAAACGTGTGCGAACTGGCCGTTACGAACGAGCGGCTAGCGTTCAGATTCGGAGACAATTTGTCTACAGGCTCGTTCCAGCGTAGGGAACTCCATCGTCACTGCATCCCAAACAACCGAGCGGTCGACATTGCCGTAATCATGCGCAAGATAATTTCTCATGCCGATAATTCCACGCCATTCGATTTCGGGATGAAGCCGCTGCGAGCGTTCCGACAATTTGCCCGCTTCTTCCGTTACCCTAAGCGCACACATCAAAAGGGAGTCCGCCAACGCCCTCGTCCGCACGTCATTCGCATGCAGAAACTGGTCCTCGGTGATATCAAAAACCTTGATGCGCTCGTTCGTTTCAGAAATGGCATCCAAAACCTCTTGGGCGCGAAGGCTGTCTGACTTACGCGCGATCATAAAGGATCACTCCTTCGCGCTCGATTACCGCGGCAAGATCGTCATCAAGATAGTCACTCGAGACAAGGTCAACCTGCTTCCCGGTTTCTTTGCGAACCGCCTCGCCAAACGCCGACAACGCGAAAAGACCAAAGCCCTGCTCGCGATCGACTTCGAGACGCAAGTCAATATCGCTATCGACATGTGCCTCGCCCCGGGCATACGAACCAAAAAGAATCACGGTTTTGATGGCGGGAATCGAGCTGGCTGCCTCGCGGACGGCGGACTCAATCTGGGCAGTATCCAAAATGCCCGTCGCGGCGCTTTCGCTCGCAGAGCTTTTACCAAGTGAAGGAACAAACGGCAGAGAGCGCTCGCGCAGCATCTGCCTCATAAACATATTGACCGCAACAGACGAAGTCATGCCAAGCTCTTCGCACAGCTCGGCAAATGAGTCTTTAATTGACGAGTCCACTCGCACACTCAGCACAGACGCAGCCATGGATACCTCCTGTATGACATTGTCTATATATTATCACACAGGCTAGCGCGAGGTCGATGCGCGGTGTTCGATGTGGCCGGGGATCTCGATGCGTTTGGGCGCCAGCTTTGCGGCCTCGCCCACCGTGGTGGTGACAACGTCGATGCGCTCGGACAGGCGCTCGACCACGCGCTCGGCAATGGTGAGGGTGTCCTGCGCGGCCGTGGTCACGCCACCAAAGAGCACATGGTTCCAGGGGTAGTCGTCAAACGTCGCGATCTTGAGCCCCACCGGCAGCGAGGGACCAAGCTGCGCCAGCGCCTCGGTCAGGCGCAGGAAGACCAGGCCGTTGACGGCAATGAGGCCGAGCTTTTTGCCCGCATAGTCGCGGATGGCCTCGTCCAAGCGACCGACACCCGTGGCGCCACCGTCGGCCAAGGTGACGACCTCGCCCGCAAGGCCGCGTCGCGAAAGCTCGTCGGCAAAGGCCTCGGCGCGCTCGCGACGGACGGGGCTGTCGTCGCTTGCCTCGGTGAGCAGGCACAGGCGCTCGCTGCCTGCAGCGGCCAAGGCGTCTACCAGACCGGCGACCAGCTCACGGTTGTTAGATGTCACTAGATCGACACCGCCGTCGGCAACGTCGCGGTCGAGCAGCACAACAGGCAGACGTCCCGCTGCCGCGGCGATCGCCTCATCATTGCCTCCGCAGGTGTTGACGACCAGGCCGTCCACACCGGCATCGATAAGTCTGGTGAGCGACTCCGCTTCCTTAGCGGGGTCGTTGCCGCTAATGGCCGTCATGAGCGAGCAGCCGCGCGCGGCGGCGCTGGCGGAAAGTCCTTCGAGCATGGCGCTCGAGAACGGGTTGGCGATGTCGGCCAAGATCACGCCGATGAGATTGGTGCGCGAGGAGCGCAGATTGCGTGCGGCGGCACGCGGGCGATAGCCGGTGCGCTCGATGACCTCGGCAATGCGGGCACGGGTCTCCTCGGTCATTTGCCCGGGGCGGTTGTTGAGATAGCGCGAGACCGTGGCCGGACTCACGCCCGCCTCGGCGGCAATGTCCTTGATTCTCATCTGCGCCATAGCGCACCCCGTTTCCCAATGTCGGCAGTCTGAGCCATTTTAGGCATTTTTTAAAAATCTCAGTTGCAAAACGCTGTAGGTGAGCAGCATCGTTTTTGCGTCTCGAGCAGATGCGATAATGGGCTAGATAGCCGAGTCTTTAGACAGCTCAAAATAGTCAGGATGCAAGGCGATAACCGGGCCCTGCTCCTCGGGCATCAGGTGCAAGTGCGTCTCTGCCAGATAGCTCGCCGCGTCGGTATCGCCCCTCTTAATGGCCTCGAGAATCCGGCGATGCTGCCGACGAATCGGCTCCCAATCCAGGTCCTGCGACACCATACGCAACCAGTTGTATCGCTCAAAATGTGTGTTGATGCTCTTCATCCAATCCCACAACATGTGACGACCGGCAATCTCAAAACACGTCTCATGGAACAGGTTGTCCAGGTCAAAGAAACGACGCGTCTCGCTATGGTCGAGCGACTCGGACTCGGCAAGAATCTGCTCGAGCCGACACTTCTGCTCGGGTGTGGCGGCAGAGCAGCATTTAATGAGCACGCTTCTCTCGAGTTTTTCGCGCAAGAAACAGGCGTTCTCGGCGCGCTCCATGCTGATTTTTGAGACATAGGTGCCGCTTTTGGGACGGGTTTCCACCAGCTCCTGCTCACGCAGGCGCACAAAGGACTCGCGAATGGGCGTGCGCCCGATTCCCGTCTCCTTTTCCAGACCAATCGCCGAAAGACGCGTGCCGGGTTTGAGCTCGGCATAGATAATCTTGGAGCGCAATGCGTTGTATGCCTGGTCTTGCAGGCTCTGATTATGCTGGCGTTGTTCCATAAAGCCCTCGGATAAACCCTCGGTTAGTCGAATACCACCATGCAATACTATCGCATCGACACGCCCCAGCTCCCAATCAGTCTTTTTGGGACGGGGCTCTTTTAGCTACCCTGGCCCGCAGATCGGCCCCCTTGCCACAAAAGTGGCCCATCTACTACGTTAACACGGATAGCCTCGGCCATACCGAAAACCGTGAAAACAAAACCGCAGGTAGACAGCTTGTCGATTTTCGAAAAAGCCGACTATGGTTGACCCCTGCGGCTTAAACGTAGTAGATAGCCCCTTTTCGTGGCGCAGCACTACTGCACCCCAAATTGGTACCTCGAGCCTGTTATAAGTTGCTGTGAAATACGGACGGTTGATAATCAAGGCGCGCTATACGGCTTGCTATATCTCACTATACTTTGCTGTACGTCGCTATACTTTGCTATAACTTGACAATAATCGGCCCGTTACCATCCGGGATATAACGGACCCCAAGCCAACGCTGGCTTGGGGTCCGTCTTGTACCATGGCTCTTTTTGACTATGAGCGCTCGTATTTCGTGGCCCGCCCGGTTCCCTGCCTTACGATTGCATTCCGTTCAAGCAGAGATTCGAGTGCCGCCAACGTCCGCATGCGGCTCAGCCCCGTCTGTTTTTCAATCTCGCTTCGCGACATAATTCGACCGCCCGACAAGGCTTTGAGAACCTGGACCTCTTCCTCGGACCCTTCAAGGGCATCGGTAACGGGCAATGTGACGGCCACCATGCCGCCGCGAACATCAAAAATTGGTTGATTGACCGAATCGCGATAGGCACGTCTAATGCGCGCGATTCCCGTACCAAATTTCTCGATGTAATCCAGCTTTAAGAAGGCCTCTGCAACGATGGGGTTTCTGAGCACGGATATCTGCCCATACAGGTATTGTTCCGTCGTCAAACCGGCGGGCAGCGATCCAGGAGAGGTCACAACGACGCGATCATCGTACAGGGCAATTTGAACGTTCGCTCGAACGTCCCACGTCCGATGCACCAAAGCATTTGCGACAGCTTCGCGAAACGCCTCGAGAGGAATTCGATCGGTTTGGACGCGCTCCATCCCTTCGATACGCTCATAACGGTAGTAGCGTGCAAACATAGCTACCGCCCTGTCCACCTGCTCAATTGCGGATACATTTGTCGCCGCTTCGCGATCCAAGATCACATCCTCGGTATCACCAAAACGGACGCAATCGATGCCCGGAAAATCATTCTTATCCGCCAAAATCGCCGCAGCGTTGGTATAGCCGTCCTTGCCGAGCAAGCGAAGCGTGCGCATAATATCCGACGTTAGTTCAGAAATGCCGAGATGTTCAACACACTTATGCTCGAGCGTATGAAAACTCAAGTCCTGGCGAGCCGACGTGAGCGCGTCGAACGTTACGTTGCTGCCTTCGAGCGTCAGCCTGCCATACTCAAACCGGTCGACCTCCACTGTTGCCGAATCGTTTCGCCTGTAGGCCTTTCCCTTGCTTCGATAGGGTTTGTCCTGGCCCTCATAAACCGTAAGGATTACGGTCCCGTGTTTCTCATCGGGCTCGAGCGTGTAACGGGGAGCGGGGTCCAAGCTGTCATTAATCATGTTCTCGATGCGGAGACACTCTGCGACCGGATCCGCAAGGCCGACAGCCACGCCCTCGTCATCAACGCCAAACTCAATCTTGCCCGTCCCGTAGTTTGCATAGGCACTCACCGTTTTAAGAAACGTCGGCGTAACGCTTTCCTTATATTCGACTGTAGGGCTCTCTCTAACAACCATATGCACAACCTCTTCGTTTCGTACTATTCATGACCGTATTATAAGACGAAAACCGTTTGCGTACTGATTTATCCAAGACGTAAACGGTTTTCGTCTTGATTTGCGTACGGAATTAAGACGCATAATTTCGCTTTCGTATGGCTCAATATCGGACGCAGACTGTTTTCGCCTGTCAATACATCTGCAATCCAAACGAAACGAGCCCCGAGCTCGCATGAACTCGGGGCTCTTTGTGCCGCACATCTATGAGAGGAGCAATTCGATGCGTACGGGCGCTACTCCATGAAGCCGCCCTGGGATGGCGGCAACCTCGTCGAGGAGACCATCCGCGCTCACCGTGGCGTGGCCGACGCCATCGCCACGCGCAACCCCACCGTAGCGCACGACGCGATGTATTTGCATCTGGTGTACAACCGCAACATGATTGCGGAAGTCGCACAGACAAAAGACATTTAAGGCTCGACAATGATCTTTCTTTGATAAAACGCAAGCGGCGGCCGTCCCAAAACGGGGCGGCCGCCGTGTTTTGCTATCGACTGGCGCAATGGAATCAGGTTTACATGCATCAACTTGGTGCAAACTAACCTGACTCCCATGCACCAAGGGAGCGACTAGAGCTCGCAGGCGACCTTGTAGCCATCGCCGATGGCGTCGCGGATGTTGCCGCACTTGTTGGCGTCGCCCAGCACGTGGGTGGCAACGCCGGCAGCGGCAAGGTCGTCGGCCAGTTTGGTGTTGGGACGATAGCCCATGGCAAGCACCAGCGTATCGGCACCGGCGATGGTGTGGGCCTCGCCGTCCTTCTCGTAGCTGATAGTGTCCTCGGTAATCTCGGTCACCTTGGCCTCGGTCAGCACGTGAACGCCCTTGGAGAGCATGCGCGTGATGAGAACCGCGCGACCGGCACCACCCTCGTTGGCGGCGAGCGTCTTGGTCATCTCGATAACAGTGACATCGCGGTTGGCCGGCGACAGGTCGTTGACCAGCGGGGCCAGGTAATCTGCCGTCTCGCAACCGACGGTGCCGCCGCCCACGATGACGATCTTCTTACCCGGGAAAGCCTTGCCGCCCAGCAGGTCGTCGGCCGTCATAACCTGCTTAAAGCCCTGCATGAAGGCCGGAGCGATGGGCTCGGCGCCATAAGCCAGGACAACCTCGTAACCCGCGTAGTCGCGCTGAATGTCCTCGGCAGTAAGCTCGGTGCCAAATATGCACTTCACGCCCGCCTCGGCCAGGCGGCGATACTGGTACTTGATCACGCGGGTGAGCTCCTGCTTTGCCGGCGGCACGGCCGCGATGCGCATCTCGCCACCCGGTTCGTCCTGTTTATCCACGAGCACCACGTTATGACCGCGCTTGGCGGCAATGTAGGCTGCCTCCATACCCGCAGGACCAGCACCCACAACGAGTACGTTCTTGGCCTCGGCGGCAGGCTCGTAGCCAGCCTCGTCGCGCTCCACGTCCGGGTTGACGGTGCAGGAGATGCGCTTGCCGAACATGATGCCGTTCAGGCAGCGCAGGCAACCGATGCAGGGGCGGATGTCGTCGGCGTTGCCGGCAGCAGCCTTGTTGCAGAACTCGGCATCGCACAGATTGGCGCGGCCCATCATGCAGATATCGGCAGCACCGTCCTCGATCAGCTCCTCGGCAATCCATGCCTCGTTGATGCGGCCGACCGTGGCGACGGGAATGTTCACATGCTTCTTGATCTCACGCGAGCAGGCGGCATGCGAGGCCTGCTGCGTACCGGCGGCGGGAATCGCGGAGCCGCGCTTGATGGTAGTACCGCCCGACACGTGGATCATGTCGACGCCGGCTTTCTCCAGGCGACGCGAGACGTAGATCATGTCGTTGAGGGTCAGGCCGCCATCGGTGTACTCATCGCCCGAGATACGGACGTCGATGATGAAGTCCTTGCCGCAGCGCTCGCGAATCTCGGCGATGACCTCGAGCAAGAAGCGCATGCGGGCGTCGAGCGAGCCGCCGTACTCGTCGGTGCGTTTGTTGTAGAGCGGAGTCAAAAAGCCGCCGAGCATACCGTGGGCGTGCGCCGCATGGACCTCGACGCCATCGACACCGGCCTTCTGCATACGCACGGCAGCGTCGCCAAACTGATGCGTGAGCTCGTGAATCTCATCGACCGTGATGGGGCGCGGCGCCTCGCGGGCATAGGACGGGCCCACAAAGGACGGAGCGATCAGGCGCGGCGTGCCCGGAATGTTAAAGGCCATGTAGGCGGGGTGGAAGAGCTGCGGCATGATCTTGCAGCCGTACTCGTGGACGGCTGCGGCGAGCTTTTCCCAGCCAGGGATAAACGTGTCGTCGTAGCAGCACATGTCACCCGGCAGATAGGTATAGGTGGGCTCGACCGTCACGACCTCGGTGATGATCAGGCCAACGCCGCCCTTGGCACGGGCACGGTAATGATCGACCAAGTCGTCGGTCACATATCCGTGATCGGCCAGGTTGGTAGATACCGGCGGCATAAAGACGCGGTTCTTAACCTCGGTCGTACCGACCTTGATCGGGCTAAAGAGCATCGGATAGGCGGAGGACTCCATACAGGCTTCCTTTCGTTTGAGCCGCTCGGCGGCAGTTGCTAACGTACTTATCCTATCAGCAACCGCGCAGCACCCGACCGCACGCGCTTCCCCAACTTCTGCTCGACCCATAAAAAGTTGCGGTGGAATACGGAGTAGATAAGGCCTTTGACAGCCAAAACAGTCCGTATTCCACTGCAACTGATGGGCGGAGTGGAATTGAGGGCTCAGATAGTCAGTCATGCCCTCATCCGCCACTCCCTCACCTACAGCGCGCCGTCCAGCATAAGGTTCACCTTGAGCACGTTGACCGTAGGCTCGCCGAAGACGCCCAGGAATCGGCCCTTGGTGCACTGGGCGATGATCTCGCGAACCTCGCCTTCGCTCTTGCCCGTGGCCTTCGCCAGGCGCGGTACCTGGTACTCGGCGGCATCGGGGGAGATCTCGGGGTCGAGCCCTGAGCCAGAACACGTCACCAGGTCGACGGGCACAGCATCCATATCGGCATCGGGGTTGGCGGCGCGGATCTTCTTCACGCGCGCATCCACAAGCTGCCGATACTCCTCACTCGCCGGGGACAGGTTGGATGGGGCACCATACGCCATGAGCTCGCCATCTTCGCCTTCGAAAATTGACACGTTCTGGATGCGGCCCCACATGTGGTCCTCATCCTCGAAGTTCTGGCCGATGAGCTCGGAACCCACAACCTTGCCGTCGACCGTAATGAGCGAACCGTTCGCCTGATACGGGAACGCAACCTGGGCGATGCCGGTCACGACGAGCGTATAGCCCAGACCGCAGACAACGGTAAACAGCGCGAACACGCCAAGTGCGCGCGATGCGATACCTTTGAACATACATACCTCCGTCTACATCATGCCAATGCCGAACAAGGCCAGCAGCATGTCGATAATCTTGATGAATACGAACGGCGCCACAATACCGCCCAGGCCCCACACCAGCAGGTTGTGGGTCAGCAGCTGGCCGGACGAAAGCTCGCGGTACTTCACGCCTTTCAGGGCGGCAGGAATCAGCGCGACGATGACCAGCGCGTTGTAGATAATGGCGGACAGCACGGCAGTCAACGGGCTGGTGAGCCCCAGGATGTTGAGGGCGTCCAACCCGGGGTAGATCGGCGAGAATAGCGCCGGGATGATGGCGAAATACTTGGCGACGTCGTTGGCGACCGAGAAGGTCGTGAGCGAGCCGCGGGTCATGAGCAGTTGCTTGCCGATACGCACGATATCGATGAGTTTGGTGGGGCTGGAGTCGAGGTCGACCATGTTGCCGGCCTCCTTGGCAGCCTGGGTGCCCGTGTTCATGGCCACGGCGACGTCGGCCTGGGCCAGAGCGGGCGCGTCGTTGGTGCCGTCACCGGTCATGGCGACCAGGTGCCCCTCACGCTGGAACTCGCGGATCTTCTCGAGCTTGCCTTCAGGGGTGGCCTCGGCCAGGAAGTCGTCAACGCCGGCCTCGGCGGCGATTGCCGCGGCGGTGAGCGGGTTGTCGCCCGTCACCATTATGGTCTTGATACCCATGCGGCGCAGGTCGGCGAACTTCTCCTTAACGCCGGACTTGATGATGTCCTTAAGGTACACAACGCCCAGCACACGGCAGTTCTTGGTCACGACCAGCGGGGTGCCGCCGGCCTTGGCGATGCGCTCGACGGCCTCGTCGCACTCCTGGGAGAACACGCCGCCGGCTGCCTCCACATAAGTGCGTACGGAATCGGCAGCGCCCTTGCGGATCTCATTGCCCTCGTAGTTCACGCCGGACATACGCGTTGCCGCGGTGAACGGGATGAACTCCATACCCTTATCCTCGAGCGTGCGACCGCGCAGACCGAACTGCTCCTTGGCGAGCACGACGATGGAACGACCCTCGGGGGTCTCGTCGGCCAGCGAGGAAAGCTGGGCGGCATCGGCCAGCTCCGCGGGATCGACGCCGTCGACCGGGATGAACTCGGCGGCTTGGCGGTTACCCAGGGTGATGGTGCCGGTCTTGTCGAGCATGAGGATGTCGACGTCGCCGGCGGCCTCGATGGCGCGGCCGGACATGGCCAGCACGTTGGCCTCGTTCAGACGGCTCATGCCGGCGATGCCGATGGCGGAAAGAAGGGCGCCGATGGTAGTAGGAGCCAGGCACACGAGCAGCGCCACGAGCGTGGTCACGGCCGTGGGGTTGTCCATGTCGTTAAGACCGACCGAGAAGCAGGAGTAACAATACAGGGCCAGCGTGACCAGGATAAAGACGATGGAGAGGGCCACCAGGAAGATCTCCAGAGCGATCTCGTTAGGGGTCTTCTTGCGCGCGGCACCCTCGACCATCGCGATCATCTTGTCCAGGAAGCTCTGGCCGGGCTCACTGGAGATCTTGACGATGATCCAGTCGGACAGCACCGTGGTACCGCCGGTAACGGCAGAGCGGTCGCCGCCGGCCTCGCGGACCACGGGGGCGGACTCGCCGGTGATGGCGGACTCGTCAACGGAAGCAGCGCCCTCGATGACGTCGCCGTCGCCGGGAATCTGCTCGCCGGCGCGTACGATCACCAGGTCGCCGCGCGTGAGCTCGGTGCCGGGAACGACGGTGAAGTGCTCCTTGTCCTCAACGGACTCGATGCGATGGGCCTCGACATCCTTCTTGGCCGCACGCAGGGAATCGGCCTGGGCCTTACCGCGGCCCTCGGCAAGCGCCTCGGCGAAGTTCGAGAACAGGTCGGTAAGCCACAGGATGACCGCGATGGCGACCACATAGTAGGTGGGCACACCCGCGTCCTGCACACCGAAAATGGAAGCGACGGCCAGGACGGAGGTCATGACGGCGGAAAGCCACACCAGGAACATGACCGGGTTTTGAATCTGGACGCGAGGATCCAGCTTGGCAAACGAGTCGCGGACCGCGCGGCCCATCATGTCTTTTTGCATAGTCATAAATCTGCGCCCTCCTTTACGCAATCATCTGGAAGAACTCGGCAACGGGGCCAAGCGCCAGGGCCGGGAAGAAGCTCAGGGCACCGATCAGCAGAACGATGAACACGAGCAGGAATACGAACATGCCGTTGGTGGTAGACAGGGTACCGGCGCTCTCGGCGACCTTGCCCTTCTTGGCCAGCGAGCCGGCGATAGCCAGCGTACCGATGATGGGCATGAAGCGGGCGAACAGCATCTCGAGGCCGAGCATGACGTTGATCCAGGGAATGTTGCAGTTCATGCCTGCAAACGCCGAGCCGTTGTTGCCGCCGCATGAGGTGAAGGCATACAGCGCCTCGGAGAAGCCGTGCGCGCCACCATTGTTGAGCTGGTCGGCAAGACCGGGCACCATGCAGGCGATGGCCGAGCACACCAGAATGGCAAACGGAGTTGCCAAGCACAGGACAACTGCCCAGCGCATCTCGCCCGGCTCGATCTTCTTGCCCAGGAACTCAGGCGTGCGTCCGACCATGAGGCCGGCGATGAACACTGTGAGGATGGCGAAGCCGATCATGCCGTACAGGCCGCAGCCCACGCCGCCGAAGACGACCTCGCCCAGAGCCATCTGGAGCATCTGGACAAAACCGCCCAGCGGGGTGTAGGAGTCGTGCATGGAGTTAACCGAGCCGTTGGAAGCAGCCGTCGTGAAAGCGGACCAGGTGGAAGAGGAGGCGATGCCAAAGCGGCTCTCCTTGCCCTCCATGTTGCCACCGGCCTGGCCGTCGGTCATCTCGATATTGACCGCTCCGCCATCGGCCAGCTGCGGGGTGCCCGCATGCTCGTTGACGGCGATGATGCCGGTGAAGATCACCAGCAGGATGAACATGGCGGCAAAGATGGCCTTGCCCTGCTTGGTGTTCTTGACGCCGATACCGAAGGCGAAGCAACAGGCGGCCGGGATCAGCAGCAGGCTGGTCATCTCGATGATGTTGGTGAAGGCACTGGGGTTCTCATACGGATGGGCGGAGTTCACGCCGAAGAAGCCGCCGCCGTTGGTGCCGGACTGCTTGATGGCGACCTGAGGAGCCGCGGGACCCTGGGGCAGGAACTGCTCGGTGACCACGCGCGCGCCCTCGACAACCTTGCCGTCGACCTTGACCGTGTCGCCCTCAATCTGGGCGCCGTCGATGACGCTCCAGCCGCCGTCTGCATTAGGCTGAACAGCGACGGGTTCTACGAGCTCAGCCTTCTGAGCCGGCTGGAAGTTGGAGATGACGCCACCGGCAGCCAGGCAGATGCCGAACACGAGGTTCAGCGGGATGAGCACATACAGGACGGTGCGGGTGAGGTCGACCCAGAAGGAACCCAGACCCTGCTCCTTGACCTGACGGAAGCCGCGGATCAGCGCGAACATGACCGCGATACCGGTGCCGGCGGAAACGAAGTTCTGCACGGTGAGACCCATGAACTGCACAAGGTAGGACAGGGTGGTCTCACCGGAGTAGGACTGCCAGTTGGTGTTGGTTATGAAGGAAGCAGCCGTATTGAACGACAGGTCCCATGACACACCCGGCAGGTGCTGGGGATTGCCTGGCAAGAAGGACTGAAACGCCTGGAGTGCCACAAGAGCCACGAGGCCGATCCCCGAAAAGACCAGCACGCTCGCCAGATAGCGCCTACACCCCATCTGCTCTGCCGCGTCGATGCGAAGCAGACGATAGACGCCACGCTCCACAGGAGCAATCACAGGCGACAGGAACGTATGCTCACCATCCATGATATGGGCCATGAACCGACCGAGCGGAACGGCCAGGACGACGAGCACGGCAAAGTACAAGATGTACTGAATCGCAGCGTCCATAGTTTACGGATCACTCCTCATCAGAATGTAGATGTAATAGATAAGGAGTCCAATGCAGACGACTCCGATGATGGGAATGAGGATGTCCATTTACCGCCCCTTTCACGCGCGGTCCGATGTCTCGGACGCCTGCTCTCGCAAGCGTCTGGGGACAGTAAACGCTTCTAGGGATTAAAGAGGCGTGAGGGCCGGGGCTCACGTCCTTAAGATGCCGTAAAGATGCAGGTAGAAAGCACTATTGCGGCTGCAGTGCGCCTATACTCGACCTCGCGAGCATACAGTGGCGTCCTCACCGCGTATGCACGCATGGACAACGTTTCAGAAAGGCTACGCTATGCAGCGCGACGCATCGGACACTCGCGTCAACCCAGACCTCATCCTCAAGGCAATTGAGAAAGACGAGGCCGCCGATGACGCTCGAACCAGCCGGGGACACCTCAAGATTTTCTTTGGCTACGCTGCTGGCGCAGGCAAAACCTATGCGATGCTTCAAGCCGCCCACGCCGCCAAGCGGCGAGGTGTCGACGTCGTCGCGGGATACATCGAGCCGCACGAACGTCCGGCAACTGCCCATCTTGCACAAGGGCTTGAGAACGTGCCCTGTAAACTCATCGAGCACAACGGCATTGCGCTCAGCGAGTTCGATCTAGATACGGCTATCGAACGCGCCCCTCAGCTCATCCTTGTCGACGAGCTTGCCCATACGAATGCGCCGGGGTCTCGCCACGACAAACGCTATCAAGACGTCGAGGAACTTCTACATGCGGGAATCGACGTCTATACGACCGTGAACGTTCAGCACATCGAGAGCCTAAACGACATGGTTGCATCCATCACCGGCGTTGTCGTGAGCGAACGAATCCCCGACCGTATCTTCGATGATGCCGACCAGGTCGAGCTCGTCGACATAGAGCCCGAAGACCTACTTGAGCGCCTTCGCGCCGGCCTCGTCTACCGTCCCGCACAAGCCGACCGAGCGCAACAGCATTTTTTTACCGTCGAGAACCTCACCGCACTCCGAGAAATCGCGCTGCGCCGCTGCGCCGATCGCACCGGCCACCTCACAGATGCCGCACGCGTGCTGGGAAACCGTGACTACTACACCAGGGAGCGTATCTTAGTCTGTGTCTCCCCGGCGCCGACCAATCCCCGCATCGTCCGTGCCGCCGCACGCATGGCGAAAGCGTTTCGCAGCGAGCTCGTCGCCCTGTTCGTAGAGAGCCCGCGCACGCAAGCCATGAGCGATGATGAGCGCGCCAAGCTTGCAGCCAATATCGCCCTAGCCGAGCAGCTCGGAGCACATATGGAAACCGTCTATGGCGACGACATCGCGTTTCAGATCTCCGAGTTCGCGCGCCTGTCGGGTATTTCGAAGATCGTCATGGGGCGCACGGGCGAGCGCAGCAGCGTCCGTCAGGCCCTCTTCGGCCGCAAATCTCTCGTAGAACAGCTCATAACATTCGCCCCGAACCTCGACATTTACATCATTCCAGACCAGTCGACTCCGCCCTCCCGGCCCAAAGGACGCCGCCGCGCGGTCGCCCTGCAGCCGCCCAACAGCCGAAACGTGCTTCGCACGCTGGCCCTCTCTCTTGTCGCCACGGCGATCGGCACGGCTTTCCGCCATCTGGGATTTGCCGATTCCAGCATCATATCCCTCTATATCCTCACGGCCCTGCTGACCGCCGTCACCACGACGGGGCGTATCTGCACGATCGTATCGAGCGTGCTCTCTGTAGTGCTTTACAACTTCTGCTTCGTCACGCCTCTGTTTTCGCTCGCCAGCTACGACCGAAGCTATCTGGTCACGTTCGGCATCATGTTCGCTACCGCTATGGTCGCCGGCGAGTTAACTGCGCGCATCGCCGACAACGCCCGTACCTCCGCCGAGAACGCATTCAAAACGCGCGTACTCCTCGAAACGAACCAGCTCTTGCAGCAAGCCCATAGCGCGAAGGAGTGTGCCCGCGTCGCCATGAACCAACTCGTCAAACTGCTAAAACTCGACGTGGTCTTCTACACCGCCGAGCACGGCACGCTCGGCAAGACCCTCTATGAGTCCGCTGGCACCGAAAACCGATCCGCGTCGCTGTTCACCGACTACGAGCGCGCCGTTGCAACCTGGACCTACACCAACAACAAGCGCGCGGGCGCAAGCACGCGGACCCTGCCTGAGGCGCGCTGTCTCTACCTCGCGGTTCGTACCGGCGACAAGGTATTCGGTGTCATCGGCATCGACCTGGAGGGGCGCGAAATCGAAGCCTTCGAGCATTCGATCGTCCTATCTATCGTAGGTGAATGCGCCTTGGCGCTCGAAAGCGACCGGGCGGCGCAAGAGCGCGAAGAGGCTGCGGTCTTGGCGAAAAACGAGCAGCTGCGCGCCAACCTTTTGCGCTCCATCGGCCACGATTTGAGGACACCCCTCACGGCTATATCCGGATCTGCGGCAATCCTTCGGAAGAGCGACGAGAAGCTCAGCCTCGAACAACGCTGCGATCTTGCCGATGCCATCTACGACGACTCCCTCTGGCTTATCGATACCGTGGAGAACCTCCTCGCCATCACACGCGTCGAGGACGGCACCATTCGCCTCAACTTAACATCCGAGCTCATCGACGAAGTCATCGAGGCCGCCCTCAGCCATGTCGCTCAAGCATCGCATGGACGTGCCGTCACCATCGAGCACACTGACGACATCCTGCTGGTACGCATCGACGTCCATCTCATCATGCAGGTGCTTACGAATCTCATCATGAACGCCTTCAAGTACACGCCCGAGGACTCGACTGTCACCATCAGCGCGCGTCGCGAGGGTGCGTTCGTCGTGGTGGACGTCGCAGACGATGGGCCGGGTGTGGCAGACTGCGACAAGCCTCATATCTTTGAGCGCTTCTTTACCTCAGGCAATACGCGGCCCGTGGATTCGCGTCGAAGCATCGGCCTTGGGCTGTCGCTCTGCCGCTCCATCGTGGAGGCGCATGGCGGCGTCATCGAAGTTCGCGACAACCACCCCCATGGGGCCGTCTTCCGTTTTACCCTGCCCGCTGAGGAGATCGAGATTCATGAATAATGCCGCTAAGCCACGCATCCTCCTGGTCGAAGATGACCTGACCGTTCAAAACCTCGTTTCGACCGCGCTTGACCTCCACGGCTATGTCGTGAGCAAGGTTTGCAACGGCCAGGCCGCCATCATGGATGCGGTGTCGCACGGCCCCAGCCTCATCATGCTCGACCTCGGCCTTCCCGACATTGACGGTATCGAGGTCATCACGAAGATCCGAAGCTGGTCGGCAGTCCCCATTATCGTCATTTCGGCGCGCACCGAAGATTCCGACAAGATTGCAGCACTTGACGCAGGGGCAGACGACTACCTCACCAAGCCCTTTTCTGTGGATGAGTTGCTTGCGCGCGTCCGCGCGAATTTGAGGCGCTCCTCGATGGCGTCGAGCGAGTCGACAGAAGCGAGCACGTTCGACAACGGTCCGCTGCATATCGACTACGCCGCGGGATACGCGACGAAAGACGGACGCGAGCTCTCGCTCACCCCAACCGAGTACAAATTGCTCGTCCTTCTGGCGAAAAACGTCGACAAGGTGCTCACCCACACCTTCATCACCCGCGAGATATGGGGCACGAGCTGGGACAGCGATCTGGCGAGCCTGCGCGTGTTCATGCGCACCCTGCGCAAGAAGATCGAGGCAGACCCCTCTCATCCCAAGATGATTCAGACGCACATGGGTGTCGGGTACCGCATGCAGCGTCTCTAGCCCACCCCACAAAAGTGAAAAACGCCCCGCGAACGGATGCTCGCGGGGCGCTTAGATGTCTGGGCCTTACTTGATACCGCGGCCCAAGTCTTCGGCGATTTTGTCGACGCCTTTCAGCGCGGCACAGGTCTTTTTGTTGGAGCAATGCCCCGTACAAACGCCACCCTGAGCGCAGTCGGCGCAGGTGCCCTTGCGGTAGATGCGCACGCATACCGCGACAAACGCAACGCCGATAACAGCCAGTACAACAATATCGATAGGTGCCATAGCAAGCCTCCTCTAGTTAACCATCACTTACTTTACCCCATTCTCCACCTACCAAATAGGGACGGTTTATTTTGGTCGGTTTTATCTGCGGAAACGCCATATCTCCCCCACCAAAAAGCCCGAGTGTCGCTGGGACACCCGGGCTCGTGGAAAGGGGTTAATCCTTATTCGGACTTAAGCGGAAACTGCGGCGGAAGCAGTGTTGGTCTCGTCCTCGTCGGTCCATGCATGCTTGGGCATGGGACGGAAGATCTGGAAGAGCATCGCAACCAGCAGCACGATGGCCACAATCGTCCAGATACCAAACTGTCCAAGAACAAGCAAGTTGTAGAACTGGTTGATGAACAGGCCGATCACCCAAGCGAAGGCGCACTCGTAACCGATGGCGATCGCAGTCCACTTGCCGGAATCCATCTGGTTGCGGATGGTGCCAATGGCGGCAAAGCACGGAGCGCACAGCAGGTTGAAGGCGCCGAAGGCAACGCAAGCGCCCATGGTGGGGAACATGCCGGCAAACGCGGTCCACAGGCTCGGGTCGGTCTCGCCCGCGTCGGCGACGGACAGCAGCGAGCCGGCGGTGGCGACGACGTTCTCCTTGGCGACGAGGCCAGAGACAGTCAGCGCGGTGGCCTGCCAGGTGCTAAAGCCGAGCGGGGCGAAGATCCAAGCGACCAGGTTGCCCAGCATGGCAAGCACGGAGTAGTCCATAAACTCCTCGGGGATGCCGTCCATCGCAGGCAGGAAGCCAAAGGAACCGTTATAGCTACCAAAGTTGGAGAGGAACCAAACGACGACGGTGGACGCAAAGATGACCGTGCCGGCCTTCTTGATAAAGGCCCAGCAGCGCTCCCACACGTGCAGCGCCCAAGAGCGGATCGCCGGGAAGTGGTAGGCAGGAAGCTCCATGACAAACGGGGTCGGACGGCCGGCGAAGAGCTTGGTCTTCTTGAGCATGAGGCCCGAGGCGATAACGGCAAAGACGCCCAGGAAGTAGAAAAGCGGGCTGATCCATGCGGCCGTGGTGGAAGAATCGCCAATGATGGAGCCCATGAGCAGGGCGATGATCGGCAGCTTGGCGCCGCAGGGGATGAACGTGGTGGTCATGACCGTCATGCGGCGGTCCTTCTCGTTCTCGATGGTCTTGGTGGCCATGACGCCGGGGACGCCGCAGCCTGAGGACACGAGCATGGGGATGAACGACTTACCGGACAGGCCAAAGCGGCGGAACACGCGGTCCATGATAAAGGCGACGCGGGCCATGTAGCCGCAGTCCTCCAGGAAGGACAGCATCACGAACAGCAGGAACATCTGCGGCACAAAGCCGAAGATGGCGCCCAGGCCGCCAACGATACCGTCGCAGACCAGCGAATCGACCAGGCCACCGTCCTCGGTGCCACCCGCCACGAGGGCGTCGTGCACCATGGTGGTGATACCCGGGACATAGGGGCCGTACTGTGCCGGGTCGACCGAGTCGGCGTCGTCACCCGCGGCCTCGACAGCCTCATCGTAAGCATCGCGGCCCTGACCGAGCACATACCAACCGTCGGTGCCAAAGAGCTGATCGTTGGTGAAGTCGGTCACCGTTCCGCCCAGGGTGGAAACGGCGATGTAGTACACGCAGAACATGATGACCACAAAGATCGGCAGGCCCAGGATACGGTTGGTAACCACACGGTCGATCTTCTCGGAGGTGCTCATCTTGGCCGGGGCCTTGGTGAGGCACTCGTCGATGATGTGTGCGATCACGCCGTAGCGCTCACCGGTGATGATGGACTCGGCGTCATCGTCGCAGTCCTGCTCGCACTGAGCGACCAGCTCTTCGACGCGAGCGGCCTTCTCCTTGGTGAGGTTGATGAGCTTGCAGGCGTCCGCATCACGCTCGAACAGCTTGACGGCGTAATAGCGGCGCTTGTTAGCGGGAACGCTCGCAGGCAGATTGTTTTCGATGTGGTCAAGAACGTCCTCGATGGAGGAATCGAACTTGTGCTCCGGCACCTGGCCCTTGGAAGCAGCAGACTTCTTGACCTGCTCGAACAGCTCCTTGATACCCTTGTTCTTAAGAGCCGAGATCATCATGACCGGGCAGCCGAGCTTCTTGGAGAGCTTGTCCGTGTCGATCTTGTCGCCGTTCTTCTCGACCAAGTCGGCCATGTTGAGGGCAACGACCACGGGCAGGCCGGTCTCGATAACCTGAAGCGCCAGGTACAGGTTGCGCTCGAGGTTGGTGGCATCGACAACCTGGACGACCACATCGGGCTCGCCGCTCATGAGGTAATCGCGCGAGCATTGCTCCTCGGGGCTGTAGGGGGAAAGCGAGTAGATGCCGGGGAGGTCCGTGATGGTAACGTTCTTGTCGCTCAGAAGCTTGGCTTCCTTTTTCTCAACCGTGACGCCGGGCCAGTTGCCAACGTAGCCGTTGGCGCCGGTAATCAGGTTGAAAAGCGTGGTCTTGCCGCAGTTGGGGTTACCCGCCAGCGCGACATGGATCTGAGAATCCGCCATTCAATCCTTCTTCCTTGTGCGTCCGCGCTGCTTTCTCCGCGCGGGCTGGATAATGTGCTTCAAAGTTGCTGCATTAAGTTAGAAAAACCTAACTTTATCTGCAGAAATATACGCCGCGAGCCCTTACTGGACCTCGACGACAGCCGCCTCCTCCTTGCGGATGGAAAGCTCGTAGCCGCGCACGTTGATCTCGACCGGATCACCGAGCGGTGCAACCTTCACGACCTTGAACGAAGTGCCCTTGATGAGCCCCAGGTCCATAAGGTGGCGGCGAAGCGCACCCTCACCGTGAAGCTTGACGATGGTGGAGCTCTCGCCCACCTTAACGTCACCCAACGTCTTCATCCTCTTGTCCCCCTTTCGGTTTTTATGAAATGCTGCTGACTAACCGACGGTCATGATGTGCATGGCAACCTTGGAATCGATGCCAAAGCGTGCGCCCAGCACCGTGACGATAATATTGGCACCACTCGAGCTCACCACGTGGATTTCGTTGCCCTCGACAAAGCCGAGGTCCTTGAGGTGGTGTTTCATGTCCTCATTGCCCTTTACACGAGACACGCGCACGGTTTCGCCCGCTTTTACCATCGAAAGCGGCATGGCCGGCATCTGCGGTCCGCAAGACATGAGTTGCTCCTAACGTCAGTTCGTCCTCAACATCGACGCGTAAAAAGTTAACCACGTCTATGTTCGCTATAGTAAACTAGCACGTGGTTAACTTTTTTGGAAGGGTCCTGTTCAGTTTTTCGAAAAAGTTTCCTATACGAAACAAAAAGGCGCGGCAAAGAGCTGTCCTTTGCCGCGCCCCGTCATGCTTAAAGCGAGAGGTTTCTAATCGACGTAACGCACGAGGCCTCATCCACGCCCGAAACGCGGAACACGATGTCCTCGCCACATTCGCCACAGAGTGCCATGAGCCCTATAACGTCGCGGCCATCGACATGACGATTGCCAATCGAAACCGACACGTCACTACGATGCTTGGCGATAATGTCATAAAGCAGCGCAACCGGGCGGGCATGCAATCCCAACGGATCTTTAATCGTCTTTGTAAACTCGACCATGTCCCCTCCCACGACATCGCACATTCGGCCGGCAAACCCAGCCACGTGGTAGCTATTGTAGCGTTAGATGCTTGTCGAGAGCTCCTCTGAGCACCTCGTGGGCAAAAAGTGGCAAATATGAGTACTGCCACCAATTTAGTAGCAGCAAAATCGAGAGCAAATTGCTTACTTTAAGCGATTCGAAGAGGTTGAAAGCCGTCAAACGCCCTTTAAAGGGGGTTAGATAAATTGATTGTGAGCCCATTTTTACTCAGAACAGGCCGAAAAATATGACACCTCTTTTGCAACAGTACTCATATTTGGCATTTTTTGCCCACAGGGTCCAAAACCATGCCCCAAAACACAAAAGGAGAGGCCTCGTAAGGCCCCTCCCTAGGAAAGGGGATCGATTTATTCCACAGCCGCAGATTAATCCTAGCCGCTACTCAATCATGTCGAGGACGGAGGGGCGCAGCTCGCTCTCGGCAGCCTCGGGATCGGTCTCGCGCAGACGGTTGATATAGCGGTTGTACCACATCACGGCAAGGCCCAGGAAGACAACCACACCGCCAACGTTGTAGACCAGCGTCAGCCACAGCGGCTGATCGAGCGGAATGGTGCCGCAGATAAGCACGAAGCAGAAGACCACAAGCAGGAATGCGGCAACGACCAGGCCAAAGCTGCGCGAGCCCATGCGGAAGCCACGGGGAGCAGCATCGAAGTTCTTGCGCAGCATAAAGTAGGCAAGCAGAATCAGCAGCGGCGGGAGCAGAGCGGTGGCAGCCGTCATGTTGGTGACGATCATGAGCAGGTCGTCGAGGTTGCCGGAGCCCAGGGCCGGGATGATCAGGATGGGGACGACGATGGCGAACTGCAGCCAAGCGGCGCGGGCAGGAATGCCATGCTCGTTGAGCTCGACGATCTTGCTACCAAAGACGCCCTTGGGGATCTCGGTGAAGAAGACCTTGATGGGAGCGGAGGTCCACATCATGAGGGAACCCAGCGTAGCGGCGAGAAGGATCAAGCCGATGACGCGCGTGGACACTTCCATAGGAATGCCAAAGTGGGCAAAGACAGCGCCGAACACGTCGAAGATGCCGGTGGAGATGGCAACGCTGCCCTCGGGGATGAACAGGTTAACCAGCAGCGAAGCGCCTGCATACAGAAGGCCGATGGTCAGGCCGGCGATAACGACGGTGCGCACGAAGGCCTTGACGCCACCCTTAAGGTCGTTAAGGAACACGCCGACAGACTCAGCGCCGCCAACGCCCTGGATGATCCAGGCAAGCGTACCGAAGAAGCCCCACATAGTGGCGAAGTTGCTCATGTCGGGAGCCATGTTGGCGGGCGTGGGAGCCGTAGCGAACTCGACGCCGCCAAGGGCAGCAGCCAGGGACAGCAGGATGAACACGGCAGTCAGTCCGAGAGCCGCGGTCGAACCGAAGGAAGAAATGGAGCCGATCCACTTAGCGCCCTTGGTCGAAACCCACGTGGCGATAGCAAAGACGACGATCTCGATAATGGTGATCCACAGCTGCGAGAGCTCGGCGTTGGCACCAAAGAACACGTAGCTCGCGTAGATGATGACATTGGGCAGTACGGACGCAAAGTAGAACAGGTTAACGAACCAGTAGCTAAATGCCGTCAGGAACGCCCAGCGACCACCCATCGAGGTCTTGACCCAGGCGTACACGCCCGACTCGGAGTCCTTGTTAAGGCCAACGAACTCGGCGGTAACCAGGGTATAGGGGACAAAGTACAAAAGCGTGGCGAAGAAGAACGACGGCGCGGCTGCTAAGCCGATGGCCGCGTTGTTGTTGATGATGTTCTTGATACCGAACACAGCGGCGACCGTCATGCCCAGCAGAGCGAACGAACCAATCGTTCCTCGTTTTTCAGAGCTCATAAGCCCTCCCAATCATCCGTTATATCTCATCTAAAACCGTCCGGGCTGCAAGCGCAATCGTGGACGGCGCACCTGCTAAGGGGAATGGGGAAAAGGGAGTCAACAAAGCCATCCCCCTTAACGGCGCGAAGCAAACGTCCAGGTGGACGAATACTACTTGTTGGGGAAGGAATAACCTTCGACCGTCACGTGCAGCACCACGACGCGGGGATCCGCAGTGTCGGCGAGGACGCGATACGCCTCGTCGATCTCAATGACGGCAACGCCGCCGGCGGGAATCGTCACGGTCTCCCCCGCCCCCTCAAAGCGCTCGCGATCATCGATATCGCTGTAAGCGCGGGTGCAGGTGAGGCCTGCCTTGGGGGCAACCTCGACGGTCAGGTCGCCGTCGAGCGGAGCGAGCACGGCATGGTAGCGACGGTGACCGACCAGATCGGCGGTTGCGGCCTCGCGGGCATAGACCCACCAGTACACCAACGAGTCGCCGATGGAGTACGCCACGTCGTGCTGCAGGTCGGCAACGCCATCGAGCGCCTGACCGGTACGCATCCACTTCTTGACGGACTTCATCTGAGCATCGAAGTCGGCACGCGAGTTAAAGACATGCATGGCTTATGCCTCCTTAATGGGTGCCAGCGCCTGAGCCAGATCGGCAGACGTCAGCGGTCGCAGGGACACCTCAAAGCTGAAGCTCTCAAAACGGGTGCGATAGGAATCGAGCACCTCGGAACCCCAAGAGTTCGAGCCAAGGCCGAGCAGTTGGTCGTTGATGTTGACCGTGACCGTATCGCCCTTGACAAGGTCGTAGACGTGCTTGGCGTTATCGATGACCTCGCAGCTATAGGGCCATGCCGAGAACGAGAACGGGTTGGAGGCAGCGTCAGCCGGACGAGTCACCAGTACGCCGTCACCGTGGCTGGAGCGCAGGGCAACCCAGCGGGTACCCTCGCGGTTGGCGCAGTCCTGAGGCATAACGTAGGGCGTGAACATATCGTCGACCGTGGTGCGGTAATGACCGACCGGGTTGGCGCGCAGCGAGTCTGGATAGTTCTCGCCCGGGCCATGGCCATACCACTCGACGGCGCGATCGCAACCGGGGACCTCGAAGGAGATGCCGATGCGCGGGATGATGTCCGAATAGTCACCGTAGGGCTCGCCGGAAACCTTGAGGTCGACGCGACCGCTCGGAAGCACGGTGTAGACGAGCTCGACGCGCATGCCGAACGCGCGGACGGGAGGAGCGATACGCTGGCTCACGGTAACGACGACCGCATTGCCGTCCTGCTTCCAAGAAACCTTGCGGGTAGACGTCTGCATCACATCGATGAAGTTGTCCTTCCACAGCGAGTCATACTCCTGGGCGTGGTTATCGACGAGCGGATGCCAAAAACCAACCTGGGGACCGGAGGCCATGACGTCGCGGCCGGATGCCTTCCACTCGCTCACGGTACCGTTTACCTTGCTGAAGGTCAGCTCGCCGTTGAGGGAGCGAATGCGGATTTCCTGCTCGGTCTCCTCGACCGTAAGCTCAGGACGAACGGGGGCGGCGATGGCCGGCGCTGGATGGTTTGCGATGGCAAACTGGCTTGCGCCCAGCTGGAACATCGGCTCGCACCAGACGTGAGCGGCCATGGTGTAGGCGCGCACGGTCAGTAGGGTCTCGCCTACCGCGGCCTCATGAATCACCAGTGGCAGCTGGACGGACTCGCCGGGGGCAACCGCACCGGGCATGAGCGTCTTGCGGCTGACCACGTCGCCGTCCACCAGGGTCTCGGCCGACAGGCAGACATCCTCGAGAGTGGTGAACCAACGCTTGTTGGTGACGGTCAGCTCGCCCGCCTCGGTGTCATAAGCCATGCGAACCGGGCAGATGACCTGGCCATACTCAGTGAGGCCCGGGCTCGGCTGCTGCCAAGGGAACACCATGCCATCGATGCAGAAGTTGCTGTTGTTGGGGTAGTCGCCGTTGTCGCCGCCGTACATGTCGTAGGCAACGCCGTCCTCGGTCACAGCAGCCAAACCGTGGTCGCACCATTCCCAGATAAACTGGCCTTGGATGCAATCCCAGCGATCGAAGACCTCCTGATACTCGGACAGGCCTCCGGGGCCGTTGCCCATGGAGTGACCGTACTCGCAGTTGATGCGCGGCTTGGGGAATGGATGCTCACCAAAGTCGTTCATCTGCGACACGCGGGAGTACATGGTGGAGATAACGTCGACGGTATCGGCGTTGCGATCCTCCTCGTAGTGGACCGGACGACCGTCGAGCTCGTGAGCCTTGGCGTACATCGCGCGGATGTTGCAGCCATAGCCGCTCTCGTTGCCCATCGACCACATAATGATGCAGGCGTGGTTGCGCTCCTGCATCACCAGGCGCTCAATGCGGTCGACGTAGGCCGGCTCCCATGCCGGGTCGTCGGTCACCAGGGCGATATTGCCGATATTCTCGAAGCCGTGGCTCTCCATATCGGTCTCGGCGACCAGCATGATGCCATACTCGTCGCACAGCTCGTAAAAGCGCGGGTCGTTGGCGTAGTGGGACGTGCGCACCGCGTTGATGTTGTGCTGCTTCATGAGCTCCAGGTCGCGGCGCATGCGATCGAGGCCCACGGCGCGGCCCTTGTGATCGTCGTGATCGTGGCGGTTGACGCCATGCATCTTAAAGTAAGTGCCGTTGAGGTAGATATGATTGCCCTCGACCGTCACCTCGGCAAGACCCTGGCGATGCGGGACGTATTCGCTGACCTGGTCACCGTCGTAGACCTCAAACGTAAGGTCATAGAGGAAGGGATCCTCGGGATTCCAGAAGTGGGCATCGGTCACGCTGCACTCGGCATGGCCGTCGACGCACTCACCCGTAGCCACCACGTTCTCGCCATCACTGAGCGTAAACACAACGCGGGTAGCTCCCTCGGCAACCGTATCGAGCGTGATCAGAGCGGCATCGCCCTCGCGGTGCGTGCGGAACCTAAAGTCGACCAGGCGTGCGGCGGGACGCTGCATAAGGTACACATCGCGGAAGATGCCCGAGGCCCACCACATGTCCTGATCCTCGATATAGCTGCCATCGCTGTACTGCAGGACCTTGACCGCAAACAGGTTGTCGCCCTCGACGAGCGCGTCGGTCACGTCGAACTCGGCAGACAGGCGCGAACCCTTGGTCATGCCGATAAACTGACCGTTGACGTACAGCTCGCCATAGCTCTCGATGCCGTCAAAGCGAATGATCTCGCGAGCGCCGGCAGGAACGGCGGGAAGGTTGACGATGCGCTGGTACACGCCCGTGGGATCGTCAGAGGGAACGAACGGCTGATCCACCGGGAACGGGAAGCCCTCGTCGGTGTAGGCAAGGTTGCCATAGCCGTCCACCTGCCACAGGTGCGGAACCTCCACGTGATCCCACTCGGGCTCGTACGTGGAAAGCTCCTCGTTAGAGACGGCAGCGGGGCCCTCAAAGAGGCGGAACTGCCACGAGCCGGACAGCTGGACAAACCCGCGCGACAGCTCGCGGCTGTACGTTGCAGCGAGATCGGCGGTCTCATAACCCATAAAGTACGCATGGGGTGCCAGGCGGTTCCTATGGGTGAGCGCTTGGTTTTCCTAATCGTTAATGGTGTCCATGGTGATGCTCCTTCGTCATCGTAGTGATTCTTGTGCAACCGGTTGTCCTTATCTTACGGGCGATGCAAAAAACTGTGCAACCGGTTGTCCGCTGAACGGTCGATTTGGTCGGGTTAACGGTGCAACCGGTTGTACAACCGCGACACTTATGTCACCCTGAGTATCGAAACTCAGCTCAAGACATCGTTCTTAAGCTCGTAGGCAACCGCCACGCCCGCTGATATCTCACCCATACGAGACGTATTCGATTGCGGCTTGGTTGCAAAACGACACCGGTCACCGGATATCATGAACGCTGTTCAGACGCGCTATAGTAAGCTGTATCCGCACCAGCCCGTATCAGCGACAACATCGACCGCATTCTCCAGGAGACGCCATGACCCAACCAGTTCGCACCGCACCTACGCTTGCCGAGGTTGCCGCAGCTGCCGGCGTGTCGCGCTCCACGGCATCGCGCGCTCTCAACGATTCGCCCCGCATTAGCGAGGAAACCAAAAGGCGCGTCCGCGCGGCGGCCAAGGAAGTCAATTTTGTCCCCAACGCTCGTGGCCGAGCGCTCGCTGTCGGGCGCACGGAAATCATCGCCGTGCTCGTGACCGAGCCCCTGAGTGAACTCTTCAGCGACCCCACCTATAGCGAGTTTTTGAGCGGCATTACCGAGGAACTGTCGGAGTCGTCCTATCTGCCCGTTATCTTACAGGCGTCTTCTACGCATGAGCGCAACCGCGCACGCGAGCACTTTGAGCGCCGCTCGTTCGACGCCGTGATCGACGTCTCCCCCTACAAGGGCAGTGAGCTGCTCGAGGTGCTGCGCGAGCTGGGCGTACCCACCGTGTTGTGCGGCCAGCTCGAGGGCCACCCCTATCGCGATGTGTTCTCGACGGTCTACTCTGACGACGAAGAGGGCGGACACTTTGCGGCACTCGCCATGAAGGAACGCGGGCGCAAAGATATCGTCGCCGTGTTGGGACCGCAAGACAACCCCGCTGTTGTCGACCGCCTGCGCGGCTACCGTGCCGTCTTGGGCGAAGACCTCCCAGACGCAAACGTTATCTATACCGGCTGGAACAACGGAGACGGCTATCAGGCCATGCACCAGATCCTCGCGCGCGAGATTGCTTTCGATGGCGTGCTCTGCGGATCGGACCGTATCGCGGCTGGCGTCATCACCGCACTCAACGAGGCAGGCCTATCCGTTCCTGCGGACGTTTCTGTCGTCGGCTTCGACGATCACGAGATTGCGACGCGCTGCGTCCCCGCGCTCACGACCGTCCGCCAGCCCCTGCGAGAAGAAGGCCACATGGCCGCCAACATTGCGCTCGACATGATCAAGGGTGCCGAGCCCACCACCTCCGTGATGCACATGCAGCTGATCCAGAGAGACTCACTGTAGGAAACTGGGCCGGGCTTTCCGCCAGACAGTTGTTGCGGAAAGCCTATCCCGTTTTGAGCGCTCATTCTGGGGCACAGTTTCCGTTAGACAGCTCAACCGGAAACTGTGCCCCATTATTTTGCCGAATTCTGGGTCGCGCTTTCCCAGAGGACCCCCTTTGGGAAAGCGCGACCCGTTCTGGATGCAGATTTCGGGATGCACTTTCCGCGACGCCCGGTCATCCCATGCCCTCACAATCTCGGTGTATAAAAAAACGAGGGAAGGCGCACGTCCTTCCCTCGTTGCGGGCAATATGTAGCCGCTCGCCTACATCAGGCGCAGGCTGACGTCCTTGAGCTGGGCGCCGCTAACGGCACTCGGGGCGCCCGACATGAGGTCGGAGCCGCTGGCCGTCTTGGGGAACGCCATGACGTCGCGGATGGAGTCGGAACCGGTGAGCAGCATGCACACGCGGTCCAGGCCCAGAGCAAAACCGCCCATCGGGGGCGCACCAAACTTGAGGGCCTCCATGAGGAAGCCGAACTGAGACTCGGCACGCTCCTCGGTAAAGCCCAGGAGCTTGAGCATGGACATCTGCATCTCGGCGTTGTGGATACGCATACCGCCGCCACCGGCCTCAAAGCCATCCATGACAAAGTCGTAGGTGCAGGAGCCGGCTGCCAGGGGATCGGCCTCGATCTTGGCGATGTCGGTCTCGGTCGGCAGAGTGAAGGGCTGGTGCTCGGCAGCGTAAGCCTTGCGGTCCTCATCCCAGTGGAACAGCGGGAAGTTGACGACCCACAGGAAGTCGTGACCCTCACGCTTAATCTCGAGGGCGTTGGCCATGTGCGAGCGCATGCCGCCCAGGATCTCGTCAGAGAGCAGGCGCGGACCGGCGGCAAACATCACAAGGTCGCCGGGCTCGACGTCCATGCGCTCACGCAGAGCGGCCATCTCCTCGTCCGAGAAGAACTTGACGATGGGGCTGTTGATGGAGCCGTCCTCGCGGAAGGCGATCCAGGCCAGGCCCTTGGCGCCAAACGTGGAGGCCACGCCGGCGAGCTTATCGATCTTGGCACGTGCCCAGGCACCGGCGCCCTTGGCGTTGATGGCCTTGACGACAGAGCCCTCCTCATTTGCGGCGGTCGCAAAGACCTTGAACTTGGAGTTGGCAAAGATGTCGGTCAGGTCGACCAGGTGCATGCCATAGCGGGTATCGGGCTTGTCGGAGCCATAGGTGTCCATGGCATCCCAGTAGTTCATGCGACGCAGCGGCGTGGGCATCTCGACACCCATGCGACCGAAGGCATCGGCAAGAACCTCTTCGAGCGCGCTCATGACATCGTTCTGGTCCACGAAGGACATCTCGATATCGACCTGGGTGAACTCGGGCTGACGGTCGGCACGCAGGTCCTCGTCGCGGAAGCACTTGGCAACCTGGTAGTAGCGCTCAACGCCACCGACCATGAGCAGCTGCTTCAGAAGCTGCGGGGACTGCGGCAGGGCGTAGAAGTTGCCCGGCTGGATGCGGCTGGGAACGATGAAGTCGCGGGCGCCCTCGGGCGTGGACTTAAACAGGGAGGGCGTCTCGACCTCCATGAACTCACGGTTGTGCAGTGCCTCGCGAATGGCAAAGGTAAAGTCGGAGCGCAGCTTGAGGTTGGCCATCATCTCGGGACGGCGGAGGTCCAGATAGCGATAGCGCAGGCGGGTGTCCTCGCTGGTCTCGATGCCGTCCTCGATCTGGAACGGCGGGGTGACGGACGTGTTGAGAACCTCGGCGTGGTCGGTCAGGACCTCGATCTCGCCGGTCGCGAGCTTGGTGTTGGTGGTCTCCTCGCCACGGGAGCGCACGACGCCGTGGATCTTGATGGGCCACTCGGGACGCATGGTCTCGGCGATCTTAAAGGCGTCGCCGTCGGAGTGCTCGGGGTCGAAGGTGAGCTGCGTGATGCCCTCGCGGTCGCGAAGATCGCAGAAGATAAGGCCGCCGTGGTCGCGGCGACGGCTCACCCAACCGGTGAGGGTGACCTCTTCGCCCACGTTCTCGCGGCGAAGCTCGCCGCAGGTACGGGTGTGCATGGAATGCTCGTCGATGGGACGGGTCTGGCTCATACCAGTGATCCTCCTTTATGGATCTGTGCCGCCCCGTGTCGTTCCGGGCGGCGTCGTACAGATTTGCCCAGCCTGCGTAAACCGCGCAGCCAGACATGGCGTTCTATCTTATCGCACCTGTGTCGATGTGCCGCGGAAAAGTAGCTCCTGCCCAAAGACTTGACGGAGACGAAACAATTGACGCACCGCGGCACCCGCCCGCGCTCGTCACGTGCGACAATATGCCCCAATAAAACAGCACTCGGAAAGGCCCGTCATGACTGCACGCCTCATTGTTATGGATATCGACTCCACCCTCATCAACCAGGAGGTCATCGACCTGTTGGGCGAGGAGGCCGGCGTGGGCGGGCAAGTTGCGCAAATCACCGAGCGCGCTATGCGCGGCGAGCTGGACTTTAAGCAAGCGCTCGAGGAGCGCGTGGGGCTGCTTGCCGGCTTGGATGAGAGCGTGTTCGAGCGCACTTTTGAGCGCGTGACATTTACCCCCGGCGCGTTAGAGCTTGTGCGCTCGGCACACAGCAAGGGCTGGAAGGTCGGCGTGGTAAGCGGCGGCTTCCACGAGGTCGCTGACAAGATCGCAGCCGCCGCGGGCATCGATTTTTGCCTGGCCAACCGCCTAGAGGTCGTGGACGGCAAGCTTACCGGTAAGTTGGCTGCCGAGATTGTGACCAAGGAGTCCAAGCTCATCCAGCTGCTGGACTGGGCAGTTGAGTGCGGCGTCGACATGGCCCACACGGTCGCTATTGGCGACGGGGCAAACGACATCCCCATGATCCAGGCCGCGGGCACGGGCATCGCGTTTTGCGCCAAGCCAAAGACGCGCGAAGCCGCCCCGTTTGCCATCGACGAGCGTAACCTGATGCTCGCCATGGACATCATCCTGCGCGACTAGCCGATCCGTCTAACAATTGAATCAGTCCGTCCTATAGTTTCCGAACAATTTTGTCTTAGTGTTCGGAAACATACCCTTTGAGTGCTAGACTTTGCGCCGTCGAAGGGAACATATATGGATAAGCGAGATCTTGAGCAGCTGCTGAGCGACGTTGCCGGCGGATCAGTCACCCCTGCCGACGCCCTCACGCGCATCCAGACGGCTCCGACCGCCGATTTGGGCTTTGCGCAGCTCGATCTTTCGCGCGGAGTGCGCCAGGGAGCCGGCGAGGTTGTCTACGGTGCCGGTAAAACCGCCGAGCAGATTGCCGCCATTATCGAAGCGCTGCGCGATGCCGGCCAGGAGCGCATCCTAGTCACACGCTTGGATGCCGAAAAAGCCGCACGCACCACGGAGCTTCTTGGCAACGACATCGACCTGGGATATATCCCGGACGCCCTGCTCGCCCTGGTGGGTGGCAAGCCCTCCCCCACCGGCAACGGACACATCGTCGTCGCCTGCGCCGGCACGAGCGACCTGCCCGTCGCCGAAGAGGCGGCACTGACGGCCGAGTTCTACGGCAACGAGGTCGATCGCCTCTACGACGTGGGTGTCGCCGGCCTGCACCGCCTGCTCGCTCATGCTGAGGAACTTGCCCGGGCGCAGGTGGTCATCGCCATCGCCGGCATGGAAGGCGCCCTGGCGAGCGTTATCGGCGGTCTTGTGAGCTGTCCGGTCATCGCCGTCCCCACCAGCGTGGGCTACGGCGCGAGCTTTGGCGGCGTGGCCGCACTGCTCGCCATGCTCAACTCCTGCGCCAGCGGCGTTTCGGTCGTCAACATCGACAATGGCTTCGGCGCCGCCTACCAGGCAAGTCTTATCAATCATTTGAGCGCCGGCACGCCCTGCGCCCGTTAAGGAGCATTCTATGTCCAACCATCAGCACACGCTTATCATCGACGGCACCTCGGGCATCAGCGGCGACATGACCGTCGCGGCCCTGCTCGACCTGGGCGCCAGCGAGGAGCACCTGCGCGAACAGCTCGCCACGCTGCCGGTCGACGGCTTTGAGATTGCCGTTACGCGTGCAAACAAGCATGGCATCGACGCCTGCGATTTCGACGTCCAGCTTGCAGAGGAGCTCGAGAACCACGATCACGATATGGCCTGGCTCTACGGCAACGAAGCAACCACCGAACACACGCACGAGCATGAGCACCACCATCATGACCATGGCGAGCACGAACACGAGCACTGCCACGATCATGACCATGAGGCCCACGGTCATGGCCACGAGGACCATCATCACGCCCACCACCATCATCACCGCTCGCTAGCCGACGTCACGGAAATAATCGAGAATTCGCAGATGAGTGATGGCGCCAAGCGTCGCGCGCTCGCCATCTTTACAGCGCTCGCCGCCGCCGAGGCCAAGGCCCACGGCAAAACGCCCGAGACTGTCATGTTCCACGAGGTAGGCGCCATCGATTCCATCGTCGACATCTGCTCGGTCGCCATCTGTCTCGATGACCTGGGCATCGAGGACATCGTGGTCGAGTCGCTCTCCGAGGGTCACGGCACCATCCACTGTGCCCACGGCCTCATGCCCATTCCCGTCCCCGCTGTCGTCAACCTGTGCCAGGCGGGCAATATCGCCCTCACGCCCGCACCGGTCGCTGGCGAGCTTGTGACGCCCACGGGCGCCGCCATCGTCGCCGCACTGCGCACGTCCGAGCACCTGCCGGCCCGCTACCGCATCGAGGCCGTCGGCTACGGTGCCGGTAAGCGCCCCTACGAGGGCTGCTCCGGCACGCTCCGTTGCCTGCTCGTTCACGTGGATGCATAGCCATGGATGCCCGCAAAGAAAAAAGCCGCGCTGCCATCGTTGCGGCGTTTTCCGAACTCCTTCGCGAGGAGGACTACGGCAAGATCACCGTCGGCGACATCATCGCGCGTGCTCACGTAGGCCGCGCGACATTCTACGGCCTCTTTAAGAGCAAAGACGACCTATTGTCCGAGCTCGTGAGCGATATCTGCACCCACGCCCTCGACGACGATGGCACACCGCTCGATGATCCGCTCGTACAAGTCGAGCATATCCTCAACAACCTCTGGGAGCGCCGCCAGGGCGTTCGAGCCCTCGTAGCCGGCGCCGGCTCACGCGTCTTCGCCGACTGCCTCCGCAAGACCATCATGGCCCGAGCAGCCGAAACCGTCCCCACCGACCCAAACGGCCCCGCTGCTACCATGGACCGAAGCTTCCTACTACACCACATAGCCTCAAGCTTCGTAGGAATGGTCCAATGGTGGGCCTGGCACAACTTTCAAGCAGAAAAATCCGACGTAGCAAAAGACTACCTATCAGCCATAAAGCCCCTCTTCACCTAAGCAAGAAGCTCATCCCAAAGCATCGCCCCAACCCAAGGCGCCACGCATTCCAAAGTGCCGCTCGCACTTCAACGCCCCCCCAACAGCAACAAGCCCCTCCCATCAAAATCAAGATATATATGTTGGGTTGCTTGCTCCAACGCGGCTAAGATCCCGCAGCTGGCCGCATGGGGTAACTTCCCAGCGCATTCCACAGGACGAAAGAACCCCCGCCGCACGAAGTGCGCAGCGGGGGTTCTTTCATGTCCGAGGACGCGCTGGGGAGTTACCCCATGCGGCCAGCGGACAACTATGTAGCCTCGGACTAGAACATGCCCAAGAAACCGTGCACAAACAGCGCGGCCACGATAGCACCGACAAACGGAGCGATGCCAGGAACGAGCAGGCCGTACTTCCAGTTGTTGTCAGCCTTGTTCTTGATCGGCAGCACCTGATAGGCCATGCGAGGACCAAGGTCACGAGCCTGGTTCATGGCGAAGCCGGTGATGCCGCCCATGCCCATGCCAACGGCCCAAACGATCAGGCCAACGCAGATAGCGAGCATCAGAACGTTCTCGCCGGCGCGGCTAGCGGCAGCAAGGATGGCGCTGATGAACACAAAGGTGCAGATAGCCTCGCAGAAGAAATTACGGGCATAGTTCGTACCCTCGGTGGTGGGGTTGGTCGAGAAGATGTTGCGCTGGGCAATGGGGTCGACGACGCCCTCGGAAGCCTTGAACTCATCGGCATACATAAGCCAAGCGATTACGGCGCCCACAAAGCCGCCGAGCATATCGGCAATCATGAAGGGGATGCAGCTGCTCCACGGCACCAGGCCTACGATGCACTGGGCAAGCACCATAGCCGGGTTCATGCACACGGCGCCGCCAAAGACAAACAGGCAGACCGAGATGCCAAAAGACCAAGTGGTGATGGCAAACATATGGCCGGAGCCCTGATACTTGGTGCCCTTGAGCACGGTATCGCAGTGCACGCCCACGCCAAAGATGATCATGAGGGCCGTTGCGCCGAATTCGCAGAGGAGTTTGGTAAGCATAAAACCTTATCTTTCTTGTCGGTTATAAACGATTCGTTTAGGCCGCGCGCTAGTGCTGAGCGACAACAACGCCCAGGCCATCGGGAATGACGGCCACCTTGGCATCGGCACCCTTCATCTCAAAGGCGAGCTTGAGCGCCTCCTCGAGGGTGTTGACCGGCGTCATGTGCATATCCTTAATCATCTGGTGATCGCACAGGTCGGTAACCATAATCACAGGGTGATGCGCCAGGATGCGGGCGAAAATCTGGCTCGTCCACTGATCGGGCAGGGTCTCGTCCTTGGGACGATCGATGCAGGCACGCTCAAACTCCGCCGGATCGTTATCGGCGATGTTGTGATAGAAGCCCTCGCCACCGTGACCGTCGGCACAACCGGCAACGTCGATAATCACACCGCCCTCGGGAAGCGTGGCCTCGGCAGAGCACATGCCCTTCACGGCCTGGTAGATGTTCTGGTCGAGCGGGTAGCCGCCGTTGGTGGTGATGGCAATCTCGCACTCGACAGGCTCAACGCCGGCAAGGCTCTTTACGAACTCGCAGCCAGCCTCGTGTGCCTTGTGGATGTCGCCGGCGAAGGAGCCAATGACCTCGTGCTTGCCGTTGAGCACCACGTTCAGCACAAAGGCAAGGTGAGCCATCTCGGCGGCGGCGAACATGTCCTCGCTCACGTGATTGTGGCAAAGGTTGCCGGCACGCGAATGAGAATCGTTCACAAACTGGCCGTTGTGGTTGTACATGATGGTCTTGTAGCTGGCGATGCCAGGCAGGACGGACTTGCGGCTGCCGGAGAAACCAGCAAAGAAGTGCGGCTCAATAAAGCCCTCGGCAAGCAGCAGATCGCAATCGACGGCAATCTTATTGATGATGCACTCGCCACCAGAAGGCAGGGTGCCGATCTTTTTCATCATGCTGTCGTCAGTCGCGACGTGCATAACGATTTCCTCGTTGGCAACGATCTCCTCGCCGTACTTGTTGACGAGCTCCTCGTGCGTCGACGGACGATGCATACCCGTAGCAACCAGAATACGCACGCGAGCCTCGGGCGCAGCGGAATGGATGTGATGCAGCAGAATAGGCATCGTCACACGCGAGGGAACGGGACGCGTATGATCGGAGCTAATGATGACAATATCCTTCTTGCCAGCACAAAGCTCCTCGAGCGAAGGCGAGCCATAAGGGTTGGCAAGCGACTCCTCCACCAGCTCTTCCTGCGATTTTGTAGTCTTAAACTCGTTTTGATGACCTTCCATCACACCCGCAAAGTTCTTATCCTCGAGCTCCAGATGCAACGTCTTGTGGTCAAACGGCAGTTCACATTCAAACAATGACGAGCGCCCTCTTCCTTTTCAACTGACACACTAGATAAACCGTTGGAAGGATACGCCGCTCACCGAAAAACACCACCGTCCACCGACTCATTAACACAACGTTCATATTTGACCCACAACAAAACGGCCGCGACCCCAAACGGGACCGCGACCGCCTGTCAAAGACACTATAGACAGGATGATTTACGCAGCGCCGAGGCAAACATCTAGCCCGAGACGTACGCACGTAAGCCATTTTGCATAAATGCGTTAATTAATTGCATAAAATGGCGCATGGATTTCTAGCCGTAACAGGGTAGTGCCCTCCGGAGCGTGCATTTTTGCGAGTATTCAGCATCGCGGGATAAGATTTTGGTGCCAAAAGTATTTCAAAAGGTAGATAGTCCTCATGGCTCGTCCCATCTGGATGGCATGCGGCGAGAAACCAGCCATATATGAACATCGACAAAGCCCAATCGTCATGCAAAAGCATCAACAGGAGCCGCGAACGTCACCCATAGCCTTATGCACCAATCTTTGGCTGCTGAAAACTCCGTTTTTTGCACGTCGCCCCAAGCACCACCCTCACCCAGCGGCTGATCCGCCGAAGACCGGACATCGCAGGGCCCGCCATTAGTCTACTTTTAGGCACACTCCGCAGGACGCAAGAAGCCCTCGCCGCACGAAGTGCGCAGCGAGGGCTTCCTGCATGTCCGAGGACGTGCCTAAAAGTAGACTAATGGCGGGCCCGGACGACTACAGGGCTATCGATTACCCCGTGTTCTGCAAACCTGCCGAGACGCCGGTCACAGTCGAAAGAATCAGGCTCATGTACTCGGCCTTCTTCTCCTCGGCCATCTCGTCCTGGTTCATACGCACCTCGCGAAGGGCGCGGACCTGGGCGATGGACAGGGCGTCGACGTAGGGGTTACGTACACGGACGGCGCAGCCGAGCACGCGACGGCGCTGCAGCGGCCACTCGTCACCGACGATGGCAAGGACCCACTTACGCGTGAGCTGCATCTCGGTAAAGACCTTCTCGGACAGATCCTGGCGGTCGCCCAGGTGCAGATACATCTTGGCGATGCGCTGGTCGGTCTTGGCGATCGACATCTCGATGTTGTCGATAAAGGTGCGGAAGAACGGCCACTCCTGGTAGGCAGCCTTGAGCTGGTCAAGATCGCCAAGCTGCTCGCAGGCGGTGCCCAGACCGTACCAAGCGGCCAGGTTAATGCGCGCCTGGCTCCAGCTGAAGATCCACGGGATGGTACGCAGGTCATCGAGCGACTTGGCGCCCAGACCGCGCTTGGCGGGACGCGAGCCGATCGGCAGCAGACCGACCTCGGTCAGCGGCGTCACGGTCGAGAACCACGGTGTAAAGTCCTCGGTGTTCAGCAGGTCCAGATAGCGTTCGTGGCTTGCAGTGTTGAGCTTCTCGGCCATATCCCAGAACTTCTGCGTGGTCTCGGTGTTGGTCTTCTCGACACTCGGGGCCGACTGCAAAAGCGTTGCGGCGGCAACGGACTCAACATGGCGCTGAGCCAGCGTGCGGTTGCCGTAACGGGCAAAGATGACTTCGCCCTGCTCGGTGAGCTTAAAGAAGCAGTTGACCGAACCCTTGGGCTGCGCCAGCACGGCCTTGTTGGCCGGGCCGCCGCCACGGCCCACGGCACCGCCGCGACCGTGCATGAGCACCAGGTCGATATCGTTCTTCTCTGCCCACTTGGCGATGCGCTCCTGCGCGGAGTGCAGCGCGAGCATGGCCGTGGTAGGACCGGCATCCTTGGAAGAGTCGGAATAGCCCAGCATGACCTCCATGCGGCGGTTGGTCTGGGCAAGGCGCTTTTGCACCACGGGCAGCGTAAGCATCTGGTCGAGCACGTCAACGCAGCCCTCGAGGTCCTCGAGCTGCTCGAACAGCGGGATCACGTCGAGCTCGGGAACGTCTTCCTCGTGTGCGAAGGACAGGTGGGCCAGCTCAAAGACGTCGGCCACATGCTGGGCACTCTTGGTAAACGAGATGATGTAGCGGTGTGCCATCTTCTTGCCGTAGCGCTTTTGGATGGAACCGATGGCACGGAAGGTGTCGATGACCTCGCGCGTCATGGGCTGCAGGTCACCATGGATACCGTTCTCGTGGATATCCTTGAGGGCGCGGGCGTGCACCACGGAGTGCTGACGGAACTCCATCTCGACCATATGGAAGCCGAAGGACTCGACCTGCCAGATGATGGTTTGGACCGGACCGTAGGCGGCACGGACGGCACCGCAGGCAGCAAGCGAACGCTGGACGACGCGCAGGTCATCCAGGAACTCGTCGGCGCTGTGGTACATGGTGTCGGTGATACGGCGCACAGTGGCGTTCAGACGGTCGGCCATGACGAGCATGACGGCACGATGCGGCTCGTGCTCGGAGATCAGCTCGGCACGGGCCGTGTACTGGGTGCTCATCTCGACCTGATGGTTCCACAGGTTGATGAGCTCGTCCGACGGCTTGCTGTAGGTAGCCTCGAGCGTGAGGTTGCGGCCGATGCGGCGGCACTTGTCTTCGAGCTTGAGCACCATGTGGGTAAAGTACTTGGCGGCGACCTCACGGCTCACCTTGGCGGTGACGTTGGGGTTACCGTCGCGGTCGGAACCGATCCAGCTGCCGGGATGGAAGAACGCCGGGCACAGCGGCGGCACGGTACCGGCCTTGTCGCCCAGCACCCAGTCGTCAAAACGACGATAGATGACGGGGATAACGTCGAACAACGTGTTATCGAAGATGTCGATGATGGTATCGGCTTCCTCGACCGGCGTGGGCTTCTTGAGCGCGATGGGGCTCGTACGCACCAGGGCGTCGATCTCCTGCAGCATATGACGCTCGTTCTCCACCAGGTCGGAGCCGCCCAAACGCGGACGCTCCTCCAGCAGGTTGGAGATACGGCGAATCTTGCCCTCGACGGCCTTACGACGGGCCTCGGTGGGATGTGCGGTAAAGACAGGGTGGAACTCGAGCTTGCCGAGCAGCTCGTTGGCACCCTCGACGCCCATCTCGTTTACCAGCTGGTGATAGGCGACGGTGAGTTCGTTGGCGGGATCGACCTCGGTATCGGTCGATGCGCCGGCCTCGCGCTCGCGCAGCTGCGCCACACGGTAGTTCTCCTCCGACAGGTTTGCCAAGTGGAAGAAGCTCGTAAAGGCGCGAACGATGACCTGCTGCTTATCAAGCGGCAGGCTGTCAATCAGATCGACGACTTCGCGAAACGCCACGGCGGTGGGCTCGTCGGCAGTGGGCACGCCCTGTTCGTCAACGGACTCGTCGGCAGCGCGGCTACCGGGGTTGCCAGCATTGGCCACAATCTCGGCTGTCAAAATCTTGTCGAACAGGTCCGCGATCTCGGGATCATACTCGCTAAGCACACGACGTTCCAGGCGCAGGAACAGCGCCAGATTATCGCGCAGCTCCTCGGGGATCTCGATCTCGGCGAGACGCTCCCTGGACTCGGCATTCGAGCCGATTCGGTTAACGAGGCGGTTGACCACGGCAGCGACGCGCGCCGCGGCTTCGGGTACAGACTGGTTGCTTAGGTTCTCAGCCACGTTTCCTCCCATTCCTCCTTCTATGCACGTAACATGCGGTATTCATTATAGGCGCTTGAGAAATACTTTCGACACTGATTGCGCTTTACCACACAAAAGTATTTTCTGCATTGCAAGGGTTTTTGCCCCAAATGGTCGTATTTCTCGGTGGGCGGCATATGCAAGCGAGGGCATTCCGCATAAATGCGAAACACCCCCGTAACAATAGCTCGTCGCGAGCGGGACATGTTAGCGGGTCCGCAGCTCAAAAATCATGCGCTACAGACGCTCGCGAACCGCCTCGACGACGTTGGCCAGATCGACGAGAACCTCGTCATGGCTCTGCATGTCGCGCACCTTGACCTTGCCGGCGGCAAGCTCGTCGCCGCCCAGGACCAGGATGAGCTTGGCGCCTACCTTATCGGCCTGCTTAAACTGGGCCTTGAGCGAACGGCCCTGATAGTCGGCCTCGGTCACAATCCCTGCGGCGCGAAGCTGCTGCGTAATGGTAAAGACGTTCTGGCGCAGCTCCTTGCCGGCATTGGCGACGTAGACGCACGGGACCTCCTCGGCACCCAGGTCGCTGCCAAAGGCCTGCAGGGCCAGCAGGGCGCGCTCAAAACCGACGGCGAAGCCGACGCCTGCCGTGGGCTTGCCGCCCTCGAGCTCGACGAGACCATCGTAGCGGCCGCCGCCGCCGATGGAGCCGACGCCGGCGCCAGGGGCCTCGACCTCAAAGACAGTACGGGTGTAGTAGTCCAGGCCGCGCACCAAGGTGGGATCCTCGACATACTCGATACCGGCGGCATCCAGATAGCGCTTGACCTGCTCGTAGTGCTCGCGGCACTCGTCGCACAGGTTGTCGCCCATCAGCGGGGCGTCGGCCATGATCTCGCGGCAATGGTCGTTCTTGCAGTCGAAGGCACGCAGCGGGTTGAGCTCGGCGCGCTCGCGGCACTCATCGCACATCTCGTCTGCGTGATCGAGGATGAACTGCTTGACCTGCTCGCGGTAAGCCGGACGGCACTGAGCGTCGCCCATCGAGTTAATGAGCAGACGAAGCTTGGAAAGATCGAAGCCCAGGCGCTTGTAAAACTCCATGAGCATGATGATGCACTCGGCGTCTGCCGCCGGATCGGGAGCGCCGAGCCACTCGATGCCCACCTGGTGGAACTGGCGCAGGCGGCCCTTCTGGGGACGCTCGCCGCGGAACATGGCCTCGGCGTAGTACGCCTTAAACGGCGTGGAGCCCTGGGGCACCAGATTGTTCTCGACGACAGCGCGCACCACGCCGGCCGTGCCCTCGGGGCGAAGCGCCAGGCGCTGCTTGGGCTTGAGTTTGGTGTCGGTGCCCTCGGTAAAGACGCGCTCCAGGTTGGCACCGCTGAACACGCGGAACATTTCCTTGCGCACGACGTCGGTCGACTGGCCGATACCGTGGACAAACACGTCCACCTGCTCGATCGCGGGCGTCTCGATGGGTTTAAAACCAAACGGCTCGAACACGCCGGCCGCAATCTGCTGCATCTTTTGCCAGGCGCGCATCTCGGCGCCGATAAGGTCGCGGGTTCCCTCCGCCTTCTGTGCCTGCATGGGCAAACACCTTTCTTTTGTATCGCGTCATAGGTAACGGTCATTATACGGCACAAATACAAACAGCGGCGGCGCGTCTGGCCGAACGAGGGTATGGGGACTCGTTCGGCCAGACGCGCCGCCGCTGTTTGTGATCCCTTTTCCTCCGTCCCCTTCGGATCACGTGATCCCTTGGGGACGGAGGAATAGGGATCATTTCGTAGGCCCGTGGCCGCCTTGGAAACCGAATGATGGTACGAGCATCCATTCGGCTTCCAAGGCGGCCACGGACAGAACGGGACGAACAGAAAAGAGCGACGAACGCCTACTCCCCCGCCACGCTCGCGCGCAGCTTGGCGGCGATGGGCTCGGATACCAGCAGGAACACGAGCATGACCACGGAGCACGCCAAGCACACGATCCAGGTGCTCGCAAAGGAGCCCGTGGCGTCGAACAGCACGCCCGAGACAATGGCGCCCACGGTGCCGCCGACCATCTCGAGCGAGGTGATGGTGCCCGTGACCTTGCCGAGGTCGGCCATGCCAAACTGCTTGGACGCGGCGATGGTAGGCGTGATGGTGCCCATACACGTTCCGATACCAAAGCTCACAGCGGCGACAATAGGACCGAGGTCCGTCGTCGGGAAGCACAGCGCCACGCAGGCGATAATGCACGCAACGGAGCCAAGGATATTGCCAAAGCGCAGGCCAAAGCGGTCATAAATCGCACCGAGCGAAATCTTGGCGATAACGACGGTGACCATATAGGCCGAAAGCACAGTGCCCGCCCACATGGGATCATGACCGCCCGTGACGATCTTGGCGCCGTTGACGGTAACGCTCGTCATGTTGGTGACTTGGTTGGGCAAGATGGCGCCGTTAACGAGACCCATAAAGAGGAAGGCGACGACAAGCAGCCAAAACGCCGGGCTCTTCTTGATGCGAGACCAGCCGACGCTAACCTCGGGCGCCGTGTGCTCGTCCTTGTCGCCAGCCGTCGAGACGGACGGATCGCCCGGGTTCTCGCCGAGCGGCTTAAGGCCGATCTCGGAAGGCTTAGTGCGGAAGGAGTAGGCCGTGATGGGCAGTGCCGCCACCATGCAGACGGCAGCGAGTACCAGGAACGCAGAGCGCCAGCCCACACTCACGATAAGCGAGCTCACGATGGGAGACAGAATAGCGCCGCCAAAGCCCGAGCCCGAAAGTGCGATGGAGATGGCAAGGCCTCGCTTGGCGGTAAACCAGTTGGCGGTCACCAGGCTAATGAGCAGACGGGTCGAGGCCACAGCAAAGCAGCCCGAAACAGCAAAGAGCACATAGACCTGCCAAAGCTCACCCACAAAGCTCATGCCCGCGAGTACCGCCGAGGTAGCGATAACGGTAAGCGAGCCCAATACGCGGCCACTCACCTTATCGGCAACATGGCCAATGACAAGCGATCCGATAACGCTCACCACGGTAGAGATCGCATTGGAGATGTTGTACTGCGCAAGAGATATTCCCAAGTCGCTGACGATGAGCGGCTGGAACAGGCTCATGCAGTTGACGAAAATCGTGTAGCACGTGGCCATGATTACGAAGCCGGAGGCCACCACGAGCCAGCCGGGGAAGAATTTACGTTGCTGGGACATACCGCTCCTTTTAAAAAACGAATAGCCTGCGCCGGGCGCCGGTAGTGCCCAAGATTGCCTTGAAAGACAAGGGCATAGGCCTTATGGCCATGCCCGCAGGCTTGAAAGGCAAGGTTGGGTGCTACCGGTGGTCGGCGATATAGCCCAAAGCGACGGCGGTATAAGCCGCAGCACCGAGCGGCAGCTCGGCATCGTTAAAACGTGCCTTGGGATGGTGCTGGGCAAAGTGTTCGTCCGTGTCGGTTACGGCCGCGCCCACGGTAAAGTACGCACTCGGAATCTCGCTCGAGATAAGCGCGAAGTCCTCACTCGCCATGGCATGGAAAAGCGGCAAGAAAGCCGACTTGGGCAGCACTGCGCCCACGTAGCCAAGCGACGCCTGAGTCATATCGCTGTCGAGTACAAGCGGCGGAACATCCGAAAGCGTCTCGATGGTCGCCGGCGTACGATATGTTGTGGCAACGCCGTTAACGACCTCCGCGATGCGGGTCTTGAGGTGCTCCATGAGCTCAACATCGAAGCCGCGCAGCGTTCCCTCGAGCACGCAGGTGTCGGGGATGACGTTGGCCGCCAAGCCGCCAGCAAACTTACCAACGGTAAGTGCGACTTCCTTGGCCGCCGGCACCTCGCGGGCGATAAGCTCCTGGAGCGCCAGGTGCACATGGACGCCGGCCGCGATGGGGTCGATGCAGATCTCGGGGCTCGAGCCATGGCCGCCCTTGCCCTGGAGCGTGATGCGGAAACCGTACACGCCCGAAAGCGCCGGACTGCCGTAGAGCACCAGGCCAAGCGGCGACTGGCTGTTGACATGCATGGCAAAGGCCGCCTGAGGACGCGGGTTCTGCAGCAGGCCATCGGCGATGGCAGCGCGTGCCCCTTCAAAGGTCTCCTCGCCCGGCTGGAACAGCAGTTTGACGGTGGCATTGGCGTCGACGAGCTCGGCCTCGCGGGCCTTGAGCAGGCGAGCCGCACCAAGCAGCGCCGTCGCGTGCATATCGTGACCGCAAGCGTGCATGCAGCCGTTGGTGGATGCAAAGGGCTCGCCGGATTCCTCGGCAACGGGCAGGGCATCCATGTCGCCACGCAGCATAATGACCGTTCCGGCCTGTTCGTCCGTGCAGACGCCATTGCCCTGGGCCGCGGCGGCACCGGCACCGACAAGGCCCGCAACACAGGAACCATCGACGAGCGTGGCAAACGGGATGTCCATCTCGGTCAGGCGCGCTTGGATATACGCAGAGGTCTGCGGGAGGTCGTTACCAAGTTCGGGCGTCCGATGCAGATCGTGACGCCATGCGGCAAGCTCATCGGCAAAAGTTTGAGCCTCTTTGACCAGACTGTCGCCAATGGCGGCTTGCGCCGCCGCGGTGGCCTTGGGCGCTGATTGCGGTTGAAGATCTGACAGTGCTGGTGCCATAGATGCCCTCCAGTAACGTTTTTGCAGCAAGCACTTTGATAGCGTAAAGTGCAAGGTACTACTTTAAGGGCGACGCATAAAAAATGCCGCCCCGGGAGGCGGCGCAACAAATTGTTTACAATTGCGGACGCGGCTTTCGACGCAAAAAATCGAAATGCGTCTCGCTCAAGATAATCGAAAGAAAGATGAGGACGAAGCCGGCGAGCAGGCGCGGGGTGAGCGCCTCCCCCATCAGCAGCACCGAAAACAACACGCCCGAAGGGGACTCCATCGATAGGAGCAATGAGCCTGTCGAGGCCGGGACGTGCGCCAAGCCGACGTTTTGGATGAGCAGCGCCACGCACGTGCAGCCCACCGAGAGAAAGGCCATCACGCCGATAAAGCTCGGCGTCCACACGGACGCGGGCGCTTGGGTCTCGAATAGCAGCGACGTTGCTAAGCTCAAGACGCCATTGCCCACAAACATCCAAAACGTGATGACGTTAATGTCCATCTTGCGACCGTACTTGGCGGTCACCGCCATCTGGATGGCAAAGAAGACCGCGCCGCCCAGCGTAATGGCATCGCCGGCGTTGAACTCGACGCTATCGAGTGCCACCAGGCCAATGCCCGCCAGGCACAGCAATGCGGCGCCCAAGTTGTAACGGGTAAGCCTTTCTCCGCTCAGGACATAGCTCGCAAACGGCACGAGGATGCAGTAGGTACCCGTCAAAAACGCGCTCTTGCCTGCCGTGGTCTGTGCCAGGCCAATCGTCTGCAAACCGTACGCGCCCCACATAAGTGCGCCCATACCAAGCCCGACGATAAGGTTGCGAGCATTAAAGTGTGCGATGATGCGTTTGCGGAAGATGGCGAACATAACCAGTGATGCCGGGAGAAAGCGAACGTAGACCAGCTCGAACACCGGAACGGTATCGAGCGCATCCTTCATGGTGGTAAAGGAATAGCCCCAGATGACCGCCACCGAAAGCAGCAAGACCTTCCAGAAGAACGGAGAACGCGCGCCGGCGCCGCGGGAGGTGCCGCCGGCGCCCAGGTCTTCGCGCGCCACAGGGCTATCGGGCATGTTTTCGATTTCGTTGGCAGCGTATTGGGCCATGGAACATCCTCACACTCAATCTTGGCGTGGTGTCCGCACGCGTATGGCTGCGTGCCGCCTCATGGTCAAATAAAAACGGGGCGCACCGGACCCCCGGCACGCCCCGCTACTGTAGCAACAACCGGCGTTGCATCGCAATCCAGCATAATAAAGTGTAAAACTGGAAGGCCTCGATGTTCTGACAGCGTTTACGTGTCTGAACTAAATCAATTTGGTTGACTCCAGCTTTTCGATGATCCAGTCGTTGGCTTTGATGACCGGACGGCGGAAGACGACGCCCAGGGCCAGCGACGGAATCAGATAGCTCGCCAGAATGCCCAGCTCAACCCAGTACTCCATATGGTAGGCGCCAGCCATGGCGGCATGCATGGCGTTAATGCCATGGGTAAACGGCAGGAACGGATAGATCGCCTGGAACACAGGGCCGGTCATCTCGATGGGGAACGTACCGCCCGAACCGCCGACCTGCATGACCAGCAGCACAACGGCCAAAGCCTTGCCGATATCGCCAAACGAAACCGTAAGCGTGTAGACGATATTGGAGAACACGAGACTCGCGACCCAGCCCGCCAGCACAAACTGCAGCGGGTTGTCGCACTGAATGCCAAAGAACAGGATGTCGCCCGCGCACACGAGCGTTGCCTGCAGCAGGGCCAGACCGCCAAAGAACAGGTAGCGGCCCAGGTAGATCTCGTGCAAGCGCACGGGGATTAACTCATTGATGAGTTCGTCGTCAACCGACACCTTCATCATGGCCGCCAGCACGATCGAGCCGACCCAGAGCGACAGAATCGTGTAGAACGGCGCCATGGCTGAACCGTAGTTGCGGATCGGATAGACCGGCTTGCGGTCGAGTGCGACGGGACCGGAAAGCGACACGGCAAGGCCCTCGGGGTCGTTGCCAATCATCGTCTTGATCGTGGCAAGGTCGTCCGACATCAGGGCGCCATCGAGCTCGTCCTTAAACGCGCTGATCTTGTCCGACGCCTCGCCCAGCTGATCGGAAGCCTTGTTGACCAGCTTTGCAGCCTTGGAGAGGCCCTTTGCCAGCGAACCGGATGCATCGGTCAGGCCGCCTACGGCGCTATCCAGGTCGCCCGAGATGCCATCAAGCGAGTCCAGAATGCCCGAAACCGTCTTCTTGAGCTCCTTGGCCTTAACCGAGAACGTGGAATCGTAATCGGATTTGGCACCCGCGATGCCGGCCTTGGCATCAGCGATGGCCTGATCGACCTCGGCACGCAAGTTGTTGACCTCGGCCATGCTATCGGAGAGAGACTTCGCGGTAGCCGCCAGATCCTTGGCATTGTTGCGGTACTCAACGGCGATTCTGCCCAGCGACGTCGCGGCGGACTTGAGGCCGTCCTTCAAATTCTCATCGCTCACCTGGTCGGCAAGGCTGCGGAGCTGATCGGCCATCGCATCGATATCCTTGGCGCGCGCATTGAGGGCCGCAGCGGCATCGTTGAGTTGGGACACCGTAAGGTAGACATGCTGGTTTGCGGTGTCGAACGCCTTCGCGAGCTCGGCAGACACATTGTCGAACGAACCCGCACTTCCATCGATTGCGGCATCGATGGCATCGTTTGCCGCCTTAAGCGCTTCTTTGGAATCATCGATGCCGCTTTTGGCATGTTCCATGAGCTGCTTTGTCGACTCATCGACGGCACCGGTCTGCTTGAGCATGCCGCTCGCCGACGTCAGCGAATCGGACGTGGAGCTCAAAATGCCCGCCAGCGACGAAGCATTTGCCTGAACGTCTCGCAGGTCCTCAATCGAATCGCCAAGCGTCGAGGACAGGTTGGCGATAAAGTTGCTGACCTGGTCGGTGCTCATGTAATCGAGCAGGCTGGACACCGTCTTAAGACCGATGCTCGTAATGGTCTCGGTAAAAGTTTCGTTAACCTGGCTCTGAACGGCACTCGAACCCTTCTCGGTCACGATCTGCGCAATGGCGTTGGCCTTCTGGTTCTCGTAAAACTCGATATCGGCGTGTTTCACGTCGGTCGAGAAAAGCGTCATCATGTCAGCGCTAAACGTTTTGGGGATAACGACGGCAGCATAGTACGCGCCCGACTTAACGCCCTCGATAGCCTTTTCGCGATTGTTGAGCACAACCCAATCGAAGCTCTCGTTGCCGCGTAGGGTGGCGGTCACGTTTTCGCCCACGTTAACCTCGACGGGGGTCAAATCGCTCTCGTAACCCTCATCGGTGTTGACCACGGCGATCTTAAGATTGCCGGTGTTGCCGTACGGATCCCAGCTGCCGGCGATGTTAAACCACGCGTACAGACACGGTACGATAATGAGGCCCATCACGACAACCAAGCCGATCACGGAGCGAGACACGTTTTGGACATCGCGCTTAAACAGATGCAGGATGTTCTTCATTTATGCCTCACCTCCTTTGGAGTGCTTGCCAAGCGCGGTGGTATCTCCATCATTTGTGGCTGTGCTGTCGCTGCCCTGAGATTTATGGTGCGAGCCGATATGCGGCAAGCGGCCCGTGGACTGATCGCCGCCCTTGGCACCACGCTCGCTGGCGTTGAGGCCAAACATGTGGCGGGCGGCAGGAATGGCGGCCGTGTGTTCGCGCATCTCGCGACGCAGGTCCTCATCCGAAAGCGCCGAGATGCGCATCTGGGTATTGAGGCTCGCTCGGATATATTCGATATTGATCAGCCAGCCGCAGATGGCAATAACCGAGATGATCCAAATGACAAGCAGGATGATCTTGCCGTTATTGTCGATATCGAGAACCGTCGACAGGACAAAGAGCAGGACCTGAACGCCCACCACGGCGGCAAAACCGCCCTTGATGTAGTACGGGTAGCGATGTTCAAAGGCGACCGCATGATCGAGCAGTTCGCGACGGTACGAATCGGAATCGAGCATGACGCGCATGGCCGTGCGCAGCGAGTAGCGCTGGCGCGGCAGGTCGTTGGACTCGCAAATCATCATACCGGTCGTGGAGAGCTGTTTATCAAAGAGCAGGTTAAGGTTGAGCAGCAGCGGACGCAGCTGCAGGCCGATAAAGAGCGCCACGATCAAGAACACGCCCAGAATGCACAGGTTAAACAGGTAGTTGAACGAATACATGCCGCCGACCGTCTCGCGCAGCAGATTGATGCCGTAGGTAAAGGGCAGCAGCGGGTGCAGCCACTGGAAGAAGCCTGGCATCATCTCGATGGGGTACATGCCCGACGAACCCGGAATCTGCACGATAACGAGAATGACACCGATAGCCTTGCCGATATGCTTAAACGTGGTGGACAGCGCATAGATGATGTTGACGTAGGTGAACGAGATAGCGATGCCGCCCAGCACGAACAGCAGCGGGTTGACGCACTGCACGCCAATCACCAAATCGCCCACCGTAACGATGATGGCCTGGAACGCGCCCAGGATCACCAGCAGCAGCCAGCGGCCAAAGTAGCCCTGACGCGCCGTAAAGCTACCGATGCCCTCGCGGTCGACCTCGAGTTTGTAGATAGCGATGAGCACATAGCCGCCCACCCACAGCGCCAGATTAGTGTAGAAGGGCGCGATGCCCGAGCCAAAGCTCTTGACCGGATAGATTGACTTGGACGTCAGCTCAACCGGAGATGCCATGAAATCTGCCACGTCATTGACGTCGACGTCCATGAGGTCGGCTAACTCGCCCATAGACTCAGAGGTCTGCAGCGCCGCAATGTCATTAGCGGCGGTCGCGAGCTTGTCCTGAACCTTGGCAAGAGAGGCATCGGTTTGAGACAGCGTGGTCTTTGCCTGCTTGAGCGTGGCGTTGAGTTGCGAAAGTGTACCGCGCGCACTTGCAATAGTAGGCGTGAGGCCAGACACGATTCCCGTCAGATCACCCGAGACGGCGGCAAACGAATCAAGTGCGCTCGAGACCTTCGGCAGCGCGTTTTGACCCAGGTCCGTCTGAGCCTGGCCAAGGTTGGTCGCACCGGTCTGAATTGCATTATTGATAGCGTCGCTGGCACCCGAGACAGCCGCAGCGTCATTCGCCATGGCGCTCGACTGCGCAGACAGACCGTCCTTGATGCTCTGAAGCTTTTCATTCTGCTCGCGGAGCAAATCGATGATCGATACAATGCGCGCGTCAATTTCCTTGGAACCTGTCGACGTGTCATTGACGAGAATTTCCAAGTGCCCGATAACGGCCTTATTGTGGTCGATCGTCGCTTGGAGAGACTCAAGCGAGTTGTCGATACGGGTAGTCGTAGATGCGACCGTGCCCGTCAGCTTGCCAATCGCAGCGTTTGCGGAGGCTGACGTCTTGGTGAGCGCAAGGCTGCCTTCCGAGAGCGCCTTGGAGAGCGAGGCGACAGAGTTGCCCGCCGTGGCGCGAGCCTCGCCCAGCAGGTCATTGCCCTGGGAGATCGCCTGCGTCAGCGACGGCGCCTGACCCTGCAGACCGGCAAGTGCCGCATCTGCCGAGGCAATGGAACCACTCGTCTTATCGATGGCGGCATTCATGTCGCCAATCGAATCACGCACTTCGCCCAACGTATCGGAAGCCTCTGATACCGAACCGGCCAACGAATCCTGAGTCTGGGTTGCCTTGTCCTTTAAATCGACTCCGGCATCCTTGGCAATACTGGCAACGGTCTCGCCCACCGTGGAGACAAATTCCGAGTTGATCTGCTCCTCGATGGTGTTTGCACCGGTGTCGGTAACCTTGGGCGCAATAGCGCTCTTCTTCTCATTGACGTAGTACGTAAGCTTGGGCTGATGGTAGTTGCCGTCGAGCATCGAAACCAGGTTATCCGAGAAGTTCTTGGGGACTACGATGGCCGCATAGTACTCACCGCTCTCGACGCCCTCTTTGGCATCGGCCGCAGAATCGACGAAGGTCCAGCCCAGCTGATCGTTCTCCTTGAGCTGATCGACGACCTGATCGCCCGCGTTGAGCTCGCCCACCAGGTCGTTTTGGGTGCCCCGATCGTTGTTGGCGATGGCAATCTTGATGCCCTGGGTGTTTCCGTACGGATCCCAGTTGGCCACGATGTTGTACCAGGCATACAGCGAGGGAATAACGCACACGCCAAGGGTAACCACCAAGGCGACGGGGTTCACAAGCAGTCGCTTAATGTCGCGCTTGAATATCGCAAAGGAGACCTTTGCGTTGGATAGTTTGCTGCCGAGACTCACGCTTGGACCATCCATCCTGTCGTTGAATCGAATCGTACTATCGACAACCATTGTAGTAGGCGCTTTAACGTCTCAAAGCACAATGGTGCTGAGTTTTGCGGGTAGCAATATACTACGAAGATGAGTTAGCGTACAGATGTACAGTATCTTAAATTTCAGCAGGTCACAAAACCACAACCCGCACAAATAAATGATCCCTTGGGGACGAAGGGATCATTCAAAAGGAAACGAGAGTGGAAAATCTCCCACTTCAAGCCCGCATTCGAGCCAAAAGTGGGAGATTATCCACTCTCGTTCTAATCTAGCTACGGTGCCGTATCCCCGAACTACATCAAGTTGCAGACAGCCGCCGCGAAGGCAACGGGGTCCTCGGGGAGGATGCCCTCGACCAGCAGAGCCTGGTCATAGAGCAGACCGGAGTACTGCTTGATCTTGTCGGCGTCGCCTGCCTTCTGGGCAGCGACAAGCTTGTCAAAGACCGGGTGCTTGGCGTTGAGCTCGAGCACGCGTTGGCTCTTGGGCATGCCGTCGGGCGCGCCCTCGGGTCCCTTCTGGAGCACCTTCTCCATCTCGAGCGAAAGTGGGCCCTCGGTGGTGATACAAGCGGGGGCATCGGTCAGGCGCGCGGAGACGGCGACTTTCTCGACCTTGTCACCGAGCGCCTCCTTCATAGCGCTAAAGAGGTCCTCGTTCTCCTTGGTGGCGTCCTCGGCCTCCTTCTTCTCGTCCTCGGTCGCCAGGTCAAGATCACCGGTCGCAACGTTCTTGAGCTCTAGATGACGATCCTCGACCTCGGGCTCGGCACCGTCGGCCACAGCCTTCTCGGCAGCCTCGCGGGCAGCATCGTCCTCGTAGATCTTGGGCATATCGGCGGCAACGTACTCACGCATAGCCTGGAACGTGAACTCATCCACATCCTGCGTCAGCAGCAGCACGTCATAGCCGCGGTCGAGCACGCCCTTTACCACGGGCATCTTGGCCAAGCGCTCACGCGAGTCGCCGGCGGCGTAGTAGATGGCCTTCTGATCCTCAGGCATGCCCTTGGCATACTCGGCCAGGGTAATCATCTTCTGTTCCTTGGCAGACCAGAACAGCAACAGGTCGGCGAGCTCATCGGCCTTCATGCCATAGCTCGAGTAGATGCCGTACTTAAGACCGCGGCCAAAGTTCTCAAAGAACTTCTCGTAGGCCTCGCGGTCGTTGTCACGCATATCCTCAAGGTCGGCGGTAATCTTCTTTTCCACACGCTTGGCGATGGCCTTGAGCTGACGGTTCTGCTGCAGCGTCTCGCGCGAGATGTTGAGCGACACGTCGGCGGAATCCACGACGCCGCGGACAAAGTTGTAGTAGTCGGGCAGCAGGTCGTCGCACTTCTCCATGATCAGGACGTTGGAGCTGTAGAGCGCCAGACCCTTCTCGTAGTCCTTGCTGTACAGATCGAACGGCGCGCGTCCCGGCACAAACAGCAGGGCGTCATACTCGAGCGTGCCCTCGGCGTGGAAGCTGATGGTGCGCGCAGGATCGTCAAAGTCGTGGAACGTGGACTTGTAGAACTCGTCGTAGTCCTTCTGCTCGACATCGGAGCTGTGCTTCTTCCAGATCGGTGTCATGGAGTTGACGGTCTCGAGCTCCTGGTAGTCCTCGTACTCGGGCGTGTAGTCATCGCCAGCATCCTCGGGCTTGGGCTTCTGGCGGCTCTTGGACACCATCATCTGGATCGGGTAACGCACATAGTTACTGTACTGCTGAATTAGGCTCTTGAGGCCCCACTCGGTCAGGAAGCGATCGTAGGTCTCGGCCTCGCCGTCGGCATCGAGCTTCTCGTTCTCGCGCAGCGTCAGGATGACATCGGTACCGTGCTCGGCACGCTCGCCGTCCTCGATGGTGTAGCCCTCAAGACCGTCGGATTCCCACACATGGGCGACATCCTCGCCGTAGGCGCGGCTGACGACCTTCACATGGCTGGCGACCATAAAAGCCGAGTAGAAGCCCACGCCAAACTGGCCGATGATGTCGACATCCGAACCCTGCTGCTCGGCGTTCTCGGTCTTAAACTCCTCGGAGCCGGAATGGGCGATGGTGCCCAGATTGCGCTCGAGCTCCTCGGCGGTCATGCCAATGCCGTTATCCGAGATGGTAATGGTGCGGGCGTCTTTATCAAAGGAAACGCGAATAGCCAGGTCGCCCTGGTCGATCTTGACGCTCGGATCCTGCAGGCTCTTAAAGTTGAGCTTGTCGACGGCGTCGCTCGCGTTAGAGATAAGCTCGCGCAGGAAGATTTCCTTATTGGTGTAGATGGAGTTGATCATGAGGTCGAGCAGTTTTTTGCTCTCGGTCTTAAATTGACGCATGTGCAGTCCTTTCGCGCTACCCCCGTCCGCAAAAACGGCCCGGTCGCCCGAGCCGAATCGCAGACCTGCTATGTTCAGACTTAGATTTTATAACCCATTAGCGCGCATATATACATACGGAATCGAAAAACTGTATGTCTAAGCGCTCCGATGCGCCAATTGCCAAGGAGCGTCCCCAACTGCCGGCAGAAAAGGAACGTCCCTATCTGCCATCTACGCGCTTGGCCATCCAGACATGGGGCTGGCCCTCGTCTTCGTAATCTACCGGGGCAATTTGCGTGTAGCCCGCCTTTGCATAGAGCGGCAACACGTATTCCTGCGCATGCAGCTTAATAAGCTTAGCGCCGGCATCGCGTGCACACGAAGCACTGGTCTCCACGATCGCACTCGCCAGTCCGCGACGACGCATAGCCGGCAGCACGGCGACGCGCCCCATAATATAGGTCTCCCCCGCCGCAACGCCTTCGTCCAAGTCGCACGCCGGCGAAACCGGAGCCTCTGCATCTGCCGCGCGCTCCAGTTCCTCGGGAAACACGCGCGAGCAACCGGCAAGCTCGCCGTCTACATAGAGCGTCACATGAATGCAGTTTGGATCCTCGTCGATAGCGTCGAACTCATTCTCGTAGCCTTGCTCGTCCATAAAAACGACGCGGCGCACCAACGCCGCGTCATCAAAGCATCCCGTCTTAAGTTGGATATCCATGGCTGCCCTTTCATTCAATGCGAACGTTAGGGACAGATATTAGCGAAAATGAGCTCCGCGCACGCTAAACTTCGCGCGAGCCTTCGCCAGGCAGTCGTAATGACCCACGTTATGGGCATCGCTCGCGATGAAGCTGTACAGGTTCTGATCGAACAGGCGCTGTGCCGGCTTTTTCTCGCGACCAAATCGACCGCCGGCAATAAAGTCCGCCGAAGCCTGCAGCTTGCAGCCCATATCGACCAGGCGCTCCGCCACGATTACATCCTTTTGAACCGCACGATAGCGCTCAGGATGAGCGATGATCACCTGGTAGCCACGGCACTGCAAATCGTAAATCGTGTTCTCGTACTCTCTAAACGCATACGCATCGGCATGCGTCGAAAGCTCGAGCAGAAACTCGTTGGTCCCATCGAAATGCAAGTGCTCCGCGGCATCGATACCAAGCTCAACGAGCTTTCGATGGTTGACCTCGAAGCCCATCTGGAGCGGAAAACCGTCAGCGTTATCACGCAGCAGCTCAAAGGCATCCCACATCTTGTCGTAATCAAAATAGGGATCACGGCAGTGAGGAGTGCAAACGATTCTGGTTACACCGGCCCGCTTGGCAGCCTCGAGCATCGCCAAGCTCTCATCGAGATCGGCGGCGCCGTCGTCTACACCCGGCAAGATATGGCAATGAATGTCACGCATAGGTCAGCCTTAATCAACTAAACGTTTGCTCGGTTGGTGAAGATGCCCTTTTTGGAAGTCCCCTGATCGTCGGAGCCCTTCTTCACCTTCTTGCCGTCCTTGGTGTAGTAGGAGTAGTAGTACTCGCTGGTCTCGGTCTCGCAGTAGTTCATAACGGTACCGATGAGCTTGACCTTCTCGGACTTCTTAAGCTGACCGATGGCGTTGAGCGCCTCCTCGCGCTTGGTGAAATCCTCACGCACGACAAAAAGCGCACCGTCGGTCAGACTTGCGATCTCGGCAGCATCGATGAAGGTGCCGACCGGGGGAGCATCAAAGATGACGTACTGGAACTTGGCGGACAGTGCCTTTACCAGCTTGGCAAAGCGGTGAGAGACGATGATGTCGGCAGGATTGGGAATATGCGGCTCGGCATCGAGGAAGTAGAAGTTCTTCTGACCCGTCTCGACAATCGCCTGGTCAATAGAAACCTGCTCGGAAAGGACTGCATAGAGTCCGCCGCGGGAGCGGACGCCGAGCATATCGGCAAGGGACCTGCGACGCATATCAGCCTCGACCAGCAGGACGCTCTTGCCGCTGGTGGCGATAGCCTGAGCAAGGTTGATGGAAACCGTAGACTTGCCCTCGTTGGGAATCGAGGACGTGACGGTAATGGTGCGAATGGGGTCGTCCACGCTCGCAAAGCGGATGTTGGCCAGAAGGGTCTTGGCGGCATTCTGTACAACGAGCTTATCGGTGTTCTTTGCCTTAGCCATGCCTATTTACCACCTTTCATAGCCGGAATTCGGCCAACAACGGGAATGCCCAGGAGCTCTTCTGCCTCTTCGGCACCGCGGATGCGGGTATTGAGCATGTCTGCCAAAACGACATAGGCAACTGCGATAAAGATACCGGCGAGGAACGCGACAGCAACGTACAGCATACGCTTGGGACCGCTGGGGGCTTCGGGGGTCTTAGCCTCGTCGATAACGTTGATGCTCTGGGCAGCGCCGACGTTCTGAGCGACCGTACTCACCGAGCTGGCCATGGCCTTTGCGACCTTAGCCGTCTCCTTGGCATCGGTGCCGGTAACCGAAAGCGTAATGACACGCGTGGTGGTCTCGGAGGAAACAGACACCTTGTAGTCATCCAGATCGGTGAGGCCCAGTTCATTGGCTGCGCCGCTCTTAACGCTATCGCTATCCAGCAGCGTGGCGATATCGTTGGAAAGCATCTGACTCGCCGAGAGATCGTTGTAGCTCATCTGACCGCTATCGTCGGTCTTGGCGAGAATGTACATGCTCGTCGTCGCGGTATAGGTGTTGTCCATCGCAACGAAGGACACGATGCCCATGGCGATCGCGCAGACCACCGGAAGGGTGATGACCAGCTGAAGGTGCTTCTTCAGCAGCTGGAACAGTTCGAGAAGGGTCATGCAGCTTGCCTTTCATTTCCCCAGTTCGGATTGACAAAACTGTCCGTATGTTATCGCATCTTTTTACCGAGACCAAACTCTATACATAAGAAACAGGCTCTCCTGTAAAAATGTCGGAAGCAATCGTAAAATTGCACAACAACGCCGCACCCGAAAGTCAAATGCGGCGTCTGCATCAATATCTATGTTATATCGCTATGCGAATGGCTCGTCCTGCTGTATGGGAAACGTCACCGTAATGGTGGTTCCCACGCCCAACTCGCTCGACAGATCGAGCGTGGCGTGATGATACAGGGCCGCATGCTTGACAATGGCAAGCCCCAGACCGGTTCCGCCGCGTGCCTTGGACCTACTCTTGTCCACGCGATAGAACCGCTCAAATACCTTGCCCTGTTCTTCAGGCGCGATACCGATTCCCGTGTCGGCGACCGCAAGGAACGGATGGCCTTCGTCGTTGGTGCCGCACTGCAGCGTAACCGTACCGCCGGGTCGATTGTAGCGGATGGCGTTGCTTGCCAGATTATAGATGAGCTCGTCAATCAAGCGCGACACGCCCTCGATGACCACAGGCTTGGTCTCATGACTTATCGTCACATTCGCCTGACGGGCGACCTGTTCAAGACGCTGCTCGACCGCGTAGATGGCACGCGAGAGCTCAATAGGCTCCGTGGACCCAATGGGCACCGCCTCGCCCTCAGCTGCACGCTCGGCCTCGTCCAAGTTAGACAGCGTAAGGATATCGTTGACAAGCGCTGCCAAGCGGCCCGCCTCACGATAGATGCGACCGCCAAAGTTGCGCAGGTCGCCCTCGCCCTTGACCATGCCGTTTGCGATGAGCTCGGCATAGCCCGAAATCGCCGTAAGCGGCGTCTTGAGCTCATGGGTGATATTCGCCGTGAACTCGCGGCGCATACGATCGTTGTCCGCCAGCACCGCCATTTGGCGCTTGAGTTCCTGGCGCTGCGACTCGATACGCTCAAGCATGGGGACCATCTCGGCATAGGCGTGCTCATAGCTACGGCGTGGGTGGTCCAAATCCACCTCTTGCAACGGCGCGATGATGGCACGGGACTCGCGGCGCGCCATAAAAAACGAGAGTACCGCGCCCGCTGCTGCGATAAGCAGCATCGGCGCCACCATCGACAGCAAAATCGCTGCAACGCCAGGCTGGGCCTGCGCCAAGCGGACAACCTGGCCGTTATCAAGGGCGACGGCGCGATACAGCATAATCTCGTCGAGCGTAGAGCTTGCGCGCTCCGCGGAACCCGAACCATTCTCAAAGGCCTCGATGACCTCGGGGCGATCGCCATGGTTGGGCAGTGTGGAAGGCGACGCCTCGTTGTCGTAGGCAACCGATCCATCCTTGTTAATCAGCGTGATGCGCAAGTCCTCGCGATCGAGGCTACGCAAGAACGGGATGGGCTCCTGCTGCTCGTCGAGGGCGGCAGCAATGAGCTCGGTTTCCTGCGCCAGATTGGCACTCGTGGCATCCGCCAAGGTGTTTTGCACAAAGAACGCACCCAGCACCGTAAACGCCACGATAACCGCCATGGCGCAGACAAAGATCGTCACAAAAACGCGGTGCGACAGCGTATGTTTTCCCTGGGGGGCGAAGACCACGGGTTACTCCTCTGATGCGGTGGCCGCGGTGCCCTCACCTTCGGCACCATCACCGGCAGAAGGCTCGGCCAAGCGGTAGCCCACGCCGCGTACGGTCTCGATGGCGCTGGCATGCTCGCCCAGTTTTTGGCGAAGCGTCTGCACGTGCACGTCAACGGTGCGCGAACCGCCGTCGAAGTCCCAGCCCCACACGCTCTGCAGCAACGACTCGCGGGTAAAGACCACGCCGGGCTTGCGCATGAGGTACTCGAGCAGGTCGAACTCGCGCAGGGTGAGCTTAAGCGGCTCGCCGGCAACGGTCACCTCGCGATGGCTGGGCGAGAGCACGATGTCGCCCACGCTGAGCACATCGCTCGCCTGCTTGACCATGCCGCCGCGACGCAGCAGTGCGCGGCAGCGGCTCGCAAGCTCCATGAGCGAAAACGGCTTAGTCAGGTAATCGTCGGCACCGCCATCGAGCGCCATCACCTTGTCGAGCTCGGTATCCTTGGCGGTAAGCATCATGATGGGCACCGTCGCCGTCAGGCGGTCGGCACGCAGGCGACGCATAATCGCCAAGCCATCGGTATCGGGCAGCATGATGTCGAGCAGGACGGCATCGGGTACCCGTCGCGCCACGGCAGCCTTAAACTCACCGTCGCACGAAAAGCCCTCGGCCTCGATTCCCTGCTTGCGCAACGCATAGACCGTCAAATCCCTGATGTTGTCATCGTCCTCGACGTAATAGATCATGTTGAACCCCTTTGCGGCCGGCATGACCGCATCTTAACCCTAAAGGTACCTTTACTAGATGGTATCAGCCAAAACGCCCCGTCAAATAATCCGCCGTGCGCGGATCGGTCGGATTCTTGAAGAGTTGCGCGGTGGGCGCGTGCTCCACCAGCTCACCCAGCAAAAAGAATGCGACCGAATCGGAGATACGCGCCGCCTGCTGCATATTGTGCGTAACGACCACGAGCGTGCAGGTCTCTTTGAGCTCGCAGGCCAGCTGCTCCACCACCAGCGTCGACACAGGGTCGAGTGCCGAGGTCGGCTCGTCCATCAGCAGAATGTCGGGCTGCACGGCAAGTGCGCGGGCGATGCACAGACGCTGCTGCTGGCCGCCCGAAAGACCCAGACCCGACTCTTTGAGCTTGTCCTTGACCTCATCCCATAGCGCAGCGCGACGAAGGGAATCCTCGACCAGCTCGTCGAGCACGACGCGGTCGCGCACTCCCATGCCGCGAGGACCGTAGGCGACGTTGTCGTAGATGCTCATGGGAAACGGGTTGGGGCGCTGGAACACCATGCCCACGCGCTGGCGCAAGCGGCAGATGTCGTAGTCGCCCAGGATATCTTGACCATCGAGCGCAATCTTGCCCTCGATGCGGCAATCCTTGATGCCGTCGTTCATGCGGTTAAAGCAGCGCAGCAACGTGGACTTTCCGCAGCCCGAAGGCCCGATGAACGAGGTGATCTGCTTGTCGCGGATCTTGATATTCACGTCCTTGAGCGCATGATGGTCGCCATAGAACAGGTCGAGGCCCTCGACATCGATTCGCGTCGGCGAGGCGGCAAGATCCTCTGCCGTGGGGCGAGTCGCATCCCCAACCTCGCGCTCGTGCGCGGCCTCGGCCTGCGCTTTCATGAGTTCTTCAAGCTCCGTGGGCTCCGCAGCCGCAGCAGCCGTCATACCGCATACCTCCACATCGATATCAATTCAGCAGTATCGATAGTAGGAATCGCGGCTCATATGCACGTGAGCGCATTGTCAAGTGTTTGTAAGGGCACACTGGCTATGCGGCGGGCAGCTCGATGGTGAATATCGTGTGTTCGGGCGTCGATTCACATGCAACGGTACCGCCGTGCGCGCATACGATCTCCTTGGCGATGGCAAGCCCCAGTCCAGCGCCGCCGCGATTGGTCGCACGCGCCGCATCCAGGCGATAGAACTTCTCAAAGATCACCTTGAGCTTTGCCTCAGGGATGGGATCGCCCTGATTGATAAAGCGCACGCGCACGCCACCGCCGTCCCGGCGTCTGGCCTCGATCGTGATGGTCGAGCCCTCATAGCTATAGGCAATAGCGTTTTTCATGATGTTGTTGAACACGCGAGCCATTTTGTCGCCATCCACGAGCACCGTCAGGTCCTCGCGAATATCAACTTGGACTTCCTTATGCTGCTCGTTGAGGATGGGATAGAACTCGTCAGCCACCTGAGCCAGCAGCAACCCCAGATCAACATAGCCGCGCGTGAGCACGATATCGTGGAAGTCAAAGCGCGTGATATCGAAGAACTCTTCGATGAGCGTATCGAGCCGGTGCGCCTTGTCGAGCGCCACGCCCGTAAAGTGCGCACGTTGCTCAACCGGCAGCTCGGGAGCCTCTTGCAGCAGCGAAAGATAGCCCACCACACTGGCGAGCGGGGTGCGTAGGTCATGTGCCAAGTACGTGACCAGATCGTCTTTGCGATGAGACTCGTCACGCAAGGCCTGTTGCACCTTGCGCTCGCGATCGCGCACACGGTTGAGTGCGCCCTCGACCTCCAGGAAGTCGCCGTCGATGTTGTCCCAGGTGTCGGGGTGATCGATCAGGCGATCTTGAATACGAGCGGCCAGCACACAATCGGCATGCTGCTCGCCCTGCTCGTAGCCCTGGTAGTACAGGGCGCGGCCGCAAAAGAACAGCACGCACACGGCAAGCGCCAGCACAAAGCCAAGCATGTTGAATACAAAGCCGGCATCGAACAGCACCGGCCCTTCGATGCCGCCGAGTGCCATGGCGCCAATCGCCAACGTCATGGCCCACGCGGCACCGCCAATCACCACGCAGCGGCGTACGATTTCAAATCGATCGATCAGCAAAAAGCCGACAAGCAGCACCGCCAAGATTCCAGCGATGTTATCGATGCCAATCAGCAGCAGGCTCAGCAAAAAGAGCAGCACCGTTGCAAGCGCGCGGTTGTCGACGACCGACCTCACGTATTCAAAGAGTCGATCGGGCACCTCGAATGCCTGCCTATCGTCTTTTGTCATATCCACTTCCCCACCATCAAAGGCGTTATTCGATTATGTAGCCGACGCCCCAGACGTTTTTGATAAAGCGCGGCTTTTGAGCGTCATCGCCGATCTTTTCGCGCAGGTGGCGAATGTGCACCATCACCGTATTGTTGGAGCCGGGCATAAAATCCTCGTTCCACACCGCGCGGAACAGATCCTCCACGGCCACCACACTGCCGCGATGCTCGACCAGATACAGCAAGATGGAATACTCGATGGGCGTGAGGCGTACCGGCGCACCGTCCACCGTTACGGAACGGGCATCGCGGTTGATCTCTAGGCCGTCGAACTGGATGGTCGGCGACTCGGCCGCCTGTGCACGGCTACCGTAGCTGGTGTAGCGACGAAGCTGAGCGTGCACGCGCGCGATGAGCTCCAGCGGGCGGAACGGCTTAACCACGTAATCGTCCGCGCCAAGCGAAAGGCCCTCGATCTTGTCTTGCTGGGCATCGCGCGCCGTCAGCATGATCACGGGATAGGTATGGCTGGAACGGATCGTACGCAGCAACTCAAGCCCATCGATATCGGGCAGCATGACATCCAGCAGCGCCAGATCGAACTCCTGCTCCAAGATTGCCTTGGCAGCATCGGCCCCGCTATAGGCGACCTGTACGTCAAAGCCTTCTTTTGTAAGGTAGATACCAACCAAGTCGGCGATGGCCTTTTCGTCATCAACTACCAAAATGCGCTCGTTCATGCGTGCTCCTCTCGCGCTCCATTATGCCCGAGGGGGCGCACGCCACACACAACAAGCGTGGGTGATTAAGTCGGCCTTAAGCACCCTTGTGCCCGTTCGGGCGCGGATGTGGGCCACGCACGCACGCGATGATCGCCGACGCCGGCAAACGATATACTCTAGTTCCAGAAGAGACCATCCCGTCGAAAGCGAAATCCGTGAAGTCCCTCACCTCTTTTGCAAAGCGCTCAGCCCAGCTTGCCGCCGGCTTTGTCTGCGCTATCGCCCTTGCCGCTGGCGTGCCCACCGTCGCCGGCGCCCAAGTGCTCACGACCGACAATGTTTGCGGCAAAACCGCCGATGTGCGCGGTATCACGGCCGAAAACCTGCCCGATATCGATGCGACCAATGCCCTCGTCATGGGCAAAGACGGCACCGTCTACTATGCCCGCGACGCCGATGAGCAGGTCAAGATTGCCTCGATCACCAAGGTCATGACCGCAATCCTAACCGTCGAGAATTGCAAGATGGACGAGAAGGTCACGGTGAGCAACGCCGCAGCCACCGTGGGCAATTCGACCGCCGGCTTGCTCGAAGGCGACAAGCTTACCGTGGAGCAGGCGCTGCGCGGCCTGATGATTCCCTCGGGCAACGACGCCGCCATCGTGCTCGCCGAATATGTGGGCAAGAAGATCGACCCTAAGACCAAAGACGCCGAGGCCACATTTGTGAAAGCCATGAACGAGCGCGCTAAGAAGCTCGGCTGCACCGGTACGCTTTTTGAAAACCCGCATGGTCTGGACTTTGATGAGTGGGCTGGCGATATGCACTCAACCGCACACGACGTAGCGCTGATGATGCAGGAGGCCATGAAAAACGACACGATCCGCGAGGTCGTAGCGAGCGAGGATTCCTGGATCGAGGTCACGGGCGCCGACGGCACCGACCATTCGCATTCCATGGACACGCATAACTATTTGCTGGGCCAAGATGGCAACATCGGTGGCAAGACTGGCACCACCGACGATGCAGGCTATTGCTTTACGAGCGCCTACAACCGCGACGGCGACGAGATCTACACCGTTATTTTGAACTCCACCACCACCGATCAGCGCTTTACCGATACCGCCGCCCTTGCCAACTGGTACTACGGCCACAAGGTGACGGTCGCAATCGCCAACACGCAGGAAAAGACCGCCAACGGCAACCCGCTTATGGCGCGCATTAGTCAAACCGACTGGACGGATAAGACAATCGACGCCACGCTCGCCGATCCCACGGCGCAAGCGACCGTGTTTTCTCTTGCCGGCGAGGTGACCGAAAAGGTTAGCTACGACGATCTTTCGGGCACGGTGCATGTGGGCGACAAGGTGGGCAGCGTTACACTCAAGCAGGACGGCACCAAGATCGCCGTCATGGACCTGGTTGCCGACGAGGAAGGCGCAGGGCCGAATCCCATTGAATGGCTGCTCGTGAAGCTCGATCGCTTGGGCCGCCGCATCGACAACCGCCCACTTGCGGCAGAGAGCGAGACCGTAGCCAAGGCGCCCAAGGCGTAGGGCCGGAGCGATATCACATCGAACCAAATGAGGCGTCCAACGGGGCGCCTCAATTTTGAGGGTTCGAATCCCCAGCCTCCTTTCTCCGCACAAAAAAGGGCCCCAAATGGGACCCTTCTTCAAATTCGTACTGGCGGAGAGCTGGGGATTCGAACCCCAGATGCCCTTTTGGGGCATACTCGCTTAGCAGGCGAGCACCTTCGGCCTCTCGGTCAGCTCTCCGTAACAGCCGTTCTATAGTAACCAAACAGCCTAAGATGGGCAAGAGGAAATTTTCTAATTGCCTAGCATCCTTTCCTCATTGGAAGCTTCGCCTACCCCAGCGAGCGGTTGAGGGAGCCGAGCTCGTCGTTGCCCATGGTGCGCCACATTTGGAAGATGCAACCGCGTGCCAGGAAAAAGAAGCCGTTGTCGACCAGTTGAACAGCGGCATCTGCCAGCTGATTCGTCACGGCGGACACTGGCGGCAGCTCGAGTCCAGCCTTGCGAATGGTCTCGACCGCTTCCTCGAACGTCGGAGGCTCGCTGACGCCCATCTCGTTCATAAGGCCCTGCATTTCTTCCAGCGCGCTGCTGCCCGACTCCTCGCCACGTGGCACCAGACGGTAACAAGCCAGCGCAAGGTCGAGCTGATCGCAATTCCAATAGGCAAACGCCAGGCGATAGAACAGGTAGCCGATTGCAGAGCGATCGCTGGCAATACGTAGGCCGTGGCGCGCCACCTCGATAATCTCGTCAAAGCGCTCCAGACGCGCAAGAACGTTGATGAGCGCAAAGTGCGATTGCATGGACGAGCGCGCCAGATCGTAAAGATGGCGCACCTCGGGCAGCGCTCGTTCAAAGTCCTCTTGCTCGACGTAAAAGCTGCAGATCTCGTGCTGGGCAAAGTACAGCGCATCGGGCGCACGAAGGATTCGCACAGAGCGGTCTTCTTCCAACACCGGTAGCACCATGCGCACCAGCTGGTTATCGCAAAACTGCGTTTGAACCGGACCTGTCGCCAAAAGCTCGGCAACGGCGCACTTAGCCTCCAACTCCTCAACAAGACGGGAAAAGCCTTCAAAAGCACCTGTACGGTCGACTTTTGCCTGCTCGCGCAATTCAACAACACGGGCCACGTATGGGTCGTCGTCCTCTTCCATGACCTCCAACTCGTCAGCCGTATCGGCAAGCAGCAAATCGCGCAGCGCCGGCGGAAGCGTGCGATGGTCATCACGCGGACGAGCATGAACCTCCGCAGGTTCAATCGTCTCCGGAGCAGTTGACTCATACGCCTCAAGTACACGCTTGCACGGCATATCGTCCATGTCCATGCTCTCAAGATCCTTGGCGACAGGCACGCAATCGGCCAGATAGGCCGCGCGCCCAAAGAAATACGTTGCGACAACGCGCTCGCCCTGCTCACTGTCGGGAGCAGCAATCTGCACATAGCAGCGCGTGATGCAGGTGCCCGCGGCAAAACACGCTGCCGCAAGCGTGAGTGCCACGCGCGCATCGTGCTCCGCGGCCCAGATCGCGCGCGTGTCCTCGTCCAGCTCGCGCCAGGCGTCATCCTGAGCGTCGTATTCACGTTGCGGCATGGCATCAACGACAGACTGCCCAAACCGAACGAGCATAATCCCCTCGGCAACGTTTGCCCGATAGGTATAGTCGAGCCGCGTGACCACGTTGAGCGCCTCAACGATTCGCGCAAAACGGGTGCGCACGTCCCACTCGCCGCCCGGCTGGCAAGCCACCGTACCCGGCTTGCCCCACGGGTTATCGCTCGAAGCCGTATCGAGCAGTCGGGGAACATCGTTGGTCGTCTTGGCGATATGCCACGCATCAAAGAGCGCGCAGCCCTCAAGGCTCGGCGAGGATGCCGCAGGGACCAATCCGGCCCCGATGCGCTCAAGGATGCCGGAGAGGCGGTTGAGACGGCACTCGATGGCAAGCAGCATGTCAATCTCGTCCTGGTCCAACAGGCTACGATCAAAATTGAGATAGAAAATCTTTGAGCGATCAATGCGAGCCAGGCTCATCTCGGACTTGGCAGCGATGGTGCGCAGGCGGGGCAAGTCAATTTCGCTCATAAGGGCGGCGGCATAGCGCTCGATACCGCTCGGATTCTCGGCATGGTCAACGCGGTAGAGCAGCGTCTCGATAGCATCGGGGAGCGGTGCCGTGTTAAAGCCCAAAAACACCTCGACCGGCTCGGGCAACTTTACGAGCTTGATCTTGTCGACAACGTTTTGCATACCCTCGTCGAGTCCGCCGGCGTCCGCCGTGTTCACAATAGCGCTTTCGGAGTTGGCAAATATCACGTAGCGCAAGAACATCGAGGCCATGAACTCGCCGTAAGGAAGGGCGCGGGTCGAATTCCATGTCTCGTGGTCGGACTGCTCGCGCATGGGGCCTTCGGGAGAGCCGGCAGTTTGCGCACACGCGCGCATTGCACCGTTGGCTTCCCTTACCATAATCTCACCAATACTGGAATCCGACTCGTCAAGGACCAGTTCCATGTCGGGATCGTTGGGCAGCGGAGCCTCGCTGACGGGGCGGTCCACCTTGTACACCTCACCCGAAACGCTTACGTAGCCCAAAAGCGACACATGACTTTTGCCAACGAATTCGACGACATAACAAGATTCAAGCTGATCCTCGCCAAAGAGTTTCCAGACCACGCCATATGAGCGTCCCGCAGGCTGCTCGGGCATCGCCGGAAAGCGCTTCTTGGGATCGAGAAACCTGAGCTTGTATGTCGGACGCTCTGCCACGAAGTATCACCCTGATCGGTCGCTTGAAGAAGGAGTGGTCGCGAATAAGTCGCGACATCTACTCGGAATCTTACACGAGTCGACAGGAAATCGTCCGCTTCACGCTCGCGCCTCGACCGAGGTTCGAATCCATGCAGCGGCGACATAAAAGAAAAGCCCCCGTTGCCGGGAGCTTTAATCTCAAATGGTGCGGCGTATAGGATTCCGCGCATCCGCTGCGCGGATCCGCACCGGCTTCGCCCGCCTGCCGGCGCGCTCGCCCGCGGGCTAAAAACGCTCCGCGTTTTCTTTACGCCCGCGCCTCGACCGAGGTTCGAATCCATGCAGTGCTTACATAAAAGAAAAGCCCCCGTTGCCGGGAGCTTTAATCTCAAATGGTGCGGCGTATAGGATTCGAACCTATGACGTTCTGATTCGTAGTCAGACCCTCTATCCAGCTGAGGTAACGCCGCGACTTATTGATTATTATGCACATCGACTGAATAAAGGTCAAGCATTTTTCGAAAAAAGTTATTGAATTTGATTTTTACTCATTTTGACCACTTGATGCGATCTTCGACGCATCGCGATATAAGAAAAGCCTCCGTTACCGGAGGCTTTAAAATTCAATTGGTGCGGCGTATAGGATTCCGCGCATCCGCTGCGCGGATCCGCACCGGCTTCGCCCGCCTGCCGGCGCGCTCGCCCGCGGGCTAAAAACGCTCCGCGTTTTCTTTACGCCCGCGCCTCGACCGAGGTTCGAATCCATGCAGTGCTTACATAAAAGAAAAGCCCCCGTTGCCGGGAGCTTTAATCTCAAATGGTGCGGCGTATAGGATTCGAACCTATGACGTTCTGATTCGTAGTCAGACCCTCTATCCAGCTGAGGTAACGCCGCAACGCAGGGATTATTATGCACGTGACCCCTCGATGGGTCAAGCGACAATTTGGAAAAATTTTACGAAGTGATGATTGAGACGCCCGCGCCTCGACCGAGATTCGGATCCATGGGATACCGCCATAAAATAAAAGCCCCCGTTGCCGGAGGCTTTCAATTTCGATTGGTGCGGCGTATAGGATTCCGCGCATCCGCTTCGCGGATCCGCACCGGCTTCGCCCGCCTGCCGGCGCGCTCGCCCGCGGGCTAAAAACGCTCCGCGTTTTCTTTACGCCCGCGCCTCGACCGAGGTTCGAATCCATGCAGTGCTTACATAAAAGAAAAGCCCCCGTTGCCGGGAGCTTTAATCTCAAATGGTGCGGCGTATAGGATTCGAACCTATGACGTTCTGATTCGTAGTCAGACCCTCTATCCAGCTGAGGTAACGCCGCAGCGCAAGACATATAAAACCACTTTAGCTTATTGGAGTCAAGCACAATCTCAAACTTTTTTGTGGAACGCAGTTTTGTCATGCTGCTCCGCATATACCGCTGTTCCCCGTACGATCGATTGGCTTTTCGATCACGTCAAACTTGGCATCAAGTTCCCTCAGGAGCGATCTCACCCGCTGGGCACAATCATAATCGGCAAACGAGATGCTCAGCATGCGCGCGACCTGGTTGGAAGTCCCAACTCCATAGAAGTGCTCCAGCGCCACAAGCCCCTCGTGCGTCACAAAGGTCTCGACCACATGCGGCGACTCCTCAAAGCACCATTGTGTCAACGGACCCTCACTCGTCTGCCGAACCACCAGGCCGCCCATGCCAGACGGCTCACACGTTACAAGCAGGTACTCCCCGCCCTCGTCGCTCTCAAACAAAACCACCCGATCATCAAACAGCTCCATCGCGTCCCCTTTCTCTCGCTCTTATTTAGCAAAAGCATAGCAGGTAGATGGCTGTATACAGAACAGTTGTTCGTGTGTTTTCTATTGAGCTGTCCGCACGGCATGGTATGGACCTGCGCACGAAATAGGGCGCCCCCGAAGGAGCGCCCTTGCATATCCCCTATGCAGCCAACTTACGCGACCGGCTCGATCTTCTCGAGACCACCCATGTAAGGACGCAGGACCTCGGGAATCGTGATGGTGCCGTCGGCGTTCTGGTAGTTCTCCAGAATGGCGGCCATGGTGCGGCCGGCCGGCAGGCCGGAACCGTTGAGCGTGTGCAGGTAGCGCGAACCCTTGAAGTTCTCGGGGTCGCGGTACTTGATGTTGGCGCGGCGGGCCTGGAAGTCGCCGCAGTTGGAGCAGGAGCTGATCTCCTTGTAGGCGTTGTAGCTCGGCAGCCAGACCTCGACGTCGTAGGTCTGACGGGCAGAGAAGCCCAAGTCGCCGGTGCACAGGCTAATCACGCGATACGGAAGGCCCAGCTGCTGCAGCAGGTACTCGGCCTCGGCGGTCATGCTCTCGAGCTCCTCGTCGGACTCCTCCGGCTTAGCGAACTTGACCATCTCGACCTTGTCGAACTCGTGCTGACGGATGATGCCGCGGGTGTCGCGACCGGCGGAACCGGCCTCCTCGCGGAAGCAGGGGGTGAAGGCGGTGTAGCGGCGCGGCAGGGTGTCGGCGTCGAGGACCTCGCCGGCGTGCAGGTTGGTGAGCACGACCTCGGCGGTGGGGATCAGAAAGTTGTCGCCCGAGACGTGATAGGCGTCGTCCTCGAACTTGGGCAGCTGACCCGTGCCAAACATGGTCTGACGCTTGACGACGATGGGCGGCCACCACTCCTTAAAACCACGGCTGGTGTGCGTATCGAGGAAGAAGTTGATGAGGGCGCGCTCCAGGCGGGCGCCGGCGCCACCGAGAACGGTAAAACGGCTGCCGGAGAGCTTGTTGCCGCGCTCGAAGTCGAGGATGTCCAGATCGGTGCCCAGATCCCAATGCGGCTTAAAGTCGAAGTCGAACTCGCGCGGGGTGCCCCAACGACGGCGCTCAATATTCTCGTCCTCGTCCTTGCCGTACGGCGTGGCCTCGCAAGGAATGTTGGGCAGGTGAGCCATGAAGTCGTACTGCTCCTGCTCGAGAGCAGTACGGCGCTCGGCCAGACCGTCAATCTTCTCGTTGACGGCGCGCACGGCCTCCTTGGCGGCCTCGGCCTCGTCCTTCTTGCCCTCCTTCATCAGGGCGCCGATCTTCTTGGACTCGGCGTTGCGCGTAGCCTGGAGCTCCTCGACCTCGGTGATGACGGCACGGCGCTCGTCGTCGAGCTCAAAGAACTTCTCGCGATCCCAAGACGTCTGGCGGTTAGCCATGGCGACATCGATGGCATCGGGGTTCTCGCGAACAAACTTGATATCAAGCATTAGATCCTCCGGCGATATACATTCCATTTAGGTTGCAACCTTGTACATGTATGGGCAAGTATATACTTATGAGCGTTTACGACCCAACTCAACTACGCAAGAAGGCACCCAATGGACGCAGTTTTTTCCTTTTTGTTTGGCACCCGCACCGGTTTTGCCATCCTTTTCGCCGGCGGCATCCTGTTATTTGCGATTCTTGCCTTTGTAATGGAGAAGCGTACCCATAAGATGTACGTCGACCGCGGACCCAAGTCCGAGGATGAGGAAGACAGCTTCTGGGACTAACCTGCCAAAAAGGGACAGGTTTATTTTGGTCTGTTTTATCTGGGCAAACGCAAGCGCCCCGCAACTGGAATTGAGCCAGTTGCGGGGCGCTTTTCGCTAAAAGGACAAAACCGCAGAAAATACCTGCCAAAAATAAACCCGTCCTTTTTTTGGTCGGTTTTACTGGAGAGTTGCGTCGATTGCCTTGACCAGGGCGCTGCGCATGCCAGCGTCCTCGAGCGCAACGACGCCCTTGATGGTGGCACCACCGGGCGAGCATACGGCATCCTTCATCGCCGCAGGATGCTGGCCAGTTGCAAGCTGCAGCTTTGCCGTACCTAGCACCATCTGGCTCACAATGCGATAGGCATCGGCACGCGGGATACCGTGCTTGACCGCCGCATCGCCCAGGGCCTCGATTGCCATGGCGACAAATGCCGGAGCGCAACCACCCACCGTGCCGCCCACAAACAGCAGGCTCGTATCGAGCTCGACCACCGCACCGAGTTTGCCAAGCAGATCAAGCACCACGGCGCTCTGCTCATCACTAAGCGTGGAAGCCTTCTCGCAAGCGATGACGCCCTCGCCCACCGAAACCGGTGTGTTGGGCACCGTCGAGATATGCGCGACGCCCGGCAGGACCTGCTCCCACTTGGCACTGTCCCAGGTCCAGGCAACCGACAGAACGACCTTTTTGGCAAGAGCATCCTTGAGCGGGGCGAATACCTTCTCGATCATGTACGGTTTGACCGCAGCGACCACGATATCGGATGCGGCGACAACCTCGGCGGCATCGTGGCAGGCGACCATGCCGCGCGCCTCGCAGCGCTCAACCAGTGCGTCGTAGCGACCCGCGCAGGCGCACATGTCGCTCGCAGCTACACCGGCAGCGATCCAGCCATCGGCCATAGCGCTCGCCATATTGCCAAAACCGACAAATCCAATCTTCATATCTCATAGTCCTCTCAGACACGCTCTTCAAAACGAAAGCTATTGTCCCACGCCATTGTTTCGTATTGCCGACCTATTTGTGATACGGCTCGCCACGGCTGATCTTGCAGGCGCGGTAGATTTGCTCCAGCAGCACCACGCGCGCCAAGTTATGCGGCAAGGTAATGCGTCCAAAGCTGAGCATCTCGTCGGCGCGGGCGCGCACCTCATCGCTCACGCCGTCCGAACCGCCAATCACAAAGGCGATGTCGCTGCTGCCTCGCAGCATAAGATCGTCGAGCCTCGCCGAGAGCTCCTCACTCGAACGCTCCTTGCCCTCGATAGCCAGCAGGATCACATGCGCTCGAGACGGCAATGCAGCAAGAATTGCCGCCCCCTCCTTGTCGCGCGCGGCATCCACGCCGCCCGCCTTAGCCGGGTCGATATCGGCCACCTCGCGGATATCCACCTTGGCATAGGCGCCTAGGCGCTTGGTGTACTCAGCGCACGCGTCCTTCCAAAAGCGCTCCTTGAGCTTACCGACGCAAACGACGGTGTATTTCACGCGCGTCTACTCCTTCGAATCGTTTTGAACTTTGCCGGCGGTCAGCATCTGCTCGAACATAGAGGCCGACTGCGAGAAGTCGCTCGGCAGCACGACCGTCGAGGTTTTACCCGTGCGAGCAAACTCCGTCATCATCTCGGACCACTGCGTAAACATGAACAGTTGGTTGGCCTCGTCATTGCCGACACCCGTCTCCTGGATGATCTCGAGCGAACCTTTGATACCCAGTGCGATGGCCTTGCGCTGGTTGGCGATGCCCTCGCCCGCCTTTTCCATAGCCTCGGCCTCGGCGGTCGCCTCGGTGACGCGCTTGATGCGGTCGGCCTCGGCGAGCTCCTGTGCCGCAGCGCGCTTGCGCTGGGCGGCGTTGATGTCGTTCATGGAGTTCTCGACCTCGGTCGGCAGTGCGATTTTGGTGATGAGCGTCGACACGAGAGTGAAGCCGTAGGCGGCCATCTGCTCGGAAACGGTAGCGTTGACATCCTTGGCGATGTCATCCTTCTTGGCAAAGACCTCGTCGAGTGTGTAGACGGGAATCGAAGAGCGCAGGGCGTCGGTGATGAAGTCACGCATCTGGTCGACGGGCTCCTGCAGCATGTAGTAGCTCTTGTAGATACCCGAATCTGCCGGGCCGGCGCCCATGTCATAGCTCACGTGGTACTGAGCAGAGACCTCAAGGCCGATGGTCACGTTGTCCTGGGTCTTAACGTCGATGCCAAAACCGTTTTTCATGGTGCGCAGACTCACCGTGGCGGCTTTGCAGTCAATCACGGGCACCTTCATGTGGAAGCCCGCGTTGACGATGCGGTTAAACTTGCCCAGACGCTCGATGATCACGGCATGCTGCTGTTCAACGACATAGCAGGCGTTGGGAAGCAGTAACAACAAAATGATGATGGGAATCAAAAGGCTGGTAAGGGCGGCGATGATACCGGACAACAGCATGGTCTCTCCTCTGATAGGCACACGTTGGCACTAGGATACCCGCACGAAGCAGCAACGTGACATCAACAAGAGGCCCATAACAAAAAGCTCCCATTGCTGGGAGCTCTTTCAATCAATGGTGCGGGCGAAAGGACGTCCGCGTATCCGCTTCGCGGATCCGCACCGGCTTCGGCCGCCTGCCGGCGTCCTCGCCAGCTCGCTAAAAACGCTCCGCGTTTTCTTTACGCTCGCTCCTTCACAGGTTCAAGTCCCTGTGATGGGCCCATAACAAAAAAGCTCCCATTGCTGGGAGCTCTTTCATTTAATGGTGCGGGCGAAAGGACTTGAACCTTCATGGGGTTGCCCCCATACGGACCTGAACCGTACGCGTCTGCCAATTCCGCCACGCCCGCGTGCAGGAATTAGAATAACGGAGCGCCACCACGAACGCAAGAACTATTTTTGAAAAAGTTTGCAGGCATTCTCCCAAGCGGCTTGCACGATTGTTTCGGCGTCCTCACCCGTGCGATCGACACGGTCGTTGACCAGCGTGTTTGCCGTAATGGAGATCATTGCGGGCTCGCATTCAAGACCGCGGATGGGCTCCGGAGCCATATACGGGCAATCCGTCTCGAACAAAATTCGATCGAGTGGAGTTGCCGCAAATGCCTCGCGCACATCGTCGTTGCGCTTAAAGGTGGCCGCACCGCCATAGGCGATATAGCAGCCCAAATCCACAAAGCGCTCCATCGTGGCGCGGTCCTCGCCAAAGCAGTGCAGCACGCAACCGGCCTGAGGCACACCTACCTCGCGCAGCACGTTGTACGCATCAACGTGCGAAGTGCGCTCCCCATCCGAGTCCTCGTGCCGCAGGTGCAGCTCCACCGGCACATTGCGGCGCACGGCAACTTCGAGCTGACGTGCCATGCAATCAATCTGCACGCTATGGGGCGCCGGCGCGATGTCGTCATCGTAATCCATGTGGTAGTCCAGGCCGATCTCGCCGATACCGGCGCACAAAGGATTATCGAGCGCGGCAACGACCTGCGCGTGAATGTCGTCGGTATAATCCGGCGCGCCATAGGGATGAACGCCAGCGAGATACTTGATCTGCGGAATATCCCGCATCGGTAGAATTTCGCGCACCAGCCAGTCGCTATAGTCCGTCACGCTGCGCTTGTCGGCGATGGGGTCGAGCATCGTCACCAACAGGTCGACGCCCGCGGCTTTCGCGCGCACGAGCGTCTCGGGCACTTCTTTGCCCCAAAACGAAAGCAGATGCGCATGCGTGTCGGCAAGCGGTGCCAAGGGCACGGGGCAGGCAACCGTCTTCTTTTTCTTGGTAAACGTCACGCGTTCGGCATTAGGCGTCATGGATTAGCTCCTGGGCCAGGCGGACAAAGTCAGCAACATCGAGCGTCTCGGCGCGCGTGGTGGGTGAGATACCGCAAGCCTCAAAGGCGGCATCGAGCACGTCCTTGGCAAAGCCGTTGGCGCTCATGGAATTGCGGATGGTCTTGCGACGCTGAGCAAATGCGGCGTCAATCACGCGGGCCACAAACTCGCGATCGAGTCCTTCGGGCACCACGCCGTCAACACGGTCGATACGCACGACGGCCGAGTCCACGTGCGGTGCCGGCATAAAGCAACGCGGCGGCACCTCAAAGCGACCCGTCACCTGCGCATACAGGCCGAGCTTTGCCGTATAGCCGCCATAGGTCTTATTGCCCGGCACTGCGGCAATGCGATCGGCAACCTCCTTTTGAACCATGACGACGGCGCGCTTGAGCGCGGGCATCGTCTGGAAGAACTGCAGGATGATCGTCGCCGCCACGTTATAGGGCAGGTTCGCGACAAATACCGTCGGCTCACCGCACGCAACCTGCTCAATCTGCTCCGGCGTCACCCTGAGCGCGTCGCCCATGATAAAGCGGAAGTTGGCGTAGTCAGCGGCATGGGCATCGAGCACCGGCTCGAGCTCGGGGTCGGCCTCGATCGACGTGACGCACGCCGCCTCCTGCAGCAGCGCAAGCGTGAGCGTACCAACGCCCGGACCGACCTCGAGCACGCGCTCATCGCCCGCAAGCTCGGAAAGCTCGCAAATGCGCTCAATTACATGGTTGTCGATCAGGAAGTTCTGGCCCAGGCGATGCTTGGTCGCAAGGCCAAACTCCTCCAGCAGCTCCCTTGTTGCCGTGGGGTTTGCCAAAGGCGAAGTTGTCATAGTTGCCTCCTTAGCATGGTGGCGGCGTCTTGAAACAAAAGGGCATGGACCGTTGCGGCCATGCCCTTACATCTAAACAGCAAATTGCCGATATGGCGCGCGGCGGCTTAGCCCAGACGCGGGAACAGCGGCTCGCCCTTCTCGACGGGCTGACCACCGGCAAGCAAGCCCCAAGCGCAAATGCCCTTGAGGTCGTCGCTCGCGGCCTCGTCCTCGCACGACAGGCGGCGCAGGGCCTCGGCAGAAGTCTGGGGCATGAGCGGCATCAGCAGGTGAGCGGCAATGCGGATAGCCTCGAGCAGGTTGTAGATCACAAATGCCAGCTCGTCAGCCTTGGTCTCGTCCTTGGCAAGCGCCCAGGGCTCGGAGTCCTCGATGTAGTGGTTGGCGGCATGGATGAGCTCCATGACCTCGTCCTTGGCTCCACCGTAATCGAGCACGTCCATCTTGGCCATGTAGCGCTCGACCAGGCCATCGGCGATCTTTGCCAGCGGGTTTTCGAACGCATCGAACGACGCGGGCTTGGCGGGCGCGCAACCGTCAAAATACTTGCCGCTCATGTTGAGCGAACGCGAGATGAGGTTGCCCCAGCTGTTGGCCAGGTCGGCGTTGTAGACCTGCTCCATGCGGTCGAAGCTGATGGCACCGTCAGTGCCAGGGACGACGTCGGTCATAAAGTAGTAGCGATAGCCCTCGACGCCCAGCATGTCGATAACGTCCTGCGGAGCGATGGCGTTGCCGCGGCTCTTGGACATCTTCTCGGCCTTGCCGGTCTCGGCATTGCGCACGGTCAGGAAGCCGTGGGCAAAGACGTGCTCGGGCAGGGCCTCGCCGATGGCCATGAGCATGGCGGGCCAAATGACGCAGTGGAAGCGGATGATGTCCTTACCCACGATGTGGAACTGCGCGGGCCAGCGATAGGCCAGCTCGGCACGCGCCTCGTCGGTGTCGACACCGTAGCCGACGGCCGTCATATAGTTGAGCAGCGCATCGAACCACACGTAGGTCACGTGACCCTCGTCAAACGGGACCTGAACGCCCCAGTCAAAGCTCGTACGGCTCACGGAAAGGTCATTAAGGCCGCCCTCGACAAAGCTGCGAACCTCGTTCATGCGGAACGCAGGCTCGACAAAGTCGGGGTGCTCGTCATAGAGCTTGAGCAGCTTGTCCTGGAAGGCGGAAAGCTTAAAGAAGTAGGACTCCTCCTGCACGCGCTCAAGCGGACGGTGGCAGTCGGGGCACAGGTGCTGGCCGACGCTGCCGTACTCTTCGTCGCCCTTCTGGACCTGCGTATCGGTAAAGTAGGTCTCGTCAGGCACGCAATACCAGCCGTCGTAGCTGCCCTTATACAGGTAGCCGGACTCCTTCATACGCTCCCACAGGTACTGCACGGCATGATGCTGGCGCGGCTCGGTGGTGCGGATGAAGTCGTCGTTGGAAATCTCGAGCTTGCTCCAAAGCTCCTTGAAGTGCGGAGCCTGGCTATCGGTCCACTCCTGCGGCGTCATGTTGTGCTTGGCTGCGGCCTCGGCGACCTTCTCGCCGTGCTCGTCCATGCCGGTCAGGAACTTGACGTTATAGCCGACGGAACGGCGATAGCGAGCCTGAACGTCGGCGATGATGGTGGAATAAGCCGTGCCCAGGTGCGGATCGGCGTTGACGTAGTAGATGGGCGTCGTGATAAAGAACGAAGGCTTGCTTTGATCCATGGGGTTTGTCCTCCAGAAAAACGTTGCATACAGAGGATGATTCTAGCGCAAGGGCTGGATATCCTCCATCTATTGCATATCGAGCACCATGGCATAGACATCGCGCTTGCGGCGCGAATACTTCTGAGACAGGCGCTTGGCCACCGCAGAGGCGGGCTCCCCCTCCTCGAGCGCGGCGCGGATATCCGCGCGCAGGGCCTCATCGGGATCCGCTGCCGCGGCGCCAACCGGCACGATACCGGCCTCTTCGTCCTCGCTCGGTGGCGCGATGACCAGCGCAATCTCGCCTTTCACCTCGCCGCGGGCACGTAGCTCCTCGGCAAGCTGGGCAGCGGGCCCGCGCAGGACCTCCTCGTGCAACTTGGTGAGCTCGCGGCAGACGGCAACCTCACGCTGGGGAAAGACCTCCGCCACGGCTTCGAGTGTCGCCACGATGCGATGTGGAGACTCGTAGAAGATGAGCGCGCCGGGCACCACGGCAAGGCGCTGCAAACGGCGCACGCGGTCGCCGTGCTTTCGGCCCAAAAAGCCCTCGAAGAAAAAATGCTCGCAGGGAATGCCGGACGAAACGAGCGCCGTGACGCAAGCAGAGGGCCCGGGAATAACTTCGACGGGCACATCGGCCTCACGCGCCGCCTCGACCAGCGCCTGGCCGGGATCGGACACGCTCGGCATGCCGGCATCCGAGGCAAAGGCGAGGGTCTCCCCCGCCAGCAGACGGTCGACCAGGCCGGCGGCGCGGCTGGCGATCACATTCTCGTCGCAACGGACAAGTGGCTTGGAAATGCCCAGGTGCATCAGCAGCTTTGACGTCACACGCGTGTCTTCGCAGCAGATGGCATCGGCGGCGGCAAACGCCTCGCCAACGCGCGGAGACAGGTCGCCCAGGTTGCCGATAGGCGTGCCGACCACATAGAGTTTGCCCGTATGGGCGCTGTTTTGCGTCATATCAACCTATTCAATCATGCCGCGCTCGAGCGTACCGAGCGCCGCGCGGGCGTCCCATGCTGCAATGCGCTTCTCGGTCTTCCACGTTTGGAAGAACCAGCCGGCAGCCGGCGCAAACGAAGCCAGCTGGTTGGCGATAAACACGCGCTCGTAGGCATTGCGGCCCTCGGGCGTAACCGACGAGTTGGCAAAGATCGCCGCGCCCGACCATTCGCCCACCAGCACGGGGAACCCAGTCGAAATCGCTTCTTTAAGCTCGCGCTTGTTGCGCGAAATCGCCGTCGTCAGCCCGCGGGGGCTCGTGATGTCGAGCGCATACTCGTCGCGGTAATGGTACAGGTGAAGGTCCATGTAGACGTTCTTGTACTTGGCGCCGCGCATAAAATGCTTCCACTCGCTGGGATGCCCCGAAGACGAAAAGACGACGATCTTATCCTCGGGCATATACGAACGGACGAGCTCATAGGCATCGCGATAGAAGTTGCGCAGGTAGTGCGCCGGAATGCCATCCGTCATGGTGAAGAGGCTCTTGCGGACACTCATCTGCGGCGTATCCAGCAGCTCAATGCCCAGCAGGCTCTCGGCCTCGCCGTAGCGATCGGCCAAGCGCTCGAGCACGTCGAGTGCGACATGACGACCGTTGGTGGACGAATGCCACTCGGCAACAGCCTCTGGCGTGGCGGGCGAATCGTTGGAATCGCCCTGGCCACCGGGCACAGTTGCTAGATCAAGCAGCACGCGGATGTCATACTTGGCAGCCCACTCAATTGCACGGTCGATGTAGTCGACAACCGAGATGTAGGACGCATCGGACTCCTGTGAGCCAAAGGCATACCAAGGCACCGGCAGGCGCACGGCGTTGAGGCCGATCTGCGCCATGCGACGGAAATCATCCTCGCTCACAAACGTCTCGTAATGACGGCGCATGCGCTCGTTATAGGCGGCGGTGCCCATGGCCTCCTGCAGCTCGGCCGCATTGGATGCACCGGTCGCCGCGTATAGCGACGGGGTCACCCAAGGCTCGGGAATAAACCAGCCAGAGAGATTAACGCCGAGTATCCTCTCCATCACTGCCCCCTTCGGATCGTGCAGGCCGAGCCTGCATCGTATTGCATAGGAAAAGTATCGTTTTGAGTATACCCGCGCGTGCGGACAGACGACCGAACGGTCTGCAAAGTGACGCGAAAGTGGGAGGAATGTCTGAGCGGGCGGGCCCGAGATGGCGTGCCGAGATGTACATATGCGCCGGAGGTAGGCGGCCGGAAAGCGCATCCCGTTTTTCGCAAAAGACTGGGATGCATTTTCCGTTCGAGGCCTCAACCGGAAAATGCATCCCGTTCTGAGCGCGGGATCTGGGACGCAGTTTCCGCCAAAGACCGCAAAAGGAAAGCACATCCCATTCTGACGCCGGATTCCGGGTCGCGCTTTCCCAAGCGGCCTCAAAGCGGAAAACGCATCCCACTCTGAAGCCAAATTCCGGGACGCAATTTCCGCAGAGCCCTCAATAAAAGAAAAGGACCCCTTTGCAGAGGTCCTAGTCAGTTCAAGGTGGCGGGGAAGGGAATCGCGTCCGCGCGCCGCGCGGACGGACCGCTGCGGCGCTTACGCGCCTTGCGAGCTGCGCTGGCAAACGCTTACGCGTTTACTCAGCTCCGCGCCCTCACGGGGTTCGATTCCATGTGGGGGCCGCATAAAAGACGATATGAGAAAGCCATTGGGGGCCGCCTCCCCCGCGGCGCAGCTTCTTTCCGCGGGCTCGGGGTGCCACAATGGGCTTTGAGTATCGGCCCGTGCGGTAGCCCTTACCGCACCTGCGGGGAGGAGGCTTCCCATGCCCCATGTTACCTCCATCGGCCTGGACGTCCACGCGCGATCGGTCGCCGCCGCGGCGTTCTACCCCTTCACCGGCGAGGTGGTGCACCGTGACTTCGGGACGGACGCCGCCGAGATCGCGGAGTGGGCCCTCGGGTTCGAGGAGCCCAGGGCCTGCTACGAGAGCGGCCCCACCGGCTTCCACATGGCGCGCGAGCTGCGCGCGCTCGGCCTCGACTGCGCCGTGGCCGCCGTCTCCAAGATGCAGAGGCCGGCGGCGGACGCGCGCCGCAAGAACGACCGGCGCGACGCCGAGTTCATCGCCCGCATGCTCGCCACCCACAACATCGTGGAGGTCCCGCTGCCCGATGCGGCCGTCGAGGCCGCCCGGGACCTCGACCGCGCCCTCGACGACGCCACGGTGGAGTACCGCCGCGCCAGGCAGCGCCTCAACATGTTCCTGATCAGGCTGGGCCACGTCTGGGACGAGCGCAACGCCGACGGGGCGAGGAAGAAGGCCTGGACGAGGGCCCACTGGAGGTGGGTCTCGGAAATCAGGCTCGAGGGGCCGCAGCGCGACGCGCTGGAGTACTACGTCACGGCCGCCCGCTGCGCGGAGTCGGACAGGCGGCAGCTCGAGAGGAGGGTCGTCGCGCTGGCGGGCACCGACCGCTGGCGGGCGACGGTGGAGGCGCTGTCCTGCATCAAGGGGGTCGACACCCTGACGGCCTTCAGGCTCGCGGCGGAGGCCGGGTCCTTCAGCAGGTTCCGCTCGGCGCCGGCCTTCGCGAGCTGGTGCGGGCTGACCCCGTCGGAGCACTCGAGCGGCGAGTCCGAGCGGCGCGGCGGGATAACCAAGGCCGGCAACGCGCTCGCGCGCACGGCGCTCATAGAGTCCGCATGGCACTACTCCACGTGCTCCCCGAGGCCCAAGGCCCCAGCCCCCGGCACCGACGTGCCCCCGGCGATACGCTCTAGGGCGGACGACTGCACCGCCAGGCTCCACCGCCGCCGCGAGGCGCTGGCCGCGGCGGGCAAGAGCGCGTGCAAGGCCAACGCCGCCGTGGCGCGCGAGCTCGCCTGCTGGGTCTGGGAGATCGGGTGCAGGTCCGAGGGGACCGTCCTCTAGCAGCCGGCGACAACCGACTCCCGCCGGGAGGGCCCGCGCCTCGACGCATCGCCGGCGCGAGTTCACGACCTTTTTGATGGGCAGCCCCGGGGCCGCGCCCGACAAAAGACTGGATTCGTACGATAGCGCCGGACGGAGAATCGAAATGCGGTGGGGTGCGCGGACATACCGGGCTGACCGCCGGAAGCGCACCCGCAAGAGCCCGCGGATATTAGCTTGCCAGGCAAGCGTCGACTAAGCCATGCAGCGTGCGCGGGCTCTCCCGACGGGAAACGAAAAAGCCCGGTTTCAAACCGGGCTCGAACGAACATGCCTATTGACAATGGCTTTCTCATATTAGAAAAGGACCCCTTTGCAGAGGTCCTAGTCAGTTCAAGGTGGCGGGGAAGGGAATCGAACCCCTGACACGAGGATTTTCAGTCCTCTGCTCTACCAACTGAGCTACCCAGCCATTTGAGGTGTGCCTTGTTTCAAGGCTTGATTAGTATAACCAAGGATGCGTTCCGGTCAACCGAGAATTTTAAAAAAGTTTTTGAGCACAGCCTCGGTTCTATAAATCGGCACGTCAGAGGCATCAGCCGGCAGCAAGAAGTTTTTCACTCAGAGCCGCACGGGCAAACTCACTTGGCGTCATCCCCTCGGCAGCCGCCCGTCGACGAATGGCCTCCTTCATTCCCAGAGGAATCTTGACCGACAGCGTTGCCGTCCCCTCACCTGAGAGCGGGGGCCGTCCATGCACGATCCCACCAACGGTGTGTTCGCCATCCGGTAACTCTCCGCGCTCGTACGACTCGCACCACGCGTCAATCATTTCATCCGTTACAACCTGACCATTAGCGGCCGTATATGTCTTGCCCATCATCGACCCCTCTGCCGAGCTCGCTCGATCTCTTGCCAGAATTTCTTCTGAACCGGAGACAAGGCATGAATAATGAGCCATCCACGAATTAGTTCGACCGCAACAAGTTCCACACTTTGACCATCTGGAAGCCATCCAATGGCAAGCCATCTGGGCGGCTCGTCCTTCGACTCGCGACGAATGCACTCAGTAACCGCAAGCCAAGCGCTAAGCACCTGCTTTTCCGTCAGGTGCTTTTTAGCGTTGGGATGAATCTCAACATCCATGCATCTTCTCCTCCATCTTACCCAATTTCGTATGACGAAAGTCCACTGTCGCCAATTCTTAAGCCGGCACGCGTTGGAGAGCAGGAGTCGAAACAATGATTGAAGGACGCTCTAGTACGGCCCAGGCGCCGAGGCAGGAGCACATGCGCCAAGGACGAACGTTTTCGTAGCGCGCGAGGATATTGCCGTCGCGATCGATGAAGGCAATGTCGATGGGATAGGCCATAAAACACGTATGGACCGAAGAGCAGCGTGGAAACGCCATGACGAGCGGCAGGCCATTGGCGGCAACCGGACGCCGTCCCAGCATGCCGCGCAGGCGCACGACAAACGACTCCGCCACCACAAACTCGGCCGGCGTCCAACCCAGCCTGTTGAGTGCCCGCGCGTAAGCGATGTAGGACGAGACCGCGGTCACATGACCACCCCCGGACGCCATGGATCGACCGTCACCGCGCGCTCGTGCGACAACGTTGTCGGCGCCCCCAGCGGAACGCCAGCGATGCTGAGAGAAGTCGGCCACAGCTCATAGTGCATGGTGCAGGTGTAGGTCCTAAACGTACCGGATAGGGAGAGCAGGCCACCATCTGATGCCTCCGCGCCTTGCTCGCTCGACACTTCGATCTGCAAGTCATAGCCTTCCATGGCATTCAGAATTTGAGTCTGGACCGTCACCGAGGCATCGGCAGAGTTCTCGTCACCCTCCCCGCCCGGCGCCACAGCGTGCGCCAACACGATGTCGGGCACCACGCGGTCGAAGCGCGCGACAGCGCTGGCAAAGATCATGACGTTGTACACGATGAGTGCCAGCACCAGCAAAACGGGCGTAACCACTGCCATCTCAACCGTCGCTTGGGCGCGCTCCTCGCGCAGACGCATGCGGATACTCATTACGACCCACCGCCCAGAGCGCCAACCAGCGTGGCGACATCGACGGTGAGCGGGATGGAGCCGCCGCCGGGCAGAGGAATCTCCGCAAGTGTGAACACCGTACCGCTAATGGTGCGTTCGACTTGATATTCCAACGCCTCGCAAAGCGCCTTGGGATCGGTCACGCCCAACGGAATACTTCGCAGTTTGTCTTGCGCTTGAGAGAGACCAGCAATGTCAGACCCCGGACTCTTAATGACGTTGGCGGAATCGGTCAGCACCGGCTTTCGCAGGCGCAAGTCGCACGGTTCCAAACCCAGCGCCGCCACGGACGCCGAAACGGTATCGCCGAGCCACGATGCAATGGAGCCCAACGCACCGCTGCCCCCTCCTAGATCTTTAATCATCTCGTCCATAAGTTCGTCGGCCGAACCTTGGATATCACCGTATCCCACGAGCAGCCGTCCCCAAACATCCATGACGCCGTCGAGCACGCCGGCAACGCCGCCCGAGCGTTCCTTCAATGTCGAGAAAAATCGCGAAAGCACGTTGTTTTGCGCCGTCGCCTCATCGGGCGCCAGCACCGCGGCAGAGATAGCACCGCGATCGCCAAGCCTGACTGCCGTGTTAAACGAGGAGTTAAGTTGATCGGGGCTGGTAATGTCACCCGAAACTGCAAAGGCGACCACGCCGTTGCGTCCAGGTGGGGCGATACGCGGGCGCTCGCCCGAAAGCGCTTTAATGGCCTGGTCAAACGCATTGCCTGCACGGTCGGCCTCGTCCTCGGTCTGACGCTCGAGCTCGAACTCCTTGTTGCGGCATTCGACGTAGTCTTCCAGGGCCTCTTTGAACTTATCGAAGTGGTACTCGAAGCCCCTTTCGACAGAAGTCGTTGCAATCGCAACGTACCCTAAAGACGACACACCGAAATGGCATTCGCTACACGTTTCGTGACCGTCAAAATCTGCGACGGATGCCAGCCCACCCGGCTTTCCTTTTTTGTAATTTGGACAGTCAGTCCCATAATGCAAATAGGTAACTTTATCTACTTCACTCGTGGGCCAACACGCATCGGTATAGAGTTCAGTCGCCCGCGCCTCATCTGGATTTCGCGGAAGGAAAGGGGTGTGGGCGGAAACTTTGCCGTTCTTTTCAGTTATATATGCCCGCTCGACTTCTTCGCTCGCATAAGCGAAGAACACCTTTCGTGCAGCAGAATCTGCCTGTTTTTCCGGACCCTCGCCAAGCGGTTTCTCATTTGCCAGGCGCTGGCGATAGTAGGCCTTCGCGCGATCGAGCGCCACTTGCGGTTCCCACGTAACGCTCGAAGCGTAATGTGGATTTTGAGCACCAGAGAGATCCGTTAGGCTTTTCGCACGCTCCCACATACACGAGTACTTGTCAATCGAACTCTCGTCCGACCCGCCACAATCCGCCAGCCAAGCGCGCTCTTTGGCCTTCGCCGTGTCCTCAGAAGCCTTCCGCAGCTCCTCGGCCGCACGCCCTAAATCATCTGATGTGTCTTTGATGGTATCGGTCGAGATCTCGGACCCCTCGAGCGCAGCGAAGTCCGACTCGGATGTCCTGGGCACGGCAAGCGCCGTACCGGTATAGGTCACACTATCGGTATCCTGCGCCGACACCGCCTGCGTGGCACGCGCGGCGATCAGATACGGCAGAGCCGTCTCGATTTTCTGTAAGCCTTCCGATGCGCTTTTGGCAAACTTGTTGCGCGTTTTAATGATCTCAATCCCGGTGTCGACCATATTGCCGGCAACTGGTTCGGCACCCGGGATGAGGATGGCGACCAGGCCCGTCCCGATCGTGGCAAACCCCGCTAGGCCCAAACTCAAAATGCTCGCATCCACCACCGTGGCAGCCGTGTGATAGGACGACACTACGTTGGCACCCGCCAGCGCGCCGCTATCGGCCGCCACCTGGGTGTCCCCGGCACGCGACATGCTCCATATCGCCGCGGTCGACGAAAACAACAGCGTGAGCACCACCAAGATGACCACCGCAGAGGAAAGCGTGGTGTAGGCACCGTCTTCGATAAACAGGTCGATACCGGCTCGACCCATAAAGCCGCCTCGTTTGCGATGGCAGCTCGGACGGCGCGTCAAAACGCATCTAGACCAGAAACGCTTAATCCCATGCAGCAATCCACGAATCATAATCTCCCTCCAGCCATTCGGGACGCGATTGATACGAGACATCGACCTTGAGCTCAACGTAGCCGCCCTCGGCGGTACCACCCATAGCCTGCGCAAACGCACCGATCACAGGCAACGGCTTGACCTCGCCGGAAACGGACACGGACGAGACACCACCCGCACCGGCCCGGCCAAGCTCGATATCCCACGACAACGGCCCGCCGGCATGAAAGATCGAAACGTTGGGCACTGCGGCAAGCCGGCGGCGGGTGAACTCCTTAAGATCGTCGTCCTCCGCCGTCGTCGTGGTCATGAGCCGCGCGGTCTCGGCGGCGGCAGACTCCATGACCGCGCGCGTATAGAGCAGGCACACCGGTTGCAGTGCGAGAAGGATGAGCGTCAGAAACGTCGGCAGCAAAAAAGCGGCCTCGACCGTAGACTGCGCCCGGTCCTCGCGCGCGATATCAATACAACGCGATGTCCTTAGCGCCCGCAGCGGCGTCGATAACCGACGTCGAGGCAACGCCATGGGATGCCGCCCGCTCAACCAGCGCCGCCAAGCGTCCATCGGTGCCAGCACGCCAAAGTCCCACAATCGCCAGCACGATCGATAACAGCGCCACCGTGACGATGGCGTATTCGACCGTCGCCTGGGCAGATTCCTCACGCAGAACGCCATGCATTTCACGATCCCTCCTTTGCGCTTATTGTTTGCGGGACCAGACGCACGGCGCGCAGACGACACGAAGCATCGCCAGCATCCGCGGCAACCGTCACCATATCGACCCAGCCGCGCCCATCGCGCACGATGGCGCCCCATACGTTGCCCTTAATATCGAGATAGCCGCTCAGGGCGAGCTGGGCCGTTGGCACCTCGCGGTAGGCGCGTAACATATCCGCCGCTGCCTCGGTCATCGGTCGGTCCTCGGACCATGCAAGCCGGACCGCAATCGCGTTGTCCTCAGGCGAATCCGTCGCAGTGCCAGACCGCTTGTCGAGCGTCCGCAGAAAGGTTTGCGCCGTGACAGCGACATCCGAATCGTCCGCATCTCGCATCTCACCTTTTTGAGACGCCACCGCCGAATCTGAGCCCGAATCGAAGGCGGCCCCAGGACGCTGCTGCCGCGCGGCGTTAAGCCCCCAAAGCACCGCCGCTATCGCCACGGTCAGGCAAGCAAACACCAGCAGCACCCCGATGGGGCACTCGCCCTCTACAGGCTGTTGATGCCCTCGCTGATAGCGTTCCATAGATCTTGGACCTTGCCCTTAAATGCGACGATGGCGATAATCGCGATCACCACGAGCACGCCGACCAAGATGGCATACTCGGTGGTACCCTGTGCACTCTCCTCCTGCAGTAGCTCCCCGGCATGCTGGCGAGCGCGAATTGACTGGCAAACAGCCCAGCTCCAGACCTTGCCAGCAACGTCAGTCATCGTGTTCATGTATTCCTCCCTACATCATCCCGCCTGCTCCCAACAGCGGGCCCAATATGGACAGAAGCAACGCCGGCAAGATGAGTGTGCCGGTGGGAATCAGCAGCTTGACGGGCGCACGCTCGATCTCGCGCTCGACCGCGGCGCGATGAGCCGCACGGATCTCGCGACTTTGAGCGGCCAGTGTCTCGGCAAGTGGGGCACCCAGAGCGAGCGCCTGCCCCACCGTGATGGCAAAGGTCTCGAGCGCTCGCACGTCCAGGTCGCGTGCGGCGGCCAACAACTCGTCCTCACGCGTGCCCACGCCCACCTGCCACGCCATGCAGGCCCGCTCAAGTCGAAGAGCCAGCACTGACCGGCGGTTGGCGCAGAAAATCTCAAGCGCCGCATCAAACGAAAGACCGGCCGAAAGACCCAAGCGCACAACATCGATCATCTCGGACACTTCGCCGAGCGATACTCGCGCCGGGCCGCCCGCTCCAACCGCGCCCTTCATTCGCGCGGCCAGAGCATCGACCACCGAGCGACCCGCGGCAGCGACCAGCACCGCCTCGCGCTTGCAGGCCTCTGCGATCTTGCGTGCATCCGCCCGATCCAAACCCGTCGCGGCAAATACACTCAGAGCGCACAGGCAAGCCGCAACTGCAATCAGGGCGCTCATAGCTCCACCCGCATAATGCGCCGGATAACCACCAGGGCAACGACGTTGAGGGCTAGACCCAGCACCACAGCGCCCGCGCCGGCAGGCGTCGCAAGACCGCGACGAAAATCTGCCGAAAGCAGCGCCAACACCGCGCACATGCCCGCCGGCATCGCCGCAACCATATGCGCCGACATGCGAGCCTGCGACGTCTTGACATCCAAGCGGCGCTTGAGCTCAATGCGCTCCCCCACCATGCTCGACGCCTCGGACAGTAAGTCGGCAAGCGGAGCGCCGGTGCGCTGTGACACCTTAAGCGCCAAGGTCACAAGCGAAAGACCGGGGGCGTCGATGCGCACGAGCAAGTCATCGAGCGCATCGGTCGCCGAGATGCCGCAATCGATCGCCGCCGCCACCCGCAAAAACTCGGTATGCACCGTCTCTTGCGCATGAGCGCCCACAAAGCGCATGCCCTGGGCCAGCGAATGTCCCGAGGCAAGCGACATGGAAAGTGCGGTAAACGCCTCGGGCATGGCCTCTTCTACATCGTGTTGCTCGCGCCGGCTCTCAAAGCCATCCCGGGCGGCGCCAACGGCAATCGGAGCAACAAGTCCCAAGGCAAATCCGAGGGGCGATAACGACACTATCGTTAGCAAAACGCAGCAGACACCGCTCGATAGCAGCAGAAACGCCAAACGCCCCGAAGCATCCTCGATCACGAGGCCAAGAGGATGCGCCGGAGCCAGCGATGCCCACGAACGGGCAATCTTTTTCAGCAGATCGTTTTCCACCAGCTCACGCGGCAGCTTCTCTGCCACCGTCTCGAGCGCCTGACGCGCCAGCTCCGCCGGCGGCACCTGCGGCACACGAGGTTCCACCCCGCACGCCGTCGCGACAGAAAACCCTGCCAAACCCCCTACGACGAGGGGCACAGCGACCTCCATTCGTCCACCTCCTCTTGTGTGAGCGTCCCCGACCGCAGGCCTTCTGCGATAAACGGCGGCTCGCGGTCAAGCGTCCAGGTTCGCTCGGCGGCATCGAAAGTCACATAGCGCTCGAGTTCTACGCCGCCCGACGCGGCGCGACGCACCCCCGAATACGAGGAGACGAAACGCCTGCCATCGGCGTGGCGCTCGGACATCACGATGCCGTCGAGCGCCATGGCAATCTGCTCCTTGATGAGCTCGCTCGGCAGATCGATGCCATAACGCGCAAGCAACGTCAGACGCACCACGGTCTCCTGTTCTGAACCCGCATGAAGTGTGGTGAGCGACCCATCGTGGCCCGTGTTCATGGCCTGCAACATGTCGCAGCACTCGGCACCGCGTACCTCGCCCACCACGATGCGGTCGGGGCGCATGCGCAGGGCATTGGTCACCAGGTCGCGGATCGTCACCGCGCCCTCGCCCTCAATCGAAGCCTCGCGCGCCTCTAGGCGCACCACGTGCGGATGATGCGCAAACTTGAGCTCGGCAGAGTCCTCGATCGTCACGATGCGCTCGCCGGTGGAAATCTCGCATGACAGCGCGTTGAGCAGGGTGGTCTTACCAGATCCAGTGCCTCCCGCAACCGCCAGGTCCTGTCGCAGCGACACCGCGCACGACAGCAGCTGCGCATACCAAAGCGGCAGCGACCCCAGCCCCACAAGCTCGTCCAGCGAGCAGATACGGTCCGAGAACTTTCGGATGGTGAGAATCGGTCCGTCAATCGCCACAGGCGGAATCACCGCGTTGACGCGATAGCCCGTTTTGAGGCGGGCGTTGACGATGGGGCTGCGCTCGTCGATACGGCGGCCAAGTGGCGAGATGATGCGGTCGATAAGCACACGAATCTGCTCATCATCCTCAAACGCATGCTCGATGGGGTACAAGACGCCGCCGCGTTCAAAGAAAGCCGAGCGGCAGCCGTTGATCATGATCTCGGTAACGGTGTCGTCCTCGATGAGCGGCTGCAACGGCCCCAAGCCCACCACATCATCCAAAATCTCGTCGATGATGGTCTCGCGCTCGGGCGTCGCGAGATCGGTCGGCTCCTCAACATTGAGCGCCGCCTCCACCGCGGGACGCAATTCCGAGCGGGCAAGTGCCGGGTCGATATAGGCGCTGATACGCGCCACTTCGTCGTAACCCATGCGGTCCATCACGGCGCGCTTGGTGCGTCGTTTCACCGCGCGGCGACGCCCCGCATCTACAGGCGCTGCCGCCGCTGCAGCGCCGGCAGCCTTAATCCTCGTTTGCAGGCTCATCGCTGATCACCCTCGCGCGACCAGGGAAGGCGGATACGCGGGCGTTCGGTGCGCGTTGCACGGTCGGCGACCATATCGCTCCAAGGGCCGACGGCGCACCCCAGTTCCACGAGCATCTCGCGCGTGGCCTCGCGCACGCTGGTCGCAAAAGCGCTGGTCTGCCCCACTGCCTCGTCAGCGCGCCCAAACGCCATGAGCGCGGCGAGATCCTGCCCGCCATCGGCGATACGAATCTTGGAGCTCAACGCACAGGCAATCTCAAAGCGCATGGCGACGTCCTCGTCTGCCCCGCGCGCGCCAAACCGGTTGAATACAGCGCTCATGCGCGTGCGCGGCACACCTACTCGACTTGCCAGTTCAATGACGCGCGACGCCGATGTCGCGGACGACACCGCAGCATCGCCAACGACCATGCAACGGTCGCTCGCCGCCACCGCAGCCGCCACGGCGTCGCCCCAAAAGACCGAGGTATCGATAAAGACCACGTCGGATTCGCGACGCAGAACATCAAGCAGTAGCTCCACCGGACGTGCCATGAGCTCGGCTTGCTCGGGCGCCGCGACGGGACCCCAGAGCGTAACGCCCGGCGCCACGCGCATCGATGCGGCCACGATATCCGGCTCGGCAAGCGCGCCCGCCACCGACGGCTCGATAAGTGCCGCCATATCGCGCGGAGCATCGACGCCTAACAAGTCGTAAAGGTTTCCAAACATCAGGTCCAGGTCGAGCACGGCGGCACGCAAGCCCAACAGCGACGATGTGTGTGCCATGGTGGCAACGATCGTCGACTTGCCGCAACCGCCCGAACCCGAAATGGCGCAGATGACCGGAGCTCGATGCTGCGGAGCGGCAGCGTCTGCCGGCGGCATCGGAGGCGGCGGGGCGGGCGTCGGCGATAGCGTCCCCGTCTCCCCCGCCGCAACCACACGCTGCGTCCAAGCCGGCATGGCAGCTTGTTCGGTCTGCAAGGCAGGCTCGTTCTGTGCAATCTGCTCATGCTGCATCAGCGACAACTCGCCGCACCCGGCAAAGCCCTCAACTTCGTCGAGTTCATCCGCCAGATTCACGCCGTGCACGTATCCCATATCTACAGCCGGGGAGTCGCCAGCATGCTGTGCCGGCCCTCCAGCGTCATCGTATACAAGGGGGTTCCGGGGGCGCCGACCATGCTCGGCTTCCGCTTTTCCATAATCATCAACACGCGGGCCTCTTGTAGCGCGAGGCGCCCCGGGTTCCCTATCAACAAAAGCATCGGGCTCAATCGTCATGCGCCGATCGGAATCAACCGCTCCCTCGCCCGCGCGCCCGTTGCCGCATATACTGTGCGCAGCGATGACCTCGGTCGCCCCTGCGCGAAACAGCCCCTCGATATCCGACGGATCGAGTGCTTCTATCAACACGACCACGCGACTCACGCGGCCTTCGGCCGTCAGGCGCGCAACAGTCTTGCGCACATCTTCGGTATCGAACAGAGACGCCGCGATGATGGCAGCCCCGCGGCGCGACGGAAACGCCCGCGCCATGGAAATCAGCCCGTCCAGGTCACCCACGCGAAGCACCTGTGCACCCGCATCACGGCCCTCGACTTCCCGCTGCAACAGCCCGTAATCGCCGCACGCGCAGCACGCAAGCCAGATCGCCTTCATCACTCGTCGCCTCCGCTCTTTTTGCCGCGCGCCGTGGCGGGAATCGTCAAGCTGACCGTTCCCTTGCCCGATGCCCCCAGCAGTTCCTTGACGTCTTCGGGGTCAGCCGCCAGCGTCACCCATTCGATCTTGCCCTCGCGCGTGGCACCGGAATTCTCACTGGTATCGATCACGTGCGCGCCGCACAGTCGATCGGTTACGCCATCTTTTTGCACGTACACGTCCACATAGCTGCCCACGCCCGCAGCACCGCCGACCGAGTGCTCGGCATCGACCGCCACCGAAACGGCGACCTTGCCCTTAGGCACCTCGAGCTTGTGGCTCTCGGCCTTGGTGTAGACATTGCAGATCACGGCGTTTTTGGGAATACGCGAAGTCGTCACGTCGCCGCGCACCTGGCGCAGCTCGGTCGCCGCGTCACGCGGCAGCAAACTCGTCAGCCATTCCTGGGTTATGACATTGGTCTCATCGAGGGTCTCGCCCACATCGATATCGCGCGCCGCGACGCATACCTCGACGCGATCGCCACCGTACTTGGCCAAGGTCTCAGCCTGGACCTGTTCGGCTTGTGAGCGGATCGACGAGCCGTAAACCATGCAGAGCAGAGCAGCGAGCACGCCCGCGACCAGACTGATGGCGATGCGCTTGCTCTTGTTCACGGCCGCTCCTCTCATGGCAGTGCCGGGCGAATGCCCGTACCACCATTGTCTGGGCGGTCAGAGTGTAAAGCGGCGCAATCGCGATCTTGGTTTTCGATGTCAAACCAATCGCCGACCAAAAGCTGACCAGCCCGTCAAGCTCATGGCAAGGTTTTGGTCAGCACGTCAGCAAACTGCATGTTTCGAGGCTTTTCCGCAGCAAAAAAGCCGTCTCCCGAACAGTTGGGAGACGGCTGCCATAGGAAAAATCAATTACAGATGAACATCGGGATCGAGTATTTGAGCGCTCACGCGCATGGATGACGCCAGGTTTTGGAACGTTTCCAGCCGCAGGCTGTCGATCTGCCCGGCGTCCTCGGCCTCGCGAACGGCGCAGCCCGGCTCATGGGTATGTGTGCAATCGCCAAACCGGCACGCGCGCGATGCCTCGACAATCTCGGGGAAGGCGCGCGCCAGACCCCGCTCGTGACCCACGAGCGGTAGACTGCGCAGGCCCGGGGCATCGGCGATCACGCCGGCGTCGCCCGGCAGCGCCACCATCACGCGCGCGACGGTTGTGTGACGGCCCTGGTCGTCGCGTTCGCGCACACCGCCGGTCGCCAACGTATCGTGGCCCAGCAGTGCATTGAGCAGCGTCGACTTGCCGGCACCCGACTCGCCCAGGATCATGGCGCAGCTCCCGGCAGGCACGCAGGCGCGTACCTCGTCCAGGCCGCGGCCCTCGGCAGAGGACGTCACGATCACGCTCACGTCCGGACCCACCAGGCGGCGCACGCGGTCCAGATCGCGCTCGAGCTCCTCGGCATCGCAGCGGTCAGCTTTGGTGAGCACCACCACCGGCTCGGCATCGCAGTCGAGCGCCAACACCAGCGAGCGCGCCACGCGGTCGAGCAGCACCTCACCGGCACCGAGCGCCTGCACGATTAGCACGCTATCCACGTTGGAGCAGAGCACCTGGCGCTCTCCGCGGGCACGGCCGCGCCAACGCTCAAAGCTCGTACGGCGCGGCAGCACGCACTCAATCACGCCCATATCGTGCCCGGGAGCGCAGCGCACCGCCACACGGTCGCCCACGGCAGGCAACAAGACCTCGTCCTCGCCGCGCGACTTGGCAAACCCCACGGCATGCTCGGCGCGAAAGGCGTCGTCGGCAGTGGCCACCAGCGGAAACCCGCGATCCAGGCGAATAACGGCACCCAGCTGCATCTGCTCGGGCTCCTCGGCATGTGCGCAGAAATCATCAAAGGCAGTCTGCTGGGCTTCATCGACCGGCAGGTCATCAAACGCCGGAACGTCCTGCAGCGCATCGAGCCCCGGTACGCTCGCCAACAACTCCTCGGCAGACACGGGCGCTTCGGTCGCGAGTTTCCGACGACGGTCACGCTTAGCCCGTGCCCCCGTCGTCTTCTTCTTCGCTTTAGCCTTAGCCTTGCCCACAAACGCCTCCCAGCACCATAAATCACAACTGAGCAGGTATTTTAAATCAAAAAGAGCTGGCCGGGCAAAGCCCTAAATCAAAAAGAGCTGGCCGGGCAAAGCCCTAAATCAAAAAGAGCCGGTCGAGCAAACGCTCGATCGGCTCACAAACTTTCCCTCAGCTTACGGTCCCGAGAGGTTGTCCGAAGGCCCGACCGCCGAGAGGGGTTTCTTCTGAGCGATCCCGCAGCGCGAAGCGCGAGGACCAGCGAAGAAGAAACCCCGCAGGCGGTCGGGCCGGTGGGAGGGATGGCCTTTCGACCTACTCTTTTTCGACCGCGCGCATAATCGCCTTGTAGATCTCCATCAGCGGAATGATTAGGAAGGCCAGACCCAGCGCGGCAAGAACGCCCTTGAGTTCAAGCGTCACAGGGCCGAAGAACATCTCGGCAAGCGTCGGCTGCACGGTCACGATCACCGTCAGCACCAGTGCCAGCGCGGCAGAAGCCCACAGCCACTTGTTCTGCTTCTTCATGGTGAACAGCGACGCACGACGGCTGCGCATATTGAAGCAGTGGAAAATCTCGACCATGTTGAGCGTGATGAACGCCATCATCACGCCTTCCTCGTCGGCATTGCCGGCGATCATATCGGCGATGTGGATGTAGCCCATGTCAAAGTACACGCCCACAAAGAAGCTCGCCAGCACCAGCACGGTGATGATCAGGCCCTGGACCACGCAGTCCAGACCCATATGTCCGGCAAAGACGCCGTCCTTGGCGTTGCGCGGCTTGCGCTTCATGATGTCGCCCTCGGCATCCTCCATGCCCAGCGCGAGCGCGGGGAAGCAGTCGGTGACCAGGTTCACCCACAGCAGCTGCACCGGCTGAAAGATGGTAAAGCCGATGAGCGTGGCGATAAACACCGAGAACACCTCGGCAAGGTTGGCCGAAAGCAGGAACTGGATGACCTTGCGGATGTTGTCGTAGATGCGACGGCCCTCTTCGCAGGCACCGATGATGGTGGCGAAGTTGTCGTCGGCGAGCACCATGTCGGCAACGTTCTTGGTGACGTCGGTACCGGTGATGCCCATGCCCACGCCGATGTCGGCACGCTTGATGGACGGGGCGTCGTTGACGCCGTCGCCCGTCATGGCCACGATCTGGTCGCGCGACTTCCAAGCCTCGACGATGCGGGTCTTATGCTCGGGCTGAACGCGGGCGTACACGCCGTAGTCCTCGATGTGCGCGTCGAGCTCCTCGTCGCTCATGCGATCGAGGTCGGCACCGGTGATGGCATGGCTGCGATCGGTGACGATGCCCAGCTGCTTGGCGATGGCCACGGCGGTGTCGATGTGGTCGCCCGTAATCATGACGGTGCGGATACCGGCGTCGTGCGCCTCGCGGATGGCGTCGGCGACCTCGGGGCGGACCGGGTCAATCATGCCGGACAGGCCGCAGAAGACCAGGTCATGCTCGAGCGCGGCGGGGCTGCAGTCGGCCGGGACCTCGGTGTAGGTGCGGCTCGCCAGCGCCAGCACGCGCAGGGCCTCGTCGGCCATGGCCTTGTTGGCGGCCACGAGCTCGGCGCGACGCTCCTCGGTCAGGGGGACAACCTTGTCGCCCTCGTAGATATGGGTACACAGGCCGATCACCACGTCGGGCGCGCCCTTGGTGTACTGCTCGTACTCGCCGTCCAGGGTCTCGACGACCACGGACATCATCTTGCGGCCCGAGTCAAACGGGGCCTCGCCCACGCGCGGATGCTCGGCAGTCAGGCCAGTGAGCCCCGCCTTGCCGGCATCGTTGACGAGCGCACACTCGGTCGGCTCACCCACAGCCTCGCCCAGTTCCTCGTCCCACTGGGCGTCGGAGCACAGCGCCATGCCGGCCAGGAACTTCTCCTTAGGCGCAGCGAGCTCGTGCTTGACGACGGTCATCTTGTTCTGGGTGAGGGTACCGGTCTTGTCGGAGCAGATGGTCTGTGTGCAGCCAAGGGTCTCGACGGCGGAAAGCTTGCGGATGATTGCCTGGCGCTTGGCCATCTTGGTCACGCCAAGCGACAGCACGATGGTCACGACGGCGACCAGGCCCTCGGGGATGGCAGCGACGGCGAGCGAGACGGCGACCATAAAGGTATCGAGCAGGGCGGTCGGGTCGGTAAGAACGTTGCCCACGCCGTGGCGGATGATATCGACGCCAAAGATAACGACGCAGATGACGATAACCATGATGGTGAGGATGCGGCTGAGCTCGGCAAGCTTCACCTGCAGCGGCGTGAGCTCTTCCTTGGCCTCGGCCAGGGCGCCGGCGATCTTACCCATCTCGGTGTTCATGCCGGTGCCGACCACGACGGCGCGGCCGCGGCCGTATACCACGGTGGAACCCATGTAGCACATGTTCTTGCGGTCGCCGAGCGGCACGTCGTCGGTGCCGGCGGCGAGCTCAATCACGTTGGCATGCTTCTCGACGGGCACGGACTCGCCGGTAAGGGCGGCCTCCTCGATCTTCATCGTAGCGCTCTCGAGCACGCGGCAGTCGGCCGGGACGGAGTCGCCCGCCTCGAGCATGATCACATCGCCGGGCACGAGCTCGGCGCTCGGCAGGTGCACGAGCTTGCCGTCGCGCAGCACCTTGGACTGCGCCGCGCTCATCTCCTGCAGGGCCTCGAGAGCCTCCTCGCTCTTGGCCTCCTGAACCACGCCCAGCACCGAGTTGACGATAACGACGAACATGATGATGGCGACATCGGCAAAGTCCGCCTCGCCCTTGACCATACCCGTGAGCGCGCTGATGACGGCGGCAACGATCAACATGATGACCATGGGGTCGGCCATCTGCTCAAAGAAACGCTTCCACAGCGGCGTTTTCTCGGCTTCCTCGAGCTTGTTAGGGCCTGTCTTGGCGAGGCGCGACGACGCCTCGTCGTTGCTCAGGCCGAGGTTCTCATCGACGCCCTGGTCGCTGAGCACCTCCGCCGCGGCGGACAGGTATTCCTTTTGCATATAGAGTCCCCTCCTGGGATTCGGGCCACTCAGCAGATTGATGCCCGATCATAATTCCCAGGAGAAGGGCAAGGGCTCATCAAGGCTGCCGTGCTGAGCGGCAGTTGATAGTGGAGCTATGGTACCCCAAAGCAGCGCGTCTAGCCAAAACATTCCAATTAGAAACACGGCTCGAGTGCAACGATGCAGACCGTATGATGTTCGACATTGATAAAACGTTTTTTCTTCGGTGCATCATCAAACTGAAATATCGCCCAGATAGCAGCGGTTAGAACGGTTGGTAAAGTTTTTGCATATACCGTTTATTCGCAAAATATGAACTTCTAATTCGGCATACGGTCGATTTTTTGGGGTATTCGGCCGGCATTTCGTTATAATCATCTAAGTTTTATTTCTTATGGTTTATCTATCAGCGCAAGACGATGTCAGATGGAGGTCTGAATGTACAAGCGCACCAAGATTGTATGCACCATGGGTCCCGCCTGCGATAGCGACGAGACCATCCGCGAGATGATCAAGGCGGGCATGAACGTCGCCCGTTTTAACTTCTCGCACGGATCCTACGACGAGCACCACGGTCGCATCGAGCGCGTCCGTCGTATTTCCAAGGAGCTCGGTCTGCCCGTCGGCATCCTGCTCGACACCAAGGGCCCCGAGGTCCGCACCGGCCTTCTGGTCGACGGCAAGAAGGTTGCCGTCAAGACCGGCGACAAGATCGTCGTCACCGCTCAGCCCACGTCCGAGGATTTCCACGGCACCTCTGAGCACATCTCCCTCGACTACCTGGCTCTGCCCTCCGAGGTCGAGAAGGGCTCCCTCATCCTGATCGATGACGGCCTGGTTGCCCTCGAGGTCGAGTCCGTCGACGGCCAGGACATGACCTGCGTCGTCAAGAATGACGGCCTGATCGGCGAGCGCAAGGGCGTCAACATGCCCAACGTCAACATCTCGCTGCCCGCCATCACCGAGCGCGATCGCCAGGACATCCTCTTTGGCCTGACCGAGAACATCGACTACATCGCCGCTTCCTTCATCCGTGACGGCGAGTCCGTCCGCGGCATTCGCAAGCTTTGCCGCGAGAACGGTGGCGAGCACGTGACAATCTTCCCGAAGATCGAGTGCGCCCTGGGCGTCGAGAACTTCGACGAGATCCTCGAGGCTTCCGACGGCATCATGGTCGCCCGTGGCGACCTGGGCATCGAGATCAAGCCCGAGCTCGTTCCGCACATCCAGAAGGAGATCATCGCTAAGTGCAACGCGGCCTACAAGCCCGTTATCACCGCTACGCAGATGCTCGACTCCATGCAGCAGAACCCGCGCCCGACGCGCGCCGAGGTTGCCGACGTTGCTAACGCCATCTACGACGGCACCGACGCCGTTATGCTCTCTGGCGAGTCCGCTGCTGGTAAGTACCCGGTCGAGGCCGTTAAGATGCAGGCCAGCATTGCTCTCGAGACCGAGAAGTACCTCCCGGCCCACGCTCCGCTCGGGGTTCCGGCCGACGCTCATGGCACCCGCGTCGTCAACAACGTTGTGGGTATGTCCGCTGTGAACATGGCTACCACCGTTGGCGCCAAGTGCATCACCGTGCCGACGACCACCGGTCGTACCGCTCGCCTGATCTCGCACTTCCGTCCCAACATGCCGATCTGCGCGTTCTCCCGCCACGAGTGGGCTGTCCAGCAGATGATTATGTACTGGGGCGTTATCCCGCACCAGGCCGAGATTACTCAGGGCACCGTCAACGGCACGATCGTCAAGGCGATCGAGACCGCTAAGGAGCTCGGCTACGTCGAGGCCGGCGATCTGACCGTCGCCACCGCCGGCGATCCCCGCATGAGCGTCCAGCTCGAGGACAAGGTCTCCTCGACCAACGTCGCTTACGTCGCTCAGGTGCGCTAAATCGCACTTGCAAGCAGATTTGCATTGCAAAGGGCCCGGAAGGCTTTGCCTTCCGGGCCCTTTTTCCGTGCGCCGATGCCTGCTGTATGGCATGACACGCAACCAGCTTCTTATGGCATGCTATGAGATGTGCAGCTCGTTTGCCGTGTTTACGCCATGCGACGGAAGCTGTTGATCAATTGGGGTGAGCTATTCACTGCCAAGCCGGCCGGCTAGCAGCTAGTGATCAGGGGTAGTGCAGGCACATCGGGCGATTCGGCGCGAGCCGCAAATCCCGCCTCGGTCAACTCGATGACCTCGGTAAACGTTGCGTCGAAAAACTCCTCGGTTAGCAGACGATATGGCGGATGATCGGGCTCGCCGGGGTTTTCGCGTACAATCTCGTGCATGACGCCGATGGTCTTGAGCACATATTCTTTATGGATGGGATACTGACCAAAACGCGCCGCAGCAGTATACAGACGATCGGTCGCACGCGGGATGGAAACAATGCCCAGCGTCTTGCCAAACCAGTCAAAATCGCCCTGCTTTTTAATGCGAAATTCCTCGCTCGGCTTGCCGCCGTTTGCTTCCAGATACTGGTTCACACGCGTGTTCCATACCGTGTCGGCCACCAAATGCGACCAGACACCCAGTGTCAAATCGAGCAACGACTGTGCCACATCTTCGGATGCAAGCGAGAACTCATAGGCGCCGGGACCGGCAACCGGCTCGGCATCCTTGTAGCGCTGGGGATAGTGCACGCGGTTCAGTCGCTCGCGTTCCTCGATAATCGAGGTCGCCGCGGCCGGCGCACCGGTGGGCGAACTTTTTAGCAACGGTGCCACATAGGTATCCCAAAACTCATGCTCACGAGGCTTTGGGATGGGCTCAGGCTTGGCAAAGTGCGTAATGCGGTACGGGATGGGATCGGCGATGGCAGGGACCATATAGCCCACGAAGATATCCGGAACCACGCAGCCAAACAAAAAGGCATTGCGGTCGCGCACGCTATTGGCAAGCGCACCGGTGCGCTCCAGCAAACGCTCCGTCTGAGCGATATGAATGTTCCAGCTTGGCATAGCCACCCCCATAAAAAACCTGGATAACTATACCATCACGGCAAAGCCGCGCGGGCGGCTACGCACGCTCTACGCAGCAACTAGTCCGTAGCACCGCTTTCGGTTCCATACGACGGCGAAGGTGCCTCGACCACATGGTGATATCGATCGATATAGATTGCACGGGCACCCAGGCGTCGCACCAAATCCTGGTGATGCGTGCTCATCAAGACCGTCTTACCCGCCGCGACGTAGGCCAGCAAGAAGTTGACCACGATGTCGCATGAATCCTCGTCGAGTCCATTGGTAGGCTCGTCGAGTACTAGGATATCGGGGTTCATAGACACAACCGCAGCCAGCGCCACGCGCTTCTTTTGCCCACCCGAAAGCTGATAGGGCGAGGCATCGACCAGATCGGCAACCTGGAACAGCCCCATGGCATCGCGCACGCGGTGCTCGAGCTCGTCTGCCGGCAGCCCCATCTGCGCGGGACCAAAAGCAACTTCCTCGCCCACCGTGGCGCAAAAGAGCTGCGCATCGGCATTCTGGAACACAAAGCCCACGCGCTGATGGAACCGCTGGGCAGCCGCGGGATCCTTGAGATATGCCGCATCGACCGCATGCCCGTCAAACAGATACGTGCCCGCGTCCGCGAGCTCAAGGCCGTTGATAAGGCGCATGATCGTCGTCTTGCCGCAGCCGTTGGGACCTAGCAGGGCAACGAGCTCCCCACGGTCCACCTGCAGCGAAACGCCATCGACCACCGTATGGCCCGCATAGGAAAACACCACGTCGCGAAACTCGATGAGCGGCGTTGTCTCGGCGCCAGCAGCACCGCTCGCGCCCATCGCGTCATTCGTATCGTTTGCCAAAACGTCGCCCTTCCCTATTCACATCAACGGATCGACCGCCCGCGCTACAGCACCGCGCACAACACGGCGAGCAGAACCACAACGACCGCGTAAACCGCATCGCGCCAGCCAAAGCCGCTCCGCGCAGGAGCCGGATACGCACCGGCAAAGCCGCGGCAGAGCATGGCCTCGTCCATCGCGCGGCTGCATTCCATCGCCTTGATAAACGTCATACCCATGATACCCGCGATCGAATCGGTACGCGAAAATCCCCCAGGCGCACGGCCAACGCTGCGCAGCATGACCGATTCGCACAGATTGTGCGCCGTGCGTCCCAGCACCTCGATATGCTTGAGTGCCATATCAAAGGTAAAGATGACCTCGTCGGGCAGGTGCAGCATTTTGAGCGCCGCCGACATGCGGCTCCAGGTAAGCGTCCACGAAACGCCCAGCACCAGCGACACATTAATGAAGGTCTTGAGCGCGATCTTGAGCATGGCGCCCGTGGCAGACGCGCCCAGCAGCAGGGCAGGCAATGCCAGAACCACCGCAAGCCCCGTGGCGCCGAGCGCCGGTACAATGGTCGCACGCAGCCCGCGTGCGGGGCGCACCGCGACCAGCACCAGCGCGATAGCCGCCATCAACATGAGGTACAGCGGGCTCTGCGTCAGACACACGCACAGGACGCAGACGAACATCCCCACCAGGCGCACCGGAGCCGAAACGCAAGAAAGGGCGCGGTCGACCATCGACCCGCCCTCGTGCGCGCCTCCACCCAGGCGAACCCGCTCAAGCAGGCTCGCCAGGTGCAAGACGTTCTTTTGCATCACACGATGCCGAGCCCCCGCGGGCTCGTATCGCTCCTCGGCCGCAAGCCAGCTAGGCAGCTTGACCATCTGCATGCGCTCAGTTTTCCTTGACCGTAAGCGAGATCAAGCGGAATGCGATGGTGAGCACCGCCACGCCAATTACGCCCGAGAGGATATACATGGCAGCCTGGCCGGCAAAGCCAAGACCCTGCTCCTCGGAATAGGCCTGCAGGTAATCACCCGTAGGCAGAGCGTCGGCAAAGGTCGGGGTATCAAGGCCGACCGAAGCCTGCAGGCTGTCGTCGCCAGCCTCCTGAACGGCGGTCGCGGCGCCCTCGGCGTCCCACTCACCCCAGGCGTCACCCGTGGCCAGCAGGCCCAGCGGCGTGGCCACGACAAGCACGGCGATCAGGATGAGCGTGGGGACCAGCGAGGTCTTCTTAGCAGCAGCGCCCTCGGCAGCAAGCTGGCCATCGACGGCCTCGGGCCCGACGATAATGCTCGGCGCCGTCTTCTTAATGAAACCGTAGATGGCGGCCGTCGCCACGCCCTCGATCACGCCGGCAACCAGCATATGCGGGATCAACATGGCCGGAATAGCCACGGACAGCGGGAAGGGGCAGTACAGCGGCGCGCCCGAAGCGTTGGTAAAGAGCATCGGCTGAATACCAAACTCGATTGCCGCGCACAGGGCCGCCAGGCACAGGCCGACCCAACCGCTCACGATGGCAGAAACCGAGGTGCCCCAGCTCTTGTCGTGCAGACGGCTGTTGAGCGCACGGAACACGATAGCAGCGACAAACGGCAGCACAAAGGCCATGTTAAAGCAGTTGGCGCCAAACGACAGAACGCCGCCGTCGCCAAACAGAAGCGCCTGCAATGCCAGCGCGACCGAAACCGCAATGGCAGCAGCCTCGGGGCCCAGCAGCAGCGCGATGAGCGCGCCGCCGACGGCGTGACCCGTGGTGCCGCCAGGTAGCGGCACGTTGAACATCATGAGCAGGAAGGAGAACGCGGCGCAGATGCCCAGGAAAGCCATGTGCTCGCGATCGAGCGTGGCGCGCACCTTTTTGATGCAATGAACCCAAACGGGCACCATCGCCACCGCCATAACGGCATCGGTCTGCGGGGACAGGTAGTTATCTGGAATGTGCATATACGCCTCCCGGTTATCGACGCACAGAATTGCAACGCCGCTTGAATCACCTTGTCAGTGTTACGCATTGTCAGATTCGTAACACGCCGCGGGCTATCATAGCAAAACGGCGCACTGCCGACAAAGCAGCACGCCGTTATGTAATGCGCGTGTCATATATGAAGGCTCAACGGTGCCTTATACCGAAAACAGCAGTCACGTAAGACTCGGCGGCAGCCGACGCTGGCCTATATCCAGCGCAGGACCTAGCCGCGGACCTCGCCGTTTACGCCCTTGCACACCTTGGTGACGATCTTCTGGTGCGCTTTTTCGACCTCTTCGCTGGTGAGCGTGTGGTCGTCGGAGCGATACGTAAGCGCAAAGGCCATGGACTTCTTGCCCACGCCCACGCGGACCGGATCGCGGTAGACGTCGAACAGACGCACACCCTCGAGCAACTTGCCGCCGGCGCTGGTAATGCGGCGCTCAAGGTCCTCGCAGGTCACGGAGTTATCGACCACGATAGCAAGGTCGTGCTCAACGGCAGGGTACTGCGAGAACTCGCGGTAGTTCTCCTGGTTGCGGGCGCCCTTGATCAGCTTGTCCAGATCGAGCTCAAAGGCAACGACGACCTCATCGATGCCCATCGCCTCGCGCGCCTCGGGGTGAATCTCGCCGACCCAGCCCAGCACGGTGCCGCCGGACAGAACCTCGGCCGCACGACCCGGCTGCAAGAAAGCGTAGCCCTCGCCCTCGACGGGACGGAAGCGGACCTTCTCGATGCGCAACTGGGCAAGCAGCTCCTCGACAATGCCCTTGCCAAAGAAGAAGCGCAGCTTGCGGTACTTCATGTTCCAGGACTGCTCGCTCCACTGGCCCGAGAGCACACCCGCCACGGACTTGGTCTCCTTGGGCAGGCTGGCGTTCTCGCGACCGTGGAACAGGCTGCCGACCTCGTACAGGTGCACGTTGGGCGTGCCGTGGGCCTCGTTATAGGCCACAGACTGCAGCAGACCCGGCAGCAGTGAGCGGCGCATCTCGGTCTGCTCGGCCACCAGCGGGTTCATGAGCACGACGGGGCAGCCGCGGCCCTCGGTGGACATACCGATCTTCTCCAGGTCGCCCGGGGCGGCAAAGCCAAAGGTCGTGGTCTCGTTGAGGCCACAGGCGCGCAGGATCTCGCCGACCTTGCGGGTGAGCTTCTGCTCGCGGGTCAAGCCGCCGATATGGTTCTTGGCAGCCGGGATGGTCGCCGTCACACGGCCCATGCCCCACAGGCGCAGGACCTCCTCGATCAGGTCAATCTCGCGCGGCAGGTCGGGGCGGAAGCTCGGCGGGGTGACCATAAAGTCCTCGCCGTCGCGCTCGACAGTGCAGCCCAGGCGGGTGAGCGAGCGCTCGATAAAGTCGGGCTCGATGTCGGCGCCGCAGATGGCGTGCACGCGGGCCAAGCGCAGCTTGATGCTGTCGATGGTCTTGGGCGCGGGGAACACGTCCACATAGCCGGGGGCGACCTCGCCGCCGGCGATCTCCTCGATCAGCGCGCACGTGACGTTGGCGACGTCCACGCAGCCGGTCTCGTCGACCTGACGCTCAAAGCGAATGGAGGCATCGGAGATCAGCGACAGGTCGCGGCTGGTGTGCGAGGTGCGACCTGCGTTGAAGCAGGCGCTCTCGACCATCACGTCGACGGTGTCGTCCTCGATCTCGGAATCCATGCCGCCCATAACGCCGGCCAGCGCCACGGGACGCTCGCCGTCGGTGATGAGGCCCATGCCGGCGTCGAGCGTGCGCTCCTCGCCGTCGAGGGTCGTGAACTTCTCGTCCTGTTGGGCGGCGCGAACCACCACGCGGCGATGGCCATCGCGCTCGGCAAAGGTGTCCAGGTCAAAGGCGTGCAGCGGCTGACCGGTAAGCATCATCACGTAGTTGGTGATGTCGACGATGTTGTTGTGCGGGCGCACGCCCAGGGCGTTGAGACGCTTGACCATCCAGTCGGGCGACGGGCCGACCTTCACGTTGCGCACGATGCGGGCGACATAGCGGTCGCACAGGCCCTCGTCGGCAATCTCGACCGAAAGCTCGTCGTCGGTCGCGCGGCCGGTCTCGGCCTTGATGGCGGGCAGCTCCACGTGGAAATCGCGGTCGAAAATGGCGCCGGTCTCGCGGGCCATGCCGATCATGGACAGGCAGTCGGGGCGGTTGGGCGTGATCTCGCAGTCGAGCACGGTGTCGCTCGATCCCACGTACTCGGCAAACGGCATGCCGCAGGGCGTATCCTCGGGCAGGATCATGATGCCGGAGTGGTCGCCGCCCAGGCCGAGCTCGCGCGCAGAGCAGTTCATGCCCATGGACACGACGCCGCGAAGCTTGCTCTTCTTGATCTTGACGTCGCCGGGAAGCACAGCGCCGATCATTGCCGTGACGATGTGGTCGCCAGCCTCGAAGTTCTGCGCGCCGCAGACGATCTGCAGCGGGGCGGGGTTGCCGTCGGCGTCGAGATTCTTGTCGCCCACGTCGACCGAGCACACATACATATGGTCGCTATCGGGGTGCGGGGTCTTGGTAAGAACCTTGGCAGTCACCACGTGGTCGAAGGACTCGCCCACGGTGTCGATCGCCTCGACCTCGGTGCCGGTACGGATATATTCGTCCGAAAGGGTCTTGGGATCCTCCGGAATATCGATCATGGTCTTGAGCCAGTCGTAAGAAACGCGCATCTAACTGGTCTCCTTTCATCTGTAACGTCTGCAATAAACAGACGGAAAACTCCAGCTACGGAGACGGGTTTCCGAGGTGCCGCAGATTGCCTTGAAAGAGGAGGGCCGCGTACTTAGGTACGCAACCGACGATTGAAAGGCAAGGTGCGGTGGCTCGGGAAGCCGCCGGGACAGGTCAACTTAAAATTGGTTCAAGAAGCGCATATCGCCTGTCATCAGGGTTCTGAGGTCCGGCAGGTCGTAGCGCAGGGCCGCGACGCGCTCGGCGCCAATACCAAAGGCGAAGCCGGTGTACTTCTCGGGGTCGATACCGCAGTTGATCAGGACGTTGGGGTCGACCATGCCGCAGCCCAGGATCTCGATCCAGCCGCTGTGTTTGCAGAAGTTGCAGCCCTTGCCGCCGCACACATGGCAGCTCACGTCCACCTCGCAGGAAGGCTCGGTGAAGGGGAAGAAGTGCGGGCGGTAACGCGTCTTGCGGTCCTCGCCAAACATGCACTTAACAAAGTAGTCGAGCGTACCCTTAAGGTCGCCAAAGGTGATACCTTCGTCGACGACCAGGCCCTCGATCTGGTTGAACTGCGGCAGGTGGCAGGCGTCGGCCGTGTCGGGACGACAGACGGTGCCCGGGCAGATCATGTAGATGGGCGGCTTCTGCGACTCCATGGTGTGGATCTGCACGCCCGAGGTCTGGGTGCGCAGCAGCACGTCGGACTCGCCGTGGGCGTGAGCCTCGGGGTGTGCGACGCTGCCGGGGTTGTTGTCGACCACGTAGAAGGTGTCGCGGGCCGAGCGGCTCGGGTGATCCATGGGGGCGTTGAGCGCGGTGAAGTTGTAGTAGGAGGTGTCGACCATGGGACCGGACTCGACGGTGTAGCCGATGCCGCAGAAGATGTCCTCGGCCTCCTCGATGATCTGCTTGATCAGGTGCTGGTGACCGATCTGCGGACGGATGCCCGGCAGCGTGATATCGACGGCCTCGTGCTCGAGTGTGTGCTTGAGGGCGGCGGCCTTCATCTCGGTGGTGCGCTCGTCGAGCATGCCCTCAATCAGCTGGCGCATCTCGTTGGCGCGCTTGCCCATCATGGGACGATCCTCGGGGGCGAGCTTGCCCATCATGCGCATCAGGCCAGTGATGCGGCCCTTGCGGCCGAGCAGCTCAACGCGCGCGGCCTCGAGCTTTGCGGCGTCGTCGGCGCCCGCGACGAGCTCCTTGGCCTCTTCCTCGAGTTTGACCAGATCATCAATCAGACTCATGTCTTCCCTTTCGTCTCTCGCGCTCCCCGCTTGCCGAGGCGGCTGCCGCCGTCTGACGTTGCGAAAACGCGGCCCGGTTCGGTAACAAAAAACCGTCCTCGGGCATGTGCATTGCCCAAGGACGGTTGAATTCCGCGGTACCACCTTGTTTGACCCGGCGGATGTCTGGCCCGCCGTGCCCACTCTGCGCCCCTTGTCGCGAGGCTCACGGCTTCCCTACTGGGGCTTCACCGCCGTCGGCCGCGCGCCCGTTGAGGTTGCTGCTCGGGAGTGAACGCTTGGCCCTTGCCACCGCAGGAAGGCTTGCAGCCCATGACCTTCCCTCTCTTGCCGGCGACGCGGCGGGCAAAAACCCTCTCCGTCAACGCATTGGGCTATAGGATAACACATTTCGCGAGCGCATCGCCGCGTTCCGTTTTGTTCGCGCTGGGTACAAGGCAGGTAGCTGTGCAAATTGGCCGCGCACCCGCCTGCGGCGCTCGGCCTGCGAGATTAGGGATACGGTATGGGAAAGAAACTCGATAAGAAGGCCCAGGCCGCCGTGGCAAAGGCTGCCAAGGGCGTCAAGGCTGCTAAAGTCGACAAGGCCGTCAAAAAGTTCCGCAAACTCGAGGGCAAGCTGTGGACTCGCGAGTACCTGCTCAAGATTGCCGAGTTCGATGGAGCGACGATTGCTCCTGCCAACGGTGCTGCCGCCCGTGCCGACGCCATGGGCACGCTTGCCGGCGAGCATCACAAGCTACTGACCAGCGAGAAGTCCGTTGAGCTCGTACGCTCGTTAGCGCGCGAGACGGTTGCAGGCGGACACGTAGACGACCCGCAGCTGCTCGACGAGATCCGTGTGCTCGGTCGCGACCAGCGCGAGGCAAGCGTCATCCCCACCGAGGAGGCCGAGGCCTGGACCAGGCTCACCTGCGAGGCCGATGCCGTGTGGCACAAGGCCAAGACGGCCAATGACTGGGCGAGCTTTGAGCCCTATGTGGATAGAATCGTCGCCCAACTTAAGCATCAGGCCGAGCTCATGGACCCCCAGCGCGACCCATACGACGTTTGGCTCGACCAGTACGAGCGTGGTCTTTCCGCAAAGAGCTTCGACGCGTTTTGCGACGAGGTCAAGGCCACGGTCGTGCCGCTCGTGCACGCCATCGGCGAGCGCGGCCAGCAGCCCGCTGCCGACTTTTTGCACGCGCATGTGCCCGAGGCCGCCCAGCGCGCCATGAGCTTCGACCTGATGAAGCTCGTCGGTCTTAACCTGGACGACACCACGCTTGCCTTTACCGAGCATCCGTTTAGCGAGGGCTTTGCCGTGGGCGATGCGCGCATCGCGACGCACATCTACGAGAACGACTGTATCTCCAACGTCTTCAGCATCATCCACGAGGCAGGTCACGCCATGTACGAGCTGGGCGTGAACCCCGCCTATGCGCGCACGTGCCTGGAGGGTGGCACCTCCATGGGCATCCACGAGAGCCAGAGCCGCTTTTTCGAAAACACCGTGGGTCGCAGTCGCGCCTTTATGGGACCGCTGCTCGAGGTGCTGCGCCGCCACGCACCCGAGGTCTACGGCGACGTCGACGAGGACACGCTCTACCACGCCGTGAACATCGCACAGCCTTCGCTGATCCGCACCGAGGCCGACGAGCTCACCTATCCGCTGCACGTTATGGTGCGCTACGAGATCGAGCGCATGCTGTTTGCCGGCGAGGCCACGGCCAAGGACATCCCCGCGCTTTGGAACCGCTTCATGGATGAGTACCTGGGCATTCCCGTTCCCGACGACACGCACGGCTGCCTACAGGATACGCACTGGAGCGGCGGCTCGTTTGGCTACTTCCCCACCTATGCGCTGGGCAGCGCCTACGACGCCATGTTTGTGCCGGCCATGTGCCGCGACGGTGTCGACCTCAACGGCGCCTGTGCGAGCGGCGACCTGACACCCGTCCGCGCCTGGCTGGGCGAGCACATTTGGCAGTGGGGCCGCGCCAAGGACGCGCCGGAGCTCATCAAGGGCGCGTGCGGCATGGCGTTCGATGCCCGCTACTACTGCAGCTACCTGCAGGACAAGTTCACCACGCTCTACGAACTGTAAGGCATAACCGACACGCCAACGCAAAGGGGGCGCCGCGGAACCAATCCGCGGCGCCCCCTTTCCACCTAGTCGTTTAAGAACGTCCATTACAGTCGAAATTGTCAGCCCGGGCCCGTCTCGGGCTACGATTGAGGCGCGCCCAGAACGGGCCGCCGACCGGGCGCCCGCGCACGGCCGAACGTCCCTGCCCCCGAGAGGGCCTGTTGGGTGCTGCCGGCGCGGGACGCGCCGCCCCCGACGGCTGATAGGAAAGTGCCGGGCAGGCGCCGCGGCTGGTAATGTGAGTGCCGAGGGGGAGGCCATCCGGTCGAACGACTACCGGAAGGATACCACCGTGAAAGCGCCATCGACCAGGCCCGCGGCCGTGCTCGGCCTAGACGTCGGCAAGTCCTCCCACTGGGCCTGCCTGATCGACCGCGACGGGGAGGTGCTGTCCAGCGCCCCCGTCCGCAACAGGGAGGCCGAGCTCGACGCGCTGTTCGCCTCCGTGCCCGCCGGCACGCTCGTCGTGGTCGACCAGTTCCGCAACATAGGGTCCCTCGCCGTGAGGCGCGCCCGCGCCGCGGGTCTGGGGGTCGCCCACCTGCCCGGCCTCGCCGCCAGCCGCGCCGCCGGGCTGTTCGCCGGCGAGGCCAAGACCGACGAGCGCGACGCCGCGGTGATCGCGCGGACCGCCCTGGGTGTGCCGGACTCCCTGTCGGGGGTCCCGGGCCGCGGCGAGGCCCTCGAGGCCGCGCGCGCCCTCTCGTCGCAGCGCGACCACGTCGTCGCCTGCGCGACCAGGGACAAGAACCGCCTGCGCGCCGTGCTGCTCGAGTCCTGCCCGGCCCTCGAGGCCGCCGTCGACCTGTCGGACCGCCGGTGGCTGGAGCTGCTCGCCGGGTTCGGCGGGGCGTGGGGGATCGCCCGCTCGGGGGCCGAGGGGCCGCAGGCCGAGGCCGCCGGGGAGGCCGCGGCCGCCTCGACTGCGCCCCCGCCGGCGCTCATCGAGGCCGAGAACAGGCAGGTCAGGTTCCTGGCCGCCCGGATATCGGAGGCCCTCGACGAGGCCGGGGCCCTCGAGGCCGAGACGGCGGCGCTGCTCGAGGGCGACGAGACCTACGCGTGCCTACTCACCGTGCCCGGCATCGGGCCGAGGACGGCGGCGCAGCTCGCGGTGTCGGTCGACATCGGGAGGTTCCCAGACCACGACCACCTGGCCTCGTACTGCGGCATAGCCCCGAGGGTGAGGAGCTCCGGCACGTCGGTTAGGTCGGTCAGGGCGTCCAGGCGCGGCGACGCGAGGCTCAAGTCCCTGCTGATCTTCTCGTGCAACAGCCTGGTCAGGTCGTCGGGGCGCTACGGCGAGTACTACCGGGCCTGCAGGGCGCGGGGCATGGGCCACGGGCGGGCGCTCAAGGCCGTCGCGAGAAAGCGGCTCAGGGCGATATACGCCGTGATGCGCGACCGGGTGCCCTACCGGGAGTAGCCCCGACGGTTGACAAAACTATAGGAACACCCAATGACTACCTTACAGAGCCTCGAGCGCGTTGGCGATGCGCTTCATGGCAGCATCGGCGGATGCTTGGTCGGGGGCTTCGGCCAAAACGCGAATCACCGACTCGGTTCCGCTCTTGCGCACGAGCACGCGGCCCTCGCCTGCCAGCGCAGCCTCGGCCTCGGCGATGGCGTTCTGCACGCCCATGTTCTCGAGCGCGGCGTCCTTGTCCGCCACGTGCACGGCCACCTGCGCCTGCGGCAGCAGCTTGCACGGAGCCGTGAGCTGCGAGAGCGTCTCGCGCTCGGCACGAATCACTTCCATCACGCGCAGTGAGGTCATAATGCCGTCGCCCGTGCGCTCGATATCGCCAAAGATCGTATGGCCCGTCTGCTCGCCACCCAGGCTGTAGCCGCCCTCTCGCATCTTGGCATACACGTGACGGTCGCCCACGCCGCTGGTCACGGCGCTCAGACCGGCAAGCTCCAGCGACTTGACCAGGCCAAAGTTGCTGGCAATCGTCGGCACCACGGTACCGCCCGAGAGTCGCCCGTGCTTGTTCAGATACACGCCGCACACGTACAGGATCTGGTCGCCGTCTACCACGCGACCGCGCTCATCCACGGCCAGGCAGCGGTCGGCATCGCCGTCGTAGGCAAAGCCCACGTCCAGGCCCTGCTCCACCACATGGCGCTGCAGACGCTCCATATGCGTGGAGCCGCAGTCGACGTTGATGTTAAAACCATCGGGCGCGGCGTTGATCACGCGCACGTCGGCGCCCAGCGCGTCAAACACCGGCTTGGCCACCGAGGACGCCGAGCCGTTGGCGCAGTCGATGCCGATCTTGACGCCCTGCAGCGAAAAGTTCGCACTTGCAATGAGCGAAGCAATGTAGCGGTTGCGGCCCTGCATGTAGTCCACCGTGGCACCGATGTGGTTGCCCATGGCCAGCGGAACTTCGCTCTTGCCATCGATGTAGTCCTCGATGAGCTCCAGTACGTCCTCGTCCATCTTAAAGCCGTCGCTGTTGACTAGCTTAATGCCGTTATCGCAAAACGGGTTGTGGCTCGCGCTGATCATGATGCCGCAATCGAAGCAGCCTTCCACAGTCTGATGCGCTACACCCGGCGTCGGGATCACATGCAGCATATAGGCGTCCGCACCGCTCGCGACCAGGCCGCTCACCAGCGCCGCCTCAAACATATAACTCGAGCGACGCGTGTCCTTGCCCACGATCACGCGTGCCTTGCGCTCGCGGTTGGCGCCGTAATACCAGCCCACAAAACGGCCAATCTTATAAGCGTGCTCTACCGTCAGCCCAACGTTGGCCTCACCGCGAAAGCCGTCGGTGCCAAAGTACTTCATGCGCTCTCCTTACAAAATAGGGGCGAACAGATTGCCTGTCCGCCCCAAAATGGTACTCGATTATCTGCGCTACCAGAAAAACCCTACGCCGACGCGCTGTCGCGAGCCGCCTGGCATGTAGGAGTCTGACGCAGCGTAAGCGGCTTGTCCCCCGCCTCGGCCGACGTGGTCAGCGTATACGTGATCGTCGTCGTCTCGCCAGCATGCAGGTCAACGGTGCCCGAATAGAAGGGGATTCCATGCCACGTAGCGGCGCCAAGACCAAACTGCGTGCCCTCAACCGTAAGGTCACTGATGTTGCCGCCCGTCGGGGCAAACAACGAGACATTCAGGCGTTCGTCGTCACGCGCGGCATCGGGTGCGCTCGCCGCAACGTAGTCGGGCAGCTTGCCTGCCTCCTCCTGCGTCATGATGTTCGTCAGAGTAACGGTGATGCGATACGAGCACGTGCCGTCGCCGTTCTTGATGCCCTGGCCGATCTGCGTGTCGGCGTTCAGATACCAGTCGAGCTTGGAGAAGCTCAGGTTGTTAAAGTAAACGCCGGCAACAGGATCGGCACTCGGGTCATCCGGATCGGGCAGCGAAGCGTCAATGCCCGTCTCTTTGATGGCACTCTGCTCATCATCGTTTCTCATCCACGCGATCAGGCGGCCCTCTTCGGCACCGCGCTCAACGGCGCTGACAAGCTTCGTAACATCGACATCGCCGATACCGCCAAGGATCTTGTCGAAGGCAGCGCTGGCGACGGATGCAAAGATGCCGTCAGACTCCTCGACCGGATAGTTCCAGTACACATCGTGCATGAGGACCTTTGCGGCGTTGGTGCCGTCGACAACCGTTCCGTCGGGCAGTGACACGTTACCGACCAGGCCCAGCAGATACTGCAGGAACACCGGGTCGATACCGATGACGCCATCAACGTCCTGTCCATACTGGGACTTCCACAGCGCGGCGACACGCTGCGAGTTGCGGGGCCAATCAGGCGAATAGGTATTGCCCGAGTTGTACAGGTTACTGTGGTTGCCGAACAGCGCCTCATCCTCTTCGTCGACGCTCTCGACTGCCTCATCCTCGCTGAGTCCAATGCGGGGAACAAACTCGCCAATCGACATCTGGCCGTCAGTGACCGAAATCAGGCCCTGCGAACCGCCAAAGCCGCCGCAAGCACGAATCTCGACGTTGTTCATGGCGTACATAAGGTAGTTGCGCGTCTGGCCGTTGGCGCCGAGCATCTGGGGAAGGACGGGGGCGACCTTCTCCGCCGCGTCAACCGCACCGTTGAGGGTGGCAAAGCCGTCCTTGGCCTTATCGACCAGCTCGGTCACCTGGGAAATATGAGTATCGCCAATGCCCTGGACCTTCTCGTTGGCGCTCTTGAACACCTTCGAGCTGCTGGAAAGCGAATCGGCGACCGCCTGCAGCGCGGACACGTTAATCATGCCGTCCTGGAACAGCTTGCCGGGCGTGGCCTGCGAAAGGTTGTCGGCCATGGGAACCAGCGCGTTGCTCGAGACATCGGACAGGGCGTCGATCATGGTGCGGGCTGCGTTGATGTCACTGCCATACACCGGGATAAACGATGCCGCCGTCCACAGCGGGCTCGAGGTCTCCGCCTTCATGCTGTCGCAGAGCTCATCGATCTTCTTCGCGTCGTCAGGCAGCGTCGAAAAATCGCCCGACGTGACCTTGTCCTTAAGGCCACCGACGATCTCGACAGCCTCCTTCGCTTCGCTCTTTACGGTCTTTGCCGAGTTAAGCAGCATAAAGCCGCTTGCGCCAAGCGCAACGAGAAGCACCGCGACTACAACGGCAATAATGGCGCCGGTGTGACGCTTTTTGCGCTCGCCCTTGCGATGGCGATGACGGACCAGACCGTCAGAGGTCGAACTCGGCGAAGCGTCGCCACCGTAGTTCAAGCCAAAATCGTAATAATCTTCCTTGGAACCCGAGCCCGCAAACTCGGCACCGCTATCATCCAGGCGGGCGAACGTGCCAGTCTCGGAGGCGCCGGTGTAAATCGTGCCAAGGTTACCCGTAAGCCCCGCGCCACCGGCAGAGGGAGTATTGTTGGCGGCCTTGTCGGCATTAACGTTGCCGGCGGCATTCGCGGCGTTGGCAGCACCTGCGTTGTTCGCGGGTACCGAAGGAGCCCCGCTCGGCTGCGACGTGGAGGTTGCACCACCCGCAAAGACATTCCCTCTTGCACGGCCGGTCTTTTTTGCCTTTTGAGACTGCTCGTACAGAGCGGTAAACATCGCTGTCTCGCCCGGGGACACGCGCTTACCGGAACCGCCCTGTCCAGCGCCGCCCGGCGTGCCGGCCTTACCAGCCCCGTTCGGACGCGGCGGAACTGCAGGACGGCCGCTATCGCTGCCCTTAAAGTGATTACCAGCCATAAAGAAATCCTCGCAATTGAGTCGCAATGAAAAAGTCCATAACGTTACTAGTTTATGGCATTTTGAGCATCGACAGCTAAACTCCAGACACGGACATCAATTGGCGAAAATGCGGCACAACACCTTTTCCGTCTTGGCAGCGGCGCCAGCTACACCGTGAGGAACATCATCACGATGATCATGGCAAAGCCGATAAGGTCGGTCGGCAAAAACACCGTGCCCAGCATAACGGCGCTGGTGATGGTCGCCGAGACGGGCTCCACGGTTCCGATGAGACTCGCACGCACCGAGCCGATGTCCTTAACGCCCTGCATATAGAGCATGTAAGCAAAAAACGAGCCGATAACCACGAACACCGCGAGCGCCTCGACGCCGGCAGCGTCGAGTGCCGGCACATGCGCCCAGGGCTGCACGAAGACACATGAGATCACGCCCGCCGTGAGCATTGCCGAGCCCGTGACGATGGGGCTGCCGTATTCGGGCAGGATCTTGGCGGGAATCACCGCCATACACGCGGCGCTGACCGCACACATAAGACCTGCTGCCAGGCCAAGCGGCGAGATATTCAGGCTGGTGGGGTCGCCGCCGGTGGCGATTAAAAAGGTTCCACCCAGAGCCAGGCCAATGCCGATGACTTCGCGAGTACGCGGCATGCGGCGATCGATCACGCAGGTGTAGCCCATGATGATAACGAGCTGCAGGCACTGGAGCACCGTCGCGGTTCCGGCGTTCGTCAGGCGCACGGCCGAAAGATAGCAAAACTGGTTGAACAGCAGGCCAAAGGCGGTAAAGAGCAGCAGCTGCTTGCGATCGGCGGGTGTGGTCCAAAGCTTGACCAGGCGTGCGCGGTCGCGCGTGACAACCACAGCCATAAAGAGCAGGCCGGCGAGAATCTGACGCACGCTCATAAGCCACAGCGTATCGACATGGTAGGTATCGAACAAAAAACTCGCGCTGGTGCCCGAGAAGCCCCAAAACGAACCGCCCACCAGCGTAGCCAAGACGCCCGTGATCATCTTGCGCGTCGAAGCGCTGTTCAGGCGGTCGCGCCATGCGCGACGGGTGTTGCGGCTGAGCTCGTCGGCGCCCTCGGGCACATCAATGTTCGATATATCGGTCATCGGCACCGAAGCCCCTGCGCCTTCGACCTGCTCGACACACTCTTTGCTCATTCCACTCCCCCGAAACAGCCTGGAAACAATTCGGCTTACCTTACCACGGCGAAGTCACCAGCTGGAGGCTTGTCCGCTTATCGGTAGGACAATTCCGCAGGCGTCTTTCCATAGCTCGATACCGCAATGGCCTTGCATTATGCGACAGCAAAATCGCGGCAGCAGGCTCTTTTGAAATGGATACGACAAAGCCCCCGAATTCCACAATGTAAGCGATTTTTAAAAATGTTCTTGCCACCGAGTTCAGGCTCCGTTATATTATCCCTTGCGCGCTTGCGCACCCTTGATCGGGCGTTTAGCTCAGGGGGAGAGCGCTTCCCTGACACGGAAGAGGTCAGAAGTTCAAATCTTCTAACGCCCACCAAATGTTCGCAGCCCAGAGGCTATGTCCTCTGGGCTGTTTTGTTTTATGTCGCCAAATCAGCTGGCAGCTCCAACCGCCCAAGCAACCACCCTGCCCATGCACAAAACCGCGTCAATAGCCACCGAGGCCGAGACCAACGCGTCTCGAACCCATCCGAGCCGCAACTCCTCAGCAAAACGCCGCGATGTCTGCGCCCTGCGGTATCCTTGAACCACTTGCACCTGCAGCACCAAGGAGCCGCCATGCGCACCGAGCTCGATGTCCCCTTTTCGCACAAAGAAGAAGCCAAGGCGCTGGGCGCCAAATGGGACCGGACCAAGAAGATCTGGTATGTACCCAGCGGCGTCAACCCCGAGCCCTTTGCCGAGTGGCTGCCCGGTGTTGACCGATCCGACCCCTCAGCGCCGTATATATATCTAGTACTGGGCAAGCGCGAGTGCTGGAAGTGCCACAAAGAGACCTCGGTCGCGGCCTTCGGCATTCCCTATCGAGCCGATAACGACGAGAGCATCGCCATTGCGCACGCGCCCAACAAAGCCGGGCACATTGCCATCGACACGGCCAACGCCAACGCACTCGCCATCGTGCCCGCTCTTGGCTGCGTGCCGGGCGAGATCCGCGACTACCTTCATAAGCGCTGCGGCTACAAGCCCGTAGGCGCGCGAGCCTCCAAAGCCCCGTCGCTCGGCAACACGTGCACCAGTTGCGACGCGCTGCAAGGCAGCCGCCATCTGTTCGAGGAGTCCTCGTCCCCGTTTGCCCTCACTGCCATCAACAAGCTGCCGGCACTGGAGTTTGTGCGCGTCGAAGTTGCCGGCGTCTTTGGCGTCCCGGCCACGCGTACCAATTTTGACCAGGCGCTCTTTACCTGGGCACGCGATCATCACACCGAGTTCCACAAGCAACTCGGTGAGGGGATTTATTTGTAGAGGCAAAAGACACTCACAGCCAACTCCTCTGCATCACCTATCCCTCGTCGCCGGCGTCATACACGATATCGAGGCCACAAACAGGGCATTTCTCCGGATACACCGGCATATGAACGCCTGTCTGTTTTCTCACTTCGTCGCTGAGTCTGTCACGCGCATCGATGAACCGAATGTCGAGACACGGTATTTGCGAGCCGCAGCAAGGGCAGGTGACGACAAACGACCCGCAATCAACCTCTACGCTCGGAAACATATTGTTGTCTATAAGGGCACACGGCAGTTTTCCGTACTTCCCCATCGCAATATCGCCTCGCCAGCTCATACACGCTCCCCTCTCGCTATACAAAACAGGAAGAGCATGCGCCGGCAGGCGTGCGCGAGATTGCATCGCCACGCGATCCGATCAAACAACACGATCGTCAAAGAATGCCAAAGCCAAATACGCTAATACGGCAGAAGCCCCGCCTTTTCACGCTTCTTTTCCGAGCGATCGAACTCAATGCGATGGGCCTCAAGAAACACCGTATTGGGTCGCCACTGACGCTCATTCGGCTGCCTTAGCGTCGCACCCGCAAAGGAAACGTAGTCGGTCTTATCCAGCAGGTACGATCCGCACAGCCGATATTCGCCGCAAACAGGCTCAAACGAAATCAGGTGAGCATCAAATAGGGAATGAAGATCGCGCCGAAGCAGAATGCCGTTGCTGGCAACCTGCGATTTGGGTCCCGAGCAATTCTCGATATGTGCAGCCTCCAGAGCTTCGCTGACGCCGCAGTCCGACACCGCGCAACGGCCATCATAGGCGGCAACGAGCTGCTTGCGGAACCATTGCTGCCCCAATCGCTCGCGCCTTAACGCATAGCGGACCTTTTCGTCGTCGGTCGTACCCTGTCCGGCAAACTCAATATCGACGGGCATGTGCTTCAGATAACTCATGTCGGGCGCAAAACGAGGGTCCGGTCCGCCTTTATGAACAGGACCGTGCAGAACAAACCATCCGTTTTCGGGCTCGAACCGTTCAACAAATGCAAGGCCGAGCACCTTGTAGCCCACCTCGGTTGCAAATATGACTCCGACTGGAACGCCACATTCCATGCAGTTGAGCATTTTACGGTTGTAATTCTGGTCTCGAAAACCAACGGTACCCGGCGCTTGAACCGAGTACTTAATGACCCACGTACCATCGTCCAAATAGAGCGGAGGCACATCGGTGTAGAAGCTCTTTTTAGAGTTATGGACCGAAAGCGCAAAGATCTTATTGGGATCTTGCTTCACCCGATCCTGGCCCGGCCAGAAGATCCCTGAATCCCGCGTTACGGGAAAGAAGTCCGAGCCAATTCTCAAACGGTACTGATACTGAGGACTATCTTCCTTGGTGTGGTGCGGAAGGCTGGTCCAAACGCCGCCGCGCTGTTCCTCACCCAGAAACCACTCCCATGCCTCAACGTATTCGGAAGGCACGAGACTGCAGGCGCGGTCATAGCTTGGTCCATCCATCAACGGAACAGCAAGGTCAATGTCGTTCATCGCCAGCACCTACAACCATACGAACGCGAGTCATGCCCCTCAATAATATGGCCGAGAGTCAATTATTACGAGATCTCATTCCGCGATCGGCACATCGTTGATGCTCTCGGTTTGCCGCTGGCGCGCTTGTACCCCGCTACCCCACTTCCCTGTATACTGATGTAGCACGTGTTTCATCCGGGCTTGTTGGGCCGGGTCGTTCATGGGAGGTTCTTGTGGCTGTTTCGAATCCGCCTAAGGGAAGCGTTTCTTCTTCGTCCATCAAGCCGGTTACGCGCAAGGCCGTGCGTTGCCAGCGCGAGGTCGCTTGGCTTGTCACGCAGGCGGCGGGCAGGCTTGTGGCGACCACTCAGGACGTCAATGCGCCTACGCCGAGCTTTGTGTTAGCGGCGGCGCTGGATTTTGTGCGCCAATTGGAGGTTGCCGCGCAGGATGCCAACGGCCACCTCGACTACCAGAACGTTATGGCGCCCGACCTGCAAACGTTCTGCCACATGGCCAAGTTGCCTGCCGCGCCCAATGCGCTTTCGGACGCAGGCTACATGTTTACGCTCTCGGGCGCGGACCTTATCCGCGACATCTATGCATACTGCAGCGAGCTCGCCGAGCGCCACGTCTTTGACGCGGCAGAAGTCAAACCGGGAAATGTCATCAAGCTGGTTCTTAGGCTGTTCCTGATAGACGGGTTCGGGGCCATGCCGGCGTAAGCCGAGTCTTTAGCATCACCGTCGACTGGGCAACAACCGCTTTACCTTAATGGACGCCAATCGAGGGTCGATTATTGGGTCGCCTCGTCCACTAACGCATCTATCCCACGCGCTCCGACAGTCGATACTTGCGGTTGCGGCTCGTCGCCGACGCCGTAGGTTCAAGCTCGCCCCGTGCGATGAGCGCATTGACGCGCGTCCTAACCTGGGAGACGGTGAGTCCCGTGCATTCTGCCAGTTCACGTGTTCCCAGTTCGCCGTTGCGCTTGAGTGCCGCCACAATTAAGTCCCCGCCATGATCGATTTGCTCAACCTTCGCTCGGTAGAGGACAACCTTAAACCGGTCGAAACCCGGGCAAAACAATGGCTCAGCCAGACCGTGCGCACGCATGGCATCGAGCATCATTGGAATGCCCGACCCGTTGCCTTCGGCAGGAGAGCCCGCGCCGTCGGGCAATGGGACAAGCGACACGAGCTTCACAAGCGTCGCATTGCGACATCGGGAGCTGCCGTCAAACAGGTTCTCGCGAGTCTTTCCTCCGTATAGGCCGCCGGGGTTCGTCACCTCGATACGGTCATCAAAGACGTCAACAGCGATCGACTGCCCACAGAACCGATCTCCGTATTCTCGGTGGATTACGGCGTTGGCGATTGCCTCGCGCAGGACCTCCTCGGGAATCTCCAGCGAGTCGACACGCGAGACGCCTTGGATCATCGAGGTTCGCCGCAAATTCTTGGCGACTGCCGCGACGGCATCCGAGATCATTTCGCCCAACGTTCCCTCGCAGACCGTACGGTCCATGAACCTCAACGACCCCGCCGCGCCCTTCTGCGTTCCGGCATAGACCGCCACATCGATAAAGAGCTTAGGATAGAACTGCTGAGGATAGGCACCCGCAGCCAGGAGCCCGGCCTTAGTAACATTGCCCTGGGAGTCGAGGAAATTCAGGCGCTCCAGCTTCGTTTTCTTGTCCGGCGCGCCGCGCATTGCCCGGGGTGTCAGCGAGAAAGCACGCTCTATCGTGCGGTCGACCAGGGCCTCGTCAAGATCGCCTGCGACCGCGCCGGGCACCGCATCGCGATCGCTAGGACTCGTCCGCTCGTATGACGACAGCGCCAAAACCTCGGTCGGTGAAAGTGGCACGTCTTTGTCATCGATGCGCTTGTAGCTGCCGCCCTGGGCGCCGCGCTCTATTACATAGCAGGGCTTGCTCGACGGGTCGAGCTCCTCAATCGTGATGACCAGAACCACGGTGCCCCGAAGCTCCACGCGCTCAATAGTGTATTTGGGCGGATTGGCCAGTTTTCCGCGGCCGCCGGCATCACCCATGCCCGCTACGAATTGGTTGAGCACCTTCTCGGTCTCAAAGTTCTCAACTGGGACAAAACCCGCGCGCTCGCTCACTCCGAGCACGATGATGCCGCCGGCAGTGTTTGCGAAAGCGCTGACTGTTTCCCATACGTCGCGGGAAAGCGTCGTAGCGCTCTCTTTCACTTCGACGCTAAGGTCATCCGAGCCCGTGCGCTTTAATGACTCGAGCAGACCGGCCAGCTCGTTTTCGTTCATCTGCACGTCCTTTCGCTCGGTCCGGCGGAGAATGCCGCGAATAGATTTCCTTCATCTCTCAGTTATCTCTCGTAATTATCTCTCATCTTACTGCTATCTCTCATATAAAAGATGAGTGAGAGATGGAAGATAAGATGTCTGCCATCTGTTTCATTTAAACATGTTCTTGCTGGTAGAACAATCGGTATTGAGACAATAACATGATTGCTTGTCTCTTTGCTGCTCAGTTATCTCTCATATTTATCTCTCATCTTTCTGTTATCTCTCATATAAGAGATGAGTGAGAAATGAGAAATGCATGAGTGATGGACGGCCAGGAATCGAGAGTGGATTTCCGGACGGTTTTTGGGCGTTTTGGGGCTGTTTCCGTCCGAAAATCCACTCTCGTTCAATTTGCGTCCGAATTTCCACGCTCGTGTGTCCGAAAATCCACGCTCGTGCGGCAGATTGGTCGAGGGCCCCATATGGGTATACTCTCGAGGATTCGACTCGATTCGCCCCCGCTGGGGCGTCAAAGGAGACTGCATATGCCCACCACCTCAACCGACCCGCGCGCCGCTGCCGCCGCACTGCTGGTGCCCGGCACTACCTGCCACGGCTTTGCCGTCGAGCGCTGCGAGACCGTGCCCGAGCTCGACTCGGACGCCTACGTGCTACGCCACACCGCCTCGGGCGCTCGCCTGCTGTACCTGGCATGCGACGACGAAAACAAGGCCTTTGCCATTGGCTTTAAGACGCCGCCGGCCGATTCCACCGGCGTGTTCCATATTCTTGAGCACTCGGTGCTGTGCGGATCGGCCAAGTTTCCCGTCAAGGAGCCGTTTGTCGACCTGATCAAGAGCTCCATGCAGACGTTCCTCAACGCCATGACCTACCCCGACAAGACCATCTACCCCGTTGCCACCACCAACGAGCAGGATCTGTATAACCTGATGGACGTGTACCTGGACGCGGTGTTCAACCCGGCCATCTATACCAAGCCCACCATTTTTGAGCAGGAGGGCTGGCACTACGAGCTGGATCTGCCAGAGAGCGCCGAGGGCGAGGGCGACGGCAGCCCCGCCAGCCTGCGCGAGGGCACGCTGCGCTATAACGGCGTGGTGTTTAACGAGATGAAGGGCGCGCTGTCCGACCCCATGAGCGTGCTGGACGACGCCATCAACGCCGCGCTCTATCCCGACACCGCCTATGCGCACGAGAGCGGCGGCGACCCGCGCGCGATTCCCGCGCTCACCTACGAGCAGTTCCTGGACACGCACGCGCGCCACTACAATCCTTCCAACTCTTATATAACGCTCTACGGCGACCTAGATGTGGACCGCGCACTGGCCTTTTTGGACGAGCGTTATCTGTCGCAGCCGAGTGCCGCGAGCCGCCGCATGGACGCTGCCGTCGCCGCCGGCGAGGACCCGTCCACGCTGGCGCCCAATCCGCTGGGCGTGCAGGCACCCGTGACCTGCGAGTACAAGCGCGTCGAGATGGCCACTACACCCGAGAACGCCCTGGTGGGCCTGGGCCTGGTGCTGGGCAGCGCGCTCGACCGCAAACGCACGATCGCGGCGGATATCCTGTTTGAGGCACTGCTGGGCTCCAACGAAGCGCCGGTTAAGAAGGCCATTCTGGCCGCCGGCCTGGGCGGCAACGTGGTGAGCTACACCGCGGCCGAAAGCCTGCAGCCCTACGAGCTCATCATGCTGCAAAATGCGCAGCCCGGCGTGGCGCGCGAGCTGCGCCGCGTGTTCCAGGACGCCTGCCGCGACCTGTGCGAGCACGGCGTTCCGCGCGAGCGCCTGGAAGCCATCATCAGCAGCAACGAATACGACCTGCGCCAGCGCGACTACGGTATCGCCGACGGCGTGGCCATTGCGTGCGACGCGCTGAGCACCTGGCTCTACGATGACGATGCTGCAACGCTGGCGCTCAAGTACGGTCCGGTGTACGAGGAGCTGCGCGGCGAGCTGGACGGCAGCTATTTTGAGGACCTGCTGCGCGAGCTGGTGCTGCAGAACGATCACATGGCACTGGTCGAGCTGGTGCCGGTGGACGCCGCCGAGGGTTCGGAGGGTGCCGAGGCCGCCGAGCTGGCAGCCAAGCGCGATGCCATGACCGATGCCGAGCTGGCCGACGTGGTCGAGCGCACGGCCGCGCTGCGTGCCGCGCAGGAGGCGGAAGACACACCCGAGGCCAAGGCCACGCTGCCGCGCCTGCGCGTGTCCGACATTGGCGAGGCGCGCCCCGAGCCGCCACTGGTCGTGGACACGACCGCGCCCATCCCCTGCCTGCGCCACGGCATCCCCACCAACCGTCTGGCCTACGCCATGCAGTATTTCGACCTGAGCTGCGTCGCGTTTGAGGACCTGCCCTATGTGACACTGCTCTGCCGCCTTCTCAAACAGCTGCCCACGAGCGAGCACTCGGCCGAGGAACTCGACAACTTGCTCGCTGGCAAGCTGGGCTTTTTGAGCTTTACGACCGAGGTCATGACGCAGCCCGAAGTGGACGGCGTGCGCCCCTACCTGCTGGTGAGCGCCGGCGCCCTGTCCGAGAAGATCGATGCGCTGGCGAGTCTGCCGCGCGAGGTATGGTCGAGCACGCTTTTGGCAGACGCCGACGCCGACCGCATGCGCGACGTGCTCACACAGATTCGCATTGGGCTTGAGCAGGGCTTTATCAACAACGGTCATTCGGCGGCGCTCGGTCGCGCGATGAGCTACAGCTCGCCTTCGGCCGTGGTGCGCGAGCAGCTCTCGGGCGTAGACTTCTACTTGTTCCTGCGCGATTTGCTCGAGCACTTTGACGGGCGCGTGGACGGGCTGCGTACCAAGCTTGCCGAGCTGGCGGAGCGCATCTTTGTGGCCGACGGCTGCCTGGCGAGCTTTACCGGCAGCGACGAGGACTTTGACGCGTACCGGGCAGCCGCGGGCGACCTGGGGCTAGGCGCTGGCGACGGCGCCGATGCCGGCCGCAACGCGCTCGTGGTGCCGACGCCGCACGACCGCCACGAGGCCTTTGTCATCCCCAGCGATATCTGCTTTGCGGCAAGCGCGTGCGATCCGCGTCGCCTGGGCATCGACGTGACGGGCGCCTGGGCGGTTGCCGCCAACGCGCTCTCCTACGACTATCTGTGGAACGAGATCCGCGTTAAGGGCGGTGCGTACGGCTGCGGATTCCGCGCGGCCGGCGAGCGTCAGGCGGCGTTCTACACCTACCGCGACCCGGCAATCGACCCCTCGATTGAGCGCGTGGCGCGCGCGGGCGAATGGCTCGGCAGCTTTGAGCCCGACGAGGCTGCCTTTGAGGGCTTTATCGTGAGCTGCGTGAGCGGCATGGACGCGCCGGTGAAGCCGTACGCGCTCACCAAGCGCCGCAACACGACCTACCTGGCCGGGCTCGATCCGCACGCACGCGAGGAACGCCGCGCCCAGATGCTCGCCGCCACGCCCGGTGAGCTTCGCTCGCTCGGCGCCGACGTGACGCGCATCGCAGCCGTCTCGCCCACCTGTGTCTTTGGCGGCCGAGACGTCATCGCCAAGAGCAACGCCGGCTTTAACGTCATCGACCTGATGGGCTAACGCACAAAGGTAGATTTTTGGGACATGCCTAAAAATCTACCTTTTCTTTTCCGCCGCTTGGGCGGGGCAGCTCAGCCCGTCCCACCAGTTTTGTCTCGATCTGTAACATCTAGGCGGCAATATCGACTCCAGATGTTACAGATCGAGACGTTTCCGAATGGCGCCGGCTCTTTGTCTCAATCTGTAACAGCTAGGCCCATTTTTGCCGAGTTACTGTTACAGATCGAGACAAACCGCCGCAGACGCCCATCACAGCACAGACCACCACGAAGGTGCATGTATCCCCTTCGTGGTTGTTTTGCTGTTTGCCCAGATAAAACCTGCCAAAATAAACCTGTCCCTTTTTGGCAGGTTTGCTAGAGGAGGTTGGGATGGACAAGGCTAAATTGCGGCGAGCGGTGATTGCCCGGCGCGATGCGATTGAGTTGGATGTGCGGGCGGCGAAGTCCGCCGTTATCTGTGCGCGGCTTGTTGAGCGACTGGGTCGCTCGGATCCCGCGGCACCGCACACCGTTGCCGTCTATGCCGCGATGGGTTCCGAAGTCAATCCTGCCGCGTTTGCCGCGGCGGCCGCCAAACGCGACTGGCGCGTGGCCTATCCGTGCATGCTCTCGGCAGCCGAAGCCACAGCTCGTGGCCAGCGCATGTGCATGCGGGCAGTTGCTGTCGACGATGCGTCCGCGGCTCCGTTTATCGCCCACCCCACGCTGGCCTTCACGGCCATGGACATCGACAGCGACCTCTTCCCTATCGTGCCTGCCGATGTTCTCGACATGATTATCGTGCCGCTCGTGGCCTTCGACCAAACCGGCGCGCGCCTGGGCTACGGCGGCGGTTGCTACGACCGCTACCTACCCACGCTTTCGGCCACATGTCAGATCATCGGCATCGCCTTTGACGAACAGCGCGTCAACCACGTTCCTACCAACGCCCACGACCTGCCGCTGCCCCACATCGTCAGCGCCTAACGGCTGGCGCACCTCCCGACGGCCTAGTGCTCCTCGCCGGCGCGGGCCAGGTCGTAGGGCGTGGTCTGGTAGACGTAGTAGTTGAGCCAGTTGGTGTAGAACAGCTGAGCTTGGCTGCGCCAGACGTTGCGCGGCTCGGCGGAGGGGTCGTCACCCGGAAAGTAGTGCGCCGGCACCTCCGGGTTGAGCCCGCGCTTCACATCGCGCTCGTACTCCAGGCGCAGCGTATCGGTGTCGTACTCGGGATGGCCAAAGACAAAGAAGCGACGGCTGTCGGTCGACTTGACGATGTACAGGCCCACCTCGTCGGACACGGCCACGACCTCAAGCTGCGGCTCGGCCTCCACGTCCTCGCGGCGCACGTCGGTGTTGCGCGAATGTACGGCATAGAAGCGGTCGTCGAAGCCACGGACCAGCGGGCTTTGCGGCTTCACCAGATAATGCTCGAACACGCCGCTTGCCTTTGCCGGCAGGTCGTACTTCTGGATACCGTAATGATGGTACAGACCGGCCTGTGCGCCCCAACAAATGTGCAGCGTAGAGTGCACGTGCGTGGTGGACCAATCCATGATCTGGCAGAGCTCGGGCCAGTAGTCGACCTCCTCGAACGGCATCTGCTCCACCGGCGCGCCCGTGATGATCAGGCCGTCGTAGTGTATGTCGCGGATGTCGTCGAACGTGCGGTAAAACGTCTCCAGGTGGCCGGCGCTCACGTGCGTGGCTTCGTGCGTTTTGGTGCGCAGCAGGTCCACCTCCACCTGCAGCGGCGTGTTGGAGAGCTTGCGCATGATCTGCGTCTCGGTGGCGATCTTGGTGGGCATGAGGTTGAGGATGAGCACGCGCAGCGGACGGATGTCCTGGTGCAGCGCGCGGTACTCGGTCATGACAAAGATGTTCTCGCTCTCGAGCTGCGCGGCGGCAGGGAGGGCGTCGGGGATGCGAATGGGCATGGATGCTCCTTACGAGTCAGTTGCAGCTATGGTACAACGAGCGGCCCCGTCCGCGCGAGCACATCGCCCGGCGATGCCGTCAGCGGCCCAAATCACTCCAAAAGTAGAGATTAAGGCATGTCCCAAAAATCTACAGCGCTTTAGCCTAGCAAAGTGGCAGCAGGACGCTACAATGGTTCGACGCGAATAACTCGGCCGAAAGGATACATATATGTACCAGACGCGTAAGATCGGTGTGGTCGGCCAGGGCCACGTAGGAGCACATGTCGCCAACAGCCTGCTCATGCAGGGCATTGCCGATGAGCTGTACCTGTGCGATATCAACGAGGCCAAGGTGACGTCCGAGGTCCAGGACCTGCGCGACTCCCTTTCGTTTGTCCCGTACAACACCAAGATCGTCAACTGCTACGACCACTACGAGGAGCTTGCCTGCTGCGACGTCATCGTCAACGCCGCCGGTAAGGTCGCACTGGCCGCCGGTAACCGCGACGGTGAGCTGTTCTTTACCACCGACGCCGCCCGCACCTTTGCCAAGCGCATCGTCGACGCCGGCTTCGACGGCATCTTCGTGAGCATCTCCAACCCCTGCGACGTCGTGTGCACCGAGCTGTGGCACCTGACCGGCTACGATCCCAAGAAGATCATCGGCTCGGGCTGCGGCCTGGACTCCGCCCGCCTGCGCACCGAGATCTCCAAGAAGGTCGGCGTGAGCCCCAAGTCCATCGACGCCTACATGATCGGCGAGCACGGCTTTAGCCAGCTGGCCGCCTTTAAGTCCGCGACCATCGCCGGCAAAAGCCTCAACGAACTTCAGGCCAAGAACCCCGACAAGTATGCCTTCGACCACATGGAGATCGAGGAGCTCGCGCGCAAGGGCGGCTACGTAACCTACCAGGGCAAGCAGTGCACCGAGTACGCCGTCGCCAACTCCGCCGCGCGCGTCTGCGCCGCTGTGCTGCACAACGAGCACGCCGTGCTTTCGGCCTCTACGCTTATGACCGGCCAGTATGGCGAGGAGGGCATCTTCACCTCCCTGCCGTGCGTGATTGGTGCCGAGGGCGTCGAGGAGGTCTACACGCTCGACCTGTCCGAGCGTGAGCTCGAGGGCTTCCACAAGAGCTGCCAGCACATCCGCGACAACATCGCCCAGCTCGACTGGTGGGATGCCGAGGCCTACGACGCCAAGTAAACCGCTGGCTGCCGCAACCTTGCGAATCTATGCGCGATACTAAGCGGGCCGCGCCGGAAACCCACCGGCGCGGCCCGCTTTTTACGCACGCTGTTCGCTTGCGAATCGAAGGTGAATGCTTTTCCCATTGCCTAGTACTGCTCGATGCCCATGTAGCGACGAATCTCAGGGCTGTGGTCGAACACCTTGCCGCGGGCGGCGCGCAGCTCGCAGCTCATGTTGTAGAAGAAGATCGGCTCCAGGTACGAACGCACGCTGGCGGGCACCTCGCCCACGCCGTACTCGAGTGCATCGAGCACCATAACCGTATCGGTGTGCGTGTTGAGGAACGCCAGCGCGCGCTCCTCCATGGGGCGGCACTCGCCCGATCCGAGCTGCACAAAGTAGAACACGCCGGGCTCGGTAGCCTCGAAAGGACCGTGGAAATACTCGCCGGAGTGGATGTAGCAGCAGTGCTGCCACTGCATCTCCATGAGCGAGCAGATGGCCATGGCATAGGTCTGGCTAAAGTTGGGTCCGGATCCCAAGATGTAGAAAAACTCGTGCTGCTGGCAGAGCTCGGCAAAGCGGGCGCCCAGCTCGGCGTTGACCTTCTCGCGGGCGGTGGGCAGCAGCGCATCCATCTGCTTGAGGCCCTCATACATGTCGGCGAGTGCCTCGTAGCCTTCCTGCTGGTCGAGCAGCTCGGCGGCGATCAGAGCGCCGATACCCTGAGGCACCTCGGCCTGCGGCACGCCCTCGCCCCAGGGGTAGACCCAGGTGGTCCACTTGCCGTTATCGATCTTGGAGCCCTCGCAGTCGGTGAGGGCAACGACCTCGGCGCCAGCGGCCAGCGCCATCTCGCAACCGTCGACGACCTCCTGCGTGTTGCCACTGTGGCTGCAGGCAATAACGAGCGACTTCGGCCCTAGGCTCTTGGGGGCCATCAGGCAAAACTCGCGTGCCGTGTAGACCGTCGAGGTAAACGTGGTGGCCTCGCGCTTGAGCAGCTCGTTGGCCGGCATCAGGTCAATCATCGAACCGCCACAAGCGATCCAAAAGACATTCTCAATCTTGCCCTTGCGCTCGATAATTTCCTGAATCAGATCATGTGCGTTCATGGTGATGCCCCTCCTTGTGCGGCGGTTTTGAACGATGACAGCTCGTACCTGCGGTCGTTCTATGTTGTCCTATTTATAGCACGCACGACGACGCCCGTGAAGTCATCTCGGCAAATTTGTTCTATGTTGTTCTATCTGTGGACGTTAGATGTCGAAGACGTAGCGCGAGCCCACGATCTTTTGGCGTCCGAGCAGCAAGGGTCGCTCGTCCTCATCGGTAAAGTACGCCTCCATATAAAAGAGCGGCTCGCCGACCGGCACCTCCAACAGCGGGGCCGTCTGAGCATCGGCAAGCGCAATCTCCACGGTGCAGGGGTCGGACTTGAGCGGCGCGCGACCCGAATGCTCGGCAACGAACGCAAAGATTGAGTTATCGGTGAGGTCCTCGTCGGCCAGCGTCTGCAGGTAGGGATGGTCGATCAGCACAAAGGCGTTGTTCTCGAGCATGACAGGCACGCCGTCTGCCGTGCGCACGCGCTCGACCACGATAAGCTCGCAGCCGGGCTCTACGCCAAAGAATGCCGCGTCCTCGCGCGTCGCCGCAACCACCGTGCGCGATACCAGGCACGCACCCGGCACCATGTCGTTGGCAGCGCAACCCTCGGAAAAGCTCTGAACGTCACCCTTCTGGACAATCTTGCGCTTGAGCTTGGGCGCGCACACGAACGTGCCCCTCCCCTGCTGGCGGTTGAGATACCCCGCGCGCGACAGCTCCTCGATGGCGCGGCGCACGGTGATGCGTCCCACGCCGTAGTACTTCGCGAGCTCCATCTCGGAAGGAATGCGCGAGCCGGATGCGTACACGCCACGCGCGATCTCGCCCTTTAGATCGTCCATAACCTGCTGGTACAGCGGCACAGCGGACACCTCAGTGCGCTCGGTTTTATCGTCGAATGCCATCGTTACGCTCCATCCCGTGCATGCTCGGACTCAAACTCTTCAATCGCCGCCATAAACTGCTCGCCAAAGGCGTCGGCCTTTTTCTCGCCGATGCCGTTGACCTGGATAAGCTCGTCGCGCGTCTGTGGACGCAGGCGGCACAGACCGCGCAGGGCCTTGTCGGAAAAGACCATATACGGCGCCATCTCCAGCTCCGTCGAGATCTCCTTGCGGAGGGCACGCAGGCGCTCGAACAGCTCGGCATCGTCGCCAACGCGCGGGCGCTGATCCAGCTCGGCCTCCTCGCGTAGCAGATCGACGGCACGGCGGGCGCGGGCCGAAGCTTTGCGCTTGGACGCGCGACGCTTAACGGTAAAGGCGAACGCCTCGTCCTCGACCTCGCCGGCGCGCGGGCCCAGCCCCACGACCGGGTACTGCCCCTGCGAGGTGGCCAGATAACCGCGGCCGCACAGCTGGCCGATGATGTCCTTGATGCGCCCGACCGATTCGCTCGACAGCTCACCGTAGCCGCGGTCCTCGTCCAGATGCATCTGGCGAATGCGCTCGGTGTTGCCGCCGTGGAGCACGTCGGCGACCAGCGATTTGCCAAAGCGCATGGGGCGCGTGGTCACATAGCGCACGGCGGCGCGGGCCATATCGGTGACGTCCTCGACATCGAACTGCGTGAGGCAGTTGCTGCAGTTGCCGCAGCCCTCGGCGTCGTCCGTGGCGGTGCCGCCCGCACCAGCCGCGGCAGCATGCTCGGCCGCGGCCTCGTCGCCAAAGTAGCGCAGCATGTATTCGCGCAGGCAGCCGGTGGTATTGCAGTAGCCCTCCATCTGGCTGAGCAGGCGATATCGATTCTGGAGCGCCCATGCGCGCTGCTCGTCGTCGAGCGCCTCATCGGCAGCATCGCCGCGGTCGATTAGAAAGCGGCGCATACGAAAATCGTTGCCGTTCCACAGCAAGTGGCAGCTGGCCGGGTCGCCGTCGCGACCGGCGCGGCCCGCCTCCTGGTAGTAGGCCTCGATGCTCTCGGGCACGTTGTTGTGGATCACGTAGCGCACGTTGGGCTTGTCGATGCCCATGCCAAAGGCGTTGGTGGCAACCATCACCTGGATGTCGTCGTCGATAAAGGCGCGCTGGCTTTGGCGGCGGGCATCGTTATCCATGCCGGCATGGTAGCGGCCAACGCGAATGCCGCTGGGGCCCAGCGCTTCGGCAAGCTCGCCTGCCAGCGCATCAACTGTCTTGCGGGTCGAGCAATACACGATGCCGCTCTCGCTCGAATGCGCAATCACATAGTCGCGCACCCACGCGGCCTTGGCCTTGTCGCCCATCTCCTCGCAGCCAAAGTAGAGGTTCTTGCGATCGAAGCCCGTCACCACCGTCGCGGGGTTTTGCAGGCCAAGCATCTGCTGAATGTCCGCACGCACGCGCTCGGTTGCCGTAGCGGTAAAGGCCGCCACGATGGGGCGCTGCGGCAGGGAATCGATGAACTCGCGAATCTGCAGGTAGGCGGGGCGGAAATCCTGACCCCATTGGCTCACGCAGTGGGCCTCGTCAATGGCTACGAGCGGCACGCCAATGCCGCCGTCCGCCGCGGCCTCCTGCGCAAAGGCCAAAAAACGCGGCTCGAGCAAGCGCTCGGGCGCCACGTACATAAGCTGGTAGCGGCCCTCGCGCGCCCGCTTGAGCACGGTGTTTTGCTGGGCCGGAGTAAGGCTGGAGTTGAGATAGCTGGGTCGCGCACCCGCCGCGAGCAACGCACGGGCCTGATCCTCCATAAGCGACAGCAGCGGACTCACCACAAAGGTGATGCCGGGCAGCATGAGCGCGGGCACCTGGTAGCAAATGGACTTGCCGGCACCCGTGGGCATAACACCCAGCGCATCGCGACCGGCGAGAATCGCATCGACCATGCGGTCCTGTCCCGAGCGAAACGAGGTGTAGCCAAAATAGGCGCCGAGCGTGTCGAGCGCCATCTGCTGCATGCTATCGGTCATGGTTTCCTAACGTCCAAGTCATCTGCCGCAGATTATACGCCGCCACGCGGACCGGTGCCGCGCCGCTGTCGGCCACGGGCGATGCAGTCCGAAAGGAACGGTAGTCATTGGGGACGTTCTTGAATGACTAGTCGTTTAAGAACGTCCCCAATGACTAAGCTCTTGACAAGCGTGGAAACGTCGCTGGTTGAGCATAAGTCAGCGAAAACGCCCCTAAGCGAGCAAGGTGACGTGAAAGAGGAGGGAAGCGTACTTCGGTACGCGACCGACGATTGAACGTCAGATTGCCGCTTAGGGGCGTTTGCAGCGTCGGCCGGTCCGCCGTTCGTCAGAACGGCGGAACCAACCCTACATGACCATAACGTAGCGCGATCCCACGTAGTACTGCTTACCCATCAGGACCGGTTCGCCATTAGGACCGGTAAAGCCGGCACGCAGGTTGAGCAGTGGATCGTGCGGAGCAATGCCCAACTCGGCCGCCTGCTGGGCATTGGCGCGAACAGCCTCGACCGTACGGTAGCCAACCGAGACAATCGGGATTCCGCCAACACGCTCGACCTCGGCAAAAATCGACTTGTCCTCAAGATCGGCCGTCAACAGCTCGCGGTAGGCATCAAACGGCACAAAGATGTTCTCCTCAAAGATGGGCTCGCCGTCGGCCGTACGCACGCGCTTGATATGCAGCAGCAGCGCATCCTTCTGCAGGCCAAAGAACTCCATCTCGTTTTGGCGCGCCGGAACGATCTGGCGATCGATCACGTGCGCACCGGCCTTCATGCCGTTGCCGGCACACAGCGCGGTAAACGTCTGCAGCGTCGAGGCGTGAAACTGGCGGTTGATGTGCGGCGTGGAGACAAAGGTGCCGCGGCCCTGCTGCTTAACCAGGTAACCATCGGAGCACAGCTCCTCGACAGCGCGGCGCACCGTAATACGGCTCACCTCGTACTGCTCGGCAAGCTCAAGCTCGGACGGAATACGCTCCTTGGGTGCATAAACACCTTTCTCGATCGCATCCTTGATTTCGTCGTAAATCTGCTGGTAAAGTGGTGCATTTTTGGGCGCGGGCATATCTAATCACTCTTATCGAAATATCGAAATAACTAATACGTATATAACGTCTAGTTTCATGTTACCTCATATTGATCAAACGATACACCCTCCCTACCAAAAAGCGACAGCTTCTTTTTGGTAGGTTTTATCTGGGCAAACGAGAGCCTCTCGAAAGCAACGGGGCTTTCGGGGGGCTCGTTCGGATGGGTTGCGCAGGACCGGCAAAATGCCAATACCCTACTTGCCGTCGTCCTGCTGCAGGCTGTCCTGTTCGCTGAGGCGCGCCTGCCTGCTGGCCATGCGTGCGGGCTTATCGGGATCGGGAACGGCCGTGGGCATGGGCTCGTCGACATGACCACCCCACCAGCCGCCCACAAAGTTGAGCGTGTGGAACACGTTGATCACGGCGTCGGGATCAACGTCGCACACCAGCTTGATAATGTCCTGACTCTCGTAGGTCGAGACAACGGTGTTCAGCAGGTACATCTTTTCGCGGCTATATCCGCCGACGACCTCGGCGCAGCTAATGCCGTGCTGAAAATGGTTTACGTAGGCAGTCATGACCTCGTCTGCCTTACGCGTCGTGATCTGCAGCGTCACGCGATCGTAGCGACGATAGAAACTGTCGATGGTCTTGGTCGAAATAAACTGGAACACGATGGAATAAGCCGCCTTGTCCCAGCCAAACATAAAGCCAAAGATCGCCAGGATAAGGCAGTTGAAACCAAAGATGACGCCCCAGATGGTCTTGCCCGTGTGGTTGGAAACCCACAGCGCGATAAAGTCGGTGCCGCCGGTGGATGCGCCGGATTTAAGTGCGATGGCAGCGCCCAGGCCCGAGACCACGCCGCCAAAAATGATGAGCATGATCTTGTCGCCCAAAAATGGAGCGAAGTGAAAGACGTTGAGGAACAGCGACGAGAGCACGACCTGCATCATCGAGAAGATGACGAAGCGCTTGCTAATGCCGCTCCAGCATAGGAGCGCCACGGGGATGTTGAGCGCGAGCATACCGAGCGAAATGTCGATGCGAACGCCGCCCAGCGAGGTAACGCGATCGAGCAGGACCGCAACGCCGGTGAGGCCACTCGGAAGCAGGTCGGCGGGCTGAATGAACGCCTGGATCAGGAATGTCTGGAGAACGGCGGAAATAGTGACCGCCACGGCAGTAATGGCGCGGCGGACGATGGTGAGGCGGCCGAGCATGAGCACGCGGTCCGTGAGCTGATCGATGGCGTTCGCCACGTAGGCTCCTTTCGAAGGCAGATGTGGTTGTGGGGCATGCCCGCGATTGTAGCATGGAGCGTGCGGGGGCGCTTCAATTCAACCTCCCTCGACAACCAAAACGGGACCAGCAACACCACGACCAAAGGGCAAAATTCCAAGTGAGTAGACTTTTTACGATCTGCCGAGCACACCCAAAACCGCCATCCCTGTGACCTGCGGTTTTACAAAGGAAGATATGCATTGTGCTCGGCCTGCGCCAAAAAGTCTACTCACTTAGCCCGAATCGAAGCCAAGCGGATCAAAATCGAAACCAAATCGAGCCAGTCCACCGCAAAAAACGTTTGAACCAGTGCTTCTCGCGGCGGATTGACACTACAAAGCGGCCAAAATATCGGTCAGATTATCGATAACGGCATCGGCTCGCGATTGATCGAGGTTGACGCCCTCGTGCGGACGCAGCGCCAGGACACGGGCGCCGGAGCGCTTGCCGGCCTCGATGCCCAAAGGCGAGTCCTCGATAACCAGGCACTCGGTAGGCTCCACCCCCAGCGCCTCCATGGCACGCAGGTAGATCTCGGGGTCGGGCTTAAACGCACTGCACTCGTGACCGCTGATGGTGTAATCCAGCACATCGGCAATGTCAGCGATCTTCACCAGTTCGTCAATCAACTCGCGATAGGACGAGCTCGCGATGGCACACTTCACGCCGCGCTCGCGCAGCTTGCGCATCACCGGCTCCGTCTGCTCGTTGAGCAGCTCGGCATACGGAACGGGGTGGTCCGGGCTGTAGACCTGCTTGTACTCCACGCGCAGGCGCTCGCGCAGCTCAACATCGTCGGGCACCAGCGCCTCCCAAATGGCCGGCTCGTTAGACCCCGAAAGATCGGGAATCTCGTCAAAGTGGAACCCCTTCTCTTCCATAAATGCCACGCGGCGACGGTTGTAGAACCACTCGGTATCGACCAGCACGCCGTCCATATCAAACAGCACTGCCTTAATCATACGCATCTCCTCCCACCTGCCAAAAAGGGACAGGTTTATTTTGGTAGGTTTTATCTGGGATTTGCGACGCGACAGACACGCCCTCCCCAGAGCAAAAAAGGGGACGGGGCGCAAACCCCATCCCCTCTCAATCAACCCGTAAGGTCTACTTACTTGTGATTAGTAGGAAAGCTTCCACATGTAGCGACGCATGGTCAGCGGGTGCTGACGGGCCTCGGCGATCTGGTTGCCGTACTCGCGCATAACGGCGAGGTGCAGCAGCGGGTTGAAGTAGGTGACGACGCTCGCGGGCACGGCGTCGGCCAGGCCGTAGTCCTTGGAGTCGATCAGAGCGACCTTGGCGCCCATGCGCTCAAGGAAGGTGAGGGCGCGAGCGTCCATCGGACGGGTGGCGCCATCGGACATGAAGAAGACGTAGGGCTTACCCTCGGTGGAAACCTCGAACGGGCCGTGGAAGTACTCGCCGGTGTTGTAGGCGGCGGCGTCGATCCACTGCATCTCGGTGAACAGGAAGGCGGCGTGAGAATAAGCCATCTTCTCGGAGGCACCGGAGGCCATGAAGTAGATCATCTTGTCGTCCTTGAAGTCCTCGGCGAACTTCTTGGCGAGCTTCTTGCAGTGCTGAGCGGCGTTCTCGCAGAGATCGAAGACGTTGGTGAGGCCGGTGATCATGTCCTCGTAGTGGTCATAGCCCTCGGTCTGCTGAAGGATCTCGACAGCAAGAGCGATGGCATAGCCGGGCTTCTCGCACTTGGCAGCGTAGTTGGCGTGGAAGCCGTGAACGATGACATGGTCGGCGTCGACGGTCAGAGCGGAGCCAGCCTTGTTGGTGAGGGAGACGACCGGGCAGTTGTGCTTCTTGGCGGTCTTGTTGGCCTCGACGGTCTCGGGCGTGGAGCCACCGAGGGAGCAGGTGATCACGAAGGTGTGCTCGTTGACCCAGGAAGGCGTGTCGTAGTTGAACTCGTTAGCGGTGAAGATCTGAACGTTCAGCTTGTCCGTGTTGTTGGCCAGGAAGTACTTGGCGGGGTAAAGGTCGGACATGGAAGCACCGCATCCGACGAAGGCGACGCTGTGGATCTCGTGGTTGGACAGGACGTCAGCGACGATCTGTTTAGGGAGGTTAAGGTCGATCTCGTACATCTGACACATTCCTTTCGATTTTTGCGGCGCCACATTGCCGAGCGCTCGCAGGGTTACCGTGGTTTGGACCGAGTCGCCGGCCCGTTGAGAATGTGTCAAAGGAACTGTCCCTTTGACACATTTAGGGATGGAAGCCTGCCTGGGGTATGGGATGTCAGGCAGGCTCCCCGGGGGAAGCGATTAGACGCTTGGTCGCGACTAGGCCAGGATGCCGGCCGCGGAGAGGGCGATGCCGCCCACGATGGCGATCACGAGAAGCCAACCGGTGTTGACGTTCTTCTTGATGAGCCAGTACATAAGGCCGGTAAGGCCGAGGGAGATCATCTGGGGCATCATGCCGTCCAGGATGTCCTGGATCACGACGGTGCCGTCAGCGAACTGCAGCGGGGTGGTGGCGCCGATCAGCGTAGCGATCATGCCGCCCACGGACATAAGACCCACGATGCCGCAGACATACATGAGCTTCTCCATGAGGTCGCCGCCCTGAAGCTTGCTCAGGTACTCGTGGCCGCCCTGATAGCCCATCTTGGCTGCGAACCAAGTGATCAGCACAGAGGGGACGATGGAGATGAGCATGGCCAGGATCGGGCCCATGATGGAGCCCTGCTGAGCCAGCTGAACGCCCAGGCCAAAGGCGATAACGCGGATGGTGCCCTGGAATAAGGAGTCACCGATGCCGGAAAGCGGACCCATGAGGGAGGTCTTGACCGCGTTGATCGAATCGGGATCGAAGTTCTCGGGGTCCTTGGCGTACTCCTCCTCCATGGAGGCGGCGAGGCCCAGGATGAAAGCGCTCGTCTGCGGGGTGCAGTTGTAGAACGCCATGTGACGGTGGTAAGCCTCTTTCTTAGCAGCGAGCTGCTTGGGGTCGGACTCGTCCGGATAGAGGCGATCGAGCGTGGGAACCATGCCGTAGAGGAAGCCCATGTTCATCTGACGCTCGTAGTTCCAAGAGGCCTGGATGGCCCAGGAGCGCCAGAAGAACTGGCTGACCTTCTTGTTCAGGGACACGTCCTTGGTTGCGGTTGCCATAGTGTGTTCCTCCTTAGTCTTCGTCGTCTTCGAGCGGATCGTAGTCGGAATCGACACCGGCGGCTGCATGGGACCCGTTGAACTTGAAGCCCATGAAGACGACAGCCAGGCACACACCGATCAGAGCGACCGCGATGACGGACAGGTTGAGGTAAGCGGCGAGCAGGAAACCGATGAACAGGAACGGAGTCATACCCTTCTTGATCATCATGGTGAGCAGCAGGGCCAAGCCGTAGGCGGTCATGATCTTGGTCGAAACGTTAAGACCAGTGGACAGCCACTCGGGAACCATGTTGACGATGGCCTGAACCAGGTCGGTGCCAACAAAGACGGCGAGGAAGATCGGCAGGAAGTACATGATGGCGTACAGACCGGAGCCGGCGCAGATGTGCATACGATAGGCGGTCTTGAACTTTCCGTTATCGATCGCGCTATCTGCCACATGGGTGAGGGCGGCGATGATGGAACGGAACACGATGCCGAGGAGCTGACCCAGGACGGCGACCGGGATGGCGATCGTCATGGCGGTCTCGGCAGAAGCATCGGTCAGGCACGCAAAGGCAGCGGCCACGATGCCGCCCAGGACCATATCGGGCGGAACGGCGGCGCCGACCTGCACCAGGCCCATGGACACGAGCTCGACGGCGGCACCGACGGCAAGGCCGGTGGGCACATCGCCCAGCAGCAGACCGACGAGCGTAGCGCCAACGAGGGGCTGCTCGAAGTTAAGACGACCGAGCAGGCGGGAGTCCCACATGCAGAACACGCCGACGAGGCCGACGAGCACCGCACTGATGAACGTATTCATACCCTTCTCCTTTCAGTCAGGCAAAAGCCTGGTTGATTACAGCTTGGCGTCGATGTCGACGCTCTGATACGTAGGGGTCTGCTGGACATAGAGCTTGATGCCCATGTCGAGCAGCTGGTTGACGTCGGCCTTCTGGGTGGCGTCGAGGAAGACGGAGCTGTCCTTGCCGCCGACCTGATCGGCACCGTCGTGGTTGGCGGTGGCGCCCAGGTTGATGGCGTCGAGCTTGTAGCCCTGACAGAACTGCAGCATCTCGGCAGTGTTGCCAAAGACGAACATGACGCGCTCGCCGAGGGTGTTGAGCTTATCCATCTTGGCGAGGGCACGCTCGACGGTGAAGACGTTCAGGCGCACGCCCTGGGGCTTGGCCAGCTTAAGAGCGCCCTTCTTGATGTCATCGTTGGCGGCAGCGTTGTCGACGACGATGATGCGCTCGGCCTGAACCTTGGTGGTCCAAGTAAAGACGACCTGGCCGTGCAGCAGACGGTAGTCAAGACGTGCGAGGACGATCTTGGCGGGACCGGAGCTGTGACGGGACGCCTTGGCCTTCTTGGCGGGAGCCGCGGCGGCCTCGACCGGTGCGTTGGGGTTGGTCAGACCGGTGCGGGCCTCATTGATGAGGGCCGCGAGCTCGGCGCCCTTGACGGGGGCGGGGCTCATAGCAAGCGTGAGCGCCAACGGGATGTTGAAACCGCTGACAACCGTGAACTTCGTGCCGTTCTTGGAAAGCTCGACCATGTTGTTGTTGACCGAGCTGCCGAGCATATCGGTCAGCACATAGACGGTGTCGTCCGCGTTGAACGTGGCGATCATAGCCTCAACCTTATTGGTGATGGGCTCCTTGTCGTCACGAGCAAGCGACACGACGTGGACGTTCGACACGTCGCCGAGAACCATCTCGAGCGTGTCTTTGGCGCCTGCGGCCAGGCCGCCATGAGATGCGAGAATGATCTGATTCATCTTGCCTCCTCCTTTTCGTTATGGTCATTATAACGTCTTATACGTTGCTTATATTGCTAATTAGTATAAAGACCGTTCGCGGGTGAAAATCGACCGTTGACGGGTTTAACGTACTCGAAACGTTGGACTGGGTAGGCCGGCGCTAGCTGGATAACCCCAGGTCAGACCCTGCGCGCAATCCCCTATCGCACGAAGTACCAGGGGCTTTCCTGTACGGTGGGTTCCAGCGCAATGCCGGTGCGTTCCTTAAACAGATCCATGTCCTGAGATTTTTCGGTCCACCACGCGTTGGGCTTAAAGGTCATGCTCTCAATGACATGACCGACAAACACACTGTTGCGCAGCTTGGAGAAGTCGGTGTTCATAATCAGGATGGACGCGAGCACCAACACGATGCCCAGGACTTTAATCGCGCCGGCGGGCTCGGCGTAGACACCAATGCCCACCAGTACGGTGACGACCGTCTCGAAAGACATTACGACGGGAACTTTCGATGTCTCGAGCCCCATGGACAGACCCTGCATATATAAGATGTAAGCAACGGCTGTGGGGATGAGTCCAAAGCCAAGGAACAGCAGCAGCAGCTGTGGCGACATTGCCGCGGCGACATCCGGCCACGGAGCCGCGATAGCTGCCATAACCGCACCGCCAAAAACAAAGCCCCAAAACGTGACAGCCAGCGGGTGGACCGTCTTGGTTGCTATTCGGCTAAACACCGCGAGCGACGCACCACAAAGGCCTGCAATCACGCCCGACGTGACGCCCCAAACCGAAAAATGAAAACCGGAAAGGTCGCCATTGGTCACTGCAAGCACGCAGCCTACGATGTTAAAGACAATGGCAACGAGCTTGTTGGGGGTCACGTCCTCGCGATAAAGCACGCGGCCGAGCATGACGCCAAACACCGGCGAGGTGTAGAGCAGCACCGAGGCCGTGGACATGCCCACCTCGCCCATGCACTCGTAATAACAGGTGTTGGCGGCGGCCAAACCGACGATGCCGACAAGCGCACAGGGAACAAGCTCTTTAGGGCTTGCCTTGAACAGGGCCAGCGGACCCTGAGCCACGGTAGACCCCTCACCCGGACGGCAGCCCATAAACATCAGGACCGGCGCCAAGATAAGCGCTCCGACCAACAAGCGAAAGGCAGCCATGCTCTGGGACGAAACGCCCATGGCCGAGATGCCGTTTACAAAGATTCCGATGCTGCCCCACATAAGCGCGGCGATCAGCACCAGCACATAGCCCAGATTGCTTTTCTTCAACGCAGCCTCCTCGGTATTGTTTCCAATATGTTTCGTACTACGTTATAGTCGTTATATACATTTTTCAAGACACAAATCGGCGAGCGGATAAGTGATCCGTTTTCCTCCGCCCCCAGCGGATTACTGGGCGGTTGCGGTGAAATAGTTCCTAAATAGAGGCTTCAAGCCCCAAGCAGGAACTATTCCACCGCAACTTATGAGGACATCGAGCTGTTAGGCCGCTCTATCCCCTAGTAGTCCAGCTTCCACATGTAGCGGCGCGTCATGTAGTCCTTGTGGGTGACGGCAGAGAGCGCACGCATGTACACGTTGTTGAGGATCGGGGCAAAGATCAGGTGATTGAAGTACTCGCTCACGCTGTCCTTGATGTCGTTGAGGCCGAGCTCCTTGGCGTCGAGCTGATAGACGCGCTCGCCACCGTACTGGTTGACGAAGCGGATGCCGCGCTCGTCGTTGCAGCGGCTGCGGCCGACGCTGATGAGCTGGAACAGCGAGGTGCGCTTGTCCAGGATCTCGAAGGGGCCGTGGAAGAAGTCGCAGGTGTTGATGGTGCAGGAGTCGATCTGCAGCATCTCCTGCACGTTGCAGATGCTAAAGACGTAGGCGGCACCAAAGAGCGGACCCTGAGCCATCACGTTGATGCAGGGCTTGTCGGCGTTTTGCTCGGCCCACTTGGCGGCGAGCGGACGGGTGTACTCGACGGCCTTGCGATAGATGGGGTCAACCAGGTCGAAGGCGGCCATAGCGGTCTCATACTCGGCATAGCCCTCGGTCTGCTGCGTAAGCTCCATGGCGATCATGGTCACGACGGCGGAGTTGGTACGGCCCATGCAAGACTCGTCGACGGCCAGGCTGTCATACTGAATCTTGTAGTCGCAGACCTCGGTGAGGCCGGACTCATCGACATAGATGGCGATGGTGCTGGCGCCGTGGTCCTTGGCGACCTGGGCGGCGACGATGGTCTCCTTGGTGCCGCGCATGGACACGACGACGGCCAGGGTGTTCTCGTTGACATAGGCGGGCGTGGCGTGCACGAACTCATTGCTGGTGTAGCTGGAGCTCACGACCTGCGTGGCCTCGTGCTCCATAAAGTACTGGGCAGGATAGTTGCCGCCGTTGGATCCGCCGGCGCCAATCCACACGACGCGCTTGATGCCGCCCTTGTCTGCCTTGTCGGCCAAAACCTGGGAGACGACGTCCTTAACCTGTTCCTGAGTAGTCATCGTGCATCAGCCTTTCTTCTCGTTTGATGCTCTCGATGGCATACAAGTTACATACATGTTTTGGTTATGTCGACTAGTTGTATGCTATATTTGTCTTAAAAAATTTGCTGATACGGTTTTCGATAACTTGATACCAGCGGTTTTGTTGTTGTATTGAATACATGCTTGATTAGATACGCATACAGGTTAGATACAGGTTGATCGTATGAACGCTTCATCTAAAAAGAGACTGACCCAATACGAGCGCTTGGCGGGCATGCTGCGCGACCGCATCGCCTCCGGCACCTACGCGCGCGGAGACAAGCTGCCGTCCGAGATGGAACTCATGGACGAATCGGGGCTGTCGCGCAGCACCGTACGCCACGCCCTTAAGGTGCTCGTTGATGAGGGCCTGGTGCGCACCGAGCGCGGGCGTGGCGCCTTTGTGGCCGACACGCCGGCGCTCCACGAGAACAACCTGGTGTTTTCGAGCTACACGACACAGGTCCAGGGTCAGGGTATGAAGCCCACCACACGCACGGTGGACTCGGGCTTTGCCAAGGCCGCGGGCAATGCGGCCAAGTTCTTCGATGTCGCCGTGGGCAGCAAGCTCGTCAAACTTGTCCGCCTGCGTTATCTGGACGATGCGCCGCTGTGCCTGGAGACCACCTATCTACCACCGAGCTTCGAAGCACTCATCGATCGCGATATCAACGGTTCGCTCTACGCCACGCTGCGCCAGGAATTCCATCGCGCGCCGGCACAGGGACATAAGACCTTTGAGGTGTGCTATGCCTCGCAAAACGAGGCGTTTTTGCTCAACGTTGGGCGCGGGCAGGCGCTGATCCTGATCACCGACTACGTGTACGACACCGACGGCCGACCGCTCCATGTCTCCAAGCGCATCCAACGCACCGACCGCGCCAAATACACCGAGCCCATCGGCTAACCTGCCAAAATAAACCTGTCCCTAAATGGTAGGTTTGGGGAGGTCGGGGAACCAGGTTGGTTTGGGTTGGTTGGGCGTGCGCTCGACTAAGACCAACTCCATCCAGCACATGTCGTACCAGCGGCCGAATTTTTGGGCGCAGCGGTCAAAGGCGCCCACCAGGCGGTAGCCCATATGGGCATGGAAATCCTGGCTGTTGTGCGTCAGATACTCGTCGTCCTTGTCGTGCGGCACGGCGATGAGGGCGCACATATTGGTAATGCCCATCGCGATTAGGCACTGCTTGAGCGCATCGTGCAGCTTGCGACCCAGCCCGCCATGGCGCACGTCGCGCGCCAGGTAGATCGACGTCTCGACCGACCAGTCGTATGCCTCGCGGCTGTTAAGCGGACTCACGTAGGCATAGCCTACCGGACGCCCGTCCAACTCCATCACCAAATACGGATAGCGCTTGAGCGTACGCTCGATGCGCCCGGCGAACTCCTCAACGCTCGGCACCTCGTATTCGCAGGTAATCGCCGTCTGGCGCACATACGGCTCATAGATGGCAAGCAACGCCGACGCATCATCGGGCGTCGCTAGGCGAATCGTCGGCTCGGACATCTCGGTCATACAACCCTTCCCCCTCAAAAACAGAGGCCGCCTTGCGCCAAATCCAGCGCAAGGCGGCCCCCCGTCATTACATCAGGCTACAGGACAGCCGCCAACGCGTCGATATCCCCCTGCGTCGTGGCCCAGCTGGTGCAAAAGCGCACCACCGTGTGGGTCTCGTCGTACTTTTCCCAGTACTCGATCGCCGCATGCTCGCGAATGCGCGCCATGTCCTCGTTGGGCAGAATCACGAACTGCTGGTTAGTCGGCGTCTCCAAGAAGAACCGGTAGCCGTGCTCGTGCAGCACGCGACGAAGCGCCTGCGCGGTTTCGATCGTCTGACGGCCAATCTCAAAATACAGGCCGTCGGTAAAGAGCGCCTCAAACTGCACGCCCGTCAGGCGGCCCTTGGCCAACAGCGCGCCGTGCTGCTTAATACGCGGAATGGGATGCGCCGGGGCGCGCATGCCGCAGAACACCACAGCCTCGCCGCAGAGCGCGCCGCACTTGGTGCCGCCGATGTAGAACACGTCGCACAGCTGCGCCAGCTCGGGCAGGGTAATGTCGCACTCATCGGCCGCCAGCGCATAGGCCAGACGAGCACCGTCCACAAACAGCGGAATCTCGCGCTTCTGGCACACCGCGTGAATCGCCGCGAGCTCGGCCTTGGAGTACAGCGTGCCGTACTCGGTCGATAGACTCACGTACACGGCACCCGGGAACACTGTGTGCTCGTAGCTCTCGTTTTCGTAGAACACCTGGATATAGTTCTCGAGGTCCTCGGCGTGCATCTTGCCCTCGTAGCCGGGGATGGTGAGCACCTTGTGGCCGCCAAACTCGATGGCGCCCGCCTCGTGACAGGCGACGTGACCAGTCTCGGCAGCAACGACGCCCTCGTACGGCGCAAGCAGCATGTCGATCACCGTCGCGTTAGCCTGCGTGCCGCCCACCAGGAAAAACACGTCGGCGTCAGGCGCCTGGCAGGCCTCGCGAATAAGTTGCTTGGCGCGCTCGGTATGCGCATCGGTACCGTAGCCGGGCTGCGGCTCCATATTGGTGTCGACGAGCGCCTGCAGCACCGCTGGGTGTGCGCCGTGGGAATAGTCGTTGTTGAACGCGAGCATGGCAATCCTCTCTTACCGGGTATCGGCCAGATGATTCAAACGGAGCTATTGTACGCCGCTGGGATAGGCAATGCGCGCGGCAAGGCACTCAAGTGCCAGTACCAGAGCAAAACCGCAGCTCACGTCACTCAAAAAGTGCGCTCCGATCACGATACGGCCAAAGGCGACGAGCGCCGCGACCACAGCCGCCGTCCAAAAGACCACCCGGCGGAGCGACGGCTCTTCCTTAAAGGCCGCCGCGGGAAGCCCGGCGAGCATAAGGCCGATCGCCGCGTGCGCCGTGTGTCCACTCGCGAACGACTTAAAGCCGTCCTTGATTACGCCGGCGGCGATATAGCTCCACTTGGCGGGGTTGCCAATCACCCACCACGGCTGAAACTCGAGTCCCTGCGTCACCTCGATCACGCGCATGCGTGGGCGCGACCACAGCGGCTTGACAATCACGTTGAGGATGATGGCCTGAGCGACCCACACGACAAGCACCATCAACGCCCAGCGCGTGAGCTCGTCGGGCTCGGTCGTGCGCGTGAGGCGATAGACGATAAGGTTGGCGGCGATCACCAGCACAAACGTCAGCACCAACTGAACAGCGATGAGTTTGCCGCCAACTTTCAGGGACGAGACGATCTCGTAGCCGGCCAGGCCAACGTTGACGAGGATGCCGAGCACGGCGAGCCATTTGCTCCCTCTGGAATCGGGACGCACCGCGCGCACGAGCATAACGCCCGCGACGCTTGCCGTCAGCTCGAACGGCAGCTCGCCGGCGGCCTCGATAAGGCGACCGTACATACTGCCAATATTGAACAGCGCGCTCGAGATCTGATAATCAAAGAAACTGCCCACGCCCAGGCAAAGGGCAAGGATGACCGCGATAGCAGCGGCGTCTTTCTTGTAGATGTATCCAAACATGCTTTCCTTTCGGTCGGGCGAAGGGTCGACCCGCAACGTGGTGGGGCAAAGATAGCTTTGTCCCATAAATACCCTTACAGGTTGAGCATAAGTGAGCGAAAACGTTCCATTTGTGGCAAGGTGGCCCGAAGGAGGAGGGAAGCGTACTTGCGTACGCGACCGACGAGTGAGGGTCAGATTGCCCAAATGGAGCGTTTGCAGCGTCGACCTGCTAGTCGTCGTCGCTAGCACCCAACTGCTGCAGCAGCATGAGCGCCGCCGCCACCGGGCCGGTGCCGTCGTTGGCGTCGAGGCCGCGACCCAGGCCGCTGCCCGCACCGGCACCCGCCTTATAGGGCACCGACAGCTTGCGGCTCTTGGGGAAGTTCACCGCGCCATAGCGGGTCTTAAGATCAAAGGCCACCTTCTTGGGCACGTCGACGCCCAAAAACGTGATGCGGCCGCCGCTGAGCGTGACACTCTCGAGCCCCAAGCGCTCGCCGCGGATACGAATACGCGCGCGGTTGAACAGATTGAGCCCCGCCAACGGCAGCTCACCGTGCGTGGCCTCGGTCTCTTCCTGCACCTCGTCGATACTCTCCAGGTCCTCGGCCGCCGCGAGCTTGCGGTACACGAGCACGCGCTGGTCCACCGCCGGCAGGTACTCCTCGGACAAGAAATAATCGGCCGGCAGGTTAATACCCACGCTCGCCGCCTCCACGCCGGCATCGTCGTCGCCGCGCGCCTCGGCCACGGCCTGTCCCAGCATCTGCGTAAACAGGTCAAAGCCCACGCTCGACAGGTTGCCGTGCTGCTCGGCTCCCATAAGCGAGCCGGCGCCGCGAATCTCCAGGTCGCGCATGGCGATGCGCATGCCGCTGCCCAGGTCCTGGAACTCGGAAAGTGCGGTCAGGCGCGCCGTCGCCTCCTCGGTGAGCGGCAGCTCGCCCGGGAACATAAAGTACGCGTAGGCCTGCGTGGCAGAGCGGCCCACACGGCCCTTGAGCTGGTAAAGCTGTGCCAGACCCAGGCGCTGCGAGTCCTCGATGATCAGCGTGTTGGCCGTTGCGTTGTCGATGCCGCTCTCCACGATGGTCGTGGCGATGAGCACGTCGATCTTCTTGGTCGCGAACTCGATCATCACGTCCTCGACCTCGCGCGGGCTCATCTTGCCGTGCGCCACGCCCACGCGCGCCTCGGGCGCGGCCTCGTGCACGCGCGCCACGGCATCATCGATGGTCTTGACGCGGTTGGACACGTAATACACCTGACCGCCGCGGCCCACCTCCAGGCGAATCGCCGCACTCACCACGTCGGGGTCGTACTCCCCCACGTGCACGATCACGGGACGACGCCCGGTCGGCGGTGTGGTGATCAGGCTCATGTCGCGCACGCCGCTCGTGGCCATCTGCATGGTTCGCGGAATAGGCGTTGCCGAAAGCGTGAGCACGTCGATTTGCTCGCGCAGGTTCTTGAGCTGTTCCTTGTGCTGCACACCAAAGCGCTGCTCCTCGTCGATGATCACCATGCCCAGGTTCTTGGGGTTCACATCGGCCGAAAGCAGGCGGTGCGTGCCGATGAGCACATCGATCGTGCCCTCGGCAAACGCCTTGAGCGCGCGCTTCTGCTGCGTCGGCGTGCGGAAGCGGCTGAGCACCTCGACCTCGAGGCCAAACGGGGCAAAGCGCTCAAAGAAGGTCTCGTAGTGCTGCTGGGCCAGAATGGTTGTGGGGCAGAGCACCATGACCTGACGGCCGGAGTCCACACACTTGAACGCCGCACGCAGGGCGACCTCGGTCTTGCCAAAGCCCACGTCGCCGCACAGCAGGCGGTCCATGGGCTTGGGTGCCTCCATGTCGGCCTTAATATCGGCGATGGCCTCCAACTGGTCGCGTGTCTCGTCGTAGGGAAAGCTCTCCTCCATCTCGATCTGCTCGGGCGTGTCGGGCGGGCAGGCAATACCGGTAATCGACGAGCGGCGCGTATACAGGTCGACCAGGTCAAACGCCAGCTTTTTGGCGTTCTTGCGCGCCTTGTTGGTGGCACGCGTCCAGTCGGCGGTGTTGAGCCTGGTCAGGCGCGGCTTGTCGCCGTCGGGGCCAACATAGCGCGTGATGCGGTCGACCTGCTCCAGCGGCACGTAGAGCTTGTCGCCGTCGGCGTATTCCAGCAAAAAGTAGTCGCGCTCGCGGCCGCCCACTTCCTGGCGCGCGATCTCGCTAAAGAGCGCGATGCCGTGGGTAGCGTGCACCACGTAGTCGCCCGGCTTAAACGGGAAGGTGATCTGCGTAATGTCCACCTTGCGGCGGCTGCGCGCGCGGTTGGCGTCCATGCGGGCGTTGAGGTCGGCGATCGAGAACACGGCCAGGTTGGCATCGGGCACCACCGCGCCCTGCGGCAGGGCAGCGTCCACAAAGGTCACGCGCCCGCGCGAGATGGTGGGCACGGCGGCGCCGGCGGCAGCCTGCACGGCGCCCGCCTCGAGCGAGCGGGCGTTAAGCGCGTCAGCCTTACGCTCGCGAATGGAAGCATGGGCCTCCTGGCGTGCGGCACGGTCGGCGGAATCCGCCGCTGCCACGCGCACGCGGTCGCCGATGGCGTCGGCGTTTTCGGGCGCGGCCGTCAGTGACTCCTCAAAGGTTATGCCCTCGTCGCCAAAGGTGAGCTCCATCGACTCGCGCGCGCCGCGGTCGGGAATGGCAAACACGCAGGCATAGCGCTTGCCCACGACTTCCTGGATGCGCGTCATAAAACGGTTGTCCGAGCCTGCGATGGCCGGCTGCTCAATCTTGAGCTCGGCCGTCACCGCACCTCCGGCACGGATGAGGCTCACATAGTTCAGGCGCTGCTGGGCACCAAAATCGAGCTGTTGGGCGCGCACGTACAGACCATCCAGGCGGTCAATCCCTGCCTCGCCGGCACGCGCCTCGATATCCTCGTAGGCGCGCAGGCAGTCGTCGAACAGCGAGCGCGGCTCGGACAGAACCACGAGTGCCTTGCCGCTCACGTGCGCCAACGGGCTTACGGTCCGGCCGTACATCACCGGCAAAAAGCGGTCGAGCTCGGGCGTGACGATACGCGCATCCACCATCTCGAGCAGCGCCGCCAGTTTGCTGTCGTCCTGGCTGGCGCGATAGAGCGCCACATGCATGTTGTGGACCGCCTCGTCGGTAAGCGCCAGCTCGCGGCAGGGGAAGATCTCGATACTGTCCTCGTTACCGATGGTCTGCCCCGTGGAGCTCACCATGCGGCGTATGCGATCGATCTCGTCGCCAAAGAACTCAATGCGCACGGGCGCCTTTTCCTGCGCGGGAAACACCTCGACGGTGTCGCCGTGAACGCGGAACAGACCGGGCGCGTCGGCGGCACCGGCATTGGTGTAGCCCATGCCCACCAGGCGCTGCGGCACCTCATCAAAAGGAATCTCCTCGCCCACCGCAAAAGTGGTGGACTCCCAATAGCGACTCTCGACCGGCGGCACGCAGCGCAGCAGCGCACGGGCCGAGGCAACCATGATGCAGTTGTCCCCGCGCACGATGCGTCCCAGGGCCTCGCAGCGCTGCGCCACCACGGCGTCGTCGGGCGCCTGCTCGCGCCACGGATAGTCCTTACGCTCGGGAAAGCGGCACACGTGCGCCAGGCCCACATAGGCGGCAAGGCTGCGCGCGGCGCGATCAGCCGCATCCTCGCCGCTCACAATGTAGACCGTCGGGCGCGGGCGGCGCGCAAACTGGGCGGCCGCCATAAGCGTGCGGCCCGACTGCGACACAGCCAGCGTCACGTCCTCGCCGGCATCGAGTCCGGCCTCGACGGTCTGCAGTGCCTCGGCAGTGTAGAGCTGCGCGGCTATACGGTGAATGAGCATGCTGTTCCTCCGGCATTGCAACGCCAAAAGCCCGCCGGGGCAAGCTCGGCAGGTCGTACGTCAAATACATTGTCTGTCATGGTAGCGCATGGAGAGGACTCCGGCTCAAGGGCAAACCCAGCCCCGCAAAAAACGCCAGACGAAGATGCGTTCCGCCCTACCCCGCTACGCGCACGCTGGGGCACAAATCTGCCAGCGGACACTCGTCGCACTTGGGTTTGCGGGCGTCGCAGATCTCGCGGCCAAAGGTAATCCACTGGTGGTTGACCGATTCCCAATACTCGTGTGGCAAAATCTTGAGCAGATCCTGCTCGGTCTTGAGCGGCTCCTTGGCATGCGTCTTGGGACTCAGCATCAGGCGGTGCGCAATGCGGTTGACGTGCGTGTCCACCGCAATGCCTTCCACGATGCCATACCCCACGTTGAGCACGATGTTCGCCGTCTTGCGTCCCACGCCCGGCAGCTTCACGAGTTCCTTCATGTCGGCCGGCACCTCGCCGCCATAGTCGGCGACGATCATCTGCGCGGCCTCGACGGCATGCTTGGCTTTGCTCTTGTAGAAGCCGAGTGACTTGATGGTATCGGCCACGTCAGCCACGCTCGCCCCGGCCATGGCCTCGGGCGTGGGCCACTGGGCAAACAGCTTCGGCGTCACCTTGTTGACCTGCGCATCGGTCGTTTGCGCCGAGAGCAGCACCGCGATCAGCAGGCGGAAGGGATTTTCGTGGTCCAAAAAGCACTCGACCGGGCCATAGCGACGGTTGAGACGCTCACACACCTCAACGGCGCGCTCGCGCTTGGCGGCATTGGTCTCACGTGGCATAACGACTCCTCAGCTCAACGGCACAATAAACTTATGGACACAATTGTCCCACGTCCGAGACGCTTACGCCTCCAAGAATGCGCCGGTCTGACGGCTCCACAGGCTCGCGTACTCGCCACCCGCCTCGACGAGCTGCGCATGCGTGCCGTCCTCGACGATCTCGCCATCGGCCAGCACCACAATGCGGTCGAGCGCCGCCACGGTGGACAGGCGGTGCGCCACCACAATGGAGGTACGTCCACGCATCAGATTCTCGAGCGCCTCCTGCACCAGCGCCTCGGACTCGCTGTCGAGGGCAGAGGTCGCCTCGTCGAGCACCAGAATCGGCGCGTCGGTTAGGATGGCGCGGGCGATAGCCACGCGCTGACGCTGGCCGCCCGAGAGCTTGACGCCGCGCTCGCCCACCATGGTGTCAAAGCCACGGGGCAAGCGGTCGATAAACTCCAGGGCATTGGCCAGGCGCGCGGCCTCGCGAATCTGCTCATCAGTGGCGCCGGGACGACCGTAGGCAATGTTTTCGCGAATGGAGCGGTGAAACAGCAGCGCCTCCTGCGGCACGTAGGCAACCTGGCGGCGCAGGCTCTGCTGCGTGCAGCGCGAGACATCCTGACCGTCCACGAGCACGCGGCCGCCCTGAACATCGTCCAGGCGCAGCAGCAGCTTGGTGAGCGTCGTCTTACCCGAGCCCGATTTGCCCACCAGGCCCACGCGCTGGCCCGCCGCCACATGAAGTGTCAGGTCATCGAACACGCTCTCGCCCGCCGCAGCGTCACGGTACGCAAAGCTCAGGTGCTCAAAATCAATCGCGCCCTCGGTCACTTTGAGCTCAGGGGCGTCCGGGTCGTCTGCCACCAAACGTGGCTCGTCCAGCACGCGCGTCATCTCGGCCGCATCGCCCAAAGCGCGGTTGATGCGCTGCATCATGGAGCTTATGTAGTTCAAACGCATGGTGAGGTTATAGGTGTAGGTAAAGATCATGACGAGCGAGCCGGCCGAGATGCCAAACCACGCGTTGCCGCCCGCCACGAACACACTCACCACGGCCATGGTGATGACGATAAGGCCCGAGGTCGTAAAGTTGCGCTGCATCATGGCGTGCATCGAGACCGTCTCGGCATCACGCGCGGCACGATCGGCGGCGTCGAACAGATCGCGTTCAAAGTCCTCGCGCCCGCAGGTCTTGACGGCCAAGATGTTCGTGACCGCGTCGGAGAGCACGCCCGAGAGCTTGTTCTGCGCGGCGGACGTCGCGGCCGAAAGCGGCATGATGCGCTTGTACATAAGCCAGACAAACGCGATGTAGACGACCATGATGCACACCAGGATCACGGTAAACGTCGGCACCACCGGGGCGAGTGCGGTCACGGTGCAGATGACCGAGGTGATGGTGGGGACGAGCGAATACACCGTCACGTCGACCAGACCCGTGTAGCCGCTCATAAAACGGCTCGTCTGGCTCACGAGCGATCCGCCAAAGCGGCTGGTGTGAAATGTCATGGATTGGTTGGAGAGCGTGTCGAAGCATAGACGCGCCAGGTGATAGTTGCCTGCGATCTCGAGCTTGTAGACGGTGTAGTCCTGTAGCTTGGAGAGGATCTGACCCACCAGGTTAACGAGTACGAGCGCCAGGATATAGGGGCCGAAGACCTCAAACACCTGGTCACCCACCACGGGACCGGCTTGAACGCGGTCGACAATGAGGGCCATCACATAGGTATTGGCAAACGTCAGCAAAAAGATGTAGCCCGCCGACGAGAACACCGAGAGAAAGACAATCAGCGGCTGCGTGCGCGTGACACCCCAAAACCGCTGCAGCGTGCGGCGCACGGTGGAGCGGCTGAGCGGGCTGGTGCTTCTCTGAGACATGGGCTTCCTTTCGCATCTGATAGGGCGAAACGCCATTGTTGCACATTGGAGCACGCTCCAGACAAGTGCGATACGAAAAGCGGTAGGGCGCCCGCGTTTGCACCGGTGCCCCGCCGTCTTGTTGCAATTAGTCCTCGTCTTCTTGGTCTGTGGGAAGGCCCGCGGGCGTGAGTCCCAAGATCTCATCAACTTGGTCGGCGTCTTCCAGTGCGTCGATGTCCTTGAGCTTGCGCTCCATTACGTTGGTGCGCGTGGTAATGATGCCCTCGACCGTTTTGCCCGCGGTCTCGATCTGCTGCTGGGCGCGGCGCAGCGCCTTTTGATAGCGCGGCAGCTCGGCCTTGACGGCGGAGAGCACGCGCAGTACGTCGTCGGTACGTTTTTGCAGCCTAAACGTCTGGTAGCTCATCTGCAGGCTGTTGAGAATGGCGGCCATGGTGCTGGGACCGGCAACGTTGACATGATAGTCGCGGCCCAGGGTTTCGATGAGCCCGGGTCGGCTGACGACCTCGGCGTACAGCCCCTCAAACGGCACGAACATGATGCCAAAGTTGGTCGTTGCCGGCACACTCAGGTACTTTTCGCAGATGTCCTTTGCCTCGCGTTTCACCATCATATCGAGCGTCTTGCGCGCAGCCGCCACGGTCTCCGCATCGCCCGACTCCTGCGCGTCGAGCAAATGCTCGTACGCGTCGCCCGGAAACTTGGAGTCAATCGGCAGCAGCACGGGGTCGCCCTCGTCCACCGGCAGCTTGACGGCAAACTCAACACGCTCCGAGGCTCCGGGCCTGGTGGCAACGTTTTCCAGATACTGGTCGGGTGTGAGGATGTCCGTCAGGATCGCACCCAGCTGCACCTCGCCCAAAATACCGCGCGCCTTCACATTGCCCAGCACGCGCTTAAGATCGCCCACGCCGGTGGCGATGGATTGCATGTCGCCCAGGCCCTTGTACACGGCCTCGAGCTGGTCGCTCACCTGCTTAAACGATGCCGACAGGCGATCGTTGAGCGTGCGGGAGAGCTTCTCGTCCACCGTTGCGCGCATCTGATCGAGTTGCACGTTGTTGTCTTTGCGGATAGCACCCAGCTGGGCATCGACCGTCTCGCGCACCTTGTCCAGGCGGTGCTCGATGCCCTCGCGGTTGGCACCGAGCTGTTGGGCCGTCTCGCGGCGCAGGTCATCCATCCGGTCACCAGCTTGCGAAAACTCACGTGCGATGATCAGGTAACGTTGCTGCTCCACGGCCGCATCTGTCGTCTGCTGCTGCGCGATGGCATTGGCCGTGCGGCGAGTTTCGGCCAGCGCGACGTTCAGGGCATCGAGCGCGTTGTTGGCCTGCTCGAGTGCTGCCAGCATTTCCGCGCTACTGTCGCCACGCTCCCGCAACTCGGCACGCAGGCTCTTGAGCTGGAGGGCGCAAGCCACAGCAACCCCCACCGCCACCAAGGCGATCACAACAAGCACAATATCAATAGCAGACATAAACTCCGCCCAACAAACCCAATCGATCATCAATCAAAACCGCGATCAATCTTACCCCGTCACACACACGGATCACTCACTGCCTTGCAGACAAATTTCTCTTAGAGCCGCGGACGCTAAAACGCTAGCTCTCCCAGCCGGCGCGAATGGTTGTTACGACATCGCCTAGGCGCTGGCCGAGAGCCGCTAGATGTTGGAGCACCTCGTTGGGCGATGCGCCGTTGAGGATGCACGTGAGGGCATACGACGCCAGAAAGATGGCCACAAGCCCTAACGGGATGAGCACGATCATCACCAAGGTGCGCAGGCGCTGGCCCACGCGGCGACGACGCGCACGACGTTTGTCGAACGCGAGCTCCTGCGCATATGAATCTTGCTGTACGGAATAGGCCTCTGGTGCCGATTCGCTCGCAGGCGAAACCGCAGGCGTGGCATTTTGCGCAGGGGGCTGGGCTGCCGCCCCTTGCATCTGCATCTCCATGAGTCGTTGCTGCTGACGCAGCATGCGCTCAGCTTGTTGCTGCGGAGTCTCAAGAAACAGATCCATGCTGGCCTCCAAAATCGGAGCATTCGACGCTTACGTCCAGCATCCCGCACCACCATGACCGCGACAATGCAATCGCTGGCAATAGCCACAAAGTTTCTTTTGCCCAAAAGCTGTCGAAAAGCTCAACAACTCCCCTACCAGCACTTTCTTTGAGCTTTTTTCGCCAGCGATCTTTTGCCCTTCCGCCATCCCGCCAACCGACCAAAAGCTGACCAAAAGCTTGACGCAAATTGTGAAGACAGGGACCACAAGCAAGGCACGCCGACCCCGAACAGAGTCGCCTGGACAGTTAGTTCAGATACGTATAAATCAGACCCCCTCAAATTGCATTCGGACGCTTCGTTTGACGCAGTTTGATCCTCAAAACGGGCGTTTTAAGCCCAAAACCAAGCGCCTCAGGTCATCTAAAGGCGTCCAACAGGCCCCCGAGGGCTCCAAACCCAGCTATTAAACCGCCCGAATAATACGTATCTGAACTAACTGTCCACCCACACAAAAACGTGCCGCCCCAAAAGGGGCGGCACGCAAGCTTCTAATCAGCTTTTCAGTAACGAGCACGCGACGACCCAACGCCGGGGCGCGGGGCGGGAGGCCGGATTGCCTTCCCTCAACGCGACCCTGCGGAGCCGTGAGCGGGGAGGGAAGGCGATCCGGCCTCCCGCCCTGCGCCCCGCAGTCCACGTTCGTATCGGCGCTAGTAGTTCACCACCTGCTCCTCAAAGTACGCCTTGGGGTGGTTACACACCGGGCACACCTCAGGCGCCTCGGCACCAACGTGCAGGTGCCCACAGTTCAGGCACTTCCACACCTTCACGCCCTCACGCTCAAACACCTCGCCCGACTCGATGCGCTCGACGAGTTTGTTGTAGCGCTCCTCGTGGGCCTTCTCGACGGCGGCGACACCACGGAACTTCTCGGCGATCTCGACAAAGCCCTCCTCCTCGGCGGTCTTGGCGAACTCGTCGTACATCGTGGTCCACTCGTAGTTCTCGCCCGCAGCGGCATCACGCAGATTGTCCAGGGTATCGGGGACGGCGCCGTCGTGCAGATACTTAAACCACAGTTTGGCGTGCTCGGACTCGTTGCCTGCGGTCTCGGCAAAGATATTCGAAATCTGAACGTAGCCGTCCTTCTTGGCCTTGGAGGCATAGTAGCGATACTTGGTGTGTGCCTGGGACTCACCGGCAAAAGCAGTCTCGAGGTTCTTCTTGGTCTGAGAGTTCTCAAAATCCATAGGTGTACTTCCCTTCAACACGTGCCGCCCATAGGCTTTGAGCGACCTTGTCTTTAGGATGCCCTCAAGCCGCGAATTTAAACCTTACAATCCCGTTCTTCAGATTTGAGCGGGCTACACACTCAACCAACGATCGTCCTCGGCTCGGCAAAAGCCCTCGCGCTCCAGGTCAGCTAGAATGCCCGCGATCAAGTCGCGCTCGACCGGCCCACGCCCAGCCGCCGCTTCCATCTCGTTAACGCCCGCCACGGCATCAGCAAGCGTAATCCCCGCCGGCTGGCCATCGCGCGCTGCCAGCAACATACGCACGATATGCGCGCGCTTTTGGCGACGCGAGCCCTCAAACTTTGATTGACGGCTATAGCCCGCCGAGCGCCTGGACGGATTGGGCAACGTCTTTTTTAGATATGCGCCGTAATCTAGCAACGCGTAATACCACGCGCGCGGCGTGTCGGCATCATCGAGCGGCACGGCAAAGGGAGCGATCTCGTCCACCGTCGCACCGGGGGCCGCCGGACAGGCAGCTTGGATCAGCGGCACCAGCTCGCGATCGGGAACGGCCGGCACATCGGGAAAGAAATGATGCAGAAAGACCGTGCGCACGTTGGTCTCCAGATACACGCCCGGAAGATCAAACGCAAACGACCGGATACCCTGCGCCGTTGCCGGGCCAATACCAGGCAGAGCGACCAAGTCACGCGTCTCGCGCGGAAACTCCCCGCCCCAATCCTCTACAACGCGCTGAGCGGCCCCATGAAGCGCCAGAGCGCGTCGGTTGTAGCCCATGCCCTGCCAAGCGTCCAAAACATCGGAAGGCGCGGCCTGGGCAAGCGCCTGCACAGTCGGAAAACGATCGAGCCACACCGGCATGCGCGCCTCCACACGCGGCACCTGCGTTTGCTGCAGCATGACCTCAGAAAGCCAAATGATGTACGGATCGCGTGTGCGGCGCCACGGAAGGTCACGATAACGCAGGACCCCTTCCGAACGAATCATCGAACGAAAGGGGTCCTGAATCATGGCTATGCTCCTTATGCGGCGTTATTCCTCCCGGTAAGCGCACTCGCAGGTGGCGTACTCGGGAAACGCTTCGCGGTCGGCGAACTTGGGATCGACGGCTGGGAACTGGCGGTGAGCGACGATGTCGCCGAGCGAAACGGAATCGAGGTAGTCGCGCATCAACGCCTGGGCTCCGGCCCACAGGGGATGATAGCAGCACGCGCCCATGCGCGCACAGTCACCATCGGGCGCGGTGCAATCGTTCATAACCATAGGACCCTGAACGGCCTCGACGACCTGGCGGATAGTGACGTCGTCCGGACTGACCTTGAGACGCATGCCACCGTGGACGCCACGCAGGCTCTCCACAATACCGGCCTGGACCAAACCGTGCTGAATCGAGCGGGCAAACGAATACGGAACATTGACCTCTTCGGCAGCGGTGCGAACAGAAAGTAAGCACTCCGGATCCTCGGCAAGCATCGCCAGCATACGAAGGGCGTAATCAGTCTTCCTCGATATGTCCATTTTTCCCCTTTCAAGGAATACGAACAGCTCGAACGAGCTCCGGGGCCGAGCTTGTGTCGAGACGCTAAATGACCGCCAGGACATCCAAATGGTAAATCGGATATCCACTGAGTGCCGCGCTTGGAGCGAAATGCATCAGATGCGGCGCACAGTGCAATTTAGTATAACCTAACCCCCTGTCTCGTTGAACAGGTGTTGCGCAACAAAGCTGTTGTCCAGACAGATATACTTATTGGATTTTACTTGCGTTCCCGAAGGCGCGAGGATTCTGGGCGAAGATGCACCAGGGCGATCGTTCTATCGAAACAAAGTGCATCAAACGCAAAAAGCCACGTCCGAAGACGTGGCTTTAATTGCGTTGGCGGGAAGTACGGGGCTCGAACCCGCGACCTCCGACGTGACAGGCCGGCGCTCTAACCAAACTGAGCTAACTCCCCAGGCAGTCGTTCGCGTTTGTTTCCGCTCGCGTGCGCTGCGGGGATTAGTATACACAGAAGTCTGTCCGGCGCGCAACAACTTTTTTGAAAATATTTTTCAGGGCCATCCGGGAGGGTCTCCGGGGCTGAGGGCGGGGGTTAAGTTTGCTGCTCTACAGTCCTGCGCAAGACGGAAAGCACATTAAGTGCTTTCCTTTGCGTGCGGAACTCGCGACAAACTTAACCCCCGCCCTCAGCCCCGGAAGCCCTCCCTGCCGTCACTTTGTTCGAGCCGTTGTTGTTGCTCGCCGCTTCGCGGCTCGGCGGCCCCGTTCTCCGCGGCGGGGTTGTCTAAGGTTCTTGTTGAAGCTCGGCCATTGGCTCAAATGGAAACGGGGGACGCATCTGCATCCCCCGTTTTTGTTGTGATTACTCTAGGTCAATAAAGTTAGTGCTTAGGATCTTGCCGTCTTTTACTAGCATTCTGGCCATGGTGGGGCCTCGGGTGCCTCTGGGGTAGCTGGTGCTGCCCGGGTTGAGGACTAAGCAACGGCCCACTTGGGCTTCTTTGGTTACGTGGGTGTGGCCGTTGATGGCTACGTCTACGGATCCCACCGGAAGGTCTTCGCGGTAGTGGGCTACGGCGAATTTGAGGCCTTCGTAGGTAAAGAGTGCAAGACGGTCTACATCGGGGCCGTAGTCACGGTAGTAATCGTTGTTGCCCAGTACGGCCCGAACGGGGGCGATGGTGCATAGGTGCTCGTAGTCCATCTCTGACGTGAGGTCGCCGGCGTGGATGATCAGGTCTGCGCCCTCAAGCTCATCCAAGAGCGCAGGCGATAAATAGCCGTGGGTGTCCGAGATGATGTCGATACGCTTGGCGCTTGCACTGTTCATGGGATCCCTTCCGCAAAAAACGATTCGGCAGATACATACAAAAAGGCCCCACGGCTCCGCAGACGATGGGTCTACAGGGCTGCGGGGCCAGTGTGCTAGAGACTCAGGGCCTTCTTGAGCGGCACGACGCGGCGGCGCGAAACCGGCACGCGTTCGTCGACGCCCGTAATGCCCAGCTGGATGGCGCCCGAGGGCACCGTCTCAACGTCCGTGACGCACGCCAAGTTGACGATATAGCGGCGGTGAACACGGAAGAAGCCAAAGTCGCAGAGCTTGGCCTCAAACTGCGCCAGCGAGGTCGTCGACAAAAAGCGATCATCGACGGTATAGATGCAGGAGTAATCGTCCTTGGCCATGATAAAGCGAATGTCGTCCACGGGAATGAGCACCTTGCGGCCGCCCTTTTCCACCGGGATACGCTCGATGGTCACCTTGCTGTCCGTAACCGGCTTGGTGCGTTGCATGACCTTCTCGATCGCGCGATCCAAGCGAGCTTCCTCGACCGGCTTCATCAGATAATCGACGGCATCCACGTCGAATGCCTCGACCGCATGGTCACTATACGCAGTCACAAACACGATCGCCGGCGGATTTTTGAGCTTATGCAGCGCCTCGGCAAGTTGCAGGCCCGAGGCACCGGGCATCGAGATATCGAGAAACACGACATCCACGCGACTTTCCATAAGCATCTCGATGGCGGAGCGGACGCTCGACGCCTCCGTGATCGTGCCGATCTTGCCCGTTTGCTCGAGCAGGAAGCGAAGCTCCGAGCGAGCCGGCGCCTCATCATCCACAATCATCGCACGCAGCATAGGGATAAAACCTTTCGTCAACTAACTACGCCGGGCATCCGTCGCATGACGTTGAGCCCGTAGCCTTTTATTTTACTCTTGAATGTCGAAGATGCTCTCTGACAAATCAAGATGAAGGAGCACTTTGGTGCCCTTGCCCGGCGCCGATTCGACACGCGTATAGGAGTGCGGCCCATAAAAGCGATGGATGCGCTCCGAAATATTGTGCATGGCCACACCGGCGCCGCCACCCTGGGGAGAGCTGGCGTCGGGACGGGCAGAACGCTCGTCAAACAGTCTGGCGGCGGTACCCTCATCCATGCCCACGCCATTATCGGCCACGGCAATCAAGATTGCATCCTCGCCGTCTTGGTGAACGGTCACGTCGATCCTCAGGGCGTCGTCATCGCCCATACCATGACGTACGGCGTTCTCGACAATCGGCTGGATCACGAACGCCGGCACCAGCGTATCTTCCACGTCCTCGGACACATCGAACGTCGCAAGCACGCGGTCCTCGCCAAAGCGGGCCTTCTCAAAGGTAAGGTAGCGCTTGGTCTGTGCGACCTCGCGCGAGACCGGAATAAGCGATCCCGAGTTGTCGAGCGTGGCACGATAGAACGATGAGAACTCACGAAGCAGCTCGCGGGCCCGCAGCGGGTCGGTACGCGTAAACGATGCAATGGTGTTCAGCGTGTTGAACAGGAAGTGCGGGTTAATCTGCGCTTGCAGCGCACGCACCTCGGCGCGCGCCGTGAGTTCCTTTTGCACCTCGAGCTCGTGGATGGCGAGCTGCGTGGACAAGATCTCGGCAAAGCCCGAGGCAAGCGCATACTGGGTACGGTCGACGGCGCGCGGGGTCTTGTAGTAGAACTTGAGCGTGCCGACGGTACGATCGCCCACCTTGATGGGGGCGATAATGCCGGCGGGGACTTGGTTGTGCGAGCCATCCGAGCCCACGACATCCACCATACGGTTGAACGACTGCACGATGCCATGCTCGATAACGTAGCGTGTGGCAAGCGTGTGGATGGGAGAATCTGGCAGTAGTTTTTCCTCAAACTCGCCCGCGCAGGCCAACACGTTGACCTCGTCGGTGATGGCCACCGTCATGGCGCGCGTCTCGGGCAAAATGCGCCGGCACACCAAAAGCGCCGACTCCTGCGTCAGACCGCCCTTAATGTCCTCGAGCATGGCCGAGGCCACCGAGAGCGTCTCCTCGGTGTACTGGGAGCGCACCGAATCGGGATTGAGCGTCAAAAAGATAAAGATGCACAGAAAGATGCACAGCAGCGCGCAGGCAATCACCGTGGCGATCGGCTCGATACCGGTCACCAAGGCAAAAATAAAGTACACCAGCACGCAAATGGCGCAGGCAACGGCAATGATGCGAAAGATTGATATTGAACTATCGCGCTGGGCGCGGCGGTCGATCATTCGGCCCCCTCCAGGATACTGATCAGTTGTGCGTCACGCCAAAGCCCGTCCATGATCTTGGGCCAAAAGCTCTGGAAACGCAGGTAGCTTGCAGCGTTTTGGCGCGCATAGGCCTTTGCCTCGCCGATACCATGGCGCCAAATGCGCAGGTAGCCCTCATGTTCGCGGGTAAACACGCTACGGACCATAGCGGTCTTGCGCACGCGGTCGTCGAGCTCGCGCGAAATCCACGGGCCCGGGTAGGGCATGAGCGATGCCGCCGTAACGGGAATGAGCTCCTTTTGATGCGCGGCGAATGTCAACTTGGCCCGTTCGTAGTACCAACGGTATACATCCTGCATAAAGCGCGGTGAGCGCTTTTCGGACTCCGGAGGCAGATGGCGCACGGTCCACTCGTTATCGAACCACACGTCGTAGCCAAACATGCGCATGTTAAAGAGGTAATCCAAGTCCTCGCCGCGGGTGATAAACGGGTCAAAGGCTACACGCGTAAAGGCGCGGGCGTGCAGGGCCATCAGGCCGCCGCACACGTAGTTGGAGCGCGAGATGCGGGTGCCCGAGAGCGCCTTTTTCATCCAACGGTTGAACTCGATGCGCTTGGTCCACCAACGATGGCAGATGCCCGCCTTGTCCGTGGGAGCCAGCGGCGAGCCGTCGCGATCGTAGAAATAGCCGCTCTTGACCAAGATCGGCAAGCCCTGACGCGTCTGCTGCCCCAACGCATAGGTCGCGCGCTTCATAAAGTCGGCGTCGATGACAGTCTCATCGTCATCCAAAAAGATAACCGCGTCATGCCCCAGCACAGCGGCACAGGCTAGCCCCATGTTGCGAATGGCACCGTAGCCTCGCAGGCTCACGCACTCGCCCGAACCCTTGGGCGCGATCTGAGCAACCCGGTCTGCGATGCGCGAGGCCTGGGTGTTGGTGACAACGGTGACCTTGAGCGTGGGATGCGCGTCGACAATCTCGTGCACGCGCAGCGACACATCGGCTGTGGCGGAAACGGGACAGACCACCAAAAGGATGATGCGCGGGATGTCACGTACCTGCTCAAGCGAGGCCAGACAGCGGTCGAGTTCGGGATTGTCGGCGTTGAGTCGCGTCGAATGGTCATAGGTGCCAGGGGCGTTTGCGCAAGCGTCATCGCCCGCCCAATACGTTGGAATCACGACTGTGGCGTTCATGCCTTACCCTCCCTGCAACACAAAAACGGGACGCCGCCAAACACAGGCGACGCCCCGCGACCTAGCTGATTCCATCATACCCACTTGGGCAAATCATTGCTCGCAAGTCGCAATGTTTATTGCGGATAACCCCAAAAGAGTACCGTGGACAGGCACAATAGCCGCTCGCTCCTATGCGGCATGCTCTGCCGCCCGAGTCATGCGGGACAGGCGGACCAGCAGCATAAAGCCAACGATCAGCAGCACGCCAATGGAAAGGACGCCCAGCGACGGGTTGCCGGTCAGCGAGGTGACGACCGACACTAGGAAAGTGCCCATGACGCTTGCATAGCGACCGAAGATGTCAAAGAAGCCGTAGTACTCGTTGGACTTTTCCTTGGGGATAATGCGACCAAAGTAGCTACGGCTAAGCGCCTGCACGCCGCCCTGGAACAGGCCGACCATAATGGCAAGCACCCAGAATTCAAAGGCGGTCTTTAGGAAGAACGCGGCGAACAGCACAATGCCCATGTAGGCGGCGACTGCCACCAGGATCATGTTGAGCGTGCCCACGCGTCCGGCGAGCTTGCCGTAGATGATGGCGGACGGAAAGGCCACGAACTGCGTGACGAGCAGCGCCAGGACCAACTGGGTCGAATCGATGCCCAAAGCCGAGCCGTAGCTGGTAGCCATGGAAATGACCGTGTGCACACCGTCGATATAGAAGAAGAACGCAATCATGTAGACCAGCACGGTCTTGTTGTGGGCGATCTCGCGCATGGTGTGTCCGACCTCGGAGAACACACCGCCCACGATGTGGCCGATAGTGTCCTCGGGACCGCGCTCGCGACCGTACTTTTGCTTATAGGTGCGAATGAGCGGCAGGGTAAAGATGAGCCACCAGGCACCAGTGATGATAAACGACAGACGCGTTGCCAGCATGGTAGGGACGCCAAGAGCGGGGCCACCCATGATGAGCGCCAGGCAGATGACGAACGGCACGGTGGAACCGATGTAGCCCCAGGCATAACCCGAGCTGGACACGGCGTCCATGCGCTCGTCGGTGGTAACGTCGGGCAGCATGGCGTCGTAGAACGTCATAGAAGAGTTAAGGCCGATGGTGCACAGCACGTACACGGTCAAAAATGCCATGGCGGACATTGGGATAGCCTGCGCCAGGCAAAGCACCAGGCCCGTGAGGAAAAAGCCCAAGAAGAACTTGATCTTGTTGCCGGCGTAGTCGGCAAGCGCGCCCAGAATGGGCATGAGCATGGCGATGACCAGCGAGGCGATCGTCTGCGCATTGCCCCAGGCGACCACCAGGTCGGCCGAGGAAGCGCCGGTATTGATGGCGTTAAAGTAAATGGGCACCACCGAGGTATTGAGCAGCACAAGGGCCGAATTGCCCACATCATACATAACCCAGTTACGCTCGAGCTTGGTGTATTTCATGGACAGGGACCCTTCGTATTCGCCCGATATGCAGTTAGTTCATCGTACCCCAATTGTCCAGAACCGCCGGTAAGGATTCGGCAAAGGGGCACGCACGGGCCCTATTCCTCGCGGTCGAACTCCTCATCGGCATTGAGCACGCGACCGCTGTAGTTGACGTGACTGGTCACGGCATCCATGTCACCGGTCTCGATAAAGCGGGCGACCGTGCACTCGTAATCGACCAACGCGCGGTCAAAGACCTCGGGGAAGCTCTCGTTCGAGACCTCGTCGGTAAAGGGGTTCTTCCATGTCAGGTGACCCAGGTTACCGGTGCGCTCGGGCAGCTCCGTCGTCACGCGATGGGCAAGGCCGTCGAGCAGCGAGTAGTCGTGCACCAAGCCCTCAACCAGCGAGATCGCGCGCGTCTTTGCGGAGCCGGCCGGCTCAATCGCGCGGTAAAGTCGCTGCATATTGGCAACGGCCGCACCGTACTCCCCCGCCGGAATGTCAATGCCGTACACGCGTCCGGCAACATAGCTCATCAGCACGCCGGCCACGCGATTGATGCGATCGGTGGTGACGATCTCGCCCGCCGGCGGGTAATCGTCGACCGTAGCGCCGGCGCGTTTAAGCTGCAGCATCAGTACATCCAGGTCGCTCTCGATCACGGCATGAACCTGACTGCTCGAATCCTCAAGCTCTGAATCGGACTCCACGATGCCAAACTGCTGCTCATAGACAAAGGGGTGGGCGTTGCGGTCGAGCACGTAATGAGACAGCAGGCCCAGCGCAAAGGCGCGACCCAAGCTGGCGTCGCGCGGCAGCAGATGCGACACGCCGTCGCGCAGGCACGCGAACTGGCGAGACATGCGCGACCGATGCATGACCTGCGCCAGCAGCGTGCAGTCGGAAACACGCGGTGTCAGAATGTGAAAGAAAAACGGGTCGGGGCCTTGGTTGCCCAAGATAAAGGCAATGCGCTCTTCATCGGACGTGATGACGCCCTGCGGAAGACGGTCGATGCTTTCCTCGCCAAACAGATGATGGGTGATAAGCGCGGGCATAATGATCCTTTCGATTTCATTCGATGTCACCCATTATGCCCACCGCACGGTCATGCCAAACCTGCGGTGGTAAACGACGGCATGCAGACCGTCTACGCAAGCCCCAAGTGTGCTTTAACCTCGGCAGCGCGACGGCGGGACACGGGCACCGTCGAGGTTACGCGATCGAGTCTGAGCTCCATCAACCCCGTGGAGCCAATCTCGACATTGTGCACGTCTTCCAAATTGACCAGATAGCTGCGATGAACGCGAATAAAGCCCTCGGAGACCAAGCGACGCTCGAGCGAAGAGATCGACTCATTGATCAGGTACGTTCCCTCGGCGCAGATGGCGTTGCAAAAATCGGCGCGCGCCTCAAAGTAGCAGACGTCTGCGGCGGGAATGAACACCTTTTTGCCCCCGCGGTCCACCGTCAGACGCAAAGGCTGGCGCGGAGCGTGGATAACACGACGGGCACCCAAGGCTGCCTCGATCTTGTCGAGTGCCTTTGACAGGCGTGCGTCCTCGACCGGCTTGACGACATAGTCGACCGCATCGAGGTTATACGCATCGGCGGCAAACTCGGCAAACGCCGTCACAAACACAACCACCGGCGGCGTCTTTAGGTTCTGCAGCGTCTCGGCAAGCTCAATTCCCGAGCGGCCGGGCATCGTGATGTCCAAAAACAACACGTTGGGCTTGTTCGAGAGAATCGACTCCACGGCCTCGGTGACATTGCCCGCCTCAGCAATCTGGCCCACACGCGTATCCTTTTCCAACAGATAGCGTAGCTCAGCCCTAATGGGAGGTTCGTCATCAACCACCAAGATGTTCCAGCCTTCGGACATATGTGCTTCCCCTCTTTTTCTCTCAATCCAACCGCGTGCTACGCCGTCAACGGCGCCGGCTCATGCGGCTCGCCGTTCAGCTCGACGATGACCTGCGTTCCCACGCCCTCCTGGGACTTCACGCGCATGCCGGAATCTTCTCCGTAAAAGAAATGAATGCGCTGAAGCACGTTGAAGAGCGCCAGGCCGCAACCTCGCTTGACGGAGCCGTCGGCGGTAATGCTCTCGGGCTCCTCCAGGCGATGTTGCTCAAACAGATGCGCGCAGACTTCTTCGCTCATACCGATGCCGTCGTCCTCGACGATGATCTCCAAACCGTCATCGGTCTCGAAAGCCCTAACATGAATAGAAAGCGGCTCGGTCTCGCGCTGCGCGTGCTTGATGCAGTTTTCGAGCAACGGCTGCAAGATAAACGGCGGCACCATGCAATCGCGCACCTCAAAGTCGATATCGACCGAGACGCGCAGACGGCCGTCGCCATAACGAGCCTGCATAAGATTGATATAGCGAGTGCCCTGTTCCACCTCGTGCTCGAGCGTTGTGAGGGTATCGGAATCAGAAAGCGTCTGACGGTAGTAGTTGGAGAAGTCGATCAGCAGCGATCGCGCCTTGTCGGGCTCGGTTCGAACGAGCGACACGATGGTGCTGATGGTGTTAAACAGAAAATGAGGATCGACCTGCGATTGCAAGGCGCGCAGCTCCACGCGGGCCGTAAGCTCGTCCTGGCGCTCGAGCTCAAAGCTCGCAAGCTGCGTGGAAATGAGGTCGGCAAAGCCCGAGGCAAGCGCCGTCTGGCGCATATCGATGCTGCTCAGACGGGGATAATACAGCTCGAGCGTGCCCACGCAATGCCCGCGCACGGTAAGCGGTGCGACAATACCGGCGCGCAGGCGCGGAAAGTAGCCACCTGTCTCGGTCGAGGCATCGCGCGAGAACACGCTTTGCTCACCGCTGTTGATCACGTTGAGCGTAGTCCGCAGCACCACCGGGGTGCCCGCGGGGCATTTTGCCGAGTCCTCGCCCCAGCTTGCCAACACCTGCTTGCCGTCGGTAAAGCAGATGGCAGAGGCGATCGTTTCGGACAGGATGATCTTAGAGGCGCCCAGGGCAGCTTCGGGCGTAAGGCCGCGCGACGTGTAGGCGAATATTTTTGAAGCGATGGCGAGCGTGCGGTCGGTTGCGCTCGATGTGAGGTCGTCGGGAACGACAAAGACGTACGAGAAGAAGAAGCACAGCATGACCAAGCCGGCAATGACAACAACGGCCGGAACGGGATTGGGATTATCGGTTAGATCCCAGATGAGCAGCAGGATAAGCAGCGGAACGACAATACCGAGCAAGATGGCTTGAACCACATGCTGAGCGGTACGAAAGACCTTGGTAGAGTTGTAGCTCTTGCCCAGAATCAGCCTATTGAGATCCACCGTCATCTCCTTCTTACTGACGCACCCCATAGCAATAAAGAGGGCCGCAAGCGACCCTCTCCATTGCATTATGCATCAAATACTGTGTTTTACATCAAGCCATCGATGAACGGTAGCTTAGGCGCTGTACTTGTTTGCCTCGCCGAAGGTGCCGCCCTCGACAATCCAGCCGTCCTTCATGATGACGTCCATGTTGTCGGTGTTGAGCACGTGGATGTCGGCGGCGACGTCACCGTTGACGACCAGCAGGTCGGCGCACTTGCCGGCCTCGATGGAACCGGTCTCGTCCTCGATGTGGCACATCTTGGCACCGTTGAGAGTGGCACAGGTGATGGTCTCGACCGGGGTGAAGCCGATCTTGTCGACGAACTCGTACATCTCCTCGATGGAGCAGGTGCCGTACGGGGTGACGAAGGAGAAGGAGTCGGAGCCGATCGTCATGACGACGCCGCGCTTCTTGGCCTCGCGCAGGCAGTCGTAGTTGCGCTGCAGCTCCTTCTCGACCAGGGTGCCCTCGTACTTGTCGTGCAGCTCGGGGACGTAGACGGGCGGATAGGTGGCGTACCAGGTGGGCAGGAAGGCGATCGTCGGGGTGAAGAAGGTGCCCTGCTCGGCCATGAGGTCCATGGTACGCTCATCGATATCGAAGCCGTGAATCAGCTGCTCGCAGCCAAAGCGAACGGAATCGTAGGCAGCGGCGTGGTTGTTGTAGCAGTGGCTCCACACGGGGATGCCGACCATCTTTGCCTCTTCGACCACAGCCTGAATCTCCTCGGAGCAGTAGTGCTGGTCGCGGCCGGAGTCCCAGCGCCAGATGCCGCCACCGGTAGCCCAGATCTTGATGGCATCGGGGTTCTCACGCAGGCGACGACGGACGGCCTTGCGCAGATCCCAAGGACCGTCGACCTGATCGCCCCAGGGGTGCGATTCCTTGTTGAGCTCCTGGCTGCAGTGGTGGGAGTCGCCGTGGCCGGCAACGCGGCAGAAGCCAAGGCCGGTGGCCAGAACGCGCGGGCCCTTGAAGACGCCCTTGTCGATGCAGTCACGGATCTGGATACCAAAGCGGCCGATCTCGCAGACGGTGGTGAGGCCGTGGGTGAGGCAGTCGTAGGCCTGCTTGACGGCGACGGCCTGCTTCTCGAGGAGCGGCTGCATGACCCAGTCGGTGTCATCGTCGGTCAAGTTGCCCGAGAAGTGCAGGTGGGTGTCGATCAGGCCGGGAAGGACGGTCTTGCCGGCGGCGTCGATGACCTCAACGCCCTCGGGAAGGTCCTGCATGGCGCCGGCGTACTCGATCTTGCCGTTGTCGTCGACGAGAACGAGGGAGTTCTCGACCGGCTCGGCACCGGTACCGTCGATGAGCTTGCCGCCAACGATTGCATACTTAGTGGACATGGTTCCTCCTTATGGATCCATATAGTGGGCGAGACCGTGTTGGGTTAAGGCCTCACAAAGCTACCCAAGTGGTGCCGGGTTCGGTGCGCGGAAGAGAGGGGCCCGCGCACCTGATCCGCCCCGGCTAGGCGTTACTTTTTGCGGGAATTGGTGAAAGCCATGAGGGCCAGGCCAATAGCCAACCAGCCGATCACGATGCTCCACTCCACCATGTTGAGGGAAGCGGGAGAGAACGGAATCACGAGCAGGCCGATGATGATGGCGCAGGCAGCGATAGCGAGGCCGATGCCAAACTTGCCGCCGGGCACCTCGTAGGGACGAGGCAGGTCGGGCTCGGTGAAGCGCATGCGCAGGCAAGCGAGGGCGACCATGCCGCAGGAGAAGATGAAGGCGAGAGCCGACACGTTGGTCAGGGGGATGAGCATGTTCTTGCCCAGGAACGGACCGACGACGGTGATGACGCCCAGAACGACACAGGCGAGCTTGGGAGCGCCGGACTTGGGGTCGACCTCGGCGAACTGCTCGGGCAGCTGGCCCTTGCGGCCCATGGCGAGCATGATGCGGCTTGTGGCGCCGTAGAAGGAGTTCATCGGGCCCATGGGTCCAAGCGTTGCGATGACGAGCATGGCCAGGTACAGGAGCATATTGATGCCCTTGAGGCAGGCGAGCGCGGGAACCGGGCTCTTAACGAACTCATGCCAGTCGAGGATGGTGCCGAACGAGTAGATACAGACCATGTAGAAGCCGCCGGCGGCCAGCAGTGCCAGGGAGATGATCTTGCCGAACTTGTTCCAGTTGAGGCCCTCGGCTGCTTCCTCAGCCTGCTGAGGAATGGTGTCGAAGCCGGCGTAGAAGAACGGAGTCAGAACCAGGACTGACACGATGCCGGCGAACAGGCTGGTGCTCTCGGTAGCGGCCTTGCCGCCGCCAGCGCCGGTGACCTGGGAGAACACGGGCATGGCGTTGTCCGGCGAGCCGGTGAACAGCGAGACGCCCATGGCGAGCAGCATGCCGCAGAGCAGGGCCTTGGTCAGGAAGGCCTGGAGCTTGGCGGCCGAGCTGGCACCGCGGAAATTGAGGAAGATGACGTAGACTGCAAAGCCGAGCGCGATCAGCGTCGGGAACAGGTAAACGTCGGCGCCCAGGATGGTGTAGAGCTTGACGGCGCGCAGCCACTCAAGACCGGGCAGGCTACCGAACATCTCGGACACGAGGGTCGAGATGGCGATGGCCTCCCACGGGCACAGGATGCCGTTGCCCAGGGCCAAAAGCCATCCGGTGATGTAGCTCAGCGTACGGCCAAAGCTACGATCGACATACTCGACGATGCCACCCGAAATGGGGATAGCAGCCGTGAGCTCACCGAAAACAGCTCCGACGGGCACGAGGAAGATTGCACCCAAGAGGAATGCGATCATAGCGGGAACGGGACCGCCGCCCACGACCATCCAGTCGCCGACCTGCAGAACCCAACCGGTACCGATGATGGCACCGAAGCCGATGGTGAAGAAGTTCCAGAGCGAGAGCGTTTTCTTCATGCCGCCGTTATCCTCGACTGCAACTTCTGCGTTCTTGTCCGCCATTGTTCCCCTCCTTTCCTTTTTGACGCCCCTTGACGTCACCCCTTGCGCGGTCTGTTTTGCCGCGCGCTTTTATTTCGTGGCTTTAAGATACGGCCTTGGCACAGCAGCGCCGCTTGTAGCTCGACCGAAGGCAGAACTGCAAAACGAGCGGCGCCGTTTTTGGGACGAACGGCGGGAGACGTCATTCGTCTTGGACGCTTTCATCTTGTCTGCTTTTGAATACCTGTTGCCGTGACGCTTGGCGCGCGGCGCGGCAACGTTCATACCATTTGTCAGGCTTTTGGCGCACATGCCCATGTGTCGTGCATCTTTTTATGTAGGATAGACAAGTTACACATGAGGCAAGGTGATTCGAATGGCATACGGATACAATGACGGCGACCAACGGCCACAAAGCGTGCGCCTTGCCGGCCGCACCACGCCAACGCCCAGAAGCACCTCCGACAACGACAACCCGCAGCGCCCCCAAGAGCAGCCCGGGGCTTCTTCGCGGCAACAAAGCCATACCGTGCAGCAGTCAGACCGTGTGAGTACGAGCACGCGCCAACGCCAGACCGACACATCGCAGCCACGCCGCTACGATCGCCGTAAGACCGACTACTACGTTAAGCGCTCCTTTTCGCGACCTCAACGCGATCGCGGCAATTCCGCCCCTCACCCCGCGTCGCACACCACAAGCCACGCGCTTCCGGCCCGCCGCCTACGCCTTGCGCTTTGCTCCATCGCCGCCTGCCTCGTCTTTGTGTTTTTGGGATCCTGTATCTCCCACGGATCAGCCGGTCTTGAGCCCACTGCCGAGGACAAGCTGCTTAAAGCTCCCGTCGCGCCCGGTTACTCCTTTGCGTTCTCGACCCCACGCTCGCAATGGCAGGCCGGCGCCATGCCCCACATCTACCAAATTGACCCCGCATGGTCGGAGCTGCCCTATGCCGGCGGCACTATTCGCGAAAACGCTTGCGGTCCCACTTGCCTCACCATGGTCTATATCTTTAAGACCGGCCACACCGATAAGACGCCGGTCGATATATGCGCACTGGCCGAAGCCGGCAACTACGCCCCCACCGGTGCCACCGAGTGGTCGTTTATGACAGGCGGTGCGTGGCAGCTGGGGCTCAACGGAACACAGCTCTATAACGATCGCGAATCGATTACCCAAGCACTTCGCTCGGGTGCGCCCGTCATCGCCGCAGTGCGCCCCGGTACGTTTACCAACGTAGGCCACTACATCGTGCTCTACGGCATCGACGACGCCAACCAGATTGGCGTCTACGACCCCAACTCGGCCAGCCGCAGCGCCCGCCGCTGGGGCGTCGTAGAGGTCCTCAACGAAGTCGAAGCCATGTGGGCCTACTACTAGTCATTGGGCACTCATTGGGGACAGACTTAAATGAGTGGTCGTCGGGGACAGTCTTACGGACGCCGGCCGAGAGCAGACGAAAAGGGCCATCCCGAACTGCTTGGAACTGCCAGCACGGAAAGCGCATCCTGCTTTGGGGCCCAATAGCGGGGTGCGCTTTCCGTTAGCGGCCCGTTTGGGAAACTAGGGACCGCTTTTCGACAATAATCCGGGATGCATTTTCCGATTGAGGGCCTCAAGGGAAACCGCACCCCATGTTGGACGCTCATTCTGGGATGTGCTTTCCGCAGTTGATCGATGCGGCCTTTAAGGACTGTCCCAAGCTGCCGGCAGGAAAGGAACGTCCCCAAGTGCCGGGTTTCCGCAGCCTGCAATGCTCCTCATGAACAGCCGCCTCAATAACAAAAGCCCCCGCGGCCGAAGCGGACCGCGGGGGCAACAGACCTGCAAGAGTTAACTCAAGTCCTCGCCATTTGATGCAATGACCTTTTGGTACCAGCAGAAGCTGTCCTTTCGGTAGCGATCGAACGTGCCTTTGCCCATATCATCGGCATCAACATAAACAAAGCCATAGCGCTTCTTCATCTGCCCCGTCGAGGCCGACACCAAATCGATACAGCCCCACGGCGTGTATCCCATCAGGTCAACACCGTCCTCGACAATTGCATCGCGCAGCGCAAGAATATGCCTTCGCAGGTAATCAATATGATACGCATCGTGGACTTTGCCGTCTTCCAGCGCATCGAGTCCGCCCACACCGTTCTCGGCGATAAAGAGCGGAAGATGGTAACGATCGTGGTAGCCGGCAAGCGTCACGCGCAAACCCAGCGCATCGATCTGCCACTTCCAGGCAGTCTCTTTATCCTTGAGGTACGGATTGCGCAACGTCGGGAACACGTTGCCCTCCGCCTTCTCGGCGATCACCTGATCATCGGCGCACACCAAGCGCGAGCAATAGTACGAGAACGAGATGAAGTCGACCGTATGCTCTGCCAGATACTCCGTATCGCCCGGCTCAAAGGGCACGTGAACACCCTCTTTCTCGAGTGCACGCAGCTTCCAAGCAGGATAGGCGCCCACAGCCATCACGTCTGTGTAGAAGTAGCGGCCGCGGTCCTCCTCATACGCAAGCCATACGTCCTCGGGCGCACAACGGTACGGATAGGTCGCACCGGCAGCGACCATGCAACCCACCTTGTTTGCGGGATCGATCTTGTGCAGAATCTCGACAGCGCGAGCGCTCGCCATAAACATATGGTGCGAGAACGCCGCAGTCACGGCTGCACGGTCACGCTCATCCTCGAGCGTGACACCCGCGTTGAGATAGGACAGCGCCACGCTGTTGATCTCGTTGAACGTAAGCCAATAACGCACGAGGCCCTGGTACGCGCGTCCGACGGTCTCGACGTAGTGCGCATACCGCTCGATCATCTCTCGGCTTTGCCAGCCACCATAGTGCTCGACCAGAGCCAACGGATAGTCGTAGTGCGACAGCGTCACAAGCGGCTCGATTCCATGCTCGCGCAGCGCCTCGAATACCTGACGGTAAAACTCCAAGCCCTCGCCGTTGGGCTCGGCCTCCATCCCTGTGGGAAAAATACGGCTCCAGCAAATTGAAAGACGCAGGCACTTAAAGCCCATCTCGGCAAAGAGCTCGACATCCTCGTGCCAATGATGGAAGAAGTCGTTGCCCCAGCGGCATGGATACAGCCTGTCCGGATCGTCCACGGGCTTTTGCCTGCCAAACATTACATCCCAGCGGTCGGAACCCTGTGGGATCAGGTCGGAGTGCGACATGCCGCGGCCGCCCTCGTTCCAGCCCCCTTCGGCCTGGTTGGCGGCGAGGGCACCACCCCACAAAAAGCCCTCGGGCATACCGGCGGCAGACGTTCTGTCAAAGTAACTCATGCTACTCAGCATCCTCGGCAGAAGCTGCCGCGGCGTTCTCCTGCTCCTGAGCCAGGAGCTGGTTATCGTACACCTTAAAGAACGGGTACCAGACCACAGCCATGACCACGATCAAAACGATCGTAAACACCCAGATGCGCGGGTCGAGGCACTGGACAAAGCCCTGAACGAAGATGGGGAACGTGCCGCTCACCAAGATGTAGAAGTTAGAGACAAGACCCAGTGAGACCGCACCCCAATACAGCAGGGCCGAGATCATGCCGCCTAGCACAAACGGAATCATGAGGATCGGGTTGAAGATGATGGGCGCGCCGAAGATCGCGGGCTCGGAGATACGGAAGAAGCTCGGCACGATCGATGCCCTGCCAAATGCCTTGAGCTGCTGCGACTTTGCCCTAAACGCGCAGAGCGCCACAGACGATATGAGCAGGACATAAAAACATTGAGAGCCCCTGCTGCATGAAAGACCGCGGATTAGGCCGACAATGGTGAGTGTCTAATTCAGCCGCGGCGGCCACGCCGCATTCATGGAAGGGGCTCCCATGCTCGATACTACCACCTTCGTCGGCCTCGACGTCCACGCCCGCTCGATAAAGGCAGTCTCCCTCGACGTCATGACCGGGGAGGTGCGCTGCGCGACCTTCGGCTACGACGCCGGCGCCGTCGCGGAGTGGGTCCGTTCCGTGGACCCCAGGGCCAGGTGCGTGTACGAGTCCGGGGTCACGGGCTTCGACCTGCAGAAGAGGCTCTCCGGCCTCGGGGTCGACTGCGTGGTCGGCGCCGTCTCGAAGATGATCAAGCCCAGCGCGGACAGGCGCAGGAAGAACGACCGCAACGACGCCGAGTTCCTCGCCCGCATGCTGTCGGTCGGCAACGTGGTCGAGGTGTGGGTCCCCGACGACGAGTGCGAGGCCGCCCGCGACCTGACCAGGGCGCTCGAGGACGCGAGGGACGACCTCTCGCGCGCGAAGCAGCGGCTCTCCAAGTTCCTGCTCAGGCACGGGCTCGCCTTCGACGAGAGGACGCCCACCGGCCGCAGGAAGGGCAACTGGACCCGGGCGCACTGGTCCTGGATCGAGTCGATTAGGTTCGCGGAGGGGGCCGACAACGACGTGCTCGCCTACTACGTCGACGCGGTCAGGCGGGCGGCGGAGGAGAAGGCGAGGCTCGAGGGGCTCGTCGAGGCCGAGGCCCGCAAGCCCAGGTGGAGGAGGAGGGTCGACTCCCTCCGCTGCCTCAAGGGCGTAGACACCGCGTCCGCCGCCGACCTCGTGTTCGAGGCCGGCGAGTTCTCGAGGTTCAGGAATGCCCGCTCGTTCGCGGCGTGGGTCGGCCTGACGCCCTCCGAGCACTCCAGCGGGGAGAGCGACCGCAGGGGCGCGATCACCAAGGCTGGCAACAAGCACCTGAGGAAGACGCTGGTCGAGGCCGCGTGGCACTACCTGACGTGCTCGGGGCGGCCGAAGGACCTCGCCAAGGGCCAGGCCCCGGACCGGGGCGCCCGGAGGCATGCCGCCAAGGGCGTGCGGAGGCTGGTCGAGAGGCGGGAGGCGCTGCTCGCGCGCGGGGTCCACGGCAACAAGGCGAACGTGGCCACGGCGCGCGAGCTCGCCTGCTGGGTATGGGCGGTCGGCCTCATGGCCGAGGAGGCGTAGGGGGGCCGGTCCCCCGCACATAAGCCGATCACCCCGGAAGCGGTTCGATCCGAAGCCGTTGAGGCGAACCTCAGGTCCCTTTTCTGCGAGCGCCCAGGGCGCCACACGCGTGCACAGACTGTCGGTTCGACGTAGAAGCCTCAGCCGTAGCAACGGATTGCCCAGCGAGAGATCGCCGCGGGCGGATATTAAACTGCAAAGACGAGCGTCGGTAAGACACGCCGAGGTCGCCGCGGACGGGCTGATATAGGGAGAGGGCCTGACCCCATATCGTTGGGGCCAGGCCCGATTTTGCCTCTTGACAATGTCCTGCTCATATTAAAAGAGAACGTATTACCCGTGCCGCCGATGAGGTTGATGGCCAACGACATGAGCGCCGGGTGGAACTCAAGCGGCTGCCCGGCAGCATAGAGCGAGGCGTTGGCGGCAAAGGCGGCAAGCGTGACCGGGGCGGTGATGGGCATTACGATCATGTTGCCGTGGACGCCAAAGCACCAAAACAGCAGCGTCATGAAGCAGATAAGCAGTGCGCCGGGCACAGAGTCAACTGCGACGGAAAGCGGGGCAGCGAGCAGCTTCTCGATAACCGAGGGGATGGACAGCGCGGGATCGATCATCTGGATCAGCAGGTTGCCGCCAAAGAAGATGAGGATGTTGGCGAGCATAGGTACGATGGCGCCAAAGGTTTCGGACAAAAACGGCGGCACGCCATCGGGCATCTTGATGGTGATGCCCTTGGTCTGGCAGAAGCGCGTGACCTCGACGGAGACCAAGGCAACGATGATGGCGGTAAACAGGCCCTGCGCACCCAGATAGGTGCAGGGGACCGCCTGGAGCACGGACTCGTCAGCAAGCTGGTAGTAGGACGACGGCGCCGCGGCGATCAGGAACATCACCAGCGAGGTCATACCGGCGTTAAGCTTGGGCATCTTGTAGGTGCCCGCCAGGTTATAGGCGATTGCGAACGTCACGATCACCGACAGTATGCCCATCGTCATGTTGAAGGGAATGAGCAGCGTGAGCTTATTGGCCGTGGCAAAATCGAGCCAAGGGCAAAAGACGGACCAGAACCCGCCCTGCGCCACCAGGTCGGCCGTGACCGGCGGGTTGGCGAGGATCATAAAGACGGCAGATACCAAGATGAAGCTGATCGCGCTCATAAAGCCCTTTTGCATGGAGGCAAAGTGGCGCTCGGTGCCGCAGAAATTGGCGATAGGGGTCAGTTTTTCCTGAAGCAGGGTCATGAACTTCTCCATGGTTGCCTCCTAACCCAACAGCGACTGGGCGAGTGCCAGCACGTTGGCGGCGTTGCCCATGCCGTAGTCCTGTGCGGGGATGACCGCGGTCGGCTTACCGCTCCCCTGCTTGACGGTGTTGAGCTGGTAGGACACCTGCGGCCCCAAGAGCAGCACGTCATAATTGGCGCACGTCTCCTGATACTCGCCGATACCCACCGCATCGATATCGAGCTCGATGCCGTTTTGCTCCGCATATTTCTCGAGTTTCTTCATCAGAATGCTTGTAGACAGACCAGCTGCGCAAACAAGAAGGATCTTCATAAGGGATTCCCTTCGCATTGATTGGTTGGATAGTCACCGCACGCCGCTAGGCGTTCTTGGTTGCAGTGCGCTCATACAGGCAGATCAGCTCCTGCACGAGCTCCTGAGCAAGCATGGAGCACATGAGGTGGTCCTGAGCATGGACCAGCAACACATCCACCGACAGATGCTCGCCCGCTGCCTCAGTCGAAAGCAGCTGCGTTTGGATGTGGTGAGCCTTGATTCCCGCATCCTTTGACTGCTTCATGAGTTTGGCGGCGGCGTCAAAATCCCCCGCCTTTGCCTTTTCAAGGGCTTCGAAGGCAAGGCTGCGTGCCTCTCCCGCTGCAGCGACCAGCTGAAACGAAACCATCTCGGTTCCCTGATCGTCCATAACGGTCTCCTCTCCCGTGATGTTTGGTTTGTACTTGAATATTCGAAACGCCTATCTCCCGCCCGCAATCCTCGAGGTTTATTGCAGGTAGACTGACAGGGTCATCGACAAAAGAAGTCTTAAGCCGTATGCGCTTGCACAAGCGCCATCAGCTCATGCCAGGACCGGCGCTCGCGTAGGCGCTCGACCCCCTGGCGGTCCATAAAGATCTCGGCGAGCAGTGAGCTCAAGATCCGCGCCTCATCGCCGCCCGACCGGGCAAACGACACCATAAAGACGATATCGACCTCATGGCCGTATTCGTCCCAAAGAATGGGATGTTCGAGCAGGCCCACGGTAACAAAGGCCTCGGCGCTCAAGGGATGCATCCCATGGGGCATGGCTACCCCATTGCCAAACGAGGTGGCGCTCGCGCTCTCGCGCTCGGCGACCTCTTGGGCAAACTGGGCATCGACACGGCCGCTCTCGACGGCGCGCTCGGAGAGATATCGGAGAACGGCCTGCTTCGACGACGCCTCAACGCGGTTGAAGAACAGGGCACGGCTAAAGAAAGAGCTCACGGAGTCCGATTGCGCAGTGTCGTCGCTCAGCACCTTGCGGATAGCGTTGACATCGCTCGTCTCCAAGAAGAAATCGGCCTCGCGGACGGGCACGGGCAACTTGACGTTGAGCGGCACCGTTGTGAACACGTAGTCGATATGCGAAAAATCGAACGTTCCCACGCGGGCGACATCGCATGTCTCAATCGAATCGATATACATGCCAAACTGCTTGCGGTACTGGTGCTCGAGCATACGGGCGCTTCCCGCTCCCGAGGCGCACACGATCAGGATGCGTTTGCGACGCGGCTGGTCGGCTTGCTGCTCGAGGGCCAGGGCAAATGCCATGGCGATGTAGCCGAGCTCTTCATCAGAGGGCTGGCTGCCAAAATGACGCTCGAGTACCTGCGAGGTGCCAGCTGCCATCGAATAGGCCAACGGAAACCTCGTCTTGATATCGGGCAGCATGGGGTTATCCATATGCATGTGATATTCAAGGCGATAGCCCAGAGGGCCGATATGCCGAGCAAGGTTCATGCGAAGTTCAAGATCGCCGCTAAAGTCAAACCTAAACTCATCGTTGACCGCACGTACCATCTCGGAAGCAATCTCCCACATCTCGTCCGAGATAACGGCAGAGCCCTTCTCGGGCACGCCCGTGCCCCTGCCGAGCAAATGGATTGCGATAAAGGCAACCTCTTCTCGGGGCATGCTCACGCCCAGGGCATCCTTGATGTTTGCGGCAATCTGGAAAGCCGCGGCGTATTCGCGCGTTCCCTCCAGTTTTTGAACGTCCGATTCTGCAGCTGGGACATAGCAGCCCTGCTCGATGCGGCCAAGAGCAATGTAAAGATGCATGATGAGATTGCGGGATGCCAGCGAGCTCACCGTGACGGGCGAGGCCGTCAGGGCATCGTCCACACATGCGGCGATGGCCCGCAGGCGCTCGGCGAGCTTTGCATCGTCGGTGTCGGGCAACACGGGCCTCACCAGCGAGGCCAGGCACAGGCGCCGTTGCGACTCCCCGCCCGCAACGCGGATTCCGTAGCGTGGGCGCTTTTCGAGCGTTAAGTCAAATTGGGCGAGTTTCTGCTCTACCAGACGCATGTCATTGGACAGAGTTCGCGCCGAAACGTAGAGTAAATCCGCATACTCCTCAATCGTCACCCACTGGGACCGCATGAGGAGGTCGTTAAGAAGGAAGGACACACGGCCGTCGCGCGTATCAGGAATGCCCGGATGGGCCTGAGCCGCACCGTCTAGCAAGCGAGCAAGCTCATCTGCACGTGCAACATCGATACGATACTGCCCCTTGCTGCCAACGATGCGTGCAACCCCTGCAAGGTTGTCGTTTGCGCGATGGATATAGTTTCTCACGGCGCGCTCGCTTACCTCGAGACGCTTGGCAAGTACCGCGATAGCGACAGGCTGAGCGTCCTCGATCATATTTACAAGCTGCTTGACGCGAGCATCCATGTCCTCCTCCTTTCCCTGCGTCTAGTCTAACGCGGTAAAGAATGACACTCCACGTCGCGCTCGTTCCGCCAACTCGGAACAGGTTGCGGGGAGTCCAGCCGAACTTATAGGGAGCACGGAGAAAGGACCCGAAAGCCATGTGCCGGTGTGAGATGCGCTTTCCGCAGTCATTGGGGACAGACTTAAATGAGTAGTCGTTGTGGACGTTCTTGTTTGACTAGTCGTTTAAGAACGTCCCCAATGACTAGGTGAATAGCAAAAGCCCCGCAGTCGGAGCGGACCGCGGGGCTCATGAAGAGAGGCTAGTTTGTGGGCGCTTTGCCTGGCGCCCACGGGAGAGGCAACGGAGTAGGGGCTACTCGTGGATGCGGGTACCGGAGAGGCCGGCCATGGTCTCGGCGGCCTTGTCCAGGGCGCCGATGATGCAGGTGCGGCCCTTGCGGGAGCGGGCGAACTTGATGGCGGCGCGGACCTTGGGCTCCATGGAACCCTTGCCGAACTGACCCTCGTCGGCCAGGCGCTCGGCCTCGTCGGCGGTGAGGTCCTCGAGCTCCTCCTGGTTGGGCTTGCCAAAGTTGATGGCGACGTGCTCGACGGCGGTCAGCAGGAACAGGACGTCGGCGTCGCAGTCCTCGGCCAGCAGCTCGCCGCCCAGGTCCTTGTCGATGACGGCGGGAACGCCCTTGTAGCAGCCCTTGTTCTCGTAGTCGCGGACGACGGGGATGCCGCCGCCACCGCAGGCGATGACGATGAACTCGTTGTCGAGCAGGTTGAGGATGGAGTCGGCCTCGACGATCTTCTTGGGATCGGGGGAGGCGACGACGCGACGCCAGCCGCGGCCGGAATCCTCGACGAAGACCTTGGAGGGATCCTCGGCCATGAACTCCTTGGCCTGCTCCTCGGTGTAGAAGGGGCCGATCGGCTTGGTCGGGTTCTTGAACGCGGGATCGTCGGGATCGCACTCGATCTGGGTGACGACGGTGGCGGCGTGCCAACGCTTGTAGCGCTTGTGCATCTCGCGGCCGATGCCCTGCTGCAGGTGATAGCCGATGTAGCCCTGGGACATGGCGCCGCACTCGGGCAGCGGCATCTCGGGGGTGCCGATGGCGTCGTGGGCGGCGGCGAAGGCGTTCTGGATCATGCCGACCTGCGGGCCGTTGCCGTGGGTGATGATGATCTCGTTGCCCTGCTCGATGAGGCCGAGGAGAGCGTGGGCGGTGTTGCTCACGGCCTCGATCTGCTCGACGGGGTTGTTGCCGAGGGCGTTGCCGCCGAGGGCGACGACAATACGATCGGGCTTGCCAAGAGGCTTAGACATTGCTGGAATCCTTTCTGTAAAAGGCCTACAACCCATTAATAACCCGCGTCCGTGCGATACGCGAGTTTATTAGGGTTTATATTCTCTTTATCGCTCATTTTATTCATTTTGGAAATACCTAAGCGGCGAACGGTCGATTTTACCCGCTCAGCGTAAAGAAGCCCAGTTCAGGTATATCTACGCCATTTACGTGCAACTTTATTTAAATAGAGCAGGGATTAGACCAGATTATGCAAACTATATCTTTGTTAAACACAAAACGGACAGCGCAATATCTTACTCGCACTATACGCGATTCTATACATTAATTTGACGAGTATGCATCCCTGCAAAAACATGGGGCTTTTCATCCAACATAAGGGATAGCCGATCGCGCTTCACCCCGCGGCAAGCGACTGCGAGTTCGCAGTATGGAACTTTACCGTCGGCTTCTGCATGAACGCTGCCGACGCCCTTTCGCTCCTGCGCGCCCAAGCAGCCGAGAACGCTAACGGCGCCACTGCCAACCTGGCCACCCTCAACAACGGCGCTGCCAGCCTTTTCGCAAAGTACCGTGCTGGCTCGCTGGCTTTGAGGCCTAAGCGAGCTTTGCTATTTGCCAATTTTTGTATGATTTGGGTCAAATCTATCTGCCAATTTTTGTATGATTAGTGTCAAATCTATTTGCCAATTTTTGTCATTGAGGGGTTTTAATGCTACGCCGTAAGGTCACTGACAGGCTTTTGAGCTGGAAGAACAAATCCAATAAAGCGTTGCTTGTTACTGGCGCGCGTCAGATTGGCAAGAGCTATGCAATTCGCGCGTTTGGAAAGAGCAACTACGCTTCGTATTATGAGGTCAATCTGCTACTCGATGCCGAGGCAAGAGACGTACTTGTTGGCGCTAAGAACTCCATTGACTTCATCAACCGTGTGGCCCTTCTTGCGGATGCACCGCTTGTTGAAGGAGACACGCTTATCTTCGTCGATGAGATTCAGGAGTATCCGCAGATCGTTACACTTATGAAGGCGCTGGTCGAGGACGGACGCTTTAGCTATGTCTTCTCGGGGTCTATGCTTGGGACTGAGTTTAAGGGGATCTCTTCTTTTCCGGTGGGGTATGTCGAGCACATTGTTATGCGACCGATGGATTTTGAAGAGTTCTGTTGGGCAAACAGCATCAGCGAGAATGTGCTTGCAGACATTCGCAGCTGCCTTGTCGAGAGACGTCCCGTCGAAAACTATATTCATGAGGCGATGCTCAAAAACTTTAGAGCCTATATCGTTTGCGGCGGCATGCCAGAGGTCGTTCAGAACTATATCGATTCGGGCTATTCGCTCGTGAGAACGCGTGTGCTTCAAATTCAGCTAGTCGATCAGTACAAAAGCGATATCTCTAAATATGCATCGACTCGAGCGTTTAACGTTCGCTCCATTTTCGAGCAAATTCCCGTTCAGCTTGAGGCGGAGTCCCATCGCTTTATCGTCTCGTCTCTAGGCGAGGGAGCTCGTCTTCAAAAATACGAGCAGGATTTCCTATGGCTGGTGAACGCAGGCGTTGGATTGATGGTCCCCCAGGTGACGGAGGCCCGGAGTCCTCTTAAGAGGACAGAGAAGGCAGCCGCCTTCAAACTATACGAGTCCGATACAGGAATGCTCGCATCGCGACATCCCGGTAGCACGGCACGCGCTGTATATCTAGATATGAAAACCCCCAACCTCGGCGGTCTCTATGAAAACGTGGTCGCGCAGGAGCTTGTTGCCCTCGGAGCAGATACGTGGTACTACCAAACACGTGAGGTCGGTGAAGTCGACTTTGTAATCGAAGGCGCCCGAGGACATGTTGTCCCAATCGAAGTCAAATCGGGCAAGAAAGTTCGAGCACATGCGGCCCTCGATCGCCTGATGAGTGTGGGCGAGTACAAGATTCCCGAGGCCGTTGTGCTGAGCCACGAAAACCTTAGCGAAGAGGGCAAGATCCTGTACGTTCCAATCTATATGACATTCTGCCTCGATGAGTTTATGGAAAAGGACGACCCCAACAACGATTTCTCATTTGCACCCATATCTCTCTAGATCATCTGAACCAACAACCAAGCCCCCTCCATAACCAAAGTAACGCGTGGTTTCGCGGCCGCGCCGCGAAACAGCGACGGGGACAAAAGGCCCCCACAACCACGTCCCTCATGCAGCCCCACAATCCGAGGACGTAGTCGTAGCAGGATCTGAGGGCTGACCTTCGCGGACATTCCGCAGGACGAAGGAACCCCCGCCGCACGTAGTGCGCAGCGGGGGTTCCTTCATGTCCGAGGACGTCCGCGAAGGTCAGCCCTCAGATCCTGCGGTGGGAGACTTAGGCCTCGTTGTACACCGTCTTGAGCTTCAGCAGGTGCTGGTAGCGGTCCATGGCGGCCTGCTCGTTCTCCTTGAAGAGCTCCTCGGCGCGCTCGGGGAAGGAACGCGTCAGCGAAGCGTAACGGGCCTCGTTCATCAGGAACTCCTGATAACCGCCCGCGGGCTCCTTGGAATCGAGCGAGAACTTCTTGCCGGCAGCAGCCTCGGGGTTGAAGCGGAAGAGGTTCCAGTAACCGCACTCGACAGCCTTCTTCATCTCGGCCTGGCAGTTCTGCATGCCGCCCTTCTTGATGGAGTGCATCTCGCAGGGGCTGTAGCCGATGATGAGGGACGGGCCGTCGTAGGCCTCGGCCTCGTGGATGGCCTTGAGGGTCTGAGCCGGGTTGGCGCCCATGGCGACCTGTGCCACGTAGACGTAGCCGTAGCTCATGGCAATCTCGGCCAGGGACTTCTTCTTGGTCACCTTACCGGCAGCGGCGAACTGAGCGACCTGGCCCAGGTTCGAGGCCTTGGAGGCCTGACCGCCGGTGTTGGAGTAGACCTCGGTGTCGAAGACGAAGACGTTGACATTGTGGCCGGAAGCCAGGACGTGGTCCAGGCCACCGAAGCCGATGTCGTAGGCCCAACCGTCGCCACCGAAGATCCAGAAGGACTTCTTGGTGAGGTAAGCCTTGTCGGCGAGGATCGCCTTGGAAGCGTCGCAGCCGCACTTCTCGAGCTCGGCAACATAGGCAGCGGCAGCGGTCTTGGAGGCCTCGGCGTCGTTGACGGAGTCGATCCAAGCCTGGCCGGCGGCCTTGAGCTCGTCGGACGGACCGTCAGCGGCGATGATCTCCTGCGTAGCAGCGATCAGCTTCTTCTGAACGGCCTCATAGCCAACGGCCATGCCCAGACCGTGCTCGGCATTGTCCTCGAACAGGGAGTTGTTCCACGCCGGGCCGTGACCGTCCTTGTCCTTGCAGTAAGGAGCGGTGGCAGCGGGGTTGCCCCAAATGGAGGAGCAGCCGGTGGCGTTGGAAATGAACATGCGGTCGCCGGCGACCTGGGTCACCAGACGTGCATAGGCGGTCTCGGCGCAGCCGGCGCAGGAGCCGGAGAACTCCAGGTAGGGCTGCTTAAACTGGCTGCCCTTGACGTTGGCCGCGATGAGCTCCTTCTTCTCGGAGACGTTCTCGACCATGTAGTCCCAAACGGGCTGCTGGTCCATCTCCTGCTCGGTGGGAACCATCTCGAGGGCGCCCTTGGGGCAAACCTTGACGCAGTTGGTGCAACCCATGCAGTCGAGCGGGGACACGGCCATGGTGAACTTCATGCCCTTGGCCTTGGGGCCCATGGCGTCGAGCGTGCGGGTAGCCTCGGGCGCGGCGGCAGCCTCGTCCTCGGTCATCGCGAACGGACGGATGGTGGCATGCGGACACACATAGGCGCACTGGTTGCACTGGATGCACTTGGTCTCGTCCCAGTGGGGAACGACCACGGCGACGCCGCGCTTCTCGTATGCGGAGGCGCCCAGCTCAAACTGGCCGTCGGCGCAATCGACGAAGGCGGAAACAGGCAGGCTGTCGCCGTCCATGCGATCGATGGGCTCGAGCAGGTTCTTGACCTGCTGGGCGATAGCGGACTTGGTCTCCTCGGAGAGCTCGACGGGAGCGGCATCCTCGGCGGTAGCCCAGTCGGCCGGAACCTCGAACTTACGGAAGGCGGTAGCGCCGGCATCGATGGCCTTGTGGTTGGCGTCGACGATAGCCTGGCCCTTCTTCATGTAGGACTTGGTAGCCGCGTCCTTCATGTACTGCAGGGCGTCCTCGGCGGGCAGGACCTTGGCCAGCGCGAAGAAGGCGGACTGGAGCACCGTGTTGGTGCGCTTGCCCATGCCGACCTTAGCGGCCAGGTCGATAGCGTCGATCAGGTAGACGTTGACGTTGTTGTTCGCGATGTAGCGCTTGGCCACGGCGGGCATGTGCTCGGCGAACTCCTCGTCGCTCCACTGGCAGTTGACCAGGAAGGTGCCGCCCGGCTTGACGTCGCGGACCATCTTGAAGCCCTTAACGATGTAGCTGGGGTTATGGCAGGCGACAAAGTCGGCCTTGGTCACGTAGTACGGCGAGCGAATCGGGGAATCACCAAAGCGCAGGTGCGAGACGGTGACGCCGCCGGTCTTCTTGGAGTCGTACTGGAAGTAGGCCTGGACGTACTTGTCGGTGTGGTCGCCGATGATCTTGATCGAGTTCTTGTTGGCGCCGACGGTACCGTCGCCACCCAGACCCCAGAACTTGCACTCGATGGTGCCGGGGGCTGCGGTGTTGGGCGCATCCTCGGCCTCGGGCAGGCTCAGGTTGGTCACGTCATCGACAATGCCGATGGTGAACTCGCGCTTGGGCTCGTCCTTCTTAAGCTCCTCGAAGACAGCGAACGCGGACGCGGGAGGCGTGTCCTTGCTGCCCAGGCCGTAACGGCCGCCGACGACCTTGATGCCCGTCTTGCCGGCCTCGTAGAGAGCGGAGACGACGTCCTGGTAGAGCGGCTCGCCGATGGAACCCGGCTCCTTGGTGCGGTCCATGACGGCAATCTTCTGGACGGTCTCGGGAAGAACGTCGACGAAGTGCTTGATGGAGAACGGACGGAACAGGCGAACCTTGACCAGGCCGACCTTCTCGCCGTGAGCGTTGAGGTAGTCGATGACTTCCTCGAGCACGTCGCAGAAGGAGCCCATGCACACGACGACACGATCGGCGTCGGGAGCGCCGTAGTAGTTGAACAAGCCGTAATCGGTGCCGAGCTTCTCGTTGATCTTCTTCATGTAGCCCTCGACGACGGCAGGGAGCTCGTCGTAGACCTTGTTGCAGGCCTCGCGGTTCTGGAAGAAGATGTCGCCGTTCTCGTGGCTGCCGCGGGTGTGCGGGTGCTCAGGGTTGAGCGCGTGGTCGCGGAAAGCCTGGACGGCGTCCATGTCGCACATCTCGGCAAGATCCTTGTAGTCCCACATGGCGACCTTCTGGATCTCGTGGCTGGTGCGGAAGCCGTCGAAGAAGTTAAGGAACGGGGTCTTACCCTCGATGGCGGCAAGGTGAGCCACCGGCGAGAGATCCATGACCTCCTGGACGTTGCCCTCGGCGAGCATGGCGAAACCGGTCTGGCGGCAGGCCATGACGTCGGAGTGATCACCGAAGATGTTCAGGGCGTGGGAAGCGACGCAACGCGCGGAGACGTGGAAGACGCCCGGGAGCTGCTCACCCGCGATCTTGTACATGTTCGGGATCATCAGGAGCAGGCCCTGAGAAGCCGTGTAGGTGGTGGTCAGAGCACCGGCGCCCAGCGAACCGTGAACGGTACCGGCTGCACCTGCCTCGGACTCCATCTCGACGACCTTGACCGGGGTGCCAAAGATGTTCTTGCGACCCTGGGCCGCCCACTGGTCGACATGGTCGGCCATCGGGCTGGACGGCGTAATGGGATAGATTCCCGCTACCTCGGTGTACGCATACGAAACATATGCGGCCGCCTCGTTGCCGTCCATAGACTTAAACTTACGCGCCATATACCCCTCTCCTCTCATATAGGTATACAGGCCCCGGCGATCGCCGGGATGTTGGCGTGATGGGATTTTCGCTGTTGCTTCCAATCATCTGGCAGGCAGACTGAGCAGCAGGTACATGGCGTGGAGAGAAGGCATGCCGAGGCGCGGGGCGGTTAATGCGCTCCACAGGCCCAGCTACCCGTCTTGCACATGGCCGAGCGCCGCAAAGGCCGCATGCCGGATGCCCCCGGGCACGCCCCGGCGATGGGAAGCGCCCGCAACGGAAATCCGCATGCGGGTTTATTGTACCCCGCCGTTAAGTGTAATTTCGACAAATATAGGCGGGCGGTAAAGGTTTACCTCGGGTGACCGCCAAAGGCCAGAATGGTCCCTCCATCCCCGGACGACTGGCTCTGACGCGCCAAGGAGTGTCCCCAAGTACCGGCAGGAAAGGAACGTCCCTAACTGCCGGCTAGAGGGCGCCGAGCAGGATGGCGTAGGTGGTGGATTCGCCGAGTTTGAGCTCGTCGCCGGGGTTGAGCTGGGCGGAGCGGCCGGGCTCTACTTGAATACACACACTCGTGGCCCCGTTTACCACCACGGTGCCGTTAGTGGACGACAGGTCCTCGACAAACCATGCGCCAGACTCGTCGCACCAGATATGGGCATGGCGGGCCGAGACGTCGTCGGTGATGCCGCCCTCCCCCGTTGCCAGCGCGCCGATCTCAACGCCTTCCTCACTCGGCTGAATCCAGCGCGGGACGCTCACCACGTAGCCGTTTTGCACGCACAGCAGTCCCAGCGGATGCGCCGGCGCGACCTCGTGCTCGCCCGCGACCGAAGATGTGCTCAGCGAGCGCGGCGTCGACGTGTCGCCGCCACGGGTCGCATGAGCGCGGCGGCTCGCCCGACTTGGAACTAAGGCGGGCGTGAGAGCAAACGGCATAGGGAACGAATCTTGCGGATGTACTCCTCGACGTCAGGCAGGTAAGCCCCACGAAGTCACCGGGGAGGCCCAAGCGGCCCGGCACCACTTCCAGATTCTGACCAGGGCGAGTCGTTCGCCGGTGGCTGAAGGCTCGCTCCCACCCAAAAGGGGAGATTCGCGTTGTTCCCCAATCGCTCTCGCATCTTTCATTTTGCTCGAGGTGGGCTATAAAAACTTTCCTGGTGAAAGGCGGCGATTGGTTTCCTTTCTTTCTAGAGGAGCGCGCCTGTAATCTGTTTTCATCCTAAATCAAGTTAAGATCGGACCTTCCAGAGGCAAGTCGACTCAAACTGCGAGGCTCCATGTTGGAATAAAGAGCGCTGTCGAAGTGCCAACAACACAAAGCTTGCCAGTCTCAAATAGAACCTTTTGGGAGTCCGATTGGGCCGCACACCGAATCCCCGCTGGTGGTTTTTTATAGCTGCGCAACAATAAACAAGGTTAGTGCCAGTCCAGCATGAAATTGAGGAACGTATGCATTTTTTCTCAGTAAGTGATCGTCGTTACTGCTTCGATGAGGTCACTCGCAATTGCTTTCAGGTTGACCAAGCATCAGAAGATGCGCTTCGCATATTTGAAGCATCGGGAAGAACGGTCAACTCGAAGTTGCTAACAAAGTCACTTGCTGCGAAAGGCTACGACCAAACGACCATAGCAGAACTTGAAGACGACATTGATGAGTATCAACGATTGTCTGAGCGGACTTTCTTAACAAAAGACACGCCTCGAAAACTTAGATCCATCGAACTCCACGTTTCACATGCATGCAACCTTGGTTGTAGTTACTGTTTTGCCGGTAAAGGAGATTATGGAACGTCTCCTCTGCTGATGACAGACGAGATAGCCTTCAAGGCGGTCGACTACCTCGTCGCAAGTTCATCGGAAAACGAAACGCTTGCGATCGTCTTTTTTGGTGGGGAACCCATGATTAACGAGCCGCTGATATGGAAAACGGTCGACTATTCAAAAAGAATATACCCCAATAGAAACTTTACCTATTCTATTACGACCAACGGAACGCTTTTGAATGACACTGCTGTGAATTCTTTCAAGGAGCACGGGTTTTCTGTTCTGATTAGTCTCGATGGTACAGGATGCAAGCACGATGCATCGCGCCCGTATAAGACGGGAGGCGGCTCTTTCTCCGATATCGACAAAAACGTTCGTCGTTTTTCCGAGTCGTTCCCCTTCGGCGCAAGAGCGACCTTAACAAATAATAACTGTAACCTTGTTGAAGACTATCTTCAGTTTAAAGAGATGGGCTTCAGAAGGATTTACTTCTCGCCCGTGAGCTCATTCGATGAGAATATCAAACTCGACGAACGCTCATTAAACAAAATCAGGGCGGGCCTAATAGATTTGGCGGATCAATATCTCAAACAGATTGATCAAGGGGAAAAGCCCTTGTTTAGAACATTGAAAACTGCAGTTGATTTGATTATGAGCAACAGGATCGCCTTTGTCGGATGCGGGGCTGGCAGGCGTTTTATTTCCGTGACTCCCGAAGGGGACGTATACCCCTGTCACAGGTTTGTCGGGATGATGCGATTCAAAATGGGCAACATCGTCACCGGAATTGACGAAACTAGGTATATTGAAAACTGGAGTCAGGGTGTCGAAAAAAGAATTGACTGTACGGACTGTTGGGCTCGGTCTTTCTGTGGTGGGGGCTGTAGCTGGGAGGCTGCAGACGAGCACGGCTTCTTGCCCAAGAGTCTACACCCTGCATCATGTGAATATAGAAAAATGTGCTACGAGATGGCTTTTGACCTTATTTCCCGCCACTCATCTTCGCAGGAGAAAAATCAACGAGAAGCTACTGTATCGGAATAAGCGGTTCAGCGCATTGCTGTCACCATTGTGGAGGTGTTCGTTCTTCTGATTACCGTCTGCGAAGCTTATTGCTACATTCGCCGAAACCATTCTAGAAATATGGTGAACTAGACATCTTGGTTTGTTATACACAATATTGAGGTTTTTCTGCACTCAAAGGGAGGTAGTCGTGAAGCATATTCATCCGATCAATCCAGGAAGTGGCGGCGAGGCAGGCGTGAAGCCGATGTCTTTTGACTGCCTCTTGGGCATTACTGACATCTGTACTGTTTATGATAAAGCAGATGGCTGTGGTGCATACGATTACTGCGACTATGACATGGATGGCGGCAGCATCTGCGTTGTAGATCACTGTGGCATTGATCAAACGTAGTCTCTAATTGGATTAAGGTGAGGAGCTGTTATGAAGCATATCCATCCTGTTGGTTCAAATGAACATCCTCCCGTTGAGCCTTGTTGTCTTGGAGTTGATATATGCAATTTTTACGACATCGCCGAGTGCCCTGTTGCGGATTGGTGCTATGTCGATAAAGAATCAAGCTGTGTTTTGCCAGCAGATTGGTGCGATCCAGTTGACGAGTAGTTTTGTGGCTAGGAACTATTTGGTCCAATTCAGAATAAGATGGGAACAAATACCAAAATCTCGTGTCTGGGAGGAGTTATGCCATTATTGCAAGGTCTCGTTGGATTAGCCTTTATACTTGCGTTATATCTGGCACCTTTTTTAATTCTATTCTTCATTATCCGACTCTTTCTTCGGAGAAAATAGGAGTGTCACGCAAACATTAGCGTAGCTTTCTTCCAATATGAGCCGAGCATTGGCAAGTGGAATAAGAAGCCCGACCGTTCGCCACATGAAAGTGATCGGACGGGCTTCTCTATTTAACCCGGGCCGCCACCCATAGCGGCTTTCCAAGCGTATTCTCAGTGCAAAGCAATCGTCAGTTTAATCCTATGCGCTGATACCGCATTTCATTTGTTCGGCTCGAATTCTACGGCCTGGCAACCCTTGATTATCAACTTCATCCGAACACTTCCCACATTCATCCGCACATGTGCGGATGAATGTGGGAACCCGATACCCTGAGGGCCGGACCGGCCGGCCCCGGGAGATCGGAGGACGGCATGTCCGGAAAGAAGAATAGGGGCTCCGCGAGGGCGGTCCCGAGGGCCTACGGAAGGCTCACGAGGCACGAGCGGGACACGGTCCAGAGGATGCTGGAGCGCGGGGCCTCGTGCAGGGAGATCGCGAGGGAGCTGGGCAGGTCGCCCTCGACGGTGAGCGCCGAGGTGTCGTCGCACAGGTTCGTCACGGCGCCCAAGCCCAGGCGCGGCGAGCGCGTCGACGCCGGCACCGACCTGTCGGCGGCCTGCCCGCGCCTGGCGGCGTGGCCGCGCTGCTGCAACGGCTGCGGCCGCTACCGCGCGCTGGGCTGCAAGCGCCGCCCGCACGTCTTCTACGACGCCCGCGCCGCGCAGCTGTGCGCGGACTCGGTGCTCGTCTCCTCCAGGCGCGGGATCGACGCCGACGAGCCCGCCGCGGCGGCGAGGCTGGAGGCCATCAGGGACTGCCTGCGCCGGGGGCTCTCGCCCGAGCAGATGGCGGCATGCAACGGAGGGCCGGTGGACCTGTCGCCGTCGACCATCTACCGCTGGGTCTCGGCGGGCTACGACGGCATGACCAACATGGAGCTCAGGCGCAAGGTCGGCTACAGGCCGAGGAAGAGCGCCGCCGGGCGGGCGGCCACGCGCCACTCCGCCCGCAGGTCGCATGCCGCGTTCCTCGCCCTCGGGGAGGACGCGTGCGCCGCGGCCTGGGAGATGGACACCGTCGAGGGCGCCCGGGAGGACTCCGCGTGCCTGCTCACGCTGCTGCACCGCCCCAGCAGGCTCCAGCTCGCGCTGCCGCTGGAGGAGAAGACCGCCGGGTGCGTCGCGGACGCCCTGGGCGATATCAGGGAGGTCCTCGGCGCCGACGGCATGGGCAGGGTCTTCCGCGCCGTGCTCACCGACAACGGCGCCGAGTTCTCCGACGAGGCGGCGATCGCGGCGCTGCTCGGCGAGGGGCCGGGCGAGACGAGGCTGTTCTACTGCGACCCCGGGCGCAGCGACCAGAAGGGCGCCTGCGAGCGCAACCACGTCGAGATCAGGAAGCTGCTGCCCAAGGGCGCCGGGCTCAGGTTCGACCGGCTCGCCCCGGCCGACATGGCGCTCGCCATGTCGCACGTGAACTCCGAGCCCCGCGGCGCGCTCGGCTTCGCGACGCCCGCGCGCGCCTTCAGGGCGATGCTCGGGGAGGACGCGGCGGCGCTGCTGGACGCCTACGGTGTGTGGGACGTGCCGCTCGGCGACCTCGACCTGACGCCGGGACTCATCGAGAGGGCGCGCGCCGAGAGGGGCGATGCCCCGCTGGCCTAGCCTAGAAGGAAAAACGGAATAGACGGACCGACCGTCCGGCTGAGTCTGGGAAGAGGTGCCGGGCGGCGGGCGGAGCATGGCCACCGGACCTATCGAAACACATCTCCACCGTTCCATCAACTGGGAAAACGGCGCCCCCGGACCCCAGGAGGGGCCGCGGGGGCGTTCAGCTAACTGCGGGAATGGCCTATTTGCTCAATGTGTTCGGCTGAGATCGGAAATCAACCACGGCCTGGCAACCCTCGCACTCTCCGGCAAATGGATTGAACGCGAAGGCAGAGATGATGTGTGCGTGGACATCGAGGCTGCTGTAGGCAACATACTGGGACATGGACCCCCGCTGCGCGTGGTATGCGGCCCGGCATATTCATTGCCGTCCAACCCCGTGTAGTTGCAGCAAAGGGTGGAACCTCAATGCTCAGCCCATGTTGTCCGTGGGACACGAGAATCGTAAGTACACTTTGGTGCGATTCTCACGCTGATACTGAGCCACCTGGAATAAGATACGTCGCGACAACACTTCGCTTCACCTCTGTCTCGACAAGATGACGTAGACTAAAGTCTCCTTTAGTAAGAGAACGAGAACCATATCTGAAAGCGTTGCGATGGCGTGAAGGCACCGAGTCCGAACCGCCTGAATGCTACGTGCATCTGCATCGCCTTTTTGTTATCTCTGCCAGTTGGGTAGCACTACACTTGTCATCATTTACCCTGGTACATGCTGCCTAAATCCACTACCCCTTCTACCGCGCCGACCATCTCGTCATCGTGAGAGACAACGATGATCAGCTGGCTTTGCTTGTTGCGCTTAACATAGGCCGCAAGCTCGGCGCGGCTTACAGCGTCTAACCCAGTCGTGGGCTCGTCGAGTACCAAAACTGACGACTTGCGTGAAATCGCCGACCATAAGTACACTCGGCGCAGCTCACCGCCCGAAAGCGCGGAGCAACGTTTCCCGAGCAACTCCTTCACGCTGTTTTCCAGCGAAAGTAGGCCATCTACACCCCGGTGATAGGAAGAAAAGGGCGTGTCGAAATACTCTAACAGCTCTTTCACCGTTTCGTCCGGCGCGAAGCACGACTGTGGGCAGCACGATATCTCTCTCGCACGTATGTAATCCAAGTCGCATTCTTCGATTGGCACGCCGTTGTATTTTACTTTGCCTTTCGATGAGTATAGCCCGAGCATCAAGTAAAGAAGTGACGTCTTGCCTCTTCCGTTTTCCCCAACTATGCAATATGTACCAGGACCGGAAAACTTGAAAGAAAACCCGCCGAGGACCTCTCGGACAGATCCGTCTGGAAGGGCAACCGAGAATTCCAAATCAGATACCGAAATGTCATTTATTTCATCGAGTTTAGCTAAATCGGTCCGATTCCACCCCGATCTCTCCTTTTCTCTCGTCGCGATAGCCGTCCTATCCCATGATGCTTTGGCATCTTGATAGGATTTGAACAATGACATCATACTTTTCAAAGTCTTAAAGAGAACCGCGAAGTATGTACCGATGATAGTGTACTCGCCTATTGACATAGTTCCGTTAATGATTCGTACTCCGGAAACAACAAGTATCACCGCTTGAAACAACGCTGCGAAAAGACCATCGAGCGATGTCAGAGAATATGATAGCTTTCCGGAGCGCAAAACTTTGGGAAAATAGCTCTTAAACCCAGCGTCGAGCGCTTGTTCGCTCTTGCCGTACGAAGATGTCAGTTGAATGTTGAGAATCTGATTAAGCTGCGATGCAATTGCGGCGTAAAAGGCGCTGTCCGCCTCTTTCTTCTCATACGTGACCCTATACAAGAGTTTCCTCAACCCAGTAATTACACAGAAATACACGATGAGGAGAATGATGGAAAACACCGCGAGAGTTGAATCAATTGACCATATGATAAGCAATACGATGGGAATGGCTACAATGGACAGCGGCGCACTGATAAAATTCGCCAAAACGAAGGATGAGACCACGCTGGAGTCGGAAATAATCCGTTGCGTTGTATAGGCTGGATCGATGGTCCGACTCACCAAGTAATCGTCTCTTTCAAAACGCAAGACGGCCTCCCTGAGAAGATCAAAGGAAAGTCTCGTGGTTATGCGAATGGAAAGTGTTCCTGCAAAATAAGTAAAGAGGGTGGAGAAAACTCCTATTGACGCAACCAGGAGCGCGAAGAGTACGGCGTCTCTTTCGCTGCGGTTACCGAGAAGAAAATCTAAGAATTTCCCGTTCACGTATGGCATGGCATAGGAGAGAGCGGTTCCAATCACCGTGATAGCAATGAAGACGAAAGCCCCTTTTGCTCTGATGAACCTCGAGAGAACGCATCGAATCAAGGAAGGCCCCAATCTACCCGCCACAAAACATCAATCACTGATACCTTACACCTCAACACAACAGGAGCGAAGATTTGCCAATGAGACTGCTTTAAGATTGCCTTGGGCCAATACGATCTCAAGCTCTTCCTACAAGAGAGTCGGAATCGGACATCTCCTCCGACGAACCTGGCAATCGGGCGGTTGAAATATCTTTTTCAACCGCCCGATTGCCACAATAGATTTGAGCATCCGCCCACAAACGTCCGCGTTTTATACCCATCAAATCCTTTGCCTTTTGTCGTCTAGACTAGAAAAATCGCTCGAAATAACGCAACCGGCCTGCTCGCTTGAAGAAACCTAAGCCCGTAACGTAGATGTGCAAACTTCCGAAACGCCTTGCGCGGCATAGTGCGTATAAACTTCGTCAACCGCCTCAGAAATATCTGAGTATCGCGCCGGGTCAAAAGCATACGATGTCGCAGCTATATCCTGCACCCATTCGGAACGCGGATTAATTGAATAGCCACACAGCATCATCATACATGCATCTAGACCTGATTTCCCAAGTATCCGACGTATTGATGAGAGCATCGCGGGTCGCCCCTGCACCATCGTCGTCACCCCTATTAGCAGTATTTACCGTTTTTCTCTAAATGCGTATCGCCACCCTTAAGAATACGAAGTGTTTTATCCAGACCCGATTGTCCTCCATCTCAAACGAAGGGATAAGGAATCTCATCCGGAATCGGCAGTAACGGAGGATTCACAACGACAAGCGAAAAACATGAGTCATCTCTCAGAGGGGAGTAAAGGCTCCCCTCAAGCACCCTAGTTTCGTCATCCAAAGAGTTGATGGCAGTGTTTTTCTTACAAAGGTCGACAACAAAAGGGTTGATTTCTACAGATGTTACATCCATGCCACAGTTGGTAAGTATCAGGCCCTGTATTCTGGGGCCAGAACACAAATCGAGAGCCTTCCGTGCGCTCTGCGGTGTAAGGCGCCAATCTCAGCAAATCTGTCCCACAATACTGCGCTGAAGAACAAGACGGAACCCCTGAGCCAAACTCCCCTATACCTTATTAAGGCTAAGACAGGCAAGTTCACGCACCCGGCATATTCCAGAATAACATCCTATTGTTTTAGATGCTCTACAAGCATGGACAGCCGCGAATCGGAAAGATCTTCTAGTTTCGCCCCGACTGACCGCCAAGGGCCAAAATGGCCTCTCCATCCCCAGGCGACTGGCTCTGGCGCGCCGAGGAGTGTCCCCAAGTGCCGGCAGAAAAGAAACGTCCCCATCTGCCGGCTAGAGAGCACCGAAGAGGATGGCGTAGGTAGTGGATTCGCCGAGCTTGAGCTCGTCGCCGGGATTGAGTTGGGCGGAACGGCCGGGCTCGACCTGAATGCAGACGCGCGTGGCCCCGTTTACCACCACGGTTCCGTTGGTGGACGACAAGTCCTCGACGTGCCGGATATTTTGAGCATCGCACCAGATATGGGCATGGCGGGCCGAGACATCGTCGCCGACGTCGGTAATATCGCCCTCACCAGTGGCCAGCGCGCCAATCTCAACACCCTGCTCACTCGGCTGAATCCAGCGCGGGGCGCTCACGACAAAACTGTTTTGTACGCGCAGCAAGCCCAAGGGGTGCGCCGGGGCGGGTTCGCGTTCGCCCGCGGTCATCGACATGCCAAGCGAACGCGGCGTGGAGGTGCCTCCGCCACAGGTCGCGTGCGCGTAGTCGATGGCATAGTTCACCGAGGACCGCACATCCGCCGAACAACCGACGGCGACAAACAGCACCAGCACGGCCTCGGCGCGCTCGGCGGGCATGAGTTCCGCCGCCTGGGACAGGCGATCGAGCGCGTTGCGATAGAGATTCGTGTCCTGGTGGCACTCTTCGAGCGCGCGTACCATCGGTTCACCTGCAGGGCCGCACACCATATTGATCACAGCCGTGGAGTCCATGGGATTGCGCTGGCGCAGGGCCAGTTGCGACATAATACGCGCAGCCGAGGTACCGTATTCGGCAAAGTAGCGCTGCTGAAGCGTGCCGACCGGCGCGCGAACGATAAAGCGGGAAACCCAAGAGCGATCGGCGGCTCGGCTCTGCGGGCTTCGGCCGTCGGCGAGCGGACGGGACGAAAGCACCAAGCCGCACAGCTCGATATGGCTCAGATGCGCCGCGCGCTTAAAGATGTCAAACATGGCCCCGCATGGGGTGAGCTCAACTTGAGATGCCATGACCTAGGCCTCCTTGGTCATGGAAATAGAATCGGACGATACTTCGACAGGTCCGCCAAAAGTACGGGCAGCTGCGGCTCCACCGGCAAGCGGAGTCGCCATCTGGGCTTTTGTGCGTCGCGGTGCCGAAACGGGAAGTTCAAAGGCAAAGCCCATCGCAAGCAAAAACCACGTAAGCGTATAGGTTGCAACCAGAGCGGCAACAAGGCCGCCCATCACGGCGCGTTGGGAAAATACGCTACATGCAGCCACAACCAGCACCGGAACCTCGCAGGCAGAAAGCGCAAGCACACCCTGCAGGAAGCCCGAGCGCCGATCGCGCGCAAGCGCCCCCGCGGCAACGCCGGCTATGCCTGGCAGCGCCAACGCCAGTGCGGCAATAATACCCGGTAGCGACCCAGACCACACGAGCGATCCCAAAGTCGCCGTCACGCGAGCGCCCGACGCCAGCAGCGCGGCCGAAACCACGACCACAGCCCAAACCACGCCACAGACGACCGTCGCGCCGACCATCAGCGCGCGACGAACCGCGCGGCCAGACGCATCCATGGGGCACGGCGTGAGCGGCTCGCCGCGGAGCGAACGGCCGACATTTTGCGCATAGTGGTCACAAAACGCTGAGAGCGCCGCCTCGACCGCCGCCGGCTCGGGACGATCTTTTTGATGGCTGGACAGACAGGCCATCACCACGTCGAACAGCTGGGCATCGACAAACGCCAGCGCATCGCGTAGCTCTTCGGAATCCGGCTCAAGCCCTAGCTGCTGGGCCTGCTCGGCCGCGGCGAGCGCCACATCGGGCTCACGACGAAGCAGCTGAGTCAAATCACAACCGGGCGCATGGGCACCAATGGGATAGTCGGGCCGCGTGTCCATCTTGAGACGGTAGGGGCTCGCGATGTCGCGCGTCTTTTTGCGCGAACCCGAGGTGCCCGAAGTGCTCGGCGCGGCTTCGTATGGCGCGACGCCGGCAATGAGCTCGTAAACCGTGCTTGCCGCGGCATAGACGTCGATCGCCGGCGACATACGCAAAGCGCGCAGATCGGGAATATCGTCGGTGAGCATCTCGGGCGGGGCATAGGCAACCGTCGCGCGACGCAGCGTGGCATAGCGCTCGGTAAAGGATGCCTTGCCGCCGGTACCGGCCACGGCCGACGCAGGCTCAAGCGCCAGCGACGAGCCAAAGTCGATCAGGCACAGGTCAAAGGTGCCCTCGGCAAGCTGCCGGTCAAGCGGCAGGCGCGCCGTACGCACCATAATATTAGCGGGCGAGATATCGCGATGGACAAAGCCCTCGCCCACCAGGCTCATACGGCAGAGCAGATCGAACAGGTCGCGACCCAGACGCGCCGCCACAAGCGGCGACAGGCGTCCGGCATCGTCCACGGCGAGTCGCGAACGCAAGCGGGCAAGCGTCTCGCCCTCGACCCATTCCATGACAATTGCAAGCACACCGTCGACCTCGCCCCAGCCATAGAGGCGGGGAAAGCCCTTAAGGCCCGAAAGGGCGCGATGGCATTCGTATTCCTCGCGAAACGCCGCCTTGAACTTGGCGACCAGCGCCTCGTGAGCGGCATCGTCATCAAACTCATCGCGCGTCGGCAAGATGAGCTGCTTGAGTGCCACGTCCTCGCCTTGGGCGTTGACAGCACGCGTCACGCGGCCGATACCGCCACGGCGCATGGTGGCATCGTCGGCAAACAGCATCGTAAAACGACGCAGATAGGCAGGCAGTTCGTCCTGACCGAGCGCAATGGCCGGCTCAAACCCGTCGACACGCGCCAGGCGCAGGCCGACCATGGGATCGCGACCGAGCGATTGTGGTGTGGTGGATGCAAGATCGGTCATCATAGGGCAAGCGCCGCCACGTTATTGTTGAAGTTACCGAGCGCGACGTCATCATCGCCGTAATGGCCGACCCATTGGCATAGGTTGGTGTAACAGCCCCACAGATTGGCATACTGCTGATACCACTTTGACCGGGGCGAGAATGTCTGACGACCGAACTCGGCTCGAATGACAAACATCTCCCCGACCAGGCTGTCGCACGGCCTGGGATCTCCCGTAGAGTTATAGGTCGAGACCACGTCATTGGCACGAGAAACATAGCCGTCGAGCATGTTGTACTTGGTCACAAGCCAACTGTGAATGCTCTCTTCCTCAGCAGCGGAAAGGCCACCGGAGTTTGCATCGTTGTCAGTGTTGCCGCCCGTCGAGCCGCCGTTTCCAGACCCTCCGGTAGAGGAACCCGCCCCAGAGCCGCCGCCCGAACTCGATGAATCCGAGCCGGAGCCAGAAGTATCCGAGCTACCGGGCTTTCCGGACTGCTGGGCGTCCTGCTCCTTTTGCTGCTCGATCTTATTCACCGTTGCCGCCACGCTATTGTTGGACAACCGATCGATGATCTTGGTGTTGGTGAGCACGATGGTTTTGCCGTTGGCAAGCGTGACTTCGTTGTCCGGGGCCTCGGCGCCGTCCGCATCGTCGGTGCCAAACACAATATGCGCGACCACACTTGCCCAAGCATATCCAGTCGTGGTACCCAGGTCACTTTTGACCTCATGCCCCACGCGCGGTTCGCGTGCGGCATGCGCCTGCATCATGGACGGCACGGTCATGCCATAGGCAGAAACGCCAGCTATGACCAGCACCAGCGAGCACGATAGCAGTGCGTACGCCCGCGGCGCCAAGCCCAGTCGGCGTCGTATGCGCACCGCGGCGCCGCGCTTTGTCTGAGTGCCACCGGGCCGCATGCGTTCTCCTCCAACAAAAACACGCCGCTCGGGAGCGGCGCATTCATTCGAATCCATATTTGAGTGTATCAGCGAACCAAAAAGGTTGCGCAACGAATGGACAAATTAAGGATGCGAGCGGAAGCATCCATGCGATAAGCGGATACGAAGCATCTTTGTTGCACAACAAACTCACAGTCGCACGGGGAAATTATGACTACCCCGTGCGTCGCGAGGAAAACATACGGCAGGAGCAGGCTCGCCACCTAAATCGCGCGGCGGGCCTCGATAGCGCGGCCAAGCGTAAGCTCGTCGGCATACTCCAAGTCGCCGCCCACGGGAAGGCCGCTTGCCAGACGCGACACCTCGACGCCCAACGGCTTGATGGTACGGGCCAGATAGCTCGCCGTGGTCTCGCCTTCAATATTGGGGTTGGTGGCGATGATGACCTCGTGGATGTCCTCGTGGCCCAAGCGTGCCAGCAGCTCTCGAATGTGCAGCTGCTCGGGGCCAATCTTGTCCATGGGACTGATCACGCCGCCCAATACGTGGTAGAGGCCGTGGTAGCTGCCCGTGCGCTCAATCGCCTGGACATCGCGCGGCTCGCCCACCACGCAAATGCGAGTGGTATCGCGCATCGGGTCCTGGCAGATGGAGCACTCGTCGGCCGTGGCGTAGTTAAAGCAGCGGCTGCAAAAGTGGACCTCCTGCTTGACCTCCAGGATGGCCTCGGCCAGGCGGCGCGCCTCCTCGGCGTCGGCCTCCAACAGGTAATAGGCGATGCGCTGGGCCGACTTGGGACCAATGCCCGGCAGACGGCCCAGCTCATCGAGCAGTTTTTGCAGACTGTGATTTGCACTCATATATATGCGTGTCTTAGAACGGCATGCCCGGGATGTTGAGGCCGCCGGTGATGGCGCCCATCTGCTTGTTGGCGAGCTCGTTGACGCCGCGGACGGCCTCGTTGACGGCAGCCATGATCATATCCTGCAGCATATCGACGTCCTCGGGATCGAGGGCATCGGGATCGATGGTGAGGTTGACGAGCTCCATCTCGCCGTTAACGGTCACCTTGACCATGCCGCCGCCGGCAGAGGCGTCGACGGTCTGGGACTTGAGGTTCTCCTGCGCGGCGGCAAGCTGCTCCTGCATCTTGCGAGCCTGCTTCATCATCTGCTGCATGTTCATACCGGCCATGATGGCTCCTTTACGTGCGGCCGCACGCCGAGCTGCAAGGGCAGCCGGAGCACGGCGGGACTTTCAAACTCAAAAATCGTACCACGGCGCGAGGCCAGCGAGCGGGGCGGACGTGTTACCTCAGTCGATATACATGTCCTGGAGCGCAAGCCGCACCCATAGATTATGCAAAGTTGAATAATTCGCATCTGCATAATATTTAAAGCTAAATCTTGTAGAGCCGGAATCCGACATTTAATGCGTACCACTAAATGGCTAAATGCCGAGCCACTACTCGAGGCGGCGCTCATGACGGCAAGGTATAATTTGATTGCCATAGATAGCAATTTGGAGGTGCCCCATGAATGCCCCCGACGTGCTCCAAAACATCCGCTCAAAACACCCCGTTGCATATTTGGTTCTCTATCTCTTTGTCGGCTGGGCATTGCTGGTTGTCATCACCCATGCCATAGCCTTTGGAGCAGAACTGCTGATAGCCAGCTCGGACCAGCCCATCGTCAAATGGGAAGCGACCGATGAGTGCACCGACGGAACTCGAACCATTTACTACAACAGCCCGTCCCTCTACCAAGAGTTCAAGGTCAAGATAAAGGACTCCAAGATTGTCGATGCCGAACCGGGCTCTTTATTGACAATCGGAGCAACCATCAACGCCGAGCAAGTCGAGTGCACAGACGGCCATGCGACGTATCGTATCGACCTCAGCATCCTAGGCCGACCGTCACGTACCTGTCTGCTCGAATGCGATGTACACGGCACCACACTACACATGTCCGAAATACAGATGCGCCCGGGCAAAGAGATCTCTTCTTGAGCAGCATACCCGCCCGCACGGTTACTCCACCGGTTTGAAGATGGTGGACTGGCCGAAGACACTGCGGATGAGGGCTTTGGCCTCGTCCTCGGTCTGCGGAATGCTTGGGGCTGCGCCCTGGTGGCCGAAGGGACTGCCGGCGCCGGGGTTGGACTCCCAAGGAGCTGCAGGAGCGTCCTCCTCTTTGGGGGCAGCTACAGCGGACTTGGGCGCGGGCGTCGCACCCGGCACGTCGAACGGAGGCAGATCGTCCCCGCTCGCATCGCCAGCGAAGCCGCCGACCATAGCGTCGTCGTAGGGCACCTGCTCGGATTCCCACGGCACGGACTGCGCGACAGGCTGAGCCTTGGGGGCAGCCGAGCGCTCGGGCGCACGGGGTGCGGGCTCGGTCGGGAGCTTACCCGTGGCAGGAGCGCCGGCGGGGTTGTCGGAGCGTAGCCAGGGGGCTTTGCCCAGGTCAGACGACTTGGGAGCGGGCGAGGCGGGCTTGGGCGCGGGTGTCGGAGTAACCGGTTTGGGCGCCGCGGGCTTAGGCGCCGACGGGGTCGATGCCGCTACCGGCGCCGCCTGCTGCTGCGGCGCGCTGGCGCTCGAGGATACAGGGGCCGCCGAGGACACGGGTTGCGGGTCCGCAGATGCCGCAGCCCGTGCAGATGGAGAATGCTCCTCATGTTGAGGAGCCGGCGTGCCACCTCCATCCAGGACGTAGCCGACGGTGCGACGACCGAAGACCGCGCAGACCGTCGGCAGAACCACCGACTGCGTATCGGCGCGACCGAGCATCTTAATGGCAAAAGTCGAACCCGCGGGGAACGAGACCGTGAGTTTGGAGCCGTCGTCGGCCGTGGCGCGGGCGTTGAGCAAAAGCCCTGCGTAGGAAGCCTGACGCGCCTTGACACGCTCGACAACCTCGGCCCATTTGCGCTGCAGCTCTCCGGCGTCCTCGACCGCGGGGGTCTCGGCAGCACCGGCGGCGGCAACCTGGGCGGCGTTGTTGGGCTTGGACACCGACACGGTCGATGCAGCAGGCGCGGAAGCCGGAGCCGCAACGGGCTGAGGTGCAGGCGTTACAGGTCTGGGCGCCGGCGCAGGAGCCGCGGACTTGGTCGCAGGCTGGGCAGCCGGAACAGCAGCGCCGCGGTCCCAAGGCATACCGCCCTGGCGCGCGGACGTAGCAGCGGGGGCAGCGGATGCCGCCGGAGCGGCAGCACGGGCGCCCGAAATGAGCGTCGGCTGTTGGGCAGCAGCGGGTACGGATGCTGCAGGCGCGGCGGCCTGAGCAGCAGCCACGCTCGCCGGCACGGCGCCGTTGGCAACCATGGCCTCCAGACGCGCCACGCGCTCGGCCAATGCCTCAATCGTTAAATCAGCCTCGGGACGTGCCAGACGCGTGCAGGCAATCTCGAGCACCAGGCGCACGTCACTCGCGCCCCTCATCTCCAGTGCGGCATCGTCGAGCACTGTCAGCACACGGGCCAGGCGGTCGGCAGGATGCTCGCCAAAGGCAGCGGCCTCGGCAGCAAGCGCCTCGGCCTGCTCGGAGCCGCCCTCAAACAGCTCGGCACGGGCACCGGCAACGCAGGCAACGTACACGTCACGCACATGCGCCACCAGGTCGCGCGTCAGCTCCAGCAGGTCGTTTCCTTCCTCGACCTGCGCACGGATCAGTCCATAGAGCTCGGCAACATCGCGATCGGCAATGGCGCGGGAAAACTCGCCCAGAATCTGGTCCGAAACCTCGCCTAAAAGCGAGCGGGCGTCGTCCGCATGCACAGAACCGTTGCCAAAGACGCTCAGCTGCTCCAGCGTGGACAACGCGTCGCGCATGCCGCCCTTGGCATGGCGCGCCACGATAGCCAGCGCCTCGTCGTCGTAATCGAAGCCCTCCTGCTCGCACACGTATGCCAGGCGATGCTCAATATCCTCGTTGCCGATGCGATGGAAATCGAAACGCTGGCAGCGCGAGAGGATGGTCTCCAGAATCTTTTGCGGGTCGGTGGTGCACAGCACAAAGATCACGTGCGCCGGCGGCTCCTCAAGCGTCTTGAGCAGCGCGTTGAACGCCGCCGTCGTGAGCATGTGGACCTCGTCGATGATATAAATTTTGTACTTGCCACGCACCGGGGCAAAGTTGACGGAGTTGATGATCTCCTCGCGCACGTTGTCCACGCCGGTACGGCTTGCGGCATCGAGCTCGTAGACATCCGGGTGGTTGCCCTCGGCGATGAGCTCGCACTCCTCGCAAGTACCGTCGGGCATGCAGCCGCTTGCACCCTCGGCGCGCGCCGCCTCGGCATTGCGGCACAGCAGCGCCTTGGCCAGAATGCGCGCCATGGTGGTCTTGCCCGTGCCGCGCGGTCCGCAGAATAGGTACGCGTGGGACAGGCGCCCCTCGGTGATGGCGTGCTCGAGCGTCGAGACGATATGCTGCTGGCCCACCACGGAGTCGAAGGTGAGCGGGCGATACTTTCGGTACAACGATTCCATGGGTGCTCCCCCGGGTATACTGAGTCTTGTTGCCGCGGCGGCCATGCGGTCGCACGGCATACTGCATTCTATAATACCCGTACGGCGAGCCCGCCGCGATAGGAGTCCAAAGAGCATGGCAGACGCAGAGAGCAACCTCGTCCCCTCCGAAGCAGCCGACCAGGTCGAGGTCGCGCTCGAGGAGCAGGCCGCAGCCGACGACGGCATCCTGTACCTCAACGAGTACCAGTACGAAAACGACCTGGTCACCGACTTCGCCCGCCTGGTCGCCTCGCCCAGGCGTCGCGGCTCGCTGTATGTCGCCGCGGCAATTGCCGCGCTCATCGGCATCGGCATGCTGGTGGCCGGCGGCAACTGGATCAAGTTTGGCGTCGTCCTGATCGTGTTCGGCGCCTTTTTGGCCTGGTGGAGCAAAAACCTGCACCACACCCTCGCCCGCGACTTTATCGACGCCGTTGAGGCCGACGAGTCCATGGGTGGCCGCTATCGCCGCGTCGCCGCCAACGAGGACGGCCTGATGGTTTGGGGCAAGAGCGGCAAGTCACAGTTCTTCCCGTTTGAAAAGCTCGACCACGTGCTCGACGGCGAGCGCATCTTTGTGGCCATGTTCGCCGACCAGGGCGTGACGATCCCTAAGGACACCTTTGTCCGCGGCGATGCCGAGCAGTTCGGTCCCTTCCTTAAGGCGCGCATCAACAAAAAACTCCGCATCGAGACCAAGAAGAAGAAAATGAAGGCCGAGAAGGCCGCCGCCGAGGCCAAGCAGGGCGACAAGCCCCAGGAGACCAAGCGCAAGCAGAAGAAGAACAAGAAGAAGCGCTAAGGCCAAGCCAGACAGGCAGCCTCGCATCCCGCTATCCTCCCCATGCACCCGAGCGTGCTACACTAGCAGCATCTATGCCACCGCGAACGGCTCGGCCCCGCGCCCGCCGCTCGCAAACGAACTTTAAACGCACGAGGGTTGGCCATGCCGCTTTTCTCGCAACATACCGCCCGGTTCTCGCCGGACGTTCCTTTGGAGGGCACCAGCTCTCGCGAGCTGCTCAAGCGGTACCAGCCGCTCGAGACACTTGCGACCGGCGGTTTTGGCTCCATCGAGATCTGCCGCGACACGCACCTGCGCCGCCGCGTCGCCATTAAGCGCATCCCCCTTATTAACGGTGTCGGCATGCCCGCCAGCGACATCATGGATGTCCTGCGCGAGGCGCACACTGCCGCCATGCTTCAACATCCCAACATCGTGCAGGTCATCGACTTTACGCACGACACAGCCTATGCCTACCTGGTTATGGAATATGTCGATGGCATGTCGCTGGCCGAGTTTTTGCACCGCGTGGACGGTCACTCACTTACCTTTGACGAGGCCGCGGCCATTGCCGATGCCCTAGGCCAGGCGCTCACCTTCGCCCATAGTAATGGCGTACTCCACCTGGACATTAAGCCCGCCAACGTGCTCATCGACCACTCGGGCAATGTAAAGCTCACCGACTTTGGCATGGCGCGACTGTCGTCCGCCGGTGGCTTTGGCGGCTCGCGCGGCGGCACCATCGGCTACATGCCGCCCGAGCAGCTCGATATCGAGACCGGCACGGTCGATGAGCGCGCCGATGTCTTTGCCCTCGCCTGTGTAATCTATGAGGGCCTGTGCGGCAGCGCCCCCTTTATGGCGGCCACGCCCGCCGACTCGCTCGACCGCATCATCGGCGGCGCCACCTATCCCAGCGAGCTGATACCACACTTTCCCCCGGGAGCCGAGGCCGCGCTCATGAGCGCGCTCTCCCCCATGCCGCAGGACCGCCCCAGCAGCATCGAGGCATTTTGCGACCAGCTCCTTGCCGGTCTGGGCAGCGTGCGCGAGGGCCGTCGCAGCCTAGAGCAAATGGTTGGCGAACTTTCGGATGACGAGCAGGAGCTCGACGATATCGAGCCGTCGCACTACGAGGACGACGCCATCGAGGTCGACCCCGCACTTGGCTGGGCGGGCACGCGCTGGAGCCATGCGCGCGACTACACCATGCGCACTATCTCGGCGCTAACGTGCGGCACCTTTAGCTTTTTGCTGATGCAAACGGCCGGGGTCGCGGCGCTTCCCGGCCTGGTCATTGCGGCCATCGCGATCGGAGCGGCGGCTGGCCTGGCCCCCCAGATTGGCTCGGCCATCTCGGCTGTGGGCTTTTTGGTGCTCATGGCCAACGCCACCATGCAGGAACAGGGCATCCTGTCGATGCTGCCCGTCGCGGTGATCTTTGCCGCCGCCATGTCCGGTTGGTGGATCGCCTGGGGTCGCACCGAGACTGCCGCGAGCGCCACGCTCACCTGTGCACTCGCGCTTGGCTGTCTGACCGGCAATACCTTCCTGGCAGCTGGGGTCGCCGCCGGCGTCGCGTCATTTTGGCTCGGCCCGGCAAGCGCCGCCGCGGCAACGGGCATGGGCGCGCTTTTTGCCCGTCTGGCCACGGTCGCGCTTTCAGCCGGAGGCGTGCTGGGGCTCGGTAACGTTGCCGCAGCGCTGGGAGACCCGCTCCTTTGGGCTGCCTTTGTGCTGGTAGCGGCAACTGCCGCGGCGTCATCTGCGCTGCTCAATGCCCATGCCAAGCGTGCCGATCAGGGCTCAAACCTTGCCGCAATCGCCGCCATCGCTGTCACCGGCATCGGCTGCGCAGCGGCGTCCTGTCTTGCACACCATATGGAAATTGCCAGCCTTGCAGCCGCGGTCGTCGCCAAGGCGGCGGTTGCGGGAACCCTATCCTCTATAATCGTTGGGATATGCCTATATTTGCTCGGATACCAAAGAACTTATACGGAGAGTGATCTTTCGTGAACTTCCTGAACATCTTCGAGGACCACGTGGCCGGCATCTTCGGTGCCACCCGTGCCCCGTTCTCCTTTAAGAAGCTTGCCAAGCAGGCCGCTCGCGACATGGAGGATCAGACTCTGGTGATCAACGGCGTCAACACGGCGCCGGCACTCTATACCATCCTGATCGCCGCCGACGACGATCCCATGCTCGCCCCGTTCTACCCCGAGCTTTCGCGCGAGGTCCGCGAGTTTGTGAAGGCGCAGGCCGAAAAGCGCCGCTATGTGTTTGTCGGCGAGCCCCTCGTGCGCTTTATGATCGATCCGCAGCTGCGCGCCGGCAAGTTCTCGGTCTTTGCCGAGAACGTCGATGCCCCCACGCTCGGCCGCCTGTACGAAGAAGAGCGCGCCTATCAGAACGGCCTGGGCCAGAACAACTCCGCGGCAAGCCGTGCCGCCAGCGCCCCGCGCGCCGGCCAGCAGCAGTTTGCTGCCCCGCAGCAGCAGCGCCCCGCCGCCATGCCCCAGCAGCAGCCGACGCCTCGCGCCGCCGCTCCCGACCCGCTTGCCGTGGCAGACCCCTTCGCGCCTAGCGTCCCCGACCCCGCCGCCGCACCCATCCCGGTGCCTCAGACCGTCTCGCGCGACGCGCTTGCCGGCATGGGCGGAGCCGCCGCGACCGGTGCCGCCGTGGGCCTAGGCGCCGCAGCCGGCATCGCCTCCAACATGGCGAGCACTCACGCCCCGCAGCGCCCGCTCGCCCAGCTCGTCGACGTCGTGAGCGGCGAGAGCCATAGCATCACCTCCGCACAGGTGACCATCGGTCGCGAGCGCTCAGTTTCCGACATTGCCCTGCGCGACCCCAACGTGTCGCGCCGCCACGCCCAGCTCACCTTTACGGGCTCGGATTGGTCGATCGAGGACCTCAATTCCACCAACGGCACGCTCGTCAACAACCGCCGCATTACGCGCTGCCCGCTGCGCAACGGCGATCTGCTGACGTTTGGCCTGAGTACCTTTGAATTTAGGGGATAGTCGCTTATGAACATCGATATCGTCCTTTTTGCAGGCCGCATCGTCCTGGTCGCCCTGCTCTATATCTTCCTGTTCGCCGTCATGAAGACCGGCGTGGGACTTGTGCGCGGGCAGCGCCGCGACTCGGCTATCTGGACGATTGACGTGGACAAGGGTCCGCGCGGTATCCGCGGCATCCACGTAGACATGCTCGGCCCCGTCATCGTCGGTCGCTCGCCGTCTTCGGACATCTGCATCAACGAACCATTCGTCTCGGCCTCGCATGCGCGCTTTTCGCTGCAGGGCCCGGCGCTCATCATCGAGGACCTCAACTCGCTTAACGGCACGCTCGTCAACGGCCGCCAGCTGGTGGAGCCCGCGACGCTGCGCGAAGGCGACGAAGTCCAGATTGGCGACGTGGTCATGAAGGTGAACCGTCGATGATCGACGAGGAGAACAAGTCCGCAACTATGACCGAGGCACCGGCCGCCGCCACAGCTGCGCCGGCCCACGCCGCTCCGGCGGGCTCCGCACCCGTGGAACCCGAGGACACCGTGTTCTCCCTGCCTCTTTCGCATGTAACGCATGATATTTCGGATCTCGCCGATAACGAGGACGAAGAGGATGCCGCAGCGGCGCCCATCGGCGCACATGCTGCGGAACAGCCCACAGCGCCCGAAGCAACCCCGGCGCCGGCTCACTTTGCAGAGCCCGTCGCCGCGGCAATCAACGAGAGCGCTGCGGTGTTTGCGGCACCCGAGCCCGCCGCGCCGGCGTTTCCCATAGCCCCGGCATCCAAGGTTGCGCCCGCGTCTACGCCGGCGCCCGAGCCTATAGACGTCAGCCCGCAAGATGACGAGTCGACCGCCCGCGTTTCCGAGGAGCCCGACTCCCCGGACACCGGCGATTCCGAATCAAACGCCGTGACCGACACCGTCTCTCCCGGTGACACCGCCGAAATCGACGTTGCCGCCGTTGAGGCCAAGCTCAAAGACCCCGGCTCGACCATGAGCTTTGAACCCCTGACCGAGGAGCGCATCGAGACCGACTCGACCTATGATGCCGGCACCACCACGCAACTCATGTGGGGCGCCCGCTCCGACGTTGGCTGCGTGCGCCCGCACAATGAGGATTCCTACCTGGTGCAGTCGCCGCTCTTTTGCGTATGCGACGGCATGGGTGGTCACGCTGCCGGCGAGGTAGCCTCTTCCATCGCCGTCGAGACTATTGCCAAGACGGCCCCACAGTCCGCCGACGCAGCACGCCTGGCCGCAGCCGTCGAGGCAGCCAACGCCGCCGTAATCGAGGCGGCCCTGAACGGCCTGGGCAAGCCCGGCATGGGCTGCACAGCCACCTGCGCCTACATCGAAAACGACACGCTCGCCATCGCCCACGTGGGCGACTCTCGCGCCTATCTGCTCCACGAGGGCACGCTCATCCGCGTGACCCGCGACCACTCCTACGTGGAGGAGCTCGTGGACGCTGGCGAGATCACGGCAGACGAGGCTCGCGTCCACCCCAACCGTTCGGTCATCACCCGTGCGCTGGGCTCGGACCCCGCCATGTATGCCGACCACTTCACTCTGCATATCGAGGAAGGCGACCGTCTGATCCTGTGCTCCGACGGCCTTTCGAGCATGATTCCCGATAGCGATATCGAGAACATCGCCACGCAGTCCTCAACCGCGCAAATCTGCGTCGACAACCTAGTGGACGCGGCGCTTGCCGCCGGCGGCCACGACAACGTAACCGTAGTAGTCGTTGACCTGGTTGACGATGGCGTTATGCGCGAGGCGCAACGCGTGCGTCGCCGCAATGTTACTATCGCCGCCATCCTGGCCCTCGTCTTTGTGCTAGCAGCTGGCATCTGGGCCTACACGGGTGTCACCGGCTCGTACTACCTGGGTACCTACCAGGGCAATGTCGCCGTCTGGCGCGGCCTGCCCGGCAAGCCACTCGGACTCAAGCTCCACTGGCTCGAAAGCGAAACCAGCATCAAGCTGTCCGACCTGCCCGAAGACACGCAAAACCGCCTCAAGGCGGGCATTCCGCAAACAAGTGTCGACGATGCGCAGGACACGATATCCAAGTACCGCCACCAGATCGACGAGGAGCAGACCCGCCAGGTGATCGACGCGCAAACGATTCGCGACAACACCAATCAGGGATCGACCTCCGAATCAGATTCCGAGAAAACCGCCGAACAGTCCGCCGAGGCCGAAGCCTCCGATAAGAATTAGAAAGGGAGTGCCGCTTATGAGTCGCCGCAACACCGAGCTGCTCTTGCTCATCGCCTCGGCGTTCCCCGTCATCCTGCTGTATGCGATGTACGTCCTCACCGCGGGCGCTGCCATCTCCTTTGAGACGCTCGCCGTACCGATCGGCCTCTTTGCCGCCTTTGCCGCGGCCCACATTGCCGTGCGCATCTTGGCGCCCGGTGCCGACCCTGCCATCCTGCCCATCGTATTTATACTTTCGGGCATCGGCATCACGTTCGTGACGCGTCTCGCCCCCGCTCTCGCCATCTCACAGCTCATCATCCTGTTTGTCTCGGTGGCGCTCATGGTGGGAACGCTTGCACTAGTCAAAAACTTCGACGTGGTCATGCGCTACAAGTACACCTTTGGCATCATCGGCATCATTCTGCTGATGCTGCCTATCTTTATCGGCACCACGATCTCGGGCTCCAAGCTGTGGATTCGCATCGCGGGCTTTACCATCCAGCCCGGCGAGTTCGCCAAGGTCTTTATCGTCCTGTTCCTGGCCGGCTACCTGGCCGAGAACCGCGAGCTGCTCTCCATCTCCAACCGCAAGATTCTGGGCTTTAAGATCCCTCGCCTGCGACTGCTGCTGCCGCTGTTTGCCGTGTGGGGTGTGTGCCTGCTCGTCGTCGTCTTCGAACGCGACCTGGGTTCGGCCGTGCTGTTCTACACCATCTTCTTGCTGATGCTCTACGTTGCCACGGGGCGCTTTTCGTATGTCGTTATCGGCCTTGCGCTCTTAGCCGTTGGGGCCGTGGGCGCCTACAAGTTCCTGTCTCACGTTCAGGTGCGTTTCCAGGTTTGGCTCGATCCGTTTAAGGACGCCCAGGGCCAGGGCTACCAGATCGTCCAGTCGCTCTTCTCGCTTGCCGATGGCGGCCTGGTCGGTGTTGGCATCGGCAACGGCATGGCCAACAACATCCCTGTCGTCGAGTCCGACTTTATCTTCTCGGCTATCGGCGAAGAGATGGGCCTTTTGGGCGGCGGCGCCGTGCTCATCCTTTTTATGCTCTTTGCCGTTCGCGGCCTGACCACGGCTGCCCGCGCTAAATCCGACCTCGCTGCCTTTAGCGCCACGGGCCTTACGGCCGCCATCAGCTTCCAGGCCTTCTTGATCGTTGGCGGCGTAACCCGCCTGATCCCGCTGACCGGCGTCACCCTGCCCTTTATGAGCCAGGGCGGCTCCTCTCTGCTGGCGAGCTTTATCATCGTCGCGCTCCTGCTGCGCGCCGGTGACGAGGCGACCGGACGCGAGGCCGAGCTTACCGGCACCGGCACCATCGCCGCCATCACCGATGATCAGGTCGCATCTGCCGCCGCCCCGACGGGCACGCGCTTTGCCACCTCGTCTTCCTACGGCAGCGGCAGCCATTCCGTCGGCTCGCGCATGCGCCGTCGCCTGCTCGACACACCTGAATCCGGTGTGCTCGGCCGCGTGGCGCTCGCCAACCGTCTAACCCGCGCGGTGCTCGCCTTTACGGCGCTGTTCGCCATCCTTATCGGCAACCTCACCTATGTCCAGGTCATCAAGGCCAAGGACTATCAGGACATGCCGACCAACAACCACACCATCGCCCGCTCCAAGTACATCCAGCGCGGTTCCATCATCACGTCCGACGGCGTGACGCTGGCCGAGTCGCTGCAGCAGGAGGACGGCACCTACGTACGCTCCTACCCCAACGGCAACCTGGCAGCGCACGTGGTTGGCTACGTGAGCCAGCAGTATGGCACCACCGCCATCGAGAGCGTCATGAACGACACGCTCACCGGTTCTAAGGACTACTCCAGCTGGAACAACGCCATCGCGTCGCTCGCGGGCCAGACCCAGCCGGGCAACACCGCCAAGCTCACCATCGACTCGCGCATCCAGACGGCTGCCGAGCAGGCGCTCAAGGGCTTTAAGGGCGCTGTAGTGGTCATCGACCCGCGTACCGGCGCGGTGCTCGCATGTGCCAGCTCGCCCACCTACGACAACACCAACATCGATGCCCTGCTGCAGACGGGCGGCGGCGAGGACGGCTCCATGTACAATCGCGCCATGGACGCGCTGTACACGCCGGGCTCAACGTTTAAGGTCGTTACGCTTTCCGCGGCACTCGAGACCGGTACCGCCAGCCTTACCAGCACCTACCAGGCGCCCGGCTCCATGGACATCGGCAACGCACCGGTCACCAACTATGCCAACGAGAGCTACGGTACCATCAGCCTGCAGCAGGCCTTTGCCGTGTCCTCCAACGTCGTCTTTGGCCAGGTGGCAAACGAAGTTGGCGCAAACACGCTCGTGCAGTTTGCCAACGCCTTCGGCTACGGCCAAAAGCTCGGCCAGGACCTGACCTCCGCGGCCTCCATCATGGCCGACCCGTCGCTCATGACCGAGTGGGAGACCGCCTGGGCCGGCGCCGGCCAGCCTGTCGGCATGGACCACACGCCCGGCCCGCAGACCACCGTCATGCAAAACGCCGTGATTGCCGCCGCCATCGCTAACAGTGGCGTGGTCATGGACCCGTACTTTGTAGCCCAGGTACTCGCCCCGGACGGAACTGTGGTCAAGACCACGCAGTCCCGCTCGCTGGGTCAGGCCGTCAGCTCCGCCACGGCCGACCAGGTCAAGCAGGCCATGCTCGCCGTCGTCCAGTCCGGTACCGGCACCGATGCCCAGGTCCCCGGCGTCAAGGTCGCCGGCAAGACCGGCTCGGCCGAGACCGGCGGCACCAACGTCAACTCGATGTTCGTTGGCTTTGCACCTTACGATTCACCCACGGTCGCCATCTCGGTGGCCTTGGAGGATTACGACAAGCATGACGTCAAGGCCGCCAAGATCGCCGGTATCGTCCTGACCGCGGCGCTTGCCGCACAGGGAGCGTGATGCCCATGATCGAATCGGACACCCGAGGCGTGCCGCGGCCGAAGAGTTAGCGGCAACGCGCCACACGGCCCCAGCGGCCACATCGTAGGTACTACACACATCGTTGAGCGAATAGTTATGTTAGGAGCAGGAATGGAACAGAGGGTCCTCGGGGGAAGATACCTCCTCAAGGATAAGGTGGGAACAGGCGGCATGGCGACCGTCTACCGTGCACAGGACCAGGTCCTCGACCGCACGGTAGCCGTCAAGATCATGCTGCCGCAGTATGCTGGCGACGCAACCTTCGCCGCACGCTTTAAGCAGGAGGCCCAGGCAGCAGCCGGTCTCTCCTCCCCCTATATCGTGGGCGTCTACGATTGGGGCAAGGACGGCGACACCTATTACATCGTCATGGAGTACCTGCGCGGTACCGACCTTAAGAGCGGCATCAAGAGCCACGGCGCCCTCGACCCCAAGAAGGTCGCCCAGATCGGCTCGCAGATCAGCTCTGCACTTTCGGTCGCCCACAAGCACGAGATCATCCACCGCGACATTAAGCCGCAGAACATCATGGTGCTGCCCGACGGTAACATCAAGGTGATGGACTTTGGCATCGCGCGCGCCAAGAACAGCCACCTCACGCAAGACAACAACGTGCTGGGAACCGCCCACTACGTCAGCCCCGAGCAGACCCGTGGTCAGGACCTCGGCCCCACCTCGGATATCTACTCGCTGGGCGTCGTGATGTATGAGTGCGCCACCGGCCGCGTGCCCTTTGACGGTGATGACGCCATCTCGGTCGCACTCAAGCAGGTCAATGAGCTACCTATTCCGCCGAGCCAGATCAACTCCGGTGTCGACGCCGACCTTGAGCGCATCATCCTCAAGTGCATGGAGAAGGACCCGGCAAACCGCTTCCAGACCGCCGACGAGCTTCGTCAGGTGCTCAACAGCTACCTGTCGGGCCGTGCCGTAAACATCTCGGAGCCCACACGCATCATCGGTGCCCCCGGTGAGTTGGGCGCCACCAAGACTCGCGAGCTGTCTGACTCCACGCGCGCTATGGTTCGCCCCGTATCGGGCGTAAGCGGACAGACCAACCCCCGCAGCGCCGTCTCGGGTTCCACCGGTTCCTACGAGGTCGATCAGCCCAAGTCCAACAAGAACAAGATTATCGCCGCCGTAGTCGCCGCAATCGCCGTGGTTGGCGTTGTGGTGGCCTTCGCCACCGGGCTCTTTGGGGGCGAGCAGGTTACGGTGCCCGATGTGCTTAACAAGGACCAGCAGACCGCTATCGAGCTGATCAAGGAGGCCGGCCTTGAGGTCGGAACTGTCGACCAGAGCTATAACGACGATGTCGACGAGGGCAAGGTTGCCGAGCAGACCCCCAACGGCAACACTAAGAAGCCCAAGGGCTCCAAGGTGAACCTGGTGATCTCCAAGGGCCCCAAGCCCTCCGAGAAAGTTGAGGTTCCGCAGCTCGTCGGCCTAACCAAGGACCAGGCCGAGGCCGCGCTGGCAAGCGTGGGCCTGAAGGGCAACGCAACCGAGGAGGCCAACGAGGCCGACGAAGGCCAGGTCTTTGAGCAGGGCACTGATGCCGGCAAGGAAGTCGAGAAGGGCACGACCATCTCGTATAAGGTCTCCAGCGGTCCTGACACCACCTCCGTCCCCGATCTGACCGACATGACCGAGGCCCAGGCACGCAACGCTCTCGACATGGCTGGCTTTGGCGTCGACGTGAGCTACCAGGAAAACGACTCGGTTACCGAGGGCACCGTAATTAGCTGGAACCCTAGCGGCAAGCAGAAGCCCGGTGCCACGATCACCGTCGTCATCGCCAAGAAGTCCGGCAAGGCCAGCGTCCCGGGTAACCTGTACGGCAAGAGCATCTCCGCCGCCGTCACCGCGCTCAACAACGCCGGTTTCTACAACATCGCATTCTGCGATCAGAACGGCAACCCCGTGAGCGGCAACGAAAACGCCACCGTTACGGGCGTCTCCCCCACCGGCAAGCAGTCCACCGACAGCACGATCACGCTGACGGTTTCGCTTTCTGGCTCTGCCTCGGGTGACGATTCCGACACGACGACTAACTAGTCGACAACCCATCACCTGCAGCGGCTATGGCCGCAAACATATTCGCTCAACGGCGCCCGCTTGCTCCCCAGCAAGCGGGCGCGTTATTTATCGACAGGCCAGGGCTCCATAGCAACGCAAAGAGGCCCGCAAAAGCGAGCCTCTCAGGTAACAACAGATATGTGATGCAGTAATTACTAGCCGCAGAACTTCACCATGGTCTCGACCATGGACTCTTGCCTATAGACAAAATGTCCAGAAGCAAGGAGATGAAAGAGTAAGGACAACGCCCTCTAAAAGAAGGCCGTATATGAAGATTGCATATCCCTTTTGCCTTCATATACTCAAGAAGCACCCCTCGAAGCGCTCCTGAGAGGCCCCCTTGGATGCAACCCAGGGGATCCAGATTCTGGTAGACATCGGCACAGCAAAATCCTGCCGCGCAGGCACGAACGGACATCTTGACTCCCAACGCAATGCGGGGCGCCCCAAGACACCCCGCCACGACAAAAAACTAGTTCTCGTAGACCAGCGGGTGGCCCCAACTGCCCTCGATCTTGCAGGTCTGCGCCGCAAAACCGGCAGCGAAGTCCAAGCTCTCGCGAATTGCGGCCTCGCCGCACTCGCCGGCCTTCTTCTTGGAAAGATAGGTGACCAAAAACGCCGTCAGCAGTGAATCGCCGGCCGCCATAGCGTCTTTGAGCTCCTCGGGCGCCACGGGCTTGATGCCCTGCTCGTAGAAGTTTTCGCCGTCATAGGCGACGGAACCCTTGCTCCCGCGCGACGCGCATACGATTTGAGGGCCAAGGGCCTTCACCCACTCGAGCTTCGCCTTGATATCCTCCAGGGAAGCGTCGCCCATGGACATAAAGGCGTACGTCACAAATGGCGCAATCTGCTCGAAGAACTCGTCGGTGGAGTCATCGGAGAAGTCGAAGCTGATAGGCACACCGGCAGCCTTGATCTTGGGGAGCTCGCGCTCGGTGAAGCAGTAGTTGCCGCTGTGCACCAAATCGAAGCCGCTGACGTACTCGGCGGCGAAGCGGTCTATCACGTAGCGCATGTCGCCACGTATGCCGCCTTCATTGGAGCCCAGGAAGATACGGTCCCCGGTCTTGTCAACGGTCACGCGAGCGGCGCCGTTGACGCCCAGGACCTGCTGGCAGCGAAGAAGCTCGACGCCCTCGTCCTCAAGCGATGCTATAACGTGCTCGGCCTCCTCATCTGATCCGAAGATTCCCATGTAGGCGCTGCGATCGACACCGAGCTTCTTGGCGAAGACGGCGAAGTTGGCTGCGTTGCCGCCGGGATACATAGTCTTGATATGCTCGTACTTATCGACAACGTTGTCTCCAAAGCCGAGCACGCTTATAGGATAGGCTGCCATGGTTATCTCCATTCAGGTAAACCGCCGTGGCTACGGCGAGCAGAAGAGGCGCGAGGATTCGCACGTCTCAACGCGCTTCGCGCCCCGTTCTAAAATCGCTAGTACTTCTCGATGCCCATGTAACGACGCACGTCCGGGTGATGGTCGAACACCTTGCCGCGAGCGGAGCGCAGCTCACAGTTCATCGCGTAGAACAGGATTGGATCAAGGAACGCGCGAACGCTTGCCGGTACTTGGTCCATGCCGTACTCCATGGCGTCGAGCACCATAAGAGTGTCGGTATGGGTCTCGAGGAATGCGAGGGCGCGCTCATCCATGGCTCGGCACTCACTGGAGGACATCTGCAGGAAGTAGAAGACTCCGGGCTCGGTCACCTCGAAGGGGCCGTGGAAGTACTCGCCGGAGTGGATATAGGCGCAGCTCTGCCACTGCATCTCCATAAGCGAGCAGATAGCGAAGCCATAGGTCTGGCTAAACACGGGACCGGATCCCAAGATATACAGGAACTTGTGGTCCTGGCACAGGGCAGCGAAACGGTCGCAAAGTTCGGCGTTGACCTTCTCGCGAGCCGCAGGCAGGATCCGGTCCATCTTGGCGATGCCTTCGTACATATCGGCAAGGTCAGCATAACCTTCCTGCTGATCCAAGAGCTCGGCAGCGAGAGCCAAAGAGATGCCGGCGGGTACCTCCGCCTGCGGAACTCCCTCGCCCCACGGATATACCCAGCACGTCCACTCACCGTTATCGATGCCGGAGCCGGCGTTGTCGGTCTGTGCGATAACGGTTGCGCCCGCCGCCTTGGCGATCGAGCACGCATCGATTACCTCGGGAGTGTTGCCGGAGTGGCTGCAAGCGATAACAAGGGACTTTTCGCCCAGGCGCTTGGGACGCATGATATCGAACTCGCGGGCGGTATACGCCTCACTGGCAAACGTAGTCGCCTCGCGCTTAAGCAGCTCATGGGCGGGCAGCAGGTCGATGAGGGAGCCGCCGCAGGCAACCCAGAAGACGCTATCGAAACCGCCCTTTTCGGCGATTGCGTCGGCGATGAGATCATGTGCGTTCATTGTTATTCTTCCTTTCGATACGGCGGACGAATCCGCCAACGTTTACTGCAAGTCTTCTCGTCAAGCGTGTTGACTGCCCCACGCGAATGGGAGCTACGCGCTAGTCGACAAAATACCTCTCGAAGGCGTCCATGTTGCGCCGGTCCGCTGCTGCGGGATCATCGAAATACCTTCCATCGGTGATCTCCTGGCCAAGATAGCCCTCGAACCCATGCGCGTTGAGGACACGCACGAAATCGTCCATGCTGTGCTTTCCATCGCCCCAAACCAGATGGCCGTATGGGTCGCCATCAATGAAGTGCATGTTCCTTATGGCACCATCGCCAAACTCGGCAAACCACTCTTCAAGGCTCTCGCCGGCGACTCCCATAGCAGTAGTGTCCACCATTGGAGTAAGGTGCGGGTTGGCTACTTGGTCAAGCATGCGCCTGGCATCCGCGAGTGTAACCACCAAGTTGCTCTCTTCCGGCCTCAGGCTCTCCATGCAGAGGGTCACGCCGTGCTCGCCGGCATAGTCCGCAAGAATCGCCAAGTGCTCGGCAGAGCGCTTCCAAGCTTCCTCGCGGTCCTCGTCCCAATCGCCCCAACCGGAGTTGATGGACATATACGGGGCGCCGAGCACCTCGGCGAGCTCGATGCCGTGCTTGAAGTAAGCGAGGCTCCGCTGCGCGTGGAGGGGCTTTCTGGCAGCGTACTGCCACGGATACACCACGTTCTCCGGGCACAGGGAGCTCCCGGAGAGTCCGCGGGACTCGATCTTGCGGCGAAGCTTGTCGGCCTCGAAATACCCCGTGTGGTCCAGCGTCACGTGCGGCTCGGCCGCCCAAAGCTCGATGGTTTTGAAGCCAAGGCGCTGCTGAACATCAAGGAAATAATCGAGCGACCACATGATGTAGTGAATGTTCATGCCGGCGACCTGCTCGCGACGCAGGCGGGGCGCGGAAGCGTTTAAATCCATGCTGGGCACCTCCTACATCGGCAGTAGGCCGGAGATCACAGTCGCGACCAATCCGAACAGAACCATGAAGATAAAGAACTTCCAGATGGTCTTCCACCATTGCCCGAAGGAGATCTTCGCCACGGCAAGACCCGCGACGGTCATGCCCGCAACGGGGCTGATGGTGTTGACGGTCTGGTTCGCGAACTGCAGAGCGGTGACGGCAGCCCCGGGATTGAGGCCCATAAGCTCGGTCAGCGGGCCCATGACGGGCATGGTGAGTGCAGCGAGGCCGGAGCTGGAAGGAACCAGCAGCGAAAGCAGGCCGAGGACGATGTACATGAAGGTGGTATAGATGAAGGACGGAGCGCCCGCAAGGAGTCCGACGAGCCAGTTAAGAATAGAGTCGATGATCATTCCGCCCTCTGCGACGACCAGGATGCCGCGGGCGATGCCGATGATGCAGGCTGCGTAGGCGAAGTCGGCGATTCCGCGGACGAACTCCTCCGCAATGGTCTTCTCGTCCAGGCCGCCGAGTATGCCGGCAAGAAGGCCCATGGCCAGGAACACCATGGAGATCTCGTCCATATACCAGCCCTGGGTAACGAGGCCCCACACGATAACGCCCATGCCGACCGCGAAATCAATGAGGACGAGCTTGTGGCGAAGCGTGAACTCCTCTTCGATAGAGGCATCGGTGACAGAGAACTCGATGCGCTTCTGCTTATCGTCCTCATAGGTGATGGAGGACTTGGGATCGAGCTTGACGCGGCGCGCGTAGCGCATGGCCCAGAAAATGCCCGCGGCGGTGAAGATGACCCACAGGATGGCGCGGAGCCAAAGCTGGGGATTTCCCTCGATGCCGATAACGCCCTGGGCGATCAGCACGTTGAAAGGATCAATAGTGGATGCGCAGTAACCAAGGTTGGGGCCGAGGAAGCAGATGATGAACGCGGTCATGGAGTCATACCCGATGCTCAGCATGATGGGGATGAAGATCGCGTAGAACGGCAGCGCCTCCTCGGACATGCCGAACGTGGTGCCGCAGATCGAGAGCAGGATCATGGAGATGGGGATGATCAAGATGTCCTTGTTCTTCAGCTTCTTGATCACGCGGCTCATGCCGGCGTTTAGGGCGTTGGTCTTGGTGACGATGGCGAACGATCCGCCGATCAGCAGGACGAACGCGACGACATCGGCCGCAGCCTGAATGCCCTTGGCGGGAGCCTGCAGGACGGCATCGATGCCCTGTCGCAGATCGACGGTCTCCCCCGTCTCCGAATCGGTGTAGACCTTGTCGACCTCTTGGTACGTTCCGGCTACGGCGACTTCTCGCTCGCCCGCGGCCGTCTGAATGGTCTGGCGGTCGAACTGACCCGATGGGACGATCCATGTGAGCACCGCGAAGAACACGATCAGCATGAACGCGATGGTGTACACATGGGGAAGCTGGAGATGGAATCTGCGCTTGGGCTTCTCCTGTTTGGCATCCGGCATTCTTAACCTCCTGCCAGAGCAACGATGCTTGCCAAAAATCCTTCACGTATAGGCAAACATCTTAGGTTGTTCTATGTATAACCTGCATGAAGGCGTCGGTCAAGAAACATATTAGGTTGTTCTATAAGTGGTAACTTTTACGCGCTAAACGGACCTGCCGCGGCAATACGAGAACAGCGCTGTGTGAGACAGAGCCGCTAGATATCGAAGCTGTAGCGCGAACCCACGTAGTACTGTCTGCCATAGCAGAAGCGCTCTCCGTTGGAATCGAGAAAGCCCGCGTTCATGAAGAACAGCGGCTCCCCTACTGGGACCTTGAGCTCGCGGGCGGCATCAATTCCCGCACGGGCGATCTCCAGCCTGCAGGGATCGGACGAGCAGGGATACCTACCCGTACGCTCCCCCACGGCCTCGAATATCGAACAATTGGAGAGACCGATATCTTTGAGAAATTCGAATCCATCGACAGGATAGTAGTTGTTCTCGAACAGGACCGGCACGCCGTCTGCGGTACGCACGCGTGAGACCAAGATGAGGTCAGAGCCTTCATCCAAGCCAAAGAAAGAAGCGAGGTCGCGATCGGCGGCAACGGTCTTGCGGGCAACGACGCGAGCGCCCGCCTTCATGCCGTTTTCAGCGCATGCTTGGGTAAAACTCTGAACATCGTCCTTCTGATGCACCTTGCGAATTATCTTTGTCGCGGTCACAAACGTACCACGCCCCTGCCGCTTGGTGAGATACCCCTCGCCCACAAGCTCCTCTATTGCGCGGCGAACCGTGACCCTTCCCACGCCGTACATCTTAGAAAGCTCAAGTTCCGTTGGAATCTGCGAGTCAACGGGATATGTCCCCTGTTCGATATCGCTCTTAAGCAAATCGAGCACCTGTTGATACAGCGGGGCGGAAGAGCCCCCATCCAGATGCGCATCCACAAAAACTCTCCCTTTAAGGCGTTCGCGATCTCAACGACTCCATTCTACCGCACACGGAAAAATGAGGTTAAACACATAGGGGCCCTGCATGTTTGAGCGTATCGGGAATCTGGTCGCTGATTTCGTCCGCATTTGCTTGCGAAAAACCAAAACGCTCCTCGCGCTTGGCGAACACGGTGAGGCCCGCCGCCTTGCACGCAGCGATCGATGATGCTCGTGTGATGTTGGCTTCCTTCCTTTGCTTGCGAGGCGCGTCACTCGTCCTGCTGAGCCGCGGGCCCATCGTTCGGCGTGGCCTGCCTGCGCGGGGCATGCCGGGAATTGATGTAGTCGTATGCGTAGGCGATCTCCGCGACGGGGACCTCCACGTGGTAATGGGCGGAAATGTCAGAGAAGCTCGTGCGGAATGCCTCGACGAAATCGTTGTGTTCATTGGCGAAGCGCTGCTCGTCTGCGTAGTTCTCGATGGGGCTTCTGGTCACGAGGCGCTCCACGAGACAACACAGGTGCACGTAGAGCCCCATGCTCACACGAGCGCCAATCACGTCTCCGGTGAGCTGCTGGAGCCGCTCTGCGGCACTCTCGATTTCGCCGAAGAGCTTGTTGGGGTTAAGGATTGTGATGGACTCGACCACGTTCCTGAGGGTCATGTTCTTGACGAGATTCTGGTGGAACGTGCGCAAGCTGTCAGCGTCGAGCAAGCGTGCGAAGGCGCGGTCTATCTGGGCCGTTCCTTCGCCGGCGATGAGTTCCTCGAGCGAAATGAACGGGACTCCGTCGGCGTGCGGATTGTCCGTGCCGATGACCGAGCGCACGTTGTACTGGGAGAAGGCGGCATCCTCAGATCCGTTATTGGCGAGCTGCCGCCAGTCAACGGCGACAAGCCGCGCGGGGGACTCGCCAGGCAGGCTCTGCGCCACGAGATCGCGGATCCGCGCAGCTGCGTCAAGTCCGCCTTCGGAGCAGAAGACAATCGCGTCCGGTCGGGCGTTGCGCGCCACGATGTGATAATTACAGGTGCAAGCTGCCGCAGCATCGTCGAGAACCTCTCGCACGGAGCGACCCGCGATAAGTCCGGCGCCAACCTCCACCGCAAGGCCGGTAGAGGCGTTGTTTATGATGCCGAGCGTCATGCCGGAGGTGGATTCCAGACTCTTATAAATATCCTGGAGCGATCCCATGTCCACGAGGATGACGACCTCGTCTGCGTAGGAGAAGCGGTCGATGATTTGCTGAAGAGGAACAGCGACGTCCGTAACCTTCTGGTCGTAGGGCATGTCGATGGCCTCGAAGACCCTCGTGTCAAGAATCCGATTGGCGGCGTCGGCGATGCTCGTGGCGGTCGAGTAGCCATGACTGAGGACGATACCGACGCTCCGACGACGCTTAGACGGGTCGAGTGCGAGTGCCGCATGCGCAAGGACGAGCAGACACGTGAGATCGTCGAGTGCGATGCCGAGCGTGGCCTTGAGTTCATCAGCGATGCAGGCGCAGACAGTAACGGCAAAGCGGTTGCGCTGGGCCACGACGCCGCGCATGCCGGAAAGCTCGCTTGCATGGGAGCTCTTCCAACGCGAGAGGCTTGCGGGCGGCCACAGCTGGAGGCAGATGCCCTGGGCGATTAGATGCGAGCTCTTTCGGGACAAATCGATCGAGTAGAGTTCGTTCACGGAAGTGACGACGCTGTCGGCGATCTGCTCGTATGCGTCGGACTTCGAGCGGCCCGGGTTTTGCCCGAACGCCAGGTAGTCCTCGAGGTCGCGGGCTCGCTCCACCAGCTGAGCGCTGCACGCGCCCCCATCAAGCGTGCCTTCGCGATAGCTCTCGTATGGCTCCAGCATGGCGTCGAGTACATGCCGTGCGCGGTCGTCCGCCTGGCTTTGGATGCTCCGGGTGGTGTCGATGAGCTGCATGTCGTTCTCGCTGCGCTCGAGTGCGGAGCCGGCAAGGATTGCGGAGGGAAGCTGGTAGGTGCGAATCTCCAGGCTGTCACCCTTCGTGTCTAGATAGGCCTCGGCGCAACAGTTGGTGATGCAGTCGCGCAGGCCGCGTACGTTCTCCTCGAAGTTGGTGCCGGCGAGGGCTCGGAAGGCTCCGCGACTTATGAGGATGTCGCGTCCTATGCGTCGGCCCTCCTCCTTGAGGAAGTGGAGAGTCAGTTCCTCACGCTCCTCCTGGGTGCGCTCGCGCAGAGACGGCACCTGGGCGGACATGGGGATGCGACGCGTGAGGCTGCGGCACTCGGTACTGTCTGCCTCGTTTGAGGTGGCAAAGATAAGGCGCACAGCAGGGGCTGGCACAATGGCGCCCGCCTGTGCGGAGGCCCACTCCAAGAGCGCGTCCTGGGCAGCGGGTGAGAGGGCGTCGACGTCCTTGAGATAAACGATGCCGCCGCTCGCCCGATCTGCAGGCCCGCCATCTGCGCACAGGTCGTGAGTGAGCGCGCGGGCATCGTCTGCGTAATGCGAGCAGTCGATGCTCACAAGCTTGGCTTCCTGCTGCAGGACGCCGACGTTCTTGCCGTATTCGAGGGCAAGTTCGGCGAGTAGACCCTTGCCGGTTCCCGAGGCGCCACAGAGCAGGATGGGCAGGCCAGCTGGCGGGTACTTGAGCGCGGCGCAGAGCTGGCTGATGCAGGGCGCAAGGCTCAGCTCGTGACCGATTGCGCGGTCGAAGTCGAGTCGCTCGCCGTTTCCGAGCGTGGCGAAGAGCTGCTCGACCGAAGGGTAGGTGCTACGCTCAATGCGAGACTGGAAGAAGCGTTCGAGGGAGCGGCGGTGGAAGTAGCACACCGGTCGTGCCCCTGCTTTCACCACGAGGCCAGCGCGCACGAGCTCGTTGAGATACTGACTTGCCAGGCTGCGCGAGATGGCGAGCGAGTCGGTTATAGATGCCGTGGTGAAGTGGTCGAGACGGTTCTGGATGCGCCCGCCCCGCGTGCTGCCAAGCTCGCGCGTGATGCGATCGAGGTAGGCAAGCAGGTCTTTCTGTGTCTCGGGGATGTTCATGCGGCTGGTCCTCCTTTCGTCCCACACCTTACGGGCGGGGTGGTGCTCGGGACGGGTTGGCGCCCGCGTTTTGTCACGGGCACGTGAACTTCGGCACTCCATGATACATCTGTAGTGGCATATGGCGACTTCTCGACACCTGCGCTCGACACAGCGAGCGGCAACAGCGCTGTCCGCCGAGCGCCTCACGGGCGTATCCCAACCGTAGGAGTGCGCTTTGCCACCTTTGACTGCCTCCCTGTCGGCAAGCGGCTCGCCGTTCGCTCCGTCTCTGACCACATCGCTCGAATCGACTCTGCCGCCGGCGCTGTGGTGGCCGTCGTGCCCGCAAAGGTCATCAAGCAGGCCGACGAGGTCACCGCGGGCAAGGTCTCCCTCGTCGACGCACTCAGGAATCTGTAGGCGAGGCCCCTAAGGCCGCCTCGCTGTCGGCAGCCCGGGGCCATGTGCCATCAGGGCACAGGACGAGTCCGGTCGCCGGAATGCGGCCGGACCCGTTGTTCGCGTGTTTTGCTGGGGGAGTCGCTGTGGCGACGAGGTTCACTGGCTTACTTTTCCTGTTCGCGCAGCCCCTTCGCCAAGGCTATGTTGGACAGTTTGAGTTCGCCATTCGTTACCGTAACAGCAAGCGAGTGGCCGAACTTCTCGCAGACGCGTGTCGTGAGTGCGGTACCGTCGAGGTAGAGGACGAGGATGTTGTCGTCAACGATGAGCTGCAGGTGGTAAGAACGCCCGGACTCGAGCCAGACTGGCCTCCAAAGCCCCTTATCCATTACGCGGAACCACTTGTAACAGGGGCTCTTGTCGAACGAGAGCCGATTCGCGTCGAGGTCGAAGCGGTATTCGTACGACTCGTCGGTCTCGAGATTCTTGTAGGCTCGAATTGAGAAGTCGCAAGCGTCCCTGAACGTCACGTCTGCCTCGAAGCAGAAGATCTCGCCTGCGTTTTCGGTGATTACGCACTCCGTTCGTTCGTGGTCTCCGCGAAGCTCGATATCCGGGACGGCATCAGGGCACTCGAACGCATCCTTTATGCTTTGGGGAGGGCGAACGCCGAGGGTGCCATTGGGGCGCTGGTACACCTCATGGGGCATAAACGAGCCACCCCAAAGCCAGTTGGCCCGGTCATCGTCGTTCTCGCGCGTGGGGACCCAGCCGGACAGAATCCTGCGCGATCCGTCGAAGGCGGTCCGTCCGGCGTAATACGCCCTCCCGTCGAAGGCGTCATCTCTCGGCTTCTCCCACGGACCGTAGAGATCGCGGCTCATGCGGTAGACGATCTTGTTCTCGTCGCTGTACTCAGAGTAGACCAGGTACCACCAATCGCCAATTTTAAAAATGTCTGGCATTTCGAACATGGTGTAGAGGCCGGGGGCCCAGAAGTCGCCCTTGAACTGCCAGTGCTCGAGGTCCTTCGACGTAAAGTGAACGAGCCTGCCAGTTTGGAGGGTTTTGGAGGGGTCGTCTCCCTTACGCGTGCCCAGTACGAGGAGGTATTCCTTCCGGTCGTCATCCCATATTACGAAAGGGTCGCGCCAGTTGCGCCCATCGTATCCTGGCTGAGGCGTGAGCTCTACTGCAACGCCCGTCTTTTTCCACGTCGCATAATCATCCGAGCAGGCCTTCGCCTGCATGAGCACCTGGGACGTTTTGCCTTCTCGCAGGTAGTTGCGGTTGAACCCGGTATAGAAAGCGCGTACCTCCCCTTTTGCCTCGTAAACGGTTCCGGCGTAGATGAACTGGTCTTGGTCGTCTTCTCCGCCGTGGGGGATCGCCGTTCCGTGTTCCTGGTACGTCACGAAGTCCTGGGTGGTCGCGAGCGACCACCCAAAGGGCTGTCCTTCGGCAAGCGGAGCGGGGTCGCGCGTGTCACGCTGGTGGTATAGATAGAACGTGCCGTCCTTGCCGAAGGGCATGACGTCTCCCACCCACACGTCCTTCGGTTGGTAGAACAGGTGCTGGTTATTGGTCGGGACTTTGCGCATGTCTCGTCCTCCTTACTGTCGCGTCTTTCCTATTCGTCTTCTTCGTCAACGTCCGGAGTAAGATCTCCGAGGTAGACGAGCTGCTCTTTGGCTTGGGTGACGACATGCCTCACCACATCGGGAGTAAGCTGTCCGGCGTGGAGCGAGAGCTCGAGGGCCACGGGAAGGTTTACGCCGGTCACTATGAACGCGCCTCGCGGAGCCGAGCAGGCTACGAGCTGGTTTACGCTGCCCTGAAGGATGTCGGTGAGAACGAGGGTCTCGTCATCTTCGGCGATGCCCTCGAATGCGCTGGCGAGCTTCTCCTCGAGCGGGGTTTCGTCTGTAAACGCGCAGACAACCCTGATGTCGTGCCCCGGTCCTATGATGGCCTTGAGCGTGTCTCCGAGTCCGGCTGCCAGGCCGTAGTGCGATGCAATGATGATGTGCCTCATAATGCGTCCTTTGTGGGTTGGTCTAGCCCTAGGCTAGGCAGCAAGAATGCCGAAAGCCGCGCACACCCACGAGATGATGAGGATGCCGAGGACAATCTTGTTGATGCTGACCTTGCGCTTGACGAGGGCGTAGACGATGGCTGTGGCTATTACGGGCAGCATGCCGACCATGATTTGGTCGAGGATGCCCGTCTGGACGTCGAGCGTGACGTCACCCATGGTGAACGTGAGACCACACGAGACCTTGATGACGGTGGGGATGAGCGCACCGACGACCATCATGCCAAGTGCCGACGTCGACTCGGTGAAAACGGACATCTTCTCGGCAAGGGTCGTGAAGAGCTTGTCGCCGAACTTATAGCCTATGCGCCAGTCAAAGAGCTTCCATACGAAGATGGCGATGGCGACGGCGAGCCAGAGAAGCACGCCGACGGGGTTTCCCGCCTGTCCCATGTAGGCGGCGATGGAGCCGAAGATGGTGGGAATGAGGATGGCGAAGATCGTATCGCCGACTCCTGAGAGGGAGCCCATGAGGCCAATCTTAAGGTCTTGGACCGCGTCGATGGCGTCATTGTGCCCCTTGTCCTCCAAGGCTAGGCCGGCGCCGAGGAGCAGGCCGCTTACCTGGGGAGTCGCATTGTAATAGCGATAGGTGCTCAGAAGTGACCTGCGGTAGCCCTCCTCGTCTCCTGCATAGATCTTGCGCAGGGCGGGTTCGGTTGCGAACATGACCGCCGGGGCACACTGGGACTCATAGTTATAGATGGACGCGCCGAGCATCCAGCGGCGGCCGCAACGGTCGAGATCGGAAACGGTGAGGACTGGCTGGTACGTTCCGTCTGCCAGGCGGGTTGGCGCTTCGTTTGCCTTGGTGGCGTTAACTTCGTTACTCATCTTCCAGACCTCCAGCGTCGAGGGCGTTTACGGACGGATTGCTGTGCGACTTGTAGTACTCGATGGCCGCGGCGGCACCGAGCAGGGCAATGGGGAGAATGCTTATCTGCAGGTAGGCGGCCAGAACGAAGCCAACGATGGCGTAGGCGATGAATTTCTTCATTGGCATGAAGGACAGAAGCATCGCAAGGCCGACGACGGGGAGGATACCGGCGGCGATGGAGAGGCCGGTCGTGAACCAGGAGGGCATGACGGAGAGGAAAGCGTTGACGGCATCGGCGCCAAAGAGCAGTACGGCAAACGTGGGGATGGCCGCCGTAAGGCCATAGAAGACCGGACCGAGGAAAAGTACGCTCTTCATCTGCGAGTACTTGCCCTCTTCGGCAAAGCGCTGCGAGGTACGCCCGAGGAAGCCGTTTGCCGTCTTGGCGATGACGTCGAGCTGAAGGCCGAGCATGCCGACTGCGATTCCGGCGGCAACGCCGACGCTCGCCTCCTGACCCGAGGTGATGGCAACGACGGCGCCAATGATGGCGGCAGTGGGATAGTCGGGGACGGAGGCTCCTCCCATGGCCGCCACGCCCAGGCTCATGAGTTGGACGATGGCGCCGACGGCGAGGCCGGTTACGGGGTCGCCGAGCGCAAGTCCGACGAACCATGCTGGCGTGACGGACATGTTCGTGAGAATTTGTCCCGCGTTCTTCTCGGCTCCGTAGATGAAGGCGATGAGTGTAACGACGGCTATCTGGATGATGGATGGTGTCATAAGTTCACTCCCTTGCTAAAGCGTGATGATGCTGGAGAGCTCTACGGGCTTGTCGGCCGGCACATAGCGAACGGTGATGTCGCAGCCGGTGCCAGCAATCGCTCGATATGCGGGCAGCTCGTCTTTGGTGACGTAGGCGCGACTGCTCACCTGGACGGCGTCTGACCCCTCTTCGGGAAAGACTGTGCCTCCGACCACGAGTGTGGGAACAACCTGGCCCGTCTGTATGACGTCGAGGATGGTCTGGGGGTCTCGCGCCACGATGAAGACCGTGTGGTCGTCGTACTTGCCCGCCCGATAGTTCGTGAGAGCCGTCTCCTTGTTGATAATGGAGAGGGCGACTCCCGAGGGCTTTGCCATCCGCATGGCGGCCTTCTTGGTCGGGTCGTTGGCGACGATGTCATCGATGACCATGAGACGCTGCGGACGGAACTCGGGTACCCACTGGGTTGCCACTATGCCGTGTAGCAGGCGGTTGTCGATGCGTGCTGCGATGATGCTCATGTGATGTTGGCTTCCTTCCTTTGCTTGCGTGACGCGTTTCGGCATGGCCTGTGCCGAAGCGCGTCATTCGTCCTGCCGGGCCGCGGACCCGTCGTTCAGCGTGGCCTGCCTGCGCGGGGCATGCCGGGAATTGATGTAGTCGTATGCGTAGGCGATCTCCGCGACGGGGACCTCCACGTGGTAATGGGCGGAAATGTCAGAGAAGCTCGTGCGGAATGCGATCGAGGTAGGCTCTGTGTCTCGGGGATGTTCATGCGGCTGGTCCTCCTTTCGCCACACACCTTACGGGCGGGGTGGTGCGCGGAACGGGTTGGCGCCAGTGTTTCGTCACGGGCGCGTGCACTTCGGCACTCCATGCTACATCTGAGTGGCATATGGCGACTTCTCGACACTCGCGCTCGACACAGCGAGCGGAAATGGCGCTGCCTGCCGAGCGCCTCGCGGGCGCATCCCGACCGCAGAAGTGAGCGCGAAGGCTCGTCGAAGTGCTGGGTGGGGGACCGGCGGTCTGGATACGCGGTTTCGTTCGGCGAAGGCGGCGAGGCGAATGGCATGGCGAACGTACGGGTTTGACGTGAACGGGTTGCCCGTGGCGGCGTGGTATCGGGAGGAGACGGTCGAGCAGGTGCTCGCGCCGCTGCTCGCCCGTCTCGCGCGCTCGCATCAGGAGAAGGGGTCGCAGGCCCATCTCGGCAACCCGGTGCGCATACGCTATTGCGACCGGGACGGCCACGTGTCGCGAACGGATATCGTCCGCCAGGTGGACGTCGCGCCGCGAAATGCAGACTCGCCTCAATCGTCGGTAAGGGGTGCCGCGGGCGATACGATGGAATCCACGGACCGCACCGCGCCGCCGAGATTGCGACGCGAACGCAGGCGATGCGCCCGAAAAACTCCTCCGCGCATGTAGGGCGAAACGCCAGATTGGAGCTCCATGAACGATTTCTCCTTCTACTCCCCCACCCGCTTTGTCTTTGGGCGAAAAGCGACCGACAAGGTTGGGGGACTCTGTCCGCCTCCGGCTACCGCTGAGCGCTCATTGTCTACGGCAGGGGTTCCGCAGTTCGCTGCGGAACGCTCGTCCGCGTGAGGGCATCGCTCGATGCCGCGGGCGTGGAGCACATCGGGCTTGGAGGGGTGCGTCCAAACCCCGAAATAGGCTTGGCACGAGAAGGCGTCGAGCTCGCACGGGCAAACGACGCCGACATCATCCTGCCCGTGGGCGGCGGCTCCGTCATGGACTGCGCGAAGGCCATCGCACTGGGGCGGTATACGACGGCGACGTATGGGACTTCTTCCGCAAGCGCGCCGTTCCCGCCGACCGCATCGACGTCGCCTGCGTGGTGACCATCCCCGCATCCGGTTCCGAGGCCTCTAACTCCTGCGTTATCAGCAACGACGAGGAGCACCTCAAATGCAGCATTAACACGGACCTCAACCGCCCGGCCATCGCCTTCCTCGACCCGGAGCTGACCTTCAGCCTGCCCGCCTGCCAGACCGCCGCGGGAGTGACCGACATGATCGCCCATATCATGGAGCGACTCTTCTCCGGCGAGCCCGCCGTGGGCGTAACCGACAACATCGCCTGCGGGCTAGTGCGCGCCGCGAGGGAGGCGGCGCCCAAGGTGATGGAGAACCCCGATGACTACGACGCCCGCGCCGAGATCATGTGGGTGGGTACGCTCGCCCATAACGCCCTGCGCGACGGCGATTGGACCTGCCGCGGCCTTGAGCACGAGCTATCCGCACTGGACACCAAGATCACGCACGGCGCCGGCCTCGCCGTCATCTTCCCCGCCTGGATGCGCTACGTATGGCGAGAGCACCCTGAGCGCTTCCTGGAGTTCAGCGCCCAGGCCCTTGGCATCGAACCCATCGATTCGGACGCGGACGAGCTCGATGTGGAGGTAACCCCCGAGCAGGCAATCGAGTACGCGGTCGAAGCGACCATCGACGAGCTGCAGGATTTCTTCGTCTCGCTGGGAATGCCGCGCGCGCTATCGGAGTTCGGAGTCACCGAGGACGATATCGAAAAGATGATTCCGGGCCTCAAGATCAACCGCGGAGAGCTCTTCGGCAGCTTCAGGAAGCTCACGCTGGACAACGCGAGAAAGATTTACCGCAGCGCACTCTAGGAAACAGATGCCAGTCCCCCACGGGCGAGCAGCACGGCGGCCCCCGCAAACCAGAAACGGCGCCGCTCCCGCGACGCCGTCATATTCCCTGGTGCCCCCGGGCGGATTCGAACCGTCGACACCCGCTTTAGGAGGTCATGAGCTATTACCCTACCTGTGGTTTTTCATTTTCATCAATATCTCTGTTTCCGCAGGTAATTTAGCTATTCTGCCGTTTTTGCTCTTCTTGATTAGTTTTCTATTTCACCCTTTTTACACCCCTTTACCCCTTCATTTTGACTTGCAGGGGTGAAATTTTTGGGTTAGCCTCGGGGGCGAGGCCCTCAAAGCCCCGCCCCCGAGGCTAACCCAACGCACCACCCCTGGAGACCCATGGAAACCAGAATCAAACCCACAGCCAAAGGCACTTCCGAACCGATCAAGGGAAAACCCGGTTCCTTCCGCATCTACTTCTCTCTCGGTCGCGACCCCGAATCCGGCAAGAACGGGAAACGAGTCAGATACCTAAAGACACCCAAGAGAACCATCCATTGCAAGAGCAAAAACCCGAAGAACTGGCCCGGTGAGGTTGCGAATGCGCTCGATGCCTACCGGAAGGAGCTGGAGACCTATGAACCGGCTGGCGACGTGCCGACCACTGTTTCCGGATACGCCGAGGATTTCCATCGGCTCCGAGAAAGCTCCTTCGGCTCCCCTCTTTCTTTCCAAAGAGAGGAATATGACGTGCGCCATATACGCGAGCTGTTCGGCGACATGCCCCTCGGTGCGCTGAGACCCGACGAGATCAAACGGGCGTATGCCGAAGCAATCTCAACCGGAAGATTCACAGAGGCCGAGATTCGTCGTATCCACGTCAAGCTCAAACAGGTCATGCAGGACGCACTGGAGAATGAGCTAATCGAGCGCAACCCATGCATCAGCGTCAAACTCCCAAAGCCAGACCTTAGAGTGCGCAACTTCCTCCCACCCGACGAACTGCCCCGATTCACCAAATGCCTGCTATCCGAACCCATGGGGCCGATGACCGTCTGCACCATGCTCATATTCCACCTAGGACTCAGAAAAGGCGAGGCCCTGGGGCTCTGTTGGGAAGACTACGACCCCGAGGCGATGGAAATCAGAATCGTCCACCAGTACACCAATGACAAAACGCTCAGGGCACCCAAATCGGAAATGAGCAGGCGGATCCTGTCTATAGACTCTTCGCTGGCCGCGTATCTAAACGACTGGAAGATGCGGCAGCGCAACCTATTCGAGCAACGCGGGCTAAGACAGAGAAACTCTGACCCCATCGTTCACGCCCTCAGCCCGCATAAGGACGAAAACGGCAACCTTCACGTCAGTATCACCCGACCCGATGGACACAACTATTCACGCTGGTTCAGGGACTTCTGCGTCGACAACGGCTATGGCGAGTACGCCAACGTGACAAGCCAGTTCGAGCGCAACGGCAAGCTGCACACACGCGGCACCGGATACTCGGGTCTCGTCCCCCACGGACTGAGACACACGGCAGCGACGGCGCTCGTCGCAAACAACGTCGATTTGAAGACCGTTCAGGCGCGGATGGGACACGCATCAGCGAGTACGACGGCCAATTTCTACACCCACGCAATCAGAGCCAACGACCGCAACGCTGCCGAAGTCTTCGAAAAATTATCTGAAGGTAATGAAAATTAATACTCTCATAATTGTGTCACCAGATGTATACTGCAAATAAGGCCAAACAGAGAGGAGGTTATCAATGGCACTTACCACTGCGAGCAGCAAGCTGCGTTCGACAATCCTATTCAACTCAAAGGATGAGCAGGTACTCTTCAAGCGCTCCAGCGCTGACCTCGCCGCGGCAAGGGGTCTCACCCCGTCCGCGCTCCTAGCGAGGCTTCCCATGGAGCAGCTGACGAGCTCGGATCTAGGCAGGTGGGCCGCGCAGCTCATCTATGCTGAGGATGGGAGCTGTCTCGACGCCTTCGAGGGCATGTTCGAGGACTGGAGCGCAATCCAGCCAGAAAATGATTGCCGCGACGTCATCAAAGGCTTTTTTGACTACTGTCATGAAGCAAGGATCTGCATCGACACCACGAGCGAGCGCGTTCATCATCTCCGCACTAACTGGGACAGCATTTGCCTCATTATGGAAGAGGCTGCAAAGATGCCCGAGTGCAACCTCGACGCACGTATCCAGGCTAAGACCGGCCGTGAACTCGAAACTACCCTGCAAGACCCTACAGCGTTGCTCGCCGTTACACCTTTGGTCTCATACATTCTCAACGCATGGGAGCACATCAAGGGCTATTCCTGCACTTACCGTGCTCTGCTCGATTTCGCCAACATCGGCAGATCATCCCGCAAGGGATACAGCGAGCCCGCAGAAGCTCGAATCAGCCTTCTGCACCTTATCGACGAATACGAGAAGAAAGGGGCTAATTAGTCGATAAAACCATTTTACAAACAAGCACCCGACTCCTCTCACTGTCGCCAAACATCGAAGAGGAGCCGAGCGCCCTACTAAAGGAGTTTATCATGCATCTTGCAGATGACCCCAAGACCGACGCCATCTCCGCAGGCATCAACCTGCGCCATGTCGGCACCAAGCGCATCATGAGCCGCCTGGACGTTCAGATCCTCACCGGCATCGGACAATCCAGCGCCATCAAGCTCATGAAGTCCACCCACCACTGCTTTAGCATCGCCAACCAGTACTTCGTCATGGAAGAGGACCTGTTCGACTACTTCCACAAGCTGGCAGAGGGGGCGAGCGAGTAATGCAGCGCCCGAACGTCAATCCCCTCGTCTTCGAGCTTGATGTGCTCGACGAGCACGTCCACGCCCTTCAGGAAGACAAGCCCATCGCCTCCTTCGGGCTCGACGCACTCAACAGCATCCTCGGCGGTGTCTACCCCGGGCTCAACTACGCAATCGGGACCGCCCCGGGCAAGGGCAAGACGACACTGGCACTCCAGGAGGCCGACAAGCTCGCGGCAGACGGGCACCCGGTAATCTACGTTTCCGCCGAGCTTCCCGCGCACAAGCTGATCGAGAAGAGTCTGGCGCGTCTCAGCGACGGCAAAGTCGCGTTGTCCGAGGTCTCCAGCTGCGCGACCCAGAATCACCCTAAGCACACGACTTTCGAGGCTGCACTCGACAAATATCGCACCCAGATCGCCCCCAATCTCTGCATCACCGGCCCGCTCAACACCGTGGAGCTCTCCAACCTCGTCGGGCTGGTAACACGCGAGCGCGGCGAGGTCCCCATCGTCTTCATTGATTACCTCCAGCTCCTCGCCTGCGGCGTCACGGCGGACCAGCAGTTCATCGACGAGCGATTGGCTATCACAGCATGCGTGAAGGGCCTCCGCGAAATCTCGAACCTCTATGGCTCTCCCGTCATCGCACTGAGCTCGACCACTCGCAAGTCCTACGATTCCGGGAAGTCGGCCAGGCCCAACCTCGCCATGTTCGGTGGTTCCTCCGCTGTCGAGTACGGCTTTGACTCGGTGCTCTACCTCGCCGATGACAATGACAAGCCCGAGTGGCCCTACGAGTCTCCCGCAACCGGCACGCCCCTCAAGCTCGTCGCCCTCAAGAACCGCTACGGCACGCTGGGCGAGTCCCGACTCGACTTCGACGGTGCGCGCGCCACCTTCCACGACAGGGGCTAGCCCATGCGTGGCAAAGCCAAGACCGCGCATATAAACGTCCGCATGACCGAGGAGGAGCGTGCCGCCATCATGGTGCGCTCCTCCTCTTTTGGTATGGCCCCATCGACGTTCATGCGCGAAGCCGCCCTCCTCATCGGTGAGAAGCCCGTCAGGATCGCCGACGAGGCGACGCTGCGGCAGCTTCTTCATCAGATGAAGAAGCAGGGCGGAAACCTCAACCAGGCCGTCCTCACCGCAAACGCCTATGGCGTGGATACGCAGACGGCCCAACAGCTCGCGGAGGCCGTCCGTCTGGTATCGAGCACGGCCTCGCAGCTATCGAACCTCATCTCCAAGAATCGAGAATGATCATGAAAACCAAGATGCCCACAGCGCTCATATCATCTCTTCTCCTAGCGATCATCGCATGCCCCGTCCTCGCCGTCCCCGTCGACGATTTCGTCTCCGGGACACCGTTAGGCGCGGCTGCGATTCCGTCGTCGTTCGGCGTGGATACCGTCCTCGGCTGGTGGCTCACGGGTGCGTTCACTGCTTGCCCGCTCGGAACCCTGCTGACCTTCCTCCTCGCCTTTTGCATCTGCGCTCTCATCGCCTACTCGACCACCCTCAACGCGAGGGCCGAGGACGGCGGCGTGCTCGGCGACGCCCACGTCAAGACGGGTCGCGAGGTCATAAAAGGGTCCATGACCTGGGACGGCTCGACGAATCCCTCGTCACGTGGGTTCGTCTATGGGTTCACCAAGTATCACGGCAAACCCTGCTATCTCTACGAGCCCAAGAAGATGGCCTTCGTGTCAGGGGCCACCGGGTCAGGTAAGAGTCGCTTCCTCTATCTCCCCTCAATCGACCTGCTCAGCTACGGCGGCGCTTCCAACGGATCCGAGCCCGCGACCCTAATCGTCTCCGACGTGAAAAACGAGCTCATAGAACTCACGGGCGACGAGCTGGCCCGTCGCGGCTATCGCGTCCTGCTTCTCGACACGCAGCACCCCTATAGGGGACAGAGGTTCAACCCGCTCAAGCAGGTGCTCGACCTCCATGCCGAGGGACGCGATCAGGAGGCCGAGCAGGCGGCGGACGCCATCGCGGAGCTCGTGGTGCAGGACGACGAGAAAGACAAGGGCTCGCACTGGACCGCCTCGGCCAGGGGCCTGCTCTCGGCCCTGGTCCTGCTGGTCTCCATGTCCGACGAGTGTCCCGAGGAATCAAAGCACCTCGCGACCGTCTGCGAGGTCCTGGACCGCGGCACCGAGGCCGAGGGAGACGACCCGTCCGAGCCCCTGAAGGCCGTCTTCCGCGCTCTGCCGAGCGGCCACCCCGCCAAGGACAGGGCGTCGCAGTTCGTCTCCTCGGGCGGCAACGAGCTCAGGAGCATCCTCTCGACGCTCAAGGTCGCCCTGCGCCCGTTCTCCTCCGCCCCGGTCGCCTGGATGACCTCCGGCTCCGACATCGACCCGCACACGGTACTCACGGAGAAGAGCGCCGTCTTCCTTCACGTGCTCGACGAGGGCTCCCCCTACAACTGCATCGCGGCGATGTTCCTCTCGCAGCTCTGGGCTTCGGTCCAGGCGGTCGCGGACGTGAACGGCGGCAGGCTCCCCCGCCCCGTGCAGATACTCGGCGACGAGTGGGGCAACCTGCCCCGCGTCGAGTGCCTGCCCGCCCTCCTCAGTCTCGGGCGCGGGTGCGGGACGTTCTGGGTCGGAGCGACGCAGGACGTATCCCAGCTCAACAAGTATGGCGAGAGAGACGGCCGCAGGAAGATCCTCGCGAACTGCGGGGTCAAGATTGCGATGAAGCTCGCCGAGGAGGAGGACCGCCGGTACTTCACCGAGCTCATCGGCAAGACCACGCGCCACACGCAGGGCACGAGCAGCGGCAGGGCCGCGTCGGGCACGTCCTCCTCGACGTCCTACAGCGAGAGCGCCGACGACGTGATACACCCCTGGGAGTGGCGCGACATGGCCCCGGACCGGGACGGGATCATCGTCGTGAAGCACGCGGACAACGGTATGCCCGCATGTCGAGCCGGCGTCTTCCGCTCCCCCGTCACCGACTGCACCAACACGCCCACAAGGGAGCACTTCGACCTCGGGACCCCCGAGCACGAGGCGGAGAACCGTCGCGCCTACCAGCGCCGCCTCGACGAGTCAGCTGCTGGGAAGATGCGCGAGGAGGCCTCGACCTGGTGCCCAAAGTGGCCCGAGCCGGAGAAGAAGAACGGGAGCAAGCCGGGCGGCAAATTCAGCGGGCTCTCGCTCGACTAGGGAGGCGACCATGACGGCGATAAAGCAGACGAGCGTCTGCAGCGAGAAGCACCTCGCGGGACTCAGGGATTACCTCTCCTGGGACCGCGACAAGGCGCTCGCCCACGGCACGCAGAACATCATCGACGATGACCGCTGGTTTCAGGAGATGGCAGACACGAGGGCGGCCATGGGTCACGACAGGCCCGGCAAGGCCGGTGCCAAGTGTACCTACATGCAGCACCAGATACTCGGGTTCCTCCCAGACGAGTGCGACCTCAACGGCGGGAAGATGACGCCGGAGCTGTGCATGCGCTATGCGAGGGAGTACGTGGCCGATCGCTACCCCAACCAGGAAGTCGTGATGGTGCTGCACCGCGAGCGCTGCCGCGCGGACGCCACCGACCGCTACGCCGTGCACCTCGGCATCAACCGCAGTGATCTGGAAACCGGCCGAAGGCTCGACGAGGGTCCCGCACGCAAGGCCGCAACCGCGAGGGTGAAGACCGTCCGCGCCTTGGACGAGAAGTATGGGCTCAGGCAGCTTGAACGCGGCAAGGCCAACTCGCGCGTTCACGCGAGACAACCGGGCAGGGAGGAACGCGAGATGGCCCGCAAGGGGCAGGCCGAGCGCTCCGAGAACGCCCGCGTCCGCGTGGCGGTCGCCCGCCGCGTCGAGGAGGTCGGGCGAATGAGGGACTGCCCCGACCGCATGGCCGAGCTCGACCGGCGGCTCAGGCGAGACGGCATCGAGCTCGCGAGGTCGAAGGGCGGGAGCCTCCAGTACCGATTCTTCTCGAAGACCCTCGGGGCCGTGCGGAAGGTCAACGGCAGCAGGCTCGGCTTCGCGGTCGACCGCTCGACCGGCCTCGTCGTCCGCTTCACGCTGCGCGGGATAGCGACGGCGATGAGGGCGTTCTGGGAACTTGAGCGCAAGGCGCACGAGAACCAGAACGGGCGCGGGGACTAAGCACTTGGGCCGGGACGCAACAGGCGTCCCGGCCCCTTCTTTTGCCCTTCGGTGAGAGCGACCTCGGAGCGGTTCGCCGTCCCGCCGCAGGCGGGCAAGATGATTCCGTGCAACGGAATCCATATCTTGCCTGCACGGAGCGAGCCGGTTGCCCAAGGCAACGCGAGCCCGGGCAGGTGAGCGCCGGTTGAACCGACGCCGAGGAGACGCGACCCTGGGGAGCGTCGCACGACGGCGCTCGGCGACCCGGCGCGAGAGGCCCAGCCCGGCGACCACGGCGGAGCGATGGCGACTTCTGGAAGCCATCGAGCGCAGCCGTTCGGCGGGCTGGGCCGGCGTGAGCGGAGGCGGACGAAACGCGACCCTGGGGAGCGTTGCCAGGGAGCCGCAGCGAGAGCGACGCCGTGCGTCGCGGGGGTCCCGCCCATAAGCGGGACCCATCGGCCGCAAGGCCGATTGCTGCTTCACAAGCCGCTTGACAGGACCCTAGGAGAGCTTAGCCATAGCGACGTTTCTGTCCCTGCACTCGTACAGTTCGTCGCTCAGTTCTTGGTTTCTGTCGATGAAGGAGCGGAGCAGTTCACGGTCAATCTGGTACTGATAGTTTGGTTGCTCTTCGTCCTTGGCCTTAGTCTTCGTTCGAAGCTCCTGTCGCCCATCATGCGTTACCGGGAAGCTGTGGATAATTCTGTTCCTCTCGTTTCCGAGCTCGCAAAGCAGTTCCAGGACTCTTTTGTCCTTTTCATTCACAAGCCACTTCTTTCCTTCATCCTTGAGCTGCCCCGCCATCATGTCGGCAAGCTCGTACCAGTCGGGAGCCCCAGCGTGCAGAAGGTTCTCAACGAAGAAGGAGACATTCGAGTTGAATACATAAACCGCCTCCCCGAGAAGGGTCAGATAGTCCTCCTCTGGAAGGGCAAAACGCGTGGGGTGAATCATTTACTCTCACCGACTTTCTCGGCGTAGAGGTTGAAGAGATGGGCGACGATCTTCTCCTCGTCCCCGCCGAAGTCGACGCCATAGGCAGCCTCAACAGCAGCGTCAAGCGCCTTATGCGCGGCCATCAGCTCGGGGAAGAACGTCTCATTCTTGGGATCGTACATGTCCGCAAGCGTCGCACCCTCCTGGACGTCTCGGGCGTCGAGCACGGCTTGGGCGCAGCGTTCGACCTCGTTCCTTTGCTCTTCACTGGGCTCGGGCCAGACGAAGTTGTTGTAATCAATATTGGCCGAGTACTGGTAATCGTCCTTCAACCTTCCAGTTACGACCCTAACCCATGCATTATGGAACTGGGATTGCAGGATGCCGTAGTGATAGAGAGAGGCATTAGGAATCAATCTCACCTTGTTACTACAAAATATCTCTGGCCCAACAAAGCCCATTGGAACACGTTTTCTTCTGCTTGAAGAGACCTCAGGGATGATGATGGAACTTCCCTCAGGCATGTTCTCAACATGAAACCTTGTCGGCTTATCTGCAATTTTCCGAGTTCCAGCGCTTTTACTTGCAAGCCTGTATTCACGAACCTGCTCTATTCTCTTTCTGCACTCAGGAAGCTGCTTTAAATCTGAGAAAGTTGCCTCCCCAAGCCATAGACACCAGCGGTGATAGCCATGAATGAACTCTTTTGAGCCAAGCCATGGGTGAAAGAAGGCTTCGGCTTTGGGCTCTTTCTTCAGGAAATCGTCTTTCTCCTCATCAGTAAATAGGTAGAAGCCTCCATCAATAGGTTTATTTCCGATACCCATTTCCGGAACATCACAAATAGGCTTGTTGCGGCTATAGATAAATACATCAGGGGCGTCTTTCAGATACGCGTTGATTCGAGTCATGGGAACCTGTTCTTCGTCGCTGTCCGGGGTCGCGTGGTAGAAGAGCGTCTTGTTCCCCGCTTCGCGGGAGAACCCGACGATGACGCAGAACACGTGTGCCTTGTCCGCCGCCTCGTTGTCCCAGCGGAAGGTGTTGTGTGCGAAGTCGATGTGGATGCCCATGTCGTGCAGGGGTTTCCAGAGATTGGCGACCTGCTCGCCCTGGCAGATGGAGTTCGTCGAGACCAGGGCGCAACGCGTGCGCTTCCCCTGCGTGAACCTCGCGGCCTTCATGTACCAGGCCCCGCAGTAGTCGATGTTGCCCGCGTTCTTCGCTCCGTCGAAGACCTCAAGCAGTTCAGATTTCTGCTCCTTGGACTGGTTACGAGCCCCGAGGAAGGGAGGGTTGCCCACGAGGTAGGTGAGGTCGTCGGGGAACACCTCGGACCAATCGGTCTTGAGGGCGTTGCCCTCATGGAGGTTGCTGAGGCTCCTGAGCGGAAGGAAATCGAAGTCATAGCCGACGTATATCTCCTGCGTCTTACGGAGCATCTGCTCCTCGGTGATCCACAGGGCGGTCTTGGCGACCGAGACGGCGAAGTCGTTTATCTCGATGCCGTACAGCTGGTCCAGGGAGACGCGGACGGGACTGTCCTGCGCAACGACGAGGGACGTCTGTCCCGCGTTGCCGGTCTCCTCGCTGAGCTCGTCCTCGATGATTCGATTCTCGATGGTGCGCAGCTGCCGGTATGCCTCGGTTAGGAAGTTGCCCGAGCCGCACGCCGGGTCGCCGATGGTGATGGAGGCAACCTTGTCGTGTAGCCTCGCCAGGGCCTGTTTGCGCTTCGCCGCCGTCCTCTCACCCTCGGCCTCGTGCAGCTCGTCCCACAACTCGTCGAGGAACAGCGGCTTCAGGCAGCGCTCGATGTTCTCAACGCTCGTGTAGTGCATGCCCCCGGCATGGCGCGTCTCGGGATTCAGAGTCCCCTCGAACACGCCGCCGAAGATGACGCCCGAGATCTCGCGCCAGTCGAAGTCCTGGGAGGCGTCGGTGATGGCCTCAAGGATTTCCGGGGTCATCTGCGGGACGATGATGGAGGAGTCGGCGAACAGCCCACCGTTCACGTAGGGGAAGGCCGCAAGGTCCTCGTCCATATACTCGTCCCGCTGATCCAAGGGAGTATCGATGGTCTCGAACAGATCGACCAATTTGCGACGGAGCTTCGCGGGGCCTCCCTCGCAGTACCTGCCGAACGCCTGATGCGATTGCAGGAGATCGGCGTCCTCGGCGTAAAGTAAGAAGATGATTCGGGTGATGAGAACGTTGAGCGAGCGCTGCTCCTCCTGGGCCCGCTCGTCCTTCTCCTCGATGTGATGGTACTGCTTGGCGAGAGCATCATAGAGCCTGGAGACGTAAGCCCCAGCCTCGATTGAAAGCTGCTGTTCCTTGTGCAGGCGGCTCGTCTCGTTGGATGTCAGGAATGAGAGCAGGTACAGACTGTCCGGGAGCTCTTCGAGGGAGAACTCCTGCACGGTGTCCTCGGGCCTCTCGTTGTCGAGGTCGTAAAGGCGGAAGGTCCCGAAGTTGCACGTCATCACCCAGCGCGGGCGCTCGGAGTACGGCAGGTGCCGCGCGTACCACATGGCCTGCTGGAGCGGCGTCTCCATGCCTCCGTTCCTAGGCTCGGGCTTGTCGAGGTCGATGCCCCACGACTTCTGCTCGCAGAGGAAGTTGTGGTCGGAGACGAACACGTCAATGCGTCGGCCTCTCACCTTGCGCTCAAAGTCGACGAAGCTGTCTATGGTGTTGGACGGGATACCCAGGACATTGATGAGCAAGTCGACCCAGAACTTCTGCGTGTCCTGCTGCTCATTGTTGGAGCCCGCGGGGATGGCGCTGAGGCGCTTCTTCCACCGCTTTACGAGCTCCTTTGCCTCTTTCTTGCTGGCAGGCATACCGGACCTCCTGCGTCGTTGTCTCTTGCGGACCATTTTAAGGGGTAAGGGCAACCTTGCGGATAGAGAGGCGAGTTTTCAACGGTCCCCGGTGTCGGAGGGTCCCCAGTAAAACCCGGAGACGCCGGGGACTGTTGGAAACTCGCCCGCTCACGACAACATCGACCTAGGTTTTCAACGCTTTCCATAGCCGGAGGGCTTCTATAAGCCCGTAAGCTGTGGAAAGGGTTGGAAACCGAATATTGGGCTTAGACCTCCACAAAAAATCTTTCTACCCAATTTCTACCCAAATGCCGCCAATAAGACCCTTATACAAGAAGACAGGCCAGACGTTTTATACCGTCTGACCTGCAATTTCTTCTGGTGCCCCCGGCGCGATTCGAACGCGCGACACCCGCTTTAGGAGAGCGGTGCTCTATCCCCTGAGCTACGGAGGCATGTTGTACTAGTGTAGCAGATTTACACTATCGTCACGGGTAGTCATTGCAGACGTTCTTTAATGACTAGTCGTTCAAGAACGTCGCAGGCAACTAGTTACCTTTGTGGAAGAGGTTTTTGATAACGGAGGGGATGCTCTTGGCGCCCTTGGCCGTCACATCGATAAAATCGGGCGAACGCACAAGCTTATCCTCGTCGACGTACTTGCGGACCGCGCGCAACGTCTCTTTGTCGTCGCGCGTCGAAAACGTAAAGTGACCGTTGTCCTTGGTGAAGATGGCAAAACGCGTAATCTTCTTGGTGCCGCGCAAAACCTCGGCGGCAATATAGTCGACCTCATCCCACGGGATTTGAATATAATCCTCGGGATTGCGCTCGTTATAGTACTCAAACGCCTTATTGCCCACCATCACGTTACCGTGGCTGGTAAGCCCCATCAGGCAGGTTGCCGGCGTTGCCAAATCGACCGTGCTGTTCTGAGATTGCGCCATGCGCGCCTCGCCCTCCAAATAAAACAATCGGACCGCATCCAGTGTACCCACCGGGTGCGGTCCGTTTCAATGGCTCAAAAGCCCTTGTCTAGCTACTCTCGGTCTTAAGCCGAAGCGTGCTTACATGAAGCCGCAGAAGCGACCGATGATGCCGACGGCGAAGAGAGCCAGGATGATGACGATCGGGCTGACCTTCTTCTTGAGGAGCTTGCAGACCAGCAGGGTCAGGCACACGGCGGCAAGGCCGGGGATGAGCTGATCGAGGTTGGCCTGAAGCGTGGTGACCTTCATCTGATCAAGGGCGGTAGCACCGACGGAGTTGTACATCGTCAGCGCTTCCTTGATACCCTCGGAACCGGAGGGCAGGCTAGCCCAGTCGATAAAGGCGCCAGCAGACTGCTTGACCGTGGAGACGATCGGGGTGAAGGAAATGGACACCCAGCGCTCGACCAGGGCGCCGATGATGAACATACCCAGGATGGAAGCGCCCTCGGTGACCTTGCCCATCAGACCACCGGAGAGGTCCTTGGCGATGGAGGAGCCGACCTTGTAGCCAAACTCCTGCGTGTACCACAGGAAAGCGTAACGGATGATGTTCCACGCGAAGAAGAACAGCAGCGGACCGACGATGCTGCCGGACATGGCCAGGGAAGCGCCCAGAGCGCCCAGAATCGGGCGAAGGGTGAACCAGAAGACGGGGTCGCCGACGCCGGCGAGCGGGCCCATCATACCGACCTTGACGCCCTGAATGGCGACGTCGTCAATCGGGGCACCGTTGGCGCGCTCCTCCTCGAGAGCGAGGGTAACGCCAATGACGGGGGCGGAAACATAGGGGTGGGTGTTATAGAACTCCAGGTGGCGCTTAAGAGCGGCAATCTGGTCATCCTTGCTGGTGTAGAGCTTCTTGATCGCAGGGATCATTGCGAAGCACCAGCCGCCGTTCTGCATACGCTCGTAGTTCCACGAGCCCTGAAGGAACTGATGACGGAAGCAAACCTTCTTGCGGTCAGCCTTGGTGAGCTGAATCTTGTTCTCTGCCATATGTATCACTCCCCTCCTACTCGTAATCGTTCAGAATGTCGCCGAGCGGGTCGCCGGAGCCACCGCCCATGCCGCCACCCTGCTTGGCCAGATCCTTAAGGCCAAGGTAGATGAGGGCAAGGGAGATGCCGATGAGACCAAGGGCGATCAGCGTGAGCTGAGGGATGGCAGCAAGGACAAAGCCGAGGACGAAGAACGGCCAGGTCTCCTTGGTGGCCATCATGTTGATGACCATGGCGTAACCGACGGAAGCGACCATGCCGCCGCCGACAGCCATGCCGCCGGACAGCCAGTCGGGCATAGCGTTAAGCGCGTTGGTAACGGCCTCGGCCGGGATGACGCACAGAAGCACTGCCGGGATGGCGATACGAAGGCCCTGCATGAGGATGGCAGCATACTGCCAGCGCTCGATGCCGGAGAAGTCGCCCTTCTCGGCGCAACCGTCCATGGCGTGAGCGATAGCGGTAGCAATGGTACGGCAGATCATGGTCAGGAACAGACCAGCGACCGACAGCGGGACGGCGACGGCGATAGCGGTGGTAACGGCCTTGGCCGAATCGGTGGCGCCACCGTTGAGGGCGAGCACCATGATGATCGAAGAAGCGACCGAGGCCAGAGCGGCGTCAGGCGCGACAGCGGCGCCGACGTTAGCCCAGCCAAGGGCCATCATCTGGAGCGAACCGCCCAGGAGGATGCCCTCCTGAAGGTGACCGGTTACGAGACCGATAAGCGTGCATGCCACGAGCGGCTGATGGAACTGGAACTCATCCAGAATGCCTTCCATACCGGCAAGCAACGCGACAATCGCAACAAGCAGAATAGTGATTGCAGACATGTATCGGACCCTCCTTTACTATGCTTGAGCGGCCAGTTCGGCCTTAGCTTTCTTCAACATGGCGTCGAGATCCTCGGAGGAATCCGAAGGAACCTTGCGGACCTCGAACTTGACGCCCTTGGCCTTGAGGGCCTCGAGAGTCTTGACGTCGTCATCGCCCATAGCGACGGCGTTGGTGACGACGACCTTGCCCTTGGAGTGAGCCATGGAACCGATGTTGACTTCCTTGATGTCGACGCCGGCCTCGATGGCCTTGAGCAGATCCTGCGGGTTCTCAAAGAGCAGCATGGCCTTGGTGTCACCAAAGCGCGTGTCCTTGACGACCTCGGCCATCTTCTTGATGGGCACGACGTTGGCATGGACTCCCGGAGGGGCAGCCTGCTCGATCATGGTCTTGCGGAGCTCGTCGTGAGCAACGCCGTCGGAAACCACGATGATGCGGTTGGGGTTGATCTGCTTGGTCCACGTGGTGGCCACCTGACCATGAAGCAGACGGGTGTCGATACGGACGTGGGCGATCTTGATGTGCCCATCGCCGATGACCGTTCCCGGAGGGATGGCGCCTGCAGGAGCAGCGGCGGCCGCAGCCGGCTTCTTCTCCTCGGGCTCCAGAGACTCGGGCTTGACGCGCACGCCAGCCTTAGCCTCAGTCACGAGATGTTTTGCGATCGCATGTGCAGTGTTCTTTGCGTCAAAGCGCTGCGAATATGCCTCGATGAGCATAGGCAGGTTGACACCGGTGACGATAGCCCAGGAATCGTGGCCCTCGATGAGCCCGCTGATCTGGTTGAACGGCGTGCCGCCCCACAGATCAACGAGGAAGAGCACCTGTTCCTGGTCCTCGAAGGAAGCGACTGCTTCCTCGACCTTGGCGCGGAAATCGTCGGGGCCCATGCTCGGCTCGAGCGAGACCACGGCAACAGACGGCTGATCGCCAAAGACCATCGAGCCCGTCTGCTTGATTCCAGCTGCCAAGTCCCCGTGGCTAGCAAGAACAATACTTACCATCACATAACCTCCTTTTTGTCTACGTATTTCCTACACGACATGAAAGGAGTATACCTGTTTGGATTGTGGAATTATAGCTAAATTCGCAAAAGGTTGGATTATTTGTTTAAACGTCTAAGTTTGTTACAAATTGATTACATTGCTGGTTTCCAGCTCATTGCCTGATAAAACGTGATTTGCCGATTGTTTCCAAAGACATATACAGGCGCACTGTTCGTTAAAACCGCTTTTAGGTGGATCCCAATGCGCCTGCGTGCCGCCATTTTGTTTAAACAGACATGACTTGACTAACCGAAGCAAATATGTTTAGAACTCTAGCCCATGCAGTCATTGGATGTTAGGCGATGTGGAGTGGGTTGGCGGCGTCGACGGCATCGGGTGCGTCGGAGAGGCCGTCAGGAGCAGCGTCTGCCGGGTCCTCGTCGGGAGTCTCGATCTGTTTGATCATTACCTCTTGGCCCTGCAGCAAATAGGTCTCGCCGCTACCGCAATGGGGACAGGTCTTGCCGTGCTCGACCGTCGCGTAGTCGCAGCTGCACGCCTCGCAATGTGTCACGGCCTCGACGGGCTCCACGATAAGCTCCGCGCCCTGCGCGATAGGCTTTTTATCTGCTGCCCAGCGCCAAGCGTCGAGCAGCAAGTCGGGAACGACGCCCGAGACCTCGCCCAGTAGCAACGTCACGCTCGAAACGCGACGCACGCCATGAGCGCGCGCCACATTCTCGACATCGCGAATGATGTGGTAAACGATTCCCAATTCATGCAAGGTAGAAACCTTTCAACAACGGTTGATGCGATGTCAGCCAAACGTCAGCGAGCGGCGATCCAGGTGCCCCAGGTTGCCCCGAAACAAGGCGTCCGCTGGGCTTTTGCCCGCGGCGCCGAAGTTGAGGGGCAAGATGGGGTGCTTGGGCGCCGCGCAGCGTCGGCAGTGCCGCCGTTCGTTAGAACGGCGGAACCTCATTACTTGCGACCGAATTTAATCTTGATGGCGCGCTTGAGCGCGTACTTGCCCAGGCTTGGAAGCTTTTGCTCGTATTTGACCATCGTGGAGCACTCGGGGCGGTCGCGATCCAGATGGATGGCGTCGAACGCGCACTTGGTGGTGCACAGGCCGCAGCCGATGCACTTGTTGGGGTCGACGATCGAGGCGCCGCAGCCCAGGCAGCGGGCGGTCTCGGCGCGCACCTGCTCCTCGGTAAAGGTCTCGACGTACTCGCTAAAGGGCGCAGCCTTCTCGCGCTCGCGGTCGACATGCGCCACCTCGCGGCTCGCGTTGTCATAGCTCTCAATCACGACATCGTCGCGGTCGAGCGCGGTGTAGCGGCGCTGGTTGCGGCCGATGGTGAGCGTGGAGCCCGGCTGCACAAAGCGATGGATGGACACGGCAGCCTCGTGGCCGGCGGCAATGGCATCGATGGCAAAGCTGGGGCCGGTGTAGACGTCGCCGCCCACAAAGATGTCGGGTTCGGCGGTCTGGTAAGTCTGGGGATCGGCCAGGGCGCCCTGGCCGCGGCCGAGCTCCACCTTGGAGCCAGCCAGCAGGTCGCCCCACACAATGGACTGGCCAATCGACATGACGACACGGTCGGCATCGACACGGCGCAGATCGTTCTCGTCGTACTCGGGCGCAAAACGGCCCTCGTCGTCAAAGACACGCGTGCAGCGCTTGAAGGTGATGCCGCACACGCGACCGGCCTCGTCCAGGTGAATCTCCTTGGGGCCCCATCCGCAGCTGATGTGCGCGCCATCCTCAATGGCCTCGCGACGCTCCTCCTCGCTGGCAGGCATCTGGGCATCGCTCTCCAGGCAGAACATCTCAACGTGCTCGGAACCCAGACGGCAGGCGTTGCGCGCGACATCGATAGCCACGTTGCCGCCGCCCACCACAATGGTGCGGCCGGACAGGGAATCGATCTTGCCGCTGTTAACCTCGCGAAGGAAGTCGACGGCCACGGTCACGTCCTCGGCACCCTCGCCCGGAATGCCCGCAAGGCGGCCGCCCTGGCAGCCAATGGCAACGTAGAAGGCCTTAAAGCCCTGCGCGCGCAGCTCGTCGAGCGTCACATCGCGACCGACCTCCACGCCATAGCGGAACTCGGCACCCATCAGGCGAATGATCTCGACCTCGGCCTCGATAACATCCTTCTGCAGCTTAAAGCTGGGAATGCCGTAGGTGAGCATGCCGCCCGGGCGCTCGTTCTTCTCGAACACGACAGGTTTGTAGCCCTTCTCGGCCAGGTAGAAAGCGCAGGACAGGCCGGCCGGACCGGCACCGATGATGGCGATCTTCTGATCAAAGCCGCCGGCGCGTGTCGGCGTCACCACAGGTGGGACATAGCGGGTCGCGGCATCAAGATCGCGCTGGGCGATAAACTTCTTGACCTCGTCGATAGCCACGGCGGCGTCCACACGGCCACGGGTGCAGGCATCCTCACAGCGGCGGTTGCACACGCGGCCGCAGATAGCAGGCAGCGGGTTCTCGCGCTTGATGAGCGCCAGCGCCTCGTCATAGCGACCCTGAGCCGCGAGCTTTAAGTAGCCCTGGACGGCAACGTGCGCGGGGCAAGCCGTCTTGCAGGGCGCGGTGCCGGACTCGTGCGTCTCGATGCGGTTGTCATTGCGGTAGTTGGGCGACCACTTGGTGTGGTCCCATTTGGTGGCATCGGGCAGCTCCTGGCGCGGATACTCGGGCACCTGTCCGCCGGCCTTTTTGCTGCAGAGCTTCTGGCCCAGCTTAGCGGCACCGGCCGGGCACACCTCAACGCAGCGACCGCAGGCCACGCACTTGTCCTTCTCGACCTTGGCGACATAGGCCGAGCGCGACAGGTTGGGCGTGTTGAACAGCTGCGAGGTGCGCAGGGCGTAGCACACGTTGACGTTGCAGTTGCAGATGGCGAAGATCTTGTTCTCGCCGTCGATGTTGGTGATCTGGTGCACAAAGCCGTTGTCCTCGGCCTGGCGCAGGATGTCGTAGACCTCGTCGCGCGTCACGTAATGGCCACGATCGGTCTCGACCACGTAGTCGGCCATATCGCCCACAGCGATGCACCAATCGGCCGGGTCGTCGGCGCAGCCCTCGCCCATCACGCGACGGCTCGCGCGGCAGCTGCAGGTGCTGGCGGCATACTTACCCTCGTATTTGTCGAGCCAGTGCTCGATATGCTCAATAGGCACCGAGGTGCTCGCGGCGTCAATGGCCTTCTCGACCGGAATGACGCGCATGCCGATACCGGCGCCTCCGGGCGGCACCATCGGTGTGGCCTTGGACAGCGGGCCCTTGGATGCCTGTTCAAAGAACTTGGCGTAGACCGGGTGCTCCTCGAGCTGGCTCACGCGCATGTTGAGGAACTCGGCGGAACCCGGCACCAGCATGGGCAGCACCCATTGCTTGGCGCGCTCGGGATTTTCCCAGTTGTACTCGAGCAGGCCCGTGTAGCTCATATCGTCGAGCATCTTCTCGATCTGGGCCTCGGGCATGCCGGTGAGCTTGACCATCTCGGGCAGCGTGTAGGGACGGCGCATCTTCATCTTGCAGAGTACCTCGGCCTGCTCGTCAGTTGCGGCCTCGGCAAACGACCAGTACTCGTAGCCCAGCAGCTCGTCGCGATGCAGCAGGCGGTTAGTGCAGTGCTCGCACAGTTTGACGATGGCCTCGCGCGGATGCTCCGGCAGCGGCGGCACAAACTCCGCACCGATATCGGGCTCGGTGTAGCTAATCCCCGGTCCGTTGAGAATCATAGTCGTCCCTTCTCTTGCCGCAGCCTGGCAGGCACGCAGCGCCCCTCTTTTTACGGGCTCGACATGCCCCCACGCCGTTCACCCGTTATTGTTGACATTGTGTCAAAAACAGTATTGACGAACCGTCAACAATATTCAAGACTGTTAGGCGAACGGTCAGGCTCAAACGGATGAAAGGCGGCAAGCACATGAGCAGTAACGCAGCGAACACCTCTGTGGCCGACGCCGTCCCCGCGCCCGACAGCACGGCAAAGCGCTTGACGGGCGACGAACGCCGTCGCGAGATCCTCGATGCCGTGCGCACCGTAAGCTCCGAGCTGGGCGTGTCCCACCTATCGGTATCGGCCGTGACCAAGCGAGCCGGCTGCACGCGCTCGCTGTTCTACCACTACTTCGCCGACATGGACGCCGCCGTCACCGCCGTCATGGACGAGGCAATCGACGGTTTTATCTCCGAGCTCGAGCAGTGGAATGCCAACCGCACCGTCGGTGATATCGAGGGCGCACTCGACACCGTCGTCCCGCTCTTTAAGCGCCTGGTCGTCAGCGGCCACGAGCTGCCGAGTACGCTCACCTCAAGCAGCGGCGCGCTCTACGGCGGCTTTTTGCACAACGTGGTCCAGCGCGTGGCGCAGTACATCTGCGACACCACCGTGGTTGATTTTGTCGCCCATCACGAGCTGCGCATCGACCATGTCTACGAAACGTTCTACACCCTCATCATGGGTCTTTTGATGTATATCCGCACGCACCCCGATGTGACCGACGAGACGGTCAAGGAAATCATCGCCTCGACGCTCCACATCGAGGGCTACACCGCCAAGTATCCGGAGCGCAAGCCCCAGAACTGACGACATTTGGCCAAACTGCCCGCGATCGGAAGAGGGGCCGCGGGCGTGTGAAAGGAGAGCAGCATGCTGTTCGATGTTTGGGGTAGCGATACCCTTATCCACTGGGCCGGCTGGGCCATGGTCTTTATTGGCCTGATCGTGCTCAACGAGGTCGGCCGCCGCACCAAGCTGGGCGCGGCCATCATCTTTGGCGTGGCTCCGCTGGCCATGACCATCTACTGCGTCGCCATCGCCATCGGCGTCTCGCAGGGTGCCGAGTGGGCACTCACCAACCCCACCCATGTGTACCAGAACAGCTGGTTCCACTACGCCAAGGTATACGCGGCGCTGGCCGGTTGCTGGGGCTTCATCGCCATTAAGTACCAGTGGGGAAAGATCGGCAAGGCGCATTGGTTCCGCGCGTGGCCGTTTGTGATCGTCGCCATCAACATCTTGATCGCCGTCGTGTCCGACTTCGAGAGCGCCTATCACTTCTTTGTCCTGGGCCAGTCCACCTGGGTCACCTCCGAAGGCGCTACGCAGCTGGCCGGCTGGAACAACGTGTTCAACGGCATCGCCGGTATCATCAACATCTTCTGCATGACCGGTTGGTGGAGCGTCTACGCCTCCGAGGACAAGACCGATATGCTGTGGCCCGACATGACCTGGGTCTACATCATCGCCTACGATATCTGGAACTTCTGCTACACCTACAACTGCCTGCCCACCCACTCCTGGTTCTGCGGCTTTGCGCTGCTGCTGGCGCCCACCGTCGCCGCCTTTATCTGGAACAAGGGCGGCTGGATCCAGAACCGCGCCTTTACGCTGGCCATTTGGTGCATGTTTGCCCAGGTGTTCCCCTACTTCCAGGAGGAGTCCATCTTTGTGACGCACTCCACGCTCGACCCCGGCGCCGCTACCGCGGTCTCAATCGCCGCGCTGATCGCCAACGTCGCCGCAATCATCTACATCGCCTACCGTGCCAAGAAGCTCGGCCGCAACCCCTACAAGCAGGATGTCTTTGAGGGCACCAGCGATTGGGAGAAGGCCACTGCCCGCCGCGCCAAGGTTGATTACGCGCACGCTGAGTAACGCGCTGGTCGCTGTTGGCACTTGGGCATAGGCCCGCCCGCCAGGCTTTTCAATCCAATGTCTCGCAGAGCCCCCGGAAAGCGTTTCGCTCGCTTTCCGGGGGCTTTTTTCATCCCGCTTGCATTCAAAAACACGCGCATATATAAAATCGGATTTCAAATCCTGCGGCGGCCCTATAGGGTCCCGTTTTTGGGTACAGTGTTGTCCCGATATTGAGCTTGGGGGATATATGAAAGATGAAACGATGGGCCAAGAGGATGCGGCCCAAGATGCAGAAGCGTGTGCCGAGGCCCTGGAGAGCCTAGACCAGATCGCGCTAGACGAGCTCTCGTTTAGCGATTCGGCCGTCGACGCACAGGACGAGGCGCACGAAGACACCGAGGACGAAGTCAGCGGCGCCAAAGACGCTCCTGACGAAGCCGAAGCCGAAGAGGACGATAGCAGGGCCGACGACCAGCCCGAATCCGACACGAGCGAAGAAACCATCCTGCTCGACAACTTGCCGGCCGAAGATTCGCTGACCCGCGAGCTCCCTGGCTTAGGCTCCGCGCCTGCCGTGGACGAGACCATCGCCATGGGCGATATCCCCCTGCCGTCCGTTCCCTCAGCGCACGAAGCCGAGGTTCGTCATCGCAAGATGTCGCCCAAGCGCCGCAACCTGATGGTTGCCGGCGTAGTGGCCGTCGCGCTCGTCGCCGGCGGCGCAGGCTATGCTGCCTGGAACGGATATCAGCAAGAGCAGGCCGCCGTTGCCGCCGCCAATGCGCACACGATGATGTCGGTGCAGATTGGCGTGCATGCCGCGGGCCTCGACTGCTCAGCTGGCTCCAAGATCCCCGTGCAGGTGAGCGGGCAGGACTCTGACGGCTCCTCTGTGAGCGAGACGCTCTACGTTGACGAGCATGGTCGCGGCATCAAGCTGCTGCCCGGTGACTATACGCTCTCCGTCGCTGGGTCCCCCATCGCAGCCGACGGTACCATTTACACCGTGCCGACCACCAAGGCGCAGGTCACGATTAAGAGCGATGGGCAGGATTTGAGTGCCCAGGCCACCTTTAAGCTCAAGGTGCCTTCGGCCGACACGGTGACTGACGACCAGATCGATGCCGCCGCCAAGTATGCCGAGGAAGGCGGGGTGAACTCCGCCGCTGTCGCAAAGGTGCTCCAGCAGGCGGCAACCGCGCGCCGTGACGCCGCCGTCAACGCCGTGAGCTCCCGCGAGGCACAGGCGGCCCGCGACGCCGATGCTCGACATAAGGCAACGGACCTGTATCAGCTCGATATTCCCGTTGAGTGGTACGGCAAAGTCGCGACTTGGCAAAACGGCAGCACGCTGTGCATCTATCTTGCCGGCGACACGAACACGCCGCTTGTGACGCTTGTCACGGTGCGCGACGGCGAGAGCTTTACGCCCGATGAGGGCGATGCGGTTTTGGGTGCGGCAAACCTCGGCAACGGCTACACCGTCTACGCCAGCGGCCCCGTCTATCCGTACGTGGTGCCCCAGACCATCAACGGGCGCACGCAGAACCCCGTGTCGACCTACCCCATGGACACGGCCATTGAGCTTGTCGAGCTCACGACCGGCAACCGCTACACATACAGCCAGATCAAAAACGACCTGGTCGGCAAAGACGGCAAGGCTGACGCCGCGACCAAACTCGAGACCGACTACCTCGCCCAGATTCTGATGCCGAGCATCAAGGCCCAGGATTAGCCGGGCGCATCATGGTGCTCCCCAACCGTGATAAAGGGGCCAGGAGGTCCTGGCCCCACGATCCGTAGATGATTAGGCAAGGAGCCACTTCCATGCGGGCACAACGTGTACCGCACCGTGCTCGCATGGAATATCGGCCTGCTCATCCATGGTAACGATTGCCGACTCGCCAAGATCAAACTGGGCCATCGAGGCATCAAGCGCGGCAATTTCGCGCTCGCGCGTTTTCTCACTTGCCATATCCACACTCACCTGAATCAGGCTATAAGCCCGCATGAGAAGCGCGTCCCCAGCCACAAAGTCCACCTCATGGCTTTTGCTCTTCTCTTTGATCAGCAGGCGGCAGACCGAGCCGGTCCTCACCGCGGGAGTCCTTCTTCTTAGCGCATTGAACACTGCGGTCTCGAGCCTCTGGCCCTGGTCCAATGCTGATGCGGGAGAGAATGCTCCAAACATCGCAGGGTCGACAGCGTAGACCTTAGACGCAGACCGCATGTTATTTGCCAATGAACGCGTGAACTCCGGCACAGAAAATAACAGGTAGGCATCCTCATAATACTCAAGTAAATCGCTGAGCGAATTACGACTGACGGGTATCTGTCTGCTCTTGAACTCGTTGTACACTTTGTTCACTGACAGCTCTCGTCCCGAAGATGCCATACACCGCGTCAAGAACAGCGATGCCAGGCGAGGGTTCTTGACGTCGTAACGCTCAATGACGTCCATAGCGACCGTTCGCGAAGCATATTCCTGTAGCAGCTGAATCGCGTCTGCAGGCGTCTGCTCAAGCGTCGCGATGAATCCCCCTCGTTCAAGATATCCGATCAGATGATGTCGAAGCAGCGCTGCATCGCTTGGGGAAAAGGTCGCATCTGGCTCGAAAACGTTCCCCGTCTTATATCGAACGTATTCCGAAAAACTCAACGGAAAAAGCTCCCGTATAAGAGAACGACCCCTGAACTCGCTCTTAAGCTCTGAGGACAGCATCTTGGAAGAAGATCCCGTCACATAGACGGTCGCTTTCTCCGTATCGACTACACGCCGCAGAAACGCACCCCATTCGGGAATTTCCTGGATCTCGTCAAAGAAAATGTAAGCGCCCTCGGTTCGAGCAGCAGGATACAGCGCATAGAACGTGTCGAGCACGTCCGCCAGCAGCGATGACTCATACGGGCGCAAGCGCTCGTCCTCAAAATTAAAGTAAAGCATCCGGTCAAGCTCGATGCCCCGGCCCTGAAGCCGCTGCATCTCCTGATACAGGCGATACGTCTTTCCACAACGGCGGGCCCCCACAACCACATTTACGATGTTGTCGCGCTTTGGCTCCTGTGGGTTTCCCAGATCAAGGTCTCGCTCAAAGACCTGCGGAACCCCCTGCTGTTCAAAGTCCTTTATTTTCTGGGCGATCAAGTCGTTGAATGCCATGATTCTCCAATCTTGCTCTCTAGCTAATCAAAATTATACTGTTTCTTGATTAGCTGGAAAGCAAGATTTCGTTTAACTTGATTAATGATTAAGCAAGTTTTTCTCTTTCTGTCCCGAAGGATGTCGAGCGGTTGAGGAGGCAAACACGAACGCCTCTAGCCGACAGAAACGCGCGGCTCCGTCAGCTAGAGGACGTTTCCTAGTTCCACGGGTCGGCTTCGAACATCGGCTCGCGCTCGGGGCGGCGATCGCTGTAGGGATCGTAGCCGTCGTCGTCCTCGTTCTCAGCACGGATGAAAGGGTCGCGCGGCTTTGGCGCCGGCTTAGGCGCAGGTTTGGATGCGGCGGGCGCGGCATCGGTCGCCGGCTTGTTCGTCTTGGTCTCATCTTTCATCTGCATAGCTCCTTGCCATGTACTCACGTTCAACACCATCGATTGTCGCACGAAAAAGGGCGGCGGACCCAATTGGATCCGCCGCCCTTGGCGTTTAGAGACGACTGGCAGATTTTAAGGCATGGCCCAAAATCTACTCGGCGTCGGGAACCTCGTAGGTGGCCGCCGGCGTATTATCGCACACGACGGTAAAGCCGCCGTCCTTGTCGACATCGACCGTCACCTGATCGCCCTCGCGCACCGTGCCGTCGATGATGGCCGCCGCGATGGCATCGACAACCTCGCGCTGGACCAGACGCTTGAGCGGACGGGCGCCAAAGACCGGGTCCAGGCCGCCCACGGCGAGCATCTGCTTGGCCGCCGGGGTGATGGCAAGCGTCATGCGCTCCTTGGCCAGACGCGCGCGGACGTCGGCGAGCTGGATGTCGACGATCTTCTCGATCTGCGCCATACCGAGCGGATGGAACACCACGATATCGTCGATACGGTTGAGGAACTCGGGGCGGAAGGTCTGAGCCATGGCCGCGTCGACCTGATGTCGCATCTCCTCCTCGTCCTTGCCGGAAAGCTCGGCGATAGCCTTGGAGCCCACGTTGGACGTCATGATGATGATCGTGTTCTTGAAGGACACCTGGCGACCCTGGCCATCGGTCAGGCGGCCGTCGTCAAGCACCTGCAGCAGCACGTTGAAGACATCCGGATGAGCCTTCTCCATCTCGTCGAGCAAGATCACGGAGTACGGACGACGGCGCACGGCCTCGGTGAGCTGGCCGCCCTCGTCGTAACCCACGTATCCCGGAGGCGCACCAATCAGACGCTGGACGCTGAACTTCTCCATGTACTCGGACATGTCGATACGCACGAGCGCGCGCTCGTCATCGAACAGGCACTCGGCCAGCGCCTTGGCGAGCTCGGTCTTGCCCACGCCGGTGGGGCCCAGGAAGAAGAAGCTGCCGATGGGCTTGTCCGGATCGGAGAGGCCCGCACGGCTGCGGCGCACAGCTGCGGCGACGGCGGAGACGGCCTCGTCCTGGCCGATGACGCGCTTATGCAGCTCGCCCTCCAAGCCCTTCAGCTTGTCGAGCTCGCCCTGCATCATCTTGGACACGGGCACGCCGGTCCAGGCGCTCACGACCTCGGCGATCTCATCGGAGGTCACCTGTTCGTTGAGGCCCTCGCCGTCCTGCTGCTTTTGTGCCTCGAGTGCGGCCTCGGAATCCTGAATCTGCTGCTGCAGGCCCGGAATCACGGAGTAGCGCAGCTCGGACGCACGGCCCAGGTCGCCGTTGCGCGTCGCACGTTCCTCCTCGCTCTTGGCCTCGTCGAGCTGTCCCTTGAGCTCCTGCACGTGGTCGATGGCGTTCTTTTGGTTGAGCCAGCCGGCCTTTTGCACATTGAGCTTTTCCTGGACCTCGGCAATCTCTTGGCGCAGGGCCTCCAGACGCTCCTTGGAGGCGTCGTCGGTCTCCTTCATGAGCGCCTGCTCCTCGATCTGCAGCTGGGTGAGCTGACGCGTGGTGGCGTCGATCTCGACCGGCATACTGTCGAGCTCCATGCGTAGGCGGCTTGCCGCCTCATCGACCAGATCGATGGCCTTGTCGGGCAGGAAGCGGTCGGCGATGTAGCGGTCGGAGAGGTCGGCGGCAGCCACGAGCGCGCTATCGGTGATGTGTACGCCGTGGAAGATCTCGTACTTCTCCTTGAGGCCACGCAGAATCGAGATGGTGTCCTCGACGGTAGGCTCGCTCACCAGAACGGTCTGGAAACGACGCGCGAGCGCCGCGTCCTTCTCGATGTACTTGCGGTACTCGTCGAGCGTGGTCGCGCCAATCGCGTGCAGGTCGCCACGGGCGAGCGCCGGCTTGAGGATGTTGCCGGCGTCCATCGAGCCCTCGGTGGCACCCGCACCCACAATGGTGTGGAGCTCGTCGATGAACAGGATGACCTTGCCCTCAGACTTCTGGACTTCCTTGAGCACGGCCTTCAAGCGGTCCTCGAACTCGCCGCGGTACTTGGCGCCGGCGACCAGCGCGCTCATGTCGAGTTCGATGAGGTCGCGGTCGCGCAGGGTGCTCGGCACGTCGCCGGCCACGATACGCTGGGCGATGCCCTCAACGATGGCCGTCTTGCCGACGCCCGGCTCGCCGATGAGCACGGGGTTGTTCTTGGTGCGGCGGGACAGGACCTGAATGGTACGACGGATCTCGTCGGTACGGCCGATGACCGGGTCGAGCTTGCCGGCACGGGCAAGGTCGCAGATATTGCGGCCGTACTGCTCCAGCGCCTCAAACTGGGTCTTATCCTCGGCAGACGTCACGCGGTCATCGCCACGCAGCTCCTCGTAGACCTGCTCGATGCGCTCCTTGGTGACGCCGGCGTCACGCAGTACACGACCAGCCTCGCCCTTGTCCTCGGCAAGCGCCATCAGCAAATGCTCGGTCACCACAAAGCTGTCGCCCATCTTGGTGGCCTTCTTCTCGGCCTTTTCGATGACGCGGACGAGCTCATTGGACAGGCCCATCTGCTGGCCCTCGCCCGAAACCTTGGGCGCGCGGTCGATGGCATCTTGTGTGGAGCGTGCAAGCTGGGCCGGATCGGCGCCGATGCGCTCGATGATCACGGAGATATTGCGCTCGCCGGCACCAAGCAGGGCGGACAGCAGGTGAATCGGCTCCACCGCGCCGGCCTGAGCGTCGGCAGCCGTGCTCATGGCGGTCTGCAGCGCCTCGCGCGACGTCATTGCTAGCTTATCGATTCTCATGGAATCACCTCTCTTGGGGCGGCCGCCCTACGGGGCGGCTTCACGTTGTTCGAGAAGTATTGTTGCCAGCTTTGCGCGATCTTATACACAAATCTAAGTCTCTATATATAAGATTTTCTGAGTGATTGAAAGATAGGGGTAAAGATGTCGGCCCGCCGCCGCACAGGTGCGCTACCGTCTCAATCTGTAACATCTATCGACCGTTTCTGGCTCCAGATGTTACAAATCGAGACGAATTGTTCAGCGGCACCCGTTTGTCTCAATCTGTAACATCTACTCGGCAAATAGAGCTCTATCTGTTACAAATCGAGACGAACAGAAGACACCCGAATCGAAAATCTAAATCTGTAACACCAAGCCCACTTTTAGCGGCCAAGATGTTACAGATCGAGACAGACCGAAAACCACCACAAAGAGGACAGGCACCTTTGTGGTGGTCGCGGTCTCTACTCCTTCGCCGAACCCGTACTTCCCGATTCGACGGTCCAGGGCATCTCATCCTCGAACAGCCATGTACGGGCAGACCCACTATCGCGTGCAGTCTGCGGGTCAGGCAAGCAGGTCTGTTTATAGGCATCTTGGATACACTGACCCATAAAATCGTTGAGCTCGGTCTGGTCGCCCTCCATGACATAGGCGACATCGCCGTCCATGATGTAGATGCCCGGACCCTCATTGCCCTCGTAGCCCGGATCGTACGAAACATCACATAACTTAGTGCCATTCGCGGTGTCCAACTCGATGGACGAGCGGCATCCGCCAACCATGTCGTTCGCTTTTGCCCGATAGGATGCATATCCATACCAGCGCTTAAAGGTTTTGCCCTTGAGCAGCTCGGACGCCCTGTCGATCAGACTAGAATCCGTGGTATAGCGCATAGCCCCAAGCTGAATAAGTGGATAATTACTAATGCCCAGCGCAGCCGGTTGCTCATCAAAATCAATGGTAATGGTCTCAGGCTTGTCGTCGCCGGTCAGAAGTTCGACAGATTGAGTCACAGGCTTGACCACCGGCTCCGTCACCGCAGCAGGTAGAAATGCCATACCGACAGCGCCCGCGCCAACCACAGCGATCGCAAGCGCCAAGACAATCAATCCAATACGGGCAAAACGGCTCACGGCAAAACACCCCACAATGCAAACCTTCGCCACCTGCACCAATGATACCGCCAGCTAACACTATTACCAAAAGAAGCCGCGCGCTCCTCACCACCACAAAGGGGACAGGCACCTTTGTGGCGGTTTTCGACGCTAACGGTCGACCATCTCGCGCCATGAGATTAAACTTGAATTGTTCTCTGAACATATCCATTTCTGCCTATCCTCAACAGATCTTTGTCTCGAGGAGCGCATATGAAGCCGTCTCATTCCACCGGTCGCAACGTCATCGCCATTCTCGCCATACCCATCGCGATGTTCTTCTTTATCGTCGTCACGCCCTTTTCCCTTGGTATCGCCTCGCCCTTCGATTTATGCGGAATGGTCGACGCTGGCTCGCGTGCCACCTCGCTCTCCTTTATCTGCCGCGGTGTTTTCTACGAAGATAGAATTCCCACCGGACTTTGGCAGTCCAAGTTACCGTTGCTCGGCCAGGTCGACGGATGCTCTCCTTATTTCTGCCTTGACCCTCAGGCGATGAATTATCTGATCGACGACCAGCCTCTTGACTCCATCACCCTCGCTTACGACTATGCTCCAAACACCGACGAGCGCCATATGAACCAAGTCCTCGACAAGCTGCTTGGGCAGTGCGGACTCACCGAGGAGGCCGGTCGAACCATCTATAGCGACCGGAAAATAAAGCGAACAGAACTCCGCCGTATCGGAAAAATCCAAGGGCGAAGCGGGGCTGCCTACTGGCAGGCCTGGGCGACACGCGACAAGAGCGAATTCGGGCACAGCACCTATACGGTCACTGTCTACACCAAAGACGGAATTAAGGACAATGTTGACGATTTCGCGTCATCCAAACTCGGCATCCCCAAAACAACCAAGCCCGCCAGCCCAGATGAAATCCTGTAGAGACATTCATTAAAATGCTGCCCAGCGATCACAATAACATCGAGCCCGCCCCCACCACCACAAAGGGGACAGGCACCTTTGTGGTGATTTTCGACTCCGGCGCTCATCTGTCTCGATCTGTAACATCTAGCGGCCGTTTTTGACCCCAGATGTTACAGATCGAGATGAAATGTTCAGCAGCTCCCATTTATCTAAATCTGTAACAACTACTCGGCAAATAAGGGTCCACCTGTTACAGATCGAGACAAACGGAAAATGCCTGAACCGATAATCTAAATCTGTAACACCAAACCCACTTTTAGCGGCCAAGATGTTACAGATCGAGACAGACAGAAAACCACCACAAAGGGGCACCTTTGTGGTGGTCGCATTCTCTACTCTTTTGCCGAGCCCGTGCTTCCCGATACGGCGTTCCAGGGCATCTCATCCTCGAACAGCCATGTACGAGCAGATCCACCATCGCGTGCAGTCTGCGGGTCGGGCAGGCAGGTCTGGTCGTACGCGTCCATCACGCAACGATCCAAAAAATCGATCACCTGCTGCTGGTCGCCTTCAAGAATGTAGGTCACGCCGCCATCTTGGATATAGACGCCGTCCCCACCTCCGGCTTTTGCGTATTCCGGATTGTAGTTAACGGTGCGCATCAGTTTGCCATCAGATGAATACAACTTCAGCGTTGTATAGTAGCCACCGTTCACAAAACCACGTCGGCGCTCATAGGCATCCCAACCGTCCCAGCGTTTGAACGAACGCCCGTTTAGCAAGCCCAGCGCCTGTCGGGACAACTTCTCGTCCTTGGTATAGCGAGACGAGCCAAGTTCAATCATGGGGTAGTTGCTTATGCTTAGAATGCCCGGCGTTTCCTCGATATCGAGCGTTATCTCATCGGGCTTTGTAACGTCCGAAATCATTTGCCCGGGCATCGATGCAACAAGGGACGCCATCTCGACCGTCTGCTCAACCCCACTCGGCCCATAGAAGATAAGCGAGCCAAAAAGGACCACGCCCGCAGCAGCGACGACGCAAGCCACCAACAGCAACAAAACAGAAGTGCAACGCTTCATCTTCAACTCCACAAACGAGAGTGTCTTGAGCTCACTTTAAAGCGCCAACTTCATACTGTCAATTCTAGATAGCATATGAACAAAGGCGCACTCCCCCATAGAGGAGAGTTGCAACCTCGATTTTAGCGTCCCTCAAGACCCAACGAGAACGCCCAAACGTAGCCCGGGGCTTACCCTTTCCCGAACGCGACCCTCGCGAAGCGCGTGAGCACGAGGGAAAGGTGTGTCCGGGGCGTACAGCAACGTTACTCGGCAGCGGCCTTGAACTTGTTGTAGTTGATCAGGCAGCCGGCCTTGACGATGGCACGCTCCTCTGCCGTCATATCGGCAATGTAAAGCTCAATCTGCTCGACCGCACCATCGGCGCGAACCACGTAAGCGGCGATGTCCTTCAGGTCGCCGTCGAGCGCGGCGCGGATACCCGGCACAAAGACGTAGTCGCCCACCTCAAAGCTGGGCTCGGCCTCCATCTGGAAGGGCACCATGCCCCAGTTCATCACGTTGGAGCGATAGCGCTTGGTGGCGTACTCGTGGACGATGTTGGCCAGGCCGCCAATTACGCGCTGGCAGCTCGCGGCCTGCTCGCGGGCAGAACCGTCACCGGGCTTCTTGGCATAGAGCATGGAGCCGTACTCAGTCGCCTTGGCATCGGCCGCGACACCCGCGCCGGTCAGCGCCTCAAACACGCTGGCAAGCTCGGCATCGAGTGCCACCAGGTCGCCCGCTGCCTCGCCGGCAATGCGGCGCTTTTCCACCGCGTCGACCTCCTTGGAGCGGCCCACGTAGGCAGGGTCGCGACGGCTGAGCGTAAACTCGGCCAGACCCAGCGGGTTGGAGCGGAAGGAGCTCGTCTCGCCCGAGGGAATGAGCTCGTCGGTCGTAGTGACCGGGTCCATGATCTTGGAGCACACCTTGAGCAGGATGTCGTCGCCGAGAGGCTCCATCGCGGGCCACGGCTTGATGTTGGGGCCCTCGACCAGCTCGTCGGCCGGCTCAGCCTTGCCAAAGCCCCAGTACACGCGCTTCTTGTACGGCGCGTCGTCAAAGGTGTACTCGCAGGCCTCGTCCCAAGTCTCCTCGGGCAGGTCGGTCGCCGGCGTCAGGACGCCGCCGTTGGCAGCCGTCGCCGCAATGGAGCGGGCGTCCATCAGGGCCACGGCGCTCAGCTGACCGTTGCCCGGCTTGGAACCCTCGCGATTGGGGAAGTTGCGCGTGGTGTGGCGGATCGAAAGGCCGTTGTTGGCAGGCGTGTCGCCGGCGCCGAAGCACGGGCCGCAGAATGCCGTGCGCACAATCGCGCCGGCCTCCATAAGGTCGTAGATGTAGCCGCGGCGTGTAAGCTCGAGTGCCACGGGCTGGCTCGTGGGATAGACCGACAGCGAGAACTCGCCGCAGCCGGTGTTAGCGCCCTTGAGCACGCGAGCAGCCTGGACCACGGAGTCGTAGTTGCCGCCCGAGCAGCCGGCGATAACGCCCTGCTGCACGCGCAGCTTGCCGTCGACGATCTTGTCGAGCAGGCTAAAGTGCGTCTTGCCCTCGCCGATCTTGGCGGCCTCGAGCTCCACCTCATGCAGGATGTCCTCGAGGTTCTCGTTGAGCTCGTCGATCTCAAAGCCGTTAGAAGGATGGAACGGCAACGCGATCATGGGCTTGATACTCGACAGATCGACTTCGACGCAGCCGTCGTAGTAGGCAACATCGGCGGGCTTGAGCTCGCGGTAGTCCTCGCCGCGACCGTGCATGGTCAAAAACGCGTGCGTGTCCTCGTCGGTAGCCCAAATGGAGGAGAGGCAGGTGGTCTCGGTGGTCATGACATCGACGCCGTTGCGGTAGTCGGTCGTCATGCTCGCGATGCCGGGGCCTACGAACTCCATGACCCTGTTCTTAACGTAACCCTTGGCAAAGACGGCGCGGATGATGGCGAGCGCCACATCGTGTGGGCCAACGCCGGGGCGCGGGGCGCCCGTGAGGTAGATGGCAACGACGCCGGGATAGGCAACGTCGTAGGTGTCGCGCAGCAGCTGCTTTGCCAGCTCGCCACCGCCCTCGCCCACGGCCATGGTGCCCAGAGCGCCGTAGCGGGTGTGCGAGTCGGAGCCCAAGATCATCTTGCCACAGCCGGCGAAGTTCTCACGCATAAAGGAGTGGATGACGGCGATGTGCGGCGGGACGAAGATGCCGCCGTACTTCTTGGCCGCGGAAAGGCCAAAGACATGGTCGTCCTCGTTGATGGTGCCACCCACGGCACACAGCGAGTTATGGCAGTTGGTAAGCACGTAGGGCAGCGGGAACTGCTCCATGCCCGAGGCACGCGCCGTCTGGATAATGCCGACAAAGGTGATGTCGTGGCTCGCCATGGCGTCGAAGCGAATCTTGAGCGCTTCGGGGTCGCCGGACGTGTTGTGTGCCTGAAGAATCGAATACGCGATGGTGCCGCGCTTGGCATCCTCGGGCGTCTGCGTAATGCCGCGCTCAGCGGCCTCGGCCTCAGGCACAACCTCGCTGCCGTTACGCAGGTAGATGCCGTCCTCGTACAGCTTGACCATACTGTCTCCCACTCTGCCCAAAAGATTTGGGCGCATAGCATACATTCGTTCAATATCGTGCCATAGAACGGTTGCGAGCGGGTTACGAATCTACACGTTCACTTTATCTCGGTAAAGCATAGGACGAGCCCGGTGCAGGGCCGGCGGATTTGGTGCAAGTGTGTCCCTTTCAACTAGTCATTTAAGAACATCCCCAATGACTACCCATAACAACGCCGATGTTTTGGCGCGGACAGCGAAAGCCCACCAGAGCGAGCAAGGCAACGCCGCAGGTAGAGGACGGACAGCGAGCGACGTCCAGAGCGAACAAGTTGGCATGAAAAAGGCAAGGCATAGACCTTCTGGTCATGCCTTGCCTTTTGAATGACAAATTGTCGCTCTGGACGTCGCGCAGCGTCGGCCCGTTACGCGGGTTGGTAAAACCGCGTAACTACAAATCCCCGCCTGCGCCCAAAAGTTTGCGCATGACCTGTTCGGGGTTAACCGAGCCGTCGCGCGGGGCCAGGGCGGTGATCTTCTTCTGCATCTTGTACTCGTGCAGCTCGTCCTCGAGCTGGCGCACGCGGGCACGGAGCTTTTCGTTCTCGCGCTCGCGCTCCTCAGCACGCTCCTTCATATCGAGGATACGCACCACGCCGGCAAGGTTGATGCCCTCGTCGGTCAGCTGGTTGATGAGCTCCAAGCGCTCGATATCGGCACGCGAATACAGACGCGTGTTGCCGCCCGAGCGCTGGGGGTTCACCAGGCCCTTGGACTCGTAGACGCGCAGAGTCTGCGGATGCATACCGGTCAGCTCGGCCGCCACGCTAATCATGTACAGCGGTTTGTTCCTATTGTCCTCGGCCATGCTACCTGACCCCTTTCCGTCTCGTTATCGTCCATCATAAGCCCGCAGGCGCGGGCGTGCGCCACGACCGCCCTAGTACGTCGCCTTGTAACGGTTGACCTTCTCGCGATAGTCGCGCGCGTCGGCCTCGCGCAGCTTGGTCATGGCATCGCGCTCGTCATCAGACAGGTTCGTGGGAACCTGCACCTTGATCTCGACAAGCAGTGCACCGGTGCGCCCGCGATGCTTAACGTCGGGCGCACCCATCTCCTTAAAGCGGAACTTCTTGCCCGTCTGGGTGCCAGCGGGCACCTTCAGACGAACCGTCGCACCGCCGGGCGTGGGCACGTCCACCGTGCAGCCGAGCGCCGCCTCGTAGACCGAGACCGGTACCTCCATAGTCACGTCGGCACCTTTACGCTTAAACAGCGGATGCTCCTCCACGTGCGTGGTCACGACCAGGTCGCCGCGCTCGCCGCCGGCAACGCCGTACTCGCCGCGACGCTTGTAGCGCAGCTTGCCACCGTCGACCGCGCCCGCAGGCACTGAGACCGTAATTGTCTGTTGCTCGCCTGTCGAGGGAATGCGGTAGGTGACCTTGTGCGTCACGCCGCGAAACGCGTCCTCGGCCGAAACATCGACGGTCAACGACAGGTCGCCGCCCTTGCGAACACGGCTGCGGCCCGCGCCGGCACCGGCAGCGCCCGCAGCCCCGGCAAAGCCCGAGCCCCAATCGCTGCCCCAGGCGCCGTTGCCGTTAAAGATGCTGTCGAAGATATCGCCCCAGCCGCTGGCGCCTGCGCCGGCACCGTAGCCGCCGCCATACGCGCCGCCCGCGCCCGGCATGCCGCCAAACATGAGCATCTGGTCGTACTCTTTGCGCTTCTTCTCGTCCGAAAGCGTCTCGTAGGCCTCGCTGATCTCCTTGAACTTGGCCTCGTCGCCGCCGGCATCGGGGTGATATTTTTGCGCGAGCTTGCGAAACGCGCTCTTGATCTCTTTGTCGGAGGCGCTCTTGGATACGCCCAGGATGTCATAGAAGGTTTTGCCTGCAGCCATCGTAGCTCCTCTCCTGTTACGTCCGCCGCCCATGCAGACGACGGCTCATGCTTTCATATGGCACTAGGCCAGAAAGGGCCCCGGGTGTTGCCCCGGGGCCCTTCTCAATTACTCCTCGGTGCTCTCGGCCGTATCGGCCGTAGCATCCTCGGGCGCCGCTTCGGGCTCCGGTGCGGGGCGCTTCTCGCCACCGTAGGTCACCGTCACCATCGCGGAACGCAGGATGCGATCCGCCATGCGGTAGCCCTTCTGGTACACATCGTTGACGGTCTCGTCATACTGCGATGCGTCCTCGACGCGACCCACGGCCTGATGCTCGAGCGGATCGAACGCCTCGCCCTTGGGATCGATGGGCTCAACGCCCTCGTGCGCAAACACATCAAGCAGCTTGGCATGAACCGCATCGACGCCGTCGACGAACTGCTTAAAGTCGTCGGAAAGCTCTTGGCTGCGGGCATGGTCGATCGCGCGCTCGATATCGTCGATCACCGGCAACAGCGCGGTGACAAGCTTCTCGGTCGCGCGCTCGCGCTCGGCGATACGCTCGTTTGCGGTGCGGCGACGAAAGTTCTCCCAGTCGGCCTGCAGACGGGCGGTGCGCTCGGTGGCGTCCTTTGCCTTGTCCTCGGCGGCCTTCTGAGCCTCTGCCGCAGCATCAAGCTCGTTGCGCACGTCGGTAAGCTCCTTCTGAGCCTGCTCGAACTTAAGCTTAAAGTCGTTGTCGGCGGCTTCCTCACCGGCGCGGATAGCGGCTTCCACCATCTCGTCCTCGGTCATCGTCGCCTCCTTGTTGGAATCCTCTACCTGGTTCTCGGCAGCCTCGGCGGCCTCGGCCTCGTTGGCCTCGGTATCGTCGACGGCCTCTACGGGAATCTTCACGTCCTTCTCCTCAGAGTCAACGGGGGCGGCGCCAGCGGCAGCCGCCTCCGTGCGAGCTTTACGGGCGGACATGATTACTTGTCCTCGTCGTCCACAACCTCGTAGTCGGCGTCGACGACGTCATCGTCGGCAGACTGGGCACCGGCGGCACCGTCGGTCTGCTGCTGAGCGTCGGCGTAGACAACCTGAGCCAGCTCGTAGGCCACAGACTGCAGGGACTCGCCGGCGGCCTTGATGGCCTCGACGTCAGAGCCCTCGAGCGCCTTCTTGGCGTCGGCGATAGCGGCCTCGGCCTTGGACTTCACGTCGGCGGAAACCTTGTCGCCCAGCTCGTTGAGGGTCTGCTCGGTGGAGTAGCACAGGCTGTCGGTCTGGTTGCGGACCTCGACCTCTTCCTTCTGCTTCTTGTCCTCCTCGGCATGAGCCTCGGCGTCCTTGACCATACGATCGACTTCGTCGTCGGACAGAGCAGTGGAGCCGGAGATGGTGATCTGCTGCTCCTTGCCGGTGCCCTTGTCCTTAGCGGAGACCTTGACGATACCGTTGGCGTCGATGTCGAAGGTGACCTCGATCTGCGGCACGCCGCGGCGGGCAGCCGGGATACCGGTCAGCTGGAACTTACCGAGCGACTTGTTGTCGCGGGCAAGCTCGCGCTCGCCCTGGAGCACGTTGATCTCGACGCTGGTCTGGTTGTCGGCAGCGGTGGAGTAGACCTCGGTCTTGGAGGTCGGGATCGTGGTGTTGCGGTCGATCATCTTGGTCATGATGCCGCCCATGGTCTCGACGCCCAGCGACAGCGGGGTAACGTCGAGCAGCAGGATGCCCTCGACGTCGCCGGTGAGCACGCCGCCCTGGACGGCAGCGCCGTCGGCAACGACCTCGTCGGGGTTCACGGACATGTTGGGCTGCTTGCCGGTCATGGTCTTGACGAGCTCCTGGACGGCGGGCATACGGGTGGAGCCGCCGACGAGGATGACCTCGGTCAGATCGGAGAGCTTAAGCTTGGCGTCGCGCAGGGCGTTGGTGACAGGCTGCTTGCAGCGCTCGAGCAGGTCGCGGGTGATCTTCTCGAACTCGGCGCGGGTCAGCGTGTAGTTGAGGTGCAGCGGGCCGGACTGGTTCATGGTAATGAACGGCAGGTTGATGGTGGTCTGCTGGGCGGCAGAGAGCTCCTTCTTGGCGTTCTCGGCGGCCTCCTTCAGACGCTGCAGGGCCATGGGGTCCTGACGCAGATCGACACCGTTCTCCTGCTGGAACTTATCGGCCATCCAATCGATGACGCGCTGATCCCAGTCGTCGCCGCCCAGGTGGTTGTCGCCCGAGGTGGACAGAACCTCAAACACGCCGTCGGCGAGGTCGAGGATGGAGACGTCGAAGGTGCCGCCGCCCAGGTCGAAGACCAGGATGCGCTGGTCGGTGCCCTGCTTGTCCAGGCCATAGGCCAGAGCAGCAGCGGTCGGCTCGTTGACAATACGCTTGACGTTGAGGCCAGCGATCTTACCGGCGTCCTTGGTGGCCTGACGCTGGGCGTCGTTGAAGTAGGCCGGGACGGTGATGACGGCGTCGGTGACGGTCTCGCCCAGATACTTCTCGGCGTCGGCCTTCATCTTTGCGAGCGTCATGGCGCTCACCTGCTCGGCGGTGTAATCCTTGCCCTCGATGTCGACGACGGCACGGCCACCCTGGCCCTCCTTGACCTCATACGGCACGGTCTTGATCTCGGAGGTGCACTCGGAGTACTTGCGGCCCATGAAGCGCTTGATGGAGAACACGGTGTTCTTGGGGTTGGTGACAGCCTGGTTCTTAGCGGCCTTACCAACGACGCGGTCGCCGTCGGCACGGAAGCCCACAACGGACGGGGTGGTGCGGTCGCCCTCGGCGTTCACGATAATGGTCGGAGAACCGCCCTCGAGAACGGCCATAGCGGAGTTAGTAGTACCAAGGTCGATACCAAGAATCTTGCCCATTAGAAATTCCCTCTCTCTTGTGCGTTTGCACCGACTCGGCGGTCTGCCGAGCGGTGTTTCGGCTTGTCTTTCAGGATGTAGTGTATCCCCTTATGGGCCGGAATATACAAAATCTAAGTCAATTCATATAAGATTTCTTATTGCTGAGAGTTTAGGTTCTTAAATGCGCAGGTAGATGCGCTGAATGAGTTCTCGGCAAATCTATTGAGATCTATGTAGAGATGGCTGAGGTTTGCGTCCGGGGGTGCCTGGGGGCCGTCTTGCGGAAAGCTCATCCCGGTTTGAGCGTGGATTCCGGGTCGCAGTTTCCGTCTGAAGGCTCAACCGGAAACCGTATCCCGTTTTGAGAGCTGATACCGGCTCGCATTTTCCGCTAGCGGGCCTAACCGGAAACTGCAACCCGTTTTTCGACAAAATAATGGGATGCGGTTTCCGCAAGCACGCTCAATCGCCCTATATTTCAAGTCACCTTTAGCTAACATTTACGCAGCTCAACGGCCCCACCTGCGCGTTTTTTAGTAAACCTTGGCATACTCGGCGAACGGTATGAAGATGCCGGCCAGAGGGTATTGCAAACGGTCGCTCCCGTGGTATGTTTTTGCCCGAATCAAACCGGCGCGCATCGCCTGTAGCGTCGGTCAACAGAGAGGAAACTACCATGGCTCATCCCGTAATTGATGCCGACGAGTGCATCGCTTGTGGCGTTTGCGTCGACTCCTGCCCCGCTGGCGTTCTGGAGCTCCAAGACGTCGCTACCGTCGCTGACGAGGACTCCTGCGTCGCCTGTGGCGCTTGCCAGGACGCTTGCCCCGCTGGCGCGATCACCGAGATCGTCGAGGAGTAACAACTCCCCCACTGCACACTCAAAAGTACACCGTGCACAAAAAAAGGAGGCCTCCGCATCGCCGCGGAGGCCTCCTTTTGCATATGTGGGCAGCTAATTTGGAGCGGGACCCTTGGCAGTTGCGGTGGAATAGTTCCTGTTTTATGTCTTGGATGCCGATTTTAGGAACTATTTCACCGCAACTTATAGATGCGGCGTCGACTAGGACAAATCGTCTTCGTAGGGCATCAGGTCTGCCAAGTAGCCTTTCTCCTTGAGCATAGCCTCGATCTCGTCGAGGGTTTGCTCGTCCTCTGCCGCAATGCGATGGAAGTGATAGCCGCTCGTCACCGTTAGTAGTGGAAAGCTCTTGCCGCTCTCGATATCGTGCAGGTAGCGCTCAACATCGCGACGGTTGCGAATGTCCAGATCGGCTGTGATCTTGCCATACACGCGGTGGTTGACGATTACATTGAGCACGGCACCGCCCACGTCGACGATACTCGTGAGCTCATCACCTGCCTGCTCCACGCTGTGGCGAACCTTGACCAAGCGCGTGGGCACGGCGGGGCTGCTGGGGGCCTCCTGCAGCACATAACCACGGTTGGTCGCCACGATATCGTGCCCATCGGCGCGCAGCAGGGCGATGTCTTGCACGACAATCTGGCGGCTCACACCCACCTCGCGAGCAAGCGCGCTGCCCGAAACGGGCTCCGTGGCCCCCTCGAGCACGCCCATGATGGCACGGCGACGCTCGCGGGCGTCCATTATTTACCGTCCAGCAGACGCAGGTGCTTGAGCGAGAGGTCGAGAATCGGCGCAGAGTGCGTCAATGCCCCCGAGCTAATAAAGTCAACGCCCAGGTCGGCGAGCGCGCGGATATTGCTGACATCCACATTACCCGAGCACTCGGTCTTGGCGCGGCCGGCGATAAGCTCAATCGCGGCAGCCATGTCGTCGTGGGTCATGTTGTCGAACATGATGATATCGGCACCGGCCTCCACGGCCTCGCGTACCATGTCCAAGTTCTCGCACTCAATCTCGACCGTCGTGGTAAACGATGCGTGGGCACGTGCCATCTCGATCGCACGCGTCACACCACCGGCGGCGTCGATATGGTTGTCCTTAAGCATGACGGCTGTCGACAGGTTGTAGCGGTGGTTGCTGCCGCCACCGATCTCGACCGCGGCCTTCTCGAAGACGCGCATGCCCGGCGTGGTCTTGCGTGTGTCGACAAGCACGGTCTTGGTACCCTCGAGCGCCGCTGCCATGTTGTGCGTGTAGGTAGCGATACCGCTCATACGCTGTAGATAGTTGAGCGCCACGCGCTCGCCCGAAAGCAGCACGCGCGCGTCGCCGCGCACCTGGCCCACGTGGTCGCCGGCGTGCACCTCGTCACCGTCGGCAACATCAAACAGCACCGAGCTCTGCGAATCCAGCAGCTCAAAGGTGCGAGCGAACACGTCCAGGCCCGCGATGATGCCGTCGGCCTTGGCGATGAGCTCCACCGTGGCGGGACGCGCCGTGGGGCACACGCTCGCCGTGCTCACGTCCTCAAACGTAATGTCCTCGCGCAGAGCCTGCAAAATCAGATCATCGACGACGAGCTTCATGGTAATGGGATTCATGGTCTACTCCTCCACGGCCTGCGTGCCGGCGGCACGGGCCAAATCATCGATTGCCAGAGGGTCGGCGCCCAGGGCGCGATGACGGCCATCGAGCGCGGGATCGCCCGCCTGCTCCACTGCGAGCGACTCGCCGGTGCGCATGTACCACGCGGCGCGACGACCCCAGACCAGCGCCTCGAGCAGGCTGTTGGAAGCCAGGCGATTCTTGCCGTGAACGCCGTTGCAGGCCGTCTCACCGGCTGCGTAGAGTTCGGGCATCGAGGTGCGGCCGTCCTTATCGACCCATACGCCACCCATAAAGTAGTGCTGCGTGGGCGTAACGGGGATGGGCTCGTCCAAGATGTCGCGGCCGTCCTCCAGGCAGCGTGCGCGAATGTTGGCAAAGTGCCCAGTCACCACGTCGCGCTCGACAGGGGCAAAGCTCAGCCACTCGTGCTCGGCACCGTCCTGCTTCATCTGCTCGCGAATGGCGGCGGCGACCACATCGCGCGGCTGAAGCTCGTCGGTAAAGCGCTCGCCGGCGGCGTTGAGCAAAATCGCGCCCTCGCCGCGGCAGCTCTCGCTGATCAGGAAGGTGCGGCCCGGCTGCGGCGAGAACAGTCCCGTGGGGTGAATCTGCACGTAGTCCAGGTGCTCCATCTTAATACCATGCTCCTGAGCGATGTAGCAGGCATCACCCGTGAGCTGCGGGTAGTTGGTCGAGTGGTCATATACGCCGCCGATGCCGCCCGTTGCCCACAGCGTGTGGCAGGCATGGATCTTAAACGGCTCGCCGGCATGCACGCCCTCGGCGGCATTTGTCAGCTCGTCGGCGGGACGAACCGAGTTGTCCTCGTCCACGGAAACGGCAACGACACCAGTGCACACCGTGGCCCCATCGCGCACGACCGTCAGGATGTCGGTCATGGCCACGTGCTCCAAAATCTGCACGTTGTCCAGCTTGCGGACGGCCTGGAGCAGCTTAGTCGTGATCTCCTTGCCGGTGATGTCGGCATGGAAGGCGATACGCGGGCGGCTGTGCGCGCCCTCGCGGGTAAAGTCGAGGCTGCCGTCGGCCTTGCGCTCAAAATCCACGCCCATGGCCAGCAGGTCGTTGATGACCGAGCGGCTCGAGCGAATCATGATGTCAACACTCTCGCGGCGGTTCTCGTAATGGCCGGCGTGCATGGTGTCCTCAAAGAAGGCATCGTAGTCCGAGCCTTCGGGCAGTACGCAGATGCCGCCCTGCGCGAGCATCGAATCGCACTCGTCGACCGCGCCCTTGGAGAGCATGATCACGCGCGTGCTCGTCGGCAGGTTGAGAGCCGCGTACAGGCCCGCTACGCCGCAGCCGGCAATGACGACGTCGCACTCCATATCGGGGTATTGCTTGGTTTCCACAGGAATCCTCTCCCTTGAATGTGACATAAGGGACCGTCCCTCATGCCACATTGTTCTAACGCGCTGCGTACTCGAGCATGCGGTCGAGCGTGAGCTTGGCCTGATCGGCAGCCTCGCCCGACACGCCGATCTGCACCTCGCCCTCGCCTGTCTCCAGGCAGTGCACGAGCTTTTCGAGCGTGATGAGATCCATGTTGACGCAGGTGGGCTGCACCGCGGGGAAGTAGAACTTCTTGCCGGTGCCCTGGCAGCGGCGCTCGAGCTCGTAGAGCACGCCGCGGACCGTCACGATAATAAACTCGCTCGCGTCGGACTCCTCGGCATACTTGATGATGCCGGCGGTGGAGCCGATGTAGTCGGCCTCGGCAAGGACGTCGGCCTTGCACTCAGGATGCGCCAGCACGAGCGCGTCGGGGTGGGCCTCCGTCGCGTCGACAATCTGCTCGACGGTGATGATGTGATGGCGCGGGCAGTAGCCGTTGTTGAGAATGACGTGCTTTTGCGGCACCTGCTCGGCTACGAAGCGGCCGAGGTTTTGGTCGGGAATGAACAGGATATGCTGCTGCGGCAGCTCGGACACGATCTTGACGGCGTTGGAGCTGGTGACGCACACGTCGCTCCAGCTCTTGATCTCGACCGTGGAGTTGACGTAGCAGACCACGGCCAGGTCGTCGCCGTACTCGGCGCGCGCCGCGTCGACCGTCTCGCGCTTGACCATATGAGCCATGGGGCAGTCCGCGCCCGGCTCGGGCAGCAGCACGGTCTTGGTGGGGTTGAGCAGCTTGGCGCTCTCGCCCATAAACTCCACGCCGCACAGCACGATGGTCTGCTGCGGCAGGCTCTTGGCGAGCTTAGCCAGGTAGAAGCTGTCGCCGACGTAATCGGCCACAGCCTGGACCTCGGGTGCCACGTAATAGTGTGCCAGGATCACCGCGTCGCGTTGGGTTTTAAGTTGCTGAATGGCCTCGACGAGCTCTGCGGGCACCAATGCCGCGCGCTCCGTTGCCGTCGTTGCCGATGCCAGGCCGGCCGCAATGTCGCGTGCAAGCTCCGATGCATCCATGTTCGCGCTCTGTGCCATCAAGGCCCCTCTCTTTTGGCGAATCTTGGGGCTTTAGTATGACACCTAGGTTTACAGCTGACAAGACAGCTGTAAACCTAGGTGTAAAGTTGAAATAAAGATTCAATCATGCGGCAGGTCCATTTTCGAACTGGCAAGCTGAGGATAGCCGAGCTCTCGATAGCGCAGGAGGCATCTTTCGCCACCGCAATACCGCTCGGCGCGAGTTGCGCACCATGAGGCACGAACGGGCGCTCCCCCGCGAGCGGCACGCGCCCAATGTGGCAAAATCGAACTACTAAGGGGGCCCGAATGCTCAAGATTATTGCCTGCGACGATGACGTCGCTTTTCTAGATAGACTGCACCGGATGATCGACCGTTGGTCGACCGAGAAGGGCACGGCGGTCGATGTTGCGCTCGTTACGCGCGGCGAGGACCTGCTGGCGCGCCATGCCGCGTCGCGCGCCGACATCATCCTGCTCGACATGATCATGCCGCTCGTCAACGGCATGGACACCGCGCGCGAGCTGCGCCAGTCCGATACCGCCGTGCGCCTGGTGTTCCTCACCTCGTCGCCCGAGTTTGCGCTGGAGTCCTACGAAGTCCGCGCCTTCGACTACCTGCTCAAGCCCGTGGCATACGAACGCCTGGCGCAGCTGCTCGACGAGCTTTCGAGCATGCGCCCGTCGGCGACCGACGAGTTCGTCATCAAAACGTCCTTTGGTTACCATGCCCTGCGCCTGTCCGACATCGAATATGCCGAGGCACGCAACAAGCACGTGGTTTTCCACCTGCGCGACGGACGCGATATCGAGGCGCTCGAATCGTTCCGCAGCGTCGAGGACCGCTTGGCGCAAAACGCGGTCTTCTTTAAATGCCATCGCAGCTACCAGGTCAACCTGCGCAACATCGATCACTTTGACCGCACGGAGATCTTCATGAGATCGGGCGCCTGTATCCCGTTGGCACGCAGTTGCAAGCAGGGGTTCCAAGATGCCTACTTTGCGGCGCGCTTTGAGGGCGGGAGGCACTGATGCTCCCCACGGCCGAAATGCTGCTTTGGGCAATCCACCACGCAACGACCCTGCTCTTTGGCGTTTTCGCCTCGGCAGCGCTGTGCGGGGTCGAGATCAACCGCCGTCATGCGCTTGAGCTGATCGCGGTTGACGTGCTCACCGGTACCGCCTTTGCGCTCGCCAATGTCTTTGGCGGCGAACTTTTCGCTCGACAGGTGTATCCGCTCGTCGTGCATCTGCCGCTCGTCATCTATCTGTGCGCGCGCTATCGGCTGAGCCCTTTGCTCGTTATGCTCGGCGTCACCAGCGCATACCTGAGCTGCCAATTTAGCAACTGGATGGGCATCGCCGCGCTCGCCGCCTGCGGCTCGCAAATCGCGTACTACGCGACACGCATTATCACCACGGTCGCCGTCTTTGCGCTCCTGCTGCACTGGGCCGGCGACATCGGTCCGCGCTTGGCAGTCAAAAGCCCTACCGAGCTCGAGATTCTGCTCATCCTGCCGCTCGTCTATTACATCTTTGACTACGCCACCAACGTCTACACCACGTTGTTCCACTCGGGCTCGGTTGTGACCGTTGAGTTTTTGGCGTTTGCGCTTTGCGCTTTCTACCTTATGTTTCTTGCTGTGTATCTGCGCGAATACGAGGCTAAAGAGGCCGCCGAGCGCGAGCGTTGGATGCTCGAGACCCGCGATAGCGCAGCTATCAAAGAGCTCGAAGCCTGGCGTCAATCTGGACGCGAGCTTTCGGTTCTGCGCCATGACATGCGGCACTTCCTGCGCGGCCTTGCGGTTTTAATCGAAGAGGGTCACGTCGACGAGGTGCTCGGGCGCATCAACGAACTCTGTGAGACAAACGACCGCACCGCCGTGCGCCGCTACTGTGCCAACGAAACGGTCAACATCGTGCTTTCGTCATTTAGCTCCGATATCAACCGAAACGGTATCACCGCCGACCTGCGCGCCGCCGTGCCAGAGAACGTCCATGTGGCCGATGTCGACCTGTTTAGCGTGCTCTCGAATGCCCTGGACAACGCCATCGTCGCCGCGAGCGCCGCTCCCCAGGGCAAACGATTCGTCGATCTGGACCTGCGCTACGAAGACGGGCAGCTGCTGCTTTTGGTCTCTAACACGTTTGACCGCCCGCCGCGTATGGTTGACGGCATGCCCGTGGCCCAGCACGCCGGCCACGGCTTTGGCACCAAGAGCATTAAGCTCGCCGTCGAGCGCATGAACGGCAACTGCCAGTTCCGCATTCACGGCGACCGATTTGAGCTGCGTGCCGTGATGTAGGGACGCGACAAGCTGCCGGCATGCTCGGCCCGCCGGGGCCACCTTGCCAGCGCCGGTCCGCTACAGCGGCGCGGCGGCCGGAGTCAGCTGTTTAATGTAGGCCCACATGCGCTGCTTGGCGGCCTTGTCGGTGAGCGCCGCCTCAAAGCCGTCGAGCGCGAGCACGCGGCGCCCTTGCACATGGGCGACCAGGCCGGGCTTGAGCATGGCGGTGTCGAAGTCGTCGATCGCCACGAGCATATCGGCATAGGTCTCGCGCATGGTATCGGCCGCACGATCATCCAGCAACAGCACCGCCTCGGGGTCCAGCGCCTCGAGCGCCTCGCGGAACAGCTCGCACGGCAGGGCATGGCCCACCGCCACCGTTCCGTCGCCCGCACCGGCGACGCTTGCCAGCACGCAAAAATCCTCGGGCGCATAACCGATGGCCCCGAGCGCCTTACGCAGCGCCGCGCCATCCGCGCCTGCGGCAAGCTCGCCGCCCGAGCGCTCGGCCTCATCCAAATCGCCTTTTACCAGCACAATCGGCGAGCACGCGTTGCCTGCGATGCGCACGCCACGACCCGCAAGCGATGCGAGCTCCTGCTCGGCCGCCTGGGCGATGGCTTCTTTTTTCTGGCTTTGTGACATAGGTATGCGCTCTCCAATCGTTTGCGTGCCCACCATTATTTGACACTCCCCATGGCTAAAGCCAGGGGATTCTTGCTTCACCGAGAATTGCCTAGACTGCGCATGCAGCCGTAGGTCTTACGCCCTCTCCACAAGCGTTTGCGGCGTCTGCCGCGGTTCCCGCATGCCCTGCGGTACCTTCCAGGATTCTCCTTCCCTCGCGGGCGATGTTGACGGCGGCGTTCAGGTCGCGGTCGTGACGCATGCCGCACGCGGGGCAGTCCCATACCCGTTCGGCCAGCGTCAGTCCCCTGTAGACGTAACCGCATGCGGAACACGTCTTGCTGGACGGATAGAACCTGCCCACCCTTACGAAGCCGCGCCCCGACCATGCGCATTTGTACTCGAGCTGGCGCGCCAGCTCCGACATGGCGGCATCGCCCACGGCCTTGGCGAGGCGGCGGTTCCTCTGCATGCCCCTGACGTTCAGGTCCTCGACCGCGATGTTTTGGCTTTCTCCCACCGCATGCGTCGTGAACTTGTGCAGGGCGTCCTTCCGCCGGTTGGCAACCTTCTCGTGCGCCCGCGCGACCCTGACACGCTGCCTGGCGCGATTTGCGGAGCCCTTCCGCTTGCGCGAGAGCCGCCGCTGCTCCCGCGCCAGCCTCCTCTCGCTCCTTTGCAGGTTTTTGGGGTTGGGCAGGCGCTCCCCCGTGGAGCAGGTGGCTATGTCGTGTATTCCCGCATCGACTCCCAGGAACCCGACGGTCGGGGCCGGCGCGTCCGTGGCGGGGACGTCCGCGCAGCATATCGCCACGTAGTACTTGCCGCTCGGCACCTGCTTGACCGTCGCGGACAGGACGCGCCCCTCCACGGGACGGCTCACCCGCGCCCTGACGGTCCCCAGCTTTGGCAGCCTCACGTGCCTGGCGTCGATTATCCCGACGCCGTTCGTGCGGTAGCTCTTCCTCCCCGCGCGTTTGGACTTGAACTTCGGAAAGCCCACCTTGCCTGGTGCGCGGAAGAAGTTCTTAAATGCCTTGTCCAGGTCGCGCAGGGACTGCTGCAGTGCCATGGAGTCCACCTCGGAGAGCCACGGCGCGTCCGCCCTCTTCCAGGCGGGGATCTGGGTGATGTAGGAGTTGATGTGCCTCGATTTGCCCGTCCACGCGTACTCGTCCCGCCTCATCGCCAGCACCCTGTTGTAGACCCAGCGGCAGCAGCCGAAGGTCTTCTGCAGGAGGGCCTCCTGCTCGGCGCTCGGGTATATGCGGTACTCGAAGGTCTTGTCCATGGCCCTCACGCGTTCCTCTGGTCCTCGATATACTGCCTGACGGCCTCGGGCGTCGCCCCGCCGACGGTCGAGACGAAGTAGCTGTTCGTCCAGAGCGTCGGCAGCTTGCGCTTCAGCTGCGGGAACTCGGCGCGCAGGTCGTGGCTGGTCCTGCCCTTGATGCGCTTCACGGCCCGGTGGATGCCGAACTGGGGGTCGACTGAGACGAGCATGTGCACGCGGTCGGGCATGACCTTGATTTCCCTTATCTCGAAATCGAGTTCCTCCGCAACCTCGTGCGCGATCTCCTCGAAGCGGGAGCCGATGCCGTCCACGAGCACCTTCCTGCGGTATTTCGGGCAGAAGACCACATGGTAGTCGCAGTCCCAGACTATGTTGTCGTTGCTCCTGTATCTATCCATGAAAACAGTATACCACTTGCAGCCGTATATGTATATCGGCTGACGCCGATGCGCCTTATATCCCCATATCTGAAGAAAGGGGTTTTGCGGCGCTTTTGATAAAAGAGCCGCCTGCGAGTGGTTGCTTTGCGGGCGGCTGGGTATAAGCACGGTCGTACTGAGTTTTACGCGGCCAAGCCGCGTCACATTATGGAGGTCACCATGGCTGACATTAAGCAGATTACCCCCGAGAACTTCGATTCCGTCGTTAACGACAGCCTGCCCGTGCTGGTCGATTTTTGGGCACCGTGGTGCGGCCCCTGCCGCTCCCTCTCGCCCATCGTTGACGAGGTTGCCGATGAGCTGGCCGGCAAGCTGGCTGTGGCCAAGTGCAACGTCGACGACAACCAGGACCTGGCCATGAAGTTTGGCGTCATGAGCATCCCCACGCTGATTGTGTTTAAGAACGGCGAGGAGATTGACCGCTCGGTTGGCGCTCTGCCCAAGGCGAGGCTGCAGGCGCTGCTGGAGAAGCATCTGTAATACGCTTGTTACTTACCCGCCGTCCATGAGCGCTTTTGCACCGCTCGCCGGACTTCTGGATGCACCGAGTGCAACCACGGATAGTATGGTAGTCACAAACAGCCCCCAGTGAACGGGTGCGGGTCACACAGACTCGCACCCGTTTTCTTATGCAGCTGCGCACAGAGCGGGCGTAGTAAAATCTGAACCACTGAACTGCCCCATACAAAAGGAGATTTCCCATGCATGATGTTGGAATGAACATGAGCCAGCTTGCCATGAGCGTCAAGCAGGTCGACGACACCATCGAGCTCGCTCACGAGTGGAGCCATCAGCTGCTGCATGCGACCGAGAATTTTGACATGGAGCGCATCGGCGCCAAGCTCGAGGCCGCCATGGCTGCGCTGCACGAGGCGCATGACGCGCTCGAGGGCTACGAGGACGCCATCGAGGCCGACCATAACTCCGTCGGCTCCGTGAAGCTGGTGTAGCGTGACCGAGCACGAGCACGAGCACGGCTGCGACCACAAGCACGAGCATCCGCACGGTCCGGCCGACCAGGCGAGCTGCCGTTGCGCCGGCTCCAGCTCCGAGCTGGTCCGCTTTTCGGTGACCGCGCCCGACGATCTGCTGCGCCGCTTTGACGAGCAGATCGCACGCCGCGGTGACGTGGCCAACCGCTCCGAGGCCGTACGCGACCTGATTCGCGCCTCGATCGCGAAGGAGCAGATGCGCACGCCCGACGAGCAGGTCATCGGTTCACTCACCATGATCTATGACCACCATACCGGTGATCTGACGCGCCGTCTGGACGAAGTACAGCACGACTACACCGACGAGATCGTATCGACCATGCACGTGCATCTGGATCACCACAACTGCTTGGAGATTCTGGCGCTCAAGGGTCGCGGCGAGCGCGTCTACGAACTAGCCGACCGTCTGCTGGGACTGCGCGGTGTTAAGCACGGTGAGCTCACCTGCGCTGCCACCGGACAAAGCCTAGGACTGTAGCGGGATTTCCCGCAGCGCACCTGCCAAAAAGGGACAGGTTTGTTTTGGCGGGTTTAGAAGTTTTACCTACCAAAATAAACCTGTCCCTTTTTGGTCGGTTTTGATGAGGGAGAGCCGCATGCGGCATGTGCATATTCATGTGACGGGCATTGTGCAGGGCGTTGGCATGCGGCCGTTTGTGTATCGCGAGGCCATGGCGCATGGCATCTGCGGCTGGGTGCTCAACGCAGGCGACGGCGTGCATGTCGAGGCGCATGCCTCGGGTGCGGCCGTCGACGGCTTTGTCGCCGCGCTGTCGGAGCACGCACCCGCGGCTGCCCGCGTGGAGCGCGTCGACGTTGCGGATTTGGAGCCCGGCACTTGGGATGACGCCAATGAGCAGGACTTTCGCATTGTGGCGTCACAGGATAAGACTGCACATACGACGCTCATCTCGCCCGATATCGCCACCTGCGACGACTGCCTGCACGAACTGTTCGACCCCGCTGATCGACGCCACCACTACCCCTTTATCAACTGCACCAACTGCGGACCGCGCTTTACCATCATCCGCTCGCTGCCTTATGACCGAGCGGCCACCTCTATGGATCGCTTTCCCATGTGCCCCGAATGCGCCGCGGAGTATGCCGGCCCACTTGACCGGCGCTTTCATGCGCAGCCCGATGCCTGCTTTGACTGCGGGCCGCATATTACCTGGCGCGAGGCGGCAGGCGGCATGGTGCTCGAGAGCTCAGAGGCGACGCCGGCTGTCGGCGACACGCGCGAGTCTAGCGACGCTATTATCGAGCGCTGTGTCGAGCTGCTCGAGGCCGGCGGCATTGTTGCCATCAAGGGCCTGGGCGGATTCCATCTGGCTTGCGACGCCGCCAACGAGCAAGCAGTAGTCGAGCTGCGCCGTCACAAGCGCCGCAGCAACAAGCCGCTTGCCGTTATGGTGCGCGACCTTACCGATGCCGAGCGCCTGTGCCGTGTCAACGACGCCGAGCGCGACTTGCTGGCCGGCAGCATCCGCCCCATCGTGCTGCTGCGCCGGCGTGGTGTTGGCATGGGAGATTCCTTCGATGCTCTCGCACTTGCGCCGTCCGTTGCGCACGATCTGCCCGAGCTCGGCGTCATGCTCCCCTATACCCCGCTTCAGCATCTGCTGCTTGCCGCGGCAGAAACGCATGGCATGCACGCGCTGGTTATGACCAGCGGAAACTTGAGCGAAGAGCCCATCGAGACCGATGACGATCTTGCCTGGGAGCATCTCGTTGCCGCCGGCATCGCCGACGCGCTGCTCGGCAATGACCGCGCGATCCTCTCGCGCTACGACGACTCCGTGGTACGTGTGGTCGACGGGGTCGTTATGCCCGTGCGCCGCGCTCGCGGGTACGCCCCGCAGCCGTTGCCGCTGCCGGCACTCGCCAGCGCCGCGCCCTGTGTGCTCGCCTGCGGCCCGCAGCAAAAGGCCACGATCGCACTCACGCGCGAAGACGCGAATGGAACGTCGGCCTGTTTTGTGTCGCAGCATATCGGCGATGTCGAAAACGGTGCGACTTTCGATGCGTGGAATGCGGCACGCACGCGACTGGAAGACCTTTTTGACCTAGCGCCCGCCGCGCTGGCCTGCGACTTGCACCCCAGCTACCTATCGAGTCAGTGGGCACGCGAACAGGCGCGCGAGCGCAATCTGCCGCTTATCGAAGTCCAGCACCATCATGCGCATATCGCGAGCGTGATGGCTGAGGCTATCGCCACAGGACAGCTTGCACCCAATGCGCGCGTACTTGGCATCGCCTTCGATGGAACGGGCGCTGGCACCGACGGAACCATTTGGGGCGGTGAGTTTCTTGTCGCCGGCCTCGCCGATTTTGAGCGCACCGCGCACCTGCGTACCTGGGCACTCCCCGGTGGCGCCGCATCTGTGCGCGACGCCCGCCGCAACGCCTTTGCCCTGCTGAGCGAGCTCGGCCTGCTCGAGCACCCAGGCGCCGCTCGGCTTTTGGACAGCCTCGACGAGCAAACGCGCAGTATCACGGCTACGATGATCGAACGGAATATCAACAGCCCGCGCACGAGCAGCATGGGCCGCTTGTTCGACGCTGCGGCCGCGATCCTGGGCATCTGCGGCACCGCAACCTACGAGGGCGAACCCGCCATCGAGCTCGAGGCCGCCGCTTGGCGCGCTCTCAACGACGAAAACAGCCATTTCACTGACAATCAAGCGGGTGTATCCGCATCCGCCTCAACATCGCTGGACAGTTTGTTCAGATACGTATTAACTACAAACCCCCTATCCGGCATTTTTGGCTCGAATTTGGCCAAAAAGGGCTCTCCAGACACGCCGTTTGCGGCGAATATGTCTGCCGAACACCCAAAAACGACCCATTTGGGGTGTTCGCAGACGGCTTTTGCCACCCAGAGCCCATCACAAAAATACGTATCTGAACTAACTGTCCAGGCGGCCTCGGACAACCCCCTCATTTTGGATCCCAAACCGCTTTTTGAGGCGCTTTTGAGTGGAATCGAGGCCGGTGTGCCGGCCGACAAGCTCGCGCTCGACTTCCATATCGCCATTGCACGCGCATCGGCACGTATCGCAAGCGAAATCTGCGCTCGCGAAGGCATCGACATCGTCGCGCTCTCGGGCGGCGTGTTCATGAACCGACTTTTGCTTCGGCTCCTCACGCGCGAGCTCAAAGACGCCGGTCTTGCCGTCTTGGTTCCCCACACCGTGCCCGTCAACGACGGCTGCATCGCCTACGGCCAGGCGGCGGTCGCCCGCGCTCGCCTCACGCAGATCGCATCGCGGTAGGCTGCTTGGCCAGCCCATGCGCCGCCGTCTCACAGGTGTAACGCATTTGCCCGCAACCCCCGCGAGCGCTACCATCAACTGATGGATTATTAAGCGCCCATCCAGCGCAAAGCGTATAAAAGGGAAACATTATGTGCCTTGCCGTTCCCGGTAAAGTGGTCAAACGCGACGACGACCTAAAGGCGATCGTCGACATGATGGGCATCGAGCGCCCCGTTTCGCTGCGCCTCGTGCCGACGGCACAGGTAGGCGACTATATTCTCGTACACGCCGGCTTTGGCATCCAGATTGTCGACGAGCAGGAAGCCCAGGAGACGCTCGAGCTGGTCAACGCCATGACCGAGCTGGTCGAAGAGGACCAGCTCGCCACCAACCCGGCCGAGGCATACTAGTGGCGGCGGCGCAACCGGTTCACTCCGGTATCGACTTTTCGGCATTTCGCGACCCACGGCTCGCTCGCGAGCTCATCGACCGCATTCATGAGCTTGTCGGCGACCGCACCATCAACCTGATGGAGGTCTGCGGTACGCATACCGTGAGCATTGGCCGCTATGGTTTTCGCTCCATTATGCCGGCGGGGCTCAAGCTGTTGAGCGGCCCGGGCTGCCCCGTCTGCGTTACCGCAAACCGCGACATCGACCACGCAATCGCACTCGCCAAGATGGACGGCGCCATCATCACTACCTTTGGTGACATGATGCGCGTGCCCGGATCGTCCACCTCGCTTGCCGCGCAAAAGGCAGCCGGACGCGACATCCGTATCGTCTACTCGCCGCTCGACGCGCTCGATATCGCCAAACACAGCCCCGACCGCCCGGTCATCTTTATGGGCGTGGGCTTTGAGACTACGACGCCCACCATCGCCGCCGCCATCCTGGAGGCCGATGCACGCGGACTCCAGAACTTCTCGGTCTATTGCGCCCACAAGACCACGCCACCGGCGCTGCGCGCGATTGCCAACGACCCCGAGACCACTATCGACGGCTTTATCCTGCCGGGCCACGTCGCCACCATCACAGGCCTGGTACCCTTTGGCTTTTTGGTCGATGAGTTTAGGACCCCAGGCGTGGTCACGGGATTTGAGCCGGTCGATATTCTGCAGGGTATCTGCATGCTGGTGCAGATGGTCGTTGAGGGGCGGCCCGCGATCGACAACGCGTACCGTCGCGGCGTCAACGTGGACGGCAACCCCGTGGCGCGCCAACTGGTCGAGCAGGTGTTTGAGCCGTGCGATACCACATGGCGCGGGCTGGGACCGATTGCCGCCTCGGGCCTTTCCATCCGCCCCGAGTTCTCGCGCTTTGACGCCGGCGCCCGCTATGACGTGCCCGTTGAACCGACGGTCGAGCCGCGCGGATGCCGTTGCGGCGACGTGCTGCGCGGGGCCATCGCACCGAGCGACTGCCCACTTTTCGGCCACGCCTGCACGCCCGGGCATCCTGTTGGCCCGTGCATGGTGAGCTCGGAAGGCAGCTGCGCTGCGTACTTTAGATACCAAATCTAGCCCGAACGCCCCCACGCACCAGACGCACCTCGATTGGAGTTTTCGATATGTCCCGTACTGCCACCGATAGCACTGTCCTGTTGGGCCACGGCTCTGGCGGCCAGATGATGAAGCGCATTATCGATGAGGTCTTTTTGGATGCCTTTGGGTCGCCCGAACTGCTCGAGGGCAACGATGCCGGCGTCGCTGCGCTGCCCGCGAGCGGGCGCATCGCCATGTCGACCGACAGCTTTGTAGTCTCGCCGCAGTTCTTCCCCGGCGGCAATATCGGCCGACTCGCCGTGTGCGGAACCGTTAACGACGTCGCGACCTCGGGCGCCAACGTGCGCTACCTCTCATGCGGTTTTATCCTCGAAGAGGGCTACCCCATGGACAAGCTGCGTCAAATCGTGCAGACCATGGCCGAAACGGCGCGCGAGGCGGACGTGGCGATCATCACGGGCGACACCAAGGTGGTCGAGCGCGGCGGGGCCGACGGCGTCTACATCAATACCGCCGGCGTGGGCGAGGTGCCCGAGGGCGTGGCGCTCAGCGGCGCCAACTGCCAGCCTGGCGATGTCATCCTGGTGTCGGGTACACTCGGCGACCACGGTATCGCCATCATGAGTCAGCGCGAGGGTCTGGCGTTTTCGAGCACCATCGAAAGCGACGCCGCGCCGCTCAACCACCTGATTGCCGATGTGCTTGCCGCAGCACCCGACACACGCTGCTTCCGCGACCCCACTCGCGGTGGCCTGGCGTCCACGCTCAACGAGTTTGCCCAGGCCAGCGGCGTTGCCATGGAGGTCGACGAGGATGCCGTGCCCGTACGCCCCGACGTGCAGGCAGCCTGCGAGATGCTCGGCTATGATGTGTTGCAGGTGGCAAACGAGGGCAAGATGGTCGCCGTGGTGCCGGCCGAACAGGCAGATGCGGCACTGGCCGCCATGCGCGCCGCCCGCTACGGCGAGAATGCCGCCATCATCGGTCGCGTGCTGCCGCTTGCCGAGGACGCCCGCCCCGCCGTGCGCGTACGCACCGGCTGGGGCTCGACCCGCATACTCGACATGCTCGTGGGAGAGCAGCTGCCGAGGATTTGCTAACGACAAAGGCTCAGGGCTATTAAAGATATTCAGATTCCAAACATGCCCGGCACGCATGCCCAGTATCATGGGGTGCGTTTTACAACTCAAGCGGCAGGAGCACCCATGGCAGCAGCTTTTTCCCATGTGATCTTTGACCTGGACGGCACCATTCTCAACACGCTCGAGGACCTGGCGGCCGCCGGCAACCATACCTGCGAGATGCACGGCTGGCCCACGTTTGCCGTAGACGAGTACCGCTACAAGGTGGGAAACGGCATGCTCAAGCTGGTCGAGCGCTTTATGCCCGCCGAGTATGCGGGCGACGGCCGTATGTTTGAGCAGACGCTTGCCGAGTTTAGGGCTTATTACGGCGAGCACAAGGAAGACCACACCTCACCGTACGCCGGTACGATCGAGATGCTCGACCGCCTGCGCGTCGCGGGCGTGCAGCTTGCCGTGCTTACCAACAAGGACCATGTCTCGGCTGCCCCGCTTATCGAGAAGTACTTTGGCCCCGATCGCTTTGCGCTGGTACAGGGCCGCGTCGACGCGTTTCCTCCCAAGCCCGAGGCGCCTGTTACGCTGCATGTGATGAAAGAGCTAGGCGCCGACCCGGCAACCACACTCTATGTGGGCGATTCCAATGTCGATATCCTGACCGGTCACAACGCCGGCCTCAAGAGCGCCGGCGTCGCCTGGGGCTTCCGTGGCCGCGCAGAGCTAGAAGCCGCCGGCGCCGACTACGTGGTGGACACCCAGGATGAGCTCGCGGCGCTGATTCTGGGCGAGTAGCGGGGCTGTCGCTCAACACGGCTGCATAGATTCTGTCGCGCGGAAAGTAGTCGTTTAAGAACGTCCATTACAGTCGAAATTGTCAGCCCGGGCCCGTCTCGGGCTACGATTGAGGCGCGCCCAGAACGGGCCGCCGACCGGGCGCCCGCGCACGGCCGAACGTCCCTGCCCCCGAGAGGGCCTGTTGGGTGCTGCCGGCGCGGGACGCGCCGCCCCCGACGGCTGATAGGAAAGTGCCGGGCAGGCGCCGCGGCTGGTAATGTGAGTGCCGAGGGGGAGGCCATCCGGTCGAACGACTACCGGAAGGATACCACCGTGAAAGCGCCATCGACCAGGCCCGCGGCCGTGCTCGGCCTAGACGTCGGCAAGTCCTCCCACTGGGCCTGCCTGATCGACCGCGACGGGGAGGTGCTGTCCAGCGCCCCCGTCCGCAACAGGGAGGCCGAGCTCGACGCGCTGTTCGCCTCCGTGCCCGCCGGCACGCTCGTCGTGGTCGACCAGTTCCGCAACATAGGGTCCCTCGCCGTGAGGCGCGCCCGCGCCGCGGGTCTGGGGGTCGCCCACCTGCCCGGCCTCGCCGCCAGCCGCGCCGCCGGGCTGTTCGCCGGCGAGGCCAAGACCGACGAGCGCGACGCCGCGGTGATCGCGCGGACCGCCCTGGGTGTGCCGGACTCCCTGTCGGGGGTCCCGGGCCGCGGCGAGGCCCTCGAGGCCGCGCGCGCCCTCTCGTCGCAGCGCGACCACGTCGTCGCCTGCGCGACCAGGGACAAGAACCGCCTGCGCGCCGTGCTGCTCGAGTCCTGCCCGGCCCTCGAGGCCGCCGTCGACCTGTCGGACCGCCGGTGGCTGGAGCTGCTCGCCGGGTTCGGCGGGGCGTGGGGGATCGCCCGCTCGGGGGCCGAGGGGCCGCAGGCCGAGGCCGCCGGGGAGGCCGCGGCCGCCTCGACTGCGCCCCCGCCGGCGCTCATCGAGGCCGAGAACAGGCAGGTCAGGTTCCTGGCCGCCCGGATATCGGAGGCCCTCGACGAGGCCGGGGCCCTCGAGGCCGAGACGGCGGCGCTGCTCGAGGGCGACGAGACCTACGCGTGCCTACTCACCGTGCCCGGCATCGGGCCGAGGACGGCGGCGCAGCTCGCGGTGTCGGTCGACATCGGGAGGTTCCCAGACCACGACCACCTGGCCTCGTACTGCGGCATAGCCCCGAGGGTGAGGAGCTCCGGCACGTCGGTTAGGTCGGTCAGGGCGTCCAGGCGCGGCGACGCGAGGCTCAAGTCCCTGCTGATCTTCTCGTGCAACAGCCTGGTCAGGTCGTCGGGGCGCTACGGCGAGTACTACCGGGCCTGCAGGGCGCGGGGCATGGGCCACGGGCGGGCGCTCAAGGCCGTCGCGAGAAAGCGGCTCAGGGCGATATACGCCGTGATGCGCGACCGGGTGCCCTACCGGGAGTAGCCCCGACGGTTGACAAAACTATAGGAACACCCAATGACTGCCATGGCAACGCCGATGTTTCGGCAATGACAGCGAGCGGGCACCAGAGCGAACAAATTGGCATGAAAAGAGGACGGCATAGACCTTCTGGTCATGCCGTCCTCTTTGAATGACAAGTTGTCGCTCTGGTGCCCGCGCAGCGTCGAGCAGTTACGGCGTTTGGTAAAACGCCGTAACAAACTACCGCGTAACTCCCCTAGCTCAGCATTGCATCCATCATCTCGGAGTTGACGGAGTCGTCGGCAGACCACTCGCCGTCGTCGTTGCAGGTGTACTTGAAGATAACCGTGGTCTTCCTGGGCTCGGTGGCCTTGGTCACATCGACCATAACCTGACCTGCCATCTTGTACAGCTCGTCATCGGAAGGAACCGTATCAAGCGCGGCAACCTTCTCCTGATACTGGGTGGAGAAGTCCTCGACAATCTTGTTCATGGACTTGCAGGTGATGGAGACCTCGGCGGTCGCGACACCCTTGTCCTCGTCGACCGTCACGTCGCCGATCTCGTAATCAAAACCCTCGAGATAGGTCTTGGCATACTCCTTGGGATCGATGCCCAGCTGCTCGAACTCGTCGCCCGAAGCCTCTTCCAGGCCAGAGAGGAAATCGTCACCACCGTTTTTGACCTCATCGAACTGAGTCGTAAGGTCCTCGGTGATGAGCTCTTCGATCGAAGGGCCTCCGCAGCCGGAGAGCACGACCACGCACGCAACCAAGACGGCCATGAGGGGCGCAAGCAGCAGCTTCTTTTTCATGTTGTTCCTCCCAATAAGCGGCACCGCGCTTCCCAGACACGGCGCACGTTGTAATAAGTAAGCCCATACTATCCACTTATGAACACCCTCGACGGCACGAAGGCGCGGTCGGTTCGTTTTAGCGTCCGAACGGTTTGCAAGCCCGCCCAACGTGCAATAAAACACATCCGTACCGTGCAATCAAAACCACCCCTAAAAGGGGTGGTTTGCTCTTAGGGTATAACCCTTGGATTTCCGGCACGCGTCTAAAGGCGCCGGCCCTCACGGGGTTCGGGCCGCACTGCAGATTGACCCGTGACGGGCCGGTCAAACCGGCGCTATTTACGCCCCGGCCCCCTATCGAAGGGGTCCTCGTACTCCTTGACGCTCAGCCGGTCGATCGCGATGTCGGCCTTCTCCTGCTCCCGGATGTACTTCGCAATGGTGGCCTCGTTCAGGCCGACGGTGGACACGTAGTAGCCCTCGGCCCAGAACTTCCTGTTGCCGAACTTGTACTTCATGTTCGCGTGCTTGTCGAATATCATCAGCGAGCTCTTCCCCTTCAGGTAGCCCATCACGCTCGATACGCTGTACTTCGGCGGTATCGCCAGCAGCATGTGGACGTGGTCGGGCATCAGGTGCCCCTCGATGATCTCTATCCCCTTGTACTGGCAGAGTTTCCTGAAGGTTGATTTCCGATCTCAGCCGAACACATTGAGCAAATAGGCCATTCCCGCAGTTAGCTGAACGCCCCCGCGGCCCCTCCTGGGGTCCGGGGGCGCCGTTTTCCCAGTTGATGGAACGGTGGAGATGTGTTTCGATAGGTCCGGTGGCCATGCTCCGCCCGCCGCCCGGCACCTCTTCCCAGACTCAGCCGGACGGTCGGTCCGTCTATTCCGTTTTTCCTTCTAGGCTAGGCCAGCGGGGCATCGCCCCTCTCGGCGCGCGCCCTCTCGATGAGTCCCGGCGTCAGGTCGAGGTCGCCGAGCGGCACGTCCCACACACCGTAGGCGTCCAGCAGCGCCGCCGCGTCCTCCCCGAGCATCGCCCTGAAGGCGCGCGCGGGCGTCGCGAAGCCGAGCGCGCCGCGGGGCTCGGAGTTCACGTGCGACATGGCGAGCGCCATGTCGGCCGGGGCGAGCCGGTCGAACCTGAGCCCGGCGCCCTTGGGCAGCAGCTTCCTGATCTCGACGTGGTTGCGCTCGCAGGCGCCCTTCTGGTCGCTGCGCCCGGGGTCGCAGTAGAACAGCCTCGTCTCGCCCGGCCCCTCGCCGAGCAGCGCCGCGATCGCCGCCTCGTCGGAGAACTCGGCGCCGTTGTCGGTGAGCACGGCGCGGAAGACCCTGCCCATGCCGTCGGCGCCGAGGACCTCCCTGATATCGCCCAGGGCGTCCGCGACGCACCCGGCGGTCTTCTCCTCCAGCGGCAGCGCGAGCTGGAGCCTGCTGGGGCGGTGCAGCAGCGTGAGCAGGCACGCGGAGTCCTCCCGGGCGCCCTCGACGGTGTCCATCTCCCAGGCCGCGGCGCACGCGTCCTCCCCGAGGGCGAGGAACGCGGCATGCGACCTGCGGGCGGAGTGGCGCGTGGCCGCCCGCCCGGCGGCGCTCTTCCTCGGCCTGTAGCCGACCTTGCGCCTGAGCTCCATGTTGGTCATGCCGTCGTAGCCCGCCGAGACCCAGCGGTAGATGGTCGACGGCGACAGGTCCACCGGCCCTCCGTTGCATGCCGCCATCTGCTCGGGCGAGAGCCCCCGGCGCAGGCAGTCCCTGATGGCCTCCAGCCTCGCCGCCGCGGCGGGCTCGTCGGCGTCGATCCCGCGCCTGGAGGAGACGAGCACCGAGTCCGCGCACAGCTGCGCGGCGCGGGCGTCGTAGAAGACGTGCGGGCGGCGCTTGCAGCCCAGCGCGCGGTAGCGGCCGCAGCCGTTGCAGCAGCGCGGCCACGCCGCCAGGCGCGGGCAGGCCGCCGACAGGTCGGTGCCGGCGTCGACGCGCTCGCCGCGCCTGGGCTTGGGCGCCGTGACGAACCTGTGCGACGACACCTCGGCGCTCACCGTCGAGGGCGACCTGCCCAGCTCCCTCGCGATCTCCCTGCACGAGGCCCCGCGCTCCAGCATCCTCTGGACCGTGTCCCGCTCGTGCCTCGTGAGCCTTCCGTAGGCCCTCGGGACCGCCCTCGCGGAGCCCCTATTCTTCTTTCCGGACATGCCGTCCTCCGATCTCCCGGGGCCGGCCGGTCCGGCCCTCAGGGTATCGGGTTCCCACATTCATCCGCACATGTGCGGATGAATGTGGGAAGTGTTCGGATGAAGTTGATAATCAAGGAGAGTTTCCTGAAGATCTCCCCAAGGTCGGACCTTATTTGGTTGTAGATGACTTTGCGCCTATACTTCGGCGTGAACACGACGTGGTACTTGCACATCCACTTCGTGTGCGACAGGCTGTAGGCCTTCTGGGCCATACGCCACCACCGCCCTCTCGACTCGGATTCCTTGCGGCCTGAACAATCGCAAGTGTCCGGCGAGGGGGCGGCTTTGTAAAGCCGTTTGGCCCCACCCGCATAGCGGGTGGTTTCTGATGCGGCGCGCTGCGCGCCCCGCACAGGCTAAAGCCCGTAATCAAAACCACCCCTAAAAGGGGTGGTTTGCTCTTAGGGTATAACCCTTGGATTTCCGGCACGCGTCTAAAGGCGCCGGCCCTCACGGGGTTCGGGCCGCACTGCAGATTGACCCGTGACGGGCCGGTCAAACCGGCGCTATTTACGCCCCGGCCCCCTATCGAAGGGGTCCTCGTACTCCTTGACGCTCAGCCGGTCGATCGCGATGTCGGCCTTCTCCTGCTCCCGGATGTACTTCGCAATGGTGGCCTCGTTCAGGCCGACGGTGGACACGTAGTAGCCCTCGGCCCAGAACTTCCTGTTGCCGAACTTGTACTTCATGTTCGCGTGCTTGTCGAATATCATCAGCGAGCTCTTCCCCTTCAGGTAGCCCATCACGCTCGATACGCTGTACTTCGGCGGTATCGCCAGCAGCATGTGGACGTGGTCGGGCATCAGGTGCCCCTCGATTATCTCGATCCCCTTGTACTCGCACAGCTACCTGAGGATCTCCCCTATGTCGCTCCTGATTTGGTTGTAGATCACTTTGCGCCTATACTTCGGCGTGAACACGATGTGGTACTTGCACATCCACTTCGTGTGGGAAAGGCTGTAGGCCTTCTGGGCCATACGCCACCACCGCCCTCTCGACTCGGATTCCTTGCGGCCTGAACAATCGCAAGTGTCCGGCGAGGGGGCGGCTTTGTAAAGCCGTTTGGCCCCACCCGCATAGCGGGTGGTTTCTGATGCGGCGCGCTGCGCGCCCCGCACAGGCTAAAGCCCGTAATAAAAAAGGGTGGCCGGACAATCCGACCACCCTTAGACATCATGCGATGCCGCGATTTACTTGCGGACGACCTTGACGATGGCGTCACCGGCGGCGACGGCGGACTCTGCCTCGACGGTGAGCTCGACATCGGCAAACTCGGCGGTGTTGGACACGGCCACGACGACGCAGTCCTTGTAACCGGCAGCGGCGATCTTGGCGCGGTCGATCTTGAGTATGGGCTGGCCAGCCTTCACAACGTCGTCGGCCTTGACGAAGCCCTCGAAGCCATCGCCGTTCATGTTGACGGTATCGACGCCAACATGCACCAGAACCTCGATGCCACTATCGGACTGCAGACCCACGGCGTGACCCATGGTGACGGTCACCTTACCGTCGCAGGGAGCGTAGACCAGATCGTCCTCGGGCCACACGGCACAGCCCTTGCCCAGAACCTCGCCACCAAAGACGGGATCGGGCACGTCGGCCATCTTGATGACCTTGCCCTTGGCGGGCGAGCACAGCACGTCGGCGCCAGCAGAAGCAGAGATGGAGGCCGGAACAGCGGCAGCCGCGGGCTCAGCCTTCTTCTTGAACATGTCAAACAGACCCATACGTTTTCTCCTCTTGATTAAGCGCAACGTTGTGCGCATGCCTACGGTAATTATAGTGCCAAATGGTTCAAATGCTAAGGTGGGGACTCGAATCGCAAGCCCTTCTCGGTAGTGCTCGTGGGATGAGCATCTCCTTTGCATCGCGGTTCGATAAGCCGAGTATCGCCCACGCGCGGGACGGGCAGAAGCGGGCACGCCAAACCCGATACTTCTTTTCGCTCTCGAGTCCTGCCGCCGCCCCGTCCCTAACACTTCCTGACACCGACCGAAGCGTGCCAAAATAAACCTGTCCTTTTTGGCACGTTTGGCGAGTGTGGATTTTTGGACGCTTAACTAGCGAACGTGGATAATCTCCCACTTTGAGGCCGTCACCGAGCCAAAAACGGGAGATTATCCGCTCTCATTTTGGACAACCCATTACAGTCTGAAATAGGCCGTCGATAAATTTCGATGGCGAGCATTCGGCGCATTGCCTACGATACGGGCAAGCCCCGAGGGGCCGCCGATCGGGCGCCTCCGGATGGCCGTCTGACCCTGCCCCGTAGAGGGCCCGGGGGGTGTTGCCACCGGGGGCGCTCGCCGCTCCGGACGACTGATAGGAAACTGCCGGGCGCAAGCGCCACGGCCAGGTAATGTGGGTGTCGCGGGGAGGGGTTCCGATCGGCCTACCGATTGGAGGATACCACCGTGGCACCAATTAGAATGCCGGAAGCCGTCATCGGGCTCGATGTCGGGAAATCGTCCCACTGGGCATGCGTCGCGACTCGAGATGGCGAGGTGCTGCTGAGCGCCCCCGTCGCGAACAGGGAGGGCGACCTGGACTCGCTGTTCGGCCGCTTCCCCGACGCGCTCGTGGTCGTCGACCAGTCGCGCAACATAGGCGCCCTCGCGCTCGCCCGCGCCAAGGCGGCCGGGATGTCGGCGGCGTACCTGCCGGGACTCGCGGCGCACGGGGCCGCCAGGCTCTTCGCCGGCGACGCCAAGACCGACGAGCGAGACGCGATGGTCATCGCGAAGACGGCGCTCGGCATCCCCGACGCGCTCCTGCCGGTCGGAGACCCAGGTCCGACGATTGCGGCGGCGAGGGCGCTGGCCGCCCAGAGGAACTTCCTGACCTGCGAGAACACTAGGAATAAGAACCGGCTGCGCAGCATCCTGCTGGAATCGTGCCCCGCCTTCGAGGCGCTGGTCGACCTGTCCGACGGTCCCCAGCTGAGGCTCATGGCATCCCTCGGCGGGGCCTGGTCGGTGGCCGACGCCGGGCCCCGCAGGGCGGCGGCGCTCACGCGCGGGGCGGCGCGCGGCAAGATCGAGGCCCTCGTCCGCTCGACGGCCTCCTCGACAAGGCCGGACGCGGCGGCCATCGCCGCCGAGGACCGGGCGGTGAGGCTGCTCGCGCGCAGGATCTCCGAGAACTCGACGGAGATCGAGGCGATCACGGCGGAGATCTCCGCCCTGCTCGAGGGCGACGATACCTACCGATGCCTCCTGACGGTGCCGGGGATCGGCCCCAAAACCGCTTCCGAGCTCGCGATCTCCATAGATATCGAAGACTTCCCAAGCCACGACAGGCTCGCGTCGTACTGCGGCCTGGCGCCGCGCAACCGCCAGTCGGGGACCTCGATCTCCTCGGTGACGGCATCGCGCCAAGGCAACAAGAGGCTGAAGAACCTGCTCATATTCTCGTGCAACTGCCTTACCCGGACAGAGGGGAGATGGGGCGACTACTACACCAGGTGCCGGGAGCGGGGCATGTCGCACGGCAAGGCGCTCAAGGCGCTGGCGCGAAAGAGACTGAAGGTCATCTACGCGGTCATGCGAGACAGGGTGCCTTACGCAGCCTAGCCGAAACGCACCGAGCAGACTGAAGCCCACCGGCCTAATGGCTTGGCGTCAGCATGCCGCGATTCGGTCGCACGGAGAGCATTTCCCAGTTGACAAAACTATAGGAACACCCCCCTGTACCAAGCCGAGCTCCATGGTCAAGTAATAACGACTTCTCATCATTAGATTGTTTACATCAATTCTAATAACTATTTAATCCTTAAACTCGTTATTAGAATTGATATGATTAGCCTAATAACGAGTTTCCGGCACTAAAGATATGGAGGGCGCGATGCAAATCGAGGAGAACGGCCAGGGAACGCTCCGCAATAATCTATCGGGGAAATTGGCTTACTATTCGTTTTTTCCAACGCCCTTGCAATCATTGAGGCAGCTAAACCTCACCGAGGAAACCTATCGCACGCTTTCCGCATGCTCACGAAAGCTTGGAGAGCTTGAAGGCATGCTCTACTTTGTTCCCAACGCCGACATGTATCTGACAATGTACGTGCGCAAAGAAGCACTCCTTTCTTCGCAAATTGAGGGAACCCAGTGCACGTTTGACGACCTACTTAGTCCATCGCAAACACAACTCCATCATAAAGATGTCGCAGACGTCGTGAATTACGTCCGTGCTGTCGACCGCGGCGTAGAACTGCTCAAAAAGATGCCCTTGTGCACGAGACTTCTTAGGCAAGTTCATGCGATCCTGCTGGACGGAGTGCGCGGAACGGAGAAGAATCCAGGCGAGCTGCGCTCCTCACAAAACTGGATTGGCCCCTCAGGCTGCACCATTGCAACCGCATCGTTTGTCCCTCCAAACATTGAAGATTTGAGCAACACGCTCCAGGACCTCGAACGCTTTATCAATGAGCCTCAAGTCGAAATGGATCCGATTGTGCGGGCGGCGCTCGTCCATTACCAATTTGAAACTGCCCATCCATTCCTAGACGGAAACGGTCGCCTGGGCAGGCTTCTCATTACACTTATGCTCATCAATGATGGCGTTCTTCATTCTTGCTTGTTCTATCCATCGTTCCAGTTCAAGAAAAATCGAAGCGAGTACTACCGGCAACTCACATCCGTAAGGGAGAGAGGCACTTACGAGGAATGGATAGAGTTTTTCTGCAACAGCCTTCTCGAGAGTGCGAAGGACTCGGTAGGGTCTTTAAAAAACCTTGTTGACCTCCATAACCGTTCCACAGCAACCATTACCGAAAATCTCGGAAGGACTGCTGCAAACGGGCAAAGGCTGTTGGGCATTCTTGAAGAGCACCCCATCGTCGACACCGCATTCATCGCTGCCCAACTCGATATCGGCAGGAGTACCGCGAGCTCGCTCGTCAAATCATTTGAAGAATTGGGTATCCTCCGTCCTCTCGACGAGTCAAGACAGAGATACCGGCAGTACGGGTATGAAGAGTATCTTTCGATTCTCAGGGAAGACGCCGAGCCGATTAGATAGGCATCGCAGCCCAGGCAAATTAAAGCGATCGCGGATAATCTCCCACTTTGAGCCCGCACACAGGCCAAAACTGGGAGATTATCCACGTTCATTCCTGACTAGTCATTTAAGAACGTCCCCAATGACTACTCCTTCGGAGCAAGACGACGCCGCAGGTAGAGAACGGACAGCGAGCGGGTCGCATTTGAGACAAGGTGACGTGAAACGAAAGGGCGCTGACCTTCTGGTCGCGCCCTTGAAGTTGAACGTCAGATTGTCCAAATGCGGCCCGCGCAGCGTCGACCGGTTACGGCGTTTGGTAAAACGCCGTAACTACTCCTGAGCTCCGTACTGCTCGTAGTAGGCGTCGATGGCGGTCTTGAGCTCGTCGTCGATGACGACCTTGCCGTCGATCTCGTGATTGTAGAGGGTCTCGACGACCTCGGTCATGGAAACGATGCTCGCGACGGGGAAGCCGTACTTGGCCTCGATCTCCTTCTGAGCGGTGGTTACGCCACCCTTGCCGACCTCCATGCGGTTGAGAGACACGATGAGGCCCTTAATCTCGACATCGGCGGCAGCCTTGACCTTGGGATAGGTCTCGTCGATGGACTTGCCACTGGTGGTAACGTCCTCGACCATAATCACGCGGTCGCCGTCCTGGGGCTCGTAGCCCAGCAGGTTGCCCTTGTCGGCGCCGTGGTCCTTGGCCTCCTTGCGGTCGCAGCAGTACTTGACCTCCTTGCCGTACAGCTCGTGGTAGGCAATGGCGGTCACGACTGCCAGCGGAATACCCTTGTAGGCAGGCCCGAACAGCACGTCAAAGTCGTCGCCAAAGTTATCGTGGATGGCCTGGGCGTAATACTCGCCCAGCTTCTTGAGCTGATAGCCCGTCACGTAGGCGCCGGCGTTCATAAAAAACGGGGACTGACGGCCGCTCTTAAGCGTAAAGCTGCCGAACTTAAGAACGTCGGACTCGACCATAAACTTGATGAACTCTTGCTTGTAAGCCTCCATGCGGGCTCCTCTCGTAATCGCGTACGTGCCCTCCAGTTTAGCGCAGGCAGGGCGCATTGCGGGCGCGCTTTGAAGCCCCAGCGCTCTGTAAGGGCTTTGTCAGTGACGATGATTTTCCGAACAAGGGGGTTGACACGGCAAACCCCCTCGTCAAGAATACGGGCGGATTGAAACGGGTACGAGATACCCAGAGCGCACAGCGCACGACCTTAAGGAGGTGTGCCATGGAAGGCAGTCATAGTCGAAAAACCTGCATGTCGCCCTCGGCACGCCGCGAGGGCTCCGCGCACGCATAAGCGCCACCAACCGATCGTCAAAACCACCACAAAGGTGCCTGTCCCCTTTGTGGTGGTTCGCGAGCATGACGTGAGCGACATCTAGGTTTTTTGAAGCAAATACGACACGTACGCTAACTCCCCTCAACAAGGAGGACCCTATGCTGATGCTCAAAACCGTCACGGTACTCGAAGCCATCTCCAAGCGCCGCCGCACGGCGCGCCCTGCCGCTCATACCGGCCTGTCCAAGAACACCATATTCGCCGCCACCCATAGTGCCGAGGACGCCCTCATACTGCTTGACGCCACGGCAAACGGCCTCACCGTCGAGCAGGCAACTGAGCGCCTGAACGCCGTCGGCCCCAACACCATCGAGGCAACGACCAAAACGCTCGCCCGCCGCATCGCCGACGCGTTCATCGATCCCTTCGCCGGCATCCTCGCCGCGCTCGCGCTGGTCTCGCTCTACATCGACGTGCTCGCCGTGCCCGAGCCGCAGCGCGACCCCTCCACGGTCATCGTCATCGGCATCATGCTGCTGGTATCGGGCGGCATGAAGTTTATCCAGGAAGCCCGCAGCGGCAATGCGGCAGAGGCCCTCAAGGACCTGGTCTCCAACACTTGCACCGCCCTGCGCGACGGCGAGCGCATCGAGATCCCCTTCGACGAGCTCGTCCCCGGCGATGTAATCCGCCTCTCTGCCGGCGATATGGTGCCGGCAGATGCCCGCATCATCACCGCGCGCGACCTGTTTGTGATCGAGTCCGCACTCACCGGCGAGAGCGAGGCCGTCGAGAAGACCACCGCCGCCACCGTCGTCGAGGGCGCCGACGGCTCCGCACTGCCACTCTCTGCCTGCAAGAACATCGTCTTTACCGGCACCTCCGTGCAAAACGGCGCCGCCATGGCGCTTGTCGTTGCCACCGGCTCGGACACCTACCTGGGCGGCATCGCCAAGATGCTCAACGGGCGCGGCGAAAAAAGCGCGTTTGACCGCGGCGTCTCGAGCGTCTCCATGCTGCTGGTGCGCCTGATGCTCGTTATGGCGCCGGCCGTCTTTGCCATCAACGCCGCCACCAAGGGCAACGTCATCGACGCGCTGCTGTTCGCCACGAGCGTGGCCGTGGGCATCACGCCGCAGATGCTTCCCGTCATCGTGACCACGAGCCTGTCGCAGGGCGCCAAGGACCTCGCCCGTCACCAGGTTATCGTCAAGGAGCTGCCGGCGATTCAAAACCTCGGAGCGATGGACGTCCTGTGCTGCGACAAGACCGGCACCCTCACCGAAGACCGCATCGTGCTCGAGCGCTACCTCAACACCGATGGCAACGAGGACGCGCGCGTGCTGCGCCATGCGTTTTTGAACAGCTTCTTCCAGACCGGCCTCAAAAATCTTATCGACCTGGCCGTAATCGACCGTGCCGATGTGACACCCTCGACCGTCGCACCCGATTCCATGCTGGGCCAGAGCCTGCGCGACCGCTACGCCAAGGTCGACGAGGTTCCCTTCGATTTCTCGCGCCGTCGCCTGAGCGTAGTTGTCGCCGACGCCCAAGGCAAAACCCAGATGGTTACCAAGGGCGCCGCCGAGGAAATGCTCGAGATCTGCTCCTTTGTCGAGATCGATGGCATCGCTCAGCCGCTCACCGACGAGAAGCTCGCCCAGATTCGCAAGCAGATCGCCGGACTTAACGCCGAGGGCCTACGCGTAATTGCCGTGGCGCAGAAGACCAATCCGCGCTGCGTGGGCGAGTTTGGCATCGCCGACGAGTGCGACATGGTGCTGATGGGCTTTTTGGCCTTCCTCGATCCGCCCAAAGCAAGTGCCGCGGGCGCCGTCGCCACCCTCGAGGCCAAGGGCGTGGCGGTCAAGGTCCTAACCGGCGACAACGACCGCGTCGCCGCCACCGTCTGCGAGCAGATTGGTATCGATGCGAGCAACGTCTTGCTCGGCTCCGAGATCGATGCGCTCGATGACGCCGAACTTGCCGAGCGCGCCGAGAAAACCCACCTCTTCGCCAAGCTCTCGCCGCTGCAGAAGGCGCGCCTGGTACGTGTCATGCGCGAGATGCTCGGCCACACCGTGGGCTTTATGGGCGACGGCATCAACGACGCCGCCGCCATGCGTGCGAGCGATTGCGGCATCTCGGTCGATTCGGCCGTCGATATTGCCAAGGAATCCGCCGATATCATCTTGCTTCAGAAGGACCTGGGCGTGCTCGAGCGCGGCATCATCGAAGGCCGCCGCACTTACGGCAACCTGCTCAAGTACCTCAAGACCACGGTGAGCTCCAACTTTGGCAATGTGCTGTCCGTGACCGTCGCGAGCCTGTTCTTGCCGTTTTTGCCCATGAGCGCCCTGCAGCTGGTACTGCTGTCGCTGGTCTACGAGATCGTGTGCATCGCACTGCCGTGGGACACCGTCGATGACGCCTGGACTGCCCGCCCGCGTGCCTGGGACGCCGCGTCCATCAAGGGCTTTATGCTCGAGCTGGGCCCCGTGAGCTCGCTGTTTGACATCGTGACCTTCGCCGCGCTCTTCTTTGTCGTGTGCCCCGCCGCCGTGGACGCAAGCTGGCCCGAGCTTGCCGCCGCGGGCGACGTCGCGGGTATGGCGACCTTTGCCGCACTCTTCCAGAGCGGCTGGTTTGTCGAGTCCATGTGGTCGCAGACACTCGTGGTCCACATGTTGCGCTCCCCGCATCTGCCGAGCCCGCGCGACCACGCCGCGCCCGCACTGTGCGTTCTCACCGTGCTGGGTCTGGCGCTCGTCACCTGGCTGCCGGCAAGCCCCATCGCCGATGCGCTCGGCCTCATGCCGCTGCCCACGAGCTTTTTTGGGCTGCTCATTGGCATCGTTACCGCCTATATCGCGCTCACCCAGCTGGCAAAGTGCCGCTACATTGCCCGCCGCGGCGAGCTGCTGTAGCAAGTAGACGGAAAACACCCTGCCAGCTGCCGTTGCCACTACCACAGCTGCCAACGCCGCTGCCGCTGCCTCTGCCGCCGCCGCAGTCTATCCTCCCAGCAGTTGCGGCGAAATAGTTCCTGTTTAAAGCCCCGTGACTTTTATTTAGGGACTATTCCACCGCGACTTATTGGGAGATTAGCTAGTCCTTGGGTGTCCAGGACCAGAAGAAGTTGATGAGGGCCACGCGCGAGGCGGTACCGGCCTTTTTGTTGATCGAGGAAATGTGGCGATAGAGCGTGGAGCGCGAAAGAAAGAGCGTTGTGGCGATGTCCTGAACGCTCTGGTCCGAAACGACCAAGGCCTCAAGAATATCGCGCTCGCGCTCTGTAAGCTCAAAGGTGGCAACGAAGGCATCAAGACGTTCATCGGACGTGAGCTCCGCTGCCTCCACGGGCTCGGGGTCGGAGCATGTGGGCGCAAGATCCCCACCAAGATCATCGGTGGCAAGCGGCAGGCCGTCCTGCATCACGACATCATCGGCCCGTTGCCCCAACTGCCCCAGCAGCGTAATCGCAATACCCACAAACATCACGAGCGCCGCGCCGACTGCAGCCAGCACGTTTTGACTCAAAATAATCGCCACTGCCGGCGCCGTCACGAGCATCGAGCACACGTTGTTGACGACGCGGCCCATGCACGGCCAAAAATATGACCAGCGCGCATAGAGCGAGATGGCGGCGAATTTTGTGGTAAAGAACACCACAAAGAAGCCCGAGCCCAGATAAAAGATGATCGTGGCAGCAAGCTCGTTGCCGCCATTGCCGTCGATGATGAGCACAAAGAACGAAAGCGTAGACAACATGGCGGCGCATGTCATGCCGATATTCATATACGAACGGCCGCGCAGGTCAAATAGGACGCCGGCGGCCAACGAGCTCACGACAAGCAGCAGGCGCGGCCAGTCACCCAAATCAACGGCTCCGGTAGCATGCAGGGTCGTGAGGCTCGCGTTGAGAGCGGCGAATACGCCGGAAAGATACGCTGTCGCCACGGTCAAGCGAGCTGCAGTGCGGCGGAATGCCGCCTTTGCCTCGGGATCGTCATGCCACTTGGCGCCATATTCCAGAGCATCTACCGAAAGCCCGGCAGCACTGGGTTCAAAGCTGGGATCGGACTCGTCGCGCAGCTTGGCGCGTCGGGCACCGTGGAGCAACGCCACCTGCGCGATCGCACAGACGACCAGAACAGCCTGCTGAGGAATGCCGACAGGCATCACCATGTGGTTGAGAACCTGCACCAGAACGCCCATGGCGTAAGAAAGTGCGGCGGCGCGCGCCAAGCAGGGCGTTCGCGCAAAGCGCCTCGCAAAATTTGCATGAGCAGTCGATCCGCAGTAGCCCAGCGCGCAGCACGCCACCAAACCGCCGGCAATTACCACCTCAACCTGAACCGCCATAATCAACAGCAGCAATGCCGCCACCAGCAAAACGCCCGTGACGTCACTCGTTGCGTCGATAGCATGGGGACGGCGATAGTACAGAATGGGACGCACAAAGAAGCCAATCACGCTCGCGCCGATGACAAGGCTCTCATAAATAACGACCTCGTTCGGAGACACGAACTCGGCCATGCGCACATCAAAAAGATACTCGCACGCCAAAAACGTGAAGAAGAACAGCGCCAGGCATATAATCTCCCGAATGCCCCGACGCAAATATGCGGTTGTGTCTCCCATGCCCCTCATGGTTAACCCCCAGCCGATCAATTGTCTGGAAATCTATTTTAATAAAGAACCAGTCTCAATATCGAAGCCAGGCTCGAAATGCTGCCAATTCGACCCCAGCCGTCCACATCACGCCGCGATTTTGAGCCGCATGGACCAGAAGGGACGCGCGCGATCTCTAGCTCGGCCAGGAGTGTCCCCAACTACCACTCATTTAAGTACGTCCCCAATGAGTGGCCGAAGAGTGTCCCCGGCGTCCAATCAAAAAATGGGCCATGTGTCCCAGTTGTGGAGACTCCTTGAGCCGTCTGGGTATCGCGAAGGATCGCGCACTCCCCCATCATCAAAAGTGACACACGCTACCAGTTGATGGGAGGCAGCCATGGGCTTCTTTGACAAGATGTTCGAGAAGAAAGAGTGCGCGATTTGCGGTACCGAGCTGGGACTTCTAGGTAAGACAAAAATCAATGAAGGCTACCTGTGCAAAGAGTGCGCCGGCAAGCTCTCCCCCTACTTTCACGGCTATCGCTCCAGCACCGCGGACGATATCCGTGAGCAACTCGCCTACCGCGAGGCCAACGCCGAGCGCCTGTCTTCGTTCAACCCCACGCGCACGCTTTCTGCCGGGCGCACCAATATTATGCTCGATGAGGACGCGGGCCTGCTGATCATCACTTCGCAGAGCCGCTGGCGCGACGCCAATCCCGACATCATCGAGTTCTCGCAGGTACTCGGCTGCGATATGGATATCGACGAGCAGCGCACCGAGATCTATCGCGAGACCAAGGACGGCGAGCGCGAGAGCTACAACCCGCCGCGCTACGACCTGGATTACGACTTTAATCTGACCATCCACGTCAACACGCCGTACTTTACCGAGATCAACCTGCGCGTGAACGACTCCACCATCGATCAGCGCGGCTCCATCGAATATCGCGAGGCCAAGCGCCAGGCAACCGAAGTCCGCGATGCGCTGGTGCAGCTGCGCCAGGAGACGCGGGACAGCGTCGTGGCCGCTAAGGCCCCCAAGACCGCGGTGACCTGCCCCTTCTGCGGAGCCACCACCATTCCCGATGCCAGCGGGCGCTGCGAATACTGCGGCGGCGCCATCGGCGCATAGCCCCCGGCACGGAAAGGACCGATCATGGCCTTCGAGAGCGTTAACTATCAGTGCCCTGCCTGCGGTGGCCCCTTGCATTTTGCAAGCGCCGAGCAAAAGCTCGTCTGCGACTACTGTGACTCGCGCTTTGAAGTCGAAGAAGTCGAGGCCCTCTATCGCGAGCGCCAGGACAAGGCAGACGCCAAAGCCGATGCCGCAGCCGCAACGCCAAAGCCCGTCGCCGACGACGCGGTGCAGGAGCTCGCCCAAAACGCCGGCTACATCTGCTCGTCGTGCGGCGCCGAGCTCGTGTCCGACGGCACCGTCGCTGTCACCACCTGCCCGTACTGCGGCAACTCCGCCGTAGCGCCCGGTCAGCTTTCGGGCGACTTCTCGCCCGACCTGGTGATTCCATTTAAGCTCGGGCGCGATGACGTCACGGCCGCACTCAAGGAACACTACAAGGGCAAGATCTTGCTGCCCAAGAGCTTTGTCACCGGCAGCCACATCGACGAGGTCCAAGGTGTCTACGTGCCGTTTTGGCTCTACGGTGCCCGCGTTGACGGCGAAGTGTACTTTGACGCGACCAACGAGACCGTGACCGAGGAATCCGACCGCACCGTCACGACCACCGACCACTACGACGCCTACCGCAAGGGAAACATCTCGTTTAAGCGCGTGCCCGTCGACGGATCGTCCAAGATGCCCGACGGCCACATGGACGCCATCGAGCCGTTTGACTACGATGCCCTGCGCCCGTTTTCGGTCGCGTATATGCCCGGCTACATCGCCAACCGCTACGACGAGGACTGCGAAACCTGCAAGGCGCGCGCCGAACGCCGCATGGAGGAAAGCACGATCTCGGCCCTGCGCGAAACCGTCGTCGACGAATATGACGATGCCACGGTCGAAAGCAAGCAGCTCGACTACACCTGGGAAGACAGCGACTATGCCCTGTTCCCCGTGTGGATGCTTTCCACCTCGTGGAACGGCAAGAGCTACCTGTTTGCCATGAACGGCCAGACCGGCCGCTTGGTCGGCGAGCTTCCTTGCTCCAAGCCCAAGCTCGCTATCGCCTCGGTGCTGTTCTTTGTGATCGGATTTGTCCTCTCCCAGATCCTCTTCATGGGTGAGAACGCCTTCGATCCGGATTACCTCCCCTTTGATATCGAGGGCATCCTCATCAACATCGTCGCGCCGCTGATCATCGTGGTCATCGCAGACGTGCTGCTGGTGGGCCAGCTCAAGACGGCCAACGAGGCCACCCACGCCGATTGCTACTGTGGCGAGCTCGACCTGACCGAGAAGCACGACACCTTCAGCCACACCGAGACCACCGTTGTCATGAAGGACGACAAGGACGATTAACCATCCTGACCAATACCACCCGGCCTTTGACGAGAAAGGAAGATCACCATGGGACTCTTGAAAGCTGGATTGGGTGCTGCCGGCGGCGTCATGGCCGACCAGTGGAAGGAATTTATCTACTGCGAATCGATGCCCGCTGACGTCTTGGCCTGCAAGGGCAGCAAGCGCACCGGCGGCCGCAGCTCCAACACGCGCGGCGAGGACAACGTCATCTCCAACGGCTCGGTCATCGCCGTCAACGACGGCCAGGGCATGCTCGTGGTGCAAAACGGCAAGATCATCGAAGTCGCGCTGGAGCCTGGTGAGTTCGTCTTTGACACCGGCAGCGAGCCGAGCGTCTTTAGCGGCAACCTGGGCGATTCCATCAAGGAGACCTTCGCCAATATCGGCAGCCGCTTTACCTTTGGCGGCGACGCGGGCAAGGACCAGCGTGTCTACTTCATCAACACCAAGGAGATCATCGGCAACAAGTACGGCACCGCCTCGCCCGTGCCCTTCCGCGTGGTCGATAACAACATTGGCCTGGACGTCGACATCTCCGTGCGCTGCAACGGCGAGTATTCGTACCGCATCACCAACCCGCTGCTGTTCTACACCAACGTATGCGGCAACGTGACCGATAGCTACACGCGCGACAAGATCGACAGCCAGCTTAAGTCCGAGCTGCTCACCGCCCTGCAGCCCGCCTTTGCCAAGATCTCGGAGATGGGCATCCGCTACAGCGCCATCCCCGGCCACACCACCGAGCTCGCCCGCGCGCTCAACGAGGTCCTCTCTGCCGACTGGCGTGACCTGCGCGGCGTTGAGATCGTAAGCTTTGGCGTCAACTCCATCGCCGCCTCGCAAGAAGACGAGCAGATGATCAAGGACCTGCAGAAAGCCGCGGTCATGCGCGATCCCACCATGGCGGCAGCCAACATCGCCAGCGCCCAGAGCGATGCGATGCGCGCGGCAGCCGCCAACCCCAACGGCGCGATGGCAGGCTTTATGGGCATGGGCATGGCAGGTGGCATGGGCGGCATGAACGCCAGCAAGCTGTTCGCCGCCGGCCAGGCACAGCAGCAGGCCGCCCCGCAGCCGGCTCCGGCTCCCGCCCCCGCACCGGCTCCCGCCGCCGCACCTGCGGCCGGCACGTGGACTTGCAGCTGCGGCGCCACCAACACCGGCAAGTTCTGCTCCGAGTGCGGCAGTCCCGCACCCGCCCCGGCACCGGCAAAGTGGTTCTGCCCCAACTGCGGCAGCGAAAACGGCGGCAAGTTCTGCAGCAACTGCGGAACGCCCCGGCCCTAGCCCCTCTATCTGGTAATTGGCGGGGGATCCGCCACCCCCGCATTTGCTTCTATGGGTTTCGTTCGATGAAGGAGGACACCATGAAGACAACGTTCAAAAAATCCGTACTCGCATTCCTGACATGCGTCCTGGCGCTCGCCTTTGCCCTGACGGGCTGCAGCGGCGGCGGCAAGGACCCCAAGGCCAACTTCGTCGGCAGCTGGGAACTCTCGGGTGGAACCTTGGATGGCGAAGAGCTCACCGATGAGTACATGGATATGCTCAAGGAGTGGGGCCTCAACTGCGTCCTGATCCTCGACGAGGACGGCACAGGCGTCCTCGATATGTTCCTTGAGGTCGCCGACCTGAAATGGGAAGCCAAGGACGCCACCACCGTAACGATCACCGCCGAAGATGAGTCGCACGACCTGAAGCTCAAGGACGACAAGCTCGTCCTTGAGGTGGAAGGCGACAAGCTTATCTTCACCAAGTCCGACAAGGATCTGTCCGGCACGGTGAAGAAGGATCGCGAGGCGGCCGAGAAGGAAGAAGAGGTCGATGAGGCCGTCGAAGACGACGACGTCCAGAGTGTCGAAATCTCCCCCGCCGTCACCGTCGCCGATGACGATCTGTGCACCATCACCATCACCGAGAAATTCAAGGACGACTGGGGCGACATCGGCTTTGTCGTCAACATCACCAACAAGAGCGACAAGGACCTGACCTTCTACGCTCCTTCCGGCAAGACCAACGTCAACGGCACTATGAAGGAACCCTGGTTCTCGGCTAACCTGATGCCCGGCACCAGCGCCACCGAGGAATTCACGTTCTCGAGCGGCGAGCTTGACAGCCTTGACGACCTGGTCAATACGACCATCGGCATCGACGCCTACCTGACCGATTCCTACGAGGACGTCGCCTCCTACAGCGCAACCATCGCGTAGCGGCAGACATCGACGGCCGCGGATTGGCGGATACATCCGCGCACATGTCAGGCGGGGCCGCAGGAGTTGATCCTGCGGCCCCGTCGTTTTTGTGCCGATGCGTAACGAGCGCTAGCGCTCCATATTGGGAACGATGCTGCCCTCCGTTACTGCGCGCACGGCCAAGCGCATGATGTTGTCGTAGCCGGTCTTGTTGAGGATCTCCGAGATGCGACGCTTGATGGTGCCCTCACTCATAAACAGCTCGGCCGCGATCTCGCGACGGCTCTTGCCCTCGCAGGCAAGGCGCAAAATCGATAGCTCAACATCGTCGAGTGCCGCCGTACCCGAAAAAATACTCTCGGGCGGCTTGGGAAACGTGCAATAGCCCGCCAGCGTGGAGCGCATCACGGCGAACAACTCGTCGATACCGACGTTCTTGTACACAAAGCTATCGACGCCCGCCTCGCGGGCCTGATCGACAAAGGTGATCTCGGGCATGCCGGTCATGATAATGACGCGGCACTCGGGCAGTTGTTCTTTAATGCGCGCCGCCGCCACGATGCCGTTGGAATCATGCTCGGTGCATACGTCCATCAGTATCATGTCCGGGCGCTCCTTGAGCGCGACACCCAAGGCCTCGGAAGCATCGGCAATGGCGGAAACAACGGTCATATCGGGCTGGTCGCCAACGGAACGCGCCAGGCTCTCGCGCAGGATGGCCTGGTCTTCGACTATAAGGACGCGGATCATGAGCTTCTCCTTTGAGCTGTGGCGCTGGCGTTGAGCGGGATGGACACCGCAAGCGTAAAGGGCGGGGCGGCATGGATTTCCAGGCAGCCGCCCAGATCTTGCGCGACATGCCTCATACCTGGGATACCCGTTCCCTCGCGATACGATACGGGTGCAGGCGCGCCGTCGTTAGAAACGGTCATCCGCGCAACAGCGCTGTCTTCCGACGTCTCCCGCCACAGGCGCACATGGACCCGATGGGCCTGTGCATGCTTGGTGGCATTGGTCGAGGCCTCACGGATAATCTGCAAAAATGCGGCGGCGACACGCGCGTCCTCAGGCAGCGCACCCTCAACATCGATCTGCACACTCACCAGGCCAAAAGCATGGACGATATCACCCAGCTGCTCTGCAGGCTCGCTGGCACCGCCACTGCGCAAATCGGCGGCAATTGAGCGCAGCAGCGGGTCGATCTGCTCGAGCGACTCGTCATCCAGGCGCCCCTCCTCCAGATAACGATGGAGGATGGACAGGCGCTGCCCGATCACGTCGTGCACGCGAGTTCGCATACGCAGATGGGCCGCATTATCAGCAACTTTTTTGACTTCTTCGATCTGGGCCTGGAGCTCTTGGCCCGCAAGCTCAAGCAGGTGGTTGGCTTGCGCCAGGCGGTCGTAGGCGTGTGCGTATTCCGTCACGTCCAGTCCGATAATGCGCTCAAAGAGGCGGCCCGAAACCATAACCTCGTCGTGCACAAATAGGCGAATCTCGGCGGGAGAAATCTCGATCACCGCGCGAGCATCACCAAAACGATCCAAGTTAATCCGCACACGGTTCCTACTGCTTTCGGGCATTTGCATGCTGAGTTTGCGCAGGTCGTTCCATGTGCCGCTCATGTCACCTAGATCGGTGGGCATATGAAGTTCCACTAGGTTTTTGCGCATGCAGCGGTTCATGAGCAGCGGACGGCCCCTCGGGTCCAGATACAGGATGCCCACGGGAATCACGTTGATGGTCTCGATCGTCGAGAACGCGGTGATATCCTCCTGGCGGTTACGGACGTCCATCAAGAGCGCCGCGATGGAACGAAACAGGAAAAACGCTCCCTCTGCGATAAGGACAACGGTCCACGCCGAGCCCATGGCAAAAACCACCGGCGGCGTCACGGCGACAACGAGCAACAGTTCGGCCAGCATGACGAGGCGACGATAGTGCACCATAAGCACCACGCCGTAGGCAAAGATTGCGGCATTGAGCCACAGCGCTCCGCCCATTGCCCTGGCGCAAACGTCAAGCGGCGCCACCAGATACGAGCCAGACGACGCGAATAAGATGAGCGCCGAAATCATCAGGTGAAGCACAAGGCTCGCCTCGTAGGCGCAAATCACCTTACGGTTATAGGACGAACGGCGCGATGCGATGAGCGGGACGTGGATCGTCTGCAGACACGCAGCCAGGGCAAAGACAACATCGAGCGCAACGATTTGGGGAAGGATGAGCGAAATCTGCATCGTCACTCACCCGCCCTCGGCATCAAGACGATCATGCGCAGCTGGCCGGGCTCGCCCTCAAGGCGGTATGCCACGTTGCGCCCTTGCAGAGCGCTTTCGAGCTCTTGCGCAGCGGGCGTCTGCGAAAGATCTGCATCATCGTTGGAAAAAAGCGTGGCGCGCAGCTCGACACTGCATCGGTCATGGTCGCCCAAGTGATACATAAGCGCCGGATGGTCGGTGGTGTAGGCAAAAAACGCAAAGTCATACACGCAGTCGTACAGGGCGCTTACCGTACTGGCGTGCAACGGGAGCCGTATGGCGATAATCGAGGCGCAATCGATATCGATGGTGCGCAGGTCGCTTGCGAGCTCGTTGGCGATGAGCTGAATGCGGTCGCGATCAAAACCGCTCTCCCCGTGCTGCGCCAACGTGAGCGATCCCTTGCGCTTGCAATAGGCGACAAGCATCTTGGCGCGCTGCAGCATGCGGTAGCGCTCGTGCGAAGACGCTTCGTCGGTCAACGGCGGCAGCGAGCTCAGCAGGTCGTACATCCCTTTGAGCGCGCGGGCAAGCGCCTGGTCCACGTCTTGGACCAGCAAGGTCTCGGCCTCTTGATCTGCCAGGTGCGTCTTAAGGTCGTAGTCGGCGGCGAGCAGCTCGTTTTGACGCTGCAGCTCCATGCGACGATGTGCCAGTTCACGGTTAAGCTCGTTGAGCTCCGACACGTCTTGGGCAAGCAGGGCCGATCCGCCCAGCAGTGGAAAGGCACGGTACATCACATCGGGATCGGACGCCACGGCAAAGGCATGGGCGCGGCCGTGCTCCTGGGTCCGCAACTCCTCGCGCACGCCTACCGGCACTGGCTTTGACACCGGCGTGGCATAGACCTCCTGCAGGTCGCGCGTTAGAACTTTGAGGTCAAGCGGCAAGGTGTCGAAGATGCCGGCGATGTCGTGATACGACGGAATGACACCGCAATCGAGACAGATTTCCATCGCCACCACGCACAAGACGCAATAGATGAGCGAGAAGTTGAGCCTCCATGCCCAGGGCACGCGCAACGCATAGGAGATGGCAAAGAATGCGCCGCCCAGCAGTACGAGCGCCGCCGTACCCGAGAAACGCTGGATGCGAAAGGACGAGGACCGACCAACCAGGATAAAAAAGGCCACAAAGTTAAAGGCCGTCCACACTAAGACGGCGAAATAACCCCAGCCGTACGTGTAGTCGTTGCTCCAGGTGTCGCTTGTACGGTCAAAGCGGAAGACCTGCTGGTGAAAATCGTTGGTGAGCACAAATCCGATAAGCAGGATGGCCACAATCCACAGCGCAGCGCAGCAGCGGCGACCCAGGCGGTGTTGCTCCAGGCCCGCAAGGCGCAGACCACACAACTGGTAGAGCAGCGGAATGAGCGTCATGGGCACGTAGTACAGGTACCACAGCACGGTGGCATAGAACGGCGTGAACGACTTGTACTTGAGAATGACCTCGATCATCCACAGGGCGCAGATGGTGGCGATGGCAACAAGACGGCGGCGCAACACATAGTCCAAACAGCGCAGATAGACCGATACGCCCCAGATCGAAAATACAATTGCGGCGACAAGCAACGGCAGAGAGCTCGAATGGACGAGCGCATCCACGACCTCTTCGGACGCCTCGCTATAGGCGGGCACGGTGTTAGAAAGTTTGGGGTCGAAGGCGAACAGCGCCGGCAAGACTGCCAAAAGCATGAGGAACAGCGCGGTGATGGCGCCGGCGATAGCAAAGACGCGGTGACGGTACGCCTGATGTGTTATGCCAACAAGGAATCGCGGCATGGCGAAGAGCCTGCCGCCCCTGGGATCCGCCACGGGTGCGGATCGGGCGGCCGCGTGGCCGATATGTCGCTCGCGGGTACCCATAGTGCTTTTAGTGTACCGACAGGCAGGCTCAAAAAGCGGGCCACATGTCCCAAAATCCGCAGACGGCAAGGCGCCCGGTAGCCTCCCCCGTCTGGCACTTCCCGATATCCGCCCGCCCCAAACCACCGCAAAGGGGACAGGCACCTTTGTGGTGGTTTGGGGCGATGCGCTAGTCCACGGCGATGTCGAGGTTCTTGCCGATGAGACCTACGTAGCCGCCCTCGGCAGCCTTGGGGCTGTCAGCATGGCAGAGAACCCACTTGTCGGCCTTCCAGTAGCAGTAGCTGTCGCCAGCCGTGGGCACGTCGGCTGCAGCCTCGGGGCGCGGGCCGTTGGTGCCGGCAGGCAGCGCCACCATCACCTGGAAGCCGCCGTCGTCGACCATGCAGGGCGTGTAGTGAAGCGTGGTGTTGAAAACCTCAACAAGCGTGCCGGCCGGCACGCGGAACGCCTTGACGCACGCGGTATCGAGCTTGCCGTCCTCGATCTCCCAGCGATGCGCCACGAGCAGGATAAAGTCGCGGGCGCCCAGGTTGAACTCGCTCGCGCGGTGGTACTCCAGGCAGTTGAGACGCGTGTTGTGGCCGTTGCACCAGCCCAGCTGGAAGGGACGACCGCCAAACATGAGAAAGCCCAGCTTATCGGCATCCATGACACCCTCGAGCTCGGGCGCGGAGGCCACATACTTGCTGCCCTCGGGGATGGGCGTGGAGGCAAGTGCCTCGAGCACGGGCGACGTAAGCTCGGACGGAACGTTATCCCAAACGTTGCCATAGGACTTGAACTCGGGATCAGAGACAGAGTAGATATGCATGTTCGCTCCTGTTCGTTTGTGTGACAGTATGAACATTCTAGAACAATCTCATTCTGTTTTGAGCACTCGGTATAAAAAAGCGCTCCGCAAAGAGCGGGAGCGCTTCTGGCGCAAACGCTATTCCTGCCAGCAGCCTTACGCCTGCTGATAGTGCAGGTGCTTCTCGTCGATATCGGCCAGGTCGCGGTCAAGGTAGCGGCGTGCGAGCCAGTTTGCCATGGGAAGGTTCTGGTCCAGGTAGTTACCGCACTCCTCAGGAGCAGCACCGGGGACATCGCCCTCAAAGCTGGCGACAAACTCGAACAGCTCACGCACGAGCGGCAGAATCTCCTCGCTCGTCAGCTCACCAAAAACAACCAGGTAAAAGCCCGTGCGGCAGCCCATGGGACCAAAGTAGACAATGCGGCTCGACCACTCGGCATGATTGCGAAGGAACGTGGCACCCAGGTGCTCGATGGTGTGGCACTCGGCCGTGTTCATGACCGGCTCCTTATTGGGCGTGGTCAGGCGCAGGTCAAAGGTGGTGACGACGGCGCCGGTCGCCGGATCGCGGTCGATGCGGCTCACATACACGCCGGGCTCGAGCAGCAGATGGTCAACGGAAAAACTCGCGATACGCTCCATGGCAGATCCTCTCGGTAGTTAAATTGGGACGGGGCTCTTTTAGCTGGTTCGAATGGTCGCACCAATCATACCAGTCAAAAAAGCCCCGTCCCAAATGAGCTACCCGGGACGGGGATCAATGAGTTTTAAATCCCCATTACAGTTTGAGTCGTCCGAAAGGGCGGCTCTTTTCCGTTGCATGGTTATACGATTGAGCCGTACCGGTGGTCGCTGGCCGACCGCCCCGGACGGCCGTCAGCCCCTGCCCCGTAGAGGGCCCGGGACGTGTTGCCGCCGGGGCGGGAGGGGCCGCGGGGAACGACTGATAGAGATGTGCCGGGCCCGGACCGGGCCACGGCCGGGTAATGTGGGTGTCGCTTCCGCGGCTTACGGCCGGCTCAAGGGAGAGGATACACCATGCCTGCAGCAGAGACGCCCGTGGCCTACCTGGGGATCGACGTCGGGAAGAGCTCGCACAGCGCGTGCGCGCTCGATGCGGGAGGGGGCGTCGCCTTCAGGGCCGAGCTGGCCAACAGGCCCGACGACATCGACCGGGTGCTCGAGCGGGCCGGCTCCGGCGCGCTGGTCGTCGTCGACCGGAAGCGAAACATCGGCGCGCTGGTCCTCGCGCGCGCCCATGCGCACGGGAACCCCTGCGCCTACCTGCCCGGATATGCCGAGAAGCAGGCCCGCGGGATGTTCCCCGGCATCGCGAAGACCGACGCCATCGACGCCGAGGTGATCGCGCGCACCGCGCTCGGCGTGCCCCGCGCCCTCAGGCCGGCGCCCGAGGAGCCCGAGGGGACCGCCTCGCTGCGGATCCTGTCGTCGCAGCGCGAGTTCGCGTCGTCCGCCAGGACCCGCGCGAAGAACAGGCTGCGCGCGACCCTGCTCGAGGCCGACCCCGCGCTCGAGGGCGCGGTCGACCCGTCGAGCCGCTGGCAGGTGTCGATGCTGGCCGAGTTCGGCGGGGCCGCCGGGTGCTCGGCCGCCGGCTGGCGCAGGTTCTCGAGCGCCGCCAGGCGCGCGGGCGCCCCCGCCGCGGGGGCCAGGAGGCTCTGGGAGGCGCTGCTGGCCTCGTCGCGCTCGGGAAGGCGGCTCCCGGCCGGCGAGGACGTCGCGGTCCGGATACTCGCCCGGGAGATAGCCTCCCTCGACGCCGACATCGAGGAGCTCGACTCGCTCGTGGCCGACTCGCTGGCGGGCGACGAGGTCTACGAGTGCCTCCTCACGGTGCCCGGGATCGGCCCCAAGACCGCCGCGGCGCTGGTGACGTCGATCGACATATCCGCGTTCAGGGGGCACGACGAGCTCGCGAGCTATTGCGGCGTGGCGCCGTCCGATAGGCGCTCCGGGAGCAGCATCAGGTCGACATCGCCGCAGCACGGCGGGAACAGGCAGCTCAAGAACCTGCTCATATTCAGCTGCAACTCCCTCATCGGCACGGACAACAGGTTCGGGAGGTACTACGGGGAGTGCAGGGCGAGGGGGATGAGGCACAGCAAGGCGCTGAAGGCGGTCGCGAGGAAGAGGCTCAAGGTCATCTACGCGATCATGCGCGACGCCGTCCCGTACGCGGCCTAGCGGGCGGCGGGATCAACCGAAGGGGAAGCGGGGGCGCCGGGCGCCCGGATGCGTCATGCCGAAATGGCGCGAAGCACGCGGTTGACAAAACTATAGAGACACGTCCCAGAAAAATCATTCTAGGTAATCTAGAAGGACTTTTCCGCTCTGGGGTCTGGCGCCGTTCCGACTAGATCTCGCGCACGCTTTGGCGCTCGACAAAATAGGTCGATACGGCCGTCTTGCAGGTATAGCTCTTGGGATTGCGGATGTTGCCCACCAGGCGGCGCACCGCGATCTCGCCCACCTCGTGCTTGGGAACGTGCACCGTGGTGAGCGGCGGGTTGGAAAAGGCGCCCAACGACAGGTCGTCAAAGCCGATGATCGAGACATCCTCGGGCACGCGAATACCGTGCTCGTTGAACGCGCGCATGGCGCCCACGGCGAGCACGTCGTTCTCGGCAAAGAAAGCCGTCGGCAGATCGTCGCGCGAGACGTTGTCGAGCCACACGCCCATGTCGTGATAAGCGCCCTCGAGCGTGGTACCCAGCGTGACGTGCCATGCCGGGTTGGCCTCAAGATCCGCGTCCTCAAGCGCTTGGCGATAGCCGCGCTCGCGGTCCTTAAAGTTGCGGATCCGAAGGTCGCCCGCCAGATAGCCGATTTGCCTGTGGCCTTTCTCGATAAGGTAATCCACGGCACGCAGCACCGAATCGGTGTTGGCGATGACTACGGCATCGAAGTACTGGCGATCGCTCCAGCCGTCGAGCACAATCAGGTGGGCGGCAGCGTCGGCGAACAGGGCGTAGTCCTCCTCGCCCAGCTCGGTACCCATCAGCACGATGGCGGCCGACGGGTCGGCGATCAGGCCCTCGACCTGCGGGCGCACGGCGTCCAGGTCGCTAAAGTCGAGCGAGACAAAGCTCGTGCTCATGCCGTGGCGACGCGCCTGGCGCTCCACGCCCTCGATGACCGCGGGATGGAAGGTGCTCTCGTCCAGGATGGCGCCCGTCTTGCGCGCAAGCACAAACTGGATGCTCTCGAGCTGCGTCGACTGCTGATAGCCAAGCGACTGCGCGCACTCTAGGATGACCTTGGCGGTCTCCTCGCTCACGCTGCGCTTGCGGTTGAGCGCGTTGGACACGGTTGCGGGCGAAAAGCCGGTAATGCGGCTGATCTCGCGGACGCTTGCTTTAGCCATCGTTCCCCCTAGCATCGGTCGCGGCCGAGCATCGTGGCTTGACCGCCCCGTGGCTCGGCAACTAAACGACCGCAAATTCAATCTAAACAGAAGAGTAAATGTTTATTAGCTAGTTTAGCCTGTTGTCAAGCAAAGTGGCGCGACTATTCCCCCAACGGGCGCATTTGTCCATCTTAACGTTATTACGCAAGGTCTTCGCCATTGCTTGCTATTACGCGTCGGTACCATTCGAAGCTTTTCTTTTTACGTCTCTCAAACGAGCCCGCACCGCTATCGTCTCGATCGACATAGATAAACCCGTAGCGCTTACGCATCTGTCCTGTGGCGACCGAAACCAAATCGATCGGGCCCCAACAGGTATATCCCATGAGTTCCACCCCGTCGAGCTCGACGGTCTCCCTCATCGCCTCGATGTGGGCCCGCAGGTATTCAACTCGATAGTCGTCTTCTATTTCACCCGAATCTTCCGGCACATCAGGAGCACCCAAACCGTTTTCGACGATGAACAGCGGCTTTTGATAGCGATCCCAGATTTCATTCATGGTGACGCGCAGCCCTTTGGGGTCGATAAACCTCCCCCAAGGCTCCTGTTTTAGATACGGATTAGGCGCCGAGCGAAGAAGGTTCGAATCGAACTGACCTTCCGCATGCGCTTTTGCGACGCGCGTCGAGTAATACGAAAACGAGACGAAATCGACCAGGTTTGCAGCCAGTACTTCGCGGTCATCATCCCGATAGGGCACCTCAAAACCATGGCGGGCGTATTCCTTGAGAACATAGCTCGGGTACGCACCGCGCACCTGGACGTCGGTAAACATGTAATGGCTGCGATTCTCAGCCTGCGCAGCCAGCACATCGTCCGGATCACATGTAGCCGGATAGAAGACACCTGCGTTGAGCATGCAACCGATCTTCGCCCCGGGGCACAGTTCATGACACGCCCCGACCGCACGGGCACTCGCAACCAATACATGGTGCACGGCCGTGTGAACCGTTGCATAGCGATTCTCCCCTTGCTCGAAGATGATCCCCGCCGCCATAAAGCACGCCTGCGTCATGATGTTGATCTCGTTAAAGGTCAGCCAATAATTGACCAATCCCCGATAGCGCTCGAACACGGTACGCGAATATCGCTCGAACAGGTCGACCAACCTGCGATCGCGCCATCCGCCATACGCATCGACGAGATGCATGGGGACATCATAGTGGTTGAGCGTCACCAAAGGCTCAATGTCATGCGCGCGACACGTCCTAAAAACATCCTCGTAAAAGGCAAGGCCTTCTTCATTGGGCTCGGCTTCGTCTCCTTTGGGAAAAATGCGGCTCCAGGCGATTGATAAGCGCAGGCATTTAAAACCCATCTGGGCAAACAGTTCAATATCCTGCTTGTACCTATGGTAAAAATCAATGCCCTTGCGAGCGGGATAGAAGCTGTCGGGTGCCAACGCACGCGGATCAAGGTCTCCCCGCATGACGTCCATGCGTTGATCGCCAAACGGCAGCATGTCGGAATTGGCTAAACCGCGACCGCCTTCGTTCCATCCTCCCTCGCACTGGTTTGCAGCCAGAGCCCCGCCCCATAAAAAATCTTCTCTAAACATTATGGTGTCGTCCTTTCTATCAAATTCCCGGCCCACACTGTCGAACGTAACGGACTCGGCAAGTGCCGCGCAACAGCACAGTACCGTTGCGCGGCCAAGGGGTCGGACCGCGCAACGGCTGGTGAGCATATTTGTGCAGTAGCCTCTTATGCCTCGACGGATTCAACGGCCTCAGAATCGCCGCTCTTGGACTTCAACGGCATCTTCTCCTGTCCTTCAAATCCAAAAACCATCGCCAACGCAAACGTCACGGCACCGCCAGCAAGACACCCGATGGTGCCAGGGATGATATCCTGAGCAAACATGAGCACGTTCATCCATGGGAAACCAACGCCAGTGAAGATATAGACGTTGGCATGAAGAAGGCTTACCAGCAGACCACCGACAGCACCACCAATCATGTTCCAGGCAAGAGCCTTCTTGTCGCGAAACAGGATGCCGTAGATGATGGGCTCACTCACGCGACCGAAGGCATAGGTGATGAACAAGTTCCAGCCCGTGGCTCGACTCTCCTTGTCCTTAGCGCGCAGGCCATAGGCGAGCGCGATGGCAAGCGTGGTGTAGGCTACAACCGCGGCGCCGGGGTATAAGATGGCGTCGTAACCGTTCTGGAGCGCGGCGGGCAATATGGCGGTATAGATCGGCACGTGCATGCCGGTGGCGATGATCAGATTCCAGAATGCGCCGATAACCGCGGTCGCAGCGGGACCGGCAACAGAGGCGAGCCAAATGATGAAATCGGCCACAAGGCCCATGACAAATTGGACGGCAGGGCCGCAGAGGCACAGCGCGACCGGCAACATCACGAGCACCGTACCCACGGGTACGATCAGAACGCGCAACATATCAGGCGAGATCTTCTTAAAGAAGCGCTCAACATAGGACTGGGCCCAGGTGATCAAGATGACCGGAAGAACAGCCTGGGTGTAGTTGACGAGCTGCATGGGGATGCCGAAGACGCTGAAAGGCTTTCCGTCCTCAACAATAGCGAGCATGTCGGGATAAATCATCACAACAGCGATGAGCAGTGCCAGCACAGGACTCGTTTTGAACTTCTTAGCCGAGCTATAGGCGGCAAACACCGGGAAGTAGTAATACGCCGCATCGCCCACCAGGGAAAGGATCCGATACAGGTCGCTCGTTTCGGACATAAAACCGGCGCCTTCGGGCCCAAACAGAATAACGAGCATCTTGAAGATACCGGCGACACAAAAGATCGGAAGGATCGGGGTGATAGCGCCGCTCACGGCATCGAGCAGCTGATTGAAGAGGTGCTTGGGCGCCAAGCGCTCCTTCCAGCTAAGCTGAGGGCCATCGAGTTCCTCGTCAATCGATACCGTGACCTCGAATCCGCCCTGCTTACAAACCTCGTCGTAGACCTTGTCGACCGTGGGCCCGATCACCAGCTGCACCTGCCCTCCGGCGTGCACGACGCTGATGATAGACGAGATGTCCTCAAGCTTCTCATCATTCGAGAGGCTTTCATCCTTGAGGCTGAAGCGCAGGCGCGTCATGCAATGCGTAACCGAAGCCACGTTTTCCGCCCCGCCCACAGTGGAGAGAATCTGCTCTGCCACCTTTTTGTAATTTGCCATCATTGGCTCCTTTGCACAATCTTGGCTTACTGTTCGAATCGGCAAAGGTCATGCCCCGAATGGCTACGGGTTACAATCCTTTTTTGGAGATGATCCGGTTGAGATGGATCATCAGATAGAGTTCCTCCTCCTCGGAGAGCGTGGCGTCCCACGTTTCACGACAATAGGAACCGATATGCTTCACGCACTCTGCCAACTGCGGAAACTCCTCACGAAAGTTCTTGTACATCTGCATGTTGGCGCTGTTCAGCGACTCGCCGGCTTGAATGCGCTTGAACAGGTACCGCAGATGCGTGGCGAAGCGGGTGAAATCAAAGGAATCGCGGTCGACAATAATGCGGAAATCGCTTTCGAGAATCTCGATAACGTCCTCGAGCATATCGTCGAACTGCTTTGTGGGCTCGGCCGTGGCTTTGACGGCTTCAACAACCCGTGCGTTCACGAGATTCATCGCAATACTGGCAATCTCATCCTTGGGAAGCCGCTCTCCGAGCTCCTTCTCGAGTCGCATGACGATAAACTGGGCAGCCTTGTATTCCTTCGGATACGTCTCCCGCACTTCATAGGCAAGAGGCATCGCGATGCGGACCCCCTTTTGGGCTCGCGCAACGGCAAACGACAGGTGATCAGCCATGAACAGCGTCGCATTGGTCGAGAGGTCGTAGGGCAGTTCGTTGGCAACGATGTCCATAACTTTCGCCGCAAACATCACGATATCCGAGGGAAGATCCCTCATGACATCTTGTCCTTTAGGATCAATGTCGTAAAACGTATGCTCGATTTTAGAAAGAGGGAGCTCTCGAGGAAAATTTCCGCCGAAACCGACGCCCCTGCCCATGGCGATGACATCTCGCCCCTGTCCGTCACGGCAAAGAACCGCGTTGTTGTTAAGCTTTTTAATTGCAAGCATGGTGAACCTCCTTTCAAGAACACTCACAGAAAAAGGCATGATAGCCAATAGCAATGCTATTGCGGTCATGCCTTACGTAACAATCCGTGTTGTATTGCTCTTGGGCATGCCTCCACACAGGAGTAACAATCCAAGATGCAAAATGCATTATAGCGCTCTCCCCGCCCCGGGGACCATCGGGCTGGCGAACGGTAGATGTCGGCCCGCCAGCGGCCACATCGAGCAGATGGGCGTGCTTCGATCCCGAGCCTAGCCTAGGATGCGGGCCATGCGCGCCTTGAACTCGGACAGGAAGCGCGGGGCATCCACGGTCAGTGCCACAAGCGCGCTCTTGTCTGGATCGGATAGGCGGCGCTCGTCGCAAATGGTGCGGCCGCGATACTCGCCTAGCAGATCAACACGCAGATTGCAGCCGAGCGCACCCACGAGCGTAGGGTCGATCGCCACGGCAACGGCCAGAGGATCGTGCAGCGCACAGCCACCCAGGTAGGGTGCGTTCATCTCGTACGAGCCAATGTAGTGCTCCACCATGCTCGCAAACGCGCAACCGGCCATGGTGCCCGAGCCCGTCCAGCCGGCAATGTCGCGACGCGTGAGCACCACGCGATGCGTCACATCCAGACCCACCATAGTGAGCTTGCGGCCCGAACGCAGCACGGCATCGGCCGCCTCGGGATCACTTGCCATGTTGGCCTCGGCGCCCGCGCTCACGTTTCCGGGCACGGTAAGCGCACCGCCCATCACGACCACGCGACCGATAGACATCATCGCCGCCGCATCGCGCTCCAGGGCAAGCGCCAGGTTGGAGAGCGGGCCGGTCGCCACGTAGATCAGATCGGGACCATAGGTGCGCGCGGCATCAATCAGATAATCGACCGCCGCGTTACCGTCGGCCGACGTCGCCCCCACCGGCTCGTACGGCGACGCGGGCACGCTCGCCCCGCCAATGCCGTTCTTGCCGTGGATGAGCGTGGTGGACGCCGGCGGTGTATAGGGCTCAGTCGCCTTAATGGGACGATCGGCGCCCAGGTACACCGGAACCTCAGGGCGACCCAGCAGATCGAGCACCGCCAGGCAGTTGTGCGCCGATTGCTCGACGCGCACGTTGCCAAAACACGTGGTGATGCCCACGAGCTCCACCTCGGGGCTCGCGATGGCATAGGCCAGCGCCATCGCATCGTCCACACCCATATCCAGATCAAGGATCAGCTTCTTGATTGCCATTGTTCTACTCCGCTTCTCCGTCTTTATCGTTTAACCAAACCAATGTTCAACTTCGGCGCGCGTGGGAATCGATTGCTGAGCGCCCAGGCGCGACACCGTCACCGCCGAGGCGCGAGCACCCGCGGCCATGCACTCAAAGAGCGGCAAGCCCTCCAGGCGAGCCGCGGCAAGCGCACCGATAAACGTATCGCCCGCGGCCGTCGTATCGACCAACGTGTTCGAAAGTGCCGGCATGTGCAGCAGCTCACCGCCATCGCCGAGCGTAACCGACCCGGCGCCGCCCAACGTGATGACCGCAGCTCCGGCGCCCTTGTCGAGCAGCGCTTTGAGCGCGGCGATGCAACTCACATCATCCGTGGGCAGAATGCCCGTCAGCACCTGGCACTCGGTCTCGTTGGGACAGACCAGGTCGACCGCAGGCCAGACCTCCGCAGGCAGCTCGCAGGCGGGCGCTGGATTAAAGACCGTATAGAACCCCAGCTCGTGAGCGCAAACAAGCGCCTCGGCCGTCGCCGCAAGGTCGCATTCGCCCTGGGCGATAAAGACGCTTCCGGCAGCCGGGGCAATCTCGCTGGCGTCGCCGTCGAGCTCATGGGCCACCAGACGCCTCAGCGCGCAGGCAACGTCCGCGCCCGCAAGCGCATGGTTGGCGCCCGGTGACAGTACGATGCGGTTGTCGCCCTCGCAGCGAATGATGGTCGCCGTTCCCGTCTCCACGTCATCGCGATGCACTACAAAGTCACAGTCCACGCCGGCGTCTTGGAGCCCCGCCACGAGCGACGCGCCGAACGCGTCGCGACCGACCGCGCCGATCATGTGCGTGCAAGCGCCCATACGCGCGGCAGCTACGGCCTGATTGGCGCCCTTGCCGCCGGCGTTGGTGATAAACCCGCTGCCGCCGACGGTCTCGCCCGCACGCGGTATGCGCTCGCACGCCACCGAAAGGTCCATGTTCATGCTGCCGAACACCGCAACGATGCTGTGATCCGCCATGGAAACCTCCTCATCTGCGGGCCTTATGCCCACCGCCGGCCGTCGATCGTGCGCTCTCGCACCCCCTATAACTTTAGTTCACTTTGATGTGGACGCGCGCTTGAGCTTGCGCCAGCAGCAAGCATTCACAGGAGCAGGCAGCTACAATGAATACGTGCTGATTATTCTCGTCATTGGATGATGTTTTATGGAACAATTCTCGCAATCGGGCTCGCGCGGTCGACGCCGCACGGGCAACGAGCCGGCACCGCACGAACGCGTGAAGGGCGAACGCCGTGCCAACGAGCCGCGACGCACCGCGAGCCCCCATCGCGCTTCTGCCAACAACGCGGACCGCGCCAACACTCCCGCCGCGGAGCAGACGCCTGCTCGCCCCAAGTCCCGCTACATCCCTGCCCTTGACGGTCTGCGTACGCTCGCCGTCGTCGCGGTGGTGCTCTATCACCTCAACCTCACGTGGGCTCAGGGCGGCCTGCTTGGCGTCACGATCTTCTTTGTGCTTTCGGGCTATCTGATCACGCGCTTGCTGCTCAACGAAGTCGCTAAGACCGGACGCATCGACCTCAAGAGCTTCTGGATTCGCCGCATCCGTCGCCTGGTCCCCGCCGTGGTAACGGTAGTGTTTGTAACCTGTGCGCTGTGCACTATCTTTAACCACGTGATGCTCACCAAGATGCGCCCCGACATCCTGCCGTCACTGCTGTTCTTCAATAACTGGTGGCAGATTGCCCAAAACGTCTCGTACTTCAATGCTCTGGGCGACCCCTCGCCGCTCACGCACTTTTGGTCGCTTGCCATCGAGGAACAGTTCTACCTGATTTGGCCGCCACTGCTGTTTGCCATGGTATCCATGCATGTGAGCAAACCCAACACGCGCCGCGTGGTTCTGGGCCTTGCCGCGGTATCTGCCCTCGCCATGATGGTGCTTTACAACCCTGCCGCCGACCCCAGCCGCGTGTACTACGGCACCGACACCCGCGTGTTCTCGCTGCTGCTGGGTGCCTGGATGGCCTTTATCCCCGATCGCGACCTGGCGCCGGTGCGTCTCGCTCATCGTTTGGGGCTCAATCGCCTGGCTGGCGCCGCCAAGCACGGCAAGAACGCCGAGGGCAAACCTGGCGAGAAGGCCGACGAAGCAGCCGAGACCGCCCCGGCACAGCCGAGCGCCCTCGTGCGTTTTTGGTCCTCGCCCGCATCCATCGATGTGTTGGGCGTCGTGGGTCTGGTTGGCCTTGCCGCCATGGTCGCGCTCACCAACGGCTACACCGCCTTCCAGTATCGCGGAGGCACGCTGCTGTGCTCGATCCTCACGCTCATGGTCATCGCGGCCTGCGTGCAGCCCCAGGGAATGGTTGCCCGCGCGCTGTCCGCCGAGCCACTCGTGTGGGTTGGCAAGCGCTCCTACAGCATCTACCTGTGGCACTATCCGCTGCTGCTCCTCATGAACCCGGTCGCCAACATCAACGATACGCCGTGGTGGCAGTACATTTTGCAGGTGTTGTTGGTGGTCGCCGTGGCAGAGTGCTGCTATCGCTTTATCGAGACTCCGTTTAGGAAGGGCGCCTTTGGGCGCACCGTCGCCGAATTCCGCGATGGCACCACCACGCCCGCCAACTGGGCACGCACGCACATCCCTGTCTGCGCAGCCTGCGCTGTCGTGTTGGTCGTTGCACTGGGCGGCCTGATCTTTGTGCCCGAGACGTCTGCGCTGAGCGGCGAGGGCGCCGAAGTTCTGAACAAGGAAGCCAAGAACACCGCGCCCACCGACCAGCAGGCGGCCGACGACACCGACAAGGACAACGACGGCTTCCCCGATGGCTCCTACGATCTGCTTATGATCGGCGACTCCGTGTCGCTGCGTGCCGTGGACACCTTTGACGGCGTGTTCCCGCACAGCCATATCGATGCCGAAAAGGGCCGCCAGTTCGATGCGGGCCGTGCGACATTTGAGGGCTATATCCAGCAGAACCTTGCCGGCAAGATCGTGGTCTTTGCCCTGGGCACCAACGGCTTGGTAACCGACGACCAGATCGACGCCATCATGGCCGATGCAGGAGATAGGCGTATTGTGGTGTTTGTGAACACGCGCAGCCCGCAGCCGTGGGTTGGCTCTACCAACCAGGCCATCGCCAACGCCGCTACGCGCTACAAGAACGTGCGCGTTATCGATTGGTACGGATACAGTGCTAACCGCAACGACCTGTTCGATGGCGATGGCACGCACCTATCGACCACTGGCGTGACTGAGTACCTCAACTTGATCCACGATGCTGTCAAGAAGGACCTGCCCGTACACCCCGAGGATCACGTCAACGATCCGCAACCGGCAGCCGTCAAGTCCGCCACCGACGCGCTCGTCAATGCTCTCGCTATCAAGCCACACAAACTGGGCACCGACAAGTAACCTGCAGCGCAAACTTCTCACATCCGGAGGGGGTGTCTGCCACGGCAGACACCCCCTCCGGCAGTTAGGGACACTCCTGGCGCAGCCAATGAAGACCTCTACGGATGAATTCCAGGCCGCTCCGTCGCTCCAGACATCGTTTCCGCGCCTCGTGCCTGCCCCAAACAATCAAAACAAGCCCTTTTCGCCGCACCCTCAAAGGTCTGTGGGCAAAAAAGGGCAAATATGAGTACTGTTACCATTTTAGTAGCAGGCAAAACCACCCAAAATGACGTCCGAGCGACCCCTACAACCCCCTAAAGCAGCCAACCTGGGTGGCGCGCGCAGACGTGGTGTAAGAGCGTCCTGAGGTCCGTCGCTGCAAGTCCCGATGTTACTCCTTCTTGAGACCGCGCCTCTCGACTATCTCGTCCACTATCTCCCTGGCGCGCCGCCCGAGCGCGCGGCGCCTCCCCTCTGTCGGGGCCGGCCTGTCCGCGGGCTCGGCGAAGCCCTCGGCGGCCGAGGCCTCGGAGAACACGCGCTGCTGGGACCACTGCCCCTCGGTCTCCATGAGGCTCGCGCACGTCAGGCGCAGCATCGACTCCCTCGAGGGGAAGGACTGCACGACCCTGTAGCGGCGCTTGATCTCGCGGTTGGCGCGCTCCTGGACGTTGTTGGTGCGGAGCTTGGCCCAGTGCGCCCTGGGGAAGGCCGTGAACGCCAGCGCGGAGTCCTCGGCCCGCTCGAAGACCTCGCCGGCCCTGGCGGACACCGACGCCACCCAGGGCGCCGCCTCGGCCCACACGCAGCGCGCGAGGTCGGGGTCGTCCTGGTAGACCGCGGCGTGCACGAGGTCCCTGACGGCCGCCTTGGAGTCCTCGGGCCTGCCCGAGCAGGCGCTCTGGAGGTTGCGCTGCAGGTGCGTCACGCAGCGCTGCCAGGCGCAGCCCTGGAACAGGCGCGAGACGGCGGCCACGAGCCCGGCGTGGCTGTCGGAGACCACGAGGCGAACGCCGGCCAGCCCGCGCTCGCGCAGCCCGCCGAGGAATGCCGCCCAGGAGTCCTCGCTCTCGGTGTCGACCACGTCGCAGCCCAGGAAGTGCTTGCGCCCGTCGGCGCCCAGCCCGATCGCGGTCACGACGCCCTGCGAGACGACCGACGAGCCGACCCTGCAGCTCATGTAGGTGGCGTCGAGCCACAGGTAGCAGCACGGCGTGCCCGACAGGTCGCGGCTGCGGAACTCCGCCACCTCGGCGTCGAGGTCGGAGCAGAGGCTCGAGACCTCCGAGCTCGACAGCGAGGATATGCCCAGCTTGGACGCCACGCGCTCGACCTTGCGGGTGGACACGCCGCACACGTACATCTCCTGCACGATGGCGGCCACCGATGTGTCGACGCGCGACCATCGCGCGAGCATGCCCTCGGGGTAGTAGGTGCCGTGCCTGAGCTTGGGTATCTCGAGCTCCACGTCGCCCACGGCGGTCTTGAGCGACCTGGGGCGGTAGCCGTTGCGGCTGTTCTCCCTGCCGTCGCTGCGCTCGTTGCGGCTCGCGCCGCACATCTGCTGGGCCTCGGAGTCCATCAGCGCGTTCATCACGCCGCCCAGCACCCTGCACGCGAACTCGCGCGCGTCGCCGCACTCCTGCCAAAGCCTCGCCGCCTCGAGGGCCTCGTCGCGGCCGAGGCGCAGTACACTCTCTTCTTGGGGCATCGCCTTTCCTTCCATTCGTCACCTTCATTACTCCAACGACGAATTCTAGGCGGTGTCCCCGTCCTTTCTTGAAAGGGCGGAGGCGGGGCATGCCCCGCCTCTTACACCACATCTCTGTGCGCTACCCCAACCTGACTGGTTTAAGGCGTATTGGAGCCAATTTTAATGAACATACTAAAGGCTATGTTCATTATCTTTTAGGATATAAACGCTATTCACTTAGCAACAGTACTCATATTTGGCATTTTTTGTCCATTGCTATATAACTAACACCCTATAGCAGACAAAAAACAGGCCGCGCCCCATCGCTGCGGCCTGTTCGGAAGCAAAAGTGGGCGTTAAGCGCTGTAGCCCATCGCTTGCAGGACAAACATGACGACCGTGAGCACCGTAATCACGGCGATAGTCGCCCAAGTGAGCATGTTCCACACGCGACCGTTGCGGTTGGCACCCATAATGTGACGGTCGGCTGCGATAACCACCTGGAACACCAGAACCACGGGCAACAGCACACCATTGATGACCTGTGAGGTCATCATAATCTGAAACAGATCGACGCCGGGCATAAGCACCAGCACGGCAGAGATACCGATAATGGCCGTAATGATGCCGCGATAGACCGGGGCCTCGTCCCAGCTGCGGTCGGCACCGCGCTCCCAGCCAAATGCCTCGCAGATAGCGCTCGACGTAACGCCCGGCAGCACGCAGGCAGCCAAGAAGCTCGCCGCGACCAGGCCCGAGGCAAACAGTACCGTGGACCACTGACCCGCAATAGGCTCCAGCGCACGGGCAGCATCGGCAGCATCGCTAATCTGAATGCCCGCCGGGAACAACACCGTACCGGTCGTGATGATAATAAAGCCGGCAATGACATCGGCGGCAAGCGAGCCGCTCACGGTATCGATGCGCTGCAGCACGATATCGTCCTCGCCCGCGTTCTTGTCGACCACGTTGTTCTGCGCCAAGAAAATCATCCACGGCGCGATGGTGGTACCGATCGTTGCGACCACGAGCGACACGTAGCTGGGGTCATTTTGAATGTTAGGCACGACCAGGTCGACCGCGACCTCACCCCAGTTGGGGCCAGCCATAAACGCGGCGACAATATAGGTCACGAACACGCAGCTCACCAGCAGCAGAATCTTCTCGATGCGCTGGAAACTACCCGACATGGTAAGCATCCACACCAGCAGCGCTACCAACGGCACCGAGATGCTCGCCGGCACGCCAAAGAGAGCAAGGCCGCTGGCGATGCCCGCGAACTCCGAAATGGTCACAGCCGTGTTGGCGTTCAACAGCGCCGCCATAGCAAGTACACTCTTGCGCACGCCAAAGCGCTCGCGAATGAGCGATGCCAGGCCCTTGCCCGTGACGCAGCCGCAGCGCGCCGCGGTCTCCTGCGTCACGATGAGCAGCACAGTCATGACGGGAAGCATCCAGAGCATCTTGTAGCCATAGCTGGCGCCCGCGCTGGAATACGTTGCAATGCCGCCGGCGTCATTGCCCGAAAGCGCCGCCAACAGACCGGGACCCATAGCGCCAAAGATGGCCGCGATGGTCAACTTTTGCTTGGTGCCCGACTTTTGCTTGGTATTTTGCACGCGACCACCTAGCCCATGACCGACATGGCGAGCAGCACCGCAGCGGCGCAGTACGCCACGCACGAGATCATGACGGCAACAACGTTCATGGCGGTGCCCGACGTGTTGAGGTCATGCTCGTCACGCCAGAACAGCACCATCAGGTAAATCACGGCGCTCATGTTGCCAACTAGGCAAATGATGGCAGCGATATTAAAGCACCCGGTAAAGAGTTGCTCCTCAAACATGGGCGCATCGGGGAACGCAGCGGTGCGCACCAGCTGGGCGCACAGGTAGGTCACGAGTGACAGAATCAGGCCCATGCCCGTGCTCTGGAAGAAGAACCCCAGATACGGCTTGGGCTCGTCGTCGTGACCGTCATACTCCAGGAAGTAGTTCTTGACGAACGACACCATGCGCGAGGCCGCCAGCAGCACGAGTGGCATGGCGCACATGGGGAACACCACCAGATGCGCGGAGCCGAGCGCCGTCCCCAGCACCGTTGCCATGATGCACGAGGCAATGCCCCACACGACAACCCAGTACTGGCGATGCACAAACCAGCTGAGCACGTTCGTCGAGTCGTCCGACGCGCTATCGCCCGAGCCGACACCGGCGATCTGCAGGTCCTCCTGGTGCTCCTCGGCGATAACGTCCATGGCGTCATCGAAGGTCACGATACCTAGGATGTGGCGGTTCTCGTCGCAGACAGGGATGGCAACCAGGTCGTACTTGGTCATCTCGTCCGTCACGTCTTCCTGGTCCTCGTCGGGCGACACATAGACCAGGTCGCGATAGGCCAGCTGTCCCAGCGTGGCATCGCGGTCAGCTACGATCAGCGTGCGCAGCGAAAGCACGCCCGTCAGCATGCCGCTCGGGTCCTCGGTATAGACGTAGTAGACGCTCTCGAAGTCCTCGTCGAGCTCGCGAATCGCCTCGATGGCGTCACCGACCGTCGCCGTGGCGGGCAGGGAGACAAACTCCGAGGTCATGATGCGGCCGGCGGTGTTGTCCTCATACCCCAGCAGGTTACGAATCGCCTTCTCTTCCTTGACGCCCATCAGGCGCAGGAGCTTCTCGGCCTTCTCGTAATCGAGCTCGTCGATCAGGTCGGCTGCATCGTCCGGGTCCATCATGGCCAGCATCGACGATGCGTCCGTGTCGGACAGGCCCTCGAGCATCTCGGTCATAAGCTCGTCGTCATCGAACTCCGAGATGGCCTCGGCGGCCTGGGCAGTATCGAGCTGCGCAAACACCTGCGCACGTAGGCGCGGGTCGAGCTGCTCGATAATATCGGCGATGTCGGCAGGGTGCAGCTCGCCGAGCGTCTTGTGCGACACCGAAAGTTGAATGTTCTTGGTCGAGCGGTCGAGCAGGTCCATGTAGGACCAAGCGATGATGTCCTCACTGAGCGGCTTGCCCAGGTGCTTCATAAAGCCTTCGACGATATGCTCGAGCGCGGGGCTGATGGCGCGTAGCAGACCGCGGGCACCGACCTCGGCGCCCAGCAGGCGCAGCTGATTTTCGCCCGACATGGAAAACTTGATGTCGTTTACGCGCACGACCTTCATGCCCTGCGTGTCGACAATCTGCTTGTTGAGCACGTCGCGGGCAAGCAAGAGTTCGGTCGGCTGCAGGTACGAAAAACGGATTTCGGTGGCCGACGTCTTAAGGTGTACACCCGTCTCGTCGATACGGTCGACCCATTTGCGCCAACTGATCATAAACGGCGTCTTGCCGGGACCGCGGAACGCGAGCGACGTCACGTGTGGAAAAACTTCGCCGGTAGCAATGCCAAAATCGTTCACAACGCCGAGCTTTTCGCCATCGACGTCCAAGACCGGCAGTTTGAGCATCTCACTCAGATAATTCAATGGTGCTCCCCATCATAATTCCTCCGGACGCGGCCGCGCGCGCGGCGTCCGGGGGCTTCTGGATATGTATACGCATGCGCGGGCGGCACGCCGCTCGACGCTTACACCCCGTGCATGCGCAAAAAGCACCTGCATGGGGTCATCGACTGTATGGTCGAGGTTTGGATTTCACCTGTAACCTTTCTCTTGACCCTCATTAACCGCAGTAACTATAGCATCAGCATCGCCCTGCGGCATCGAATTTATGCGCTGCACATTGCAGGCATACCAAACGCTGACGCATCCGTGACATAGTCATTGGGTGTTCCTATAGTTTTGTCAACCGTCGGGGCTACTCCCGGTAGGGCACCCGGTCGCGCATCACGGCGTATATCGCCCTGAGCCGCTTTCTCGCGACGGCCTTGAGCGCCCGCCCGTGGCCCATGCCCCGCGCCCTGCAGGCCCGGTAGTACTCGCCGTAGCGCCCCGACGACCTGACCAGGCTGTTGCACGAGAAGATCAGCAGGGACTTGAGCCTCGCGTCGCCGCGCCTGGACGCCCTGACCGACCTAACCGACGTGCCGGAGCTCCTCACCCTCGGGGCTATGCCGCAGTACGAGGCCAGGTGGTCGTGGTCTGGGAACCTCCCGATGTCGACCGACACCGCGAGCTGCGCCGCCGTCCTCGGCCCGATGCCGGGCACGGTGAGTAGGCACGCGTAGGTCTCGTCGCCCTCGAGCAGCGCCGCCGTCTCGGCCTCGAGGGCCCCGGCCTCGTCGAGGGCCTCCGATATCCGGGCGGCCAGGAACCTGACCTGCCTGTTCTCGGCCTCGATGAGCGCCGGCGGGGGCGCAGTCGAGGCGGCCGCGGCCTCCCCGGCGGCCTCGGCCTGCGGCCCCTCGGCCCCCGAGCGGGCGATCCCCCACGCCCCGCCGAACCCGGCGAGCAGCTCCAGCCACCGGCGGTCCGACAGGTCGACGGCGGCCTCGAGGGCCGGGCAGGACTCGAGCAGCACGGCGCGCAGGCGGTTCTTGTCCCTGGTCGCGCAGGCGACGACGTGGTCGCGCTGCGACGAGAGGGCGCGCGCGGCCTCGAGGGCCTCGCCGCGGCCCGGGACCCCCGACAGGGAGTCCGGCACACCCAGGGCGGTCCGCGCGATCACCGCGGCGTCGCGCTCGTCGGTCTTGGCCTCGCCGGCGAACAGCCCGGCGGCGCGGCTGGCGGCGAGGCCGGGCAGGTGGGCGACCCCCAGACCCGCGGCGCGGGCGCGCCTCACGGCGAGGGACCCTATGTTGCGGAACTGGTCGACCACGACGAGCGTGCCGGCGGGCACGGAGGCGAACAGCGCGTCGAGCTCGGCCTCCCTGTTGCGGACGGGGGCGCTGGACAGCACCTCCCCGTCGCGGTCGATCAGGCAGGCCCAGTGGGAGGACTTGCCGACGTCTAGGCCGAGCACGGCCGCGGGCCTGGTCGATGGCGCTTTCACGGTGGTATCCTTCCGGTAGTCGTTCGACCGGATGGCCTCCCCCTCGGCACTCACATTACCAGCCGCGGCGCCTGCCCGGCACTTTCCTATCAGCCGTCGGGGGCGGCGCGTCCCGCGCCGGCAGCACCCAACAGGCCCTCTCGGGGGCAGGGACGTTCGGCCGTGCGCGGGCGCCCGGTCGGCGGCCCGTTCTGGGCGCGCCTCAATCGTAGCCCGAGACGGGCCCGGGCTGACAATTTCGACTGTAATGGACGTTCTTAAACGACTACCCAATGACTACTCCGTGGTGTCGTCGTCCTCGGCAAGCTGGGGGAACACGGCGTCCTTGGGCATGGTGACCTTCGTCAGCGAGGTGAGCTTTTTGCTCAGCGACGTGTCCGTCTTGACCAGGTCGCTGAGCGTCACGATCTTGTAGCCGTCGGCAATGAGGCCGCCGATGATCTGCGGCAGCGCCTCGAGCGTCTGCTCGGCGCATTCGTCTCTATCGGTGAGCAGCACGATATTGCCCGGCGTCACCGAATCGAGCACCGTCGAGACCTGCTCGTCGGCACCGTTGAGCAGCCAGTCGCCCGAGTCAATATTCCACGAGACCACGGCGGAGACCAGATCCATCGCATCAATCCAGTTTTGCTCGTCAAAGGCAGCGTAGGGAGCACGCAGTAGCATCGTCTTCACGCCGGTCGCCGACTTAATCGCATCGGTGCCTTTCGTGATCTGTTCGCGTACTGCCTCACGGTCCTGACCCTTGAGCGAATCGTCGCTGTAGCTGTTGGATCCGATCTCGCACCCGGCGTCGACAATCGCCTTGGCCGTGGCAGGCGAGGCCTCGGCCGCATCGCCCGAAAGGAAGAACGTCGCGGTGACGCCCTTTTCCTTGAGCACCTGCAAGATCTGCTTGGTGGCGCCGCTCGGACCCTCGTCAAACGTCAGCGCCACGTACTTTTTGTTGCCCTTGGGCGCCACGCTGGCGCACGCAACGACGCAATCGGTGGCGGGCACAACCTCGCCGCGGTCCTGCGTCTTGCCCGACTGCTCACCAACCCACACCTCAGAGCGGCCCTGGACACCCCACGTCTGCACATACTCGATAGCGCCCGTGCCCTCGACCTTGAGCTTGGGCTCGATAACCGTAGCCTGAACCTCGTGCTTCTCGTAGGTGTTACGGCCATCCTTGACCGTCACCTTCTCGCCACCCTCAAGTTCGCGGCTATCCCATTTGCCCTGCTTCACGCGCTTGCCGTCGACCTTCACCGACAGCTTTTCGCCTCCATGGCGCTTGAGCACGCTGTCATCGACGGCCAGCAGGTCGCCTGCGTCGTAGGTGTCAGTCAAATCCTGTTCGTCGATAAGATTCTGCAACGTAGAGCCCACGCGCACCGCGGTCTTTTGCCCGTTGAGTTCCACATCCACGCTGCGGTTGACGTAGCCCACGACGGCAGCGATAAACAGCACGAGCGCGCAACCCACGGCGATGAGCGCATAGGGCAGGCGGGACGGTCGGCGCGGCGAGCGCCCGTTGCCGATGCGCGCGCTGCGATCGCTAAACCCACGGCTATGGTTGAGGTACATCGCGCCGGGCTTACGGTGACGCTTGCGCTGACCGCTGGGCAGCTGCCCCAGGTCGCGGCGCGCCGTCGGACGCGCACCCGAACGCCCGTTTAAGTTGGATCCGTTTTGGCGCATATGCCCTCCCCCATAAACACAGCAAGCCGGAGCAACAGGTCTCCGGCTTGCCTCCCATCATTTGGTACGTCGCTATTTTGTAGCTTTTGACGAGCCTCCGCTCGCCTTTTGGTATTCGTCCTTAAAGGCCTTGAACATGCCGCGCGTCTTGCCGAGCTGCTTGCCCAGTGCGCGACTGCCCTTGTCCACGGCAACCGATCCCTTGTCGTCGAGCACCTTGGCGCCCTTTTTGACCTTGTCGCCCACCACGACGCTGGCCTCGGCGGCCTTGGCAGCCGCACCGCCCGAATACCCGAGCGACTTGACCTCGTCCGAAACAATCATCGCGCCGTCCGCATAGCCGCGCAGCATCGTCGGCGGCACCTGCGTGTCACCAACCAAAACACTCGAAGCAGCACCGGCGGTCACATAGAATGCCTGCACGATGCCCGAGCGTGGCTTGAACTCAACGTCCGAGCAATAGCCCACGACGTCGCCTGATTCCGTGCGCACGTCCATACCGACCCAGATGATGCAATCGTCCAGGTTGATGTCGAGGCGCTTGGCGGCGGCGGCATCGTACGTGTCCTTGACGTCATCGACCGCAATGGCGCCCTCGTAGACACCAATGGCGTCGAGCGCTACGAATCGGTCGGGACGCTCGATCATGCCCGCGATATCGGACTGGCGGACCATAAAGCCGACCACGCGCGTACCGCCCGGGGTAAAAACCGGAAAGTGAATCTTTCCGAGCTTTTTAGGGCTGCGCGGTGTGCCGTCCTTTTTGGTGCGCTTGTCCTCGGTGGGCTTGCGATAGATCTTGGCGCCGACAAAATCCCCGGCGCGCATTATGCCTCGGTCGAGGGCTCCGCAGCCTCGGTATCAGCCTCGACGGCGTTTTCGACCACGACGTCGGCGGCAGGCGTCACGTTGCCGCCCGAAATGGCGTCGTTGAGCTGCTCGCGCAGCTGGTCCATGCGCTCGCGGGCCAGGTCGACCTTGGCGCGCAGGTCGTCGGTCTTGGCGTCGACCATCGGGCCAAAGTCATTCACCGCAGCACGAGCCTCCTCGGCGCCGTGCTCGTAGGTGTCGCGCATATTGTCCCAGGCGTCGTTGGCGATATCGGCAGCCATGGCGCGGGTCTCGGCGCCCGAGCGCGGGGCCAGAGCAACGCCGACAATAGCGCCGGCAGCGGCACCAAAAAGTGCGCCGGAGACAAAGCTGAAAGTCTTACCCATGATCATTCCTCTCCTGCGGGCACGTCGGTGCCCACCGTTTGAATGCTGTCCATTATACCCGCAGCGCATCACTTGCCGCTCCGCTCATCTGCGTACGGCAAAGGCGCAGGTACGTGATGGTGATAAACGCGTAGGCCTACTCCTGGGGCATAGCCGGCATGGCCGCCGTGGCCCCCGGGTCCTCGCCGGCACCGTCCACGAGCGGCAGGCTGCCCTCATGCGCAGGTCCTGCCGGAACCGTCGCAGCACCGCCAAAGACGGCAGCGGAGGCCTCGTGGTTCTCGGCAACCGCGCCCTCGGTATCAATCGCCACCTGGGGCTCGTCGTCAAAGTTGGGGACGCCCTGGGGCTCGGCGGGAACGGGCTCGGCGGTCGCATCGGCAACGAGCTCGGCGTCGACCGGCACATCGCCCTCGTCAGCGCCCTCGTCCTCGGCAGCATCTTCGCCGTTCGCAGCGGCGACGGCCTCGTGAGGATCCTTGCCCTCGGCCTCGGCGCGCATGCCCAACACCAGGTTGCGCAGACCCGCGACCGTGCCTTCCACGTCGGGGGCAGGCTGGTCGGCGTGCAGGTACGCCCAGTCCATCATAAAGGTGGCCGACGACAGCGCACCAATGGCCAGCGCGTCATCGGGGCACGAAAGCTCAACCTCAAAGACGCGCTCGTCGTGCTCGCTTACGCGCGTGCGGCCGCACGAGATGCTACCGGCAAGCCCGGTCTCGTTCATGAGCTCAACCGTCACATGCTCAAGCAGATGGCAAAGCTCGGTCTGGCCCATGCAGTCCTGGAACTCGCGACCGGAATCGCCCAGGCACAGGTGCTTGGCAATCGCCGGCACCAGGTAATACACGCGCGCCGTGGCCTCGATATCCTCCGAGGTCATGAGCGGCATGCCGGGGTTCACCAGCACATGCGCGCAGATCTTGTCCTCGCTGACGGTGACCTTAAGGATGTTGAACAGGCCTGCCATAACTCTCCCCTACTCTTCCTTGTCCTACTCGTCGCCATCGTGCGGATCCACAGAGCCCGCACCCGACGCCGCCGGCTTCTCTGCCGAAGACTCGGAATCCTTCTTATCGGTTTCGGCCGGAGCGATCACGCGGATGAGCGAGATGCGCTGGCCACGCATCGACTGCACTTTAAACTTGTACCCCGCGACCTCAAACACCTCTCCGATGTCGGGCACCGAGTCGCAAAGCTCCAAAATCCAGCCGGCGATGGTCTCATAATCATCGCTTTCCTCGAGCGGCCAACCAAGCTCAATCGCGTCATCGCACGAAAAACGCCCATCAACGAGCCACTCGCGGCGCGAAAGGCGCGTGAGATACTTGTTGTCGGGGTCGAACTCGTCCTCGATCTCGCCGACGATCTCCTCGACGATATCCTCGATGGTGATAATGCCGGCCGTGCCGCCGTACTCGTCCACGACCACCACGATCTGGTCGTGCGAGGTCTGCATCTCGGACAGTAGCGGCAGGATGTCCTTGGTGTCGGGCACAAAGGTGGCGTCGCGCAAAAAGCCGGCGATGGGCTGGTCACCCTTGCCGTCGAGCGCGGGTTGGATCAGGTCCTTGATGTGCGCAATGCCGGCGACGTTGTCGGGATCCTCGTGATAGACGGGGATGCGGCTGAAGCCGGTCTGGCGCATGGTGGACAGCACGTCGGCGACCGTCTCGTCGTCCTCGCACATGGTGGTGTCCACGCGCGGCACCATGACCTCGCGGGCAACGGTATCGCCCAAGTCAAAGATCTCGTGGATCATACGCTTTTCCTCGTCGAGCAGGTCGTCCTGCTCCGAGACCATGTACTTGATCTCTTCTTCCGAGACGTTTTGGCGGTCGTCGGCGCTCTTGATGCGCAGGATGCGGGCCAGGCCATCGGAGCAGGCGCCGGTCAGCCACACGAGCGGACGGGCGATCTTTTGGAAAAACGACAACGGTCCCACGACCTGCTTGGACACGCCCTCGGCATTGGCCAGGCCGATGCGCTTGGGGACGAGCTCGCCGATCACGATGGACACGAAGGCGACCGCGACGGTGATGATGACCGGCGCCAGGCCGCGCGCGATGGCGGAGAGCGGCGCGATGCCAAAGCTCATGAGCCACGTGGCGAGCGGGTCGGACAGACTCGTCGAGGCGACGGCGGACGAGGCGAAGCCCACGAGCGTAATGGCAACCTGGATGGTGGCGAGCAGCTGGTCGGAGTCGGCAGCCAGCTTAATGGCACGCTCGGCGCGCTTGTCGCCTTCCTCGGCCTCGTGCTCCAACACGGCGCGCTTGGCCGTGGTGAGCGCCATCTCGGACATAGAGAAGTAGCCGTTGATGAGGGTCAAAACGAGGGTGGTGATAAGGGAGATGGTTATGTCCATCGGGAGTTTCTCGAACCTCCAAGATTCGGGACGTCAGGTTAAAACGTTGATGGCGGATACGGCAATTGCACCGGCGCCCAAACGAGAACGCGGGCGCGCAGGCGTGGTCGCTAGATTACGAAGAGGATCACCGCCATGAACTGGAAGATGCTGCCGGCGAGCACCCACAGGTGAAACACGCTGTGCAGATAGCGCACGTTTTTGGCGATATAGAACGGCACGCCCGCGGTGTAGCACACGCCGCCGACGGCGAGCAGGGCAAGTGCCACGGGGTTGAGCAGCGCAACAAGTTCGGGCAGCTTAAAGACAACGAGCCAGCCCATCAGCAGGTAGACCAGGCCGCTTACCCAATGCGGCTGGCGCTCGCGTAGGAAGCACTCGAGGGCGATGCCGATGATGGCGATGGCCCATACGGCAAAGAACAGCACAGCGCCGCCGTCGTTTGCGAGCGTGATGAGGCAAAACGGCGTATAGCTGCCGGCTATGAGCAGGTAGATGCAGCTGTGGTCGATGATGCGAAACACGCGCTTGGCGCGCGCGGGCTGAATCGCGTGGTAGAGCGTGGAGGCTAGGTATTCGAGGATAATGCTGACGCCATAGACAATCGCCGCGGCCATATGGGCCGGGCCTCCGCCGCGCAGGGCGGCGAATACGATCAGGAGCACCAGGCCCGCGATACCCAGCAGGCAGCCGACACCATGGGTGACGGAGTTCATGATCTCCTCACCCACTGTGTAGTGTGGAACGACCGCGGTCTTGGGTCGCGGCTTAGAACTGTCGCTCGAATCGGACATGCCGGTTACATCCTCCAACGTAAAGAGTTCTCAACACTATATCAAAGCGTCTAGGTACGTGCGAAATTTGCACCATACGTGACCCTTTGTTTACCCATTCTTTGCCTGTTGACGCATCAACGGCGAACGTCCATAATGCGCTTGCATTAAATGTTGATGTATTAACATCTTATAGGAGAATACCGCATGGCTCAAAACGCACGTTCCCATCGAAAGCTCAAGATAGCCGGCATCATTGCACTGGTGGTTGTCGTTGCGCTGCTCGGATTTGCCGGCAACTTTCTGTTTGACTTCGCGCTGAATCCCCGCGCGCCATACACCATGAAGATGATGCAGGATAGCAAGAACGACAAAGAAGGTGAGCAGCCGGATGCCGAGGATACCGAGGCACGGGCATGGTTTAAAGAGAACCGCAAGAGCAGCAACCTCACCGCGGACGACGGGACCGAGCTTGCCGCCTGGTATTTTGCTGCGTCGGAGAGCACGCACGACTACGCCGTCTGCCTGCATGGATATACCAACGAGCCCATCGGTATGGCCCGATACGCCAAACGCTTCCACGACCGTGGCATGAACGTACTCGCACCCGCCGCCCGCGCCCACGAGCGCTCCGGCGGCGACTATATCGGCATGGGCTGGCCCGAGCGCCTCGACATCGTCGCATGGATCGAGCGAATCGTTCAGGCTGACCCCAAGGCGCGCATCCTGGTCTTTGGCGAATCCATGGGCGCGGCGACCGCCATGAACGTCGCGGGGGAACCTCTGCCCGCAAACGTGAAATGCATTATCGAGGACTGCGGTTATACGAGTGTTTGGGACGAGTTTTCTCTGCAGCTCAAGGACGTGTTCGGCCTGCCCAGCTTTCCCTTGCTCGATGTAGCAAACTTGGTGTGCAACGTGCGCGCGGGCTACGACTTTCATAAGGCGAGCAGCGTGGAACAGCTCAAGCGCGCGACGGTTCCCATGCTGTTTATCCACGGTGACCAAGACACCTTTGTGCCGTACAGCATGCTCGACCAAAACTACGACGCGTGCGCCAGCAAGGTCAAGCAAAAGCTCACCGTCCATGGCGCCACCCACGCCAAGAGCGCGCAGGTCGACCCCGAACTCTACTGGAACACGGTCGACGACTTCCTCGACGAGTATTTTTAGGCAAATAGTACGGTTTACTGGCCTATCTGACCCCCTAGCACTTCCGAAAAGCCGCCCGTGGGCACTGTGCTCACGGGCGGCTTTTGCTAACAGTTGTGCTACAAAGGCGCTTGTTTTGTCTAATAGCTAGGTGCTACTTGACCTCGATGAGCTCGTACTTGCTCGTGCCCAGGCCGATCTTCTCGGCGTGCGCGATGCACACGCGCCAGTCGGTGTCGGGATGCGTGATGCAGAAGGGATCCTTGGCCTGCTCGCCCTCCAGATGCTCGTGGTTGTGCTCCATCTTGGCCGCGCTATCGGTGAGCTCGGTGTTGGGCAGCGGCTCAGACGCCATGACGGCGTCGGCGCAGGCCTGGTCGATGGCGACCGGGTCGAAGCTCGCGAACATGCCGATGTCGTTGACGATAGGCGTATCGTTTTCGGGATGGCAGTCGCAGTTGGGACTGATGTCCATGGCAAGCGAGATGTGGAAGCTCGGGCGGCCGTCGACGACGGCCTTCGTATACTCGGCGATCTTGCAGTTGAGCACATCGGCCGCGGCGTCATAGCCGGGCTTGATGCAGTCCTGGTTGCATGCCGCAATGCAGCGTCCGCAGCCCACGCAGCGATCGTGGTCGATGGCGGCCACGTGCACCGTGCGAGTAGCGCCGCTGGCAAGCTCGCGGTCGCGGGTGCCGTCGAACGAGATGGCGTTGTGCGCGCAGATCTTTTCGCAGGCATGGCAGCCAACGCAGTGCTCGGTCGAGACGTTCGGCTTGCCGGCGGCATGCTGCTCCATCTTGCCGGCGCGGCTGCCGCCTCCCATGCCCAGGTTCTTCATGGCGCCGCCAAAACCGGCCTGCTCATGGCCCTTAAAGTGGGTGAGGCTAATCACGATATCAGCATCCATGAGCGCCTGACCGATCTTGGCCTCGCGCACGTACTCGCCACCCTCGACCGGGACGAGCGCCTCGTCGGTACCCTTGAGGCCGTCGGCGATGATGATCTGGCAGCCCGTGGCATACGGGGTAAAACCGTTCTGGTAGGCGGTATCGATGTGCTCGAGCGCGTTTTTGCGGCTACCCACATAGAGCGTATTGCAGTCGGTGAGGAAGGGCTTGCCGCCCAGCTCCTTCACGACATCCGCGACGGCGCGGGCGTAGTTGGGGCGCAAAAAGCTCAGGTTGCCCAGCTCGCCAAAGTGAATCTTGATGGCGACGAACTTGTTCTCAAAGTCGATCTGCTCGATACCGGCGTGACGGATGAGGCGCTTGAGCTTGTCGAGCTGGCTCTCGCGAGCATGCGTGCGCAGGTTAGTGAAGTACACCTTAGCGGGTGCGGCGGGTGCGGCTGCGGTCATAGATATATCCCCTCGGTCTATATGGCGTTACAGACATAAGAGGATGGTACCAGTTAAAGCAGAGTTAATGTCAAGCGCGGCACCTAGTCATTGGGGACAGACTTAAATGACTACTCTTGGACTTTGAGTGCCTCGGCCAGGCCCAGACACTCATTGGGGACGGACTTAAATGAGTGCCTCGCCACCTGGCAGCTAGGGACGTTCCTTTCCTGCCGGCAGCTGGGGACAGTCCTTGCCAGCACGGCCGGCGAACCGGCGAATCGGCAAAGACTGTCCCCGATGACTACTCCTGCACCTTGAGAGCTTCGGCCAGGCCCACACGTTTGATGGAACGCATGTGCAGCAACGCCACGACCAGATAGGTTGCAAAGCCGATTCCTGCGCACGCCGCCATGGACCACCAGGGCACGTAGATCTCGATATTGCCGTTGTAGGCGAGCAGCATCGAACGGAAGATGGCCGTGAGCGAGCCAATAATGACCGGCAGGCTCAGCACGAGCGACGCCGCCACGCACAACGTGATCGAGCGGATGTACAGATGCGAGATCTCGCTATCGCGATAGCCAAAGACTTTCATGTAGCTGATCGAACGGGCGCTGTGGTCGATCACCGCCTTGGTCAGCAGGTACATAAACAGCAGGAAGATAAACACCGCGAGCCCGATCATCATTCCGATCATTTTGCTCATCATGCCGATGAACTGGTCGCCCACGGCCCGCATGTCGTCGGGCGTGGTATCGCCGGCAAAGTAACGAGCATCGAGGTCGAGCTTCTCGTCGCTCACATAGCCGTTAAAGTAGGCGGCGTCGTTGCCGAACAGTTCGTTAAAGTCGTCGATACTCATATAGATATTCATGTCCGACTTGGAGCCCCAGGCACAGTCCTTGCCCGCGCACTCAAGAGAATAATGCTCGCCCTCGTACTTGTCGTCGAGCGTGACCTTCTGGCCCTCGCTCCAGCCAAACTTGTCGAGCAGGCCGCCGCCAAAGACGACGCGCCCATCGCCAACGTTGAGGTCTTTCCAATAGCGCGAATCGGACGAGATGCCGTAGACGGAAATCGTCTCCTGCCCATTTCCATCGCCGCGGTTGTATTGCAGCTGGTAAACGGCATATTTCTCGGCCTGCGCGATTGCGCCCGCGCCGTTGTCGGTCGTATTGACCGGGTGGATATCATCGTTGTCAGTGTCGATCTTAGAGGCCTTGTCGATCAGGTCGATAGCCTCGTCGCGGTCGCAGCCGAGGGCATCGGCAAGGTCATCGAGGCGCGCATAAAGCGCATCCTTCTTGTCCTGGACCTTGGCGAGCGCGTCCTGCGCTGCGGCTAAACCCTCGGCAGACGGAGATGCGGTCGCGGCATCGGCAGCCGCCTGCGCGGCATCGACCGCGTCATCGAGTTCGTCATCCGCATCCTGGGCGGCAGTGAGCAGCGAACCGTCGACCGACTGCAAGCGCTCGAGTGCCGACCACTGCTCGCGCTCCTCGGCGGTGCCTTCAAGCTCCAGCGGAGCCTTGAGCGTGTACTGATGCTCGGCGACCAAACTCGTCTCCAGGTTGTCCGCGTAGTGCGTCATCGTGGGCAGGATCGCCAGGCCAAAGAGCAGCAGCAGCGACGCAAACGCGATACCCACGAAGAGTGTGGCAAAGTTGCCCAGATTGCGTAGGAAGATGCGCAGGCGGAAGCGCGAGACAAAGCCCATGCGCTCCGGCAGCTGAAAACCGCGCTTGGTGCCCGACTTGCCGCCCGCCTCGTGACGGAGAAACTGCAGCGGCGTCTTTCCCATCTTGCGGAGCAGGCCCACCAACGTAATGAGAATGAGCGCAGCGGCGGGAACCACGGCGCACTTTACAAAGATCTCCCAGCTCCAGTACACCTGGAAGGGCGGCAGGCTGTACGAGCCGTAATAGAGGCCGCGCATGGGCTCGGTAAAGAACGCAATGCCGAGCGCGGTACCCAAAAGCGCCGCGAGCACGCCCACGATGGCGGGAAGCGCAAGGTAGTGCAGCACGATCTCGCGACGGCGATAGCCGCTGGCGAGCAGCGTGCCGATAATGGCGCTCTCCTCCTCGATGGTGGCGTCGGTAAGGACCACAAAGACAAACGCCATGATCACGATGATGATGTCGAGCAGCGTCGTCCACATCATAGAGTCGCCGTCCACATCGTCGCGCGCATAGCCAATGCCCTGGTTGGAATCGGCATCGGTCAGGTCGTCCACACGCGCATCGGCATCCGTCAGCGCCTCGACCATATCCTGCTCGGCATCGATACGGTCCGCGGTGGAGAGGTCGCGGTCGTTAAAAGTAAAGGAGTAGGTGTAGGCGGGCGCGCCACCGGCGTCCTCGAGCGCGGCAAAGCCGGCATCGGTGACCTCGGCCACGCCATAGGTGATGGTGTTCACCGTAAAGTCCGAGTTGTTGAGGAACAGCGCCTGGCTATCGGGCTGAGTCATGATGCCGCAGATGGTGTAGGTGCGACCCTCGAGCTCGACTTTATCGCCCACGGACAGGTTGTTATTGGTGGCGAAGACGCGGTCGATGGCCACCTCGTCGTCCGCCTTAGGCCGCCTACCTTCGCAGTAGGACGCGATATCGACCTTGGTGCGGTGCGCATAGGTGCGCAGGGTGCGCTTGGTGCCGTCGTCGCCGGACGCCTTTTTGATGATGGCGTCGATGGAGAAGTTCTTGTAGAGCGTGACGCCGCCGACGTCCTTAGCCGCGTCCTCGGCGGCTTTGAGCTGGTCGTCGGTGGCCTCAAAGGAAGTGGTTACGCGGCCGTCCTCAATCGTGTACGCATCGCGCATGTCGTCGATGAGGCAGCCGATGGAGTGCGCCGCGAGCAAAAAGCCCGACGTGAGGGCGATACTTCCACACATAAGCAGGAAGATGCCCAGGTATTTACCGATATTGCGACGCAGCTCGCGGGGGAGTCGTTTTGCGAGAGGTGACATGGCGTCGCCTACCAATCGAGCTCGGCGGCCGCGACCGGCGACTCGTTGAGCTCGTCCTCGACGATGCACCCGTCGCGCAGGCGCAGCACGCGGTTGGCCATGCGGGCAATGGCAGCGTTGTGGGTAACGATGATGACGGTGCAGCCGTAGGTGCGGTTGACGTCTTCCATGAGCTGCAGGATTTCCTTGGATGTCTTGTAATCGAGCGCGCCCGTTGGCTCGTCGCACAGCAACAGGCCCGGGTTTTTGACGAGCGCGCGGCCGATGGCGCAGCGTTGCTGCTGACCGCCCGAGACCTGGCGCGGGAACTTGTTGCGGTGCTCGTAGAGACCCAGCGAGCGCAGCAGGTCATCGACATTGAGCGGGTTTTTGGACAGGTGCGCCGTGACCTCGATGTTCTCCTTGATGGTGAGGTCGGGCACCAGGTTGTAGAACTGGAAGACAAAGCCCAACTCGCGGCGGCGATACTCGCCCAGGTCGGTAGGTTTGAGCACCGTGAGGTCGCAGCCGTCCACCAAAATAGAGCCAGCGTCGGCATCCTCCAGGCCGCCGATCAGGTTAAGAAACGTCGACTTGCCCGAGCCCGAGGGCCCCAGCATGACGCAGATCTCGCCTCGGTTGATGGACGTGTCGATGCCATCGAGTACCGTCAGGCGCGCATCACCGTCGCCGTAGTGCTTTTTGAGATCCTTAACCTGGACGTAGGCTTCCTGCGTTGCCATGGTATCCCCCATTGTTAGCCTAGTACTACTTTATGAACGTAATAGTAAACCTTGGCGAACTATTTTGGGGCGAGGCATAGGATTTATTTCAGACTAGGCGCGGGATTTGGCGCGTGAGAGGGCCAGGCCTACGGCGGCAATGGCGGCGGCGAAGAGCACGGTGACGCCCAGGTCGCAGGCGATGTCGCCCAACACGGTGGACGTCAGATCCGAAGCGAGCGCCTTGCCAATCGCGTCGTTCACCCAATACGTCGGCACAAAGTGCGCCATCGTCTGCACGGCCGAACCCATCAGCGACAGCGGCATCCAGGCGCCGCCCAAAAACGTCATGAGCATGCCGAGCAGGTTGCCCACACCGTTGAGCAGCTCCTCGCGCGCGCCCAGGCTCGACAGCGTAAAGCCAACGGCCAGCGGCGTGCACGCCAGGGCAAACGTTGCCGCCAGCGCCAGGCACACGCGACTCACGCCGACCTCGGCAACCGCGCCGGCAAAGCCCACGACGCCCATCATGCTCGACACGAGCCAGATGCAGACGGTGAGCACGGCGGCGGCCGCGAACACAGCGAGCGAACGCTGGCGCTCAGAGACCGGGCTGGCATCCATGCGGCGCACGCGCTCGGGCTCGTTCATGCCCGAAAACACCAGTCCCACCGACACGATGACCGACGAGATGATCGCGTACGCGCCAAAGTTGAAGTACGACTCGAGCGTGGTAGCAGCAGTCGAGTCGACCTTGACCTGCTCGATCTGGACCTCCGCGCGCTTTGCGGCCGCGCGCTCGGCGGCCCTTGCGACGTCACCGTTGGAGGCAGCGGGTTCAAGCGCAGCCGCAGCGCCCGCGAGCGAGATCCAGCGCGAGGCCTCGGCAGACGAAAGCGCCGCCGCCATGGTGCCGGAGCCGTAGGTCACATCGAGCTTGGGCAGGGCCTCCCCCGCACGGGCGGCCGCGACAAGGTCGTCCTCGAACCCCTCCGGGATAAAGAACACGCAATCGGCGCTGCCCTTGGCGCTATTGCTCTTGGAGAGCGCATCGGCAAGGTCATACGTGTCGTCGCCGACGCCCGTGACCAGGTCAAAGCGCGAACCCAGGTGCTTGGTAAGCGCCCGCGAAAGGTCGCTGTCGTCGCGGTCGACCACGATCACGTTGGCATCGTAGGGCTTGTACTCGGTGAGCTGCGACGAGTTCCAGCTCACCGAAGCCGCGATAAACACACCCAGCAGAGAAATGAACACCGTATAGATGAGCAGGTAGAACGGATGCGCGAGCGCCATCCGAAGCGCAGTCTTAAAGGTGCTCATAGCGGCTCCTTCCAAAGATCAGCGTAGCGGCGGCGACAAACACCAGGGCCATGAGGACCAGCGCGCCGGCGCGGACGGCAAAGGGCCCTAGATCCTCAAAGAAATACAGGCGATTGAACATGTCGCAGATGAGCTTGACGGGGTTGAACCAGCACTCGGCCGGGCAGGCGCGGGCGACGTCGTCGGCAAGCGCCATCGCCGGCTCGCCGTAGAGGCCGGCGAACAGGGCGCACGTGGTAGCAAAGCCCGTGAGGATGCCGGACTTGGACGCCTTGCCGCCCTTAACGGGAAGCGTGCCCACAAAGAGTCCCAGGCCCGTGGCGGCAAGCGCGGAAGCGGCGCCGCCCACCAGACACAGCCCCTCGCGCCCGCCAAAGTCGACGCCCACGACCAAGCGCACGTAGCCGATTGCGATCGCCATCGAGGCGAAGGAAACCAGCCACGAGCCGACAAAGATGCCGGCCAGCGACGCCGTCTTGGAAAGGCCGCCCACGCAGCGACGTGCGCCAAGGCCCGACAGATTGGGCTGCAGGTCGACGACGCTCAAGGCGGCAAACTCGGCAGACATCATCGCGACCAGGCCAAAGAGCGCGTAGTAGTAGATGACCGTGCCATCGGGCGTTGTGCGTGTCAGGCTTACGCGGCGGGTGCCGCCCTCGAGCGACAGGGCGCGCGCAACCGCCTCCGGGTCGGCGAGCGCCGCCGGGTTGTCCTGGGCAATCTGGGACATGAGCTCGGCATTTTGTGTATACGAGCTTGCCACCGTCTCCAAAATGCTGCGGTCGGTGAGCACCGACAACGCACGCGAGTTGTCGTAGCTCGAAAGCAGCGTGAGCTTGGGCGTACCCGCGTCGTCGACCGTATAGATGCCCGCGACCTCGCCGGCCTTAAGCGCACGGTTCGCGTCGGCTGCGTCGTCGCACTCGTGGATCTCGAGCAGCTGGTCGTCGCCTTCCTTGGCAAGCGAGGTCGCCACGTCCTTAAAGGTCGAGGCGTCCCAGGCCTCATCCGCTACGACGGCCACCGGCACCGGGTCGACCGTGCCGTCGGAGCTGAGGTTCGCAAACATAAACATGAACATCGTGGAAAGCGCGACGGGAAAGATCGCGCCCCAAACCCACGTGCTCGGCCGGCGCAGCAACGTCTTGGCCGTAATGATAATGGTGTTGAACATGGCTGCCCCCTAGTCGCGCAGCTCGCGGCCGGTGATCTCGAGGAACACGTCGTTGAGGGTCGGCGGTTCGGAATAGATGCGGCCGAGCGGCACGTCATGCGAGCGCAGCGCATCGAGAATGTCCGTCAGGTTGTGCGGGCTCGCTTCGCACGAAAACGTGAGCTGTCCCGCCGTTGCCGAAAGGTCCAGAACGTGCGGCAGGCTTGCGACGGCACCGAGCGCCGCACTCGGAACCTCGCCGACCTCGATTACAATCTTCTCGCCCATCTGAATCATGCGCTTGAGCTCGTCGTTGGTGCCCTGCGCCAGCACGCGGCCGCCGTCCATGATCATGATGCGGCTGCAGATCTGCTCGACTTCCTCCATGTAATGGCTGGTATACACTACCGTGGCGCCCTCGTCGCGCAGGCGGCAGATGCCCTCCAGGATGGCGTTGCGGCTCTGCGGGTCGACCGCCACCGTGGGTTCGTCAAAAAAGATGAGCTCGGGCTTGTGCGCGATACCGCAGGCAATGTTGAGACGACGCGCCAGGCCGCCCGAGAGCTTACCGGGGCGGAACTTGGCAAAGTCGCCCAGGCCGACAAAGTCGATGGCCTCGTCCACCAGCGCGCGACGGCGCTTGCGGTCGCTAACGTAAAGGCTGCAGAAATAGTCGATGTTCTCGCGCACGGTGAGTTCGTCGAACACCGCAACTTGCTGTGGGACCACACCGATGCGGCGCTTGAGGTCGTAGCGCGTGGGCGTCATGGGCTCGCCGAACAGCTCGATGGTGCCTTTGTCGTAGGCGAGCAGCTGCAGAATGCAGTTGATGGACGTGGTCTTGCCCGAGCCGTTGGGGCCCAGCAGGCCAAAGATCTCGCCGGGGGCGATGCTCAGATTAAAGTGGTCGAGCGCGATAAGATCGTCGTAGCGCTTGACGAGATTTTCGACGTGGACGATGTCTGTCATGAGGCGGCCCTTCTGTTGATTGCGGCCCGGTACGATTGCATCATCGCAGGAACCGCCGGCGCGCACCAGTGAGCTTTGTCACGAGTGCGGGGCTTGGTCGCGTGGCCTGCTGACGCGACCGCCCCGCCGCGTGGGAGGAATGTCACGCTTGCTCTGAGTGGCGCCTCCCCCGTGAGCGGCATCGCGTACAATACCCGTATGAACAGGCTATTCGACAAATCGATCGTGCTGGCGTGCTGCATCGCAGCCGCCACGGGCCTTGCTGTGGATGCTCGCCTGGTCGCGGCGTTTTGCCTTGGCGTTGTCATCGCCGCGCTGGCCGAGGTCGCGCAGGGAGAACGCGCCCGTCGCGCCAGCGAGGCCGGCAGCTACGCCTACGTCATCGCGGCTGTCTTCGTGCCGCCGTTTGTGCCGTTCGTACCTCTCGCCCTCTATGACATCGCGCGGCGCGTGCGCCGTGAGCACGCCTGGATCGCGCTGGGTGTCGGCGCTGTCTTTGCCTGTGCGCTCGTCGCGGACCTTCGCGGCGGCGCGCTCACCACCCGAACGCTGTTGCTAACCGCCATCCTTTCGGTCGCCGCCACGTTGCTGTCGCTGCGCACCGCGCAGCTGGAGCGCGAACAGGAACGCATGCGTCGCACCCGCGACAAGCTGCAAGAACGCGCCCTGGCGCTCGAGGCACGCAACCGCGACCTCGCCGACCGCCAGGACTACGAAGTCGAGCTCGCGACGCTCGCCGAGCGCGCCCGCATCGCGCGCGAGATCCACGATAACGTGGGCCACCAGCTCACGCGCGCCTCGCTTCAAACCGAAGCCCTGCGCGTGGTCCATGCCAACGAGCCCGGCGTTGCCGCCGATTTCGCCGACGTCAAATACACCGTTGACGAGGCGCTCCAGCTCGTGCGCGCCAGCGTCCACGCGCTCAACGACAATGCGACCAACCTCTCCGTGCAGCTCGAACGCATCGTTGAAGGCGCACGCTCGGACAGCGGTCCGCAGATTGAGCTTGAGGTTTTGACCGAGCATGCGCCCGCCAACGTCGCCAACTGCTTTGCGGCGGTGCTGCGCGAGGCGCTTTCCAACGCCATGCGCCACGCCCATGCCAAAACCATTACCGTGCGGTGCATGGAGCATCCGTCGTTTTACCAGCTCATCGTTACCGATGATGGCGCAGACGCGACCCCGGCGAGCAGCAGCAACGTCGCAGAAGGCATGGGGCTCGCCTCCATGCGCGAGCGCATCGAGGCGCTTGGCGGCACCTTCACCGCCGGCCCGCGTGCCGGCGCCGGCGGCTGGCGCGTGTTTGCCACCGTTCCCAAGCAGCAAGGAGATGAGGGCCGATGAGGCTCATCGTTGTCGACGACGACCGCTTGGTGGTCGATTCGCTCAAGATTATCCTGGGCGCCCAGCCGCAGATCGAGGTGGTGGGCACCGGCGCCAACGGCAACGACGCGGTTTCGCTCTATGCCGAACATGCACCCGATATCGCGCTGCTCGACATTCAGATGCCGGGACGCGACGGCCTATCGGCGGCGCGCGAAATCCTTGAGCACGACCCCGCGGCACGCGTGGTGTTTCTGACGACATTCTCGGATGACGAGTACATTGTGTCGGCGCTCAAGCTGGGCGCCCGCGGTTACCTGATCAAGACCGATGTCGCCGCCATTCCGCCAGCGTTGGCGCAGGTCATGGATGGCAAACGCGTGCTCGAGGGCAAGGCGATCGAAGATGTTGACTTTGACGGGATGGGCGACAAGACGGGCACGCCCCGCCGGCCCGCAGCCTTTGCCAGCCTGACCGACCGCGAGTTCGAAGTCGCCGAGCTCATCGCCCGCGGCCTCGATAACAAGGAGATTGCCGCCACGGCTTATATGGGAGAAGGCACGGTGCGCAACCACATCAGCTCGATCCTGGCCAAAATGGGCCTGCGCAACCGCACCCAAATCGCCATCGCCTACCTGCGAGGGTAATTACCCAACGGCCGACCGCTCCGGCATAGCAAAATGGGTGCTAGCGATTTAATACCATTTCAAAACTATGCCGGTTTACGGGGCTAAGCTCAGGATCCCCGTCCATACCCGCGTTTTCTGCAAAATGACGACTCGTCTACCTGCGGTTTTTTTCACGAATATCGGCATGGTTGGGGACTCGTGACTCAGCCCCGTAAACCGGCATAGTTTTGTTCGAGCAACCCTGCACGAGTGTCCCCGCAAGCCTTGCGGGACCAAAATGATCCGTTTTCCTCCGTCCCCGGGGGATCAGCCGGAACCGCTCGCCACGAAATCGGCCCATCTACTACGTTTGACTCGATACCCCTGACCATGCCTTCGTTTTGAACAAAACCGCAGGCGTTCTACCTGCGGTTTTGTTTTCTCGTTTTTTGGCATGCTTGGGGGTAAGGGACTAAACGTAGTAGATGGGCCGATTTCGTGGCGGCCCTTCCTCCCCTGCGCACAAAAGTGCCGCCACGGAGAAGGGAGACGTCTCCGTGGCGGCCGGGGGTGGGGGTGGGGGCTATGTTTTGGCTCCCCGCCGGCCGCCCGGGGCCTTTTGGCCCCGGGCGCTGCCAGCGTGCCTAGCGCTTACGGACACCCCAGACCAGGGCACCGACACCGGCCATGGCAATAACAAATGCCATGAGCAGTGCGGCGGCCTGTTGGTCACCCGTGGTGGGCAGGAAACCCTTGACCGTCTTGACGACGTTCGTCACGGTCTTGGGCGTGCCGGGGTCGGGCGTCGGCACGGGCGTCTCGGGCTTCTTGTACGTGTTGTTGAACACGATACCCTCGACGCTCTTGTCGTCCTTGGTAAAGGCAACGTTCGCCTTGAGGTTGCCCTCGCCGTCATCGACCACGTTGACGGTCACGGTAAAGACGGACTTGTCGTAGGTCATACCGACCTCGTCGCCCTTGACCTCGCTGATGGTGTAGACGTGCGTACCGGGCTCGTCGTACTCAAACTTGTCGAAGCTGATCTTGCCGTCGGCATCGTTGGCGACGGTGGACTCGATGTCCTCGCCAACGAGCTTAAAGCTAAACTCGTCCTTCTTGAGTTCGCGTCCCTCGAGCACCTTGATAGCGCCGATGGAAACCTGCGTAGGCATGGCGTGATACTTGTTGGTAAAGCCAGCCGACTCGGTGGTTCCCTCGAGCTTGTGCGTCGCGGTCAGCGTGCCGTCGCCGTTGTCGGAGACGGTGGTCACGACGGTGTAGGTCGTGCCATCATAGGTGACGCCCTTGTACAGGCCGAGCGCGTTGGGGCAAGCCTCGCGCAGCGTGTACGTGTGCGTGCCGGGTGCCTCGTAGCGGATCGGGCTCAGCGTCACGGTGCCGTTAGCGTCGTTGGTGCCGTTAGCGACAACCACGTCGTCCTCGAGCAGCTCAAACGTGAACTCGCCTGCTGCAAGGTCGCGTCCAGTCAGGCGCTTGACTGTCTTGACCTGATCGGTCACGGACGAATCGGTAGGTGCCACGCCGTAGGTGTTGGTAAACGTGAAGGCAGCACCGTCATCGCCTTCGCGCTTGACGCTCAGATGCCCGGCACCGTCGTCAGACACGGTGTAGGAAACCTTGCGCGTGGCGTTGGTGTCATTGGTCACGCCAGGGGCACTACCGGACTCGGTCACCGTGTAAGTAAAGGTGTGCGAGCGCGGAGCGGTGGGGGCTGCGGGCTCGGGCTCGTCGCTGGGCTCGTCGGCGTTGGCATCGGTGTCGGCCTCTTCAGCCTCTGCCTCGTCGGCCTCGGCTTCGTCAGCTTCGTCTGCCTCGGCCTTATCGGTCGCATCGTCCGTCACGCCCAGAGCGCGGTTGAGGTCCTCGAGCGTAAAGTGGATCTTGCCAAAGTCCACGTTACCGGCTGCGTCGTTGGTTACGGTCGTGCGCTCGGGCATCGGGGCACCTGCCTCGTCGGCGGTCACGGTAAAGGTGAACTTACCCGTGATGTCGGCCGGGGTCAGGCCCTCGGCAGCCTGGAGCTTCTTAGTACCGGTGAGCGCGGCATCCACGGCGTCGGCGCCGTAGACGTTCTCGAACAAGGGCTCGACGCCGCCGTAGTCGACCGTCGCCGTCAGGGTACCGTCACCGTTGTCGACGACGATAACCTTAAAGCCAAAGCTCCACGTTGTAGCGGAAACGCCATTCGGCAGCCCGAATAAATCTTCGTAGGCCGTGTAGTTAATGGTCCAGGCAAGCTTGCCGTCCTTATCGGTACGATAAGCAAGCCCAGCAGCCTCAAGATTAGCAAGCATCTTGGTGTCGTAGTGCAGCGTATCAAAGCTCACGTGCCCGCCGATATTGGGCTTGAGGTTTTCGTATGCCACAAGCTCACCCTGATAGGCGATGCCGAACCAGAACTCGCCGTCGGCCATCGGGCGACCGGTCAGAGTCTTGGTGGCAACGACCTGAGCAGCGGTGCCACCAGGCGTGTTGGTCGTAGCGCTGTAACTGTTGTGGAACGGCACCAGGGCCTTCTCGACCTTGTTCTCGCCACTCTTGTGGACCGTCTCATGCGTGCCCTCGGGACCACCGGAAACGGTCGTCGTGGCGGTAAGCGTACCGGCACCGTCATCGGCGACGGCGATCGTCACGGTACGCACGGCGTCGTCGTAGGTGTAACCGGACTTGCCGTCATTCTTCTCGGCTACGGTGTACGTGAAGGTCTTGCCGGCGTCAGCCTGCGTAAACTTGACCTCATGGCCAGCCAGGATGTCGATCAGGCCGACCGTTGCCTCTGCCGTCGCAGGGGACTTGAAGTTGTTGGCTCCGGGCAGCAGGCCAAGCGCGTTGGCCGAGGCCTCGTCGGCAGGCTTCACGGTAAACGTGAACTGACCCTCGGTCATAGGACGTCCGGAGAGGCTCTTGCTGAGCTTGAGGCCGCCGGCCGCGGTGTAGTTAAGCTCAGTGCGGTACGTGTTGGTGAAGCGTCCGTTTTCCTTCTTGGTGACATTGGCGGTCAGCTGGCCCTCGCCGTCCTCAGTCACGGTCACTTCGGCGGTCGCGACATGCCCGTCATACGCCATACCGGCCGCGTTACCCGCGTTCTCGCGGATCTCGTACGTGTAGGTTCCGGCAGCCGTGTAGCTGATCTTGCCGAACTTGACGGCAGCGATGCCATCCTTCGCATCGTGCTTGTTCACGGTCACGGTTGCAGGATCGGGCAGCGGGGTGCCCTCGGCGGCGGTGATGGTAAAGCTGAACTCGTCGGAGTCCGTCCAGTCGCGACCGTCGATAGCCTTGCTCAGATCAAAGTCGAGGTCTGCATCGGTCGGGGTCACGCTGTAAGTGTTCTCGAAGGTCGCAGGCGTGGCGCTCTTCAGCTCGTGCGTAGCGCTGAGGGTACCGTCACCGTTGTCGGTAATGGTGGTCTCGATGGTGAACTCGGCATCGCTGTAGGTGACGCCCTTGCTGGTGGTTCCGCCGTTGGCCTCGCGCAGCGTGTAGATGTGCTTGCCGGCCTCGGTGTACTTCACGGGGCTCATCGTGATCTTGCCATCGGCGGCGTTCTTGCCGGTGGCGACGACCTTGGCGTCCTTGCCCTCGCCCTCGACGAGCTCGAAGGAGAACTCGTCGGCAGCAAGCTCGCGTCCGGTCAGAACCTTGGTCGCGGTGATCTGGTCGGTGACGCTCGTCTCGACAGGCGTCGCGCTGTAGGTATTGGTGAACGTAAATGCCACATCGCCGTCCGGCTTGTGGGATACGCTCAGATTACCCTTGCCGTCATCGGTCACGGTGTAGGAAACCTTGCGCGTGGCGTTGGCGTCGTTGGTCACGCCAGCAACCTTACCGGACTCGGTCACGGTGTAGGTAAAGGTGTGCTCGCGCTTCTCGGGCTTCTCGCCCAGAGCCTTGTTAAGGTCGTCGAGCGTAAAGGTAATCTTGCCAAAGTCGACCTTGCCCTCGGCATCATTGGTCACGCTCGCGTTCGCGGGCATGGGTGCGCCCTCTTCACCGGTCACGGTAAAGGTGAACTTGCCGTTAATGTCGGCCGGGGTCAGACCTTTGGCGAACTGCAGGTTCTTGATGCCCGCAAGCGATGCCTCGGCAGCATTCGCGGTGTAGGCGTTCTTGAACTCGATACTCTTGACGTCCTCGGTGCCCTTCTTCAGCTTGTGCGTGGCCACCAGCTGGCCCTTGCCGTTATCGCTGATGGTCGTCACGATGGCGTAGGTCGTGCCATCGTAGGTGATGCCGCCGGCATTGCCCTTGACCTCGCTCAGCGTGTAGATGTGCTGACCGATCTCGGTGTACTTGATAGCCTTGAACTTAACATTGCCGTTGGCGTCATTCTTGACGGTCTCGATAACCTTCGCGTCTTCGCCGAGACCCTCGCGCAGCTCAAAGCTGAACTCGCCGGCCTTGAGGTCGCGTCCGGTCAGGACCTTGGTCACCTTGATCTTGTCGGTGACGCTTGAATCGACGGAATTTGCAGCGTAGGTGTTCTTGAACTCAGTCTCGCCCGAAGTCACCTGTACGTCAGCGCTGAGCTCACCCTTCTTGTTGGGCGTTACCGTCACGGTAATCTCCGCGACATTCCCACTGTAAGTGATGCCATCGATAGTTTGGCCGGCGTTCTTCTCGCTGACCTTATAAACGTACGTGCCGGGCTCGGTGTAGGTAATCTCGCCGAAATCGATGGCTTTGTTGCCCTGGGTCGCGACCGCGGTCGTGGACTTCGGCATCGGGGCACCGTTCTCGGACGTCAGACCAAACTCAAACTTGTCCTCTTTCGTCCACTCGCGACCCTCGAGCACCTTGGTCAGGCCAAAGCTGGCCTTGGTGTCAACCTTTGCCGGCGTCATGTCGTACTTATAGCTGATCTTGCCGTTGTTGCCCAGGTAGGAATTGACATGCGTCGCGGTCGCCTTGGCGGACACGTTGTTCCACTTGGGGTTGAGAACGTCGGTCGCGGTACCAGTGTTGTTGCCGCCCACGCTCTTCTTGGTGGTGTGGAGCTCGTCGATAAAGGCCAGGCGCGCGGTTCCCACGCTAAACGAAAGGTTATCGTCCTTGTCGCGAACTATGGCGCCGTCAAACTTCGCAGCGTCGCCGCCGATAAACTCGATGACGGCAGTGGCGGACTTGGCCTCGTTGTTCTCGCCCTGCTCCTCAAACTCATCCTTGTAGTAATAGGTGCCTTTTTCTGCCAGTGAAATCTTTGCAGGCTGTGTGCATTCCTTATCGGTGTAAATTGGAGTCTGCTTCTGGAAGTAGTAGTAGCGGTTGGTATCGGCCGGCTCAAAGTTCGCAACCGTATCACCCAACGCACCGGTCTTCCACTTGTTTGCAAAGAAGTTCACGGTCTTGGTGCCGTCAACGACGGTCGTATTATGCTCGATGTAATCCTTGAGCCCCGCTACCTTCTCGGGCGTAAACAGGTTGTCGAGTGCGACCTTCTTCACGCTCGAGGCATACTTCACCTGGATGGGCTTAACGGTGTCGACCGAAAGCTTGCCGTCTACGGTCTTAAAGTGGCTCAGCGGAATCAACGACGCGGGAATGTTGACCGTTACGATATCACCCTTCTGGGGATTGTCATCACCGGCACGCTGCACGGTAATGAGCAGGTCTTTTGCCTTGCCATCGAACTCGTACGTATCGGTATTGGTTTCTTTGTTGAACGTCTTGCTCACCTTGGTAAACGGCGTGCCGTTGATGACGACCTCGGTGAAGCTGTCGACCTGCATAAAGTCGCCCAGCTCATCGGTAAACGTGATGTAGCCAGACTTGGTCTCGTCGTAGCCCTTGTGGATTTCGGTCGGATAAGGCGGCTCCGACGTAATGGCCTGTGAGATGTCGTCGAAGACCTTCTTAAGCTCATCGGCATTGGTCGCTGACTTGTAATAATCGGAGTTTTCCGCGCGCGTACCGAGCTTATCGCTCGTATACGACGTGGCGCCGGGATAGTTACTCGACACGGCGTGCATGAACTTGTTTACGTCGCTCGTTCCCTTTTTCAAGGGATCGGCAGCGGGATCCGCTCCACTAAAGATACCGATGGTATAAACGGTGGCCTTGCTGTCCTTCATATTCTTGGCAGCCGTCACGGCAGCGTTGGCGACATCAGAATCAAACTCGCTGTAGCTCGTTGGCTTGCCGTCGGTAAAGAACACAACGATCTTCTTGGCGTCTGCGCGGCCAGTAATCTTATCCCTAGCCAGTTCCAGACCATAGTCGGCGCGTGTGGCACCGGAGGGTTTAATCCCAGCAATTGTATCCTTAAGGGCTTTCACGTTGACGCCGGAGCAATCGATCAGGTCCTTCATAACCTGTGTGTGATTGTAGACGTACCCCTTGTCACTATACGTATCATTGCCGACCTTTTCGGTCTTATTGCCCGCAAACTTAACAACGGCAACCTTATGCTGCCTATCCACGCCCTCGATACCCTCGTTTTGCTTGGCAATGGTATCGATAAAGCTGTTCGCAGCGTTCTTCAGTGCATCGATACGCTTGGTGGAACCTCCACCGCCCATAGGATCATCCATCGAACCAGAGGCGTCCAGCACCATCACGATGTCGAGCGGCGTGGTAACCGTCACGGTTGAATTGGATGTCGAAGACATCGCCGAAAGCGTAGTCAAGAAGTCCGACTCTTCGTTTTCTCCGGTTGCCATGACCGTCTTGTCGGTCCAGATTCGACCGACGTTTTGAGTCGTCACTTTATTGCCGCTGTGGCCGGCCGCCCAGATTTCCCAGCGTCCGGTGGTGTCGGGGTCGACGACCGTCGGCCCGCTCACTGTCGGCCCGTCCATTCCCGTACTGGACCTGGCGTTGGCCTCGGGCAGCATGGCGAATGCTGCGGCTGGCAACACCAGCACTACGGCCAGTATCACCGCCAAGAGACCCCTCGTGTACTTACCCATCGCGTCTCCCTTCTCGCAGGATTAGACCTTGCATCAGCCTAAAGTTACGGAATGAGACACAATTAGGGCAGGTGACACACGTTCCAGATTCGGTTTTGCGCATGAGACAAATGTCTCACCAAAGTTGAGACACAGCGTTTTCGCAGGAAAACGGGTGCGACTCGGAGCCGACGGACCAAAATGATCCGTTTTCCTCCGTCCCCGGGGGATCAATTGATGGCGCTCGCCACGAAATGGGCCCATCTACTACGTTTGACCCGATACCTCCGACCATACCAGCGTTTTACGAAAAACCGCAGGCCATCTACCTGCGGTTTTCTTTTCTCGCTTTTCGCTGTGGTTGAGGGTGGCCGCCCAAACGTAGTAGATGGGCCCATTTCGTGGCGGACGGGTCGCGCAGACGCCCCTGCAAGGCCAAAATGGTCCGCTTTCCTCCGTCCCCGGGGGATCAGAGGCTGTTACTGATACGGTGCCATTTCAAAACTATGCCGGTTTATTACGATAAACACGAAGTCCCCGACCACACTCGCTTTTTTCGTAAAATCGCAAGCCGTCTACCTGCGGTTTTATTTTTACTAAATGCGGTGTGGTGGGAGATTGGCGATTCATCGTAGTAAACCGGCATAGTTTTGTTCACAGCGGCCTAGCCGCGCGCCCAAGCGCGGGGACGGCGGGGCATTTTTGCCCCGCCGGCCCCTATTTCAGCGCTATTCCGGCTTGGTTTCCACCGTGGGAGTCTTGTCCGCCGCAACTGGGGTGCGGGCGGTGTCCATACTCAGGCAGTGCTTGGGGCAGCTTTCGATGCATTCGCCACACACCACGCAGGCGTACGGGTCGATCGACCAGGTGCCGCCCTTGCGATCGACCGCCAGCGCACCCGCCGGGCAGCGACGTGCGCACATGCCGCAGCAAATGCACACGTCCATGTCGTTAACGATATGTCCGCGCAAGCGCTCGGGCGCTGTAAACTTTTCCTGCGGATAGCACACCGTTACCGGCTGCTTGACCATAGAACCCAAGGCCGTCTTGGCAAATGTCAGTAAACTCATGCCACGCCTACCTTTCCGTGCAGCTAATGCAGGGGTCGATGGTCAGGATAATCATGGGCACGTTGGCAATGAGCACGCCCTGCAGCGCATGCGTCAGGCCCGCCAGGTTTTGCGACGTCGGTGTGCGCACGCGAAAGCGGTCCAGGTTCTTGGTGCCGTTGCCGCGCACATAGTAATACGCCTCGCCGCGCGGCTGCTCAATCACAACCTCGCCGCGCGCGCCGTCGGCCGGCGTAAGCTTGGTGCGCACGCCAATCCCGTCGTGCGGAATCTTGCCCACAAGCTCCTTAATGATGTCCATGGCCTGCGTGACCTCGGCGCAACGCACCTGGCAGCGGGCATAGCAATCGCCGTCGGTAGCAACGATGGGCTCAAACGCAGCCAGATCCGCATAGGCACCGTCGTCAAACATGCGCACGTCGTAATCCACGCCCGAGGCGCGCCCAAACGGACCGACCATCGAAAGCTCCAGCGCGTCTTTCTTGCTGATCACGCCCACGCCATGCAGGCGCTCGCCGCAGCTGTTGTCGTCCAAAAACGTATGCACCAGGGCCTCGTAGTCGGGACGCATGGCATCGAGCGTCTGGACAATGCCCGCCAGCTCGGAGTCCTCAATGTCGTGTTTAAGGCCGCCGATCTCGTTAATCGACAGAATCACACGCCCACCGCAAGTGCTCTCAAAGATCTTGAGAATCTGCTCACGCAGGGTCCACGACCGATAGAACAGCGCCTCAAAGCCAAAGGCATCGGCGAGCAGGCCCAGCCACAGCAGATGCGAGTGGATGCGCGAAAGCTCGTGCAAAATGGTGCGGATATACTGCACGCGGCCGGGCACCTCGATGTCGAGCATGCGCTCGCAGGCGCTGGTATAGCCGCAGCTGTGGCCCACGGCGCAAATGCCGCAGATGCGCTCGGCGATGTAGCCAAACTGGTGCATGTCACGCTTTTCGGTGAGCTTCTCGAGTCCGCGGTGCACAAAGCCGATCTGCGGAATTGCCTCGATGACGCGGTCGTCCTCGATCACCAGGTCCAGATGAAGCGGCTCGGGCAGCACCGGGTGCTGCGGGCCAAACGGAATAACGGAGCGATGTGCCATGGGCCTTACGCCTCCTTTTTCTGCTTGTCGCGGGCGGCCTTGGCGGCAAGCGCCGCGCGGACCTTGGCCGCTTTCTCGGGATCCATGGCGGCGAGCTTTGCCTCCATCTCGGCAGCCTTGAGCGCGGCCTTCGCAGCAGTTTCATCGTGCTGAGCATCGGAGCCGGCAGCCGCAGCGGGCTGAGCGACGGCAGCGCCCGCAGCATCGCCAGCGCCCGCAGTGCCCTCCCCCGCAGCGGCCGTGGCAGTAGCAGCCTTCTCGGCCGCGGCCTTGCGCGCCTTGGCCTCGGCAGCGGCACGGACCTTCATGGCTTTCTCGCGCGCGGCCTTCACCTCGGGCGTGATAACGCTCATGGGCTCGGCAGTCGAGACCTGGTAGAAAAAGCCCTTAAAGTCAATCTGCATATCGGTGATGGCAAGACCAAACAGGTCGTGCGCTTCGTTTTCAAACGGGAATACTGCCGGATAGTACGAGCTGATGGACGGAATCTCCTGGTACTGATTAATTCCCTCAACCACCAGGTTCTCGATCGCATAGCTGCCGTCCTGGGCAATCTGCTCCTGAGCAACACGAACGTTGATAAACGTATAGACCAGGCGATACGTGCCGTCGTCGACGTTGCGCTCGGCGTGCATTTGCACAAAGCGCGCGCCGACGCCCTTGAGCGCCTGGACATGCGACAGGAGCTCGTCGATCCCGACGGTGGTATAGATAGCCTTTTGCATTACTCGGCCTCCTTTGCAGCGGCGGGCGCGGCGGACCTGGTGGACACGTTGGCCTCGACACCGTCACCGGCACCATCAGCCCCGGCCCCCGCAGCCACAAACCCGTCCTCGCCCAGCTCAACGCCACCGTCCCAGGTTGCGGCACCGCCCACGGTGAGCGGATCGCCACCGGCGCGCATCACGGCCTCTTTCTGGTCCAGGATGCCGCACGCCTCCACGATGGCATCGATCACGGTCTCGGGGCGAATGGCGCACCCGGGCGCGTACACATCCACGGGAATCGCGCGGTCCACGCCGCCGATCACGTTGTAGGCATCGCGGAACACGCCGCCCGAACACGCGCAGATGCCGCAGGCCACCACGCACTTGGGCTCGAGCATCTGGTTGAAGATCTGGCGCACGACGGGCAGGTTCTGGGCATTGACCGACCCCGTCACCAAAAAGATATCCGCATGCTTGGGGTTGCCGGTGTTGACCACGCCAAAGCGCTCCGCATCGAACAGCGGCGTGAGCGAGGCCAGCACCTCGATATCGCATCCGTTGCAGCTCGAACCGTCGTAATGAATAACCCACGGCGAGCGCGACATTTTATGATCCATGGATGCCGCCTCCTAAATAAAAACGTCGACGAGGATGGGCATAAGGTTGAGCAGGCCAAACACCAGCGCCACGCCCCATCCGAGCCTAAAGCAGCTGCGCCAGGTGCTGCGTGCGAAGGTGTTGTCGATCAGCACCTCGACAAAATACGTCGCAGCCATCACGACCAGGGCTACGACCCAGCTCACCGGGTTGTCCCAAACAAAGAACATGCCCACCCACATCAAAAACAGCACGGTCTCGCACCAGTGCATAAGGGTCATCTTGGCCAGCGTGCCGCCGCTCATCTCGGTGGCGACGCCCTGGACGATCTCCTGATGCGCGTGATGCGAGTACGAAAGGTCAAACGGCGACTTGCGCAGCTTGATGGTGAGCACCGCGAGCAGCGCGAGGAAAATGGGCGCGCTGTACACGATGATGGGGGCCGACTGCCCCGTCACGGCGATGGAATCGAAGCTGTCGGTGGCAAGGTACAGGCCCACGCTCATCAGCAAAACGGCGGGCTCGTAACTCATGACCTGCAGCAGCTCGCGGTCGGCACCGACCTGCGCAAACGGGCTTTGCGTCGAGGCGGACGCCAGCACTACAAAGATCGCGGCGAGCGTCACCATAAAAGCGCACAGCAGCGTGTTGGAGCCCGACACAAAGATGCCGCCGCCCACGACGGTAAAGATGAGCGCACACGCCATGTAGGTATCGTCCATGGTGTTTACGCTGGCGGGGGCTTTGCGCAGGAGCTTGGCAACATCGTAGAAGGGTTGCAGCAGGCGCGGCCCCACGCGGCCCTGCATGCGGGCGGACAGCTTGCGATCGATGCCGTCGATCAGACCGCCCAGAAGCGGCGCAATCAAGGCAAACGCCACGGTGCCAATAAAAATGCCCACGACGCCCGAACCTTCAAAATACTTGCCGCGCAGCACCGAGGGCGCGCTCATGGCAAGCCGCTCGGGCCCAATCCACGCGCAACACAGCAGCGCAAACAAGATAATGCTGCAGCACACGACACTACCCGCGGGGCCAATACGCTTCTCGCCAAGGGCGTCCTCCGAGTACCAATTGCGCTTTTCGGCCTTCACCTCGTGTCCCATCGAGCCGCGGAAATGGCGATATTTATCGGTTCCCACGCCCGAAAGATATACGTTTACGTGCGGTTTGTTGCTCACGCGGAATGAAGTCAGCAGCACCACGGCGATAAACGCCACGATAACCACCATCAGATACATGGCGTCCTTGCCAATAACGTACGGCACGCGGCCAAACACCATGGCCAAGTAAGGCGACACCAGACCGCTCGAGATGAACGGGAAGGCCACGCAGCACAGAATCAGCAGCGCGGCGATGGTATTGAGCGCCATCCATTCGGTCTTATGGACATTGACCTCAACGTTTTGAGCCGTGGGGTCGACGCCCGAAAGCTTGGCAAGCCACTTGCCCCAGAAGTAAAACGTCGCGGCCGAGCCAAAGGCCAGCACCATGATCATGAGCACGTTGCCGGTCTGCGCAAACGCCACCAGGGCGCCCCACTTGGACACGAGCATGCCAAACGGCGCCACAAACATGCCCATGATGCCCAGCATCATCAGGCGCGTCAGGTGCGGCATGCGGCTGAACATACCGTCCATGTCCTCGATATCGCGGCTGCCGATATGATGCTCGGCGGTGCCCACGCACAGGAACAGCAGCGACTTGGCCACCGTGTGGAACAGGATCAGGAAGATGGCTGCCCACACGGCCTCGGGCGCGCCGACACCCAAGCAGGCACTGATGAGGCCCAAGTTGGAAATGGTGGAGTACGCGAGCACACGTTTGGCGTTGCTCTGCGAGATGGCCATGAGGGCAGCGAGCAAAAACGTGATGGCACCCACACTCGTGACCATAAAGCCGGTCACGGGATAGATGGCATAGAGCGGGCTCAGCTTGACCATCAGGAACACGCCGGCTTTGACCATGGTTGACGAGTGCAGCAGGGCGCTCGTGGGCGTGGGGGCAACCATGGCGCCCAGCAGCCAAGTGTGGAACGGCATCTGTGCGGCCTTGGTAAGGGCGGCGAGCGATAGCAGGACGACCGGCATCACCAGCAGTGCGGACTGCGCGGTACCGGCGCCGGAAAGCTCGATCATGCCCGAGATGGTCAGCGGCATGCCGTTGACGTGCAGAAACATAAGGCCCGCCAAAAACGCGATGCCGCCCAGCATGTTGAGGATGATCTGGGTGAAGGCGTTTTTGATGGCCTCGGGCGTGCGCGTGTAGCCAATCATGAGGAACGAGCACACGGTGGTGATTTCCCAGCCGCAGAACAGCCACTCAAGGTTGTCGCTCGTCACGATGACGAACATGGCCGAGAGGAACAGGAACATGAGCGCCAGGAACTGCGGGCGACGGTCGGGCGCGGTCTGCCCGCGCAGCGCGGCCTCGTGCTCGTCATGGGCCTGGAAGTCCTTCATGTAGCCCAGGGCATACACGCAGATCAGGCTGCCGACAATGCCAACGGCGAGCACCATGATCACACTCATGTAGTCCAGGTAGAGCGGCGTTGCGGTGACGGCCTCGGGCGCGGGCGGCGTCATGGCTGCAAAGGCGAGCGAGCCCACCAGCTGGACTATACCGAGCACCGTGGTGAGCGCGTTCCTATATTTGTACGCGTTGTACAGGATGACGGCGCACAGGATGACATCGATGGCGGAGCTGATGATCGAGAGCACATGCGAGGTGCCGGGGGCAACCTCAAAGCTCTGCGGACCCGTGCCAAAAAACATGACGGCGACTACAACTGTCACCGCCATAATAACGCCGGAGCCTATGAGCCCCACCGCATCGCGGGCACGGTCACCGCGCGCGAGCAGCATGCCCAGCGCCGGTACCAGCGGAAACAGGGTAAGGAAATACAGTAGCGTCATACCATCACTCCCCCATGCAAAAACGCTGCAATTGTTTAACGTTATAGCTCAATCGAGGAGTAGCGGCGGCGGGTTTTCGGTCAACTGGGGAGTTTTAGGCGTACGGGGTAAGGGCACGTCCGCTTTGGAGCAGAGAGGCGGCAAGAAAAATGCGCCCCTGTGGGCGCACCATCCCGTTTGCTATTCCGCCTTTTTAACGCGCGGCTTGCGACCGCGCGGCTTATCGACCAGTGCGGACTCACCGCTCTCGCGGTACTGACGGCACCAAGCCTTGACCGAAGACTCGCTGGGAATCTTGTGCTTGATCATGGCCTCGCGAACCGTCAAGCCGTTTTCCAGACGGTCCTTAACCACAGCGAGCTTTACGTCGTACGAATAGGTGTGATGATGCGAACCGGCATTGAGAACGGCGTCGGCACCGCCCACGGCATACGCGCGGGCCCACTGACGAGCCGTGGCCTGGGGAATGCCAAGCTCCGCGGCGAGAGCGCGATGACCGACCCCCTCTTGGAGGATCTCGACGGCGCGCTGCCTAACCTCGGGCGCATGCGTGCGAGTCCTAGTTGCTTCCGACATACCTGCCACTTCTTAGCCTTAGCCGTTAATCTGCTTTCTTACGTGCAAGTTAGATAGTAGCATTTTACTGTTTGCTCAAAGCAGTTAATTAAAATAGACGCGGCGTTATCTGGGCATTTGGCACCAAATTACGACATTTCTTTATCGATTATTTACGCTGGTAGCTGACTCGCAGCTAATCGTCATTCGCTTGTCAACAAAATTGGCATCTCTTTATGTCCTTTGGTATAGAGGATATAGTTATTAACCCCTCCCCCAATATTTTTGAGTGATCTGCAAGGCAGTAGACGTCCTCACTCCTCATGATTACCGCGCATTGCCATTCATCGGAGCAAAACAAAAAGGGCGGGACCTGCTGCGCTTGCAGGCCCCGCACCGGTTGACACCCGACGGGACACAGCCGGGCGAGACGGATCCGTGCTACCGCCCCGCCTGGCCGCGATGTTCAACTACAGCTCGTTGGCCGCGTGATACGCCGTGCGAATGGCGCTCGCAATGTCGGCGGTGCGCTCACCCGAGCAGTCGCCCACGCAGGTCACGGGCACCGTCACGCCATCCAGGTCAAACGCGTTGGCCTTGGAGCCCACGGCCATCACCACGTAATCGCAGGCGATCTTCACCGGCTCCTCGGCGCCGTCCTCGGTAGTGCGAATGGCCTCCACGCCCTCGTCGGTAATGGCGGTCAGACGGGTCTTCACGTGCTGCTCCACGTTGTGCTCGGCAAAGTCGCTCATGATCAGCGGCAGAATGGTCTCGGACTCGCCCGCGGCAATCTTGTCGAGCATCTCCACGATCGCCACCTCGCAGCCATGCTGCAGCAGGTACTCGGCAGTCTCGGTGCCCACTAGGCCACCGCCAATGACGGCGACGCGCCCGCTGAGCTCCACCTTGCCGGCCAGCACGTCCCAGCTCGAGACGACCTTCTCCGAGTCGGCGCCCGGAACGGGGATGACCACGTCGTGTGCGCCCACAGCCACAATCGCAGCGTCGGCGGCGTTGAGGTCCGCGGGGCTAGCGACGTGGCTGAGCTCAACCTTCACGCCCAGGCCAGGCAGAATCTTCTCGTAGTACTCGACCGAGCGCATGATCTCGTCCTTGCGCGGAGGCGCGGCCGCCAGCACAATCTGACCGCCCAAGTGATCGCTCGCCTCGTAGACGGTCACGTCGTAGCCGCGCTTGGCCGCCACGCGCGCGGCCTCCAGGCCGGCGATGCCGCCGCCCACCACGGCGATCTTCTTGTCGCCCTCGCCCGGCTTGATGGCGATGGTCGCCTCGTCGCCGTTCTCGGCATTGAGCACGCACGAAATGTACTTGCGGTTTTGAATCGCATCGACGCAACCCTTGTTGCAGTTGAGGCACTCGCGGATGGGCTCACCCGTGGCGGCCTTCAGTGCAATGTCGGGGTCGCACATGAGCGAGCGGCCGTAGGCGATGATGTCGGCGGCGCCGTCTTCCAGAATCTTCTCGCCGGCCTCGACCGAGACAACACGGCCGACGGTTGCCACCGGCACGGAGACCAGGGCCTTGACGCGCTCGGCCACCGGCAGCGTCCAGTTGTAGGGCATGGCGCCCATGGGCGGAATGGTATCGCCCATGTTGCCAGTGTGGTTGGCCTGTGCAACCTGGATCATGTCGATGCCCGCACCCTCGAGCAGCTTGGCGAACTCGCAGGCCTCGTCGGGCTGCAGGCCGCCCTTGCCGCGCGGCGTACCGTCGGGGTTCTCCATGATCACGGGGAGCTTGTACTCCACCATCAGCTGCGGCGCGGCTTCCTTAATGGCAGCGACGACCTCCAGCGCATAGCGAACGCGGTTCTCGAACGAACCACCGTACTCGTCGGTGCGCTGGTTGAGGATGGCCGAGCACAGCGAACCCACCAGGCGGTCGCCGTGGACCTCGATGGCGTCGATGCCAGCCTGCTGCGCACGAGCGGCCGAGGCAGCGATGGCCTCCTTGATCTGGGTGAGCTGCTCTACGCTCGCCTCGTTCACAAAGTGCTGCATGTCGTGATGCAGCTTGGCGTAGGCCTGGTTGCGGATCTCGTTGGACTCGGCCATCTTGGCGGCAAAGGTCTCCTCGTCGCCGGCGGCCTTGGCCTCCTGCGCGGCCTTGGCGGCAGCCATGGATCCCATGACCATGCGGCCGACACCGGGCACGTCGTACTCGGGGTGGAACAGCTGCAGCGCGACCTTGGCGCCGTGCTTGTGGACGGCGTCGGCCAGGGCCTTAAACGTGGGGATCTGGGCGTCGGTCGCCAGCTTGGGCGTGGGGCTTGCGGTCATGACGGGAGCAACGTCGCCGATGACGATGTAGCTCACGCCGCCACGGGCCAGGCGCTCGTAAAAAGCCAGGCTGCGCTCGCCAATGGAGCCGTCGCGCTCCTCGTAGCCGGTGGTCAGCGGCGGGAACATAATGCGATTTTTGAGCTCAAGGGGGCCAACCGTAATGGGCTGGAGCAGCTTGGATGCAGGTGCGGTCATAGATATTCCTCTCTTGTAGGCGCGGCGGCGATGATGCCGCGTAGTTGTCTAGAGGATATGGCATGGGGATACAACAGCGCAACGGAAATCGGCGGGCGGCAGGTAGCGGCAGGTGGATGGGGATGGGCGGGGCGGCCCGTCGGTTTATCTCAATCTGTAACAGCTAGGCCCACTTTTGACCCCTACCTGTTGCAGATCGAGACAAACCAAACCCGCCTGCTAGATAATCTCAATCTATAACAACAACTCGGCAAAATCCGTCCCTCGTGTTACAGATTTAGACAAACACGACCCAACCCACCGGTATATCTCGATCTGTAACACCTAGCCGCCCAAATCGGGTCTAGATGTTACAGATCGAGATTTTGTTTGAGAGGCCGAGAATTGGACCGAAAACACGGTCCCGAAATAACAAAAAAGCTCGCCGGCTAGGCCGACGAGCTGCAAGTTCTTGGTCGCGGGGGCAGGATTTGAACCTACGACCTCCGGGTTATGAGCCCGGCGAGCTACCAGACTGCTCCACCCCGCAATGTCTGGGCGCCTCATGTGCGCAAGAAAGAATATTACGCGGGAGTTCGGTAAACGGCAAGGAAAATCTCGTAGAGCATAATTCCTTCATATTTAAAACCCCTCAGCCCCTATCACCGTAAACGAATCGCGGCCGAGCGCCGTCGACGGCGCGTATACAATGGTGCGCGTCCTTTTATGCCAACACTGGGAGTAGACATGCTGCTCGCTATCGATATGGGAAACACGCAGACGGCCATGGGCCTGTTTGACGGAGACGAGCTGGTGCAGTCGTGGCGCATGCCCACCGACCGCTCTTATACCGCCGACGAGATCCATGTGCGCCTGATGGGTTTCTTTAAGATGTACGGCCTTTCGCTCGACGCGGTCGACGCGATCGCCTTTGCGGGCGTGGTGCCGCAGCTCTCGCGCGAATGGCACGCCGTGGCCGACCGCATTGCCGCAGACGCCATCGTCATTGGGCCGCAGACGGCCGCGGTGACCAAGCTGCGCGCGGCGCGTCCCCAAGCCGTAGGCGCCGATCGCGTCGCCAACGCCGTTGCAGCCGAAACTTTCTACGGCGCGCCGGCAATCGTGGTGGACTTTGGCACCGCGACCAATATCGACGTCATCGATGAGGACGGTTATTACATTGGCGGAGCGATCGCGCCGGGCATCCGCATCTCCATGGACGCGCTTGCCGCCCGTGCCGCCAAGCTCGCCAGCGTGCCGCTCGAGGCGCCCGAGCATGCCATCGGCCGCGATACCGAGGAGTGCATCAAGGTGGGCGCCGTAACGGGCGCCGCCGCCATGGCTGAGGGCCTGGTCGCGCGCATGAAGCGCGAGCTGGGCCGCGAGGATGCCACCGTTATCGCCACGGGCGGTCTCGCCAGCATCGTCGCCGATTCGACCGATGCCTTCGACGTGGTCGACGGACAGCTCACCATCAAGGGTATCTGCGAAATCTACCGCCGCATGCAAGAGCTGGGATAGAGTAAACGCCAGGTCGCAGCAACCAGCCGCCAATCCTATTCCTCAAAATCGAAAATTTTTCAGTTTTGAGGAATAGGATTTTTTGCTAAGCCTCGCCGCACAACCACCTCGCCAGGTCCACGATCTGCACCCCATCGCGATCCGTGGCCTCGTGATGCGTGCGGGCGAGAATCATCTTGGGGTACGCGTCGCCAATGCTCAGCAGTGGTGAAATCTCGCGTTCAAATGTCTTATCCGAGCTGATGTCGTCGCTCACCTGAATGTAGAGCTTCTCGCTTCGCTTGATTGCTACAAAGTCTATTTCCTTTTTATAGAGCACGCCGACGTATACCTCGTATCCGCGGCGCAGCAGCTCGATTGCCACCATGTTCTCGTATACGCGTCCCCAATCCATATCACGTGTACCGAGCAGCGCGTATTTGAACGCGTGGTCTGCCAGGTAATACTTCTCGCCGCTCTTAAGGTATTTTTTGCCGCGGATGTCGTACCGACGAACTTTATAGAAGGCAAACGCATCGCACAGGCACCCCATGTACGTGCCGACCGTCTTGTTCGTTATCTTTAGCCCATCCGCGTTCAAAATATCCGTAATGTTACGTGCCGACGTTATGTTGGATACGTTGTCCATCATGTAATCGGCAATGCGCAGCAGCGCCGATTCGTTTCTCACGTTATGCCGCTGCACGATATCTCTCACGATGAGCGTTTTGAAGACATTGGAGAGATATTGATAACGCTGCTCCTGCAGTGGATAAGGGTAGGAGCCGGACATACCGCCGGTTCTCGCGTACTCATCGAAGTCGCGGTCGACCTCGCCCTCGTCGCCATAGAGTCGATACTCCTCAAACGAGAATGGGAAAACCTCGATCTCAAACGTACGCCCCGTAAAGAGCGTCGACAGATCGCTCGACAGCAAAAAGGCATTCGATCCGGTAATGAATATGTCGTACTGCTCGGATGCGTGGAGGCTGTTGATCGCACGCTCAAAACCGTCGCACATCTGAACTTCATCGATAAGCAGAAAGTTTTGTTTGCCGGACACTCGATGCTCTTTTACATAGGCGAGCAGCGCGTGATACTCGAGCAGATTCTCGAACTCATCGAGGTTGTAGTTGATATGGATGACATTCGAATTGGACAGATTTGCCTCCACGTAATCGCGGAGGGCCTCGAGCAATTTTGATTTACCGCTACGACGGATGCCCGTGATGACCTTGATGTCCGGCACGCCAATAAGGCTCGTCAACGTGTCCATATATGACGTTCTATTGATGAGTTTCATTGGGGCCTCCTCGCGGTCTTTTATCGCTATTCCTCAAAATTGAAAAATTTTCAGTTTTGAGGAATAGGCTCTATAGCGAATATACCTCGCGAAAGACCGAGCTGCCTTAATCCTATTCCTCAAAAACGAAAATTTTTCAGTTTTGAGGAATAGGGCGCTGGCAACCCATTCCCCAGATAGGCGAAACCCTCCCCGGCACAGGCCGAGGAGGGTCTTGTTGTCATGTCTATCTTTGGGCGCGAACGCCCCGCGCTACAGCCCGCGAATTCGTACGGCCTCGGGCGGAAACTCCTGCTCGCCGGCATCGGTCTTAATGGTCGCGCGGCCCCAGATGTCCAGGCCCGCAAACACACCGACCGCAAGCGGCAAGCCGTTGGGCGACACCGCCGCAACTTGGCGGCCCAGCAGCGGCACCATGTCGAAGTACTCGCCCAACACGGGGGCCAGCGGACCGGCAGCGCCCTGCGGCGTGTTGGCAACAACCGCCCAGGTGTCCACACGGGTCAGCACGGCGGCGGCCAACTCCTCGACCAGCGCTTCGTCAGCCACGTCCACACCAAGCTCGCTCAGCGCCGAACGCTCAATATCCACCGTCACGGCACCGAACATGCCTGCGGCACCGGCGCCACCGTTGACGGAGACGCGTGCAAACGACGTCTCAAACGCAGGCGCACCGCACACGATATCGCTCGGCCACTGGATACCCACCTTACCGGCAAGGCCCAACCCCGGCGTCGAAGCCGTGCCCACGAGCGCGTCCATCATGCCCATCGCGGCCACAAACGGCAGGCCGTGGAAGGCATGCATGTTCACATCCGGGCGCACGACCAGCGAAAACGTCAACGACGCCTCGCCCGCGCTCCAAGCGCACCAGCCCGCGGACGCACCCTCGCGGCCCGCGTCACGCGCGGCGTCAAGCTCGGTACCGGCGGCAACAGCATTCATCTCGATCATCTACATACGCCCCAATTCGCCCACGATATGGCCCACGCGGTCCTCGGGCTCCTTGACCTCGACGCCGTTGTAGCGGAAGAACCGCGCCGGGTCGTGCATCAAGTCCTCAAGCGGCACCAGCACAAAATCGCGCTCGCCGATCAGTGGATGCGGCAGGCGCAGCTTTTTGCCGCCGTGGGTCTCGCCGTCCATCCACAGCAGGTCCAGGTCGATGGTGCGCGGACCGTTGGCCTTGGCCTTTTTGGAGCGGTCGCGCCCCAGCTCGGCCTCGATCTTCATGAGCTCGTCGAGCAGCACCAACGGCGCCAGCTCGGTCTTGATCTCGATGACGGCGTTGGCAAACGCGTCCTGGCGCGTCTCGTAGGCAGGCTCGCTCTCGTAGATCTTGGAGGAGTTGGACACGCAGGTGAGTGGAATCTCGGCGATCATCTCGCGTGCGGCGCGGATGTTGTCGCAGCGATGCCCCAGGTTGGAGCCCACGGCCACAAACGCGCGGCGCGGCTGTGGCTTGGCAACCGCCCAGTAGCCGTTCAGGAACTGCGCAAAACCCGCGGCGTCGTGCACGCGCACGATGTTGGCACCGGCCTGGATGGCGCCCAGGCACACGCCAAACGTAGCGGCATCGCGCTCGGCGGCCTCGGTCACGCCCGAGACGGCGCCCACAAAGCGCTTGCGCGACACGGCGCACATGAGCGGATAGCCCAGTGACGCCATCTTGGCAGTCTCGCGCTGGATGACGATGTCTTCGTTAGCCGACTTACCAAAGCCCGGGCCAGGATCGATGCAGATGCGGTCGCGCGACACGCCGGCATGGATGAGCGTGCGGGCCTGGTCGGACAGAAAGCCCATAACGCGGCGCATGATGGGCGCCGAATCGGGCAGGGTGAAGCGGCGGAGCTGCGAGGTGGGCACGTAGGCTTCCTCGCGGCGGGCGCTGCGGCGCATCATGGCGGCCAGGCGGTCATTGGACTCCGATGCGGCCTCGGTGGCTGCGGGCGCGGCCTCGGGCGCGGGCGCGACGGTCTCGGCGGCAGTAGCCTGCTCGGCGGCCGGCGTCTCCTGCTCGCTTGAAGGCTCGGACGTGGGCTCCGGTTCGCCAAACGGCAACGAGGGCTGCACCACGCCGCCCGGAAGCTTGGCCTCCGGCTTAGGCTCGCCTAGCAACTTGCCGCGACGGCGGCGAGCCGGCTTCTCGGCCTCACGCGCGGCCTCGGCAGCCGCCTCGCGCGCCTTCTCGGCAACAAACGCCGCTGCCGAGGTATCGAGCTGCACCGTTGCGTGCGTGCGTGCGGGCGCGGCGACCTCGCCGGCATGCATCACGATGACGCCGCAAGTGCTCGTCTTAACGAACTCGACCATCTTGGGATCGGTGAAGCCGGTCACGTCGTTGACGATCGAGGCGCCGCAGCGCACGGCCGCCTTGGCAACCGCCACATGACGCGTGTCGATCGAGACGATGGCGCCCTCCTTGGCCAGCGCGCGCACCACGGGCAGCACGCGGCGAGCTTCCTCGTCGGGGTTGACCGGGGTAAAACCAGGGCGCGTGGACTCACCGCCCACGTCGATGATGTCGGCGCCGGCATCGAGCATCGCCAGGCCGTACTCGATAGCGGCATCGGGGTCGAAGTGCTCCCCGCCGTCGCTAAACGAATCGGGCGTCACGTTGAGGACGCCCATGATGCGCGGACGGTCAAAGCTGAGCTCGTACTTTCCGCACCGCCATGTCTTGCTGTCGTTCGCCATGAACATCCTCCTAAAATACCCACGCCGCCGAGCTTGGGGAGCTGGCGGCGGGGTCGCTTTGCACTCAGTCTTTCTATTGTATCCGCGCGCGCGGGCTAGAACGCAAACGCGGCCGCGATGTCGCAAGAAATCAGCAGGTCGGCATTTGCATCCTGATCGGTGGGAGCAAGATTGCAAATGGCCAGCGTATCGCCGGTAAAGTATCGCGTGAGGCCTGCCGCCGGATACACCACGAGCGAGGTCCCGCCCACAATGAGGGCGTCGGCAGCGGCGATGGCGGCGACGGCGCCGGTCAGCACATGCTCGTCGAGCGGCTCTTCGTAGAGCACTACATCGGGCTTGATGCGACCGCCGCACGCGGGGCACGCGGGCACGCCTGCGGCATCTTCGTGCTCGCGCGAGCAAATCCACTCGGCGCTATAGACCTCGCCACACGACTGGCAAATGTTGCGATGGACCGATCCGTGCAGCTCGAACACGCGCTGCGAGCCGGCCGCCTGGTGCAGACCGTCGATATTTTGCGTCACCACGGCGTCGAGCTTGCCGGCGCGCTCCAGCTCGGCCAGCTTGGTGTGGCAGCGGTTGGGCTTAGCGTTAAGCGCGATCATCTTGGTGCGGTAAAAGTCGAAGAACTCCGCAGGATGCGCCTCGTAAAAGCTATGCGACAACATGGTCTCGGGCGGGTAGGCAAACCGCTGGTGATACAGGCCGTCCACGCTGCGGAAATCGGGGATGCCACTTGCCGTGGAAACACCAGCGCCGCCAAAGAAGACCACGCGCTTGTGGGTGTCAAACAGATCCGCCAGCGCGGCGGAGGCCTGCCTGGGGTCCGATATTGCCTGCGTCATATGAGTCCTCCGTCCTTGTTAGTCGGGCAGCGTTGGGCGACGTCCCAGCATGCGGCCTTTGAGTCAGCATGCGCGGAGCCCACCCCGCCCCTGTTGCGTTAATCTTAAGCCTGCCAACCCCGTCGAAAGGACACCATGCCTCAGACTTACACCTTTGCCTCGTGGAACGTTAACGGCCTGCGCGCCGTGCTCAAAAAGGACCCGAGCTTTATTCAGATCGCGCAAGAACTCGACGTCGACATCTTGGCGCTGCAGGAGACCAAGCTGCAAGAGGGTCAGGTCGATATTGACCTGACCGGCTATCACCAAACCTGGAGCTACGCCGAGCGTAAAGGCTATTCGGGCACTGCGGTCTTTAGCCGCCAGGAACCGCTGCGCGTGCTGCACGCCGACGCGCTGCTACCCTACGCCGGCGAGGGCGAGGCGGCCGAGCTCGTCGCCCAAGCCGCAACCGAGGGCCGCGTCTGCGCGCTCGAGTTCGACAAGTTTTGGTTCGTGGATGTCTACACGCCCAACGCCCAAAATGAGCTCGCGCGCATCGATGTGCGCATGGCCTGGGATGATGCCTATCGCGGCTTTTTGACGGGACTCGAGCGCGAGACCGGCAAGCCCGTAGTGACCTGTGGCGACTTTAACGTGGCGCACGAGGAAATCGACCTTAAGAACCCCAAGTCCAACCGCGGCAACGCAGGCTTTTCGGACGAGGAGCGCGGTAAGTTTACCGAGCTGCTCGACGCCGGGTTTACCGATACCTGGCGTGCGGCAAACCCCGACGTTGAGGGCGTCTACAGCTGGTGGAGCTACCGCTTTAATGCTCGCAAGAACAACGCCGGCTGGCGCATCGATTATTTCCTGGTGAGCGACGCAATCGCCGGCAATGTGCGCGACACGGGCATCCGCGGCGACATCTTCGGCAGCGATCACTGCCCCGTCACCCTCACGCTAGAGCTCTAGCCCCAAGTAATTCCTGGGGGACGGAGGAAAACAGATCATGTGACCCCTCTCCCCCTATAAGCTGCGGTGGAATAGTTCCTGTTTGGGCAGCAAATAGCCAAAAACGAGAACTATTCCACCGCAAGTTCGTGAGGAAACGCGAAATGCCCTACAGTCCGTATTTCACGACGACTCGGTTGATGCGGCGACACCAGGGCTTGTACAGGACGGCCAAAAACACGCAGGTCGCGAGTCCGTGCGTGATATCGAACGGTACGGCGGTAGCAAGACGCGCCACGACGCCCGCCCACGTGAGCGGTTGTACAAAACCGATGATATCGTAGGCGTTGATTACCACGCCGTATAGCAAACCCGAAGCAAAGCCGTAGGTCAGTAGCGCCGGCATGCGCACGGTGCCGTCGGCGCGATCAAAAGCACCCGCGCACGCCAGCGCGCCGCCAACATAACCAACCAGGCCCCAGGCAAACATCTGCCATGGCGTCCACATGCCCTGTCCAAAAAAGAAATTGCTAGTCAGCGCCGCCAGCGCGCCAACCATAAAGCCGTTACGACGACCGAGTGTCGCCCCGGCGATAATGGCAATGGCGCTCACGGGTTTAAAGTCGGGAATGGGTCCAAACAGGATGCGCCCCGCCGCCGCCAGCGCCGCCAGCACCAGCGTTGGCATAATCTGGCGCAGGCCCGGTCGCGACGCCTCGTAGCCCGCAAAGAACAGCGCAAGCACCAGCGCCACCACAACCAGCATGGCAAGCGCCGCCTGCTCAACGCCCGCCAGCAACGCCGCTGCCATCACCGCCGGCACCGCCAGCAGCAGCGGTATCTCCAGTTTTGCAAGCAAGCGCGAGAAACGACAGTCCGTCATCCCATCACGCCCTATAGAACACGTTGCCGGCAAAGAAGTCGGCCGGGGGCTCCACGCAGGCAATCTCGCCGTCAAACATCATGGCGACGTCGTCGGCTACCTGCTCGGCAAAGTCCAAATCGTGCGTAGCCATGATGACGGTGCCGCCAGCCTTCGCATGGTCACGCAAGGCACGGGCGATGATGCGACGGCTGGCCAGGTCCAAACCCTTGGTGGGCTCATCGAGCAATAGCAGCTCGGGGCCAATCAACAGCAGCTTTGCCAACGCAAGCAGCTGGCGTTGACCGCCCGAAAGATCGTACGGGTGACGCGCCTCCAAGCCCGCCAGACCCAGGCGCGCTGTCTGCTCCCGTGCTGCGGCCTCGTCATATCCGCAGGTCGAGGCCCATTCCATCAGCTCGTCGCGCACCGTCTCGGCAACCAGCAGGGCCTTGGGGTTCTGCGGCAGCAGCGCAGCCGAGGCCGCCCCGCGCACCATGCGACCACGCTGCAGCTTGGCAGTCTTGGCCAGCACCGAAAGCATCGTCGACTTGCCGCAGCCGTTACCGCCCACAACCGCATGCACCGCGCCAGCCGAAAACGACGCATCGAGCCCGCGCAGCACCCAGCCGGACGCTCGATCGTAGCGAAACCAGCCTTCCGACAGGGTGGTAGCCGACCCGCCGTGCATTTTTTGGAGTATTCTGCTTCCATCCGTGCGCGAGAAGGCTTCCGAGCCGTTCTCGAGCGACGTTTGCGCCACAAATTCGGACGATTTGTCCAATTCCGAACTTTTTTTCGCGCTCGATACGTCCCCGGGCGGCTCCAGAGAGCCCAAATTGTCCTCACGCCTGCTGAATACTCCTTTATTTGCACATCGGATGGCACCCCACCCCAACATGTCATCGGAAAACAGCGATTCTCGGCATCCCAAAGAAGCCATATCCGCCACCTCGCGCACGCGACCGTCCTCAATCCGGTACGCACACGTCGCGTATTCGAGCATTGGGCGCGGCTGATGCGTCGCCACAACAACCGTGCAGCCCAGCTCGCGATTCACACGAAACAGCGCGTGCAGGAAATTCTTCTCCGCAACCGGATCAAGCTGAGACGTGGGCTCGTCGAGCAGCAGCACGCGCGGGCGCAGCGTCAGAACGGCCGCCAACGACAGCAACTGTTTGCGACCGCCCGAAAGCGTGTCAGTATCGCGGTGAAGCCAATCTTCCAGCCCAAAGAAATAGCTGGTCTCAGCTACGCGACGGCGCATCTCATCACGCGCTAGCCCCAAGTTTTCCAGGCCAAACGCCATCTCGTGCCACACGGTTTCGCACACGATCTGGTTCTCGGGATCCTGGAACACATAGCCCACGCGCTCCGCCGATGCCCGCACATCCATGTCGGCGACGTTCTCGCCCAGCACGCGCAGTTCGCCAGTGCGCTCGCCCGCCGGAGCGATCTCGGGTTTGAGCAGCGACAGCAGCGTCGACTTACCCGATCCGGTACCGCCAACAAGCAGCGCAAATGCACCTTGGGAAACAGACCAGTCGAGCCCCTCGAGCACCGCAGCATCAGCCCCGGGGTAGGTAAAGCTCAGGCCCCGTACCTCAATCGCAGGCACATCGGAGCCGCACGCCTCGCCCGTTACCGAGCAGCTATCCAACCGAGCCATCAGCCAAACCTCTTCTCATCACTCGCGTGCAACGCGCAAGGCAGCACCATCCAGGCAGCGTACACAACATAGCCCGGCCACGGCGCCGGCACCGAGAGCTGCGGATAAAACGAATACTGCATCGTCGCGGTCCACGCCACTGCCGCCGTGGCCACGCCAAACAGCGCAAGCCCAACCAGCGCAGCAACGTCGCTGTGCCCCAGTCGATACCGCGCATACGTCGTACGACGCGTCGCGGCACTCCACCCGCGCGAGCGCATCGTGTCCGCGCGCTCCAGCGAATCTTCCATGCCCCAGCCCATCAACACGCTCGATGCCCGTAGGCGCGAACGCACGGGATCGGCCGGCGCGCGACCCGGCACATCAATCGCATCCTGCACCGCCAGTACCGTACGACCGCGGCGCAAAAACTGTGGGATAAGCCGCATGCACATCGAAATCATGAGCGCGATCACCGGTGCGGCGTTACCCAGAAGCGCAAGCACCTTGTCGTAGCCAAGCATCGACGCCGCAGCCTCAAACCACAGCACGCTCGCCACAAACAACCCGCCCATGCACAGGCCGTATACCATACTCTCCAGATACACCGCACGCATGCCAATACGGAACAGCTCCGTCGAGCCCGAGGCGCTAAACAGCGGATTGAGCACCGCGATAATCAAAATCACCGGCAGCTGCCAGCGAAGCGCCCCCAACGTGCGCGCAGCACCGCGCGTCGCAAGCCCGTACGCCAGCCCGCCCGCAAGCGACAGCGCGATCAGCACCGGTTGCATCGAGAACATGGTGAGCCCCAGCGTCAGTACCATGTAGAGGGCCGGCACCGCCGGATGCGACATCGAGAATGCCGCGACGGGCTCGCCGCCAAACTCTTCTCGTATGTTGTCCACGGGCACCCCCGTCCCCTAGCTCAAACGACGGCTCCGTAGCACCGCCAACGCCGCACGCAAGCAGCGCAAACGCCACACCAGCGACGCAAGCCTCAACCGCCGCAAACCAATCGTTACGCGCTCATCATATGCCTGCGGTATCATATTGCGCCGTGTATCGTTTCCAAACACACGTCTCTATAACGTAACAGGAGATCACATGGACGCAACCGCAATTATCCTCGCTGCCGGCGAGGGCACCCGCATGAAGTCGAACCACTGCAAGGTTTCGCACAAGATCCTGGGCAAGCCCATGGTCCAGTGGATCGTCGACGCTACCATCAAGGCCGGCTGCAGCCGCGTCGTGGTCGTCATCGGCAGCCACGCCGACGAGATGCGCGCCCTGATCGACGGCGCCTACGCCAACAGCGCCACCAAGGTCGAGTGCGTCGAGCAGACCGAGCGCCTGGGCACCGGCCACGCCGTAAAGGTCGCGCTCGAGGCCTGCGGCATCACGCAAGGCCCCGTCGTCGTGCTCAACGGCGACCTGCCGCTCATCACCGCCGACACCGTCGCCAAGTTCGCGCAGACCGTCGCTACCGGCGAGCTCGCCTGCACCGTCATGACCATGACCCCGCCCGACCCCTTCGGCTACGGCCGCATCAAGCTGGGCGCCGGCGGCCAGATCGAGCGCATCATCGAGCAGAAGGACTGCACGCCCGAGCAGGCCGCCACGCTGCTGGAGTGCAACGCCGGCTGCTACGCCTTCGACGGCGCGCAGCTCGCCGCCCACATTAACGAGATCGGCAACGACAACGCGCAATCCGAGTACTACCTGCCCGACATGCTCGAGATTCTCAAAAGCCACGGCCAGGCTGTCTCCATCTTCCACTGCGATGACTACCGCGATGGCCTGGGCGTCAACAGCCGTATCCAGCTCGCGCAGCTCACCGCTATCGCGCGCGACCGCATCAACGAGCACTGGATGGCCGAGGGCGTCACGTTCATCGATCCCACGCAGGCCTGGATCGGCCCCGACGCCGTTATCGGCCGCGACACCGTCGTGTGGCCGCAGACGCATCTGATCGGTCACGTCACCGTGGGCGAGGAGTGCCAGCTCGGCCCCAACAGCCGCCTCACCGACACTACCGTCGGCAGCGGCTGCACCATCGATGAGACTATCGCCATCGAAGCCGTCATCGAGAACGGCGTCGACTGCGGCCCGCGCGCCTACCTGCGCCCGGGTACCCACATGCTCGACGGCTCCAAGGCCGGCACGCACGTGGAGATCAAGAAGTCCACGATCGGTGAGGGCTCCAAGGTGCCGCACCTGTCCTACATCGGCGACACCACCATGGGCTCCGGCGTCAACGTGGGCGCGGGCTCCATCACCTGCAACTACGATGGCGTGCACAAGCACAAGACCGTCATCGGCAAGGATGCCTTCATCGGCTCCGACACCATGATGGTCGCGCCCGCCCAAATCGGCGACGGCGCGCTCGTGGCCGCCGGTTCCGTCATCACCGAGCCGGTCCCGGCCGACGCACTCGGTCTGGGCCGCGCCCGTCAGGTAAATATTGAGGGCTGGGCCGCCGATTATCGCCGCCGTCTGCACGAGGACGACGAGGTATAACGTTTTATCAAGCATCTAAGGAGCTGTTCCCATGGGGGCGGCTCCTTTTTCTATCGTGACCTGCGCAACCGGATGAGTGGTCGGTTCGTGTCCGTTGACGGTAAAGACGTTATCAAGACCCGATTAACCCCGTCGCGCGGTTACAATGCAACAAGGCATCTATATGGCATTCGATATAAAGGAGAAGGGTAATGCCGATTAATGATCCCGAGAAGTCGGAGAATATGCGCAAGTCCATCCGCGTGTATTCCGGTTCCTCCAACCGTCCCCTCGCTCAGAAGATCGCTGAGTACCTTGGGGTCGAGCTTTCGGGCCTTACGCTAAAGCAGTTCGCCAATGGTGAGATTTACGCCCGCTACGACGAGACCGTCCGCGGCGCCGACGTCTTCCTGATTCAGTCCGTGGCCGGCGGCAACGTCAACGACATGCTCATGGAGCTGCTCATCGCCACCGACGCTGCCAAGCGCGCATCCGCCCGCTCCATCACCGCCGTTATCACCCACTACGGCTATGCCCGCCAGGACCGCAAGGCCGGCCCGCGTGAGCCCATCACCGCCCGCCTCGTCGCCAACCTGCTCGAGCGCGCCGGCGTCAACCGCATCATCACCCTCGACCTGCACCAGGGCCAGATCCAGGGCTTCTTTGATATCCCGGTTAACCACCTGTCCGCACTGCCTCTGTTTGGCCAGTACTACAACGACATGCACTTCGACACCGATAACCTGGTTGTCGTCTCCCCCGACGTGGGTCGTGCCAAGGCCGCCAAGAAGCTGTCCGACATGCTCGGCTGCGACCTGGCCATCGCCCACAAGGGCCGTCCGCGCCACAACGCCGCCGAGGTCATGGGCATCATCGGTGACATCAAGGGTAAGACCTGCATCATCAACGACGACATGATCGACACCGCTGGCACCCTGTGCGCCAACGTCAAGGAGCTCAAGGCTATGGGCGCTGGCGACATCTACGTCTGCGCCACCCACGGCATCTTCTCCGGTCCGGCCATCGAGCGCCTGAACGACGCCCCGATCGTCGAGTGCGTCGTCACCGACGCCATTCCCGTCGAGGTCGGCGGCAAGATCAAGACCATCTCGGTCGCCGAGGAGTTCGCTCAGGCCATCTCCGCCGTTTACCACGAGGAGCCCGTCTCCACGCTCGTCGGCGGCGACTTCGCGCTGTAGTCGCATCGTCCTTGCAACCCGGCGCATCGCCGTCGGAACAGAAGAAACCCCCGCGCTCCCCCTTGCTTCGCAAAGGTCGCGCGGGGGTTTCTTCTGTTCCGACGGCTTGCTCTGCCGCAGCCGTGCTTTTGTCTGGTGGGATTTCGCTGAAACGAAGTCTCGCCTTCGGCGGGCGTGGTAGCCTTTGTCGTTGATTGAACTATTTACGTAACGGAGGACAAATATGGCAGCTGCACAGCCGCTTAAGATTCGCATGGTTGCCGGACTTGGCAACCCGGGCGAGGAATATGCCGAGACCCGCCACAACGCCGGCTTTAAGGCAATCGACGAGCTGGCCCGTCAGGCCGGCGTCACGTACTGGAAAAACCAGGCAGGCGCCGAGGTCGCGCTCATCAACATCAACGATCCCGAGGAAGAGAGCGGCAAGCGCCAGATTGTGCTGGTCAAACCGCAGTCGTACATGAATACCTCAGGCGGTCCCATCTCCAAGCTCTGCCGCGAGTACAAGATCAAGGCCGAGGAGCTGCTCGTGATCCACGACGAGCTCGATATTCCCGCCGGCGACGTGCGCGTTAAGGTGGGCGGCGGCCATGCCGGCCACAACGGCCTGCGTTCCATCATCGACAAGATGGGCAGCCGCGACTTCAGCCGCATCCGCACCGGCATCGGCAACCCTCCCGGCAAGATGGCCGTCGCCGACTACGTTCTTAAGCAGCTGCGCGCCCGCGAGGCCGAGGATTTCCAGGACACCTGCGCCCGCGCGGCCGACGCCGCCGGTCTCGCCATCGTGCACGGCGTAATCTACGCCCGCGATCACGTAAACGGCGCCGCCTCCGCCAACGGCAAGCACTAAAACCTACCATTTAGGGACAGGTTTATTTTGGCAGGTTTTATCTGCGGAAACGTCACAGTGAGCGCATCGCAATAAACCCTGCGCCGCCATATGCACGCAACGCCCCAAAGGAGGCCGGCCTCATCACAACCCGAGGCCGGCCCCCTTTGCCGTTTTACCCGATAAGACTGACCAAAATAAACCTGCCCCTATTTGGTAGGCCAAAGTGGATAAACCCTGCTCCCAACCGCCAAAGACACACGTAAGTGACATGTCCATGAGGTTATAATTTGCACCGTATGTCTGCACAACGCCTGTGCGCGTACGGTTTTATTCGGGCTACCGTCCATTTCCGTGGAGGCACGGTTCGGCAGCCCTAACAAGAGAGGGGTTCTATGTATAAGATCCTGGAGAAGACGCAGTTCTCGGAGAAGGTGTTCAAGTTCCGCATCGAGGCGCCTGCAATCGCCAAGCATGCGCACGCTGGACAGTTCCTCATGGTTCGCGCCAACGAGACGGGCGAGCGTGTCCCGTTTACCCTGGCCGGCTGGAACGGTGACGAGGGCTGGGTCGAGTTCATCTTCATGGTGATCGGCAAGACCACCGAGATGCTGTCCACCTACGAGGCCGGCGAGTCGCTGCGCGACGTCGTGGGCCCGCTGGGCGTTCCCACCGAGATGGCCGAGGGCCCCTGCGCCGTCATTGGCGGCGGCGTCGGCCTGGCAATTGCCTTCCCGGTCGCCAAGCACCTGGTCGAGACCGGTCATGAGGTGCACGCCATCATGGGCGCCCGCACCAAGGACCTCCTGCTCATGGAGGACCAGTTCCGCGAGCTCCTCGACGAGGACCACATCCACATCACTACCGATGACGGTTCCTACGGCGAGCAGGGCGTTGTCACCGCTCCGCTGGAGCGCCTGCTGCAGGACAAGGCCGTCAGCCAGGTCTTCTGCGTCGGCCCCGTTCCGATGATGAAGTTCTCGACCCTCACCGCCCAGAAGTACGACACCCCCATCACCGCGTCGCTCAACCCCATCATGGTTGACGGCACCGGCATGTGCGGCTGCTGCCGCGTCGAGGTGGGCGGCGTGACCAAGTTCGCTTGCGTCGACGGCCCCGACTTTGATGCCACCCTGGTCGACTGGGATGACCTTCGCGCCCGCCAGGCCGCTTACCGTTCCGAAGAGGGCGCGTCCCTCAAGGCCTATGAGGAAAAGAGCTGCGCATGCCACTAGTTAACGGTCGTTTCGTTGCCGATATGAAGTCGCCCCGCACCCCCGATAACGAGGAGCCGGCTGCCGAGCGCGCCTGCGACTTCCGCCCCGTCGACAAGGGCTTCACCGAGGAGATGGCGCTGGCCGAGGCCGAGCGCTGCCTCAACTGCAAGAAGCCGTTCTGTGTTGAGGGCTGCCCCGTCAACATCAACATCCCCCGCTTTATCGAGCAGATCCGCGCGAAGGACTTCGGCGGCGCTCTCGATACCATCCGCGAGGACTCCATGCTTCCCGCCATCTGTGGCCGCGTCTGCCCGCAGGAGAACCAGTGCGAGGGCAAGTGCATCCGTGGCAAGAAGTCCGAGCCCGTGGCCATCGGCCAGCTCGAGCGCTTCCTGGGTGACCGCCCCGAGCTCGCCTCCACGCCCAAGATGGCCCCCAAGAACGGCAAGAAGGTCGCCGTCGTCGGCTCCGGCCCGTCCGGCATCACCTGCGCCGGCGAGCTCGCCCGTAACGGCTTTGACGTCACCGTCTTCGAGGCATTCTTCACCGGCGGTGGCGTGCTGGTCTACGGCATCCCCGAGTTCCGTCTGCCCAAGGCAGTCGTCAAGCGCGAGATTGACGGCCTGGAGGACATGGGCGTCAAGTTTGAGTACAACTCCGTCGTGGGCAACATGGCCACGGCCGAGGAGCTGTTCGAGCAGGGCTTCGACGCCATCTACGTGGCGACCGGCGCTGGCCTGCCCAAGTTCCTCAACGTCCCCGGCGAGAACCTGCCCAACGTCTTCTTCGCGAACGAGTACCTCACCCGCGTGAACCTGATGAAGGCCAACAAGTTCCCCGAGTACGACACCCCCACCAAGCACGGCAAGAACGTCGTCGTCTTTGGTGGCGGCAACGTGGCTATGGACGCCGTCCGTACTGCCAAGCGCCTGGGCGCCGAGCACGCCATCATCGCCTACCGCCGTACCGAGGACGAGATGCCCTGCCGTCGCGCCGAGCTGCACCATGCCAAGGCCGAGGGCGTCGAGGTTCTGCCGCTCGTCTCCCCGCTCGAGTTTGTCGCCGGCGAGGACGGCTCCGTGTGTGCCGTCAAGGTCCAGAAGATGGAGCTCGGCGAGCCCGACGAGTCCGGCCGTCGTCGTCCGGTGCCCATCGAGGGCGCCATCGAGGAGATCCCCTGCGACGTCGCGATCTCGGCTATCGGCACCAACGCCAACCCCTTCGCTGCCAAGATCGGCGGCAAGATGGAGCTCAACAAGTGGGGCTACATCGTCGCCGACGAGGAGACCGGCCAGACCACCGATCCCCGCATCTGGGCCGGCGGCGACATCGTCACCGGTGCTGCTACGGTCATTCTGGCGATGGGCGCCGGCAAGAAGGCCGCCGCTTCCATCACCAAGAGCCTGCTGGGCGAGTAATCACCTGCAGCGCTAGCCACCAAACGGCAAAGTCCCCGTCGAGCGCACGCCCGGCGGGGACTTTTTCTATGCCGGCCGCCCGACCACCACGATGGGGACAGGCACCTTTGTGGTGGTTTGGGACCTGGTCGATCGTTTTGTCTCGATCTGTAACAGTTAGGACCTGTTGAGCCTCGTAGTTGTTACAGATCAAGATATTGTGCGAACATCCGCCCGTTCATCTCAATCTGTAACAGTTAGAGACCAAATTCCCCGCTACGTGTTACAGATCAAGACGTTAGGTTAGCGGCCATTCGGTTCATCTAAATCTGTAACATCTAGGGCCGTTTTGGGCAGCTTGGTGTTACAGATTGAGATCTTGCGAAAGCCGAGGATGGGCGCTCGCCAAAACCTAGCGCTTGCGACGCTTGGCCGCAGCGATGCCTGCCGCGGCAACAGTTGCGCCGGCGATGCCCAGGGCGGCGACCGTCATCGCGGCGGAGTCACCCGTGCTGGCGAGCTCCGTGCCGCCGGACTTCTTGCCGTTCTCGCCCTTACCCTTGGACTTGTCCGTCGTCACTGCGGTGGTCGTCGAAGTCGAACCGCCCGCAGGTACCCCGGTGCCGTCAGAGCCATCCGCACCGCCGCCCTGCTCGCCGCCGCCAGGCGTCGGCCCAGGCGCCGCCTCATCGGTCACCGTAATCGTAATGTTCAGACGCTCGGAATACTCGCTGTACGACATGCCAGGGCGCTGTGCCGCAATGCGCACATACATGTTGCTATCGAGCGCAATGGGCTCGGTGTACTTTACACGGCCTTCGTCACGGCAGGGGCAGGTTTCGTTGGTGGTGTACCAAATCGTCGCGCCATCCTCGGCAGAAAGCTCCAGCTTCGTGCCCTTGGGCACCGTAATGTAGTTCTCCTTGGGCGACCATGCACCAAACGTCGTCGCGCCAATCGTCGCCACCGGTCGCGCCGGTCGCACTGCCTCGGCAGACACGCGAACGTCGACCTGCTTGGACAGTGCCGTGCCGTCCACCGCCGCCGTCAACGTCGTCAAACCGGGCAGAGCACCATGCAGCACAAACGTCGCCGCGCCGTCCTCGCCCGTCACGGCCTGGGTGGCATCGACAGAGCAGATAGCCGAGGACTCCAGCCCAACACTAACCTTTGCGCCCACAAACGGCTTGCCCGCCTTATCGGTCACGTGCGCCACCAGCTCAAAGTCACTGCCCTCAAGCATGGTCACGGCCTGCTCCACATTGAGTTTGAGCTTGTCGGCACGCACGCCCACGGAAAGCTCGCCACTCGCCCAGCGTGCCATGGCCGTGCCGGCGTAGTTGCGAGCACCGTCGAGCTCAAACGCCACCGCCGAGCCCGCCTCACGCGCATCGGCATAGCGAATACGCAGCACGCGAGACAGCGGCTTGCCATTGGGATCGTCCTGTTTGTCGAGCCACGTATACGTCACGTCGCCCAAGCCCTGCGCGCACAATGCGACCAGGGCATCGTCGCTCGCATCCATATACTGCGCAAACTCAACCTCGATGCAATCGGTATAGGCATGGGCCGAAGCCACCTCGGGTGCCGCCGTCGACACCAAGCCAATGTTCACCTCAGTCTGAATCGGCGGCACGCGCAGCCAAGCCGAACGCGCCTCCTCATACCCGTCCTTGGTCACGCGCACCTGATACCAGCCGGTCGGCGTATTCCAGTTGCATGCACCGTCCGCACCCGTTGCAAGCGGATTGTCCTGCTCATACTCCTCGGCATCCCAACGCACTGCATTGGTACCGGCCGCATCGTCGGCGCTCCACAGCCCAACCGTCGCGCCTTCAACCGTATTGGACAGCAGGCCCTCATACACCACGCCCGCAGGGTCGGGTGCTGCCTTGGCAGCCACATTGCGATAACGCGCCTCGAAGATCGACTGCATCTTCTCGTCCGAGATCAAGCCGTCCTTGTTGGCCTTGTAGACCTCGGCATCGGTTAGCTCGCCCCAGTTGACCGTAATACGATTCTGGCACGCGCGCTCCACCTGCTCACAGGCAACATCGTAGGCGCATTCGGCATTGGTCAGCTTAATCGCGCGCTCCGAACCTACGCTGGTCGAAGCCGCATCATAGGCAGCGCCCACCACGGTACCCGCCGAACCGGCCGTCAGCACGCCGGCGATTGTCATAATGGAACCCACCGCCACATCGGTGCTGTCGTGGCAGAGCTGGCGATACAGCAGGTCCTCAAACGCACGCGCCTTTTCCATGGCGTCACGCAGCGCGTAAATGCACTTCCAGTCGTCCTCGGTCTTCTCGGGCTTGGCAAGCAAGCGCGTATGCTGAAGCTCATAGCCCTCGCGCTCGCCCTTCACCTTCTGCATACGGACGTTCACGTTCTCCCAGTTCTTGCTGGCATCGTTCACGCCGTAAATGCCGGTAAAGATGCCGATGCCCTGGGTCGCCGCGGGAAACGCCTGGCCGGCCGCCTTCCACGCATCGGTCTTAAAGACCTGGCCGAACATTTCGCACTCGATCTTATAGCTCTTGAGCGAACGGATCGTACGGATGAGCTTCATATGGGCGCTCACGTCGCCGTTGAGCTTCCAGGCCATGAGCCATCCGCGCACCTTGGAGTTGTTGAGGCTATGGACCACATTCCAGTTGTCGTACAGGTCGTCCAGAATGTCGCACTGCATAGCGATCGAGTTAAACAGAAGCGCCTGGTTCTTGTTGTTATTGGAGTTCTCGATAAATTCCGACTCGATATAGGCCGTCTGCTCGCCATCGGGCGCGGCGACCTTAAAGCCCTTGACGGTATCGTCGTCAGCCGCCTTGTAGCTCAGCGAGCTGCCGAGCGCCTGGCCCAAATCGTTAAACCCGCTCGTCGACTGGCCGTTGTACTCGCTGGCCTTAATGCCCGCACACTTGTTGAGCGCCGCAGCGGTTGCGTCATTCCAGCTTCCGTATTGGTTGAGCTGGCCGATACCCATCGACTGGCCCACCAGATCCTCGGCCTGCTGGGCAATAAACTCCGCTCGCGATGCATGGTCGACGAGCTCCTTGATGGCGGCCGCATCCGCAGCGTTCGCGCCCTGGGCCGCCGCGAGTTCCTGATACCAATCCTCGCTGGTGCCGTAAGCATCCTCAAAGATCATCTTGTCCACATTGACGCCATAGCTGTCGCCCTGCTGGGTCAGCAGCGCCGCCGACCCGCCGACCCGCCGACCGCGGCCTTGAGCTCAGCCGCAAACTGCGCGGCCTCGTCGTTGCCAGCACCATCACCCTCGCCGTCGCTGGCGGCAGGGGCGCGACGAGCCTTACGGGCAGCTCCACCTTGGGCTTCGTCCTCTTTACCGTTCTCGTCCTCCTCGGCAAACGCATCAGCGACCATCTGGTTAATCGCGTCGTTAAAGGCCTCGTCGACATCATTAAACGAGTTATCCATCATATACTCGTGCCACTGCTGCACGGCATTCGAGAACTCCTGCTGGCGCTCCTCGGCCGCGGCGGAATGCTTTTTGGCCGAAGCGTTGGCGTCAAAACTCAGCATGGTCATAAGCTGAGCATTGGAGATGCGGTAGGTCTGCGGCATAAAGATTTGCTCAAAGTTGCCGCAGTTCACATAGGTCGAGTCATTCGCCTTGTTAAACTCGTCGAGCAGCTTAAGGTAACCCTCGTCCACATACTCCGCCACATAGCGTACACGGGTGCCCTCGCGCGACTTTTGAGTCAGAGGAATCGTCACCGTCTTGCCATCCACGCAGTCCACGTACAGGTCGAGCGTGTCGGCGGCCTCTTCGTTTCCCACCTCGAGCGTGATGTCAAAGGTCCAGTAGGCATTCTTCTTTTGTGGCAGATGATGGAAGGTCCACAGGCTCTTGCCGGTGTCCTTGCCGTCCTTGACCAAGTTTTGCGTACCGCCACGATACGTCACATCAAAGTTCCAGACCGAAGCACCCGGAACATAGCGCACATAATTGCGAGCCGTTACCTCGGCAGCAGCGGCGGCAACATCGGTCGAGCCCACGCGCGCTTCGAGCGTCACACGCTCGGCGGCAAGCGTATCCTGCGGCAGGTCGTATTCAATCTTGGCACGGCCGAGTTTATTGGTCTTGCCGGTGTACTTTGCAGCCGACGAGCCCGTCCCCACGGTGAGCTGCACGCTTTTTCCGGGCGCTGCGTATACGTAGGCCACATTGCCCGGTAGGCTGTGAACGTCGGTGCTGTCGACCTCGATGCGCGATCCGCTAACCTCGAGTGTGGTGCTTCCCAGCGGCAATGTCACCTCGCCCAGCGTAATAAGCGGCGAGATGGCGTAGGCACCTGCAGCCTTGGGCTTAAACCGCACAAACACATCGGCGCCCTTGCCCTTTTTCATATTGAGGACGAGGTTGTCGCCTTCCCATGTCGCATCAGTCCACCAGGTATTGGTGCTATCGTCGGCTTCACGAAATCCGGCGGACACGTCCTCGACCGCATCCTTTGCCAGCGGAATCTCAATCTTGGCAGCCTGGCTGCCCTTGAGCTCGAAATGAATGCGCAGCTCGGTCTCCACGCCAACGACCGCGGACGAATCAGCGATAACCGAGCCCGCCGTCAGCCCGCGCTCGGCACGATACGTCTCCACGTCAAACGTGGGGACGTCGAGCGTCACGTCGAGCTGTTTGCCGTCCTCAATCTTCACCTGCTTTTGCGCGATATGCTTACCCACGGTCAGCCCTAGGCGGCTAAACGTGGAATAGCTCGTCGCTTGGATGTCGTAGCTCGTCTTGTTAAAGGCGACGATGGTGTACGAACCGGCCTTAAGGCGCGGCGTCTCGGCCTTCATGATAGGCGTGGTGCCATCGTCTTCGTAACCCATCAAATAGGTGACGCCGTCGGCGACTAGCTTGCCGTCGGACGTACGGAACACCAGCACGCGGTTGGCGCCCTGGTAGTCGCCCTTGGTCGTGACCGTCGCCGTGCCCCAGGGTTTCAAGTCGATATCGACCTTGCCGGCCGAAGGCTTCACCGTCGCCGTCGCCCCACCCAGCTTGAGGCTGTCTTTGGGCTCGAGCGTTATCTCCAGATCCTGGTCTGCATCGGCAATGGCCTGCGACACCACGAGCGCTGTACCCTGGATACGGAAGTCGTTTTCCTTGTCACCCTTGGCAGGCTTAAGCGTCTTGCCGCCGCTCTTCACCGTCAGATCGATGTTATCGAGACTATCGAGCTCAATGCGTTCGGTCTTATCCTGGCCCACAATCGGTTCAAGAAAGCCCACGTTGAGCTCAATCGCGCGCGAAGCCGGAATCTTGGTAAAGTCCTCCGCCTTAATGTCTCCGATATTCCATGTGCCCGTCATCTGGTCGCCCGGGCGCGCCAGCACCATGTCATAGTAACCGCTGAGCGAAATGCGCAGGGTGGCTGCCGTCTTGGAGAGGGCGTCCGCTGTAAAGCTGCCGTCATCGCCAACCGCCAGCGGCGTGGGCTGCCCCGCCTGCACGAGCACGGCCGCCGCGCCCTGGGGAAGTTTGCCCGTGATCTGGGCCGCCTCGCCCATCCACTCAAACGTGTAGGCAGGCTTCGAGGAATCGACGGAGTCCTTGCGATCGGCCACGGCATCGGCAAGCTTTTTGACCATCGAGGGGTTGCCAGCCGAATCGGTCGCATAGGCATAGATGGTCTGGCCTTCACTAAAGGGAATCGCATACGTTACGCCATCGATTGTCACGCGCTCATTATAGTCGCCCGGATAGCCCGCCTCACCAAGCTGAAGATCGGGGTTCATCACGCGCAGGGCAACGGCATTATGGTTCGTCTCGTTTCCGTATCTCGTGTTCTCAAAAGCTCCCCACTCTATCATTTCCACGCTTTTGGGTAGCACAATCTCTTTGCCGGCAATCGCAGGATCAAGAGAGGCGAACGCGAGCGCCCCGATAGATTTGACACCATCGCCGATCGTCACCGACGACACATGCGAGCACCCATCAAAGGCATAGTGCCCGATCCGCTCCACCGTGCCCGGCACATTGATCTGCGTAAAGGTGAGCACTGTTGTGTCCGAGACATAGAACTGTGGCACGCCGCAATAGGCGAATGCAAGATAGTCGATAGTTTTGACCGAAGGCGGCAGCGTTGCCACCACCTTGTCGTCAAGTTGTTCACATTCCTTAAAGGCCTGCTCGGGAATCGTGGTAAAGGCCGCGTTGTTGGGCCAGGTTACCGTTTGGAGCGTCTTGCTTTTGTAGAATGCATAGCTCTTGAGCTCCTCGACCGAATCGGGCAGTGCGATCTCTTTGATGCTGCTGCCGCCCAAGCCTCCAACCGAGCGGACATGCGAATTAGGGGCGAAGGTGATCGATGTGAGCGCAGCGCTTCCCATACCCGTAAGGCTTACGACATTTTTGTCGTCGATGGTCGAGGGCACCTCCAACGTGGTAATGCCCGCGTCGCCATACTCGATAGAAATTTCGTTGGTGAGGCTATCAATCGAGAAGTAGTACTGCGCGGGAGTCTGCTCGCCGGCCACGTAGCCATCATCGTATTCGCCTTTTACGCCCGTGGCGCCCTTCGAGGTTGCCCAGAGTTCAAGTTCCTCGTTCCAGGTTGCCTCGGCACCGGAAGCCTCCTCTTGCTTCTGCTGCTCGGCGAGTTCCTTGCCCTCGACAAGATCGGTGGCGAGCGTACCCGCAGGTGTGCTCTCGGTCTGCCCGGCGCCCGTCAGGCCTGCCGCCAATGCAATCTCGGAGTCCGGGGGCGTAAGGACGTCATCGGCGGCGGGCACTGTGGGGTCGGCAACGCCGGCATCGGGCGCGGCGTCGGCGGCATCGGGCGCGGGGTCGGCGGCATCGGCATCGTCTACTTGTTCGACATCCGTCTGCACAAAGGTGCTATCGGTGGTGAGGGTCTCGGCAAACGCGCCCGCGGGCAACGAACCCGTCACCATGGTGAGGGTCACCGCGGCAACGGTCAGGCGGCGGCAAAGCGCTCGAACAGTGGTCCACCTCATGGTCGTTCCTTTCCTGAAACCAAAAGTCATCCAGCGTAATCGTCGTCCAAAAACAAAGCGAACGGTAGGTTCATATATACGAACCTACCGTTCTACCTGCGCAAACCGCCACAAAGGGGACAGGCACCTTTGTGGCGGTTTGGGGTCTGGTCGGCGAACCGATTCCGATGTTTGTCTCGATCTGTAACAGTTAGGCCCTGTTGAGCCTTGTAGTTGTTACAGATCGAGATATTGCTCCAGCCGCCCCCGCTTTGTCTCAATCTGTAACAGTTAGAGACCAAATTCCCCGCTACGTGTTACAGATCGAGACGTTAGGTTGGCGGCCATTCGGTTCATCTCAATCTGTAACATCTAGAGCCGTTTTGACTGGCTTGGTGTTACAGATTGAGATTTTGCTAAAGCCGAGGATGGGCGCCGCCGCCAAAACCTAACGCTTGCGGCGCTTGGTTGCGGCGATGCCGGCAGCGGCAACGGTTGCGCCAGCGATACCTAGGGCGGTGACCGTCATTACGGTGGTATCTCCCGTGGTAGCCAGGACAGCATCGCCCTTCTTGGTCGGCGCGGCTTTCTCAACCGTCTTGGTCGTGGCGGTTGTCGTGGCCGGCTTAGCCGCGGGTTTGGTCTCGGGTTTCGTCTCAGGCTTGGTTTCGGGCTTGACCTCGGGCTGCGGCGTCGGATTGGGATCCGGCGTAGGCTGCGGATCGGGAGTCGGCGTGGCTTCAGGCGTAAAGGTCAAATCGGTGTTGAGCCACAGAGTGAAGATACAGCCGCTCTCGGGATCAACTACACTCGCTTCGCCCATCTGGTAGCCGCACTCCTGGCCGTTGATCACCAGCTTGGTGTTGGGCGTAAAGTAGAATCCGCGCGCGGGCTTGAGGTAGATACCGTAGCGATAGGTCACGCCAGGCTTAAAGGCGTCGATGTGGTTCGTGATGTTCTGATCCCAGAACTCCTGAGAGTTCACTTCGCTGCCGTCGCTACCCGTCCAGTACTCACACTGAGGAAGGAAGTTGGAGCCCGTCGGAACATTCGCCGTAAAGACCGGCTTATCGCCTGCCTTGAAGGTGGTCGTGGCGCCGTTGATCTCGATAACGTCGATGGCCCGCCATTCGTCGATCGGCTGCTCGCACAGCATATTGTCAGCGTTTGGCGCGAAGACGCCGTTGACGGTCTTGATGTGGTGCGTCCAATGGCCGTTGACGTACATCATGCAGTCATTGCCCACGGTATTGTCGCCCTTGAGCCTCAGCTCGACGGAATACATGTAGAACTTGCCCTCTTCGAAGTGTTCGATCCTCCTCGCGCCCGTCGGATACTTGGCGGGGTCGGAATACCAGAAGGCAACGGGCGTGAGCTCCGCGGGGTCGCTGCCATCCATCTCCTCCCAGCACTCGTAGGCGATCTCGTACTTGTCGGCGTCAGCAGCGGGAATCGTCGCGGTCGCGCGGGGCGCCTCGCCGGGCGCGTAGTTGGTCTTCACGTCGTTGACGTTCAGGTTATGGAGGGCTTCGTTTTCTGACGCAACGAGCGTAATTTCGCTATTGATGGCGTAGCGGAGGTAATAATCGTACCTGGTTTCGTTGAGGATAGTCGAGCTGCCTTCATAGTCAGTTCCGGTATACTCCAGTGCCGAGCCAATATAGAGAGCCTCATTGCGCGTGAGTCGATACGAGCCGCCTGCCGCGCCACCCGTAAAGGTCAGCGTCAGCCTCATGTGATTGCCAACGGGTTCGAAGCGAGCCGTCACGTCGGACATGGACGCATCCTGAACTTCGACCAGAGTGCCCGAAGCGGCATCGGCCCTGTAGTACTTAACCTCGACAACTTCGCTCGCAAGCGCTTCTGGAATGCCACCCTCAACATCGGGAAAATCATGGGTATACGACTGGCCCTTTTCGAGCGTGATGTTGTCCGAAAGCTCGCAGTTCGTATAATGATCGACCACGGTCGTATTGACCCTAACGCCGCCCCCGCCTGTCACATCGGTCACGCCACAGGGCATGATGGCGTTGCTCGCCGGCATGGCGGCGTTGTCGTCGCCAGAAGCGTTTTGCCCAGCGAGCGCAGCACCGCTAGGCTCATTGGCGGCATCGGCTGGGATTGTCTGCTGAGGCTCAACGGTGGCTTGCGCCGCCGGAGCAGCATCGGTTGCAGGCGCGGTCGAAGCAGCTGGCGCGGTCGTTGCAGCCGTATCCTCCGCAACCGTCGGCGTCACCGGAGCCGCGGCAACCTCATCCGTCCCAGCGGCGGGATCGGCGCATTCCGTCGCCAGCGCCACGCTCGGCAGCAGCAACTGACCGACCATAAGCGCACACGCGCCGGCGCAAGCTATTTTGGCACCCACACAACGCCAGGTACCGTGAACCAGCGAGCAGGTGGACTCACGTTGAGCTTGCTTGTCAAAGTGGCTTACGTTCATAACGGCCTCCTTGGTCGTAGGGACATACCACCACAAAGGTGCCTGTCCCCTTTGTGGTGGTCCTGTACCACCAAGATGTGCCAAATGACTCCATATGCCTAGGTTCGTAGATGTGAACCTAGGCCTCTACCTGCGGTTTAATTCAATATGATTTCGCCATCGCCACACTCGTCCCGGGAACGCTACAATCGAGGACACGATTATTCGTCCACCCAAAGGACCGTCCTTGAACCTGAGCAGGCCTAAAATCAACGCGCTTCTGGCACTCGCGCTCTTCACCTTCGCCTTCCTTGCCGCCGAGTTTCGTTTCGACGTCAACGTCGGGCTGCTCGCCGGTGCCGAACGCGTTGTAATCGCACAGGGCTTTATTCTGGGTGCGAGCGTGCTCGGCTTTATCGGATATGCACCACTGCTCGGTCTCGCCCAACGCAAAGGCCAGCCCCAGGCAGTTGTCAGCGCCGCCGTTCCCATCGCCATCCTGGGATTGACCCAGATCCAGTCCCCCACGGGTTCGCTTGCCCTCGAGATTCTGGGCTGCCTCGCATTCCTCGGACTCGGCCTGCTGGGCGCCGCTGCGCACCACGCCTTTTCACTGGCGTTTCAAGACGATCCCAAGCTCGCCACCGGTGCGGGAGCAGCCTATGCCGCGGGCATCCTGATGCAGTTCGCCGTCAACCTGCTCAATTGCGGCGGTATCGCAGAGCTCATCGTCCTTGGCGCAGCGACTATCGCCATATCCGCCCTCAGCGTCGTTCCCCAAAAAGCTGCCGAGAGCTCCAGCCCCGCCATCAATCCCTTTGCTGAGTCCTCTCATGCCCTCGCCAAGCAGGCATGCTGGAGCATCGCGCTCGTCATGATTCTTGCCTGTCTGTTCTCCACCCTCGACAACGTGGTCACACTCTCCAACGCCCACGGCACCATTGCCGTGCAGACTTGGCCGCGCCTCTTTTTGGCGGCAAGCGGCCTTGCCGCCGGTCTTATCTTTGACCTTGCCGAGCGCCGCTACATGGGACTTGTCATGCTCGGCATCGCCGTGCTCTCGACCATTTCCATCCTGGCCGTGGAGGCCGGCGCCGATCCCAACCTAGGCCTCGTCGTCTTTTACCTGAGCTCGGGCTTTTTCGTCACGTTCTTTACCGCCACCTTTACACAGCTGGCACCGCACATGCATGCGCCCGCCCTTTGGGCTGGCATGGGCCGCGCCGCCAACAATGTATGCGCTTTCACCACATCGGGCATCTCGCTTGCTCTCGTGACCTCGGATAACGTTGCCCTCATTATGATCGGTGCGCTCGTTTTGCTCGTCGCCGCCTGCGCGGCGTTTGTAGCCGCGGGCCTGTTCCGCCTGCCCCAAACCGAGCGGGAGCGCGAGCGCGAGCAGCTGGCAGAAGAAGCACTCGCCGCCCCCACCATCGAGGAGCAACGCCAGGCCTTCATCGCCAACCACGCTCTCACCCCGCGCGAAGTCGACGTGCTCATAGCCGTGACCCAGGATGAACGCCCGCTCAAGCAGGTTGCCGAGGAACTCGGTATCTCGATGCGCATGGTACAGCGCCACCTGAGCTCCATCTACCAAAAGACCGACACGCAGACGCGCGCCGGTCTCACCAAGGCCTTCCCCTCGGCCTAAAACAAAAACCACCGCAAAGGTGCTTGTGAACTGCGCCCCGAAACTTGGACTGAATAAATAGCGACTACGCCGCAAGGGCCTGGTTCCGGAACTCCTCCGGCGTCAGGCCCTTCAATCTTACTTGCCTGCGCCGCGCGTTCCAATGGGCTATGTACTCTTCCAGGTCGCGCTTGAAGTCCCCGAAGCTGCCCCACTCCCTGCCGCGGTAGAACTCGTCCTTCACGTGTCCGAAGAGCTGCTCGGTGGCGGCGTTGTCGATGCAGTTCCCCTTGCGCGACATGCTCTGGGTGATGCCCGCCCCCTCCAGCCTGGAGGTGTAGGACTCGTGCTGGTACTGCCAGCCCATGTCCGAGTGCATGGTCGGCGCCGCCCCGTCGGGCAGGGCCTCGAGGAGCCGGTCGAGCATCCTGTGCTGCTGGGCGAGGTCCGGTGAGGTCGATATGTCGCTCGCCACGATCTCCTTCGTGCAGAAGTCGAGCACCGGGGCCCAGTAGGCCTTGGCGCCGGCCACCTTGAACTCGGTGACGTCGGTGCCGAGCTTCTGCCACGACCCCTCGGCGCCGAAGTCCCTCGCGATGACGTTCTCGAACGTGCTCCCCACGAGCCTCCTGTAGGAGCTGTACCGGCGACGAGAGCCCCGGCGGCGTATCCCGCACCGGATGCCCATCTCGCGCATCATCTTGAGCACGGTCTTGTCGGCCACGACCGCGCCCAGCTCGGCGCGCAGGCACATGGCTATCTGCCGGTGCCCGCAGCCGTTGGCGGTGCGCGAGAATATCTCGGCCGCGGCGTTGCGCAGCTCGGGCCTGGTCGGCCTCCGCGGGTGCGCCAGCGCGTAGTAGTAGGTCGACCTCCTGAGCCCCGAGCACTCCAGCAGGTGGCGCAGGGAGTGCCCCTCCGCGCGCAGCGCCCTCACCGCCTCGGCCGCCGCCCTGGTCAGAGCCCGTCCCGCTCGACCAGGGCGCGCAATTTTTTTAGGTAGGCGACCTCGGCCTCGAGCCTGCGGCAGCGCTCCTCGAGCTCCTGCTCGCGGGTGCGGGCCCGGGGTTTCGACCTCGACCCCCTCGGCCTGCCCTTCGGGCGGGGCCGCAGCGCCTCGGCGCCGCCCTCGCGGTAGAGCCTGCACCAGCGCTCCAGCGGGGACTTCGACCTGATCCCGAACTCGGCCATGGCGTCGGCCTTCGCCATCCCGCCGTCGACCACGGCCGACGCCGCGGCGACCCTCTGCTCGAATGTGTAACTGGATTGTTTCCCGCCCATGGACAGCAGCGCCTCGCTTCCGAACGCCCGGTATACCCACTGCCATTCTCTCACGGTCTCGCGGGGGACGGACAGGGCCTCGGCCGCCGGCTTGCAGCCGACGCCGGCGTCGAAGAGCTCGACGGCCCGCCTCCTGGACTCCAGGTCGTGCTTCACCCTGAGGTCTATACTCATGGAAAACCTCCCATTTCCCGATGTCCAAGAAATGGGAGGCAGTTCATTGTCCCCTTTGTGGTGGTTATTGATCGGCTAGCCTTCGAGCTGCGCTACCTTGTAGCGGTAGGCAGCGGCGATGACATCTTTGCAGCCCTCGCGGCCCAGCTTGGCGCGGTTGACGACGATGTCCTTGCCACTCGTCATCTTCCACTTTCCGGCGCTGTAGCGCTTATAGAACGCCTCGCGCGCCTTCTGCTGCTGCTTGACCAGCTTGGCGCCCTTCTTTTTGTTAAGGCCGCGCTTCTTGCGCACGATCTCGACGCGGTCCTCAAAGGGTGCGGTCACCAACACGGCAATGTGGTTGGGATTGTTACGCAGCAGGTAATCGGACAGACGGCCTTCGATAATGCAGCTCTCGGTCTCGCCCAGATCCAAAATCACCTGGCTCATCTTTTGGAACAACTTGTCCGAGTACGAACGTGCATCGTAGCGGTCGGGCAGAAACGCCATATTCTCCACGGCCAGGCGCTCGTCGTAGGCAGCCATCTTGTCGAGCGACTCGCCCGCGCGCAGCGACGCGCGCACCAGCAGCTCGTTATCGTACAGCGGAATCCCCAACTCGTCGGCAAGCATGCGACCAATCTCGTGGCCCTCGGCGCCAAAGTCGCGCGCGATGGTAATGACCACAGGATTCTTCTTATTCTCCAGATCGCTCATCGCGATTCCTTTCTAACAAATGAAAAATAGGCGATTCCTGATTCCCATTTTGTCACTTACGACCGTCCTGGTTTCCCAAGTGCGGCAGATTGCCCCGAAAGAGGAGCGCCGCGTACTAAATGTACGCAAGTGACGATTGAGGGGCAAGGTGCCGTGCTTGGGGAAGCAGGACTATGCGGCTACGATACGACGTTGATACGCTCGGACCAGCAGCGAGATACCAAAGTTGAGCACAAAGTACATCGCAAACACCAGGCCGTAGAGCATAAGCACCTGCGACAGATCGATCGCGTGGGCCATCACGACGTTTGCCGCGTACATGAGCTCGGCCACGTTAATGCCCGAAAGATACGAGCTGTCCTTGATGACGGTCGTGCACTGGCTAAACAGCGCCGGAATGATCGTCTTAAATGTCTGCGGCAGAATGATGTAGCGCATGGTGGCAAAGAAGCCGAAGCCCTGGCTCTGCGCTGCCTCAAACTGACCGCGCGGAATCGAGTTGAGGCCGCCGCGCACAATCTCGGCCATAACAGCGCTGGTAAACAGCGTGAAGGCGATGGTCGAAATCACAATGTCCAAACCCTGCACCGTAAAGTAGATAAACAGGATCCACAGCAGGTTCGGCGTGCAGCGGAACAGCTCGATATAGGCGCTCACCAAAATACGGAACGGGCGGGGCGCATAGCTTTTAACGAGCGCCAGCACCGTGCCAAAGATGAGCGAGAAAAAAATCGACAGCGCCGAGATCTCGATTGTCTTAACAAAGCCGCCCCAAATGTAGAGCAGGTTGGTCGCGTTGAAGATTTCCATGCGCTAGGCCTCCTCTACGTTGTCGAGCCCCAGCTCGGCCAGGCTCACGCCGCGCGGACGCTCCTTGGAGCGGCGCTCGAGCCACTGCACCAGCATGGCGAGCGGAAAGCAGATGATGAAGTACATAAGACAGCAGACGATGTATCCCTGCAGGTAACCGTACAGACTCACAAAGTTGTCGGAACGGTACATAAGGTCGCCGCCGGCCACAAGCGCCAGCACCGACGTGTTCTTGACCAGATTGAGCGCCTGGTTACACAGCGGCGGCAGAATGATCTTGAACGTCTGGGGCAGCACGATGTACCAGTACGCCTGCGCACGGGTGAAGCCCTGGCTCTGGGCCGCTTCCATCTGACCGCGCGGGACCGCCTCGATACCGGTGCGGATGACCTCCGAAATGTAGGCCGCGTGATACAGGCCCACGCCCAAGAAGCCCAGCACGAACGGCGCGATGCGCACCGGCTGGTCGGCACCGGTTATGGCCTGCAAAAACTGCGGACCGGCCATGTACATAAAGAGCACCTGCACGGGCAACGGGGTGTTCTGGTAAAACTCCACGTACACGCGGCTTATGGCGCGCAGCACGCGCGAACGAGTGGTAGAGAACACGCCCAGCAGCGTGCCCAGCACCAGCGACAGCAGCAGACCGGCAACGACCACCTGCAGTGTCACGCCAAAGCCCTCCCAGAAGGGCCCCATGTTTTGAAATGTCGTCGACCAGCGGTCGGCGTCAAATAATCCTTCGAGCATTTGATTCCTTCCTTGGACGATGCGCCTATACAAGACCCCAGGTCTTGACCTCTTGGTCGAGCCAGCCGTCGGCCAGGCGATCGCAAATCACCTGGTCGACCACGGCCGAAAGGTCGCAGCCCTTCTTGGTCGCCACGCCGTAGCCCTGCTCGCCAAACTTGACCTCGGGCTGCAACAGCTCAACGGTCTCGTTCATGTAACCGGCCAGCGTGGAGCGGTCCATGGCAAAGACGTCGATATTGCCGGCATCGAGCGAGCTCTTGATGATGGGGTAGCCGCTAAAGGCCCTAAACTCGGGCTTACAGCTAAAGCCGTTGTCCTTGATCATCTGCTCGATCAGGCTCTGCGTGGTAGCGCCCTGGCTCACGCCAATGACCTTGCCGTCCAGATCCTCAATCGAGGTAAAGCCCGAACGCTTCTTGACCATGAGTCCCACGTAGTCGGTGCGGTACGGCGTCGAGAAATCCCAGCTCTTCTTGCGCTCGTCGGTGATGGTGTAGGTCGCCGCGACCACGTCGAGTTGGCCGTTATCGATCAGCGGGCCGCGCGTCTTGGGCGTTACGTCGGTAAACTCGACAAGCTCCTGGGCACGGGCCTCCTTGTAGCTCACGCCAAAGACGGCAGCGGCGATCTGGTAGCACAAATCGACTTCCATGCCCTCAAAGCGACCCTTGGCGGTGTCGTAATAGCCGTAGCCGGGAACGTCCTTCTTAACGCCGGCGTTCAGATGGCCACGCGACTTGATGGCCGCAAGCTTGGACCCCTTGTCGGAGCCCTCGCCGCTGGTGGAGTTGCCGCAACCGGTAAGCGCGGTCCCCGTCAGCGCAAGCATGCCGGCACCCGCCAGCTGCAAAAAATGACGGCGCGACACGGCCGCCCTCGTCATATCCGTCATGTCCATCACCGCGCCTAGTGCAGAATCTTGGACAGGAACTCGCGGCAGCGCGGGTTCTCGGGGTTGTCGAAGAAGTGCTCGGGCGTGCCCTCCTCCAGAATGCGACCGTCCTCCATAAAGATGACGCGGTCGGCCACCTGGCGCGCAAAGCCCATCTCGTGCGTCACGCAGATCATGGTGATGTCCTCCTGCGCGAGCTCAATCATAACGTCCAGAACCTCCTGGACCATCTCGGGGTCGAGCGCCGAGGTCGGCTCGTCAAACAGGATGATGGGTTGCTTGGTGCACAGGGCACGGGCGATGGCGATGCGCTGCTGCTGACCACCCGAGAGATTCTGCGGATACTCGCCGGCCTTATGTGCCATGCCGACGCGCTTGAGCGCAGCGATGGCGATCTCGGTCGCCTCCTCCTTGCTCTTCTTTTGCAGTTTGATGGGCGCGAGCGTCAGGTTGCCCAGCACCGTCATGTTGGGATACAGGTTGAACTGCTGAAACACCATGGAACTATACTTGCGAGCCATCTCCAGGTGATTCTTTTTGGTGAGCGGCGTACCGTCGATGACAACCTCGCCCGACGTGGGCTCCTCCAGATAATCGACGCAACGGATGAGCGTCGATTTACCCGAGCCGGAAGGCCCGATCATTACGAGCTTCTCGCCGCGTTTGACGGTGAGGTTGATATCTTTGAGCACATGCAGGTCGCCAAAGTACTTGTTGAGATGCTTGATCTCGATCATGTCTGCCATGAATGTCCCTTCCCTGCGTTTACACGAGTTGAACTATTGTACGGAAAGAATCACGTTTCCGCAGCCCACACTACATTCCCGTAAAGAACCCGCAACCTTCCACCTAGTCATTGGGGACAGACTTAAATGAGTACCTGCTCATTGGGCACTCATTTAAGCCTGTCCCCAATGAGTGCCCAGCCCAGCAAAAAGGGGCGCGACCATGACGGCCACGCCCCCCTAAACATCAACTATGTACCGCTCGGCCCCTACGCGAGTTTGGCTCCGACGATCTTTGCCGCGGCCGGCTTATCGAAGTTGCCACCGGTGGCCTTGCCGAGTGCGCCCATAACCTGGCCCATCTGCTTCTTGGACGTGGCGCCCAGCTCGGCGATAACCTGCTCGATCAGGGCCTCGAGCTCCTCGCCCGAAACCTGCGCGGGCAGCAGGCTCTCCAGAATCTTGACCTGCTCGGTCAGGTTGTCGGTACGCTCCTGGTCGGTGCCGGCCTTGATGGACATCTCCAGCGTCTCGCTCGTCTGCTTGATCAGACGCTTGATCATGCTGTTGACGTCTTCCTCGGTCACATCGCGGCGCTCATTGACCTCGATATTCTTCACCTCGGCCTTAACCTGGCGAATGATGGACAGGCGAACCTTGTCCTTGGCCTTCATGGCCGCAATCATTTCCTTCTGCAGCTCTTCGTTGGTCATCTGCAAATCCTCCTCAATAGTGTGGGCGGCACTCGCGCGAGCACCGCCCCATGATTACTCAGTCGTCGACGAATCGTCGGTCGAACTCTTGGTGACACCCTTCAGACTCACGTTATAGGGTACGTCTTTGGGCATGGGGTTGACGGTGATGTCGGCATCCTTCTTGTACTGCTCCAGCCACTCGCTGTACGCGGTGCTGGCCGCTTGCGTCTTCACCACGTTGGAGACGTACTTTTTGATGTCCTTGGGCACCTGGTTGATGTCATCAACCTGATTATCGACATGGAAGTAGTCGGTGCACTTGATGATGTGGTAGCCATAGGTCGACTCGACGACTTCGCTCACGTCGCCCTTGTTGAGTCCCTCGAGCGCCGTCTGGTAGCTGTCGACAAAGGTGGTGAGCTTATCCCAGCCCACATCGCCCTTCTTCTCCTTGGAACCGGTGTCCTCGGAGTACTGCTCAACGGCGTCCTCAAAGCTCAGCTCACCGGAGTTGATCTTGTCCAGGCACTCCTGCGCCTTGGCCTTGGCGGCAGCCTTGTCCTCGTCGGAAGCGTCGGAATCAACCTTGATCAGGATGTTCGACGAGCGGCGGGCGTCGTTGTAGCTGGACAGATTTTCGTTGATGTAATCGACAATCTCGCTGTCCTTGGGCTTGCTCGTGGGCGCGACGGCATCCTTGAGTTTCTGTTGCGCCAGACTCTCCTTGAGCGAGTCCTTGTAGGTGTCCTCGGTATAGCCGTAGGTCTTGAGGGTCTTCTTAAAGGCCTTGGCTCCGCCCGCGCTCTTGCACGCGTCCTTCCAAGCCTTCTCGACCTCCTCGTCCGACACCGTCACGCCGTTCTCCTTCTGTGCCTGTTGAAGCAGAATCTGCTGCGTGTAGGAGTCGATGAGTTGCTTGCGGTACTTCTTGGGCGTGAGGTCGTTGTCAACCAGATACTGCGCCCAATCCTCATCCTTGGTGTAGCCGTAGGACGTGCGCATGCTCATGATCTGCTTGGTCACGGTGTCCTCGGTAAGGTTGGTGCCGTTGATAGTGGCAGCAACACCGCCGGTCAGCTTGTAGCCCGAGGTGTCCTCAGCCTGCGACATAAGGCCGGAGCACGCCATCGCCGAGACGGAAAGCAGCATCGCCAGCACGCCGATGACCACCAGAACGATCTTGACGGTCTTAGACACGTACGTCTTGCGCTGCTTCTTGCGAGAGCTGGAGGCAGCGCGGGCCTGCTGCTCGGGCGTCGGCGCGGCCTCGGAGTTCTTTTTCTTATTTGCCATAGTTGGCCTTTCGCATAACGAATCGAACAAACGCCATTGTGTCACAACGCAGCCCCCGCGGCACGCTTGGTGCATTGGGGACAGATTAATCTGCACCATTTTGGTGCAAAGGGGACAGCTCTGGCAGCCGGCAGTTAGGGACAGTCCCCAAGTGCCGACTCAGCCCCACCTTAGAAGTGGCGGCGGATGGCGTCGACCATGCCCTGGGGCGTGGTCTGGCCGAGCACGTCGGCTGCGGCATCGGCGCCCATAAAGATGTTCATGAGTGCCTGCAGGGCCTCGACCTGGCCGCCCGGCTCGGCGATGCCAAGATTGATGACGATCTGCGCCGGCACCGGAGCGCCCATGCCAGCCATAGCGTTAAATGTCACGGGCGCGGCGGGCTTCACCACCGCGATATAGGGCTTGGCCACAAACCCCGGATCGGTATGCGGAATGGCAATGTTTGCCGCCGGCATAGCGAGACCCGTGGGATAGGCATCCTCGCGCGTGCGGACGGCATCGAGCCAACCGGATGCAATGTAGCCATGTGGTGCAAGCTCGCCCTCAAGCCGCGCGAACACCTCATCCGGCGTCGCACACTCCCAATCAAAAAACACCAACTCAGGCGTAAACAGCGCTTCGTTATCCGCCATGCGCTCACCTCTCTCACCTAGTCATCGGAGGCGTTCTTGAATGACTAGTCGTTAAAGACCGTCCCCGATGACTACCCAAAACAAAAGGTGGCCACGCGCGCCTTGGCGCCAATGACCACCCTGACTACTCGGCTAAATTGTACTGTGCACCGCTAGCCGCGGGGCGCATCAATTGCGACCTTGCCGCTCTCCAGCACGTGGACACGGCCGTCGGCGAGCATCTGAACAACCTCGGGATACAGCACGTGCTCAATCGCATGGATGTGCTCCTCGAGCGTGTCGACATCCCAGCCCTCCTCAACAGCCAGCGCGCGCTGGGCGATGATGGGGCCGTTGTCGTAGATCTCGTTGGCAAAATGCACGGTCACGCCAGTCACCTTGACACCGCGCGCAAAGGCATCGTCGATCGCATGCGCACCGGTAAAGCTCGGCAGCAGCGCCGGATGCAAGTTGACCACGCGGTTGGGAAACGCCGCCAGCAGCGGCGTGTGCACCATGCGCATGTAGCCGGCCATGACCACATACTCGCAGCCGCGCTCGAGAAGCTCGTGCGCGATGATCTCGTCGGCGGCAATAGGGTCGGCATAGACATCCTTGGACAGCGTGAGCGTCTGGATGCCCGCGCGCTCAGCGCGCTGCAAACCCTTAGCCGAAGGACGGCTCGACACCACAAGCTCAATCGAAGCGTTGAGCTTGCCGGCGGCGATCAGATCGATCAACGCCTGCAGGTTGGTACCCGAACCGCTGATGAGCACACCGATCTTGAGCGGCTCGGCCGTATCGGTGCCGGTCGGACGGGTGTAGGGCACAAAGCCCAGGCCCTCGGCAGCAGCCATCTGCTCGTTAGCACTCATCGGAGTACACGACCTTACCGGAGCCCTCGACGCACTCGCCCACGCGGAACGGCTTCTCGCCCAGCGCGACCAGGGCCTCGGTCACGGCAGCCTCGTCCTCGGGGGCGACGATCAGGCACAGGCCAACGCCCATGTTGAAGGTCTTGCATGCCTCGTTGGGCGCGAGCTCGGCCTGGCGCGACACGTAGGTGATGACGGGCGGAACGTCCCAACCCATCTCGGCGCCGTTGCGGGTGACCACGGCGTCGACGTCGTCGGCGAGCGCGCGGTTGAGGTTCTCGGTAATACCGCCGCCAGTGATATGGGCGATGGCGTGCACCGGAGCGCCACCGCGCAGCAGCTCCAGAATCGGCTTGACATAGATGCGCGTGGGGGCCAACAGGGCGTCTGCCAGCGATGCGCCACCGAGTTCCTCGAGCGGACGGCTCAGCTCCTCGGCCTTAGCGGCGGCCTCGGGCGTGCCCGGCTTAATACCGTCGACGCCAATGACCTTACGCACGAGCGAGTAGCCGTTGGAGTGCACGCCGGTGGAAGGCAGGCCCAGGATCACGTCGCCGGGACGGACATTCGCGGGGTCGAGCATCTTGGGACGGTCGACGACGCCCACGGTAAATCCGGCAAGGTCGTAGTCGGCAGGAGCCATGACGCCGGGGTGCTCGGCCATCTCGCCGCCCACGAGCGCGCAGCCCGCGAGCTTGCAGCCGTCGGCCACACCCTTGATGATCTTTGCCATGTGCTCGGCCTCGATGTGGCCGATGGCAACGTAGTCCAGGAAGAACAGCGGCTCGGCACCCGAAGCCAGAATGTCGTTGACGCACATAGCAACCAGGTCCTGGCCCACCGTCTCGTGACGGTCCATGATCTGGGCGAGCACGAGCTTGGTGCCCACGCCGTCGGTACCGCTAATCAGAATCGGGTCTTCCATATCCTTAAGCGCGGCAGCCGAGAACAGGCCACCAAAGCCACCGATGCCGCCGATGACCTCGGGACGGTTGGTGTCCTTAACCATCTGCTTAATAGCGTCAACGGCGCGGCCGCCCTCGGCGGTATCGACGCCGGCATCCTCATACGTCACATGCTTGCTGTCGCTCATCTGAGCCTTCCTCTCCCACTACCGTGGCGCCGCCCGGGCGCCAAGCGGTGCTCATAGTTGCGTTCATTTCGGCGCGCGCCATAACAACGCGCGCCGTCATATCAACAAAACAGCAGGTAAAACCTACCAAAATAAACCTGTCCCTTTTTGGCAGGTTTTAGGCCTCGCCGTGTTCCTCTTCCCAGCTGCGATCGTCGTATTTCTCGACCACGGCGTCGTCATCAAAGTGCAGCGGCTTGTCCAGGTTGCGGGGCTTAAAGCCCTCCATGAACTTGTCGCGGCCAAAGCTCTCGGGAATCGCCACGGGGTAGCGGCCGGTAAAGCACGCATCGCAGTAACCGCCCTTGGGCATGACCTTAAGCAGGCCCTCGACCGAAAGGAAGGCCAGCGAATCGGCGCCGATATACTCGCAAATCTCGTCGACCGTCTTGTTGGCGCTGATAAGCTGCGACTGCACGTCGGTATCGATACCGTAGAAGCACGGCCAGATGACCTCGGGCGAGTTGATGCGGATATGAATCTCCTTGGCGCCAGCGTTGCGCAGCATCTTGACGAGCTGCACCATGGTGGTGCCACGCACGATGGAGTCGTCGATGACGACCAGGCGCTTGCCCTCGATGTTGTCGCGCAGCGGGTTGAGCTTCATGCGCACGCCCATGGCGCGCAACTCCTGCGTAGGCTCGATAAACGTACGGCCCACGTAGCGGTTCTTGATGAGGCCCTCGCCAAAGGGAATGCCGCTCTCGTGCGAATAGCCCTCCGCGGGCGGCAGGCCGGAGTCGGGCACGCCGATGACCAGGTCGGCCTCGACGGGCTCCTCATGTGCCAGCTGACGACCCATGTCATAACGGCAGGCGTAGACGCTCTTGCCGTTCATGATGGAATCGGGGCGAGCAAAGTAGACCTGCTCAAAAATGCAGTTAGCAGGCTCTTCGGCGGCAGGCACGCCCTGCTCGGACACAAGGCCCTCGGCGCTGATGCGCAAAATCTCACCGGGACGGACGTCGCGGACGTACTCGGCGCCCACGATATCGAGCGCGCAGGTCTCGGAGGCAACGACCCAGCCGCCGGCGCGCGTGACATGGGTGGTGGCGTCGACCGTCGCGGCGCCGTCCTGCGACGGCAGCTGCGAAACGGATGCGGCATCGGCCTGGTCCAGGCCCTCATCCACCAGCTTGCCCAACACGAGCGGGCGAATGCCGTGCGGATCGCGGAATGCGTAGAGCGCCTGCTCGTTGATGAGCGTCATGGCGTAGCCGCCGCGCACGAGCTCCATGGTCTTGCGAATGCCCTCGCGCAGATGGCCAGTACGCTGAGTAAAGTAGCCGATGAGTTTGGTCGCGACCTCGGAATCCGAGTTGGAGAGGAACGGTACGCCCAGCTCGATCAGCTGGCGACGCAGCTCGTCGGTGTTGACGAGGGTGCCGTTGTGCGCGAGCGCGATAATGACGCTATTGATGGTAGAGAGGTGCGGCTGAGAGGCTTCCCAGCTCTTGGCGCCGGCGGTGCCGTAGCGCACATGACCCACGGCCAGCTGACCGGAGAGCGTCGACAAGTCGGCATTGGAGAACACGCGGTCGAGCAGGCCCAGATCCTTGCGGACCATAACCGTACCGCCGTCACCAACGGCGATTCCCGCCGATTCTTGGCCGCGATGCTGCAGTGCACGCAGGCCAAAGTACGTCAGTCGAGCCACGTCGCGATCGGGCGCCCAGACACCAAAAACGCCGCATTCCTCATGCAGCTGGTCAGAGTCCGGATCATACGTCGACATGGCGTTCACCTGTCCCGCGGCACGCTCGGCCGCGCGGATGGTTTCTTGAGACATGGCATCCCCTCAGAGCCTCGTATTTTGGCGTTACCCGCCTTATTATACGCACGGCGCGACGCGCTCCCCCGCGCATGAGCAGCGCTTTTTAAAAGCCCACCGAGCTTATTATCCGTTTTGCGACCAAACATTTTATTGGGCAACCGCCTCGGGGCCGACGATCCCGCATACTTCCGTTGCGACGCGTCTCGCCCGCCGTTGGGGCTTGCATTGTTGCAATTGGGACGTTCGTCCTGTCTTTTGGCAGGTCGGCGGCGTATCCTTGTACCTACAGCAAAACGAGAAAGGTTATGTATGGATCGAAACGAACTCGACCCCAGCGTCCCCAGCGCCACGGAGGTCAAGAAGATCCCCCTCATCATTAAGGTATACGCCGTCCTGTGCATCCTGTCCGGCGTGGGCACGCTCCCGTCGGTCGGCGCCTTTATGTGGCAGGTCATCACCGCGCTCATCAACGGCAACGCCGCCGCCAAGCTCGGCGACAACACGCTCGTCGCGGTCGGCCTTATCGTCGCCGGCATCATGCTCTCTGCGGCAAGCGCCGTCATCCTGATCATCTTTGGCCTGGACCTCATCAAGAACCAGCGCCGCAATGCCGCCCGTCTGTCCTATATCCTTATCGCGTTTACCGTCGTCGAGCTTTTGGTTGACGTGATGCTCCAGGGCATCGGGCCCTTCTTGCTTCGCCCTGCCATCCAGCTCGGTATCCTCGTCGCGCTTTCGGCCACCGTCGACCCCACGCTGCGCCAGGAGCGCGAGCTGCAGCGCCGCCTGCAGGAGATGCTCGATCGCGACGCCGCAGCCGAGGGCATGCTCGGGCGCGATGAAACCGGCGAAGGCTACATCAAGCTCAACTACTTCAACCTGTTCTGGGTATTCTTTGTCTGCTGCATACTCGGCCTGATCGCCGAGGACATCTGGCACATGACGGTCGACGACCCGGGCGTCTACCAGAACCGCGCCGGCATGCTGTTTGGCCCCTTCAGCCCCATCTACGGATTTGGCGCCGTACTCATGACCATGGTGCTCAACCGCTTCTACAAAAAGAACCCCATCATTATCTTTTTGGTGAGCGCGCTGCTCGGCGCAAGCTTTGAGGTGTTCGTGGGCTGGTTTATGCAGACCTCGTTTGGCGTGGTCTCGTGGAGCTACTCGCATATGAAGCTCTTTGGCATGCCCGATCCGCTCGCCGTCCTTACGGGCGGACGTACCTGCACAGGCTTCGCCTGCCTGTGGGGCCTGGGTGGCCTCATCTGGATCAAGCTGCTGCTGCCGAGGCTGCTCAAGCTCATCAATATGATTCCGTGGAAGAGCCGCTACTCCGCTACCGTCATCTTCACCATCATTATGCTGGTCGATGGCGTTATGACACTGCAGTCGCTCGACTACTGGTACCAGCGCGTCAACGGCACGGAGCCGGATATTCCCGTCGCGCAGTTCTACGGCAAGTACTTCGATAATGACTTTATGGAGAATCGCTTCCAGAGCATGACCATGAGCCCCAAGGATGCGACGCGCGTGTAGCGTCAACCGCGTCCAAAACGCAAAATGCCCGCCGGTATCACACGTACCGGCGGGCATTTTTATAAACGAGTCTTCTATCGACGCAAGCCTCTACGCCTCGCGCTCGACCTCACTTACGCATTCGTTCTTGATGGTGCCAACGAGTGCCTGCAGCGCATCGACCACGTGCGGGCGAATGTCCCCGCCGATGAGCACGAGCATGATGTCGTCACCCACGGCGAGCTCGCCGCTTGCCAGCCACACGCGCACATAGCCGATACCCGGCATCGCGCTCGTGGCCTCGATAGCAGCCTGCACCTTCTGAGCATCGAAGCCGAACACCATGCCGCCCACCTTGTGGCCCGGCGCCACGCCATCGGTCTCGACACCGCGCGCCTCGGCCTTGGGCGTCGCGCGCACCACACCGTTATGTGTCAGATACATACCGCACGCAGGTGCCGACGAATCGGCCTTGGCCTCGCGCAGCCAAGCATCAACCGAAGGCATCGTTTTGCCATTCTCGAGCATCATTTCCCCTTTCACCGTCATTGAGTAGCCCATTATCTATTCCTCGACCGGCGTGAGCACCATGACGGCACGTGTGTTGCTCAGCGATAACGAACGACAGGTCACAAGCGTTACGACCTTGGTTGCCGAGACGGCGCGATCGCCCGCATCACTCGTCACGGCAGAAGCCCCGTCGAGCATCTCGGACAGGTAGTTCTTGAGCCCGTCGTCGCCCTCAAAATTGGGCGTGCGCGCCTTGGAGTACGTATCCTCAACGACCTTGGTCGCCAGCGGACGCAGCTTATACGTTGCATCGCGCGTGATGTAATACACGTACTCGATGCTATCGAACGTCGCTTGGTCGGTGGTGTCCGAAATCACGTTGAACATCGACCCATCGTTCATATGGTGGCCGTAGATCGTGGTCTGCTGATCCACCATGCCCGGCGCGGTGTCGTCGCTATCCAAGAAGATGGCACCGGACGCGTTAGCCGTACCGTCAAACAGCGTGTTGAGGTATTTGGAGTTGTTGTTGGTCTGCACGACGGGATAGTTGATGTTGGTGCCGGGCGCGTAAATCCAACCCAAAACCTCGGGATTCGTCTGGGCAAGTGCATCAAAGTCGATAATCGGCACGCCGCTGGCGTCCTTGTCGCTTACATATTGCTTCTCGATTTTCTGGTACGAATCGCTTGCCTGTTTATAGCCAATCTGAGCATTGATAAAGATAGCGGCGGCGGCGACAATCAGGCCGATGCCGATGATGATGAGCAGAATGGGAATAATGGAGCGGCGCTTTTTGCGCGGCGGCTCGGTGTAATCCGACGGCGCGGCATGCGATGAAGACCGGGGCGGCTTCTTAGCGTTGCTATAAGATGAAGGTCGATATGCGGCTGGCGCGTCCTGTCGACGATGCGTCGCCGGCATCACGGGGCGCGGCGCGCGCGGCTGCTGAGGAGAGGATGTCCGACCCTGCTGTGCCGCATGGGCAGCACCCGGCTTCGACGGATCGGGAATCTGAGAAGCCTTGAATCGTTTTCCCTGATAGTCGGACATGGCTCTCCTTATACTGCGGTGAAACGGCGGAACGCCTAGGCGTCGGCCATCTCCTGCTTCATCTTCTCGATAACCTTGCGGTACTCGGGGTCGCATGCGCCCAAGATCTGCGTGGCATAGATGGCGGCGTTCTTGGCGCCGTTGATGGCAACGCAGGCCACGGGTACGCCCGAAGGCATCTGCACCATCGACAGCAGCGAATCCATACCGCCCAGGTCACTCGTCTTCATAGGCACACCGATAACCGGTAGCGGCGTAAAGGCAGCCACGACACCACCCAAGTGAGCGGCCTTGCCGGCGGCGGCAATGATCACCTTAATGCCACGGTCGGCAGCAGTCGAAGCCCACTCGTGGACCTTCGCCGGCGTGCGGTGTGCGCTCGCAATGACAAGCTCATAGGGCACACCGAGCGCCTCGAGCTCGGCGGTGCAGCCTTCCATAACGCCCAGATCGGACTTGGAGCCCATGATGATCCCGACAACCGGCTTTTGATCTGCCATAAACAAAGACCTCCTGTTGAGAGCGGTGACGCGGCGGATCCGCGACCCTTAACTACTGAGAGTAGTATAGCTGCTCCCGTCCCTGCGGTCCCCGGGTGCCCCGCGGCGGGCTGGGTTTTTATCTTCGCTCCCCTTGCTTCGCAAAGTCGCTCAGATAATAAACCCAGCCCGCCGCGGGGCACCCGGGGACCTACCGGGGATTGCTATGACGTACGTTAGCTGAAATATTAACGTGGGCTCCGCCGTTCGAACGAACGGCGGAGCCCACACTCACTTTTTATTCAGCCCTAGTCGTCGCGCAAAGTCCCTTCGGCAGCACACGGTGCAGCCGAGTCACCGCAGGCTGGGGCGGGAGGCGGTCCTTTCTCTCGGAAAACTTCGCGAAGCCCAGTTTCCGAGAGAAAGTGTCCGGCTCCCGCCCCGGCCGGACAGCTCGACCTACACCGTGTGCTGCGGCAGGTCCTGCAGGGCGATGACGTCCATGCCCATGTCGTTGGCGCTGCCGTGACCCTGCTGGTCCTCACGCACCGCCTCGATGGCACTCACGTACGTGTTGGCGGCAGACATCGCGGTCACGCAAGTCACGCCGCGGCGCACCGCCTCGGTGCGCAACAGATAGCCGTCGCCACGCGAGCCCGGGCCGTACGGTGTGTTGATGATCACCGCGATCTTGCCATCGGCGATGAGGTCACCGATGTTGGGACGCTCGCCGTCGTGCGGGCCGCTGATCTTTTCCACGACCTCACACGTCACGTTGCCTCCGCGCAGCACGCGCGCCGTACCCTCGGTAGAGCAGATGTCAAAGCCCAAGTAGCGCAGGATGCGGGCGACCGAAAGGATATGGCGCTTATCACGATCGCACACGCTGATGAACACCTTACCGCAACTCGGGTCGGGCAGCTTGTAGTCAATCGCCAGCTGCGTCTTGGCGTATGCCTCGGGATAGCTCTTGGCGATACCCATGACCTCGCCCGTCGACTTCATCTCGGGCCCCAGAATAACGTCGGCTCCCGGGAAACGTCCCCAGGGCATGACAGCTTCCTTCATGCAGAACCAGTCCAGCTGACGCTCGTCGCTCGGCAGGCCCAGGCTCGCGATGGAATCGCCCGCCATGATACGCGCCGCGCACTTGGCCAGCGGCACGCCGGTAGCCTTGGAGATGAACGGCACGGTACGGCTGGCACGCGGGTTGGCCTCGATCACGTAAACAGTCTCGCCCTTGATGGCATACTGCACGTTGACCAGACCGCGGACTCCCAGCGCCATCGCGATGCGGCGCGTGGTCTCGCGAAGCTTCGCCTGCAGGCTCTCGCTAAAGCTGAACGGCGGAATGCAGGCCGCAGAGTCGCCGGAGTGAATACCGGCCTCCTCGATATGCTCCAGAATGCCGCCGATGTAGACCTCTTCGCCATCGCACAGGGCGTCGACATCGGACTCGATCGCACCCTCCAAGAAGCGATCCAGATACACCGGGTAGTCGGGGCTAATGCGCGCAGCCTCGGCCATGTAATCGCGCAGATGCTCGGCATCGTAGGCGATCATCATGCCGCGGCCGCCCAGCACGTAGCTCGGACGCACCAGCAGCGGGTAGCCAATGTGTGCGGCAACGGCCTCGGCCTCCTCAAACGAGGTGGCCTGACCCGCCGGCGGGTACATGATGCCCAGTTTGTCGAGCAGAGCGGCGAAGCGCTCGCGGTCCTCGGCAAAGTCGATGGCATCGGGCTTGGTGCCCATGATGTTCACGCCGCTCTCCTCGAGCATGCGCGCCAGCTTAAGCGGGGTCTGGCCGCCGAGCGTCACCACGACGCCGTCGGGGCGCTCAACATCGATAACGTCCATGACGTCCTCGTAGGTGAGCGGCTCAAAGTAAAGGCGGTCGGACGTGTCGTAGTCGGTCGAGACGGTCTCGGGGTTGCAGTTGACCATGATGGTCTCGAAGCCGCGGGCCGCCAGCGCGTAGCTCGCGTGCACGCAGCAGTAATCGAACTCGATACCCTGGCCAATGCGGTTGGGGCCGGCGCCCAGAATCATCGCCTTGGGCTTGTCCGCCGGCGTGGTCTCGTCGGGAGCCACGCACTTCTTGGCATCCGGGCTCGTGCGGTAGATGTTCTCGTACGTCTTGTAGTGGTACTCCGTGGCGCTCGAGAACTCCGCAGCGCAGGTATCGACCGTCTTCATGCTGGGAACCACGCCCAGACCCTTGCGATAGGCGCGCACAAAGCGCTCGTCCGAGCCGGTCAGCGCAGCGATCTCGGCATCGCTCGTGCCGTACTGCTTGAGCAGGCGCATCGCGTCGGCGTCGATATCCTCCACACGCAGGTCGCGGATGCTCTCCTGGACCTGCACCATATCGTTGATACGGTTGAGGTACCACGGATCGATACCGCAGATGGCATGGATGCGAGCGATGTCCCAGCCACGACGCAGGGCCTCGACCACAAAGAAGATGCGATGCTCGGTCGGGGTTGCCACGGCCTGAGCAAGCTCGTCGTCGCTCAGCTTATCGGCACCCTCTTTGCCACCGGCGCAAATGCCCTGGTGGCCATCCTCCAGCGAGCGCATAGCCTTGCCAAAGGCCTCCTCAAAGGTGCGGCCGATCGCCATAATCTCGCCCACGGCCTTCATGCGCGTGGTGAGCGTGGGGTCGGTACCCTTGAACTTCTCGAAGGCAAAGCGCGGCACCTTGACCACACAGTAGTCGATCGTGGGCTCAAAGCAGGCGGGCGTAGCCTTGGTGATGTCGTTGACGATCTCGTCGAGCGTGTAGCCCACGGCAAGGCGCGCGGCGGCCTTGGCGATGGGGAAACCCGTGGCCTTGGAGGCCAGCGCGGACGAACGGCTCACGCGCGGGTTCATCTCGATGACGATCAGGCGGCCGGTGTTGGGGTTCACGGCAAACTGCACGTTGGAGCCGCCGGTCTCGACGCCGATCTTCTCCAGAATGGCGAGCGAGGCCACGCGCATGCGCTGATACTCAAGGTCGGAGAGGGTCTGCGCCGGCGCCACGGTGATGGAGTCGCCGGTATGCACGCCCATGGGGTCGAGATTCTCGATGGAGCACACGATGATGCCGTTGCCGGCGTGATCACGCATGACCTCCATCTCATACTCTTTCCAGCCCTCGATGGACTCCTCGACCAGCACCTCGTGGGCGGGCGAGAGCTCCAGGCCCTGGCTCACGATGGAGACGAGCTCCTCGTGGGTATGCGCGATGCCGCCGCCGGCGCCACCGAGGGTAAAGCTCGGGCGCAGTACGCAGGGATAACCCACGCGCTCGGCGATGGCCTCGGCGTCGGCCACGCTGTAGGCATAGCCCGAGCGCGCGACCTCCAGGCCAATCTCGGCCATGGCCTCGTTAAAGAGCTTGCGGTCCTCGCCGCGCTCGATAGCGGCCAGGTCGCAGCCGATCATTTCGACGCCGTACTTGTCGAGCGTACCGTCCTTTGCCAGCTCGACGGCGGCGTTCAGACCGGTCTGGCCGCCCAGCGTGGGCAGCAGCGCGTCCGGGCGCTCTTTCTTGATTACGCGCTCGATAAATTCGGCGGTGATGGGCTCGACATAGGTGCGGTCGGCAAGACCCGGGTCGGTCATGATGGTCGCCGGGTTGGAGTTGACCAGGATGACCTCAAAGCCATCCTCCTTGAGCACCTTGCAGGCCTGGGCGCCGGAGTAGTCAAACTCGCAGGCCTGGCCGATAACGATGGGGCCCGAGCCAATGACGAGGATGCGCTTGATGTCAGTACGTTTAGGCATGTTAGTTCTCCTCGGTCTCAGTCTCGGCGAAATTCCAGCCAGCCAGGCGGTCCTTCGCGGTGTCGATGTCCAGGTAGTTCTCCTCGCCGTCCATGAGTCGCGTAAAGGCGGTAAAGAGATAGTGAGCATCGGTGGGGCCAGGCGAGGCCTCGGGGTGGTACTGGACCGAGAAGCACGGGGCGTCGAGCAGCTGGATGCCCTCGGCGGTGCCGTCGTTGAGGTTCACGTGCGTCAGGCGAATGCGGCCAAAGCGCTCGTTCATCACGACCGGCGCGATTCCGCGGCGCACCCAGACGCGCAGATCTCCATCGGCCGCATGCTCGGTCTCGCCGCCGGAAAGCTCGGGGACAAGCTTGCCCAAGCTGGGGAACAGCAGGCCAAAGCCATGGTTTTGTGCGGTGATCTCCACGCGACGGCTTACCAGGTTCATGACCGGCTGGTTGCCACCGCGGTGACCGAACTTAAGCTTTTCCATCTGGGCGCCGCAGGCCAGGCTGATCATCTGGTGACCAAGGCAAATACCAAAGACCGGCACCTTGCCGATCAGCTGCTGCACCTGCTCGTAGGTCTCCACCACGGCGTCGGGGTCGCCGGGGCCATTGGACAAAAAGACGCCGTCGGGATTCATGTCGAGCACCTCGCTCGCGGGCGTATTCCACGGCACGACGGTAAGGTCGCAGCCGGCGCGGACCAGCCCTTCCAGAATGCCGCGCTTCACACCGCAGTCGTAGGCGACCACTTTGTGACGGGCAGGAGCGGCAGCCGAAAGCGCAAAGCCATGCGTGGCAGGCAGGTCGGCGGCCACAAACTCATGAGGCGCGGGGCAACTTACGGTCTTGACCAGGTTCTCGCCTACCAGCGTAGGCGCTGCGGCCAGACGCTCGGCAAGCTCGTCGACGTCGAAGATCTCGGTCGAGATAATGCCCATCTTGGAACCATTGTCGCGCAGATGGCGCACCAGAGCGCGGGTGTCGACACCCTCGATAGCAACGATGCCGTGTGCGCGCAGGTACTCCGGCACGCTGACGGCCGAGCGCCAGTTAGAAGGCGTGGTGCACATGTCGCGAACGATCATGCCGCGCATGGCCGGAGCGCTCGCAGAGCGCACGGCGTCGCCGGGGAAGGCCGACTGGACGTCGGTCTCGTCGATACCGTAGTTGCCGATCTGCGGATAGGTCATGGTTACGATTTGGCCGGCATAACTCGGGTCGGTCATGACCTCAAAGTAGCCCTCGAGCGAGGTGTTGAAGCAGACTTCGCCGGTCGCGGTGCCCTCGGCGCCGCATGCACGTCCATAAAAAATGGTCCCATCCTCAAGATACAGGATGCAGGGACCACAGGTGCCCTTGCTGGTTTTGGCCAGCATACGCTGGCAAAGCTCGCTGGGCGCGAAGGTGCGGGCGGCAGCGCCCGCGGTATGGTTGTTCGCCATAGTTCTCCTTCCCGGTCTCACAGGACCGGCTTAAAGGTGTGTAGTTAGGCCTCGCGGTATTGTAACCGTAAGCATGCCTCATGGCGTTAATTTCATCGAAATGTTTACGAAATGATAATTATGACTTTCTATGCATAATGATTTTTCTAGGACGGGGATTAAAAATCATCCCGCGAGGCTTGTGGCTCACGCGGGATGATGACGTCTTACTTTTTCTTATCCTGCTCCAGCAGTTTGGACGGTGTGCGATCGGGCTTGCCGCCGCGGAAAATCTCGCGGCCATGCAGACGATGCTCCAGATCGCGCTCGGCCTTTTCCTCGTCAATCTTGGTCTGGCTCACCACCGGGTCCTCAATCAACGACGACACCGAGTTCACCTGCTTCTGAATGCGCTCGGCGATGGTGTCATCCATACTCACGATGCGCATCTTCCAGTCGATACTCGTGGCGTTGGATGAGCTCTTGGTCCACACGAACGTCAAAATGGCGCTCTGGTGGCCGCGCGCGGGGAACATGCCAAAGAAGGAATCGTGCTGAATGTTGCTATCCTCGTCGATATAGGCGTGAACGTTATACACCACGCGGTCGATCTTATCGTTGAGCAACGCGTTGGTCGCAAGCGCCGCGGCCTGAATCTGCCCGTTGGACAGCAGCTCGAGCTCGTTGGCAGACGATGTGTCCAACACCGTCACCTCGACCGTGCCCGTACGCTCATCGGCTTCATCGACGGTAAAGTCGAGCGGGAACTGCGTAAAGCCGTTGCCCCATTCAAGTCCACCCTTGAGCGCGGTCGAAACGGTATCGACCGAAACGCTCTCGGACAGGTTGGCGGTGTTCAGACGACGCATCACGCCGTAGCCAATCTGCATGCCCACGATCAGCACCAAAATACCGATGACCACGGCCATCGCGGTCTTCGTAATGGTATGGCTCACCTGCGAGCCCGAAGGATCGTCCTCGGACAGCGGGTCGATATGTTTTGCCTGGCTCGCGCGGTCCTCGCTGCGCAGCTGCGCTAGCGCCGCTTTGTCACCGCGCTTGGCCGCAGCCTCCTTCTCACGCATGCGCTCGGTACGCTTTTTGGCGAGCGTGGGATCCAAGACGCCGGATGCATCGATTTCGGAGAATAACTCCGTCACTTCTTCCGGAGTCAAAGGGTTCTTGTCAGCCATAAACTTCCTGTCATATCAATCAGTCGAGCTCGTGCGCACGCGCACCTTCGAACTGCATTCGATAGTAACGGGCATAGGTGCCGCCACGGGCGAGAAGCTCCTCGTGCGTGCCACGCTCCACAACGCGACCATGCTCAACGGTCGCAATCTCATCGGCATGCTTAATGGTCGAAAGACGGTGGGCGATAATAATCGTGGTGCGGCCGCGTGCCAGCTCTTCGAGTGACTCCTGCACCGCCTCCTCGCTCTCGTTATCCAAAGCACTCGTCGCCTCGTCCAAAATCAGGATCTTGGGGTTCTTGAGAAACACGCGCGCGATGGCAACGCGCTGCTTCTGTCCGCCCGAAAGACGGCTGCCGCGCTCGCCCACCACGGTGTCGTAGCCCTGCGGAAGCGATTCGATAAAGGTATCGATATTGGCGCGGCGGGCCGCCTCGGCGATCTCTTCTGCCGTAGCACCCGGCTTGCCGTAGGCGATGTTCTCGCCAATCGTACCGTCAAACAGGTAGACATCCTGCTGCACCAGGCCGATGGCGCGGCGCAGGCTCTGCTGCGTCACATCGCGCACGTCCTGACCGTCGATGCTAATGGATCCGGTAGCCACGTCATAAAAGCGCGGCAGCAGCGAACAGGTCGTGGACTTGCCGCCGCCCGAAGGGCCAACCAAAGCGATGGTCTGCCCGGGCTTGATGGACAGGTCCATATGGTCGATAACGGGACGCTCGTCGGCATAGCCCTCGCCCAGCTCGACATCCTCGTAGTTAAAGCACACGTCGTGATACTCCACGGCGCCGGCAGTCACCTGCAGATCCGTAGCGCCCGGCTTGTCCTGGATATCCGGCGCGGTCGAGAGCACCTCGTCCATACGCTTAAAGCCGGCGATAGCCTTCTGATACGTTTCGGCCGAATTGACGAGCGTCTCAAGCGGCGTGCAGAACAGCGAAATATAGAGTGCAAAGGTCGCCATATCGACCGCCTGCAGCTGTCCCTGGGCGACCAGCCAGCCGCCCAGCAGCACTACGATCACATAGAGCACACCCGAGAGCAGGCCATACGTCGCGGTATAGACGCCCATGGCGTGATACATGTTCTCCTTGGACAAAAGGTAGCGGTCGTTAGAGGCACGGAACTTGGCACGCTCGGTCTCCTCATTGGCAAAACTCTTGACCACGCGCATGCCCGCCAGCGAATCCTGCAGCTGCGCATTGATGCCGCTGATCTTTTTGCGGTTGTCGCTAAAGACCTCGCGCATGCGCATGTTCTGCCAAAACATGACGACCGCAAACGCCGCCGTCACCACGGCCATGGCGAGTGCCAGCACCGGAGCGATGGTAAAGAGAATCACAAACGAGCCGATAATCTCGATGCCGCAGATGATGATCCACTCGGGCACGTGGTGCGCCGCCTCGCAGATATCGAACAGGTCGTTGACCACGCGGCTCATCATGTCGCCCGAGCTGTTGCGGTCGAAGTACGCAAAGCTAAAGCGCTCATACTGGTCGAACAGGTCCTCGCGCATCTTGGACTCCATGCGCGCGCCCATCACGTGACCCCAATAGCTCACAAAGTAGCGGCAGGCACAGCGGACGGCATACATCAGCACCAAGCCCACCGCGATCATGCCGAGCGCCTGCATAATGGCAGCCTGGCCCTGGGTAAACAGTCCACCGGTCAAATTGCGCAGGATAATGGGGAACGCCAGGTCAATGGCGGCAAGCACCAGAGCACAAACAGTATCAGCAACAAAAAGCCCCATCTGGGGCTCGTAATACGAAAGAAACCTCTTAAACATGCAGTCCTCGGAGATAAAACAATAACATAAGACCCTGGGGCAAATAATCAGTAGCGTTTGCCCCAGGGTCGCCCTCGCTTTTAAAGCTCAGTTCCGCCCAGCCTGTGTGCGATGCTGTCACAGGCCAAGGCGCCTACGACGGTCTTGGCGTCTTCGATCTTGCCGTCGAGTACGGCGTCGATCAGCTCGTGCAGCGGCACCAGGTCCACGTTGACAAACTCGTCATCATCGGGGTTGGGCGCATCAAACTCGAGCTTGGTAGCCAAGTAGATATGGATGATCTCATCGCAAAAACCGCAGGACGTGACAATCGACGTCAAAAAGCGAATACGACCAGCCCTAAAGCCCGTCTCCTCATGCAGTTCGCGCTTGGCGCAATCGAGCGGGTCCTCGCCCGGGTCGAGCTTGCCGGCAGGAATCTCGACCGTCACGCGGTCGATGGCGGTGCGGTACTGACGCACCAGTACGATCTTGCCGCTCTCGGTCAGTGCCACAACGGCCGCCGCACCCGGATGGCGAACGATATCGCGGGCGCTGCGGTGACCGTTGGGCAGCTCAACCTCAAGCCGGTGGACGTCGAGAATCTTGCCCTTCCAGGCGCACTCCTCCGAAAGAATCTTCTCGTGCAGCTCGGCATCGTGCGGGTCGTCATCGCCCAACACCAGCGCCGGCTCGTCAGCGACCTCACCACCAGGCTCGCCCTCGGCGTGCCCATACATGCGGCTGTCCTCTTCGACGATCTGCGCGTCCACGAGCTCTTCGTTCTTCTCGTCCATCCGTCTCATTCCTCTCGGATTTTAGGCATCCCAGGCGTCGCGACCGCGCAGCGCGCGCAGGCCGATGTCGTGACGCAGGGTCTTGCCCTCAAAATCAATCTTCTCGCAGGCCTCGTAGGCAAGGTTGCGAGCGTTCTCGAACGTGTCGCCCAGAGCGGTCACGGCAAGCACGCGGCCACCATTGGTCACGAGCTGACCGTCCACCACGGCAGTGCCCGCGTGGTATACGGTCACGTTCTCCATGGCCTCGGCATCCTCAATACCGGTGATGACCTTGCCTTTCTCGTAGCTGCCGGGGTAGCCCGCGCTCGTCAGGACAACGGCCACGGCCCACTCGTCGCGCCAGTCGAGTTCAATCTGGTCGAGCTCGCAGTTGGCACAAGCCAGCATGACCTCGACCAGGTCGTTCTTAAGGCGCGGCAGCACGACCTGCGTCTCGGGGTCGCCAAAGCGGGCATTGAACTCCAGCACCTTGGGGCCGGCAGGCGTGAGCATAAAGCCGCCGTACAGGCAGCCGCGGTAGTCGATACCCTCGGCAGCGAGTTCGGCCACGGTCTGCTCCATGACCTTCACCATGATGGCGTGCTCCTCATCGGTCACGATGGGCACCGGGCTGTAGACGCCCATGCCGCCGGTGTTGGGGCCCTTGTCGCCCTCGAGCGCGCGCTTGTGGTCCTGCGAGGTAGCCATGGGGCGCACGGTCTTGCCGTCGGTAAAGGCCAGCAGCGAGCACTCGGGACCAACGAGCATCTCCTCGATAACCACGGTGCTGCCGGCATCGCCAAAGGTGCCGCCAAAGCACTCGCGCACGGCCTCCTCGGCCTGCTCAAGTTCGGTCGCCACGATAACGCCCTTGCCCGCGGCAAGGCCGTCGGCCTTGACGACCAGCGGGGCGCCCTGCTCGCGCACGTAGGCGAGAGCCGAAGCCTCGTCGGTAAACGAGCCGTAGGCTGCCGTCGGGATACCGGCGCGCTCCATGAGCTGCTTGGAGAACAGCTTGGAGCCCTCCATCTGGGCGCCCTCGGCACCCGGGCCAAAGCAGGGAATACCCGCCGCGCGCACGGCGTCGGCCACGCCCGCCACGAGCGGAGCCTCGGGGCCAATTACCACGAGTCCGCATCCGTGGCTCTGCGCAAACGCCGCCACGGCCGCAGGATCGCAGTCGTCGAGAACAACGTTCTCGCCGCAGCTCGCGGTGCCGCCGTTACCCGGCGCAATGTAGAGCTTGCCGGCGCGCGGTGATGCAGCGAGCTTAGCTGCCAGAGCATGCTCGCGGCCGCCGCTGCCCAACAACAGGATGTCGATGGTTTGAGTGTCCGCCTTCAAGGGTGCCTCCTCTATGGATGAACGGCCCGCTCCGCGCGAGCCCTTTGCAAGCAAATATACCCCTCGGCCGCCCGTCCGGGCTGCAAAGGGGTATATCGCAATAACCAAATAGTCCCGATTACTTCCAGAATCGGTTGATGATCTGCTCGCGACCAGCGCCAACGCCAATGAACGTCACGCGGGTGTGTGCCAGATCCTCGATAAACGCCACGTAGTCCTGAGCCTCCTGCGGCAGCTCGTCAAAGCTGCGGCAACCGGTGATGTCGCACTTCCAGCCAGGGAGCTCCTCGTAGATGGGCTTGGCATGCTCAAAGCGCACCTGATGCTCGGGCACGCTGGTGTAGCGCTCGCCATCGACGTCGTAGGCCACGCACACCTTGATGGTGTCGAAGGCCGAAAGCACGTCGAGCTTGGTCACGGCGATGTCGGTGAGGCCGTTGACGCGCGAGGCATAGTTGGCGATAGGGCCGTCAAACCAGCCGCAACGACGACGGCGACCGGTGGTCACGCCGTACTCATAGCCCTCCTCGGTCAGCGTGTGGCCAGCCTCGGACTCATAGGAAAGCTCGGTGGGCATGGGGCCCGAACCGACGCGGGTGATATAGGCCTTCATGACGCCCAGCACGCGGTCGACATTCTTCATACCGACGCCGGAGCCGGTGATGGCGCCGCCGGCGGTACAGTTGGAAGACGTCACGTACGGATAGGTGCCGTGGTCGATGTCGAGCAGCGTCGCCTGGGCACCCTCAAACAGCAGGTTCTTGCCCTCATCGATCATGTTGTTGAGCAGCAGGCTCGTCTCGGTGATGTAGGGACGCAGGCGCTCGGCCATCGGCAGGTACTCGTCGCAAATCTGGTCCACGGTGTAGGTGGGCAGGTTGTAGATGAGCTCGAGCTCGGGGTTCACGCGGGCGAGAGCGGTCTCCAACTTGTCGCGGAACAGCGTCTCGTCCAGCATGTCCTGCATGCGCAGGCCAATGCGGGCCATCTTGTCCTGATAGCACGGACCGATACCGCGCTTGGTGGTACCGATGTTCTTCTTGCCGAGCTTCTGCTCAAAGGCGCCATCCAGATCGATGTGGTACGGCATGATGACATGCGCGTTACCGCTAATCTTGAGGTTCTTGGTGGTGATGCCGTCGGCCTCGAACATGTCGATCTCCTCAAGGACAACCTTGGGGTTGACGACGCAGCCGTTACCGATCACCGACACGTGGTCGGAATACATGATGCCGGAAGGCACCTGGTGCAGGCCGTACTTCTTGCCGTTGACGACGATGGTGTGACCGGCGTTGTTGCCGCCCGAATAGCGCACGACGGCATCGAAGTCGCCGGCGACCAGGTCGCAAATCTTACCCTTGCCCTCATCGCCCCACTGGGCACCGACCAAAACGGTTGACGGCATGTTTACTCCTTACATTCATGGACTGTCTGCGCGCCACGCCGGCACGCAGAAGCACAAAACATTCCCAGTATACCCGTGCAACGGGCGCCTGTCCTACTCCTCGGCATGTGCCCCATCAAGCTCATAGAACTTGGTGGATGCCGGCAGGAACATCAGGTCGACGTCGCCGATCGGGCCCGAACGGTTCTTGGCCACGACGATACGCGTAACGCCCTCGTCGGGTCGATCGTCGCGCGAGGCCTCGGCCTCGTCGGCGGAGCGGTCCAAGAACATAACGATATCGGCGTCCTGCTCGATGGAGCCCGATTCACGAAGGTCGGAAAGCTGCGGGCGCTTGCCGGTACGGGATTCGACCTGACGCGAGAGCTGCGAGAGCGCGATGAGCGGGATCTTGAGCTCCTTGGCCATGATCTTCAGACCACGCGACATCTCCGAAACCTCGACGGTACGGCTCTCGGAGCGGCGTCCCGGCGGAGGACTCACCAGCTGCAGGTAGTCCAGGATGATGATTGCCTTCTCCTTGTTATGGAGCATACGGCGGCTCTTGGCGCGAATCTCGGTCACTGTGGTGCCGGGCGTATCGTCAATCAGAATATCGAGCTTGGACAAGGTCTGCGTGGCCTCATTGATATTGGCCCACTGCTCGGGGCTAATGCGGCCCATGCGGAAGTCACTGATCGAGATCATGGCGTAGGCGCAAATCAGACGCTGGGCAATTTCCTTGCCCGACATCTCCAGCGAGAAGAAGCCGACGGTATAGCCCGCAGCGGCGGCGTTGAGCGCCAGGTTCAGAGCGAACGACGTCTTACCTACAGCAGGACGGGCGCCGATGATGATGAGCTGGCCCTCGCGAAAACCCATGAGCATACGGTCGAGTGACGGGAAGCCGGTGGGCACGCCCGCGGCCTGTCCGCCGGCCTTACACACTTCCTCGGCCTCGTTATAGGCCTCGACCATAAACTCGGTCAGTGTCTTATAGCTCGACTTGACCTCGCGCGCCGTGACCTTAAGCAGCTTGCTCTCGGCCAGCTCCACGACCTCTTTGGTGTCGGTAGGGGCGTTATAGGCCAACGCGTTGATCTCGTTGGTGGCACCGATCAGCTCGCGCAGCATCGAGTCGCGACGGACGATGGCGGCATGGTGCTGCCAGTTCACGAGCGACAGGGTCTGACCCATCAGCTCCAAAATGTAGGCCTCGCCGCCCACGGCATCAAGCTTGTTGATGCTGCGCAGGTAATCGATCAGCGAGATAGAGTCGATGGGAATGCGGCTGTTGTACATATCGACCATCGCGGTGTAGATGGTCTTATGAATGGGCCGGTAGAAGTCATCGGGCTGCAGCTCGACCTGGGCCTCCTCGACCACCTCGGGCGACAGCAGCATGGCGGCCAGTACATTGGCCTCTGCATCTTGGTTTTGAGGGAGACCCAACTTGGAGCCACGGTCCTCGACCGTCAGCCCCGTCTCCCTATCGTCGTATGCCATGAGCATCCTCATTCATATCGCTTGCGAGCATCCATAGTATCAGCCACAGCCCCAAAACGGGCCGCGCCCCGGCAATCATCACCGAACGAAACGGATGAACGGTCCTGTATATAGGACTTCGACGCAACGTTCACCATGACACTCACTCAGCGCAAAAAACAAAAGGGCGCCCTGGTTTCCCAGAGCGCCCTTCTTAGAACAAGATTGTTGCGTTGCAGCAAATGCTACTCGGCAGCAGCCTCAGTCTCGACCTCGGCGGTCTCGGCCTCGGCGACCTCAGCGGCCTCCTCGACCTCAGCCTCGGCAGCGAGCTCCTCGGCGGTAACGCCGACGAGAACGACAACCTCGGCCTTGATCTCGCGGTACAGCGAGATGGCAACGGTGTGGGCACCGGCAACCTTGATGGGCTTACCGAGCTCGACGCGCTTGCGGTCGATGTCCATACCGAGCTGAGCCTTGATGGCGTCAGCGATCATAGCGGCGGTAACGGAGCCAAAGAGGATGCCCTCGTCGCCGACCTTGACGTCAACGGTAACCGTCTTGCCCTCGAAGGCAGCCTTGGTCTCGTTGGCGGTAGCCAGACGGACGGCCTCGCGCTTGGCGATGTTGTTGCGACGCTCGTCAAGCTGCTTGAGGTTGCCCTTGGTGGCGGCAACAGCGAGCTTCTTGGGGAACAGGAAGTTCTCAGCGTAACCCTGAGCGACCTCTACGACGTCACCCTCGCCGCCCTTGCCCTTGATCTCATCGAGAAGAATAACCTTCATGATGCGTCTCCCTTCTTAGCCGCGGTCGCGGTTGCCACGAGAGGAAACCACGGGGACGGTGTACGGCAGGAGAGCCATCTCGCGGGCGCGCTTGATGGCGTTGGCGATGTCATGCTGATGCTGCGTGCAAGCGCCAGTGACGCGACGGGGCTTGATCTTGCCACGATCGGTCATGTACTTACGGAGAAGCTGAGTGTCCTTATAGTCGATGAACTCAGTGTTCTCCTTGCAGAACTGGCAGTACTTACGACGCGGCTGACGTGCAGAAAAATCATTAGCCATGTCAAAATACCTTTCATTTGGCACCTTCGGCGAACCGAAGCCGCCTCTCACTCAAAAATAGGTGAACAACCCTTAGAACGGGATGTCCTCATCGTAGACGTCGACCGCGGGCGGCGTGGCCACCGGTGCGGCAGGACGTGCTGCGGGCGCGGGAGCTGCGGGGGCGTAACCGCCCTGATCGTAGCCACCCTGGCCACCACGGGAGCTCATAAACTCGATCTCATCGACGATGACCTCAAGCTTGCTCCTGCGCTGACCGTCGCGCTCCCAAGAGCTGTAGCGCAGCTTGCCCTCGATCGCGACCTTGTTTCCCTTTGCCAGGAAACGGCTCACGGCCTCGGCGCGGGTGCCGAACATGGTGCAGTCGACAAAGTTGGGATAGTCCTCCCACTCGCCAGTCTGCGCGTTGCGGCGACGATCGTTCACGGCGACGCCAAAGGACAGAACCTGGGTTCCGCCGGCGGTGGCGCGCAGCTCGGGATCGCGGGTGAGGTTACCGGTGATGTTCACTCGATTGATGCTCATAACTCACTACTTCCTCTTGGGGCACAAGCCCAGTCCAAAACGACAGTCTTACTCCTGGTCGTCGCGACGGACGATCATGTGGCGGACCACAGCGTCGGTGATGCGCAGGACGCGATCAAGCTCGGCGATCTGGGTAGGATCTGCGTGGAAGTTGATGAGGGTGTAGTCACCATCGGTGAGGTCGTTGATCTCGTAGGCGAGCTTGCGCTTGCCCCACTCGTCAACGGAGTCGACCTTGCCAGCGCCCTCAGCGATCGTGGTATCGATACGCTTCATAACAGCGAGACGAGTCTCGGGGTCGAGCGACGGGTCAACAAAGAACAGCAGTTCATAAGCCTTCATATTGTCACCTCCTCTGGGCAAATGTGGCTTCAGGTCGTGAAGGTGCGCCTGAAGCAGGAAAAGACTTGGTAATAATATCTTTCAACCTCCTAGGCTGCAAGAATATGCAGCTACAACCTCATGACCTCCACATATGCCCATACTCGCACGGTGTTTCATGCGCATTCCAACCAAATGCCGACCAAATGCTTGACGGATTTGTGGACAAGATACGGTGCCGCGGGGACAAGCTGAGCCAAGCCGCAGGTCAACGGGCACAAGGCTGTGGTCGCAAAATGCATACCAGTGGCCCACAGCACCAACCAAAGATTTTTAAATTCATTGCCAAGTCGCTTATGAATACCCTTTTTGAACAATTGAGTTGATCAACCACGCTGGTCGGAAGCCGTTTTTTGGCACCTCAAACCCCACTGCAACGCCAAGTGCGGCCAAGCGTTTTAAAAAATGCTAAGTTTTCGGCTTGCACCTTGCGATTCCTCGTGTATACTAACTTTCGCATTTAACGGAGAGTTGTCCGAGTGGCCGAAGGAGCACGATTGGAAATCGTGTAGGCGTCAAAAGCGTCTCCAGGGTTCAAATCCCTGACTCTCCGCCAGTTAATTCCAAAGCAGGCCTTCGAGCCTGCTTTGTTTTTACCCCACGCGGAGGGGTGGCAGAGTGGTTGAATGCGGCGGTCTCGAAAACCGTTTGGCCTGTATAAGGTCACGAGGGTTCGAATCCCTCCTCCTCCGCCATTTTGGTTGAGAAAGCTCCCAAGAATGGGAGCTTTTTTCTTTTGAGTCCCTTACAAACAAATACGGCGGAGGAGGAGGGATTCGAACCCGCTAGGGCGCGGAGCGTAAAGAAAACGCGCCAGTGGCGCGTTTTTAGCGCAGCGCGGTCGGCGCAAGCCGACCGGATAAATTTTGAGCTCCGCTCAAAATTTGGACATCCCTCCTATTCAGCCACGCCCCCATCGCGTTCAGCATCAACCCAGATCCCCCAAACATGGAACCTACGCCCCCACCCGATCCCGACCGTTTGCCGAGCAATAGGGTCGCAATCGGCGCCGAACATGTACTATGTACGGGCATTGTCTAAACCCGTAACTCAAAGGACCCCATCTTGCCCGTCGTCGCCGCTATGACCGTTACCTCACACGCCACGGATGCCATGGTCGCCATCCCGTTTTGGCTCGAGATGTTCGCCGTTGTCGCGGCATCGATCTCGGGTGTGCTGGTTGCGCGCGAACACAAGCTCGACCTGGTGGGCGCGGTCGCGCTCGCGGTGGTCTGCGGTCTGGGCGGCGGTCTTTTGCGCGATATGACGCTGCAGGTGGGCAACGTCTATATCCTCAACCAGCCGATGGCGCTGCCGCTTTCCATTGCCACGGCAGCCATCATCTACATTTTCCCGGCAATCGTCGACAAACCCGAAAAACTCATTCCCCTGCTCGACATCATCTCGGTCGGCATCTATGCCGCCACCGGAGCGGACAAGGCGCTTGTCTACGGCTTTGCACCGGCGGTGTGCATCATGATGGGCTTTTTTACCGCGGTGGGCGGCGGCATGTTGCGCGACGGCTTTATGGGTGTGGTTCCGGGCATTTTCCAACGTACTAACTTTTATGCCATCGCCGCCATCGCCGGATCGACAAGCTATGTGTGTCTCGTTATGAGCGGCATCATGAGCAATGTCGCCGCGCTGGTCGTATGCGTTGTCGTGACCATGGGTCTGCGCTGGCTCTCGCTGCGCTTTGACATCAAAAGCCCCACCGAGGAAGACATCGCACGCTTTTTGCACCGCAAAAAATAGGTGGCGCGGGCCCATCCTTCGAAATGCAACCGAGAGGTTCTTTTAGAGCGCCCGCACGTTGGGTACCCTGTTAGGTATATGCCGAACACCTAACAAAAGGATCAACCATGGCTTTCAATCAAACCGCGGCGGCGCCGTCACACAAGATGCGTCGCTGCCTGCTTATGGCATTCGCGCTCATCGCGCTGGCGATCACCGCGCTTCCCACGGCGTCGTTCGCCGGCACGGACACCGCAGGCAACGTACTTGCGACCGACAATGACGCCAATCCGTCCGGCGTCGAGGGTGACCTGTACTGGGCCGGTCAGGCCCTCAACTTGGATGATGCGTCCATCGACCACGATATCATCGCTGCGGGCGATACCCTCTCAATTCGCGACTGCACGGTGGGCGGCGCCGTTCGTCTTGCGGCGCGCACGATTGATATCGCCCAGACCACGGTTGATGGCAGCGTGACCGTCGCTGGCCAGCACGTTGTTCTCAACGCCGGCAGCACCGCCAACTGTTTCTACGCGACAGGCGAGACGGTTGCCCTGCGAGGCTCCACCAAGTCGGCAGCGCTGGCAGGCGATACGGTGACCATCGATGGCACCGTCGAGGGCGATGTCGAGGTTTGGGCCGACAAGCTCATCCTGGGCAAGAACGCCCATATCACCGGCACCGTGAACGCGCACGTCTCCGAGGACCCCGAGCGTGCCGCAGGGGCCGAGGTAGGCGCGCTCAAGATCGACCGCACCGAGAACGAGGATACTTCCACCGTTAACGATGTCATCGGCGGTATCGTCGCCGCGGCACTCTCGACCTGCTTTGTCGCTCTGCTGCTCGAGCTCGTCTTTCCGCGCGCGACCGCCAGCGCCGCCGGCATGCTCCACCAGCGCCCCATGCCCCTGTGGGTGAGCGGTCTTCTGGGCACGATTGCTATCATCCCCGCCGTCCTACTGCTGATTATCTCTATCGCCGGTCTGTCGCTTGCCGGAGCCCTCATGTGCGGTGTCATTGGCATCGCGCTGGTGTCGAGTGCCTTTGCAGGGTGCGCGATTGCACGCATGGTCGGACACAGCCAGAACCGCTACGCCATGGCAGCCGTTGGTGGCGTAATCGCAGGCGCCCTCACGGGGCTTCCCCTCGTAGGCGGCTTCATCAGCGGCGTGGCCTTTGTCTTTATGCTCGGCTACATCATCCAAATCATCTGGCGCAACGCCCGCGTCAAGCCGCAGCAGCCGGCTAACACGCCAGGACTCCCCACCGCTTAGCCGCCAACCAACACAAAGGAGCCAGGCACCTTTGTGGTGGTGCAACGGGTCAGGCAACTTTGCACTAACAAACGAAGCGGGGCGCTCGGTCATATCGACCGGGTGCCCCGCTTTTCTTGGAGGGTTCTCTAGTAACTTTTTCAAAACCAATGATCATCAGGTCGGCAGGCCTGCGCATCACTCGCTACGGAGGCAGTACGCCATTGAGCAAGGGGGGCAATTATTTTGGCTCTGTTAGACCAGGATTGACATTCCGCCCCGTCATCTTCTTGCGATTGCACAATGGTCGCCCCTTGTCGAATCTGAATCCGGCAAGGGGCGATGCGCCCGAGACCGGACGAGTTGCTCGCCTGGCCCTGCCGTTTCATGCCGACCTGCCGGCTAACTCGCCGTCTCCTCGTCGGGCGCCGGCGTCTTGACCCTCATCTCGAACGGCATCCCGCCCTCTCGGACGAGCGCCCTGAGGAACGCGTTGACGGCGGTGGACATGGACAGGCCGAGCTCGTCCAGGATGGCCGTGGCCTCCCTCTTGACCTCCGGGTCGATGCGGATCGTCGTGGCCGGTATGTTCGACGGCATGGCCTCACCCCTCCTCGTGTATCGCGGTGCGACCATTCTACCGCCTCTATGCGGCGGGCGCGGCCCAGTAGTCCATGTAGGGCGGCTCCACGTTGAACATGTCGCGGACGCGGCTCCTGCAGACGCCGTGCGCGAGCTGCCGCGCGACCGTGCGCCCGGCCGCGCCGGAATCGGTCGCCATGAAGGTCCGGCACCACCTGAACCAGGCGAGGTAGGCGTCGAGGTGCTTCGTCGACACGCCCCTGAACGGCTCCATGAAGGCGCCGAGGAGCGAGTGGACGGTGTTGACCCGGTTGATGGTCCCCCCGGAGCGGTCCTTGGGGTCGTAGGCCGCGTGCGCGGCGACCTCGAGCTCGGCGAGGACGCCGACGTAGGCGGCCGCCCTGTCGGTCGCGACGACCGAGCCGGCCGCGATGCGGCCCCTCAGCGCGTCCATGGCGCGCTCCCTCGAAAGGGCGCCCCGCCCCGTGACCTCGAGGAACGTCTCGTTCGAGTCGTTCACTCCGGTCATGACGCAGATCCGCTCGCGCGACAGCCCGCGTCTGTGCACCTGCTTGCCGCGGTGCCGGGAGGGGCGCGGCATCGTGAACGACCCCTTCGCGTGGTTGCCCTTGAACGACTCGGGGAAATAGGTCTCGTCGAGCTCGCAGCCGCAGCCCCGCTCGACCCTGAACGAGGGGGAGTAGGCCGAGAGGCACTCGATCAGCCTGTGGCGCATGGTGTAGGCGGTCTTGAGGCAGACGCGGCAGCGCCTCGCGCATTCGCGCAGGGGCAGCATGAGCACGAAGCACTCGGCGTAGGCCATCCAGGTCTCCTTCGGGAGCTTGCTCGTCCCCAGGATGCGCTCGCTGCCCATGCCGAAGGTCCTGCCGCAGCCCCGGCAGAGGTAGCGCTGCTCGCCGTTCTTCGATTTGCCCTTCTTCACGACCGCGGCGGACCCGCAGCGCGGGCAGCGTTCGATTTCGTAGGCGGAGCCGGCCGCGTCGTCGAACGCCGCCGCGCGGATCACGTCCCTGACGGACTCGATAGCGCGGCGGCGCTCGGTCTTGCTGAGGTTCGCCATGCCCTTCTTGAAGTTGAGGACCAGGTCTTCGGCGTTCATGCTGCCTCCATCATCGCGGTCTATGGGGTCAACGATATGGCACCGTGGGGACACATGTATGTCAATCCTGGTCTAACAGAGCCATTATTTTTCACGACGACCGCCTCCCCGCTTGATGACGAGCGCGACAACAATAGCCGCCACTCCGATGACAGCTAAAGCCGCCACCAGCACCAACGTTCTATCTCCCGTCGAGGGCATAAAGCTTCGACTTGCTTCTTTGCTTGGGGTGTTGAGCACCGACAGCTCAATCGAACCCGTCCCGGCATCGGCGGTATCAACCCGTAGGGGGCTTTCGGCCGACACGGTCACCTTGGGCTTCGCGGCTGCAACCTGTTTAACGTCCAGCCCCTCGGCCGTAACCGTCACCGTTCGTTTGCCTTCGAACGTCGCATATCCCTTGGGAGCCGCGACTTCCTCGACGGTGTAGACGCCCGCGTCTATACCGCTCAATTCCACATGGCCATCCGCGCCCGTGGTGACGCACACTTCGGCATCCGTCGACCACGAGCCGTCAGTCGTTAGAATGCGCCCGCGGTTATCGATGATGCGCAGTTTGGCACCCGCGAGCGGTTTATCGTCTGCGCTTGAGCGCTTGATCAAGCTGAGTCTCCAGGCGTAGGCCGTCGCATCGTCACTCGGCGTGCGGGTGAATCCGGCATCGCCAGACTGGTCGGCGAGGGGAGAGCGCGGGTAGCGCAGGTAGACCTCGTTGGGGTTGCCCTTGATGGCGCCTCGATTGCAGTTGGCCCCCAACGGCGCATTGTAGACAGCGACCACGCGGGCGCCCGCGGTGAAGGCGCCTGCCCCGCCGAGCGCGGCGACCAGGTCGCCGGTGCGCACGGTGAAGGTCTTACCGTCGGCCGCTACCTTGGTGGCGCACTGGGCCGTGATGTCGGTCCAACCCTTCGCGGGTTCGGTGCCGGCGCGACCGTCCTTGCCGGCCGAGACGGCGTCAAAGCCGCCGTCCGCGCCCGCCGCCACGTACACGCGCATGCTCGCGGCCACCCTGGAGGGGTCGAGCCCCGCGCTCATGGTGTCGACGAACTGCACCGTATAGGTGTCGTGGGCGGTGAGCCCGGCCGGGACCGTGGCAGAGAGGCGCCAGTACAGGTCGTCGGCGACCGTGGCGTCGGCGGCCTTCTGCCAGGCGGCGGTGCTGTCCTCCAGCACATGCTTGGCCACCTTGGGGGTCGCCGCCTTGGGCTTGACGGTGACGGCGCTGCCGCCGACCAGGGCCATGATCGGCGCGGTGCCGGCCTCGCCCTGGGCGATGGTGTCGTCGTCGGCGACGATGAGCCAGTAGCCGCAGGGCAGCTCGGCCGCCGTGCCCGCGTTAAGGGCCACGGAAGTTGCGCCGGCATTGCAAATCGCACGAGCAAGCTTTGCCGTCAGCGCGGTCGTTATGTGTCCGTCGGCATCCATCCATTCGGCAGCCTCTTGTGCCCCCGATGCCGAGCTATCGAGCCCCGCATCATGAAGCACGGGGAGAACAGCTTGACGAACGGCGTCATTCGCCCACGTTACGTCAGTTGCGACTTTTTGGTCGGCATCAGCTTCGTCGGCAACGATCGCCGAAAAGAGCTGATACGCGTCATACCGCGTCGCAACTTTACCGTCCACCGTAATAGCTCCGGTACCGGCAGCATGAGCCGTCCCAGGCAGCACCACAAAAGAGAGGATGGCAACCGTGACTATCGTCGCGACAGCCAGCAAGCGGCGGCAAAACCTACTCACGACGGCCGCCTCGATCCAGATCGCGATGACGACGAGCATGCATCCACGTCGCGGCAAAACACAGCATCGAAGCGCCGGCCAGATACGTCATAGTCAAGCCAGCCCCGCCCGCCTCGGGAAGCGTGGTCGAATACTTGTTGGTAAAGGTCGGTGGAGTCGGAGAGTCGTTATCGTAGGTGACGGTGACATCGAGCTTTCCGTCGTCATTAGCCACGACAACCTTAACCTTGTGCTCGGTCGTGTCATAGGTAATGTGATCCTTGACATTGAGCACGGCGCCCTCGGGAACAACCTCGGAGATGGTGTAGTGATACTCGCCGGCCTTGTTGTACTCGACGGGAAAAGAGATGTTCCCCTCGGCGTTATTAGTCACCGTCTGAAGTACCTTGCCCTCGGCATCCTTAAGTTCGAACGAGAACTGCCCCGCCTTGATGGTTCCGCCTTCAAGCAGTTTCTTTGCCTCGATGGTGGCGGTTCCCGTTAGGCGATTGTCGTAGATCCAGATCTCGTCCTTTTTGTCATCGCCGATGATTTCGGAGTCTTTGACGATGTCCTTCGCCTTACTGAGCGCAGCTTGATACTCTTCATTACTCGCGTTGCCCTTGAGCATGATCCAGGTAGGCTCGGCCTTGGCATAGCCTTCGGGCGCATTCGACTCCACGAGCTGGTAGAGCACGCAGTTAGTCATCGCCTTGTTTTCTGTGCCAAACGAGACCTTGCCGTTAGCGTCGGTGTCGCGTGGGACGTTCTCAAACTCGACCCTTGCCCCCTCGATACCTTTCGTTGCGACCTGATCCATGTTCACGCTATAGAGCATAAACTTAGCACCCTTGAGCGTTGCGCCCACCTGCTGGGCGTCATACTTGGTCACCGTGATGCCGTAGCCGTTGCCACCCGCGCTGGCGGACGCATTTTTAATTTCCCAAGTCTGCTCATCAGTCGCGGAGCCATCCGTCACCCCCGTAAGCGTGGCGGTATTGGAAAGAGGCACCTTATCGCCAAGATTTCCGCTCGGGATGACCTCGTACTCGACCTTGAGATATTTCCCATCGGGCACGCTGAGCGTCAGCTTCGTATGCGAGCCAGAATCGTCTTTGACCTGCTCCATCTTCGACGAATAGTCCTTCTGGGATAGCGCAACCCAAGCACCGTTCACGTGCTCGCAGACCTTAAGCGACGACGGCACCAGCGCGCACTTGGCATCCATGGTGTCGACGAGCTCAAGGAAGTCGGTGCCGCTCTTGAGGGCAACCGCAGATTCGTTAATGTGAATGGTGTACTTGATGCGGTTGCTGCTAGCGACCTGCTCGCCAGTCTTCTTGATAACGTTATTCTTGATGGTGACGGTTCCGCTGCCAGAGCTGAGCTCCTTCTCACCCGACTTAGCGCTGGCAGAATTGGTGAACTTCACCTCGTTCGTGGAGGTGTCGAGCTTGTCTCGCTTGACCGCCGTCCGATATGTGAGCTTGGCGTAACCAGCATATTCACCAAGCTTTGTTGTAGGAATGGAGAAGGTGACCGTGTTACCGTCGCTGCTGATGTTATCGGCGGCGAGCTGCGAGTTATCAACGACCGTCTCTGCCGTATAATTGCGCCCGAGCCCCGTATGCAGATCATAGGGATTCTGCACAAGCGTGTACTTGGCAGAATTCGCAACATAGCTCATGCCGCTCGGAAGGGTGTCAACGATATTTAGCGGTTCGCCATTGAGCTTTCCGGCTCCGTAGTACTCGAACTCGCCATTTGCGCCTTTATTGCCCTGCTGTCGGTTCGCGTACACCGTCCAGTCGACGAACCATGCGCCTTTCTCGCTCGATTCGTCGATGGCGCTCCAGTCGAAACTCTCGTTCCAAGACACCTTCGCCTCGGCTTCCGGCTTCTCGACTTTAGGCGTCGTTTCCTTGTTGACAACATACATAGGGCTATCGGTGTAGTACGGCCAACCGCCGTTCTGCCCCGGCACTGCAACCGATGCGAAGTTCGAATACCAGCCCGGCAGCGCATCGGAAGTGGTGGTGTATGTGATGTAGGCGTAATCCTCGTTCTTGAGAGCCGCCTTCACCGTGTCGTTAATGTATATGTCGAGGTTGAAGTTTCTTTTGTGCCCATTATCCTGCACAACATTGTTACCATCCTTCAACTCGTTTGTCGTCAACTTCCAGTCCTTGCCTGGAGCTAGCTCAGTTATACCAATCTTGATCCTTATAGATTCGATATCAACGCCGATATTCTGCTTCCACGCCGACTGAAACGTGTCCTTCACCGTTACCGTATTAAGGTTAGACGCATTAACGATAGCCTTCAGAGCGACGCACGTCTCCCACTTCGCCCTTCCCGTCGTCGCTGCTTCATCGGAGCTCACACGCTTCTTGGAGATCGGCGTGCCTACTAGCTGCGGCGTAAACTCGCCTCCAACTGTTCCAGAGACGCGGCCTTCATGCTCGATGGTTGCATTGTTGTGCACGGTGTCGTATGAGTTCGCATCGATCATCTTGGTGTGATAAACAATGCGGTAAGTGATGTACTTATCGTCAAGGACGGTCGGGAACGTGTAGGTGAAGGAGCCCTGCGCCGGGTCGAACGCGCCCGTCTCAAGGACCTCCGAACCCGAGCTGCCCTTGTAAACCGTGTAACTTCCCGTCGTATACGCCTGCTTACCGTCCAGAGTATCGGTGAACACGTAGCCACTCATGTCGGCCTTAAGCTCACCTTGGTTGAGTGTAACTGTCCATACAATGTCGGACGGCGTACTGTTACGGTCGCTGGTCTTGCCAATCATGTCGTAACGAAACTTGCTAGAAGCAGCCGTAAACGTACCGTTTTGGCGGTCGCTAGCGCCGCCCCACTCCCACGCTGCTGTGTTTTTAGAACCCTCCTGCTCGTCGATGAATTCACCGTTTTTCGCGGAGATATCACTCTTCAACTTGGTTTCATACGTAATCGTATGGACACCCTGGGAAAGGCTGCCCAAGTTCTCGCGAGTCGCAACTTGGCCATCAATCGTCGGCTGTGGATTGAGCTTCTCTCCGTCGAGCATAAAGCTGTCGTTCATAAATTCGAAGTTCTCACCTAACGTATCGGTGAACTTGACGTTCGTGGCATACGACTCGACAGTGAGCTTAACGGTCCAAGTAACCTTTGCCACGCCGTCGGTGCCTTGGGAGAAGGTTCCTGACTTCCTTCCCGTAACGTTGCCGTCCTTGGTGGAAATATTGACTTCCCCCTTACCGGGGAACACGACAGGCGTCACGTCACCAGAACCAACGTCCTTGTTTTTAAGCTGGAACGAGAAGTTCGCCGCGACATGAACATTCGCGGGGTTGGACAAGAGCCACGTCTCGTCAAATGTAAAGATAACCTTGTTGCCTTCGATCTGCCACGTGCCAGCCTTGGCAGCGGTAGCTTCCGGTCCTTCCATGAGGTCACCGCCGGCGTTATCGACGATAATGGTATTGGGAAACTCATAGACAGCGATGTTATTCCCGTGCGTAGGCTGCTCGCCGGTGTTGAACATTGCCGAAAAAGCTCCATAGAGCTTCGAAGTAGACGTTACGGCACCATTGAGCTCTTGAGTATGGTTCTCATCGGTATACAGCTTGACATCAACCCTCGCCGTCGTCCCATCAATCACAATCGGCGTCGGCGTCGTCACATCCTCGGCGCGCACGGGGGCTGCGCCGTGAAATACTGCGGCGGTGAGGCTAATCAAAATGAAAATCAGAGCCGCCATACCCAGCGACCGTGAGCGGTGTACGTCCATAGTTGTCCCCTAATTCCTACAACACAGTGTGGAATACGGCGAATCGTCGGATCGAGCACAAGCCCCAACATCAACGAGAACCTACCTAGCGCATTGCAAGAACCCATTGGGGAGCACCTTCTAAGACGGTTCGTCTATGCCACAATGCATAAAATAATATATAGATACCAATCATGTAAACCGCAGGTCAATAGGTCTTTTAATTTAATACCAGTTGATATTTATCTGTTAACAGTTTTGCATCATACCGGCTATATTCAGTGGAATTATGTATATGTTTAAACAACTTTACTTTGACTGGGAAGCCAATCGGAGGGATAGTCGCCCCAGCTGTGGTGCAAACTAACCCGTCCCCCTTGCACCAAAAAGGGCGCCGACCATCACGGTCGACGCCCTTTCTTGTTAGACGCTATAAAGACCAGCGCTTATTTGTTGACCTGACCGGCGCGGACGGCGGCCTTCTTGCGGTCGGTGGCGTTGAGCAGACGCTTGCGCAGACGAATGTTCTTGGGAGTAATCTCGACCAGCTCGTCGTCGGCGATGTACTCCAGCGCCTCCTCCAGCGAGAAGGTGCGGGGCGGCACCAGCTGGACGGAGATATCGGAGGTCGAGGAACGCTGGTTGCCCAGGTTCTTGGTACGGGCGATGTTGACGACCATGTCGCCGGCCTTGCTGCGCTCGCCCACGATCATGCCCTCATAGCACTCGGTGCCCGGCTCAACGAACAGCTGACCGCGCTCCTGCAGCGTGCCCAGAGCGTAGGCAACGGCCTTCTCGGTAGTCATGGAGATCATGGCGCCGTTCTGACGGTTGCCGATCTCGCCGGCGTAGGGACCATACTCCAGGAAGGTGTGGTAGAACACGCCCTCGCCGTGGGTGACGTTCATGATGCGGTTCTTAAGACCCATGATGCCGCGGGTCGGGATCTTAAACTCGAGGTGCGTCACGATGCCCGAGGTGTCCATGCTCGTCATGATGCCGCCGGAGGTGCCGAAGACCTCAACGACCTTGCCCGAGTACTCGTCCGGGCACTCGACGACGGCCTGCTCGACGGGCTCCATCTTGTTGCCGTTCTCGTCCTTCTTAAACAGAACGCGGGGACGACCGACCTGGAACTCAAAGCCCTCGCGGCGCATGGACTCCATCAGAACGGACAGGTGCAGAATGCCGCGGCCCGAGACCTCGACGCCGCTCTTGTCCTCGAGCTCCTCGATCTTCATGGTCACGTTGTTCTCAGCCTCGTTGAACAGGCGCTCCTTGAGCTGACGGGCGCCTACGATGTCGCCGTCGCGACCGACGAGCGGGGAGGTCGAAGCCTCAAAGACGATGGACAGGGTCGGAGGGTCGATCTCGATGGGCTCGAGCTCGACGGGGTTCTCGGGGTCGGTGTAGACATCGCCGATATCGGTGCGGTCAATGCCCACGACGGCAGCGATGTCGCCGGCGCCGACTTCCTGGCACTCGGTACGGCCCAGGTAGTCGAAGGTAAAGAGCTGCTTGACGGTAGCGGTGGCGCTGGAGCCGTCGTTCTTCACAACAAGAATCTGGTCGCCCTGATGGATGGCGCCGGAATACACGCGACCGATGCCGATACGGCCAACGAAGTTGGAGTGGTCGATGGTCACGCACTGCATGGCCAGCGGGGCGTTCTCGTCAACCTCGGGGGCGGGCATGTCGTCGATGATCATATCGAGCAGCGGGTACATGTCCATATTGCCGTCGTTGGGGTCAAGACGGGCAAAGCCATTCATGGCGCTGGCATAGACCACGTGCTCCATGGCGAACTCAAGCTGGTCGTCGGTGGCGCCCAGGTCGGCCATAAGGTCCAGGCAGTCGTTGTAGGCCTTCTCGGGGTTGGCGCCGGGACGATCGATCTTGTTGATGACGATCATGATCTTGAGGCCGGTGTCGATAGCGTGACGCAGCACGAAGCGGGTCTGGGGCATGGGGCCCTCAAAGGCGTCGACCAGCAGCAGGGCGCCGTCGGCCATACGCAGCACGCGCTCGACCTCGCCGCCGAAGTCGGCGTGGCCCGGGGTGTCGATGACGTTGATCTTGACGTCCTTGTACTCGATAGAGATGTTCTTGGCGAGAATCGTGATGCCGCGCTCGCGCTCCTGGTCGTTGGAATCCAGGACGCGGTCCTCGACCTGCTGGTTGGCACGGAAGGCGTCCGTGGCACGCAGGAGCTTGTCGACCATCGTCGTCTTGCCGTGGTCGACGTGAGCGATGATGGCGATGTTCCTCAGATTGTCTACGCGCATGTAGTTCCCCTATCTTCTATCCATATACAAACGGCACGCGTATGCGGCCCGCCCAGCGATACAACGCTCAGCGGGAATATTGAGCCTTTTACCGAAAACTCGTTTATTTTAGCGATTTTAGATGAGAGGGGTTTCCTCACCTGCAGGTTCAGGGTCGCTCCACATAAAACCATCGCCGGCGCCCATGCCCTCATACAGCACATATGCCGAAAAACCGCTCTCGAGCGTGGTTTCGAAGAAGCTCACGAGCAGAGCATCGTGATAGCCGCCGTCAACCTCGACGCAGCCGGTGTAGCCGATGGCATATCGGGCGATACGGCCCAGGCCCTCGTCCTTAAGACCCATCTTGTGTTCGGAGATAAAGTTGGTGGCCGCCTCGAGGCACGCCTCTTCGCCGTCCTCGTCGAGCGCCGCCAGATATCGGTTGGAAGCAGCGTCCTCAATCGCCACAACTACGCCCGGATTCTCGCCGGCGGCAAGGTCGTCCAAGAACGCACCAATCAGGTCACACACCATGGCGTCGAGCTCGGCGGAGACGTTACCGGCGTCCTGCATATCCTGTGCCATCTTTAGACCTTCCCATCGAGTCCGGCGTCGTTACAGTTCCTGTGCCTCGGCGGCGATCTTGGCGGCAGCGTCGCGGGCGCGCATCATATCCATCGCGCGCTTGTCGAGCACCTTGATCTGACTGGTCAGCATTACCGCGTCGACCACACCCCAGATCACCAGGCCCGTAGAGATCGAAAACCCAAGCGCACCAACTGTACCACGAAGGCGCGAACAGATTGCCGCGACAAGGGCGGAGATGACAACCATCTTGATAAACGAGCCGCGGCGTTCGCGAAGCGTGCGGGCCTGCGTCACATAGGCAATGCGCGCCGCCTCAGAAGCCTCAGAGCGCATCTGGGCCTCGCGCGCGATAGCCGCTGCCTCGGCCGACATGCCGCCGGCCATCAGCGAACGCTCCACAACCTGAACGCCCCGCATTTAGAAATCATCGGGGGAGAGCGTATGGACGAACTCGTCGAACTTCTCGAACTCCTGCTCGTCGTCGACTTCCTCGGCGCGGGTAGAAACAGTGCCCAGGCGATTCATGATGTCGTCCTCCACAAACATGGGAGCATTGCTGCGCACGGCAAGGGCAATGGCATCGCTGGGGCGGGCGTCGATCTTGCGCTCCTCGCCATCGGCCAGTACGACGATTGTCGCGTAGAACACCGGCGGCTCGGCGCGAACGATCTCGATGCGCTCGAGTTTGGCGCCCAGGGCGCCAACAGTATCGAGCAACAGGTCATGGGTAATCGGGCGCTCGGCGCGGCCGCTATCGATGCCACGGCTAATGGCAGCAGCTTCAAACGAACCAGTCTGAATGGAAAGGGAACGCAGCGGCGCGGGCGAGTCCGATTTGCTGCTGCGCTCACGAAGCACAATAAGCGATGGCACGGGACCGGCGGCCATGACGATGGTCTCTATGTCGACACGAACCATGGAACACCTCCGGTACGTAGCGGTTAACACGCGGCAGCCCGCCGCATTGAATAGCTATACTACCCAATCTTTCGCACAGCACACAAAACCAAAATGAGATTTATCGCAGACAAGAAAAAAGCCCCGAGGCAACGCCCCAGGGCTCTTCACAGTTTTGATGGTGGACCTGACAAGATTCGAACTTGTGACCTCCCGGTTATCAGCCGGACGCTCTAACCAACTGAGCTACAGGTCCATCATGGTGGAGGTTAGGGGGATCGAACCCCTGACCTCAGGCTTGCAAAGCCCGCGCTCTCCCAGCTGAGCTAAACCCCCACGGAGACAGTAATAAACACCCCAGCGGCGACTCGGCTCTCGCTGGGGTGTTTATTGCGAAAGAAAGTGGTGGACCTGACAAGATTCGAACTTGTGACCTCCCGGTTATCAGCCGGACGCTCTAACCAACTGAGCTACAGGTCCATCGCGCAAGGGATATATTAGACGAGTCGTTACGCGCGCGTCAACAACTTTTTTGAAAATCTTTGGGAGGGATGGTCGCCGGGCTGGCGAGATGGTTTTGGTTTGCTGCTCGGACAGTCCTGCGCAAGACGAAGGCCACATTAAGTGGCCTTCTTTGCGTGCGGAACTCGCGACAAACCAAAACCATCTCGCCAGCCCGGCGACCATGGGGTCCCAAGGTTTTCAAAAAAGCGGCCGGCGCGCAGTGCGCCGACCGCCGATATATGGGGTCTGATAATTCTTACCAGCTAGGGTCTCTTACTCGTCTAGGAGATCTTCTGGCATGTCGTTGCCGTCGCCTAGATCGACAGGGGTTTCTTCGGGGGCAGAGCCGTTTTCTGTGGCTTCGCCTTCAGGCTTCTCTTTGGCGGCCGTCATGCGGGCTACGGCGCAGATGCGGTCGTTGTCGTCGACGGTCATCATCTTGACGCCCTGGGTGGCGCGGCCAGTCTGGCTGATTTCGTCGGTCTTGACGCGAATGACCGTCGCGCCCTCCGTCACGATGAACAGCTCGTGCTGCGGGCCCACCGTCTTCATGGCCGCGAGGTTACCCTTACGCTCGGTCATTTGGATGGTGTAGACGCCCTGGCCGCCGCGATTCTGCTCCGGGTAGTCCGCAACCGGCGTGCGCTTGCCGTAGCCGCGCTCGGTGATGACGAACAGATCACCGTTGCCGTTAGTGACTTCCATGCCCAGAACGCTCACGCCGTCCTTCATACCGATACCGCGAACGCCGCTGGTATCGCGGCCGGTGGCGCGCACCTGCTCCTCGGAGAACATGATCGCCTTGCCCGCGGTGGTGGCCAGGATAATCTTGTCGCCCTCGCGCACGCGGCGCACGTTCAACAGCGCGTCGTCGTCGCGCAGGTTGATAGCGATTAGGCCGTCGCGACGGCTGCGGTCATATGCGCTCATCACGGTCTTCTTGACCATACCGCTCTTGGTGGCAAACATCAGGTACTCGTCGGCCGGGAACTCGCGGCAGCTGATGACGCTCGCGATCTTCTCGCCCTCCTCGAAGGGCAGCAGGTTGACGATCGCGGTACCGCGTGCCTGGCGCGTACCTACCGGCAGCTCGTGCACCTTCAGGCGATAGACCTTGCCCTTGCTCGAGAAGAACAGCACGTACTCGTGCGTGGACGCGATGAACATCTCATCGATGACATCGTCCTCTTTGAGGTTGACGCCCGACACGCCCTTGCCGCCGCGCTTTTGGGCGCGGTAGGCGGCAACCGGGATACGCTTAACGTAGCCGGTGTGGGTGATGGTCACGACCATATCCTCGTCGGCGATGAGGTCCTCGACATCCAGGTCCTTCTCGACCTGGCTGATCTCGGTGCGGCGCTTATCGCCGAACTTCTTGGAGATCTCGCGCATCTCTTCCTTGATGACGCCCAGGATCTTCTCCTCATGCGCCAGCAGGTCCTCGTAGTAGGCGATGGCGCGGCGCAGGCCGTCCAACTCTTCCTGAATCTTGTCGCGCTCCAGGCCGGTCAGGCGGCGCAACTTCATCTCGAGGATGGCCGTGGTCTGCTCGGGCGTAAAGCCAAAGCGCTCGATCAAGCGACTGCTGGCCTCGGAGTCGGTCTGCGAGGAGCGGATGATGCTAATGACCTCGTCGATATGGTCGAGAGCCATCAAGTAGCCCTCAAGGATATGCGCGCGGGCCTGGGCCTTCTTAAGGTCGAAGCGGGTGCGGCGGGTGACTACGTCGACCTGGTGGTCGATGTAGTGCTGCAGCATCTCGCGCAGGCTCAGGCATTTGGGAACGCCGTTGACGAGTGCCAGGTTGTTGGCGCCAAAGGTCGTCTGCAGCGAGGTGTACTTATACAGGTTGTTGAGCACGACCTGCGGAATGACGCCCTTCTTGAGCTCGATGACCAGACGGATACCCTTCTGGTTGGACTCATCGCGCATATCCGAGATGCCCTCGATGCGCTTGTCGTTGACGAGCTGGGCGATCTTCTCCTGCAGGGTGCCTTTGTTGACCATATAGGGAATCTCGGTAAAGACCAGGCGGCTGCGACCGGTCTTGGTGGACTCCACGTGCGCCTTGGCACGCACGGTAATGGAGCCGCGGCCGGTCTCGTAGCTCTGCTTAATGCCGGCGCTGCCCATGATGATGGCGCCGGTGGGGAAGTCCGGACCGGGCATGATCTGCATGAGCTCGTCGACGGTGGCGTCGGGGTTGTCGATCAGGTAGCAGGTGGCCTCGATCGCCTCGGCGAGGTTATGCGGGGCGATGTTGGTGGCCATGCCGACGGCGATGCCCTGGCTGCCGTTGACCAGCAGGTTGGGGAAACGTGCAGGCAGTGCCACGGGCTCGGCGAGCGATTCGTCGTAGTTGGGCTGCCAGTCGACGGTATCCTTCTGCAAGTCACGCAACAGTTCCATGGCGGGCTTTGCCAGGCGGCTCTCGGTGTAACGCATGGCCGCCGCGCCGTCGCCGTCGATATTGCCGAAGTTGCCGTGACCGTCGATGAGCGGCGTGCGCATGGAGAACCACTGCGCCAAGCGGACCATGGCCTCGTAGACCGCAAAGTCACCGTGCGGGTGGTACTTACCGATAACTTCGCCGACCGTCCACGCCGACTTCTTGTGCGGGCGGTTGGGGTAGATGCCGCTCTCGTTCATCGCGTACAGGATGCGGCGGTGCACCGGCTTTAAGCCGTCGCGCACGTCCGGCAGGGCGCGCGCCGTGATGACCGACATCGAATACTCGATAAACGACTGCTTCATCTCGCGACCGAACTCCGAAATCTGGAGCTGGCCGCCGTTGATATCCTCGCCGGCCGAGGCGCCACGGTCGACTTCGCCAAAGCTCTCCTCGAGCTCGCCGTCGTCGTCCTCTTCCTCGTCATCATCGGCATCGGGGTTATAGGCGTCAGGATCGCCGTCCTCGCCCTGCTCAGCACGGGCAAGCAGGCGCTTCAGATCATCGGGCATACCGGCATCGCCGGCCTCGCCCATACCCTCGCTATTGTTGATATCGTCTGCCACGTTACCTCCTCTTAAGCATCAAGGAAACGCGCGTCATGCGCATGTTTTTCAATGTACTCGCGTCGATAGCCGACCTCGGAACCCATGAGCTCGCGCACGGCGCGGTCCGCCACCACGGCGTCTTCGATCGACACACGCTGCAGGATGCGGGTCTTGGGGTCCATCGTCGTCGAGGCGAGCTGCTTGGGGTCCATCTCGCCCAGGCCCTTGTAGCGCTGGACGGTATAGCCCTTGCGCTTTTTGGTGATCTTGCCGTCCTTGGCCTTGCCGTCCTCGTCGTTATCGTCGGGGTTCAGGCCCAGACTCTGGATGGTATCGCGCAGGATCTCGTCTTCGGGCTGGCGGCCGTTGGGATACACGTAGTGGATCTTGTTGCGCACCTTAATGCCAAAGATGGGCGGGCAGGCAACATAGACGTAGCCGGCATCGATCAGCGGACGCATGTACTTGTAGAAGAACGTCAGCAGCAGGATGCGGATATGCGCGCCGTCGACGTCTGCATCGGTCATGATGATGATCTTGTGGTAGCGCGCCTTGGTGATATCGAAGTCGCCGCCGTCGCCGGCACTCGTCATGACGCCGCAGCCGATCGCGGTAATCAATGACTGGATGGTGTCACTCGAGAACGCGCGATGGTCACCAACGCGTTCGACGTTCAAAATCTTGCCGCGCAGGGGCAGAATCGCCTGGATGTCTCGGCGACGGCCGTCCTTGGCTGAACCGCCTGCCGAGTCGCCCTCTACGATGAAGAGCTCGGTCAGCTCGGCATCGCGCACCGAGCAGTCGGCGAGCTTACCGGGCAGGGACGCCGTCTCGAGCAGGCTCTTGCGACGGGTCGCTTCGCGCGCCTTGCGAGCGGCGTTGCGGGCCTTGCATGCCTGTTGGGCCTTCTTGACGATCTCGCGAGCGGGCTTGGGATGCTCCTCGAGGTAATCGGCGAGGCCGTCGGTCACGATCTTGAGCGTCAGCGCGCGCATATAGGAGCTGCCGAGCTTGGCCTTGGTCTGGCCCTCAAATTGCGGGTCGGGCAGCTTGACCGAGATAACGGCCGAAAGGCCCTCGCGCACATCGTCGCCGGTCAGGTTGGCGTCTTTTTCCTTGAGCAGGTTCTGCTTGCGCGCGTAATCGTTGATCACGCGGGTGAGCGCGGTACGGAAGCCCTCAAGGTGCATGCCGCCTTCGGGGGTGTAGATGTCGTTGGCAAACGACATGACGTTCTCGCCGTAGCCGCTATTCCACTGCAGGGAAACCTCGACCTCGCCCATCTTGGCCACAGGCGCGTCCGGGTCCGATTTGCCCTCGATGTAGATGGGCTCCTTAAAGGCCTCGGGGACGTCCTTGCCCTCGTTGAGGAACTTGACGAAGTCGATGATGCCGCCCTCGTAGCAAAACTCCTCCACGTGGGGAGTCGCTTCGCGCTCGTCGGTCAGCACGATTTTGAGGTTCTTATTGAGGAACGCCGTCTCCTGCAGACGGTTGTGCAGCGTATCGAAATCGTAAATGCAGGTCTCGAAGATCTCGTCGTCGGGCCAGAAGGTGACGGTGGTGCCCGTCGAATCCGAGGTGCCCACGACCTCCATCTTCTTGACGGTCTTGCCGCGCGAGAACTCCATCTCGTAGGTGTTGCCGTCGCGACGAACCTGAACGACCACGCGCTTGGACAGTGCGTTGACGACGGAGATGCCAACGCCGTGCAGGCCGCCCGAGACCTTATAGGCCGAGTTATCGAACTTACCGCCGGCGTGCAAAATCGTCATGACGACCTCGAGCGTCGGGATCTTTTTAACAGGGTGCTCGTCGACGGGGATGCCGCGCCCGTTGTCGACGACCGTGATGGAGTTGTCGGCGTGGACCGTCACCTGGATCTCGGTGCAGAAACCGGCCATGGCCTCGTCGACGGAGTTGTCAACGATCTCCCACACCAGGTGATGTAGACCGCTGGCGCTCGTCGAGCCGATATACATGCCCGGGCGCTTACGAACGGCCTCGAGACCTTCGAGAATCTTAATCTCGCCGCCATCGTAATCGTTTTCGTTTGCCACACGTCCTCCTTCAGTCAAGAAAATGTGTACAGCCTTACTAGTCTATCGTAAAAAAATACCCTCGGGAACGAGGGTATTTGGCTCTACAAGGCCACCAGATGCGATTTAAGGCTCTTTTTTGCTTTGCACGCCCTTGGCCCACTCGGCACTGGCTCTCATGGCGTTCTCGAGGGCCTCGCGCAGTTTTTGGTCTTCGATGGGCGCCACTTGGCGCTCAATCTCGGTGCGCTCGGCATCGCTGAGGTCGGCGTGTGGGGCCGGCGGGCGCTCGGTCGTCGCTGGGCGAAGGCGCTCCTTGGCGGCGGGCGGCGTGTGACCGGGCGCGGTGGTTTTGAACACCAGGCCGTCCACATGCGCACCGGCGCGCTCCATGCGCGCGCGGATGATCTCGCGCAACAACGTCATTTCCTGCGTCCACGAGGGCGAGTCGAGATATACCAGCAGCTCATTGGACTCGGGCAGGTAGCGCAGGCCCGTCACATGCCGCCCCTCGCGCGTGCCCGAGCACACCGCGTTCCACGCGCGATAGACCGCGCGCGACTCCTCGGCGGCCTCCATCTGCGCACGGCGCTCAGGGGTCGCAGCCGCCAGGATGCGCTGGCGCTCTGCGTTCAAAAAGCCACTGAAGGCGACCGTTTCGCTCTCGCGCTCGTAATTAGCACGTCTCACCCATGCTCACCACCTTGGCTCGATCAAGCAGGTCATCGGTAAAGTACCCCAGGTTGGTCGTGGTTATGACCGTTTGGATATCATCGCCGATCAGCCGCAGGAAAGCACCGCGACGCTCGCCGTCGAGCTCGCTCATCACGTCGTCTAAAAGCAGCAGCGGGGCGGTGCCCAGGACATCGCGAGCCACGGCCACCTCGGCCACCTTCCAGGACAGTACCAACGTTCGCTGCTGTCCTTGGCTGGCAAATGAACGGGCGGAGCGACCCGCAACGGTAAACTCAATCTCGTCGCGATGCGGTCCCACCAGCGTCACGCCGCGGCGAATTTCCTCGTCGGCGTGCCCATCAAGGGCAGCCAGCATGCGCTCGTACGCCCAGCCCTTCAGCTCTTCGCGATCCTCGACCTGGGGCAAATCCCCCAGCGTGGACGCATAGGACACGTTGGCGGCTTCACCGGACGCCACTTGCCCGTAGGCAGCACGCACATGGCCCGCCAGCCGGTCGAGCAGGGCCAACCGGTGCACGAGCAGAGCCGCGCCCGCGCGGGCAATCGAATCGTTCCACGCGCCGAGCATCTCGCGGCAACACCAGGCCTCCTTGAGCAAGGCGTTACGCTGGGTCACGCAGCGACCATAGGTGCTCGCAAGATCGGCATAGCGTGCGCTCAGTTGCATGCCAAAGTCGTCGAGGGCGGCGCGGCGCACACTGGCGCCTCGCTTAACCATGTCCAGATGGTCGGGGCAAAACAGCACGCTCGGCAGAACCCCGCGCACACCGGCGGCAGAGCATCTCTTGCCGTTGCGGCTAAACGAGCGTTTACCGTCCTCCGCGCTCAATCCCATATCAAGTACGCGGCCGTCGCCCTCGAGCCTCAGCTCGATCTTGCACGAGCCCACGCCATCATGGACGAGCTCGGCTGCGGTCGGATGCCTAAACGAGGCGCCGCTCGTCAGCAGCTGCAGCGCCTCTATGAGATTGGTCTTTCCCGCCGCGTTGGGTCCCGCAAGTATCGTCACGCCCTCGTCCAGGGCAAGACGATAGCACTCGAAACTGCGGTAGTGCGCGACGGAAAGATCGCGGGCGAACATGGTCATGGCGCAGCGCTAGATGCGAACCGGCATGACCAGGTACAGGTAGTTGATCTTGTCGTAGGACTTGAAGATGCCCGCCTGCGAGTAGCTCTTGAGCTCCAGCGTAATCTCCTTCTCCTTGGACAGGGCATTGAGGCAGCCGAAGATGTAGTGGTAGTTGAAGGCGATGGTACCCGACTCGCCCTCGGCCTCGACATCGATCGTCTCCTGCGCAAGGTCCTGGTCATTGGAGATGGAGGACAGGCCCATCTGCCCGTTCTCGACATCGATCTCGAACTTGACGGCGGGGTTGGCGCTCGCGATAACGGCAACACGCTTGAGGGCGGCATTGAAGGCGGCGACGTCGATCTTGACGCTCGTCACGCACGAATCGGGGATGAGCTGCTTGTAGTTGGGGTACACGCCCTCGATGCGGCGCGACACGTAGGTGGTGTTGCCGGCCTCGAAGACGACCTGGGTGTCGGTAGCCCCGATCATGATGGTCGCCTGGCTTGCCATGATGTTCAGCGCGTCGTTAAAGGCGTCGGCCGGAACGTTGAGCTCAAAGGAACCCTCGAGGGTCGAGGTCTCGACCTGCGTATCGCACACGGCCAAACGGAAGGAATCGGTCGCCACCAGGCGAACGGTGTTGTTCTCGACCTTCATGTGCACGCCGCCCAGGATGGGGCGGGCCTTGTCGGTCGAGGTGACGCGCCACACGCGGCTGACCATCTCGGACAAGATATCGGTCGGCAGCTCCACGGCACTCTCGATGGCATAGGCCGGAAACTCGGGGAAGTCATTGGCATCGAGCGTGTTCAGCCTAAAAGAGCTCTTCTCGCAACCAATCAGCACTTGGCGCTCGGACAGCTCAAAGGTGACCGGGGCATCGGGGAGGGTCTTGGTGATATTGGAGAGCATCTTACAGGGGATAACCATCTCGCCCTCTTCTTCGACATGCGCCGCGATGCGATGACGGATCGAGATGGTGTAGTTAGAGGTCTGGAATTCCAAGATGCCGTCTTGCGCCTTGACGAGCACGCCCGACAGGATGGGAAGGGTGGATGCCGAAGCGACACCCTTCATAACGACGCCGATGGCTTGTGTAAGCGAGCTCTGGCTGACGGTGAACTTCATCTTTTAATACCTTTCTATAGATATAAATATCTTAATAATAGTAATAGCACTGACGAAACTGTTGATTACTCCCAAAGACGCAGGTCAGACCCAGAAAGAGAATCGACAGCAACCTGTGTGCAACAGGGGTGGTTTTCCACGTTCAAAACCTGCGCAAAACTTTTCATCACCGCGGATTGGGTTTTAGACACCTTATGCCCGTGGTTTCGACAAGTTTTCAACAGGTGTCTCTATTTCCCTACGAGCGCAGTGTAATTTTATCGCGCAGCGACTTGAGGTCTTCGGTGACGGTGCGGTCTTCCTGGATCATCTTCTGGACTTTTTTGTAGCTCGTGCTGACGGTCGAGTGGTTGCGGTTGCCAAATTCGGCGCCCACCGCCGTGGTCGTCATCTCGCACATCTCGATGGCCAGGTAGATAGCGATATGGCGTGCTTTGGCGATATTGGCGTTGCGGCGCGGACCGATGAGTTCCTCGTGTGTCACGCCGTACTGCTCTTCGATGACGGACTGAACCGTTTGCACGTTGATCTTTTTGGCCGATGTGTCGAAGTACTGGCTGGCGATGGCGTCGATATCGTCAAAGGTGAGCTCCCCGCCCTCGCGCTCGCGGTCGCCCGCCTCGCCGGCGCAGCGCTCGCAGAAGCTCTCGAGTTCGCGGATGTTGGTGCCCGACACCTCGGCCATGTGCTTAAAGTGCTCATCGGTCAGGTGCCCGCCGTCGCCCCCGTAGGCCGCCAGCAGTGAGTCGTCGCCTGCCTCGGGAGCGGCGACGATGGTGTTCTCGTAATAGCGCTGCAAGATCTTGTATTTCATCTCGTAGCTGGGCTCTGCGACCAGGCAGAGCATGCCGGCGTTGAAGCGGCTGGTCAGACGCTCGTCCATGCTCAGGTCCTTGGGGGCGCGGTCTGCCGCGATGACGACCTTCTTGTTGTTGCGGATGAACTCGTCCATGAGCTGGAAAAAGTAGTCCACGCTCGCGCGCTTGCCGATGATGTTTTGGATGTCATCGATGATGAGCACGTCCACGCCGTGGTACGCCTGCATGATGGGGGCGTTGCTCTTCTTTTGGCGGTCGAACTCGGTCATCAGGTCGTCCAGATATGCCTGGGAGTTGGCATACTTGACCTTGATCTCGGGCGACTTCTCGGCGAGCTCGTTTTTGATGGCGAGCAACAGGTGGGTCTTGCCCAGGCCCGATTTGCCGTAGATGAACAGTGATGTGCACGTGCCGCGCTCGTCAGCGAGGGCGGCAAACTTGAGTGCCGAGCGATAGGCATGGCTGTTCTCGGGGCCGTAGACAAAGTTCTCAAAGGTAAATTTTGAGTTCGCGGCGAGCGGGGCTCCATCCGTATTCTGCTCGGCCGGCACGGTCGGTGCTGGCATGGGTGAAGCAGGGGTCGCAGCTTGCGTGGATTTAGTCGGCGCTCCGCCCTTCATCTGGTTCATCATGCGACGAAAATCATCGGCCGAGAGCGTGTTCTTGATTGCAATGCCCGAATCCGCGCCCGCCGCTGCGTCGTGAGCGATGGGCATGTGCGTGACGGGTACGTTCGTTGACGTCGCCGCCGCGGTCGGCAACGGTGCCATGGTTTCACGGGAAACATCGCTGTGCTGGTGCTCGATCGTCGGTACGTCGCCTGCGGAGGCCGGCACCGCCGGGGAAGCGGCGGGAGCCGTGGCGGGCGCCGTCGTGGCAGCGGATTCCGTCGCGGCGCCTTGCGGTGCCACGATGTCGAGCGCAATCGGTGCAAAGGCGATTTCTTCCAGATAGGCCTCAATAGTCGGCTGATGCTTTTTGAGCTGCGCGATGGCAAAGCGCGAGGGGGCCTCGATCGTGAGCGTATCTTCGGTCAGGCTTATGGCGCGCGATTGCCCCAGCATGTTGATGAGGCGTGCATCTTGGCCGTCGCGCTGACAAAAGGCGATGGCATCCCCCAGGATGATGCTTGCTTCCTCGTCCACTGTCTCTCCCGTTCTTTAGCTCTGAGCTCGCACGCGAGCGGCGCCGAGTTCGGTCAGATGGTATTTCTGGCCATGCTTGATGACCAAGCCGGCCTGCGCCAAGTCATTGAGCGTGCGTGACCAAGTGGGGGCCGAGTTTCCAAACGTCCTCGCCAGATCGGTTGCACCGCACGCTTGATTTTGCGCCAGATAGCCCAGCGCGGCGTTGCCGCGATCGCTTACGAACACGTCCGGTTGTGGCTGCGCATACTGATTTGCTGCATTAGGATACATCATTTGAGCTGCTGGTTGTTGAGAACTCTGCATCGGCGGCATTTGCTGTTGAAAACTTTGAGGCCACTGTTGGTAAGGCTGTGGAGGCATCTGCTGGGTCCAAGGGTTGTACTGCTGCTGCGGCATCTGCTGGTACGGCTGCTGATATCCCTGCTGGTACTGCTGCGGGAACTGCTGGCCATACCCCAGTGGCGGCATCTGCTGATATGGATATCCCTGTTGGTACGGCTGATAGCCCATTTGCTGGCCACCCGGCGCCCCCGTCGCCTGCTGCATTGCTGCTGCATCCTGATCAGCCAGCGGCATGGCCTCTGGCATGTTTGGCGGCATCGACATAGATGCCGCCTGGGGTTCTTGTGTAGGAGGCATTCCGGGCTGCTGCATCTGTCCCACGGTGGGCTGCATCTGCTGCGCTGCCATGGGCTGCTGCGCAAAAGCTCCCGGCAGGGGATATGTGGGCTGCTCCGTCTCGGGCCGCACGGCAGCGCCGCGTCCGCCGGCACGCTCGATTTCCTGCACGCGTTTAGGGTTCAGACTTACCGTAACCACGGTGCCGTTGCCCATGTTGTCCTCGATGGATACGGCACCGCCGGCGTTTTCCAAATACTCCTGCACCATGGGAAACCCTGCTCCGGTTCCACGGATATAGCGCTTCATCTTGCTGTTTGCGCTGGTAACGCCAAAGTCGAAAGCACGTTCCTTGTCGTCGATGCCGGGTCCTTGGTCAGCAAAGCGGATGGTGTCTCCGCCGTCCAGAATCGAGATGATGGGCTCGGCAAAGTGCGCGTGGATAAAGTTTTCGACAATCTCGCGGATGACCATGAGCGAGATATGGCCACCTTGTTCTTTCATGCACTGGTAGACGGTGTTGGTCGTCTCTTCCAAATACGTGCGGACATCTTGCGGATCAATGACGATCACACGCGGTGTCGACAGCATGTCATCATAGACGGCGATGCGCGCGGCGTACATGGCTTTTGGCGCCTGCGTGGTCGTCTGCTCGCCTTCCTCACGCTCTTCGCGCACGCCGGTGATGTGCTCGTTGTCGGGTGCCGGGTCTCCGGAATCGACCATGGTGTAAAAGTCGTCAGACATGCCGCTCGCAATCTTTCAAAAGGTTTCGAACAAATAGTAGCTCACCGTGCAATGTTTCTCATCTTTCGACAACACTTCAAAACCTGTTGAAAACTTTGGAAAACGGACGAAAAGTTCTCAACATTGCCAACATGACCTGTTGAAAACTCGATGAAATATCGTGAAAAGTTGCCATGCACCGCTAAATCGAGCTCGGCTTATGGGGGAACCGTGTGAACTGCGCAACCTTTTACCTTTGATTTCTTGACATTTGAACATTGATTTCCCTACAATCTTCAAGCTCACGTGTCTATATCTGCGTCCGCGCCCCCGCGGACACTCGAAATGCAGCAGGAGGAACTTAAGATGAAGCGTACGTATCAGCCTAATAAGCGTAAGCGTGCCAAGACCCATGGCTTCCGTGCCCGTATGGCCACTAAGGGTGGTCGTGCCGTGCTCGCCCGTCGTCGCGCCAAGGGCCGCAAGCGTCTCACTGTCTAGCAGCGATACACACATCTCGCATGAAGACTATTAAGTCTCGGCAAGATTTCGAGCATGTGTTCAGTCAGGGGCGTCGTTTCAATCACCCTCTGATTCGAATGACCATATGTGAATCGGTTGGCGAAGGCGACTCCGGAAGGGTCGCCTTCGTTGGTGCTAAGCGACTCGGTTGTGCCGTCGTGCGCAACCGATCTAAGCGTGTGATGCGCGAGGCCGCCCGCAGCTGCGGATTTCCCGTTGCGGGTTATGACATCATCTTGTTTGCAACTCCCAAGACGAGGGTTTCCTCGCCGCAGGAGATGGACAAGGCGTTGCGTTCGCTTATGAAGCGCGCCGGCGTTGCCGGGGAGGAGCGATGAGCAATCACGTTTTGCGACGTGTTGCCATCGCTCCTATTCGCATATATCAACAGGTTATTTCGCCCTTATTGCCTGACGCCTGCATTTATTACCCAACGTGCTCGCAATACGCCATCCAGGCGATTGAGAAGCACGGTGTTTTGAGAGGCTGCTGGCTTGCCGTGAGGCGCATCGCTCGTTGCAATCCCCTGCACGTCGGCGGTTATGACCCTGTGCCCTAGCGGGCACTCGCTATCGGAGGAAAACTTACATGTGGGATTGGATCGTTAACATCCTTTTCGAGCTGCTCAAGCTCATCCAGACCTTTGCGGTCGACTGGGGCCTGTCCATCATCATCCTGGTGGTCATCATCCGTCTGCTGCTGACGCCGCTCATGCTCAAGTCGACCAAGTCGACGGCTCGCATGCAGGTGCTGCAGCCCAAGATGCTCGAGATCCAGGAGCGCTATGCCGACGATCCCCAGCGTCAGGCCGAGGAGATGCAGAAGTTCTACAGCGAGAACAAGTTCAACCCCATGGCTGGCTGTCTGCCGCTGCTGATTCAGATGCCTATCCTGTTCGCCCTGTTTACATTGCTGCGCAACCTGCCGCAGTACTTTAACGACGGCACGTTCTCGTTCTTCAACATCCTGCCCGACCTGACCACCACGCCGAGTGCTTCCTTTGCCGATGGCTTTATGGTTGCACTGCCTGCGCTGGTTTGCCTGATCCTGTTCGCCGTCCTGACCCTGATTCCGCAGCTCTATATGTCGCGCAACCAGACCGGCCAGCAGGCTCAGAGCATGCGTATGATGGCCGTTGTCATGACGGTCATGATGCTTTGGATGGGCTGGAGCCTTCCCGTTGGTGTTCTGCTGTACTACGACGTCTCGTCTGCTTGGCAGGTTATCCAGCAGATTTTTGTGACGCAGAAGGTCATCGACAAGGCGAAGGCCGATGAGGAGGAGCGTCTTAAGAACGCTCCGCTGCAGGTTGAGGTCACTCGTCGAGAGAAGAAGCCGCGTCCGCACAAGAAGAAGTAGTGGGATATCAATCTTATTTAGGTACCTAACTTTTGGAGTACGTTATGTCTGAAGAGATCATCGAGGATATGCTTGAGGAGGTTGCCCCGCAGGTCGCGGGCGATTATCCCGAGATTGCACAGCGCTACAAGGCTGGTGAAGAGCTGACCGATGAGGAGCTCGACACCATTGCCGATGTTGCGATTTCCATCCTGCGTTCCATCCTTTCGCACTTCGATGCCGCCAACTCTCCTATCGATGAGTATGAGGGCGACGAGGGTGAGCTGATTTTGGATGTAACGGCTCCCGACCTTGCTGTTCTCATTGGCCGTCATGGTCGCACTCTTGATGCTCTTCAGGTTATGTTCTCTTTGCTGGTGAGCCGCAAGCTTGGCTTTAGGTATCCGGTTGTAGTGGACGTCGAGGGATACAAGAGTCGCCGTCAGGATAAGGTCGCCTCCATGGCTCAGTCTGCTGCCGAGCGTGCCATTCGCACTCATAAGAGTGTTTCGCTTCCGCCCATGAATGCCTACGAGCGTCGACTGGTTCACATTGCACTTCGTGGCAATGATGCCGTCGATACTCATTCTGAGGGTTCTGACCCTGATCGCCATGTGGTGATTGTCGCTCGATAATCTACTCGAGTTTATGCTAAGGGGACGTGGTTTCCACGTCCCCTTTTTTTGTCAAAAGTTCTCGATACGCTGATTTTTGTCAGAAAGGAGCTTTCGTTGTTAGTACTTACTGATCAGCAAGCTGACGAGATGTTGAGTCGTCTAGCTTTCTATTGCAAAGAGTATTCCTTGAGCGTAACTGATGTTGGGCTGAGGAAATGTATTCAGCATTTGGATTTGGTTCTAGAAACAAATAAGACAACCAATCTCACCCGTATTCTTAACGTAGAAGATGCTGCAGTACTTCATATCCTCGACTCACTTGTTTTGCTCCCCTATATCAACAAGGCTCCTGAGGGAGCTTTGCTCGATATGGGAACAGGTGCGGGCTTCCCTGGTATTCCATTAACCATAACCACGCATCGTAAAGCTACTTATATTGACTCTGTTGGCAAGAAGGTTGATGCGGTAAATTCCTTTGTCCATGCTCTTGGATTGAAACATGCCCATGCGGTTCATGATCGTCTTGAAGAATATGCTCGGAGCCATAAGAAGCAGTTCTCTGTTGTAACCGCCCGCGCACTGGCCCCTCTACCGATTCTTGTTGAGTATGCGGCTCCGTATCTGAAGGATGGAGGGCTATTTGTTATAACCAAGGGCAATCCTTCGGATGAGGAGCTTGCTTCCGGCATGTCAGCAGCTAAGATTTGCGGCTTCACTTTGCTTCTGAATGACGCAATTGATTTGCCTGAAGGCTTGGGTCACAGGGAGTTCATTGTTCTTAAGAAGAGTCATCCAGCATCTGTCTCATTGCCTCGTGCAAATGGCGTGGCAAAGAAGAATCCGCTTGCCTAGATGTTTCACGTGAAACATAATGGATACTAACAACTTGCAGTGTTTCACGTGAAACATGGCGGTTGATATCGATTCGGAATGTTTCACGTGAAACATCCTCCGTTTGACAGCTTTAATACACACCAGGAGGGACCGTGGGATTTCGCGACGTTAAGCGTTCTAAGAGCGCAAAAGACACGCGTATCATTGCAATCATCAATCAAAAAGGCGGCGTCGGTAAGTCAACGACGGCTGTAAACCTTGCAGCAGCACTGGGTGAGCAGGGTCGTAAGACACTGATTGTCGATTTTGATCCGCAGGGAAACAGCACCAGTGGATTCGGAATTGAAAAAGAAGACCTTGATCACTGCATCTATGATGCATTGTTGAATGATGTGCCGGCAGAATCGCTTGTTCTTGATACAAATTGTAAAAAGGTATTCGTTATTCCGGCTACAATTCAACTTGCAGGCGCGGAAATTGAGCTCGTAAGCGCAATTGCTCGTGAAACCCGCCTCAAAGATTTGCTTGAGCCGATTCAGGACGAGTTTGACTTTATTTTCATTGACTGTCCTCCTTCGCTCGGCCTGCTTACTATCAACGCTTTGACCGCAGCAGACAGCGTTTTGATTCCGATCCAGTGCGAATATTACGCACTCGAGGGCGTTACGAAGCTGCTTGAGTCAATGAAGATGGTCAAATCACGGCTGAACAAGGGCTTAGACACCTATGGTGTGCTTATGACCATGTATGACTCGCGTACTTCACTATCGAATCAGGTTGTTGAGGAGGTTCAATCGTACTTTGGTGATAAGGCGTTTAAGACGCTAATCCCCCGTACGGTTAAAATCTCCGAAGCTCCGTCTTTTGGAGAACCGGTAATTACCTATGCACCTCAAAATAAGGGTGCAAAAGCATATATGAACCTTGCAAAAGAGGTGATCAAGCGTGCCTAGTGTAAAGAAACGTGGCGGATTGGGACGTGGACTCAATGCTTTGGTCTCAGAGGCCGAGTATGAGACCGGCGGTTCGGCTGCATCGGCTTCAAATGCCGCATCTGAAACAAAACTACCTATTGAGGATATCGTTCCCAACCCTAATCAGCCGCGAATTCACTTTAACGAAACTGAACTTCGCGAGTTGAGCGAGTCAATCCAAGAACATGGCGTTTTGCAGCCGCTTTTGGTTCGCAAGCATGGAAACGGCTATGAGATCATCGCTGGTGAGCGTCGTTACCAGGCGTCAAAGCTTGCTGGCCTTGAAGAATTGCCAGTCATCATTAAAGAGGTAAATGATGAAGAGATGCTGGCTCTTGCTCTTATCGAAAACCTTCAGCGTTCTGATCTGAATCCCGTCGAAGAGGCTAAGGGCTATCGCCAACTCATTGATGCCAGCGGGATGACCCAGGAGGCATTGTCGAAGGCAGTAAGCAAGTCGCGCTCTGCAATTACAAACTCGCTGCGTCTTCTCGATCTCCCCGAAGTAGTTCAGCAGATGATTTTTGAGGGCAAACTTACTGCTGGTCATGCACGTGCGATTCTTGCAGTTCCCTATGAGGACGCGCGTATTCGACTTGCAGAGAAAGTTGTTACAGAGGGCCTTTCCGTAAGAGCGACAGAAAATCTTGCTCCGTTGTTTTCTGCCGGAGAGACACCTAAGACGCCGAGGCCTGCAACGCCTCAGTCTTTTAAAAAGGCTGCCCGCGTGCTTCGTCAGGTATTTAATACCAACGTGCGTGTGAAGAGCTCGCGTGGAAAGAATAAGATTGAGATTGAGTTTAAAGACGAGGAAGAGCTCTCTCGTATTCTTGGCGAAATGATTCAGTTTGATCAAGGAGGCCAAGATGAGGAATAAGATTTTAACAGCGATTGCATTGGTGACGACTGTCGCGGCTGGTGCCTTTGCTGGCTATAGGATCGCTACAGACGATGAACTTCGAGGTCGTTTGCTTCGTAGCGCGCAAGATATCGTCGATACTTCCAAAAAGAAAATGGATGTTATGACAGAAGATGTTGCCATGCGTACTGCTCAGGTAACGAAGAATCCAAAGATTAATCAAGGTTGGGTCAGCAACCAATGGGAAAATGTAGGCTATTAGGTACCTAACAATTACTCAGCATATTTTGAGGGGTCCTTGTCTGATTCATGAGACAAGGACCCCTTATTTTGGCCGTAAAAATGGGACAGGTAGCAGCTGATTCAAAATTAAGGTCAATAAATGAAACGACCCCGGTTGCATATTCTGTAACCGGGGTCGTTCGATGTTTCACATGAAACGTTTTGGGATGCGACTCCCCTATGCGTTCTTCTGAACTTTGAAGCGCTGCTTCAGCTGTCCGCAAGCGGCGTCAATATCGTTACCACGGGAGTTACGAATCGTGGTCTCGATGCCACGGGACTCAAGACGACGCTGAAGATCCTCAACCTTATGAATCGGCGACGGCTTGAGCGGGCTACCCTCGATGTCGTTAAGCTGAATGAGGTTAACGTGGCACAGCGTTCCCTCGCAGAAGTCGCAGAGCGCCTGCATTTCGGGATTCGTATCGTTGACGCCTTCGATCATGGCATACTCATAGGTCGGGCGGCGGCCGGTCTTCTCGGTGTAGAGCTGAAGCGCTTCGTGAAGGCGAAGCAGCGTGTACTTCTTAACACCGGGCATGAGCTTATTGCGCGTCGACTGGATGGCGGAATGCAGGGAAACGGCAAGCGTGAACTGCTCGGGGATGTCGGCAAATTTGCGAATACCGGGAATAACGCCGCTGGTAGAGACGGTGAGGTGACGAGCGCCGATACCGATGCCATCGGGGTCGTTGAGGATTCGCAGCGCCTTGAGAACCTCGTCGTAGTTGGCAAACGGCTCGCCCTGGCCCATGAAGACAACGCTCGTGGCGCGCTCGCCAAAGTCGTTGGATACATGAAGTACCTGGTCGACGATCTCTTGAGCGGTCAGAGAGCGCTTGAGGCCGTTGAGACCGGTAGCGCAAAAGGCACAGCCCATGCCACAGCCTGCCTGGGTGGAAACGCAGACGGAAAGCTTGTTACGACGGGGCATGCCGACGGTCTCGACGGAAACGCCGTCGTGGTACTCGAGCAGATACTTGCGAGAGCCATCTTTGGAAACCTGCTTGGTGAGTTCAGTCGGCGTGTCAAAGGCAAAAGCCTCTTTAAGCTGCTCGCGGAAAGCCTTGGGAAGGTTGGTCATATCGTCAAACGAACAAACGTTCTTCTCAAAGACCCATTCGATGAGCTGCTTCGCGCGGAAGGCGGGCTGGCCAAGCTCGGCCACGAGCTCGCGAATATCGTTTTGGCTCAAGTCGCGAATGTCCTGAGATTTAGTCCTGGGATTCATGGAAGCCTTTCGATTTTGGGGAAACGTAGAGGGTATCGCTACAATATGGTATCAGCTGCAGAAATTATAGAGGAGGAGTCTGCCCATGCCGGGTAAAAGCCTAGAGAACATGCACGTAGCGGTCTTGGCGGGCGGTCATTCCGCTGAGCGCGAGATCTCGCTCAATTCGGGAAAGAACGTCGCGGTTGCCTTGAAGGAGGCCGGCTACACTTCGGTGGAGCTGCTCGACACGGCTGCCGATGATTTTATGGTAACCATGGCGACCGGCGGCTTTGACGTGGCGTTTATCGCCATGCACGGTGCCGGCGGCGAGGATGGCGCCATGCAGGGCGCCATGGAGACCCTGGGTATCCCCTACACGGCCTCGGGCGTGCTTGCCAGCGCCTGCGGTGCCGACAAGGAGGTCTCTAAGCTCCTGTACGCCAAGGCGGGCATTCCCATTGCCCCCGGCCTCGCGCTCGAGGTGGGCGATGAAGTCGATATCGATCATATCGTCGAGGTTTGTGGCGAGCGCTGCTTTGTGAAGCCGGCCGTCAACGGTTCCAGCTATGGCATTTCCCTGGTCCATGAGCCCTCCGAGCTGCCCGCGGCAATCGCCAAGGCGTTTGCGTACGGCGACAAAGTGCTGGTCGAGAAGTGCATCGAGGGTACCGAGATCACCGTCGGTGTGTACGGCGAGGACGACGTGCGCGCCCTGCCGATTGTCGAAATTCGCAAGCCCGAGGACTGTGAGTTCTACGATCTGGACGTGAAGTATGTCGACCCTACGGACATCCATCGTATTCCGGCGCAGATTTCACCCGAGAATTACGCTCGCGCTCAGGAGCTTGCCTGTGCTGCTCACAAGGCCCTCGGTTGCCTGGGCATCTCGCGCAGCGATTTTATCGTGAGCGAGGACGGCCCCGTCATCCTCGAGACCAACACCATTCCCGGCATGACCGATACGTCGCTGTATCCGGATGAGATTCGCCACACAGACGACATGACGTTCCCGCAGGTCTGTGACAGCCTGATCCGTATGGGCCTTCGTCGAGCGGGCATTGCATGCTAATCGAGGACGCGGTTTCGTCAGGAACGCCGCAGTTTGTCATCGACTCCTATGCCACGCTTGCCGAACGCGCCAAAACGCAGTCCTTCGGCCTTATCGAGGAAGATGTGATTGTCCTCGATACCGAGACCACAGGTCTTTCGGTGCAGGACAACGAGCTGATCGAGATCTCGGCGGCCCGTCTTTCGGGCCGCGAGATCGTCGACCGCTTCGATACCTTCGTGCATCCCAAGCAGCTGATTCCCGCCGAGATTACCGAGCTCACGAGCATTACAAATGCCGATGTGGCAGATGCCCCGTCGGCCGCTGAGGCCGTCGCCGCTCTCGCCGATTTTGTCGGTGGTTGCCCGGTGATCGCACATAACGCCACGTTCGATCGCTCGTTTATCGAGTCGGTCAAAGGCGGCGTCAACGTGAGCGATATCTGGATCGATTCGCTGGCGCTGTCGCGCATCGCGCTTCCGCGCCTGGCCTCGCACAAGCTGTCTTTTATGGCCGATCTGTTTGGCTGTGACTCGGTATCACACCGTGCCAATGCCGACGTCGACGCCCTGTGTGGCGTATGGCGCGTGTTGCTCGTGGCGCTCACCGACTTGCCCCAGGGCCTCATGGCGCGCCTAGCCGACATGCATCCGGATGTGCCTTGGTCCTATCGTCCTATCTTCTCATTCTTGGCAGGGCAGAACCCTGGTTCTATCTTCTCTCTCAGCGCCGCTCGTGCTGACGTTCTCAAGGCCGATCGCGCCGACGATCGGGTGGACGCCGACGAACTGCCGGTCCTCAAGATGCCGAGTCGTGAGGAGATTGAGGCAGACTATGCGCCAGGTGGCCTGGTCAATCGCATGTACCCCACCTACGAGCCGCGTGATGAGCAGATCGCGATGGCGCTCGAGGTCCGCGATGCGCTGGTCACGGGCACTCATCGTGTAATTGAGGCGGGCACAGGCGTCGGCAAATCGATGGCCTATCTGGTGCCTTTTGCCGAGGCAGCACGCCGTAACAACATCACGGTTGGTATTGCGACCAAATCGAACAATCTCGCCGACCAGCTCATGTACCATGAGCTGCCAAAACTTGCCGAGCAACTGGACGGTGGTCTGTCATTTTGCGCTCTCAAGGGGTATGACCACTATCCGTGCCTGCGCAAGCTTGAGCGCATGAGCCGCGGCCAGGTCGAGATTACCACCAAGCGCGATCCGGCGGACACGCTCACGGCGGTCGCGGTCATTATGGCGTACGTCTGCCAATCAGCCGATGGCGACCTCGACTCGCTCGGCATTCGGTGGCGCAGCGTCAACCGTCCCGACTTTACGACGGCCTCGCGCGAGTGTGCTCGTCGCCTCTGCCCGTTTTTCCCTGATAAATGTTTGGTCCACGGCGCTCGCCGTCGTGCGGCGCATGCCGATGTGGTGGTCACCAACCATTCCCTGCTGTTCCGCAATGTCGCGGCCGAGGGCAGGATTTTACCTCCGATTCGTCATTGGGTAATCGACGAGGCCCATTCCATCGAGCGCGAGGCGCGCCGCCAGTGGGCGCGCGTGGTGTCGGCGGACGAATCACACGTTCTGTTTGAGCGCCTGGGTGGCTCGAGCACCGGCGCGCTAAGCCAGGTTTCCCGTGATTTGGCAACCTCCGAGGGCTCTACGCTCTATCTGGGCCTTACTGCCAAGGCGACGTCGACGGTTGCGCGCGCGAGCATGGCAATCGCCGACGTGTTCGATGGCGTTCGCGAGCTCGGCCGCCGTGCGCGTGGGGGTTATGACAATGCCAATCTATGGATTGGCCCCGAGCTGCGCGAATCTGACGACTGGCATGATTTCTTACCGTCGGCCTACACTGCCATCGACGCATTGGAACAAGCTGACAAGAGCGTCGACGCGCTGGTGCAAGCCGTCGCCGCCGACAAGCCCGAGGTTGTTGTTGACCTGGGTGATATCTCGCGCCGCCTGCACGAGCTGGCCGAGAACCTCAAACTCATCATTGATGGCGCCGATGAACACTACGTGTATTCGCTGCAGGTCAATCGCAGGTTGCGTGCCGGCGGAGAGTCGATGACCGCAGAGCGCATCGACATTGGTGAGGCCTTGGCAACCGAGTGGCTGCCCGAGGTTCACACGGCTATCTTTGCCTCGGCGACCATGACGGTGTCCAAAAGCTTTGAACACTTTAACCACGCGGTCGGCCTCGATCGCATCGGTGCTTCGACATCCTCATCGCTGCACTTGGATTCGAGCTACGACTTCGATTCGAACATGGCCGTAGTCGTTGCGGGCGATATCCCCGATCCGCGCGATCGTGAGAGCTATCTTACGGCGCTCGAGCGCGTGCTGGTCGACGCCCATCTTGCCATGGGCGGATCGGTGCTCACGCTGTTCACCAATCGGCGCGACATGGAAGACCTGTACGCCCGCGTTGAGCCCAAGATGGCCCGTGCGGGTCTGGAGCTCAACTGCCAGCAGCGCAACTCATCTCCTCGTCGCCTGCGCGACCGGTTTATCAACGAGCCGACCTCGTCGCTTTTTGCTCTTAAGGCCTTTTGGGAGGGATTCGACGCCAGCGGCGAGACGCTGCGCTGCGTCATCATTCCCAAGCTGCCGTTCTCGAGTCCCACGGACCCGCTCTCGTGCGAGCGCAACCTGCGCGAAGACCGCGCTTGGGCGCGCTATTCGCTGCCCGAGGCGGTGCTCGAGGTCAAGCAGGCGGCCGGCCGCCTTATCCGCTCGTCGACCGATTGCGGCGTGCTGATTCTGGCCGACCCGCGCCTGGTGACGAAGGGCTACGGAAAGAAGTTCTTAACGTCGCTGCCTACGAGCTCCTACCAGCGCATCGAATCGGCGCAGATCGGGCACTATCTGCAACTGTGGCGTGCACGCCACGAGCGGCGGCGCTAAAGCGGACAGACGAGGGTCTTTGCCATATCGCACAGACGCTTTGACAGGGCGGGGTCATCCAAGATGCGGATGGCTCCGCCCGCTGCGATTACCTGGCTCAGTAGCCAACGCTCGGAGCCATAATGCACGGTTACCGTTGCCATGTCTGCCCCGCTGCGCTCGATTAGGGTGATGCCGGCCCAGTCCAGATGCTCCGCCATATCGAATGGCATCAAGAGCTTTGCGCTACGCTGCGTCCGAGCAAGGGAATCGTGGAGGGATGTGACGTCCGGTGCATGAGGCACGACGGAGTCTTCCGTCAAGGCGAGTCCCTCGATTTTATCCATGCGATAGGTGCGCTGCTCATCGACCGCGATGTCCCAGGCAATCAGGTATGTTTGGTCGCCGTTTGCCGTAATGCGCAAGGGGTCGACCAGACGCTCACGTGGCCGTGCATCGTCCATCGAGCGATACGAGATGCGGCAGCGAACACCGTCCTGAATGGCGCAGCTCAGCTGCTGCCAGTGCGACCCGTGGTTGACGGTGTCAAAGACGCGCTGGTTATAGCCGAGCTCTTCGGGTAGAAGGGCATGTCGAATCCGAGCTGCCGTATGCGGCTCGATCCCCAACGATTCAAGTTCATGGTTGAGCACAGCGCCCTCGGCGGCACTCAAGCGCAGCGGTAGCACACGCCCGGCGTCACCGGTGAGGACCACACGCTCGCCGCGGCATTCGCAGATGATGCGCGCGCCCGATTCTCGGTCCGCGAGCGTCGAGACGATCTCGAGAATCTCGTCGAGCGATACCCCCGTGATGTCAAAGCGACTGCAAATCTCGGTTCGTGTCATGCCGCTCTCGCCGGCGGCGTAGAGGGCCTCCATGATGTCGATGGCGCGCGAGAGTCTCTGCTCGCTGGTGAGTTTACGCACGGGCATACTCGTGCACCGTCCTTTCAATGAGGTGGTTCCACGCCTGTTTGAGCGATTTGGGGGCCACGGGCCTCATGCCGTCCATGGCGTGGGCCATGCAAAATGAGGCGCCGGCTTCAAGATCGCGCACGTCAACGGTCCAGGTCCATCCCACATCGGTGTGTACGAGCTCACCTCGCCCACGCGTGAGACCGTTGATCATATCGATCTGCGTCTGAGGGGCGAATGAGAACGTGGCTGCAACGGGCGGTCGGTCGGCAAAATCGAATTCAAAGAACAGGTAGTCGCTGAGGTTGAAGTCCGCGGGGATGACGTAGGCCTTCGAAGGACGCCAAGCGCGAACGATACGGTCGCAGCGGAATGTCCTGATGTCGTCGGTGACGTTGTCGAGGCCGCAGAAGTAAGCCACGCCCTCGCGCTCGAACATGCCGTAGACGCAGACGGTACGTTCTCTCTGCTCGCCGCGTCCGTTCTGATATAAAAATCGCAGCGCGCATCGCTCGGCAAAGGCGCTCCAAACCGCATCGACGGTGGGAGAGCGGCTGATCGGCGCCTCGTCTACCGTCGTCCTGCCGGTGAGATAGGCAATCTTGGAGCGAATATCGGCAAGCGGTGCGGCAAAAGTGGATGAGCCGGCCGCTAGTGTCTGGTCGATGGCGTTGAGCAGGATATCGGCGTCGTCTGCGGTAATGAGGCCGCCTGCCGCAAACGTGTGCTCGCGGTCGATTGTCCACGAGCTTTCCTCGGTCTCCTGCGCGCCGGTGGGGCGAACCTCCTTGATTAAGATGCCGCGTTCGAGCAGCTTGTCACGATCGCGTCGAAACTTGCGCTTATCCGAGTCGATATTGCCCGAGCCATATCCCAGGTCAGAATCCAAGACGATCTGCTCGGTCGTCAGCGGTTCGGGGGAGCTATTGAGCACAAAGAAAAGATTGAGGATGCGCTGAGCCGTTTTATCGAAACTGGGCTCCGAATTTCCCTTTTTAATTGTCTCGGTCGTGTCGCTTGCCGTCATAGAGTCCTCGCATGAGAAGGTGGTTTGCTGCCATGATTTTAGTCCGATATGGAGATTAGGCTATATCCTTGTCCGCTCGAGGCGTTAAGATGGCCCGAATTCGGTCGTTTGCGCTCGCTCGGGGTATACTTTCGACTATATACGGTTCTAATGTGCATGCATTGGGCCTATTTGTCGGATTATGGATGTGGAGCGCACATGGCGAACACCCAGAACTATATTAACCACCTGCTGCAGAACACCGGCATTACGCCGGCATGCAGCGAAGAAGAGCGCTTGGCTGCCGAGGATATCGCTCAGATCTTCCGCAACCACGGCTTTGACCCCGAGGTTCAGGAGTTCAATGCCCCGGCGCCCAGTAGATTGGCATTTGCCGTTACCGGTATTCTTGCGTTTGCCGGCGCCCTGCTGATGGGCATCGGCGGCGGTATCGGCTTGGTCGGCACCTTGCTGGCCATTGTCGGCGCCGTTCTTTACGTGCTCGAGCGCACGGGCCACCCCGTGGTTTCGCGCCTGGGCAAGACGGGCGTGAGCCAAAATGTCATCGCCTACCACAAGGCCTCGGGCCCGCTCGCGTCTCCGCGCAACCGCCCGGTGGTCGTTGTCGCACACTACGACTCTCCCCGTGCTGAGCTGCTCGCCCGCGAGCCCTATGCTTCGTATCGTGCGCTCATCGCCAAGCTGTTGCCCGTTGCCACGATTGCCCCTGCTGCCGTTGCCATCCTGCGTATCCTGCCGCTCCCCGGCGCGCTCAAGGTTCTGCTGTGGATTGTCGCGATCCTCGCTTCCCTCGTTGCACTTGCCAACGCGGCAAACATCATCTCTAACCGCCACGTTCTTCCCTATACGTCCGGCGCGGTGTGCAACAAGTCTTCTGTCGCCGCTATGCTCGGCGTTATGGACAACGTTGCTCCCTTCCAGGGCGAGAACGAGTTTCCCGACGATGTTCCGTTCGATACCTATTTTGGGGAGCAGAAGCGTCGTGCCGAGGAAATGGCGCGCGCGGCGGCGGAGTATGCCGCGGCCCAGCAGCAAAACGACTACGGCAACACCATCGAGTACGAAGAGCCTACCTACGCCGAGGACGAGTTCGGTCAGCCGATTGCTCCCGACGCTCAAACCGAGCCCGAACAGGGCGAGGCTTTTGACGAGCAGATTGAGGGCTTTGAGGGTGCGTCTGCCGACGAGACGCTGATTGGCGCCATCGTGCCCGAGGATCAGAATCAGGCTGTCCAGGCCGAAGAGTTCAATGACGAGGTTCCCGCTGCTGAGCCGGCGGAGGAGCCTGCCGCGGCCGAGCCCGAGCCCAAGCTCTATCGCAACGCCGCCGGCAACATTCGCTTTGGTTCGGATGCCATCCGTGCACTCGGAATGCTTCCCGAGTCCTGCACGCTCGATTACGAGGAGGGCGAGGAGCCGACGTTTGAGCCCGAGCCTGCGCCCGTTGTCACTGCGGATGATGAGTCTGCCGCGGTTACCGCTGCCGTTGCCGAGCCCGAGGCGGTGTCCGCGATCGATCCCGCGGCAGGACTGGACATTTTGGCTCCCGCCGCGCCGGCGCAAGACGTTGCGGACGAGTCTGACGACGATTACGTTGAACAGCCGAGGCGCGTGTCTTACGAGAGCGATACTGATTTCTCTGCCGAGATTCCCGCGGCAACGCACCATGCCGATATTGCATCCGCGTTCTCTTCGATTGGCGCCAGCGCTTCCAGCTTCTTTAAGGGTGCGCTTGCAAAGGGCAGGAAATTTGTCGACGATTTCGAGGAGAAGCGCGCTGCCGCACGCGAGGCTGCCGAGCAGGAGGCTATCGCTCAGCAGCAGGCAGCCGAGGCGGCACGTGAGCGCGCGGCGCAAGAGTTCGAGCAGAACGAGGCTATGCAGTCCGGGCCCGTCGACGCTGCCGAAGCTACGACGTCCTTTGAGTCCCAGCAACCGACGTCAGCGGATGTTGTTGAGGCAACAACGTCTTTCGAGGCTCAGCAGCACGTCGATAGCACCATGTCGTTTGATGCCGCGCAGTTCGATTCCACGATAACGTTTGAAAAGCAAGGCACCGCAATTGCCGAGCCCCTTCCTGTTTCCGATGAGCAGGGCGACGCGGCAGACGATGACGAGCCCATTGATGCTGCCGAAATCCAAGATGCCGCCGAGGACGAGTCCGTCGAGGCCAACTCTGACGAAGAGCAATACGCGGCAGCCGATCAAGGTGATTCGACCGAGGTCGAGCAGGAGGAAGTGCCTGCGGTTTCCGAGGCTCCCGAGACGGATGAGTCGAGGCCTTACTCCACGCAGATTTTCACCATGCCGACCCCGAGTGGTTCCGGTGCCACGGTTGCCAATGTCGCTCCCACCCAGGACGAAACGGTCGATTCCCTTATGGCCCAGATTTCCTCCCAGGCATCGCCGCGTCCGCAGATGAATGTTCCCGATCCGGCGTCGGCACCGTCGCCTGCGCCCTCCTCGTCTCCGCTGGCTCCGGTCCCCGATCCATCGCTGCCGTCGATGAAGCAGGCAAACGTTGCGTCTCGCACGTCGCTGTTCGACCTTCCCGATCCCTCTGCCCAGGTCAACGACCCCTTTGCTACTGCTCAGGGTCCCGAACCCACATCGGCACCCGTTGCGCCTCCTATGCCCGTTGCGCCGGGCGCGCAGCCGATCGAGACCATTTCAGCTCCCGCCCCGGCGGCACCCAAGTCTCGTAAGCGCGGCCTGGGTGGCCTGTTCGGTCGTAAAAAGAAAAACGAGCAGGACAGCATGAGTGACTGGCTGGGCGTCGAAGACGATTACGATGCCAAGAAGTCCGGTCGCGGTATCGGTTCGTGGGATAACTTCGAGGACGATAACGATGGCTGGAAGGGTGGCGCTACGTCTTCCGATGGCGCTTCTTCCGAAGATATGCTCTCGGCTGTCGCCTCTATGGGCGATGATGAGCTGCTCGGTCACGATATCTGGTTTGTGGCAACCGGCGCCTCGGATTGTGATGGCGCCGGCATGAAGGCCTTCTTGGCTTCGCATCGCGATAAGCTCCGCGGCGTATTCTTCATCAATCTTGAATCCGTCGGCGCTGGCAGGCTTTCGGTGGTGACGGTCGAGGGCGAACAGCAGCTGCTCAAGGGCGATCGCCGCATCATGAACCTGGTCAGCAAGGTGTGCAAGTCGTTCCATGTCGATTGTGGCGCGCTCGAGATGCCCTATGCCAAGACCGATGCCTATGCCGCGCTTGAGGCGAGCCGCCGAGCCCTCACCATCGCCGGCGTGGACGGCACGCGTCTGGCTTGCGCTCGTACCGAGGACGACCTGCCCCACAATGTCAACCCGACGAACATTGCCACGGTATCCGAGGTCGTGACCGAGGTTATCCGCCGTTCGTAGACGGAGCTCTAAGGAGTCAACGTGTTTTCGTATATTAAGCGCCATTGGCCTGTCTACGTGATTTTGACCTTGATTGCCATTGCGTTAGGATTTGGGGCTGCCTACATCGTGGGTGCAAAGGGCTCGACCCCCGCCTCCGCAATCAGCGAAGAGGTGGAGCAAGAACAGAGTACGGGTGCCGATGGGATTCCTGAGTCCGAGCAAGCAATCGTTGATGGTGGATCTTCGTCTGCAGAGTAGATACGGCGATTTACATGATTGAAAGCGGGCGAGCCAGGGGACTGTCTCGCCCGCTTTTTCATCGCGCTAGCGCTTTTTTGGGATCGACCTAAGGCGAGCGAACCATAGGGCTGCGACACCCGAGGTCAGGAGCGCGGTGATGCAAGCGGCGATGGGAGCTGATCCTGTTGCCGGTAGGTCCTGCGGTAGGGTACAGCGTTGAATGACGCTGTCCTCGTCATGTGACTCAAGTTTATCGCCGCCGCCGTTGCGGCAAAGATCGACGCGCGCGCTGTTGGTGAGTGCGGTTTGGGGCGTATAAGCCGACGTTGCCTGCATGTGTACGACTGCGCCCCGAGCGTCTGTGCCAAGGATTGCTTTGGCATCGTCAAGGTCGTCGTGCTCATCTTTGAGATCATCGCGGGTCCAAGAATCCACATCGCTTCGAGTCGTAAAGTCGGCGGCTACCGCACCGTATTCAATTCGAATGCCCGTTACGACGGTATTGGACGCAAGGTCGAGTTCTTTCGCCTCGAGTGTGGTGGATTCCGTGGTCGAGACATCCGCCTTCCAGAGGTGCCAGCCGTCGTAATCGACGAGGCGGCAATCCTCACCCAGACTCTCCCTTACTTCGTCGGACTCAAGCCAAGGATTTTCGTGCCCATCGTCAAGTGTCGCGTTTGCCGGCTCATCGACGTCTGTCGAGTCCAACGGCGTCGTGCGATACCACACGTTGCACAGACCATTGAGGTCGCCGATGGCGACGGGGGTTTCGATTGAGACGAATCTCGCCGTATCGTCCTCGGCACACTCAAGATCATCGGTAATTGTGAACTCATCAACCCAGGTAGTTGAATCGTTTCGAGCGTCGATGGTATAGGAGAAAAGCCCGTCCGTATTGGTTTGCATCGCGGCACGGTTTTTACCATCGCCGTTAGCCAACAGGCCCTTTTCGATAGGTTGGACAAGTTCCTGACGCTTGTCGACCTGCCTCTTGATCTCGATGGGCGCATCCTTCATCGCGACGGATTGGACTTCTCCCGTATCCTTTATTTCAAACGTTATCTCCTCGGCAAGGTCATAGGTCCGCGGAGACATCATTTCGCGCAACGAGTAGGTGCCGGGTGCAAGATGTTCGACGCGGTGTGGCTTGTCGGATGAGGTCCAGGAGTCTATTTCGGTTTTATCGGGACCATATAAGGCGAGCTGTGCGCCTTCCACTTCCTGCTCACCGCTTGCATCGACCTTGGAGATATCAACCTTGGTGTAATCGTCGGATACGTTAAGCCGTGCTTCTACAACGGGTGTTTTCTGGTCGGCATAAGTAAGGTCGACAATATGGGTTGTCTGATCGAGCAAGAAGCCTGCCGGCGCTTGAGTCTCGACAACCTCGTAGCGTGCGGTGCCAGATCCCAGTGGGAGGTTGCCCGCGCGTGCTTCTCCAGTTTCATCCGTCGTGACGGTCGCGACAGTCTCACCGTCGAGCGCGGCAATGCTACCGTCGCGGCGCACGATATCACCCGAGGCACGGATCTCAAAGACGGCGCCCGCGAGGCTGCTGCCGTCTATGGCATCGGTTTTAACGATCCTGATGTTTCCGGTCGCGGCGTGGTCATAATACGAGGCGACTGCAACGGGCGTTAGGTTCATGTCGGCGGGTATGTTTACCTCGATCTCTTCGCCGACAAGATAGGGCTCTTTGGCCGAGGTTTCGCGTACATAATAGGTGCCCGGCACGAGCGATTCGGGCAGTGTGACGGTCCCGGTCGCGTCAGTCGTAAAGGTGTCCATTACGTTATGTGCTGGATACCAGCAAGTTTGTGAGACAGGTTCGTGATTGCTGTCGAGGAGTTGGAAGGTGAATCCGGCTAGTGGAACAGAAGCGCCTGTTTGGGCATCGCGTTTTACAATCTGGAGATGCGTCGACAGCGCGTGGTTGTCCACGATATATTGAAGCTCGGCGCCGTTGGAAATCTGATTGGCCCCGACGGTCCATTCCCCTGCACGTTTAAAACCCTCGGGGACGGTTTCCGGAACCTCGCGAATCGTGTAGCCGGCACGGTCGTATGGGACAGCTCCGTGGACACCGGCGGGTCGCTTGCCTGTGCCGAACCATGCTTCGGGCTGATCTTTGGTGGAGGCAAAGCCATAGATGTTTGTGGTCAGTGTGCCAACAACCTGCTGAGAACTGTTGCTGACAACCTCAAAGACAACACCACCCGCCGGTTGCTCCAGGCCGGATTGGTCGCTATTGCCGTAATCCTTGAATTTGGAAATCTCAAGGTCAAACGCAATGGAGATATCGGAAATGCGAGATTCGATCTCGACCACGCCTGAATCGCCGAGCTGGTCGGCTCCAACGGTATAGGTCCAGCTGTCGTTGGATGGCAGGTAGCCCTCGGGGGCTTTTGATTCGTAGATGGTAAAGGTTCCTAAGGGGACATCGGCGAGGGTGGCCTGACCGCTTTCGTCGGTCGTGAGGATTTGCGCCCATCCAGGGGTTGATTGCGACACACACGTGAACTCTGCTCCTGCGAGTGAAGAGCCTACTTGGGGGCCGGCATTCGTCGCGGTATCGAGTTTTACGATACGCAGGTTGATGGTGCCGGGCTGTTCATCAATGGCGACCTGTCCACCGTCATTCCCCGTGGTAAAGGCGATGCGATCGTGGCGGGGGACATAGCCGGCCGGCGCCTTCGTTTCAACTAGGTAGTATGCTGTGTTGGGCAGAAGTGTTGCTTGCGCTCGACCGTTGCTGTCCATCTGGATGGTGCCAACACGTGCGTCGCTGGCGCTCTCAAAAACATCGAATGTTGCCCCGGCAAACTGATAAGTATTGTTTCCGCTGGTAATGGCAGCGTTTGCAGACTGCTTTTGGAAGGAAACAGAGACCGCCGGCAGTACATAGAGCATGTCCTGACGTTTGCTGCCGCCCGATACGGCTCCTAGATAGCGCCGCGCGCGGTGCGGAGCGGCTTTGATGCTTCCTGATTTTGCGCTGTCGTGGAGCCACCGCGCAGCCGCCACGACTTCATTGTCGGCGGTAAAGTGTCCGCTCTTGGTTTTACCCTGAGCGGTCGTGTAGGAGTAGGTGCCGTCGACATGGGTAGTGCCGTTGAGCATCCATACGGCAAGCTGGGTGGCGGCGCGGGCGCGATCGGGTGAAAGATGGTAACCGCCAAACGACGTGGTGGTGGGATATCCGTGACAAACGATTGCCGCGAACTCGTCGTCGAGCCACACCCAGCCTTGATCAAAGTTGAGCCATGGGCCGCCCGGTTTGGTGGGGCCGGGGCGCTCCTGGTTCATGCAGTAGGCAATTGAGGCGTCTTGAGCTTCATACTTGCCGATAAAGAAGGGCCCACAATCATCGCTAATAGTGCGGAAGCCGAGCTGATCGTAGCCATCGACGGCAAATGCGGCTCCCGGTGTCAGGCAGCCGAAAAGCAGGAAGAGGAGCAGGAGCAGCGGACCTGTTGCGATTGCGCTGTGGACAGAGTGCGTGGGTGCGTTGGACATGGCTGCTCCTTATCCCTCGTGCGCCGCACGGGGAGGCTGCGACGCGTAGGATGAGGCTACCCCCGAGGTTCATGCGGGTAAGTACCGGAGCCTGACCAAAAGCTTGCCCAATTCCTGACAAATTGAGCTCAAATACAACAATCAAGCAAAAGCGCAGGTAGAAGATAAGGGGAACAGGAAGCCAAAGGTCCTCGTCTCCACAATTGACGCGATTTTCAAACGAATCTCCACAGCTAAAACAAGTATCACCACCCTTGTATCGAACAAGACAACCGCGTTATACTAGCCAACACACAAGCGGGCATCGCCAAGTGGTAAGGCATCAGCTTCCCAAGCTGACACTCGCGGGTTCGAGTCCCGTTGCCCGCTCCATTCGAATTTCAGGCACGGTAACGTTTCGTTACCGTGCCTTTTTCAATAAAGTGCCGGGACTCGAACCCGACAGGGTGCGAGCGTTAAATAAACGCGAAGCGTTTATAGCGAGCAGGCAAGGTCGCCGATAGGCGGCCGCAGCCGGTGCGGATTTGCGAAGCAAATACGCGGACGTCCCGTTGCCCGCTCCACCGGGCACGGGAGACATGGGGACGGCTAATTCAACAAAGTCTTCCCCTTCGGCTTCGTGAGGCTGAGGGGCTCGCCTGAAGCCGGTGCGGATTTGCGAAGCAAATACGCGGACGTCCCGTTGCTCGCTCCAATTCCAAAAGGCTCTGTTAGACCAGGATTGACATACATGTGTCCCCACGGTGCCATATCGTTGACCCCATAGACCGCGATGATGGAGGCAGCATGAACGCCGAAGACCTGGTCCTCAACTTCAAGAAGGGCATGGCGAACCTCAGCAAGACCGAGCGCCGCCGCGCTATCGAGTCCGTCAGGGACGTGATCCGCGCGGCGGCGTTCGACGACGCGGCCGGCTCCGCCTACGAAATCGAACGCTGCCCGCGCTGCGGGTCCGCCGCGGTCGTGAAGAAGGGCAAATCGAAGAACGGCGAGCAGCGCTACCTCTGCCGGGGCTGCGGCAGGACCTTCGGCATGGGCAGCGAGCGCATCCTGGGGACGAGCAAGCTCCCGAAGGAGACCTGGATGGCCTACGCCGAGTGCTTCGTGCTCATGCTGCCCCTGCGCGAATGCGCGAGGCGCTGCCGCGTCTGCCTCAAGACCGCCTACACCATGCGCCACAGGCTGATCGAGTGCCTCTCGGCCTACTCCCCCTCGTTCAGGGTCGAGCGGGGCTGCGGCTGCGAGCTCGACGAGACCTATTTCCCCGAGTCGTTCAAGGGCAACCACGCGAAGGGGTCGTTCACGATGCCGCGCCCCTCCCGGCACCGCGGCAAGCAGGTGCACAGACGCGGGCTGTCGCGCGAGCGGATCTGCGTCATGACCGGAGTGAACGACTCGAACGAGACGTTCCTCGAGGTCACGGGGCGGGGCGCCCTTTCGAGGGAGCGCGCCATGGACGCGCTGAGGGGCCGCATCGCGGCCGGCTCGGTCGTCGCGACCGACAGGGCGGCCGCCTACGTCGGCGTCCTCGCCGAGCTCGAGGTCGCCGCGCACGCGGCCTACGACCCCAAGGACCGCTCCGGGGGGACCATCAACCGGGTCAACACCGTCCACTCGCTCCTCGGCGCCTTCATGGAGCCGTTCAGGGGCGTGTCGACGAAGCACCTCGACGCCTACCTCGCCTGGTTCAGGTGGTGCCGGACCTTCATGGCGACCGATTCCGGCGCGGCCGGGCGCACGGTCGCGCGGCAGCTCGCGCACGGCGTCTGCAGGAGCCGCGTCCGCGACATGTTCAACGTGGAGCCGCCCTACATGGACTACTGGGCCGCGCCCGCCGCATAGAGGCGGTAGAATGGTCGCACCGCGATACACGAGGAGGGGTGAGGCCATGCCGTCGAACATACCGGCCACGACGATCCGCATCGACCCGGAGGTCAAGAGGGAGGCCACGGCCATCCTGGACGAGCTCGGCCTGTCCATGTCCACCGCCGTCAACGCGTTCCTCAGGGCGCTCGTCCGAGAGGGCGGGATGCCGTTCGAGATGAGGGTCAAGACGCCGGCGCCCGACGAGGAGACGGCGAGTTAGCCGGCAGGTCGGCATGAAACGGCAGGGCCAGGCGAGCAACTCGTCCGGTCTCGGGCGCATCGCCCCTTGCCGGATTCAGATTCGACAAGGGGCGACCATTGTGCAATCGCAAGAAGATGACGGGGCGGAATGTCAATCCTGGTCTAACAGAGCCTTCCAAAATGTTAGGTTAATGCCTGCTGCCCATACTTGCACCTGCGCACGGTACAATGGATGGGTTACGACCAACGTGCCAATAACCAAAAAGGAGCCGCTATGATCGATCGCTATACCCGCCCGGAGATGGGACACATCTTCTCCCTCGAGAACAAGTACGCCATTTGGCAGGAGATCGAGGTTCTGGCCTGCGAGGCCCAGGCGGAGCTCGGCAAGATCGGTATTTCCAAAGACGAGGCCCAGTGGATCCGCGACCATGCCAACTTTGAGAAGGCGAAGGTCGATGAGATCGAGGAAGTCACGCGCCACGACGTCATTGCCTTCCTGACCAACATGAAGGAATACATCGATGCCGATGTTCCCGAGGGCGACCCCAAGCCCAGCCGCTGGGTTCACTATGGCATGACCAGCTCGGATCTGGGCGACACGGCCCTGTGCTACCAGCTCACCCAGGCCTGCGACCTGATCATCGAGGACGTCAAGAAGCTCGGCGAGATTTGCAAGCGTCGCGCCTTTGAGGAGCGCAACACGCTCTGTGCCGGCCGCACTCATGGCATCCACGCCGAGCCGATGACCTTCGGCATGAAGTTTGGCTCTTGGGCCTGGGAGCTCAAGCGCGATCTGGATCGTCTTGAGGACGCCCGCAAGAATGTTGCCTTTGGTGCCATCTCGGGCGCTGTCGGCACGTACAGCTCCATCGAGCCGTTCGTCGAGGAGTATGTCTGCGAGCACCTGGGCCTGGTTCACGACCCGCTGTCCACGCAGGTTATCAGCCGCGACCATCACGCCTATCTCGCCGGCGTTCTCGCCACCACCGCAGCCACCTGCGAGCGCATCGCTACCGAGGTCCGCAATCTGCAGAAGACTGATACGCTCGAGGCCGAGGAGCCGTTCCGTAAGGGCCAAAAGGGCAGCTCAGCCATGCCGCACAAGCGCAACCCCATCACCATGGAGAAAGTCTGCGGTCTGTCGCGCGTCGTGAAGTCCAACGCCCAGGTTGCCTTCGATAACGTCGCCCTGTGGCACGAGCGTGACATTTCGCACTCCTCTGCCGAGCGCGTCGCCCAGGCCGATAGCTTCATCGCCCTCGACCACATGTTCCAGTGCCTCATCCGCGTTATCGACGGCCTGCAGCTGTACCCTGCCCGCATGATGGCCAACCTCAATAAGACCCGCGGCCTCATCTTCTCCTCCAAGGTGCTGCTCGCCCTCGTCGACACGGGCATCACCCGCGAGGACGCGTACGCCATTGTGCAGGAGAACGCCATGGCAACTTGGCACGAGGTACAGGATTGTGTCTCCGGCCCCACCTTTAAGGAGCGTCTCGAGGCCGACCCGCGCTGCACCGTCAGCCAGGAGAAGCTCGACGAGATCTTTGATCCGTGGGACTTCCTCACCCGTATCGACACGGTCTTTGATCGTCTGGAGCAGCTGAGCTTCGAGTAGGTTCGGGCATAACGTTAGCTTTTTAGGGCGCTTTGCTGGTAATGTGTGTTGCCGGCAAAGCGCCTCGTTGCATTTAGGGAAAGACGGGGATAATAGTCGTCTCGAATAACATTCTGAGAGGGGATCGCATGATTTCGTTTGATTACAAGCCTCAGGGCGTGTGTGCTCGCAATATTCACCTTGATCTTTCCGATGACGGCAACAAGGTGATGGGCGTTGAGTTTACCGGCGGCTGCGACGGCAATCTCAAGGCTATCTCCAAGCTGGTCGAGGGCGCTCCTGCCGATCGCGTAATCGAGGTTCTCGCCGGTAATACCTGCGGTATGAAAAAGACCTCCTGCGCCGACCAGCTTACACGCGCTATCGAGGCCGCTCGCACCGAGATCGCCTAATGGGTATCGCCGATCACATCAAGAACGGAATATCGCGTCGCGGCTTTGTACTCGGTGGGGCTGCCGCGGGCGCTGCCACGGTGCTTGCCGGATGCTCGAAAAAAACGGGTACCAGCGATGATGCCGCCGGCGAGCCGCAGGTTATCAAGGATGATTCCAAAATCATCTCGATTACGGATGAGTATGAGGCTGTCGACATCGATCTTGAGCCGGCGGCGTCGTGGACGCTGCCTCTGGGTACGCTGCTGTACTACTGCGACGGCGATTACGCCGCGGCAATGATGGCGCCCGCATCGGCACTGCACGCCAACACACTCGGTGTGCTCAACCTGGGCGATGGCTCGCTTACCACATTAATCGAGGATCCTATCGAGGGCACGGGATATGCATTCTACGATGTCCGTGCCGGCGACGGCGTATTCGCGTGGGTTGAGATGAACTTTGCCAATTCATCGTGGAAGCTCTACGCTCAAAATCTGTCGGGCGCTTCGCTCTCTGGCGACGTGGTTGAGCTCGATCGAGGTGGCAAGGACTACGATCCGCCGCTGTTTACGGCGTTCGGGTCATCAGTCATCTGGTATAAAATGCCCTCGGCAGGTGGCAATAAAACGAGTAGCGATTCGTTTTGCTATCGTCGCTCGCTTGATGAATCCAAGGCCGAGATAATTTGGAAATCGACGGGTCGCTTTGCATCGGCCCCGCGCGCGAGCGACGGCATTTTGACCATCTCGCCGCGTGTCCGCAACGACGAGGGCGTCTACTACGGCATAACGGCAATCGATTTGACCGACGGCAACAACACCAAACGTGCCCAGCTAGTCCTTCCCTCGTCAGTCTCGCCTTTCGAGGCCGTATATATGGGCGATACCTTCGTGTTTTCTATCGAGGCGGCCTATAGTGGCGTGGGCAGCCTGGGCAATATGGGCACGTATATCGGTAATGAGGGAGGGCCGTACCTCTTCCTGTCACGCGAGCCGCTCGCATGTGCGGCTGGCAAGAAGAATAAATACCTTGTTAAGGTACAGGCGTCGCATTTCCTGATCGACACCTCTGCCAAGACCTATGGCTCGCTGCTGTCGCCCGACCGCGCTTTGGAGTATGGCGATTATCCAGCTACGGCGGGAAAATCGGACTCATTCCTTACGTACGCCACGGTGCGCAACAGCCAGGGTATACCAGAGACGGTCACTGCACGCCTATTCTCTCTTTAAGCTTAGAGGGGTTAAAAAGGCGCCAACAGGGGAATAAACGCGTTGTAATTGTGAGTACCGCCCGCCGAGCTGCCGCGTCATAGCGGCATCTGGCGGGCTCAGGTGCGTTAAAATGGGCTTGTTCTTAGCTAATTGAGACAGGGGGGCCGTGTTATGGCTTCAGATGCAAAAAAGATTCTGCTGGTCGAGGATGAGAAGGCAATCCGTGACGCCGTCGCTGCCTATCTCGAGCGCGAAGGCTACTGGGTTGTGGGCGTCGGCGATGGCCAGTCCGCGATCGAGGAGTTCGAGAAGCATCAGTTCGACCTGGTCGTGCTCGACCTTATGCTCCCCAAGATCCCCGGCGAGCGCGTTTGCCGCACCATTCGCGATACCTCGGATGTCCCCATCATCATGCTGACGGCTAAGGGCGAGATCGAGGACCGTATTATCGGTCTTGAGCTCGGCGCCGACGACTATCTGATTAAGCCGTTCTCGCCGCGCGAGCTCGTCGCCCGCGTTCGCGCTCTGTTCCGCCGTGCCCATCAGGCCGACGAGCCCGCCGTCGAGGTACTCGACTTCGGCGATCTGGTCATCGATATCTCGGGCCACAAGATCTTGGTCGAGGGCAAGGAAGTCGATCTGACGGCTTCCGAGTTTAAGCTGCTCACCACGCTTGCCCGCCATCCCGGCCGTGTGTATAACCGCATGGAGCTGGTCGAGAAAGTGCTCGGGTATGACTTTGAGGGCTATGAGCGCACCATCGATAGCCACGTGAAGAATCTTCGCGCCAAGCTGGGCGATGATCCCAAGAAGCCCAAGTGGCTCTACACCGTCCATGGTGTCGGCTATCGCTTCGAGGCTCCGGCCAAGACCGATAAGTCGGACGAGAAATAGGGAAATCACATATGACACCTGCGCGCTTTGAAATCGGACAAAAGCACAAGCAGGAGAGCGAGGCGGGTTCCAAGGCTAGTTGGAACACGCCTCGTTCCGATTCACGGCCAACGATGAGCTATCCCTCGCGCATGGCACTTGCTTTTGCTCTGACATCGCTCATGACGGTATTGGTGCTGGTGGGCGTTGTCTCTGTTGTGTGGGGCACGGTCTTTTCGGATTACACACGCTCCAATATCGTCGAAATCGCAAATTCCGCTGCCGAGAAGTTGGCGACCTCATATGAGGAAAACGGCTCTTGGACCGCGGGAGAACTGCGCACGGTTGCAACGTCGAGTTTGGTTTCCGACGATCTGGGCATGCAGGTCGTCAATAAAAAGGGCGTGATCGTTTATGACGATTCCTGGCCCTCGGCAAGCGCCACCGCCGATGTACGCGAAAACCAGGCTACGACCGACGACACGAGCGGCAAGAGGGCATCGCATAGCCCGGTCTCGTCTGCTCCAACCGACTCCGATAGCGTTGCTAACGTCGAGATTGTAATGTCTTCCGGCGAGCATGTCGGACAGGTAAAGCTGTGGGCCATCGGCTCCGACGCTCTGCTCACCAAGGCGGACTCTGCGTTTAGGGAGAAGACCTTTAACGCCATGGCCCTCGCCGCGGTTGTTGCAATCTGCATTTCGGTCGTTATCGGATCGCTCGTGTCGCGCATGCTCACCAAGCCGATTCATCGCATCACCAGTACCGCAAAGCAAATCCGTGACGGCGACCTGTCGGCCCGCACGGGACTGCGCGGTGATGACGAGATCGATCAGCTGGGTGAGACCTTCGATGAGATGGCCACTTCGCTCGAGAAGGATATGAAACACGAGAAGCGCCTGACCTCAGACGTTGCACACGAGCTTCGCACGCCGCTTATGGCCATGCTCGCAACGGTCGAGGCTATGCAGGATGGCGTGTATCCCACCGACGATGAGCATTTGGAGACCGTTGCTTCCGAGACGCGTCGCCTGGCTCGTCTGGTGCAGCAGATGCTCGACCTGTCGCGCATGGAAAACAGCACGGCTCCGCTCAATCTAGAACCGGTGGACATGGTTCCGTTCGTGCGATCGATTGTGAACGGCCAGGAGCGTCTGTTTGCCGACCGTGACCTTCGTCTTCGCTTTGCAGATGAAACCCAAGGGCACGACGATGTCGTCGAGGCCGATCCCGACATGATCACGCAATGTGTTATCAACCTCATGAGCAACGCCATGCGCTACACCCCCGAGGGCGGTTGGGTCGTGGTGTCGGTGCTCAGTGACCGCAAGCACGTCAGCATTGCCGTTTCTGATACCGGTATCGGTATTGCCAAGGACGATCTGTCGCGTATCTTCGGACGATTTTGGCGCGCCGATGCCAGCCGCGCCCGCGAAGCCGGCGGCCTGGGCGTTGGCCTCGCCGTGACCAAGCAGATCGTCGAGCGTCACCATGGCTACATATCCGTGGAGTCGGAGCTTGGAAAGGGTACGACTTTTACAATTCATCTGCCCCGCGAGCACACGGCAGACGCGGCATCTACTACAATGGAGCACTAGCTTTTCGCTATTCGGTGAAGGAGGGGCCGCGTCCCTGCCGCTCCGAGTTTGCGAAAACATGCGGGAAAGAACCCGCATTTCTGTCGTATTTAGGTAAGGAGTGACTCACGTGACAACGATGGAGCGTCGTCCGGATTCCCGTGGCAAGGTTCGTGATATTTACGATGCCGGTGAAAATCTGCTGATGGTCGCCACCGACCGCATTTCTGCGTTTGACTTCATTCTTCCCGACGAGATTCCGTTTAAGGGAGAGGTACTCAATCGCATCTCGGCATTCTGGTTCGATAAGTTTGCCGACATCGTCCCCAACCATCTCGTTTCCATCGACCCGGCGGATTTCCCCGAGGAGTTTGCTGAGTATCGTGACTACCTCGCTGGCCGCGCCATGCTGGTTAAGAAGGCCCAGACGATTCCTATCGAGTGCATCGTCCGCGGCTATCTGACCGGTTCGGGCAAGAAGACCTACGACGAGAACGGCACCGTTTGCGGCATCCAGCTGCCTGAGGGCCTGACCGAGGCTTCCAAGCTTCCCGAGCCGCTGTTCACGCCGTCCACGAAGGCCGAGATCGGTGACCACGACGAGAACATCTCGTTCGAGCGTTGCTGCGAGATCGTGGGCGAGGACATCGCCACGCAGATTCGTGACCTTTCCCTCAAGATCTACAAGGCCGCTGCCGAGTACGCCGCGACCCGTGGCATCATCATTGCCGACACCAAGTTCGAGTTTGGTGTCATTGATGGCAAGGTCACGCTGATCGACGAGTGTCTCACGCCCGACTCCAGCCGTTTCTGGCCTGCTGCCAGCTACGAGGAGGGCAAGATCCAGCCTAGCTACGACAAGCAATTCGTCCGCAATTGGCTCAAGGCCAACTGGGATATGACGGGGGAGACCCCGCACCTGCCCGCCGAGGTCATCGATGGCACGTCCGAGCGCTATCGCGAGGCCTTCCAGATCATCACGGGCTCCCAGTTCACAAGCATGAAGGAGAACGCATAAGTGAGTACCCGTAGCGCCACGAACAAGCGCACGCAATCCCACGAAGTTACCGGGGTTGCGCGCAAGTCTGCCGCATCTGCTAAGCCCGCCCGTCAAGCAGCGAGCTCCGTTCGCGTCGTGCCGGCTTCGTCTAAGGCACGCCGCAAAGAGCTCGAGAAGGGCGAGAATCTCGAGGGCCTCTCTAAAGAGGAGAAGCGCGCCCGCAAGGCTAAGCAGCGCGCCAAGGAGGACCGCATCTATACGGTGTCGAATATCCTCCTCAAGCAGGACGAGGACTACACCAAGCGCCGTCGCATCTGGTGGATTGTGCTCGCCATTGGCATGGTGCTCGTCGTGGCAATTTGGGCCTCGCTGTACTTCGCTCCCGCTGGCATGGTGTCCAGCCCTGTCCAGATGGTCGGCATCGTTTTGTCCTATGTCATCATCCTAGGTGACTTTATCTACGACTTCGCTCGTATTCGTCCCTTGCGCAACATGTACCGCGCGCAGGCCGAGGGCATGTCCGAGAACAAGCTCAACGCTCTTATCGAGCGCGCAGCTGCCGAGGAGGACAAGAAGGACTCCAAGAAGAAGTAGCGTTTGCATACATACTTATCGCTAAGATATAAGGCGCGTCGTTTTTGCGGCGCGCCTTTTTACTGTTCTATAGATAGATGGAGTGGCACATGATTCGAGCTGCCCTGACGGTCGAAGAGGCCCTGGAGGGTATGAAGCCCCTGGAGCCCAAGATTAAAAACTATGCGCGCCTGGTTGTCCGCAAGGGCGTAAACGTTAAGCCCGGCCAGGAAGTCGTCGTTCAGTCTCCGGTTGAGTGCGCGCCGTTTGCGCGCGTGGTGGTCGCGGAGGCCTATGCTGCCGGCGCCGGCCACGTGACGGTCATCTGGGCCGATGATGCCGTGACGAGGCTCACGTACGAGCATGTCGAGAAAAGCTATTTTGAGCAGACGCCCGAGTGGAAGCGCCTGCAGCTGGATTCCCTGGCCCAGGACGGTGCCTGCTTTATCTTTATCGAGGGTGCGGACCCCGCCGCCCTTAAGGGCATCGATCCCGCTAAGCCCGCTGCAGCTTCTAAGGCAAAGAACACGCAGTGCAAAGTTTTCCGCCGTGGACTGGATTACAACATCAATCCGTGGTGCATCGCCGGCGCTCCGGTCGTGGCTTGGGCGCGCGAGGTGTTCCCGGGAGACGCCGACGAGGTTGCAATCTATAAGCTGTGGAATGCGATTCTGCACACCGCTCGCGCCGATGGCCAGGACCCAGAGAGCGACTGGGAGCTCCATGACGCCGCATTCGAAAAGAACCTGCGTTTCCTGAACGACAATCGTTTCGACTGCCTGCATTACACCGCGGCAAATGGAACCGATCTGATGATTGGCATGACGAAGGGTCACGAGTGGGCCGGCGGCAAGGGCAAGACGCCCGATGGGCACCCCTTCTTCCCCAACATTCCCACCGAGGAAGTCTTCACTTCGCCCGATCGCATGCGCGCCGACGGTATCGTGTACTCGGCCATGCCGCTCATCCACCACGGCAATAAGGTCGACGATTTTTGGATTAAGTTCGAGGGCGGCCGCGTGGTGGACTACGACGCCCGCGTGGGCAAGGCAACGCTTGCAAGTATCATCGATACTGACGAGGGCGCTGCTCACCTGGGAGAAGTCGCGCTCATTTCCAAGAACACGCCGATCCGCGAAAGTGGTGTTCTGTTCTACGATACGCTCTATGACGAGAACGCTAGCTGCCATCTCGCGCTAGGTGTCGGTTTCCCCGAATGCATCGAGGGTGGGTACGACATGTCCAAGGAGGAGCTCCTGGAGCATGGTGTTAACGTCTCGAGCACGCACGTCGATTTTATGATCGGCACGGACGACATCGATATTACGGGCATTACGCCTGATGGACGTGAAGTTGTGATTTTCCAGAACGGCCAATGGAGTTGGGAATAGTCCCAGACCGTGGTACAATGCCTCCCGCGGGCCGTTAGCTCAGCTGGCAGAGCAGGGGACTTTTAATCCCAAGGTCCAGGGTTCGAACCCCTGACGGCCCACCCAAAGATTGTTGAGACGGTCAACTTCGGTTGGCCGTCTTTTTTGTCGCCCTTTCATGGGTTCGAACCCGTCGGGGCGCGGAGCTGAGTAAACGCGTGAGCGTTTGCCAGCGCAGCGCGCAAGGCGCGAAAGCGCCGCAGCGGCCGCCTGCGAAGCAGGCTGAACCCCTGACGGCCCACCCAAAGAAAGGAAAAAGAAATGAAAACAGATAGATACGGAATTAGCGGCAGCACATTAAAGATAATAGCGGCCATCTCGATGGTTCTCGATCATGTAAGCAGGATCGTCCTGACCAATGGAATCATGACTCACGCATCGTACAATCAGATATCAGACGAACAGTGGGCGATTCTAAGCGAGGCTTCGGATGTGCTTCATGTTCTTGGCAGAATTGCATTTCCCTTATTTTGCTTTTTGATAGTTGAGGGATTTTTGCATACTCATGACATAAAGAAGTACCTGCGAAATATGCTTGTCTTCGCAATCATTGCGGAGCCCATATACGATTTCGTTCAAACCGGGCAGCTATTTGACCTTCGGCAACAGAATGTTATGTATGAGCTCCTGCTTTCCTTGGTCTTTTTGATTATTCTGGAAAAGATACAAAGTCTTTCAAAATGGAAGAGGCACATTGCAGAAATTGCTCTGATTGTTTTGACAGCACTGGCAGCTGAATACACTAAGCTGGATGGCGGTGCGTATGGCATTCTGCTTGTGGCTGCATTCTATTTATTCCACGACAGCAAAGCAAAGATGTTCTTTGCTGCAGTATGTGCAGTGCTCTATTCGTCATGCCATATAATTGGCGGCGGATTTGAGTTCACTACAGCTAATATTTTTAATCCTGATGTTGCTGCCGCGATAATTTCGTTGTTGCTTATCAATCTTTATAATGGCAAGCGAGGGCTGAAGCTGAAATATTTCTTCTACATTTTCTATCCGGCACATCTTGCTCTGCTTTATGGTGTCTCGCTTATTGTTTTGAACTGTCTTTAAAAACTCTCAAACAAGTCTCTGAAAGCAGAAACAAATTGACCCTAAGACTGCTTGTGAATTTCCGGAAGACCTGAGAGATGCGAGGGTAGACAATGAGGGCTGCAGAAAGATGCTTCTCAGTTCTCTGGCGGATCGCATGAATCTGTATGAGGATCACTTCCACACACTCATTGATAACAGTGATAAACACGGCAGATTCTCAAAACATGAGACTGCGAAGGTCGAAAGATGCTTCGAAAGCATGAATGGCAGCGAGAAAACGAGTTCGGAAGCACCCTCTGGATGCTCCAGCATAGAACAGAAAGCGATCGACTCCGGTTGATCGCTTTTTTGTTGCCGGTGCATGGGTTCGAACCCGAACTTCTCTATATATAAGAACGCTTGGCGAACAAAACCTGCCTTTTACCGACGGGAAACAAATAGCTGATGCTTTTGGAGTAAAGTGGCGCTCCAGAGATGACTGATGCCTTAACACCTATAAACCAGCTGGTCATCGCCAATATCAGAAGCCAATGCTTCAGTTATAACCTCAGGGACGCGACTGAGGGACATATTCGTTTGTGAACAAAATATGGAGTGCCAGATTCCCGCCCGCGGCGCCCCTCCGGTCTGGCAATATATCTCCTTGCCGCGCGGCCCGGTCGGACCGGATGAGCCGCAAAGCGTGCACCTTGAGAACCGGATACTGCGAGGATGGACACATCGAGTGTCGCATCCGGGCAGACATCGAACCATTTGAAATGGTCTAACTTGGATTTGTTTTTCGCAAGGCCGCCGAGAGGCGGCCCCGAGAAATTCCTTTTCCTATACTAGAACCATATGAATCGAACGGAACCGATCAGCTAATAGTTGTGAGGACCGGACGGGCTCGAAGCCCATTTATTTTGGACGGAGAGTTCGATCCTGGCTCAGGATGAACGCTGGCGGCGCGCCTAACACATGCAAGTCGAACGGCACCTATCTTCGGATAGAAGCGAGTGGCGAACGGCTGAGTAACACGTGGAGAACCTGCCCCCTCCCCCGGGATAGCCGCCCGAAAGGACGGGTAATACCGGATACCCCGGGGTGCCGCATGGCACCCCGGCTAAAGCCCCGACGGGAGGGGATGGCTCCGCGGCCCATCAGGTAGACGGCGGGGTGACGGCCCACCGTGCCGACAACGGGTAGCCGGGTTGAGAGACCGACCGGCCAGATTGGGACTGAGACACGGCCCAGACTCCTACGGGAGGCAGCAGTGGGGAATCTTGCGCAATGGGGGGAACCCTGACGCAGCGACGCCGCGTGCGGGACGGAGGCCTTCGGGTCGTAAACCGCTTTCAGCAGGGAAGAGTCAAGACTGTACCTGCAGAAGAAGCCCCGGCTAACTACGTGCCAGCAGCCGCGGTAATACGTAGGGGGCGAGCGTTATCCGGATTCATTGGGCGTAAAGCGCGCGTAGGCGGCCCGGCAGGCCGGGGGTCGAAGCGGGGGGCTCAACCCCCCGAAGCCCCCGGAACCTCCGCGGCTTGGGTCCGGTAGGGGAGGGTGGAACACCCGGTGTAGCGGTGGAATGCGCAGATATCGGGTGGAACACCGGTGGCGAAGGCGGCCCTCTGGGCCGAGACCGACGCTGAGGCGCGAAAGCTGGGGGAGCGAACAGGATTAGATACCCTGGTAGTCCCAGCCGTAAACGATGGACGCTAGGTGTGGGGGGACGATCCCCCCGTGCCGCAGCCAACGCATTAAGCGTCCCGCCTGGGGAGTACGGCCGCAAGGCTAAAACTCAAAGGAATTGACGGGGGCCCGCACAAGCAGCGGAGCATGTGGCTTAATTCGAAGCAACGCGAAGAACCTTACCAGGGCTTGACATATGGGTGAAGCGGGGGAGACCCCGTGGCCGAGAGGAGCCCATACAGGTGGTGCATGGCTGTCGTCAGCTCGTGTCGTGAGATGTTGGGTTAAGTCCCGCAACGAGCGCAACCCCCGCCGCGTGTTGCCATCGGGTGATGCCGGGAACCCACGCGGGACCGCCGCCGTCAAGGCGGAGGAGGGCGGGGACGACGTCAAGTCATCATGCCCCTTATGCCCTGGGCTGCACACGTGCTACAATGGCCGGTACAGAGGGATGCCACCCCGCGAGGGGGAGCGGATCCCGGAAAGCCGGCCCCAGTTCGGATTGGGGGCTGCAACCCGCCCCCATGAAGTCGGAGTTGCTAGTAATCGCGGATCAGCATGCCGCGGTGAATGCGTTCCCGGGCCTTGTACACACCGCCCGTCACACCACCCGAGTCGTCTGCACCCGAAGTCGCCGGCCCAACCGTCAAGGGGGGAGGCGCCGAAGGTGTGGAGGGTGAGGGGGGTGAAGTCGTAACAAGGTAGCCGTACCGGAAGGTGCGGCTGGATCACCTCCTTTCTAGGGAGATAAATCTTCTAGAGAGATCAACTTAACTCGAATAGAGGGCAGGAGCCCGTCCGGTTGATGTCGCCCGCGATGAAGTCCCCGCAGCACCCGGTCCCCGGGGTCGCACCCGCGTACCTTGAGAGCCGCATAGCGATAGGAGAGAGATGGAAGAGTATCCTCTTCCAGACTCGATTCTTTTCTGCGATTTATCAGACAGAATGATAGCAATCATTCATCCGATCCAAACAAGAAGAATTCACTTATTTATGAGTGAGGAGCATCTGATCGCGAGCACAGTGAAGACACTGTGCCGCGGTATGAGATACCCGAATTGCGACATACGAGCGCTATTCATGATATCGATTAATTAACTTAATTAGCGACACGTGGATATCCCGCGGGCCCGATGCGGTCCCGCAAGATACCACGGGCGCACGGCGGATGCCTTGGCACAGGGAGCCGATGAAGGACGCGGCAAGCTGCGATAATCCCCGGCGAGGAGCACACATCCTTCGACCCGGGGGTCTCCGAATGGGCGAACCCATGCACAGCAGTGTGCATATCCCCGCCCCGAACACATAGGGGCGGGGAGGACAACCCGGGGAACTGAAACATCTAAGTACCCGGAGGAGAGGAAATCAATCTCGAGACTCCCCGAGTAGCGGCGAGCGAAAGGGGACCGATGGCCAAACCGTCGAGCGGGCATACCCGGCAGGGGTTCCGCCGACGGGGTTGCAGGGCCGCGCATCCGGGGGCTGCCGCCCCCGGGCGCAGGTCCGGCTGGGGAGCGGAACGGCATGGGAGGGCCGGCCGCAGCGGGTGACAGCCCCGTACGCGAACCCAGACCGGACGGCGCGACGCGGTCCCTGAGTAGGGCCGGGCACGTGAAACCCGGTCCGAACCTGGGTGGACCACCATCCAAGCCTGAGTACTACCCTGTGACCGATAGCGCACCAGTACCGTGAGGGAAAGGTGAAAAGCACCCCGGGAGGGGAGTGAAACAGTACCTGAAACCGTGCGCCCACGAGCAGTCGGAGCACCTTTATGGTGTGACGGCGTGCCTTTTGTAGAATGAGCCAGCGAGTCGCTGGCGCGGGGCGAGGTTAACCGAAAGGGAGCCGGAGCGAAAGCGAGCCTTAACAGGGCGACTTGAGTCCCGCGCCGCGGACGCGAAGCCGGGTGAGCTATCCGTGGGCAGGCTGAAGCGGGGGTAAGACCCCGTGGAGGGCCGAACGCACGTCGGTTGAAAACGGCGGCGATGACCTGCGGATAGGGGTGAAAGGCCAATCAAACCCGGAGATATCTCGTTCTCCCCGAAATAGCTTTAGGGCTAGCGTCGCGCGTTCACCGCCGGAGGTAGAGCACCGGATGGACGAGGGGGCTTCGCCGCCTACCGAATCCAACCGAACTCCGAATGCCGGCGGCCCAGAGCGCGGCAGTCAGAGCATGTGGGCTAAGCTGTGTGCTCGAGAGGGAAACAGCCCGGACCGCCCGCTAAGGTCCCCAAGTTCCAGCCGAGTGGCAAAGGATGTGCGTCCGCCCAGACAACCAGGATGTTGGCTTAGAAGCAGCCATGCATTCAAAGAGTGCGTAACAGCTCACTGGTCGAGTGGACATGCGCCGACAATACACGGGGCTAAGCTGGACACCGAAGCGGCGGGATTTTAATTCATTAGAATCGGTAGGGGAGCTTCCCATGGGCGGAGAAGCCGGAGGGCGACCGACGGTGGAGCGCATGGGAGTGAGAATGCTGGCATGAGTAGCGAGAGACGAGAGAGTAACTCGTCCGCCGTGAACCCGAGGTTTCCTGGGCAAGGCTAATCCTCCCAGGGTCAGTCGGGGGCTAAGGCGAGGCCGGTAGGCGTAGCCGACGCGCAGCAGGCAGACATTCCTGCACCGCGCACGCGGCGCTACGACCGACGGGGCGACGGATGGGGGTGGCTCGGCGGGGTTCTGGACGTCCCCGTGATGGAGCGCGGCCCGCGGACCAGGGAAATCCGGTCCGCAGAAGGGCGAGGCTCCGGACGAAGCGACTGAGCGAAGCGAGTGAGCCCGAGGTCCCTAGAAAAACCCCTAGGCAGGCGCGTGCGCGCCCGTACCGCAAACCGACACAGGTGGGTGGGTAGAACATACCGAGGCGATCGGGTCAACCATGGTCAAGGAACTCGGCACAATGGCCCCGTAACTTCGGGAGAAGGGGTGCCCGCGCGTACGTGAACGGACTTGCTCCGGGAGCGGAGGCGGGCCGCAGTGGAGAGGCCCAAGCGACTGTTTACCAAAAACACAGGACTCTGCAGAAGCCGCAAGGCGACGTATAGGGTCTGACGCCTGCCCGGTGCCGGAAGGTCACGCGGAGGAGTTAGCGCATCGCGCGAAGCCCCGAAGCCAAGCCCCGGTAAACGGCGGCCGTAACTATAACGGTCCTAAGGTAGCGAAATTCCTTGTCGGGTAAGTTCCGACCTGCACGAAAGGCGCAACGACTTGGGCGCTGTCTCGACCATGGACCCGGTGAAATTGCACTGGTCGTGAAGATGCGACTTACCCGCGGAAGGACGGAAAGACCCCGTGAACCTTCACTGCAGCTTGGCATTGGCCGCTGGTCCCGCGTGTAGAGGATAGGCAGGAGGCATCGATCCGGAGGCGCCAGCCCCCGGGGAGCCGCCCTTGGAATACTGCCCTCGCGCGACCGGCGTCCTAACCCGAGGCCGTCAACCGGCTCGGGGACCGTGCCAGGCGGGCAGTTTGACTGGGGCGGTCGCCTCCTAAAGGGTAACGGAGGCGCGCGAAGGTCCGCTCGGGACGGTCGGCAACCGTCCTTTTGAATGCAAGAGTACAAGCGGGCTTGACTGCGAGGCCCACAAGCCGAGCAGGTGCGAAAGCAGGCTCTAGTGATCCGGCGGCCCCGAGTGGGTGGGCCGTCGCTCAACGGATAAAAGGTACTCCGGGGATAACAGGCTGATCTTGCCCAAGAGTCCACATCGACGGCAAGGTTTGGCACCTCGATGTCGGCTCATCGCATCCTGGGGCTGGAGCAGGTCCCAAGGGTACGGCTGTTCGCCGTTTAAAGCGGTACGCGAGCTGGGTTCAGAACGTCGTGAGACAGTTCGGTCCCTATCCTCCGTGGGCGCAGGAGAATCGATGGAGGCTGCCCCCAGTACGAGAGGACCGGGGTGGACGCACCTCCGGTGAACCGGTTGTCGACCAACGGCACGGCCGGGTAGCCGCGTGCGGCGCGGATAACCGCTGAAGGCATCTAAGCGGGAAGCCGTTCCAGGGATTAGTTCTCCTTCCGGTAAGGGCCCAGGTAGACTACCTGGTCGATAGACGGCAGGTGCAAGGCTGGCGACAGCCTCAGCCGAGCCGCACTAATCGCCCGAGCTCTTCCGGAACCGCACCTCGCGGCCCGCGGGACATGCGCTCACGCGCGGTCCGGGCACGAGGATGCCCCCGAGTCACCTCCCCTATGCGCCATGCGGCCCCCAGGGCACGTGTAAGGTGAGACCCAGGACACCGTAACGGTGGGCGCCGCCCACCGGTCAGCGGCCAGAGCATGGGGGGCACGCCCGGTCCCGTTCCGAACCCGGAAGCTAAGCCCCATCGCGCCGAGAGTACTGCGGGGTCAGCCCGTGGGAGGCCAGGGCGCCGCTGACCGGTGGACGGCACCGAGCCGTACGCTTGAATTAAAAAGGGGGAGGCCTCGCGGCCTCCCCCTTTTTTGCGTTTACGCGCAACATTCCTTATGCAATTAAATCAATTTAATCATCCACCGCTGAATATAGACGTTCACCGTTCTTTGGTCGGTTCTTTGTTCTCAATGGACTAATATTTGCTTTAGCGCACTGCTGCGCTTGTCCTGTTTTACACGGGTCGTTTTATTGATTGTGACGGAAGGACTCACATGGCAGATGTTCATGAGCTGCTTGATACTTGGATTGCCAATGTCAAGGACGAGGAGCTCCTCGCTGAGCTTAACACGATGAAGGAGCAGGGTGATGAGGACGCCATCACCGACGCTTTCTTCCAGGATCTCGCCTTCGGTACTGCCGGCCTTCGCGGCACTATCGGTGCGGGCACTAACCGTATGAATATCTATACGGTCGGTCGTGCGACCCAGGGATTCGCTGACTACCTCAATGCGACCTTCGAGCATCCGACGGTCGCCATCGCTCGCGATAGCCGCAATAAAGGTGAGCTGTTCGTCAAGACGACGGCTGCCATTCTTGCAGCAAACGGCGTGACTGCCCTCGTGTATCCCAAGATTTCTCCTGTGCCGACGCTCTCCTGGGCCGTCCGCGACCTTAAGTGCTCCGGTGGCATTTGCATGACCGCTAGTCATAATCCGGCGCCTTATAACGGCTATAAGGCCTATGGCCCCGACGGCTGCCAGATCACCAGCGAGGCCGCCGATGCAATTTCTAAGGCTATCGCCGAGACCGATACGTTCACCGGCGTGAAGTCCATGGACTTCGATGAGGCTCTTGAGCAGGGTCTGGTCAAATGGATCGATGATTCGTGCCTCGAGCGTTATTACGACGCCGTTCTCGCCCGCGGCGTGACTAACCTTTCTGCCGAGGAGATCGCTGGCGCTCCGCTTAAGCTCGTCTACACTCCGCTCAACGGCACTGGCCTCATTCCCGTCACGACGGTGCTCGAGCGCGCTGGCATCACTGATGTCACGGTTGTTCCCGAGCAGAAGGAGCCTAACGGCGATTTCCCGACCTGCCCGTATCCTAACCCCGAGATTCGTCAGGCCATGCAGAAGGGCATTGACCTGTGCGAGCAGGTTCACCCCGATCTGCTGCTTGCAACCGATCCTGACGCCGATCGCGTTGGCGTTGCCGTTAAGAATGGCGATGACTATCTGCTGCTGACCGGCAATGAGATGGGCGTTCTGCTGCTTGACTATATCTGCAAGACCCGCGCTGCTCGCGGTGAGGACCTCACTAAGAAGGTTGCTGTCACTACTATCGTTTCTTCCGCCATGGTTGACGCTCTGGCCGACGAGTACGGTTTTGAGCTCCGCCGCTGCCTGACGGGCTTCAAGTACATCGGCGACATCATTACTTCTCTTTCCGATGCTGGCGAGGTCGATCGCTTTATCTTCGGTTTTGAGGAGAGCTACGGCTATCTGGCCGGTGACCACGTGCGCGACAAGGACGCCGTGAGCACTTCTCTTCTGATTTGCCAGATGGCGCAGTATTACAAGCTCCAGGGCAAGAACCTTGCAGATGCGATGCACGAGCTGTACGAGAAGTATGGCTACTATCACAACAAGACGATTTCGCTGAGCTATCCGGGCGCTGAGGGTGCGGCAAAGATGGCCGGCATCATGGCTGGTCTGCGCGAGAACCCGCCCGCGGAGCTCGCCGGTTCCAAGATTGAGGCTGTCGTGGATTACAACACCTGCGTGAACGGCCTGCCGAAGGCTAACGTCATTGAGTTCGATCTTGAGGGCGGCAACAAGGGTATTGTTCGTCCTTCCGGCACCGAGCCCAAGATTAAGCTGTACATCTTCGCTAAGGGCGCGGATGCCGCCGAGGCTGATGCCGCACTTGACGCGATTGAGGAGTCTGGTCGCAAGCTGCTGGCATAAGGTATTTAAGAGTCTATAGCTATAGATGGGCTAAAGAGGGGATCTCGGATGCGAGGTCCCCTCCTGTTTTTAACCAGCCAGCCGAGAGTACTTATATGTGTAGGAAATGTGTACGCCCAGATTCCCGCCCCCGGGGCCCCTCCGGTCTGGCAATATATCTCCTTGCCGCGCGGCCCGGTCGGACCGGATGAGCCGCA
>JBKYCW010000002.1:608122-633066 GCA_047025555.1 Collinsella sp.
TACGCTTGAATTAAAAAGGGGGAGGCCTCGCGGCCTCCCCCTTTTTTGCGTTTACCGGGCGTAAATGACTCATTTACACCAGACGATCTTATCGTTTTTGGTATTGAGCTTTTATTTAAAGAAAATAAATCGAATAACAAGGGCAACTGCTATGACCGCAATGATCAAAAGCAGGATTGTCAGTCGATGCTGCTTGCGTCGTTTACTTGTCGAAACGAAGATTGATTTTCCCTGTTTTGGCGTTTCGAGATAGCGAGCCGAATGCGTCAAGGTTTGCTTTGGTCGAGGACCTCTTTGTCGATGAGTGGCGGATGCTTTCATCGGCTCATCACTAGCTGCGCTGTTTTTAGATAATGGTGCGTCTTTCAGATATACAGGGTCTCCCGAGGCGACGCCCATATGTTTACGTCCCGTTTGGGCATCCTCGAGCGTTTGATATCGATTTCTCGTCACATACTTGGGCTCCGGATCATTAATGGGCTCTTGCGAGATGTGGGGGCGATGGAACCGTGGCGGCTGCGTGGAAGTATCTTCCCCCTGCGTCGGCATAAACATATTGTTCTGGTTTTGGTCGTCCATGATGCCCTTTAGCTCGTTACCAACAACGTGTACGCGCTCATTGTAAGCCCCTTGTTATTTGTAGCTGGGGACATACTCGGTATTTAAGCTCTGGTTCAAAGAACCTTAACCTTCCTAAAACCTGAGTCATACGCACTTAGATATGCTTATAGTACTGGACTCAAAAAACTTTATAGTCGATGTATATATGAGCACTGGGTGGGCATATATAAGAGCGTCAAAAGAAGTCCCAGTCACCTGGAAGATGACTCGGCAGTCCTATAAAGGAGTGGTAAACATGGCAAGCATGGTTCCTTATCGTTCGGTTTTTGGCGTTCGTCCCTCTGCAAGCTCGCTGTTCGATCTGTTTGATGATATGAGCGACCTAGCGAACAGCTCGATTGCCTCTAAGGCGTTCCCCGTTGACGTTGAGGATAAGGGCGATGGCTATGAGGTCAAGGCTTATCTGACCGGCGTCGCCAAGGACGATATCGATGTCGAGCTTAACGAGGGCCGTCTGTCCATTAGCGTGAATGTCGAGGAAGACGAGGAGAACGAGGGCAAGAACTTCCTGCAGAAGGAGTTCAGCTCGTACAGCGCGACGCGTGGCGTGTATCTTAAGGACGCTTCGAGCGAGGGCCTCTCGGCTAAGTACGCTGACGGCATCCTGACCGTTACGGTTCCCAAGATCGTCGAGAAGAAGAACGTTACGAAGATCTCCATCGAATAACTTCGTTGGTGTTCTTCGCTATTAAAAGACAACAAAAGGGGCTGGGAAGCGATTCCCGGCCCCTTTTGCTGTTTAGGACAGTCTATTGAATGGTTGCTGGCCGATACTGGCTTGCGGGGCGTATCGAGAGTTTTCGCGATCCTTGGAGAAGGGTGGCGGAGCTGCCGAGCTCGTCATCCAGGGTTGCGGCCAGAGCTTTGGCATAGCTTTTGACGGTAAGGCTCGGACGATTGTTATCTTGGCTGATATGTATGGCAATGAGCTGTTCGGTGCGATCGGTAACAAGTTCGCGCGCGGCTTCGGCGGCTTGGCCATTGGAGAGGTGTCCCCTTGCAGACAGGATGCGCTCCTGAAGAAAGCGGGGATATTCTCCCTCGCGCAGCATGGTCGCATCGTGGTTGCTTTCGAGCGCGAGGACTCGACAATCTTTGAGGGTGTTCATGGCTTGGCTCGATAGCTCTCCGGTGTCGGTGGCAAAGCCGATGGAATCATCGAGAGCATTGAATCGATAGCCGACTGGATTGATGACATCGTGTGATGTTGAGTAGGTTTGCACGTGGATGCCGGCAATGGAAAGGGTGTCACCGGGATCGAATTCCTCGACAGGTAGATGCGAAAGATTTTCTTTGTTCGAAAGAGTGCCCCTGCTGGCAAAGAGGGGGCCGTGCCAGTGCTTGCACCAGATATCGAGGCCCTTGATGTGATCGCTATGCTCATGAGTAATGAGAAGAGCCGAGACGTTGTCAGCCGAGAGCCCCAGTTCTGCCATGCGCTTTAATGTCTCGCGGCGAGACAGTCCGTCATCGACCATAATGAGCCCCTGCGGGCCCTCGATGAGCGCGCAGTTGCCTTTAGAGCCACTGCCGAGGATATGAAGGTGCAGACGAGACATAAGATTCCAAAGGATACAATGGGTGCGGACGAATAGAGGAGGAAGCAAATGCCTACGGTATCTCAGCATTATGGACACCATGCCGTGCCTGGGGCAGTCGATGAGACCCGGACGAGACAGCAGGCTGCTCCTGTCGTGCTCATGGTATCAGGCGGCGCGGACTCGACGGCACTGCTTCTTATGGCGTGCACATCAAAGCTGGATATCCAAGACGGACGCGGTGTTGCCCCCATCGCGCGCGAGCGACTGCACGTGCTGCATGTGAACCATCATCTGCGCGGCAAGGCGTCCGATGGCGACGAGGCCTTTGTGCGTGAGCTCTGCGCACAATATGGTCTACCGCTGTGTGTTGAGCATGCCTATTTTGATGATGAATCGGGCAATATCGAGGCGGCTGCCCGCGAGGTGCGCTATGCCGCGGCGCGAAGGTATGTTCGCGAGCTCTGCGCCCAGACGGGGGCACCGCGAACGGCGGCTCGTATCTGCACCGCGCACACGTCTTCGGATCGCGCGGAAACGTTTTTGATGAACGCGATTAAGGGTTCGGGGCCCGCTGGTCTATCGAGCATTCCTCGCCGGAGGAATATCGTGGTGCGTCCCTTGCTCGACCTAACTCATGGCGAGCTCGTGGGCTATCTACAGGTACATGGTCAGCCGTGGCGTGAAGACGAGAGCAATGAGGATATCTCGTATCTGCGAAACTACGTGCGCCATCGGGTAATGCCGGTGGTGGCACAGCGTAATGCGAGCGTGTGCAAGACGATTGGCGCCGCCTGTGAGATCTTGGGTGATGAAGATGCGTTTCTATCCCAGCTGTCGGCACGGGCGTTTCGAAGCTGTTTGCGCAAAGAGGCAGCGGGCGCGCTGGTGCTCGATGCCAGGCGCCTTGCTGCGGCCGAGGTGGTAATCGCGCGGCGCATCGTGCGACTGGCGATCAAACGCATCGATCCGGATGCTCGTCCCGAGATGCGACATGTGGAGCGAGTCCTTTCCTGCGTTGCCGAGGGTGCCGGCTCGGTCACGCTTCCGGCGGGGATTGACGCACGCATTGAGTTTGGCATGCTGGCGTTTAAGGCGCCGGTGGCTCGCGAGGGCCTGGTCGCGGACTGGGTTACCGTGCCCGGTCGTTTGCCGTTGGGCGGGGGACGTATGCTGGTCGCAGAGTCGATGGTCGTTGAGCCGGGATGCGACATCGTGCGCCGCGCCCGTGAGCTCGCGGCTGCCGGGGAAGCGACAGCTTTGGTAGACGCGGCTGCCCTGGGTTTTGCCGACAGCGATAGTGAGCGGATCCTGGCGGGCTCGCGTGGCGAGATCCCTGCCGAGGCGCGATTGGCGCGCCTGTGGGTGGACGGTCCCGCACCGGGAGACGTGATGTGCCCGTTAGGGATGAGTGGCCGAAGCAAGAAAGTATCCGACTTGCTAGGTGAGGCTCGCATTCCCGTTTCCGAGCGCGCCGGCGTGCCCATGGTGAGGACGGCCCCGGGGGGTGCCGTGGTGTGGGTCGCCGGAGTTCGCGCGGACGAGCGTTTTAAGTGCACGGCCGCAACGCGCGTGGCATATCTGCTTCGTGTGGTCGATGCGGAATAGCGTCCCACGCCAGCTATTCTGTGCGACGTTGACGGTATTCCCGCGCTGATGGCGTACGGGCTGGAAAATATTCCCCGTGCGCTGCTAGAATGTGAAGTTCGCGTCCATACGGCGGTGTGTGGGCGATAAGCACAAGAAAGGGTTGTCATGGCTTCTCAACATCCGGATATCGAGAAGGTTCTGTTTACGCAGGAGGATATCGACGGTATCGTCTCTCGCCTGGGCGAGGAGATTACGCGCGACTACGCGGGTAAGGATCTGGTGCTGATCGCGGTCCTACGCGGCGCCGTGGTCTTTATGGGCGACCTGATGCGCAAGATCGAGCTGCCGACCAACATCGATTTCATGGCTGTTTCGAGCTATGGCGACGGTGTGAAGTCCTCGGGTATCGTGCGTATCATTAAGGACCTGGATATCGACATCCGCGGTCGCGACGTGCTGATCGTCGAGGACATTCTGGACTCGGGCCTGACGCTCAAGTATCTGATGAAGAACCTCGAGAGCCGCAAGCCCGCTTCTCTGGAGGTCGCCGCCTTCCTGTGGAAGGACGTTGAGGACCGCGTCTCGGCCATCACGCCCAAGTATGTTGGAACCCATTGCCCCGATGCCTTTGTGGTGGGCTACGGCCTCGACTATGCCGAGCGCTATCGTAACCTTCCGTATCTGGGCATTTTGAAACCGGAGGTTTATTCGTAAGATGCCCGACGACCATAACGATAACAATTCCCAGACTCCCCGGGAGCCTAAGATCCCGGGGATGCCCGGAGGCAAGAAGCCCACGCGTACGGGCTGGCTGTATTTTATTTTGGCTTGCGCGCTTCTGGGCTACGCCTTCTTTAACATGGGCTCCGGCTTTGCCAATTCCAGCAATACCGTTAAGCTCGCGACGAGCGAGATGGTGAGCGCCATCAAGCAGGATCGCGTCGAAGATCTGACCTATACGGTTCAAGACGGAAGCGTGACGGGTCATTACTGGAAGACGAAGAAGGACAAGGGCGATACGAGCGAGCTCAAGAGCTTCTCCTCGACCTATGTCGGCTCCGATTCGCTTGCCGAGCTCATGGCGGAGCACCCCGATACCAAGTACATCGTCAACACCAACGATCCCGATTTTTGGGGCGACTTGGCGATGAGTGTGCTTCCGACGATCGCCCTTATCGCCATCATGTTCTACTTTATGCGCCAGATGATGGGCGCCAACAACAGGAACATGCAGTTTGGCAAGACCAACGCCAAGACCAACGAGGCCACACGCCCCAAGGTCAAGTTTGAAGACGTTGCCGGCGTGGACGAGGCAGTCGAGGAGCTCGAGGAGATCCGTGACTTTTTGAGCGATCCGGATCGCTATCGCAAGCTGGGCGCCAAGATCCCGCGTGGCGTGTTGCTGGTTGGCCCTCCGGGCACCGGTAAAACGCTGCTGGCCAAGGCCGTTGCCGGCGAGGCGGGCGTGCCGTTCTTTAGCATCTCGGGTTCCGACTTTGTCGAGATGTTCGTAGGTGTCGGCGCCAGCCGTGTGCGTGACCTCTTTAAGGAGGCCAAGTCCCAGGCCCCGTCGATCATCTTCATCGATGAGATCGATGCCGTGGGACGTCAGCGCGGAGCTGGCTTGGGCGGCGGTCACGACGAGCGCGAGCAGACGCTCAACCAGCTGCTGGTCGAGATGGACGGCTTTGAGGAAAGCGAGTCGGTCATCCTGATCGCCGCCACCAACCGCCCCGACATTCTGGATCCGGCGCTGCTGCGTCCCGGTCGTTTTGACCGTCAGGTTACGGTCGACCGTCCGGATGTGAAGGGCCGCGAGCAGATCTTGCGCGTGCATGCCGAGAACAAGCCGATGGACGAGGACGTTAAGTTTGAGAAGCTCGCCCAGATGACCGTTGGCTTCACTGGTGCCGATCTGGCAAATCTGCTCAACGAGTCTGCGCTGTTGGCTGCCCGCCGCCATCGTTCCGTGATCTCGATGGACGAGGTCGAGGAATCGATGGAGCGCGTGATTGCCGGACCGCAGCGCAAGGGTCGCGTGATGACCGAGGCCGAGCGCACCACGATTGCCTACCACGAGAGCGGTCACGCCCTGGTGGGTCACATCCTGGAGCACTCCGATCCGGTCCACAAGATCTCGATCGTCAGCCGCGGCCAGGCGCTGGGCTACACGCTGCAGCTTCCGCAGGAGGACCACTTCCTCAAGACCAAGAACGAGATGCTCGACGAGCTCGCCGTGTTCTTGGGCGGTCGCGTTGCCGAGGAGCTCATGTGCGATGACATCACGTCGGGCGCGAGCAACGATCTGGAGCGCGCAACCAAGATGGCGCGCGAGATGGTCACGCGCCTGGGCATGAGCGAGGAGCTGGGCACGCAAGTGTTTGGCGAGGCGCAACATCAGGTGTTCCTTGGTCGCGATTACGCCGATCACCAGGATTACTCCGAGGAGACGGCGCGCCGCATCGATATCGAGGTCCAGCGCATTATGCGTGAGGCCCATCGTCGTGCGGTCGAGATTCTGGACGCCCGTCGCGATCAGCTCGATCTGATGGCGAAGGTGCTGCTTGAGCGCGAGACCGTCGAGGGCGACGCCGTGAACGCCCTGCTCGACAACGAGTGTAATGCCTACCTTGAGCGCGAGGGCGATATCTTGGCGGCCAAGGAGGAGCGCAATGCCAAGGCGGCCGGCATGCCGACCAAGAAGCGCGTGCCTCGAATGAGCGAGGAGGAGCTGGCGGCTGATGCCGCGGCCTTTGCGCAGGCGGCCATGCAGGAGGATGCCGAAGCCGCATCCGATGATGCTGACGATGACCATGCCGTCGTCGATGCCGACACCGACGCCGACAAATAGTCTTTGTGGCGAAAGCCTCCGCGGGGAAACCTGCGGAGGCTTTTTCTTTTGAGCGATATGGGGCCGTCTGTTGATTGGGGACAGACTTAAATGAGCGTTTTCACGCATTTAAGTCTGTCCCCAATCAACATTGCTGCGGCACTTTGCTCGGCTAAAGCGTACAATAGCGCCTATGCGAAAGGGGAACAGATGATCAACGAAACTATGTATGCTCGCGGTGCGGAAAGCTCCATCATCCGTGAGATTTTTAGCTATGGCCTTGAGCGCAAGGCGCAGATCGGTGCGGAAAACGTATTCGATTTTTCGCTGGGCAATCCGAGCGTTCCGGCACCCGCTGCTGTGGCGGAGTCCATTAAGAAGGCCCTGGAGCTGCCGAGCGACCAACTGCACGGCTACACGCCCGCACCGGGCCTGCCGCAATGTCGTGCCGCTGTGGCCGAATCGCTCAACCGCCGCTTTGGCACGAGCTATGAGGGCAAAGACGTCTTTATGACGGTGGGTGCCGCGGCTTCGCTCACCTGCGCGCTCAACGCCGTTACGAATCCGGGCGACGAGGTTATTGTTATCGCCCCGTACTTTCCGGAGTATCGCGTTTGGATTGAGAAGGCCGGCTGCACGTGTGTCGAGGCGCTTGCCAACGAGGACACATTCCAGCTGAGCGTGGATAACGTATTCAAGGCGATCACCGACAAGACGGCAGCCGTCATTATCGACTCGCCCAACAACCCGACCGGTGCCGTATATACGCGCGACACGCTGACGCGACTGGCCAATGTTCTGCGCGAGGCCAACGCTCAGCGCGATCCCGAGAATCCGATTATGCTCATCTCGGATGAGCCGTACCGCGAGATCGTGTACGGTGCCGAGGTGCCTTGGGTGCCCTCGATCTACGAGCACACCATCGTGTGCTACTCGTATTCCAAGTCGCTGTCGCTGCCGGGTGAGCGCGTGGGGTGGATCTTGGTTCCCAACACCAATCCGCAGGCTGCCCGTCTGATGCCGGCCGTTGCCGGTGCCGCCCGTACGCTGGGCTTCGTGTGCGCGCCGGCGCTCTTTCAGCGCGTAATTATCGACTGCATCGATGAGCCGAGTGACGTTGAGGCCTATGCACGCAACCGCACCGCGCTTACCGACGCACTAGCGGAGTATGGCTACACCTATGTTGAGCCGGATGGCGCGTTCTACCTATGGGTGAAAGCATTGGAGCCCGATGCGAATGCGTTTTGCGAGCGCGCAAAGAAGTATGAGTTGCTTGCGGTTCCCTCGGACAGCTTTGGTATGCCGGGTTGGTTCCGCCTGGGCTATTGCGTGAGCTACGAAACGATTGTCAATTCGCTACCCGCTTGGAAACAGTTGGCGGACGAGTATCGTTAAAAGTAAAGCGCTCTGCCTACAATGTTTTACGTGAAACGGGGTTTGGTGTTAAGCCGGACCCCGTTGTCATGGACGTTGTGTCTTTGGGATGGAGTGGTTTTACGACTATCGAAGGCTATGCGTACAATGAATATAAGCGACGGCCGTGCCAGATAAGGAGACCTGATGCCCTACCTGCTTTCTTGTGACATTCATACCCATACGATGTTCTCTGCGCATGCATATTCGACCATTGAGGAGAATGTGTACTGGGCGGCAGAGCGTGGTCTGCAGGTGCTCGGATCTGCCGACCATTTGAGCTCTATGGTTACGGCTTGCCCCAATGACCTGCGCAGTTACCAGTTCTTTATCAACCAGGATATCTGGCCGCGCATTTGGAGCGGCGTGCTGGTGCTGCGTGGTGCCGAGGCCGATATCGTTTCGCTGGACGGAAGCCTGTTTGGCGAGGACACTCCTGTCACGCTCGATATTGCCGGCGATTCGTACAGCCGTCAGCATTCGCTGTTCGATTTGGTTACGCGTAATTTGGATTATTTGGTTGCGAGCGTGCATAATCCGCAGATTGCTGAGGGCGCGACGCTGGCCCAGACGACCGAGATGTATATCAATGCCCTGGAGCACCCCAAGGTGTTCATGCTGGGTCACACGGGGCGTTCGGGCGTGCCGTTCGATATCGACGAGGTGCTGTTGGCAGCTAAGGCCAAGCACAAGATTATCGAGATCAACAACCATAGTCTTGAACACGGTGTCGACACTGAGCATTGGGCCGTATGCCGCAAGATTGCCGAGCGCTGCGCCGAGCTGGGCGTGGGCATTGGCGTGTCGACCGATGCCCACATTGGCATGGCCATTGGCAAGCTCGATCACGCGCGCAAGATGCTCGACGAGATTCACTTCCCACTGGATTTGATCGTGACGCGCGACCGCGAGACGCTGCTGTGCGAGATGGCGGCAGCCGGCGTGTGCGATCTGCGCAATGGGATGTAGCGGAGTTTATAAACCAAGCGAAGGGGGCGGCCCAGGCGGGTCGCCCCCTTTCTTGTCCCAAAAATCTACTGAGGTTGGTTAGCGGCGTTCGAGGACCGCTACGGTTTCGGTGTGGTCGGTGTGAGGGAACATGTCGACTGGCGTGATCTTGAGCAGGCGATAGCCTCCGTCGAGGAGCTGGTGCAGGTCGCGCTCTTGGGTCACGGGGTTGCAGCTGATATAGGTGATGCGGCGCGGCTTAAGTGCGCAGGCAGCTTCGAGGAACTCGGGCGTGGAGCCGGCGCGCGGCGGGTCGATGGAAAGAACGTCGACGCGTTCGTTGTTGTCGGCGGCATCCAGGATGTAGTCGGTGGCGTCGTCGGCCATAAACCAAGCGCTGCGGGTGAGGCCGTTGAGCTCGGCATTGCGACGTGCGTCGGCAATGCCCGCCGGGTTGCGCTCAACGCCGAGCAGCATAATGCCGATACCCTTGTTCTGGGCATCTTTAGCTGCGCAAAGACCGATGGTACCGCTGCCACAGTAGGCATCCATGAGCACATCGCCCTGGTGCAAATCCATGCCGTCGATAGCGAGCTGATAGAGCAGCTCGGTCTGTTGCGGGTTGGTCTGATAAAACGCGGTGGGGGAGATGTCGAATTCGCAGCCGAGCAGCTGGTCGCGCATGCATTCGGCGCCATACACGATGCGGGTTTCCTCGCCGAGGATGGCGTTGCCGGGGCGTCCGTTGATGTTTTGGGCGACGGTGACGATGCGCGGATCGAGTGCGGCGACAGCCTCAAAGAACTCCTGCGCATGCGGCAAGTCGCGCTGAGCGGTCACGAGCGTGACCATGACCTGGTCGGTACGCCAACCGCAGCGGACGACGGCATAGCGAAGCAAACCAAGATGCTTGTCCTCATTAAAGGCGGGAATATGCAGCCGCTCAGCTTCGCGTGCGATGCCGTTGAGAATCTGACGGGCGCCCGGTGCCTCGACGGGGCATTCGGGTACGGCAACGATCTTGTGCGTGCCGCGCTCAAAGAAACCGCAACGGACAGCGCCCTCCTTACCGGGAGCAAAGGGAGTGGCGGCCTTATGGCGAAAACCGCGCGGCGCAGGATATTTGCCCGGGTCGCCCAGGGTGACGCCCATACCGCGAATGGGGTCGACGCTAATGCCCTCGCGCTCGCAAAGGGTAGCAAAAAGCTCCTCCATGGCGGCCTGCTTGGCTGCCAACTGCTTCTTATAAGGACGATTGAGCGCCGTACACCCACCGCAAGCTTTCATGATCGAACAGGGAGACTTGGGGTCCACAGCCTTACGCGCAGACGAAACCTGATCTTTATGCGAGCGCTTGGAGCGAGTCTGAGATGCCTTATCCTCGTTCCGACGAGAGCCGGGACGCTTGGCCTTGCCCTTAGCCGATTTGCTTTTTGCAGCTTTAGAAGACTTGGATTTCGTAGAAGATTTCTCCTCCTTCGACCCCTCAACCGCCTCCACCAAAGCACGACGAGCCCTACGCTCCGCACGAGATTCTGCCATCAATAACTCCACTAATTCATGAATTAAAGCTGCAAGTATTGTACCGTGCCAAGCCAGCAGACGATATGCAAGCGGTTTAATCGTGTTAGCGATAAGCCCAACGACGGTTGCCCGCCGCGTGAGGGGTGTGGGGGTTAAGTTTATCGCGAGTTCCGCACGAACAGGAGGCCACTTAATGTGGCCTCCGTCGTGAGCAGGACTGTAGAGCAGGAAACTTAACCCCCACACCCCTCACGCGGCGGGCAAACTCGCCTTGTGCTCTATCACGCTAAAGTGTATGATTCTGGACGTTACACGAATCACTTTACTTAACTAAAGTTCCATCAAGGGGGGATACCATGAACACCGATATGTCTCGTCGTCAGTTTGTTGGTCTAGCCGGCTCGCTCGCTACGGTGCTTGGCCTTGGTCTTGTCGGTTGCGGCGGTGGTGCCGGCAAGGGCTCCGCTGCTGGCTCTGCCGCGGCCAAGGATGTGAAGGGCGCTGCGGAGTCCAAGAAGCTCGTGGTGGGCTTTGATAAGTCCTATCCTCCGTACGGCTTTGTGGGCGACGATGGCGAGTACACCGGCTTTGATCTCGATCTGGCCAAGGCTGTTGCCGATAAGCAGGGCTGGGAGGTCAAATACGAGGCCATCGACTGGGATGCCAAGGATACGCTGCTCAACTCGGGCGCCATCAACTGTATCTGGAACGGCTTTACCATGGAGGGCCGCGAGGACGACTACACGTTCTCCGAGCCGTACATGCTCAACGAGCAGGTGCTGGTGGTAAAGAAGGATGCAGGCATCAAGAGCTGGGACGATCTTGCCGGCAAGACCGTGATTACCCAGACCGATTCCGCTGCGCAGGATGTGCTTGAGGGTGACCAGAAGGATCTGGCGGCGACGTTTGCCACGCTCGACACCATCGGTGAGTACAACACGGCGTTTATGCAGCTCGAGAGCGGCGCGGTCGATGCCGTGGCTTGCGACCTTTCGATTGCCCAGTATCAGCTTGCCGCCAAGCCCGATGCTTATACGCAGCTTGATGAGCCGCTGTCCAGCGAGCACTACGCCGTCGGCTTTAAGAAGGGCGACACCAAGTCGGCCGACGCCGTGACCGAGTCGCTCAAGGCACTCTACGATGACGGTACGGTTAAGGATCTCTGCGACAAGTATTCAAGCTATGGTCTATCTTTCGATAATTGGGTGCTCAAGTAATGTCTATTCAGGTCATGATGCAGATGCTTGGCCAGGGATTCTTGGTCAGTTTGCAGTTGTTTGTGCTGACACTGCTGGGGTCGATTCCGCTGGGAATCCCCGTGGCGTTTATGCGCATGAGCAAAATCGCGCCGCTTCGCTGGATTGCGCGCATCTACATTTCGGTCATGCGCGGTACGCCGCTCATGCTGCAGATGTTTGCCATCTACTTTGCCCCGTACTACGTGTTTGGCATTTCGCTCACGCCCGATTCCAAGTGGACGGCGTGCGTCGTGGCGTTCATCATCAACTACGCCGGTTACTTTGCCGAGATCTATCGCTCGGGCTTGCAGTCCATTCCGCGCGGTCAATACGAGGCTGCCGAGGTGCTGGGCTATTCGCGCGTGCAGACGTTTCTGTATATCGTGATGCCGCAGGTCGCCAAGCGTATTCTGCCGGCGATGGGCAACGAGATCATCACGCTGGTCAAGGACACGTCGCTGGCGTTTGCCATTGGCGTGGGTGAGATGTTCTCGACGGCCAAGGCGCTGGTCGCCTCGCAGGTGAGCATGGTGCCGTTTGCGATCGCGGCGCTGATTTACTGGGTCTTTAATTTCGTCGTCGAGATGCTGCTGGGCGCCGCCGAGAAAAAATTGGATTACTACCATGATTAATTCGGTAATGAATATATCGAACGCGCGTAAGGCGTTTGGCGGCAATGAGGTGCTCAAGGATATCTCGCTTGAGGTGAAGCGTGGCGAGGTCGTGGCGATTATCGGGCCTTCGGGTGGCGGCAAGTCCACGCTGCTGCGGTGTGCCACGCTGCTCGAGACACTCGACGGAGGCTCGCTCTCGTTTGGCGGCCTTGCCGTTGCGACGGATGAGGGTTCGGGCGCGGTCTATGCGAAGGGCGATGTGCCCAAGCAGGCGCGCTCGCGATTCGGCCTGGTGTTCCAAAATTACAACCTGTTCCCGCACTATACGGTGATGAAAAACATCACCGATGCGCCGATTCGCGTGCTTAAGCGTCCGCGCGAGCAGGCGGAAGCCCGCGCTCACGAGCTGATTGCACAAATGGGGCTGACGGGCAACGAGAACAAGGTGCCGTGTGAGCTTTCGGGCGGTCAGCAACAGCGTGTGAGTATCGCCCGCGCCCTGGCGCTCGATCCGGAAATCTTATTCTTTGACGAGCCGACCTCGGCGCTCGATCCCGAGCTAACGGCCGAGGTGCTGCGTGTCATTAAAGACCTGGCGGCGCAGAATATGACGATGGTGATCGTGACCCATGCGATGCAGTTTGCGCGCGATGTTGCCGATCGCGTGGTCTTTATGGACGGAGGCCGCATTGTCGAGGAGGGCCCGGCCGAGCAGGTTATCGATCATCCGCGTGAGCAACGTACCCGTGAGTTCTTGAGTCGTATCGAGGGCTAAGCTCAGCTATGTATTGAGAAGAAGCCGCCGCGGGTCTTATGGACTGCGGCGGCTTTTATTTGTATCGATGGGGTTTAATAATCGCCTGGCATACTTGCTCTGTCCTCTCGCCGCCTGTATTCATACGTGCGCCGAAAGGTATGCATGGACAGCCGCCCGTGAGGGTAGGGTGGTGGCATAGGACATTTGGAGGGTGAGTCGGCTCGGCTGCCGACCATGCTGCTCCCGGGATGGCACCGACCGCGAACTCTCCCCGTTGGCGTCGCGCATTGCGCGCGGCCCTGCAAGGAGGTCATCATGGGTGCTCCCAAGACCGGTAACGTAAGGAACGTGGTGCTCGTAGGCCAAGGCGGGGTGGGCAAGACTTCACTCGCCGAGGCCATGCTCCACCTTTCCGGCAAGACCGCCCGCCTGGGCGGCCACGACGGCACCAAGCCCACGCTCGACTATGACCCCGAAGAGGTCAAGCGTGCATTTTCCATCTCGACGACCATCGCGCCGATCGACTGGAAGGGCGCGCGCATCAATGTGCTCGATGCCCCGTGCTACCCCGATTTTATCGGCGACGCCTTTGCCGCGATGAGCGTCTGCGAGACGGCTCTGTTTGTGGTCGACGCCGAGGCCGGCCCGCAGCCTACGACGGTTAAGCTCTGGTATGCCGCCGAGGACCTGCGACTGGCGCGTGCGGTGTTCGTAAACCGCCTGTCGCGCTCCGAGGCCAGCTTTGCGACCACGATGGACCTGCTGCAAGAGCGCTTTGGCACGCGCCTGGGCGCCGTGACCCTTCCCTGGGGCGAGGGCGAGGACTTTGACGGCATCATCGACCTGGTGCGCATGAAGGCGCGCCATTGCAACGGCACCGAAGCCGTTGAGTCGGAGATTCCCGAGGAGTATCGTGCCCAGGCCGAGGAAGCCCATGACCATCTGTGCGAGCTGGTGGCCGAGGCTGACGATGAACTGATGATGAAGTACTTGGAAGGCGAGGAGACGCTGACGCAGGAGGAGCTTGAAGGCCTGCTGTCGAAGGCGATCGCCGAGCGCATCTTTGTGCCGGTCTTTGCGGGCGATTGCATTAAGGAGCAGGGCGTCAACTCGCTGATGGACGACATCGCCACATACTTCCCGGCGCCGACCGACTACGGCGAGATGCCGCTTATCGACGGCGATTCGCTCAAGATTTCAAGCGACGATGATCGTCCGGTGGCGTTTGTGTTTAAGACCCTGGCCGATCCGCAGCAGGGTCGCATCAGCTTTATTAAGGTGCTGACGGGTACGCTTGAGCCGGGCCTTGAGCTGGTCAACGCGCGCACGCGCAAGGGCGACCGTCTGGCTCACCTGTATGTGATGTGCGGCCGCGACATGACCGAGGTCGGTCACGCCTATGCCGGCGACATTATCGTGGCACCCAAGCTGGCGGCCGAGACGGGCGATACGCTCTCGATTACCGGCAAGGTCGAGGCTGCGGCGTTTAAGTTCCCCAACTCGCAGTACCGCATCGCCATCGAGGCCGAGAATCGCGGCGACGAAGAGAAGCTCTACACGTTTATCGAGAAGGCCTGCAAGGCCGATCCGACCATGAGCATCGATCGTGACGAGGAGACGGGCCAGACCATTATCTCCGCCGTTGGTGAGGCGCAGGTTTCGGTGCTGCTCAACCGTTTGGAGGATCGCACCAAGGTCGTGGCCAAGAGCGTGCCGATCCGCATTCCGTATCGCGAGACCATTCGCCGTACGGCAAGCGCGCAGGGCCGCCACAAGAAACAGACTGGCGGTGCCGGTCAGTATGGCGACTGCTGGCTGCGCGTTGAGCCGCTCATTGGGCCCGACGGCACGAGCGATGGCTATGAGTTTGTAGACGAGGTCGTGGGTGGCCGCATCCCGCGCTCGCTCATCCCCGCCGTGGACAAGGGTGTCCAGGAGACCATGAAGGACGGCATCATTGCCGGCTACCCGCTCACGGGCATTCGCGTGGCTGTGTACGACGGCTCGTATCACAGCGTCGACTCCAACGAGATGGCGTTCCGCGCGGCGGCTCGCATCGGCCTGCGCAAGGCGTGCGCCGATGCCGACCCGGTGGTGCTGGAGCCCATCGAGGAAATCACGGTGACTATTCCCGAAAGCTACGCCGGCGCTGTGATGGGCGACATCTCGGCATCGCGCGGTCGCGTGACGGGTATGGAGACCGATGAGCGCGGCGACACCGTGGTCATTGCCCAGGCGCCGCTGGCAGAGCTGACGGATTATTCGACGCGCCTGCGCTCTATCACGCGCGGCACGGGTGACTTTACCATGAAGCCCGCTGGCTACGAGCAGGTTCCCTACGATGTTCAGGCCAAGCTGGTCGAGCGCTATGAGGAGGGCCGCGCCAAGTAGCGTGTGGTTTTGCCTGCAATGTGGACGCTGACGAAAAGGCCGCCCTGGGTAATCCAGGGCGGCCTTTTTTGATCCCATGGGGACGGAGGAAAACGAATCATTTTTGGGTTACGGGCGGTGCGGTCGGCACTAGTCTCCGGATGCCTGGTTGCGGCCGGTGGCGTAGTCGATCTGCACGTGCGGCTGCAGGTTGTAGCAGTACACGTGGAAGCAGAGGGTCTTGCCGTGGTCCTCGACCGATTGCGCCTCAAGGCGCACGCCGCGGCAGACAAGTTCCTCTTCGTTATACATGGGTGTGACGCGATAGAGCACGTGGTTGCCCGTCTCGCGGATGTAGCCGAGAATCTGCTCCTCAAACGGCAGCATGCCTGTCTCGTTGAGATAACGCGTGCCGGTGAGGAGATTCTTGCGGTTGGCGTTTTCGCCGCAGAGCGACCAGGCGATGAGATGGCAGCGGTTGTAGAGGCTCTGGCCCGGAATAAAGTCGTAGCGCTGCTGGCGCCATCCAGCGGGATGGATACGCGAGATATCGCCGCGCTCGCCTTGACCGAGTGATTCGGGGCCCACGCAGGCGAGCGCTTTGCGGGTGCGGCCCAGGCTGTCAAGCTTGGAGAACTTCTTAAAGCAACCCTCTTCTGTAGCGCGCTCGTATTCATCGAGCGTGAATGATGGTGTGCCGAGCGGGTGCGTGCTGTCGGCGCGCAGGGCAACGTAGGGGTTGCCGGCGTAGTCGGGAATGCTGCTGAGATAAACACCGCGGGCGCGGTTGAGGTCGGGGTTTTCGACCTCGTCGATGGGGGTGGCGGCGCTGTCCGCGGAAGCGCCGTCGCCGGTGTCGGTTGTGGCGGAATCGGAGCCATCGCCAGAGTCCTGGCTGTTTTGAGGGTCCGGGGAGCTCGCCGTTCCTGATTCGAGCCGATCGACCAGGTCCGCCTCGTCGTCGGTGCGGCTGGGACTTTCGTTTTGTTTTTCGGCCAGAGCTGCCGCCTGTTCATCACTTTGCGGCGACAACAACTTGGGCGCTCCGTCGAGCGACCCTGTGAACAGCGCAAACCCCAGCACCACGGCGGCGCCGATGGAAAGTACTTGCTTGTAGGCGGACTTGCGCGACATTGCGGCTCCTGGATGGACGGTTGGGAATCTACCAGTCTAGCAGGAGCCGGCAGGGGCCGTTCTGTCGAACAAATACTCAAGATTTGGGATAGACGCTACTGATTCATTTGCCTCATATGGAGCTGCGGTGGTTGTGTATGTGGGGCTATTTTGCGTTTCCCCAGATAAAACCCGCCAAAATAAACCTGTCCCTTTTTGGCAGGTTAATCGGGGGACTATTTCACCGCAACTTAGGGCACGGTTAGGGAGTGTGCACCTTAAAGAGTGGTGCCCTTGATTAGAGAGGTCGCGCTCGTCTCTCTAATTGTCTCTCTAAAGAGAAAGCCAGTTAAAGAGATAACATTGGGCTATCTAACAGTGAATTCGATACATCTCTCTAAATGTCTCTCTAAAATAAGGTGCTTATCTCTCTAAAGTTAGAGAGATATACTATACTTTAGAGAGATAAATCTATCGTTTTAGAGAGACGGAATGCCAATGCTGCTGGATGAACCTCTTGGCCTTATCGTTGAGCGCCTTCGCAGGCGGGGGACTGATGACGCATCGGTAGAAGTTAAAGCCTGCACGAATAAATTGAGCGCAGACGTATGGGAGACAGTGAGCGCTTTTGCGAACACTGCGGGTGGGCTCATTATTTTGGGCCTAAACGAAGCCGAAGGATTTGTTCCTTCGGCTAACTTTGCTATCGATAGGGTGCGCGATCAGTTTGTTTCGGGTATCGGAGACGGAGGCTCAGCGGCAGTGGTGACCCATGCGCCACGGTACGAGCTTGATCGAGGCGAGGTCGACGGGCTCCAGGTGCTTCTGGTGCGCATCTTTGAACTTGAGCTTAAAGCGAAGCCTTGCTATATCGGCGCGCGCGGCGTGCAGAACGGTAGCTACAAGCGCGTGGATGATAAAGATATCAAGATGTCACCCGCTGAGCTATATGAGCTGCAGAGTGCGTTGCTTCCGAGCGATGCAGACGGCACGGTGGTTTCGGAGGCAACAGTCGAGGATTTGGATCCAGATGTCGTGCGGTCTATTATCGCAAATCGCCGGCTGCAGACCCCCCGCGTTTTGCGCGGGGCCGATACGCTGGAAAAGCAGCTGGTCAGACTCAATATCACTACAAAGGATGGTGCGGTGAAGCTCGCAGGGCTTCTGTCGGCGGGAATTTACCCCCAGCAGTTCTATCCCAAACTCATGATTGATGTCGCCGTTCATTCCGATGTGGAAAAATCTGCACCCGGGCAACCCCGGTTTATTGACCGCCAGTTGTGCGATGGCCCGATTCCGGCTTGCATCGAAGATGCCCTTGTCGCGATTGGACGGAACTTGCGCAAAGCGGCGATAGTGCAAGGCGCTGGCAGAAGGGAGGATTGGGAAGTTCCCCAGGAGGTTTTGCGCGAGGCCTTGGCAAACGCCTGCATCCATCGAGAATATTCGCCCATGTTTGTGGGGCAGGCCGTGAGTGTCGATATCTATCCAGACAGAATAGAGATCAAAAACCCCGGTGGGCTTTGGGGCGGAAAGACGGTGGACAATCTTGCAGACGGGGAATCGCGCTGCCGAAACCCAAAGCTCATGAGCCTAATGGGGGCGACGCCGTTAGAGCATGCCGAGGGGCCCGTTGCAGAAAGCCAGGGATCTGGTATCCCGGCTATGATTCGCGAGATGGAGTCTCGTTCGCTTGGAAGGCCGAAATTTATCGTTAAGGCCGATTCGTTTACGGTGCTGCTTTCCCGGCACGGGGCGGAGCTTGCTGAAAACCGCACGTGGATTCAGAGCCATGTGGGCACCGAGCTGACGGATCGCGAGGAAACATTGCTCATGTTTATGCGGGAGCATGGGTGCGTATGCGATGTTCAAAAAATACGAGAGGCCCTGAAGTGGGATTCGGATGACATTCGCCTGATCTGCGGGAATCTTGTCGATAAACATGTCCTGTCAAAATGTGGCAAAGACACGTTTGAGATTATCGATATGAGCAGAGAATCGTCAGCTTCGACAGCGGATAGGATCCTGGAGGCTCTCAGAGCCGAAGTGGATATGACGGCGCGAGAAATAGCGGTTGCATCGGGGGTCAAAATTTCGTCCGTCCGCTACCATCTGCCAAAAATGGCGGATAAAGGACTCATCGAAGTAATGGGTTCATCGACGAGCCGCAACCGCCGCTATCGGAAGAAGTAGATGCAGCCGAGTCGCCCCTCTTGTGTCTCTCGAAGTGAGATGGGTGCTAGGGGGGCGACTGCCTCGCGATATTTCCCCAGATAAAACCTGCCAAAATAAACCTGTCCCTTATTGGCGGGTCAGTTAACGCAGTGCAGGTTGAGCATATGCGAGCGAGCGGTCTCCGGGTGCGGTAAGGTGACGTGAAACAAGCGGGCGCTGACCTTTTGGTCGCGCCCGTGAAGTTGAACGTCAGATTGCCGTGTCCGGAGCCCGCGCAGCGCCGAGCAGTTACGCCGTTTGTAAAACGGCGTAACCTAAAGGTTCATGTTGCCGTGAATGTAGGGGGTGACCTCGGGGGAGATATGGTCGCAGCCCAGCTCGCGCAGCGCGGACTCGATAACGGCGGGCAGCGGGGTCTTGCCCTTGTCGTCGACGGCGGCACCGCCGAGGGTGGCAATCTTGGCGACATCTGCGGGTGCGGCCTCGATATGCATGCAGCCGCCGACCAGGCGCGCGCGTACCTGTGCCAGATCAAGATCGTGCAGGTAATCCTCGCAGGCGCGAATCAGGGAGACCTTCTCGCGCGTAAGCTCCTCGCCCGTGGGGACGCGCGTGGCAAGACATGCTCCCGCCGGCAGGTTCCAAACGGGATAACCCCATGCGCGCAGCAGCTCGCGCTCTTCGTCCTTGGTAAAGCCGACCTCCATAAGGGGTGAGCGTACGCCGAGCTCTTCTGCCGCACGCATGCCGGGGCGGTAGTCACCGCGATCGCTTGCATTGCTGCCATCGATGACGGTGGGAAAGCCGAGCGACTTGGCGTGGTTGACGATGGCGGTAAAGCCAGCGTGCTTGCAGTGGTAGCAGCGATTGGCATCGTTGCAGGCTACTTGGGGGAGCTGCAACTGATCGACCGAAAGATTGAGCACGGGGAGCTTAAAATGCGCCCCTTCATTGGCTTGTCCATCAACGGACTGCTCAAACGAAGCCTGCTCGGGCGTGCCGATGAGCGGCGTGGTGAGATGGACGAGGAGGGTATTGGTAGGCATGATGCGGGCGCATACGGCGGCCAAAAAGCTGCTGTCAACGCCGCCGGAAAACCCGATAGCCACGCGCCCGTATGCCAAAAGCAGCTGTTCGAGCGCCGATAGCTTGTCTTGAAGCTCCTCTGCGGGTGCCGTGGTGTCTAAAATCATGAAACGTTCCTTATCGTTGAGTACTCGATCGAAAACTATAATCCTAATGCGTTACTTGCCATAAGACTTCTATCTGTGTAACGAAAGTGCAATATGGTATATACGTTATATACAAGTTGCCAAATGCGGTAGAGTTGCAGCAACGCGACAGCGAGAGTCGATGGGGGACCGATATGATCAAGGCTGTTATTTTTGACATGGATGGAACGCTGGTCGATACCGAGCGTTTGGGGATTAAGGCCTGGAAGGCAGGCGCCGCTGAGCTGGGGCTCGCGATTGATGAAGCGCTGATCCATCAGTTTATCGGCCGCACGCTGCCCGATGTCATGGACATCCTTGATGAGCATTACGGCAGCCACGAAACCACCGAGGCGGTCTATGTCCGCCACAAGGAGATTCGCGACGAGATGGTCAAGACCGAACTGGAACTTAAGGCCGGCGCCGCCGAGTGCCTAGACGAGCTGCTGGCTGCGGGCTATCACGTTGGTCTAGCGACGTCGTCGCGCCTCGTTACGGCCGAGCGCAACCTTAAGATGGTTGGCCTCTTTGACAAGTTTGAAACGGTAACGTGTGGCGAGGACGTCGTGCACGGCAAGCCCTACCCCGAGATGTATCTGCTCGCCTGCGAGCGCGCGGGCTTTGCTCCCGAGGAATGTGCCGTGGTCGAGGATTCGCGCAACGGCTGCGTCTCGGGCATTACGGCCGGCTGCCATGTCTTTGCCGTCCCCGATATCGTGCCGCTGCCGCAGGACGTGGTGGATGGCTGCGAGGCCGTGCTCGATACGCTGTTCGATCTGGCGGCGGCGGTCAAGGCCGTGCGCTAGACAATTGCGGCGTTGAAACGAGCAATTGCTTACGTTTGCGCTTAAGCAAAAGGGGCCCGGCAATGGTCGGGCCCCTTTTGCTTAAGCGGCGACTTAGCATACTCGCGGGCGTGCTATAGATACGCACCGAGGTTGATGGCCGTGGCGTCGGTCTGGCTGCTTGCCTGGGTGCTGGCGCGTTCCAGCAGGAACGGCCGCACGAGTTCTTGGCGGTTGATGTCCTCGATGGCCGTGACCGCGGTGACGGTGCGCGCGGCAGAGCTGACGTGGATATGCTTGGTCTTTGCCGGGGCCTTGTTCTCGATTTGCTCCATGAGCAATTGAACGCCCTTGCGGCCAATCTCGTAGCCCGGGGGCGCTACCGTAGTGAGCGGGACCGATCCACTCCAAGCGAGCGGGTTGCCATCGCAGCCTGCTACGCGTACTTGCCCGGGGACAGAGATGCCCTTGTCGACCAGCGCCGAGATAACGCCCGAGGCCAACACGTCGGTCAGGCCGACGACAAAATCGGGGCGTTCGTTCGCGGGGCGCTCGGCGATTTGGGCACCGATGCCGTAGCCGTCGGCAGCGGTATTCCATTCGCCGGCGTCGATGACTTCGATCTTGATATCGGGGTGCAGGGCGAGGGCCTTGTGAATGCCAAGCACGCGTAGGGTGAGCTGCATAAATGCTGCTCGGCCGACGACAACAATATGGTGTGCGCCGCGGGCGATGGCGAGCTCGGCAATGATGCGACCTTGGGCCTCGTTGTCGGCCGCTACGTAGTAGCCGGGCTCGGAACAGTGGATGTCCAGATGGACGATCGGCACGGGCATTTTAGTCATGGCCGGATGCCAGTCGGGGGACGCCATGGGCTGAACCATGACGCCGGACATCTGGGTGCCCATAAAGTAGCGCAGGTAATGGTTCTCGAGAATATCGTCATTATCGGCGTTGGCGATGAGCAGGTCGTAGCCGTGCTTGCGGGCCTCGTTGTGGGCGCCGCTGGCGATTTGGAGCGAAAAGCCGTGGTCGAGACGGGGGAGCACCAGGCCAAAGGACTTGGTGGCGCCGCCCGCGAGCTGACGGGCGCTTTGGTTGGGCAGGTAGCCAAGGCGATTGATGGTCTCGTTGATGAGCTTGAGGGTCTCGGGGCGTAGCTTTTCGGGGTGGTTGAGCGCGTTGGAGACCGTGCCCAACGAAACCCCGGCCTCGCGCGCGACGTCGCTGATTTTTACCTTTGCCATAGCGGCCCCTTTGATGCGTTTCAAGTACAAGCCAGATTGTAGCATCCCAAACCTACCAAAAAGGGACAGGTTTATTTTGGCAGGTTTATCTGGGGAAACGCCGTTGCCGGCGCGACCACCACGAAGGGGGCAGGTACCTTTGTGGTGGTTTGAACCGGCTGGACGTGTGTGCATCGAGTGGTATCTAAGTTGAGATACCACTTCTGGTATATCAGCTTGCGTTTGCGTGAGTACAATACTCGAACGTTATGCGTCTCAGCGCCCCCTGTGCGTGGACGTTTTGCAGTCAAGCGGACGAAGGGATTTATCCTATGTGCGGAATTGTCGGCTACACCGGCTCTGATATTGCAAAGAACATCCTGGTCACGGGCCTCAAGCGTATGGAGTATCGCGGCTATGACTCCTCGGGCGTCGCGCTCGAGGTGGGCGAGGGCGCCGCGGCGCACCTCGATGTCATCCGCCGCGTGGGCAAGGTCGCGGGCCTGGAGAGCGAGCTTTCCAACATTGACAGCGACGCTACCTGCGGTATCGGCCACACCCGTTGGGCCACCCACGGCAAGCCCTCCGTCGTTAACGCTCACCCCCACACCAGCTGTGACGGTCGTATCGCCATCGTCCACAACGGCATCATCGAGAACTTCGCCGAGCTGCGCGAAGAGCTGGAGGGCCGCGGCCACCACTTTAAGAGCGAGACCGATACCGAGGTCTTCGCGCATCTGATCGAAGAGGCTTATGCCGAGACGCACGACCTGATGGCCTCCGTGCGCGAGGCTTGCACCCACGTGGTCGGTGCCTATGGCCTGGCCGCCGTGTGCGCTGACGAGCCCGGCGTGATCGCCGTGGCCCGCAAGGATTCCCCGATCGTGGTCGGCGTGGGCGAGACCGGCGCCTATGTCGCCTCCGATGTCATCGCGCTCATCGACGCCACCCGCGATGTCGTGGTGCTTGAGGACGGTCAGTTTGCCAAGCTCGCGCCCGCAGGCGTCGAGTACACCGACGAGGCCGGCAACGTTATCGAGCCCAAGGTCACCCACATCGACTGGGACCTGGATATGGCAGAAAAGGGCGGTTATCCCGACTTTATGCTCAAGGAGATTCACGAGCAGCCGCGCGTCGTGCGCGACACGCTGGTTGGTCGTATGACACCGGCCGGCGAGCTCGACATCGACGAGCTGGGCCTTTCGCTCGAGGAACTCAACGACATCGACCGCGTCTACGTGATCGCTTGCGGCACCAGCTATCACGCTGGCCTCATTGCCAAGAATCTCATTGAGGGCTGGGCTCGCATCCCCACCGAGGTGGAGGCGGCCAGCGAGTTCCGCTATCGCAACCCCATCATCACGCCGACGACGCTCGTCGTGGCCGTGTCCCAGTCGGGCGAGACGGCCGATACCCTTGCCGCCATCCGCGACGCGCGCATCAAGGGCGCCAAGGTCTTCGGCATCACCAACGTGGTGGGCAGCCCCGTGGCGCGTGAGAGCGACGGCGTCATCTACACCAAGGCCAACAAGGAGATCGCGGTCGCCTCGACCAAGAGCTTCATCGGCCAGGTTGTGAGCCTCACGCTTTTGGCCCTGCTGCTGGCGCAGGTCAAGTACCGCTTGACCACCAAGCAGGCGCGCATGCTGTTCCGCGAGCTTTCCGATACGGCCGAGCAGATCCAGTGGATTTTGGATACCCAAACCGAGGCCGTTCATGAGGCTGCCCTGCTGTGCAAGGACGCGCAGTCGGCACTGTTCGTGGGCCGTGGCATGGGTGCCGCTATTTCCTACGAGGGTGCGCTCAAGCTCAAGGAAGTCAGCTACCTGCACGCCGAGGCATATGCCGCCGGCGAGATGAAGCACGGCCCCATTGCCTTGATCGACCCGGGCTTCCCTGTCATCGCCGTGGCCACCAAGAGTGCCACCTACGACAAGACCGTGTCGAACCTCATGGAGTGCAAGGCGCGCGGCGCCAAGGTCATCGTCGTTGCTACCGAGGGCGACGAGGAAATCAACAAGATTGCCGACTGCATCATTCGCGTGCCGGCCGTCCGCGACGTGTTCAGCCCCATCACGGCGAGCGTCCCGCTGCAGCTGCTCGCCCGCGAGGTTGCCATCCTGCGCGGCTGCGACGTCGACCAGCCCCGCAACCTGGCAAAGAGCGTTACCGTGGAGTAGTTGGTTCCGCCATTCTGGCGACCAAGGCCCGGCTCCGTTGCAGCGGAGCCGGGCCTTGTTTCATTCAAGACTTTAGTCCGCTGGCCGCGCAGCGGCCAGCTTTAAACCACCCGCTACGCGGGTGGAGACAAACGGCTTTACAAAGCCACCCCTCCGACCGATATTGACGATTGTTCAGGCCGTCAAGAATTCGAGTCGAAGGGGTGGTCGCCATGGCCCAGAAGGCCTACAGCCTTTCCCACACGAAGTGGATGTGCAAGTACCACATCGTGTTCACGCCGAAGTATAGGCGCAAAGTGATCTACAACCAAATCAGGAGCGACATAGGGGAGATCCTCAGGTAGCTGTGCGAGTACAAGGGGATCGAGATAATCGAGGGGCACCTGATGCCCGACCACGTGCACGTGCTGCTGGCGATCCCGCCGAAGTACAGCGTCGCGAGCGTCATGGGCTACCTGAAGGGGAAGAGCTCGCTGATGATATTCGACAGGCACGCCAACCTCAAGTACAAGTTCGGCAACAGGAAGTTCTGGGCGGAGGGCTACTACGTGTCCACCGTCGGCCTGAACGAGGCGACGATCGCCAAGTACATCAGGGAGCAGGAGTCCCACGACATCGCGCTGGACAAGCTGAGCGTGAAGGAGTACGAGGACCCCTTCAAGAGGGGGTGATGCTGCCGGTTCGACCGGCGCGCCACGGGTCAAGATGCACTAGGCCTGGACGAAGTCCGGGCCCGCGCCTTTAGACGCGAGCCCGGGGCCCGTGGGTTATACCCTAAGAGCAAACCACCCTTTTTAAGGGTGGTTCTGAT
>JBKYCW010000002.1:633076-706929 GCA_047025555.1 Collinsella sp.
GCCCGTGGGTTATACCCTAAGAGCAAACCACCCTTTTTAAGGGTGGTTCTGATTTGCCCAGATAAAACCTGCCAAAATGAACCTGTCCCTATTTGGCAGGTTAGCGGAGCTTGCTGGTCTCGAAGTACTCGGGGAACTGGTCCAGAACCTCGGTCTGGTTGCGGAACATCATATGCAGGTGCTTGCTGACCAAAAAGCTCGCTTCGATGGGGTCGCGACCGGCGATAGCGCGGCGAATCTGCTTGTGCTCGTTCACGATGTCCTGATTGTCGAGAACCTGCGTGGCGGCGCGCAGCCAGCGGAAGCGCTCCAGGTCGGCATTGGTCTCTTCGAGCCACGACCACACGGTGCTGCGACATGCGATGCTAAAAATCATGTGATGCATGAGGTTGTCGCTCAAAAAGAAGCCGATGCGATCCTCTTCGGCCATGGCCTTTTCCTGCAGCACGATGGCGCGGTCGAGCTGCTCGATGCCGGCCGACGTGGCGCGCGCACAGCACTCCACAATCACCTGCTTTTCCAGATGCTCGCGGATGTAACAGGCACTCTCGGCAAGGGTGAGGTTGATGGGCGAGACGTAGGTACCGCTCTGGGGCACGGTGCGCACCAGGCCTTCCTGCGCCAAACGAACCAAAGCCTCGCGCACAGGGGTGCGCCCCATATCTAGGTCGTCGCAAAGTTGCTTGACGCCCAGCTTTTCGCCCGGCTTGTAGTCCAGGTAGACGATTTTGCGTCGAATGGTGTGGTAGGACTGGTCCTGTAGGCTCGTTTCCTGCTCGCCGACGTGCATCGATTCTTCCATAGCGCCTCGCAACTGTTCTATCAAACTCATATGTCAGTTGTTAATTATGCCGCGAATCAGCTCTCCGCGGTGGGCAATTCGGCTGTTGCCTGAGAACTATTGCGGCATCTTAGTCTGTGTTTGCGCAAGGCTGTGCTCAATGTTGCCGTATCATAAGCCGTCGCAAACGTGAAATAGAAAGAAGGAATCCCATATGCAACTGGCAAATATCGTTCGCGAGCGCTGGAAAGGCGTCTTGTTCTGCCTGATCATTGCCATTCCCGCGACGTTGCTCGGCAAACAAATTGAGGTGGTCGGCGGTCCGGTATTTGCCATCCTCTTTGGCATGGTCCTGGCGCTCGTCTTTCCCAGGAAGCGTCGCGAACAGCTCGCCGCCGGCGTCACCTATACGTCCAAAAAAGTCTTGCAGTACGCGGTTATCCTGCTTGGCTTTGGCATGAACCTCTCCCAGATTCTGTCCAAGGGCGCCCAGTCGCTGCCGATTATCGTGGCGACGATCTCGACCTCGCTTGTCATCGCCTTTGTGCTCTGCCGCGTCATGAACGTACCGGGTAAGATCGCGACGCTTGTGGGTGTGGGTTCGTCGATTTGCGGCGGTTCGGCCATCGCTGCGACCGCGCCCGTCATCGATGCCGACGATCGCGAGATTGCCCAGGCCATTTCGGTCATCTTCCTGTTTAACGTTATCGCGGCGCTCGTGTTTCCGACGCTCGGCGGCATGCTCGGGCTGACCAACGAGGGCTTTGGCCTGTTTGCCGGCACCGCCATCAACGACACCTCGTCGGTAACGGCTGCGGCGAGCGCCTGGGACAGCATGCATCCCGGCGCCAATGTGCTCGAGAGCGCCACAGTGGTCAAGCTCACCAGGACGCTGGCCATTATTCCCATCACGCTGGTCCTCGCATGCTGGCAGATGCATCTGGCACGCAAGGCCGGCGGTGACGCCAAAAGCACGTTCTCGCTTAAACGTGCGTTTCCCATGTTTGTGCTGTTCTTTGTGCTGGCGAGCGTGATCACCACGGTGCTTCAGCTTCCCGCGTCCATCACGGCGCCCATCAAGGAGCTGTCGAAGTTCTTTATTGTGATGGCCATGGCGGCTATTGGTTTTAATACCGATATCGTCGAGCTGGTCAAAAAGGGCGGCAAGCCCATCGCGTTGGGCTTTTGCTGCTGGATTGGCATTGCGTGCATGAGTTTGGGAATGCAGCACGTGCTGGGAATCTGGTAGAGAAGTAGCTTATTCGCGTGCTGGCTGCCGGTGAGCGCAAGCCTTCGGTGGAGCGATAGGAGCTCTTGCGGGTATGGCTTGTCCGCAGGTTTATAAGTCCCGAAGAGCTCTTATCGCCCCGCCAGGATGGCGATGCGGGGCAACACCTATACTCGCAGGACGGCGCTTTCTGCCCTATAGTGTTTGGTGAGCAATATCGTTCAATTTTGAAACACTCGGTCGTGCGACCGTCGGCGGTTGCACGTCGCCGCGGACAGGGGCAAATCATGGATAGCAATGCTAAGCTGAACATCTTGACCGATGCCCTAGCTGCTGCCGGGGCCTCGGCATTGGCAATCGATGCGCGTGGGGACGTCGCGATCTCGACCATGAATGACGCGGCGCTTGAGCGGGATGTGGCGGCTTTTGTCGCTGAGCGTCTCGACCGTATAGGAGACGGCGCGCGTCTGGTTATGGGGCGTGAGGGTACGCGCCTGAGCCTGACCGTTCGCCCCACCGACAAAGAGGGCGGGAGGCTTTGGGTCGTTGTGGTCCGCGAGGTGCGCGGTGCCGCGGCGCATGCGGGCATCGAGTGGCTCAACGCCGACGAAGTTGAGGTCCGCTATGAATCGAGCGCGTACGGCATCGTTGAGGGGGCGGCCTCGGTGGCTGTACCGGTTACCGAGAGCTATGCGCGCGGCGTGCCCCTTATGCTCGAGGGCGAGCTGGGAGCGGGTCAGGTCGAGATTGCCAAGCGCCTCTATCTGGATGGCCCTTTTGTCGATCAGCCCTTTGTTTCCGTCGCGCTCGATGAACTCACCGATCGCGGTTGGCGCCATGTGCTCAAAAGCTCCGAATCGCCGCTGTTCCAAACGGGGCTGACCCTTTGCATTGAGGGCTGGAATGCGGTTGGCCCCCAGCGCCTCCGCGAGCTGGTCTCCACGATGACCGACACCGCGTTGGCGACGCGCTGCCATGTGGTGCTGACGGCGAATGACATGCCGGGCGGCGGCGAAAGTGATCAAGCCGCCTTTGTGACCGAGCGCTTCGCCTGTGCGGTGAGCGTCGCGCCGGCAATCGCCGAGCAGGGAGCCGCGTCGACGAAGGTCGCGCGCTATTTGGAATATCTCGCTGATGCATTTGGGACGGCAGCGCCCACGCTGTCTGCCGCGGCGACGAAGACGCTCGATGCTTACCGCTGGCCGCGCAACTATCTGCAGCTCCGCGAGGTCTCGGAACGACTGTATATATTGGTGGGGACGGGCACGGTGGACCGCGCTGTGGCGGAGGAAGTGTTCGCCCAAGAGGACGTGATTAAGACCGCAACCTTTGGCGCCCCGACGCTTGAAAGTGACCTGTATATCCTGCGACCGCTGGCCGATACCGAGCGAGATATCGCGCATCTGGTTGTAGACCATCTCCACGGCAACCGAACCCGTGCGGCGGAGGTGCTGGGCATAAGCCGTACAACGCTGTGGCGCTTGCTGAAGGACGATGACCGTTGAGCGAGGCGCCCGTGACCGCACGCGACGCGTGTGCTACAGTCCAAAGCGTTATTGTTTCGATTTGGTTACGGCGTGCGAGGGCATATGGCTGAGACTTCAAAACCGAGCCGCAGAAGGCGGAGTGCCGCGCCGGTCAACCGACGCACAACATCGGTGACGTGGGGCAAACACGCCTCGGGGTTTGATGGCTCGTTCAAGCGCACTAAATACGGCTATCCTTCGGCAAGCGCCCGCTTGGCAATGCAGGCAGAGTCCTCGCTGTGGGGCCGCAAACGCGTGGTGGGCTCAAAGCTCAAGCACGACGGGACGCTCGGCTACATCAGCCGCGGGGCGGCTCGCCGCAGCGGGCTCAATCCCGCCGGCTGGCATCGCTACGTGCCGATCGTGGCCGCCGTTGCAGTGATCGTCATCGCGCTCGCTGCGCTCGGATATGCCGGCGGTGGCGCCAACTTGGACGCAATGTTTAAATCGCCCGAGCTCGCGCATGTAGGTACAGAAGTTGTCGAGGGCGCTCAGGCCCAGACGAGCGTCGCGCCCCAGCGCGGTATCGTTGCGGCGGCCTCCACCATCGCCGATGTGCAAAAGGACGAAGACAAGCAAGGCGACGACGTCGATGCGAATCAGACGAGCGAAACGGCAATAACTCCATCGGCGGGATAAGTTGCGAGTGGGGCAGCTAATTTGGGACGGGGCTTTTTTAGCTGCCCAAGACAGTGGCTCATTCGATGTCAGTCGCCAAAAGCGAGCGAGCCGCATTTGCGCCAAGGTGACGTGAAATGAGAGGGCGCTGACCTTCTGGTCGCGCCCTCGAAATTGAACGTCAGATTGGCGTGAATGCGGCCCGCGCAGCGTCAACGAGCCCGCCGTTCGGTAGAATGGCGGAACTAATTACCTTACGTAGACCACGTTGTCGCGGCGGGGTTTGGGCTCGGGCAGCGTGTCCTCGGCATAGCCCAGAATGCAGTGACCGACACCGCGCAGGCTGCCGTCGGCGGGTAGACCCCAACTGGCCAGTAGCTCCAGGCCCTCGGGCGAATCGAAAACCTCGTGGGCGCGATGAATCCAGCACGAATCAACGCCCAGCGCATAAGCAGCGTTGAGCAGGTTGCCCATGGCGAGCGAGCCGTCTTCCAGATGTGTGGGCACGCTGCGGTCAACCAGCACCACCACAACGGTCTTGGCGCCATAGAAGGGGTCGCTGTTGCTGCCCATGACTTGCGCGTTGAGCTGCGAGAGACGCTCGACGGTCGCGGGGTCGGTGACGGCGACAAACGTCACCGGCTGGCGGCCCATGCCGCTCGGTGCATATTGGCCGGCTTCGATAATACGTGCAAGCTTTTCGGCCTCGACGGGACGATCGCTGTAGTTGCGGCAGCTGCGGCGGTGAATGAGTGCTTCGATAGTCTCCATGGTGTCTCCTTGCGGTGGCGTTGCAGATGCCCCGTTCATACCCGTCGGGCTCAAACGATAGACGGTCAATTGCCCGGCCAAAAGGATAGATTCCAATTGGGAAAGTAGGTTTGCATAAAAGTACCTTCAGAATGTGACAAACAAATGGGATGGTTAAACGTTTTATCCCGTCTACCCTGCGGTTTTTTACCACTTGCCTAAATGACGAACGCATAACCTCTGATAAGGGTTTTACTAAAGGAGTACCAACGTTTATCAATGCGCCGTGGTGGCGCCGGGCCAGGAGGTAACATCATGTTCCAGGCTGGAGATGTCGTCGAGACCGATTTCGAAGGATTTCTGAAGCTGCTGCGTTCCAAGACGCGCGCTTTCGTGTCGATCAACGATCACGAGTACTACATCACGCACACCGATGGCTATTGGCGTGTTCAGGATTGCGAGGCCCTCAACGACAAGGGCCACTTTACTGACTGTTCTGAGTTGGTCAACACGGTCTGCGAGGTCGTCGAGCTGCCGTGGATTGCCGGCAAGAGCCTGCATGACAGCTTCTCGGGCGCTACGGTCTATGAGGCCGTCGCCGCTTAACAGGCAATAAAACCCGATTTTCACGTGACCGCTGGCGCCGCCCCCGCGCCGGCGGTCTTTTTCTGCCGATAGGCCATAAAAATGCACGCATTTGCGGAGAGCCTGTTGACGATAGTCAAAACTCGGACTAATCTAGAGACACATAATTGGTCAAAAATCGGACAATTGAATGGTGGGATAGATGAATAGTGCGGTTACGCTGGTCGACTTCGATCGGTTGCTCTATGGACTCGACCATATCTATTCGGAGTTCTCGCGCGCCTGCGGCCTTTCGGACTGCGCCTACTGGATGCTCGTCGACACGAGTGCAGCGGGCGGAAGCGTTGCCGTGAGTCGGCTGACGAGTGAATGGTTCTACAGCAAACAGACCATCAATTCGGCGATTAAAACGCTTAGGGCGCGAGGGCTTGCGACGTTGGAGTTTGCCGAGGGCAGTCGTAAAAACAAGGTTGTACGACTGACCGAAGAAGGCGTGCGGTTTGCCAAGCGCTACGCGTTGTCGGCGCAAAAAGCCGAGCAACAGGCATTCGAGGCGCTCGAGCCGTGGGAACAGTGCGAGATCATGCGCTTGGTCGGTAAGTTCTCCCATGTTCTTAACGAAGAGTGCGAGGCATTTAAACGGCAAGTGGCCGCCGAGAACGAGACTGACGATAAGGGCGAGGGGGACGCATGCGACTCTTAATGAGGTTTATGAGGCCGTACCGCGGTCTGATTGCGGTGACGCTGTTTGCGGTGCTGATAGATAACGTCGGTACGCTGTTGGTTCCCACGATGCTGGCGAACATGGTCAACACCGGTATTACCACGGGTGATGTCGACTATATATTACGCAACGGCCTGTACATGCTTATCGCGACCGGCATGGCCAGCGGCGGCACGGTGCTGGGCTGCTATCTTTCGGCGCGCCTGGCCGCCAACGTGGCTTGCGATATCCGCAATGCCGTGTACGACAAATCGCTCGAGCTCGCGGCCAGCGATTTTGAGCGCTTTGGCACGGGTTCGATGATCACGCGCTCGCTCAACGACATCAACGTGATTCAGCAAGCTGTCCTTCAGACGATTCAGCTGGTGCTGCCGGTGCCGTTCTTGGCCGTGGCAGGCATCATTTTTGCTTGGTTCATCGATCCCGCCATGGGTACGCTGCTGGGCGTGGTGGTTGCGATCGTGCTGGTGGCGGCGGTCTTTACCGTTGCCAACGCCGCGCCGATCTTTATGCGCCTGCAGAGCTTTATCGACCGCATGAACGTGGTGCTGCGCGAGAACATCGTGGGCGTGCGCGTCATCCGCGCATTTAACAAGGAGCGCCACGAGGAGCAGCGCCTGGACGAGGTGTTTAGCGATTACGCGGCCAATGCCATCAAGGTCAACCACCTGTTTGTGGGTCTCGACAGCTCCAGCTTCTTTTTGATGAATATCGCCGAGGTGGCGGTGCTGTGGGTGGGCGGCAACCGCGTGGGCGTCCACGCCATGCAAATCGGTAGCATCTCGGCCGTGCTGGAGTACGCGATCCTGATCCTGTTCTTTGTGATGACGGCGCAGATGGTGATTCTGACGCTCCCACGCGCCGCCGCATGCCTGAACCGTGCGCAGCAGGTGTTGGAGATTGAGCCGAGCATCGTGGACGGCAAGCGCACGCTGGACACGTGCGCGGCGGAGTCTGTTGACGGTGCCGACGCGGTGGCCGTGTTCGACCACATGTCGTTCCGTTTTGACGATGCCGACGAGGATACCCTGTGCGACCTGAGCTTTGCCTGTCGCCGTAGCCAGACCACGGCGATTGTAGGCTCGACGGGTTCGGGCAAGTCGACGGTGGCCAAGCTCTTGCTTCGCTTCCACGATGCCACGAAGGGCGCCATTCGCCTGAATGGCATCGATCTGCGCGACCTTTCGCAAGACGACATCCGCGGGCGTATCGCCTATGTGCCGCAGAAGGCATGGCTGTTCTCGGGTACGGTGGCGAGCAACCTGCGCTTTGGCAACGAAGACGCGACTGAGGCTGACATGCTCCATGCGCTGGAGGTTGCCCAGAGCACCTTTGTGCTCGACCAGCCCCAGGGGCTCGATACGCCGGTGGCCCAGGGCGGCACGAACTTCTCGGGTGGTCAGCGCCAGCGCCTGGCGATTGCCCGCGCACTCATGAAGCATGCCGATCTATATATCTTCGACGACAGTTTTTCGGCCCTGGACTTTAAGACCGATGCGGCACTGCGCCATGCGCTGCAGGACGAGACGTGCGATGCCGCGGTGCTCATCATCGCCCAGCGCATCTCGACTATTTTGCATGCCGATCAGATCGTGGTGCTCAAAGACGGCGAGATCGTGGGCCTAGGCACGCACGACGAGCTCATGGAAACCTGCGAGGTGTACCGCGCAATCGCGGAATCGCAGATGAAGGGAGGTGAGTAGCATGACCGAGGAGCTCAAGAAGCAGGGCATCGTCGATGGCGCTGCGGCTGTAGAGACAGTCGAGGAGACGGGCGTCGCGCCCGACCTGGACGAAGCCGCCAAGGCGGCGGAGCGCGAGGCTCGCCGCCAAGCGCTCTACGAGGAAAACGAACGTGCCGAGGACGAGCGCGCCCGCGCCGAGGCAGAGCGTATGCGCGACGTGGACGACGAAGACGAGGACGAGACGCCTCGGGATACCTGGGCGACGGTGCGCCGCCTGTGGAGTGAGGCTGCCGGCGACCATTGGCGCTTCTATATCGTGTTCGCGAGCATTGTGTTCTATGTCATCTTTAACACCGCCGCGCCGGCATATAGCGCCCGCGTGATCGATGAGCTGTGGGGCCACATTCAGGTGGCGTTTGCCAACGACACCACTTTCAGCATCACCTGGGAGAACTGCGGCAAGACCATTTTCGTCTACTTTATGATCTGGACTGCCGCTGCCTCGTTCTATGCGCTCCAGAGCTTTTTGATGTCGAGCGTCGCTGAGCGTCTCAATCTGCGCCTGCGCAACCGCATCGCGCAAAAGCTCAACCGTCTGCCGCTCGCCTATTTTGACGCGCATCGTCCCGGCGAGGTCGTCAGCCGCGCGACCAACGACCTGGACAAGATGTCCGAGAGCATGCAGCGCGGATTGCTGCAGCTGCTCGTGTCGATCGGCACGGTTGTTGGTGCTGTGAGCGTGATGTTCGTGTTCAGCGTGCAGCTTACGCTCGTCTTTCTGTTCTTTACGGCACTGTCGCTGCTGGTGACGAAGGTCGTCTCGCGCCGCACACACGATGTGACGGGCGAGCGCCAGGAGTGGGTGTCCAAGATTACGAGTGCGGTCGAGGAAGGCTATTCGGGCCGTCTGGTGATCCGCGCGTTTAACCGCGAACGCCAAAGTTCTGCCGAGGTGCACCAGGCCTCGGGCGAGCTGGCACGCGTGAGTGCCAAGGCCGACTTTATGATCAATGCCGTCGGCCCTGCGGTGCGCTTTATCGGCCGTTTGGCGCAGATCGTGATCGCGCTGGTGGGCTGCAGCATGCTGGTTGCCGGTCACATGACCGTCGGCGTGTTCCAGGCGTTCTTCCAGTTTATCTACGAGGCGTCCGAACCCATGACGCAGCTGTCGTTTACCTTCAACTCGCTGCAGAGCGCGTTGGCGAGTGCGGAGCGCGTGTTCGACCTGCTCGATGAGCCCGAGATGGAGGCCGATCCGCTGCCGGACGAGGCCGCCAAGCTGCCGGGTCGCGTTGAGGGTCGCGTCTCCTTTGAGCACGTGCGCTTTGGTTATTCGCCCGACAAGCCGCTTATGCACGACGTGTCGTTTACCGCCGAGCCGGGCCAGAAGATTGCCGTGGTGGGAACCACGGGCGCGGGCAAGACGACGCTCATCAACCTGCTCATGCGCTTCTACGAGATTGACGGCGGGCGTATTACGCTCGACGGCGTGGATACGAGCCGCATGGACCGCGGCGAGCTACGGCAGCAGTTTGGCATGGTGCTGCAGGACGCCTGGCTGTTCGATGGCACGATTGCCGAAAACATCGCCTACGGCTGTCCCGAGGCGACGCGTGAGGAGATCGTGGCGGCTGCGCGCGCCGCGCAGGTCGACTTCTTTGTGCGCACCATGCCGCAGGGCTATGACACGCGCGTGGCCAACGATGCCGAAAGCATCAGCCAGGGCCAGCGTCAGCTGCTGACCATCGCACGCGTGCTGCTCAATAACCCGGCGATTCTCATCCTGGACGAGGCGACCTCAAGCGTGGATACGCGTACCGAGCTTGCCATCGGTCGTGCCATGGACGCGCTCATGCGCGGGCGCACGAGCTTTGTGATCGCGCACCGCCTGTCGACGATCGTGGACGCCGACCTGATCTTGGTCATGGATCACGGCAACATTATCGAGCAGGGCACGCATAAGGAGCTGCTGGCTGCCGAGGGTGCCTACGCCGACCTCTATCTGAGCCAGTTCGCATAATGTGACAAAGGGACAGTCTCTTTGCCACATCACAAATAAGGCGCGCCGGGGATGAATTCCCTGGCGCGCCTTTGCGTTGATGCCGATGTCGTTTTGTGCCGCTTGCGTTCCTAGCGTTCGTCCACGAGCTTGGCGACGTGGGCCTTGAGCTCGGCCACCTCTCGCTCGAGTTCCTTGACGCGGCGGGCATTCTCGGTGATGCCCTGGCGGTTGAGGGCGGACTGCTCGGCGGCGTCATCGGGCATGTACTCGCGATGCTGCTTGGCGTCGAAACTCTCCTCGAACACACGGCAGCCGTTGCGCTTGATGATGCGTCCCGGCACGCCCACGACGGTGCAGTTGTCGGGGACGTCCTTAACGACGACCGAGTTGCCGCCGATCTTGACGTTGTTGCCGATGCGGATGTTGCCGAGCACCTTGGCGCCCGTGCCCACCGTGACATTGTTGCCCAGGGTGGGGTGACGCTTGCCGGTCTCGTTGCCGGTGCCGCCGAGCGTGACGCCCTGGTAGAGCACACAGTTGTCGCCCACAATGGTGGTCTCGCCGATGACGACGCCCATGGCGTGGTCGATAAAGAAGTGCTTGCCAATCTGCGCGGCAGGGTGAATCTCGACGCCGGTGATGTGGCGGGTGATTTGCGAGAGCACGCGGGCGAGCGAGCGATGACCGTGCTCCCACAGCCAGTGCTCGGGCACGTGGTTCCACTTGGCGTGCAGGCCAGGATAGGAAAGAAAGATGACCAGACCGTTTTGCGCGGCGGGGTCCTGCGCCTGGACGGTCTTGATGTCCTCGCGAATGGTATTGATAAAGCTCACCGGCCGCCCTCCCTTAGCGCCATGGCAATGCGATTCAATAAAGTATAGCGATTCGCTAGGGATTAAAAAGGACAATCTTGGCGGCTTTGCGCTACAAGTGTCAGTTATGCAAACTTGCTGGTAATGGAGTCATGCTTTTGTGGGGTTGCGCACGAGGGGGCACCGCAACCGTATACTGGTCAACTTGGACGTATCCGCGCCCACAACTGAGAGGTTTTACTTCATGGGTTTCATCAATTTTATTGCCGAGCTGCTTAAGGACCCGCGCACCGCGATCGCCAGCTGGATCGCCGCCGGCCCGCTTATGGCCTACGGCTGCGTGTTCCTGATCATCTTTATCGAGACGGGCGTGGTGTTCTTCCCGTTCCTTCCCGGTGATTCGCTGCTGTTCGCCTCGGGTTTCTTTGCCCACAACGGCGGCTTTAACATCGTGGCGCTTCTGGCCACCGCATGGGCCGCTGCCATTTTGGGCGATCAGTGCAACTTTATGATCGGTCACTTCTTTGGCCGCAAGATCATCGCTTCGGGCAAGGTCAAGGCCATGACGCCCGAGCGCATCAAAAAGTCCGAGGACTTCTTGGACAAGTGGGGTCACCTGGCCATCTTCCTGGGTCGCTTCTTCCCGTTTATCCGCACCTTTGTGCCCTTTATCGCTGGCATGGGCGGCATGCACTGGCGCAACTTTGTCGTCTTTAACGTGCTGGGCGGCATTACCTGGTCGACGGTCTTTACGCTGCTGGGCTACTTCTTTGGCGGCATTCCCTTTGTGCAAGAGCACTTTGAGCTGCTGATTATCGGCATCGTTGCCGTGTCGATCATCCCGACCGTGGTCGGTCTGGTTAAGGCCAAGCTGGGTAAATAGAACGCCTAGCTCGAGCCAGCGCGCAGACCGTACAGTTGAGGCCCGTCACCGCTTACGGTGGCGGGCCTTTTTGCTTCGGTCAAATGAAAATACTTTACTTAGTTAAAGAAAAGCGTTTTATCAGACGCGTGCGGGGAGTACAATCTCGTGCATGCGAATCGACGTGCCATCGGCTTTGATGCTGCTCGCGTGTCCCGTCCGGCTCTACGCTCCGGGCGTGCGACGTTGCGACGCGGTCGGCCTCGGTCCTTGCGTGCGGGTTCGCGAGTATGCAACTGTGTATGTAAGGAGCGACATATGACTGTCGAGAAGAAGGATATCGATTGGGGTAGCCTCGGCTTTGGCTACATGAAGACCGATTACAGCTACGAGGCTCATTGGAAGGATGGCGAGTGGGACGAGGGCGGCCTGACCACCGACCACACCCTGCATGTCTCCGAGTGCGGCGGTATCTTCCATTACTGCCAGGAGGTCTTTGAGGGCCTGAAGGCCTACACCGCCGAGGACGGCAGCATCGTCTGCTTCCGTCCCGACATGAACGCTGAGCGTATGTATAACTCTGCCCAGCGCCTCGAGATGCCCCCGTTTCCCAAGGACAAGTTCGTTGAGGCCGTCAAGCAGGTCGTTTCTGCCAACGCCGCCTGGGTTCCGCCCTTCGGTTCCGGCGCGACCCTGTACGTGCGTCCGTTTATGATCGGCTCCGGTGACGTGATCGGCGTGGCTCCCGCTCCTGAGTACACGTTCCGCATTCTCGTGACCCCGGTCGGTCCGTACTTTAAGGGCGGCCTCAAGCCCGTCAAGCTGCGCGTTTCCGAGTATGACCGTGCTGCACCGCACGGCACCGGCAACATCAAGGCCGGCCTGAACTACGCCATGTCCCTTAAGCCCACGATGGAGGCCCATCGCGAGGGCTATGCCGAGAACCTGTATCTCGACTCCGAGTCCCGCACCTATGTCGAGGAGACCGGTGGCGCCAACGTCCTGTTCGTGAAAGAGGATGGCACGCTCGTCGTTCCGCAGTCGCACACCGACTCCATCCTGCCCTCTATCACCCGTCGTTCGCTCGTTCAGGTTGCTCAGGACCTGGGCATGACCGTTGACCAGCGCCCCGTCGAGTGGGCCGAGGTCAAGGCCGGCACCTTTGTGGAGTGCGGCCTGTGCGGCACCGCTGCCGTCATCTCTCCGGTTGGCGAAATCGACAACAAGGTTTACGGCGCCGACGAGACCGTGACCTTCCCGGCTGGATACACCGAGATCGGCCCTGTGATGAAGAAGCTTCGCGAGACCCTGACTGGTATCCAGTCTGGTGCTGTCGAGGACAAGCACAACTGGGTTTACACCGTCGCGTAATTTGTCTTACCTATCCGGGCAGAGAACAAGTTCCCTCCCGGCGCGTCCTCGGACATGCAAGAAGCCCTCGCTGCGCACTTCGTGCGGCGAGGGCTTCTTGCGTCCTGCGGAGTGCGCCGGGAGGGAACTTGTTCTCTGCCCTGCGGGTTCGGCGATGTCACAACGGGCAGTGATTAATCTGAATAAAGATGGTGCGCGGCCTTTTAGGCTGCGCTTTTGCTTTGCTTCGCGCCATGTGGGGGCGGTGGCGACGTGCATTTTTGCGAGTATTCTGCAGTCGAAGGTCCCTGCATACCGATCTCGGGCAAAAAATCGGGAGTTCTCGATGTTTTCTACGAATGATGGGCGGGGTTATGGGCTGGCAGCGTTTGATTTGCAGGGATATTCGCGGTCTTTGGCATTTATCGTGGCGCCCGAAGCTCTTGGTTATGTTGAATACTCCTAAAAATGCACGACGCTTAGAGGGGGACCTTCGCGAAAAAGGAAACCGCCCCGTCGAAGTATGCATTCGACGGGGCGGTTTATGCATTTGGCCGATTAAGGATGCGCTGTCAAACTACTAGAACTTGACGGTCGGGGCCTGGCGGGCTGCTTCGGCGGCCTCGAAGCCCTGGCGCTCCTTAAACTGGAAGATGCCGGCAAAGATGACAGCCGGGAACGTCTGAATGGCGTTGTTGTAGCTGAGCACGCAATCGTTGTAGCTCTGGCGTGCATAGCTAATCTTGTTCTCGGTATCCTCGAGCGATGCCTGCAGCTGCGTAAAGTTGGTGTTTGCCTTAAGATCGGGATAGGCCTCGGCTACGGCGAAGAGCTGACGCAGCGCACCGGTCAGCACGTTGTCGGCTTCCATCTTGGCTTCGGGCGTGGTGGCCTTGACGGCGGTGTTACGCGCGCTGATCACGGCGGAGAGCGTCTCCTGCTCGTGCTTGGCGTAGCCCTTGACGGTCTCGACCAGGTTGGGGATCAGGTCGTTGCGACGCTGCAGCTGCGTATCGATGTTCTGCCAGGCGTTATCGATGCGGTTACGCTTGGTGACCATGTTGTTGTAGATGCCGGCGATGGCGCAGGCAATCACAATGACAACAACGATGCCGATGATGACGGGAAGCATGATGTCTCCGTTTCGAATGGCCGCGGCGGCATGCGCCAGCTGCCGTTGGTATAACGCTACTAGTATACCCGCAACGTTTTGTCGTGCCGAACTTTCCGGTAAGCGTTGTGTTTTCGGCGGGGTTGGCACCGGGGCAAAGCGCGCGAGGTACAGGTGTAAGATATGCGACAGATTAACGAGTGTTGTCTTTGCCCTGAGGATGGCGATACCAGTGGACCTTCGCATCAAGAAAACCTATCGTGCCCTGTTCGATGCCTTTACCGAGCTTCTCGAGGAGCATCGTTTTGAGGACCTGACGGTTGCCATGCTGTGCGACCGCGCCATGATTCGCCGCACGACGTTCTACAAGCACTTTCGCGACAAGAACGATTACTTCGCCTTTTATATCGATGAGCTTATGTCGGGCTTGCCGCAAAAACAGTCCGATGAGGCCGGCGCGGTGTCTGCCGAGGACGTGCGTGCGCTTCGGCACGCGATTTTGGACGATGCCATGGATTTGATTCTGACGCACGAGCAGCTCATGGATAACATTTTGGCAAGCAGCATGTCGGGCATGTTGACCAACGTTATTTGCGACCGTATTGCCCGCTCCATCCTCGAGCGTGTGATGAACGTGCTTGCCGAGGATGCCCTGGCCCCCGTGTCGCTCGAGACGACGTCTGAGTTTGTCGCCGGCGGCATTATTCGACTTTTCACGATATGGTGGGAATCGGGCCACGATCTTGAGCGTCGACCCGAGATGGCCGACGTGGTCGATGCACTGTTTGAGCGGACCATGACACCGGTGCATCACTAAAAGTGGCGGAGAGAGGGGGATTCGAACCCCCGGAACGCTCTCGCGCTCAACGGTTTTCAAGACCGCCGCATTCAACCGCTCTGCCATCTCTCCGTGAGTCGTAATGATAGCATCGTTTTGAATTTGCAACAGGGAAGGCGAACGATGACGATCACCGAAATCGACGAGAAGTTCATGCGCGAGGCGCTGGCGGAGGCTTGCGCCGCCGTGGCGGTGGGCGAGGTGCCCATCGGAGCCGTGGTGGTGCGCGCGGGCGAGATTGTCGCGCGGGCGCATAATCGTCGCGAGCTCGACCAGAACCCTTCGGCGCATGCGGAGTTTGCGGCCGTGTGCGCCGCTGCCCAGGCACTTGGCCGCTGGCGCCTTTCCGACTGTACGGTCTACGTGACGCTTGAACCCTGCTGCATGTGTGCGGGGCTTATGGTCAACGCGCGCGTGGGGCGCTGCGTGTATGGCGCGAGCGACGCCAAGGCGGGCGCGTTGGGATCCCTATACGATTTGAATGCCGACTCGCGCCTGAATCATCGGTTTAATGTGACCGCCGGCGTGCTGGCAGACGAGTGTCGTGAGGTGTTGAGCAGCTATTTTAGTGGGCTGCGTGGCACCGATGGTGCTGGCTGCGGTTGTGGGGTCGATCTTGAGGCACATGCCGCTCACGCTGAGGCGCTCGCGTGTGCCGAAGATATCGTCGTTGAGGCGGTCGATTTTGGTGCCGCGTGCCGCCGGCCCCGCCGTGTGCTGTTGGCGATTGATTCCTTTAAGGGCAGCGTGTCGAGTGCGCAGGCGGAGGAGACCGTTGCCGAAGGCGTGCGCCGCGTTTGGCCCGATGCCCAGGTGGCCGCGTTGCCGCTGGCGGATGGCGGTGAGGGAACGCTCGATGCCATCGCCGCCTGCGGTGGCGAGCTTGTGACCTGCGAGGTGGCAGGTCCCTTGGGCGAGCGTGTGCCTGCCCGGATGCTGGTTGATGTCGAGCGCGAGTCCGCGGTCATCGAGATGGCCGAGGCGGCCGGCATTGGGTACTCGCCTTGCACGGAGTCGTCGGCGCTGGCTGCTACAACCTATGGCGTGGGCGGGCTGATGCTCCGTGCGGTTCGTGCCGGGGCAAAGACTATCTATATTGGCTTGGGCGGCAGCGCCACCAACGATGGTGGCGCCGGTATGCTGCAGGCGCTGGGCGCGCGCCTTGTCGATGAGCACGGCCGCGATATCGCTCCCGGTCTCGCAGGTCTCGAACACGTGGTGAGTATCGATTTGGCGCCAGCGCTTCGGGCGCTGAACGGCGCGCGTGTCGTGGTGCTTTCCGATGTCGAGAATCCGCTTGTGGGACGCCGAGGCGCCCTAGCGGTGTTCGGTGGGCAGAAAGGCCTGCCGACAGATGACGCCGAGGCGCTTCACAAGTGCGACAGCTGGATGGTCGGCTACGGCCGCCTGCTCGATACGGCAATTGCTAGGGCGCGGGCTCAGGGGTTGCTGCGCACGCCCAAGGGCGCACGGACATTTGGCTCGGTGCTCGGCGTGCCCGGTGCCGGTGCCGCCGGCGGCCTGGGTGCCGCGCTGCTGGCGCTCGGCGCGGAGCTGCGTTCGGGCGTGGAGACGGTGCTCGATCTGATTGGGTTTGACGAGCGCGTGCGCGATGTCGACCTGGTCATAACGGGCGAGGGCAATATGGACGAGCAATCCGCCGCCGGTAAGGCGCCGGTGGGTGTGGCCCGCCGCGCCAAGCGATATGGCAAGCCGGTGGCCGCCGTCGTGGGCGGTCGTGCCGACAACCTGGATGCGGTGTACGAGCAGGGTATCGACTTGGTTTTGCCGATTTGCCGCAAGCCCATGGATCTGGAGCAGGCACTCGATCCGCAAGAAGCCACAACCAACCTCATCTGCGCCGGCGAGGCAACTGCCCAAGCCTACGACCTCGCCCGCCTCTAAAACCCATCCCCCAATAACTTGCGGTGAAATACGGAGTGTTTTTGCCTTTAAGGTGCCAATTCAGTCCGTATTCCACCGCAACTTCGTGAATTGCCATCCGAGGCTGGTCGACATGGGTCTCGAGTCGGACCGTTTGCCACGAAACACGGCTATCTACTACGTTTAACCGGCCATCCTCGACCATCCCGGAATTTGTGAAATTAAAACCGCAGGTAGAAAGCTTGCCGATTTTCGAAAAAGCCGGCTATGGTTGACCCCTGCGGCCTAAACGTAGTAGATAGGCCCTTTTCGTGGCGCAGCGTCAGACCAGTCTATTTGGGACGGGGCTATTTTGTGGGTTGTGGGGGATAAAGATTGCCGACGGTTTTATCCCGCCGAACCCCTTTGATGGCGCGAATGGTTCGATTTGACGACCGAGTGGCAACCTGACGCGGAATGGCGGGTCGTTTAAATTGCTACACTTTTAAGTATATAGCGATGTCCTGCCTTGCGTTTTTGCGCGGGGGGGGCGTATATTTGCATCGATGGGGACGACGACACACATATAATGAGCCGCTTCATGCCGTCCTCATGGATAGGGGGAGGCCTTCATGAATCGCGTGTGCGTGAGAGCTCGAGAAATGCTAAAGCCTTTTGGCAAGAAAACCAATACCGCAAAGCGCTTCCTGAGGGTTTTGGCCGTCCCGCTGGCGGCATGTGCGCTCTTGTTTGGTGCGACGAGTGCGTCGGCCGATCAAACGGTTCCCTTTAGCAACCATACCGTGCAGACGGTGAATCCCACCGGCACTACGGTCAATTTGTTCGACTATTGGGTCGTGAACGGCGACAATGATAAGTCCGTCAACATAAACAACAATAATGGCAATGACAACACCGGCATCAACAAAGGTCACCAGCTCAAGTTCAATGGCGGTGCCGGATCGGGCATTAATAAATGGACGGGAAGAAGCGGCATTGGCGGCTTTGGACGTCTTCAATTTGTGAAGACCATGCTGGTGGATGGCTATCCGGCAATCAACAATGGCACCCACACCTCCCAAGGCCAGGGTGTTAACTACACCGATGAGTCGCTGGCCTATCTCTTTAACAATGACAGCCAAGCAAATGGCAAGCAGAACGGTAAGGCCGTTTACAACAACGTGAATGGACTCTTCCGGCTCAAAGATGGCTATTACGTCTACGACTCGTACGGCTCTGACGGTAACTATGCCGTGTATAACCCCACGACCAACTCCTTTAACGTCTACGATAAGGCTGGTGTATATAAGGGCGGCGTATCAGATGCAAATCTGGGCCAGTTCTTCCCCTTCGACTCGGCTGACAAGGTTTTTGATGAGAAGGGCAACAGCCTCTCCCCTAAGCAGATCATTGATGGAAGCACGAGCCTCAACCATCACTTTGGCATGTCCATGACTACGGAGTTCGTCCAACCGACGAACGGCAAGACCACCGATGGCGAGGACATGATCTTTAAGTTCTCGGGTGACGATGACGTCTGGGTCTATATCGACGGCGTGCTCGTGGGCGATCTTGGAGGCATTCACGAGAAGGCGACGCTCGAGATCAACTTCGCTACCGGTGCCGTACATGTTGGTCATGTTGACAATGCAAATGATCCCGAAAAGACAATTCAAGACACCACCATTAAGGCGATGTTCCAAGCTGCCGGCGCAGATACTTCAAACAGAAGATTCTCCGGCAGCACCTTCCTCAGCAGCTCCAAGCACACGCTGAGCTTCTTCTATCTGGAGCGCGGCGCGGGCGCATCGAATATGTCGCTTAAGTTCAATCTCACCACGCTGCCGTCGTCCGAGGTTGCGAAGGTCGATCAGAACGGTGAGGCGGTCCAGGGTGCAACTTTCGCGCTGTACCAGTCCGATGAAAAATGGACCGTGCCAGACGGGACCAAGCCTATCGCCCGAGGCACGACGGACAGCAATGGTCAGCTGGTACTCCTGCAGCCGGATGGGTCTGTTCTCTCGTTCGATAACCAGCATTCCAAGGACCACGATTACTTTGTACTCAAAGAAGAAAAACTGCCCACGGGATATCGCTCGAGCCTGACTTCATCAACCACCGCAACTCCAGGCGAGTTGCATTTGCAGTATAAGCCAGCCGCGGCAATCGGCACGGGTGGCGTGGTGGTTGCGCCGCAAACAACGGTCACAACAGCCAACAACGAACAATGGACGGGCAGCCGCATGTGGCTGAACGGCGGCTATCTGGCCGCTAAGGAGACCATTTCCCTGAGCAAAGAGACAAAAGACAATAAGGACAAACCCATTAGCTCGGGTACGACCTTTGCTGTCGTGCTCAAGCGCACCGATAAAAACAAGAGTGACACGGACGTAAACGCGTGGACGGCGGTCACGGGCAACCCGCTCAATGGCTATAAGCTGTGCTCCAAACACGGCATTGAGGGCGCGGTCGAGGCTGCCAAATCGGCAGATACGAGCGTCTTTGGCGTCAACACCAAGGGCGACTATGAGGTAACGGTCAGGTCGCTGCCCGGAGATATCGAGAAGTACGCCGCCATGATGACGGACAAGTCGGAGGCGGAATATACCGTGGCGGTGTATCACACCACGGCATCGTCTCTGGCGGAGGCAACCATCGGCAACACCTCTATGGTCAAATATCAAACGATAAACAGGCAGTTCTCTACGGTGATCCACCTCACCAACGTTCAGAACCGCCTGTTTGTGCAGAAGGTCGACGACCTGGGCAAGCCCGTGAACGGCGCGACGTTTGAGCTGTACAAGGCCGAGGATGTTACCGGCGATAGTCCCAGCACGTATGCCATTAAAACCGACGCCTCGCCGTATGACACCGTGCAGGCAAATGGCATGACCTATCCGTATGACATTGAGGGTGCTGCATGCTTCCCGCTCGATTCGGCAAAGCATGCGCCCCTTATCAAGGGTACGTACTACCTGCGTGAGTCCGTAAGTCCAGATGGCCATGAGATCAACAACACCATCACCAAGGTAATCGTGGACGATTCGGGTGTGTATGTGGATGCCGGCAAGGAAGGCGACGGTGTGCGCAGCATGAGCGGCCCGGGTTCGCTGATTGCCTCCCTGGCGCAGTTCGGCTCTCCCGACTCCATCGACAACACACTTACGCACATTAAGGGCAGGCTGCAGAGTACAACTGGCTTAGATGACGAGGGAAACCTGACATGGGGCCAGACAAGTACCGCCAACGGCGTGACACCTTCTCTTGCGGGCAACTTGATGCATATGCGCTATGACAAGACGACGCAAGGCACCAAGACCATCCTGCGCTATGTCGAGGACGGTGGTGAGCGCAACGGCCAGCTGGCGACCATCTTTGCCGATACGGGCATCAACCGCATGGCCCTTTATCAAGACGACGATGCCACCAATGGCACCGATCTGGGCACACTTCAGCTCAATCATCTCTTTACCACGGCAACGGCCGTGCAGTATACCGATCGTCGCGTGGCACGCCTGCAGGTGACCAAGACGGTGACGGCAGATACTGGTCTTACTGCACCCACTAAGGATGCGAATGACAAGGACAAGGATCTGACGTTTACGTTTAAGTTCACCCTGCCGGAGTCCCAGAAGGGCTACGAGGCGCGCGTATTCGATGCGAATGGCATGTCCGTGGGCAACTCCTTTACGCTCAAGAACGGCGACACCCATTCCATCAAGGCCGGCGAGACCATCCGCGTATACGACCTTAAGCAGGGCGACAAGTATAGCGTGAGCGAGCTCACCACCAAGGGCGAGGACTCCAGCGGCAACGTGCTGGCGAGCATCGTTAACACTGTTACCGGCTCTGCCGACGAGTCGGTGCTTCCGGCCGGCTTTAGCCTCGTGAAACGTAAGGTCGGTGGCGAGGAGCAGTCGGGAACTGGCAACACCATCGAGGGCAAGATTGTCGCGCTTGCGGGCGGGAAGATCCCTGCGAGCAATAAACTCGAGTTCATCAACAACTACAGCGCCAGCTCGGTAACGCTTAAGGCCAAAGACGGTCTGAGCGCCAAGAAGGTGCTCGAAGGTCGCGATTGGGCCGATGGCGATTCCTTTACCGCGCAGCTTACGGCCGACGACGGCGTTCCCATGCCCGGCGGTGCCAAGAGCAAGGTGGCTACGGTCGAGCTCACCAACGACCAGCCGGCGACGTTTGGCGACATCACCTATACCAAGCCGGGTACCTACACCTATACCATCTCGGAGGTTATCCCCGGCTCCGATGCCGGTGCGGACGGCATAAGCTATTCTGCTGCCGTCTATACCGCGACGGTCGTGGTGGAGGATAACCATGCCGGTGCTCTGGCCGTTGCGAGCGTGAAGGTGGTGCAGGAGTGTAACGACGCGGGCGTCGACACCAAGACGGATGTTGCCGGTAAGGTCGCAACCTTCACCAACCACTACGATACACACGAAGCGAAGATCATCATCCATGCTCAAAAGATCCTGACCGACAACGCCGGGAGTTTCCCGCTTTCCCAGAACGCCTTTAGCTTTAAGCTCGAGCGTGTGGGCGGCTATGCGGACGACAATGCAGCGTTCGATCCCGATAAGGTCGACACGAGCATCAAGGCCCCCATGCCCGAGGACGCCGAGGGTAACACCGCGACCGTGGGCAACAACGCTGATGATGGCGCGGTGACGTGGCCGGCGATCTCCTATACCGCCAAGGCGGATGCGGGACGCGCCTACGTGTACAAGTTTACTGAGGAGAATCCCGGCAGCGTTACGGGCATGACCTACGATGGATCGGTCTATTACGCCGTGGTGCGCAACGACAAGAAGGGTACCGGCATCCAGACCTCGGTCGAGTACTACAAGGCCGCAGAAAACAACTCGGTAAAGCAGCTGGACGAGAATGTCACGCCCTCCTTTACCAATATATATAGTGTGGATCCCACGAGCGTGACCCTACAGGGCCAAAAGACGGTGAGCGGTCGTGACTGGAATCAGGGCGAGAGCTATGCCTTTAACCTTGCTGCCGCTACGGACGATGCCGGTGCGACCGGTTTGGGCAAGACCACAAAGCAGGCGGTAACGGATGGGGCTGTTGCCATCGGCGTCAACCGGGCTGTCGCCAGCGCACCCGAGTCGGGACGCGTTGCCTCGTTCGCCTTTGGCGCCGAAGCCGCGCCGACCGTGACGTTCAACCGTGCGGGCACCTTTAGCTTCAATATCACCGAGAATGCCGCGCAGGATGGCCAGGCGGGCATGTCCATGGACAAGCACACCGCACGCGCGACCGTCGTGGTGACCGATCTGGACGAGTCGGGCAACCACACGGGCAAGCTGCGCGTGTCGAGCGTGACCTACGCCAACACCGGCGCCTCCGATACGGATAAGGACATAACCGACAAGGCCGCCTTTACCAACGCATACCATGCGTCGGGCACTTTTGGCGGCGTGACGGTGAGCAAGACCCTTGAGGGCCGCGCCTCTACCGCGGGCCAGTTTACCTTTGCCGTGACGGGCCTTTGGTACAACGGCGTCCAGACGTCGGTCGATGGCGCCGAGGCCAACCTGTCCAACAAGGCGGCGAAGGCCGGCGTGTCCGGCGCCGTGGTGGGCGCGAGTGGGGCGGAGAAGCTCTTTGCCCGTAAACTCACGGAGCAGGATCTGGGCCATACGTTTGCCTATCGCATCCACGAGAACCAGCCTGCTACTGCTGCCGGCTACGCCTATGACACCGGCTACACTGGTGACGCTATCGTGCTCGTCAAGGTTCTAGCACGCAAGGACGACCCCGCTAAGCTCTACACCGTGACGACCGTGCTCAAGGGTGCGGGTGTGACGGAGCTGCTGGGCGACGGCGCCGACGCGAGCGCGCTGACGGACGAAAAGATCGTCGAGCTCAAGCAAGATTCGCATACTTACGTGCAGCAGTACGATGCAAGTGAGACCGGCGCCACGACGCCTGCTGTCTCGTTTGTGAACCGTTACACGGCAAGTCTCGACTATGGCGCCAATGGCGGTTTGCAGATCGAGAAGACGTTGACGTATCCCAAGGACGCGACCATTTTTGGCTCGCCTAAGAGCACGTTCCGTTATATCGTCAAGCCTGCTGACGAGACGTCTGCCAGCAAGGTTGGCATTTCCACGAATGGCAAGGTCTTTGAGACCGCAAATGTCGAGGCCAACGCTCCCAAGACCGTAAGTTTGGTACCTGCGGGCGGGCTGACCTTCACTCAGGATGATGCCGGCAAGACGTTCACCTATACGGTGAGCGAGATTGACGACAAAGCGACGGGCTATACGTACGACGAGACGGTCCATACGGTTAGGGCCGTCGTAGCGGATAACGGCGACGGCACGCTTAGGGTCACGACATCGGTAAGCAAGCAGGTCGATGGCAAGGACGAGCTCGAGGGCCAGTGGATCTACCCGTCGGATGCGACGTCTACCGGTGTCGCGACGGTCAAATTCAAGAACACCTATACGGTCGCCGAGGCAGCAACCTATACTCCGTCCGTGACCAAGGTGGTTGCCGGTGCCAATGCTCCGGACAAGTTTACCTTTGCCATGACCGCGGCCGATGATGTCACCAAGGCTGCTATCGACGGCAAGCTCATCACCGGCTCTTCGATGAGTGCGGAGAACGGCTACGCTGAGAAGAAGCAAACGAAGGAGGGCCTCAAGGACGGGGAGCACTACCAGCTTGACTTCTCGAAGCTCACCTTCAACAAGCCGGGCACGTATAAGTTCGCTATTAACGAGGTGGCTGCGAACAGCGGTCTTGGCGAGTGGAAGTATGACCAGCACGTCTATACCGTGACGGTCACCGTAACCGATGAGGGCGGCAAACTTGTAGCGCGTGCCGATGGCACGACCGGCTCGGAAGGCTTCATCTTTATCAATAGTTACCAAACTTCAACGAGCTACGAGCTCCAGGGCGGTTTGGAGATCGTCAAGACGCTTAACGGGCACGATCTGCATGCCGGCATGTTTGGCTTTACGGTGACGGGCGAAGACGATGCTTCAATCGAAAAGCTCAACAAGCTGCTGCGCGCGGATGAGGGTAAGCTCACCGTTACGAACGATGAACCGCAGGCCGATGGCACGTCCCACACCGGTATTTTGGGCGGCCTGACCTTCGCGACGGGCGATGCGGACAAGACGTTTGCCTACAAGATTGTCGAGAATGGCGGCGGTAGGGGCGGCTATACATACGACTCCACCTATTGGAAGGTAGAGATTGCGGTTAAGAAGCGCGATAACGGTTCGCTCTATACCGTGACCACGGTCAAGCACTATGACGCCAACGACGTTGAAGAGCCCCGCGATGCGAATACCTTTAGCTCCGAGAGCGGTACCGCTAAGGCCCAGGTGTCCTTTACCAACAGCTACATCGCGACCGGAACATTCGACGGTCTTGCTGCCGAGAAGGTAATGGACTCCGGCGACAAGATTGAGGCGGGTCAGTATACGTTTGACCTGTATGCCGAGAAGACCGATGGCTCGCTCGAAAAGATGGATGAGGGTAAGACCCAGGCGAGCGATAACGGTATCGCCACGGTCGACTTCGGCAAGGTTAACTTTAAGCTTGGCGGCGCTCTCGGCGGATCCCATGAGCTGACGATTGACCTTGCTGGCGCTGTGAAGGATGGTGTTGCCACCAAGCAACACAATGCCGACCACACCACTACCTACAGCTTTAACCTGGTGGCAAAAGAGCGCTTGGCCAACCTGCCCGAGGGCGTGCGTCCCGTGGACACGTCCGCGACGTGCCGCGTGCTGCTCGAGGTGACCGATAACAACAACGGCAAGCTTACGTCCAAGGTGACCTATCGCAATGGTACCGAGAACGGCAAGATCGTCTTCCACAACACACGCGATAAGGTCAAGACGATCGGCACGGTTGCGAAGCCCGATGTGGACATCGACGGGCAGTTGCTCTCCGTGGGCGACTCCTACGTCTACACCATTAACTGGGTCAACACCGAGGCCGATGCCAATGGCAACTTGGTTCCGGCCAACGTGACCGTGACCGACAAGCTTCCTGCCGGCGTTGTGTTCGAGGCCTTTGAGGGCGAGTGTGCCGATAAGGGCGCCGCGAGCGGACAGTCGCTTACTTGGGACCTGGGTAAGCAACCCGCGGGCAGCCACGGTTCGGTGCGCGTGCGCGTCAAGATTACCGAGGACGCCGTGGAGGATGCCCAGGGCGCTGTCGGCACCGTCAAAAACGCCGCCACTATTACGGTTGGCAACAAGAGCTATACCGGCACCACGACCAACTACGTGCCCAAGAAGTCCGAGAGCGACGCTCAGGATTCGAAGGGATCGGGCGTCAAGTTGGGCGATGAGCTCACCTATACCATCGGCTACAAGAACACCGAGAACAAGCCGGCCACGGTGACGATCTCCGATACTGTTCCCGCGGGGACCGAGTTCGTGGAGTTCGCGGGTGACCATAAGGATGTCGGCTCCAAGGACAGCGACGGCAACCTCACCTGGACGCTGACGGACGTTCCCGCTGGCAAGGAGGGCACGGTACAGTTTAAGGTCCGCGTGACCGAGGATGCGTTTAAGAGTGGTGGCGCTTCGGACGACATCTCCAACCAGGCTTCGGTGGCGGTTGGCAACAACCCTGCCGTCAAGACCAACACCACTACCGACGATGTCTCTGACGGTCGCTTGACGCTGAGCAAGACGGTCAAGACCGCCGAGGGCATTGTCGCGCCCAACAAGGCATTCACCTTTAAGGTGCTGCTCTATCAGGCCGATGGCACAACGCCTCTGGCCGGTACCTTTGCGTACGCCGGTCGTCCCAGCGGCACCAACGGCACCTATGTAAGCGGACAAATCAAGAGCGGGGACACCATCGCGCTTAAGGCCGGCGGCTCCGTGACGGTTACCGTGCCCGTGGGTGCTCGCTACGAGGTGCAGGAGCTCGACTCCAAGGGCAACCTCATGACGAGCGAGGACGGCTTTGCGGTTGTCGATAAGGCGAACTCCCAGAAGGGTACCGTCGGACAGGCGACGCAGGTGGGCTTCACCAACGTCTACAGCGTGGAGTCCACAAAGGTGGAAAACGCTTTTAAGGTGCAAAAGAAGATCTCCGGACGCAACTGGATGACATCGGATGCCTTTACCATGACGCTGACTGCCCAGGGCGAGGCACCTATGCCCAAGGGCGTCAAAGACGGCGTGTCGACGATTGGGCTGCACAAGGATGCCCAGGTCGGCAACTTCGGTACCATCGAGTACACCAAGCCCGGTACCTATACCTATGTGATTACCGAGCAGTCGGGTGACGAGGCGGCACTCACGTTTTCGAAGGCCACCTATCGTGCCACCGTTACGGTGACCGACAACGGTGCCGGTAAGCTGTCTGCCAAGACCAAGATTGCACAGCTGACCGACGATGCGGGCGACGCTGTTGAGCGCACGGTCGAGGCGGCGGTCTTTACCAACACCGCCAAGACTGGCAGCCTCACCGTCAAGAAGACGGTCGTCGGCGGCGACAGCCAGCGCGAGTTTGGCTTCACGGTCACGCTGACCGACGGGGACGGCGAGCCCGTCTCCGGCACCTTCGGCAAGGGCGAGCACGCCGTGACGTTCACGGACGGCAAGGCGACCTTCACGCTCAAGGACGGCGAGGAGAAGACCATCGCCGGCCTGCCCGTGGGCGCGCGCTACACCGTGACCGAGGACGCCGCCGAGGGCTACACGACCACGGTCAACGGGGCTGACGGCTCCAAGGCCGAAGGCGCCGTGACCGAGGACGGCGCGACCGTCGCGTTCACCAACACGTACGGAACGGCCACCGAGGGCAGGGACGTCTCCACCGCGGGGCTCTTCACCAAGGCGCTCGAGGGCCGCGACTGGGCGGAGGGCGACAGCTTCCAGTTCGCGCTCACGGGCGAGGGCAGCGCTCCCATGCCCGAGGGGTCTGTCGACGGCTCCAAGACCGTCAGTGTGACGGCTGCCGCCGGCATCAAGGCGGGCGATAAGGTCGCCTTCGACTTTGGCTCCATTCGCTACACGCTCAATGACATCAAGGATGCCGAGTTCGCCGAGGTCGGCGGCAAGCGCGTGCGCGCCAAGACCTTCACCTACACGGTGCGCGAGGTCAGGCCCGATGACGGTTCTGCCATCGCTGGCGTGGACTACGACGGCCATGTCGCCACGATGACGGTGACCGTGGCCGACGACGGCTCCGGTAACCTCACGGCCACGACGCCCGCGATCGCGCAGGTGAGTGGCGGCGACTTCGTCAACACCTACACGACCGAACTCGACTATTCGGCCCGCGCGGGCGTGCGCCTGTCCAAGACGCTCTCCGGCCGCGCCATGGAGGCGGGGCAGTTCGCCTTCACCGTGACCGCCGACGCCGAGACGGCCGCCAAGCTCGGCCTCAAGACCGGCAGGGACGCCTACGCCGTGGCCGCGGCCGATGACGGGAAGGCCGACTTGATGGACATCATCGGCGGTGCCGCGGGCGGCGACGTGAAGTTCACCGACGCCGACGCGGGCAAGACCTACAGCTTCACCGTCACCGAGACCAAGCTCGGCGGCGAGGGCTACACCAACGACACCGCGCCGCGCACGGTGACCATCGCGCCCGGCTACGACGCCGCGACGGGCAGGCTCACGGTCACGACCACGGTTGCCAAGGACGGTGTCGAGGTCGCCCGCAGTGAGGTCTCCACGGCAGATGACGCCACGGAGACGCCCGCGCCCGTGACGGTCGCGTTCCAGAACTCCTACGAGGCCACCGGAACGCTCGGCGGCGAGGGCAACGTGGCAATTAACGCCACCAAGACGCTGACGGGCCGCGCCGCGGCGGCAGGCGAGTTCTCGTTCTCCGTCCGCGATGCCCAGGGCGACGTGGTCGCGACCGCGACCAACCGGGCCTCCGGCGACGGCGAGGCCGCGGGGCTCGCGTTCTCGCCCATCGCCTACACCACCGACACTCTCGAGCAGATGGTGGCGGACGGCACCGCCACCAGGGCCGCCGACGGCTCATGGGCCATTCCCTATACCGTATCCGAGGACGGCACGGACCGACTGCCCGCGGGCGTGACGGCGACCGCCTCGAGCTTCGACATCACGGTCAAGATGACCGATAGCGGCAAGGGCGGGCTGGACACTGCCGTGGTCTACCCCGAGGGCTCCGGCGGCACGCTGTCGTTCGTGAACGGCTACGGCACCAACGAGGCGACAGTCGACCTCGCGGGCACCAAGACGCTGGCGCTCGGCCAGGCCGGGCTCGGCCTCACGCAGGCCGACATCGAGGGCAAGTACACCTTTAAGATCGCGCCGCTGGACGGCGCGCCCGCGCCGGCCGACGCCTCCGGCAAGACGGTGACCGAGGCGACCAACGACGCCGCCGGCAACGTCGAGCTGGGCCACGTCACGTTCAGGCAGCCGAGCGACCTCGACGACGCCGAGATCGACGGCCAAGGTCTGCGCACCAAGACGTTCGCCTACCGGGTGAGCGAGTCCGGCTCGGTCGACGGCGTGGCCAACGACGCGACGGCGACCAGGACCTTCACGGTCAGGGTGGTCGAGGACACCAACGCGGGCACGCTCGCCGCGGAGGTCCTGCCCGCAGAGGGCACGCCCGAGGGCAAGGGCGCGTTCGAGTTCACCAACACCTACGGCGTGAACCCGACGCCGAGCTCCGTCACCGACCAGATCACGGTGAACAAGAAGCTCAAGGGCCGCGACCTGGTCGAGGGCGAGTTCGAGTTCCAGCTGGTCGAGATTGCCGCCGACGGCAGCGAGAGCGTCGCGGCGACGGGCAGGAACGCCGCCGACGGCACGGTCGCTCTCAGCCCCGTCACCTACACCGCGCCCGGCACGCACAGCTATGAGCTGCGCGAGGTCGCCGGCACGGCGGGCGGCGTGACGTACGACAGGGCGACGTACCGCGTGCGCACGACGGTCACCGATGCCAAAAACGGCACGCTCGCCGTCAAGCACGAGCTGGCGGATGCCGAGGGCAATCCCACGGGCGACGACTCGGTGACGTTCACCAACGGCTACGAGGCCGCGCCCGTCACCCTCAAGCTGGGCGCCGCCAAGGTGCTCAAGGGCGCTGAGCTCAAGGCGGGCCAGTTCAGCTTTGAGCTCAAGAGCCGGGACGGCAAGGTCATGTCGACCGCCAAGAACGCCGCGGACGGCAGCGTCACGTTCGATGCGCTGACGTTCAAGCAGGCCGGCACCTACACCTTCACGGTGAGCGAGGTCGACGACGGCCAGGCGCACGTGACCTACGACAAGGCGGTGCGCAAGATCGTCGTCACGGTGAGCGACGAGGCGGCCGACGGCACCAAGACGGGCTATCTGTCGGCGAGGGTCTCCTACGAGGGCGACGCCAACCTGCCGCCGGTCTTCACCAACAGCTACGCCGAGGAACCCGGGACCCCCGGCACCCCGGAGAACCCCGGCACGCCGGGCGGCGGTTCGGGCGGCGGTTCCGATAGCGGCTCCGGCGACAGCCCCGGCGGCGGCGGCTCCAAGGGCGGCATGCCCGACACCGGCGACCGCAGCCTGCCGGCGACGGCACTCGGCGCCATGGCCGGCATCGGCGCGCTGGTCGTCGCGGGCGGTGCGGCCCTGTACCGCAGGCGCCGCTAGCGATATGCACGAGTGGGGCGGATCCATCCGATGGGTTCGCCCCACTTGCCCTGTTGGGCGGGAGCGGGTAAGATATACCGAGCGCCTAGCGCGTTCGATGGGTTCGGATGACGACATGTTCCGAATCTGGTCAGGTCCGGAAGGAAGCAGCCATAAGGAGCCTCTGTCGGGCATCCGAATCCATCGAGCGCACGGGCGCTTTTTTGGTGCCGCGACATGGTCCGGGAGGCGGCGAGGTATTTGGTGTCTCGCTGGTCCTCGGCTTTGCCTGCGGGATCGCTCGACTACCAAATACCTCGCCGCCTCCCGGACCCCGTCGTCCAAAAATCACTCGTAAAGGCGCATTTATCTGAAGAATTGAATCCCGTGTTTTGTGCTGCTTGTTGGCGTTGCCTGGGCATCGGTGGCTACGTGGTTCAAGGGACGGTGGCGTTGCCATCTGTTTTTACAAGTAAAGAGGTCCGTTTGCGAACGAGCTTCGACTACTGAAGATGCGATGTTCGCACTAACGACATAGCGTAATTACGGCATTGTTGGTTTATGCACAAATTGAAGAAATCTAAAAGATGCGTCGATTTCACTTCGCCCGCAGCGTTACGGTGCGAGAACGTCCAATGGAACAACTTGGACGCCGCGGTCGGTAACATAGGCTTGTGAACCAAATCCAATAATCGCTACTTTAGAAACCGGCGGGGTGTTTCCGGCAGCAACCATCCGCTCTTCGACGGCAACAAGATTGTCAGATGCCTCTTCGATTTGAGCGGAACTGAGCTTGACCTCAACGGGAATCCACATCCCACCTGGAGCCGCTATGACAGCGTCGACCTCAAGATCGCGGGAATCGTGATAGTGATAAAGGCCCATTCCGTTTGCCCTCGCATAGACCCATAGATCATGGAGCGCCAACGATTCGAAAAGCAGCCCAAGTGTCTTGAAGTCTGACAACAACGTCTCCACAGTCGCCCCGAGCGCAGCCGCTGCAAGCGACGGGTCGGCAAGATGATGCTTACGCGCCTCCCTCAGATGCACCGGAGATCTCATCGCGGGATTCCATGCGGGGATATCGCAGACGAAACTCAATCTGCTAAGAAGGGATATGTATGATGCCGCTGTTTGTCTCGATACGTCGCCACCCAAATCGGCCACAAGCGTCTTGAGCGTCGCAAGAGTGGATTCGTTGCGCGCCAACGACGCGATGACGGCTTTCACTTTCTCAGGATCTCGTCGAGAGCCATCGACGCGGGGGATGTCTTCCTCAGCGACTATCTCGATATATCGTTTTGCCGTCGCGGACGCAATTCGCGCGTCACGCCCAATCGACGCCGGCCATCCACCGCAAACGATGCGCTCGGCGATCTCGGCAGAACCCATCGATCCGAAGGCGCCCCTGAACTTTTCGCCAGAAATGATGCCCGACAGCTTAACCGCACCGCTAGATTTCCCAAGTTCGAAAAGCGTCATGGTGTCCATGCGCAATTTAGCGAACCTTCCAGCGCCACTGTGCATCGGCCGCTCATTGTCTCGCGGTGTCGCCGACCCCGTAAATATGAACTGGCCAGGCTCGCCGCCGCGGTTGTCGCACTCAAACCGTGCCGCGTCCCAAAGTTTCGGAACCTCCTGCCATTCGTCGATCAGCCGCGGCACCTCGCCAGAAACGGCAAGCGCCGGGTCCGTCTCGGCACGGAAGCGATTCTCGAAGTTGCGCGACGGGTCCATGAGGAGGAGCCTGGACGCCGCACGGGTCCCGGCCGTGGTTGTCTTCCCGCACCATTTAGGTCCTTCGATGAGAACGGCACCGAATATCCCAAGCATCTGGTCGAGCTCATTTTCGATAATTCTAGCGTAGTACTTTTTTGGCATAGTTTTCACCATTGCTTACCAGCGCGTTTAACCAAATTTACAGTTTTCATTTAACCAGATTTCAATTATTTGATTAACCAGATTTGCATATTTCGGTTAACGAGACAGATTAAACATGAACGAGCCAAGTCAGATGAGAATCATCTACTCGACACCGCGCATGAGCTCCGAAATGGTGATGTGAAAGCCGTCGGCAATCTTCTTGAGATTTGAAAGGCTGACATTGCGCTGCCCGACCTCAATGCTCGCGTAGTAGGAGCGATCCATCTCAATTAAATTAGCGGACGGAGTGCCCGGGCTCGTTGCGCCTAGGGCGCGGCGGGGTCGGCGACGTCGGAGGTGTCGATCTCGCCAAGAATGGCGAGCCGGCTGATGAACGGGATGCCCTCGGGTTCGTCCACCTCGACGCCGCCGAGCACGATGGTGTTGTCACGCATGTCGATTTGGGTCGTGAGCACGGCCTGATCGCGGCCTGAGGCGATAAAGCCGATGCCCGCGAGTACGATGCCCGCGGCAATAAGCCCGCCCGCCACGGCGAGGTAAATCTTCTTCTCCGCTGGTCATGGTACTCACTCCTTTCTACGCCGCGAGATACGCGGCAGCAGCCCGGAGAGCGTCGCCCCCGCCGCGAACTCCTCATCCTGGACGAGCTGGGCTACGTGCCGCTGGACATCGAGGGCGCGAGGCTGCTGTTCCAGGTGATGTCGGTGCCGGAGGGCAGGCAGAGCATGATCGTCACGGCCAACATAGAGTTCAGCAAGTGGGTGACCGTGTTCGGCGACGACAAGATGGCGGCGGCTGTCGTGGACAGGCTCGTCTACACGGGCAGGCTCGTGGAGTTCAACGGCGCAAGCTGCAGAATTGAATCCCGTGTTTTGTGCTGCTTGCTGGCGTTGCCTGGGCATTGATGGCTACGTAGTTCAAGAGACGTTGCTGCTGCTTGGATTTTGCAGTTAAAGAGGCCCGTTTCCCTGGTTTTGGTTGGGGAAACGGGCCTCTTTTGGGTTTGGGTTTGTGGATTGACGAAGGTGACGTTCGTCGGCAGCTATTTTGAGTTCTTGAGGCGGCGGGTGGCTGCGGCGGTTATTCCGAGTCCCATGGCGGCGATTCCTGCGAGTGCGATTGCGCTCGGTGCTGTGTCACCCGTGTTTGCGAGCTTGCCGGCGGTCGTATTTGCTTGCTTGCTGCTGCTCGAGTTCGCCTGCTTGGTGGAGCTTGGTAGGGCGTCTTTGCCGGTTGCAGGTGAGGCAACGGGCGGTGTCGCCTCGGCGGGTTGCGTTGAGCCGGAGGGAGGCACTGTCTCGGCAGGTTTCGTTATCTCGGGCGAGGTGGTCTTGTCTGCCGCGGCTTTCGCCTCTTCGTATGCCTTGCAGGCGTCGTCATATGCCGCTTGCGCCTTATCCAAATTGTCGAGGAGCGCATCTCGCTTGGCTGTTTCCTCGTCGATGTGGGCTTTGACTTCCTCCGCCGCACTTTCGAATCTCTGAACCTGTCTTTCCTGGCTTTCGAGGCGGCGTTGGTAGCTGTCAAGCGTCGTTTTGCAAGACTCTTCTTGCAATTTTGCCGCCATGATTTCGGAGCGCAACTGTTTAATTGCTTCGCTGGGCGCCTCGTCGCCGAGTGCCTTAAGTGCCTCTAATTTTGCCTGAAGGCTGCTTACCAGGTTGCTGGCCTCGTCGTATTTGGCTTGGGCTGCATCGACGTTCGCTTGCATGGCGGGAAGGAGTTCCCTACATTCGGCGGCATGCGCCAGCATAATGTCGCGGAGCTCTTGATCACTGGCAATCATATTATTGATTCCCGCAATTCTCTCGGGACTTGCGGCGTCCTCCGCTGCTTTGAGTTTTTTGAGCGCTTCCTGCATGGCCGCATGCGCTTTTTCTTTTGCGGCGGCCGCATCTTCCGACTGCAGGGCAACTGCATCGATGGGAGCGCTGGCTTCTGCCGCGATCGCCGTTGCGGGGGCGATTCCTGTGACAAGCGCCACGGAAAGGGCGATGCCCATAGTTGCTCGTTTTGCTCTTCTTGCGAGAATGTCGTTCATCTCGGCACCTCATTTCAAGGGTCGGCGACTAACTTGGTAGCACTAATGTAAGTATACCAAGCGGTCGACCCGACACTGGCTGGGTGCGCGCGTATACCTCTCTGAAAACTGAATCCCGTTAGAAATGACGAGTTGTTTACGCTTCTTTTGGGGTGGCGGTACTATCATGATTCGAATTGAATGTGGATGATGATAGGGAGCGCCTTTTTATGATTGAGCTGCTTAGGCGTTTTGGTGGTAAGTTTCGCCGGTATATGGTGATCGGTCCTGCGTGTAAGCTGATCGAAGTGATCTTTGACCTGCTGACGCCGCTGGTGATTGCCCAGATGATCGACAAGGGCATTGGCTCGCACGACGTGAGCGCCGTTATCCACTACGGCATGCTACTTGCCGCCATGGCCGTGATCGGCATCTCGTTTACGCTCGTCTGCCAAAAGATGGCGGCGCTCACCTCGCAGGGCATGGGCACCGACATTCGCGGCGCGCTCTACGAGCACATCAACAAGCTGAGCTATGCTGAGCTCGACCGCTTTGGCACGCCGTCGCTCATCACCCGCATCACCAACGACGTTAACCAGGTCCAGCTCGCTGTGGCGCTGGGCGTGCGCATGCTCATCCGCTGGCCCTTCCTGGCGGTGGGTTCTATGTGCGCGGCTCTCGCCATCGACCTTAAGCTCGGCATGATCTTTTTGATTTGCACGCCCGCCATTGGCTTGGTGTTTTGGTTTGTCATGGTGCGCTGCATTCCGTATTACAGGCAGCTGCAGGCAAAGCTCGACCGCATTGCGCTCATTTGCCGCGAGGGGCTTTCGGGTGCCCGCGTGGTCCGCGCCTTTGTGCGCGAAGACCACGAGCGCGAGCGTTTTGCCCAAGCTGCCGATGACCAGGCCCATACCGCCATCGCGGTGGGCAAGCTCTCGTCGGTCCTCAACCCCGTAACGTTTTTGGTGATGAACCTGGGCGTGTGCGCCATCCTGTGGGTGGGCGGCATCCAGGTCAACGTGGGTGAGCTTACGCAGGGCCAGGTCATGGCGTTTGTGAACTACATGACGCAGACCCTCACCTCCATCGTCTACGTTGCCAACCTGGTCGTTGTCTTTACCAAGGCGAGCGCCAGCGCGTCGCGCATCAACGAGGTGCTCAACTGCGAGCCGAGCATCACCGACGAGGGCAACCAGCCGGTCGCGCTGCCCGAGCCGAGCGAACTGGCGGGTGGTGCTGCTTCAGTCCCCGCGCTGAGCTTTGACCATGCAAGCTTTTCGTTTGGCGTGGGCGCGGCAAATGCCGTGAGCGATGTGACCCTGAAGCTGCCGGTGGGCAAAACCCTCGGCATTATCGGCGGTACGGGCAGCGGCAAGTCCACGCTCGTCTCGCTTATCCCGCGCCTGTACGATGCGAGCACTGGCAGCGTGAGCGTGATGGGCGCCGACGTGCGCACCTGGCCGCTCGATCAGCTGCGCCACGTGGTCGCGACCGTTCCGCAGCGCGCGTCGCTCGTGAGCGGCACGATCCGCAGCAACCTAACCTGGCGCGACGAGTCGGCGACCGACGAGGAGCTTTGGGCGGCGCTCGATATGGCGCAGGCCAGCGAGTTCGTGCACAACAAGCCCCAGGGCCTCGACGCCCCGGTCGAGGCGGGCGGCAAGAACTTCAGCGGCGGACAACGTCAGCGCCTGACCATCGCACGTGCCCTGGTGGGCGCTCCGCAGGTCCTAATCATGGATGACTCCGCCTCGGCGCTCGACTTTAAGACCGACGCGGCGCTTCGCCATGCCATCCGCGAGCGCAGCGTGCGTGGTGCCGCCGAGGGTGGGCTGCCGCTCACGACCGTCATCGTGAGCCAGCGCGTCTCGACCGTACGCGACGCCGACATGATCTGTGTGCTCGATCACGGTTCGGTCGCGGGCCTGGGTAAGCACGGTGAGCTGTACGCGACCTGCCAGCTCTATCGCGAGATTTGCCAGTCGCAGCTGCGTCGCGAGGAGCTCGAGGGCCAGCAGGGGAGCGCGACGCCCGCGTCCGTCCCAAGTCCCGCGTCTGCCCCGGCTGCCCCGGCATCCGTCTGCGCAAAGGAGGGCTGCTAAATGAATCCGTATACTTCTTCCGGTTCGGTCGCCACGATGACGGCCAACGTGTCCGGCAACGACAAGCTCAACGACCTGGGCGACGGCCCACGCCAGCCTGGCGACCCTGAGCGCTATCCCGTGGGTGCGGTGACCCGTCGCCTGCTGGACTATGTTCGCCCGCACCGCATTTCGTTTACGGCGTCGTTTGTGAGCGCCGCCATCTCGGTGATCCTGCAGCTCTATACGCCCATCCTCATCGGCGAGGGCATCGACCTCATCGTTGCCGCCGGACAGGTGGACTTCGATGCACTGCTACCGCTCGTCACCAAACTCGCGCTGGTCGTGGTTGGCGCTGCGGCGTTCCAGTGGCTGCAGGGCTACTGCGTCAACCGCCTGTCCTACGAGACGGTGCGCGACATGCGTGTCGAGGCAAGCGACAAGCTCAGCCGCATGCCGCTCAGCTTTATCGACGGCCATGCCCACGGCGACCTTATGAGCCGCGTGGTCAACGACGTCGACCAGGTGGGCGACGGTCTGCTGCAGGGCTTTACGCAGCTCTTTACCGGCGTCATCACCATCGTGGGCACGCTCGCGTTTATGCTCTCCATCAACCTGACCATGACGCTCGTGGTGGTGCTCGTCACACCGCTCTCCATCTTTGCGGCCGGCGCCATCGCCAAGCTCTCCAACAAGAGCTTTACGGCTCAGCAGCGTATTCAGGGACAGTTGGGCGGTCATATCGAGGAGTATGTGGGCGAGCAAAAGCTTGTGGATGCGTTTGCCTACGGACCAAATGCGCAGCAGCGCTTCGATGCCCTCAACGCCGAGCTCTACACGGCGGGCGAGCGCGCGCAGTTTATGGGTTCGCTTTCTAACCCCGGCACGCGCTTTATCAACAACATCATCTATGCCGTGGTGGCCGTGATTGGCTGCGTGGGCGTGATTACGGGCGTGCCTGCGGCGCTCACGGTGGGTGGCGTGCAGATCTTCCTGTCCTACGCCAACCAGTACACCAAGCCGTTCAACGAGGTCACCAACGTTATTACGCAGATTCAGACGGCCTATGCCTCGGCGCGCCGCATGTTCGCACTGCTCGATGCACGCGAGCAGGAGCCCGACGCCGCAGATGCCGTTGAGCTTACCGCCCCGAAGGGCGAGGTCGCCTTTGAGCATGTGGACTTTAGCTACGTGCCCGACCGCAAGCTGCTGCAGGACATCTGCATCGATGCTAAGCCCGGCATGCGGTTTGCCCTGGTCGGTCCCACGGGCTGCGGCAAGACGACGCTCATCAACCTTCTGCTGCGCTTTTACGATATCGATGCCGGGCGCATCATGGTCGACGGGCATTCCTCGCGCGACTACACGCGTGAGAGCCTGCGCCGCGCCTTTGGCATGGTGCTGCAGGACACCTGGCTGTTCGAGGGCACGGTGGCCCAGAATATCGCCTACGGTTGCCCCGACGCCACGCGCGAGCAGATTATCGAGGCCGCCAAGCGCGCGCACGCGCACAAGTTTATCGTGCAGCTGCCAGGCGGCTACGATACGGTGATCGGCGAGGACGGCGGCACGTTTAGCCAGGGCCAAAAGCAGCTGCTGTGCATCGCGCGCGTCATGCTCACCGACCCGGCGATTCTGCTGCTGGACGAGGCCACGTCGAGCATCGATACGCGCACCGAGCTGCAGGTGCAGGCGGCATTTGACGAGCTCATGGCCGGTCGCACAAGCTTTGTCGTGGCGCATCGCCTGTCGACGATCCGAAACGCCGACTGCATCCTAGTGATGCGCGACGGCGAGATTATCGAGCGCGGCACACACGACGAGCTGCTCGCGGCAGGCGGCTTCTACGCCGAGCTCTACCGCAGCCAATTCGCCCAGTAAGCACGGTCATGGGACAAATTAATCAGAAGTGTTTGTCCCAAGATTATGCATTCTATCTGCGGCGTGGTGACGATTGACGAAATAATGTGGTGACGATTGATCTCGATTGGGGGCGCTGGGAAACTTAACTGTTTCAAAGCGTATACCTTTTGAGACGTCGGGGCCTTGAATGTGAACAATAAGATGCGTATCAGTTCTCGATTTGTCGCGAATCTCCGCGAAAGCTTGCGAACCATCGCGAAATCCTGTGGCCCATTCGCGATGGTTCGATGATGGGACCGGCTATACCGGTTTTTCGATATGGCTATGGCAGTTTTTATATATCGAGTGAGCACGAAGAGCCAGAAACTCGACTCGCGGAGGGGCGGCGGCAACCCGCTGGTGAAGGGAGTTAAGTTGGCGGGTTCGATCTCCCGGTTCTAAAAATACTCAGTATACTGAGTGATTTTACTCAGTATACTGAGTATTTAAGAAACAAGGAGGTAGATTGACATGTTTGAGCGCCATCAAGTTGCCGTGATAGCCCAGAGGATGCGGGAAACGAATAATCCGTTGATGCAATTTATAATCGGGCCCCGCCAAACGGGAAAGTCGACCATGTTCGTGCAGGCGTTGCACCATGCAGACATGCCCTGTCACGTGGCCAATGCGGACGATGTTGTGAATCCCGATGCCAGCTGGCTGCAAATCGAGTGGCAACAGGCAAGAAACCTCACGTCTGGAGGTAAGGCCCCGGCCGTTTTCGTTGTTGATGAGATTCAAAAGGTGCAGAGTTGGTCCACGGTCGTCAAGGGATTGTACGACCGGGATCGCCGGGAGGGGACGCCGCTCAAGGTCATTTTGACCGGATCGTCGTCGCTGCTGCTGCATAAGGGCTTGGAAGAATCCCTTATGGGCCGTTACGAGCTCATTCGGTCGCCGCATTGGTCCTATCGCGAGTGCAGCGAGGCCTTTGGCTTTTCTTTTGAAGACTATCTCTATCACGGCGGATATCCGGGTGCGGCGCCGCTGGTTTCCGATGACGCCCGTTGGCGAAACTATATCCGAGATGCGATCGTCGAGCCGGCGATCTCGCGCGATGTTCTCTCGTTGGAGAATATCCGCAAACCGGCGCTGATGCGCGCGCTCTTTTGGCTCGCGGCGAGCTATTCGGGGCAGGAGCTTTCGTATTCAAAAATGGTAGGCCAGCTGCAGGATGCCGGTAACACGGTCACGGTCGCCGGGTATTTGGACCTGCTGGGCAAGGCCGGTTTGGTTACGGCGATCCCCAAGTTCAGTGACAAGGAGCTCGCAAAGCGCCGAAGCACCCCGCGGCTCATGGTTTATGACACGGCGTTTATGACGGCGCTCGGCGATAAGGGCCGAGCAGAATGGCTGGAGGATTCGGCGCGGCGGGGTCATTTGGTGGAATCGGCAGTGGGTGCACGACTGCTTGCGCGCGCGCCGGAAGAGGGTTTTGAGGTCATGTGGTGGCGTGAGGGCGTCAAAGAGGTCGACTTTGTGCTGCGAAGGGATGATGCGCTGAGCGCCATCGAGGTCAAAAGCGGTGGAGAGTCCGGCCAGAGCGGCATGTCGACGCTCCTAAAAAAGTATCCGCGAGCCAAGCGGATCGTCGTGGGAGGGGCGGCGGCCGGAGCGTGCACCGTGGAGGATTTTCTGCTCGATAAGGTGACGCTGTTTAACTAGCCTGAGCAAATTGAGAAAATACTCAGTATAGTGAGTGAAATCACTCAGTGTACTGAGTATTTTGACTTGGGCGTTGGATGGGTGCTCGGCCGCCGCGTGCGATGGTGAAAACCGGGCCAGGCCTTACCAGCGGATATGCATGCAGGAGGGGCTTCCAATTTTCATGTCCCGCTCATATCGTCTGTCAGAAACCTGACGAATGACCTGTCCCCCTGTCATGCCCTTGTCACAAAATCTATTAACGGGACCGTCAAATTTCCTCATGCATTTTCTGACGGTACCGCGGTTCCCGCATGATTTTTGGCGCTTGCGCTTCAGGCGGCTTTATCCATTGATGTCAGCTGTGCCCTCAATCAGCAGAAGTTGGTTTACATCTGCGTCGTTAGTACTAAGATATTCATCTAATAAATTGCATTAGTGGCTTTAGTTTTTGGGGGAAACGAGGCAACGTGACTATGACGTGCTCTTTGGTGGTTAACAGCAAGAGCGGTAATACCAGGATGGTTTCGGGCGCGATCAAGCGCGCTCTGCAGGCTGCGGGCGTTGAGTTTGTCCACGCCGCGGCGTTGAGTGACGATGCGGACGCAGATCAGGTTGCGCGCGAGGCGCAGGGTGCCAGCGCAGCTGACACGGTGCTCGTCGGTTTTTGGTGCGACAAGGGCGCATGCACGCCTTCGGTCGCGGCGTTGCTCTCCGCTCTGCACGGCAAGCGCGTCTTCCTGTTTGGTACCTGCGGCTTTGGTGCCGACCAGAGCTATTACCAGCAGATTATTGACCGCGTGTCGTCCAATTTGGCCGATGACGCCGAGCTTGTGGGTTGGGCGATGTGCCAGGGCAAGATGGGCCCCGCGGTCAAGCAGCGCTACGAGGCCATGCTCGAGCAGGATCCCGACAACGCCCGCTTTAAGATGCTGCTCGATAACTGGGTCGCCGCAAAGGACCATCCCACCAAGGAGGATCTGGACAACATGACTGCAGCCGCCAAAAAGGCCGTGCTGGGGGAGTAGCTCCCATCGCTGACGGCGGTCGGTCCATCTTTCTAAATGTAACGTCCTCCCGGGCGTCGGGGCACGAAGTTCCCTGCTCTACAGTCCTGCGCAAGACGAAGGCCACATTAAGTGGCCTTCTTTGCGTGCGGAACTCGCGATGAACTTCGTGCCCCGCCGTCCGGGAGGACGCCTCTTTATTGATGGGAGGCCTGATAGGTCGATGGTTCCGTGCCCGGATGCGTCCAAAGTGGGACGGGCTTTCCGGATGGGCAGGCTTTCGGAAAATGCATCCCGGAATTTGCGCTCAAAGTGGGATGCGGTTTCCGGTTGAGGGTCTAAGGGGAAAGTGCGTCCCAGAATCGACGCTTGAAATGGGATGCAGTTTCCCGATGAGGCACTCGACGGAAAATACATCCCAGAAATGGCCTTTGAGCTGGGATAAGATTTCCGCGGCATCTCGGATTCTCAAAAATGAGACACGCCGTTGGCGAAAATGAGACACGTGATATCGGGCGTCGGACGTATCATTTGCAAAAATGAGCCGACTCCACTCGAGTAAAGCGAGGTCTCCCATGCACGTTCCATACCCCCACATTCGTCGGTTGTCGAAAATCCCGCTTGTTGGGACGGCGGCGCTTGCTGCGTTGATTGCAACGAGTGTCGCCTGTTTCACGGCGGCTCCCAACGTCGCCCAGGCGGCCGACACGCCTGAGATCACCGATATGACCGAGCAGGACTATAGCGACCTGGGCCTGGGCACGAGCGAGGACATTCCGGCCGATACCGTTGGCCCCTACTCCACCACCACTCCCACGACGTTTGCCACGCGCAGCGAGGTCTATATGGCAGTTAACGGTAGCCATGGCAATCGCTACACTCTGCGCGACAAGCTCGAGAACGTCGAGCGCGGTGACATTGGCGGCAGCAGCAAACTCACCGATGGCTATGGAAGTGTGTGGGGCGCCGCAAAGTTCTGGCAAAACGTCAACAACTTCGATACGAACAGCGATCTCTACAAGCATAGCGACTACGGTGGCGGCACCTGGTCGTACCTAAGCAACAATGAGTCCTCAACAGTACTCGCCAACGACAACAACGGTTTCTCGGGCATTCACGCCACGAGTGTTGAGTTCTGCAGCGACGCCAGCACGGGCAAAAAGAGCCGCGTTGCCGAGCTCCGTGCCTACGGCGACAGTTCCTCCACGACGATTGACGGCAAGTCATACGCCGGAAAGGTTGAGCTGGTCCTCTACTCGTTTAGCAACGGGCGTACGCGCACTCTCGACACACACCTGCCGGTGACGGTCAACACTAATATGATGTACGAAGGCCGTTTTAAGTACCTGGATGCCGGTTACCTGCAAGAGCACGACGCCGTCTTTGATGTCGAGGCGGGCGATGTCGATGGCGACGGCGTCGACGAGCTTTTTGTCTACGCGGGCTGCTATGTCGACGAGAACGGCGTGCGCAAGGCTGTAGTCGACATGTATGACTTGGAGGGCGGCAACTGGAAGCAAAGCGTCGTCAAGATCGATGCCGGTAACGCCGCGGACTACACCACGCACAACAAGGGCGGGAACGACTCCTGGACGCAGCTTCAGTCAGCTCCTGTCGTTTCGCTAGCGGCCGGCGACCTCGATCGCGATTTTTGCGATGACCTCGCCATCGTGGTCTCGGCACCCTACGGCAAGAAGAATATTGATAAGTCGACGCATTGCGAGCTGTTTTCGTGGGATGCATCCAAGGGTGCGCTCGTCCATGTCGATGCTCTGGGCGACGCGGGCGCAATCTCCCTCTCCGCGAACGGCAAGACCATGGTCGCTGCGAATGCGACGTTCGGCACGTTTGCCGCCTACGGTGAAGAAGGAAAGAAGACGGGTGAAACCGTCACGGGCCTTATTCTTGCGGGCTATGACTGGCAACGCAGCGCTTTTGATTACGGCGCTTCTGACGGCGGCAAGGGGCTGTACGGCGCGCTGTACCGCTACGCGTATTTTGACTCGGAGTCTGGCGAGTTCAAGCTTTCCGATTGCAAGGAATACAGAGACGGGCTCCTCGCCTCCTATGGGCTGATGCATGTGCCCAACAGCGCATGGAAGGATAGCGCTCAGGATAAGCGCTATCCGTGCACCTTGGCGCCTATTGCCCTTGCCACTGCCAACCTTGACGGCCTGTCCGAGCAGCTGGCGGTCGACGAGGTGCTCGTGGGCGGCGATGTGTTCCGCGACTTTGCCTGCAACACGGCACAGAGCGGGGCTCAGGGCTTGGGGTCCATGGTCGGAACCATGAGCATGAGCGGTCAGCAATACAACAGCAGCAACAAGCATGACCACAAGGGTATAGAGCAGGTGTGGATCAGCGACGTCAAGGCGGGCAGCGTCTCGGGTTCGGACCGCTATAACGAGAGCTTTATCGCCGTGGTGGGCAAGCACCGCGACGAGGACCTGCGCAAGAACGATGACTACTATTGGATGACCGCCTCGCATTTTTCGCTCGACGAGAACGGAAAGGTGCGCCGCGGCGAGGAGCAGGTGATTAGCGAGAGCAACCGTCGCGGCACTACCTACGGCACATTTATCTCGCTCGCGCTGCCCGATGTCGACAACGACAGCGTCAAGATCACGTACAAGGACCGCTACAAGGTCTATACCAACCCGCGCGTGCTTGCCGTGCTGCAGGATGCGCCCTATGTTGAGGATCTGGAGCAGGCATACGGCTATCTGGTGTTGGGCGGCACGTCATACGGAGAGGAAAAGGGCACGGGGACATCCCAGGGCTATACCATTGGCGCCGAGTTGGGCGTTGCCGTCGAGGTGCAGACCGGTCCGCCCCTGGTCGCGATGAATGCTTCAGTCGATTTTGCCGCCGAGGGATGCTATGACTACCGGAGCGAGCGCACGGTCAGCGCAAGCGTAAGCTATGAGTCGCATGCCGGCGAGGGTGACAAGGCCGTGCTCTACACGATTCCGATGGTCTATTACGAGTATGAGATCGATCGCGTCGAAAATGTTGGTGTAAGGGTGACGGCCCTAGTGCCCGTTTAACGAAGAACGGCCTTCGTCCTAGAATCTGAAATCACCACAACAACAGGTTCTAGGAAAGGACGAAGACCGCTATGGAAATCTTATCAGACCCGACGCCGGACATGCTCGCCATGCCCCGTTTCGACGACGGCGCCATCGACATGCAGGAGCTGCTCAGGCGTCTCGCCGAGCAGGTCGTGAACGCCGTGATGGACGCCGAGGCCGACCAGCTCTGCGGCGGCGGGGCGAACAGCCGAAACGGCTACCGCGAGAGGTCGCTCGCCACCTGCGTCGGCACGCTGACGCTGCGCATCCCCAAGCTGCGCTCCGGCAGCTTCTTCCCCGAGGACGTGCTCGAGCGCTACCAGCGCGTCGACCGCGCCCTCGTGGCCGCCGTGGCCGAGATGTACGCCACGGGCACCAGCACCCGCAAGGTGCAGAGGGTGGCCGAGAAGATGGGCGTCTCCAGACTCTCGAAGGACCAGGTGAGCGCCATCGCCTCGAGCCTGGACGCAGACATCGAGGACCTGTGCGCAAGGCCGCTCGGCGGCTCGCCGGTGCCCTACGTCTGGCTCGACGCGACCTACGTCAAGTGCCGCCGCGAGGGGCGCGTCGCCTCCACCGCCGTGGTCACCGCCATCGGCTGCGATGCGGGCGGCTGGAGGCGCGTCCTGGGCGTCGACGTGGTCGACACCGAGTCCTACGACTCGTGGCTCGCCTTCCTGCGGGCTATCCGCTCGCGCGGGGCGGCGGGCGTGCGGCTCGTCGTCTCGGACGCCCACCCGGGGCTCGTCCGGGCGCTCGGCGAGGTCTTCCAGGGCGCCGCGTGGCAGCGCTGCGCGGTCCACCTCATGCGCGACTGCATGCGCGAGGCCGGCTCCTGGCAGCTCAGGCGCCGCGTGGGCAGGATCGTGTCGCAGGTGTTCCGCGGGCGCGACGCCGCCACCGTGACGGCCATGTACCACGCGGCGTGCGACATGCTGGAGGGGTGCTGCCCCAGGGCGGCGGCGGTGCTGGAGGAGGCCGAGCCCGACGCGCTGGCCTACCTCGACTTCCCGCCGACCCACTGGAAGCGCCTGCGCACCAACAACGTGCAGGAGAGGACCAACCGGGAGATAAAGCGCAGGTCGCGCGTCGTGCAGGTGTTCCCCTCCACGGGCTCGCTGGTGCGGCTCGCGGGCGCGGTCATGTGCGAGCAGGACGAGATATGGCAGGAGTCCAGGTACTTCTCGGAGGTGAGGATGAACGAGCTCTACGATGACGGTCGCACTCGGGGAATCGACGGTCCCGTCGATTGGGCGCGGCTTGAGGCGGAGGCCAGGAAGATGCTCGAGTCCGGCCTCGAGCTTGCGGACAGGGTCGAGGCGGCATAGGATATCAACCGTATTCCAGATTCTAGGACGCCGGGCCGACTCGCTTCGGATGGGGCTCTACACCAACTTTCTCGACACTACCATGAGATCGAAAATGAGGAAACTGGTGGCAAGGGCGTGATGGCGGCGCCCGTGTCGCTCGGCGCGCAGACCTCGGTCGTTAATGTCGAGGCCTATGACCGCATTGCCAAACAGCACAATATGACGCCGCTCAGCTACTTTTTGACCAACCGGTCGGGAGAACCCGGAACCTATCAAACGACGCTCAACGGCGAGACTCCCGTTGGGGATTCCTTTGGCCTGGGCAAGCCTGGCGTAACGCGCGCCTACACGCACGATGGGTTTAACGGCGCCGCCGCGCAGTCGGGGGCGAGCATTGAGCAGACCATCGAAGTCGAGGAGGGCAAGGAGCAGGAGCTCGAGCTCGGCTTGACGCTGAACGGCAGCGTTGTCATGGGCGCGAAGCTCGCAAAACACGAGTTGTTTGGCGGCCTGTGCTTTGGTGCCAACGCCGGCTTTACTACGGGTAACTCCTCGAGTGAATCGACCGAATACGGCGGCACCGTCGACAACCTGCCCGAGGCCGCGCAGGGCAAGTACGGTTTTGTGTGGCGTCTGGGCGTCAACGCGGTGGATGTCAACAAGTTCGAGGACGGCTCGGGCGACAAACTCGGCACCAAGGACACCGATCAGCTTTGGATCGTGGGCTATGACGTTAAGGACGTCGAGATGCCCGAGGCACCGGCCGTGACGGGCTTTACGGCAAACGCCGTCGATTCGACCAGCGTTACGTTTAGCTGGGACGATGTGCTCGCAAACAAGAGTGGCTTTAGCTACGGCGTGGGCATGCTGCAGAGCAATGCGGCGGACGCGGTCGTCAACAGCTGGAAGATCGCCGACAACACGCAGACCTCGCTTATCTGGGATGGGTTGCAGCCCAATACGGAGTATCGATTTGCCATTGCCGCCGTTAAGAATGGTTCAACGAACGAAACGGGCATTCGCTCGGCAATCATCACGGTCAAGACCATGCCCGAGGGCATGACGATGAGCGTGAGCGGACCTGCGGCGGATGTTGAAGAGGGGGAGAGTGTCGAATACGAATCCTCGGTTGAGCGCGCGGCGGGAAGCCACCTAACGCTCTCGGCTATCGGCAACGTGACGCAGCTCGGTGCCGACGGTAGCGAAACGGAGCTGGCGCCGACATATATGTGGTATCGCAAGGGTCGCGGCGAGACCGAGTTCAAGCGTGTGGCTGCCGATGGCAGCCTCGCAGCCGGGACGGCCTCGACGCTTGGGATTGACCTGACCGCAGATGATGACGGCGCGCAGTACTACTGCCATGTGGGTTACAACGATGTTGGCCTCGATACCGGTGTGACGCTCGTGAATATCGCGACCGAGGAGACAGCACCCACAACGGTGAATGCCACCCCGATCCGCACGCGCCGCCTGTTCTCACAGGCAAGTGCGGGCGCCAAGAAGTTCTTGGACCATACGCTGGTAAACACTGCCGGCCCCACCGACTCCGAAGGCTCAAAGGACCCCGAGACTCCTGAGACCCCGACGAACCCGGACAAGCCCAAGTCCGACAACGGAGCTAAGACCGACACCAAGGTCAAGACTACGACCACAGCGAAGAACCTCGCAAACACCGGCGACCAAACATTCGCCCTAGTCGCCACCGCAGCAGCAGCGGGAGCAACGCTCGTAGTGATAGCCCTCATCATGCTGATCAAGCGCCGCAAGAACCACTAGGAGTCAGTCGAACATATCGACAAAGTAAAACCCGGGTAGCCAAACAACTGGCTACCCGGGTTTTCTCTTTATTAGAAATCAGAGTCTTCAAGGCAAGAGCCCGATTCAACCAGAGACACTCCGAATACTCCCCACGACAAGCCGTGCTTCAACAACAAGGCGTCTGCCCGGGCGGCGCGGAATGTAAGATTCCCTGCTCGGACAGACGAACCGGGATAGACCCGCTACTTGATCTTGGTCGTACCCGGTGCCAGGTTGGGGTCGGTCTCGTTGGCCTCGGTCTGGAAGTGCTCGGTGTACACATTCTTGCCGTCACGGAACATCTCGTAGTACTGCATCTTGGCGTAATCCTCGCGCGCCTTGGTTGCGGCTGCGGCAGCGGCGTCGTCACCGGTGACGTTGGAGGAGAGCGCCCAGCGCAGGCTGGCGTCCTCGTAGCCCACCGAGTTGATGGCGGGCAGCGACTTACGCAGCGTCATGTGCGCTTTCTGGTAGTCGGTCAGCGGTGCGCCGATCAGCTGCATCAGCTGCGTGGACAGGTAGTTGGTGGACAGGTCGTCGACCTCGCTCGTCTGGTCGCAGCCGGCAACGTCGTAGTTGGCCCAGATGATGTAATCGGTCTGCCACAGGCGCTCCTGATGCGTGGCGTCGTCCTCGCCGGTAAACCACTTATCGTTGAACTTGGACGGGAAGAACGGCTGGTGGTCGCCCCAGAACACCACGACCACCTTACGGTCGAGCTTGCTCAGGGCGTTGAGGAAGTAGCGAAGCGCCTGATCGGACTGCTCGATGCACGAGACATACTCGTCGACATCGGAGAGCGTGCCGTCCTCGACGGTTTTGGCGTCCAGGTCGGTCGTGTCGATGTTCAGGTGCATCTGCTTGTCGACCGGCAGCAGGCCCGTATCGTAGCCCGAGTGGTTCTGCATGGTCACGTCGAAGATGAACTGCGGATCGGCGTTCTGGTCGAGCAGCTCAAGAATCTTGTCGTAGGTAGCCTGGTCGGTCACCATGCCGCGCAGGGTATCGGCGCCCTGGAAATCGTTGATGGACAGGAACTGGTCAAAACCAAAGTCCTTGTAGACGTTCTCGCGGTTCCAGTTGGTCGCGTGGTTGGGGTGCATAGCCGTGGTGGAATAGCCGAGCGATTTGAACTGCTCTGCCAGGTTCCCGGTCGTCTCCATGTTGTAGATGGTGTAGGGGTACACGCCCGAGCCCAGGTTGGCCATGGAGTTGCCGGTCATAAACTCAAACTCGGTATTGGCGGTACCGCCACCGTAGGCGCTCACATAGAGCTTACCGCGGCTGAGGCAGTTGGACAGGCTCTTAAAGTACTGCGGACCCTCGTAGCCGGCGCGCATGTTCTGGTAGATCGACAGATCCGAGAAGGTCTCGTTCATGATGGCGATGACCGTGGGCTTCTCGCTGTCGAACTGTTCCTTTGCGGCGGCGCGCTCGTCGCTCTTGGCCGCGTCGGACTTGTCGTAGGTCTTGGCGTACTTTTTGAGCGTGGCTTTGGCATCGTCGACGGAGTAGTCGGCGGGTTTGGGCGGCTTGATGGACTGCGCTGCGCTAATGAAAGCGGGCAGGTAGCCCTCGCGCCAGTAGCTCTCGAGCGGGCGCCAGGTGTAGACGGTGATGCCGAGAGTGTTGTAGTAGTCGATGAGCGTGACGTGTGCGGTCACGCCGCCCAGGCACAGCACCGCCACGAGCAGGTTGGTGAGCAGCATGCGCTTGGCGTTGGCGGCGCCCTTCTGACGGTGCGGTGCCACCAGGCCGGCGTACTCGCATAGCAGCATGGCGATGGCGGTAAAGCCCATGGACAGCACGCAGAACAGTGAGATCGAGAAGGTGTAGCCGGTGCCGGCGACCGCGGCGGCGGTGGAGATGGCCGAAAGGTCGCCCGGCTGGATGGGCATGGATTTAAACGTGATGACGAAGAACTCGGCAATGCCCAGGACAAAGAGGGCAAAGGCCAAGACCGCGGGGGCTGCGCCGTGGCGCTGGAACAGGAAGAACAGGCCGACCATGAGCGTGGTGATGATGGCCCACTCGAGCAGGATGCACAGGGGGTAGACCCAGGTAAAGTCGTGGTTGGACGAGACTTCCATGCCCAGCAGCGCAAAGACGCCGGCGAGCAGCAGGCACAGGACGGCGGCGACGAGCGGTTTACCCACAAAGGCTCCGCGCAGGCGGGCGAGCTTGCCGGTGGGGGCGGGGGCGTCGGGCCCGGCGAACGCAAAGACGCGCGGGGCGATGCGGTCGCGGGCGATGCTGGCCCAAGCGCAGCCGGTGAGGATGGCGTTGGTCAGGATGAGCATCACGAAGGCGAGCGGCTCGTTCTGCGCGACGAGGCCAATAGCGCCCCAGACGGTCAAAAAGAGCTGGAACAGGCCGAAGACGACGCTCCACCCAAGAGCGCTTTTGGCAACGGTGCCCGACTGAGCGCGAATGGCCTTGGCCTCGCGCAAGACAAGGTAGACGGTCGCCGCAAGACCGACGAGCGAGATGGCGGCAGCGAACATGCTGAGACTCCTCACAAACTAAAACGTACGAAAGCGGGGGTTTACCCGATTGTTACCAAGATATGCGCTGCAATTGGTGGCTGCGCACAACAACCAGCCATATTAACGCGCACGTGCGGCGGTGTGGCGCAATGTAGTGGCGGCCTGCGCGATAATGGACGGGAATTACACGGAAACGTAAAGGCTTCTTAAAGAATTAGCGAGGATAGAGCTATGGGCGAGCAGGTTTGTATGACGGGCACCGAGTACTGCGGCGGAGCTGTGGGCGTGGACGCGGGCGGCTATCCGGTCGAGACTACGGGCAACGCGGCGCTGGACATCTTGGAACACCGCTCGTCCACGCGTGCCTTCGCGCGTGATGACGACGACCGTCCCGTGGCGGTGACCGACGAGCAGCGGGCGGCGATCTTGCATGCGGCGAGCCGCGCGCCGTCGGCGGGCGCCATGATGATGTATTCCATCGTGAGCATCCGCGAGCAGGCAACGCTCGACCGCCTGGCCGACCTGTGCGACCACCAGCCCATGATCGCCAAGGCGCCCTGGGTACTTATATTTGTGGTCGACTATGCCAAGTGGATCGATCTGTTTGAGCACGTGGGCTGCTTTGAGCCCGAGTTTGTAGAGCGTACGGGCAAGGCGCCCCGCCGCGCGCCGGGTCTGGGCGACTTTGCCATCGCGGCTCAGGATGCCGTGATCGCCGCGCAAAACGCCGTGGTTGCCGCCGAGGCCCTGGGGCTGGGGAGCTGCTATATCGGCGACATCGTCGAGAACGCCGAGGAAGTTGCCGCGCTGCTCGATCTGCCGCCCTATACCATGCCGCTGTCGATGCTCATCATCGGCACGCCCCGTAAGGAGCGCCCGGCAATCGCGCACCCCGTGGTGAACCTGGTGCACGAGGAGCGCTACTGCCGTGCGGATGCCGCGACTATGGATGCGCAGGTGGCCGAGATGGATGCGATGTTTCGCCCGCACGCCCGCGAGGTGGGGGAGCGCGTCGTGGATATCTACACCCGCAAGCACACGAGCCCCTTTATGGCCGAGATGAGCCGCTCCATGGAGTGGTGGTTCAAAAACTGGCTCGGAAAATGACGAATGTGACAAGGGGATAGTCCCTTTGTCACACTTCATATCGCCGCGGTGGCCTAAAGACTGTATAAATCTTTATCTAGCTGGGAAAACAGTGCATTAAAACATGGGCCGATTACCTATAATCCCTTCGAACATTAAAGTTGGGAGGAAACCGGCTTATGGAACAAAAGGCCAAGGAGGCAGCCTCGCACGCTGCGATTCCTGTGAGCATCTCGGCGATGCTCGTCACGCTGGGCGTGGTGTACGGCGATATCGGCACCAGCCCTATGTATGTAACCAAGGCGCTCGTTGCCGGCAACGGCGGCATCGGAAGTGTGACGGAGGAGTTCGTGCTTGGCGCGCTCTCCCTTGTCGTGTGGACGGTCACGCTGCTGACCACCATCAAGTATGTGCTCATCTCGCTGCGCGCCGATAACCATGGCGAGGGCGGCATCTTTGCCCTGTACAGCCTGGTCAAGCGTTGCGGCAAGTGGCTTATCATCCCCGCCATGCTGGGTGGCGCCGCGTTGCTCGCCGACGGCATCCTGACGCCGGCCGTTACCGTTACCACGGCCATCGAGGGCCTGCGCACTATCCCGGCGGTTCATGCCGTGCTGGGCGATGACCAGGGCCGCGTCGTCGCCATTACGCTCGCCATCATCATCGTGCTCTTCTTGGTACAGCGCATCGGTACGGCCAAGATCGGTCACGCCTTTGGCCCCATCATGACGCTGTGGTTCCTGTTCTTGGGCGGCACGGGTCTGTTCTTTGTCTTACAGCACCCCGCCGTGCTGCTGTGCCTCAACCCGCTCCGCGGCATCGCTTTTTTGTTGAGCCCCAACAACCACGCGGGCATCATGATTCTGGGCAGCTGCTTCCTCGCCACCACCGGTGCCGAGGCGCTCTACTCCGACATGGGCCACGTCGGCCGCGGCAATATCTACGCTACCTGGCCGTTCGTTAAGTGCTGCCTGCTGCTGTCCTATATGGGCCAGGGCGCTTGGCTTATGAACAACGCTGCCAACCCCGAGCTCATGGGCATTGCCGATCTCAACCCGTTCTACCAGATGCTCGCCCCGGGCCTGCGCCCGTTTGCCGTCGGCCTTTCCACCGTCGCGGCCATCATTGCCTCGCAGGCGCTTATCACCGGCGCATTCTCGCTGGTGTCCGAGGCCAGCCGTCTGGACCTCATGCCGCACATGCAGGTCTTCTACCCTGCCGAGACCAAGGGCCAGCTCTACATCCCCATGGTCAACAACGTCATGCTTGTCGGCTGCGTCATCGTGGTGCTGCTGTTCCAGAACTCGGCGCATATGGAAGCCGCCTACGGCCTTGCCATTACGCTGACTATGATGTGCACCACGCTGCTGCTCTTCTTCTACCTGCACGAGGAGCGCAAGCTCAAGGTTGCTCCGTGGATCTTCGCGGCCTTCTTCCTTTTGCTCGAAGGCTTCTTCTTCGTGAGCTCGCTCACCAAGTTCTTCCACGGCGGCTACTTCACCATCCTCATGGCTGCACTCATCATGGGCATTATGGTGTGCTGGTACAACGGCACGGCGGTCGAGCAGCGCCAGTTTACACTGCTGCCGCTGCGTAGCTACCTGCCGCAGCTCAAGCGCCTGCGCGACGACGACCGTTACGAGCGCATGAGCGACAACGTCGTGTACCTGACCAAGGACACCCATACCGACTACATCGACCGCGACATCGTCTACTCGATTTTGGACAAGCATCCCAAGCGCGCTCGCGCCTGGTGGTTCGTGAATGTCGAGACCATGGACGAGCCGCATACCTTTGCCTATTCGGTCGAGACGTTCGGCACCGACTACGTGTTCCGCGTGCATCTGTACCTGGGCTACAAGATCAACCAGCGCGTCAATGCCTACCTGCGTCAGGTTGTTCAGGACCTGGCTGCCACCGGCGAGCTGCCGCCGCAGACGCATGACTACTCGGTCTACAAGGATCCGGGTAACATCGGTACGTTCAAGTTCGTCCTGATCCGTAAGCTTCTGGCGCCCGAAAGCGATGTGGAGCCCAGCGAGCGCACGGCCATCACGCTCAAGTACATCATCCGCCGCGCCGCCGGCACGCCCGCGCGTTGGTACGGCCTGGAGAACTCCAACGTGAGCTTTGAGTACGTGCCGCTGTTCACCAAGTTCAAGGCCGTGAATAAGATGCAGCGCCTGGCTCCCAACGAGCGGCCGTAGTCGACGCTCGAGGTTTGTCTGCGAACGGGCGGGTTTGTATTGACGGGGATTGAGTCCTGGGAGGAAACCATGGATGCAAAGGTGCTTGACGGTTGCGATCTTGCTGCCGAGCTGGTGCGTGAGGCGCGCGTCGACGCCGCCGAAGACCGGTTCTTTACGAATCGTGCCAACATGGACATGGCCGACCGTGTGATCTCGATCGTGGTGACGCTGCTTGTCGCGGCGTGCGTGTGCGCACTGCTCGCGCACGTGCTGTTTGTCTAACGACCGCAGGTTGCAAAGGCTTTACACTTGGAACCACCACAAGGGGAAACCACCACAAGGGTGCCTGTCCCCTTTGTGGTGGTTTTTGTTTTTGAGAGAGGGGCGGGACGCTGATGGACGTTCGTACGGACGGCGATATTGCCGATAGTTTTTGGTGGCGGCGCACAACGCTGACGCGCCGCGGCCCTCTGTATGACGCCTGCGTATCGGTGGGGCTGCTGGTCGCGGCGACGATTGTGGGCGCGCTGCTCGACCATCCGGGTCTCGCGCCGAGCATCATGATCGTCTATGTGTTCGCCGTTCAGCTGTGCGCATTCTTTACCTGGAGTCGCCTGTATTGCTTGCTGAGCTCGGCTGCCGCCGTGGCGCTCTACAACTTTTTGTTTGTCGACCCGCGCTACTCGCTGTCGCTTATCGACCGCGGCTATCCCGGCATGTTCTTCATCATGTTCGTGGTTTCGCTTGTGTCGAGCTCGATTGCGTTGGCCCTGCGCCGCGCCTTGGCACAGGCTGCCGCCAGCGACCGCCGCACGCATATGGTGCTCGAGACCAACCGCATGCTGCAGCGGTGCGCCGATCAGCATCAGATCGTTCACGCCATGGCCACGCAGCTGGCGCGTCTTTCGGGCTGTCCGGTCGTGTGGTACAGCGCCGACGCCGAGGGCGATGACCTGCTGCCGCGTGCGACGTACACGGCCGTGGGCGATGCGGCGCCGGTGCACGAGCTGGCGCCGCAGATGCCGCCGCGGCTCTCGGCGTCCGCCTATGTGGGAACGCCGCTCGACGCCACGTTTGGCGGCTCGGCGTTTTATGGCATCTACCTGACGGTTCGCACAGGCGACGGCTTCGTGCGCTCGGGCGACCCCGCCACGGTGGTGGGCGTGCTGGCTATCGTTGCCGAGCCCGACGTGCTGACGCACGAGGAACGGACGCTTGCCGATGCCATCGTGAGCGAAGGCGAGCTGGCACTCGATCGCGCTCGCGCCATGGAGGCCCGCGAGGAGGCGGCGGTACTCGCCAAAAACGAACAGCTGCGCGCCAACCTGCTGCGCTCCATCTCGCACGATCTGCGCACGCCGCTCACTAGTATTTCGGGTAATGCCGACGTACTGCTCGACCAGGGCTCGACCGGCACCGCCGTGCTCGATGCCCAGACGCGCCGCGGCCTGCTTCTATCCATTCGCTCGGATGCGCAATGGCTCAACGCTACCGTCGAGAACCTGCTTGCCATCACCAAGCTCGAGGGCGGTGGCATGCATCTGTCGACTACGCTCGAGCTTATGGACGATATCGTCGAGGAGGCACTGCGCCATGTAAGTCCGGCCGTGCGCGAGCACGACCTTAAGGTGGTGGCGTGCGATGAGCCGGCGCTCGTTAATGTCGACGCGCGCCTGATGGTGCAGCTGGTGGTCAACCTGGTGAACAACGCCGTCACCTATACGCCCGCAGGCTCGCATATCGTGATTTCGATTAGCGTCGACGATGGACGCGTGGCGTGCTCGGTGGCCGATGATGGTCCGGGCATTGCGCCCGAGGACCGCGAGCGGATCTTTGAGTCGTTCTATACCGCCAACCACGGTTTGGCCGACAGCCACCGCAGCGTGGGCCTGGGACTTTCGCTCTGCCGCTCCATTGCGCTGGCGCATGGCGGTAGCATAGAGGTTGCCGCGGCGGACCCGCACGGCTCGGTCTTTACGATTGAGCTTCCCGTCGCCGACGTTTCGTTTGATAAGGAGTAACGCTGTGTCGAACTCTGCCGTGAAACCGCTCATCTTGGTCGTTGAGGATGATCCCGCCGTTCGCAATCTAATTGTTGCCGCGCTCGAGGCGCACGGCTTGCGCCATATGGCCGTGGAGACCGCCCACGCCGCCATCGCCGCCGCCTCATCGCAGGCGCCGAGCATCGTGCTGCTCGATCTGGGCCTGCCCGATATGGATGGCGTCAAGGTGGTGGAGTCGGTGCGCGCATGGTCGGGCATGCCGATCATTGTGGTCTCGGCGCGCAGCGAGGATGCGGACAAGATTCGCGCGCTCGATGCCGGCGCCGACGACTACCTGACCAAGCCGTTTTCGGTCGAGGAGCTGCTCGCGCGCATTCGCACGACGCTCAGGCGCCTTTCGTATGCACAAACGGGCGGCGTTGCCTCCGAGGGCTCGTTCGATGCCGGTGAGCTGCATATCGATTTTGATGCCGGCATCGCCACGATGGATGGCGAGGAGCTGCATCTGACGCCGATCGAGTACAAGCTCCTGTGCCTGCTGGCGCATAACGCCGACAAGGTGCTGACGCACCAGTTTATCCTGCACGAGATTTGGGGTACGGCAACCAAGAGCGACCTGGCGAGCCTGCGTGTCTTTATGGGCACGCTGCGCAAGAAAATCGAGTCCGACCCCGCGCATCCGCGCTATATCCAGACGCACGTGGGTATTGGTTACCGATTGGTCATCCAGGGATAGGTCGGCATCCGCCATCCCACTATGAGTTGCGGTGAAATACGGTCTAAATTTGCCTAATTCCAGGCAAAGCAGTCCATATTCCACCGCAACTTTGTTATTTGCCCTTGGGCTTGCTGGCGTAGAACTTCTTCTTTTTGGACTTGCCTGCGGGGGAGGGCTTGCCGGCGCCGTGCGGCCTGCTTTCGCCGCGCGGCTTGTCATCGCCGCCGCGCGCGTGCGCGGGTGCTGCCGCGCGAGGCTTGCGGGCCTCGGGGTTGCGCAGCTCCTCGACTCGCTCGGCAATTTCCTCGGCGCTAAAGCCTACCTCGGCCATGGCGTCCTCGATGGGCAGGCGACGCACGATATAGCAGTGATGCACCTTTTGGTTGCGCGCGAAGTCCTCGGGGATGGTCTGTGCGGTGATGTCCTCCAGCACTACGCCCGCGCGCGCGAGCTTGCGCGTCTCGGGGCGGAAGCCGCGCAGGTTGCAGCTAAAGATGGCATGGCCGCCCTGTGTGAGCAGGCGCGACACACCGGCCAGCAGCTCAACATGGTCGCGCTGGACATCCCAGGTGCGACGGCCCATCTTGGACGAGTTGGAGAACGTGGGCGGGTCGACAAAGATCAGGTCCCAGCGGTTGCGCGTCTGGCGCTGGTCGCGAATCCAGGCGAGCACATCGTCACGCACAAAATGATGCTGCGGTCCCACAAAGCCGTTCTGGCGCATGTTGCGCTCGGCCCAGTCCAGGTAGGTGTTCGAGAGGTCGACCGTCACGGTCTCCTCGACGCCGCCGTCGGCTGCGTAGCAGGTGGCAGTGCCGGTGTAGGCGAACAGGTTGAGGAAACGGCGCGCCTGCTTGGCGTGCTCGCGCACCAGGTTGCGGGTGACGCGGTGGTCCAAGAAGATGCCGACGTCCAGGTAGTCGTCAAAGTTGACGGCAAAGGTGAGGCCGCCCTCTTCGATGAGCGGCAGGCGACGGCGCGCGATGTTGGCACGCTCGCCCGATCCACCCTTGCCGGCGCCCTGCTTGCCGTACTGCGAGCCGCCGCGCGAACGCATGCGGGCCTTGGCGTGCACGTGCTCGGCCGGAACATCCAGGATACGCGGCGCGATGGCCAGAATATCGAGCATACGGGCCTGGGCCAGTGCGGGGTCGATGGTCTTGGGCGCGGCGTATTCGGCAATGACGAGCCAGCGGCCCGGCGTCTGCGGGCAACCCTCGTACAGATCGATGGCGGCAGAGTAATCGGGCAGGTCGGCATCGTAGACGCGGTAGCAGCTCACGCCCTCGCGCTTTGCCCACTTGCGACGCAGGCGAGCGTTCTTGCGCAGACGGTTGGCGAACTGCTCGGACTCGGGGATGAGCACGGGCAGCGGCTTGCCGTCACCCAGGTCGAGCGTGGCGGTAGGTTCGGGCATGAAGGTGTCGGCGGCTTCGTCGCTGATGACGTCGTCGGCGTCCGCGGTCTCGCCCTCGGCGTTTGCGCTGGTCGCAGCCTCAAACGCTGCGGCGGCGTGGTCGAGCGAAGGCCAGACTTCGACGGTCGCCTCTTCGTTGTTGGGCATGACGGCGATGGAGCGCGCGGGCTCGGCGTGGAGCGCGCGGGCCATAAGGCCATCGCGGGTGAGCGCGGCGACCGGTGCCGAAGCGAGCTCGGGCGCGCGGCGCAGCTCGCCGACCAGCGTCATGGCGTCGTGCATGAGCGAAAGCGGCGTCTCGGTGGTGTCCGCGACCACGGCGGCACCGGCGACGGCGCCCGCATGGTCCAGCACGGTGGCGGGCTTGGCGGCACAAAAGTCGACAAAACGCTTGTAGCCGGCGCACTTGACCATGCGCTCGGCAGTCTTGTGGGCGGCGGGGTCGATGTCTGCGGCCACGATGCGCGCCTGGCGCTCGCGCGCTGCCGCCTCGCGCTCGCGCGCCTCGGCAAGCAGCTGCTCCCACAGGGCGGCGTCGTGCAGCTGCCAGCCCTCAAAGCCCCAGCGCTCGCGCACAGCGCCCGGGGCGCGGTCGGTCAGAATGTTCACGGCCTCCAACAGCAGGCCGCCGCCGGCGCATGAGGCGTCGATCAGCGTGGGCAGGGCTTCGTTTTCGTAGTCGTCGGCCGTCAGCTCGCGCTCGCATAGCGCGGTCCAGCCGACCTGCGCCAGCACCAGGGCGGCGTAGTCGGGGCGCAGCACGTGCGCGCCCTCGCCGGCGCGGGTCGCTGCGGGCGGCAGGCGTTTGAACAGCGGGTCGCCCGAAAGGTCCAGGCTGATGCTCGCGCGGCGCTGACGCAGCGAAAGCAGTAGGTGAACATCGGGGTCGGCGGCGTCGACATCGGCGCGACGGCCCGTGGTCTCGGCCAGACGGTCGCACAGCGCGTCCTTGGCGCGCAGGGCCGAGAAGCGCGTGTTGCGCAGCTGCTCAGCCACGCCGCGGGCGGTGATGGCGATGGTGGCGCCGGGGCGGACGATGCTCTCCCAGGCGATGCCGTAAACGCTATCGTACAGTTCATCGGCATTCTGCGCCTCAAAGCGCCCGAGCACCACGAACACGCGGCTCGCCAGGCGCGACCACAGACAGGCGCGGTAGCCTTCTTCGAGCTCGCCCTCAAATGTAGCGCGGCCCTTCAGCCGGCGAACATGCGAAAGTCCGAGGCGTTTAAGCTCATCGGCGAGTGCGGACTCAAAGCCCTCGGGGCAGCTTGCGTAAAATTCCATGGGTGACCTCTCTGGTTGCGTCGCTCCATTATATGATGGATGCTTCGTTTGCCCTTATCCTCGAAAGGAACCCATATGATTGATGCGTGCCCCGAATCCGCCGTGCTCTTTTTTGACGTGGACGGCACGCTGACGTCGTTCGATCCCGACGATATGACCGATAAGGACTTCAATGCGGTCCATCCGTCGAAGATCGTTGTCGATGCATTTGGTCGCCTGCGCAATGCGGGTCACCAGGCATTTATCTGCACGGGTCGTCCTTTGTGGCTGATTGCCGATGGCCTGCGCGCACTGAACCCGGCGGGTGTCGTGGCCATGGGAGGCGCCACGCTCGAGGTCGAGGGCCGCGTGGTGTATGAGGACTGCTTTGACGAGGACGTTATCGCGGAGCTCGCGCGTCGTATTACTGTGGCGGGCGGCGAGGCGTTGTTCGAGACGAACGGTGTCACCTATTCACTTGAGCCAGTTGGTGTCGAACAGTCATTTCTGCTAGGCGCCGGCGTGGTGCACGGCGTTGACCAGATGCGCGTCGGTGGCCGCTTGCGCGTAGGCAAGGTGTGCATTAACGCGTGCGACCTGGCTCGCGTAGCCAACGATGATGGCTTTATCGATCGCGAGTTTGAGCTGTGCAACACCGGTGGCCAGAATCGCGAGCTGAGCCCCAAAGGCATCGACAAGGGCTTGGGCGTGGCACGAGCGCTGGAGTATCTGGGCCGCACCGGCAACGCGCGCACCTTTGGCTTTGGCGATTCGGGCAACGACCTGGGCATGCTCGCCGCCGTCGAGACGGCTGTAGCCATGGGCAACGCCATGCCCGAGGTCAAGGCAGTCGCCGACTACGTAACCGACGACGTCGCACACGACGGCACGGTTACGGCGATGCGCCACTTCGGCTTGATTTAATAAATGGCCGGTTCGCCCTCGATGTGGGCGAACCGGCCATTTGAGTTATTTTGCAAAATAGAGCTTGGGATGACTGCGGCTGCTTTCGATGGCCGCCGTCATGATGCCCTCATTGTCTCCATCAACGATGATGCCATCGAGGTCATCGATCTGCGCGGACTGATAAAAACTGGTCTTGTTGAACTTTCCCTGGTCAACCATCATATAGCCCTGGTTTGAGTTGGTCAGATACATGCTCTTGATCATGGCCGAGAAGTCATGCTCGACGGTAAAGCCGTGGTCGGGATGGAATCCGTCCGCGCTGACAAATGCCTTGTCGGCATGAAGCTTGCTCATGCAGTCGAGCGTTAGCGCGCCCGCGAGATAAAGGTGACCCTTTCGCACGGAGCCGCCTAACAGCACTACCGAAGCATTGGGCAGATTAAAGCTGGCATAGTTTGCGATAGCAAGATCGCCGGTGATGATGGTGATATCGCGTTTGTCCATGAGGGCCTTAGTGAAGTAAAAGGCCGTGGTGCCGATGTCGATCACCAGAACGTCGCCATCGTCAACAAGAGTTGCTGCGGTCGCGGCGATTGCCTCCTTGGCCTCGACTTGGACATTGATGCGCTCTTCGGGATACGAAATGGCATTGGAACGAGAAAGCGATACCGCTCCGCCACGTACGCGACGCAATTTGCCTTCCGATTCCAGCGAGACGAGGTCGTGTCGCGCGGTAACTTCCGAAACCGAAAAGCGGCGAACGATGTCGGATACCGAGATATTTGGCTTTTCGGCCAGCCAGTTCATGATAAATCGCTGACGTTCGGCCGGGGAAAGGTCTGAAGTTGATGCCATAAGTCGCTCCTTTTGAACGAAAGGCAAAAGAAATGCCTTTCGTAATCGAAATATAACGTATCGATATGAAAAGAACAAGGCGAAATCGAGCGAACGAGATGAATGACACGCCTTGCTTTTATTTGTAATTAGTAGTTGGCCTGACGTGCAGAATGCCTGCAACAGCCAGTAAAGAGTCTTGCCTGAAAGGTGTTCGAAAAAAAGTGAGATACGTTCACGCCCGATAATCGACCGTTCACGGAAAGTTGGCAATTGAGCTTTCGATATCTTTTGAAGTAGTTTATAAAAGAAAGCCGAAAAGCTTTTGAAACAAAGAAAAAGGCTTTCGATAGCAATAATGCAAGGTGAGAAAGGACCGAACATGGCGATCAAAGTGTTTGCCGACGGCGCTAACCTCGAGGGCATGCTTGACATGCACGACAACGGTAACGTCCAGGGCTTCACAACCAACCCTTCCCTTATGAAGGCCGGTGGCGTGACCGATTATCGCGCTTTCGCCAAGACGGTTCTTGAGCACATCACCGACGTGTCGGTCTCTTTTGAGGTTTTCGCCGACGACGAGGCTGGTATGGAAGCCGAAGCCCGCGAGATTGCAACCTGGGCAGACAACGTCTACGTTAAGATCCCGGCACTCAACACCAAGGGCGAGTCCACTGCCGCGTTGGTCAAGCGCCTTTCTGCCGACGGCATCAAGGTGAATGTCACCACTATCTTCACGCCCGAGCAGGTCGACGAGTTCGTCGATGCCGTTTCTGCCGAGACCCCCTCTATTCTGTCCATCTTTGCCGGTCGCATTGCCGATACCGGCGTCGATCCGCTGCCCCTCATGGCGGAGTCCGTAAAGAAGGCTGCCGTTAAGCCTGCTGCCGAGGTTCTCTGGGCGTCTACGCGCGAGGTCCTCAATATCTTCCAGGCGGAGTCCGTTGGATGCCAGATCATTACGGTCCCCAATGCCATTCTTGCCAAGCGCAAGAATTTCGGGAAAGATTTGCTTGAGTACTCGCTTGATACGGTCAAGGGCTTTGCCCGCGACGTTCAGGCGCTTGGTTTTCATATCCTGCCCGAGGAGTAGGGGACGAGCATGCTGACCGATCTTCTTAAGCCCGAGCTTGTTGCCTGCCACGTCGAGGCCTCCGACTGGGAGGAAGCGATCAGGGCATGCGGTAAGTTGCTCGTAGACGCTGGCAAATGCGACCAGAGCTATGTTGACGCCATGATTTCATCGGTTCTCAAATTCGGCCCCTATATGGTCTTGGAAGAGGGCATCGCCATGCCCCACGCTCAGGCAGATGGCAATGTGAGCGAAGCGGGAATCTGTATCGTCACGCTTGACCCTGCCGTTGCGTTTGGCCACGAGGATTTCGATCCGGTTCACGTGCTCGTGGGTATTTGCGCACCCGACCCCAAGGCTCATCTTGGCTGCTTGGCGGAGCTTTCGCAGATGTTCGAGGACGAGGACTGCGTTGCCAAGCTCAGCGCATGCGATACGCCCGAGCAGGTTTTGGAGACCATGCGTTCATTCTTTTAGGCCTTAATGGCACGGCGATGCGTCGCCGTTTTTGGATAGACGGAAAACCGTCACGTGTAGGAGAGGAAGGTTGCCATGCATATCATCACCGTATGCGGAAACGGCATCGGGTCCAGCCTGATGCTCGCTGGCAAAGTCGAGGAGCTTTGCGAGGAGGAGGGCATCAAGGCCGACGTTGAGTCTATGGACCTGAACGGTGCTTCTTCCGCAAATCCGGATTTGTTCATCACCGTTAAGGAGCTCGCCCCCGAGCTCCACGGCAACGTTGTGATCGTTCGCAGCTATGTGAACAAGAAGAAGATCCGCGAAGACGCCCTCGAGGCAATCAAGGCGGCTGCCGCGAACGCCTAAAGCGGCACGAAAAAGGGCGGTTCCCTGTGGAAGAGGGAAACGCGCCCACGTTAGAGAGAAAGGAAGCGCAGATGCAAGCCATCCTTCCCATACTTGAGTTTATCCAATCGATTCTGACCAAGCCAGCGTGGATCATGGGTCTGTTTGCCTTTGTGGGCCTTGTCGCGCTTAAGCGCCCTGCCCACAAGGTGATGACGGGAACCCTGAAGCCCATTCTTGGTTACATCATGCTGTCTGCCGGCGCCGCTGTTGTTCAGGACAACCTTGCTCCGCTGGGTACCTTCATCGAGACCGGTTTCCACATCACCGGCGTCGTGCCCAACAACGAGGTCGTCGTTTCGATGGCTCAGAGCGTCCTTGGCGTTCAGACCATGATGATCTTGATTCTCGGCTACGTCGTGAACATTATCATTGCCCGCTTTACCAAGTTTAAGTACATCTTCCTGACGGGCCATCACAGCATGTTCATGGCTTGCCTGCTGTCTGCCGTTCTGCAGGCATCTGGCTTCCAGGATGTCCAGCTTGTCATCGTGGGCGGTATGTTCCTGGGCCTCGTGAGCGCTATGCTTCCCGCCGTTGGCCAGCGTTTCACCGAGAAGGTTACCGATGGCGACGAAATCGCCATGGGCCACTTCGGTTCACTCGCCTATTACATCTCCGCTGCAGTCGGTACGCTTTTTGCTAAGGATGCCGAGGAGAACAGCACCGAGAAGATTGAGGTTCCCGAGAAGTTCGCCTTCCTGCGCGACACCACCATCTCTACGGCTCTTACCATGGCCTTCTTCTATCTGGTTACCGCTTTTGCCGCTTACATCGCAGATCCTGCGGTCGTTACCAAGACCGCTGGCGGCGACAATGTGATCGTCTATGCCCTGACTTGTGCCCTGTCCTTCGCCGTCGGTGTCACTATCGTCTACAACGGCGTTCGTATGATTCTCGCCGACCTGGTCCCGGCTTTCCAGGGCATCTCCAACAAGCTGATCCCCGGTGCCATCCCCGCCGTCGACTGCGCCGTCTTCTTCCCCTATGCTCCCACCGCCGTCATCCTCGGCTTTGTCGCTTCCTTTATCGGTGGCGTGGTCGGTATGTTCATCGTGGGCGCTACCCTGGGTATCTTCATCATCCCGGGCATGGTTCCCCACTTCTTCTGCGGCGCAACTGCCGGCATCTACGGCAATGCCACGGGCGGTCGCAAGGGTGCAGCTCTTGGCGCTTTCGTCAACGGCCTGCTCATCACCTTTGCCCCTGCTCTGCTCCTGCCCGTTCTTGACGTCTTTGGCTTCAAGAACACTACGTTCGGCGACTTCGATTTCTCCGTCATTGGTATTACGCTCGGCCGCGCTGCCGAGGCCTTCGGTACCACCGGTGTCTACGCGATTCTCGCTGTCCTTTTGGTCGTCGCCTTCGTCCCCAACTTCATCCACACCAAGGGCGCTGTGATCAATCACGTTGAGGAAGAGTAATCCAGGCATACGTTAAGCCCTAATCGGGCGGAGCTCCGATAACCGGCTCCTACACGGAAGCGGTGACGTCTCAAATGAGGCGTCACCGCTTTTTGTTACGGGCTTTAGCCTGTGCGGGGCGCGCAGCGCGCCGCATCAGAAACCACCCGCTATGCGGGTGGGGCCAAACGGCTTTACAAAGCCGCCCCCTCGCCGGACACTTGCGATTGTTCAGGCCGCAAGGAATCCGAGTCGAGAGGGCGGTGGTGGCGTATGGCCCAGAAGGCCTACAGCCTGTCGCACACGAAGTGGATGTGCAAGTACCACGTCGTGTTCACGCCGAAGTATAGGCGCAAAGTCATCTACAACCAAATAAGGTCCGACCTTGGGGAGATCTTCAGGAAACTCTGCCAGTACAAGGGGATAGAGATCATCGAGGGGCACCTGATGCCCGACCACGTCCACATGCTGCTGGCGATACCGCCGAAGTACAGCGTATCGAGCGTGATGGGCTACCTGAAGGGGAAGAGCTCGCTGATGATATTCGACAAGCACGCGAACATGAAGTACAAGTTCGGCAACAGGAAGTTCTGGGCCGAGGGCTACTACGTGTCCACCGTCGGCCTGAACGAGGCCACCATTGCGAAGTACATCCGGGAGCAGGAGAAGGCCGACATCGCGATCGACCGGCTGAGCGTCAAGGAGTACGAGGACCCCTTCGATAGGGGGCCGGGGCGTAAATAGCGCCGGTTTGACCGGCCCGTCACGGGTCAATCTGCAGTGCGGCCCGAACCCCGTGAGGGCCGGCGCCTTTAGACGCGTGCCGGAAATCCAAGGGTTATACCCTAAGAGCAAACCACCCCTTTTAGGGGTGGTTTTGATTTTGGAGCGGTTGTGAAAACGCACCGGTGAAGCGCTGCCTCTGAGTCGCCAACGGAATCAACCGCGATGATTGGCAAAAACGTTTTGCCGCTGGGGTATCGATATAAAATGGTAAAACCGCAAAACCGTTCGCCGAGAAGATAAAAAACCGCAGCTCACGCCTTGATAAACGTAAGTAAAGTGCTTAGCAGTTCAACGTCCATATGCAAGCGAAAGTTTTGTTGCGGTATCTGCAAGTTTTCCCATTGGATGAGAAAAACTTGCAAGTTCGACGATGGGCAGCGGTGGTTCGTCCTTTGCTGTTACTTTCCCTGCACCATGGTGAGGGAGATCTTCTTGCGGTCGCGATCGACCTTTTCGACCCACACCTTGACCGTGTCACCGACGCGCACCACGTCGCTCGGGTGCTTGACAAAGCGGTTGGCCAGCTTGGAGATGTGTACGAGGCCGTCCTGGTGCACGCCCACGTCGATGAAGGCGCCAAAGTCCACAACGTTGCGCACCGTGCCCTTGAGTTCCATACCGGGCTCCAGGTCGTCGATGGAAAGCGCCGAGCGGCTAAAGACCACCTCGGGCGCGTCGTCGCGCGGGTCGCGGCCGGGCTTTTTGAGCTCGTTGACGATGTCGATGAGCGTGAGGGTGCCGCAGTCCAGGTCGCTTGCCAGCGCCGAGATGCTGCCCAGGCGGCGCTCGATGTCGGGCACGCCGCCGCGGCTGAGCTCGCTGGCTTTAACGCCGGCACGCTCCAGGACGGACGTGGCCACCTCGTAGCTCTCGGGATGGACGCTTGTCGCGTCAAGTGGGTTCTTACCGCCGCTAATGCGCAAAAAGCCCGCGGCGTTGAGATATGCCTTGGGTCCCAGCTTGGGGACCTTCTTAAGCTGGCGGCGATCGGTAAAGGCGCCGTTTTCCTCGCGGTAGGCCACGATATTCTTGGCCACGCTCGGTGTGATACCCGATACGTATCCCAGCAGACTTGCGCTCGCGGTGTTTACGTCGACGCCCACGCGGTTGACGACGTCTTCCACCACGTGGCCCAGGGTGCGCGAGAGCTCGGCCTGGTCAAGGTCGTGCTGGTACTGGCCCACGCCGATGGACTGGGGCGGAATCTTGACGAGCTCTGCCAGCGGGTCTTGCAGACGGCGGCCCAGGCTCATGGCGCCACGCACGGTGACGTCCAGGTCGGGATATTCCTGGCTGGCGAGCTCGGAGGCGGAGTACACCGATGCGCCGGCCTCGTTGACGATGGTGTAGCGAAGGCTGGGCGCCTGCTCGGCAATGAACTCCGAGACGACTTCCTCGGTCTCGCGGCTGGCGGTGCCGTTGCCGATGACGATGGTGTTGACGCCGTCCTTTTTGACGAGGCGGGCGAGCTCGCGCTTGGTGCCGGCGACGTCGTGGCGCGGCTTGGTGGGGTAGACCACGCCGTGGTCGAGTAGCTTGCCGGTCTCGTCCATGACGGCGACCTTGCAGCCGGTGCGGTAGCCCGGATCGAGCGCGAGCACGCGGGCGCCGCGCACGGGACGCGCCGAGAGCAGGCCCTCGAGATTCTTGGCAAAGACGTTGATGGCCTCGGTCTGGGCGCGAACGGTGAGTTTGGCGCGGGCCTCGCGCTCCAGCGAGGGGGCCATGAGGCGCTTGTAACCGTCAGCGATGGCGGCGTCAAAGACGGGAGCGAAGACGCCTTGGCGACGGGGCCAGCGGCTGCCCAGGCGCGCTGCAGCGGCAGCACCGTCGACATTCACGCGCACACGGAGCTTGCCCTCGCGCTCACCGCGGTCGATAGCCAGCACGCGGTGGTTGGGTATACGGCGCAGCGGCTCGTCATAGTTGTAGTACGGCTCATAGGGGGTCTTCTCGGCGGGGTCGGTGGCCTCGACGACGATATCGGCGGTGTTTTGCGTAAAGGCGCGCAGGTCGGCGACGTTCTCGGGGTCTTCGGCTACTGTCTCGGCCACGATGTCGGCGGCGCCGGCAAGCGCCTTCTCGGGTGTGTCGAAGCCGGCCTCCTCGTTGACGTATGCCGCGGCGGTGTCGAGTGCGCTGCCCTTGGCCGAGGCCTGCATGATGATCATATTGGCAAGCGGCTCCAGGCCTGCCTCGCGGGCCTTCTGCGCGCGGGTCATGCGCTTTTTGCGGTAGGGCTTGTAGAGGTCCTCGACGCGCTGGAGCTGCGTGGCCTCGCGAATCTGCTGCTCGAGTTCGGGCGTGAGCTTGCCCTGGGCGTCGATGAGCAGAATGACGTCCTCTTTACGCTGCTCAAGATTGCGCAGGTAGGACAGGCGCTCGTCGAGCGCGCGCAGGGCGACGTCGTCCATGCCGCCCGTGGCTTCCTTGCGGTAGCGCGAGATAAAGGGAATGGTGTTGCCCTCGTCGATGAGCTTGACGGCCGCTTCGATGTTGGCGGCCTTAAGGTTGAGCTCGCGAGCGAGCTGGGCGATAAGATCCATGGGACTCCTTGCGTTTAAGGTGCGTTTGCAGCACAGGGCTACCAAGGATACCACCCGTCCCAAAAGGCTGTTTTGGGGCCGCGTCACGAAAACGGCCTATCTACTACGTTTTACCCGTAGGGGCCGACCATGCCTGGGTTTTCCGAAAATCGGCAAGCCGTTTACCTGCGGTTTTTATTTCGCGAAATTCGGTATGGTTGAGAGTGGTCGGTTAAACGTAGTAGATAGGCCCATTTCGTGGCGCACGAATCAAGCCGAGGTACAAAATAGCCCCCTGCCCCAGAAAGATTGTCGGCAAGGTAGCAAAAATGCCCCGCGGGCAGGAGGCTGCTCGCGGGGCAAAGAAGAGGGGCTTATTTGTGGCGGACCGAGGGGTTCGGCATGGGGTTTCTACCGCGGCCGCTCTTAAAGCATTACAGCTCGACGAGCTGGCCGGTCTCGGCGGCCTCCTTGATGGCGTTGAGAAGCGTGAGCGTCTTGACGTTGTCGGCGGGGGTCACGACGGGCTCGACCTCGCGGCGAACGACCTTCACAAAGTGCTTGAGCTGCATCTTGTGCGGCAGCGCCGGGTCGACAGCCGGAATCTCCATCTGCAGCGGCTTGTGCCAGTTAGAGGCGCCGTCGTAGGAGAACTGGTGCAGGCGGGGCAGCGAAAGGGCACCCTTGGTGCCGCCGATAAAGTAGGCGTCGGCGTCGAAGGGGCGGTACTGCGGATCCTCGCGAGCGGTGGCCTCCCAGTTCCAGGGGCTGGCGGTGGCGTCGGAGATGGTCATGCTTGCGAGCGCGCCATCGGCAAAACGGACGTTGACCACGGCGGAGTCCTCGGTCTCAAAACCGCGGGCGGCGCTGGACTGCATACCCTGGACGGCAACGGGCTCGCCCAGCAGGTAGCGGAGCAGGTCGACGTCGTGCACCAGGTTGACCAGGATCGGGCCGGCACCCTTCTTGCGGCGCCACTCGACATCGAAGTACTCGTCATTCTTATAGATCATGTAGTGGAAGCTCGACACGGTGAGCTTGCCCAGCTCACCGGACTCGATGATCTCCTTGGCCTTGTTGACGAAGGGGTTGTGGCGACGGTGCTGACCCACGAGCACGGGCACGCCGGCGGTCTCGGCCTCGGCGGCGAAGGCCTGGGCATCCTCGAGATCGTTGGAGATCGGCTTTTCGACCAGCGGCACGATATTGCGCTTCACGGCCTCGCGAGCAACGCCCAGGTGCAGGTCGTTGGGCGTGGCGATGATGACGGCCTCGGGCTTGACCTCGTCCATCATCTGGGCGGGATCGGTGTAAAACGGCACGCCGGCGGCCTCGGCCGTGGCGCGGGCGCCCTCAAAGGCGTCGGCGATGGCGACGAGCTCGGCCTCGGGCTCCTCGGTGACAAAGCGGATGTGGTTGCGGCCCATGGCGCCGGCGCCGATAACGGCAATGCGGACGGGGTTGAGCTCAGACATTTCGACTCCTTAATACTGGTGACCGGTGAAATGCGACAAAGGGGCTGTCCCTTTGTCGCATCGGTAAAACTAGGCGGACTTCTTCTTGCTGTCGGAGACCATCATGTAGACGGTGAGCACGACGGCGATGGCGGCGATCACAATAGCGCCGTAGAAGGACTGCTGGTAGGCGGCGCTGCCGGCCTCGGCGTGATACAGCACGGCGGTGATGGGCTGGCTGATCCAGGTGGAAGCGGCATAACCCAAAAACATGATGCCGTAGTTGACGCCGATGTTGCTGGTGCCAAAGGCGCCACCGGTGAGCGGCGGGTAGATGACGAGCAGGGCGCCAAAGCTAAAGCCGAGCAGGGCGAGCGCCACAAAGAACATGCCCTGCGTAAAGCTCATCGACATGATGACGAGTGCGACGATGGTGACGACAAGGCTGATGAGCAGCGACTTATAGGCGCCGAGCTTGTCGATGATCTGGCCAAAGGACAGACGTCCAACCAGGTTGGCGCAGGTGTTAACGGAGACCACCACGCCGCCGAGGGCGACGGCCGCAGCGCTCGTGGGGTCGGCGAAGAGCTGGACGGCAGCGATGGAGGCAACCTTGCCCACGAGCAGGGTGCCCGCGGTGGCGGCAAAGGCGAAGGTGACGATGAGGACCCAGAAGCGCGGGGTCTTGACCATCTCGCCCGGGGTGAGGTCGCCGAAGGTGCCGGCGTGTGCGCCGCCCTTGGGGGCCTCGAAGCCCTCGGGCAGCCAACCGGCCTCGGGGGCCTTCAGGAACAGGGCGGAGGCGGCGATCATCACAAAGAAGATGACGCCGAGCGCCTTAAGGGCGCCAAAGATGCCCAGGCTCGGGATGAGCAGCGAGGCGAGCACCGGGGACAGCACGGCAGGACCGGCGGTCGAAGCGGCGAGCGTAATGCCGGAGGCGAGGCCCTTCTTGTCGATGAACCACTTTTGGCCGGTGGTGAGCGCCGGGTTGTAGCCCAGGCCGTTGCCGACAGCGGCGACGAGCGAGAACCACAGGTAGAACTGCCACGGCTCGGTGACGGTGCCGGACATGAACCAGCCCAGGCCGTAGCACACGGCGGCGGCGATTACGACGTTGCGCGGGCCGATCTTATCGGAGATGCGGCCGGCGAAGATGCCCGTCACGGCCATGATGGTCTGAAAGACCGGGAAGGCCCAGGTGAGAGCGCTGGACCACTCGGGGTAGACGGCGAGCAGGTTCTTGCTCACGACGGAATACAGCGCGATGGAGCTGATGAAGAACATGGTGACGCACGCGGCGGAAAGCACGACGGCGCGACCCTTGTTGGAGTTGGTGGAAGCCATTGGACTCTTTCTAATCGATACGGGGGAGGAGCGGTCGTGTCCGCGGGGCCTCCCTGTCAGGTTGGTTTACTGGTCAGTCGGCTTGGCGACGCCGGACTCATCGGACCAGAGCTCGACACCCTTGTTCTTGAGGTAGTTGTCGGCATAGGCGCGACGGCCGCCGGGCTTGGCGGTGAGGTCACCCATCATGTTGGAGAAGCCGCCGTCGACCTTGATGGCGTCGCCGGTGGTAAAGTCCGAGCGCTTGGACGCCAGGAACATGACGGCGTTGGCGATATCGCTGACCTCGCCGATGCGACGCGTGGCGATTAGGCGGCTGCGGCTCTTCTCGACCTCGGGGTCGGCGTAGAAATTGGCCGACATCGGGGTCTTGACGAAGCAGGGCTCGACGCAGTTGGAGCGCACGCCGTAGGGGCCCCACTCGGCGGCGAGCATCTTGGACATCATGTTGACGCCGGCCTTGGTAGAGCTGTACACGCCCGAGAACGTCTCGGGGGAGTGGCTGGCGACGGTCGAGATGTGCACCAGGCGGCCCTGGCCAGCCTTGATCATCTCGCGACCAAAGCGCTGCGAGGTGATGAAGTAGCCGGTGAGGTTGACGTTGAGCACCTGCTCCCAGTCGCTCAGCGGCAGGTCTTCCATGGCTGCGAAACGCAGGATACCGGCGGTGTTGACGAGGACGTCGACGCGACCGAAGTCGGCGATGGTGGCGTCGACGGCGGCCTGAACCTCGGCCTCGTCGGTGGCGTTCATCTTGTAACCCTCGGCGTGGATGCCAAACTCGGCAGCGAGGTCGGCGGCAGCGGCCTTGACCTTCTCCTCGTCCAGGTCGAGCAGGATGACGTTGGCGCCATTGCGGGCGAACTCGCGGCAGATCTCGGCGCCCATACCGCCGAGCGCGCCGGTCACGGCGCAGACATCGCCCTCGAGCTTAAGCCAATTGCTCATAGGAACTTCCCTTCTTGTGCCTTCCGGTGGGTCGCTCCCATTAACCGACCCACGTGGTATTCGCTGGTTACTGTATGCTTTGCATTTGCGCAGGTGAATTGCATATTTGTTAGAATAGCGTTAACCGTAGGTTTACACTGTGCGATGCAGTTTATGTTCAATTGAGCGCGTGACCTGCGAAAACAACCCCCTGTGGCGCTATGTGGCCACGGGCGCGAAAACGGGAGATTGACGTGTACGATCGACGACTTGAGGCCATATCGGCCGCCGCGGAGCTGGGAAGCTTCTCGCGTGCGGCGGCAAAATTGCGCGTGTCGACTCCGGCGCTCGTCAAGCAGGTGTCGGGTTTCGAGGCCGAGTTCGGCATCACGCTGTTCGAACGCTCGCACTCGGGCGTCAAGGTGACGCCGGCCGGCGCGCTGCTGGTGGATGACGCGCGCTCGATCATGCGGCAGTCCGAGGATGCGTTGCGCCGCGCCCGACGCGCAGCGGGCGATGGCGGTGCCGTACGCCTGGGCGTGTCGATGATGTGTCCGGGGCGCCAAACGTTGTCGATGTGGTCGGGCATTCACGATCTGGAACCGTCGCTGCGATTTGAGATCGTGCCGGTAAGCGACCTCTACGATGAGCGCGAGACCGTCATGCGCAGCTTGGGCCGCGAGGTCGATGTGGTGCAGTCGAGTTTTTCTACCCCACGCTGGGGTGATGCCTGCCAAAGGCTCCGCATTGTCAACGTGCCGTTTTATATCGACCTGCCGCGCACAAGCCCGCTGGCGCGCAAGACGCGCATCACGGTTGCCGACTTAGAGGGCATGCGCCTGCGCGTGCTCCGTCACGGCAACGACGCTATGGACAGTCTGCGTATCGATCTGTTGGCCGACGGCGGCGTAGACGTGATCGACGTGGACAGCTTTGACTTTGCGCTCTTTAATGAGGCGGAGGAAAAGGGCGACGCGGTGCTCACCTGCGGAGCGTGGTCGGGGGTGCACCCTGCCTTTGTGGGCGTGCCGTTCCTGTGCGGTCGCGAGGTGCCGGTCTTTTTGCACTATCCGCTCGAGCCCACCCTCCAAGTCCAAAAATTCGTCAACGCCATGGCCCAACTCCTCAACTAGCTCATTTGGGACGGGGCTTTTTTAACTACTCTCGCTGTCCTAGAAAAATCTCAGCAAACAAATGGGGCCCCAGCCTCCGGTGGGAGCTACTCCAGCTCTACACCGGAGCGTTTGAGCTGGAGTAGCTCCCACCGGAGGACCCCCCGTCAAAACACGACAGCTTTTTCTAATGACATGAAAGATGCCGCTCGGGACATATAAGATGCCGCTCGGTAAACTCACCGCAGAGCACGGTTGTCTTTTCGGGGGGGGATACCATTTCTTCTACACGTACGTAGAAAAGGAGTGTCTATGCAGTGCTATTCAAGACGGCAGATCGTTAAACATATGGGATTGGCTGCAGGATGTTTGCTGCTATCCCCCTTGAGTGGCTGCTCAACAAACGACAGGCCAATCGATTCCGCGGATAACACTGCATCAGATAAGGAGCAGTTCGATTGGCTTGAAGCGACGGGGACGTATACGCCCTCCGACGCTTTCAAACAAAAGGGGCTTTGGTTCACTTTTGGTAATGACTATGCAGACGGACGTGAGAGCGTTGCTAAAGACACATCGATAACGGCAATCTTTGAATTTTACGGAGACGGAACGGTTACATGTTGGAATGTATACGACGAAACGGGCTCTTCGGTGATTCGATTTAGGGACCTTGAAGGTCTTTCGGATAAAGAAGTTCTCTCGATGGCTAAAGAGCATTGGCCCATATCGCAGGACGAATTTGAAAGCAAAAAGCAAAATGTGATCGATGAGCTCTCTTCTAGTTACGAGGACCTAAAGGCCGAGGCAGCGGATAATCCTGACTTGAATGTTGAAAATGCCTACTTCTCGCGTTTTTTTGAAGACCTTAAATCTATGTCGTTGCCAAAGGAACCAGAGGGTAAATCCTATTCGCTTGAGGTTCAAACAGACGACACAGGCAACAACACGGAATATGAGAAAGTATGCTTGCCGACATGTGGATATCCTGGGGTGCTTAGCCTTAGCGGGGGAGGTGCCGCAGCATGGGGCAGAAAGGAGCTCTGGTATTCACTCCTTAGAGCCGATGACGATACTAAGTACGAATCCATATCTAACTCGTACCTCAGCTGCTACGTCAATCGAGAGGTTAATCTCATCGAAAGCGACACCAGCGATGATGTATACAGCTCAACTTATCAAGGATTTGGCGGAATAGTTACCCGAACAGGTGGCTCAGCATCTTTTGTTCTTGATGAGCCAACTTCCGATGAAGTCGAAGCTGACTGATTATAGGCATTTCCTCTTTGCTCAAGCAGCTCCAGGGTTTCACGTTAGAACTAATATTTAATCTACGTCAATTAGTGCTCATTGCCACACAGGCAATGAGCACTTTGATTTTTACGGGCTTTAGCCTGTGCGGGGCGCGCAGCGCGCCGCATCAGAAACCACCCGCTATGCGGGTGGGGCCAAACGGCTTTACAAAGCCGCCCCCTCGCCGGACACTTGCGATTGTTCAGGCCGCAAGGAATCCGAGTCGAGAGGGCGGTGGTGGCGTATGGCCCAGAAGGCCTACAGCCTGTCGCACACGAAGTGGATGTGCAAGTACCACGTCGTGTTCACGCCGAAGTATAGGCGCAAAGTCATCTACAACCAAATAAGGTCCGACCTTGGGGAGATCTTCAGGAAACTCTCCTTGATTATCAACTTCATCCGAACACTTCCCACATTCATCCGCACATGTGCGGATGAATGTGGGAACCCGATACCCTGAGGGCCGGACCGGCCGGCCCCGGGAGATCGGAGGACGGCATGTCCGGAAAGAAGAATAGGGGCTCCGCGAGGGCGGTCCCGAGGGCCTACGGAAGGCTCACGAGGCACGAGCGGGACACGGTCCAGAGGATGCTGGAGCGCGGGGCCTCGTGCAGGGAGATCGCGAGGGAGCTGGGCAGGTCGCCCTCGACGGTGAGCGCCGAGGTGTCGTCGCACAGGTTCGTCACGGCGCCCAAGCCCAGGCGCGGCGAGCGCGTCGACGCCGGCACCGACCTGTCGGCGGCCTGCCCGCGCCTGGCGGCGTGGCCGCGCTGCTGCAACGGCTGCGGCCGCTACCGCGCGCTGGGCTGCAAGCGCCGCCCGCACGTCTTCTACGACGCCCGCGCCGCGCAGCTGTGCGCGGACTCGGTGCTCGTCTCCTCCAGGCGCGGGATCGACGCCGACGAGCCCGCCGCGGCGGCGAGGCTGGAGGCCATCAGGGACTGCCTGCGCCGGGGGCTCTCGCCCGAGCAGATGGCGGCATGCAACGGAGGGCCGGTGGACCTGTCGCCGTCGACCATCTACCGCTGGGTCTCGGCGGGCTACGACGGCATGACCAACATGGAGCTCAGGCGCAAGGTCGGCTACAGGCCGAGGAAGAGCGCCGCCGGGCGGGCGGCCACGCGCCACTCCGCCCGCAGGTCGCATGCCGCGTTCCTCGCCCTCGGGGAGGACGCGTGCGCCGCGGCCTGGGAGATGGACACCGTCGAGGGCGCCCGGGAGGACTCCGCGTGCCTGCTCACGCTGCTGCACCGCCCCAGCAGGCTCCAGCTCGCGCTGCCGCTGGAGGAGAAGACCGCCGGGTGCGTCGCGGACGCCCTGGGCGATATCAGGGAGGTCCTCGGCGCCGACGGCATGGGCAGGGTCTTCCGCGCCGTGCTCACCGACAACGGCGCCGAGTTCTCCGACGAGGCGGCGATCGCGGCGCTGCTCGGCGAGGGGCCGGGCGAGACGAGGCTGTTCTACTGCGACCCCGGGCGCAGCGACCAGAAGGGCGCCTGCGAGCGCAACCACGTCGAGATCAGGAAGCTGCTGCCCAAGGGCGCCGGGCTCAGGTTCGACCGGCTCGCCCCGGCCGACATGGCGCTCGCCATGTCGCACGTGAACTCCGAGCCCCGCGGCGCGCTCGGCTTCGCGACGCCCGCGCGCGCCTTCAGGGCGATGCTCGGGGAGGACGCGGCGGCGCTGCTGGACGCCTACGGTGTGTGGGACGTGCCGCTCGGCGACCTCGACCTGACGCCGGGACTCATCGAGAGGGCGCGCGCCGAGAGGGGCGATGCCCCGCTGGCCTAGCCTAGAAGGAAAAACGGAATAGACGGACCGACCGTCCGGCTGAGTCTGGGAAGAGGTGCCGGGCGGCGGGCGGAGCATGGCCACCGGACCTATCGAAACACATCTCCACCGTTCCATCAACTGGGAAAACGGCGCCCCCGGACCCCAGGAGGGGCCGCGGGGGCGTTCAGCTAACTGCGGGAATGGCCTATTTGCTCAATGTGTTCGGCTGAGATCGGAAATCAACCTTCAGGAAACTCTGCCAGTACAAGGGGATAGAGATCATCGAGGGGCACCTGATGCCCGACCACGTCCACATGCTGCTGGCGATACCGCCGA
>JBKYCW010000002.1:706939-743791 GCA_047025555.1 Collinsella sp.
ATCCAAGGGTTATACCCTAAGAGCAAACCACCCCTTTTAGGGGTGGTTTTGATTTCCAAAGACTTTGCATGACAAAGGGGCGTTCCTTTGCTGCGTCCACTGTTGACGGCTACACTCAGAGAGCGTCCCAAATTAGCTATCATTTTATTTGGCAAGCAATATCTGCAGGTAATCGCGCTTTCTGTGGAGGACGCGGTCGATATAGACCTTCTGGTGATAGCGGTAAAACGTGAGATAATTGTCACAGATCACGAACCGGTAATCGGAGCGTAGGGGATGGATCGATGAAAGTGGCGTGCCCGACTCCGGGAAGCTGGAGAGCAGGTCTATCCGAGCGAGGATGCCCTCTACGATTCTCTCCGCTGCTGCGGGATTGTCCTTTTCGACGGCAATATAGTCCCAGATGTCGTCGAGATCTTGCAGAGCCAGCGGAGAGTAGACGACCGCGCAGCTATGCATGGCTTGCGGCCTTGCGGCGGAAGTGCTCGGCGACGTTGTCCGACGAGACCCATCCGCTCTCATCACCCGAGCTGCGCCCGCGCTCAAGCTCCGACATCAGCGTGCTGATGGCGCAAAACCGGTCGTAATCTTTCATGTCGAGCACAGCGTAGCAACCGTGCCCATTTTTGGTCAGAAACACCGGGGAGCCCTCGTGGACATCGGAGAGCACCTCGTTGTAATTGCGCAAATCGGAAACAGGTTTAATGGCAGGCATGTAAGGCTCCAATCGATGTACGGGAACTTACGATAAATTATACGAATAATATACAGCACCTGCCAGCCAAAATACCCCCACACAAAACGAGCCCCTGGCCAATCGGTCAGGGGCTCACAATCTTTTATTCCGCTCTAAGTGACGGGCTGATTGTGCGCAGGAGGGTGCCCCGCCACCCTCGGGGCGCCCTCCGTCAGTAACCGGTCCTACTCGAGCTCAAACGCACCCGTGTACAGCTGGTAGTAATACCCGCGCTTGGCGATCAGCTCGTCGTGATTGCCGCGCTCGATGATGCGGCCGTGGTCCAGACAGATGATCGCGTCGGAGTTGCGCACGGTGGACAAGCGGTGCGCGATGACAAATGTCGTGCGGCCTTCCATGAGCTTGTCCATGCCGGCCTGCACGATAGCCTCGGTGCGGGTGTCGATGGAGCTCGTGGCCTCGTCCAGAATCATTGCTGGCGGATCGGCGACGGCAGCGCGTGCGATCGAAATCAGCTGGCGCTGGCCCTGCGACAGCTGTGCGCCGTTGCCGGTGAGCATGGTGTCGTAGCCGTCGGGCAGGCGGGTGATAAAGTCGTCCGCGCCCGCGAGCTTTGCCGCCGCGATGCACTCCTCGTCGGTGGCATCCAGGTTGCCGTAGCGGATGTTATCCATCACGGTGCCGGTGAACAGGTTCACGTCCTGTAGCACGACGCCCAGCGAGCGGCGCAGATCGGCCTTGCGGATCTTGTTGACGTTGATGCCGTCGTAGCGGATCTTGCCGTCGGCGATGTCATAGAAGCGGTTGATGAGGTTGGTGATGGTCGTCTTGCCGGCACCGGTGGCGCCGACAAACGCGACCTTCTGGCCCGGCTTGGCAAACACAGACACGCCGTGCAGCACCTCGTGGTCGGGCGTGTAGCCAAAGTCGACGTTGTCCATGACCAGGTCGCCGCGCAGCGGCACGTACTCAATCTCGCCGGTTGCGCGGTGCGGATGTTTCCATGCCCACATGCCGGTGTGGTGGTCGGCCTCCTCGAGCTGCCAGGTATCGGGGTTCACCTGCGCGTTGACGAGCGTCACATAGCCTTCGTCGGCCTCGGGCTCCTCGTCGATGAGTTCAAAGATACGGTCGGCGCCGGCGAGGCCCATGACCACGGCGTTGATCTGCTGCGAGATCTGACCGATCTGTCCGCAGAACTGCTTGGTCATGTTGAGGAACGGCACCACGACGGCGATGGACAGCGCCGTGCCCGAGATGCTCAGGTTGGGCACGCCCAGCGCCAGGAAAATGCCGCCTGCCAGTGCGACCAGCACGTAGAGCAGGTTGCCCAGGTTCATAAGGATAGGCATGAGGATGTTGGCGTACATGTTGGCCTTCTGCGAGACCTCGAAGAGCTTTTCGTTGCGCTCGTCAAAATCGGCCTCGGCGGCAGACTCGTGGCAGAATGCCTTGACGACCTTCTGGCCGTTCATGACTTCCTCGATGTGGCCCTCGACCACGCCGAGCTCGGTCTGCTGCGCAATAAAGAAACGCGCGGAGTTGGAGCCGAGCAGCTTGGTCATAAAGGTCATAAAGGCGACGCCTGCCACAATGACCAGGCACATCCAAACGCTGTAGTACAGCATGATAAAGAACACCGTGACGATGACGATGGTCGTCATGAGCAGGTTGGGCAGCGACTGGCTGATCATCTGGCGCAGCGTGTCGATGTCGTTGGTGTAGTGGCTCATGATGTCGCCGCGCTGGTGCGTGTCGAAGTAGCGAATCGGCAGGTCCTGCATGCGGTTGAACATCTTCTCGCGCAGCTTCTCGAGCGAGCCCTGCGTGACGATGGCCATGGCGCGGTTCCAGAACAATGAGGACAGGATGCCGACGCCGTAGATGCTGGCAAGGGTGGTCACGAGCTGTGTGATCTTGGGCTGTGCGGCTTCCCAATCGCCCGACTGCCACGATTCGCTAATAATCTGCAGGGCGCTCTGAAGGAAGGTCGCGCCGATGGAGTTGATGATGGCGCAGAGCACCACGCCGACGACGACGAGGGGCAAAAGCACGGGGTAGAAGCCAAAGAGCGTCTTGATGAGGCGCGACATGGTGCCGCCCTTGCGGTTGAGCGCGCGCTCGGCGGTCGTTGCCTTATTCATGTGCCTCGCCTCCTTCCTGGGTCTGAGCTTGTGTTGCGGATGCCTCGGTGTCGGCCTCGACGGCCCCTTCGCCCTCGGCAGACATCTTGTTTTGCGAGGTAAAGGTCTCGCGGTAGATCTCGCTCGTCTTGAGCAGCTCGTCATGGTTGCCGATCTGCGCGATACGGCCACCCTCCATGACGATGATGCGGTCTGCGTCCTGCACGGAGCTGATGCGCTGGGCGATGATGAGCTTGGTCGTGTTGGGCAGATAGCTTGCCAACCCTGCGCGAATCTTGGCGTCGGTCTTGGTGTCGACAGCGCTGGTGGAGTCGTCCAGGATCAAGATCTTGGGGCGACGCAGCAGGGCGCGTGCAATGCACAGGCGCTGCTTCTGACCGCCCGAAACATTAGAGCCGCCCTGTTCGATCCAGGTGTCGTAGCCCTTGGGAAAACCGTCGACAAACTCGTCGGCGCAGGCCAGATGCGCCGCCTCGCGGACTTCCTCGTCGGTGGCGTTCGGGTCGCCCCAACGCAGGTTCTCGGCGATGGTGCCGCTAAACAGCACGTTTTTCTGTAGCACCATGGCGACCTGGTGACGCAGCGCGTCCAGGTCGTAGTCGCGCACGTCCACGCCGCCCACGCGCACAGCGCCTTCGGTGGTGTCGTACAGGCGGGCGATGAGGTTAACGAGCGTGGACTTGGCCGAGCCGGTGCCGCCGATGATGCCGATGGTCTCGCCGCTCGTAATGTGCAGGTCGATATCGTCGAGCGCCTGGCGCTTCGCATGCTTGGAATACTTAAAACTCACGTGGTCAAAGTCGATGGAACCGTCGGCAACCTCGAGCACGGGCTCGGCGGGATCGGCGATCGTGGGCTCGGCGGCCAGCACCTCGGTGATGCGGTGCGCTGATTCGTCGGCCATGGTCACCATGACAAAGATCATCGACAGCTGCATCAGGCTCATGAGAATCTGGAAACCATAGGTAAAGGTCGAGGAGAGCTGGCCCACGTCGAACAGCGTGCCCTGGCTCGTGATGATGAGCTTGGAGCCCAGGTAGATGATGACGACAAACGCGCCGTTGACGCAGATGTTCATCATGGGGTTGTTAAAGGCGAGCAGCTTCTCGGCGCGGGTGAAGTCCATCTGGACATCGCGCGCGGCGGCCGCGAACTTCTCCTTCTCAAAGTCTTCGCGTACGTAGCTCTTAACCACGCGCATGCCGGTGACGTTTTCCTCGACGGACTCGTTAAGGGCATCGTACTTGTGGAACACGCGCGAGAAGATGGGGCGCGCCTTAAAGATGATAGAGAACAGCCCAAAGCCCAGCAGCGGAATGATGACCAGGTAGACCATGGCAACGCTGCCGCCCATGATAAATGCCATGGTAAAGGCGAAGATCAATACCAGCGGCGCGCGCACGGCGATACGGATGATCATCATAAAGGCCTGCTGCACGTTGTTGATATCGGTGGTCAGGCGCGTGACGAGCGAGGAGCTCGAGAACTCATCGATGTTGGCAAAGCTGAACGTCTGGATCTTGTAGAACAGGTCGTGACGCAGGTTCTTGGCGAAGCCGCAGCTCGCATGGCTGCAGGTGACGCCGGCCGCGGCGCCAAAAGCAAGCGACGTCAGCGCGATGAGTACCAAAAAGCCTGCGGTGGGAAGCATCTCGGCTACGGTGGCGCCGTCTTTGATGGCGTCGATCAGGTTGGCGGTGATAAATGGAATCAGCATCTCGCAGAGCACCTCGCCAAGCACGAGCAACGGCGTGGCAACGGTGACTTTCATATAGTCGCGGATGCTGCCCATGAGGGTTTTAATCATCCAGTTCCTCCCAGGTTACACGGATTTTCTCGAGCATTTCGGCGAGCTGCTCGCGCTCGTCGTGGGTGAGCGCGCTAAAGGCCTGCTCTCTAAAGCGAATGCGGGCTGCCTGGTCGATGCGGGCGTTTTCCCGGCCGGTTTCGGTCAGGCGAATGGTGAGCTGCCGTCGATCCTTGGGGTTACGGCTGCGCTCGATGAGGCCGTTGAGCTCGAGCTTGGACAGGATCTCGGAAAGCGATCCCGGCTTGAGGTCGAAGTGCATGCCGAGCTCCTGCTGCGACATCTCGCCATTTTCCTGCTTGGCAAGCAGGCAGACGATGGGCGCCTTGCCGGACACGCCGCCGCCGTGAAAGTGCATGTAGTGGCCGCAAAAGCCTAGGCCGCTCAGGATGCGCTTGGCGAGTTTGTCTTCGGCGCTGACCGCTTCGGGTATGTCTACCGGTTGCGACGGGTCGCCGCCGGGCTCATGCGGAAGGACGAGTGGTTCAACACACATATCTAAGCTTCGCTCCTTTCTTTAGTTAGGTAGAGTAATTGTTTTGTGCCTAACTAATTTAGGAGCGTGAGAAACCAATGTCAAGGTACCAAACTTATTTGGTTACGGCGTTTTACCAAACGCCGTAACCACTCGACGCTGCAAACGTCCCTAAGCGGCAATCTGGCGTTCAATCGTCGGGCATGGCCACAAGGCCTATGCCCTCCTCTTTCACGCCACCTTGCTCGCTTAGGAACGTTTTCGCTGTCCGTCCTCAACCTGCAGCGTTGCCCTGGTTGGCACTTGGGGACGTTCCTTTTCTGACGGCACCTAGGGACACTCCTTGTCAAGGCTTTGGTGCAAACTTCCGTCTGCAGCGTTCCCTGCGCTACACTTAGTCGCACTGTGGCGACTATGCGCCGCTCCCGACCCAAGGGGGACACTCATGAAGAATACTCAGCTGCTGCTGATCAACGATATGTGCGGCTACGGCAAGGTTGCGCTTTCCGCCATGCTGCCGGTGCTGTCGCATATGGGCTATCGCATCCACAACCTGCCGACGGCCCTTGTTTCCGATACGCTCAACTACCCCAAGTTCTACATCCACGACACCACGGAGTACGTGCGTCAGAGTCTTGCCATCTGGGAGGAGCTCGGCTTTGAGTTCGACGCTATCTCGACCGGCTTTATCGTGACCGAGGAAGAGACGCGTATCATCTCGGACTTTTGCCACCGTCGCGCGCAAAAGGGCACCAAGGTGTTCGTCGACCCCATCATGGGCGACAACGGCAAGCTCTACGCCGGCGTGCCCGAGTCCACGATCGGTCTCATGAGGCACCTGCTCGAGTGCGCCGACTACGCGGTGCCTAACTACACCGAGGCCTGTCTGCTCACCGATACGCCTATTGCCGAGCAAATCACGCCCGACGAGGCCCGCGTCCTTGTGGACGCCATGCGCGCGCTGGGCGCCAAGTCGGTGGTCATTACGAGCGCTGTGGTCGACGGCGCGAACGCCGTTATCGGTTACGACCACGTGGCGGGGGAGTACTTCACGATTCCCTTCGACCTGATCCCGGTCTACTTCCCGGGTACGGGCGATACGTTCTCGGCGGTGCTCGTCGGTCGCGTGATGGCCGGCTGGAGTCTGCAGCGTGCAACGGCCGATGCCATGCGCGTGGTGGCAGAGCTTATCGAGCGCAACGCCGACCAGGAGGACAAGTCCGCCGGCCTGCCCATCGAGGCCTGCCTGGATGTGATCGACCATGAGTAGCGCCGGCGAAAGCATCCCCGGGCCCGCGAGCGAGAACAAGCCGCTCGGTGCGCCGCGTGGCAAGCGCCCGCGTATTCGCATTAGCTGCGTGGACCAGCTGGGTACGTGTCGCTGCCACCATGGGCACAAGCCGGGCGACGTCTTCGACTTCGACCGCGATCGCGGCAAGATGTGCTCCATGGCCTGCCACGTGGGCTTTCCCTATATCGACATCCTGCGCTACGGCGGCACCGTGCCTGGCAACGAGCCCGGCACGGCAAAGTTCTGCTGCCCCGAGGTCGATACGTTGAACATTTGGCTCGCCGAGATCGTCGACGAGTAATCGAGCGTGGATTTTCTCCCGCCAAGATAATGAGCGTGGATAATCTCCCGTTTAGAGCGCCGTTTCGCGCTCAAAGTGGGAGAAAATCCACGCTCGTTTTATGCCGATGGCATGGCTCGCGCATCCGCGCCGCCCGGGCGCCTACAGTTGCTCGAGCATGGCCGTGCAGCCGGCGAGCACATCGCGGTACGTGGCATCAAAGTTGCCGGTGTACCAGGGGTCGGCGACGTCGCCGGGGCGATTGGTCCAATCAAGCAGGCGCGAAATCTTGCCATCCGGGTCATCGCCAAAGATGCGACGCAAGCCGCGTGCGTTCTCGGCATCCATATAGACAATGCAATCCCAGTCGCCATACTCCGCGCGACGAACCTGGCGTGCACGATGCGCAACCACAGGAATCCCGACCTCGCGCAGCTTGGCAACCGTGCCATGATGCGGCGGGTTACCGATCTCCTCGGTCGAGGTCGCAGCAGAATCAATGACGAACTCCGCCTCGCGCCTGGCACGGCGCACCAGCTCGGTAAACACCGACTCAGCCATCGTCGAGCGACAGATATTCCCGTGGCAGATAAACAGGATGCGTTGCATATGCGGTTTCCTTTTCAATCGGTATCGATGGACTCGATTATCGCAGCTTCGCCCTCGCCCGCTGGCGCTCCCAGCGTGCCAGCTTGATCGTCACCAGCGTGAGCACCCAGGCCACGAGCGAGAACACGGCGCCAACGGCGCCCACGTAGGCAATGCCAATGCCGCTTACCACGGCGCCGCCCACCGCGGTGCCAAACGAGATGCCGACATTAAACGCCATGGGCTCCACCGAGCTCGCGAGCACCATCGATTTGGGATGGCGGCTGCGTGCCACGTCCATAAAGTGCGTGATGCACGAGACCGAGAACAGGTACATGAGCATCGCCAGGCTAAAGACAAAGACGAGCGCGAGGGGCATGGCGGCGCCCACGGCAAACAGCCCAAACAGCGCCGCGGCCTGCAGCACAAACGTCACGAGCAGCGCCTTCATGCCAAAGCGAGCGTCAATCCATCCGCCCAGGATGTTCGAGATCAGGCAGAACACGCCGTAGGCCATAAGCGTGGTGCTGGTCTCGACCGTGCCCATGCCTAGCACCTGCTCCAGATAGGGCGTCACGTAGCCGTAGAACACATAGACCGAACCCACGCCAAACAAAAAGATGAGCATGCCGGTGATAATACTCGGCTCGCGCAGAAGCCCCGCCTGCTCGCGGAAGGTGGCAGGCTCGTCGGTCTGTCCGGCGCGCGGCATAAACGCCACGAGCGCGGTGCAGATCAAAACAGCGAAGACCAGCGTGCCGTACATGGCCACGTGCCAATCGAGCGTGTCGGCCACAAACTTACCGATCGAAGTGACAAAGACCATCGCCACGGAAAACGCGCCGTACACCACCGAGATGGCAAGCGAAGTTTGCTGCGGGGACAGAAGCTCAGGGATGTACGTCACGCCCACGGCGAGCAGTGCGCCCGAGACGGAGCCCAGGACAATGCGCGAGATAAAGAGCACCTGGAAGTTGGGCGCCAACGCCATGACCAGGTTGCCGAGCACAAAGACGATGCTATAGCACACGAGCAGCTGGTAGCGGCGAAAACGTCCCGTGCTGAGCGCGAGCACCGGCGTCGCGATAGCGTAGATCAGTGCGAACACGCTAATAAGTTGGCCTGCGGTGGCAAGCGATACGCCGAGTTCCGTCGCCAGGTCGCTTTCGATGCCGATGACCACGAACTCGGAGCAGCCGAGCGAGAATCCCAACAGCACGAGCAGCGCCAGGCAGAGCTTGGTGCGCGCAGGGGAGAGCGCGGCGGCGGTTGACTTACTTTTAGGCGTGGTTGCGGCGGTCAAGGTTGTCACTCCAATGTCGCATGAATAAGCGAGATTCAATCCCTGCAACTCTAGCAGAATGTGACAAAGGGGCAGTCCCTTTGTCACATTGCGCTGCCGGCCAGTCGCTTAAACCGTCACAACATTCGGCGAAAATCTCGAAATCGAAGAAAAGCGTCGAATGTTGTGATGGTTTTCCTATCTGTGCCGGCGAGCCGCCGTGCCGTCTGGGGGTATAAGACTAGCGAGTGTTTATTTGCGAGGCCTAAGGGGCGCCCCGTATGGATATCGATAACTTTGAATGGTGGTATAGCGAGGGCGAGGCTCCGGACGAGGAGTGGGACGAGCCCGCGTCGCGTGACGTGTCGAGCGACGAGGACGAGACCGGCAACGATGCCGCTGTCGAGCCTGATGCCGCCTCCGATGCCGCCGAGCCCCTGACCTTTGAGCAGGCTTGGGCCCAAGCCGAGGCCGATGAGGCTAAGGCCGATGCCACGGCCACACTCGGTGAGCCGGCGGACATGTCCATCTCGCCGGCAAAGATCCCGCAGCCGCGTCACACCATCGACCCCGACAGCACGGCATCCTTCAGCATTCTCGACGTGCCCGCGCAAGGCGCCCAGGCGCCTGCGCCCACACATCGCCCCGACCTGGCTCGTGAGGAAGACGCGGGCCGCCGTTCTCCGCTCGGCCCCATCCTCATCGCCTTCATGGCCGGCGTTATCGCCTGCTCGGCAATCGGTAGCGTTTGGAGCCATGTCGAGCAGCAGCGTCAAGACGCCGCCAAGGTCGAGATGTCTGTCGAGCAATCGCTCAGCCGCACGCGCTCGGTACATGTGTCGGTCGAGGTCAAGGACGGCGCGATGTGGGACACCGCGCGTGGCGACAGCCAAATGCTCATCCACATCGTGGGGCGTACGCTCAAAGGGCAGACGATTGACGAGTATCAATACGTCAATTCCGCTGGTGACGGCATCGAGCTCAAGCCCGGCGACTACGAGCTCACCGTCGACGAACCGCCCGTCGCCACCGACGGCACGCGCTTCCGCGCCTCAAAGCGCATGGTTCCCGTGAGCTTTAACTCGCAGGCGCCCGATACGGTCGATAGCACTCCGCAGGGCGGGTTTGACCTTTACGCTATTGCTCAATAACTGCGCCTGTCGCTCAACCCCGCCGCCAAGAGTGGGACAATAGCCCTCGACACTATTGTTTACTTTTGGAGGAAGTAGCATGTCTACCGTCACTACCATCAAGCGCGGCAGCCTCACCGCGGCCATCGATTCCATGGGCGCTCAGCTCACGAGCCTTGCCCTCAACGGCAACGAGTATCTGTGGCAGGGCGACCCCGCCTTTTGGGGCAAGCATGCGCCCATCCTGTTCCCCATTGTGGGTTCGCTGCGCAACAACACGGCAGCGTCTGCGGCCGGCACCTGCGAGATGCCGCGCCACGGACTCGCGCGCATCGTCGAGCACGAGCTGGTCGAGGTTTCGGAGGACGGCTCCTCGGTAACTTACGAGATCACCGATACGCCCGAGTCGCTCAAGGCCTTTCCGTTCCACTTTAAGCTCAACATGACCTATGCCCTGACCGGCGACGCCACCCTCACGCAGACCTTTGCCGTCACCAATACCGGCGATGTGGACCTGCCGTTCTCGGTGGGCGGCCACCCCGCATTTAACGTGCCCGCCCCCGGTGCCGAGGACGAGGCGTTCGAGGATTACGAGCTGGCGTTTACCGAGGCTTGGACGAACGAGGCTCCCATCATCACGCCCGACGGTCTTATGACGTTTGAGGGCAGCTATAAGGCTCCCGACAACTCGGACGTGCTGCCCATCACGCACCGCAGTTTCGATAACGATGCCATCATGTTCACCGATACTCCGGGCTCCACGCTCACGCTGCGCGGCCGCAAGTCGGGCCACGGCGTCAAGATCGACTTTGAGGGCTTTAAGTACATTGGCGTGTGGTCTGCCGCCAACGACGCTCCGTTTGTGGCGCTCGAGCCCTGGACCGGTCATACCACCATGGACACCGAGGACGATGTCTTTGAGCACAAGGTCAACACCATCACCCTGGCCCCGGGCGAGACGGACAAGCGCAGTTTTAGCGTTACCTTGCTCTAGAGGTTCCGTCGCTCGGTCGATGCTGCGCGTCGTCCAGAGCGACAAGTTGTCATTCAAAAGGCAAGGCATAGACCTTCTGGTCATGCCTTGCCTTTTTCATGCCACTTGTTCGCTCTGGACGTCGCTCGCCGGCATTGCCAAAACATCGGCGTCCCCAATGACTACCGCGTGTCTATTAATTTTTCGAGCTTGTGCTGCGCTGCTAGTTGCTGGCGTATATCCTGTTAAGTCGTCAGCATACGATTCAACAGGGAAGGCAGATTATGCATTCTCCCCATCAACGCGACGCGCATCCACAGCCGGTGTGCAGCCGTCGTATCTTCTTAGGCAGTGCGTTTGCTGCGAGCGCTTCCGTCGTCGCCGGCGCACTTGCCGGTTGTCAGCGCCCCTCCACGCTGGAAGTGGCCCAGCCCACGACGGGCGGCGGTCGCGACGACCTGTCCGATTCCGTGATCGGCAAGGACAAGATCCGCATCGGCATGGAGGCGGCCTACGCCCCGTACAACTGGCAGGTCTCCGAAGCCAGCAAGTACTCTATCCCCATCGACAACGTGCAGGGCGCCTATGCCGATGGTTACGACGTGCAGATCGCCAAGATCGTCTGCAAGGCCCTCGGTGGCGAGCCCGTCGCCGTCAAGCAGGGCTTCTCGGGTCTTATCGATTCGCTCAACAACGGCCAGATCGACCTCATCATTGCCGGCATGAGCGCCACGCCCGAGCGCGAGGAGTCCGTCGGCTTTTCCGACCCGTACTTCATTGGCTACTTTGGCCTGTTCGTAAAAGAGGGCTCGCCCTACCAAAATGCGACCAAGCTCAGCGACTTTAGCGGCGCAACGGTCCTCGGCCAAAAGGACACCATGCTCGATACCGTCATCGACGAGATCCCGGGCGTTGTCCACAAGAACCCGGTCGATTCGGTCCCCACGGTGTTTTCGAACCTGCTGCAGGGCACCTGCGACGCCGTGACCTACAATACCGAGAACGAGAAGGGCTATATGGCCCAAAACCCGGGTATCGTGCCGATTCGATTTGCCGAGGGCGAGGGCTTTAAGCAGGAAGTCACGGCAAACGTCGGCTGCCGCAAGGGCTCGGACAAGCTGCTTAAGCTCATCGACAAGACACTCAAGGGCATTAGCCAAGAGGAGCGCGACCAAATGTGGGACGCGTGCCTCGACCGTCAGCCGGCATAGGGAGGCAGCATGAAAACCATCAATCGCCTGGCCTCCTTTATCAAGGCCGACCACCGTTATGTATACCTGGGCACGAGCGTCATCGCGGCGCTCGGCCTGGCGTTTAGCCAGCGCAACCCCACGCCGATGAGTTTCTTGGCGCCTACGGGCGTGTTCCAAGACTGCCTCTGGGCAATCCTTTGGGCCTGGCTCGTCGTGTCGGCGGCGGCGCTGGTCACCAAGCTCATGCACTGGAACGACTATCGCGAAAAGTCGCCGTTCGCATCCGAGCGCTGCCGTCGTGGCGCACGCCTGGGCAGCTACGTCGTGGTCGCCATCGCGGCAGTTTTCTTTATCGACCGCTGCGTCATGTCGTTTATCGACCTGGTGCAGGTGAGCATTGTCTCGGATTCCAACCCCAGCGACTTTTTGTCGAGCCTGGTCTACATGACCTACAAGAGCGGGGACTTCTTCATTCGCGGTATCGAGATCACCATCGCGCTTGCCACCTTCGGCACCGTCATCGCATTCTTCCTGGCGCTGCTCTTCGTGTTCCTACGCATTCAGACGTTCGACCGCGTGGATAACGACCTGGTGCGCTTCTTTAAGAGTATCGGCCGCGGCTTTGCGACCGTCTACTCCACCATCGTGCGCGGCACGCCCATGATGGTCCAGGGCCTGCTCATCTATTACGCGGGCTTCACCGTTTTGCGCGGCATGGGCTTCGAGACCGCCCAGGCCAACCAGATCTGGAGCACCTTCACCGCCGGCCTCGTCACCATCTCGCTCAACTCCACCGCCTACATGATGGAGGTCCTGCGCGGCGGCATCGAGTCCATCGATCCCGGCCAGGCCGAGGCAGCACGCTCGCTGGGCCTGTCGCAGTGGCAAGCTATGCGCAAAGTCGTGTTCCCCCAGGGCATTAAAAACGCGATTCCGGCGCTCACCAACGAGCTCATCATCAACATCAAGGATTCGTCGGTGCTCTCGGTCATCGGCGTGTTTGACCTCATGTACGCCACCACCACCGTCGCCGGCGTGTACTACCGCCAGATGGAGGTCTACTGCGTGGCGCTCGTGGTCTACCTGATCCTGACGCTCGTGGCGAGCCGCCTGCTCGAGGCCTTTGGCAAAAAGCTTGGCGCCGAGGCTCCGGTCACGCTGCCCAGCTCCAACTAGGCTCAAGACGAGGAGAATCATCATGGCAGATACCGCCACTACCGGCACCGCGGCCGCCGCACAGACCAATGAGCCGCTCATCCGCGTCGAGGGCCTGCGCAAGAGCTTCGGCTCGCTCGAGGTGCTCAAGGGCATCGACCTGTCCGTTAACCCCGGCGAGGTCGTCACCATTATCGGCGCCTCAGGCTCGGGTAAGTCGACCTTCCTGCGCTGCCTCAACCTGCTCGAGACCCCGGACGCGGGCCACATCTGGTTCCACGGCCAGGACCTCACGGCCGAGCGCTGCAACATCAACAAGCTGCGTGAGGACATCGGCATGGTGTTCCAGGGCTTTAACCTGTTCAACAACATGGACGTGCTCGACAACTGCACGCTCGCGCCCGTCACGCTCAAAAAGATGAGCAAGGCCGAGGCCGAGAAGGTCGCGATGGAGCATCTGACGAGCGTGGGGCTCGAGAAGTTCGCGCACGCCGCCGTGGGTCGCCTGTCCGGTGGTCAAAAACAGCGCGTGGCCATCGCTCGTGCCCTATGTATGAATCCGCAGATCATGCTGTTCGACGAGCCGACCTCCGCACTCGACCCCGAGATCGTGGGAGAGGTGCTCGAGGTCATGCGCAAACTTGCTGCCGACGGCATGACCATGGTCGTCGTCACGCACGAGATGGCCTTTGCCCGCACCGTGTCCGATCGCGTGGTCTTTATGGACAAGGGCGTAGTGCTCGAGGACGCCGCGCCGGCAGAGCTCTTTGGCAACCCCAAGCACCAGCGTACCCGCGAGTTCCTCTCGCGTTATCTCGAGGACAAATAACCAACCGCAAGCGCTTATGTGGCAGGGCCGCTCCGGTGGGGCGGCCCTTGTCGTCACAATCGAAAGGATGTCATGGCCGAGGTTTGGCGCTTCTTTGCGCATGAGGATGATTTTGCCGATCTGGACGAGGCTGGTGCGTGCGAGCGCCTGGGCCGCGTGCTGTCGTTCCCGACCATCTCGAGTATGGATGCCGAGGCAGTGGACTGGCAGCCGTTCGACGACCTGCGCGCCTATATGCAGCGGGCCTGGCCGCACGTATTTACAGCGGGTAAGGTCGAGCTCATCGATCATTCGTTGCTGGTGACGCTTTCCGGCTCCGACCCCGCACTCAAGCCCGTTGTGCTCATGGGTCACATGGACGTGGTCCCCGTGGTGCCGGGTACCGAGGACGACTGGACGTACGCCCCCTTTAGCGGGCATGTAGACGACACCTACATTTGGGGTCGCGGCGCCATCGATATGAAAGACCAGGTCGCAGGCATTCTCGAGGCTGTCGAGTATGCGCTGGCGCACGGTTGGCAGCACGAGCGCACGCTGCTCCTGGCCTTTGGCCAGGACGAGGAGACTACGCAGTACGGCGCAGACGCCATCGGCCGCGTGCTCGAGGAGCGCGGCATTGAGCTTGAGTACCTGATCGACGAGGGCGACTACCGCATCGTTCCGGCTGCCGAGTACAGCGCGGGCGAGGGTTGGCTCATGCACGCCGACCTCGCGGAGAAGGGCTATGCCGATATCGTGTTGAGGACGCGTAGCGAGGGCGGGCATTCCTCCAACTCCTACGGGGGCACTTCACTCGAGGTGCTCAGCCGTGCCATCACCGCAATCTGCGATATCGAGTGGCCGACGCGCGTGACCGACTTGCTTGCCGCCCAACTCGTCGAGTTGGGGCTCTACACGGCCGATGAAATTGCCGCCAACGGGGATGCCATTGTCCGCGATTGCCTCGCCAGCAAAAAGCTCTATCCGCTGGTGACGACCACCTGCGCGCCCACGCAGATCGAGGGTGGCAGCACCGGCGCCAACGTAATGCCGCAGGATATGTGGGCCAACATTAACTTCCGCATGCTCGAGGGCACGAGCGTGGCCGACGTTGTGGCGCGCTGCCGTGAGGCGGTTGCCGGGGCGGACCTTGCCGGTCGTGTCGAAGTGGAGCTGGGCCCCGGCAGCTCCGAACCCTCGCCGTCCCCGCGCATCGGTGGTCCCGGTCTCGAGGCGGTTCGCTCCATCGCCGTCCGCTATTTCCGTGATCCAAAGGGGATGGAGGAAAACGGATCATTCGAGCCAGTGGCAATTGTGCCCTCGACCGTGATCGGTGCGACCGACGCTGCCAACTACCAGCACATTTGCCCTGAGTGCATTCGCTTCTCGGCCTTTGTGGTCGATGATGACGAGTGCGACCGAGGCGTCCACGGCACCAACGAGCGCATCACCCGCCGCGCCTACCTCCAGGGTGTTCGCTTCCTCATCGCCCTACTCCATACGCTTTAGAATCCGACAAAGGGACTGTCCCTTTGTCGGATTCCGTGCGGGTTATATGCAGGTTTGCCTGCGCACGCTATCATATATGGGTTAGACCGCAACTATGTACCCCATACGCGAAGGGATGCGCATGTATCTGAAGATCGACATGCTCTAGCTGGACTTACCCCCGCAGCGGCGCCCCGCGCCCCATCAATTCTGCCGATTTTCGCCTTCACGCATATAAAGGAGTCCGTCATGCGCGACAAGCTCGAAAAGATCATCAAGGCCTACGAGGAGCTCGAGAAGAAGCTTTCCGACCCGGCCGTCGCCTCCGATATCAAGGAGTTCACGCGTCTCAACAAGGAGTACGCGCACCAGTCCGACCTCATTGCCGCCTCGCGCGAGTACATCGGCGCGCTCGATGACATCGAGGCTGCCAAGGAAATGCTGCACGATACCACCGATGCCGATGAGAAGGAGATGCTCCAGATGGACATCTCCGAAAACGAGGCCAAGCTTCCCCAGCTCGAGGAAGACATCAAGTACATGCTCATCCCGAGCGACCCCAACGACGACAAGAACACCATCGTCGAGATCCGCTCCGCCGCCGGTGGCGACGAGGCGGCCATCTTCGCCGGCGATCTGTACAAGATGTACCAGCGCTTTTGCGAGTCGCGCGGCTGGAAGACTACCGTGCTCGACTCCAGCCCCAGCGAGGCCGGTGGCTTTAAGTCCATTGAGTTCAAGGTCGAGGGCGACCGCGTCTACTCCGTCATGAAGTACGAGTCCGGCGTGCACCGCGTCCAGCGCGTCCCCAAGACCGAGTCTCAGGGCCGCATTCAGACCTCCACGGCTACCGTCGCCGTGCTTCCCGAGGCCGAGGAGATCGACGTCCAGATCAACCAGTCCGACCTGCGCATCGACACCTACTGCGCCTCCGGCCCTGGCGGTCAGTGCGTTAACACCACCTACTCCGCCGTGCGCATTACCCACCTGCCCACCAACACCGTGGTGCAGTCGCAGGAGCAGCGCTCCCAGATCCAGAACCGCGAGGTCTGCATGCAGATGCTGCGCGCCCGTCTGTACGAGATGGAGCTCGAGAAGCAGCAGGCCGAGCTCGGTGCCGAGCGCCAGAGCCAGATCGGCCACGGCAACCGTTCCGAGAAGATCCGTACCTACAACCAGCCCCAGGACCGCGTGACCGATCACCGCATCGGTTTCAACTCCACCTACAACGGCGTCCTTCTGGGTGACCAGCTCGGCACCGTGATCGAGGCGCTCGCTGCCGCCGAGCGAGCCGAGAAGCTGGCACAGGCTGTGTAGTGGGTTACGCGGTTTTGCCAAACCGCGTAACGGCTTGACGCTGCGCGCCGCCCAGAGCGACAATTTGCCATTCAAAAGGCAAGGCATGACCAGAAGGTCTATGCCTTGCCTTTTTCATGCCAACTTGTTCGCTCTGGACGTCGCTCGCTGACATTGCCAAAACATCGGCGTTTCCTTGGTTGTCAAATGATCCGTAGGGAGTCATTGGTGACATTGCCTTGATATTTTATTCAGTCGGCTGTGATGTCATTTGAGCTGTTTGCCTGCTTAAAGCAATTAACGTCGTGTATCTGCTATTGAAAATATTGCTCGAAAAATCGTTCAAGAAGTCGCGGGGCGATTTTTGATGCGTCGCGCGTCAAGTGATTTGGCAAGTTCTTGGTTAGATATTGGTTAGTTTTGGGGCAACCTTGCCAAAAGCTTGACGAATGCAAATCTAGACGTCGGCGAATGAACACTTTGAGCGAGCTCGGTGCAAAAATCTGGGCTGATTCTCGATAATCGCCTTCAATCGTCCCTTGCCAAGCGCTGGCCTCGCGTACAATCTGCTCCGACATTCGCGCGCCGTCCGGCGCTTAAGAGGGGAGGGCCCCATGGCAAACGAGATTTGGACCATCAAGCGTTGTCTCGAGTGGACCAAGGAGTACCTGGCCGAGCGCGGCGAGGAGCACCCCCGTCTTTCTGCCGAGTGGCTGCTGTGCGCCGCCACGGGCCTGGCGCGCATTGACCTATATATGCGCATGGACGAGACGCTTAACGCGGCTCAGCTCGAGACCATGCACGCGGCCGTTGTTCGTCGCGCTAAAGGTGAACCGCTGCAGTACATCACCGGCAGCACGCAGTTTCGCATGATCGACGTCGCGTGCGCCCCCGGCGTGCTCATTCCGCGTCCCGAGACCGAGATGCTCGTCGAGGAAGTCCTCAATTATCTGGATGCCGAGGTGCTGAGCCCCGAGGCTGCCGCCCGTCAGCGCGTTGAGCTGCCCTGGAACGATGAGGTTGAGGAGGCACGCAAGGCCGAGGCCGCGCTGGCAGACGAACGCGCGACCGCCGAGCGCCGTGCCGCTAACCTGACGGCCGCCGACGAGGCGGCGCTGGGCGGCGATGTGCTGGGCAGCCGTGCCTATGCCGAGGAGCTGGCCGACCGCGAGGCCGAGGAAGCCGCCGCGCAGGCAGCAGAAGCCGAAGCCGCGGAAGCCGCCGAGCCCGAGCTCGACGAATACGGCATCGCCATCGAGGGTGCCGACCAGGAGACGGCTTCAGCTCAGGATGCCGCTTCGCCTGCCCCAGCCGAGCCCCGCATCGCCCGCGTTCTCGAGGTCGGCTGCGGCACGGGCTGCATTTCGCTCTCCCTTGCCTGGGAGCGCCGCGGCCACATTACCTGCACCGCCACCGATATCGAGCCGCGCGCTATCGATTTGGCCACCAAAAACCGCGATGCGCTTGGCCTCACGTCCGACGAGGTCGCCTTTAGTCTCACCAACCTGGTGAGTTCTATTCCCCGCGAAGAGTGGGGCACCTTCGACGTGCTTGTCTCCAACCCACCTTACATCCCGACCGGCGTCATGCGCTCGCTGCCGCACGAGGTCAAGGATTTTGAGCCCGACCTGGCGCTCGAGGGCGGCGCCGACGGCCTCGATATCTTCCGCCGCCTGCTCAATGCGGCGCCTTACATGCTGCGCGCCGGCGGCCTGTTTGCCTGCGAGCTCTACGAGGGTGCCCTCGATGCCGCGGCCGAGCTCTGTCGCCAGGCAGGCCTTTCGGACGTGCGTATCGTCCATGACCTCACCGATCGCCCCCGCATCGTCCGAGCCATCGTCACCGAGCCCAAACAGCGCCAGTAATATTTATTAACTGGTTAGCAAAAATTATAAAGTAGTTTATAATTAGGACGGCTGAAAGAGGTCGGCCCATGCAACCTCCTACCTTTCGGGAAATCATTGCCCTACTCAAGCACGATGGATTCGTGAAGGTCGCGCAAGTCGGTAGTCATGCTAAGTATGTTTCTGGTGACCGTGTTGTCACCGTGAACGGCTCTGGTGGTGATCGACCAAAGAAGGGCACGTGGGCAAGTATTCGTCGCCAAGCTGAATGGTAGTTGGAGGCAAAATGAGGCAGCGATTTACCTATGACTGCGTTCTCATAAAAGAAGACGACGGTTACTGCGCCAGTTTCCCGCAGATTCCCGGCGCCTTTGCCGATGGCGATACGCGCGAAGAAGCGATTGCCCATGCCACCGAGGCACTGATGGCGTTTTTGGCCGACGACCTCAACAACGGTTTGACTCCGGCAGGGTACGAACGCTCGGCCGAGGTCGTGGCCCTTTCAGTCGAAATCGACCACGAGGACGCTCGGGAAGCGGCGTGCCGAACATTTAAAGACGCAGCGCTGGACCTCAAAGTCTCCGCTCCGCGGATTACCGCGCTGGTCAAAGCCGGAAAGCTCGATGTTGAACTTGTCGACGGCCGTCGGATGATAACGATAGACAGCATCGAGCGCTACGCCGCCCAAGAACGCCACGCCGGCAGGCCAAAGAAGTTCGTCGCAGTCCAATAACCCCCTCACTTTCACCGACTACTAGAGCCGCTCACCAAACCAACATGCGCTCTGGGCAAATAGGTTGAATGTTTCGTGCGAGAATGCCCCACAGTAAACAAACTTGCACCGGAGCGTAAGGGGCTGGCATACACATGCAGACGGTCTATCGGGTATACGAGGGAACGCGCGAGCCGCATCGGCTTGCCGTCGAGCGCACGGCCGAGGTGCTCGGCCGCGGCGGCCTGGCCTTGATTCCGACCGAGACCGTCTACGGTGTCGCCGTGGCAGTCAACGCCTTCTCGGGCGCCGTGCCCCAAGATACAAGCGAATTCCCATCGTGGCCGCGCGATCCGCAGGCTGCCGTCAATGGCGCCGCAGTTCCTGCGCTCGGCACCGGCTATCGCCGTATCTTCACTCTCAAGCAACGTGAGCTCACGCAAACCGTCGCTTGGCTGGTCGATGGCGTCGAAGCACTCGACCGCTATGGCGTGGATATCCCGGAAGATGCCCGCGTACTCGCGCGACGATGCTGGCCGGGAGCCCTGACTATCGTGGTCAAGGCAGCCCCCTGCGTGCCGACCTTTATGCGCGCTGCCGACGACACCGTGGCCCTGCGCGCTTCGGCCTCTCCCGTGGTCCAAGCGCTCATCCGCGCCTGCGGCAGTCCCCTTGCCTGCACGAGCGCCAACACGCACGGCGCGCCTTCGCCGGCAAGCTTTGCCGCCGTCGAGGGTCGCATCCTGGAGGGGGTCGATGTTGCCGTCGACGCCGGTGAGACCCCGTGTCGCGACGCCTCTACCATCGTGTCGTTCCAGCACGGCGGGCTCCAGATCCTGCGCCAAGGCGCACTTCCCGCATCAGAGATCGAACGGGTCCTGTCCGACCCGATGCAATAGAAAGGTGTAAGCGATGTCGTTGAATCTGGGCAGCCTGGGCATGGAAGATGCCTCGTTTAACTTTGGCGGTTCCTACATCATGGCGCTCGACTGCGGCACCACCTCGGTACTTGCGACCATCGTCGACGAGTACGGCTGCATCGTCGCGCAGGCACGTCGTAGCGTCAAAACCGACTTCCCGCGTCCCGGTTGGATAGAGCAAGACCCCATGGAGGTGCTTGCCAGCCAGATCGGCGTGATGATGGAGGTCCAGTTTAAGAGCGGCATCCATTCTGACCGCATCGCCGCCATCGGTATCTCCAACCAGCGCGAGACCACGGTGGTGTGGGACCGCATAAGCGGTCAACCCATCTATAACGCCATCGTGTGGCAATGCCGTCGCACCGCACCTCTGATCGACGAGCTGGTCGAGCGGGGCGCAGAAGAGCTGGTGCGCTCCCGCACGGGACTCACACTCGATCCGTATTTCTCGGCTTCCAAGGTGCAGTGGATCCTCGACAACGTCGACGGTGCGCGTGAGAGCGCGGCGGCGGGCGACCTCATGTTCGGCACCATCGACACCTGGCTCATCTACAACCTCACCGGCAGTCAGGTCTTTGCCACCGACTACACCAATGCCAGCCGCACGGCGCTCTTTAATATCCATACGCTCGATTGGGACGACGACCTGCTGGCGCTCTTTGACGTTCCACGTTCCATGATGCCCGAGGTTCGTTGGAGCTCGGGCGACTACGGCCGCGTCGCGAGCGACATCATGACCAACATGCCGCCCATCATGGGCGTGGCGGGCGATCAGCAGGCGTCGCTGTTCGGCCACTGCTGCTTCCATCCCGGCCAGACCAAAAACACCTATGGCACGGGTTGCTTTATGCTCATGAACACCGGCGACGAGGTCGTCGAATCCAAGAACGGTCTGGTCTCCACGATCGGTATCGCCGCAGACGGCAAGATCAGCTATGCGCTCGAGGGTTCTATCTTTGCCGCCGGCTCAACCATGAACTGGCTGCGCAACAACATGGGCATCATCTCGAGTGTGAGCGAGTCCGCGCAACTCGCCGCTTCGATCAACGACAACGAGGGCTGCTACTTCGTCCCCGCCTTCGCTGGCCTGGGCGCTCCCTGGTGGGACCCGCGTGCCCGCGGTATCGTGTGCGGCCTGACCGGTGCCTCGAGTCGCGCGACCATTGTGCGTGCGGCTTGCGAGTCCATGGCCTACCAGAGTTATGACGTGCTGCGCGCCATGGAGCAGGACGTGGGACTTTCGATTGAGCGCCTGTCCGTCGATGGCGGCGCCTCACGCAACGAGTTCATCATGCAATTCCAGGCCGACCTGCTGGATATCCCCGTGCTGCAATGCGAGACGGTGGAGACCACGGCAATCGGTGCCGCGTACTTGGCGGGTCTTGCCGTCGGCTATTGGGAAGACCTTGAAGAGCTGGAGCAAAATGCCCAGATCGTTAGGACCTTCCTTCCCCATATGTCCGCCGAGCGTCGCGAGCAAAACCTTGCGGGCTGGCGTGATGCAGTCAAGCGCTCGCTCAGTACCGCACAGTAGGGCTGCGATGGGCGGCCCGATACAACAAACCGCTAAACTTATGCATGGCGTGCGGCGGCAACATTGCTGCGCGCCTTGTCAGCAAGGCCGTTTTGCGGCTGCAACGAAAGGGGCAATCAACCCATGACCGTCACCTACGATGCGTCCCGTGTGACGCTTGTCGATCATCCGCTCGTCCAGCACAAGCTGTCGATCCTGCGCGACAAAAACACCGGCACCAACCAGTTCCGTCAGCTCGTGCGCGAACTCGCGCTTTTTGACGGCTACGAGGCCATGCGCGACCTGCCTATGGAAGACGTCGAGGTCGAGACCCCCATCACTACCGCCACGTTCAAACAGCTTGCCGGCAAGAAGCTCGCCATCGTGCCCATCCTGCGTGCGGGCCTTGGCATGGTCGACGGTATCCTCGACCTGGTGCCCTCCGCTCGCGTGGGCCACATCGGCATGGAGCGCGACGAGGTCACCCACGAGCCGCACGAGTATTACTGCAAGATGCCCAAGGATATCGACCAGCGCATCTGCCTGGTCGTCGACCCCATGCTCGCCACGGGCGGTTCGGCCGAGATGGCCATCAGCTACCTGCGCGAGCGCGGTGTCAAGGATATCCGCATGCTGTGCATCGTCGCCGCGCCCGAGGGCCTCAAGTCACTGACCGAAAAGGACCCCGACGTACATATTTATACGTGCGCCATCGACGACCATCTCAACGAGGCCGCCTACATCGTTCCCGGCCTCGGCGACGCCGGCGACCGCATCTTCGGCACGCTCTAGTCGCTGGGCTAAGACGGCCGCGGCTGCAAATACGAAGAAACGGTGCGCGCGGTCGAACAAAAGGCGACCGCGCGCACTCCTGTTAACGGACGTTTTGCCCTGCAGGGTTCGAGAAAAACGTATTACCGTACCTGCGGCATAAAGAAGGTCTTAAGAAAACGAACAGGTGCGTATTAACCGATGCTTTTTCGGTTGTACTTTAGCGATTGGCTCGTACAATAGTCACCAATGTTTGGCGGGAACTGTTCTGTGAGGCGTTAAAAAAGGAAAGTGAGGACGCCAATGTTTCAGATAGCCGATCTGCTCGCTATCGTTGCAGGCGCCATCGCGGGCGCAATTGCCTTCCTTCCCTTTGTCTTTACGCTCAAGCCGGTTCTTGACGATAAGCAGAATGCGGACATGCTCAAGGGTATGGTGAGTCTCGCGGTCTCGGCAATCGCCCTGCTCGTCTTTACCTTGGTTGTGTTTGTGTTGTTCGGAGAGGCATTTCGCATGTTCCTCTTGGGCGAGGCGATCGGCTTCGTGGCCTTTATGGCCGCCTGCACGGTTCGCGTCGCCAAGGCGCTGCGAGATCCTCATGAGGTCGAAAGGTAAGTCGTGGAAATTTTTGAAAAGCTGCCTGATGAGATTAATCATCTGGTCAGCGAGTTCAGCTCCACCCCTGTCGTGGGCGATCTGAGCTGCGGCATCACGCAGTACTCGTTTTGGCTGATCGTCTCCACGATCGTGCTCCTGATCGTCCTGGCCGTGTTCAAGAAGAAGCAGACCCTGGTTCCCAAGGGCTTCTTCGTCAACGGTTTCGAGTACATCATCGAGTACGTCGAGAACGATATCGGCAAGGGCGTCGTGGGTGAGAACTGGAAGAAGCACTTCCCGTTCCTGTGCTCGCTTTTCCTGTTCATCCTGATCAATAACATGATCGGCCTGATCCCGGGAATGAAGCCCGGCACCGGTGCAATCGGCTCCACCGCCGCGCTCGCCATCTTCGCCTTCGTGTACTTCATCTACTACGGATGCAAGGCTCACGGCGTGATCGGCTACATCAAGAGCCTCGCCCCGCAGGGCGTGAGCTTCCCGATGAACGTGCTCGTGTGGGTCGTCGAGCTTTTCTCGACCTTCCTGCGCCTCATCACGCTCGCCGTCCGTCTGTTCTGCAACATGTTCGCAGGACACGTGGTCATGGGCTCGTTCGCCATCATGGCGAGCATGTTCATGCAGCCGCTGCTTCAGCAGGTTTCCGCGGCCCACGCCGTCGGCGCCCTGCCTTCGCTGGCCTGGCTTGCCATCCTCATCCTGATCTATGCGATCGAGCTTGTGGTCGGCGCCATCCAGGCTTACGTCTTCACGGTCCTTACCGCCGTGTATGTCTCCGAGGCAGAGGAGGTCGCGGAGGAGGAGTAGTCTTCCGTTCGCGCCTTAAAGGTAAGGCAATTCGTTAAACCGCCGGTGCCCGTACCCATGGAGCCCGGCAGTTATAAAAAGGTTATCCTGCGTGAAATAAGACACGCACGACAAAGGAGGAATCGTGGGAGTTATCGGTTACGGTCTCGGTGTTATCGGCGCTGGTCTTGCTATCGGCCTGTCTGCTCTGGGTGCTACGGGTGCTATGGCCCGTCAGCCTGAGGTCCAGGGCCGCGTGTTCACCGTCTTCATCATGGGCTCCGCCTTCGGCGAGGCTCTGGCTCTGATCGGCTTCGTTGTCGCGCTGATCGTTAAATAGCACGGAGCGTCAAGTATGAATCTTTCATCCCAGAAGAGCGCGATCGCACTCTCCGCGTCCGCGGCCGCGCTGCTCATGCCGGTTTCCGCGTTCGCCGAGGACGGCGCCGCCGGTGCGGACATCCTCATCCCTAAGATGGCGGAGTTCATCCCGGCGCTTATCGCCTTCCTGATTATCTGGATCGTGCTGGCCAAGGTCGCCCTGCCGGGCATCATGAAAACCATGGAGGAGCGCGGCAAGAAGATCGAGGAGAGCCTCGACGAGGCCGAGAAGACCAAGCAGGAGGCTATCGCCAAGCGCGCTGAGTCCGACTCGATCGTCACCGACGCCCGTCGTCAGGCTGCCGACATCGTTCTCGAGGCCCGTAAGGACGCCGAGTCCGAGCGCGCCCGTATCATCGAGGCTGCTCACAAGGAGGCCGAGGAGATCATCGCCAAGGCCCATACGACCGTCGAGGACGAGCGCAAGTCCATCTACGCCGGTGCCGCGAACTCCATCGCCGACCTGTCCGTTGCCGTCGCCACCAAGATCGTGGGCGAGGCACTCGAGAACGAGGCCGAGCAGAAGAAGCTCATCGAGCGCTACATCCAGGAAGCAGGTAGCCTGAATGCCGACTAGCCGCTATCAGGACAAGGTGCTCGAGACCTACGCGCGCTCCCTTCTGGAAGCCGCCAAGGCCGAGAACCATGTGTTCGAGGACCTCGAGATGATCGAGCGCTTGGCTTCTGCCAGCCCCGAGATCATCGCCGTGCTCGACACCATGTCCAAGCGCGACCAGCTCGACCTTCTTCCCAAGGTGGCAGCTGCCTTTAAGTATGTTGCCGAGGAAGACGAGGATGTAGTGGGCGTGACCGTCACCACGGCGATCCCGCTCGACGACGAGCTGCGTCAAACCATCACTAAGAAATGCGAGCAGGACTTCGGCCGCAAAGTATTCCTTATCGAGCAGGTCGACCCGTCTATCGTGGGCGGCCTGGTGCTCGAGGCCCGCGGCGAGCGTCGTGACATTTCCGTCAAGACGCAGCTGCGCATCGCGCAGGAGACCCTCGCAAACTCTGCTAATTCGTACGGAGGTGAAGCCTAATGTCCGAAACCCTCAATGCCCAGGATATCGCCAAGAAACTGCAGGAGCAGCTCACGAGCCTCTCCGCGACGGTCGATACGCATGAGGTTTCAACGGTCGACGAGGTAGGCGACGGCATCGCGCGCGTCTCCGGCCTCAAGAGCGCCATGGCAGGCGAGCTTCTGGAGTTCAAGAGCTCCGATACCGGTGAGACCGTCTTCGGCCTTGCCCAGAACCTTGACCGTGACGAGGTCGGCGCCGTTCTGTTTGGTGCCGTCGACTCCATCAAGGAAGGCGACGAGTGCCGCACCACTGGCCGCATTATGGATATCCCCGTGAGCCGCGCCATGCTCGGCCGCGTCGTCAATCCGCTCGGCCAGCCCATCGACGGTTTGGGTGACATCGTCGCCACGCACCGTCGCCCCATCGAGTTCAAGGCTCCCGGCGTCATCGATCGTACCCCGGTGTGCGAGCCGGTTCAGACCGGTCTGCTCGCTATCGACTCTATGGTGCCTATCGGCCGCGGTCAGCGTGAGCTCATCATCGGCGACCGTAAGACCGGTAAGACCGCCATCGCCATCGACGCTATCCTCAACCAGCGCGGCAAGGGCATGGTCTGCATCTATGTCGCCATCGGCCAGAAGGCCTCCACGGTTGCCAACATCCGCGAGACCCTCGCTCAGCACGGTGCGCTCGACTACACCATCATCGTTTCGGCCACCGCTGCCGATTCCGCCCCTATGCAGTACATCGCGCCTATGGCCGGTGCCGCTATCGGCGAGTTCTTCATGTACAACGGCGAGGACGGCAAGCCCGCCAGCGAGACCAACCCCGGCGGCCACGTGCTCGTCATCTACGACGACCTGTCCAAGCAGGCTGTGGCCTACCGTCAGATGTCGCTGACGCTGCATCGTCCGCCCGGACGCGAGGCCTATCCTGGCGACATCTTCTACCTGCACTCTCGTCTGCTCGAGCGTGCCGTCAAGATGTCCAAGAAGAACGGTTACGGCTCCATGACGGCTCTGCCGATCATCGAGACCCAGGACGGCGACGTCTCGGCCTACATTCCGACCAACGTCATTTCCATTACCGATGGTCAGATCTATCTGCAGTCCGAGCTCTTCTTCCAGGGCCAGCGCCCGGCAGTCGACGTGGGCATTTCCGTGTCCCGCGTCGGTGGCGACGCGCAGACCAAGGCTATGAAGCAGGTCGCCGGCAACCTCCGTCTGGACCTCGCTTCCTATCAGGAGCTCGCTGGCTTTACGCAGTTTGGCTCCGACCTCGACGAGGCTACTCAGAAGCAGCTGACCCATGGTGCCCGCATGACCGAGCTCCTTAAGCAGCCGCGCTACAAGCCGTTTGAGGTTGGCGAGCAGATCGTTACGCTGTTCGCTGGCAACGAGGGCTTCCTGGATGACCTGGAGATCGCCGACGTGCTGCCTTTCCGTGCCGAGCTCATCGAGTACATGGACAATGGCTTTGGTTCGCTGCTCGACAAGGTTCGCGCCAAGAAGATCGATGATGACACCAAGGCTGAGCTCTTGCGCGTCATCGGCGACTTCAAGCAGCAGTTCATGGCCAAGCGCCATTCGGATGTTTCTGGATCAGAGGAGAACTAAGCCCCATGGCCAACCTTCGCGACATTAAGAAGCGAATCTCCTCGGTTACCACGACCAAGCAGATCACGCGCACGATGGAGATGGTCTCTACGGCCAAGATTCGTCGTGCCCTCGATCGCTCCAAGCAGGCCGAGCCCTATAAGGAGGCGCTGACCGACGTCATGTTGACGGTCGCCGGCGACGCCTCCTGTTCGGGCACCGATCCCATGCTGCAGAAGCATGAGAGCGTCAAGCATGGCCTGATTGTCGTTATTGCCTCGGACCGCGGCCTTGCCGGCGGTTTCAATACGACGGTGGAGCGCACGGCCGAAAAGCTCGCCGCTTCTTGGGCGAACGACGGCATCGAATGCGAGATCATCGCGTGCGGGCGTAAGCCGGCCACGTATTTTCGTGGCCGCGCAAACGTTGTCATGCACTTTGAGGGCAACTCCTCTGAGCCCGATTTCAATCAGGCCCGCATGATCTCCTCTCATATCTGCGATGCGTATCGTGCCGGTGAGCTTGACCGTGTCGAGCTTGTCTACCACCACGCCAAGAACCGCGTGGATCAGGAGCTTCGCGTCGAGCATCTGTTGCCGCTCGACCCCGAGATGATCGCTATGGCCCACGGTCCGCGTAAGAACGAGACCGACGCCCCTAAGCGCATCTCGTCCACGTTCGAGTTCGTGCCCTCTCCCGAGCATGTTCTCGGCAAGCTTGTGCCGTCTTATATCCTGACGGTCATCTACCAGGCCCTGATCGATTCGGCGGCTGCCGAGCAGGGTGCACGCCGCAAGGCCATGCACTCCGCGACGGAAAACGCCACCGCGATCATCTCGACCCTTACCCGCACGTATAGTCGCGTGCGCCAGGCTTCGATCACGACCGAGATTAACGAGATCGTCGGCGGAGCCTCAGCATTGGAGGAACAGTAATGGCTAATAACACCGTAAAGCTTGCGGTCGAGGAAGCCACCAAGAAGACGACTGCCGGTGATGGTCGCATCGTGCGAATCATCGGCCCTGTCGTCGACGTCAAGTTTGACGGCGCGGTGCCCCCGATCTACAACGCGCTCACGGTCGAGGCCGAGACCCCGATCGGTCATCTGAGCACGATCCTCGAGGTCGAGAGCCAGCTTCCGGGCGGCGTCGTCCGCACGGTCGCCATGTCCTCGACCGACGGCCTGCAGCGCGGCCTCATCGCCACCGATACCGGTGAGCCCATGAAGATGCCCGTTGGTCCCAAGACGCTCGGCCGCATTTGGAACGTCATGGGCAAGCCCGTCGACGGCAAGCCCATGCCCGAGGTGGAGGAGTTCTACCCCATCCACCATGCAGCGCCCCGTTTCGACGAGCTCACCACCAAGACCGAGATCTTCGAGACCGGCATCAAGGCCGTCGACCTGCTCGAGCCCTACATCCGTGGCGGCAAGACGGGCCTGTTCGGCGGCGCCGGCGTCGGCAAGACCGTTCTGATTCAGGAGCTCATCAACAACCTCGCCCAGGAGCACGGTGGCACCTCGGTGTTCACCGGCGTCGGCGAGCGTACCCGCGAGGGCACCGACCTGTTCCTCGAGATGAGCGAGTCTGGCGTTATCGACAAGACCTGCTTGGTCTATGGTCAGATGAACGAGCCGCCCGGAGCGCGTCTGCGCATCGGTCTGGCCGGCCTTACCACCGCTGAGTATTTCCGTGATCGTGGCCAGGACGTTCTGCTGTTCATCGACAACATCTTCCGCTTCTCCCAGGCAGGTTCCGAGGTTTCCGCACTGCTGGGCCGTATGCCGTCCGCCGTTGGTTACCAGCCCACGCTGGCAACCGAGATGGGCGACCTCCAGGAGCGCATTACCTCGACCAAGACGGGCTCCATTACCTCCGTCCAGGCTGTCTACGTCCCCGCAGACGACCTGACCGACCCGGCGCCTGCCACGACGTTTACGCACCTCGACGCCACCACGGTTCTTTCGCGTAGCATTTCGTCGCTCGGCCTGTTCCCGGCTATCGACCCGCTCGCGTCTTCCTCCGACGCTCTCGATCCCTCGATCGTCGGCGAGGAGCACTACCGTGTCGCCGTCAAGGTCCAGGAGCTCCTGCAGGAGTACTCCGACCTTCAGGACATCATCGCCATTCTGGGTATGGACGAGCTGTCCGAGGAGCAGCGCCTTACGGTCAACCGTGCCCGTAAGATTCAGCAGTTCCTCTCGCAGTCCTTCCACGTCGCCGAGAAGTTCACCGGCAACCCCGGTGTCTACGTCCGCGTCGAGGATACCGTCCGCTCTTTCGCCGAGATTGTCGACGGCAAGGCCGATGACCTGCCCGAGCAGGCTTTCCGCTATGCTTCCACGATTGAGGACGTGCGCGAGCGCGCCCGCAAGATGGGGGAGAAGTAGGTTATGCGTATCCGCATCGTGTGCCCCGTGAGCTGCGCCTATGAGGGCGACGCTGCGTTTGTGTCGATTCCGTCCACGGATGGCGAGTTTGGCGTTCTGCCTGCTCACTCCAGCGAGATCTGCACGATCGACCGCGGTTACGTTCGCGTTTCCGATAAGGCCATGGGCACTGTCGACCACACGTTTGCCGTGGCCGGCGGCTATGCCCAGGTTGCGGACGATGTCGTGACCGTTCTCGCCGAGCGCGCTTGCGATTTGGCGACCGTCGATGCCGACAAGCTTAAAGCTGATATTCAAGGTTTTGAAGAGAAGCTGGGTAATTTGTCGGAGGATGATGCACGCCGCGCCTACCTCTATAATGAAATCGCATGGTGTAAGCTCAAGCTTGCCCAATAGTCAAACGATTTAGCGTTCGACCATTTGCGAACACATCATGCCCGGGATGGCCCAGCCATCCCGGGCATGCTTTTTGAAAGGGTAGACCTTGGATATTATCCGCGTTGAGGGTGGCCACGCCATCGGAGGCTCCGTGCCCGTTTCGGGCGCCAAGAACTCCGCGCTCAAACTCATGGCGGCAACGCTTCTGGCGCCGGGCAAGACGACGCTGCAGAACGTGCCCGATATTTCCGATGTCCACGTGATGGGCAAGGTGCTCAAGGGTATGGGCGCCACAATCGATGTCCTTGACGAGCACACGCTCGAGATTGATACCTCTCAGGTCGATTCTTGGGAGGCCCCCTACGAGCTCGTTGCCAAGATGCGTGCTTCCACAGCCGTGATGGGACCCCTGCTGGGTCGCTTCCATCGCGCCAAGATCGCCATGCCGGGCGGCTGCAACCTGGGTGCTCGCAAGATCGATATGCACATTCTTGGTCTTGAGGCCCTGGGCGTTGAGTTCGATACCGCCCACGGCTACATCAACGCTAATGCGCCCCAAGGTCTGCGCGGTACCACCGTCACGCTCGAGTTCGCCAGCGTCGGTGCGACCGAGAACCTCATCATGGCATCCGTGCGCGCGCAGGGCACCACGGTTATCGACAATGCCGCCCGCGAGCCCGAGATCGTCGATCTCGCCAACATGCTCAACGAGATGGGCGCCAAGATTGTTGGCGCCGGTACGCCCGTCGTGACTATCGAAGGCGTGGAAGAGCTCCATCCCGTTACCCATCGCGTGGTGGGCGACCGCATCGAGGCCGGTACCTTTATCGTTGCCGGTGCGTTGATGGCCGACGATCGCGGTGTCGATGTCACGGGCTTTTGCCCCATTCACTTGGGCATGGTGCTCAAGAAGATGGAGCTCATGGGTATCGACTGCGAGCGCGTCGAGGATGGCGTCCATGTAAACCGTGCCGAGCGTATCAAGCCGGTCGACATCCAGACGCTTCCGTTCCCCGGTTTCCCGACGGACATGCAGGCGCAGATTATGGTGCTCTCCGCTCTCGCCGACGGCAGTTCCGTTATTACCGAGAACATCTTCGAGAATCGCTTTATGTTTGCCTCTGAGCTGGTGCGCATGGGTGCCGACATTCGTATCGAGAGCCATCATGCCATGATTCATGGCGTCAAGGGCTTCTCGGGTGCACAGGTTACCTCGCCCGATCTGCGTGGCGGAGCGGCCCTCGTCGTAGCGGGCTTGATCGCCGACGGGACGACCGAGGTTTCGGCCATCCATCACATCAAGCGCGGCTACGAGCAGTTTGTCGAAAAGCTGCAGGCGCTCGGCGCGCATGTCGAGCATGCTACCGTCCCCGATCCCGTCATCTACTAATACAGGTTGCCTATGTTTAATAAAAAGCCCCTCGCGGATACCACCGCCCGAAGACCCTCAACTGGTGCGCAGGCCAAGATCTACAGTCGCGATAACGTGGCTCGCTATTCCGAGCGCGCTCGCCAACGTCGTCGTAGCCACACGATTCGTCACGTCGCGCTCATTGTCGTGCTTGGCGTGCTGCTGAGTGCCACTACCGCTGCCGGCCTGTGGTTTGCCACCATTATGGGCAAGCTCGGCGATTCTAATGTCATTACCGACAATCTGCGTCGGGTTCTGGTTGACACCGATGAGGCAAAGGATCCGTTCTACGTGCTGCTTCTTGGCACCGACGGCCGTCCGGGCGAGGATACGTATCGTGCCGACTCGATTATCCTGGCACGCATCGACCCCACGCAAAAGCAGGCGACGCTCATTTCCGTTCCGCGCGACACCAAGGTCGAGTACAAGGGCGAGACCATGAAGATCAACGCCTGCCATACCGTTGGCGGCGCCGAGGCCATGGTCGAGGCGGTCAACGAGCTGTGCGGTGTTCAGATTTCCCACTATGCCGAGGTCAGCTTCGACGGTATGCAGGCACTGATTGATTCGGTTGGCGGTATCGACATTAACGCAACCGATGATGTTGACGACCCCGAGCACCTGGATATTAAGATTACCGCTGGCCAGCAGCATATGGACGGTGCCACCGCCCTTACCTATGCCCGCTGCCGCTACACCTATGCCGACGGCGATTACACGCGCATGCGCCACCAGCGTCAGGTGCTTGGCGCCCTTGCCAACCAGATTCTCAATAACTTCGATGCCACGAAGATTTTTGGCCTGGTTAATTCGCTGTCCGATATGCTCGTAACCGATATGAGCGTTCAGGATATCGTGGCTACGGTCAACGCCATGCGCGGTATGGATGTCGACGGTATCTACTCGGCCAACCTGCCCTCGTACGCCGACGACAGCACCATGATCGACGGTGTGAGCTACGTCTTTGTCTACGAGGACGAGCTCAAGGAAATGATGGAGCGCGTCGATGCCGGCAAGGATCCCAAGGGTCCCAACACCATGGGTCTTTCCGACGGTTCCAGCTCTACGATCGGCGACCTGAACAACAACACGTCTGACGACTACGCAAACGGTACCGCAACCTCATCGGTCAGCTCTGACGATTCCGATGACTCAAGCGATTCGAGCGATTCGGACTACTACGAAGAGCCCACCGGCGACGGCAACGGCTACGAGGCCAACTACTAAGTTACGGCGTTTTACCAAACGCCGTAACGGCTCGACGCTGCGCGCCGCCCAAGGCGACAATTTGTCATTCAAAAGGCAGGACATGACCAGAAGGTCAATGCCCTGCCTTTTTCATGCCAACTTGTTCGCCTTGGACGTCGCTCGCTGACGTTGGCTCAACCTGCGGTGCTGACTACTCCCCTTGCACCAAAAACCGCCCCGTTCTCGGTTTTGAGGACGGGGCGGTTTTGCTTACCTAGATTGTTCGAGTTCCTTATGCAAAGCGGGCGACGAGCTCCTGGAGCACGTCGGTCATCTTGACGAGCGAGCTGACCGGGACAAACTCGTTGACGCCGTGGTAGCAATAGCCGCCGGTGGAAAGGTTGGGGCAGGGCAGACCGCGGAACGACAGCTGCGCGCCGTCGGTGCCGCCACGGATCGGCAGCACTTGGGGCTCAACGCCGCAGGCAAGGTAGGCTTCCTTGGCAACATCAATAAGCTCGGGATAGTCACGAACGATCTCGGCCATATTTCGATACTGCTGCTTAATCTCGACCGTCACGCGCTCCTCACCCAGACGCTGGTTGAGCATCGAGGCAGCGGCATCAATAAGGTCGAGTTTCTGCTGGAACTTGGCGGCGTCATGGTCGCGGACGATATAGCGCGCTGTGGCGTGATCGACGGTCGCAGATACACCCTCAAGGTGATAAAAGCCCTCGTAGCCTTCCGTATACTCCGGGCGCTGCACGTAGGGGAGCAACGCGTTGAAGTCGCAGAACAGATTGCCTGCGTTGACCATACGGCCCTTAGCGTCGCCCGGGTGGATGGACTGGCCCTCAAAGCGGACGGTCGCCTCGGCGGCGTTAAAGCACTCCCACTCCAGTTCGCCGATGGGGCCGCCGTCGACCGTGTAGGCGTACTTGCAGCCAAAGGTATCGATATCCAACAGCTCGGCTCCGTGGCCGATCTCCTCGTCAGGACAGAAGCAAATGCCGAGTGCGGGATGGGGCAGAGAAGGGTCCTGAGCGATACGCGCGACAAGCGACATGATCTCAGCGACGCCCGCCTTGTCGTCTGCGCCCAGCAGCGTGGTGCCATCGCTGCAGACCAAGTCCTCACCCGCGAGGTCATTCAGGGCGGGAAGCCTGGCGGTGCTCATGGCAACGGGCTTACCGTCAACCGTGCCGCAGACCAGGTCGCCGCCTTCGTAGTGTACGATGTGCGGCTTCACGCCGGCGCCCGGTGCAACTTCGGTGGTGTCGAGATGGGCGATCAGGCCCAGGGCGGGCTTGTCCTCAGCGCCCGCACTTGCGGGGATATGCGCGCAGACATAGGCGTGCTCGGTCACGTGGGCATCTTCCGCACCAAGCTCGCGCAGCTCTTCAGCCAGCACGTTGGCAAGGTCAAACTGAACGGCGCTCGAGGGTACCTGGTCGCAGTTTGCATCCTCGGACTGCGTGTTGATCTGGACGTAGCGCAAAAAGCGCTCGAGGACATCGGGGCTCGTGGTGGTGTTTTCCATAAAGACCGCTCCAATCTTGGTCGTCGTGTGCAACAAGAACTCTAGCACGGTATGCCACGGCATACCACGACGCTTGGATGGGGTAGAATCAGCCATTGAATGCAGAAGGGACGGAAGATCATGGATACGACAAATAGCTCGCGCGAACTACATCTGACGGTGGCGAACGAAGACTACTTGGAGTGCATGGTTCGCATTGAAAGCGAAGAGGGGGAAACCAACGGCGTGCGATCGGTCGACATCGCGCAGCGCCTTGGCGTCTCCAAGGCATCGGTCAATAAAGCGGTTTCGGCGCTCAAGGCATCCGAGCTTGTCGAGCAATCGCACTACGGCAAGGTAATCCTGACCGATCGCGGCCGCGAGGTTGGCACGGCTATCTGGTACCGTCATCGCCTCATCCGCACGTTTTTGGTTCAGGAGCTCGGTGTCGAATTTGAGCGAGCCGATTCCGAGGCCTGCATGATGGAGCATGCGCTATCCGAGGACACGATGAGCCGCTGGCTCGCCTATCTCGAAAAGCAGGGAATCAGCGTCGAGGAATAGCGGGATATATATGGATACGAGTTATTACAACCGCTTTGGTGCCGAGGAACTTACGCGCCGCTTGTCGAGCGAGACCTTGTTGGCGCAGGGCCCCATGGGCAGTGTTTTGTTGAGTGAGTACGATGCCGCCGACATTCCACCGGCGTTTTGGAATCTGGCAGAGCCGCAGACCGTTTCTCGTATCCATCGCTTGTATGTCGCCGCCGGCGCGCAGGTGCTCATTACCAATACCTTTCAGGCATCGAGCTATGCCCTCAAGCACGACCAGATTGCGCCGTCCGTGGCGGAGGTCAATCGCGGGGCCGTCGACGATGCCCGCCAGGCGCACCCTCAGCTGCTGCTAGGCTCGATGGGCCCGATCGGTATTGAGTGGTTTGCCGAGGACTCTGCCGAGTATCGTGAAATCCGAGGCATTGCGCGCGAACAGGCGCACGCCTTGCTCAACGCCGGCGTTGACGGTCTGCTGATCGAGACGGTGACATCTATCCGTAATTTGCAGCCCATGCTTGCCGGCGCCCGAGATGCCGCCGATGGCATGCCTGTTCTGGTGAGTTTTGTCGTTGACGATAAAGGCGACCTGTTGGGCGATGGCCTCAACATCGAGGCAGCCGTTTTGTACGCCGAAAAACACGGCGCAAATTCGGTTGGTGTTAATTGCTGTTCGCTTGCGGCCGCGAACGCGGCGGTGCCCAGGATGGTTGCATCGGCGACTACTCCCGTCACGGTGCGTCCCAACGTAGGCGATCCGGTCCAGACTCAGGATGGCCCCGTATGGCACGAGAACCCCGAAGCTTTCGCGCGCGCATGCATCGAATGGAGACATGCCGGTGCCGCAATGGTGGGCAGTTGCTGTGGAACCACGGCAATCACTACGGCCGCGATGGCCGAGGCGCTCGATATATAAAGGGCAAACCGCTCCATACGGGGCGGTTTTTTTTATTGCTTGCATGTCCTCGGCAGCATTTGCCCAAATGGTGAATGCTGGTGCCGGCAGGTTGCCGAGTGCATGTTGCGGGTATACCCCATGCGTACCATGATCCAAACACTGTGAGGTGTCTGCGCGTGTGCGCGATAATTCATTTTGGAACTGACGGTTGGTGCGCTCGCGTCGATGAGGACTTCACTGCCGATAACGTTGCCCGTATCGCCGATGCCGTCGGCGAGTTGTGGCAAAAGACCAATCCGGGCAAAACGGTATATATAGGGTTCGACACCCGGCCCCTGGCGCGCGAGTTCGCTGAGCTTGCGGCGGGCGTGCTAGCAGCGCACGGGCTAGACGCCGTGCTCGCTTCGCGACCTGTCCCGACCCCTGCCCTTACGTGGGCGGCGGCTTATGACGGTGAAGCGTGCGGCGCGCTCATGGTGACGGGGTCCCATCATCCGCAGGGCTATCTGTGCCTCAAGATTCGCATGGGTGACGGCTCGACCGCCAACCAGGATGTCATCGAAGAGCTCGAAGAGACTATGGCTCCCGAACCAATGGGGATCGAGGGGCAATATCGCACCGCGGATATCATTCCTGACTATATGCAGGCGGTGGCATCGTTTGTCGATGCCGAAGCCATCCGCGCCGCGCACTTGCGCGTGGTTGTCGATCCCATGGGCGGCGCAGCCCAGGGCTATCTAGCCGACTTGCTGCGCGAGCTTGGCGTTGAGGTGCACGAGATTCACGCCGGGCAGGCGTCTGACCAAGAAGATATCTGCCCCGACCCCATTGAACCGTGGGTGGACGCTTGCGAGCGCACGGTTATCGAGGACGGAGCTTGCGCTGGCCTGGTGACCGACGGCGACGCCGACCGTATCGGCGCGGTTGACGAGCGCGGCAGATATATACATCCGCATCAGATCATGGCGCTCGTTTTGGGCGACTTGGTTCAATTTCGTAATTTGGAGGGGCGCGTCGTCGTCAATCTTTCATGCTCGACGCTCGTGCGTCGCATTGCCGAGGCGCTTGGCTGCCGCGTGACCGTCAAACCAGTCGGTTTCAAATATATAGCGGCGGAGATGAAGAAGGGCGGCGTCCTCATGGGCGGCGAAGAAGCCGGTGGTATCGGCATCGCCGCGCATATGCCCGAGCGCGATGGAATCCTCGCCTGTCTGATTCTGTGTGAGCTTATGGCAAAGACGGACGCGCCTTTGGGCGTTCTGGTCGACCAACTCGAGGACAGTTTTGGTAAGACGAGTTACGGTCGACGCGACTTGCGCCTTGAGGCCGAAGATGCCGAAACGTTACGAACCCTGCTGCCGGGCGTAAACCCCAAGTCGATTTGTGGCAAGGTGCCGCAAAACGTTAGTCATATGGATGGCTTGCGTTTGGCATTCGAGGATGACACGTGGCTGCTGGTCCGTCCTAGTGGGACCGAACCGTTGGTGCGCGTCTACGCCGAGGGGTTCTCGGTGGAAGAACGTGATGAGTTGCTCGATGCTGGCTGTGCTTTAGCTAGGGGGACGTATCCGCTTTAACCATGAGACTGCCTTATATAAAGAGATGCTCGGCGAGCGGTAGGTAACGGCTGGCAAACGTTGGTCAGATCACAAAATGTGTAGGAAATGTGTACGCCCAGATTCCCGCCCACGGGGCCCCTCCGGTCTGGCAATATATCTCCTTGCCGCGCGGCCCGGTCGGACCGGATG
>JBKYCW010000003.1:0-2034 GCA_047025555.1 Collinsella sp.
GCTGCAACGGCCAGCTGGGGCATGCGGTCCGAAAGCTGGCCGAGGAGCGCGGCGTCGCCAAGGACTTCGACTTCTGCGACATCGACACCTTCGACATGTCCGACCCGGACGCCTACGCGCAGTACGACTGGTCTCTCTACGGCACCGTGATCAACTGCGGCGCCTACACGGCGGTTGATAAAGCGGAGACCCCCGAGGGTCGTGCCACCGCCTGGAAGGCCAACGCGACCGGCCCCGCCCTCCTCGCCCGCACCTGCGCCGGGCACGGGATCACGCTCGTCCACGTGTCCTCCGACTACGTCTTCGACGGCACCGCCGAGGTGCACGACGAGGAGGAGCCCCTCAGCCCGCTTTCCGTCTACGGCCAGACCAAGGCCGCCGGCGACATCGCCGTGGCCGGGTGCCCGCGCCACTACATCATGCGCAGCTCCTGGGTCATCGGCGAGGGGCACAACTTCGTGAAGACCATGAAGGGACTGTCCGACCGCGTCGCAGACCCCGATGACAAGCTCGGGCAGGTCACCGTGGTCGACGACCAGCTGGGCCGCCTGACCTTCACGCGCGACATGGCCGGGGCCATCTTCCACGTGCTGGACGCGCACGCCCCCTACGGCACCTATAACTGCACCGGCTCCGGCGCCGTCAGGTCCTGGGCCGACATCGCCCGCGCCGTCTTCGAGGCGGCCAACGGCAACGGCGACAGGGTCGTGCCGGTCAGCACCGCCGAGTACTACGCCGGCGCCGAGGGCCCCATCGCCCCGCGCCCGGTCCACTCCGCGCTCGACCTGTCCAAGCTCGAGGCTGCCGGCTTCCACATGCCCGACTGGGAGGAAGAGCTGGGGGAGTACATCAAGACGCTCTAGCCGCTATTAACTTTTCGAGAGTAAAAGCCGCCGTTCTTTAACGGCGGCTTTTCTTGTTGGTGGCTATCTGCGCAGTGGTGCCAATAGTATTTTGCGGAAGATCTACCTCTCGCTTGGCATGGAAGTAGGGTGGCCGGGCTGGTCGTCGTAGGCGTATTTGCTGTACACGTTGACCTCCCACTGCTTTTTTTCGACCTTTGCTACAGAATCTAGGATGAAGCCGGTCGCAAGGCTCAGGCCGCACAGGAACATAAACGAGGCGGCGAGCACAGCGGTGGGGAAGCGCGGGACGAGGCCGGTCTGGAAATATTCGACAACGATGGGCATGCCCAGGGCGAGGCCGAATACCGCGAACAGAAGCGCAACGAGGCTGAAGAACTTCAGCGGGCGGTAGTCCTTGAACAGCGTGCCGATCATCGCAACGACTTTAATGCCGTCGCTCACGGTGTTGAGTTTGGACTCGGAACCCTCGGGACGGTCGCGGTACTCGATGGGCACATCTTTGATGCGCCAGCGGTGGTCGACGGCGTGGATCGAGAGCTCGGTTTCGATCTGAAAGCCCTCGGAAAGCACTGGGAAGGTTTTAACGAACGGGCGGCTCATGGCGCGGTAGCCTGTCATGACGTCATCGAAGCTGTAGCCATAGATCCACTTGATCATGGCGCGGACCAGATTATTGCCAAAGCCGTGGAAGGCACGCTTGTTCTCCTCGGCGTAGGTGCCGTTGGAAAGGCGATCGCCTACGGTCATGTCGGCCGTGCCGTTAAGGATGGGCTCGCAGAGGGCCTTGGCCGCCTCGGCGGGGTAGGTGTCGTCTCCGTCGACCATCAGGTAGCAATCGGCGTCGATATCGCGAAACATCTGGCGGCACACGTTGCCCTTTCCCTGACGGGGCTCAAAGCGGACTGTGGCGCCGTGCTCGGTGGCAATGCGTGAGGTATCGTCCGACGAGTTGTTGTCATAGACATAGACCGTCGCCTGCGGAAGCTCGCGGTGAAAGTCGTCGATGACTTTGCCGATCGTGAGCGCTTCGTTGTAGCAAGGGATGATGACGGCGATGGATTCAGAATTCACTTAATGCTCCTTATACATTCAATCCTAGAAAGTATAGCCGTTTGGGTAGTGTCGAGAAAGTTGGTGTAGAGCCCCATCCGAAGCGAGTCGGCCCGGC
>JBKYCW010000003.1:3173-129639 GCA_047025555.1 Collinsella sp.
GCCGTTTCGGCTGTTCGCCCCGCCGCCGCAGAGCTGGTCGGCCTCGGCGTCCATCACGGCGTTCACGACCTGCTCGGCGAGACGCCTGAGCAGCTCCTGCATGTCGATGGCGCCGTCGTCGAAACGGGGCATGGCGAGCATGTCCGGCGTCGGGTCTGATAAGATTTCCATAGCGGTCTTCGTCCTTTCCTAGAACCTGTTGTTGTGGTGATTTCAGATTCTAGGACGAAGGCCGTTCTTCGTTAAACGGGCACTAGGGCCGTCACCCTTACACCAACATTTTCGACGCGATCGCCGTTTGGGCCTGGCATCCTAAGATGTGGGTTAGTTCTCCAGTTTTGTTGCGCGAATCGTTTGCATGGCCGTCGGGTCTATACTGTTCGTTTGTCAACGATTACGAGTAAAGGAGTTGCATCCGTGTCGGATCAGACAAAGCAACAAGAAACTCGCAGTCTGCCTGCGACGTTTGCTAAGAACGAATTTGAGAAGGACGCGTTTATCCTTCGTCAGCTGGTTACCAAGGATTTTAAGATCAAGTATCGCCGTAGCGTTCTGGGCGTCGCATGGTCGGTGCTCAACCCGCTGCTGATGATGATCGTCATGGCCATCGTGTTCTCGACGATTTTTGGCCAGGGCCGCAATGGCTCAATGACGCCCGAGATGTACCCGCTGTACTTGATCGTGGGTAACATCACCTTTGCCGTCATGTCTGAGTCTACTAACCAGGCCCTGACGTCGATCGTGGGCGCTGCCCCTCTGCTCAAGAAGGTTAAGGTGCACCGCTGGGTTTTCCCGGTGCAGAAGGTGCTCTTCTCGCTGGTCAACTTTGCCTTCTCGCTGGTCGCCGTCGCCATCGTCATGCTGTGGTTCCGCGTTATGCCTTCTTGGCACCTGATTCTGTTGCCGGTCTGCCTGCTGCTGCTTATGTGCTTCTGCATGGGCCTGGGCATGATGCTCTCTGCCCTTACGGTCTTCTTCCGCGACGTTATGCATCTGTGGAGCGTCGTCATTACGGCGTGGACTTACATTACGCCCATCTTCTGGACGACTGACTATATTGCGCAAATGCCGCATCTCGTGCGTATCTTGATGTATGCGAACCCCATGTTCAACTACCTGCAGTTTATGCGCGATATCTTCCTGTTCCAGACTACGCCCTCGCTTATGACGTTTGGTATGTGCGTCGCTTGGGCGGTTCTTGCGCTTATTATTGGCTATACCGTGTTCCATAAGTCCGAGCGCAAATTTATCCTCTACATCTAAGGAGTGCTGTGATGACTGAATCTGTTGTTGATTACAGCGAGCAGCCTCTGGCTGTCGAGGTCGACGACGTCACCATGATCTTTAACATGGCGTCCGAGTCGCTGACCAACCTCAAGGAGTACTTCATCAAGCTTGCCAAGCACGAGCTGTTCTTTGAGGAGTTTAGAGCGCTTAAGCACATCTCGTTCGATATTCACCGTGGCGAGGTTGTGGGTCTAGTCGGCACCAATGGCTCCGGCAAGTCTACGATGCTCAAGATTATCGCTGGCGTGCTTGAGCCTAGCGAGGGCAGCGTTAAGGTGCACGGCAATATCGCACCGTTGATTGAGCTTGGTGCCGGCTTTGACCCCGAGCTGACTGCCCGTGAGAACATATATCTGAACGGCGCTCTGCTCGGATATACCAAGGAGTTCATCGATGCTAATTTTGATGGCATTATCGAGTTCGCTGAGCTGCAGAACTTTGTCGATATGCCGCTTAAGAACTTCTCCTCGGGCATGGTGGCGCGTATCGCCTTTGCAATCGCGACGATTACCGAGCCCGATATTCTGATCGTTGACGAGACGCTGTCCGTCGGTGACGTGTTCTTCCAGCAGAAGTGCGAGGACCGCATCCAGCACTTTATCCAGAGCGGTGACGTGACGGTTCTGTTCGTTTCGCACTCCATGGAGCAGGTTGAGCGCATCTGCCAGCGTGCCGTTTGGATTGAGAAGGGTGACCTTCGCATGGACGGCCCGGTCGATGAGGTCTGCAAGGCGTATCGCGAGCAGTTCAACTAGGTTATAATTACTTGCGCCCGACAGGCTTGCGCTTGCTTGGGCGTGTGGTTATTTGCTCCATTAGCTCAGTTGGATAGAGCAGGGGACTTCTAATCCCAAGGTCGACGGTTCGAATCCGCCATGGAGCACCATCGTTTATTAAGCCCAGACCGCTTGGTGGTCTGGGCTTTTTTCATCTTGTGTGTTGCTGGAGCCGAGCGCGAGCAAGCCGCTGCTGTTTGTTGGGGTTGGCATTTTACTTTTCGAGATGCTCTTTCAGCAGCTCCAACGCGTGGGCGTAGCCCTTCAGGCCCTCGCCGGTGATGGTGGCGAAGCAGGCCAGGCGGGCGTAGCTTACCTGGCGGAAGTCCTCGCGCGTCTCTACGGCGCTGATGTGGACCTCCACAGCCGGGATGGCGACGGCCTTGAGTGCGTCGAGGATCGCGACGCTTGTGTGCGTGTAGGCCGCCGGGTTGATGACGATGCCGTCGACCTTGCCGTAGGCCTCCTGGATCTTATCGACGATGGTGCCCTCGTGGTTAGACTGGAAGACCTCGACTTCTTCGAAGCCCTGTGCGGCGCCCGCTTCCTGGCAGATCTGCACTAAGCGGTCGTAGTTGTCGTTGCCGTAGATGCCCGGCTCGCGAATGCCGAGCATGTTGAGGTTGGGGCCGTTGATGACGAGTGCTTTCATGGTTGCTTCCTTTGCAGTCGAGAAACCACCACAAAGGTGCCTGTCCCCTTTGTGGTGGTTTTGGTTAGAGAGCGGGTTGGAGGGTCTCGAGGAGGGCTTGGGCGGTGTTGGCGGCGCAGTCGCGTGAGTCGATGATGTAGTCGGCCCAGGCGCGGTAGCGCGGCATGCGCTGCTCGGCCAGCTTGTCGATGCCGTCGCGCGCGGTGATGGGGCGGCCCTTGTGGGCGAGCTCGTCGAGCTTGCGGTTGAGCATCACAATCTGGCTGTTCTGGTGTAGCAGCGGATAGTTCTCGTCGCGTGTGACCACGCCGCCGCCTGTGGAGAGCACCAGGCCGCTGCGCTTGGAGATGTCGGCCAGCGCAGCCGTCTCCTGTTCGCGGAAGGCCGCCTCGCCGCGCTCGACGATAAAGTCGGCACAGGGCATGCCCAGACGCTCCTCGAGCGCGTGATCCAAGTCGATGTGCTCGCGGCCCGTGAGCACATCGACTTGCTCACCCACGCGGGTCTTGCCTGAACCCGGCATGCCGATCAGCGCGATGTTCTGTTCGCGGCGTGACAGGCGCTCCGTTACGTCCAGGATGCGCTCGCGCGGGGTGACTTGGCCGGTGTAGCGTTCGACAGCCTGCGCCGCTTGGGCCACGAGCATGAGCAGGCCGCCGATGCAGGGGATGCCGCGGCGCTCGGCCTCGAGCATGAGTCCCGTGCGGGCGGGGTTGTAGACAATGTCGATGACGCCCTCGAGCGCATCGAGGCCTTCGAGCGTGCAGGGAGCGTCGGGGCAGTGGGGGAACATACCGGCGGGCGTGCAGTTGACGAGCAGCGTTGCATCGGACTGCTGAGCGATGTTGCTGTAATTGACCTCGCTCGTGCGACCCACGGGTACGACGATGGCGCCCAGATCTCCGAGCACCATACTGGCCGTAGTACCCGCACCACCGGTGGCACCGAGCACGAGGACCTTCTTACCGGCAACCTCAACGCCCAACTCTTCGACCAGGCACTGAAAACCAAAGTAGTCGGTGTTGTCGCCGCGCAGGCGGCCGTCGGGCAGGCGCGTGATGGTGTTGACGTTGCCCATGCGCTCGGCGAGCGGGCTCAGTTCGTCAAGGTAGTCCATGACGGCGTGCTTGTAGGGGATGGTCACGTTGGTGCCCTCCCACTCGTCGCCGGTCATAAAGGCCGCGAGGTCCTCGGGCTCGCGCTCAAAGCGCACGTACTCGAGCCCAGCGAGCTCTTTGTAGATGGTCGGGGTGTAGCTGTGGCCCAGCACACGGCCCAGCACGCCGTAGGGACGGGTTGCAGTGATATCGGTCATCTAGAGCACCTCCGTGTAGCTGCCAAAGTAGGTGAAGCTCTCGCACACGTCGTCGATGGAATCGAGCAGGTCGTCGAGGGCCTTGCTGCCAAAGGGGCAGTCCAGATCAAAGTAGAACATAAACTCAAAGTCGCGGCCGGGGATGGGGCGGCTCTCGAGCTTGATCAGGTTGATGTTGAGTGCGTAGAAGCGCTCGAGCACGCGATAGAGGGCGCCCGGCTCGTTGGCCGTGGTGATCATGAGCGAGGTGCGATTAGCGCCGGGGTAGACGCGCGGCTCGCGGCTGATGACGACAAAGCGCGTGTAGTTGTTGTCCGAGTCTTGGATATTGGGCTCCAACACCTCGAGGCCATACAGCGTGGCACAACTGCGCGATGCGATGGCGGCAACATCGGTGCGTTCGGAGTTGGCGACCATCTCAGCCGACATGGCCGTGTTGGGGTACTTGGTGGCGCGCAGGCCGTGGTTCTCGATAAAGCCGGCGCACTGGGCAATGGCTTGGCCGTGGCTGTAGACCTCGCGCACGTCGGCGAGCTTGGTGCCGGGCTTGACGAGCAAGTTGTGGTCGATCTTGAGGCGAAGCGAGCGCACGATGTGGAAGTCGAACTGGGCGAGCAGGTCGTAGACGGCGTTGACCGAGCCGGCGGTGGAGTTCTCGATGGGCAGCACGCCAAACTCGCAGAAGCCGTCGCGCACAGCGCGCATAACGCCTTCGAAGGTCTCGAAAAACGCGATGTCGGGCACGTCGAAGAGCTTGCACGCGGCGATTTGACTGTAAGCGCCCTCAACGCCCTGACAAGCGACGGTGGCAGTTTGAGGGAAGGGCGTGTCGGAGGCTGCAGCCGTGGCGTGGGCTTTTTGCGAGACAGTGATGCCCTTGAGTTCGTTGATGTAGCGCTGCTGCTCGGCCTTGCTCATGCTCATGAGGAGACGGAACAGGGTGATGGTCTGCGCCTCGTAGCGCTCGGGCGCGCGACTGGCGAGGTTGTTGAGTTTGGAGCGCTCGCGGGCGGGGTCAAAGACGGCCTTGCCCATCTCGATTTTTGACTTGGCGACCTCGGTGGCAATGTCCATGCGCTCGATAAAACTGTTGAGGAGCGTGGTGTCGATGCCATCGATGGCCTGGCGAATATCGGCAAGGTCCATGGAGGCCCCTTTCGTGAATGGTTGCCTGGGGTAGTTAATTTGGGACGGGGCTTTTTTAGCTACCCTTTGACTGTCGACGAATCGATGGGTGCCAGGGCAAATATCAACTGGCATATGGGGGTAGCTAAAATAGCCCCGTCCCAAATTAACTACCCTTGGGGTGGGTGGACTAAAGCTGGCCTGCGTCCTCGAGGAGGGTGTCCCAGATGGCGAGGGCAGCTGCTGCTTCAGCTACGGGGACAGCTCGGGGGACGATACAGGGATCGTGACGGCCGTGCACCGAGAGCTCGGCATTTTCCATAGCGTCCATGTCCACCGTCTGCTGCTCGCGGCCAATCGAGGGCGTCGGCTTTACGGCCATGCGCCACATGACGGGCGCGCCGGTCGAAATGCCGCCTAGGATGCCTCCGGCGTTGTTGGATTCAACCTCGATCTCGCCCGACTCTGCATCGATACGATACGGGTCGTTGTTCTCGCTGCCGCGCATGGCGGCCACGGCAAAGCCCATGCCAAACTCCACGCCCTTTACGGCGGGAATACCAAAGGCGATGTGCGCGATGCGGTTCTCGATGCCGTCGAACATGGGGTCGCCGATGCCCGCGGGAAGCCCGTAAATGCCGCACTCCACAATGCCGCCGATGCTGTCGAGTTCGTCGCGCGCGGCTAGGATTTCCTCGCGCATGCGGCCGGCAGCGGCGGCGTCAATGCAGGGCAGGTCGTTCGTAAGGATCGCCTTGCGGTCGGCCTCGCGATAGACCATGTCGTCCATGGGCAGGTCGGAGATGCCGCCGATCTGCGCGACGTGCGCCATGACCTGAATGCCGCGGGCCTCGAGTGCCTGCAGCGCAATGCCGCCGGCGATGCATAAGGGTGCCGTTAGGCGTCCGGAGAAATGCCCGCCACCAGCGACATCGTGCATGTTGTGGTACTTCACGCGCGCAGGGAAGTCCGCATGTCCGGGACGGGGCTTGCGGCGCAGCTCGGAGTAATCCTTGGAGCGCGTGTTGGTGTTCTCGATAATCGCGGCGATGGGCGCGCCGGTGGTATGTCCATCGACCACACCGGCGATGATATGCGCGGCGTCGGCCTCGCGGCGTTTGGTTGCGGTCTCGTCGCGACCGGGGGCGCGACGGTCGAGGAAGGCCTGCAGCTGCTCCTGGTCCACGGCGATGCCCGCCGGGATGCCATCGAGCGAGCAGCCGATAGCGGGAGAGTGCGACTGGCCGAAGATGCTTAAGTGCAAGACGTTGCCAAAGGTCGAGGACATGCTATTCCTCCTCGAGCGTGACCTTGCCGCCCAGTAGGCGGTAGTGGTCGAAGAAATCGGGATAGGACTTGTTGACGGCCTCGGCGCCGTGGATCACGACCTCGCCGGTGGCGCGGCTCGCGGCGATGGCGGCCATCATGGCGATGCGGTGGTCGTTGTGCGAATCGACCTCGCCGCCGGTGAAGGCATCGACACCCTTGATGATGAGGTCGTCACCGGCGATGCGCACCTGCGCTCCCAGCGCGGTGAGCTCGCGGGTGGTGGTGACCAGACGGTCAGATTCCTTGATGCGCAGGCGTGCGCAGTCACGGATGAACGTGCGGCCCTGAGCCAGCGATGCCACGGCCGAGATGACGGGCACCAGGTCCGGAATGTCGTGGGCGCTCATCTCAAAGCCGGCGAGCTTGTCGGACTGCACGGTGGCGGCGTTGGTGGAGCGCACGATGCGGGCACCAAAGCGCGAAAGCGCGGCGAGCACGTTGCGGTCGCCCTGTGCGGAGCTCAGCGACACGCCCTCGACGGTGATGGAGTCGGTGCCGATGGCGCCGGCGCACAGCCAAAAGGCGGCGTTGGACCAGTCTCCCTCGACGGCTACGCTGCCGGGCGTGCGGTACGATCCGCTGTTTACGCGGAAGTTCGTGACCTCGGGCTGGCCGTCCTTGGCCGGAATACGCTCGACGTTGACCTCGACACCAAAGGCCTTCATGGCCTGGATCGTCAGGTTGATGTAGGGGCGGCTCTCAATGAGGCCGGTCACCTGCACACAGGAGGGCTGGGCGAGCAACGGGGCTGCCAGCAGCAGGCCCGAGATATACTGCGAGCTCACATTGCCCGGCAGCACAAAGGTGCCCGGGCGCATGCGTCCGCTTGTCTTGAGCGGAAAACCACCCAGACCCTGTAGGTCGCAGCCGGCGGCGATGATCTCGTCCGAGAGCGGGGAGAGCGGGCGTGCGCCCAGACGACCCTGGCCCACAAAGGTGGCCTCTGCGCCCATCGCGCAGGCGACGGGCAACATAAAGCGGAGCGTGGAGCCGCTTTCGCCGCAGTCGAGCGTTCCGCCGGCAAGGGCCTTGAGCAGGCCAAACTCAACACTCTTCATGGTGGGGTGTACTTGGAAGCCGTCCTCGACGGTCTCGATGCGAGCACCCAGGGCCGTAAGACAACGCACCGTGGCCTCGATGTCGGCGCAGGTGGTGTTACAGGTAACGTGCGTCTCGCCGTTGGCAAGCGCAGCGCAGATGATCAGGCGATGCGCCATCGACTTGGACGCGATGGCGGGAACGGTGCCCTTAAGCGGGGACGGGGTGATGCGGGCTAGCATGCGGATGCGTCTCCCTTCTGGCCGAGGCCCTCGGCAATGAGTTCGTGGAAAGTGGAAAGCGGCGTGCGGTCGATGCTGCAGCGGCCAATGCCGTGCGGAATCACCAGGTCGATGGTGTCGCCCGCGCGCTTCTTGTCGTGGAGCGCCTCGGCAAAGACGGCATCGGCATCTAGGTCGCAGCGGGTCTTGAGGCCATGACGGGCGCAGAGCTCCTCGATACGACCGGGCAGTGCAGCATCGCAAATGCCGTGCAGAGCCGCGGCGCGCGTGATGATGCCCATGCCGATCGACACACAGTTGCCGTGTCCGAGCTCAAAGTGCTCGCAGGCCTCGACGGCGTGTCCGGCGCTGTGTCCAAAGTTGAGGAGCTTGCGCTGGTTGATCTCGCGCTCGTCGGCAACGACCACGGCGCGCTTGATGTCGATATTGCGGGCGATGATGAGCGCTACGCGCGCCACATCGCGGTTGAGCAGCTCCAGCGTGAGTGGGGTCTTCTCCAGCTCGGCGAAAAGCTCCGGGTCGGCGATCACGGCGTGCTTGACGACCTCGCCGCAGCCGTCGGCGAACTGCTCGGGCGTGAGGGTGGCCAGGCACCCCACGTCGGCGATAACCACGCTCGGCTGCCAAAAGGCGCCGGCCAAGTTCTTGCCTGCAGCCAGGTCGATGGCGGTCTTGCCACCCACCGACGAATCCACCATGGCGAGCAGGCTCGTCGGGATCTGCACAAACTTGCAGCCGCGCATGTAGGTGGCGGCCACAAAGCCCGCCACGTCGCCCACGACGCCGCCCCCGAGTGCCACGATCACGTCGGAGCGCGAAAGCTCGTGCTCTGCCACAAACTCCATAATGGCAACATAGGTTTCGGCGCGCTTATGGGCCTCTCCGGCCTCGAAGGTGCAGATGCTCACCTCGTAGCCTGACGCCTCCAGGCTCTGCTTAACGGGCATCTGGTAGAGCGGGCCCACGTTGGTGTCCGTCACGATGACGGCCTTGGTACCGCCGGCAGTGGCGCGCACGAGTGGTCCCGCCTGCTCCAGCAAAAACGTGCCAACATGCACCTGGTAGGGGCGTGCAGTGTCGATATCGATGGTAATCGCCATAAGCTTCGGTCCTTTCGACCTGGCGTGATAGGTGGTCTAGTGGGAGGTCTCGTCGTCGAGCGCGCGCTTAATGCGGTCGCCCTCGGCAAGGAGATTCTCCAGATAGCGCTGGTCGCGGTCCTTGAGCGCACGGCTGTAGGCGCCGAGCGATTCGATCAGATGGTCGATCTCGTAGGCGAGCGCGTCGGCGTCGTCGATCATGAGCTCGGACCACATTTGCGGGTTGAGGTGCGCCACGCGGGTGAGATCGCGGTAGCTACCGGCCGAAAAGCCGTGGTGGACCTGGGCGGTGGGGCTTTTGACGTAGGCGTTGGACACCACGTGCGCAAGCTGGCTCGTGAAGGCGATGACGCGGTCGTGCTCGGCGGCGCTGGTCACGCTGAACTTGCCAAAGCCCAAGGGGCGCACCATCTCGCGCACCTGGCCCAAAAGCTCCAGTTTGAGCGCATCGTCCACCGCGGGCGGCACGAGCACGAGTGGCGCGCCCTGGAACAGGTCGGCGCGGGAGTGTGCGTAGCCCGAGTACTGCGTGCCCGCCATGGGGTGTGCGCCCACAAAGTAAAAGCCGTGCTCACGGGCAAGCTCAAAGGCACGTTCGCACACGATGCCCTTGACGCCCACGGTGTCGATCACCACGGGACCCATGATGGCCTCGGTGTCGGTGGCGTCGGCGAGGGCCTGGGCATGCGCCTCGAGCCACTCGATGCAGGCCTCGGGGTAGCAAGCCAGGACGATGATGTCGCATTCGCCGAGTGTCTTGTCGTTGAGCTCGCCGGCAACGGTGCCCATGCTGGCGGCCGTCATGACATCGTCATCGGGGTCCCAGGCCAGCACGCGGACGCCCGCCTGCGCATAGCCGCGGGCAAAGCTACCGCCGATAAGGCCCAGGCCCACGATGCCGGCGCATTTGGGGCCGCCCTGGTTGACGCGCGCGTTTCTCACCGTACCCATGGGCTACTCCATGGTCTCTTGGCAGACAACCTCGCGGATGGCTCGGATGCGGCGCATGGTGTCGTCGAACTGATCGGGGGTGAGGGCCTGGGCGCCGTCGGACCAGGCACGGCTCGGCTCGTCGTGGACCTCGATCTCCAGGCCGTTGGCACCGCAGGCGGTCGCGGCGAGTGCCATGGGTTCTACGTAGCGGGTGTAGCCGGTGGCGTGGCTGGGGTCGGCAACGACAGGCAGGTGTGACAGGTGGTGCAGCACCGGCACGGCGTTGAGGTCGAAGGTGTTACGGGTGCGGGTCTCGAAGGTGCGGATGCCGCGCTCGCACAGGATGACGTTGTCGTTGCCCTCGCTCATGATGTACTCGGCGGCCATAAGCAGCTCGTCGATCGTGCCGGACATGCCGCGCTTGAGCAGAATTGGGGTCTGGGTCTTGCCGACCTCCTTGAGCAGGGGGAAGTTCTGGGCGTTGCGGGCGCCGATCTGCATGACGTCAATCTTCTTGTCAAGGAAGACCTGCACGTCGCGTGGGTCCATGATCTCGGTGACGATCGGCATGTCGAGCTCGGCAGACGCCTCGCACAGTAGGTCGAGGCCGGCAGGGCCCATGCCCTGGTAGGCGTAGGGGGAGGTGCGGGGCTTGTAGGCACCGCCGCGCAGCATCGTGGCGCCGGCGGCCTTCACGCGGCGGGCGATGCGGATGAGGTTATCGCCCTCGACGGAGCACGGGCCGGCGATGACCTGGAACTGGTCGCCGCCGATCTTGACGCCGTGGCCGCAGTCGATGACGGAGTCCTCGGGGTGGAACTTGCGGTTGGCACGCTTAAACGGCTCGGAGACGCGCTGCACGCGCTCGACGACATCCATGGACTCGAGCAGGAACGGGTCGATCTTGGTCGTATCGCCCACCAGGCCGATAATCGTCTCATTCTCGCCGCGCGAGACATCGGTCTTCAGGCCCTTTTTCTCAATCCAGCTGACGATATGGCCGACGGCCTCGTCGCTGGCGCTCTGCTTTAAAATTGCAATCATGGTGTGCCTCTCACCTCGATGGATAACTTTTGCAAAAACGGCCCGCATCGCGAGCCGTGTATATATGGTGCATGAGAGTTTATACTATCTGACTCGCTTTTGCCTTCTAAAGTGGGCCGTTGCGGCTCGTCTTCCTCGGAATTGCAAAGCTTTTTCTTTTATTTTGATAGCCCGTGGTGCACTTGGGTATAATGCCAACCGTTGGCCCTATTAGCTCAGGGGATTAGAGCGTCTGCCTCCGGAGCAGAAGGCCGTTGGTTCGAATCCAACATGGGGCACCATCGAACGTAAGACCGTCCGAACCTCGCATGGTCCGGGCGGTTTTCTTATACCGACGCGACGTGATGGGACGTGGTATGGCAGCAACGGATATCGAGCGCGGACTCTCAACCGCCGAGGTCGAGGAGCGTATCGCCGCCGGTAAAATCAACCGCAACATGGAACTCAAGACCAAGTCGGTCAAAGAGCTCATCATCGAGAACCTCTGCACGTTGTTCAATTTGATCAACGTGATCTTGGCGTTCCTGGTCATTTTGACCGGTTCGTTTAAGAATCTGACGTTCCTGTTCGTGGTGTTCCTCAATACCGCCATTGGCGTCATTCAATCCATGCGTTCCAAGAAGATGGTCGATAAGCTCACGCTGCTGACCTCCAAGAAGGCCATCGCGGTGCGCGACGGTGCCGAGGTGGAGCTCGACTTGGACCAGATCGTGCTCGACGACATCATCCGTCTGGGGCGCGGCGACCAGATTCCCGCTGATGCCGTGGTGGTTTCCGGCGAAGCGCTCGTGAACGAGAGCCTGCTGACGGGCGAGAGCGACCTTATCAAGAAACAGCCCGGTTCCGAGCTCATGAGCGGCAGCTTTATCGACTCGGGCCTGCTGCGCGCTCGCGTGATCCATGTCGGCGCCGACAACTACGTGGCTAAGATCAATAACGAGGCCAAATACGTCAAAAAGGTCAATTCCGAGATCATGAACGCGCTTAACGCCATCGTGCGCTTTGCGAGCATCATCATGATCCCGCTCGGTTTGGCGTTGTTTGCCTCGAGTGTGAGCGAGCTGTGGGATGCCGCGGGAACCCCGGGTGATAGCGCGCTTTCGTGGTGCTTCTCCGAGCTGTTGGCTGGTCATGTGCCTTCGTCGGCGCTGCTGTCCACGGTGGGCGCCCTGCTGGGCATGATCCCGCAAGGCCTGGTGCTGCTGACCTCGTCGGTGCTCGCCATCGCCACGGTGCGCCTGGCCCGCCGCAAGGTGCTGGCGCAGCAGCTCTATTGCATCGAGACGCTCGCGCGCGTCGACGTGCTGTGCCTGGACAAGACGGGCACCATCACGTCGGGCCGCATGGAGGTCGAGGGCACGTATCCGCTGCCTGTTGAGGGCGTGAGCCTAGGCGCCGGCTCGGACGAGGCGGCCGTTCCCGTCGATACCACGGTGCTCGATTTTGCTCTGGCTAACGTGGCACGTGCGACTTCGGCCGATGCCAACGAGACCTGCCAGGCGCTGCTCAACTATTACGCCGATCGCCCGATCGAGGTGTCTGAGCCGCTGTCGGTCATTCCATTCTCGTCGTCTAAAAAATGGAGTGGCGCTTCGTTTGCGCAGGGCTCCTATGTGATGGGTGCGGCGCAGTTTGTGCTCTCTGATCGTGTTTTTGCCCAGGTCGAGAACCGTGTCGCCGAGCTTGCCGATACCTGCCGCGTGCTCGTGGTGGCGCGCGTGGACGGCTTTACGCCCGATGGCGATATGGTGGGCGAGGCCGAGCCCGTGGGCTTTGTGACCATCCGCGACGAGATTCGTACCTCGGCGGCCGAGACCATCGGCTACTTTAACGAGCAGGGCGTGACCCTCAACGTGATCAGCGGCGACGACCCGCGTACAGTGTCGTCGATCGCGCGCGTGGTGGGCGTGCCGGGGGCGGACGCTTATGTGGACGCCACGACGCTCGATACGCCGGCCAAGCTCGATGCCGCAGTGGACCGTTACCATGTCTTTGGTCGTGTGACCCCGCAGCAGAAGCGCGAGCTCGTGCAGGCGCTCAAGCGCCGCGAGCACACCGTGGCCATGACGGGCGACGGCGTCAACGACGTGCTGGCGCTCAAGGAGGCCGACTGCTCCGTCGCCATGGCGGCTGGCTCCGATGCCGCGCGCAACGTGGCCGAGATCGTACTCGTCGACAACGACTTTGCCTCTATGCCCGCCGTGGTGGCCGAGGGCCGTCGCTCCATCAACAACCTGCAGCGTTCGGCGTCGCTGTTCCTGACCAAGACGCTGTTCTCGATGGGCCTGGCGGCGCTGTGCATCGCGCTGCCGCCGTACCCCTTCGAGCCCATCCAGATGACGCTCATTAACTTCTTCTGCATCGGCGCGCCGGGCTTTGTGTTGGGCCTGGAGCCCAACAACGCCCGCGTGAAGGGCGCGTTTTTGACCAACGTACTCAAGCGTGCACTGCCGGCGTCGATTGCGGTCATTTTGGCTGCGGCGCTCGATATCTTTGTGGCGCGCGTGTTTGGCTTTGGCCAGCTCACACTGTCTACGATGTGCCTGCTTACGTCATGCGCGGCGAGCGTCAGCCTGATCTGGCGCATCTCGCAGCCTCTCACGCCCCTACGTGTGGTGCTTTTTGTGTTTGTAATCGCCGGCATCCTGGTGGGCGTTATCGGATTCCCGGAGCTGCTCTCTATTGCCAACCTGTCGATGGGCCAGATGGTTATCTTGGCTGTCATCGTGGTCTTTACCTGCTCGGTGTTCTTTAAGCTCGCCACGATGATGGATTCGCTCAAGCCACGTCGTCGTCATGCCGCAACTGGTTTTGGCCGCGGTGTGCGCGTCCGCCTGGGCCGCGGTGGCGGCAAGGTGAGCTCGACGGGCTCGACGGCCGAACGTTTTGCCAAGCGCGTTGCCGCCGACATGGCGCAGCGCCGCGAAGCTCGCACCGTTCGTGAGGCCGAGGCCCGCGCACTCGAGGGCGTGGCCCAGGCCCAACCCAAGAAAAAGAGGAGTGCCGGAGCCAAACGCTCTCGCGTGACCAAGTCCGCCCAAGGCATCAAAGTCTCGATGCCAAGCAAAAAGAAGAAGTAGCTACGCGCCCTGGCGATGTTGAATTGGTGCCTTGGCCCTGTGGGGGCTTAGCGATGTTATGCTCTAACCTCGATTGTTTGAATTGCTCCGAAAAGAGGATGCCGTGATCTGTCCGCATTGCCTTAAGAACATCGAGGACGGCGCCTCGTTCTGCCCCTACTGCAACGCCTATGTGGGTCCGGGCGATGGCCCCGAGCATACCGAGTTCGTGTTCTGTGAGGGCTGCGGTGCCCGTCTTTCTCCACATGATCGTACGTGCCCAAAATGCGGACGCCCCGCTCCGGGTATCCTCTCCGAGGACGCGGCCGCATCCGACTTGGCTGCGGGCCGCACGGCGGGTTTTCCGCGCCTAACGCAAGAGCAGATCGATACCGAGGTGCCGCATGCGCCGGCCTCTGCCGCTGCGGTGCTTTCGGACGCCGCCGATCCTAACGAGACCTGCGTGCTGCCGGCTTTCGATAAGGATTTCGGTATCCCCAAGGTCGATATTCCCACGCCGGTTTCCCTGCACGACGATGCTCAAAAACCCAAGCGCAAGGTGCACCCCGACGAGGACGCCTATCACAAGCACAAGCGTCATATCCCCAAGCCGCTTATCGTCATCGCGGTCCTTGCTGTCGTTTGCGGTGGTGCCTATTGGTTCGTGACGACCGATCCCATGGGTGTCATGCCTGGCCTCTATGACCAGTTTGGCCAAGCCGCGCAGACGACCTTCCCCACTCGCCAAAAGGGCGAGGCGACTGAGGACGATACCAAGCAGGACGATTCTGCCGAGGTGGTCCAGGAAGAAACCGTGCTGACCGATGATCAGCTCTATACCAGGCTCGATGGTCTGTATCAGACCATCGTGTGCTACGGTGACGAGGATCAGATTGGCGAGGTCATCGATTCCTTTAACAACGGTTATCTCCGAACGCCGCTGTCCACCCGTCAGGAGCTGTCGCAGAGTGCCTACGCCCTGCGCGACCAGATCAAAAAGACGCAAGATGAGCTCAACAACCTTAAGTACCAGGACGATACGGTCTATGCGGATGACATCGCCCACTTAAAGCAGCTTGCCGAGTGGATGTACGAGCGCGTCGACGTGATCTGCCAGAGTTGGGACATCTCGCTGGCCATTCCCGATGGCGAGTCGATGAGTTCCCACCAAAGCGAGATCCTGGCTCCCATCGCGCAGGGCGGCAACAGCGCGCTGAACCAGTACGACGCCAATGTGGGTTCCTGGAAGCCGCAGCAGCGTTCCTAAAATTAGTTCGCCATAGTCGGCATAACCTACGTGCGCAATTGATGTAAGCCTGTGCTTATTGCTACAATTCGTACAAATATGCTTTAAACGCACGAGGAAGGAACCACATGTTTGGTTTTAAGAAAGAGCTCTACACGCCCGAGTATCAGCTTGCCGGCGACGAGTGCGCCGTAATCGAGACGTCGAAGGGTACCATCAAGGTCAAGTTTGACGGCGAGGGCGCTCCCATTCATGTCGCGAACTTCTGCGAGCTTTCCACGATGGGTTTCTACGATGGCCTTAAGTTCCATCGCTATGTTCCCGGCTTCGTCATTCAGGGCGGCGACCCCAATACCCGCGATATGTCCGGCGCCGACGTCGCTGCCGGTCTTGAGGGCCCCGACGGCATGCCCGGTACCGGTGGCCCCGGCTACTGCATCAAGGGCGAGTTTGCCACCAATCCGCGCAACAGCCATGTCGATGGCGCCCTTGCTATGGCACGCTCCATGGACCCCGATTCCGCGGGTTCGCAGTTCTACTTCTGCCTGGGCGCCCAGCATAACCTCGATTCCGGTTACACCGTCTTTGGTACCACGGTCGAGGGTCTCGATGTGATTTCGCAGCTGCGTGCCGGCGACGAGATCGTCCATGTCGAGATCGTTCACGAGTAAAGGGGATTTCCTTGAATAGCCAGCTGATCCAACAGGGCCGCGCCGCTTACCGCGCGGGTGATTTTTCCGCTGCAGCCCAGATGCTTGGGGCGGCAAAGACTCCCGATGAGATTATGGGCGAGGCCGATCACCTTCGTGGTAACGCCTTGATGCACCTGGGCATGTATGCCGAGGCCGCCGAGGCCTACGCCGCCGCCCTCAACGACGGCACCTATGGCAAGCGCGGCGCGCTGCTCACCAACCGCGGCAAGGCGCTCGCCGCCGTGGGCGACTACACGACGGCCGCTCAGGCGTTCTCTGCTGCTACGCAGGACGCTTCTTATGCCACGCCGTTCAAGGCCTATCTGGGCCTGGGTAACGCGCTGTTCCAGTCGGGCGACTATGCCAACGCGGGTACTGCCTTCCGTCAGGCTGCCATCGATGGCGCCAATCCGGCTCCTGCCGCCGCGCTCGGCGAGCTCGGTCGTTGCTTCATCAAGCTCGGCCGTCCGGCGGATGCCGTGGAGACCTACCGCACGGCTATCGACTTTGCCGGCCCCCGCGACGACACGCGTGCGCTCAACGCCGGCATGGGTCAGGCGCTTTCTGCCGCCGGCCGTCCCTCCGACGCACTCGACGCCTTTAACGCCGCTACTGCCGATGGCATCTACCAGCTCACCTCCGAGCAGGCCGATGAGCTTGCCCGCGTGCACGATTCGCTTGCCGCGCTGTCTGCCCAGACGGCTATGGCCACGGCTCCGGCGCCCGCGATGGACGCTCCTGCCGTCGATCCGCTCGATCCTACGGGCGCGACCGGTCAGTTTATGCCCGATCCCTCGGACACCGGCTTCTTTACGCTGTCCGAGTCCGAGATGGTCCAGCAGGACCGTCAGGATCGTAAGCAGGCCAAGGTCCGTCGTCGCCATCGCCACACGGGTCTCAAAGTCTTCATCGTGCTGCTTCTGCTCATTTTGATCGCCGCGGGCGGTCTGGGCTTTGCCTACACGCGCGGCTTTGGCTTCCCGTCTCAGGAGTCTGTCGTTACCGATCTGTTCCAGGCTGCCGGCGACGGTGACACCGCAAAGGCCGAGTCTTGCCTGGCATCGAGCCTGTCCGAGGACGCTAAGTCGATGATCATCTCCTCGATTCCGCAGGGTGCCACCGTGTCCGTCGAGGGCATGGATCAGTCCATGACCGAGACGACCGCTAAGGTGAAGGCATCGCTGTCCAAGGGCGGCGAGCAGGAGTACACCGTCAAATTCGTGCGCTCCGACAACCATATCGGCTGGGCCGTTTCCTCGCTCGATATGGATTTCTCGGCTGCTGACAACCAGTAGTGACCTTATGGGATTTAGCTTTGCCCGGCGCTTCACCGCAAGTGAGGTGCCGGGCTTGCGCTAGTATGATGAGCTAGTAGTTTTCCAGCAATCATCCAACACATCAGGAGTTGCGTTGTTTTCTTTGATGGATATGTTCTTCGGTAGCTATGCGGGCGATCTTGCCATCGACCTCGGCACCGCAAATACGCTTGTCTCCGTGCGCGGCAAGGGCATCGTCATTCGCGAGCCCTCTGTTGTCGCCATCGACAAGAACGACGAGCGCATCCTGGCGGTCGGTATCGAGGCAAAGCGCATGCTCGGCCGTACGCCCGGCAACATCGTGGCCGTTCGTCCCCTGAAGGACGGCGTCATCGCCGACTTCGATGTTACCGAGGCCATGCTTCGCTACTTTATCGATAAGGCGTCCGAGAAGCGCTATCCGTGGACCCCGCGTCCGCGCGTTGTCGTCTGCGTTCCCTCCGGCGTCACGTCGGTCGAGAAGCGTGCTGTCTTTGAGGCCACGATCCAGGCTGGCGCTCGCCAGGCCTATCTGATCGAGGAGCCCATGGCTGCCGCTATCGGCGCCGACCTGCCCGTCGAGGAGCCCACCGGCTCCATGGTCATCGACATCGGTGGCGGTACCACCGAGGTTGCCGTTATCGCTATGGGCGGCATCGTCGTCTCGCAGTCCATCCGTATTGCAGGTGACGAGTTCGATCAGGCCATCCTCACGCACGTTCGTGATGCCTACAACCTTGCCATCGGCGAGCGTACGGCAGAGGACATCAAGATCAAGGTCGGCTCCGCTGTGCCGCTCAAGGACGAGCTCGACGTCGAGGTCAACGGTCGCGACGTGATCACCGGTCTGCCCAAGACCGTGCGCATCGAGAGCGAGGAGATTCGTCGCGCGCTCAACAAGCCGCTCGACGAGATGGCCAAGGCCGTCAAGGACGCCCTCGATGCCACGCCGCCCGATCTTGCCTCTGACCTTATGTACTACGGCATTTTGCTGACCGGTGGTGGCGCTCTGCTACGCGGACTCGACGTGCGTCTGCGCGATGAGACCGGCGTTTCGGTCAACGTCAGCCCCACGGCGCTCGATAACGTCGTTAACGGCTGTGCCCGCGTGCTCGAGGCCAATGCGTTTGATGGCGGCTTCGTCCAGACCAATGCTTAATTTCCAAAAGGTGGATTCCATTTGGCACGATCTTCGGGTTTCTCCACAAATCTGAATACCAAGCGACAATCAACGGGTATGCGCCCGTTGATTGTTTTCAGCCTGATTTCGGTGTTGCTGCTCACGTTTTACATCCGCGAGGGCGAGGCGGGACCGATTCATGCCGTGCGTTCGGGCGTAACGACGATTACCTCGCCGGTGCGCTTTGTGGGTTCGGCTGTGGCGGCTCCTTTCAATGCCATTGGCAACGTGTTCTCTAACCTTACGGCGTCGCAGGACACGCTCGACGAGCTCAAGAAGCAAAACGAGGAGCTGACCTCTAAGGTTGCTGAGCTCTCCGAGGCTCAAAAGACCGCCGAGCGTCTGGAGGGGCTGGTCGGGCTGCAGTCGACCTACAACCTCAAATCGACCGCTGCTCGTATCGTTGGTGCCTCGGGCGATGCCTGGACCTCGACCGTTACCATCGACAAGGGCTCTGCCGACGGCCTTACCATCAACATGCCTGTGACGAGTTCGGCCGGTGTTATCGGCCAGATCATCGAAGTCTCGGCCAAGACGTCCACCGTGCGCCTGATTGGCGACGAGAACTCGGGCGTGTCCGCTATGGTGCAGGACACGCGCGCCCAGGGCATGCTGCAGGGTCAGGCTGACGGCACGCTGCGTCTTGAGTACGTGAGCGTCGACTCCGATGTTAAGGTTGGCGACATCATCGTGACCTCGGGCATTGGCGGCGTGTTCCCCAAGGGCCTTCCGCTTGGCACCGTCTCGTCGGTTGAGAAATCGGCAAACGACGTGTACTACACCATTGTGGTGCGCGCTCAGACCACGGCCGAGAACAACGAGGAAGTGCTGGTCATTACCTCGCTGACCGATGAACAGTCGGCCTCGGATGAGGACGTGAGCACCGCTAATAGCACGCCGCAGGGAACGTCGCGCGATGCTGCGACCAAGACGAAGGACGAGAGTTCGGATGACAGTTCCGACACGTCCGAGACGACCGATTCTGGCTCGAACGAATAGGGGGCATGTCCATGGATCTACACGAGCAGGGGATGAGCTCCCGCACGTTTGTAATCGCTGCCATCGTGTGCGTGCTGCTGCAGGCAGGCCTGGCACCGCAGATCTCCATTGCGGGCGGTCGCGTCAACTTTATGATTATCCTGGTGTGCCTAAGCGTGTTCTCGGGCGACCCGACCCGTGCCGTCGTGTGCGGTTTTTGCAGCGGCTTGTTCTATGACCTTTCCGCTGCCGTGCCGGTGGGCGTTATGTCGCTCCTGCTGACCGTGGGTTCTTTTGCCCTGGTGCATAGCGCTGCCGGTCAGACGGGCGGTACCCCGAGTGCGCGCGGCATCACTGTGGGCGCCTTCGCGTTCGTCATTAATGTGATCTACAGCATCATCTTGCTGTTTATGGGTTTGGAGACGAGCTTTGTCGTGGCGATCTTCGGCCATGCGCTGCCGTCTTCGATCCTGACGGGTCTGGTTGCCATTCCGTTTTTGATGTCCGGCGTCGTGCCGCAGTCCGGTTATGGATTCTCCGCACGTGGCGGACGCCAGACGGGCATGCGCTTTAAGCCCAAGACCCGTAAGCTCAAATAGGGGAGGCCCGTAGATGTCTTCCCAGATGACGGTTATTATCGCCGGTATCGTGCTGGTTGTGGCCATCGTGGTCGCACTGGTGATCATGCGTCGCGGCGATTCTCGTTTTACCTACGATACGCAGCATGGAACGGCCCCGCGCGCCACCGAGGGCGAGGGCAATACCGCGGCGACCGCCTTTAAGGGCCGCTTCTCCATCCTCACCACGGGTGTGGGCGCGATGTTCGCGGCGCTTGCCGTCAAGCTGTGGGGCATGCAGATGGTCTCGTCGGACTATTACGAAAAGCAGGCTAATAGCAATCAGACGCGCACCGTTACCACACCCGCTGTGCGCGGCCGCATCCTCGACCGCAATGGCGTGGCACTTGTCCAGAACCGTCCCTCACTTGCTGTCGTGGCCTACCGCGACCTTGCCGAGGATGAGGTTCTGGTTCGCCATCTTGCCAACGTGCTCGGTATGCCCTACGTGGCGGTGCTGCGCAATATTCAGGACAATTCCGAGGGCGCTCAGAGCCTGCATACCATCGCGACGGACGTCCGTCGCTCCACGGTTGCCTATATTCAGGAGCACGCCGGCGAGTTCCCGGGCGTCAAGATTGCCGAGCGTACCGAGCGCCAGTATCCATATGGCGAGACGGCATGCCATATCTTGGGCTATACCGGCACCATTACCTCCGAGCAGCTCGAGGCCCAGAATAAGAAAACCTCTGGCGATGATGATGCTTCTGCTGGCAAGATTACGTACCAGTCGGGCGATATCGTGGGCCAGGCGGGCGTTGAGAGCTACTACGAAAACCTGCTGCAGGGTATTCGTGGCGAGCAGACCGTCAAGGTCGATGCCTCGGGCAATGTGACCGGTCAGGCCGGCGCCGTGCCCGCGAAGGCCGGCTCCGACATTAAGCTCACGCTCGACCTTAAGATCCAACAGGCCTGTGAGACGGCGCTGGCGAGCGCTATCGAGCTTGCCAAGACCAATGGCTACAGCAATGCCGGCAACGGCGCTGTGGTGTGTCTCGATCCCAACAATGGCGAGATCCTGGGCATGGCGAGCCAGCCCAAGTTCGATCCGTCCGTCTTTATCGGCGGCGTCTCAAATGACGTGTGGACCGAGCTCAATGATGACAAGGGTTCGCACCCGCTGCTCAACCGCGCCATCAGCGGACAGTACATGTCGGCTTCGACCATCAAGCCGCTCTCGGCACTGGCAGGTCTTGAGTTTGGAACCTACACGTCGGGGCAGACGACCAACTGCACGGGCTATTGGACGGGTCTGGGTAAGTCGTGGGGCAAGTACTGCTGGCTGCATTCCGGCCACGGCACCATGACGTTGCAGTCGGGTATCGCCAACTCGTGCGACCCCGTCTTCTACGACATGGGCAAGGCGTTCTTTTATGACGAGCAACATCCCGAGGGCCTGCAGGAGGTCTTTCGTCGCTGGGGCTTGGGCAAGACCTGCGGTATCGATCTGCCGAGTGAGGGCGCGGGCCGTATTCCCGATGCCGAGTGGAAAGAGTCGTACTTCACCGACGCATCTGCCGAGGACCGCAAGTGGAATGCCGGCGATATGACCAACATTGCCATCGGCCAGGGCGACATCCTGGTGACGCCTCTGCAGATGGCGTGCGCCTATATGGGTCTTGCCAACGGCGGCAAGCAGTACGTGCCTCACGTGTTTTTGTCGGCCGTGTCGCGCGATGGCGACGGCGATGCCTATAAGTACAACGGCAAGGGCAAGAAGAAGCGTCTGGAGGCCAAGATCAACAGCGATTCGGATTTGACTCTTGTCCGCAACGGCATGCACGACGTGATTTACACGGCATCGACGTCCCTGGCGGCGCACTTTGGCACCCTGACGCCGCAGGTATACGGCAAGTCGGGCACGGGCGAGAAAAGCGGCGAGGACGAATACGCGTGGTTCTGCGCCTATGCGCCGGCCGATGATCCCAAGTATGTCATCGCTACCGTCCTGGAGCAGGGCGGCGGTGGCTCAGATACCGCGATGCATGTCGTGCGCGACGTGCTCGGCGTGATTTATGACGAGCCCGATACCTCTTCGGCCTCGGGCGATTCTTCGGTTCGATAGGAGGTTGCGATGGATTTTTCTCCGGCGGATCTGTTCCGTTCAACCAGGACCGGCTCTCGCAGCAGCCTGGACCGCGTCAACAAGCAACTTTCGGCCTCGCGCGGCACGTTTCGCCAAAAGGTGCATATCGGTGTGCTCGTGGCTACTGTGGCGCTCGTCGTCTACGGTGCCATCATCATCTGGTCGGCTTCGCAGTTTAAGGCCGATGCCTCGTTCTCACGCCATCTGCTGGGAATTGGCATCGGAGCGGTGCTGGCGGTGCTGGTCTGGCGTACCGACCTGCGCGGTATTTCCAATTTCTCGACGGCGTTGCTCGTCATCGACCTGATCGTGATTTTCTCGCCCAAGATTCCGGGTCTGTCCTATACGGGCGGTCTGGGCATGACGGGTTGGATCAAGATTCCCGGTATCGGCTTGACATTCCAGCCGGTTGAGCTTGCCAAGCTCATCACCATCTTCTTTATTGCTACGCTTGGCTCGCAGTATAACGGTCGCATCGATACCGTTCGCGACTACGTCAAGCTCTGCGGCATGCTGTCCATTCCGTTTTTGGCCGTCGTTGCCATGGGCGACCTGGGCTCGGGCCTGGTCGTACTTGTTTCGGGCGCCATTGTCATTTGTATGAGCGGTGCACGCCGCGAATGGGTGCTCTCGACCCTGGCCCTGCTCGTGGGCTTGGTGGCCCTCGTCCTGGCGCTCGATTCGGTCTTTGATTCTTTGCTCGGCCACGATGTGCTCATCAAGCAGTATCAGATGAACCGTCTGACGGTCTTTATCGACCCCGATAATGCCGATTCGGACGATGCCTACAACCTGCAGCAGTCGCTTATCGCCGTTGGCTCGGGCGGCTTCTTTGGTAAGGGCCTGGGGCATGCGACGCAGTCGGCCGGCGGCTTTCTGCCTGAGTTCCACACCGACTTCGTCTTCGCCTTCCTGTCCGAGACCTTTGGCTTTTGCGGTTCCTTTTTGCTCCTGTGCCTCTACGTGCTGCTGATCTTTTCGACGATTCGCGTCGCCTTTAAGTGCGAGTCGCTGTTTTTGCGTCTTTCGTGTGTGGGCATCGTTGGCATGTGGGCGTTCCAGACTTTCGAAAACATCGGCATGTGCATCGGCATGATGCCGATTACCGGTATTCCGCTACCGTTTATTAGCTTCGGTTCGTCTTCGATGATGATTCAGCTGCTGACGGTGGGTATCGTACAATCCATATGGCGGCATCGTTCGGGCGCCGCGTAACCGCTGGAGGGGTTTGCTATGAAAATTCCCGTAGATAAGCTGACCCGCGCTTTTAAGATGGGCGCGTCCGTTAAGAAGGATTCCGATACGCCGGTGCGCGTCTCGGTCTATCTGGATTCGTCCGCCTCGCGCTTTCTGGCCGAGACGGTGCGTGACGCCTTTGTGCCGCAGACGACCTCGGGCATTGTGCGCGTCGAGCGTCTGGGGGAGGAGCGAATTGCTCCAAAGACCGATACCGATGTGGTGCTGGTGCTCTCGTGTGGTTCCGATCGCTTGGAGAGTGCCGTGCAGGAGCTCGTGATCGCCGGCGCACCCGTGTGCGTGCTTGCCGAGTCTGCTGTGGAGGTGCCGTTTATCGAGGAGTCCACGCCCATGCTCGGCGTGGTAGCGGCAACCGATAAGACGTATCTGCTCGAGACGCTTGCCCGCTGGATTCTCGACCGCACCGACAAGGAAACGGCTTTTGCGGCGAACTTTGCCTTCATGCGCATCGCGGCGGCCAATCGTATCATCACCTCGTGCGCGCTCACCAATATGGCGACCGGTGCACTGGTGTTTTTGCCGGGCGCCGATTATCCCGTTATGGCGCTGGCGCAGGTGGGCATGCTCTTTGAGCTCGCTGCCGTCTTTGGACGCGGCATTAAGCCTGAGCGCGGCTACGAGGTCGCGGGCGTGCTTGCCGGCGGTCTTGTGATCCGCGCGGTCACCCGCGCGCTCGTCAAGCAGACGCCGCATATTGGGTTTGCCGTCAAGGCGCTCACTGCTGCCGCGGGCACCTACGGCATGGGCCGTGCGCTTGTTTCGCTCTACGAGCGCGATGTCGACTACAGCCGTGCCAACGAGGTGGTCACTGCCACGTTCTCCCGCGTTCGCGATCTGGTGACCACGGTCGCGGGCGCTACCCGTCCTATGGCGTCCTACCAAGACGCATCCGATCTCGCTGCTTAGGGGTTTTCCGTTGCGCGTTGCATACCAAGACTGTTTTCATTTAATTGAGCCGTTGCTCGCCAAGGTCGAGAAGCCGAGTCGCTATATCGATCACGAGTGGGGCACGCTTTCCAAGGCCGATGCCGATTACCGTTGTTGTCTGATCTATCCGGACGTATACGAGGTCGGTCTGCCCAACCAGGGTATCGCCATCCTCTACAACATCCTTAACCAGGCCGAGGGCATCTCCTGCGAGCGCGGCTATGTGCCGTGGCCCGATATGGGTGACGCCATGCGCGAGGCGGGTATTCCGCTGCTCTCGCTCGAGGGCGCAGCGCCGGTCGCTTCGTTTGATATCGTCGGTCTGCATGTGCCGCACGAGATGGCGGTGACGAACTTCCTCGAGGCACTCGACCTCGCTGGCATTCCGCTGTTAGCGGCCGACCGTACCGAGGACGACCCCATTATCATCGCCGGCGGCCCCTCGGTGTACAACCCCGAGCCGTACGCGGCCTTCTTCGATGCCATCCTCATCGGTGAGGGCGAGGAATCGCTGCTCGAGACCTGCCAGCTGCATCGCCGCCTGCGTGACGAAGGGGTCCCGCGCGCGCAGATTGTCGAGCAGCTTGCATCCATTGCCGGCAACTACGTGCCGTCGCTCTATGAGGTTCGTCACGACGAGCCCTGCTCGCCGCATGGCTACACCGTGCCGCGTGAAGGCAAGGATGCGCCGACCGTGGTCTACAAGCGCGTCGTCGAGGATTTCGGCGCCACGAATCCGCTGTCGCAGTCGTGCGTGCCCTATGCGCAGCTGGTTCACGACCGCCTGTCTATCGAGATCCTGCGCGGCTGCGCCCGCGGCTGTCGTTTTTGCCAGGCCGGCATGACGTATCGCCCGGTGCGCGAGCGCTCGACCGACCAGATCGTCTCGTCGGTGATTCAGGGCCTGGAAAAGACTGGCTATGACGAGGTGTCGCTGACCTCGCTCTCCACGACCGACCACTCCTGCATTCGCGACGTGCTCGGCAGGCTCAACCGTCGCCTGGAGGATACGGGTATTCGCGTGTCTATTCCGTCGCAGCGCCTGGATTCGTTTGGCGTGGATATGGCCGAGTCGGTCGCCGGCGAAAAGAAGGGCGGACTGACGTTCGCGCCCGAGGCCGGCAGCCAGCGCATGCGCGACATCATTAACAAGAACGTGACCGAGGAGGACCTGGACCGTGCGGCCAAGGCGGCCTTCGAGGCCGGTTGGAACCGCATGAAGCTCTACTTTATGATGGGCCTTCCCGGCGAGCGCGATGAGGACATCGTGGCCATCGCCAATCTGGCCGATCACGTGCTGGAGCTCGGTCGTTCCGTGGTGCCCAAGGCTCGTCGCGGCTCGATTTCGGTGTCGATCTCGGTTTCGGTCTTTATCCCCAAGGCTGCCACGCCGTTCCAGTGGTGCCCGCAGCTCGACTACGACGACGTCAAGCGTCGCCAGAAGTTGCTTATCACGAGCGTTCGCAACCGTGCCGTCCGCGTGCATTACCACGATGCCGAGACCTCGCTCATCGAGGCCGCGCTGTCCCGCGCCGGTCGCGACATGACGCCCGTCATCATCGATGCTTGGCGCTCGGGCTCTCGCTTTGACGCCTGGGTAGAGCATTTCTCGCTCGATAACTGGAAGGAAGCTGCTGCCAAAAACGGCATCGACCTCAATGAGCTCGTGCACCTGCCCTACGAGTTGGACTGGCGCCTGCCGTGGGAGCACGTGAGCCCCGGCTGCACGCGCGGCTTCCTCGAGCGCGAGTACCGTCGCTCGCTCGAGGGCGTCACGACTCCCGACTGTACCCGCACGTCGTGCACCGGCTGCGGGATCTGCCCCACGCTCCACGCCAAGAATGTATTGATGGGTGATCGCGCATGAGTGAGCGCCTGACCGACAACCCCTCGCTCTTTAGACTTCGTGTTCGCTATGGCAAGCGCGATCGCCTTAAGTACCTGGGCCATCTCGAAGTAATCCATACCATTGAGCGCATCGTGCGCCGTGCGGGACTTCCCTATGCCGTCACGCAGGGCTTCTCTCCGCACATGCGCGTGGGCTTCTCTTCGGCGCTGCCGGTGGGTACGTCGTCGACCTGCGAGTGGTATGACCTGTTTATGACCGAGTTCGTGGCGCTCGACGAGGCGTTTGGGCGCCTGGCTGCGGCGTCTCCGGCCGATCTGGCGCCCATCGAGGCGGCGTACATCGACGTGCGCACGCCGGCGTTGACGGCGCAGCTCACGCGCCTGTCGTATCGCATCGACTTACACCTGGATCCCGAGGCGCCCGTAAGCGCCGACGAGGTGCGTCGTGCGATCGACACGCTGCGCGCGGATCATGGCATCGACTACGCGCGCGGCAAAAAGAGCAAGCGCTTGGATTTGGATCACACGCTCGTTGGCTATGAGCTCACGGCGGGGGAGCGCCCGGACCATTTGGTTCTCATGCTCGACACCCATGCCGACAACGAGGGCTCTATGCGTCCGGAAATTTTGCTTTCTGCTGCTGATGTTTTGTTGCAGGGCTTGACCCCGGGCGTGGATGCACCTATTGTTTCCACCGGTATGCAAGACCTCGTGACCATCTGCTCCTACGATGTCGAGCGTCAGAATCAAGCATGCGAGGACGACGAGGGCCGACTCGTCAGCCCCATACCTGTGCGAACTTGTGGATTTGCTCCACATACTCGTTGACGGGGGTATTTTCGCCTGCTACTATATTCGGCTGTTGCACTAACTGATGCATGAAGGGCAAGTAAACATGTACGCAATCGTTAACACGGGCGGCAAGCAGTACAAGGTCGCCACCGACGATGTCATCACCGTCGAGAAGATCGAGGGCAATGAGGGCGACAAGGTCACCCTGCCGGTTATCTTCCTCAACGATGGTAAGAAGATCGTCACCGATCCCGACAAGCTGGCCAAGGCCAAGGTTACCGCTCAGATCGTTGAGCAGTTCAAGGGCGAGAAGCAGCTGGTCTTCAAGTTCCACAAGCGTAAGCGCTATCGTCGTCTGAAGGGTCACCGTCAGCAGCTCACCAAGCTGAAGATCGTGAAGGTCCAGGCTACGTCCCGCGCCAAGAAGGCTGTCAAGGCAGAGGCCGAGGCTGTTGCCGAGGCTCCCGTCGCCGAGTAGATTACACTCGTAACGAAAGAGTAGGTATACACAATGGCACACAAAAAAGGACTCGGTTCCTCCCGTAATGGCCGTGACTCCCGCGGTCAGCGCCTTGGCACGAAGCGCTATGCCGGCCAGACGGTAACCACGGGCACGATTCTCGTCCGTCAGCACGGCACTCACATCCACCCGGGTGAGAACGTTGGCCGTGGCAAGGACGACACGCTGTTCGCGCTGGTCGACGGTACCGTTGAGTTCCACAAGGGTATCAAGCACAGGGTCAGCGTACGCCCGCTCGCGAACGCGTAATTCACCCTTCATAGAGCACATATGTGGGAGACACTTGAGTTTTAGGATTCAAGGGTCTCCCTCTTTTTGTAGGAGGCGATTCTGTTGTCACAGTTCACCGATATCAGCCGCATTAACGTGTGCGGCGGCGACGGCGGAGCCGGATGCATGTCGTTTAGGCGCGAGGCATTTGTCCCCAAGGGCGGCCCCGATGGCGGCGACGGCGGTCGTGGCGGCAATGTCGTCATCCAGGCCGATGCTCAGCTGTCTTCGTTGATCGATTACCGCTTTAAGCATCACTTCCGCGCCGAACGCGGCACGCACGGGCAGGGTGCCCGTCGTAACGGTAAGAGCGGCGAGGACCTGATCCTGAAGGTTCCCATGGGCACCGTGGTGCGCGAGCTCGACCCCGAGACGCAGACCCCGATGTTCGAGATTGCCGACCTGGTGCACGATGGCGAGCGCGTTGTCGTGGCGCCCGGCGGTGCCGGTGGCCTGGGCAACACGCACTTTGTGACGTCGGTGCGCCGCGCGCCCGCGTTCGCTCAGCTGGGCGAACCGGCCGAGGAGCACTGGATTGAGCTCGAGATGAAGCTTATGGCTGATGCCGCGCTCGTGGGCTTTCCCTCGGTGGGTAAGTCTTCGCTCATCGCGCGCATGAGTGCCGCCCGTCCCAAGATCGCCGACTATCCGTTTACCACGCTCGTGCCGAACCTCGGCATGGTGCGTGCCGGTGAGTATTCTTACGTCGTTGCCGACGTTCCTGGTTTGATCGAGGGCGCGAGCGAGGGCAAGGGCCTGGGCCACCAGTTCCTTCGCCACATTGAGCGTACGGCCCTGATCATGCATGTCGTCGACATGACGGGCGGTTTTGAGGATCGCGATCCGGTCGAGGACTATCGCATTATCAACCGTGAGCTCGAGCAGTATGGAGCAGAGCTTTCGGAGCGTCCGCAGATCGTCGTCGCCAACAAGTGCGATGCGCCGGGCACGGCCGACAAGATTGCCGACCTTAAGCGTGCGGCACTCGACGACGGCCATATGTTCTTTGCCGTGTCCGCCGTGACGGGCGCCGGCCTCAACACGCTGATGCTTGCCGTGGGCGAACAGGTGGCTAAGCTGCGCGCCGAGCTGGCGGTCTCCGATGAGCCGGTCGATCTTCGCGACGAGGAGTGGGAGCGCCGCCGTCTGCAGCGCGAGAAGCGTTTCCGCATTGTCCAGGAAGAGCCCGGTGCCTTCCGCGTGGTCGGTCGTGCCATCGAGCGTATGGTCATCCAGACCGACTGGGAAAACGAGGAAGCTGTCATCTATCTGCAGCACAAGTTTGCGCGTATGGGTGTTGACGACGCGCTCGAGAAGGCCGGTTGCCGCGCGGGCGACGAGGTCCGCATTTGCCAGCGCGCCTTTGACTTTGAGGGTGCTGAGGACTTCTCGGAGTACGAGGAGCTCGAGGATGCTGGCGAGGACGTTGCCGTTGAGGCCATTGACGTGGCCGATGCTGCGGATGAGGGCGTCGAGGTTGTCGATGCGGCGGATGCCGCGGACGATGCCGAGGCCTCGGAGGGCGAGTAAGCCATGTCGCTGCGCGGTGGAATCGGTTTGCCCGAGCTGCCCATAAAAGAGGGCAAAGAGTTTCGGCTTGGCATTATGGGCGGCACATTCGACCCGATTCATTACGGGCACTTGGTGACTGCCGAGCAGGCGCGCGAGTCGCTCGACTTGGACGCTGTACTCTTTATGCCGGCGGGCTCTCCCGCCTTTAAGCTTGACAAGCCGGTGACGCCTGCCGAGGACCGTTATGCCATGACGGTCCTCGCCACCGCCGCGAACCCGGCTTTTTTGGCGAGCCGGTTCGAGATTGACCGTCCGGGCGTAACCTATACGGCCGATACGCTTCATGCCCTTCGCGACTTTTACCCGCCTCAGGTAAAGCTCTACTTTATTACGGGCGCCGACGCGATTATCGATATTGTGACCTGGCATGATGCCGAGCGAATCGCTGAGCTTGCTACCTTTATTGCGGCGACGCGACCGGGTTTTGATATCGATACGGCGCGTGCCCGAATCAAAGAGTCGGGGCTGCCGTTCGATGTGCGTTATATTCAGATTCCGGCGCTGGCGATCAGCTCGACGAACATTCGTAAGCGAGTTGCCCGCGGCATGAGCGTGCGCTATCTTACGAGCGAGTCTGTGCTCGGCTACATTCGCAAGCGCAGTTTGTATGTCGATCTGGGTCAAGAAGATTTTGAGTGATGGGGGCTACGTTGTCGGTAGAGGATCAGTTTGGGGGCGATGAGCGCGCGCTGCTCAAGCGCATTCAAGAGCTGCTCGATGTTCGCATGAAGGATAAGCGCAAGCGCTATGTGCATTCGCTGGGTGTTGCCGAGACCGCACTTCATCTGGCCGAGGTCTACGGCGTTGACCGCTTTGATGCCGCTGCCGCCGGCTTAATTCACGACTGGGACAAGGTGCTTTCCGATGATGAACTCGTGGCCCGCGCGCTTCACTATGGCATCAAGGTTGCCGGCTCTCCTTCCGCCGCGACGCCGCTTTTGCATGGCCCCGTTGCCGCCTATGAGCTTCCGCAGCTTTTCCCCGAGCTGTCGCCGGCCGTTTTCCAGGCTGTCGACCGTCACACCGTGGGCGCCTGCGACATGACGCCGCTCGATATGGTGGTCTTTGTGGCCGATGCCATCGAGCCCAACCGCCATGGTGATTATGCCCACGCGCTGCGCAAGATGGTGGGGGAGTCGACGCTTGACGAGTTGTTCTTCTCCTGTTTTGCGCAGGGTCTGGTCTATGTGATCCAGTCCGGGCGCTATCTTTATCCCACGGCTATTACGATTTACAACCATTACGCCCAGCTGCGCTAGCTCGGGTGTGTCTAGAAAGAGGTATTCCATGGCCGACGAGACCATGACTGACGAGCAGATTCTTGAAGGTGTGGAGCACAAGAGTTTCGTTGCCACGTCCGACCGCACCGCCGCCTCGCTGTCCGCGAGCGGTGTCGCCGCCGAGGATGTCGCCCGCGCCGCCGCGCAGGCCGCCTACGACAAGAAGGGCGAGGACGTGCAGGTGCTCGACCTGACCGAGCTTTCCGACGTGTGCGACTACTTTGTGCTTGCCACCGGTACCAACAACCGCCAGGTCGATTCGATCGTCGACGAGATCGAGGAGAAGGTCGCCGAGGCTTGCGGCGAGCATCCGTTCTCCATCGAGGGCCGCGAGCAGAAGACCTGGATGCTCATGGACTACGGCTCGGTTGTCGTCCACGTCTTCACTCCCGAAGCCCGCGACTTCTACCGCCTCGAGAAACTCTGGGGAGACGCCCCCCAGCTTCCCCTCAATCTCCTCTAGTAGCTCATTTGATACGGGGCTTTTTAGCTAGCTTCGCGCATTTCGCCGGGCAGTTGCGGTTTTCCGCACCTGCCCGGCTTTCTTTTTGCCCAAAGTAGCTAATTTGGGACGGGGCTTTTTTAGCTACTACCTACCGTTCGCCGATAGAAGCGAGTTGCGGTTCATTGCGTGATATTTAGCTTTCCGACTCGGGTAACGTATTTGTTATCTGTAGAGGAGGAGATGCGTATGACTCGGACCGCGCGGGAAATCTCTGTTTACGGCTATTACCATGTCGTCCAAAAGGGCTGTGGTGGTCAGCTGATATTTGAGGATGCTGACGATCGACTCTATCTGATTCGACTGATAGCTTCGAAATGCCAGAAGTTCAAAGTGGATGTCATCGCATGGTGCCTTATGGATAATCACATTCACTTGTTGCTAGATGACGGGCATGCTCACCTGAGCGATTGCATGCATTCGATTACGACGGCGTATGCCATGTATTTCAATTCTAAGACAGGCAGGAGAGGTCCTGTTTTCCAGGATCGATTTAAGAGTGTGCCGATTCTCGATGATGATCAGCTGCTCAACTGCGTTCGTTACATTCACGATAACCCTGCGAAAGCCAGAATTGGCACTGCTTCGCTCTATCGCTGGAGCAGCTTTGGCGAGTATATGGGCTATCCGGGAATTTGTAAGACTGATTGCGTGCTCGGGCTGCTCGGGAATTCCCAGAGATTTTTTGCATTTAGCACCTCGGGCGAGCCCAATGGCTATTGCTTCCGTTATGGCGCTCATGTGAGTGATACTGACGCGCTTGAGTTTGCGCAGGCGTTGCTCAAACCATACGAGCCTCACCATCTCAACGCTCTGCCCAAGGGCGTGCGTGATGACTGTATCCGTAAGCTCAAAAGCGAGGGCTTTTCGATCAAGCAGATCGTGCGTCTCACGGGTATCGGCCATTGCACGATTCAAAAAGTTAAAGTTGAAAAGTAGCTCATTTTAGGCGGGATAATTTTGCTGCGGCCGCCTAACCGGACATCCGGGGTAGTCAATTTGGGACGGGGCTATTTAGCTACCCTTTGGCTGACGGTGAATGAATTAGGCCGAATGAATCTCAACCGATATATAGGGGTAGCTAAAATAGCCCCGTCCCAAATTGACTACCAATGCCGTGTCGGACGGAAGGCGGCAACCCCCCCGTCCAAAAAAAGACTAGTTATTAAAGCGGGATTGGCGGCCGAAGGATAGGGCGGTGTCGCCGAACTTGTCTCGGACGGCATCGATCGCTACGGAGAGATCGCGACGGTCGCTGGATTGTGCTCCGCGGTCGTCGATCTCGCAGAACAGGTCGGTCTGGATGCCGCCCTGATGGTCAAAGTCGCTCATGCCGATGCCCGCCAGGCGCACATGCATGCCTTCCTGCCAGATGTTGTCGAGCAGTTCGAGCGCAACCGCCACGAAGATGTTCTCATCGTCGGTCGGATGAGGCAGCCGGCGCTGTGCCGTACGCCCGCTGCCATACGAATACTTAAGCTTGAGCGTTACCGTGGCACCCGTCAGCCCCTGACGGCGCAGACGGCGTCCCACTGACTCTCCCAACAGCGCAATCGCCGCCTCAATATCCCCACGCTCAGTCAAATCTTTAGCAAAGGTGCGTTCATTGCTGACCGATTTGACCTCGCGCTCTTCATCGAGGCTCGTGACTTCAGAGATTTCGAGTCCCAGCGCACGCTGGCGCATGTGCTCGCCGTTGACGCCAAAAATAGAGGCCAAGGTGGATTCCGGTGCACGTGATAGCTCGCCGAGGGTGTAGATGCGCATGCGGCGCAGTCGCTCCTCGGCCGAGCGCCCGATGCCACTCATGGCAGATACCGGCAGCGCGGCCAAAAAGCGCTGCTCGGTTCCGGGGCGCACGATGGTCAGCCCAAACGGCTTGTCCCGCTCGCTTGCGATCTTTGCGACCGTCTTGTTGCAGCCCACGCCAATGGAGCAGGTCACTCCCAGCGCTGCCACGCGGTCGCTTATGCGCCGTGCAACCAGCAACGGGTCCTCGGGTGCAAAGCGACCCGGTGTGATGTCGATAAAGGCCTCGTCGATGGATACGCGCTCAACGCGCGGGGTCTCGTCGGCGAGAATCGCCATGACCTGCGCGCTGACCTCGTGGTAGCGGTCGAAATGCCCATGCGTCCAAATGGCTTGCGGACAGAGGCGCCGTGCCTCGGCCGAGGGCATGGCTGAGTGCACGCCAAAGCGACGTGCCTCGTATGAGCAGGTGGACACGACGCCGCGGGAATCGGCATCGCCGCCCACGATGAGCGGCTTGCCGCGCCACTCGGGATGATCGAGCATCTCCACGCTCGCAAAAAACGCATCGAGGTCCATGAGGCCCACCGCCGGACCCGTCCAGGGAGGCGGCGTGACGCCCATGGCATCCTCATAACCGTATGTATGTTCGCGTCTTTCCATGTCATGAGTATACCGCGCAGCTCATGTGGGGTGCGTGTATGTGCTTGCAAATCCCGAATTCTTGTCTAAGATATGGATTTGCCCTCGACTACACCGAAGAAGTTGGTCTCACGGACTTCACCTGCCCGCGTCGATGGCGTATTATGTTCAACTGTTTGTTTGTAGTTGCAGCCTAAAGCTGCTTGGTTGGAGGAGTTTCCTTTGGCAGTCAAGATTCGCCTTGCTCGTCACGGCGCTAAGAAGCGTCCGTACTACCGTGTCGTCGTCGCCGATTCCCGCGCCCCGCGTGACGGTCGTATCATCGAGGAGGTTGGCCGCTACAACCCGATGACCGCCCCCAAGACCATCAACCTCGACCTCGAGAAGATCGCCGACTGGCAGTCCAAGGGCGCTCAGCTTACCGACGCCGTCGCCGCTCTGGTCAAGGCCGCCAACGAGGGCGAGAAGACCGAGACCGTCGTCAAGAAGTCCAAGAAGCAGCTCGCCAAAGAGGCCGAGGCCGCTAAGGCTGCCGCTGAGGCCGCTGAGGGCGCCGAGGAGTAAATCGTGCCTGAGGTTGACGCTGCACAGCTCGAGGGTGAGGCAATGCTCTCAGATCGCATCGCCGATCTCGTCGAATATCTCGTTGTTCAGATCGTCGACGACCCGGATTCCGTGAGCCTTGAGGTCATCGATGGTGACGACGCCTCTACGATTGAGGTTTCGGTCGCCGAGGATGACGTCGCTAAGGTCATCGGCCGTCGTGGCCGTACCATCAAGGCCATTCGCACGCTCGCCCGTGCACTGGCCGCTCGCCTCGACACTGCTGTCGAGGTAGAGGTTCTGGGCTAGGACCTTGAGGTCCCAGTACAAAAACATCGCCCGTGTGGTCAAGCCGCACGGAAGGAAGGGGGAGGTCCTCGCGCAGCCGCTGCGGGGGCTTCCTTCTGTATTAGAGCCTGGTATGCGCGTCGCCCTGACGCCGCCGGCGCTCAAGCGCGACCGCTTTTGCACGGTCGTGTCCGTCACCGATACGGGCGATGGCGATCTGGTCTCGTTTGAGGGCATTGACGACTTGACGGCCGCCGAGGGCATCACGGGATGCTACGTGCTGGCAAATCGTGACGATTTTGAGCTCGATTCGCTCGACGCTGCCTATACCGACCTGATGGGTCGCGAGGTGGTCGACGAGCGCTTCGGCTCGCTCGGCACGATCGTCGAGATCATGTCGACGCCCGCTAACGATGTTTGGGTTGTCGAGGGTGATCGGTACGGCGAGGTGCTGATTCCCGTGATCGAGCAGGTCGTGCTCGATCTTCCCGATGCAGGAACAATTTCCGTCCACGTGATGGACGGCCTGATCGATATGGACAAGTAGGGAGGACAACATGCTGATTGAGACACTTTCGGTCTTTCCCGAGATGTTTGAGCCTGTCATGTCCACGTCGATTTTGGGCCGCGCCCGCAAGGCCGGTCTTTTTGATTTTAAGGCGTATAACCTGCGCGACTGGACGCACGACCGCCATCGTACCGTCGATGACGAGCCGTACGGCGGCGGGCAGGGCATGCTCATGAAGGTCGAGCCTATCGCAGAGGCCATCGAGGCCATTAGCGCAGAGGGTCCCAAGCCCACTGTGGTGTTCTTTACCCCCTGTGGCGAGCCCTTTACGCAGCATGTGGCCGAGCGCCTGCTCAAAAGTGAGCGCCTGTTGTTTGTGTGCAGTCGCTACGAGGGTGTCGACGAGCGTGCGTATGCGTATGCCGATGAGCGTCTGTCGATCGGCGACTACGTGCTTACGGGTGGCGAACTTCCCGCTATGGTCGTTGCCGATGCCGTCGTACGCCTTATTCCCGGCGCCCTGGGCGACGAGATGAGCAATGTGGACGAGTCGTTCTCGACCGCCGAGGACGGAGGCCTGCTCGAGTACGCGCAGTACACCCGTCCCGCCGAGTTCAACGGCGAGGGCGTGCCGCCGGTGCTCGTGAGTGGCGATCACGCCAAGGTCGATGCCTGGCGTCGCAAGAACGCCATCGAGCGCACCTGCCGCTGGCGTCCCGATCTGATCGAGACGGCGCGCCTTACGCCCCAGGAGCGTGCGTACGCGCAGGAGATTTTGGACGCTTCGTATTCGCAGAGCGAGGAGTGAGAATGGTTCCATCGCAGCATTCCGCGTTGAGGGGCGCTTTTGAGTGGATCGCGGTCATCGCGATCGCATTGGTCGCCACCTTCTTGATTCGCTCGTTTGTGGTCGAGCCCTTTGTGGTGCCCACCGGCTCCATGGAGTCCACGATCGAGATTGGCGACCAGATCCTGGCACAAAAGGTGAGCCTCGAGCTCGGTCAGCCCGTCAAGCAGGGCGATATCGTGGTGTTTCACAACCCCGATGGCACCTCCGAGCATGATGTTCTTGTCAAGCGTGTTATTGCCACGGCCGGCCAGACGGTCGACCTGCAGGATGGCAAGGTGGTTGTTGACGGCCAGGCGCTCGACGAGGACTATACGACGGGCATGAGCTGGCCACTTTCAGTCCAAGCGCCCGGCGCTCAGGTAAGCTATCCCTACACCGTTCCCGACGGGTGCGTGTGGGTGATGGGCGACAACCGCGAAAACTCTGCCGACTCACGCTACTTTGGTCCCGTCGATCGCTCTGATTTGATCGCTGTGGCGCTTGTGCGCTACTGGCCGCTCAACCGCATCGGCGCTATCGACTAAAAACCGCTATAGTACAGTACCTAACCGTGTAATCGTTTCGACGAGGGGATATTAGAGGCATGAACGCTTCATCGCTTTCCTTCCAAGACATCATCCTGCGCCTCCAGCAGTACTGGGGCGAGCAGGGCTGCGTCATTATGCAGCCCTATGACTCCGAGGTCGGTGCCGGTACCTTCCATACCGCGACCACGCTGCGCTCGCTCGGTCCCGCCGAGTGGCGCACCTGCTATGCGCAGCCCTGCCGCCGTCCCGCCGACGGCCGCTACGGCGAGAACCCCAACCGCATGCAGCATTACTATCAGTTCCAGGTGCTCATCAAGCCCTCGCCGGTCAACGCCCAGGAGCTCTACCTGGGGTCTCTTGCCGCTATCGGTCTGGACCCCAACGACCATGACGTCCGCTTTGTCGAGGACGACTGGGAGAGCCCGACGCTCGGCGCCTGGGGCCTTGGCTGGGAGGTCTGGCTCAATGGCATGGAGGTCACGCAGTTTACGTACTTCCAGCAGGTGGGCGGCATCGAGGTCGACCCCGTGCCCGTCGAGATCACCTACGGCCTGGAGCGTATCGCCATGTACGCCCAGGGCGTTAACTCGGTCTACGACCTGGTGTGGAGCTACCTGCCCGACGGCACGCCCATGACCTATGGCGACGTGTTCCTCGAGAACGAGCGCGAGTTCAGTGCCTATAACTTTGAGGTCGCCAACGTCGAGATGATGCGTCAGAAGTTTGACGACTACGAGGCCGAGTGCCATTCCTGCCTGGAGCGCAAACTGCCGCTGCCGGCATATGACTGCGTCATGAAGTGCAGCCACGCTTTCAACCTGCTCGATGCTCGCGGCGCCCTGTCCGCGGTCGAGCGTGCCAACTACATCCTGCGCGTCCGCGCCGTCGCCAAGGCGTGCTGCGAGGCCTACATGGCCGAGGTCGCCGGAGTCAACGAGAATGCCGACCAGGAAGGCGAGGTGGCGTAAGCCATGGCAGACGCTAAGGATTTCCTGTTTGAGATCGGTACGGAGGAGATGCCCTCCGCGCCGCTGAACAATGCCGTCAAGCAGCTTGGCTCCATGATTGCCAAGGGTCTCGACGAGGCCGGTCTGGCCCACGGCGAGGTCCGTGTGATCTCGAGCCCGCGCCGCCTGGCTGCGCTCGTGGCTAACGTCGCCACTGCGACCGATGAAGTCCATGAGGTCAAGCGTGGCCCCGCGGCCAACATTGCCTTCGACGCTGACGGTAACGCCACCAAGGCCGCCCAGGGCTTTGCCCGCAAGTGCGGTGTGGCTGCCGAGGACCTGGTCCGTCGCGAGGACACTGACGGTCGCGAGTATGTGTTCGCCGAGAAGAACATTCCCTCCGCACCGGCTACGCCGATTCTGACCGCTCTGTGCGAGAAGACCATCGCCGGCCTGCAGTGGCCCAACTACCGCAGCCAGCGCTGGGGTCACGAGCATGCGACCTTTGTTCGTCCGGTCCGCTGGATCTGCTGCCTTTTGGGCGAGGATGTTGTGCCCGTGTCGTTTGCCGACGTGACGAGCGGCAACACCACGCGCGGTCATCGCGTACTTGGCCCTGGCGACCATGTTGTTGCCAGCCCCGCTGTTTATGAGCAGGTGCTCGAGGACGCCGGCGTGCTTTCTGCCGAGCGTCGTCGCGAGGCCATCCTTGCCGGCATCGCCGAGGTCGAGGCCGCTCGCCCCGGCTGCCATGTCGACACGCCCAAGAAGGTCTTCGAGGAGGTCATTAACCTCTGCGAGTGGCCGACGGTGCTCGTCGGTACCTTCGATGAGGAGTTCCTCAAGGTCCCGCACGAGATCATCTGCGAGTCCATGCTCACCAACCAGCGTTACTTCCCGATCTATGACGGCGAGGGCAAGCTCACGCGTGAGTTCGTGGTCGTCTCCAACAGCAAGCCCGAGAACGCCGAGCGCGTGATCGACGGCAACGAACGCGTCGTGCGCGCCCGTCTGGACGACGCAAAGTTCTTCTACGAGGAGGACCTGAAGATCTCCCTCGACGAGTTCCGTGAGCGTCTGGCCAAGGTTGCCTTCCAGGAGAAGCTCGGTAGCGTGCTCGCCAAGTCCGAGCGCATTGAGCAACTCGCGCTTGCCATCGCTCGCGAGGCCCATCTGGGCGCCCATCTTGCCGCCGACGCTGCTCGCGCCGCGCACCTGTGCAAGGCCGACCTGGTGTCCAACGCCGTCGTCGAGTTCACGAGCCAGCAGGGCGTGATGGGCGGTTATTATGCCTTCGCGATGGGGGAGAACGACGAGGTCGCCCACGCCATTCGCGATCATTATCGTCCCCGCTTTGCCGGTGACGAGTTGCCCGAGGGCACCGCTGGCTGCATCGTGGCCTGCGCCGACAAGCTCGATACCATCGCCGGTATCTTTGCCATCGGCGAGCCCCCGACCGGCTCTTCGGACCCCTACGCGCTGCGTCGCGCCGCCATCGGCATCATCAACATCCTGCGCGACCGTCTGCCGATCGATCCCACGTCGCTTATCGACTTTGCCCTTGAGCTCTATAGCGAGCAGGGTATCGAGTTCGACGCCGCCGAGGTCGCTCAGCAGGTTCGCGACTTCTTCCACGGCCGTCTGGTGAGCATGGCCCGCGACGAAAAGATCCCGGCCGATACCGTTGCCGCCGTCTCCGCGGTGCACATCATCGCCCCGTCCGTCTTCTTCGCCCGCTGCGCCGCCCTCGACGAGGCCCGCAAGAACGACGCTGAGACGTTCGATAACCTGGCGACCGCCTATGCCCGCGCCGCGCACATCTCCAAGCCCGAGCTGGGCGCGGAGTACGACCGCGCCCTGATGGGCGAGGTCGAGCTCGCGCTTGCCGATGCCTCTGAGGCTGCTCAGACCGCTGTCGACGCCGCCCTTGCTACCGAGGATTATCCGGCCGCATTTGCTGCCCTCGCCGCCCTGCGCGCGCCCATCGACCGTTTCTTCGACGAGGTCATGGTCATGGACAAGGACGAGCAGCTCCGCGATAATCGCCTTAAGCTGCTCAACCGCTTCGAGGCCGTTTTCTCCGGCATCGCCAACATCGGTGAGCTTGCTCGTAAAAAGTAAGCCAGCCTGCGCGTAAGCGCAAAAGGAGCCCCGCATGGATTGCCCGGTCACCGCTCGTCCCACCGTTATCGTTATCTCCGACTCGCTCGGTGATACCGCTTGTGAGGTGGTGCTTGCGGCGTCCGGGCAATTTGATGAAGGGGCTTTTCGTTTGTTGCGCCTGCCCAAGGTGACCTCGGTGGAGCAGGTGGAGTCGTTTGTGGGCCCGCGCGTCGATGCCGACCATCGCGATATTGCCGTGTTTCACACCATTGTCGATCCGGCGCTTCGCGCCCGCGTGCTCGATTACCTGGGCATGCTGCATATCCGTTCGGTCGACCTGATCGGTCCGACGCTCGCCGTGCTATCGTCGCTCATCGGTGTGCCGCCCAAAGGCGTCGCGGGCGTGATTCACAGGACCGATGACCACTATTTCCATCGTATCGAGGCCATGGAATATTTCGTTGAGCACGATGACGGGCGCGGTTGCGACGATTTGTCGGGTGCCGATATCGTGCTGCTGGGCGTATCGCGCACGTCCAAGACGCCGCTGTCGATGTATTTGGCCTATCAGGGTTACAAGGTTGCCAATGTTCCGTTGGCCCATGGCATGGAGCCGCCGAAGTCGATTTACGAGGTCGACCCAATGCGCCTGTTCGGCCTGATTTCGACCGTCGATGTGATTTCCGAAATTCGCGATAGCCGCTTGGGCGATGACTACGCTCGTGCCGTTGCCGGCTCCTATGCCGAGCCCGAGAGCGTGCGCAGCGAGCTCGAGGAAGCTCGTGCCCTCATGAAGCGCCTAGGCTGCTTTGTGGTACGTACCGACGGCAAGGCGATCGAGGAGAGCGCCTCCGAGATCATAAGTCACTTGGAGGAAATCCAAGAAGCCCGCGCCCGCCGCGCCGCCCGCCGAGCCCAACAAAAGTAGCTAATTTGGGACGGGGCTTTTTTAGCTACCCCGGCTGAGGTCGCGATCTTTTTGGTCGATTGCCTGCGGGGCAGCTAAAAAAGCCCCGTCCCAAATTAGCTACTTATGGTAAAGCGATTTAGCAAGAAACTTGCAGGTGACCTGCAAGTTTGTTGCAGTGGTATCTTCATAAGGTAACCACCTTTACCTACCGTTTACCGCCAGTTTTAGCACGTTTACCAAACCGCGCATCCTCTGCTTAAGCCCGCTCAAAACCCGCCGTATAGTTCCCTCACGGCCCGCATTCGGCGGGTCGATTCGTTACCACGGTCGTGCGCGAGAGCGCATGAAAGGGGAAGTATCGTGAGCGATTGCAAGAGGGTTTACCGTTTTGGAACCGACGCCCAGGGCACCTGTGTCACCGAGGGCGACAAGTCCATGAACTTCGTGCTTGGCGGCAAGGGCGCAAACCTTGCCGAGATGAGCCGCATCGGCCTGCCGGTTCCCGGTGGCTTTACCATTACCTGCCAGACTTGCGTCGAGTACTCCGGTGCCGGCAACGTGTGGCCCGAGGGCGCACTCGATGAGATCGTTGCTGCCGAGGCGGACCTCGAGGCCCGCTGCGGCAAGAAGCTCGGCGACGCCTCCGATCCGCTGCTCGTGTCGGTTCGTTCGGGCGCTCCGTTCTCCATGCCCGGCATGATGGACACGGTCCTCAACTTAGGCCTCAACGACGACTCCGTTCAGGGGCTCATCGCCCAGACGCAAAATCCGCGTTTTGCTTGGGATAGCTACCGCCGCTTTATTCAGATGTTCTCCAACGTCGTTATGGGCGTTGACGCCGACCTGTTCGAGAACGCCCTGACCCAGGCCCGTCTGGTCGCCGACGTTCGCGTCGATTCCGAGCTTTCGGCTGAGGACCTGCAGGAACTCGTCGAGACCTTTAAGGGCATCTTCTCCGAGAACGTCGATGCCTCCCTGTATCCCGAGCTCGAGGTCGCTGACGGCAAGCCCGTCTTCCCGCACGACCCGGAGCTTCAGCTACGCCTTGCCATCCAGGCCGTCTTTGGCAGCTGGATGAACGAGCGTGCCTGCATCTACCGCAAGCAGCATGGCATTTCCGACGACCTCGGCACCGCCGTCAACGTGCAGGCCATGGCCTTTGGCAACAAGGGCGAGACCTCTGCGACGGGCGTCGCCTTTACGCGTAATCCGGCCGACGGCACCAAGGAGTTCTACGGCGATTTTCTGGTTAACGCCCAGGGCGAGGACGTCGTCGCCGGCATCCGCAACACCGAGCCCATCGCCGACCTCAAGACCACCCCGGGCCTCGAGTCCGCAGGTGAGGAGCTCGAGCGCGTGTTCCTGACGCTCGAGGATCATTATCGCGATATGTGCGATATCGAGTTCACCATCGAGCAGGGCAAGCTCTGGATGCTCCAGACCCGCGTGGGCAAGCGCACCGCCACCGCCGCCCTGCGCATCGCTATCGAAATGGTCGAGGAGGGCCTGATCACCCGCGAGGAGGCCGTGAGCCGCATTGATCCCGCGCAGCTCGACCAACTCCTGCACCCGCAGTTTGACGCCTCCAAGAAGTACGAGACGCTGGCCAGCGGTCTGAACGCCAGCCCCGGTGCCGCCGTGGGCGAGGTCGTGTTCTCGAGCGACGACGCCGTCGCGCGCGCCAACGAGGGCCACAAGGTCATTCTGGTTCGCTGGGAGACCAACCCCGATGACCTGAAGGGCATGGTAGCCGCCGAGGGCATCCTGACCAGCCACGGTGGCAAGACGAGCCATGCCGCCGTTATCGCCCGCGGCATGGGTACGCCCTGCGTCTGTGGCGTTGAGCGCTTCCATATCGACGCCGCCGAGAAGGTCGTGCGCATCGAGGGCAGCGACCGCGTGCTGCACGAGGGCGACATCATTTCCATCGACGGTACCCAGGGCATTGTTGTCGATGGCGCGGTCGACCTGGTCTCTGCAGAGCTCACCGGCGACCTGGACACCATCCTGTCTTGGGCCGATGAGATCCGTTTGGACGAGACCGGCGGTCACGCCAACCACGTGCGCGTCAACGCCGACAACCCCGAGGATGCTGCGCTCGCGCTCGAGTTTGGCGCCGAGGCCATCGGTCTGTGCCGCACCGAGCACATGTTCCTGGGCGATCACAAGAACATCATCCAGAGCTTTATCCTGTCCGATGACGAGGCCGTAAAGCAGCAGGCCCTGGCCGACCTGCTCAAGGTTCAGACCGAGGACTTCCTGGCGATGTTTAAGACCATGTCCGGTCGCGATGTGGTCGTTCGCCTGCTCGATCCGCCGCTTCATGAGTTCCTGGATGATCCTCGCGAGCTTGAGGTCGCCATCACTAAGAAGGAAGCCGCTGGCGCCAGCGAGGAAGAGCTTGCCGCCCTGCGTGCCCGCCTGCGTCGTATCGACGGCATGGTCGAGTCCAACCCGATGCTCGGCCTGCGTGGTGTGCGCCTGTCCGTCGTCTTTAGCGATCTGCCGCTCATGCAGGTTTGCGCCGTCGCCACGGCTGCTGCCCGCCTTATCAAGGAGGGTATCGACCCACGCCCCGAGATCATGGTTCCGCTCGTTTCCATCACGGCAGAGCATGTCCAGACCCGCGAGGTCATCGAGCGTGTCATCGCCAAGGTTTCCGCCGAGGAGGGCGTCGAGCTCAACATTCCCGTGGGCACGATGCTCGAGCTGCCGCGCGCCTGCATGGTCGCCGACGAGATCGCCCAGCACGCCGACTTCTTCTGCTTTGGCACCAACGACCTTACCCAGACGACCTTTGGCTTCTCCCGCGACGATGCCGAGGCCAAGTTCATTCCGCTGTACCTGCACAAGAAGATCCTGAAGGACAACCCCTTCGAGACCATCGACACGGCGGTTCTCGAGCTCGTGCGCATGGCCGTGGAGAAGGGTCGCGCCACCAATCCCGACATGCACTTTGGCGTGTGCGGCGAGCACGGCGGCGACCCCAAGTCCATCAAGGGCCTGTTTAACGTGGCCGACGTGGACTACGTGTCCTGCTCGCCCTATCGCGTGCCCCTCGCACGCCTGGCTGCCGCTCAGGCCAAGCTCGAGGCCAAGCGCAACGCCTAGCGCCCCGCACATCGACGTCTAGTGTAGCCCCCCTCATGCCGCCCGTCTCATTCGTGAGGCGGGCGGTTATCATGTGCGGGTTTTGTCTTTTTGTCTGCGTAAAAAAATGTTCTTGCAGCAGAAACCCGCGCGTGTATACTCGAATACGTTTGTTCAACTACGTGCCGGCCAAGATGGTACGGCACCTCTAGAAGAGTAAGGAATTGCACATGGATTACATCCGCGCAATCGAGCGTCAGCAGATCCGCGAGGACATTCCTCAGGTTCGCGTCGCCGACAACGTCAAGGTTCACTACCGCATTAAGGAAGGCGACCGCGAGCGCATCCAGGTCTTCCAGGGCGACGTCATCCGCATGGCCGGCGCCGGTGCCCGCGAGACCTTCACCGTCCGCAAGATGTCCTTCGGTGTCGGTGTTGAGCGTACCTTCCCGCTTCACAGCCCCAAGATCGCCAAGCTCGAGGTCGTTCGCCATGGTCGCGTCCGTCGCGCCAAGCTGTACTACCTCCGCGACAAGGTGGGCAAGGCTGCTCGCATCCCCGAGAAGCGCTAAGAAGATCGCAGCGTCTGTCCACTCGTTTGGACACAAGGGTCACCTTCGGGTGGCCCTTCTTTTTATCTGATTTGCATGCAAGGAGGGCCTGGTATGGCCAACATGACGAGCTCGGTTTCGGCATCGCAGGTTGCCGGTGAGTTGGCGAGCGCTACGTTTGAGGAGATTCCCGCCCTCGTGGAGCATTATCGCGAGGACCCGCGCCAGCAGGTGATCAAGGCTTGTGAACGCGCCCTCAAACGCCATGCCAAAAAGCTTGCCGAGCGCGAGCGCGTCAATGACATGTACGAGCTTATGCACGAGCTTGGCGGCGATGGGGTGGTCGTTGGTGTCGACGAGGTGGGTCGCGGATCGGTGGCCGGTCCTTTGACGGTATGCGCCGTCTGTCTTCCTATGGAGCCGCGCGTCTGGGGTATCAACGATTCCAAAAAGCTCACGCCCGCGCGCCGCGAGTTGCTCTCAGTGAAGATTGCCGAGGTGGCGACGGCGATCGGTTTTTGCCATATCGCGCCGAAGGATATCGATGAAATGGGCATGGCCCGTGCTATCCGTACCGCCGTTGCGGGCGCCGTGGCCGATACGGGACTTGAACCCGACTGCGTCCTCATGGATGGCAACCCCTTGGGCGCCGTTCCTAACGAGCGTGACGTGGTGAAGGGCGATGCCAAGATCGCCTGTATCGCCGCGGCATCCATCATGGCAAAGGTCACGCGTGACGAGATGATGGTCGAGTACGACGCCGAGTACCCCGAGTACCATCTGGCCGAGTCAAAGGGCTACGCAAGCCCCGAGCACATCGAGGCCATTCGCAAACATGGACTTTGTCCACTGCACCGCGTGAGCTTTTGCGGAAACTTTCTGCAGACTGAGCGCCTTTTCTAGGTCAATTGTGGAGACAGGGACCTCTAGGGTTTTATAAACCTGCTGGTAGCGGGCCGTATGCAACAGCATTGCTGCGTACGGCCCTTTTTTTGACGGCATTTGGTCAGCTTTTGGTTTGCTTCCTGTACTTACCCGCATGAAAGGTGCCCTCATCATCGGGGCAATGCAGTGTGCGGGAAAGGAGACCCCATGAGTGCCGCAAGCAAAAAGAGCAAGACGCAGCAGCTCAAGGAGCGTTGGGAAAACGGCGAGCTCGACTGCGGGGCGATGACGCCCGAGTTTATCAAGGGACTCAGTCCCCGTGAGCTGGGCATGCTGGGCGAGCTGATCACCATCGACTACTTTAACGAGCGCGGCTACACCTTGCTGGAGCAGGGTTATCGTTGCACCGAGGGCGAGGCCGATCTGGTGCTGCTCGATGAGCTCGACGATGTCGTGGTGATGGCCGAGGTCAAGACCAGACGCGTCGCACTGGATTGCAACACGCGGGTCTTTCCCGAGGAGGCCGTGGACGCTCAAAAGCAACGCCGCTACCGCCGCATCGCAAGCTGCTATCTTATGGAGCATTATCCGCTCAAGGCGATTCGCTTCGATGCCGTGGGTGTCACCATTCGCGGCGGGCATATCGCCGAGATCGAGCATCAGTACAACGCGTTCGATTGGCAGGTGTCGTGATGGCGTTCGAGACGTTTGCCGTTCACGCGGCCTGCATCCGTGGCGTCGAGGCGATTCACGTCACGGTCGAGGTCTCGCTTGCCGGTGGCGTTCCGGGCATTCAGATGCTCGGTATTCCGAGTATGGAGGTGATGGAGTCACGCGGTCGTATTCGCTGCGCGATGCGCTCCGCCGGGTTCGAGATCCCACGCTCGGGCATTACGGTCAACCTAGCGCCCGGTGATATTCGCAAGACCGGTAGCGGCTTTGACCTGCCCATCGCCATCGCGGTTCTGGCGGCCGATGGGCAGATTCCCCGCGACAACCTCGATCGTTGTCTTATTGCTGGTGAGCTTGGCTTGGACGGTACGGTGCTTCCTGTCAAGGGCGAGGTAGCGTTTCAGCTATTGGCTCGCGACATGGGGCTGTCTTTTATCGCCGGCAGGTCCGACCAGCATGTGCCACTCGCGGGCGTGGATTGTGGATTCATCGATCATTTGTCTCAGCTTGCCCATGGCATGGGCGATGCCGCGCGGCACTACTTGGATTCCGAGGGCGTCGAGGCGACCTTTGAGCCCGAGCTCGACTATGCCGACGTACTGGGGCAGGAAGTCGCTAAACGCGGCATGGCGCTTGCGGCCGCCGGCGAGCTCGGCTTGCTCATGATCGGCTCGCCCGGATCGGGTAAGACCATGCTCGCGCGCCGTATGACCGGCATTCTGCCCGAGCTTTCCGTTGAGGACCAGCAGGAGGCGCTGTGCATCCATTCGGTTTTGGGTGAGAACATTGATGGCTTGTTGGCGGGACACCGGCCCTTCCGCAGTCCCCATCACAGCATTTCAACGGCGGGCCTCATTGGCGGAGGACGCCCGGTGCATCCGGGTGAGATCAGCCTTGCTCATGGCGGCGTGCTCTTTTTGGACGAGCTTGCCGAGTTTCCCACGGGTGTGCTGCAGACGCTGCGTCAGCCCATCGAGCGCGGCTATGTGAGGATCGTACGCGTCGACGGGGCCTTTACCTTCCCGTCGCGCTTTCAGCTGCTGGCTGCGAGCAATCCCTGCCCCTGCGGTTTTTTGGGCGATCGCGAGGTACCGTGTCGCTGCTCGGCGGCGATGGTCGAGCGCTATCGGTCTAAACTGCGCGGCCCTTTGGCCGACCGTATTGACATGATGATCGATGTGACCCGTCCCGACCCCCAGGTGATTATCGAGGGAGCGGAGGGTATGTCGTCGGCCGAGTTACGTGACTACGTTGTGCGCGGTCGCGCCTTTCGCGCCTGGCGCGAGTCCCGTATGGACGATGCGGATGCCGAGGCCGAGGATGATGAGACGCGGTCCATTGACGGCGTCGTTTCGACCTTTGAGCTCGATGATGCGGCGGAGAAGTGTGTGCTCGGCCTGTCGAAGCGCACGCATCTCACGGGCCGCGGCATCGTGCGCCTGGTTCGCATTGCGCGCACGATCGCAGATGTCGCCGAGAGCGAGCAAGTGACGCAGGACCACGTGCTCGAGGCGGCGATGTATCAGGGAAGGAGGGACCAATGATGGCAGAGGGGACCTTTGAGCTGCATCCAGGTGATGCGTTGTTTCCCGAGACTGTTTTGGAGCTTTCTGATGTACCCCAGACGCTCTATGTGCGCGGCAACCCCGAGGTGCTTTCGACGCCCGCGCTCTCCATCATCGGCGCGCGCAAAGCCTCGCCGTATGGTCTTGCCGTGGCAGAGCTTGCGGCAAAGGTGGCGGTCGAGGCGGGAGTGACGGTAGTTTCGGGCGGCGCGGTCGGTTGCGACCAGGCCTCGGGTTGGGCTGCGGTCAACGCTGGCGGCAAACACGTCGTGGTGCTGGGGACGGGCGCCGACGTTGTCTATCCGCGCTCGAGCGCGGGGCTTATTACGCGCACGCTCGATACGGGTGGCGCGGTCGTGTCGATCTCCCCGTGGGGCATGGGTCCTCGCAAGTTTGCCTTTCCGCGCCGCAATCGCGTGATCGCGGCCCTGTCGCAAGCCCTCTTTGTATCCGAGGCGGGTATGCCTTCCGGGACGTTTTCTACAGCCGAGGCTGCTATGGATTTGGGGCGAGAACTTCTTGCCGTACCGGGGTCGATCCTATCGCCCGAGTCGCGTGGCACGAATTACCTCATTGCGAACGGTGCCTGCTGCATCATCGACGAGGAATCTATCGAGATGGCTATCTCACGCATCTATGGAACCCTGCGCTACTCGCGCCCCGATGCTCCCGGCATTGCCGACCTGGATTCAACGCAGCAGACCGTGATGCATGCGCTCATCGCCTCTCCGCTCAAGGTCGACGACATCGCGGCGCTCGTCTCGCTCGATGCTGTCGGCGTACTCAAACTCTTGGGTTCGCTTGAACTCGAGGGCCTTATCGAGCGCATGATGGATGGAAGGTATGCGCCCTCCAAGTTTGCCCTTCACGCCCAGACACCCTTCGGTCACAATGGAAAACGTGTCAATTAGAAAGGTGTTTGCAGATGCAGTTCGATCAGGTGACAGTTATCGGTGGCGGTCTGGCGGGTTCGGAGTGCGCGATCCAGCTGGCAGATCGCGGGTTTGCCGTAAAGCTGTGCGAGATGCGCCCCCAGGTGAGCTCCCCGGCCCACCATACCGATCACCTGGCAGAGCTCGTCTGCTCCAATTCGTTTAAGTCGACCCGTCTGGATTCCGCGGCTGGTTTGCTGAAGGCCGAGCTTGAGCGCATGGGTTCAGTTCTGCTCGATTGCGCCCATCGCGCGGCTGTTCCCGCCGGTGGCGCCTTAGCGGTCGATCGCGTCAAGTTTTCCGAGCTTGTCGAGGCCGAAGTTGCCGCTCGTCCCAATATCGAGGTCGTCCACGGCGAGGTCACGCAGATTCCCGAGGGCCACGTGGTCATTGCCGCGGGCCCGCTGTGTTCACCGGCGCTGAGCGAAGAGGTCATGAAGCTCGTCGGTGGCGACGCCCTTGCGTTCTTCGATGCCGCGGCGCCGATCGTCGATGCCTCCACGCTCGATATGGACGTGCTGTTCTCGCAGTCGCGCTACGAGGAGCAGGGGAGCGGCGACTATCTCAACGCTCCGCTCAACAAGGAGGAGTACGAGGCCTTTATCGAGGCACTTACCACGGCCGACCGCGTGGTGCTCAAAGACTTTGAGGGCGGCGATCTGTTTCAGGCCTGCCAACCTGCCGAGGAAGTTGCGCGCACCGGCAAGGACGCCATTCGCTTTGGCGCCATGAAGCCCGTCGGCCTCACCGACCCGCGTACCGGACGTCGCCCTTGGGCGGCGATTCAGCTGCGTGCCGAGAACAAGGAGAAGACCGCCTATAACCTGGTGGGCTTCCAGACCAACCTGACCTTTGGCGAGCAGAAGCGCGTCTTCCATATGGTGCCGGGCCTGGAGAACGCTGAGTTCTTCCGCTACGGTGTCATGCACCGCAATACCTTTGTCGACGCCCCGCACGTGCTCGATGGCACCTTTGCCGTGCCTGGTACCGGCGTGCGCCTGGCCGGTCAGATCACCGGCACCGAGGGGTACATGGAAGCCGTGGCGACCGGTCTGCTCGCGGCGCTCAACACCTATGCCGAGGCTATCGGCGCCGCGGGCGTCGAGTTGCCCCGCGTGGGCGCCCTGGGCGCGCTCGTGGGCTATGCGACCGATCCTGCCACCGTGGGCTACCAGCCCATGCATGTCAACTTTGGCCTGGTGCCGCCACTCGAGGATGGTAAGCGCCGCAGCAAGCGCGACCGCTACCAGGCCTATGCGGACCGTGCGCTCGAGGCCCTTGATGCCTATCTGGCCACTCGCCCCGATCTGTTTGGAGGCGACCGGTCATAGCCTTTGACCTGTACGACACCGTCGACTCGTTTATCGCCTATATCGCACGTGTCGAGGGGCTTTCTCCCAATACGGTGACGGCCTATGGCTCGAGGCTGGAGCGCTTTGCTGCCTGGTGCGAGCGCGAGGATATCGATGCTTTCGCTGCCGACGTGCGCACCATTCGTCGCTATCTTGCCGAGCTTTCGCGTGAGCAGGTGGCTCCCCGAACGCTTGCGGCGCATCTGTCGGCTATCCGATCGCTCTATCGATGGATGGCTGCCGAGGGGGTCGTGGAGGGCGATGCAGTCTCGGCAATTACCTCGCCCAAGCTCCCGCGCGATCTACCCGGTGTGCTGACGACCCAACAGGTGGAGGCACTCCTCAAAGCCCCCGATACCTCAACACCCGCGGGACTGCGCGATGCGGCGATGCTCGAGTTGCTCTATGCCTCGGGTGCCCGCATCTCAGAGCTTGCGGCGCTCAATGTGGAATCCATCTCATGGTCCGAACGCACGCTGCGCCTGTGGGGCAAGGGGAGCAAAGAACGTATCGTCCCTCTGTATCGTCGTGCGCTCGAGGCGACGCGTCTCTATATTGAGGAGGGGAGGCCGGAGTTGCTCGCTCAGGCAAAGCGTCGTGACCCCGCTACCGGGCCGCATCCGCTGCTTATATCGGCGCGCGGTAATCGCATGAGTGCCGCCATGCTCAGGCGGCGGTTTCATATGCTGGCGACGCTCGCCGGCATTCCGGCCGACATCGCCCCGCATGCGATGCGCCATACCTTTGCGACCGACTTGCTCGAGGGCGGCGCGGACCTGCGCTCGGTTCAAGAGCTGCTAGGTCATGCGAGCCTGTCCACGACGCAGATCTACACGCATCTCACACCCGATCGGCTTAAGCGGGCTGTGGCTCAAGCCCATCCCCGCGGCGAATAGTGGCTGGGACGTCCCGCGCCGCGCTCAGGTGTGTGGTTTTGATTGCGGGTTGGCAGGAAGATGCATTCCTGCTATCATTCATCGGGTTGCTTCACGGCAACAGGTTTTTATCACGCACGCGCGGCTACTTCATACCGTGGTGCCCGGGCTTTGGTAGCACATGTCCGGGTTGGTTTTGGAGGATGACCCCGCGCGGAGGCAAACCACAGGAGGTTTAACATGGCTACCAAGATTAATATCCGCACCCTGCTCGAGGCCGGCTGCCACTTCGGTCACCAGACCCGTCGCTGGAACCCCAAGATGAAGCCGTTCATCTTCGGTGAGCGCAACGGCATCTACATCCTCGACCTCAAGCAGACCATCCTCGACGCCGACCAGGCCTACACCTTCGTAAAGAACGTCGCCAAGGGTGGCAACGTGCTGTTCGTCGGCACCAAGAAGCAGGCTCAGGAGGCCGTCAAGAACGCTGCTGAGCGCGCCAACATGCCTTACATCAACCAGCGTTGGCTCGGCGGTATGCTGACCAACTTCGTCACCATCCGCTCCCGCATCAACCGCATGGAGGAGCTCGAGGCCATGGTCGAGGACGGCCGCATGGCAGTGCTCCCCAAGAAGGAGCAGGCTGTTCTCGGCAAGGAGCTCACTAAGCTCCAGACCAACCTCGGTGGCGCCCGCGACATGAAGGGTCTGCCCCAGGCTCTCTTCGTCATCGACACCAAGCGCGAGGAGAACGCCATCAAGGAGGCCCAGCGCCTGAACATCCCCGTCGTCGCCCTGATCGACACCAACTCCGATCCCGACGAGGTCGAGTACGGCATCCCCTGCAACGATGACGCTATCTCCGCTGTCACCCTTATGTGCGAGCTCATGGCTGACGCCTGCCTCGCTGGCTCCGGCAAGGAGCAGGTCTCCGAGGCCGAGATGGCCGCTGAGCCCAAGGCCGAGTAAATCAGTCTTAGTTAATTCTTTTTCATCTCTTTGAAAGGAACCACAATGGCCCAGATTACCGCCGCTATGGTCAAGCAGCTCCGCGAGATGACCGACTCCCCGATGATGGAGTGCAAGAAGGCTCTCGTCGAGGCTGACGGCGACATGGACGCCGCTGTCGACGTTCTGCGTAAGAACGGCCTTGCCAAGGCTGCCAAGAAGGCTGGCCGTGAGACCAACGAGGGCGCTGTCGCCGCGTTCGTCTCCGAGGATGGCAAGACCGGCGCTCTGCTCGAGCTCTCCTGCGAGACTGACTTCGTTGGCTCTAACGCCAAGTTCACCGGCTTTGCTTCCAAGGTCGCTGAGGTTGTCGCTACCACCGAGCCTGCTGACGTCGACGCTCTGCTCGAGAAGCCGATGGGCGAGGAGACCGTTTCCTCCGAGCTCACCGAGATGATTCACATCATGGGCGAGAACATGAAGATCTCCCGCTTCGCTGCCCGCAAGGCCGAGAACGGCGCGCTCGCTTCTTACATCCACATGGGTGGTAAGATCGGCGTCCTCGTCGAGTTCGCCTTCGAGAAGGCTGAGACCGCTCAGGCTGAATCCTTCAAGACCTTCGCTCACGACGTTGCCCTTCAGGTTGCCGCTGTCGCCCCGATCTGCGCTACCCGCGATCAGGTTCCGGCCGAGACCGTCGAGCACGAGAAGCAGATCTACATGGCCCAGGCTGCCGAGTCCGGCAAGCCCGAGGCTATCCAGGAGAAGATGGCTGTCGGCCGTCTGGAGAAGTTCTACAAGCAGTCCGTGCTCACCGAGCAGGAGTTCATCAAGGACAGCTCCCTCACCATCAAGAAGTACGCTGAGCAGGTCTCCAAGGAGCTCGGCGACACCATTACCGTCGTTGCCTTTGACCGTCTGGTCCGTGGCGAGTAAATAAGCTCTTGTAGCTGGTAATGAGCAGGCTGTGGGTTTTACTCACAGCCTGCTTTTTCATGGCTCTTCTTAGAGCCTTTGATAGAATGTTGAGAGTTCAATCTAAAGGAGGATCGCTTTGTCCGACATCCGATATAAACGCGTGCTTCTTAAGCTTTCCGGCGAAGCGCTGATGGGCGACGGCCAATATGGCATCGACCCCAAGGTTACCGACCATCTTGCTAAGCAGGTCAAGGAGCTGCTCGCCGTTGGCCATGAGGTCGGCGTCGTTGTCGGCGGCGGCAATATTTTCCGCGGCATGGCAGGCGCTGCCGGTGGCATGGAGCGTGCTCAGGCCGACTACATGGGCATGCTGGCAACCGTTATGAACGCGCTCGCCCTGCAGGATGCCTTCGAGCATAACGATGTTCCCTGCCGCGTGATGAGCGCTATCCAGATGAACGAGATCTGCGAGCCCTATATTCGCCGTCGCGCCATCAACCACCTTTCCAAGGGCAACGTCGTTATTTTTGCCGCCGGTTCGGGCAATCCGTACTTTACGACCGACACCGCCGCGGCTCTTCGTGCGTGCGAGATCGGCGCCGAGATTCTGATTAAAGCCACCAAGGTTGACGGCATCTACGACAAGGATCCCGTCAAGTGCGCCGACGCCGTCCGTTTTGACAAGATTACCTATCACGAGGTGCTCGTCCGCGGTCTGCAGGTTATGGATTCCACGGCTACGGCACTGTGCCAGGACAACCGTATGCCGATTTTGGTCCTCAACATCGATGGCGAGGACACCGTCAAGCGCGCGCTCGCGGGTGAGCCCGTCGGCACGCTCGTCTATCAGGAGGATTAAGCATGGCAGAGAACATCACCGCCCATATGGACAAGTCGCTCGAGTCCCTCAAGCATAACTTCTCCAAGGTCCGTACCGGCCGCGCCAATGCCAACATTCTGTCCGACATCACCGTCGATTATTACGGTGTTCCCACGCCGGTCACGCAGATTGCCGCCGTCAAGACCCCCGAGGCCCACATGCTGCTCATCGAGCCGTGGGACAAGGCACTTATCAACGCTATCGTCAAGGCCATCGGCGCTTCCGATCTGGGTATTACCCCCAACTCCGATGGCACCGTCGTTCGTCTGCCGTTCCCGGCTCCCACCGAGGAGCGCCGTCGCGAGCTCGTCAAGGAGTGCCGCGAGTACGCCGAGCAGGCCAAGGTGTCTATCCGTAACATCCGTCGCGACTTCAACAACAAGCTCGAGCGCGATGAGGAGCTCACCGAGGACGATGTCCGTCGCGAGCAGGCCAAGGTCCAGAAGCACACTGATGAGTATGTCGCCAAGGTCGAGGAGCTTCTGAAGGAAAAAGAAGCCGAGGTCATGGAGATCTAAGGTGCAATACGACGAGCATAAACTGGTCGAGTACTTTGCCGACGCCCCTGCGGGCGTCGGTTTTTCAGACCTTGACCTCAATAACATTCCGCACCATATCTCATGCATCATGGACGGCAACGGTCGTTGGGCCACGTCGCGCGGTCTTGCACGCACTGAGGGCCACAAGGCGGGTATCGTCTCGCTGCGCGAGATCATTACCGCCTGCGTGCGCCTGGGCGTCGACGTGCTTTCGGCCTATGCGTTTTCTACCGAAAACTGGAACCGCCCGCAGCATGAGGTCAACGTCTTGATGCACCTGTTTGCCAAGACGTTCATCGACGAGTTGCCGCTTCTGAAGCGCGAAAACGTGCGCGTTGTCTTTTTGGGTGATATTTCCGCGCTGCCCAAGAAGACCCGCGACGTTTTTGAACGCGGTCTTGCTGAGTGCGCCGATCACACCGGTATGACGCTGGCGCTTGCCGTCAACTACGGCGCGCGTGCCGAGATTACTCGCGCTGTCCGTCAGATCGCACTCGACGTTGCCGCCGGTAAGATCGACCCTGCCGCAATTGATGACGACATGGTGGCTTCTCACCTCTATACTGCCGGTCTTCCCGATCCTGAGCTTGTGATTCGCACCTCTGGTGAGCTGCGCCTTTCGAACTATCTGCTGTGGCAGGTGGCTTATTCCGAGTTCTACGTCACCGATACCTATTGGCCCGATTTTGATCGTTGGGGCCTTGTCGACGCCATTTTGGCCTATCAGGGCCGTGACCGTAGGTTTGGTGGACTGAGCAAGACCGAGGAGGCTTAATCGTGTCCAATCGTCCCAAGGCATCTTCTCCCAAGACGCCTGCGCGCAAAGCTGCCACTTCGGGAGCGCCTGCAGCGAAGAGCGGCACCGGTTCGTGGCTGGCGGGCTTTATTACCCGTGCCGCCGCCGGTATCGTCTACGCCGTTGTCTTTATCTTGTGCTTGGTTTTGGGTATTGTGCCCACGGCCATCTTTGTTTCTGTCATGAGCGGTCTGTGCTGCTATGAGTTTTTCCGTATGACGAGGCTCGATGGCAAGATGGCTAACGAGCGCATGGGTATCGCTGCCGCCGTACTCTTTCCGCTGTCGGCGTTGGGCGATTCGATGTTGCTGAATGCCCTGCTTTTTGCCCTGATGCTCGCTGTGGGCATTTGGTATGTCTGGTCGCCGCGTACCCGCATCTCTGATGTGGCCGTGACGCTCATGGGTCCCATCTACACTGGCTTTATGCTGTCGGCTATCGTGCTGCTGCGCGATGCCGTGCCCGGTTTTGCCGGCGCCCTGCTTTCGGTGGGCGTTTGTGCGTCCCTTTGGGTCTCCGATTCGTTTGCCTACATCGTGGGCAGCCGTATCGGTAAACACAAGATGGTCCCCAAGATCTCTCCCAAAAAGAGCTGGGAGGGGTTTGTTGGCGGCATTCTTGGCTCGGTTTTGATTTGGCTCATCCTGTGGGCGACGCACTTCTACAAGCTCAGCCTGCCCTATGCGCTGCTGTGCGGCGTGGTCGTGTCCGTCCTGGGCGTTATCGGCGACCTCATCGAGTCGCGCATCAAGCGCGGTGTGGGCGTCAAGGATTCCGGCAACCTTATCCCGGGCCATGGCGGCATGCTCGATCGTAGCGATTCGCTTATCTTTGGCTGCATTACCGCGCAGCTGCTTTTGATGATCGGAGGCGTGCTGTAATGTCCTTCCAGACGACGTATGGCCCCGATGGACGTCTCCGTGTTGCCATCCTGGGTTGTACGGGCTCTATCGGCACCCAGGCGCTCGATGTGTGCCGCCAGCATGCCGATCGCCTGCAGGTGACGGCGCTGTCCGTTAACTCCAGTACCTCCGAGCTCGTTGCCGCTGCCCGCGAGTTCTCGGTTCCGGCGGTTGCCGTGGCCGATGTCGCTCATGGCGATGACGCCGTGCTGCAGGAGTTGCCCGAGGGAACGAAGCTCGGCGTTGGCGCGCAGGCGGTTTGCGAGCTCGCGTGTCGCGACGATGTCGACTGCGTGCTCGTCGCTATTGTGGGCGCCGCCGGTCTCGAGGCGAGCCATGCGGCCTTGACCTCGAATAAGCGTCTTGCCCTTGCCAACAAGGAGTCCCTCGTCGTCGGCGGCGACTTGCTTATGCCGTTGGCGCAACCGGGCCAGCTTATTCCAGTCGACTCTGAGCACTCCGCCATCTACCAGTGCTATCTGGGGGAGAACCCACGCGAGGCTCATTGTATTTGGCTCACCTGCTCGGGCGGTCCGTTCTTTGGCCGCACCCGCGACGAGCTCAATCGCGTGACGCGTGCCGATGCCCTCGCACATCCCACGTGGGCCATGGGCGCCAAGATCACCATCGACTCCGCCACCCTCATGAACAAGGGCCTGGAGCGCATTGAGGCCATGCATCTGTTTAACTGCGACCTCGATTTCATTAACGTGGTCGTGCAGCGTCAATCTAAGATTCACTCTATGGTCGAGTTTGCCGACGGCTCCGTGATGGCGCATCTCGGTGCTTCCGACATGCGTATTCCCATCCAGTTCGCGTTCTCGTATCCCGAGCGTTGGGATACCCCGGCGCCTCGTATCGATTTCCGCGAGCTGGGGCAGCTCACGTTTGATGCTGCCGACATGGATACCTTCCGCTGTCTGGCACTGGCCGAGCGTGCCGGCAAGACGGGTGGCACCATGCCGTGCGTGCTCAATGCCGCCAACGAGGTCGCCGTCGATGCCTTCCTGCACGATGGCTGCAGTTTTACCGATATCGATCGCATTGTGGAATCCTGCATGGATGCCCACGATATGCAGGCGGTCGATTCGTTTGAGCAGCTTCGCGACATCGATGCGTGGGCGCGTGAAAAGGCTGCGCAGGTACTCGCCGCAACCCGTTCCTAACCCATAAGGATTGCTTTTTCGTTTTATGGATACTGTTCTGAGCGTTCTCTCATCGGTCTTTTGGGGCCTGCTGATGCTTTCCGTCCTCGTGTTTTTGCACGAGGGCGGCCACTTTTTGGCGGCGCGTGCCTGCGGCGTCCGTGTGACCGAGTTCTTTTTGGGCCTGCCGTGCCGCTTTGACATCCATTACACGTCGCGTCGCATTGGAACCAAGTTTGGCGTGACCCCGCTGCTGCTGGGTGGCTACGCTGCCATCTGCGGTATGGATCCGACCGATGTCTCCTGCGCCGATCGCGTGCTCGCGGCTATCTACCGTCATGGTCGCGTGACCGTGGCCGACCTTGCTGTCGAGCTCGAGCTTTCCGAGGAGGATGTGCTCGAGGCTTGTGCTCTGTTGCTGGGCTGGGGCTCCATCGCTCCCTGGTATGAGGAAGGGGAGAAACCCTCGCCGAGCTACTATCCCACCAAGTATCAGACGCTGCCGCGAGACGCGGCGGGTTACACCACCTTTGACGGCCGCCGGTTCGATCGAGAGCATGCGACTGCCGAGGGCGATGTGTGGGAGCTGCCGTGCGGCGAGGCTGATTTCTTGGCGCAAGAGCGCTCGCACACTTATCTTGGCCAGGGCTTTCTCAAGCGCGCCTTTATGCTGCTCGCGGGCATTCTCGTCAATATCCTGACGGGTTTTTTGCTGCTTATGAGCATCTATTCCATTGCGGGCGTCACCGTGCCGATCGATACCAACGTGATCGGTCAGGTTGACGAGGGGTCTATTGCCGCCAAGGCGGGTATCGAGGCTGGTGATGCGATCCTTTCGGTTGACGGTGTATCGTGCTCCACATGGATGAACGTTTACGATGCCATCGGCAAGGCCGCCGGTAAGGACGATATCGCCATCGAGTACGAGCGTGACGGCAAGCAGCATTCGACCACGGTTGCGCTCAAAGAGGACGAGCGCCTAGGTGTGTATGCCTCTACGCAGGTAGTCCGTTTGGACCCCATCACCTCGGCGCGTCTGTCATTCTCCTATGTTGTGCAGACCGCGGAGGGCGTGATGCGCCTGCTCCAGCCGCAGCATACGATGGAGATTCTCGATCAGTCTTCTTCGATCGTGGGTATTAGCGTTATGTCCTCACAGGCTGCTGCTGCCGGTCCTGCCACATTCCTTTCGTTTGCCGCCCTCATTTCGTTCTCGCTTGGCTTTATGAACCTGCTGCCCATCCCACCACTCGATGGCGGCAAGCTGGTCATCGAGATCATTCAAAAGATTTCGGGCCGCGAGCTACCTCTCAAGGTCCAGACGATTGTGAGCTATGTGGGCATCGCGCTCTTTGCGCTGCTGTTTGTCTATATGCTTCGTTCCGACATCCTTCGATTTATTCTGTAGGGGAGTGTTTGGATTGTCTTTATCCCATCCTTTGCCTCGCGAGTTGACGCGCCCCGTGCATGTGGGCGGTGTGCAGATCGGTGGCGGCGCGCCGGTGGTGGTCCAATCCATGACCTGTACCGATACCGCTGATGCCCAGGCAACGCTTGCGCAAGTGTGCGCGTTGGCGCAGGCTGGCTGCGATATCGTGCGTGTGAGCGTGCCCACCGAGGCCGCGCTTGAGGGTTTCCGCACCATCTGTGCCGAGTCTCCGGTGCCAATCGTTGCCGATATCCACTTTAACCACAAGCTGGCCATTGGCGCTGTGGAGGCCGGTGCCGCCAAGCTCCGCATCAATCCCGGTAATATCAGCGATTGGGCCAAGGTCGATGCTGTCATCGATGCCGCGGGTGCTGCGGGCTGCGCAATTCGCATCGGTGTCAACGCTGGTTCGCTTGAGCAGGATATCGCCGAGCGCGACGACCTCACGCAGCCCGAAAAGCTCGTGATGTCGAGCGAGCGCTTCGTCAAGCACTTTGAGGACCGCGGCTTTACGAACATTGTGCTTTCGGCCAAGGCCCATAGCGTGCAAACGACGCTCGATACCTATCGAGCCCTGTCGCGTGAGATTCCCCACGTTCCGCTTCACCTGGGCGTGACGGAGGCGGGGACCAAGCTCCAGGGCACCATCAAGAGCTCTGTAGGCTTGGGTATCTTGCTTTCCGAAGGCATTGGCGACACCATGCGTGTGTCGCTCACAGCCGATCCGGTTGAGGAGCCGCCGGTTGCCTGGGGTATTCTGCAGTCGTTGGGCCTGCGTCGCCGTGGCCCCGAGATTGTCTCGTGCCCCACGTGCGCCCGCTGCCAGGTTAACCTTATTCCCATTGCCGAGGAAGTAACCGAGCGGCTTAAGAACTATACCGCGCCGCTTTCGATTGCCGTTATGGGATGTGCCGTTAATGGCCCCGGCGAGGCTTCTGATGCCGACCTGGGCGTTGCTTGCGGACGTGGTCAGGCTTTGCTCTTTTCGCATGGCCAGATCATTGGTAAAGTAGCTGAGGACCAAATTGTCGACGCGCTTATGGCAGAGGTCGACAAGCTTATTGAGGAGAAATAAATGACCCGAGCAATGTATATGTCTAAGCTCTATGCGCCGACGCTTAAAGAGGATCCGGCGGACGCTGAGCTCGCCAGTCACCGCCTGCTGCTCCGTGCCGGCATGATCCGCAAGGAGGCCGCCGGCCTGTATTCCTACCTGCCGCTTGCCTGGCGCTCGATCCGTAAGATCGAGAACATCGTGCGCGACGAGATGGACGCTGCCGGCGCCCAGGAGCTTATGATGCCTATCATGGTCGACGCCGAGTTGTGGCGCGAGTCCGGCCGCATCGACGCCTATGGCAAGGAGCTTGTGCGCTTTGACGACCGTCATGGTCGCGAGTTCGTCCTGGGCCCCACGCACGAGGAGACCGTCACGGCCCTGGTGCGCAACGAGCTACGCTCCTATAAGCAGCTGCCCGTCAACCTGTATCACATTCAGGACAAGTTCCGCGACGAGTTCCGTCCCCGCTTTGGCCTGATGCGCGGCCGCGAGTTCATCATGAAGGACGCCTACAGCTTCTCCGCCACGCAGGAGAGCCTGCAGGAGGAGTACGACAAGATGAAGCAGGCGTACGCCAATATCTGCGAGCGCTGCTACATCAAGGCTCTGCCCGTCGTCGCCGATTCTGGCGAGATCGGTGGCGATACCTCCGTCGAGTACATGGCTTTGGCTGACGCCGGCGAGGCTTCGCTCGTCTACTGCGACGATTGCGGCTTCGCTGCCGATGACGAGGCTGCAAGCACCAAGGTCGTCGTGACCGAGGGTCCTGGTGACGGTACGCTCACCAAGGTTGAGACTCCGGGCATGGGCACCATTGAGGCTGTTGCTAAGTTCTTTGGGTTCCCCGAGAACGGCACGCGCAAGTCGCTGGCACTCATCGACGCCGAGGGCAAGCCGGTCGTGGCCATTGTTCCGGGCGATCACGAGCTCAACGATTGCAAGGCCGAGCACGTCTTTGGCAAGGGCTATCGCATGATGACCGACGAGGAGCTTCAGGCGAACGGTCTGCACAAGGGCTTTATCGGACCGGTTAACCTGCCCGATGGCATTCGTCTGGTCTGCGACGAGAGCCTGCGCGAGTCCAAACAGTGGGCCTGCGGTGCCAACGAGGTCGATTATCACTTTACCGGTGCCTGCCCCGAGCGCGACTTTACCGTCGATGAGTGGGCCGATCTGGTCACCGTTGTCGCCGGCGACCCCTGCCCGCACTGCGGCAAGCCGCTCTCCGCTGCCCGCGGCATCGAGGTTTCTCAGGTCTTCCAGCTGGGCACCAAGTACTCCGAGGCCATGGGTGCCACCTTTATGGATGAGGACGGCAAGGAGAAGCCGCTCATCATGGGTTGCTACGGCGTGGGCGTGTCCCGCTCGCTTGCTGCCGTCGTGGAGCAGCACAACGACGAGCACGGTATCGTCTGGCCGGTCTCCGTTGCCCCGTACGAGGTCGCGGTGATTCCGCTTGATCCCAAGAAGGAAGAGTGCGCTACCGTCTGCGAGCAGATTGTTGATGGCCTGTGTGCCGAGGGTATCGAGGTCGTCGTCGACGATCGCGATGAGCGTCCGGGCTTTAAGTTTGCCGATAACGACCTCATGGGCTTCCCGTATCAGGTGGTTCTGGGCAAGCGCGGCCTTAAGAATGGCACCGTTGAGCTCAAGGACCGTGCTACGGGCGAGCGCGAGGACGTGGCGATCGACGAGGTCGTTGCCAAGGTTGCCGAGCTTGTTAAGGCAGCCCGCCGTTAATCGACGATTTCGCTTGTAGTTCGATATGTGGGACGGCCCCGCATTTCTCCAATCGGGGAGATGCGGGGCCGTCCTATTATCTTGTAGCATCCTCGATATCTAAAAGGAAAACCCCACAGCCCATGCGAGCTGCGGGGTTTTCCATTGTGCCTCCGATGCGAAATAAATCGCTCAGATATTACTGATAATCGACGACGTCGATCCAGTTCTTCAGGAACTCATCGTTCACGTTGCGCTTACGAGCGAGCTCGGAAGCGGCGACGATGCTCGTCCACTGACGCACGACCTGCATGGGCATGTCGGCACGGTCGCAGTAGAGCTCCAGGTAGGCCTCGGCCTGGTCCTTGCTGTTGAGGGCAAAGAGCAGGTAGGTGGTGGCAACGTCGGCAGCAGGGGAGCCCTGGGTGGCGTGTGCCCAGTCGCACACATAGAGCTGGCCGTCGTCGCCGACGATGACGTTGGAGGGGTTGAAGTCGCCGTGGCAGACCTTGAACTCCTTGGTCATGCCGTCCAGACGCTCCTGAAGGTTGTAGCGCGTGGTGGCATTGAGCTGATCAAGGCTGTCGATCATGCGGGCGAACTTGTCGCGCTGACGGTTGAGCAGCGGGGAGATGTAGCCGTGGATCTCGATCTGGAGGTCGACGAACATCTCGAGGTACTCACCAAAGCGCTGGGGCTCGGCAGTCATCTTCTCGGCAAGGGTGGTGCCCGGAACCTTCTCGGTCACGAGCGCCCAGCCGTTGGCGTTCTCGAGCTGGGAAACCTCGAGAGCCTTGGGGCTGCGGATGCCGCACTCATTGATGCGGGCAAGATTCAACGCCTCGTTGAACACGTCGGAGACAGGCTTGGTCTCGTTAAAGACCTTGACGATCTTGTCGCCCAGGTCGTAAACGACCTTGTTGCCACGGCGGACGAGCTCGGTCTTGGAATCGGGTAGCAGCATGGTTGCATCCTTTCAACGATGCGATAGAAGCGACGGCGGGGGTGTGTGAAACACCCGTGCACCCCCGCCGCAAAAAACCGTGCTAAAAACTAGCAGACGGCGTAGTCCTGGGGCTCGCGGCCGTAGTAGGCGTCCAGGTAGAGCTCCTTGATCTCGCTCATGAGCGGGTAGCGCGGGTTAGCGCCGGTGCACTGGTCGTTGAATGCCTGCTCGGTCATCTCGTCGAGGGTGTCGAGGAAGTACTGCTCGTCAACACCGTAGTCGGCGATGGTCTTCTTGACACCGATGAAGTCCTTGAGCTCCTCGAGCTTCGTGATGAAGTTCTCGAAGACCTCCTTGTCGTCCTTGCCCTCGATGCCGCAGTACTTGGCCATCTCGGCGTAGTTGTGCAGCGCGTTGGGGTAAGGATACTGGGAGAAGGTACCCATCTTGACGGGAGCCTCGGCGGCGTTGTAGCGCATGACGCGGGTCAGGATGACGGCGTTAGCGATGCCGTGGGGCAGGTGATGGAAAGCGCCGAGCTTGTGAGCCATGGAGTGGTTGAGGCCCAGGAAGGCGTTGGCGAAGGCCATACCGGCCATGCAGGAGGCGTTGTGCATCTCCTCGCGGGCGTGCGGGTCCTTGGCGCCGTTCGTGAAGCTGGAGGGCAGGTTCTCAAAGACGAGCTTGGCAGCGCGCTCGGAGAGGCCCTTGGTGTAGTCGGAAGCCATGATGGAGACGTAGGACTCGATGGCGTGGGTCATGACGTCGATGCCGGAGGCAGCGGTCAGGCCGCGCGGGGCGGTCATGCAGTTGTCGGCGTCGACGATAGCCATGTTGGGGAGCAGCGCGTAGTCGGCGAGCGGCCACTTGATGCCGGTCTCCTTGTCGGTGATGATGGCGAACGGCGTGCACTCGGAGCCGGTACCCGAGGAGGTCGGGACGGCGACGAAGTAGGCCTTCTTGCCCATCTCGGGGAAGGTGAAGATACGCTTGCGGATGTCCATGAAGTCCATGGCCATGTCCTCAAACTTGCACTCGGGGTGCTCGTACATCATCCACATGATCTTGCCGGCGTCCATAGCGGAGCCACCGCCGACGGCGATGATGACGTCCGGCTCAAAGAGAGCCATCTGCTTGGCGCCGCGACGTGCGCACTGCAGCGACGGATCGGGCTCGACGTCGTAGAAGCAGTCGTGGGCGATGCCCATCTCGTCGAGCTTGGCCTCGATGGCGCGGGTGTTGCCATTCTTGAAGAGGAACTGGTCGGTAACGATGAAGGCGCGCTTCTTGCCCATGACGTTGCCCAGCTCGTCGAGGGCGACGGGCGTGGAACCCTTCTTGAAGTAGACCTTCTCGGGAGCGCGGAACCACAGCATGTTCTCACGGCGCTCGGCCACAGTCTTAACGTTGATCAAGTGCTTCACCCCAACGTTCTCGGAGACGGAGTTGCCGCCCCAGGAGCCGCAGCCCAGGGTCAGAGACGGCTTCATGCCAAAGTTGTACAGGTCACCGATGCCACCGTGCGAGGACGGGGTGTTGATGACGATGCGGCAGGCCTTCATGACGTGCTCGAACAGGCTGATCTTCTCGGCCTGGGCGGGGTGCACGTACAGAGAGGCGGTGTGGCCCGGGCCACCGGCGAGCACCAGGTGCTCGGCCTTGTCGACGGCCTCCTGGAAGTCCTTGGCGTGGTACATGGCCAGGACCGGGGAGAGCTTCTCGTGGGAGAACTCCTCCTTGGCGGGGTCGGTGGAGGTGACCTCGGCGATCAGGATCTTAGTCTTGGCGGGAACCTCGATGCCGGCGAGCTCGGCGATCTTGGCGGCAGCCATGCCGGGGATGCGGTGATCGAGGGCGCCGTTCTTGAACATGGCGGCACGCAGGGCCTCCATCTCGGCACCCTGCTTGACGAAGTAGCAGCCGCGCTTCTGGAATTCGGCCTTGACCTGGTCGTAGATGGTGTCGATGACGGTCACGGACTGCTCGGAAGCGCAGATCATGCCGTTGTCGAAGGTCTTGGAGTGGATGATGGAGTTGACTGCGAGCAGAACGTCGGCGGTGTCGTCGATGACGACCGGGGTGTTACCGGCGCCAACGCCCAGGGCGGGCTTGCCCGAGGAGTAGGCGGCCTTGACCATGCCCGGGCCACCGGTGGCGAGGATGATGTCGACGTCGCGCATGACCATGTTGGTCAGCTCGATGGAGGGGACATCGACCCAGCCGATGATGCCCTCGGGGGCACCAGCCTTGACGGCGGCGTCAAGCACGAGCTTGGCGGCGGCGATGGTGCACTTGGCGGCAGCCGGGTGCGGGGAGATGATGATGGCGTTGCGGGTCTTCAGGCTGATCAGCGTCTTGAAGATTGCGGTGGAGGTGGGGTTGGTCGTCGGGATGACGGCGCCCACGATGCCGATGGGCTCGGCGATCTTGGTGATGCCGTAAGCCTCGTCGCGCTCCAGGACACCACAGGTCTTGGTGTTCTTGTAAGCGTTGTAGATGTACTCTGCGGCGTAGTGGTTCTTGATGACCTTGTCCTCAAGAACGCCGCGGCCGGTCTCCTCGATGGCCATTTTCGCCAACGGGATACGAGCCTTGTTGGCGGCCATGGCGGCCTCATAGAAGATCTTGTCGACCTGCTCCTGCGTGTACGTAGCAAAAAGCGCCTGGGCCTCTCGCATCTGAGCGAGCTTAGCCTCAAGCGCCTCTACGTTGTCCACAATTGCGGGAGTAGTGTTTTCCGGTGACTTTTTCACCATTTGTGTCTCCTTGCGATCGGAGATTTACCCTACGCCTTGCATGATAGCAAGAAATTATTCGGCGAACGGTCAGATTCCTGTAAAAGGCACACTAAAACGCTTCAATAAACTGAAACGTTTTAATCATTTAACTAAAAGCCGAACGTCTTCTCCGGGCGAATTCCTGGTTTCCCCATGGCTATGGCATCGCCCCGCTCATTGGGGACAGACTTACATGAGTGCTTTCACTCATTGGGGACAGACATCGTTTTGCCATTTTGCCGTTCTGGGCCTGTTTTTGCCGCTCATTGGATATAAATAGATCACAGGCTCAGCATTTCGCGTTCCTTCTCTCCTTTTAGGTGTTGCCTGTTCAGTTTTTGAAAGGAGAGATTATGCCCCGATGCGCCCGCGCCGTTTCGCTCACCGGCTATTACCACGTCTTTGACCGTGGCAACTCCAAACAGATTATTTTTGAAGATGACTCCGACCGTTATCGTTTCTTATCGGACATCTCGGACAGGTTTGCACGCCATAAAGTGGCAGTGTTGGCTTGGTGCCTTATGGACAACCACTTTCATTTGATGGTTGATGACCCATTTGACAACCTTTCAAAGGCAATGCAGTGCGCACTGACGGCGTATGCTAAGTATTTCAATGGGAAAACGGGAAGAACGGGCCATCTGTTTGACAATCGCTATTCGCGTGTTGCGGTTGAGTCGGACACGCAGGCGGTGCAGCTACTCGATTATATCCATCTCAATCCTGTGAAAGGTGCGATCGACTCTCTCGAAGCATACCGCTGGTCAAGCTTTAGGGCATACCAGCTGGGCTACGATCCCTTTGACATCTGTGACGCGGCCCCTATGCTCGATATTGTCGGGGGGTCTCGTCGCTATTGTGAGCATCTTAAGGAAGTTGCCGGGCGGATCTGGTCAGTTGAGATTCTTCCACGCCGACGGATCCTCGATGAGGATGCTCTTTCCGTTGCGCGCGAAGTCCTTCCGAGCATAGATCCTGCGCTGCTCAAGGCCCTGCCACGCCCCGATCGTGATGCGTGTCTGCTGAGGCTTAGGCGGGCACATCTCACGGTCAAGCAAATTGCCCGCATCACCGGTATTGGCGCCACAAGCGTGACCAAGGCCACCACAGGCTGGAACGAGGCGGCGTGAGGCAGGTCAGGACTTGATCATGGCGCCGCATGCGTACGTCATGTCTGTCCCCAATGCGTGAAAGCACTCATGTAAGTCTGTCCCCAATGAGTGTGTCCGTGAAAGCACTCATGTAAGTCTGTCCCCAATGAGTGTGTCCCCAATGAGTGCAAAAAGGCGCCCTCCGTGGGGGAGGACGCCTTTGGTAAGTTCTATGTGAACGCGAGGTCTTTGACCCGGAGAGTCCGAGGTACTTGTTGGTAAGACCTTATTTAGGAGCGCGCAACCTTGCCGGACTTGAGGCAGGTGGAGCAAACGTTCATCTTGCGACGGTGACCATCGACGACGACGTACACGCGCTGGATGTTGGGGCGGAACTTACGGTTGGTGACGCGGTGAGAGTGGCTGATGGAGCGACCGGCAACGGGGTGCTTACCGCAAACTTCGCAAACTTTGGACATAACTGACCCTCCTTGGGCGACAAACGAACATGTCGCGTTAACAAACAAGCCTGAACTATAGCACAGAAGCAGCTCCCTGTGCGTAATCTACACAGAGATACTCCTCTTTTGGCGATAGTGCTCACGCCACGGCCCTGGACGTAGATCCGATTTGCGTGCAGCAGAGGGGATTATGCCAGCTCGTGCGTGCGTTTTCAAGCTCGTCCCACAAATATATATAGGTTTATTGAGCATTGGGCTCCGTTTACGGATTGCTCTGTATTAATGCTCGCAATTAAGCTCGAGGTTGGCTACACTATCCCATGACCATTAAAGGGGTACGAGATACCCACATGGAATTACATAGCTGCCAAAGAGCAGCCCTTCCTGTGGGTGTCTGGTCCGCTTTAAGCGGTCGGGCATCTATTTTTTTTGACTGTGTCAGCAGTCAAGACATGTGAGGAAGGAGATCGATGGGCACGACTTCCCCCAAGGCGGTCATCATGGACGAGACCGCCGTCAATCGAGCGATGACCCGCATCGCGCACGAGATTCTCGAGCGCAACGAGGGCTGTGAAGACCTCGCTCTGGTCGGCATCGTCACGCGCGGCGACCTTCTGGCAAAGAAGCTCGCCGAGGAGATCAAGGATATCGAGGGCGTCGACGTTCCGCTCGGCAGCCTCGACATCAGCTTCTACCGCGATGACTACGCGACCAATTTCGCTCCCGCGATCCACGCTACCAACATTCCCTTCAGCGTCGACGGCAAGCGCGTCGTGCTGGTGGACGACATCCTGTATACGGGCCGTACCGTCCGCGCCGCTCTCGACGCCGTCATGGACCTGGGCCGTCCGAGCCGCATTGAGCTGGCAGTCCTCGTTGACCGCGGCCACCGCGAGCTCCCCATCTCGCCGGACTTTGTCGGCAAGAACGTTCCCTCGTCGCATGAGGAGAACGTGCACCTATATATGAAGGAAGTCGACGGCCACACCGCTGTCGAGATTAATGACGTCGCGCCGGGTTCCCACGTGGGCTCCGCGCCGCTGGGAGGTGAGTAGTACCGTGGCGTTCAACCATAAGCACCTGATCGACATTACCGAGTACTCCGAAGAGGATATCAAGCTCATCCTCGAGACCGCCAAGGCGTTCTCCGAGGTCAACGAGCGTGCCATCAAGAAGGTCCCCACGCTCAAGGGCAAGACCATCGTCAACATGTTCAACGAGCCCTCGACGCGCACCCGCAGCTCTTTCGAGCTCGCCGAGAAGCGTCTTTCGGCCGACAGTCTTAACTTTGGCGGCTCCTCGACCTCCACGGTCAAGGGCGAGAGCCTCGTCGACACCGTTGAGACCCTCAACGCTTATAAGATCGACTGCATTGTCGTGCGCGACAAGCACGCCGGCGCTCCCTACATCGTCACGCAGAACTCGCCCGCAAGCGTCATCTGCGCCGGTGACGGCAAGCACAACCATCCTACGCAGGCCCTGCTCGACCTGTACACCATCTGGGAGCACAAGGGTGACTTCCACGGTCTGAAGGTCGCCGTCGTCGGCGATATCGCCCACTCCCGCGTTTGCGGCTCGCTGATCCCCGCCCTTAAGATCATGGGCTGTGAGACCTACGCCGTCGCCCCCGGCACGCTGCTGCCGCCGTCGCCCGAGGTCCTGGGCTGCGACCACGTGACGAGCGACCTCGATTCCGTCCTGCCCGAGCTGGACGTCGTCTACATGCTGCGCGTGCAACAGGAGCGCCTCGAGGGTGCCCCGTTCCCGACCATTCGCGAGTACCACAAGCTCTTCGGCCTGACCAAGGACCGCGAGAAGCTCATGAAGCCCGACGCGATCATCTGCCACCCGGGCCCCATCAACCGCGGCGTCGAGTTCGACTCCTATATGGCCGACCACCCGCAACGCTCCGTCATCCTGGAGCAGGTCTACGCCGGTATCTGCGTGCGTATGGCTATCCTGTATCTGCTGCTTGGAGGTGCCGATAATGGCCTTGCTTCTTAAGAATGCCCACGTCGTCGACCCGTCCGTCGAGCTTGACGGTGTCGTTGACGTCCTGATTGACGGCGACAAGATCGCCGAGGTCGGCGAGAATCTCGCCGTCGAGGGGGCCGAGGTCCGCGACCTTTCCGGCAAGTACCTCGTCCCCGGCCTGGTGGACATGCACGTTCACCTTCGCGAGCCCGGCTACGAGGTCAAAGAGGACATCGAGAGCGGCACCCGCGCAGCTGCCAAGGGCGGCTTTACCGGCGTGTGCGCCATGCCCAACACCGATCCCGTCACCGATAACGGCGCTGTCGTTGAGTTCGTCAAGTCCCGCGCTGCCGAGGTCGGCCACTGCCGCGTCTATCCGTCGGGCGCCATGACCCGCGGTCTTAAGGGCGAGGCCATGTCCGAGATGGGCGATATGGTCGCCCACGGCGCCGTCGCCTTCACCGATGACGGTCGCGGCGTGCAGGGCGCGGGCATGCTCCGTCGCTGCATGGACTACGGCAAGATGTTCGGCAAGGTCTTCATGAGCCACTGCCAGGACGAGGACCTGGTCGGCCATGGCCAGATCAACGAGGGCAAGGTTTCGACCCGTCTGGCTCTCGAGGGTTGGCCGGCTGCCGGCGAGGAGCTCCAGATCGCCCGCGACATCGAGATCGCCAAGCTGACCGGTGCCAAGCTGCACATCCAGCACATCTCCACCGCCCATGGCCTGGAGATCGTGCGTGCCGGTAAGGCCGCTGGCGTTCAGGTTACCTGCGAGGCCACCCCGCATCACATGTTCCTGACCGAGAACGACCTGGACGAGACCTACAACACCTCGCTCAAGGTCAATCCGCCGCTGCGTACCGAGGAGGATGCCGAGGCCATCCGTCAGGGCGTCATCGACGGCACCGTCGACGCTATCGTCACCGATCACGCTCCCCACACCCCGTGGGAGAAGGCCCGCGAGTTCGAGCTTGCGCCCTTTGGCATGATCGGCCTCGAGACCTCGCTGTCGCTCGTACTCACCGAGCTGGTCAACACGGGCAAGATGAGCATGGGCCGTATGGTCGAGCTCATGGCCATCAAGCCGCGTGAGATCCTGGGCCTCGACCAGGTTCAGGTCAAGGCGGGCTCCGTTGCCGACCTGACCGTGTTCGACCCCTCTGCCACCTGGACGGTCGGCGAGGACGGTTACGAGTCGCGCGCCGAGAACTCCGGTTTTGCCGGCCGCACGCTTACCGGTCGTGCTACCGATGTGTTTGTCGGCGGTAAGCAGACGCTCGCCGACGGCTGCATCTGCTAGCATAGCCTTATCGCTTTTGTGCGCGGCGCCCTTGCGGTGCCGCGCTTTCTATTCGTTTGGACCATGCAACCGCATGGGGGATTGGAGCGTTTATGCCCACACCTTCCACTGCACGCATGCATGACTTCGAGGTCGTCTCGAACCGGGAGATTGCCGACGGCGTCTTCTCGCTCGTCATCTCGGCCCCCAAGCTTGCAAGTGCGCTCAAGCCCGGTCAGTTTGTGAACATCGCCGTACCCGGTGATGCGTCCTCGCTGCTTCGCGTGCCCCTGAGCTACTACCGCGCCGACGCCGAGGCCGGCACCGTCGAGCTGTGGTACGCCGTCGTGGGCGACGATACCCGTCGTTTGTCCCAGATGGGCCCTGGCTCCTCCTCTAACCTGCTGGGCCCCGGTGGCCGTGGCTGGATGGTACCCGAGGGCACCAGGAAGGCCCTGCTCGTCGCCGGTGGCATCGGCGTTCCGCCTGTGCTGTGTCTTGCCGGTATGCTTGCCGAGCAGAGTGTTGATGTGGACGTGTGCCTGGGCTTTGGCACCGCTTCCAAGGCCGTGGGCATCGACGAGTTCCGCGCGCTGGGCGCCACGGTTAACGTGTGCACCGACGATGGCACGCTGGGCACGCACGGTTTTTGCACCGATCCTGCTGCCGAGCTGCTTAGCGAGGGCGGCTACGACTATGTCGCCAGCTGCGGTCCCGCCGTCATGATGAAGAAAGTCGCCGCCGCTGCCGCCGAGGCCGGTGCGTACTGCGAGGTGTCGCTTGAGCGCATGATGAGCTGTGGCTTTGGCGCCTGCAACACCTGCAATGTCGAGACGGTCGACGGTATGAAGGGCGCTTGCATGTGCGGCCCCGTGTTCGATGCTTCCAAGGTGGTGGTCTTCTAGTGGGTACCGTGAACATGGCCGTCGATTTCGGCGGCGTCAAGATGCAGAACCCCATCAACACCGCAGCCGGTACCTTTGGCTACGGTTGGCAGTTCCAGAACTTCTTTGATGTTTCCCAGCTGGGCGCCATCACCACCAAGGGTTGCGCAGCTGAGCCCTGGCCCGGCAATCCCGCGCCCCGCATGGCTGAGATTCCCGGCGGTATGATCAACTCCGTGGGCCTTCAGAACCCCGGCGTGGCTGCCTTTGCCCGCGAGTCCGGCCCGTGGCTCGAACAGCTGTCCAAGGACGGCTGCCAGGTCATCTGTCAGGTTGCCGGCCACTCCGTTGACGAGTTTGTCCGCGCGCTCGAGATGTATGTCGAGCTGTGCCCCTGGGCTGCCGGCTACGAGATCAACGTGAGTTGCCCTAATATCGCCGCCGGCGGCGCCGCCATGGGCTCTACGCCCGAGGGGGCCTCTTCCGTTATGGCTGCCTGCCGCAAGGTGACCGATAAGCCGCTGTTCGTGAAGATGGCGCCGGTCAACGTCGCCGAGATCGCCAAGGCCCTCGAAGCCGCCGGCGCCGACGGCCTTTCGGTCATTAACTCCATCCAGGGCATGGCCATCGACGTCCATACCCGCAAGTCCCGCGTGGCAAAGCCCAAGGGCGGCCTTTCGGGCCCGCTGTGCCACCACATCGCCGTGCGCATGGTCTGGGAGGTCGCCCAGGCCGTCGATATCCCCATCAACGGTGTCGGCGGTGTCATGACCGGCGAGGATGCGGCCGAGTTTATCCTGGCCGGTGCCACCTGCGTGTCGGTTGGCATGGCCAACTTCGTCGATCCGTGCGCTTCGCTCAAGATCGCGCATGAGCTCGAGGCCTGGGCTGAGTCCCAGGGCGTAAAGGACATCAACGAGCTGGTAGGTGCTTTCGAATGCTAGAGACCGATGCCCGCGACCGCGTAATCGTCGCCCTCGACTGCGATCGTGAGCGTGCGCTCGAGCTCGCCCACGAGCTTTCGGGCCATGCCGCCTGGCTTAAGGTTGGTATGACGCTCTATTACGCTGAGGGCCCCGAGATCGTCAAGACCTTTAAGGACCTGGGCTTTAAGGTCTTCCTTGACCTTAAGTTCCATGATATTCCGCATCAGGTTCGCGGTGCCGCCCGTTCGGCCTCGCTTGCCGGTGCCGACCTGCTCTCGGTTCACGGCTTGGGTTCGGGCGCCATGCTCGCTGCCTGCCGCGAGGGTGCCGAGGAGGCGCGCGAGGACCGCGCCAAGCTCGTCGCCATCACCGTGCTCACGAGCATGAATCAGGATGCCTTGAGCGAGATCGGCGTCGAGTCGCCCGTGGCCGAGGAGGCCGCCCGCCTGGCAAAGCTCGCTCAGGCCAACGGCATCGATGGCATCGTGTGCTCGCCGATGGAGGCTCACGACATGCGTGAGCTGCTGGGCCCTGATGCCCTGATCGTGACTCCGGGTGTGCGTCCGGTGGGTGCCGCCCTTGGTGACCAGTCCCGCGTGGCGACGCCTTCCCAGGCTATCGAGCGTGGCGCAAGCCATATCGTGGTGGGCCGACCCATCACCGGTGCCGACGACCCGGTTGCCGCCTTTGACGCCATCGTTGCCGAGTTGGTCGAAAACGTCGCCTAAAAGATTCCCTCAAGTCACCACTTTTGGGTCTCATTAGCACAAATTTGCCCCTGTGCCTGCGAAAACTTTCCCATCCTTTGTGTGGAATCGCAGGTCAGGGGCTCAACTTTGACCTCCGTATATTGCACTTTTCGTAGGTATCGTCTAACCTATGGTGCCGTCGATTGGGCATTTAGTGCGTTTGACGTGCTAAAATGCCAATTATTGCATCAGATATAACCCAACTATTTGGAGGTTCGAATGGCACTCCCTCAGCTTACCGACGAGCAGCGCAAGCAGGCTCTTGAGAAGGCTGCCGCCGCACGTCACGCCCGCGCTGAGCTTCGCGAGCAGATTAAGAAGGGCGAGAAGTCCCTCGAGTCCGTGCTCAACTCCGATGACCCCATCGCTTCCCGCATGAAGGTTTCCACCCTCATCGAGTCTCTCCCCGGTTATGGCAAGGCTAAGGCCACCAAGATCATGGAGGAGCTCGGCATCTCCGCTACCCGTCGCGTCCAGGGCCTCGGCGTCCGTCAGCGCGAGCAGCTCCTCGAGCAGCTGACCAAATAAGTGAGCGCTCAGGATTCAAAGCTCTTTGTGATTTCTGGACCGTCAGGTGCAGGCAAGGGCACGCTCGTCACTCGTGTGCGCGAGCGTCGCTCGAACCTGGGCCTGACGGTTTCGGCTACCACGCGAGCACCACGCAAAGGTGAGGTCGACGGCGTCAACTACTTTTTCCTGACGCGCGAGGAGTTCGACCGCCGCGTGGCAAACGGTGAGTTTGTTGAGTGGGCTGAGGTCCACGGCAACTGCTACGGCACGTTGGTGAGCGAGGTCACATCCAAGCTCGCCTCTGGCTCGTCTCTGATCTTGGAGATCGATGTTCAGGGTGCCCTGCAGGTCAAGGAGCGTTTTCCCGAGGCCGTGCTGATCTTTATCAAGCCGCCTTCGCTTGAGGTGCTCCGCGAGCGTCTAGTCGGTCGCGGTACCGAGACGCCCGAGACGATCGAGCTGCGTATGGCAAACGCCGCCGATGAACTTGCCGTTGCCGACCGCTACGACGACGTCGTGGTGAATGACGATCTCGACCGCGCGACCGATGAGCTCGTTCGCGTTCTCGATATGCATGAAAGGATCTGAGGTCCGTGTCCGTTGTAAAGCCTTGCATTGACGATCTTCTGGAGAAGACCGATCACAACCGCTTCCTGCTCGCCTCGCTTGCCTCCAAGCGCGCCTGCGACATTAACAGCATGCTGCGTGGCCAGCACAACCGCGTGCTCGCCGTCCAGGATGTCGACGATATCACCATTGCGCTCTCCGGCGCCGATACCATCTCGATGGCTATGGACGAGATCGTTGACGGAGATATCTCCTACGACGAGGCCCGTTACGAGAAGGCGCTCGGCCACAAGGTTGCTGAAGCCTAAATGGCAGCCCGCGTCTGCCTGGTCCACTATCACGAGGTTGGACTGAAGGGCAAGAACCGCGCACATTTTGAGCATATCCTCATGGATAACATCAAGGCGGCCTTGGCCGCCTTTTCCGTGAATGCCGTGTCTCGAATTTCCGGTTATATCCTCGTGACCTTTAATGAGCATCAGGCCGACGAGGCGGCGCGCGTCATTCGCACCGTACCCGGCGTTGCCCGCGTGTCCCTGGCATATCACACGAACCGCGACCCGCAGGAGTACTGCGCCGCCGCCGTGAAGGCGCTGCGCGAGTTTGGTCCCTTTGAGTCGTTTAAGGTGCATGCCAAGCGCTCTAACACCGACTACGAGCTCACCTCGATTGATATCAATCGACAGGTGGGCGAGGTACTGTGTGAGGCCTTCCCCGATAAAAAGGTTCAAATGCACGACCCCGACGCGATGGTGCACGTACTGGTGGTCCAGGGTAGCGTTTACGTGTACGCACGCTCCGAGCGCGGCGTGGGCGGTCTGCCGGTGGGTTCTGCCGGCAAGGTCGTGACGCTGCTGTCGTCGGGTATTGATTCTCCGGTGGCGACCTGGATGCTCGCGCGTCGTGGCGCGGTGTGCGTGCCGGTGCATTTCTCAGGTCGTCCGCAGACGCCCGACACGAGCGAGTATTTGGTGCAGGACATCATCCGTGCGCTTGAGCCGGGTGTCCAGATCGGCCGCCTGTACGTGGTGCCGTTTGGCGACTGCCAGCGTGAGATTTCGGTCACCTGTCCCAGCAACCTGCGCGTGATCATGTATCGCCGCATTATGTATTCGGTTGCCGAGCGCATTGCACACATCGAGGGCGCCAAGGCCATCGTGACGGGCGAATCGCTTGGACAGGTTGCCTCCCAAACGCTTGAGAATATCATGGCCGTTAACGAGGCCGTGAAGATCCCCGTGTTCCGTCCGCTCATCGGTTCGGACAAGCAGGAGATTATCGCGCGCGCCGAGGAGATTGGTACGTTCGATATCTCGACTGAGGCCGCTCCCGACTGCTGCACGCTGTTTATGCCGCGTCGTCCCGAGACGCACGCTAAACTCGATGCCGTGCATGAGGCCTGGGAGTTGTTCGATCACGAGGAGATGATCGAGCGCCTACTCAAGCAGACCGAGTACATCGACTTCGAAAGCAACACGTATAAGGCCCCTAAGACCTTAAAATGCAAACATTCGGAGCTTGCTCCGCGTGAGATTTACCAAGATCACGAGTAAATTTGTGCATAGACCGACGATGCGCCTGCATCGTCGGTCTTTTGCTATCTGGGCATTTTGCGGCTAAGTGTTCATTTGCTGACGTGTGCCTGAATAAATGGACAGATTTGTGCAAGGTTTTGGTCGGTTTTTGGTTTGACCGCTAAAACCGGTTTTGGAGCGTGGCTGTTGCAGGGCTCCTTTCCTGACACGATGGTGTTGGGAGGTTTTGCTATGGCGCAGCGCGAACAACACGAACGGGTCAAACGGATGGACCGCTTGGCGGACAAGCTGCTCGGTCATAAGGCAGTGGTGATGGCGATACTGGTCGTCATTGCGATGGCGAGCGGCTTGGCGATGGCGAACCTTGGCGGCGGTGCCGGTGGTGTGTCGTTTGAGCGCACTGACGGTACGGGCTCGTTGGTGGAGCCGGGATCCGGTGATGCCTCGAGCGGAAAGACATCCGAAGGTTCTTCGACTAAGGCTTCTGCCGCGGCAGAGGTCTATGTCGATGTCGATGGCGCCGTTGTGTCGCCCGGTGTATATCGCCTCAAGGATGGCGCGCGGGTGGCTCAGGCGATTGATGCCGCCGGCGGGCTGGCGCCCGAGGCAGACGTTACGGGGCTCAATCGGGCATCTAAGGTCGTCGATGGACAGAAGATTCACGTTCCAACGGTAGGGGAGCAGCAGGCGTCCATTGCGGAAGCCGGTGTTGTTGGTGGGGCTTCCGCATCATCGGGTGTGAGTGGCGCAACAGGCCTAGTAAATATCAATACGGCAAGCGCGGCAGAGCTACAGACGCTCTCGGGCATCGGTCCCTCCATGGCCCAGTCGATTATCGATGAGCGGACAAAGAACGGTGCTTTTGCTTCGGTTGACGATCTGATGCGTGTGTCGGGAATCGGCGAGAAGAAGCTTGCCAAAATCAAAGATTGCATCTGCGTATGAGTGCGACCGAGCGCGAGCATGTGATGCCTCCGCGGCCCCTGATGCCGTGGACGATGGCCCTGTGTGCCGGCATGTGCATGAGCTGCGCCTTGGTGCTCAACGTGACCGCTGATGCGCTGCTGAGGGAGCAGGCGCCGGCGGTCGGGCCGCTATGGGCCATTCCCGTCGCGGCGGCGGTATTCGTTGTGCTGGCTCAATCTTGTGCGCGGCTTGCCCCTTGGAAGCGGTGGCTGTATGCCGCGTCCGTCGGTCTCGTGGCGGGAGCGGTCGTCTCGGCGTGGTGGGCTGTGGGCGCGCTAAGCGCCTCGAAGGCGCTCGACGCTCGAGCGGCAAGCAGCCTCGAGTTTGTCGTGCAGGGTGATCCATCCATAAACGACGACGTGTATTCCTATACCTGCGAGGCACGCGCGGACGGCAAGAACTTGGCAACGGTTCGCCTATCGTGTGACCGCGAGCTCAGGGTCGGGGCGCACATGCGTGTTATCGGTCGCGTTTCACGTTTTGAGAACGATGCGTATGGACGATCGCGTGTGCTCCGAGGCGAGGTATGCAAGGTAAAAGCCGTTCGGATTTTATCGGTCGATGAGGGCTCTCCGGGGCCGCTGCTTCGGCTGCGAAATGGGCTGCTTGCGTCCATCGCGCCTGCGACCGACCCGGCGCGTGCGTTCATAGCCGGTGTCGTCTGCGGTCGTTCGGCCGAGCTGCACGCCCAACCGGCGGGCGACTGGTTTTCGGTGACGGGAACGGCGCATCTAATCGCCGTCTCGGGCAGCCATTTGGCTATCGTGGGGTTTGTAATCGAGGGTGTGTTGCAAAAGACTCGGTGCTCACGTGGTCTTCAGCGGGCGATATTGGCGATAACGCTTGTGGGCTACGCTGCTTTTACGGGCGCGTCTCCCTCGGCCGTGCGCGCGTGCTGCATGGTGTTCACGACGCTTGTCGTAAACGGCGCGGGGCGTCGCCGGCACGGCGCATCGGCACTCTTCGCAACCATGTCCATCTTTGTGCTACTGCGGCCGACGGTGCTGTTCGAGATAGGCTTTCAGCTTTCATGTGCCAGCGTCTTTGCCATCCTGTGCTTTTGCCCGTACGCCTCCTACGCTTTGGGTGAGCTGGGTGTGCCATCGGGCATTGCCAGTATGCTTTCCGTCGCACTGTGCTCGCAGTTGGCGACGCTCCCCATTACCATTCCTGCCTTCGGTACGTTCTCGCTCATTGCTCCGTTGGCAAATGCGGTCATTGGTCCGGTGGTGAGCGTACTGCTTGCTGTGTCGATCGTGCTGGTTCCCTTTTCGCTCGTGGGACCGTTGCGGGCTTGGGCGCTCGTTGTGCCCATGATTGCCGCCCGTTGCGCGCTGTTCTTCGAGCAGCTGTTTGCCGCCGTGCCGGGTGCATCCGTGAGCGTGCCGCCCGATAGCGTGTGGATTTACCTAGTGCCGTGTTTGCTGGCGGCCCTGCTGGTCTGGTGGCCGCGTCCCCGTGCACTCCCTATGGCGGTGGGGCTTGCATGTCTGGTGCTCTTGGCTGCGATTCCGTACGTCTTTTGGGATCGATTCGCTCCGCCTTCGGTGACGGTACTCGATGTGGGCCAGGCCGATGCGATTCTTATCCGCGAGGGCGGTGCAGTAGCGCTCGTCGACTGCGGGCTCGACGAGCGCGTGGTGGCGGCGTTGGTTCGCAATAACGTGCACCATATCGATGCCGTCTTTGTGACGCATTGGGATGAGGACCACTGGGGTGGTCTGCCTGCCGTGCTCGAACAGTTTTCGGTCGGAACGATTGCCGTGGCGGCGGATGCGCTGGAGGATGCTCCTGCCGAAGTATTGAACCGACCTGGCGTGGAGTATCGGCAGGTGCGCCGTGGGGATACGGTCGACATCGGCTCATTTTGCGCTCGCGTGATGTGGCCATTCGAGTCCGTGGATGGCGAGGGAAATGAGGACTCGCTTGTCCTGCTGCTCTCTTATATTCAGGAAGGCAAGGGCCTGCGTATGCTCCTCACCGGTGATGCCGAGCTCGACCAAGAACGGGAATTCGTGCAGGAGGTGGGGGATATCGATGTCCTTAAACTTGGGCATCACGGCTCTAAGGTTTCAGTCGATGGTGAGTCGCTGGACGTCCTGAAGCCTGAGCTTTCCCTCGCGAGCGCGGGCGAGGGGAATCGATACGGCCATCCGTCCGATGCCTGCATCGATGCCGTTAAGGAAGCGGGCGGTGTGTTCGCGTGCACTATCGAACACGGCGATATCACCATCACGCCGACCGCGAAGGGCTTTACGATGCGATGCCAGCGACCGTGACGACGTCGTTGGCGTGTGGTGGGCCCCTGGGCTAGAATGGCACGGAACGAATACGAAGGCCTGCGGGAGGGGAGCGCAATGTCCGAAATCGGTCTGCTGCCGGCATATCTGATCGTCGGTACCGACGGCGTCAAGCGCGATCACGCCGTCTCGCGTATGAAAGCGCGTCTGGAAAAGACGGGCATGGTCGAGTTCAACCTCGACGAGCGCGATATGACCAAAGACCCCGATATCGAGTCGATTATCGGATCGCTTAACACCTTTCCGATGGGCAGCGAGTTTCGCCTGGTAATCCTTGACGGCTGTTCAAAGCTCGCCAAGGCGGTCTCGGAGCCGCTTGTCGAGTATTTGGCGAGTCCCAGCCCCACAACGGTCTGCCTCATCATTGCCGACTCGCTTGCCAAGAACACACGCCTGTATAAGGCGATCGCCAAGATCGATAAGAAGGCCGTGATCGATTGCTCCGGCACCAAGCGCTGGGAGCTACCGCGTCGCGTGCAGCAGATGGCGACGCAGCGCGGCAAGTCGATCTCGACGGCGGCCGCCGAGGAGCTCGTCTCGCGTTCGGGCGAGAACACTCGCATGCTCGATAACGACTTGGCTAAGCTTGCCCAGATGGTCGAGGCGCCCCAGATTGAGCTTGCCGACGTTGAGCGCTGGATTGTACGTACGGCCGAGGTTCAACCCTGGGACTTTCTCAATGCGGTCTCGGCACGTGACATGCGACGCTCGCTCGAGCTTTTCAATCTATTGCCCGCCAAGAGCTACGTGTGGACTTACACGTTGCTGTGCGGCCGCATCCGCGAGCTTATCGTCGCCAAGGCGCTCGATGCGCGCGGACAGGGTCGTGAGCTGGCCGCAACGCTCAAGCTCCAGTCCTGGCAGGTCAAGAATCACTTGACCTGGGCACGTCGCTTTTCGATGGCAGAGCTCGTCGCGGCGCTCGAGGGGGCGGTCGATGTAGAGCTCGCGCTCAAGGGTTCGGCCGATTCTGAGGCCGCGCTTTTGCTCTGGATTACGAACATCTTGAGAAAATCGTGATGATACCTGCCTATTTGACAAATTCGTTCTATCCCTTTGAGGGGGAGCGTGCTATAGTAGGCGCTTGCATGACCTCACCGTGTCTCAGAGGTGTCATACATTTTTTGCAAGGAACTCGAAAGGAACTCCAGAAGTGGCAAACATCAAGTCTCAGAAGAAGCGTATCCGCACCAATGAGGCAGCTCGCATGCGTAACAAGGCTGTCAAGTCCGAGCTTAAGACGCTGACCAAGCACGTCCAGTCCGCCGTCGCCGAGGGCGACGCCGAGAAGGCCCAGGCTGCCCTCAAGACCGTCACCAAGCGTCTCGACATGGCTGCCGCCAAGCATGTTATCCACAAGAACCAGGCTTCCAACCGCAAGTCCGGTCTTGCCAAGCTCGTGAACAGCATCAACGCTTAAGTTGTAAATTTCACACCACACAGATTACGCGCATAAATGGAGCCTGTTTTATGGAACAGGCTCCATTTTTTGTACCGCTCGGGTAAGATAGTCCGCATGAATACTTCAATTGACATTTCCCACATCCGCAACTTCTCGATTGTTGCGCACATCGACCATGGCAAGTCCACGATCAGTGACCGCATTCTCGAGCTCACCCATACCGTCGACGAGCGCGACATGGAGTCGCAGCTGCTCGACACCATGGATATCGAGCGCGAGCGCGGCATCACGATCAAGTCCAATGCCGTTCGCGTGTCCTATGACGCCGACGATGGCGAGACGTATCAGTTCAATCTGATCGATACGCCGGGCCACGTGGACTTTACCTATGAGGTCTCGCGCTCGCTGGCAGCCTGTGAGGGCGCGGTGCTCGTTGTCGACGCCACACAGGGCGTCGAGGCACAGACCGTCTCCAACGCGACGCTTGCCATGAACGCCAATCTGGACATTGTGCCGGCCATCAACAAGATCGACCTGCCCTCGGCTCATCCCGACGAGGTTAAGACCGAGATCGAGGATGACCTGGCGATCCCTGCCGATGATGCCGTGTGTGTCTCGGGCAAGACCGGCGAGGGCATCCACGATCTGCTGGAGTCCATTGTCTTTCTGATCTCTCCGCCCAAGGGCGATGCGAATGCGCCGCTCAAGGCACTCATTCTGGATTCATACTTCGACGAGTATCGTGGCGTCGTCGCCACGGTGCGCATCTTTGACGGCTCCATCAAAAAGGGCGATACCTTGCGCATGATGCAGGCAAAGGGCGACTTTTTGGTCGATGGCGTGGGCGTCAAGCGTCCCGCCGAGACGCCGGTCGACGCGCTGACGGTCGGCGAGGTCGGATACGTGGTCACGGGCCTGAAGGACCCCGAGGCCGTTCGCGTGGGTGACACCCTTACCTGGGCGTCGAACCCCTGCCCCGAGCCGCTTCCCGGTTACCGCGAGGCTAAGCCCATGGTCTATACGGGCCTGTTCCCGATCGATAACAAGGACTACGAGAACCTGCGTGACGCGCTCGATAAGCTGCATGTCAACGACCCGTCGTTGGTGTGGGAGCCCGAGACTTCGGTGGCGCTCGGCTTTGGTTTCCGCGTTGGCTTCTTGGGCCTGCTGCATATGGAGGTCGTCAAGGAGCGCCTGGAGCGCGAGTTCAACCTGGACCTGATTGCCACGAGCCCTTCGGTGGACTATCACGTCTACAAGACCGACGGCGAGATGATTGATGTTCGCAGCCCGCAGGATCTGCCCGAGGCTACGCGCATCGAGCGCATCGAGGAGCCCTACCTCAAGGCCAAGATTATCTGTCCGCCCGAGTATACGGGTGCCGTCATGCAGCTCGCTATCGAGCATCGCGGCATTACAACCGACATGATCCATCTCACGAGCAAATCGGTCGAGATGCGTTTCGACATGCCGCTTGCCGAGCTCATTCTGGACTTTTTTGACCAGCTCAAGAGCCGCACCAAGGGTTACGCCTCGCTCGACTACGAGTTCAACGAATATCGCCCCTCCGAGCTCGTCAAGCTCGACATCCTGCTTTCGGGCGACGAGGTGGACGCGCTGTCGTTTATCGTGCACAAGGATAAGGCTTATGGCCTGGCCCGCGGTCTGTGCGACAAGCTCAAGGAAATCATTCCGCGCCAGCTGTTCGAGGTGCCTATCCAGGGCGCCATCGGCAACAAGATCATTGCCCGCTCTACCGTCAAAGCGCGCCGCAAGGACGTGCTGGCCAAGTGTTATGGCGGCGATATCTCGCGAAAGCGCAAGCTGCTCGAGAAGCAGAAAGAGGGCAAAAAGCGCATGAAGGCCATCGGCTCGGTCGAGGTTCCGCAGGAGGCCTTTATGGCGATTCTCAAGGTGGACGAGTAGGTCCATGGCACTTTCTGAATACAGCAAGCGGTTGCTTGGCGCCTATGCCGAGCAGCCGTTCCTTATGGCTCCCATGGCGGGCGTGACCGATCCCGCCTATCGCATCATGTGCCGCCGTCGCGGTGCCCATCTTGCCTATAGCGAGATGGTGAGCGTGGCGGGCCTTGCCTATGCCAGCAATAAGACGTGGCGCCTGGTACTGCCGGCCGATGAGGAGCAGCAGATCTGCGTGCAGCTCTTTGGCTCCAAGCCCGATCAGTTTGCGAGCGCTGTTGCTGCCGTCGAGGAGCGTGTGGGCGATCGCCTGTCGCTGATCGATATCAACATGGCCTGCCCGGCTCGCAAGGTCGTCACCAAGGGCGAGGGCTCGGCGCTTATGCGCACTCCCGATCTGGCCGAGCAGATCGTCGAGGCGGCGGTGGGCGCGGCGCATGTGCCCGTGACCGTAAAAATCCGTAAGGGCTTTTACGCCGAAGACCGCAACGCCGCGACGTTTGCCCAGATGCTTGAGGGAGCAGGGGCCGCCGCGGTGGCGGTACATGGTCGCTGCGCCACGCAGCTCTATACGGGCCAGGCCGATTGGTCGGTCGTCGATGAGGTGGCCGACGCCGTCGAGATTCCCGTTATCGGTTCGGGCGATGTGTTCTCGGCAGAGGACGCTGCTGAGCATCTGCAAAGCTCGGGTGCCAGCGCGGTGTTTATCGCGCGCGGCATCTACGGCAATCCATGGGTGTTCGGCGATGCCCGAGCCCTTGCACTCGATGGCACGCCGGTTCCTTCTCGCTCCTCGGTTGAGCGCCTGGATGCCCTGCGCGAGCACCTGACGCTCACGCACGAGCTGTTGCCGCTCATGTCGCGTGCCCGCACGTACGCAAGCTGGTACTTAAAAGGCATGCCCCATGCTGCCGTCTGGCGCGCTCAGGTGGTGCGTTGCTCCACATACGAGGAGTTCATGGCACTGGTCGATGATATCGAGCACGATGTGGTGGCCTGTGAGGCCGCACTTGCCGCCGGCGAGTCGGTGCCCGCTCATCCGTTGGAGGCCTAACGGTGGCCGTTACCGCGCTGTACGTGCACGTGCCGTTTTGCGCCCAAAAGTGCCGGTACTGCGACTTTGACTCGCGCAGTTTTTCTCCGTGCGACCTGAGTGCTGCGCTCGATGTCTATTTTGAGCAGTTGTTCGCGCGCCTCGATGCTTTTGGCAAGGCTGGGGCCCTTGACCATATCCGCACCGTCTATGTTGGCGGCGGTACGCCGTCGCTGGCGGGGGAGCGCCTGGTGGAGCTGGCGCGGCGTATTCGTGCGTGGTGCGCCCCCGTTGAGTTTACCTGCGAGGCCAATCCCGAGTCGCTGACCGCCGAGCTTGCCACTGCGCTTGCCAAGGTTGGTGTCACACGCGTCTCTCTGGGCGTGCAAACGCTCGATAACACCGAACTTACCGCCATCGGCCGTATTCACGATGCCGATCGGGCGTTTGCCGCCATCGCGACGGTCAAGAACGCTGGGCTTGACGTGTCGTGCGACCTTATGTGCGGACTTCCCGGGCAGACCGCAGCGAGTTGGAAGCGCACGCTCGATGGCGTGCTGGCGGCGGCTCCGCATCATGTGTCGGTCTACCCGCTCACGCTTGAGGAGGGGACTCCCCTTTATCGCATGGCGTGCCGCGACGAGTCGGTCGAGCCCGACGAGGATTTTCAAGCTTCGTGCATGGATGTGGCGCGTGAGCGTCTGGGTGCGGCCGGCTATCACCCGTATGAGGTGGCAAGCTATGCGCTCGACGGACATGAGTGCGCCCATAACATTGCCTACTGGACCGGCCAGGGCTATTTGGGCCTGGGTCGTTCCGCCGCGGGCATGCTCGACGCCGAGGATTTCGACCGTCTTGCAGGTTTGTTCCCCGGCGTGTCTTCTCGAGGCGATTCGTACCGCGTGCGTCTGGTGCAACGTGACGATGACGCGACGGCGTTTGAGGCCGAATATCTGTCGCAGCGTGAGGCTGCGGCTGAAGACCTGATGCTGTCTTGTCGCATGACGGGCGGTGTTGCGTCCGACCTGTTGGTTCGTGCAGCTTGCGTCATCCCGGTCGATGGGCTGGCAGCTGCCTGCGATCGCGCGCTCGAATTGGGTCTTGCCACTTGGGTGCCCGAGACGCTCGGGGTCCATGAGGGACCTTTCACTTCGGCAGATGTCGTCGCGGGCTATGTTCGAGCTCGTCTGGCGCCCACTCACTTGGGCTGGCTCGATGGAAATGTGCTGTTCGAGCTGTTTTGGGGTCTAGCCTAGGCCGCTCGGGTAGAATTACCGCAATATATACGCTGCTGTGAGCAGGAGGTTGCCGCGCATGGCGACGATGAACGAAAAAGATTACTACGAGATTTTGGGTGTCTCCAAGGACGCCACCTCGCGTGATATACAGAAAGCCTTCCAGCAAAAGGCCCGCAAGCTCCATCCGGACGTCAACAAAGAACCGGATGCCGAGGAAAAGTTCAAAGAGGTTTCCGAGGCCTATGCTGTGCTTTCGGACGAGCAGAAGCGTGCGCGCTACGACGCCATGCGCTCGGGCAATCCCTTTGCCGGCGCTCCCACGGCTTCGCCCTATGGCGGCGGTTACGCCGGCAGCGCGGGCTACGGCAATCCCTTTGAGGGCGGCTTTCCCTTTGGTGGCGCCTGGGGTCAGCCGCGTCGCGGGCAGGCTGCCTATAATCCCGAGAACGGCGCCAACGTGGTCGTCGATATTAAGCTCGACGCCAAGGAGGCCAAGGGCGGTGCCCGCAAGACCGTCCGCTATACGCGCTTCGATACCTGTGGTCACTGCGGCGGTTCGGGCTCTGTTTCGTCCGAGCATGCACATACCTGTCCGAGCTGCGGCGGTCGCGGCCACATCGATGTCGACCTGTCCTTTCTGTTTGGTGCCGGTACGTTCCAGTCTGTCTGCCCTGAGTGCGGTGGCTCCGGTAAGGTCGTCGCCGACCCCTGTCCCGATTGCGGCGGCAGCGGGCGAACCCGTGTGACCTCCGAGCAGACGATTGAGTTTCCCGCCGGCACGCACGATGGCGACGAGGTCCGTATTGGCGGCATGGGTCACGCCGGCACCAACGGTGCCGCGGGCGGCGACCTGGTCGGTCGGGCCCATGTTGAGGCCGAGCGCCTGGAAGGCAAGGCCCGTACCGGTTTTTACCTGATGGGCATCGTGGCGCCGTTTTTGGTGCTATCGGCCATCTCGGGCGTGTTCTCGGCCTTTGCCGTGATGTGCTTTATTCCGTTTGCCATGGGCCTGTTCATGGTGCTCTCGGACGGCGTGCTGCACCGCAGCCTGCTGTGGTGGAAGCGCGGCGCGATGCAGTTTGCCAACGGTTTTGCCAACGGATTTATGTTTGCGCTCGTGTCGGTTTGGTTTGCGAGCTGCTCGCAACGTGCCATGCTTTCGCCCTACGCAATGCAATAACATCAAACCCTCTGTTTGCGGCCGGCCCAGCTTGGGTATAGGACGCACTGTGACAATAATGAAAGTCGGAAGGATTCGGTCGTGTCGGAAAATAGGGATTACTACGAGGTGCTTGGCGTCGACAAGGATGCCGACGCGCGGACGATTAAGCGCGCGTTTCTAAAGAAGGCCCGTACCGTACACCCGGACGTTTCGGACGACCCCGAGGCCGAGGCTAAGTTCAAAGAGCTCAACGAGGCATATTCCGTTCTTTCCGATGAGCAGAAGCGTGCTAACTACGACCGTTACGGCACTGCCGACGGCCCCGGTGGCTCCGGCTACGTCGATATCAACGATATCTTTGGTGGCATGGGCATGGACGACTTGTTCTCGTCGTTCTTTGGCGGCGGTGCCGGCGGTGGCGCCCGCAGCCGTCGTGAGCGTCGTCGCGGACGTGATATGGCCATCTCGCTTTCGATGACGCTCGAGGAGGCGGCGCTCGGCTGCAAAAAGACAATCAGCTATGACCGCCTTGCTCCTTGCGAGGACTGCAATGGCACCGGTAGGGCAGAGGGCGCACAGGAAAAGCAGTGCGGCCGCTGCCACGGTACGGGCTACGTCACGACGGTTCAGCGATCGTTTTTGGGCCAGGTTCAGTCTTCCTCGCCTTGCCCCGACTGCCATGGCGAGGGCACGGTTATCGATCATCCCTGCGAGACCTGCGACGGTCAAGGCCGCACGCCTTCGCACGAAAAGATCGACATCGATATTCCCGCCGGCGTTTCGACCGGTCGCCAGCTTCGTGTGAGCGGCTTTGGCGAGGCCGGCCTTCGCGGCGAGCCTTCGGGCGACCTGATTGTCAACGTGCGCGTCGCCGACCATGAGCGCTTTAAGCGCAACGGTGATGACCTGTACCTGGTGAGCGATATCTCGATTGCGCAGGCTGCGCTCGGCTGCGAGATTGAGGTCGAGGGCATTATGCCCGACGAGGTCGTTAAGGTGACGGTTCCCGCCGGCGCCCAGTACGGCGACACCGTGAGCGTCAATAATTACGGCATGCCGCGCATTGGCGGTGGCGGTTCGCGTGGCCGCCTGATCGTGCAACTGCGCGTGGTCGTTCCCACCAATCTTTCCAATAAGCAGCGCGAGCTGCTCCGTGCTTTTGCCGATGAGATGGGCGATGACGTCGCTTCTGGTAAGAAGTCGGTGACCGACCGTATCAAGAGTGCCCTCGACGATATCCTCGATTAAGGAGCCCGCGTGCTCGCACCCCATATTTCCGTCGTCAACCTCGGCTGCCGTGTCAACCGGGTTGAGTCTGACCGTATCACTGCCGATCTTATGCGCTTGGGCTTTGCTATTGTGGAGCCCCAGGATGCCGATCTGATCGTCATTAACACTTGTGCCGTTACGGGCGAGGCCGAGGCTAAGACCCGTAAGGCCGTCCGTCATGCGCTGGCCCATCCAAACGAGCCCTATGTGGTCGTGACCGGATGCGTGGTCAATTTGCATCCCGAGGAGCTGTCGGAGCTTTCGGATCGCGTGATTGCCGAGCCGTCCAAGATAGATGTCGCCGAACGTGTTTGCGAGGTGCTGGGTGTTGAGTCCGATAGCGTTCCCGCCTGCAGCGATGGCGAGGTGGTCGATGCGCTCGGTCGCTCTCGCCTGGGCGTGAAGATTCAGGATGGCTGCAACCATCGCTGCACCTATTGCATTGTGTGGAAGGCGCGCGGCCCCGAGCGCTCCGTGCCCGTCGAGTCCGTGCTCGAGCAAGTTCGCGAGGCCCAGGAGGCCGGCGTGCCCGAGATGGTGCTGACCGGTGTGAACCTGGGTGCCTACGATGGCAAGAGCGCGACCGACGAGCACGTCGAAATCGATGAGCTGCTCGAGGCCATCATGGAGCGCACGTCTATTCCGCATGTGCGCATTTCCTCGGTCGAGCCCATGGATATCTCCGAGCGCCTGCTTAAGGTTATGGCGCGCTACCCGCAGCGTATCGCCCCGTTTTTGCACCTGCCCGTGCAGTCCGGCTGCACGGCGACCCTGCATCGCATGGGCCGTCCCTATAGCGCCGAGGCCTTTGAGGACACGGTGCGTATGATTCGCGCCAACTTGCCCCAGGCGTCCCTTTCGTGCGATGTCATCGTCGGTTTTCCTGGTGAGACGGACGAGGAGTTCGAGGAGTCGCTGGCGCTGTGCCGCCGTGTGGGTTTCTCGCGTATGCACGTGTTCCGCTACAGCAAGCGTCCCGGTACCCTTGCTGCCGACATGCCCGACCAGGTGCCACCCGAGGTTATGGCCGAGCGCAGCCGCCGTATGCGGGCCGCCGCACAGGAGCTCGCTATTGCCGACGCTCGTCGTCGCGTGGGCACGGTCGAGCGTGCCGTGCTCGAGTATGGTGACAACCTGACGCTCGGCTCGTTCCATCATGCCCGTCTTGACGATACCTGTGGACTTACAGCCCCGTGCCTGCTCGATGTTGCTATCATCGGAGTCGATGATTCCGGCTTGGTCCATGCACGCAGGGAGGTTCATGGAAGCCTCGAAGATTAGACTTACCGTTCCCGAGGGTATTGACCCCTCGCGCGTTTTGGGTGCCGGCGACGGCGTCCTTCGTGCGCTGGAGAGCTCAGTTCGCGCCCACGTGGTCGCCCGTGGCGACAGCATCGCCGTGAGCGGTGACCCGGACGAGGTCGAACTGGTCGCGCGTTTTTTCGAACATGCCTTTCGTGAGGCTGCTTCCGGGCGCACGCTTTCTGCCGACGATGTCTCTCGCTGCCTGGCCGTCTTGCGCGACGGTGAGCACGAGGCTACGTCGCTTCGCGATGACGTGCTGCTTTCGTATCGCGGTCGCGTCATTCGCCCCAAGACGCTCGGTCAAAAGCGCTATGTGGATGCCATCCGCTCAAATACCATCACGTTTGGCTTGGGTCCTGCCGGTACCGGTAAGACCTATCTGGCCATGGCGCTCGCTGTTGCCGCACTCAAGCGTCACGAGGTGGGCCGTCTGATCTTGACGCGTCCGGTTGTCGAGGCGGGGGAGAACCTGGGCTTTTTGCCCGGCACCCTCGAGGAAAAGATCGATCCGTACATGCGCCCGCTCTACGACGCCCTATTTTGCATGATGGATCGCGAGCGCACCGATGAGCTCATGGAGCGCGGCGTGATCGAGATCGCCCCGCTTGCCTACATGCGCGGCCGCACGCTGAGCGACGCCTTCGTGGTGCTCGACGAGGCCCAAAATACCACGCCCGAGCAGATGAAGATGTTTCTGACGCGCCTGGGCTTTAACTCCAAGTTTGTGATTACCGGCGACCTGAGCCAGCGTGACCTGGTGGGCCGTCGTGGTGGCTTGGCGGATGTCGAGAAGATTTTGGGCCGTGTCGACGATGTCGCATTTTCTCACCTCGAGCGTGCCGACGTGGTGCGCCATGCCCTGGTGGGACGTATCGTCGAGGCATATGATGCTTATGATGACGTGCGCGAGCAGCGCCCGCGCGACCGAAAGGAGTCCCGTTGAGTGTATTGATCAGCAACGATGCCGAGCTCGATACGCTGCTCGACGCGCAGGAGGTAGAACACATCTGCGAGGTCGTGCTTGCCGCCGAAGGCGTTGAGCGTGAAGTCGAGATTTCCCTTTCGTATGTCGACGAGGACGAGATGCACGAGCTCAACCACGAGTGGCGCGGTATCGACCGCACCACCGATGTCCTCTCGTTTGAATGCGACTCGGCCTTTGACGAGGATATTCCCGCCGACGAGACGCTTGAGCTTGGCGATATCATCCTGGCCCCGCAAGTCATTGCCCGTCAGGCCCCCGGCTTTGGCAATGCCCCTGCCGACGAGTGCCGCCTGATGCTCGTGCATGGCATGCTGCACCTGCTGGGGTATGACCATATCGAGGACGACGAGGCCGAGGTCATGGAGGCCCGCGAGGACGCCATCCTGCGCGATCTGGCGCTCGAGCGCGGCGAGGACCCCAAGCTGGTCCACGTCGGCCCCATCACCAACCACGCCCACGACTAGGAGCCGTCTATGATTCCCGGATCGAACAAGGACCATCCGTCCTTCTTAAAGTCGTTCTCCTACGCCATGGAGGGCTTCGTCACCGCCGTCAAGACCGAGCGCAATATTAAGGTCATGCTCGTTGCGGGCGTGTGCACCGTCATTGCCGGCTGCATCGTGGGGCTCGACATTGCCGAGTGGGCCACGATTATCATCTGTTGTGGCCTGGTGATTCACGGCGAGCTATGCAACACCGCCATGGAGGCGATTGTCGATCTGGCGACCCAGGAGCTCCATCCGCTGGCAAAGCGCGCGAAGGATATCGCCGCCGCCTCCGTATACGTTCTTTCCATCACCGCCGCGATTGTGGGCTTGCTGGTATTTGCCCACGCGCTCGGCTTTATCTAGAAAGGGATTCCCATGTCCGACAATATGCAGTCTGCCGATGAAGTTTTGGATGACGAGGTCCTGGACGAGGCTGAAGGTGCCGATTCGTTTGACGAGGCCGAGGAGTTCGACCCGTTTGAGGGCATGAGCGATGAGGAGCTCGACGCCCTGTGCGACGAGGACGACAACCTCGCGGGCTTTGGCGACGTGGAGCCCGGTTTCCGCAGCGGCTTCGTAGCCCTGGTCGGACGCCCCAACGCCGGCAAGTCCACGCTGCTCAACGCCTGCTATGGCAAAAAGGTCGCCATCACCTCGCCGGTGGCACAGACGACCCGCCGTCGCATGCGCGCCGTCGTCAACCGTCCCGGCTACCAGCTGGTCTTTGTCGATACCCCGGGTATTCATAAGCCCAAGGACGGCCTGGGGTCCGAGCTCAACAAGAGCGCACTGTTCGAGTTGAACGATGTCGACGTCGTCGCGTTTTTGATTGATGCCACCAAGCCCATCGGCAGGGGAGACGCCTGGGTTGCCGAGCGTGTCAGATGCGCTCGTTGCAAGAAGGTCCTGGTGCTCACCAAGGCCGATGAGGCCGACCCCGCACAGGTCATGGAGCAGCTTAAGGCTGCCCACGAGCTTATGGAATATGACGACGAGATTGTGACGTCGTCGGTTAAGAACTTCAACGTCGATGCCTTTATAGAGACCGTTGCGCACTTTTTGCCTGAGGGTCCGCGTTGGTTCCCCGAGGACATGGGTACTGACGCTTCCGATGAGACGCTCGTTGCCGAGTTTGTGCGCGAGAAGGTCTTGCGCCGCACCCGTGATGAGATTCCGCACTCCGTTGGCGTGATCTGCGATGCGCTCGAGCAGACCAAGAAGGTGCTGCGCGTGCACGCCACCATTTACGTCGAGCGCGAGGGCCAAAAGGGCATCATCATCGGCAAGGGCGGCGAGATGATCAAGCATATCGGTATCGACGCCCGACGCGATCTTGAACGCATTTTTGGCACGCAGGTCTTTTTGGAGCTGGACGTGAAGGTCAAGGCCGGCTGGCGTGACGACGAGGCCCAGATTCGCCGCTTTGGCTACAACGCCGAGGACTAAGGACGCGCGGCGCGCATGGCAGGCTCCCGGACATATCGCACCAAGGTGCTCGTCCTCGACAAGACGAAGCTCAAAGAGACCGACCTGATCTTGACGATGCTTGACGAGCGGGGGCGGCAGGTTCGTGCCGTGGCAAAGGGTGCGCGTAAGCCCGGCGGGCGGTTGGCGGCGCGCTGCGAGCTGTTCTGTACCGTTGATATGCTGCTTGCGCATGGACGGTCACTCGACGTGGTTTCCCAGGCCGAGCTTATGGAGGCGCCGCTCGGCGCTGCGCCCGATTACGAGACGACTTGCGCCGCAAGCGCGATCGCCGAGGTCGCACGCGTGTGCTCGTTCGAGGACGCCGAGGACCCGTTTACCTTTGCCATCACGCAGCGGGCGCTCACGCTTGTCGGCAGCGGGCTCGACGCTGCGCATATGGATTTACTTGTGGCGGCATATGTCTTTAAGCTGCTGTCGCACGTTGGCTATCGACCAGATTTTTCGGCCTGCGTGCTGTGCGGAGACCCCATGCTGTCGTATTTTTCACCACAGGCGGGCGGGCTCATGTGCGGATCGTGCGCGTCGAGCGTTCCAGGTGCCGAGCTGGTATCGACTGGTGAGGTCGCATGGCTTCGCGCCCTCATGTCCATGACCTTCGATGCGCTTTTGGCCGAGCGAATCGACCCGCATACCGCAGCCTTTTTGCTGGGGCTTTCGCATGTTTGGGCTGCGACGCACACCGATCAGCGCCTCCGTACGATGGAATTCATGTTGGGTCGGTGATGATGCGCAGGGGCGGGCTGCTTGTGGTAACATATCGGCCTGTTGGTACCTCGATCTTGGTTGCTCGCTCCACCGGCGGCTTCCCAGTCCGAGGCGAATCGAGTCGCCCGTGGGCGACGTTAAACGAAAGGTGAAACAATGACTGTTTCCAAAGAGCGCAAGGCTGAGCTGACTGCCCAGTTCGGTAACACCCCGGTCGACACCGGCAACCCCAAGGTTCAGGTCGCCATCCTGTCCGAGCGCATCAAGGAGCTGACCGAGCACATGAAGTCCCACCAGAAGGACTTCCACACCCGTCGTGGCCTGCTCATGCTCGTCGGCCGTCGTCGTCGTCTTCTCTCCTACATCAAGAAGAACGACATCGTCGAGTACCGTGAGCTCATCAAGGCTCTGGGCATCCGCGACAACATCCAGTAGGATTTGTACATGCTAAGAGCGTCCTGCGCAGCGGGGCGCTCTTTTTGTGTAAGGGCGTGAACAATCACGCTCTGAAGCGTGGCGGGGGCAGGGGCCTGCGTCACATGAGAAGCCCGCAGGCAAGGGGCCTGTGGGGTAAAGGAGAACAATGACACTCGTATCCAAGACCTTTGAGCTGTACGGCAAGATCTACACCTTTGAGTCGGGCGAGCTTGCCAAGCAGGCCACCGGCGCCTGCCTGGTCAAGCAGGGCGACACCACGATGCTCGACACCGTGGTCGTCTCCAAGGAGCGTAAGAACTACGACTTCTTCCCGCTGACCGTCGACTTCAACGAGAAGATGTACGCCGCCGGCCGCATTCCGGGTGGCTACCTCAAGCGTGAGGGCCGTCCCAGCGAGAAGGCCACGCTCACCGCGCGCATGATCGACCGTCCGATTCGCCCGAGCTTCCCGGACGGCTTCCGTAACGAGGTACACATCGTCGCCACCTCGCTCGTCGCCGACCAGGTCAACCCCTTCGACGTCATCAACGTTATGGGTGCATCCCTGGCCATGACGCTCGGCGGCGTGCCCTTCGAGGGCCCGCTTGCCTGCGTGCGCATCGGTCGTAACGTGGAGACCGGCGAGTTTATCGTCAACCCCACCTATGAGGAGCGCGAGAACTCCGATCTGGACCTGGAGCTGGGCGGATCCGCCGACTTCATCTCGATGGTCGAGGCCGGCGCCGAGGAGATCTCCGAGGACGACATGCTCGCCGCCATGAAGTTTGGCCAGGAGGCCCTTGCTGCCTTCTGCCAGGCTCAGGACGAGTTCGTTGCCGAGTGGGAGCAGGTCAACGGCCCCATCGTCAAGAAGGAGTACCCGCTCGACCAGCCCGTCGAGGAGGTCCAGGAGCGCATCTTCGCCCACTACGACGAGATGGCAGCTGCCCTTCGCGATGCCGACAAGCTCTCCCGTATCGGTAAGGTCGAGGCTCTGAAGGAGTCCATCCGCGCCGAGTTCACCGAGGAGGAGCAGGCCGCTTGGGAGCGCGAGATCCCCGTGGCGCTCAAGAAGCTCGAGAAGAAGGCCATGCGCACCATGGTCGTCGAGACCGGCGAGCGCGTCGACGGCCGTGCCGCCGACGAGATTCGCCCCATCATGGTGAAGGATAACTACCTGCCTCTCGTTCACGGCTCCGGCCTGTTCCAGCGCGGCCAGACTCAGGTGCTTTCCGTCCTGTCACTCGGTATGCTCAACGAGGGCCAGCGTCTGGATACCATTGAGCCCACCGAGGGCAAGCGCTACATGCACCATTACAACTTCCCGCCGTTCTGCACCGGCGAGACCGGCCGCATGGGTAGCCCCAAGCGCCGCGAGATCGGCCATGGCAACCTGGCCGAGCGCGCCCTGCTTCCGGTGCTCCCCGACGAGAACGAGTTCCCCTACGCCATCCGCGTGGTCTCCGAGGTCATGGAGTCCAACGGCTCCTCTTCGATGGCTTCGACCTGCGGTTCCACGCTCGCCCTTATGGACGGCGGCGTGCCCATTAAGCGCCCGGTCTCCGGTATCGCCATGGGCCTGATTCAGGAGGAGGGCAAGACCGTGGTCCTGTCCGACATCCAGGGTCTCGAGGACTTCCTGGGCGACATGGACTTTAAGGTCACCGGCACCACCGAGGGCATCACCGCCCTGCAGATGGACAACAAGGCCACCGGCCTCACCTTTGACATCTTGGCCCGCGCCCTGCAGCAGGCCAAGGAGGGTCGCGCCTTCATCCTGCAGAAGATGCTCGATGTGATCCCCGAGCCGCGCCACACCACGCGCAGCACCGCTCCGCGCATCGTCTCCATCCAGGTCCCGACCGACAAGATCCGCGACGTCATCGGTTCCGGCGGTAAGGTCATCCGCGGTATTCAGGACGAGACCGGCGCTTCGGTCGACATCCAGGAGGACGGCACCGTCTTTGTCGGCGGCACCGGCGAGTCCGTCGACCAGGCTGTCGAGCGCATCAAGCTCATCATCAAGGTTCCCGAGCCGGGCGAGGAGTACACCGGTCGCGTGGTCTCCATCCAGCCCTTCGGCGCCTTCGTCAACCTGCTGCCCGGTAAGGACGGCCTGCTGCACATCTCCCGCGTCGCCAAGGGCCGCGTGGAGAAGGTCGAGGACGTCCTCAACGTCGGCGACGAGGTCAAGGTCGTCGTCATCGAGGTCGACGACCGCGGCAAGATCTCGCTCGATCGTCTTGACAAGCCCGAGGCCCCGGCTCGCGCCGAGGGTGCCTCTGAGGGCGACGGCGAGCACTTCCAGCGCCGTGAGCGTCCGCGTCGCGAGCGCTCCGAGCGCAGCGACCGTCCGCGCCGTCCCGGCGACAACGGAGGCCGCAAGCCCCGCCGTCACCACGACGCCGAGTAACAGCCGCACATAAGCAGCTCAGAAAGGGCGACTCCGCACTGGGGTCGCCCTTTTTGCTTGCGCGCGGGGGCGGCGCATATGAAGTTTCCTGCTCTACAGTCCTGCGCAAGACGGAAAGCACATTAAGTGCTTTCCTTTGCGTGCGGAACTCGCGATAAACTTCATATGCGCCGCCCCCGCGCGCAAGCAAAAAGTGCTGGTTGACGTTGTTGGGCGGTTGCTTCGTTCTTGTTCTTAATTGCTATACTGTGTCCCACATTTGATATATAGGCAATGGAGGCGGGCATGACAAATAAGGTTGAATGGGATCGTATGATTGCCGGGGAGCTTTATAACCCCTATAGAGTTGGCGACCATTCGTTTAGTAGGGTGCATGCGGCTCAGAAGTTGTTTAATGAGTCGGAGTATTGGGCTGATTCGAGTGCTCTTGAGGAACTTAAAAAGTGTTTTCGCGCCGCTCCGGACGATATGGTCTTAACGGCTCCCGTCTATTTTGATCACGGCGATAGGATCTCGTTCGGCAATCATTTCTATGCGAATACTGGTTTGACGATTTTGGACGAAAACTACGTGACCTTTGGCGACAACGTTTTTCTGGGACCCCATGTGAGCATTTTTACTGCCGGCCATCCCATTGATGCAGATGTGCGCAATCTGGACCTTGAGTATGCAAAGCCTGTCACAATTGGCGACAACGTCTGGATGGGCGGTGGTGTGATTATCAATCCAGGCGTAACAATCGGAAGCGACGTTGTCATCGCCTCGGGCTCAGTCGTTGTCAAAGACGTTCCCAGCTACGTCATCATCGGCGGCAATCCGGCTCATATCATTCGAGAGATTACCGACAGTGATCGCAAACTCTGGCAAGACCAGCTGAATGCCTACAATGAGGCAACTAGGCCATAGCCGAAGTATTCCCGCAGATAAAACCAACAAAATAAACCTGTCCCTTTTTGGCAGGTCTGGGGCCATCGGGGGCCGGGGCGGGTTAAGTTTGTCGCGAGTTCCGCACGCAAAGGAAAGCACTTAATGTGCTTTCCGTCTTGCGCAGGACTGTAGAGCAGGAAACTTCATCAGTGCCCGCCCCACGGGAAACCGGCGGGATGGACCAGTTCAGATGGGGCTTTGATGCATGGGTGGTCTGTTGGTGGGCAAATGGGTATCATACTGTAGTTACTGCATCGACTCTGTGATGCATGTTTGTACGTTCCCGGCGGTCGGTTTGCCAGAAGCGCCCCGTCGGTTGTTTCAGACCCGTTTCGAAGAAAGGAAACAACACTCACCTATGGCAGCTAAAAAATCATCTCCCTTGAAGATCATTCCGCTCGGCGGCCTTGACGGTATCGGCAAGAACATGACGGTCTTCGAATGCGGCGACGACATGGTGCTCGTTGACGCTGGCCTCATGTTCCCCGACGATTCCCAGCCCGGTATTGACCTGGTGCTTCCCGACTACACCTATGTTCTGGAGAACGAGGAGAAGCTCCGCGGTATCGTCGTCACCCACGGCCACGAGGACCACACCGGTTCGCTTCCGTATCTGCTGCAGGACCTCAACAACAAGGTGCCCATCTTCTCGAGCAAGCTGACGCTTGGCTTTATCGAAGGCAAGCTTTCTGAGTTCCGCATTCGTGCCCCCAAGTTCCGCGAGGTTAAGGGCGGCAGCCATGTCAACCTCGGCGGCATCTCGCTCGACTTCTTCTCGATGACGCACTCCATCCCCGGCGCTCTGGGCGTGTTCATTCGCACCAATCAGGGCACCGTTATGCACACTGGCGACTTTAAGCTCGACCAGACGCCCATCGATGGTGTCACGCCCGACTATGCCGCTATCAGCCGCTTTGCCAAGCAGGGCATCGACCTGTTGCTGTCCGACTCCACCAATGCCACGGTTCCCGGCTTTACTAAGTCCGAGGCCGAGGTTGGTCCCAACCTACTGCATGCCATCAAGAACGCCCCGGGTCGCGTGTTCGTCGCTTCGTTCTCGAGCCATATCCATCGTTTGCAGCAGATCTGCGATGCCGCCCGCAAGTGCGGCCGTAAGGTCGTTGTGACCGGTCGCTCCATGCTCACCAACACCCGCGTCGCGCGCGAGCTGGGCTACCTCAACATCGACGATGCCGATATCATCGATGCCTTCGATATCGATAACCTGCCCGACGACAAGATCGTCGTCATGTGCACCGGTTCTCAGGGCGAGCCGCTGTCGGCCCTGTCCCGCATGGCCAATGGCGAGCACAAGACGCTCTCTATCCACGAGGGCGATACCGTCATCCTCTCGGCAACTCCCGTTCCCGGCAACGAGAAAGCCGTTCAGCAGGTCGTCAACAGCTTGGCCAAGCTCGGCTGCGACGTGTGGGATAAGAACCGTGCTCTTGTCCACGTCTCGGGCCACGGCAGCCAGGAGGAGCTTAAGCTCCTGATGGCCATGGCCAAGCCCACGTACTTTATGCCGGTTCACGGTGAGGCCGTGCATCTGCGCGCCCATGCCCAGCTGGCCCGCAAGATGGGCATCAAGGATGATCACATCTTTATCCTCGATAACGGCGACACGCTCGAGATGCGCGGTGGTATCGTCAAGCGTGGTACGCCCGTCGAGTCCGGCGTCGTCTACGTCGACGGCCTGCGTATCGGCGATACCGACCCCATCGTCCTGCGCGATCGCCAGAAGCTCGCCAATGACGGTATGGTCACGGCCGTCGCCATCGTCTCGCTCAAGCACAAGAAGATTGAGGCCATCGAGTTCTCGGGCCGCGGCGTCTCGTTTGCCATCGACGACCAGTTCTCCGAGGATGCCTCCGCGTCTATTATGAAGACGATTGAGAAGGGCAAGTTCAGCTTTACGAGCAGCGGTTCCGATGCCATTCGCAAGGCCGTGCGCGACTCGCTCTCTAACTTTATCTGGAGTCGTACGCGCACTCGTCCGATGATCATCCCGGTCGTCATGGAGGTTTAGTTTGGCGCGCGGATCTGCACAAAACGCCAAAGGCAATAAAGCCAACAACCAACCGGCATCTGCTAAGGGTGCCGGTTCCCATCTTCGTGCCAATAAGGGCCACGAGACCGACTTCGACGATTTTGAGCCCCTGGTCGAGCCCTCGGCCAACCGCGATATCGCCGGCGTGGTCATCGCCGTTTTGGCGATTGCGTCCTTCATTGCCGTGATTTCGCCGGCGACTGCACCCGTTACGGCTGCGGTTGCCGGTTTCTACCACCTGGGCTTTGGTCTGGGCGCCTACGTGCTGCCGATCGTTATTTTGCTGTTTGCCGCCACGCTCTTTTTAGGCGAGGACTCGCCGCTCAACGTGCGCTCTGTTGCGGGCGGAGCCGTGGTCTTTATCGCCGTCGTCTCCATTCTTTCGCTGATGGTGCCGGGTACGAGTGTCTCGTGTGACCTTATGTTCACGCCGCAAAATTTGTCCGCCTCGGGTGGCTACATCGGTGCGTTTATTGCGAGTGCGCTGCAGAATGCCCTGGGTAAGCCTATCGCGATGGTCGTCCTGTTGGGCCTTGTCGTCGTGGGCTTGGTCATCATCGGCTTTTCGGTGGGTGGCGTGCTGCGCTCTGCTCGCGACCGTGCGGCCGATTTTGCCGAGCGCCGTCGTGCCGATGTCAACGCCAGCCCGTGGGGTGACGACGAAGCCCTGTCGGTGCCCGGCGTTGCCCGTCCGCACCTGAGCATTCTTCGTCAAAAGGGCTCCGATGCTGCCGTGACCACGGTCATGGGCAACGATGTGGACCCGGTTTTGGACGATGACGACGAGGACGAGAATCCGTTTGTCGACGTGTCCGAGTCGGTTGAGGTTGAGCGCGCTAAGACGACGCTGCTGCCGCGCCGCCATGCCAAGAAGGGCAAGGCTGCGCCTAAGCTCAATACAAGCGAGCCCGACCCGTCTTGGTCCGATAGCGAGATTGAGCTCACCGAGGGCGATGACGAGGATGACGAGGCTCCGATTGAGACCGCAAAGACAACTTTGCTGCCGCGCCGCCATGCAAAGCGCGACCAGGTAACCGGTCAGCTTTCGATGGAAGACGACCCCGATAAGATCGACGAGTCCGAGCCGCCGTTTGCCGTGAATCCTGTTTCGGCAGCACCTCAGATCCCCGACTTCTTGAAGCATCCCAAGGTTGCCGATGCGTTTGCCTCGAGTGCTGTCGAATCGGCTGCGGCTAGCGATGGGGGAGCGGACGGCGGCGCCGCAGATAACGAGGGCGAAGAAGAGGACGGCCTCAAGCTTCCGCCGCTCGAGATCCTGCACGCCAACCCGCAGTCGGCGTCCTCCGCGTCATCTGACAAGGAGCTGGAACAGACTGCCGAGTCACTGCAATCCACCTTGCTTGAGTTTGGCCGCAGTGCCCGCGTGGTCGGCTGGATCGCCGGCCCCACGGTGACGACCTTTAAGCTGCAACCTGGCGAGGGCGAGCGCGTGAGCAAGATTTCGAGCCTCGAGGACGATATCGCGCTTTCGCTCGCTGCTCAGTCGGTGCGCATCTTTGCCCCGATCCCCGGTACCTCGCTTGTGGGTATCGAGATCCCCAATCGCAAGCGCCAGAACGTCAACCTGGGCGACGTGCTTCCCTATGTGAAGGGCGGTCCGCTCGAGCTGGCCATCGGTCGAGATGCCGAGGGCACGCCGGTCGTCGCCGACCTTGCCAAGATGCCCCACCTGCTGATCGCCGGCACGACCGGTTCTGGTAAGTCGGTGATGATCAACTCCATCATCACGACCCTGCTCATGCGCGCGCTTCCCGAGGACGTTCGCCTGATCATGGTCGACCCCAAGCGCGTCGAGCTTGCGGGCTATAACGGTTTGCCGCATCTCTATGTGCCCGTGGTGACCGAGCCCAAGCAGGCCGCGAGCGCTCTGCAATGGGCCGTGTCCGAGATGGAGCGTCGCCTGAAGGTCTTCGAGCGTCTCAACGTGCGTAAGATCTCGACCTACAACGAAAAGCAGGCCGCCGGCGAGTTTGAGCATTACGACAACCCGCCGCAAAAGATGCCCTACCTGGTCATCATCATTGACGAGCTCTCGGACCTGATGATGGTCGCCGGTAAGGATGTCGAGGCCTCGATTGTGCGTATTGCGCAGCTGGGCCGTGCCGCCGGCATTCATCTTATCGTGGCCACGCAGCGCCCCAGTTCCAACGTAGTGACGGGCCTTATCAAGGCCAACATCACCAACCGCATCGCCTTCAACGTCGCAACGGGCATCGACTCCCGCGTCATCATCGACCAGATGGGCGCCGAAAAGCTCACTGGTTTGGGTGACATGCTGTTCTCAAAGGTCGACTGGGGCAAGCCTCGCCGTATCCAGGGCTGCTTTGTTTCGGATGACGAGATCAACGAGATTGTCGAGTTCGTCAAGTCGCAAAGCGAGCCCGACTACCACGAGGAGATCCTGTCGGCTGTGGCACCTGCCTCCATGTCCATGGCAGGTGGCGGCGGCATCGTGCGCACCGGCGTTGCCGAGCCTCAGGACGACGATCCGCTTATCTGGGAAGCCGCTCATATTGTGGTGGAATCGCAGCTGGGCTCCACATCTGGCCTGCAACGCCGCCTGAAGGTTGGCTATGCGCGCGCCGGGCGTATTATGGACATGCTGGAAGAAAAGGGTGTCGTCGGACCGCCCGACGGTTCCAAGCCGCGCGAGGTCCTACTGGATGAAGAAGGCCTTGCCGCGCTGGAATCCGTCGACGCCGAGATGGCACGTGAAGATCGTGAGTTTGGAGGATTCTGATGGCTGCACGCTTTGGTGACATGCTGCTCGAGCAGCGTCGCCGAATGGGCCTTTCCATTCAGCAGGTCGCCAACACCATCAAAATCAGGCCGCAGATCATCGAGTTTTTCGAGAATGGCAATTTTGCATCGATGCCTCCGCGCGGCTATGCGCAGGGCATGATTTCGAGTTATGCGCGCTTTTTGGGCCTCAATCCGCGGGAGGTCGTCAACGCTTATTTTGACGATCTGATGGCATACGAGCGCGAGACGTCGCAGCAGGGCGGTCGTTTTCAGGACGCCGCCGGCTATGTCAATTCGCGTTCCTCTGTCGATAACGGGCGCTTCCTGATGGTTCAGGGCGGTCGTTCGACCCGCTATGGACAGCGTCCTCAGCAGGCCGGTTATATTACCGAGACGGGTTCGGGCGAGGAGATTCGCTCGCAGCGTGACCGGTTCCGCAGTACGCCGATGCCCGAGGACCGTGCGCTTCCCGCTGCCCGCGGCGTGGCGCGTGACCCTCGTGCCGGCTACGGCGACGGCGGCTATTCCGATCGCGGTCACCGTGGTATCTCCACCGGACGCTCTCGCAGTGGCTATGCGGACGCCGACACCACGCAGGTGACGCCGCGTCTTCGCTCTCAACCACAGCCGTATGGCCAGCGCTCTTCGGCTCCGCGTGCGGGCCAGCGTGGCTATCAAGGCTGCGGTGAACTTGCGCCCCGCTCGGGTCAGCGCAGCCTTCAGGGCCAGGGTGGCTATCGCGGCCGTTCCGATAGCAATCGTGGCCGTATGCCTCAGGGAGGCGGCCGCAGCAGTTCCAGTCGTGGACGCGGCGGTTCCCGTGCTCCTCAAAACAACGGGCTCGATCCGCGTATCGTCTACGCCGGTATCGGTGCCGTGGCGTTGCTGCTGATCGTGCTCATCGTGGTACTTCTTCGCGGCTGCGCATCTTCGACGCCCGAGACCACGCCCGAGACGCCCACTGCTACCAAGACGACGACCAAGAAGTCTTCTAAGAAGACCGAAACGGTCGACAAGGATGAGGACACCGATGAGGCGACGGATGAGTCGACCGATTCGGACGCCTCCAAGACGACGGCTAAAAAGGAAGAGAACGAGGTAACGAAGGTCAAGATCTCCGTTGCCAAGGGCAAGACCGCGTGGATTGAGGTCAAGGTCGACGGCAAGTCGGTCTATGGCGCCCAGGCGACTGGCCCCTTTGAGCAGGAGTACACGCCCGAGTCCTCGATCGAGATCACCACGTCTAAGCCTTCCGATGTCACCGTTACCAAGAACGGCGAAAAGGTCCGTTACGATACCAAGACCTCGGGCGTGGCGCGCGTGACGATCACCGTTCCCAAGAAGGAGACGACTGATTCCGAGAATGGTGAAAGTTCTGATGGTGCCGACACCACCGATGGTACCGATGCCCAGTCCACGGATGGCGCCGATACCGCAACTGACGGCCAGACGCCCACCGATTCTACCGACTATTCGTACGATAGCTACTAAGCCGCTCGTACGCGAAAGGAAACATCATGGCTAAAGATTCCAGCTTCGACGTCGTGTCCGAGGTCAACATGCAAGAGGTCGACAACGCCTTCCAGCAGACCACGCGCGAGATTTCCCAGCGCTATGACCTGAAGGATTCCGGCGCCACGATCGAGCTTTCGAAGGGCGACAAGCTCTTTACGATCAACGCCCCGGCCGACTTTGTCTCCAAGCAGATCATCGATGTCCTGAGCTCCAAGCTCATCAAGCGCGGCATCGACCTCAAGGCTGTCTCGTGGGATGCTCCGCAGGCGGCATCGGGCGGCACCGTGCGCGTGCTCGGCCATATCGTCGAGGGTATCGACCAGGCGACCGCCAAGAAGATCAATAAGGACATCAAGGACCAAAAGCTCAAGGTCAAGGTGACCATCGAGGCCGAGAAGCTGCGTGTTTCCTCCGCTTCGAAGGACGCGTTGCAGACCGTTATCCAGTTCCTGCGCGACCAGGACTACGGCCAGCCGCTGCAGTTCACCAACTACCGCTAATATCATTCGAAAGGACTGCTCTCCAACATGGATACACCGTTGGGCTCCGTGCTCTACATCACCCTCGGGTGCGCTAAGAACGAGGTTGACACCGACCGCATGCGTTCTCTTTTGACCGCCGCGGGCTACGAGGAGGCATTCGACCCACAGGATGCCGATATCGCCATCGTCAATACATGCTCGTTCCTCGCCTCCGCAACGTCCGAGAGCATCGAGACCACGCTCGAGCTCGCCAACGAGGTTCAGGACGGCGTTCGCTCTTGTCCCATCGTCATGTGCGGCTGTGTGCCGTCGCGCTATGGCGACGACCTGCCCGACGAGCTGCCCGAGGTCGCTGCCTTTGTGAAGGCCGACGAGGAGGACGGCATCGTGGCGGTCATCGATGGCGTGCTGGGTGTCGAGCGTGAGATCGCGGCCTATATCCCGCAGGTCAAGCGTACCGTTGAGGGTGCCGTTGCCTACGTCAAGATCTCCGATGGCTGTAATCGTTTTTGCAGCTTCTGCATGATCCCCTACATTCGCGGTCGCTATCATTCGCGAAATGCCGAGAGCATTATCTCCGAGGTTCGCGACCTGGTTGCCGGCGGTGTGCGCGAGATCGTGCTGATCGGCCAGGACACGGGCATTTGGGGTACCGACTTTGCCGACGAGGACGTCGCCGAGGGCTCGCCGCGCAATCTGGCGCAGCTGCTGCGTGCCGTCGCCGAGGCCGTGCGTCCGCACAACGTCTGGATCCGCGTGCTCTATCTGCAGCCCGAGGGTATGACCGACGAGCTTATCGAGACGATTCGCGATACGCCTGAGGTGCTGCCCTATATCGATATCCCCGTGCAGCACTGCGACGCCCGCATCCTCAAGGCCATGCGTCGCTCCGGTTCGCGCCAGGAGCTCGAAGATTTGTTCCGCGACCTTCGCGAGCGCATCCCCGGCATCGTGATTCGCTCTACGGCCATGGTCGGATTCCCGACCGAGACCGACGACGAGTTCCGCGACCTTATTGACTTTATGGACACCGTCGGCTTTGACTACACGAGCGTCTTTGCCTACTCGCAGGAGGAGGGCAGCCTTGCCGCCAAGATGGAGGGTCAGGTCGACGAAGAGGTCAAGCTCGAGCGCGCCCAGGAGGCCATGGACCTGGCTGAGTCGCTCGGTTTTGCCGCCACCGCCGCACATGTGGGCGAGCGCGCCCAGGTGATCGTCGACGGTATCGAAGAAACCGAGGACGGCGCCGAGCTGATCGGCCATGCCTGGTTCCAGGCGCCCGATTCCGATGGCGCGGTCCACTTGGACGCCAGCGAGGCGTCCGTGGGCGATATTCTGACTGTCGAGTTTACCGATAGCTTCTGCTATGAGCTTATCGGTCATGTTGTGGAGTAGGAGAGCGTCGTGGCTAACGAGAGCAATAAGGAACTGACGAGTGTTTGGACGCCCGCCAACATCGTGACGTGCGTGCGCATCGTCTTTATTCCGGTGTTCATGATCGTGTCGGCGCTTTCTCACACGAGTGTTGCCGGCACGGATTGGAGCACCTTCGACGGCCCGCTCGCCGCCGCTGCTTTCATTCTGTATGTGATCCTGTCGTGCACCGATAAGGTCGACGGTTATCTGGCGCGTTCGCGCAATGAGATCACCGACTTCGGTAAATTCTTGGACCCCATCGCCGATAAGCTGCTCGTGTTCTCGGCCCTGCTGCTGTTCCTGGATTTTGGCGCGGTGACCGTGTGGTCGGTGTTCATTATCCTGTTCCGTGAGCTTCTGGTGAGCGCTCTTCGCATGGTCGCGAGTGCGGCCGGTGTGGTCGTTGCCGCCGATAAGCTCGGCAAGTATAAGACGGCGACCACGATGGTCTCCATCTGCGGCTATCTGTGCGTCTTTGCGATGGCCGGTCTCCAGCTGGGGCCGGTGTCGCTGCTGCTCGGTGTCTATTCGGTGTCGCGCTTCCTGTACGTCATCGCCGTGATTTTGACCATTGTCTCGGGCGCCCAGTACTTCTGGAACTGTCGCAAGATCGTCTTTTCGGTCTAGGTCCTGGTGGGTATGACGGAGTCTTATTTGCTAATCGCCGCAAACAACGAGGAACTGGCGCGCGATATTGTCGAGCGCGCGAGTGCCCGTGGTGTGACGGTCTCGACGGCGGAGTCGCTGACGGCGGGTATGATTGCCTCGACGATTGCCGATATCCCGGGTGCCTCGGCGGTGCTTCGTGGTGGCGCGGTGACCTACTGCGATGAGATCAAACATCGCGTGCTCGGCGTTAAACAGGAAACGCTCGATCGGTTTAGCGCCGTGTCGCACCAGACGGCTCGCGAGATGGCCGCAGGCTCGCTGGAGCTTTATCAGAGCGATATAGCCGTAAGCGCAACGGGCTACGCTGGGCCCGGTGGTGGCACCGAGCAAGACCCCGCCGGTACGTTCTATATTGGGTGGGCGTATCGCGCGGCCGATGGGGGAGCGCCGGTTGTCGAGTCTGCGCGCTGTCATTACGAGGGCGATCGGTCGTGCGTTCGTGCTCATGCGGTCGCGGAGGCTTTGGAGCGCATTGTTCGCGTGCTCAATTCTATGGAATAGACATGGTTTAAGGGGCCTTAGGGCCCCTTAATTGTGGAGATAGGGACCTTTGACGGAATTGGTGTTTGCGCTGGTATAAGGCCTAAATTTATTCGTGCACCTCTATTTGTGATTGGCGTGGTCAAGCGTTTGGTCGGTGATTGGTCGGCGTTTGGTCGGGTTTTGGAATGGTCGGGTACATATGATGAATCTGAACGGTTGACCACGAACAGCCGTTCGTTTATTATCGTTTCAGGTTGTTAAGAGGAGGGCTATTCATGGCCAAGAATTCAGGTCCCGTACGTACCGTTCATGCACGCACGACGGGTAAAGAGCGCGATGAGATGATCGCCACCACCAAGGCCGAGATTGAGAAGAAGTTCGGCCAGGGCTCTATTATGAGGTATGGCGACGGCGGTCCCGAGCTCGAGGTCGAGGCTATTCCGACGGGCTCTCTGGCGCTCGATGCCGCCTTGGGTATCGGCGGCGTGCCGCGCGGCCGTATCGTCGAGATTTATGGCCCCGAGTCCTCCGGTAAGACAACGCTTTCACTCGAGATCCTTGCAGAGGCGCAGGCCATGGGCGGCGTTGTTGCATTTATCGATGCCGAGCACGCGCTAGATCCCACCTATGCCGCGCGTATCGGTGTTGATATCGATGAGGTCCTCATTTCCCAGCCCGATACGGGCGAGCAGGCGCTCGAGATCGTCGATATGCTTGTGCGCTCCGGTGCCATCGATGCCATTGTTGTCGACTCTGTAGCCGCCTTGACTCCGCGTGCCGAGATCGAGGGCGAGATCGGTGACACGACGGTGGGTCTGCAGGCTCGCTTGATGAGCCAGGCGCTCCGCAAGCTCGCCGGCTCGCTTTCCAAGTCCAACACGACCTGCATCTTCATTAACCAGCTGCGCGAGAAAATCGGCGTCATGTTCGGCAACCCCGAGACCACCACGGGCGGCCGCGCACTCAAGTTTTTCTCTTCCGTGCGAATCGATATTCGCAAAATCGATACCATCAAGCTCAAGGACGAGGTTATCGGTAATCGCGTGCGTGCCAAGGTCGTTAAGAACAAGGTGGCGGCTCCGTTCCGTTCGGCCGAGTTTGACATCATGTACGGCACCGGCATCTCTAAAGAGGGCTCGATTCTGGATATGGCCGTCGAGTGCGGCATCTGCAAAAAGATGGGGTCCTGGTTTGCCTATGGCGAGGATAAGCTCGGCAACGGTCGCGAGGCCGCCAAGACATTCCTGCGGGAGCATCCCGATTGCGCCGACGAGATCGAGCACAAGGTTCGCCTTGCCTGCGGCCTTGAGTATGACGATGATGCCCCCTCCGAGGTTGAGTTGACCGACCAGCCCGCCCCCGAGGAGTTTGATGAGCTGTACGCCATCGATGGCTCCGCGATGCTCGACGATGACGATGAGTAGCGGATGCCGACATGTCGTATACGGTGACCGAGGCCACGGTCGTCTTTCCCGATAAGAAGGCGGCCTCCTCGTTCTCGAGCGGGTATGCGTCCAAAAAGCCTTGCGCACATATCGATTGTGAGCTTGAGGGCGGTTTTGAGCGGTCCATTTGGATTCCCGTGCGGGTCGCGCGCCTGTATGTCAAAAATCGCCCCGATCTTCCCTGTGATTGGGATAACTTTCGTGAAGCGGTGCAGCTCATCGAGCGTAAATGTGCACTTACCATGGTGACTGAGATGCTATCGCGACGCGACCATGCGACGGGTGAGGTCTGTGACAAGTTGGCACGCTACGGCTTTCGCCAGCCCGCGATCGATTTCGCCGTCGAGCGCGCCACCGAGTATCGCTTTTTAGACGAGAACCGCTTTTGCTCGTACTTTATCGAGGAACGCAAGCGGCGCGGTTGGGGACAGCGTAAAATCGAGACCGAGCTCAAGCGCCGTCATGTCGTGCTCGATGACATTCCCGGTTATCCCGAGGATTATTTTGCCGTCGAAGACGATTTGGCGCGTGCGTCAGCCCTGCTCGCCAAGCGGCGTGTTCCAGAGATGCGCGGATTCGAAAAACTGGTTCGGTTTTTGATGGGCAAGGGCTTCTCGTATCACATCGCCGCCGATGCCGTTAAGGCACGTCTCGATGCCGAACGTGAGGAATGTGCGGTTTAGGCGTATGCGTTTTGTGGCCCTGCCGTTCACCGCGTTTTAGCCGCCGTGCTGGGGCCATTTATTTGACAGTTGTTGTGGTTCAACGTACGATAAACACTGTCATTTGCTTTGTGATATGTGCTCATCTGTGATGAGTTTGTTTATATGTTTATCTGTATCCGACCCGCATAAGCTGCGCCCATATTACTCAAATGTCGCGAGCCGTTCGTAAGGACGGTTCGCTTTGTTGTGTAACGAATCCATAAAAAGGAGTGAGCATGCCTATCATCGCAGCGCTCGTTGGCATCATTTTGGGTGCCATCGCCGCCATTGCCTACATGCGCACCGCCAAGCAGGGTAGTCTTCACGAGGCCGACGAAAAAATCCAGTCGGCACACGCACAGGCTGAGTCCCTGATCGGTGATGCTAAGCGTCAGGCCGAGACCCTCAAAAAAGAGGCTCTGCTCGAGGCTAAAGAGGAGATCATCAAGAACAAGCAGGCCGCTGAGGCCGAGGACAAGCAGCGTAAGAACGAGATTCGTACGCTCGAGAACCGCGTGATGCAGCGCGAGGAATCCCTCGATCGCCGCAACGACGCTCTCGACAAGCGCGAGCATCAACTGTCCAGCCAGGCTTGCCAGGTCGAGAAGCGCTCTCGCGAGCTCGAGGAGCTTTGCGCCAAGCAGACCTCCGAGCTCGAGCGTATCGCCGACCTGACCCGCGAGGATGCCCACAAGGAGCTTCTCGATAAGGTCCGTGGCGAGGTTACCCACGAGGCAGCCACGATTATCCGCGAGTCCGAGCAGCAGGTTCGCGCAGAGTGCCACAAGACCGCCCAGGAGATTCTGTCCCTGGCGATTCAGCGCTGCGCTGCCGACCACACTGCCGAGGTCACCGTTACCTCCGTGCACATTCCCTCTGATGACCTCAAGGGCCGTATCATCGGTCGCGAGGGTCGCAACATCCGCACCTTCGAGCAGGTTTCCGGCGTCAACCTCGTGATCGACGACACGCCCGAGACCGTCGTTCTTTCGAGCTTCGACCCGGTCCGTCGTGAGACTGCCCGCGTTGCCCTCGAGAACCTTATTGCCGACGGCCGCATTCACCCCGCCCGCATCGAGGAGATGTATCACAAGGCCGCCGACTTGGTTCAGCAGCGCGTGCGCGAGGCTGGCGAGCAGGCTGCCTTCGACACCGGTATCCACGACCTGCACCCCGAGATCGTTAAGACCTTGGGTGCCCTGCGCTACCGCACCTCGTTTGGCCAGAACGTGCTTCAGCACTCGCTTGAGGTCTCCGACCTCTGCGGCGTGATGGCTTCTGAGCTTGGCCTGGACGTTGTGACCGCTAAGCGCGCTGGTCTGCTGCACGATCTGGGCAAGGCTATCGACCACGACGTCGAGGGTCCTCATGCCGTCATTGGTGCCGAGCTCGCCCGTCGCTATGGTGAGAAGCCCGTCATCGTTCACGCTATCGAGGCTCACCACGCCGATGTCGACCCCAACACGGTGCTCGACGTTCTGGTCCAGGCCGCCGATGCTGTTTCCGCCTCTCGTCCCGGCGCCCGTCGTGAGTCGGCTGAGAACTACATCAAGCGCCTTGAGAAGCTCGAGGAGATCGCCAACTCCCATGACGGCGTCGAGCGCACCTATGCCATGCAGGCTGGTCGCGAGGTCCACGTCATGGTTCAGCCGGATAAGATTTCCGATGCCCAGTCCACGGTCCTGGCCCACGATATCGCCCATCAGATCGAGGAAGAGATGGAGTATCCCGGTCAGGTGCGCGTCGTCGTGATTCGCGAGAGTCGCGCTGTCGATATCGCTAAATAACATGAGCGACGCGAACGAGCTTATCTCATTTATCGCGTCGATGTCGGGGGAGGGCAACCTTCGCGTCGAGGAGAACCTTGGCGAGGGGTATGTCCGCCTCCGTGTTTCGGAGGCCGAGCGGCGCCAGGCAAAGCACGACATTCAGCATGTCGAGGATATCGTCATTGAAATGCTCCGTAATGCTCGCGATGCTGGCGCCGACAAAGTCTATCTCGCTACGACCAAGGAAGATGGCGTCCGCACGCTTGTCTTTCTGGATAACGGTTCGGGCGTTCCGCAGGATATGCAAGAGCGAATCTTCGATGCCCGCGTTACCTCCAAGCTCGAGAGCATGAAGATGGACCGTTGGGGCGTTCACGGTCGTGGCATGGCATTGTTTTCGATCAAGCAGAACACCGACGAGGCCCGTGTGGTCACGTCCGGTGTCGATCTTGGCTCGGCCTTTAAGGTGAGCGTTGCGGCCGACCGCCTCAGCGAGCGTGCCGATCAGTCCAGCTGGCCCCAGGCCGTCAAGGATGAGGATGGACGTTATGTCTGTGCTCGCGGTCCGCATAATATTATTCGCGCTGCTTGTGAGTTTGCGCTCGAGGAGTTGCGTGGTTGCGATGTCTATCTTGGTTCTCCGTCTGAGATTGCCGCGACCCTTTATGCTCAGGCGTCAAGTCGGCTCGATACGTCGCGTCTCCTGTTCATTGATGACGAGAGCGAGCTTCCGGTTGTCGATCGTTTAGGCCTTGCCTCTGATGCCGAGGACTTTATCCGTATCTGTTCGGGTTTGGGTCTTGAGATGTCCGAGCGCACGGCCCATCGCATTTTGGCAGGGCAGATTAAACCCGTTCGCGGTGTGACCGCGCGTCTGCTGCGCGAGCGTGATTCGTCCTCGCATGCGCCGGCTCCTGTCGATCTTGCAAAGGATCGTCGCGGGCTACGTATTGCCAAGGATGACATGGCACAGTTTTCGCGTGCTGTGGAGCGTGACTTTAATGACCTTGCCGCCCGGTACTATCTCAACCTTTGCGGTGACCCAAAGATTCGTGTTTCGCGTGATCGAATCACTGTGACCTTCGATCTTGCCAAAGAGGAATAGTGCCTTTACCGAGTCCACTCGGTACGATACAGTTATTGCAGTTAAAACGTACTTTTAAACGCAGGAGTTTCTTCATGGATTGCCTGAAGGTATCAAGCAAATCATCGCCCGCGTCCGTTGCCGGCGCCATCGCCGGCATGGTCAAGGACGGCGTTCCCGTCAACATCCAGTGTGTCGGTGCCGGTGCCGTCAACCAGGCCATTAAGGCCGTGGCCATCGCACGCGGTTTTTTGATTCCAACCGGTTTTGATATTTCCTGCGCGCCTGTGTTCTCCGACATCCTCATTAACGGGGAGTCGCGCACGGCCATCCGCCTTTCTATCTACGTTCACCAGATCAATCGAGCTGCTATGGATAACGTCGTCATGGATGATGTTAAGCCTGTGGCATAGCTTATGCTTGCCTCGATTTGCCTCCCTTCCATCGTTAGGACTTATGCACATGGACCAGCGTTCCGTACGCGATATTCTTGCCGGTAAAACCTACTTTATCCGCACCTTTGGCTGCCAGATGAATCAGCACGACTCTGAGCGCGTGAGCGGTCTGCTCGATTCGTATGGTTGCCTCATGGCGCTCGATCCCGAGCATGCCGATATTGTTGTCTTCATGACATGCTGCGTGCGCGAGGCCGCCGATACTCGCCTGTACGGTCAGTGCAATTCCTGCAAAAGCCTGCCGCCTTCGCCTTCGGGCAAGCGCGTGGTTGCCGTGGGTGGCTGTATCGCGCAGCGTGATGGTGAGGGCCTGCTCACCAACGTCGATAACGTCAATGTTATCTTTGGCACGCATTCCATCGCACATGTGGCCGAGCTCATTGCCGAGGCGTTCCTTGATGGTAAGCGTCATATCCGCACCAACGAGCATGAGGATACGGATGCCATGAGCATGCCGTGGCATCGCGAGACCCAGTATCACGCCTGGGTGCCCATCATGACAGGCTGCAATAATTTCTGCACCTATTGCATCGTGCCGTACGTGCGCGGTCGCGAAAAGAGCCGCCCTTTCGAGGAGATTGTCGACGAGGTCACCGGTCTAGTGCGCCAGGGCGTGCGTGAGGTCACGCTTCTGGGTCAAAACGTCAACTCCTATGGTCGCGATCTGTTTGGCAAGCCGCGCTTTGCCGACCTTTTGCGTGCCGTGGGCGATACGGGTGTAGAGCGTATTTTCTTTACTTCCTCGCACCCCAAAGACCTGTTGCCCGAGACTATCGACGCTATGGCAGAGACGCCTGCCGTTATGCCGCAGCTGCACCTGGCAGTTCAGTCGGGCTCGACACGGATCCTCAAAGAGATGAATCGCCGTTATACACGCGAGGACTATCTTGGCCTTGTCGATCGCATTCGCAACCGCATGCCCGACATCGCGCTCTCGACCGACATTATCGTTGGCTTCCCGGGCGAGACTGAAGAAGACTTTGAGCAGACGCTCTCACTTGCTGAGACGGTCCGCTATGCTCAGGCCTATACCTTCATCTATTCCAAGCGCGCCGGTACCCCGGCCGCCGAGATTGACGATCCTACGCCGCATGAGGTTATTCTCGAGCGTTTCAACCGCCTGGTTAAGGTTATCGAGACCACGGCACACGAGTATAACCAGGGCGAGCTTCATACTGTGGTGCCGGCGCTCATTGAGGGAACGAGTAAAAAGAACGACGCGGTCCTGCTGGGCAAGAGTCCCAAGAATCAGACCGTGCATGCGCCTATTCCCGAGGGTTACAGCATCGATCAGCTTGTTGGCAAGATCGTTTATGTTGACGTTGACGTTGCCAAGACCTGGTATTTGTCCGGCTCCGTTGTGGGCGAGCCGCGCTAATGGTTTCTCCCGGGGCAGGTCTTTCCGCCGTTGCGATCGTCGGTCCGACGGCGGTTGGTAAGAGTGATGTTGCCGACCGTTTGGCCGCTCGTCTTTCGTCCGAAGTGCTGTCGTGCGATGCGATGCAAATCTATCGCGGCATGGACATCGGCACCGCAAAGATGGCGCCCAATGAGTGTACGGCGCCGCTGCGTCTCGTCGACATTGTAGAGCCGGGTGTGGCATATTCTGCTGCGCTTTATCAGGCTGACGCTCGCGCGCATGTTGAACGTTTCCTTGGTTCGGGTTGCCTGCCGGTTTTTTGCGGAGGTACGGGGCTATATCTCAAGGCTGCCCTTGATGAGATGGATTTTCCCTCGGGCGAGCTTGAGGACGATCGTCGCGCGGGGTATCAGGAACTTGCCGAGCGCATAGGCGAGGAAGCGCTGCACGCGCTGCTTGCCGAGCGTGACCCCGAGTCCGCTGCGGTCATCCACCCCCATAATGTTCGTCGCGTGATTCGCGCGCTCGAAATGCACGATGATGGAGTGTCCTACGCGCAGCAAAAGTCTCAGTTTAGTGTTCCGCGCGAGCATTATCATGCTCTGTGGTTTGGTCTGACGCGCAATCGCGAGGTGCTCTACGAGCGCATTAACCTGCGCGTCGATATGATGTTTGAGCAGGGCCTTGTCGATGAGGTCCGCGGTCTTATGGACCAGGGACTGGGAGATGCCCTGACGTCGATGCAGGCAATTGGCTATAAAGAGATCATTGATGCTTTCAATGGCGTGATTTCTATGGATGAGGCTCGCGAACTCATCAAGATGCGTTCGCGTCGCTATGCCAAACGTCAGCTTTCGTGGTTTAAACGCGATGACCGCATCGTGTGGTTCGATATGGATGAATGTACGATCGATGAGGTCGTTGAGGAAATCCTGCATCGTATTGAGGCTGCCTAATGGCCCGTTTCCCCCTTGTTCCCACGGCACCCGAGCCCGAGCGTGCCATATTAGTTGGTGTTGAGTGGCGCGACAATGCGTGGCCGCTCGATCGTTCGCTTGACGAGCTTGAGCGCCTAGCCCATACGGCTGGCGCCCAGTGTGTGGCGCGTTTGTCACAGCGTTTGGTAAAGCCGTATCCTAAATCGTTTATCGGTTCCGGTAAGGTTGAAGAGCTGTACGGCCTGGTACATCGCATGGATGCCGATGTCGTTATTTTTGACGACGACCTGACGCCCTCGCAGCAATCCTATTTGGAGAAAGCCTTGGGCGAGCCGGTAAAGATTATCGATCGCACGGCACTGATCTTGGATATCTTTGGCCTTCATGCTCAGACGCGTGAGGGACGCCTACAGGTACAGCTGGCACAGCTTCAATATTTGTTGCCTCGTCTGCGTGGCATGTGGAGTCATCTCGCCAAGGAACAGACGCGCGGCGGCATCGGCTCACGCTTTGGTCAGGGCGAAAGTCAGCTCGAGGTCGACCGTCGCCTCATTCGTAATAAGATCGCTGCGCTTCGTCGTGAGCTCAAGCAGGTTGAACAGCGTCGCGATGTTCAATCTAAGAGCCGCATTGAGTCACCGGCGTTTCGCGTCGCGTTAGCCGGTTATACCAATGCCGGTAAATCGACGTTGCTCAATCGTCTGACCGGCTCTACGGTACTTTCTCAGGACAAGCTGTTTGCTACGCTCGACCCGACGACGCGTTCGTATCGCCTGCCCGGCGGTCGCGGCATGACGATTACTGATACCGTCGGCTTTATTCAAAAGCTGCCGCATGGTCTGGTCGATGCCTTTAAATCGACGTTGTCCGAGGTGTTGGGTGCCGATTTAATTCTCAAAGTCGTGGATGCGTCTGATGAGGACTATGAGCGACAGCTTGAGGCTGTCGACCGCGTGCTTGATGAGATCGGTGCCGGAGAGCGTTTAACGCTTACGGTGTTCAATAAAATCGATCTTCTCGATAGCGTCGATCGATTGAGTTTCCGTCGTCGTTATCCGGAAGCTGTTCTGTTCTCGGCCCAAACGGGCGAGGGGCTCGACGATCTCGTCGATCGCATTGCTCGCGAGGCGGCCGCCACCGATGTGCTGCTTTCCGCCGACATTCCATATCGTGAAGGTGCACTCATCACAGTCGTGCATGAGCAGGGGACCCTTTTGCACGAGGAATATCTTGAGGATGGCGTTCGTATTGTGGCGAAACTGCCGGCTCGTATTGCACCGCGGCTCGAGCGTTATCGCACCGAGTAGGCGAGCTCCAAAATGCCCAGTATGATGGGCTGATGTAGCAGATAAAAGGGGAGTGCATGACGTCCAAGGCTGGCGAGCGCCGGCAGGGGGTTGGCGTAGGCCCAGCTTGGGGCGGGATGTTCGCATCTTTGAGCGGTGCGCGCAGCAAAGTATCCTGTGAGATACATGAATATGAACGGGATGATTGGATAATAGTCGCCTGAAACAAACCGGGGGCCGGGTAATCCTAGCCACGCCAAATAGGGGAATGAATAGGTCGATTTCGGGATGCCCCATGTCGCTGCAAAGAGAGCGAGGCATATCGCAATGCCCCACGTGCTGGGCACTTTCTTAAGCATCGGTCGTGCTACGGCTGTCACAGCGGTACACGCCGCCATGCAATAAATGATGCCAAAGTTCACTGAATCGTCGACCGATACGAGCGTTGTTGCGATCCAGACGACCAAAGCTGCGGCAGCGTACTTGGCCGCTCGTTTGGCATTGTTGCGTGAGAGCGTGCACATCCAACCCGCGATAAACAAAAATACCCAGCTGATGCTGGCGCGCCAGATGTCTTGAAAGACGGTCTGGGTAAACCAGGGCATATCCCAGTCGTACAGGTAGGCGAGATCGTAGCAAGCGTGAAAACCTGCCATTGAAATCATCGTAAACCCGCGGACGGTATCAAAGACGGTGATGCGTTTTTGCATTACGAGAACCGGCGCATCAAGCCGACGACTTTGCCCAAGATAACGGGATTCGTTGCATAGATAGGCTCCATGGTGTCATTCTCTGGCTGCAGGCGTACGCGTCCCTGCTCCTTGTAGAATGTCTTGACGGTCGCTGAACCATCAATCATGGCCACGACAATTTCGCCGTTCATGGCACTCTTTTGTTCACGGACGATGATGTAATCGCCATTGAAGATGCCGACATTGATCATTGAGCTCCCATGCACCTCAAGGATAAAGGAACCCTGATCAGTGGCGATTTCGGTCGGGATAGTAAAAGTGTCTTCTATATTCTGCTCGGCCAGAATGGGAATCCCAGCCGCGACGCGACCAACGAGCGGTAGCGAGACCGTTCCGCGAGGTGCGGTGGGTTCGTCAGATTTAGTAATTGAGACAGAGGAACCGTCCTCGTTAAAGAGTTCCAGGGCGCGCGGTTTGGTGGCATCGCGCTTGAGTAGCCCGCGCGCCTCCAGGGCAGATAGATGGGCGTGCACGGTGCTGGGGGAGGAAAGGCCCACGGCAGAAGCCATCTCGCGCACGCTGGGCGGATAACCTTTCTCCTGCTGATATTCCTTGATGAAGTCGTAAATTTGCTGCTGACGCTTGGTAATTTTGCGAGCCATCAGGGCATCCTCTCTACCCATGTCAAACAAATGTTCGGATTTTGCTTGACAGGAACAACTGTTCGAAGATAATAATAACCGAACATTCGTTCTCGCGCTAGACATTTTTGTCCGCGCGGCTTGATAAAACTGTTCTCAGCAAAACACGCGAGAGGAGAACATGATGAACGCAACGAATATGGTCCAGGGAAACCTTGCCCTTAAACTCGAGACGCCTGCAGAACCCACTTTTACGGTTGTTCAGGGTGGCCGCTCCGGCTTTCAGCCTTTGACCGTAAAGCCTGCTCGCAATCAGCAGGCTGTAGTTGCGCCGGCCCGCGTTGCCCTGAAGGTTCCGACGATTGTCGCCGTTGCCGTTGCGCTTACGCTCTTCGTTGTCCTCGCTACGTCGGTCTTTAGCGCTCGTCACGCCGCGTATGCCGAGTCCGTTTCCAACGTTACCTACGAGACTATTCGCGTTCAGCCTGGTGATTCTCTTTGGTCGCTTGCCGAGGAATATCCTATCGAAGGCCTTTCCACGCAAGAGACTTCCGACATGATCCGTAACGTCAATCATCTGGAGCATGGTTCGCTCGCCGCCGGTGCGCATCTTAAGGTTCCTGCTCGTTCGTAATCATTATCGCGCTGCGCATGGTACCCTTGTTATCGTTTAAGAGGAGGTACCATGCGCTGTCCCAAATGTGGCAAGGCACATACCCGCGTCGTTGATTCCCGTATGCAGGAGTCAAATAACACCATTAAGCGCCGTCGCGAATGTTGCTCGTGTAACTATCGCTTTACAACGTTTGAGCGATGCGAAGACCCAATCGAGGTCATTAAGTCAGACGGAACTAAGCAGCGGTTCGATCGCAATAAGCTGCTCGTCGGCTTGATGCGCGCCACCATCAAGCGCGATATCGACACTAAGAAGCTCAATGAGATTATCGACGACATCGAGGTCGAGCTGCGCTCTCGCACACTGACGGCCGTCACGTCCCATGAGTTGGGTGACATGGTGCTCAAGCGTTTGGCCAAGATCGACAAGGTGGCGTACATCCGCTTTGCCTCGGTCTACCGCGATTTCAAAGACGTCGATGAGTTTCTGCAAGAGCTCGACAAGCTAAGGTGATTCCATGTCCAACATTACCGTCAACATAAAGCGTCTCGACCCCACCGTCGAGCTTCCCAAATACGCCCATCCCACCGATGCCGGCTTGGATTTGCGCTCCAACGAGGACTGCGTTCTGAAGCCCTTCGAACGCCGTCTGGTCTCTACTGGGCTGGCCATCGCCCTGCCCGATGGCTACGCCGGCTTCGTCCAGCCCCGCAGCGGCTTGGCCATCAAGCAGGGCCTGTCTATAGTCAACACGCCGGGCCTCATCGACGCTCACTACCGAGGAGAACTCAAGGTTATCCTCATCAACCTGGATCCCACCAACAACGTCCAGATCAACAAAGGCGACCGCATAGCCCAACTCGTCATCCAAGAAGTCCCCACGGTCAATCTCATAGAAGTAGAAGAACTAGACGAAACCGACCGAGGCAAAGGAGGCTTCGGCTCCAGCGGCATCGCCTAGGGCGCTCGTATCCCTCCCGCCCGGGGCTTACCTATATCATTCCATGCTCAAACATTCTCGCGTCGCTTCGCTCGCTGCGAAACTGCGCGTGGAACGATATAGGTAAGCCCCGGGCGGGCGGCTACTCGCTTGAAACAATATTTACTTTTCTAGTAAGTCGATGCGATGAAGGGACGCCTCCTTTGTCGCATCGACTTACTGTATTTATATTTTCTGGTTCCCCTTTGCAGATTCTACTGGTGGGGAATCTGGTATAGCCGCTGGTACGTTAACGCAGCTTACCTGTGGGAGGCCCCTATATATCGTCCCGCGCGCAGTTTCGCAGCGAAGCGAGAATGTTTGAGCACGGGATGATATATAGGGGCCTCCCACAGGTAAGCGGACATTAAGACGCTACCTGATATGCGCAGGTTTTTCGCCCCAGTAGAAGCGGCAGAAGGCTCGTTTGCGCTTTTGGGGTTTGCCTACGAGCTCCATGGTTGCGATGGCGATGTCCTCCGCTGCGCGTGGGCGGCGCAGCACTTCGCCATTGATGAGCAGTGCCTTGAGTGACTCCGGATGATTGTGCAGATGGCGCAGGGTTACGATGAGTTCTCGTGCGGTGGTGACATGCATGCTGGCGCCCATTCCGGTGAGCATGGTGGTGTTGGCCTTTTCTTGACCATATGATTTGCCCAGCAGGATCATCGGCAGATGTGCGCATAGGCACTCGGTGACCGTGAGTCCTCCCGATTTGAGGATTGCGAGGTCGCAGCCGTGCATGAGGGCCGCCATGTCGTCCACGTAGTCCAGAACCGTGACGTTTTCGAGTTTCATTGCGTCGAAGAGCGTCTTGAGTCGGGTGGCATATTCGGTGTCTTTGCCCGGCAAAAAGATAAAGTGCATGTCCTCTAAACTGCGCAGGAAGGGGAGGGTGCGGTCCATCTCCGCGCGAAAGCGGACGTACGGTTGAGGCAAACTGGCGCCGGCCATTACCAGCACAATGGTCTTGTCGACGGGGAGGTTGAACTTCTGAAGTTCTTCCTCGCGATTGTAATCCGTGTCAAACCCGGCGCGAATAGGGATGCCTGTAATGCGAATCTTTGCTTCGGGGACCTTGCGGGGGCGCAGCGTTTCGGCCATAAACTCGTTTGCCACGCAGAATAGGTCGGTGTCCTTATGGGGCCACCAACCCTCGACCTCGTAATCGGTCGGTACGCAAATGACGGGATAGTCGATGCCCGTAATGACGCGGGCGCCGACGGCAACATTGGCTGCTGTGATGTGCGTTGCGACCACGGCTATAGGCCTGCGGCGACGAATATATTCGTTGAAGGCGGGGAACATAATACGCGACCATGCCGTGCCGCCACCCCAGAGAAGATGTCCCGTAAGCGTATATCGCCAGGTCAGGTCGTAAATGGGGCGCGTGGCTCCCGTAAAAGAAGCCGCGGTCTTATTGCCGTCGAATTTAATACGTCCAAAATCGAGGATATCCAGGACTTCGATCTCAACATCCTCAGGGATTCCCTTGGTGCCGCGGATAAGGTCAAATGCTTGTGCAATCGCGTTGGCGGCGGCCTTGTGGCCCGAGCCGACCGAGGCGTGTACGATGGTCACGAGGGGTTTTTGCTGAGCCAAGAGCGAGGTCTGCTCCGATTGGGGAGTGCTGTGCGTGGGCAGGGGAGCGTCATTGCCCATCTGCGTTTGATCCATCGATAACTCCCCTTCATCTTAGTTTCGCAAGGAATCATTGTAGTGCATGAGTGTCACGTTCACGTAAATTTGGGTATGAGCGCAAAGAACGACAACGTTTCGACGAAAGGACGCTTCATGACTACCGATAAGCCGATCGATGTTGCGATTATCGGTGGCGGCCCCGCGGGCTATGCTGCCGCCATTTATGCTGCGCGTGCCAACCTGACGACGACCGTGATTGAGCAGGGCATGTCGGGAGGGCAGATCGCCACAACCAATGAGGTCGAGAACTATCCGGGTTTCCCGCTCCTGAGTGGCGCCGAACTCGGCGAGCGTTTTCAGCAGCATGCAGAGGGCCTGGGAGCACAGGTTACATGGAGCATGGTTACGGGTATCGATTACGATGCCGATGCAGCGCTGTTTACGGTGCATCACGATATGGGCGATACGCTGGCCTCGAGCGTTATCGCTTGCATGGGTGCCACGCCGCGTCCGGCAGGTTTCGCAGGCGAGGATACGTATCGCGGTCGTGGCGTTTCGTATTGCGCGACGTGTGACGGCATGTTCTTCCGTGGCAAGCGGGTCTTTGTTATCGGAGGCGGCAATTCGGCATGCGAGGAGGCGCTGTTCCTGGCCGACATTGCCAGCAGCGTGACCATCGTGCTGCGTCGCGATCAGTTCCGTGCGCCTGGTGGTGTTGTTCAGAAAGTACTCGAAAAGGATAATATTACAGTTAGGTACCAAACTAGTATTGTGGAGCTATCGGGCGAAGCCATGCCAACGACGATCACCTTTAAGGATAATGCATCCGGGGAAACTCATACCGAGTCATTTGAGCCCGGCTCATTCGGCATCTTTGTTTTTACGGGGACGCAGCCCCATACCGAGCTTGTTGAGCATCTAGTCGACCTGGCTCCCGACGGCGGCATTGTCACCGACGATTCGATGGCCACCCGTACACCTGGTCTATTTGCCGCTGGCGACATCCGTTCCAAGCGCTTACGCCAGGTTGTGACCGCCGTTTCTGATGGAGCCATAGCGGCAACCAGCGCATACGCTTTCCTTCGCGCATAAGTACGATAATATATCTTATGTAAGGTTGTTATCTTTAAACAAAGTGGTTGGACAGCACATTGATGCACCGTCCAACCACTTTTACTTGCCGGCTATGTGGTATGCAAAACTAGATAATCTAGAATACAATATAGAAAATGAACGGAGGACCTTTATGAACCACGTTAAACACGTTATTCCGATGTCTGATTCGTCGGTCAGCATTAAGCCTGAGGATATTCAGCCCACAGTGCTGCCCGATGCATTTATTCAGTCCGATATCGTACGCAAACTCAATACGTTGAGTCTGCCGCGCTATGACCAGTTGCCCAATGTGACACTCTACCGCGACCAGGTCATTGAGTATGTTGCGCTGTGGATGGAGCCGCTGTCCCTTTGCGTTGAGCAGCCTATCATTACGCCATCGATGATCAATAACTACGTTAAGGTCGGCCTGGTGCCTGCTCCGGTCAAAAAGCAATATGGCCGCGAGCAGATTGCCCGCCTGATTGCTATCTGCATCTTTAAGCAGGTGCTACCTATTGCTGCGGTGCAGGCACTCTTTAACATTCAGCGTTTGAGCTACGATGCCCCGACGGCCTTTGATTATGTGGTCGATCAGCTCGAGGCATCGATTCGTTCGGCGTTTTCCGTCGAGCAGACGCCGGTTCCCGATACGGCGCATCAGGTAACGCGTGAGTCGCTGCTTGTGCGCAGCACGGTTTCATCCTTTGTTTCGAAGGCTTACTTGATGAGCTATCTCAAGTTCAACGGGTTTAATAGCTAGCCGACGTATAAAACGGGCGGGACAAAGAGCCATCTGTCGCTTTGTCCCGCCCGTTTTTTTGCTTGGTTGGACTTTATTTGCCCGAAGCTACGCCCATGCCGTAGCCGATGATCAGGCCGTGCATCTCGGCGTAATAGGAATCCAAGCCGTTGCAGGGCATGATGATGGTCTTGGAGCCGGGCCAATGCTCGACTATGCGGTCAGTAAGCGCCTGGGCTCCAGCTTCGTTCTCAACATGGTCGATGACGACCTCGCCGCCCGTAAAGCCCTCGGCTTCCATGGTATCGATGATCTTGTTGAGCATCTTCTTTTCGCCACGCGTGTGCCCGACGAGTTCGATTTTTCCGGCCTCGCTCGCCGTGCCCAAAATGCGGATATTGAGCTTGTTGGCAATGACGCCGGCTGCCTTAGGGATACGTCCGGCTTTGGCCAGGTTTTCGTAATTGCACAAGCTGAAGAGGATTTTGCTGTTCTGCTCAAGGCTATCGAAGTATGCGCAAGCGTCCTCGAATGAGACATCCGGATTGCTTGCAAGATAGCGGTCGAACAGCAAGAAAATGAGGTCCATTTTGCCGCCAGCTGCGCGCGAATTGACTAGGTGAATCTGCCGGTCGGGCTCCTCGGCAAGAACCATATCGCGAGCCGTGGCTGCTGCGTTGTAGCTGCCCGACACGCCCTCAGAGATCGGCATGCAGATGGTCTTGTCTGCCAATTTGAAGAGCTCGGCCCACTCCCCTACGCTGGGACAAGCGCTCGAAGAAGCGTTCGTCTCCGCCTGAACAGCGCAGTTGAGCTCATGAACATCGAGCGAAAGGTCATCGATGAATTCACGCTCCCCCACTCGAATTTTGAGGGGCGCAAATGCAAAGGTGGTATGGGGCGCGGTCGGTTGCCAATCGCGGAGGTTGCAGCTTGAATCGGAGATAAGTGCCCAGCTCATAGAGGGTCCTTTCTAATCGTTCCCATTCAATTATAGCCATCTTGCAGACCGATTGAGCCGCTATCTAGTATTCAAAACTAGATAGCGGCCTGCACTAAAGGCAAAAGAATGGACCTCGCGACTTAAAGCCACGAGGTCCATATCCGTTTGCTTTATCTGAATACTTAGTAGCGAACGAAAATATAGTTATTGTTCATGCCGGCGGCAACGGAGCTGATGATAACACCCGTGTTGTAGTCGGAAGCATGAATCATCTGACCACCACCGATGTAAATGCCGGTGTGGTACGAGTTGACCACAACGTCACCGGGCTGCGGATCGGACACACGCGTCCAGCCCATAAAGGTACCCGTGGTGCCCAGGCGGCAATAGCGACCAGTGAGGCAATAGCTAACAAAACCAGAGCAGTCGAAGCTGTTCGGGCCAATTCCGCCCCAGGAATAAGCGCAACCAAGCTTGCTGTATGCACGTGAGACAACAGAACCGCCATCGACGGACTGGCTCGGAGCAGAAGGCGTCGGAGCCGGAGCAGGCGTAGAGGGCTGCGGCGTCGGAGCAGGTGCCGGCGTAGGAGCCGGAGTGTTGCCGCCCTGGTTGTTATTATTGCTGGTCTGGCCACCGTTGTTGGTGTTCTCGGTCGTACCTGCAGTCTCGTTGCTCACAGTGGCCTTCTCGGCGGTACTGGCGTTGATGCCGGCCTGCAGCGCGGCGTTGGCCTCGGCCTCAGCGGCAAGCTCGGCCTGCAGCTGTGAATCCAGAGAGTTTACGACGTTCTGGGCTTCAGCCTGCTGGGCGTTAAGCTCGTCGACCTTCTTTTGCGTGGTGGCGACGTTCTTTTCCTGCTCGGCCTGCTTATCGGTGAGCTGCTGCTTAAGCTCCTTGACCTCTTGAATGGTCTGAGCCTGCTTATCGGAAACTTTGCCGTAGTAGAACAAACGGTTGAGCATATCGCTCAGGTCATCGACACCCGTCAGAACCTGAAGTAGGCTCAGGCCGCCGGTTTTGTACTCGCCGGCGACATAGGTCGACAGCTTGGACTGACCATCGGCGATCTCCTGCTGCTTTTGCGTGATCTCGCCAGCAGTCTGATCGAGCGCCTGCGTCTGCGTGGCGAGCTCATCGTAAATCTGCTGGGTTTGGGTACCGATCTGCTCGAGCTTAGTACGAGCAGCGGCAAGGTCGGATGCGGTATCGGCGTAAGCCGGAGCCACGAGGCCCAGGCCCAAAACACAAGCGAGGGTTGCCGTAGCAGCGCAGCGTGCCATGTTTTTGTGCGTATTTGCTGTGCGCATGTAGCTTCCTTTCCGGTATCTAAGGGTAGCGGCTAGTCAACCGTTACCAGGCTAAAGAGCTCAACGTCCTCGTTAGAAGGCGTGAGCTTCTTGCGCGGGTTGAGAAACGCAAGCTCAAGGATACAACCGTAGCCCACAAGCTTTGCGCCCATATCTCGCACCAGTTTACCTGTTGCCTCGACGGTTCCACCCGTCGCGACCAAGTCGTCCAGAATCAACACGGTATCTTTAGAGCTGATGGCATCGGCGTGGATCTCGATAGAATCCGTTCCATACTCGAGCTCGTAGCTCTCGCTTACCGTCTTGCGCGGCAGTTTGCCCGGCTTACGTGCGGGAACAAAGCCGGCACCCAGGGCGACGGCCACGGGCACACCGACCATAAAGCCGCGGGCCTCGGGTCCTACGACCTTGGTGATTCCCATGCCGGCAAAGTGCTCGGCGAGGGTATCGGTCATGGCTTTGAGCGCCTCGGGATTGCCAAAGAGCGGCGTGATGTCTTTAAAGATGACTCCGGGCTCGGGATAGTCGGGGATGTCGACGATTTGAGATTCGAAGTCGTACATTGCATGACCTTTCAATGGGTTGCCGGATAAGCGGCAGCGGTTATTTGCCCGCCGTGGCGGTACCGGAGTGCGAAGGGGCGACGACCTTGAGCGGCTTTACGAGAGAATCCTCGTGCGAAGCCGGCGTGGCTATCTCTTCGTTTTTGGCTTTGGTGGACTCGGAGCGAGTGATTTCCTCATCGAGTGCATCGATGTCGGCGTCTTCGACCACGGCGTTGAGCGACTCAAAAACGCGGTTCTTGAGCAGCGCGGTGTGCACGCCCTCCGTCAGGTCGTGAAGCTTCTTAAACGCACGCTCGAGCTTGGCGTCGCGCTCGTCATCGGAGGTGTCCATGCCGAGCATGCTCACGAGCACCTGCTCAAACATCGAGGACTCGCGGTTGGCGGAAGACACGTACTGACGCAGGTTGCGCGGCTCGATATGGAAGCGTGACAGCTCGGAGCAGTAACGGATGATCGGAAAATCGCGACCATCGACGAGCTCACGATTCTGCGGACTCTTGATGATGCGAATGAGGTCGTTCTCGGCGAGCGAGCGGATAAACGAAATCTCGACGCCCAGCATATCGGGAATGGTCTCGATGGGATGCAGCTTTTGCTTAGTCTCCTTGGGCTCCGTCTTGAGTGGAACATCGGACAGCAAGCCCACCTCGTAGGCGAGCGTTGACAGGTCCGTGGCGTTTTCCAAGCGCTGCTTAATCACGTTGAGCGGCATGTAGCGAGTCTTCTGCAAGTGCAGAATGACCTCCAGGCGATCAACGTCCTCCTTGGAGTACTGACGGTATCCCTTAGGCGTACGATGAGGGGTAATGAGCCCCTCATCCTCTAGAAATCTTATTTTTGAGTTCGAAAGATCGGGGTATGCGCCTCGAAGTAGGTTGACGACTTGGCCGATACTCAGATAGTTGCGTTCGGCCATGCCCTACTCACCGGTTTCGATGCGCTCCGGCGTGCTCTCGTGGTAGATGAGCGTAAACGTACCGATCTGAACGGAAGAACCGTCGTGCAGCGGGGCTGCATTGACGATGGCACCGTCGACCCAGGTGCCATTGAGCGATCCCAAGTCCTCGATGCGAGCGCCGAGGCCCTCGCGAATAATGCGCGCGTGGCTGCGCGAAACAGTCATGTCGTTGAGGAAGATGCCGTTCGCGGGATCGCGGCCGATGGTGGTCACGTCGTCCTCGAGCTCAAAAGCGGCACCCGTCTGCGGACCCTTGACGATGGACAGAACGGGGGCGGTGATGCGCACGTTGGCCATGAGGTCGGGAACGGTGACGTCGCTTGAAGGCACGCGGAATACGCAGGTAGCGTCAGCAGTCTTATCATTCTGAGGCATATTGTTAACCATGTTGTCCATGACAACCCCTAACTTATCGCGGACGTGCCGCAAATAATGAACCGTACGTAATCATACCCCAACGAATCAGTCTTCGATTTCAGGGTTCAGAAAGTCGATGTCCTCGTCCTCGGGATGCGCGAGAGCCTGTTTAATGGCCGCTCCGCCCTTAATGGAGTAGATGACAGCCGTGAGCATGGAGAAGATCACGCCGCCGTACACAAAGAAGATGCCGAGGGGCACCGAGCTTCCGTTGAGGCCCGGGAAGGCCGTGAGGGTTGAAGGTAAAAGATGCAGGCCGTCAATAACGGGGAACCCGAGCAGCATGAGCGAGAAGCCGGTCATGAGCAGCGCTGTCGCAATCTTTCCGGGGAAGACGACGTCAATGGGACGAGGGTGGTAATGGCGAACGATAAGTGTGCCGATGCCCAGATAGATGTCGCGGCCAATAATGAGCACGCAGACCCAGATGGGAAGCTCGCCGCGGACTACCAGGCCCAACACGCCGGTAAACAGCAGTGCACGGTCGCAAATGGGATCCATGACCTTGCCGAGCCACGAGACCGTCTTAGTCATGCGGGCGATCTGACCGTCCATCCAGTCGGTGGAGGCGGCAACGGCGTAGATTGCGATGGCGATGACGCGATTGTTATCCGTCACAAACAGGTACAGAAATACCAGGGTGAGGATCAGGCGCGTAAAGGTGATGAAATTGGAGATCGTAAAGATCTTATTCGACGGGTAATCGGAAGTGCCGATAAGCTCCTTTTTGATCTTCTTTTTGATGCCCACAGGACTCCCTCGCTGGTTAACGACAAAACTTTCGATACTATACCCGTTCCGGCGATGTCTATCCAGCGCAGCCATAGAGAGTCCAGACATGTGGAGGGCGCCTCTGGGCTGCGCTGGATTCTGCATTTGTGTACATCAGCCTCCAAAAGCGACATTTTTCGGCTTCTTTGGTGGCTGGTTTACACGTTTTGATTCGGTGATTACATCGATCGGGAAAGTTGTTGCTTTAGCAAATGCGTGCGGGTCGAGATTGGCTGGCACCAAAAGAGCCCAACGGCCGTTACGGCTTCGTTAGAAACGCGCCCCACCATGGATGTTGAACCCGAAAGGTAAGGCGCGCGGGCACGGCGACTCGGCCCGCGCGCCCGGAAGAGAAAGGATAAGCCCATGGATTACATGCTCGAGACGCGCGGGCTCACCAAGCGCTTCGGCCGCGGCGACCAGGCGCAGGACGCCGTGGCCGACGTGAGCCTTCATATCCGCGAGGGCGAGGTGTACGGGCTGCTCGGCCCCAACGGCGCCGGCAAGTCGACAACGCTCAAGATGATCTGCGGGATGCTGCGGCCGACGGCCGGGGAGATCCTCTTTGCCGGGCACGCCTGGCGCCGCGAGGACCTCTACGCAATCGGCAGCCTCATCGAGGACGCGCCGCTCTACCCCAACCTCACCGCGCGCGAGAACCTGCGCGTGCGCACCACGCTGCTGGGCCTTCCCGAGAGCCGCATAGATGAGGTGCTCGCCGCCGTGGACCTCGCGGACACCGGGAAGAAGCGCGCCGGGCGCTTCTCGATGGGCATGCGGCAGCGCCTGGGGCTCGCGCTGGCGCTGATCGCCCGGCCACGCCTGCTCGTGCTCGACGAGCCCACCAACGGCCTCGACCCCATCGGCATCGAGGAGCTGCGCGACCAGATCCGCGGCTTCGCGGCGGCGGGCACGACGGTGATCGTCTCGAGCCACATCCTCTCCGAGGTGCAGCAGATGGCGGACACCATCGGCATCATCTGCGGGGGGCGCCTCGCCTACGAGGATGCGCTTCGGCCCGGGCAGGACCTCGAGGAACTCTTCATGAGCGTCTGCCGGGAGGGGCGTCGAGCGCACGGGGAGGTGGCGGCATGACGGGCGAGAAAGGCGGCCTGCTCGCGGGCCTGCGCGCCGAGGCCCTGAAGTCGCGCCACGCGGCACCGGTTCGCCTGGCCGTGCTCATGGCGCTGCCGATGCCGCTGCTCGGCGCGATGCCCTACCGGGGCGTGCAGATCTTCAGCGCGTGGAACTACTGGTACGCGCTCTTCCTGCCCGTGTCTCTCTCGCTCGTGGTGGCGTGCGTCGCGCGGGCGGACGCTCGCACGCGGATGCGGGGGCTTCTGGGCCTGGGCTTCCCGCTCGGGCGCGCCTGGTGGGCCAAGGCGCTCTGGTGCCTCGCGCTCTGCACGCTCTCGAACCTCGTGGTCTTCGGCATCTACCTCGCGGGCTCGGCGTTCTCCTCGCAGGGCCTCACGGCCGCGGGCACGCTCACGATGCTCCTCTGCGCGCTCGCCAACACGGTGACCGCGGCGTGGATGATCCCCGCAGGGCTCTTCCTCACGGCGCGGCTCGGCATGCTCGCGGGCATCTTCTGCCCGCTCGCCACGCAGCTCGTGGGTGGGTTCGCCTGGTCGCTGATGCCGCTGCCGCAGCTCTTTCCGCCGTCGGCGAGCATGGTCATCCCCACGAGCTTCATCCCCGTGCTGCCGAGCGGCGAGCCACTCGCGGCGGACATGGCGCTCGGCGGGGCGCTCGCGGCGGACGGCATGCTCACACTGGCGGGCCTTGCGGTCTGCGCGATCGCGTTCGCCGCGCTCACGGCGGCGGGCGCGGCCTGGTTCGCGCGCTCCGAGGAGAGGTGATGGCCATGACACGACTCTCCGACCCGACGCCGCGCATGACCCTCCCGCGGGCCCTGCTCTCCGAGGCCCTGCGCCTGGCGCGCTCCCCGCTCGCAGTGGTGCACCTCGTCTGCGGCCTGGCAGCCGGTCTTGCCTGCGGCGAGTACTTCTCCATAACCCGATGGGACCCGGCGCTGGGCGCGGACGCCTACGCCCAGTTCCTCGGCGCCCTCATGCCGCTCATGTCCGCCATCGTCTGCGGGCTCGCCGTGGACGAGGAGCGCGCTGCCGGGCGCCTCGCCAACCTCACGGCGGTCCCCTCGCGCGGGCGCGCCGTCGCGGCGAAGCTGCTCGCCCTTGCGGCGCTCGGCGCGGGCGCGCTGGCCGTGGCGCTCGGCGTGTTCGGGGCCGTGCTCGCCGTCGCCGGGCGCCTACCGCTCGGGCCCGCGCCGCTCGCGGCCGCCTGGGTGGGCATCGTGCTGGGCAGCCTGCCCCTCTATGCGCTGGAGCTCGGCGTGGCCCTGCGCCTCGGCCGCAACGCCGCCATCGGCGCCGGCGCGGCGGGGGTGCTCCTCGCGTTCTTCTCGGTGGGCGGACTTGCGCACGGCCTCATGACCGGCGAGCTCACCGGTGCCCTGGCGACGCCCCTGAACTGGGTGCCGCTCGCCTGGCCCGCGCGCCTGGGGTCGCTCGGGGTGGAGGCCTTCATCGACGCCGCACGCGCGGCGGGCCCTCTCCTCACGACTGCGCTCGCTGGCCTCGTGCTCACCCTGGCAGCCGCCGCCGTCCTTCTCGCCTGGTTCTGCCGCTTCGAGGACGGGAGGGCAGATG
>JBKYCW010000003.1:129731-131892 GCA_047025555.1 Collinsella sp.
GCTGCGCGCGGGGCTCTGGACCGCTGAGCGCGGCGCTAGTACAATTCCGACGGAAGTTTCAGGAGGTCGAACATGGCGAGGATACTGGCAGTGGATGATGAGCGGGCGATCCTCGACGCGCTCGCGCGCGTCCTCGGCCGCGACGGCCATGAGGTCGTCAGGGCGGCGGACCCGACGGCGGTCCCGGGGATGGACCTCTCGCGCTTCGACCTCGTGCTCTGCGACGTTATGATGCCGGGGCTCGACGGCTTCGAGCTCGTGCGGCAGATTCGCCCGGGCTTCGACGGGCCCATCATATTCCTGACCGCTCGCGTGGCCGAGGAGGATGCTGTGGCCGCCTACGGCCTGGGCGCCGACGACTACGTCCGCAAGCCCTTCGGGGCCGCGGAGCTGCGCGCCAAGGTCGCGGCCCATCTACGCCGTGAGCGCCGGCCGCGCTCGCACGCCCTCTCCTTCGGGGAGGTGCGGATCGACCTCGGGGCGCGCGTCCTCGCCGTGGGCGGCGAGGCCGTGCCGCTCACGCCCACCGAGTACGCCATCTGCGAGTACCTCGCCCGCCACCCCGGACAGGTCATGAGCCGCGCGCAGATCCGCGAGGCGGTGCTCGGCTGGGAGAGCGACGCCGACGACGCGGCCATATCCATGCAAGTCAGCCGCGCCCGGAGGAAACTCTCCGAGGCCGGCGCCGATCCGATCGCGACCGTCTGGGGGATGGGGTACAAGTGGCAGCTTTGAGGACCGGGGCGCGAGGTCGCGGGGGCATGCCGCTCTCCTTCGTCATCGCGCGCTACTTCGCCTACGCGTTCGCGGCGGTCGCCACGGCGTGGCTCGCCTCGTTCATGGCGCTCTCCGCGGCGATCGACGCGGGCTTCGTCTACGAGGCGAGCTGGGGGCCGGCCAATGCGCGCGAGGTCGCGGAGGGCCTGGCACGCGACGGCGTCTGCGGGCAGCAGGACGTGCCGACGGCGTACCGCTACCTCATCCTGAATAAGGACGGATACGTGCTGATGACAGACCTCGAGGGCACGCGGCTCGAGGACGTGACGGAAATGGCCCGTGCGGCACTCGCCGCGGATCCGGGCACAGTGGAGATCGAGGGCGGGGGCTCGGGCCTCACCTACGCCGCGTTCCCGCTCAAGGGCGGCGGGGCCTGCGCACTCGTCAGCGAGTACCTGCCGCAGTGGGTCTCGCGCGACCTCGCCGGCCTGCTTCCCAACCCGCAGAACCTCATGCTCGTCGGCGCCGCGGCGGGAAGCGCGCTCGCGCTCGCGCTCGTGGCGCGCCGCGCGAGCCGCGTGATCTCGCGCAAGATGGCGCCGCTCGCGGAGGCGGCGGGGCGCGTCGGCGCGGGGGAGCTCGACTTCGCGGTCGGCAGCACCAACGTGCGCGAGGTGAACGACGTCCTCGCCGCGATGGACGCCATGCGGGCCTCCCTCGCCGAGTCGCTCGAGGCCCGCTGGGCCGCGGAGCGGGGGCAGCGCGAGCAGGTGGCGGCGCTCGCCCACGACCTCAAGACGCCGCTCACCGTGCTGCGCGCCAACGCCGACTTCGTGGCGGAGGAGCTGGAAGACGAGAAAGACGCCGACCTCGCGGCCGCCGCGCGCGACATAGCCGGCAGTGTCGAAAGGCTCGACGGCTACGTGCGCCTGCTCATCGAGGCCTCGCGCGGGTCCGGCGGGGCGGAGAGGGCCCCCATGCGGCCGGCCGAGCTCTGCGAGCAGGTCCTCGCCGAGGCCGCCCAGATCGCCCGGGCGCGAGGCGTGACGCTCGACTCGGCCACGGGCCCCGCTGTCGCGGGCGCACCCGAGGCCCCACTCGACCGAACCAGCCTGGCGCGAGCCGCCGCGAACCTCGTGGCCAACGCCGCCGAGCACGCGCGCTCGCGCGTGGCGGTCTCCTGCGACGTCGCGGGCGGGCGCCTCGTCATCGAGGTCGCCGACGACGGACCGGGCTTCTCTCCCGCCGCCCTCGAACGCGGCTGCGAGCGCCTCTTCACAGACGACTCATCCCGCTCCTCGCGCGACGGAGGCCGCCACTACGGGCTCGGCCTCCACGTCGCCTCCGAGGCCGCGAGCGCCCACGGGGGCTCCGTCTCGCTCGCCAACAGCCCCTCGGGCGGCGCGGTGGCCACCATCGCGGTCCCCCTGTGCGGGGCCTGACG
>JBKYCW010000003.1:131902-156328 GCA_047025555.1 Collinsella sp.
GCCCCTCGGGCGGCGCGGTGGCCACCATCGCGGTCCCCCTGTGCGGGGCCTGACGAATCAGGCCCCGCACACTGGCATACCTCGCAACCAAACGCTTCCCGGATAATTCATGAGGCCGTACTCGTATTCGAGCCTGCCTATCTCTGCGGCAAGCGCCTCCGTCATGTAGAAGGTTTTCGTGCGGCCCGTCGACTTCGCCAGGCGGTCGTACCTGTTCGCGAGGTCCTCGGGGGTTCTCAGGGCTGCGGTGGCGGTTGCCATGATGCACCTCCCGGTTAGATGTAATACGTGTATTACTTTCTATCACATCACCCGAACCCCGCACCGGCGTACGGTCGTATCTGCTTTTTTACCTTACATTTTGTCAACCGGCCCATGCTCGGCTTGTTCAGCCGGATTAAATCAACTGTTAAATCAATCCAGGCCTGTAGGGGGCGGTGGAAATCTTTCGAGGACTGGGGGCGCCGTCCCTGGGTCGGCTCCTCGATGGCCGCGGCTGAATTCCCCTGCCATCGGCTGCGTGGGTTCCGGCACGGGGTTCTGGCGCTGCTCGAACTGGGCGCAAGACTCGACTGTTGGTCGTACCGGACGGCATACGTTTTGAGACCGGCAAGCTGATGCCGGCTCGAGGACAGCGGCCCGGTGCACCGGGCCGATCGATAGCGGTCTCAGGTTCACAGCGCAGCTTCTCAGGGCTCGCATATATAGGAAGACTTGATTGGCAATCGATTTTAATGAAGTCGGCAGCGCATGTCAGAGTTTTCAACAAATTTAACATGCCACCCTTTATATCCGCACGCGCGTAATTCAACTCATAAGGACCGGCTATCCCTTACCTGTGACACAATCTCAAACGCACAGAACAGAATCATCAGTCCAATCATCGCATAAGAGGCAGCCGGACCTTCAAGCACTATTCCACAAAGAACAATCTCCGCGCCGCCAATAAGAACTGTTATCAGGCGCTCTGCCTTTTTGCTCTCGCCGCTCGCATAAAAAGGCGGCAAAGCGCACAAGATCACATATAGCCCGGGAAGGGAATACAGGATCGATAGTCCAAGCCCCCCATCAACCGCAGTGTTTTGCGTAAGAATCAACTGAACCCAAACGGCAATTATCACTGAGCAGGTTGTCGATAAAAGAAGACTAGAAATATTGCACGCAACAAAGTCCCGTCGCATTCGAACAGAGAAATCCGCGAACTCTCTTCGCCGCGTGGAAACAATAAGGTACACAGAAATTGCAATAGAACCAATCAGAGAAAACAGCGGAACAACCAGCAATTCAAGCTTATTACCCCATCGATCAACCACACCCCCACTCCAATGAGCGGGAATTGTATCAGGGAGGACTGACCAAGCCGTCCATAGAATCAGAAATGGAAGAATAGAGAGGATGAAAGATGATAACACTGCAGTAATTTTTTTGAGGCTCTCATCGATTCCGCATCTCCTTGCGCGCCCACATTCCACTCCGCCTTAAATCAAGTATACGTTTTGAGACCGGCAAGCTGTTGCCGGCTCGAGGACAGCGGCCCGGTGCACCGGGCCGATCGATAGCGGTCTCAGGTTCACAGCGCAGTTTCTTGGGGCTCGCATATATAGGAAGACTTGATCGGCAATCGATTTTAATGAAGTCGACAGCGCATGTCAGAGCTTTCAACAAATCGCAGGTAAATCCATGTACCAATTTTTGGTACACGGATTTACCTGCGATGTTCATGCTTGGCAAAAAGCCCATCAAGCGATATATTCATTATTTTAATGCGCGCGCCTGAGCTTTTGGCTGAAGTGGCAGTCCGACCGCCGGCAGGCGGCCACGCTATATCCAAAGGCCACGCCTACTCCCCGTGCCCGGCTACGTCGACGACCCAGTGCTGCCCGTCGAGTTCCTGCCGCAGAGCTACATCAGAGACGTCTTATTGGGGGACGACCACATGGAACCCGGGAGATCAAGCTGTACGGCTGATCCATCCGTCAACAACATGTCAAAGCCCCAAAACCCAACAGGATCGCGAACGAGGGGATGAATTGACCGCCCGGGTATTTGCGCCCGGGCGGTCAATTTTATCAAGCATGGGTGCGATTCTGTGAGGCCATTTTTCTGGCATCCGCCGTTTGCTCCGGTCTCAACGCACCCATCGACCGTTCAGTTATCTTTGCGAACGCGACCACGTGCGCATTTGTCGAACAATCAAATGTCCGACAATGTCTGACGGAGCTGTCAGACATTCACGCACGAACAGGTGAGCTTCGCGAGCGATTGTAGGCAACTAGTAGCCCCAGCTGCGTCTTTGGCGCAGGTTCGACGTCTGACATCTTGAATGTCTGACGTTGAACGAAGCTGGTTGATAACAAGCAGGTGGAATAAACATGGAGCCCGACACCTCTCGCGCAATCGGCGCGCGGCAAGGGTCTGGCCCATCTCATATGTTGCCAACGCTAACGGTGAACCTGAGCGCCCGGGCACATTCTTTGTTGGCTGAAACCGGCATAGCAACTAGCGGAAGGCATCATCGAAGGAGTGTGCTGGAAAGCACCCGTCTCCTTAACTGTTAGAAATGCAAGTTAAAAATCTATGTGGTCAATGTGATACCGTTGAACCCGCGTATCGATACCGCTCAGCCATTCGCCTCGCCCCCGTCGCACGTATCTTCATCCGGTCTGTTACTTTTAATCTAACGATTCTTTGAGGAATGCAGGTGCTTCTGAATGTACTGTCGACTTCTTCTCAAACTAATCCTAAGAGACAAGGCCGTATGGATTTCCACGCTCGTTCTTGCTGCAGCCTTTTCCGTCCCCATTGCGTTCAATTCACCCATCTACGGCCCCTTCTTTATGAAGCAGGGCATGCAGGGCTTTGTCGACGCATTCAATACGCGCGCGCCCCAGGCCAGCGGCACAGACCTATCGCCAGAGCAGCAAGATGACGCTGAGCTTGCAAGATACGCGAACGCCGCCCTCGCCGCTCAAACCGACGCCGCCTTTCTCGACTCTGCCGAGAGCTACTACGCGCTCATGGACGAAGGCTTCCAATCCGGATCCATCGTGGGAGACCGAGAGACCAATGACGCGGCGCTCGCATATTGCCGTGCTCTGAGCAGTTCCGGCATCACGCACATTCCAGCCTCTGCAAGCGATCTGCCATTCCTTTCCTTCCTGCCTTACGCCATTGCCACGGTGCCGTCTTTCCTTCCCTTCATTCCCTTCCTTCTCTCGTCGATACTCCTGCTCGGGGCCACAAGGCCTGCGACCCTGGCGGCGAAGGCGCCCGCGCCCAAATTCCGGCGCCTTATCCAGATCGTGTTTTCGATAATCGCCGCGGGGACCGCGATGCTCCTCGCCGGCCTCGCACCCGGGGGCATTTACGCCTTGGCCCTAAACGGCTTCGGGCAAATTGGGTACCCGATCTCCTTCTTCCATGACGGCGCGCTTACCACCACGACCGCGGGAAACGTCTTCACAGCCCTGCTTATCGCGCTTCTTGCGGGCGGAACCTTGATATCCGTTTGCTCCGCCGTCCTATCGACCGCAACGAGGCGCGTCCTCGCGGGCCCCCTTACCTCCGCGCTGCTTGTCGCGGCCCCGGTATTCCCGTTACTGTCCGATTCGGCACTGGAGCATAACGCCGCGCTCAATCTCCTGCCGCTGGCCGTATTCTCGCCTATCGAGGCAACGGGTTACGTAGGATGCTTCCCGACAGAATTCATTGGCTCCGGTTCAGGCAGCGCATCGATGCTTGCCGTGGCCCTGATATACGTTGCGGTCTTTTTTGCGGTCGGCGCCGTTGCGGCACGTTCGCCCAAACAGCCTGGACCCGCGAAAAAGCACCATGGGCTCGAGCTTCTGGACGCGAGCGTGGGATACGGGAGCACGACGATACTTTCAATCGGATCGCTTTCCTTGGGCCCGGGAACGGCGGCGGGCCTCGTCGCTCCCAACGGCTCGGGGAAAACCACCCTTCTTGAAGCGCTGTCGGGCCAATTTCCCACCCGCATCCGCTCGGGAAGCCTGGCGGCAGACGGAATCAGCCAACGCCGATCAGCCGAATTCGCAGAACTCGTCTACCTGAGCTCTTCGGGCGGCGCGGATCTCTATCCCACGCTATCGGCCATCGAGCACCTTGCTTTCGTTAGGGAGGCGTGGAGATCGGCCGCCGACATCGACTCGCTCTGCGACTCCCTCGGAATCTCCCCATATCTCGACAAGCCGACCCGTAAACTCTCGACAGGAATGAAGCAGCAGGTAAAGCTTGCCATGGCGATAGCGACCGGTTGCCCGTACCTCATCCTCGATGAACCGCTGAACGGCCTCGATCCGGGAAAGCGGAAAACCTCCTGCGACGCGATGCGCAGCGAGGTGGCGCGGGGACGCAGCGTGCTCATCTCAAGCCACCTGCTCGACGACCTGGCAGACCTCACCAACTCGTTCTACTTCATCGAGGCCGGCACGCTCGTGGAAAAGATCAAGTCGTCCTCGCAGACGCTCAAGCAGGAATACCTCGATACATACGAGGGAGGTGAATGACATGATAGGCAAGAGCTATGCAAAGATAGCGATTGTTGGCTTTGTACTTTGCCTTGCAATGGTGCTATGTGCATCATTTGCGAGGTATAGGTCCGAGCAGTCGTTCATCGATGGCGCTGAAAATGGGTTTGGCATAGACGGGATGTATGTCAACGATGGCGCGACCAGGCCGTCTATGGCGATTCTTGCAGGCGAAGACATGGAATGGCAAATCTGTAATGACGATGGCTCTTGTCTGAGCGGTCGTTTGGCCGCAACGAGCGACCCGAATTCGTTCGATCTTCTCGACGATGATGGATCGGATTGCGGTTCAGTTCACCTGTCGTATGCATCACGAGACGGGATGGACGGCATTCTCTACGTCTCCCACGAGACTGGCGATTTCAAGATGCGTAGGACTAACCGAGTGCCGGCTTTTATCGAGGAGTGAGAATTCCCGGCGGCCTGCCGATCAGGCCGCCGGGGTATTGAACCCCGCATTCATCCGTACACACACGGATGAATGCGGGAAGTGTCCGGATGAAGTTGATAATCAAGGAAACAAAGCCGTTCTGCCTGGGACGGCTTTGGCTTGGACTTTAACTACAACATCGCAATCGACACTTATCAGCTCGCGCAACGCGCATAGCCAAATCTCGGACGCTGGTGCATGGAGGACCTTCGAGATTTACTGGACATCCAAAACGACGACGCACACCGCGTGCTCGCCGACTGCGAAGACGAGATGGCTGTCTACAATGCGATCAGAAACGGCGTGAAGTCCGGAGAGCTTTCTGTGGAACCGCCGCGCCGTCGCGCGAGCCGACCGGGCAACCCGGGCAATCTGGTCCCGGCTCTCCCGGTCGTATTCCTACGATATCGCCCCTAGATCACCAATGTGTCAGATAAAGAATGAGGCAATGGTTATGATCACGCCTACGGCAGATGCAACGACTACGCCTTTTTTCCTCTCCTTTAGTCCGACGAATAGGGTTGCCGTAAAGTAAAGGGCGGAAATGCAGTCTATGGCAAGCAAAACGAGTTCCTTGGGCGGTTTCAGCAAAAGGTCGCTAGCAAAGAGTAATGCAAGCAGGGCAAAGCCGATTGTGTTCAAGTATCTCGATTGATTTTGCGACAACATGGCAACTTCCTTTCAGAACATGCAAATGAAAAGTCGGTACGATGTCATTGCGGTTGCAAAAAAGCCGCCGCTAGGACCGGTTGTCACGAGACCGGCGATAACTTCAGCGGTGCCAGCAAGGTAGGGATCGCGCAGGCAAGCCTCCTCCTTCGCGTTCAGCTTGACCTTGTGAGGGACGGGGCGGTTATTTGCAGATCCGTGAGAATCGCACCACGCCTTGGAATATGAATCCGTGCAGCGTCCGCGCTCAAAAAAGGGATATATCGTAATTTTCGTCGTAGTTGTCTCCGACGTAGATCTCGCTGCTCTCGGCGGGAGATCCCTCGTCGGCATAGGCTGCCGCAACGGGCACAAATGGTGTCATGACAAGGGAGAGGCAAAGAGCTGCTGAGACGATGGAGGGCAGGCATTTCTTCATGGCTGGCTCCTTAATCTGGCCTTTGATAGTTACTTGATGTCGCCTCCTTCCGCTTTATATCCGTTGTATTTGGCGTATTTCTTTAATAAGGCAAGAGGTTCTTCCAGTCAAAGGTGAAACCCGTCACAAAGACAACCGATAACGTTGGCGGTAACTGGGGCGGTGCCCCCTCAGCGACGACCGACAAGGTTTTTCTGCTCTCGGCAACCGAAGTATACGGGGATATGCAATCCGACGGCATCCAGTACGAGTGCTACAAATCCAAGGGCGTGACGGGGTCGAACTATTCCGGTGCATCAGGCTATAGCCACTGGACTCGCTCCGTGAGACCGCGCAGCTCCACGTCCTTTCGCTATGTTCAAAGCGGCGGTATTTGCTACAGCTACAGCGCGACGGACTCGTTTTATGTTCTCCCCGCTTTCTGCTTCTGATCTCTTTTAGCGCAAAGCCCTCGCAATCCTGCGAGGGCTTTTCTTTTGGCGATTACTCGAACAATTCGAGGTTCATAGCACAGGAAATCGGATTGAGGAGAAATGGGGTCATACAGCGGCTCTCAGAGCGCCTGCCGCACTCCCCCGCTATTACCTCTGCGGCGTCCTCGTATAGAGCCCATCCCGTATGGCGTTTCGTTGCAACAGCCCACTTGTCCACAGATCAAGTGAACTGCTGGAATAAATACAGCGGCACGCTTGTTCGTTACTGTCGCTATTTCTGTGTAAATCGCCGCGATAAATGCCGCCCGTTCTCGGCGTGTACCTGCTGCGCGTATGTAGAATCATATCGCGTTAATAAATCGGCTCAAGCGCGTGCAAAACGCGCAAGTAACTGAAAAAAGCGAATATCGCGCAGGTAGATTTTTGGCATCCTGTTGCTTAATCAAAATTAAGCAATTGCTTAAAACAAAAAAGGTCAGGCACTAGGTGCCTGACCTGCAAACTTCTGGTCGGGACGACTGGATTCGAACCAGCGACCCCTTGACCCCCAGTCAAGTGCGCTACCAAGCTGCGCCACGTCCCGAAGCTTTTGTCTGTTGCTCTGCTCTCGCTCGCAACAGGGAGTATATTAACCCGAAACTTTAGACTTGTGCAAGAACTTTTTTACAAATTTTGAAGCAAGTCCAAAATTGTATCTGCGAGCTGGGGCTTTGTTAGCACGGGAAGTTCTTGCGTGCCCGCTGTGCTCACGATCCAGGCCTTGTTAGTGTCGGTTCCAAAGCCCGAATCGGCGCGCGAGACATCGTTGGCGATAATGGCGTCACAACCCTTGCGGGCGAGCTTACGCTGCGCGTACTCCACGACGTTATCGGTCTCGGCCGCAAAGCCGATCACGCGCCGCTCTCCCTTTTGACGCGAAAGCTCGGCCAAGATGTCAACGGTCTCGACCAGTTCAACTCGATCCAAGGGCTCGTTGGACTTTTTGAGCTTATGGTCCGCTGGGGCCGCTGGAGTGTAGTCGGCGACGGCGGCGGCGCAAATGGCCACGTCGGCCGTCTGGAAGGCGCTCGTCGCCGCCTGCAGCATCTCTGCGGCGGTCTGCACGCGTACGCACTCCACGTCGCGGGGAACATCGACCGATGTCGGTCCCAACACGAGCGTGACCGCAGCACCGCGGCGAGCAGCCTCCCCCGCCAGGGCGATACCCATCTTGCCCGAAGAGCAGTTGCCAATGAAGCGCACCGGGTCGATCGGTTCGTGCGTTGGGCCGGCGGTGATGACGATGCGCTTGCCCGCCAGGTCCTGAGGCGCGGGGTTGAGCACCTCGCAGATGGCTTCGACGATGTCCTCTGGCTCGCTCATGCGCCCCGTGTCCACGTCGCCGCAGGCAAGGTAGCCGCTGCCGGGTCCCACCACATGGACACCGCGGTCGCGCAACGTGGCCATGTTGGCCTGCGTCGCCGGAGCTTTCCACATGCCGTTATTCATAGCGGGTGCGATCACGATGGGTCGCGGCGTGGCTAGCAGCGTGGTGGAGATGAGGTCGTCGGCGATGCCGTTGGCCATCTTGGCGATGATATTGGCCGTCGCGGGCGCCACGACCACCAGATCGGGTTCCTGCGCCAGCGAAATGTGGTGGATGGGGTCGGAGGGATCGTCGAAAAGGCCTACGGCAACGGGCTCGTTGGTGAGCGCACGGAAGGTAAGTGGCCCCACGAACTCCGTTGCATGCTCGCTCATAACGACCTTGACGCGCGCACCGCGCTTTTGCAGCAGGCGCACGATATTGCACGACTTATAGGCGGCGATCCCGCCGGTAATGCCCAGCAGGATCGTTTTTCCCTCAAGTTGCATTGAATTGTTGGGTGCCGTCATCGCTAGGCTTCCTTGCCCGGGAGTACCAGGAGGCGGTGGCAGTACGGGCAGTGCGTAATTGACCTACCGTCGTGGTTGAGGTCGCTCATGGACGATGCCTGCAGCGCGGTGTGGCAGACCGTGGGGATGTTGCCCTGGATGGTCTCGACCGCCAGGCCGCGGAACTGCTTGAGCAGACGCTCGTAGTCGGTGAGCACGTCGGTCGGCAGTGTGGCGGCAAGCGCGGTGCGCTCCTTAGTGGCGGCGTCAATCTGAGCCTGCAGGTCGGCAGCCTTGGCGCGGGCGGCCTTGGTATCGGCCTTCACGCCCTCCTCGAACTTGGCGATGATTGCCTGCGCGCGGGCCTCGCGGTCGAGCGCCTCCTTATGGGCGACAACGACGTCCTTGCGGGTGTGCTCAATCTTGTCCAGACGCTTGGCCAGGGTGGCGAGCTCGTTTTCCAGGTCCTGAACCTCGCGGTAGTCGGAGCCGTCGACGTGGCGCTTCTTGGCAGCCTCGATGGCGTTGTTGGTCTGAATCTCGGTGGTATTGAGATCGTCGAGCTCAATGTCCAGATCCTTGCGCTGGGCGTAGAGCTTGGTCATCTCGGACTTGAGCTTCACATAGGTCTTGCGCTTGGAAGCGAGCTCCTTGAGCTCCGGCATATTGGCAAGTTCGCTCTTGTTGCGGGCGAGCTCCAAATCGATCTGTTGCAGCTTGAGTAGCGTAGCGCCGGCGCTCATAAGTTCTCTCCTTTTGTCACAGTCCACCATTGGCAAGGGTTCAGTATTTTAATCGCATGACGGGGGTCGACCCCGGCGTCAACTGCAGAGTTCATCAATATATCAACGAACGGCTCCTCGGAGCGGTCGTGGCCGAGCAAGATCACCGACAGCCCGCGCAAGGCAAGGTCTTGCGCCACGTGGTAGCCCGCCTCGCCCGTCACGACAACATCTGCGCCTGCGGCGATGGCGAGCTCTCCAAAGTCGCCCAGGGAGCCGCCCAAAATGGCGACGGTGCGGCTCGGGCGATCGGCTTCGCCCCACACACGCGGGTCGCTGCCGAAGGCCGTGGCAGCACGGGTGGCAAGATCGCGCAGCGTGCACGGGTCGTTGAGCGTTGCAAGCGCGCCCAGACCGGTTGCCTCGGGGTCGTCCACGTGCTCCAGTGAGCTCATGGGTGCGGCACCCAGCAGCTCGCTCAGGCAGACACGGGCTTCGTGCGAGCGGTCCAGGTTGGTGTGGAGCGATATGATGCTCACGCCGCAACGGGCCGCCTCATAGAGTGCCGCGCTGCATTGGGGGCGTGTGGTATCCGCCGGACAAAAGGCCTCGGGCGCCTTGATATAGATGGGATGATGCGTTAGCAGCACGTTGGCGCCGGCCTCCTGGGCGCGGTGCACATTGGCTTCGGTCGCATCGAGTGCGCAGGCAACACCGGTGATCTCTGCAGCAGGATCTCCCACAGATAGCCCAACATGATCCCAGCCCTCGGCGTCCGCCTTGGGGTAGCGCGCCAGCAGTGCACGTTCAAGCTCGGCGACGATCATGCAGCACCCACGATCGAGAGCAGCGTCTGGGCAAACTCGTCCAGATCGTCGGGATTCACGCGGTCATCAAAGGAAATGCGCAGTGCGCCCAATGCCTGCTCGCGACCGATGCCCATCGCGCTTAAAACATGGCTCGGGTCCATGCTGCCGCTCGAGCACGCCGATCCTGCCGATACCTCAAAGCCGGCGGCGTCGAGCTTGACGATGAGCTCCTCGGAGTCCATGCCGTCGACGTAGATCGAAACCATACCCGGCAGACGATCGGCCTGTGCGTAGTCGCCCATGGTGGCATGAATACGCGGATGAGCCGTAAGCGTGGCATAGAGCTTGTCGGAAAGGGCTTGCAGCGTCGTACGCTCCTGGGCCACGCGGGGCGCCAACGTGCGGGCGGCAGCGGCAAAGGCCAGCTGCGTGCGCAGGTCCTGCGTGCCGGCACGTCGTCCGGCTTCTTGTCCTCCGCCAAAGATGCGCGGGCGCAGCGGCGTGCGGCTCTTAAGGTAGAGCGCGCCGGATGCCACGGGGCCGCCGATCTTGTGCGCGGCAACGGTCGTAGCATCGACGCCCAGCTCGGTGACATCGAACGGAATATGCAGATAGCCCTGGATGGCATCGGTGTGGAACAGGGCGCCGGCAGCATGTGCGGCGGCGGCCAGCTCGCGGATGGGCTGCACTACGCCGGTCTCGTTGTTGGCAACCATGATGCTCACGAGCGCCACGTCGTCGCCCAGCAGCTCGACAAGCGTGGCAGGCTCAATGTAGCCCGCGCGGCAGGGCTGCACCAGGTCGACGGTAAAGCCGGCGGCACGCAGCAGCGGCAGGTTGTCCAGAATCGAATCGTGCTCGATGGCAGATACGATCACGCGGCTGCGCTTGCGGTCGCGCTGACGAGCGCCTTCGGCAAGTCCGAGCAGCGCCAGCTGGTTAGCCTCGGTGCCGCCGTTGGTGAGGATGATCTCGGACGGGCGAACGCGCGCGCCAAAGCTGCGGGCGATCTCGCGGCGAGCGACCTCCAGACGTGCGGCGGCCTTGCGGCCAAGCGAGTGCAGCGAGTTGGGGTTGACGCCGGCAAGCTCGCTGTCGTCGTACTCGCGCTGCGCAAGGAGCGCCTCGGCGCGCATGGGCGTCGAGGCGGCATAGTCAAGATTCACGGGTATGCGGTTTTGACCTGCGGTCATAAGGGTTTATGCCTCCTGTGCGGCCTCGTTGCCCAGCTTTTGCAGCAGCGCAACCTCGGCGGCGGGATCTTCGGACTTAAATACGGCGGAGCCGGCCACGAGCACGTTGGCGCCAGCCTTGACAACCTCAGCAATGTTTTTGGAAGAGATGCCGCCGTCGACCTCGATCATGGGCGACACGCCGTGGCGCTCGCACATGGCCTTGAGCTCGTGCAGTTTGGCGATGGTGCCGGGGATAAAGCTCTGGCCGCCAAAGCCGGGGTTCACGCTCATGAGCAGCACCATGTCAACAATGTCGATGATGCTATCGAGCACGCAGACGGGCGTGGCGGGGTTGAGCACCACACCGGCCTTGACGCCGCGCTGCTGCAGATGCGTGAGCGTGCGGTGCAGGTGCGTGGAGGCCTCGTAGTGCACGGTGATCATGTCGGCACCGGCGTCGGCGTACCAATCGACCGTCTCGTCGGGGTTCGACACCATCAGGTGCGCGTCGACCGGCACATCGGTGGAGCGCTTGACGGCCTTAAGGATGTCAACGCCAAAGGTGAGGTTGCCGGTAAAGTGACCGTCCATAACGTCGAAGTGCACAAAGTCGGCGCCGGCGATTTTGTCGAGCTCGCCCTTGAGGTTGGCCATGTCGGCCGAAAGGACGGACGGAGCGATTTTGATGGAACCCATGGTAGAAGCCTTTCTGCGCTAGTCGGTGAGTCCGTAGAACTCTTGAGAAGGGACGCGTTCGGTAAGAATCTCGAGTGCCCTATCCAAAGTAACACCGTTGTAGAGCGTTTGCTCCACGGCAAAGGTGAGCGGAATGTCTACGCCCAGTGAACGGGCAAGTTCGCTGACGCTGCGGGCCGCGACGGCGCCCTCGACCACCATATGCGTGCGCTCCTGATACTCGTCGAGCGACACGCCGTGGGCAAACTCGTAGCCAAAGGTGCGGTTACGCGAATGCTCCGAGGTACAGGTGGCAATGAGGTCGCCCATGCCGGCAAGCCCCATGCAGGTCATAGCTTGACCGCCGCGGGCGTGCACCAGACGGCTGATCTCGGCCAGACCGCGCGTCATGATAAGGGCAAGCGTGTTGTCGCCTGCGCCCGAGCCGGCGGAGATGCCGCACACGATGGCGATGACATTTTTCATGGCGCCGCAGACCTCGACACCGGTCATGTCCTGCGACAGGTAGATGCGGAAGGCCGTTGACAGAAGCAGGTCCTTAAAGGTCTCCCCTATCTGCGGATCTTTGCTGGCGATGACGGCGGCAGAAAGCCCGCCGCGGCAGATCTCCTCGGCATGGTTGGGGCCCGAGAGCGCCGCCACGCGCGCCTCGTTGCCGATCTCGCTGGCGATGACCTCGCTCATGAGCAGGCCGGACTCGGGCTCAATGCCCTTGGTGAGGCAGAGCGCCGGGGTATTGGCTGCGATAAAGGGCGCGGCCTGGTGGCACACGCTGCGAAGGTGCGTCGAAGGAACGGCGAAGATGATGGCCTCGGCGCCGTCGAGCGCCTGTACCAGGTCCATGGTGGCGACGACGTTGCCGGGCAGCTCGTAGCCCACCAAATACCGGGGGTTGCGGTGCTCGCCATTGATGCCGGCGGCCGTCTGCTCGCTGTGGGCCCACATGGTCACGCGCTCGGCTCGCGCGGCGGCAAGGCCGGCGACGGCGGTTCCCCAGGAGCCGGAGCCAATCAGCGCAACATTCATGACTCTCTCCTACTTATCGTCGGGCTCGGTGACGCGCTTGGTAAACGAGAGCTTGGACTCCTTACCGGTCATGAGCTTTTTGATGTTCGCACGATGGGCCCACACCACGGTGATGCCGATCATCGCCATGCAAAACTTAAGTCCCAGGCTGCTGTACGGAAAGACCGCGCAAGCAGCGATGGGAAGACCGATGGCTGCGGCAAGCGAGCCCACCGACACAAACTTGGTGATGGCGACGGCCACGATAAACATGCCCAGCAGCGACAGGCCAATAGGCCAATACCAGGCGAGGATGACGCCCAGGCCAACTGCGATACCCTTGCCGCCGTGGAAGTTGAGATAGGGCGAGAAGATGTGGCCCCACACGGCTGCCAGGCAGATGACGCCGAGCATCCAGTCGCCGGCGGCGCCGGGGGCCATAATGCTCGGCGGAAAACCATAGCCCACGCTCGCGATGAGCGGACGCGCGATAAGGACGCAGATGGCGCCCTTAAGGCAGTCGAGCAGCAGGGTGAGCGCGGCGACCTTGGGACCGGCCACACGCAGTGCGTTGGTGGTGCCGATGTTGCCGGAGCCCGCCTTGCGAATATCCGTATGGTTGAACACGCGGCCCAGGATCAGGCCAAACGGAATCGCTCCGATAAAGAACGATACCACGGCGCAGATGGCGGTCAGCAGAATCGGATTATGCATCCTTTTGCTCCTTCTTCCTAAAGAAGAGTCGAATGGGCGTGCCGGCAAAGTCGAAGGTCGAGCGCATGCGGTTCTCCACGTAGCGCTGGTAGGTGTCGTTGACCAAGTCGCTGTGGTTGACGAAGAACGTGAACGTTGGCGGGTTGACGCCCGTCTGGGTCACGTAGTGCATGCGCAGGCGGCGCTTGCCGTCCACCACGGTATGACCGAACTCGCGCAGGTCGGTGAGGAACGTGTTGAGGCGCGAGGTGCTGATCTTTTGCGAGCGCGTCTTTTCGGCGGCGTCGACCATCGCCCAGATCTTCTCGACGCTGCGGCCGGTCAGGGCCGAGATGCGCAGGTACTGGGCCCAGGGAGCCATGACGCCCAGACGGCGGTCGATGGTCTCCATGCAGGCCTCGCGCTTACGGTCGTCGTCGAGCAGGTCCCACTTGTTGAGCAGCACCACGATGGCGCAGCCGCGCTCGATGGCAAGACCCATGACCTTCTGGTCCTGCTCGGTAACGCCCACGGAGGCGTCGACGACGAGCAGCGCCACGTCGGCGCGGTCGATGGCGCGCAGGCCGCGAACCATGGAGTAGTACTCGATGTTCTCGTACACGGTGCTCTTCTTGCGAATGCCCGCGGTGTCGACCATGCGGTAGTGCTTGCCGTTGCGCTCGACGACCGTGTCGATGGCATCGCGCGTGGTGCCGGCGATGTTGGACACGATGGAGCGGTCGGCGCCCAAGATGCGGTTGAACAGCGAAGACTTACCGGCGTTGGGGCGGCCGATGATGGCCACGTTCAGCGCGTCGGGGAACGCGTCGGCGATCTCGTCCTCCTCCTCGGGCAACAGGGCCACGATGTCGTCGAGCAGGTCGCCCGTGCCATGGCCGTGCAGGGCCGAGAGCGGCGTGGGCTCACCGATGCCGAGCGAATAGAACTCCCAGATGTTGTCATTCTCGCGATCGGGGTTGTCGAGCTTGTTCACCAGCAGAAAGACCGGCTTGTCGCAGCGCTTGAGCATGCGGGCGACCGACTCGTCCTCCTCGGTGACGCCGGTGCGGCCGTCGACCACAAACAGGATGACGGCGGCTTCCTCGGCGGCGGCGAGGGCTTGGTCGCGGATGGACGTGGCAAAGACGTCGTCGCTCTTGAGCGGCTCGATGCCGCCCGTGTCGACGATGGTGAACTCGCGGCCGTTCCAATCGGCCGTGTGATACGAGCGATCGCGCGTGACGCCGCGGGACTCGTGGACGATGGCGTCCGAGGTCTGGGCCAGGCGGTTGACGAGCGTGGACTTGCCCACGTTGGGGCGTCCGACGACGGCGACGATAGGTTTCATCTGCTCTCCTTTAATGGGTAGGGTCAGTGGAAATAGTTGAATTGGCGGGCGTTATGCCGAGGATGTGCTCCAGGGTATCGAGCAGCTCATGCGGCATGGTCGACACCACATGAACCTCGGCGCCGCGACCGGTAAGGCTTGCGAGTAATTCGTCACGATGATACTCGTCAAGGGTCATACCGTCGGCGTTGAACATGAGCTTAGGCACAAAGAGCATAACCCCCGACAGGTCCTGCGGCAGTTGCTCCAAGATGTCGCAGGCGACGATGAGGCCGGTCACGTCCACGTTGCCGCCAAAGTAACGGTTTTTGATGGCCGTGACGGTACCGGCAAGGCCCTGCGGCGATTCCACAAAACGCGCCACCGTATCGCGCGCGCTGGCGCCCGAGAGGCACAGCAGGTGCTGGCCACGGGCGGCGATTGCCTCGCGGACGCGGGCCAGTCGCTCGGCGTCGGCGGCAAGCACGTCGTCGGTCTCGTCCAGATATGAGCGGATCATGCCGATGCCGTCGTAGTACTGCGGGTAACCGTCGTAAAAGTCCGCCTCGGGAGGATCGATGCCGGCGTCCAGATAGAACTCGTCGCTCATCTGGAAGGTGTGGCGGCCAAAGCGCTCGAAGGCACGGTCCTGGAAGGGCCGGATCATGGCGATAGTCTCGCGCGCCAGCTCGGGCTTGTCGCTGTAGGACCAGCTAAAACGGTTCTGATGCTTGGTAAAGCCCAGCGGCACAATGCCCAGGCTGGTGATCTGTTCGTGCTCCTCGCAGAAGCGCAGGGTCTTTTCCAGCTCCTCGCCGTCGTTCATGCCAGGACACAGCACGATCTGCGCGTGAATCTCGATGCCGGCGGCCATGATGGCCTCGAGCACGTCCATGCCGCGCTGGGCGTTGCGGCCCATCATGCGGCGGCGAACGTCGGGGCTTACGGCATGGACCGACACGTTCATGGGGCTCATGTTGCGTTGGATGACGTTTTGAACATCTTCGTCGGTGAGGTTCGTGAGCGTGACAAAGTTGCCCTGCAAAAAGCTCAGGCGGTAGTCGTCATCGCGGATATAGAGCGTGGAGCGACCGCCCTTGGGCAGCATCGTCATAAAGCAGAACACGCAGGCGTTTACGCAGGTACGCATGCCATCGAAGATGGGGCCATCGAACTCCAGACCCCAGTCCTCGCCGGGAAAGCGATCGAGCTCAACGGGGGTGACGGTGCCGTCGCGCGGGTCGAAAACCTCCAGCTCGACGGTGTCGTCGTCTGCCTCCCAGAGCCACACAATCATATCGGTCAGCTGCTCGCCGTTGACCGTAAGCACGCGCATGCCCGGCTCGATACCCACATCCCACGCGGGCGATTCGGGACGCACGTTTTTAACGAGCGCGCCCTCACCCGGCTCGGGGTCGCGGCTGCGCCCGTAATCGGCCACCTCGGCGGCGTATGCGGGTACGGTCTGGTCCATGATTAGCGGCAAAGCTCCTTGATGCGCTCGACGGCGCGCTCGATGTGTTCTTGCGGGGTGGAGGCTCCGGCGGTGATGCCGATGTGGTGAGCGTCGGTAAACCACGCGGCCTCGATCTCGGACGCCTCCTCGATATGATGTGTGCGCTCGCAAACATCGGCGCAAATCTGCGCCAGGCGGCGGGTGTTGCCCGAGTTCTTGCCGCCCACCACGACCATGCAGTCGCAGCGGTTGGCAAGTGCGGCTGCTGCCTGTTGACGCTCGCTCGTGGCGGCGCAGATGGTGTTGATCACACGCAGCTCCTGCACGCGCGGGGTGATGGAGGCTACAACCTCGGCCAGGTTCTGCGCGGTTTGGGTGGTCTGCACAACCAGGCCTACCTTGCCTTTGAGCGGCAGCGCGTCCGCATCGGCGGCGCAACTCACGACCTGCGCGTCATCGCCGGCATGGCCCAGGATGCCCTCAACCTCGGGATGGCCCGGCTCGCCCACGACGAGCACGCGATAGCCCTCGCGCACCAGGCGCTCGGCGGCCACGTGGACCTTCTTCACGTAGGGGCAGGTGGCATCGACCACGTCGAGGCCACGCTCGCGAGCAGCCTCGATCACCTGCGGCACCACACCGTGCGCGCGGATGATCACGGTGCCCGATGCGGCATCGTCTAGGGTCTCGGCCAGACCGATGCCCGCCTCGGCGAGCTCGCGCACCACGATGGGGTTATGGATGAGCGGACCCAAGGTATGGACCTGAGCGCACTCCCCTGCCTGCGGCGCTGCGGCCAGTGCCATGTCGAGCGCGCGCTGCACGCCGTAGCATGTGCCGGCATGCGCGGCAATCTCAATGGTGGGGACGACCTCCTCAGCGGCGGCCGCGGCGGTATTCATGACGTTCTCTCCCATGGTTAGAACCTGCCCGGATGCTCGGCGCACAGCTCATCGCGCATGGCGTAGACGCGGTTCATGGCCTCGGACTCAAACCAGGCCAGACGCTCCGTGCGCTTAAGCCCGGCCGGCGCGTCGGAAAGCGAGACGGCCTTGCCGGCGCGGATCCAGCACTTCTTGGGACGCATGATCATTTTGCCCGCAGGCGTGATGTCGGACCAGCCGCAGATGGCGAGCGGGTTCACGGGCGCCTTGCCCATCTGAGCGATGAGCGCAAAGCCGCCGTGGACCTCGGGCTTGATCTCGCGCGAGCGGATGCGCGTGCCCTCGGGGAAGATCAGGACGTCCTCGCCGCGCTGCAGCGCGTGCTGGGCGGCGCGCAGGCATTTCATATCGGCAGTACCGCGCTCCACGGGGATGCCGCCAACGCGGCTAAAAGCCCAGCGCACAATCTTGCTCTTGGCAAACTCGGACTTAAAGATGGGGCGAATGCGGCGGCCGCCAAAGAACAGCGCCGTCTCCACGGCCAAGAGCTCAGCCATCGAGGTGTGGTTGCAGATGACCACGCTGCCGCGGCCTTCCTGGCGCTCAAACAGCAGGTCAGCGTCCTCGACCTTCCAACGCCACATGAGCTTGGAGAAGGCCCAAAGGATGGCCATGACTACGACGACGGTGCCGCGGATGAGCGCCGGGAACTCGGCGTAGGGGGCGTTGTAGTAATCCTCGGGCGTCTGCTTAAACAGGCGCATGGGCTACCTCCTTTGGTTGATGAGGTCCTCGATTATCAAGACGACCTCGTCGATGGTGTGGGCGGTGGAGTCGACGTGCACCGCGTCCTCAGCGGGAACGAGCGGTGCGACCTCGCGGCTGCTGTCGAGCTTATCGCGCTGCTTGAGGGCGTCGAGGGTCTCGTCGACCTCGGCCTCGAGCTGCTCGGACGTGAGCGGCTGAGCATCGTTTTGGTGGCGCTGCAGCACGCGGCGACGGGCGCGCTCGCGCGGGTCAGCGGTCAGGAAGACCTTGACCTGCGCGTTAGGGAACACGACGGTTCCGATGTCGCGACCCTCGGCCACGATATCGCGGTCCTCGGCGGCACGGCGCTGATGGATGAGCATGGCGGCGCGCACGCCCGGGTAGGCCGAGACCTTGGAGACATTAGCGTCAACCTGCGGGGTGCGAATGGCAGCCGAGGCGTCCTGGCCGTCAATGGTCAGGCGAGTGTCTTCGCCAGTGCCGTTGGTAAAGCGAATCTCGATCTGCTCAGCGAGGGCGTCGATAGCCGCCTCGTCGTCTAGATCGATGCCGCGGTCGAGCGCGGCGAAGGTGACGGCGCGATACATGGCGCCCGTGTCGAGCTTGTTAAAGCCCAGCTGGCGGGCAATCTCCTTGGCGATGGTGGACTTGCCGGAACCGGCGGGGCCGTCGATGGCGACGATCATGCAATGCTTCCTTTCGATGGTTGACGTGCTGGTATGGTTCGCGGGCGTTGGGGCGCGGCAGGTTGCCTAGACCGTGTAGCGCTCGCGGTAGGTGTTGCGCTTGGGCGCGGAGCCGTGGCTGCCGTGATGACGCGTGCGGCTGGCGGGGGTTTCCTGGGGCTTGTCACCGCGCATGGCGCTGGCCTGCTTGGGAGGGATGCCACCGGCCTTAAGGATCTGCACCTCGCGGTCGGAGAGCTCGCGCCACGAGCCTTTGGCCACGTTCTTGAGCTCCAGGCCGGCAAAGTTGCAGCGATGCAGACGGATTACCGGGTGGTGAATCTTGCTCAGCATGCGCTTAACCTGATTCTTGCGACCCTCGCGGATGATGACCTCCACGGCAGTGGTGCCGGGCTTGACGCCCTGCGGAGCCACGGCCTCAGCCTCGCGCGCACTGATGACGCGGCAGATGGCCGGCTGGCACAGGCCATCGTCGAGCTCGATGCCGCGGCGGAGTGGCTCAAGATCTCGTTCGGACAAGTCTCCGTCCACCAGCGCCTGGTAGGTCTTGTAGACATGCTTGCTGGGGTGCAGAAGGTCCTGCGATAGGTCGCCGTCGGTGGTAAAGAGCAAAAGGCCCGTGGTGTCGCGGTCCAGGCGGCCAACCGGGAAAAGTCCCGGAAAGCGGTCGCGGGGGACCAGGTCGGCCACGCAAGGGCGCTCCTGCGGATCGCTCATGGTGGTGAGGTAGCCGGTCGGCTTGTAGAGCATCAGGTACACGGCGCCCTGGTTGAGCTTGACGGGCATGCCGTCGACCTCGATATGGTCGCGGTCGACATCGACCTTGGTGCCCAGTTCGGTCGCGACCTGGCCGTTGACGGTCACGCGGCCGGCGGTCATCAGGTCCTCCGAGCCGCGGCGGCTCGCCACGCCCGCGCGCGCCAAAAAGCGCTGCAGGCGCATGGTGTGCGGATAGACGGGCTGGGCGTCGGTTGCGGGTACTGCGTTGCCCATGGCGCGCGTCTCCCCTACTTTGTTAGTCCTCGTCATGCAAATCCTCCGAGGTCTCGTCTACGACTAGGGTCTCAAAGTCCTCGACTGCCTCAACATCTTCAACATCGGTATCGAGCAATTCGCGCTCTTCGTCCAGGTCCTCGGCCTGTTCCTCGAGCGTGGACTGAATACTGCGGCCGCTCAGGCGCTCACAGATAAACTGGCGCGACTGCTCGTCGGGGGCAAACTGCTCCAGGTCGGGCAGGTCGCGGGTGGAGCGCAGACCGAACTTTTCCAAGAAGGCGTTGGTCGTGCCGTAGATGATGGCTTGACCGCGCTGGGGGTCGCGGCCGAGCTCACGCACCAGGCCCTTGTCGACGAGGGAAGCGATGACGCCGTCGGAATTGACGCCGCGGATGCCCTTGACCACCTCGCGCGTGACGGGCTGGTGGTAGGCGATGACGGCAAGGGTCTCGAGCGCCGCCTGCGACAGCTTTTGCGTGTCCCAGCTCAGCACATAGGCCTCGACCACATCGTGGTAGGCGGGGTGTGTAAACAGGCGCCAGCCACCGGCGACCTCGCGCAGCTGAAAGCCACGATTGGCCTCCTCGTACTCAACCTTGAGCTCGGCGAGCAGCGACGCGCACTCGCCGGGGGCGATGTCGAGCGCACCTGCCAGCGCAGGCGCGCTCACGGGGTCGCTCGAAACCAGCAACAGCGCCTCGAGGGCGCCTTTGAGGCTGTTTGCCTCCAGCGTGGAAAGGTTTGACATGGTTGCCGCTCCTATTCGGTGAGCTCGGGGCCCTCGCCGGGCACGTAGGCCTCGGCACCCTCGACGCGGTTGATCTGAATGGTTCCGAAGATCTCGTCCTGGCTCAGCGTGAGCGAGCCGCGCTTGGCGAGCTCAAGCATGGCCAGGAAGGTGACGACGAGCTGCTCGGTGGTGGCGTCGCCGTCCAGTAGCTCGCGGAAGGTGCAGGCTTGGTGTGCCATGGTAAAGCGGTCGACAGAGGCCACGGTCAGGTCGAGCGGCACACGGTGCGGTGCCACGTGCTCGGCCTCCAGCAGGAAGGTCTGGCGCTTGCCGTCCAGGTCGGCGCAGATGACAGCCAGGCCGCGCAGGGTGATGCCAGCCAGGTAGTCGGGCATCAGGCCCAGGAACTCGGGGTCGGGGCCGGCGACGCGGGGGTGCATGCGGCTTTCGGCCTGCATGCGGGCGCCGAGGGCCGCCGCCGCGCCCTTAAACTGCTTGTAGGCGATCAGGCGCTGAATCAGGACCTCGCGCAGGGCGTCGCCGTCGAGCGCGCTGAGCTCCTCGAGGTCCTCGTCGAACTCGTCATCGTCGTCATCGGCTTTGCGCGGGGCTTCCTGGGGCACCAACGAGGCGGCCTTAATGTCCAAAAGGGTTGCCGCGACCAGCAAAAAGTCGCTCGCCACGTCCAGGTCCAGCGCCTCGATACGCTCGACCTCGGCGAGGTACTGCTCGGCGACCTCGCTAATGGAGATGGCGCCGATATCAACTTTTTGGCGGGTTACCAGCTGCAGCAGCAGGTCGAACGGTCCGCTGTAGACCTGCGTCGACACGCGATACGACATCTTCGACCTCCTTTGACGGCGCCTTCGCGGCGCGGTTTGGGTGCATGTTGCGACCGTTTTGCACGGTCGACCTGTAAGTTTACCCTAGATGCCGGCGATTGCGAAGGAAAGCAGCTGCTCTGCCAGCGGATACACGGTAATGTCGAAATAGCGGCCGATCACGTCGATGCCAGTCCACATGGGCAGCAGATACAGCACGATGATGAGGATGGGCATGGCGTATTGCTGCAGGCGGTAGTAGTTGTCGAGCGCCTTGCCTTTAAGGAACGGAACGACGATCGACGAGCCGTCGAGCGGCGGGATCGGGATGAAGTTAAAAAATGCCAGCGACAGGTTGACCACGATAAAGGTGGCGCCGAAGTTCATGATTTGCGACGCCACGGCAAAGGACATACTGGCGTATAGGTTGCCATAGGTCAGGTGCATGAGGGCTGCGGCCAGGCATGCCAGCGCGATGTTCGATGCGGGGCCGGCCGCGCTCACCAGGATCTCGTCACGCTTTGGGTGCTTGAGGTTGTTGAGGTAGACGGGCACGGGTTTGGCAAAGGCGAACACCGGGCCGCCGGCAGCGAGCATGAGCAGCGGCAGGATGATGGTGCCAAACGGGTCAATGTGGTTGAGCGGGTTGAGTGAGACGCGGCCGCGCGAACGGGCCGTCTTGTCGCCGAGCGCCCAGGCCGCGGCGGCGTGTGCGCTCTCGTGGATAACGATACCCACGATGACGGCGACGGCGCTGGCGAGCAGGTTCATGAAGTAGCTGCTGGACATGGCGATCTCCTAGCGGACGCGGCGCGAGGCGCGCGTGAGCAGGTAGTCGGCTACAAAGAGGATCACGGCGACGATGGCGTAGTCCAAGCGGAACACACCGCCAAAGGGCGACGTGATGACGCCGTAGCCGGCGATGGCGCTCGGCAGGGCGCGCGAAAGCTCGACGACAAAGCCCACGATCTGCAGCTTGGCGGTGAGGCCGCTAAAACACAGCAGCACGGTCATCGCGCTCATAAAGATGCCGCAGATGCGGCAGGCGATGGCTATGATGCTCATCGCCACGGCGGCGGCCTTACGAGAGTTCACGCGCGGTCTCCTCTTCGATCTGGGTGGAAAGCTCGAGCCATTCGTCCTCGAGCTTGGGCAGCTCTTGCTTAAGGCCGTTATATTCCCCCAGCGCGGCGTTGAACTTGTCCTGATCGGCATAAAGCTCTTCGCTTGCCATCAATTCCATAAGCTCGTCATAGCGGGCGCGCTTTTTGTCGAGCTCGGCCTCGATCTTCTTGAGCTGGTTGCGCACGCCCTTGAGCTTTTTGTTGAGCGCGGCGCGGGCCTGGGCCTCGGCGCGCTTTTGCTCCTTGGTCTTTTTGCCCTCGGCGGGCTTGGAGGCGGTGGCGGGGGTGTCGGGCTGGGCCGCGGTGACCTTAGCGGACTTGGTCGCGGCCGGTGCGCTCTCCCCTGCCGCCTCGGCGGCGGCGCGGGCTGCGAGGTCCTCGCGCTTGTAGAGGTAGTAGTCGTAGTCGCCGTCATAGACCGTGACCTTGCCATCGCGGATGTCGATCACGCGGTTGGCCACGGCGCGTACCAGGTGCTCATCATGGCTGATCAGCACGATGGTGCCGGGGAAGTTTTGCAGGGCGTTCTCGAGCATGTCCACCGAGTCGATGTCCAAGTGGTTGGTTGGCTCGTCCAGACACAGGAGCGCCTCGGGCGCCACGAGCATCTTGGCCAGGGCCAGACGCGCCTTTTCGCCGCCGGAGAGGACGCGAACCTGCTTTTCGATTGCGTCGTTGTCGCTAAACAGGAAGGCGCCCAGCAGGCTGCGCTGTTGCGGCACGGTCCACTTGGGCGTGACGGTGTCGATCTCTTGCAGGACGGTATTGGACTCGGTCATGCCCTCGAGTGCGTGCTGGGCGTAGTAGGCCACGCCCACGTTGGTGCCCAGGTCGCGCGTGCCGTTAGTGGGCGGCTCCAGGCCGGCGAGGATCTTCATGAGCGTGGACTTGCCGGCGCCGTTGGGGCCGACGAGCGCCACGTGCTCGCCGCGGTAAAGCTTGAGGTCGATGTCGCTGTAGATGTGCTTGTCGCCGTAGGACTTGGATACACCCTCCAGGCCCACGACCATGTCGCCGGAGCGCGGCGGGTCGGGGAACTTAAAGTCGATGTGCTTGTGGCCCTCGGGCAGGATGACGAGCTCCTTTTTGATCTGCTCGATCTTGCGGATGCGCTCCTGCGCCTGGGCGGCCTTGGTCGGCTTGTAGCGGAACTTGTCGACGAAGACCTGCATGTGGGCGATGTCGCGCTCCTGGGCAGCGCGCTTGGCGCGCATTTGCTCCAAGTTGTCCTCTCGCTGCTTAAGGTAGCTGCTGTAGTTGCCGGTGTAGGTGGTTACGCGGCGGTTCTCGAGCGCTGCCACGTGGTCGACGCAGGCGTCCATAAAGGCGCGGTCGTGGCTGACGATGAGGACGGCGCCGTCGTAGTTGGCGATAAAGCCGCGCAGCCATTGGACGCTCTCGAGGTCCAAGTGGTTGGTGGGCTCGTCCAGAAGCAGCAGGTCGGGGTGACGCAGGAAGAGCTTGGCAAGCGCGATGCGCATCTGCCAGCCACCCGAGAACTCGGAGCACGGGCGCTCAAAGTCGGTGACCTTAAAGCCCAAGCCGGATAGGATTTTGCGGGCGTTGCTCTCGAGCTCGTAGCCGCCCAGGTGCTCAAAGCGGTCCTGGACCTGGCCGTACTCGTTGAGGAGTGCGTCGACGTCCTTGCCCTGCTCGGAGAGCTCGGTGATCTGGGCCTGCAGCTCGTTAGCGCGCTCGCCCATGCGGCGGATTTCCTTAGCTGCGGCCATTACCTCGGCGAGGATGGTGGTGTCCTTGTGCTCCAGATTGGTTTCCTGCTCGAGGTAGCCCACCTGGCAGTCCTTGGCGTACTGGACCTGGCCAGAGTCGGGGCTATCGATGCCCATGATGATTTTGAGCATGGTGGTTTTGCCGGCGCCGTTGGGTCCCACGAGCGCGAAGCGCTCGCCGGGGTTGATCTGGAAGGACGCGACGCTAAAGAGGACGCGCGCGCCGAAGCTTTTTTCGATCTTGTCGACCAGGAGGATCATGGTGCCGCCTTTGACCTTGTGTGCCTATATGAAAAAAGGCCCCAACTTGCGTTGGAGCCTCATTCAATGCTCGGGTGGAGACGAGGGGGATCGAACCCCTGACCTCTTGACTGCCAGTCAAGCGCTCTCCCAGCTGAGCTACGCCCCCGTGCGAAGAAGTACTATACGGGAACTCGGACGGCGATGCAAGG
>JBKYCW010000003.1:157615-227331 GCA_047025555.1 Collinsella sp.
AATCCAAGGGTTATACCCTAAGAGCAAACCACCCCTTTTAGGGGTGGTTTTGATTCTCTGGTGGGCCCTCCGGGATTCGAACCCAGAACCCAGGGATTATGAGTCCATATCTAAAACCGAAACTAAATGCAGAAATATAACGAAAAGTGTGGATAAAAGCGGATTCCAAATTTGTCTAACGATAGTTTTATTCGGTGCAATCAATCTATTTTTATTACGGCCCGTATCTCTGTTTGCCGATTTGATCACTTATCTAGCCCATCTTGCTATCGGAAAGCCCTGTACTGTATTGACAAAATCACATCTGAACCGGTTGAACAGTTGTTCATTGAGGCCATGCTCGTGCGGTCCACCATCAAACTTACCTCAGGACCATTGAGGAATGGAGCAAGTTATGAGCAATCGTACAGTTGTCCATGGCGCCATTGTGGAGGGCGCCTCGGCGGTACCCATTGACATCGCGATTGAATTCAAACCGGGAATTCCCGGTATGAACATTCTAGGCATTCAGGACAACGCCGCCGTTGAGTTGCGGGGCATTGTCAGGTGCGCACTCATGGCGCGGGGATACACCTTGCCACGAGAAAGCGGTTCTATCGAGGTCATGCCCTCACCCGCCTATAGCAGGGCCTTCTCGGGTCGAATCCGAGATGCAGGCTCTCTCGCGCTGCCCATCGCACTTGGAATCCTGAGCGCCTCGGGGCAGCTCGATCTTACGTATATCAAGGATAAGCTGTTATTCGGATCGCTGGACTTCGGCGGTAACGTGACGTCGTGTCGGGGCACCATTGCAGTCGAGAATCTCTGCCATGAGTTGAATCTCCAGGGAGTCGTCTCCGCGGCAACTCCCCGCGGATTGAGGCCAGCTCATCCGAGCCTTCAGGTTTTGGACTCGATTTCATCAGATTCATTGGGAAATCCTGAGAATCTTCTCGGAAGGTCTATGCCGGCTGAACCAGATCAATTGAGTCCGGTTTACCCGCCCGCTGCAGTCTCTACTGTGGCCGAAGCCCTTGCGACGCGAATTCCCATCCTAATTGAGACGGATAGCCCGGAGCGTGCGGGAGAGGCGCTTCGCGCGTTCTTCCGCGTCGGCGAAAGCGATGAGGCGACGCTCATGAGAGACCTTGCCGGTGTCGGTGCAAGGGGTAACGTTGCCGTTGTCTCCGATATCGGAACGGCAAGCATCGCAGGCATTATCGGCGGCGGGCGCCCAATCAAGCCGGGTGTCATCTCTGCCGCAAGCAGTGGCGCCATCGTTCTTGGAAATATCGACCAGGCATCGTCCCATGTTCTTCAGTCTGTGGCATCGGCGACAAGGCGAGACACCGTCAGGATCGTTAGGGTTGACGGTACTACGCTGTTTCCAAGCGACGCCGCCCTCGTTATGACGGCTAGGGAAGACAGAAGCGACTATGCGATGAAAGCGTTTCAGCTGGGCCCATTCCCTAAAATCGAACAGCCGGTCGTTGTCGATATTGACCAATTGGAAAAAGGCCTTTCTCAGATCCAGGCGCTCCCAGGATCGCTGGTCGCCTATAGGGAGAACCTCAAAAAGCGCATCGAGGACAGCAGCCTCTATGTAGATGCAACCACCAAGGGCGGCATTAAGGTCAATTATTCGGTTGATGGTGAGCCGAAGACCGTTGAGCTCGTGAAGCAGTTCTACGAGGAGAACGATACACTCTGCATCCAAGCCTTCGATGTGACCGATGGTTCCGACTCGTTCGGTGAACTTTGGTCCGACGTGACCGTTAACCTCGACGGGCCCGCCCAAGGAGATCGCACTGTCTACATGCAGAGGTCAAGTGTGGATCCGCTGCCTGGCATTCTCATGGACTCGGAGATATTCGGCTCTGTTATAGATGGCGCCGGACGGGATGGATATGACGCCGTTGAAGTTAACCTTAACGCATTTCTTTCGATGAGAGATTTGGCCGAATTTCGCGAGATGGTCATTCCCAATGAATACAAGGATATTGCCATTGCCGCAGGTGCTAATTTCGCAATTGTGCCGGCGATTGAAGCGAAAGACATTGCTCTTATGTCCGACGGCCTTGTCAGCATCGGCGGACACGACTATAAGCTCTACCGCGGCCAGACCTTCGACGAGTCGCGGAAGGTGGACGCGATCCTTGATCAGTATGAAGAGCTGAGCGTGGCCCCCCACAGAGTCGATTGCAGTCCCAGCACGAAAAAGATCATTGACTCGCTTCGACTTGCAACCAAAAGCACGGCTTCGCCCGAAGGAGTCGTGTCGATGGAGCGCGACGTAACCCTCCCCCACGCTCGATCGCTTAAAAATTAACTAACCAAATCTAGGAACAGTTGTTCAACGGCTCTCATCGACAAGCCCGAGGGCGGACGATACATCCAACGGAACTATTACCGAAAGGAGAGCCGTATGGACAACCTGGATAGGTCGGCGGTGGCAGCGGGACTGGGCCTGCTTGACCTCGACCGCGTTTTCGATGCTGTGCGCGAAATGATCATGGACCCGCAGCAATGCGAGGGATACCTTAAGTGGCCGGCTGTCGCCACGCTCGGCGCGATTATGGCAGAGCCGAACCTTCTCTCGGCCGTGGCCGAGGTCGCTCTTGACGGCATCGTCCCCGACACGTATGCGGGTCAGAAATCCTGGCTGCTCGCACGGGCCCTTTTTACGGCCTCCACCGCCCAGGCCGAATATGAGATCGAGCGCGGCCTTGAACTCTCGCCTTCGGATCGAACCCACGTCAACCCGAAGGCGTCTATTGCCGTCCAGGACTATATCTCGCAAGATGAGAAGCTCGCCGTCATGAAATTCTATGTCATGGCGGACACGGAGCTCTCACGTATCGCGATGTCATGGCCGGCGGGGCCCTATGGCCAGTTCAGGATCGGCGACGAGGGCTATGTCACGGACGAGCAATTCGGGCGCGTGATTCCCGACCCGGCCGACCAGAGCCTCTATGAGTACATCGCGAATGGCGGCGCGCTTACCGACGACGTTGTCCACGCTGCAGTGAGGGGGAATACCGGCCACATCGATACGCTTGCCTCCCAGGCTATCGAAAACGACCCCGAGGCGCCGGTCTTCTACACCGAGGCGACCCAGGACGAGTGGGACGAGTCTGTCGACGAGGGCTATGTCCAAAAGGGCGATATCAAGACCGAGCGAGCTCATGAGATGCCCGGCACGAAAAACCTCATCGCGCAGATCAGCAGGAAGCTGGGAGGCGGTACCGAGGGCGCACTCCATACCACGGTTCCCAATCGCACCGGCTATTTCCATTACGGACAGGCATAGGGAGGCGGCAAGATGAGCATTACCTTGGTGCCTTTCGACTCTCCCATCGTGTGCATGACGATTGACACCGAGACGACGGGGCTCGACCCTTATGACGGCGATGAAATCTTGACCCTGGCAATGGTTCTCGATATTGAGGGTCAGGATTCGCCCTCGTCGGTCCATCTGCGTGTCAGGCCGCAGCATAAGACCGAGTGGCCTGCCGCAGAGCGCGTGAACCACATCTCACCCGACTCGGTGGCGAACCATAAGCCTTTTAAGAATTATCTCGAGGCCGTCCAGTCGCTATTCGACCGCGCGGAGAAGATCGTCGGATGGAATGTCGGCTTCGACCTTGGATTCCTCGAGCATGAAGGCGTCATCATTCCGCAGACAGCGGAAATTGTCGATGCGATGGAGGAATTCGGGCGCGTATACGGCCCATTCTCAGAGTCCCATTCAAGATGGAGGCTCATCTCTGCGGCAGATGCCATGGGATACAGCTTCGAGGGCGCTCCGCATACCGCACTTGCCGATGCCTTGGCTACAAGGCGTCTATATCAGCACACGACTGCAGTTACCGAGGGCCTGAAGCGGCCGGGCGTGCATGTCAAGCGCCCCGGTGTACACAGACATAGCTAATTAGAGAAATTGTCACCCTGTGGCACCAAACCTCTCGGCACGGGTGGCTTATATGGCGAAAACTGTAGTTGGGGCCGCTTTATGTGCGGCCCCAACTACACGTCGCCGGAAGGAGGTAGCAGCAATGCCCGGAGAGAATGAAGAGGCCATGCGTGTTCTGCTGATGCTCGGCCAGGCTGTCCTGCCCCCGGCGCGCGAAGTCCTCATCATCACGATGAGAGCGCTCGCACGTGGTACGGGCAAAGTCGCTGGAGGTGCCGGCAGGGTTGCCGGTCGCGGCGCGAACCGCGCGATCAGCCATGTGAATGGGCTCGGACGTTACGGTCTCGTTACAGAGCACACGCTAAGGCGCGACCGCAACGACGTCATCAAACTCGTCAACCTAGGCAAGGAAGGTGCGCTCGATCGAAGCGACCTGTCTCTCCTTTCCGACATCTGCCGTAAGCACCGCATCGGGTTCGCTGTCTTCGAGGACCCGGCGACTGGCTATTTCGCAATCGAATACAAGATGAAGGACCAGGAGGCGCTCGCCGCCTGCATTGAGACGGCAATCGAGAGGAAGCTGATCTCGAATGCCGATGTGGACAACGCGATGAGGGGTCCGGTCGAGAGCGGCGTCCAGATGCCCACCAATCCAAGCGATATCCAGTCGTCTTCCCAGCCAAAAGAGTGCCCAGCCCTTCCGGCAATCGGGCTACCTGCTGTGGGTCTTCCTCCGGTAGGGCTTCCGCCTGCACCGGAGAATATCGAATACCTGGGGGAGTCTTGGAAGCTCGACCAGGACGACGGCATGTACAAGCGTAAATTCACCGGGTGGGACGGTGTCGTGTACACCGCCGCCGTTTCCACGGCCGGAGCCTTCAGGATTACCGATCCCGACGGACACACGGCGAAAATCGGGAACCAAATCTGCGAGGGCGATGACAAGGGCGTGCTTCGTGAAGATCGTGCCGATGCCATCGTCAGATGCCATACCCAAATCGAGACGCTGAAGGACCGCGAGGCCTTCGAGGGATCGGTCAGACTCCAGCAGCGCCAGGGACGAACCAAGCAGATGGGTTCGCATGAGGTCATCCGCGCCGTCAACATGCGCGACGCAGCCGATCGCAAGGCCAACCGTCACCGAATCGGCAACCAAAATCGTCCGGCCACGCACTCCCGAACCCTCAACAAGCGGGTCAAGAGGTAGCCGATGAAGCTGCCGAAGATAGACATAACGAAGGCCGTCGGAGCCGCCGTGCTGGGGTCTGCCGCCTTCTGGATCGTGAACCTCACGGTCCAGAAGGTCATGCTCGGAACAAGCGGTATCGAGACGTCCGATGACGTCGTGGCGTTCATCGCATGGGCGGCATCCCGCCGGCCCCTCGGCATCTATTTCGGCGGGGTCCCGTTGCTGGCCTCGGTCGTCGCGGCCATCGCAATCGCCCTTGCCGTTCTCCTTAAGCATGAGGCGCCCGGAGAGGACATCTCGCCTGCAAAGCAATATGGATCCCAGCGTTTCTCGACCGCCCAGGAGCGTCTGCTGTACTCGCACAACAAGGCGACGGCCGAATGGCCGGTTCCCGAATGGTGCGAGACGGTCGAGGACGACAATATCATCCTCTCGCTCAACAGCAAGGTTGCCGGCACATCCATCGTCAACGACAAGAAGGACCCGATCAGGCGCGAGAGCCAGGTGCCGAACCGAAACATGTTCATCATGGCCGGATCGGGCGCCGGCAAGTCCTACCGTTTCGTGACCAATCAGATCATGCAGATGAACGGCAACATGGTCTTTACCGACCCCTCGGGCGAGCTGTTCCGTGCATCTGCCGCCTTTTTGGAGAAGAACGGCTATGACGTGCAGGTCATCGACCTGCGCGACGAGGAGCATATCCTTGCCTCAACCCCCTACAACCCGCTTATCAACTGCCGCGACGTCACGTCCATCAACTCACTGGTCAATATGTTTATCTCGAACACCAAGGGCGAGGACACGCACGGGGACCAGCAGTTCTTCATCGATATGGAGAAGAACTTCTACACCTGCGTTTGCGGCATGTTCGTCTTCTGGTTCAAGGCCAACGGCAATACCGCCGACTGCACCCTTCCCGGCATCATCGACTACCTCGCGATGGCCAAGGCCGATGGCGCCGAGGGCATCAACAAACTCGACCTCGTTTTCGAGGGCACCCGGGAGCGCGACGGCTTCGATGGGTTCGCGCAGTACATCATCGATACGTACGGCGAGGACGCGCTGGATGACGAGTCTCTCCCTGAGAACTCGGTCCTCACCAACTACCGCACCTTCAAGGCAAACGCCGGCGCTCCCGAGCAGATGGCGGCGGTCGTGTCCTCGTGTGCCGCCCGCCTGCAAAGGCTCAACAACCCCGCGATTCGCAAGATGCTGGGCCGTGACGAGCTCGACCTCCAGTCTATCGACAAGCGCAAGCGCGCAATCTTCTTCTGCATCAAGTCCGGCGGCGGCCCCTATGACTTCGTCGCCGCGATGGCCCTGAACCAGTTGTTCGACATCTCTAAGGATATCGGGTCAACGAATGGAATCGGCCATCTTGAGATTCCCCTCTACTGCTATCTCGACGAGCTCGCCCAGATAGGCAAGATCCCCGACCTTGAGAAGCTTTTCGCCGAGAGCCGTAAGTTCTGGATCAACCTCTGTGCGATCGTGCAGGACGGCAAACAGCTCGAGGCTAGATATGGCAAGCAGTCGGAATCCATCCGAGCAAACTCGGCCATTTTTATGTATATGGGTTCCTCCCTCTTTTCCGACTGTGAGCAGATATCGCGCGAGATGGGCAACACCACGAAGAAGTTCACGGATTACTCTGTCTCGAACTCCGCGAGCGGTAAATCCATCCAGGAGAGCACGAGATACGTCAAGGTTCCGCTCATGAGCCCCGAGGAGCTCTACAGCTTCAACGAGGAGGACGGTCTGTCCCCTGACGAGTGCGTGACCCATTACAAGCAGGGCATGTGGTTTCGCGACCTCAAGGCCGATCCCGAGATTCACCCCAGGCGCAAGGAATATCTCAGCGCCGGCAAGACCGACATGCTTGAGTGGGCGCGCGCGAGGCGGCACGCGGACAAATCCTCAGTGCCAACACCGGAGGGTGTCGTGCTCATAGACCGCACCAGCCCCAAAACCATCGTCATCGACGCCTAAGGGCGCGTGAATAGGTATCAACTATCCTTAAGGGAAGGAAATCTTCAATGGAACAGCTTGCTGATCTCGTTACCAAATTCGAGAACGTCATGATCGCTGGCGGCTCTCTGTTTGCCTTGTGGGGTGTCTACAATCTGCTCGAGGAGAAGACTAAGGGGCGCCCCGGCCACGGTACCGAGTGGTGGCAGGTTCTCGCTGGCGTCTTTATCGCCGGCTGCGGCTTCTCCCATATCATCTCCCAGCTGTTCAACGGCATCCTCGGATAATGGAGATCAGAGAGAGGCTGCTTGCCTTCGCTGCCGGTTCCCCTATCGGTGGTGCTTCGTCGCCTAGGCCAACAGACCCGTATGATGAACTTGAATATGATGAAAGGCCGACTTCGTTTGGCGATCGCGTCTTACGTTTTGCAGCCGTCAGCGTCTTGATGCTCGTTGTGGCTTGTGCCATTGCATCGATTGCCTATGCCGCTCAAAAGGGCCAGTGGAATGTCAACCTTGGTGTTGACAACATGAACCCCGAGCGCACGCAAATTACAATCAGGTGGAGTGACATCGATAAGGACAAGTATGTTTCCTTCGAGCATGGCGGCATTAAGGCCTACAAGATTGGCTACACCATAACGACCACCAAAGACGGAAGTACCGTCGAGGGTCCTGTCTACTACGATAAAAACGGCAAAGTTGTCGATAAATCCCACAGCAAAATGAAGAAGTATAACGGTAGCCTGCAGGGCGAGGACCTTAAGAAAAACTTCGAACCGTCCTGGGCTCCTGATGGTTGGGAAAAGGGCGCGTCTGCTTCGACGAGCACAAGTCCCAACGACAACCATAAGCCGCATGAATCGCAGGGTTCTGAGTCAAAAGATCCAGAGGATCTGGACAACCAACTTATCAGCAAGAAGACCCCGGATTTTGCCCTGGATTTTAAGTTCTTTAAATATGCTGCCGAAAACCTGGCATGGACTTTCTGCCGTGGGCTTGCGGAAAGCGCCACGAGCCTTGCCGAATGGTGCATTTCGCTAGTGTCCTCTACGGCGAGCACTGCATTCACATCCGACTTTACCAATGGTCCTTTCGGCCAGTTCTACACCATGGCATCAAAGCTATCGAAAGGCGCTTTCCAGCCCTATGCCATGGCGTTTCTCGGCCTGACGTTCGGTGTCGCCCTCATGCACCAGCTGGATGTCCGTCGCAAGATGGCAGGCGTCGACATCATGGCAAGCCTCGCATTCGTCGTCATGATGTTCGCAGTGAGCTACACCCTCATCGTCCATGCGATGGACATCTGTGCGGCCGTATACGTTCTCGCCCAACACCTTGTCGGGGTCGTAAACAACACGCTTGCATCCATGGGAATCGACACGACCAACTCCATTGGAATAAAGGAACAGGTAACCAGCTCATTCGACGCCCTGACTTACGCACAGGCCGGTACCTCGTTTATTCTTCTCATCCTTGCCATCGTTTCCCTTGTCGCCTGCGTCGCCTGCCTATTCACCGTGCTGACAACAATCTTCGTGCGTGTCGGCGAAATATATTTAAGGGCCGCCGCAAGCCCCCTTTGCCTAGCGTTCTTTGCTGACGACAAATCAAGACCCATGGGCGTCGGCTATCTCAAGCGTTTCGCCGCGGTCTGTTTCCAGGCGGTGATGATTGTCATCGCGATTGGCATGATCCCACTTATCAATACGGTCGCAACCGAACTCATAGCCCCTATCACGTCTGATACAAGCACCCTGAATGGTTTCGGGGGCGCCGCGGCCGCGCTCATCCCGTCGATGTGCTCCGTCCTTTGCATTACTGAAATCGTGAACAAGTCAAAGGTCGTTGCCAACAGTCTGTTCGGCCTCGTCTAGGAAAGGTAGTGAAATGGCAGAGACATTCGTGCGCGACGATATCAACAACTATGTCGCGAGAAACATCTTTGGTCGTTTTTCCAAGCGCTCGGCCATAGCGGCACTTGCCGCCGTTGCCGTCGTGACCGTCGGAATATACGGCGTCTACGCATGGGGCTGGAGCCTCGATATTGTCACCTACATGGCGATCCCGGTGTGCGTTGCCATCGGCGTCATCGGCCTCCATTCGCACCACGGCCTGAAATCGGAGAAATGGCTGCCGCTCATGCTGAAGGACAGGACGGAGCCCGATCAGCTCACGCTCGCTGTCCCGACTTTCGAGGTGGCCGTTCCGAAGAAGACGAAGGCAGAGGTGCGCGAGCAGAAACGCCGCGAAAAGGCAGCAAGGAAGGCGAGGAAGTTTGAGCAGGAGGCCGTGCCGGCGGGAATCGCCCAGGCGATGGCTGAGGCCTCCGTGAGAAACGATGGGAGAAACCCTAGATGAGCAAACTGACTATTGACGATCTCGACCGAGAGATTGCCGAGGCCGAGGAGCGCCGCGCGAGCGCCCTCGAGGCCGGTTGGCAGAAGGGCGTGCGCCAGATGGACAAACGCCTGAAAAAACTGAAGAAGAAACGTGACAAGTATGTCGCGAATTACGGCACCGACGTGCCATCCATCCCCCTCGGCTCTTCCTGGGCGATAGACGAGGAACAGGCCGAGCTCGGTGTAAACACTGCGCTCTCGACCGATGTGAAGCTCGTCCAGCCTAAGTGGTCGACCACGAAACTCGTCCCCTACGAGCTGCTCACGGTTGACGGCGTCATGCGCATCGACAGCGAGACCTACTCCATCGCCCTTCGCGTCGATGACGTCAACTACCAGGGAGCGCGACCCGAGGACCAGTATCTCGTGCGCGAGGCGTGGGCGGGATACCTCGATTCGCTCGACCACACGGTACGTCTCGGCATTTTCATCATGAACAAGCGCGTGAGCCCGGAGGAGTTCGCTTCTGACCTGCTGTTCCGTGAGGTTCCCGGCGATGAGCGCGGTAACGTCCTGCGCCGCGAGTACAATGCATGGACCCGCTCCATGCTTGCCAAGTCCTCCCGCTCGGTGCGCCGCGACCGCATTATCACGATTGCCGTGTCCGCTGACACGCTGGAGCGTGCGGTGCCCCGGCTGTCCCAGGAGGCGGATTCCTTCCTGCGCTTCATGCGCGACCTCGGGTCCGATGCGCATGTCCTCGACGGCCAGCAGCGCCTCGACATCATTCAGACCATGACGCGCCAGGACGACACTCCGGGCACGGCGAACTTCGAGCGCCTGTCCGGGACCGTCGGCCTCACGACCCGCGAGCTCGTGGCGCCCTCCTCCGTCCTCACCGCTGACGGCTACCGCGGCGACCCCCGCATGATCGTCGGCCGTCGCTGGGTTAAGACCTACGACGTCACCCTTGACGGTTACGGCAAGACCATGAAGGACTCCTTTATTTCAGACCTGACGGGACTGCCCTACGACCTTACCGTCGCGTGGCACATCCGTCCCTGGGAGTTCTCTGCCGCGATCTCGGCCGCCGAGAACCACCTGCACGAGATCACCGAGGAGAACAATACCTATCAGTTCAACACGAGCCGTCCCGAGGTCGGCTACTTTGTCGACCAGAACAACATGCCGCCCGCGATGCGCGAAGCCCAGGAGGACGCCGAGGCGTTCCGAGACGACCTCGAGAGCGCGGAGATGCACGCCTTCGGAGTCACGACCGTCGTGACCGTCCAGGGGCGCACGGAGACTGAGCTCGAGGAGGCCTGCCGCGAGGTGGAGAAGGTGTTCTCCACGCACAGGAAGCCCTATCCCGATTCATGGCGCGCCCTTCGCGAGGAGTCCTTCTCGACCGCTCTGCCGATCGGCGCCCCCTACATCCCGTATGAGCGAACGCTGACCACGGACCCCCTGTCCCATATGCTGATGTTCGTCGCCGCCGAAATGAACGATCCGGGCGGTAACATCATGGGCCTCAACGCCGAGACCCGCTCGTTTATCGTCTACGACCCCGTGTCCCATGAGCACACGAACAGCTTCACGCTGGCACAGCCCCGATCCGGCAAGTCGTTCAATTCCAAGATCACGCGCATCATCCCCGTGCATCTGAAGCATCCGGACGACGACGTGATCACGATCGACCCCGAGGGCGAGTACGTCACACCCACCGAGTATCTGGGCGGCCAGGTCATCCGTATCGCCGAGAATTCCGGCGACTTCATTAATCCCCTCGACATCTCCCTTGCCTACGGCTCGGACGATCCGGAGACGAAGTCCTCCCCCGTGCCCGCGAAGGTGTCCTTCATCCAGTCGCTCGTTCGCATGATGGCCAGCAGCGTCAACGATGCCCAAGCCAATGTCCTCGACGCCGCGGCCGCATACGCCTACAACCGGTATCTGGACGATCCGCGCCCCGAGAACCTGCCGACGCTTCAGGATATCTATGACTTCCTGATGTCCGAGCAGGGCTCCGATATGCGCGACGCCCGCGACCTGGCAAAGCTCATTCGCCGTTACGTCACGGGCACGCTGTCGCTGTTCAACCATCCGACGAACGTGAACCTCCAGTCGAATCTCGTGTGCTTCGACCTGCACGAGCTATCCAGCGAGCTCAAGCCGCTGGCGCTGCTCATCATCCTCGATCACATTTGGGTCCGCGTATCGGCGAACCGTCGTGCCGGTAGGAGAACCTGGCTCATCATCGACGAGTTCCAGCTCCTGCTCGACAGTCCCTACGCCCGCAGCCAGATCGACCGCTTCTTCACCCGCGGCGGTAAGTGGGACTTCTACATCAACGCCATCACGCAGAACCTCTCCCGCGTCCTCAACAGCGAGGAGACGCGCTATATGTTCCAGAACTCGCCCTTCGTGACGATTCTGCAGCAGACGAGCGACCTTCTCCCTGACTTCCAAGAGCTGTTCAATCTCTCTGAGAGCCAGACGAAGGTTTTGGCCACCGCACATCCCGGCGAGGGTCTCTACGTGTTCAAGAACCGCGTTGTCCATTTCGACTTTCAGATCGACCAGAAGACCTGTCCGACTCTCTACGACATCTGCACGACCCGTCCCGCCGATATCAAGCGCCGGGCGGTGAAGCCGGCAGCGAAACCCGATGTCGGCTCACTCGACGAGCCTGAAGATGCCCCGTCTTCGACCCCGCGCTCCACTCGTGAGGAGATCGGCCGCAACGTTCCGTCACCTGCACACATGGCTCCCCCGGCGCGCCCTCGACCCAACGTGCGGCCGGCGAGCGAGCAATTCGGTTTTAACGGAGGCGGCAACCGAGACACGGTTACCGCCAAAAAGGAAAGGATGGAAGATATGGATATTCGTGACTTCCAGGAGGGCGCGGACTTCTCGCGCTTCAACACCCGTCGACTCCCGAGTGAGGAGGAGCTGCGCGCGCAGGCCGAGGCCGAGCTCAAGGACCTTGTCCTGAATGCAATCGATAAGGTCTTCACCCGCGAGAGCGACACCCATTTCGACGATTTCGCGCTGGCTCTTTCGTCTGTCGGGGTCACGCTCGGAAGCGAGCCCTCCGGCGATATCGCTTTCTCGAACGGCACGGTCGCCCTCTCCGGCTCCGAGGTAGGCTACACGCTGTCTGCGCTCGTTGCCATGTCGGAGCGCGCTAACGGTCTCGATGCTGAGGTGAAGCCCCAGCCCGCTCCCGCTCCCGAGCAGGCTCAGCCTGCCGAAGATCTCAACGCGCAGCCGGGCTCCTGGTCAAACGTCACCCGCCAGCAGCAGATGGATTCAGCGCCTCGTCCGCGCACCCAGACGCAGGCCCCTCAGCAGCCGGCGCCCTCCTCCTCTGTCCAGCAGGCCCCCGCAACCAGCTTTACACAGCCGAATGGCATGTTTTTGAATCAGCGCGCCGCGCAGCGTCATCGCGCCCAGGCTTCCTCCCAGGCGGCTGTCGCCCCCCAGCAGTCGGCAGACCAGCGTTTTGGCAGCGCATCGGTCTCCGATGCGATGTCCACCCTGCTGAAGTATCAAAACGACAGCGGTGAGGATGTCGGCGGCATGTTCGCCAGCCCCGACGAGATCAGCCCCGAGGGCCTCAACGAATATGCCGACGGTTCCGGTTTCGTGGGCTAGTAGATGAAACCGCGCTCGACGAGATATAGCTCAAACCTTGCCCACGCGGATGCCCGTACCGCCGCAAGCCGGCGTACGGGCACCATGCCCGCCGTGCTCGAAGCCGAGTCGCGGCGCACTTCTGCATGGGAAGGGTCCTCACCGCGACCGAGCAGGTTGCGCACCGGCTCCTCGGACTTCTCTCGTCTCAGCGCCCAGAAATCGACGCGCTCGCGTGCGGCATCCGCCGCCGCGGGCGCCGCCTCCTATGGCGGCACTTTTGCGTCTATCGCGAAATCATCCATGGCAGGGGCATCCGAAGCCGATGCGCCCGGCACAGATACATCGGAGGGATCGGGTTTCTCCCCCTCCGGCATGGCCTCGTCTTCCCGACGCGGGGCCGCTGTGTCGGGCGCAACGCCCTCGGCCCAGCTCCTGGCATCCTCATCGCTCGCGAAAAAGGTGGCTAAGGTCCCCGTCGCCCCGATTGCCGGTAGCGCCTCCAAGACGCTCAAGCGCGCCAATGCGGTCGAGCTCGACATCCTTATGAAGCGCCGGCCGGGTTCATTCAAGAAGGACCCGGCCGCCGTCAAAAAGCTCAAGGACCATCGAAAGATGGTTTTACGTAGGAGGAGGAAGGTCGCCCTCAAGCAGGCCTCCCTTAGCAAGAAGGCGGGGCGCGCCGTCGGCGGCAAGCTCTCCCGAAAGCTATTCAAGGGCCGTAAGGGCAGAAAGCAGCTTCTCTCCCTCAGGGAATGGAAGAACAGGATCGCCCTATTCGCCTCGCTGCTCTCCCTCGGCGGCCTTCTGCTCATGGGGGCGATCCTCGCCTCGTCGCTCGGGCTCGTGCAGTTCGGACAGCAGGCGGGAGGGGCGAGCAACGGCGGCAGCCTGGACGGCGACGAGCTCACTATCTACCTTTACCTCAAAGACCACGGTTGCGACGACATCCATGCCGCCGCCATCATGGGCAACTACTGCCTTGAGTCTGCTGGATCCTCAAATCATAAGATTTATCCGTTGGCCGACCAGGTGAAGGGCTCCTATGCCTATTGGGAAGAGGGCATCAGCCCTTGCACCAACGACGAGATTATCGCGAGGGGCTCCGTCTATAACAAGGCAGTGGGCATCGGCCAGTGGGACGGAGGGCGTCGCCTTCGCCTTGCTCAGTTCGCCAAGGAGAAGGGCAAGAACTGGTACGAACTCGATGTCCAGCTCGAGTTCTGGTCGGACCACGATGAGTGGGGCTCGTTTCACAGCGCCAACGGCAAGTACAACTACCAAACATTCATGGATGCGACCGATCTCGAGGCCGCGACGAAGATCTACGCCATGGGCTGGGAGCGGTGCGCCATGGTGGGGGGCAAGCCCTCCGGTTGGGAACCGAGATACACCAACGCGCAGTACTTCTACAGCGCCATCACGTCCGGCACCCTCGGCGGCTCGGGCCAGGGTCTCGCGGGCGCCACGGGAAGCCAGCTCGCCGTCGTCAACGCCTGCAAGTCTACGCCCTCACCCGGCCTGAACTGGTGTGCCGCGTGGGTGACAAACGTATTCAAGGCGGCTGGTGTAGGCTCCTTCGGTGGAAACGCCTGCGACATGGTCAAGGCATGGTGTCATAGCAACAACCCCGCCGACCTCAAAGTCGGCATGATCGTCGGCGACGCGAGCCATCCGGGCACCGGCACCCCCGGACTTCTCTATGGCCATGTCGGCATCTACATCGGTGACGGCAAGGTCATGAGCAACGAAGGTGCAATCACCACCAAGACGCTCGATGAGTTCATTGCCTTCTACGGTAAGGGCTCAGGAGTCTACTGGGGATGGATAGGCGGAGTCGAGCTCAAATAGCCAACAAGGGAAAGGAAACATCGCTATGTACAAAAAGGGAAAGAAGCTGGATTCGAAAGGGATTATCCTCGCCTGCGTAGGCATCATCCTGGTATGCGTCGCAATCAACGTCGCGTTCGCGCTCTTTCCGCCAACGGGCAGGACGGATGGCAACTCGGCGGTGGAATCCTCGGCTGCCTCCGACGGTGAAGTCGGTGCGGATGGCTACTGCACGGATGATGAATCGGAAGGCGGCGCCACGGATGGGCAGGGCGAAACGACGCAGGTCGACCCCTCGATTGTTGCCGTCCCCGATAACCTGCCCGAGGGAATGACCCAGACTGGTTTCCAAGACGTGGTCGCAAGGTACCTCACGTCCCTGACACCCGAATACGGCGCTCCCGAGAAGACCCTTATCGAGTCGAGTGACGTGAACGTTGGAATGGGTCCCGACGGCTCCGATATCCCCTACTGGGTCATCCGCGTCTACTTCCCCAACGAGACGGAGATTCCCGTGACCGTCGACTACACCAAGGGCGAGGGTTTCAACGTCGGGACGTACTGATCGAGATGAAGAACGCGCCCGGACCGTATACAACCGAACCTTCCCTGCTGCTTTTTCGCCGACGCCTGGCCGCCCTCATGAGGGTGACGGGAATCGGCCAGGATGAGCTTGCGGGGATGATCGGGCAATCGTCGCGCTCGATCGGCCTGTGGCTTACTGGCGTCAGGTTGCCCTCGGCCGTCTCACTAAAGGCCCTCTCAAGGACGTTCGGTGTTCCCACCGACTGGCTGCTGGGCGCAGACGCGGTCGAGATAGCCTCGGGGCTAACGAGACTCGCGGAGATAGCATCGGCTCCGAAGGCGACAGATACTGGCGCCGATAGGGCGTCAGGCTAAAGGCTTATCTGCCTTGCCGCGGTGAACACTTGTTCCCGCGCCGGGCGACATGGGCACACTCCCCCATCATCGATGGGTAGTTGACTGAGACGGGGAGGAATTAATGCAACAGAGCCACATTGAAGCGCCTATCGAGATGCTCGCGGCGGTTTTGGGTCATCCGCACGGCTGGGACACGATTCTCGACGCCATGGCCGAGCACTCCGAACTGGGCCCGAGGGGAATTCTCGCTCTTGCGGCATTCAAGCTCGACCATCCCGAGGCCGATACATCGGCTGTCCTCAGCAGGCAGCGCGCCGATATGCTGGGCGGAAAGATCAAGGAGCATCCGGCCGGGTTCGAGATTCTCGTTCCCTTCGCCAGACGAGTGGACGATGAGTTGACTCTCGATTGCGAACTCGTTCCCGAGACGGTCTACCCTGCCTCCGCTTATATAGGGCTCACCTCGTGCCCCGGCGCCGCACCGATCAGTGTCGTCGAGGGGGATGCGGTCGCGCTCGATGCGGTCTCGAAGGCTTCCGAAGACGTCGACCTTGAGGGCATGGATCCGATGGCTTCCCACGTTACGCTTCGCCGCTACGGGATCGATGACGGCCTGGAGGTTCGTGTCCCGATGGAGGATACCGAGCTGCTTCTCGCGCGTATCGAGCGCGTTTGTGCCCAGGTGAGAGGCGCCACGGGCAGAATCGACCGCGCCCTCAAGAAGGCGGGATTCGAGTGCAAACCGAGAACGCGGTCCTCGCAGGGTGACCGGGCCGAGCGCGGCCAGTCAGCAACTATGACGACCAAGCGACTAAAGAGCATGCTCGCCTCCTTCGATTCCGGTTCGCGCGGAACCTCCAATAACTCTCGAAAGGGGGCGTAGCGCCATGGCCAGGAGAGCGTCGAGGCGCTTTGTTGCGGCAGAGGGGCAAATCTCCCTTTTCGCGATGGATGATTCATCGATCTACGAGGCGCCCGCCGAAGGACAAACCGATAACGTAAAAGCGCAGCAAAGCCTGGCCCTTGACTTTGGGGCGCAAGAGGAATCTTATGTAAGCCAAGCGGGAGGCGACAAGTTCGCCCACAAGGATGATTTCGAGGAGGAAGCGCATGTCGGTGCTGAAGAACCCGTACAAGGGCGTGAGGGGTCTCCGGTATTCCTTCATGGAGCAGAACGCTCCGGAGGATCTGGCCAGGATGGAGGCGGCCGGCGAGACGGAGGAGTATCTCAAGGCGGTGGAGCACAACTACCTGACGAGACTCGCGGAGCTGCAGGACAGCTGCATGGAGAGCTGCGGGGCGACACCGGAGTTCGCGCAGATCACGATGGCCGAGTGCCGGTACGACGACTACATCCGCAAGGCCAACAGCGCCCAGAAGATGGCCGAGGAGATCGCCCTCAACGAGACGGTGCTCACACTCTAGCCGCTCACCACAACACCGAATACCTGAACCCTGATATCCAGGCCGGCCATTCGCCACTGGAGCGCGCCAGGCTCAATGTCGCCGCGCTACGCGCCCTCAAGGCGACCATGGACGAGGGGCGAGACGCCACTCTCGAGGAGGCACGCGCCATCTCAGCCTATTCCGGTTGGGGCGGTGCCGCGAACGCCTTTGCAGAAAACCCAACCGGTGGCTGGGCCGAGGTATCACGGGATCTGAAAGAGCTTTTGAGTGAAGATGAGTTCGCCGATCAGCGCGCGACGGTCCTCACCGCCTTCTACACCCCCCGCCCTGTCGTGGAACTTATCTGGGAGACGTTGAGGGATGCCGGTATCTGTGACGAGGGCACAGCCGAGATTCTGGAGCCGGGCTGCGGAACGGGCAACTTCATGCGCTGCGTCCCCGCGGGCTTGGACGTTCATGTGACCGGCGTGGAAATCGACCCCGTGAGTGCGGGACTTGCGCGTGTGCTTTGCCCCGACCATATGATCGTCGCCGCCGATATCGCCAAATGCGAGATCCCCGAGGGTTCGTTTGATGCCGCCATAGGTAACGTCCCCTACTCAGACGCGATAAAAATCGACGGAGTGCCGCTCCATGACTACATGATTAAGAGGGCCGTGGCCGCCGTGCGCCCCGGCGGTATCGTCGCTGTGCTGACGAGCCGCTACACCATGGACAAGGCCCGAGAGGCCACACGTGAAAGTCTTGCTCGCGAGTGCGATCTTGTCGGCATGGCACGGCTCCCCAAGGAGACTTTCGAGAGCCAGGCGGGTACGAGCGCGCTGTGCGACCTCATCGTACTGAGGAAGCTCGCCGAGGCGCGAGAGATCACGCACGACAACGCGCCGGCCTGGGTCCGCACGGAGACGAACGCGGACGGCTTTCGTGTGAACGCGCTGCTTGCCTCCAACCCGTCCGTGGCCGTCGGCGAACAGCGCTCGGAGATGACCGCATACGGCCCCGGATATGCATTGGTAAGTGGCCTGGACGCCGCGGGAATCGCCGATAGCGCTAGGAAGTCCCTGGCAAATCAGGCCATCGGTTCGATTTCTCATACATTTGAGGGGATGCCCGACAGGTCTGCCGCGCCCGAGGTCGCGCAGGTCCCCACCGATCCGGCGATCTATGAGTTCACGCTGGGCGACGGCGGGTCGATCTGGTACGGCAACGGCGACACGGTCGAGCGTTTCCGTCTCGCGGATCGCGGGGCAGAGGACCGCGCACGCGCAATGCTTGAGCTCAGGGATGCCGCTCGAGCGCTTGTCTCGCTCGAGCACGACCCCAAATCGACCGACGCCGTAATCGAATCTGGAATTAAGGCCCTCAGCGACCGCTACGACCGCTTCGCAGAGCGCTACGGCCGCTTGAATGATCCGAAGAACCGCAGGGTCCTCACCATGAAGGGCTATCACGACTGCTCGCTCGGCATCAACCTCTTCAGTCTCGAGGTGCTTGACACCAAGAAGAACTTCGTCCGCAAGGCCGACATCCTCTCGAAGCGCACCGTGCGCCCCCAGGCACCCCTTCCCGACCGTTCGGAGACCCCTGCCGATGCCCTGGCCGTCTCATATGACCGTACGGGCGGCGTCGATCTGGCGCTCATCGGGCGACTACTCGGCTGCGGTGTCGCCGAGGCCGAGCAAAGGCTCGGCGACCTCATCGTCCGCGATCCGATCACGTCGAGAATCGAGAGCGCCGAGGCATATCTTTCCGGCGATATCGGCGAGAAGCTGGATGCGATCCATTCGATGCAAAAGAAGATAGAGAGCGATCGGGTCGACGCCGGGGAAAGCTCCTGGCTCGAGTCGGTATCGATTCCCCCTGTCCGCACTCCCGAGACGAGTGCGGAGGTGGCGAGAGCCGTTAACGTTCTCATGAAAAGCGGCCTGTGGGATACCTGCGTCCATCCCTTGATGGCCGACCGTGCCGTTATCGCCTCGGCGCATGTCGGCAGCCTCCCCGACAGCTGGCGCGATAGGTCATTCAGTACATGGACCGGAGAGGCGTTAATCGCCGCCCTGGGAGAGCTCGATGAGGGGGTTCGCATCTCCACCGAGCGCAGGAACGGCTACGCGGCCATAACGAACCCCCTCATCGCAGCGCTTGTCGAGAGATCGCTCGGATATCTGGCAAGTAAACGAGATTTCGCGACCGATGGGATGAACACGGAGGAGGTTCTCTGGCGATTGTCCACCGATCCCCGCGTGGGGCCCGATGTCCTTGCCGTCGCGCTTGGGCGTGCCGATGCTGACAACACATATCAGACTCCCAAACCGATCAAAAACCTGGCGCGCGCGTATGGGATCTCTGTTGCCCGGAAGTCGGAGCAGGAGCCCCTATCGAGTGTTTTGGCGGCTGCGATGAAGGCAGACACCGTGCCGGCCGAATTCCTTATCTCGCTCGGCTATCGCCAGGCTGGTGAGAAGGCCGTGATGAGGACTACCCATGTTGACTGGATGGGCGACGTCGATCAGCCCATTCCCCACGAGGAGCTCGTCAACTCAGATGAGCTTGCCGAGTACAGGGCTAGACGCGAGAGACATATGGCAGCCTTCGGCCTAACCGAGTCGGATGTCGAGAGGCTCGCCGCTCTGCGCACCTGCGAAGAGAAACTGAAAGCCGTGCTTCCACGCGAACTGGGTCCCGGAGAGATCGCGGCGACCCTGGGTTCTCCCTGGATTCCCCCCTCCTTCGTCATGAGCTTCATCGAGGAGGAGCTCGAGTTAACTGATGGCGAGATGACTGCGGCAAAGCAGAGGAAATTTGAGGTTGCCCATGAGCCCCGTACCGGAAAATGGCGCCTGACGGGAAACGCGACCGAGCTTTCGCTCGAGGTGCTGACCAGATACGGGATCAGCAGCTATTCGCCGCTCAAGGTCATCTCGGCCGTCCTCAACGGCAGCGAGACGAAGCTGAACAAGACCGACCTGTCCACGGGCAAGAAGATTCCCGACCCCCAGGGGACTAAGGCCGCATGGGACAGGAGGCGCTTGATTTCGTCGGCTTTCGAGAAATGGGTGTGGGCAGGCCCGGATCGGGCAAATGTGCTGTGCAAAATCTACAACGATAGGTACAACCGATTGGCGCCCAGGACGTATGACGGCTCATACCTCACTTTTCCCGGTATGAATCCCGACGTGGAGATGAGGCCGCATCAGCGTGCCGCCGTCGCGCGAGCTGGGCAGGCAGATGAGGGCACGCTTGTGGCACATGTCGTCGGCGCCGGAAAAACCTATACGGGTATCGCCATGTGCATGGAGGCCAGGCGTCTCGGTCGGGCCAACAAGCCGCTTGTCGTCGTGCCGAAGCACCTAACCGAACAGTGGGCATCGGATTTTGCCTACCTCTATCCAGGGTCGAGGGTGCTCTATATGGGTAAATCTGAGTCGGATTCCGCGGATGCGGCAAGGGAGTTCTTCGGCCGCGCGGCAAACGGTGACTGGGACGCCGTGATCGTATCGGGTTCGCGCTTCGATATGCTCGACCTTTCGCAGGAGCGAAAGGAGGTCTATCTCAAACGCCGAAGGATGGAATTCCTGCGGGCCAAAGAAGATGCGCAAGAAAACGGCGGAACCTTCTCGGTTAAAAAGCTCGAGGAAGAAGTTAAGAAAATCAATGAGAAGCTCTCAAAGCTCCATTCTTCTCCGAAGACCGAAGGGCTTTCGTTCGAGGAGATCGGCTTCGACTATCTGTTTGTGGACGAGGCGCATAACTATAAGAATCTCCCTACGTATGGCCTCGCTATTGCGGGAATGACTTCCTCGAAGTCCAACCGCAGCGAGAGCTTGCTTGAAAAGTGCACCTACCTTCGTGAGATTGGCCATGGACGCAACATCGTGTTCGCCACGGGCACACCTGTCACCAATACGATGGGCGAGCTGTACAACATGCAGCGATATCTTGCACCCGAGCTCCTCGAGCGGCAGGGCCTTTCATCGTTCCCGTCTTGGGCGTTCACGTTCGGCACGATAGAGGACTCGATGGAGATCAAGCCTGAGGGCAACGGCTTCCAGCTGAAACAGCGCTTCACGAAGTTCCATAACCTCCCTGAGCTCATGAGCGCTTACCGAACCTTTGCGGACATCGTCACGCAGGAGACCGTGAACCTCAAGGTCCCCGAGTGCGAGGAGATCCATATCACCGTGCCCGCCACGCCTGAGCAGCTCGAGGAAGTCAAAAAGCTCGGCATCCGCGGCGAGCGCGTCCGTGCCGGAAATGCAGAGGGCAACGACAATCTGCTTGCGATCACGGGCGACGGCATGAAGGTCGCACTCGACCCGAAGCTGATGCACCCCGAGTTTGAGCCGATGGAGGGCGGCAAATGTGAGGTTTGCGCACGCGAGGTATTTAAAATCTGGGAGGAGACGGCCGACATGCGCGGTGCGCAGCTCGTCTTTTGCGACCGTTCGACCCCGGCCTCGGGGAAATGGAATATCCAAGACGATATGAGGAGACGCCTCATCGAGGCGGGAATTCCCTCCGAGCAGGTTGCTTGCGTCAGCGATGCCGGCAACGATCCGGAGAAGAAAGAAACACTGTTCGAGAAGGTTCGTTCGGGCGAGGTGCGCGTCCTCATGGGTTCGACTGAGAAGCTGGGCACGGGCACAAACGTCCAGACGAGACTCGCGGCCATTCATAACCTTGATTGCCCATGGAGGCCTTCCGATTTCGAGCAGCGCCTTGGTCGAATCAGGCGCCAGGGAAACCTTTTCGAGAGCGTCAGGGACTTCAAGTACGTCGCCCAGGGAACGTTCGACTCCTTCCTCTACTCCACCGTCGAGCACAAACAGCGCTTCATCGGTCAGGTCTTCTCGAATAAGCCGTCCGTGCGCAGCATGGATGACATCGATGAGACGAGAATCTCCTACTCAGACCTTGCCGCCGTGGCGTCGGGTAACCCCGATATCAAGAGGATCCAGGAGCTGAGAAGCGAGATTATGGCACAGTCCATGCTCAAGCAGTCTCATGACGAGATGGTGGCAAACATGCGCCACCAAATCGAATCTCGTTATGAGCCTTCAGCTGCTTGCAACCGACGGCGATTCGAGCTGCTCGAATGCGACCACGATGTCCTCGAGCGCGCGAACAGGCAAAGGGAGCTCGACAAGGGCGCAGATATCGTAAGGGTCTCGGTCGGAGGCGTGTCGGCGCTAGATCGAGCTAGTGCGATCGGCATGATTCAAGCGGCTGCCGGAGATTGTCCCATCGGCCCCGTCAGGGCAATTGGAGAGTTTCGCGGTCTGGAGGTTGTCGTGAAGAAGGAGCAGACGCTGCTCGAGCGAGACGGCACCTTCCGTTACGACCCTTTCATCGGCCTGAGGGCCAAGGGCACGGCCGACGCGCACTGGTCGAATCATATGCTGCCGTCGGCCACTTCCGGTTCACACACCGTGCTGCAGCAGATGGACGGCATTATCGAGAAGGAGGCGGGCGGTCTAGACCAGGCAAGGGCCCTTATGGAGCGCTCCGACAAGCAGCTTGAGGATGCCAGGAGAATCGTTGTCGAGCCCTGGGACGGTGAGGAGAATCTCGAGAAGCTGCAGGGCGAGCTTGCCGAGCTGGAGCAGAAGGAGCTGGAAAAAGGCCATGACGAGTCAGGCGTAGATGGTGACCAGGACGAAGGCGGCCCCGCCATTGCGGAGTCTCCCGTCAGTGTCGGGGGACACGATGGGGGCGCACATCCCCACACGAGCGGTCATGGATTTTAAACGATAGCCACAATCGGCCTCCAAAGGCACTAGCCGCTTGGACGCTATGGATCCGATTGAGGTTGAATGAGAACGGAGACGGGATGAACGTAGGGAAAAGTCTCGCCGAATCGATTGAGGGGGCCACGACGGCCTACTATCGAGATGGCGGTGGCACCGAGACCGGGATTGCGGCTGACGAGAGGCTGGTCGAGGCGCTCAAACAGGCCTATATCGCCGCCTATGCCAGAAATGACGGCGGCTCGCTGGATACCGTGAAAAATGAGCTCGCGGAGTTCGGTGGAAGGGAGCCGACGACCAATGAGATCTGCGAGGCCGCCATCGCGCTCGCAGGCAAGCAAGCGAAGCAGGATGCCGGGGTCATCTCCCGTATGTTTAAGCTACAGGCCGCATCGCTAGCGGAAGAGTATGCGCCTGCGCTTATCAGGGCCTTCGATGCTGAGCGTGCCCAGAAGGCTGATCTCGGTATCGCGGCAAACAATAAGGAAGCGACAAGGCGAACGAATATTAGGAGGAACTGATATGCATCTTGTGGATGACCATGGGGAGCCATGTGTCCATATATTTAGTGTCCAGTACTTGCCGGCGAACGTTTACTTCACAACACAGCCCCATGACATCCTGCTCAAGGTTGAGAGAGATCCGAAAGGGCGCGAGGGCGTCTTCGTTCAACCCTTCTCACGCGGCGGCATCGTTCCCATGGCCCATGTCTCGCATAAAGTGGAGACCGCTCTCAAGTTCGGATGGCCGGAACTCTCGCACAACGGTTATTTCGCCGTAATCCCTTACCAATGTGATAAAAACGGGTTAACCGGGTATCTTAGGCCTGGATTCGAGAACTTAATGGAGTTCCCTATCCTTATGGGCATCCTCGAGCTCGAGGGGATGGTGGAGAACGCCGAGCGCGACTCTCTTTACGGCACCCTCGTGATCGATGAGAAAACTAACGAGATCAAGGTCGAGGTTCCCGAGGATGTCGATACCGAGTTCAGGTATTGGCTCAGGAACAACGGGGCACACCCCGTCTCATCCAAGGAGATGCCGACGGTTCCCGTTGACCGCGATCCGAACCGAATCTCCAAGGAGGTCGAGGCGATCATCTCGGAAAAGACTCCGGAACGCTTCATGAGATCGCTGCTCGACTCGAAGATCCTGCGTGCTGGGGCTTCGGCGGCAGATGTAGCGGCGCTGAGATCGGGACTCGATGGCCTTTTGGGCCATAGCGTCGCCGGTACGGAAAACCTTAAGAAATCGCTCGATATGAGAGAGCGTTCAACGCGACATTAATAGCTCACAAATCCGTAAGCCCCTGCCCTGATCAGGGGCTTTTCGTTTGTTAGGAAATTCATTTAGTCAGAAATTACATAGTTACGATATTGCACAGTTCCGTTATCACGTAGCTACGTTATGCCGTTGGGGCGGCACCATCGACACCATCAGCGAGGCCAACCTGCAGGACAGTTACATCGAAAACACGGCTTATCGGTGGTGTGTCCTGGAGTTCGTCCCGATCGTCGACACGCGATGGAAGCCCGTCACCTATGGCCACGGCGATTCGAGTTGGTATTGCTGCAGCAAATGGGACGTGCGCTACGACCTCGCTCGCGCCAAGGAGCTGCTGGAAACGGGGCCGCGGGAGTACGACCGACTTCCAGACGGCGGGCCCTACGACGGCCACCCCTGTTGGCAAGCGTAAAAACGGGGAGGGTCAAAAACCCTCCCCGTTGCGTCAGCGGTGTCGACCAGCCTACCTGCGAGTCCTGTAAACCCTGCTTCGGTGGTCTACATCGACAACAAGGATGACGAGAACATCGTCCTCGATATCGACAACTATCCGATAGTCGCCGACCCGATAGCGCCAGAGACCTGATTTGTTCTCGGTCAATCCCTTTCCCATGCTCCTCGGGTCTTCGAGCTGTGAAATCTCATGGAGCTTTGCCACAATTCTTTTGGCGATCTGCTTGTCCAGCTTTCTCATTGATCGCTGGACATCCTTATCGACTTCAATCCGCCAAGCCAAGGCTTTCCTCCAGCTCGTCGAGCGTCACGGTCTCAAGCCTGCCGGCCCTATAATCCTCGACCTTCTTCATTAAGCCGTACTCGTACTCAAGCCTGTCAATCTCGGCAGCGAGCGCTTCTGTCATGTAGAAAGTCTTCGTGCGCCCCGTTGATTTCGCCAAACGGTCGTACCTGTTTGCTAAATCCTCGGGCAGCCTCAATGCCGCGGTAGCAGTGGCCATAGCGCACCTCCCAATCATGCGTATAACGTGTATTACATTCTAGCACATCGATCACCGCAGAGGTGCAAAATAAATGTATTGATCTTCCATCGTTCATGTAATGTGAACTGTAACGAAAGAGGCCACCCAGGACAGCTTTGGAAAATCATGGTACCGATAACTGCGAAATTACGTTAATGCATACTTTCATTTTGAGAAGTTGCGGCATTACACAATCACTCTATTACATTGTCACACTATGCCGTAGTTGCGTTATTGCGTAGTTACATTGTCACGTAGTTGAGTCATATCACAGTTCGGCTATTGCCAATACGATATCTCGGTTACGGAGACCATCCTTCATCCGGTCTGTCATTTTCCGGATCATGGACCACGTACCAGCTGCTGCCGTGGTGGCAGATATCGCGCAGGGTTCCATCCCCCATCTTCACGCGCCAGCTCTCGCACACACGGCCCTCCCCCATTACCCATGACCGCGGCTCGTGCCAACCGACTTTGCGAAGGGGAAGATCCTGCCGTCGTACCATTTGATGCCCCACGGGCTGTACTCTCCGTCTGGCCGGCACTCGACCAGTGCTGTCACGAGCCTGATTGACTTCTTCCCCACGCCGACTCCTTATGCCAATTACTAACGAACGCGTGTTCTATTGTCTCATATCTCATAGCGTACATGCCGGATGTTTTGAAGCCTTCGCGATACAGACTGAAGTGTCACCAGATGGCACCAAACGACCACGCGCAAGAGCCTCGGTAGTGGGATTCTAATCTCATGGAAATCCCTGGAAGAAAGGGCTAAACGGTTATGGTTAAGAAAACTACTAGCATTTTTGTCCCGTTGGTTCCGAAAATGCCAAAAGACGATATGCCCAACGAATCCAGACCGAATTTCGATGACTTTGCTGTTGGTATGGTAACGGTCAAAAAAGATGAGAAATGCCCAGAGACATTGAGATTCGCAAACGATGTTTCCATTAAGACTGAAGCCATGGTGGAGAAAGATGTTCTTGAAACACTAACGGCCTTTTGCGGAATGAATGACAGTACAGGTTATCTGGTGACCGTCGATTTCACCAGGGCGAACCTATCGTTCCGCAAGAATAAAAAGGAATCTAAAACTGATCACCCGCTACCGCGTGGCTTCGATTGTTTGCTTTTGGAGTTTCCCATTCTTGCATGCGCCCTAAAAACACAGGGAATCGAGATTTGTTTGCCAGATAACGCCCTATGCTTCGGTAGTTTATCTCGGAAGAGTCTCGACTATATTAAACACTACGCAGGTAATTATCCTGGTGATTGCAGGTTGCCCCATCGCCTTTTTGATGAAAGAGCCACTATTGTAGGCAAGGGGTCAGAATTGCGAGCCCTCTGCCATCTTTCCAAAACACATGGCCTTACGACCTTTAGCCCGGATTATGCTGAGGACATGCTAGACACCACCTATAGGAAGGATGTCTCTGCCAAAGAGAAAATTAGACTAGTTCTAGATTCGGGGTCTTCCCCTGATTTCATTCGCAAAATGAATGAGGCGGGCTTCATCTCGGAAGGGGTTCCCGCCCAGTACCGTGACTCGATTCTCAAAAAGGCGCGTGAGGTATTCGATACCGATCTCGAGATATGGGATCAGCGTGTCGCGCCGATGCTCGAGGAGCATCTGGGCGTTAACGAGCCGTGGGTTGTCGGCGACTTCTATGGCAATCCGAGGAAGGCTGAGCTTAAGAGCGAGCCGGAGCCAGCGGAAAGGGTTGTCCCGGCACCCGCCCGCGCAATGCCCGTATTTAGACCGGAATAGCCATGAGTGCGCAGATGCGCCCGCTGGGCAACTCTCTAATCCCCCATGGCCATGAGAATCTTTTGGAGCGAAAATGACTCCCGTTACGGTCAGCGTCGTGGAGAGGCCCGGTAGGGAGCCGAAGTTCAGATGGATTGAGCTTTCCGACGGTCGTAGATTCCAGGTCCGCTCCACGGGCGCATCTGTCCCCTGCCCCGGGCGCAAGACGGGCTCTCTCGCCCGTATCTGGAGCGTGGAGATCGAGTGGAAGGGCAGACCGGTCCACCGTTTCATCGTCAAGGACGGTGATGGCTATTACATCGTGCGCGCAGGAGAGGACTCCTAGAGGGCCTCATAATCCAGATGCGAGATCGGGTAGGTGTTCTCGTAGACGTAATCCGATGAATTCGATGACTTGATCTTCACCTTTACGGGCTGGCCCTCGTCTTCCAGCAGAAATGCGGTGCAGACTGAAATCGAGTAGCCGGGCTCGAGTGTCTTCGAGGCATTCGGGTCGCTGTATTTCGTGCAATGGGACAGCTTCACGCCGTTTTGGTAGCACGAGACGTAGGACACCGGTGCCCGTCCGTCATGGTCGAGGCTGTTCTCGAATGTCATGCTGACGAGCAGGAATCGATACTCCTTGCCCCTCGAGTCCGTGACGACCCTCTTGTAGACGCCATCGACCGTAAGCCCCCTGGAGGCATCGGATGAGCCCGTGTCCCCTATGCCTCCGAAGGAGAACGCCTCGTCCTCGCTCTTCTCGGATTTCTTTTTCTTCTTCGAGTCGTCCGATTTATCCGACTTCTTGGCGCAGCCGCATCCCATGAGGGCCATCGAGCCGATACCTGCTAGGACGGCCCTCCTGCCGACGTTTACGCTACCCATACGTTATCACCCATCAATCCATTTCATATCACAACCGATAGAGCGCGTATCCCCTGCCGCTCGCCGTCTTCTCGGCGCCGGGACAGGCTTTCTCCAGGCGTTTCCCATGGGAGTCCATCACGATTGCCCATGCCCAGCCGTCCTCCCTTAGGCGCCCAAAGCCGCCTTCCAGGCTGTCAACGTAGAGTCGGTAGTCATTGGCCGCGCCGTCCCCGGCGATTGCCTCAGACCAGATCTCAGGCCGCATATCGTATGTCACGGGCACCTCGGCCCATTCGAGGTAATTCATCACGGCGGCGTCCTCGGACCATATGCGACCGGGGTCGTCGCCCAGGGCCTCGACGATCTGCCCCATATCCGCATCGATACCGCACCAACCGGATTCCACTCCGCTTGTCTCGGGCTCGATTGAGTGGAGTCCGCTGTTGATGACGGAGAGCGCCATGACAAGGCTCAAGGCCATCCTGCCTGCAATGAGCAAACGATATATTTGGGGCTCGAGTTCGTCCTTGCGCCCGGCAGATACCGCGACGATCAGAAACGAGACGGTCCACGTTATCCAGAGGCACCTGACGGCGAGCGCCCCGGCAATTGCGGACGCCAGCCAAAAAGCCAGAAGCCATCTGGGCGGGAACCGGCGCGCGAGGGCGCACGATGCGCTCGCCGCAAGGACGGCAACGCACCAGAACGGGGCTGCCGCCGGCATCGCCCACACCGGCTTCAGCTCGAGGATGACCCCACCGTACGATGCTGCACCTAGTGAGCGGAGCACATAGAGCGAGCCGTCGATTGCATACGGGTTGACAAGGGATTCCGCTGCCATTCCGGCAATCGCCGCAAGCAGGGGCAGTCTGGACTGTGACCACGCGCGGAGTGCCTCGCATGCATTGCTCGGCTCGAACTCGCCCTCTTCCGGAAGCAGGAAGCACGCTGCGGCGGCGGCCGGCAAGGGCCAAAGCGCAGCCTGCAGATTCACCGACAGCAGCGATACTACGGGAAGCCCAAGTAGCAAACGCTTATCGGCGCCTCGCCGCCACTCCAAGCACAGGGAGATTGCGACAAACAGCAGCGCTGCCGTCCAAAGGGACGGACGGATGGACAGATACGAGGCCATGAGGGTAAAGCCGAGCGCGCCGATCAGCAGCGGTGCCCAGGGGTAGCGTGGGTTTTGCGCCAGCCTGGAAACGGTGCCGGTATAGGCCCACAGGGCGAGTGCGGCGGGTATCGCCACGGAGACGGCGACGCCCGCATAGCCCGCGGCCCTCCAACACAGGTAGAGCCACACATCGTGCAGCCACTGCTGGAGCACGATACCCTGGCCGGCGATTGCGGTGAATGGGTTCGTGCTCGGGACGCCTGATTCGACGACCACGCGCCCCGAGGCCAGAAGGAACCATCCGTCCGTATCAAGCGTCCCCGCCGACCTGATGGTGGGAATCAAGGCCATAACGGCCATTGACAGGATGACGGCGAGCGCCGCTGAGGCACAGCGTACGATCTTCGCTACCTTAATTTGGTTCAATCGAGTCTCCTGATAGAGATCGGGCGGTCCGACTCGGTGAACGTCCCGGGTGCGACCTCGATGCCGCCCACAGCCCCCCGCGGTGCGAAAAGGATGCGCCAGGGGGCGACTGAGGCATCGAGCGAGACTACCGGCCAGGACTGATCTGAGGGGTCGAAACGGCCAATCCAGCAGACATCAATCGGGACGCGCATGAACAGGGTATGGAGCGACCTGCCCCTTGCGTAGACCATGCCGGTGGATTTGCCGATTGACTTGGCGCCCATATACCCGATCGCCTTGTCCCTGAAGGACTTGGCGATCTTGAGGGAAATCGGGACCTCGGCGCCGGACCGGGTGGTGGCCACGCAGGGGATATCGTATTCGAAGCTCATGGGCCGTCTCCTACATGAGAGAGGTGAACGTCTGCGCGATCTGGGCCAACACGGGGGCGAGGACGACGATCAGAAACACCGGAAGGATAAACAGGATGATCGGGAAGAGCATCTTGGTACCGAGCTTCTCGATCTCCGACTCGACCTTCAGGCGCCGTTGCTCGCGAACCGTCTCCGCCTGGTCGCGGATGATGTCGACGAGAGATCCGCCCGCGCGCTCGGATTGCGCAAACGAGGCCGCGAAGATCGTGAGGGACGGCACGCGGGCTCGCTCTGCGAAGCGAAGGAGTGCCTCGGTTCGCGATGAGAAGCTGGCCTCGTTGGCCACTCGCTCGAAGCCCTGCGCGATGGCGCCGTCCATCTTGCTGCCGACCGTGTGCAGGGCGAAATCGATAGATGAGCCCGCCGACATGCAGATTGCGAGCAGGTCGAGGGCGTCGGGAAGCTGTCGGTCGAGCTCGTCGCGCCATTTCGCGCGCTCATTCAAAAGCCACAGCTGCGGGATGGCGATTCCCGTGAGCGCCAGCGCGGCGAAAATGCCTAAACCCTTTGCCCCGCCGACGAAAAGCGACGCGACGAGTCCCGCCGCCGTGAATCCCGCGGCGCTCGCGACGCGGAAGGCCCAGAAGGTCGCCGGCTGCATGGTGGATCCGGCGCGGTCGAGGGAGTCGCGCGTCGAGTCCATTACGGTGCGCGAAATGGGAGCGAGCCTGGAGACAACGTTGGAAAGCTTGTCGGCGATTCCGGGAAGCGCCGGGGAGGCGTCCTCTTCCGCAGGCTGCTCTAGGCCGAAGACGCGTTTGAGGGCGATGTCCACTCCGAGGCCCGCGGCGATTCCGATGAGGATGATAATGAAGCCAGTTGTTATTGATTCGAACATCTGAGCTCCCCTAGTCGTACCTGATGTTGCTAATTTGCTTCAGCACCATGAAACCGATGATATCGAGCGCTATGCCAACGCCCAGGCACGCCCACCCCGCAGGCGTCATGAAGAACTGCCGGTGCATTTCCGAGGCAACCGACATGAGCAGCAGCATGACGACCGGTGCGAAGCCGACGATCTTCGCCTCGAACCGTGCCGAGGAGGTCTTGGCCTCGGCCGAGCGCTTCGCCTTGACCTTTGCCCGGATGGCCTCGCCGACACGCTCCGTGATCTCGGAAAGCGAGCCGCCGGTCTGCTGCGATACCGATACGGCCGTTGAATAGAGCCTGAGGTTGGAGCTTTTGGTCCTTATTGCCATATCGTCGAGTGCCTGGTCGATGGGGCGTCCGTTTCTAAGGTCGCGCTCGAGGATGGCGAACTCGGACTTCAGGGGCTCATCCATGTGCTCTGCGACCGGTGCCACCGATTGCGCGATCGAGGCTCCCGTTCGAAGGTTCGATGCGATAAGCGGCATCGCCTGTCCGAGCTGCTCCTCGAAAAGACCCTGCTCGGCCCCGCGCTTCGACTTCACCCAGATCGGGAAGGCAGCGATTCCGAGTGGGAGCGCGGCGACCGCTCCCGCTGTCGAGCCCATTGCAAGGATAAAGACCGAAGGCGCGAATGCGATTACCGCCCATAGCTGTGCCGCCTCGGTGGTGGAGAGCTGGGGTGCCGCGCCCTGGCACACGCGTCGCAGGGCGCCGGCAAGGCGGTTTCCCCCATCTTTGTCGGATGGATTTTCCGGAAGGGGCCCTGCTTCTGACTGCTCACGCTCGATGCGAAGCTTTCTTGCCGTCAGGAACAGGGTTATTCCCATCAGCACCGCCGGCAGCGCGGGAAGGAGGGCTGCCGGGGAAATCTGCCCGCTCATCGACGGAACCAGAAATCGTCATCGATGTACACGCCGCGCGCGAAGAGCTTCTCGCGATGTGCCGGGGTGATGCGCTCTCCGGTGGGCATGAACTCTCCGAGCACCCTGCCGTCCTCGGAAAATCCCGTTTGCTCGAAACGCATGATGGTGCCCATGGTGATGACGTCGCCCTGCATGCCCTGGACCTCGGCGATCTCGGTGATCTTGCGCGAGCCGTCGATATCGTAGCGGTTGACGAAGATGACGAAGTCGATGGCCGAGGCGATGAGCTCCATGATCTGCTCGCTTCGCATCTCGGTTCCGGTCTGCTGGATCATCGAGCGCAGGCGGGTCATGGCCTCGCGCGCGTTGGAGGAGTGGACGGTCGTGAGCGAGCCCTCGTGTCCCGTCATCATCGCCTGGATCATGTCGAACGCCTCGCCGCCGCGGCACTCGCCGACGACGATTCGGTCGGGGCGCTCGCGCAGCGCGTGTATCACGAGCTGCCGGATGGTGATCTCGCCCTCGCCCTCGATGTTGGGTCGGCGAGCCGTCTTGCGTACGACATGGGGCTTCTGGAGGCGCAGCTCCGGCGCGTCCTCGATCGTTACGATGCGCTGGTTGTCCGGGATGAAGGACGAACAGGCGTTGAGGAGCGTCGTCTTGCCCGAGCCGGTGCCGCCTGCGATGACGACGTTCATTCGGCCGAGTACGATCGCCTCCATGAACTCGAGCATGCGCTGGTCGAAGGTGCCGAGGGCCATGAGGTCCTCGGGTTCCACCGCATCCGGTCGAAACTTACGGATGTTGAGAATGTTGTGGTCGACGGCGATGCCCTTTGCGGTCGCCGCGACACGGGAGCCGTTGAATATCGCGCCGGGGCGGTTCAGGATGCAGTCGCACAGCGGCTGCGCCTCGTCGCAGCGGCGACCGTCGGCTGAAGCTATGCGATTGATGATGAACTTGACGTGGTCGTCGTCTTCGAAGGCGACGGGGACTCTCTGAAGTAGTCCGGCACGCTCAACCCACACATCGTCCGGGGCGTTCACCATGATTTCGGAGATCGACGTATCCGGAAGCAGCTCCTCGATGGGCCCCAGGTAATACAGGTCGTTGAGGCCGGCCTGGATCACGGCATCAAAGGAGTCGTTGTCCAGACGCGACCCCTCGGGACTGGAATCTATAATCTCGGCAAGGAGGTCGCGAGCGCGCGAGTCGCGCTGCACATCGCTCTCGGAGGCATCGTTGGCGGCAGTCAGGATCCCCGTCGCCTGACGGACGGCCTCGCGTTCGATGCCGAGCAGATCGCTATTCAGCATTTTGCGCCTCCCCCGTCTCGGGAAGGGCCACGAGTCGGATGCCGCTCGCGCTCGAAAGGGCGAGGGCCTGGTCCTCAGTTACCTCGATTGTGACGTTGGAGTAACCGTCTGACTTGGAGCCCGAGAGGTTGCCGTCCAGCGCCAGTACGCGAATGGAGTCGGCCACGCGCACGGTGCTCACGACCTGGCCGTCGTTCACGCTCGCGAGAACATCGACCTTGTCACCGACCGAGAGCAGCGGCGAGAGGCCGGTCGAGCTGTCGAGTGCGACGGTGTAGGCAACGTGGCCCTCGGTTACGGCGGTGGTGATGGAGGCGGGTTTCTTCGAGCCTGATACGGAGGAGAGGGAAACTGCGGTCCCCGAGGTCTGCTGCGTCACGGACTGGCGGCCCGCCACATCGGATACCTTCTTCGCCGCGTCCTTGGGCGCAAACGCCGTGGGCACGCTTGCGACCGTAAGGTCTGCCGAAGTGATGACTTCGCCGGGGACGACATCGCGCGTGACGGTGACTACCTTGACGGTCGACTTCTCGAGACGCGCGAGCTCGCCCTGCGCCTGAGTCCATCGCCAGCCCGAGAAACCTACCGTCACGACTGCGACGGCGATCGCCACGCCGGCGACGGCGGCGAGCCTCCGGTCCTTACGCGTTCCCCCGGCTGCCGGCCCGCGCTGCCTGCGAGCGGTCGCGGCACCTGACGTCGACGTGGTCCTCTGGCCGCCCTGTGCGGGCGCGGGGGCCGCGGCGGGCATCTGCGTCGACGTGGTCGCCCCCATGGCGGCCTCCTGCGCCATGGCGCGCTCCAGTTCATGGCCGAGCGCCTGCTTGCGCCCGCGGAGCCGTTCGACGCTGCGCATGCGCCCGGAGTCGATGGCCGTGCGCATTTCCGACTCGACTTGGGCGATTTCTGCCCTTATTTCCTCCTGGGTCCGTTTTTTCATCTTTAAGATTCCTTCCTGGGACCTAGGAGTCCCTTAAACGCGAGCGGTGGAAAATGGTTCGCTCTCCAGTGTCAGGTGATACTGGCCGCACTTGCTCTGCCGCCGCACAAACCATCTCGAAAGCCTTTTTGGTTGAGCAGACCAGTCTCTGGCGCATCGGGTCGCACATCGGGCTCGAGGGCTCTTCGGCCTGCCGTGCTATTCCGACATATAAAGAATCGCCCCGCGCGGCCGTCTGCGCAGGGCGATTTGGTGCCATTGGGTGACAATATGGCGTGCTGTGGCGTGTTGGCTGGCGGTTGCCGCCCGTCGATCAGGGAATCATGTCCCTCACGGCCTTGGAGAGAATTTCGGGCGCATCGTCGAGTGAGCATGCCCCCGTTTTCGTCGAAACGCTACCTTCCTTGTCAATCGTGTACTCGCACCAGCCGTTACCGGTGTCGGCCGGCCGCCATACCGTCGTGGACGAATAGGGATGTAGGGTCCAGACGGCGTCCGAGCGCACCTTGAGCTTATCGATGCCGGCGAATCTCGCGAAAGTCGACGGCCAGGTTCCCTCAAGGATTACGTAGACGCCTGCGTAGCGATCGGCTGCCCCGCAAAGGCTTTCAGGGGCCTCTACGTAATAGACCGTGGCCTTTCCAGTGTAACCGTTGGCCTTGAGCATCTCGAGAACCTCGGAGCGCGCCTCATCCCCCGGGTTCTCGGCATATTTGACGGCATTGGCCTCACCAAAGCAAGACTGTCTCGTGCTCTCGAGAAGCGACCCCTGCCAGGTCCTATATGCGAGCGCTCCTCCCAGGTCTACGGCGAGCGCTATTAGGAGGGATAGGGGGATGAGCATCACGACGAAAAAGGATGTGAGCTGCGCGCGGGCTCCCCCTCCCCTGAGTGTGGGACGCTTCATCTAGATGACCTCCCAGTCGGAATAGCTGATGTAGGAACGCGTGATGTTTCGGACGGATCTCTTTCCGAACACGTTGTAGGGCGCCGGGTAGTCGTACGTGATTTCAGCCGACACCGTTACGGCCCTTTCCTCGGTCCTGAGGTTCTCGGTGCCCAAATCACCTGCAACGGTGTTTCCATGGCCGAGGTTCTCATCCGAATCGATGTTGACCGAGGCGTTCTTTACCGTGAGGTAGCTTGGGTCAATGTCGGCCGATGCGCTTACGAGCTTCTTCACGAGCGTGTCGGCGTCCATAGAATCCCAGCCCGTGGGAAGCCGGTCCGCGAGATGTGCGAGGGAGTAATCAATCCTGGCTCGTTGGTAGCCCGTGAACCCGAAGCCCAGGATGGCGAGGATGACGGTGAGCGCTATCGGGAATACGAATATGAATTCAGTGGAGATGAGTGCCTCGAGCGGCCTTCTGTTACGCACCATCACTTGACCTCCGATGAGATTGCCGTTGCCGAGGATGACTCGGGCTCAATTTCCGCAAGGCCATCGAAGACGGCCAGGGTGAATACGCGGCGGCATGGAATTTGGACATTGACCGTGACGGACTTGCGCTCTATTGAAGAGTCCCTGGACTTGTCCCCAACCCTTAGCTTCACGCCTTTGGACGAAAGCGCGCCGCGCTCGATATCCACTGTGCAGCTGCCATCGAGACCGATAGCGCCCCTTACGTAGGATTCGACTTCAGAATCATTCTTATCGGGGTTCGCCGCGGCGTAGCGCGCCCCCTCGGATGCGGCCGCCGATGCGAGGGCCTTGCACCGGCTCAGGTTCGCGCAATCCACGACGAGTGCGAGCATTGCGATCATGATGGGGAGTAGGAGGACGAGCTGGGTCACCATGACCGCCCTGAGTTCTGTTGGTCTTGACCTCATAGCAGATTACCTTTCAAGATTGCGATTATCGTCGCCCCGACCAGACTTACCGACAGCACGGCGTTATAGGGGACGTTGTCTTTGAGGCGCGCACAGGCGGGAATGAACCTGATGGCAAGCTCAAGAGCGCACGCGCACAGAAGGTGGATAGCGAGAAACTCGAACACCGTTCCGACGGACAGCACGGCCATGAGGGCGATGGCAAGTGTGAGATAGTCGCCGGCGTGCCAGGAGATGCCCCCGATACGCTTCATGGCAAATGAAATCAACGCGAATACGGCGGCGCAGGGAACGGTGATTATCGCCCACGTATATGCTCCCCAGGGGGACGACACGGCGCCCGAGGCCGCAAAGAGGATCAGCATGGGCACCGGTGCAATCCTGAATCTTATGTCCTCCTGCCCAAGCGCCACAGAGGTCGCCAGCAAGACTGCGTAGGGAACCGAGATGAGCGTTCCCACCCATGAGGCAAGCAGGTAAGGGTAGACAAGGGCGATTTCTGAGGCCAAGGGAGGGTTATGGTGGCGGAGATATGCTCCGGTGTCGCCAAGCATGGATAACTCCGCGCCGATACATCCTTTACTCCCCAGGGAAATGAGCGTCGAGGGGCTGACGCCGTAATTAACTGCCTCCCTCTTCACGGCGTCAATCCATTTGTCCCTATCGGCGTCACGGTAGTGTCGAGAAAGTTGGTGTAGAGCCCCATCCGAAGCGAGTCGGCCCGGCGTCCTAGAATCTGGAATACGGTTGATATCCTATGCCGCCTCGACCCTGTCCGCAAGCTCGAGGCCGGACTCGAGCATCTTCCTGGCCTCCGCCTCAAGCCGCGCCCAATCGACGGGACCGTCGATTCCCCGAGTGCGACCGTCATCGTAGAGCTCGTTCATCCTCACCTCCGAGAAGTACCTGGACTCCTGCCATATCTCGTCCTGCTCGCACATGACCGCGCCCGCGAGCCGCACCAGCGAGCCCGTGGAGGGGAACACCTGCACGACGCGCGACCTGCGCTTTATCTCCCGGTTGGTCCTCTCCTGCACGTTGTTGGTGCGCAGGCGCTTCCAGTGGGTCGGCGGGAAGTCGAGGTAGGCCAGCGCGTCGGGCTCGGCCTCCTCCAGCACCGCCGCCGCCCTGGGGCAGCACCCCTCCAGCATGTCGCACGCCGCGTGGTACATGGCCGTCACGGTGGCGGCGTCGCGCCCGCGGAACACCTGCGACACGATCCTGCCCACGCGGCGCCTGAGCTGCCAGGAGCCGGCCTCGCGCATGCAGTCGCGCATGAGGTGGACCGCGCAGCGCTGCCACGCGGCGCCCTGGAAGACCTCGCCGAGCGCCCGGACGAGCCCCGGGTGGGCGTCCGAGACGACGAGCCGCACGCCCGCCGCCCCGCGCGAGCGGATAGCCCGCAGGAAGGCGAGCCACGAGTCGTAGGACTCGGTGTCGACCACGTCGACGCCCAGGACGCGCCTCCAGCCGCCCGCATCGCAGCCGATGGCGGTGACCACGGCGGTGGAGGCGACGCGCCCCTCGCGGCGGCACTTGACGTAGGTCGCGTCGAGCCAGACGTAGGGCACCGGCGAGCCGCCGAGCGGCCTTGCGCACAGGTCCTCGATGTCTGCGTCCAGGCTCGAGGCGATGGCGCTCACCTGGTCCTTCGAGAGTCTGGAGACGCCCATCTTCTCGGCCACCCTCTGCACCTTGCGGGTGCTGGTGCCCGTGGCGTACATCTCGGCCACGGCGGCCACGAGGGCGCGGTCGACGCGCTGGTAGCGCTCGAGCACGTCCTCGGGGAAGAAGCTGCCGGAGCGCAGCTTGGGGATGCGCAGCGTCAGCGTGCCGACGCAGGTGGCGAGCGACCTCTCGCGGTAGCCGTTTCGGCTGTTCGCCCCGCCGCCGCAGAGCTGGTCGGCCTCGGCGTCCATCACGGCGTTCACGACCTGCTCGGCGAGACGCCTGAGCAGCTCCTGCATGTCGATGGCGCCGTCGTCGAAACGGGGCATGGCGAGCATGTCCGGCGTCGGGTCTGATAAGATTTCCATAGCGGTCTTCGTCCTTTCCTAGAACCTGTTGTTGTGGTGATTTCAGATTCTAGGACGAAGGCCGTTCTTCGTTAAACGGGCACTAGGGCCGTCACCCTTACACCAACATTTTCGACGCGATCGGCGTCACCGGGTCGTGCCTGGAGCATGGCCTTGTCCTCATGCTCCAGCGCGGCGTAGCGCCAACGCTGATAAAGATGGGAGGCGCACCAAAAGCCGCAGCCGACGGCTAATATGGTCGCCAATCTGACGCCAAAAGACACGGGAGCCTCCTCGATACAGGCATGGGAACTCATATTTAATTCTGTAGTCGTGTTTACTCAAAATAAGGCCTATTTGGTGCCACGTGGTGACAGGTATATATCGAAACGCAACCTATGCGGGTTGGACCGCACCATGGACACCTACAAAACTGCGGAGCCTCCGTCCTGAGGACGCCTGCGGACAGTTGGCGGCTCAATCGCGATGCGTATGGTGGATAGCCGATCGATAAGGGTGCATCCGAAGTAGAAGCTGTTCAGGAGCTAACGTCAGACAGACATAATTGCCGTTCGAAATACAGTACTTGCGAAACATCACCAGATAGCCAACGCCATACACCTGAGGAAAGATACTGCTCGAGGCGCGGTGCCTGCGAGGCCCGTTACAGTCGCACTGCTCGTCGCAACAGAATGAGTATCTGCTCGAAGCGCGGTCTCGGCGAAGTGCATCCCGTCATCTTCCTTTTCGGAAAAATGGTAAGCAACTGCTCGAAGCGCGATGCCTATGAAGCTCATGTCGCTTTCCGTCAAGGGCGGGAGAAGACAAGAAACAAATTGAAGTGAGTTGCCTACGAAACCCATCGAGCAGACAAACCGCATTGATATGCAGTAAGTAACTACTCGAAGCGCTGTGCTATTGCCGCGTATGTGCTAAATAAGCTTGGGGCTGTTTCGCTAAGCGGCTGCTCGGAGTGCATTTCCTGCGAAGTATACCCCTCTCGAATTAAGGAGTTCCGAGCAAGCGGCTGCTCGAGGTGAGGTATCTATGAAGCGCATGATTCTGCAAACGCTAAAGTTGGGTATGGCGATGCTTGACGTGTCTTTTTCTCGGGGCCACGAGCGCCTTCTGATTCTCTTGACAGCGGGAGGCGAGCACTAAAAACGCGATACCTACGAAGCTCGCGGGTGAGAAGCGGGCCCATCTGGAGGGGCAAGTAGCTGCTCGAAGCGCAGTACCTGCGAGTCAGCAACCATACCGTACAGTCGATGAATCCTGGCAAGCAACTGCTCGAAGCACAGTTCCTGCGAAGTATTAAGAGATTTAAGAAAAGTGGATTCAGCGGTAAGTAACTGCTAGAAGCGCGGAACCTACGAAGCATATGGAGCGTTCCAATGGAACATAGCCCGGCAAGAAACCGCTCGAAGCTCGGTACCCGCGAAGCGCCATCGCACGTATATTAACGAGCGCGATCGCTAAGTAACTGCTCCGAGCACAGTACCTGTGAAATTCCCAATTCCTCCTATGGTGCAATTGTTCAGGCAAGTAACTGCTCGAAGCGCGGTACCTGTGAAGCCGGCACGTTCTTCTACGGACAGCAGAAGGAGGCAAGTAACTGCTCGAAGCGCGGTACCTGCGAAGCTAAGAGTGTACAATGGAATTAACGATAAGAGGCAAGTAACTGCTCGAAGCGCGGTACCTGCGAAGCAAAAAGCCATTGCGCCAGCAGGCCATAATCGGCAAGTAACTGCTCGAAGCGCGGTACCTGCGAAGCGGTCGGTCTCTAAGGTCTTTATCCTTTCGTGGCAAGTAACTGCTCGAAGCGCGGTACCTGCGAAGCCGGAACGAGGCCGGCGCGTAGGCACTCTCTGGCAAGTAACTGCTCGAAGCGCGGTACCTGCGAAGCTTATGGGAGCATCGAAATCACGAGCGTTTAGGCAAGTAACTGCTCGAAGCGCGGTACCTGCGAAGCGAATTCTCCTTGCGCTGGATCCAGACCTGGGCAAGTAACTGCTCGAAGCGCGGTACCTGCGAAGCATGAGTGTCCCCCTTAGTTCGGGCGCGGCGGGCAAGTAACTGCTCGAAGCGCGGTACCTGCGAAGCGAGCAAGCCGAAATCATCGACGAGGACACCGGCAAGTAACTGCTCGAAGCGCGGTACCTGCGAAGCCAGGCGGGCGCACACCTACGCCAACGATGTGGCAAGTAACTGCTCGAAGCGCGGTACCTGCGAAGCCGGAGAATCGGCATCGGCTGGCAAGCGCCAACATAAGAGCAGCTACTGAAGCTGAAAAGTTGATTTAAAGAAAGAAAAGGTTCCGACGATTTTGGGAAACCATCCTATTTCCGCCCGGAAACAGGATGGTTGTGTGAGTTCTGGAAAAACCTGACAGCTACCGGATCGTCGGACAACCGGGCTGTCAAGCAATAAGCCTTATTTGAGATTTCAAGGTGCTCACACCAGTTTAACGGTTTAAGCGGTGCGGGAGAAGAGAACCCCGTCTCTGTCTATATGCCACACCGGAATCTCGGGATCGGTTGCGTTCGTCTCCCGATATTCGAGGAACAGCAATTCCAGACCCTCATGCCGCGCCTTTCGGGTTATCTCCAAAACATCAGCTGGATTGAGTTTGTCGATAAGGCCGATTACGGCAATTGACGGACTCAGCCCCGTATCGCAAACGTAATCCATGAATGAGAGGAATCTCCTGAGCAGGGTACTGCCCGGTTCACGGCGCGGTGTCAGCGAAAGCCATTTGGCGAACGATTTGATATCCCGCTCCGAGCCCCCTATCGGATCCGTTCGAAGCGAAGCCCCCAACTCTGCAATCAGCTCGTCGACAAACATCCTGATCTCATGTGCCTTGGTCGCCAGGGGCTCATAGGCCTCGACCTCGGCAGCCATCCTCGACGCGTAGGCGCCGATAAGCCTCCGGTCTTCGAATGGGAGCTCGATCAGGCTGTCGATAAGGAGGATATCCTTCGGCTTGATCTTTCTCTCCCCGCGGTATAGGGCGATTCCAGGCTCCCCTTCCCCCAAAAGCGACTTTGCGCATCGCGATAGTCCGTCGAAATCATCGAAGGAAATGACTCCGAGCCCATCCGGTAAATCGATAGTCTCCCCTATCGTTTCAAGCTTGACGATCATAAGACGATGAAATCCTCTCCGGTAACAAGGTGCCCCTCGTCTGACGGGCTTCCGCAAAGCGTGAGCATCGAGCAGAAGGAAATCTCGGATACCCTGAGCACCTGCACCAGCCCGGCTTCGGGAATGTTGGCCTTGAGGCGCAAGATCGCCGCCTCGGCGTTCTTGGAGTCCACTGCCAGGCGGGTGTAGACGGAATTCTGCAGCCTCGTATAGCCGTCCCTGACAAGAAACTGCCTGAACCTCGAGTACTCGTGGCGGTCCTGCATATCGGCTACGGGGAGGTCATACATGACGATTATCCTCATGAACCTTATCCTCCCCCGCTCCTCATCAAGGCATTCCGGGCGTCGAGATCCCATCCACATCGCCAGTCCCTTCCATCACCCGAAGGCACCCATCTACCCAAAGGTCGATGACGTCCGACACCCGGTAGCTCCCATGGCCATAGGGGATCCTGTCCGCGAGTGTGGACGCAAGGAACCTCTTCACGGACGGCGTGAGCTCGCAGGGACGCTCCAGCTCGACCTTCCGGTCGATCAGTGGCCTGAACGGCTCCATGAGGTCGCAGGCGAGGTTGTAGGGGTTTGTCTTGGAATGGTGGTGGATGCCGACTTGGTTGAGATAACCCTTCGCCGCGATCCGGCACGCTGTATGCGAGAGCAGGATGGAATAACCATAGTCGAGGGCATTGTTGGTCGCGTCCGCGTGCGGTGCCCTGACGAAAGCGGTACCGAACAGCGCCTGGAAATAGCGGCGGGCCCCGGCGGCCTCGCGCCCGGTCGAATCGTCCGCGCGGACCTCTCCCGCATAGGACGCGAGCAACTCGGCCTCCTGTTCATGGCCCGACCCTTCGAGGACGGAGGCCTGGTTATCCAGCTTGCACTCGACGGTCTTCTTCCACAGCATCTTGCGCGGCCAGGCGCCCCATGACATCTGCGCGAGGACTTTGGCATTCGTATCGATCGTTGCTCCCGTTAACGGCATCAGGATTGATGCCGGCATATGCCGGCTATCGGTGAGGATGACGCTGCAACCCCTTGCCGCGAGCTCATCGAGCAGGTAGGTCGATATGAACGCGGCCTTCCCGTCGATTACGATGCAGTCGAGCTCGTCTGCTCGCAGCAGAACGGGGCGGGGGTCGCCGTCGCGGTGAACGGCGACCCATCCCGCCTCATAGCGCAGTTTTCGGGCGTTCTCTATGAAGAGCGTCTTACCCAAGGGTGGATACCCTCTCGTGAAGGCCCGCCGCGGAGATGTCCACGATGGCGAAGCCCGCCTTGGGGTCGTTGATGATCTTATCGAAGGTCATCGAGAGCGTGCCCGCGAACGCGCTGCCGCCGAGGGACCTCACGTCGGCGGTGCCTCTGATGCCGGATAGGAGCTCCACTACCTGGACCTCGGATTCCGCTACCGCTCGGACAGTCTTGGCGATATCGTCTGCTTCCGCATCGCAGAATACCTCCTCCGGCGTATTCAGGGCACCCAGCTTGAGCACCTTTGAGATGCGGGGGAAGTTTGCCGGGGCCAGTTCGAGAAGGCGCGCCCACAGCCGGCAGAGGACCTGGGCATCGGACTCGAGATCGCGCCTGGGGCTCGGCTGCTCGCCGTCGACCATGCGCTCGACGATCCTGAGCAGTCGGGTATCAGACGTATCGAGGGCGAGCTGTCGTACGGGGCCGGCAGTCTTCTGGCCCTTTATCCTGAAACGCTCCCCGTATGCCTCGTACACGGTCTCCTTAAGGATCCTGTCGCGCACGACGCGGATGAACCTCTCGCCTGATTCGCGGCACAACGAGCGCGCATAGAGCTCGGTGAGCGAATCGGTCGCCTTGGACGCAATGGATGTGGGCACGGGGGCGAACCTGAATAGATTTCCCTTCTTGCCCTCGCTTTCGTAGATCATGAAATAGGCGAACGTCTGGGCGGAGTAGCCGCCGAACAGGGCCGCATCCCGGTCGCCCTTCACGGGGATGAGCTTCGTCTTCGTGTCGCGCGGCGAGTAGACGGTCTGCTTCCAGAAGGCCCCGCCCTCCTCGTAGGGGGCAAAGGTCACGCGCAGGTTCTTCCAGGAGCAGGCGCGGACGAGCCTCTCGCGCTCGAAATCGGAATCCCACAGCACCTCGGCCGTGTCATAGTCCACGAGGTCGCGGAAGAACCCGCCTGAGAAGAAGTCGAGTTCGGAGTCGGCACCGCCCCGGCGCTCCTGTGCCTCGATATCGCGCATGGTGCGCTCGTAGAAGGCCCTGTTGTTCGACCACATGGGCGCCCTCGTCTCGATGAACCTGCCGGTCGTGAGGGCGATGAGGGCATCGTGGGCGTGGTAGTACCTGTTTGCCTTGCGGCTCTTCGGGATGCCAGCGCGCCTCCTGACCGAACTGGCGACGCCGGCCTTCACCGGCACGACCCTGACGCCCGTGTACGTGGCCTCGAGGGCCGCCGTGAGAAGCTTGCACTCCTGGCTCGTCTCGGTCAGCTGGCGCCCGACGATTGACTTCAACATCCTCTCCGAGATCTGCGTCCTCATGAGCGCGTTGAGCTTGCGCTCGGTCATGAGGCCGGCACGGCGCAGGTGCATCCAGAACGGCGCCATCTTCCTCTGGACGGGTTGGGGCACGAGGATGGACTCCTTCTTATCAAGGCTCTCGGCATACAAGACCAGTACCTTGTTGTCGAGTGATTCGTCCTTGCGCACCGACCTGGGCAGGATGCGGTCGACGCAGTAGTCGGCTGATGCGATGCGCGCGATATCGATGGGCCTGCCGGAGTAGAGGCTCTTTCCCGCCTGCTTGAAATAAAGGTACAGACGCTCGTTGATCTCCTTCTCGTCGAACATCCCCAGTTCGCGTAGGAGCCTGGCGGCATCCAGGTCGCGGCGCGCGTCCTCGTCAAGCGCCTTCAGAGCGGCCTCGATCTCCTGGGCGCGGCTTTGCGGCCTCCTGCCCTTCAACTTGTTCGATGCGGTCCTCGTTACCTCGACGTAGACCTTAGCCGGGGCACAACCTGCCACCAAAGTCATATCCTCGATGACCTTCATGGCCTGCGAGACGCCGCGACGAAGCGCCGGGGATCCGGGCAGGGCGTCGATGCCGAGCTCGCCGGCCTTTTCCAGCGCGGCTGCGTTGATTTCGTCGATCTTTGCGCGGAAGCCGAGCTCGGTATCGCTTAAGGCCTGCATCAGGTTCATGGACGCGCCGCGGAACCTGCCGTAGGGCGCTCCCTGCTCGAGGACGTCCATGATACACATGTCGCCGCGCGCGGTATCGGCCCACACGCCCGTCAGTAGGCGCTCGGAGAGCTGGCCCCAGCCCTTGAGGCGCTTCGCGCAAAAGGCCTCGATCGCATCCTCGTCAAGGACTTCCCCGTATTCCTTGGCGATCTTGCGCTTCAGGATGGAGCGCTCCTCGAACACGGTATTCCAAAGGATAAGGTCCTCTGCCATGGACTTCTGGGCCGCAGTGAGTGTCTTCACGCCGAGAAGATTTGCCATCCAGGCCGATACGGACAGGCGCGACGTCATCCTCTTGGCGTCGGATACGCCCTTGACGTGGGGGTGAGCCATCGTGAAGTCGCGCGAGAGAATGTTTGCGATCCTGCTGAGGGTCATGACCGAGCCGTCCGATGCGGCCTCGACAACAGAGCGCCTCATCGCGGCATCGAGCGGCAGCCAGTCCTGGCCGTCCTCGGTGTAGCGGATTCCCGCCAGCTCGTTCAGGAACCGGAAACGCTCGTAGATAAGGGAGTTCGCCGGGAGCACGTCCTCATCCACAAGATAGGTGCACTTGCCCGTCATGCGCCGGATGAAGGCCTCTGCGGCCGCATCTGTATCGATATGCTCCTCGTAGTTCCAGGGAGCCACGAAGGCGCGCTCATGGCCGGAAAGGCGGCGCGACCATGCGAACCTCGCCTTGCCGCGTGCGTCCACGGGCGCGGCCGAGGAGTCCAGGGGCCCTACGTAGTAGGGGATCCTCGAGGTCAGCACCTTCAGGATATGGGGGGCTGCGTCTTTGAGCCAAGGGTAGAAGCCGCCCTGGGTGTCGATGATGCGGCCCACGACCTCCGCGTGGAGCTGGTAGGGAATCGCGCTGTTGTCAGTGGTGTGTATACGGCGCAGGAACCTGTGCTCGCCGAGCGCGGCGACCATATCGGCGTAGGCAGGGTCCTTTACGGCATCCGTTCCCTTGAAGAGCCTCTCGACCCTCTTCTTGAACTCCTCGTAGGGAATCACGTTGAGGTCGTAGGCCGTGTAGCCCATGTTCCTCTTGGCGCCGTCGAGCTTCTTCACGATTACCTTGTCGTACCCCCTGCGGCCGGACCTTTTCGGGCCGCCGAAGAAGTCCCTGTAGTGGGCGAGGCCGTCCTCGTCGGGACCGTCTACGGAATCCGCGCGGACGATATATTTCAGCGCGAGGTCCTTCAGGGTGCGCAGCTGGCGTCCGTACACCTCGTACTGGGCCACCTGGTTGTGCGAGAGGGTCTTTCCGGGCGCGAAGGAGAGAAGGCCCTGTAGACGCCATGCCGAGTAGAGACCCCTCGCGGCCTCGATGGTCGGGGCGAGGCGGTCGGGACAGTTGGCGAGGAACTCATCGAGCGCGTCGGCGTCGGACACGGAAACCTTGCCGATCTGCTCGCCCTCGAGCGCGAAGGCGTCCATGTTCGCCTTGTAGCCGGCGACGAGGTCGCCCAGCGCCTTTGCCTGCGCGCGGGCGATCTTGGCGTCGATATCGTCGCCCGTCACCGACACGGCGCCGGACACGGCCTTCTGGAGCTCACGGGCCGTCCAGGAGCCGCCCATATCGGCAAGCGCGCCGCCGTCGAGCTCGATAGCCTCGCCGCAGGCCTCCCCCAGGGCGTCGAGCTCGCGCACGAGGGCCTCGACCTGAGCGGAGGGGTCTGAGTTGGCGGACGTCACGTCGTGGCCCTCCATAAGGAAATGGCCGCGTCGCACGACATGGTTGGCGACGGCCCAGAAGATAAGCCTTGGGTCGCGGGGGGTATCTGATTCCATGAGGTCGACGTCGAGGTGCGCGAGCGTGGGATAGCCGTCGAGAAGTCCCTGCCATGCAGCGGCGGCGGGATCTGCCGCGATATCGTCGCGCATGAGCTTGTAGGACATCCTGCGCCTGACGAAGAAATCCGGATCCGTGGGCGCGATCGCCGGGGCGAAGATGCGCTCCATCTCGCGCTCCCTGCCGCGTGCGCGCTGGAGCCTGCGCCTCGCCGTGCGCGGCATACGGGCCTCGGAGGCGTGGAGCGCCTCCTTGAAGCAGCGTGCGCCCATCACGGGCTGGCCCTTATGGTAGAGGACCTCCCCGTACTCGTCTGTGGCCACGAACCCGACGCTCGTGCCGTCGAGGTCGATTCCGGCATACCACGGACCGTTGATATTTTTAAGTTTCCTGGCCATGAGTTCTCCTGTGTGATATAAAGGGATTATGAGTTGCTGCTCGAAGCGCAGTACCTAAGTCGAAATACGGCTTAAAAGCCACAAACTGCCTTAACAGGCCGCCCCGTATGGGGCTTTTTCTTTATTCCGACATTCCATAGGCATCTAGAGCAGGTGCTCCATGACGGTACCGGTCGAGTCGGTGCGGAAGCGGATGCTGCCCACCGTGTTCTCGTGGATCATGTCGCCGGTTGCCACATCCACGTAGACGGCATCGCTGAGACCGCGCGACACCTCCATCTCGGTGGAGCCGGTCTCGGAGTCGATGCGGAGCTTCCCGACCTGGTTGCGCACGTGCATCTGGCCCCTGGAGTCCAGGCAGCGCTCGACCGTGCCGCTGCCGGCCTCGGTCAGGTGCACGCCATTCATTTGGAAACTGTTCACAGTTACCCCTCCCCCTCTGCAAGAAGGCATGAGGCCGGGCCTTTCCCGGCATTGGAGGGTTTTATCCAATTATAGACTGACGTCGGGACGTTCCCGTTAACGATTCCGAGCGTCGCCGGAAGGCCATGTTCCGAGCATCTCGACTTCCAGCCGAATGGGCAAAGGGCCTTTCCGTAGCGAAGGGGATAGCCGAAAAGAAACCCCGTCCCAGGCTGATTCCGGGACGGGGCCAAAAGGGGAAGGCAAATCGAGCTATATTACGTGAGCGAGTAGCCGTTGGTGCCGATCTTGCCGACGACATTGGTCGCCATCGTGATGACATCGCGGAGCTTGCCGGAATAAATCGAAAGCACGGAGACAAGTGCGAGGGCAAGCAGGCCGATGAGGATGATCATCTCGGTGGAGAGCACGGCACCGAACTTCTCGTCAGCTGCACGACGGACATTGTAGGTCTTGGCCATGAGGTACATGGCCATGGCGTTCATGGTTCCAGAATCCATGATGCACTCCTTTCGGTTGGGGGTTCGAGTCTTCAGCCCCCGTCGACACGATGGGATGGACCTCCACCCCCAAATAAGATTTTGCCCCGCGAAATGCATCAACAGAAAGTAATTTGGTGCCAAGGGGTGACAAATGGTGACATGGAAAAACGCATATAGACCGCAACGTACGCGGCCGTACAACATATGTTCGACAAGATTTAATGACCTCTTGGTCGCAGGCGTCACAAAAGGCCTATCCGGCGCTGTGATAGAGTCGAGGCGGCTAACGGAGAGATCACCGACTAATGAGAGGAACGGCGTATGGCATGCGTGCGCGTAACCGGATCGGCCGACGAGATCGAGCTTCTTGCGCGCTCGTTCAGAAAGAATCCGGTGCTGCGCCGCCGGCTCGACGGCATGATGACGGGCTATTTCGAGGCGCAGGCCCCGAAGGTTGTCTGCCTGGACCTCGGAACGACTGGGCCCAGCCCCGTTGAAGATGAGATCGTTGCTATGGCGATCGTGGACTGGGCGGGAAATGCGGTCCATGAGGGGAAATACAGGCCAAGTCGCAGGGAACTGTGGCAGGCGGCATCTGAGGTCAACGGAGTGGCCCCGACAACCAGATAGACCTCCCCTCCTTTTTCGACGACCAGGTAAAGATCAGGGAGATCATCTGGGGCGCCGACGAGGTTATCGTCTACAACGCCCAACTCGTCATGAGGTTCCTGGAACACAACGACGCTGCGCCCGCCTCAGGTGCCAGGGTCACAGATACGATGTATGAATATTGTCTATGGCTCGGGGAGACGAATCGTAACTACAATCGCCTCGCACATATTGAACTGACTGATGTGGCCGATCATATCGGCTACGACCGGCCGGACGGTCTGAGCGCAAGCCTAGCCAATGCCCTCGCCTGCCTCGCCGTCCAAAAATGGATCGAGCGGCAGCGGCGTGAAGAACAGTAGACTCTCTGGATATCGGGGCAGCACGACACGCCATCGAGTTTGGCGCATTGATGATTTCGTGGATGATTGTTTCGATTTTGTGACACGGGATGATTCCACCGAGCGGCAAGACGCTCTTGGAACCCGGTTTGGAGAGGTGAATGGATGGACGTTAACGATTTTATGGCGAAGCACGGTCTCACCGATGCCGACCTCGGGCGCATGGCCGCTCCCTGTGAAGACGGCAGCTTCGAGCCCGAGCCTGACGGCAAGGTATTCAGCGGCTCACATCTTGATGCAGTCGGCACTCGCCGTGTGACGGTGGTTAACGATGAGAAGGATACTTAGAGGGTTTTGCTATCAGATTCGCTACTCCTCGTATTTGTTCCCCTTCCCGCAATTGCAGTCCTCGCAGAGTGTCTGCAGATTGCCCATCTCAGACTTTCCACCGCGTGAGACGGGCTTGATATGGTCGACGTGGAGCTTCACGCCGTCCTCGCGACTACGTCCGCACTTCACGCACCTGAAGCCGTCTCGGCGCAGCACGTCATAGCGCATCGCGCGCGTGACCTTCGCGTGCTCCTTGTCGTTGGCCATACGCCGGTCCTGGTACTCAAGGCGGCGCTTCTCCCGCTCTTTCTTTTTCTTGGATTTGCGATGTTCCTTTATAAGCATCGTCAGGATCGTCTCAGCCGCCCAAAGCACAATGGCAAGCTGAATAAGTGGCATGAGCGACTGGAATATCTGAGTATAGACATCGGACGTATCCATAGCGATCCCTTCCGTTGAAAATAGACGCTTCAAGCATAAAATCCCGCAAATACCGCTGCTCCCCCCACTTGGTGCCATGAGGTGACACCTGGCTTGGAACACTTGTTCATAGCCGCCCGCCCGACTTCCTCCGAAACGATGATTGGAGCATCAGAAGTTCAGACGGAGGGAGAGATATGGCCGTGGAGCTTGACCTGAGCATGCTTCCTGATTGGCTGAGGGACATGGATGACGGCCCGTCGGTGAGGCCCGGTGCGGACGATGGAACCCGTTACGGCCTCACATGGTGCGGTAGCTTCACAGTACACGGCCTCGGGTTCCAGGCGATGAACGGGACGACGACCGATTTCGCGATGGCCTGGCCTATCGGCAATGGCGCCTGGCAGGTATTGCGGGACGCCTACGACATCTATGACCCTATCGCCGGACAGGACGGCTATATCGAGACCGACGATCTCAATGACATCATGCGCGAGAACGGGTTCCGCTCACTCAACTCATTTACCGCTGCGGAGGGCGAGGGATGGCGCGAGAGCCTTACGCGCGCCGTCGCGGCCAGGTGGTGCAGGGAGCGCTACTCGGTCCCCCTGACCTTTATCGATGGGCCCTCGGCGCTATCGAGGCTCGTCTCCTGTGCCACTGCGTTCGACCCATATTCGAACAGGGCGCTCGTTTCCGCAGCAATCGAGCGAGAGATGGTGCGCCAGGAAAACGCCTACAACATGGCCGCTTACGCCAACGCACGTGAGCTCAAGAGCGAACAGCTTCGCTCTGTCGCGGTCGTTCCAGGGAAATCGGTTGGCCATGGGGTAGGAATGGAGGCGGCGGGAGTCCCGCGACGCCAACAAGACCCGAGAGCAAACGGCTGCGGACCAAAGTTCGGGCATTAGCGATAGAAAGGTCAGATTGCAATGTATGAGAGAGTGTGGAGCGGGGAGCTGAATTACCCTGACGAAGCCAAATGGGACCTTGCGCTCGATTTCGATCAGGAAACCGGGCTGTTCCGGTGCAGCGGCTCGTTGAACGGAGGGGCTATCGAGGCCCATGAGTGCGCAGACCCCGTAATCGCCGGGTATATGGAGAAATCGGATGACAAAATAGTACTGGACTCTAGATGGATGCCACTTATCCCGGGCCCCCCTCTGGAGATGCAGGGTCGATTCGCCCCCTTCTCCTCTCCCGACCAGATAGTCGCCGGCACGTGGCGTACCCCCAGGGATTGGCCGGAGGCGCGAAAGGCGGCGACGGCGGGGGACCTCGAAACTAGGATGCTCAACATCGTGTCTTCCGGCGATGAGGTCAAGTCCTACCGGGCGGCCGTCAAGGAGTGCTCAAGGCTTCTGAACAGCATGTATGGAGATCCGTCCCGCTGGCCACGGAGCGCTGTCGATGCCCTGCTTGATTACCCCCGCGGAACCATGCCCGGAAATGAATACCATGACGCGGGACTCGACGGCCACATGCTTCCCCCGGAGTTCTCTGCCGCCATTATCAGCAAGGGAAGTGTATTGGCGGGCAGGGTCGTGAACTATCGCGATGCGGTGTACGCACTCTTCCAGAAAGCCACTTCCGATAGCCTGGTTGTAGAACCGGATTGGCAGAACCGATGCTTCGGCGTAATTCCCAGTGTCGATGTGGCGCAGTTCATCTGCGAGCTGTCCGAAGGTGACACCGTGACCCTATCGCTTGCCGCCAACTTCGACTCGTTCGGGATGAGCACCGTGGACCTGGGCGACGTACAGCTCGACCTCAAGTCCGCCGGTTGGTACAGGAGCCAACTCGGAGTGCTAAAAGTCTGGGACGGCTCTTTCGATGGACACGTCTTGGGAAAACTCCCCCTCGAACAGCTTCACGACTATATCGAAAACAGCCTTAACGGCCTTTTCTACGCGAACTGGGAGGGCGCGTTCCTCGATGGGGAATACGGTGTCGACATAGACGGCGACGCGGACAGGGTACTCATCTGTGCAGAGGTGATCCACGAGCATGACAACGTTGATGGTCACGGTATAGCTCACGGGGAGTGCTCATGGAGGGCAGTCTCATGGTCTAAATCCGAGAGGGTCTACCATGTCGAGCTGTACCAAGCTCCAAAACTTCTCAATAGGGCTCTCATGAGCTCCGAGCAGAGCAGCAGGCAAATGGATGCCACCTTCGCATCGTTCCCATCGGAGTATTTACCGGACATTCGCACCATGCCGATGATGATGACCGGCGAGCCGGGAACGTTCGTCAACGTCCGGTATGCGTCCGATCCCGACCGCCTGCTCAAGGGACGCTCCCACGAGGGCGCCCGCAGCAAAGCGGTGCCGGGGACCGCCGCGCTTAAAGAGGGCCTGGCGAAACTCGACCAGAACGCAAAGGTAAATCAGTCGCAGAACAATGAAAGTCGTGGTCGGCATGTATGAGAGGGTATGGAGCGGAGAAGTCGAAGGATGCGAGGTGACCCTTGACTTCATTGAGGAGCGGGGCCTGTTCTACTATTGCGCAAAAGGGGACGGTGCTTTACTCAGCTGCCGTCTTTGCGCCGATCCGATTGATGCCGGTGTTATGGAGGGACCCGGTGTCGCGCGCCAGATAGATACGCCGTTAATCCCAAATGGCCGGGCTGGTGCCTTCCTGGGCCGCTACGCCCCCTACGGCACACCCGATGATATCGTTGCCGGCACTTGGCTCTCCCCTGCCGATTGGCCGCGTGACCGCAAGAATATGGTCATCAATGAGCTGGCTGAGCGCATGACTCGAATTTCCCGGGTCTATACAAACGGTGAAAAGCCGACGGAGGCATATCTAAACTTCGCACTCATCGACTGCTCGAAGCGCCTGAACGCCATGTTCGGAGGTCCCGAAAAATGGCCGAGGGCCGCATTCGAGCTCCTGCTCACTGCCACCGGGTACAAGGAGCTCGCGCTCGGAAAAAGCTTCGCCTACAGCGACCCGTACCTGCTCGCCGACCCGCGCAAGATGCCTAGGCAGGTCGTCGAACAGATTCGCAAGGCGGCAACACCTAGTATGCGGCATGAGTTGCTCTCTTATCGAGACGCCGTTTTCAGCCTTTGCAAGGAGTGCCGCATGAAATACGGGGGCAACGCGGATACGTTCACAGTTCTGCCGTTCGTGAACGTCGCTGAGTTCATTGACGAAATCCGGCAGTCCGACAGGATATACGTCGACCTTTATGCTGACTTCGATGGTGATGCCGTGCCAAAGGCCCACCTGGGACAGACTGCGGTCACCCTCAATGACATAGATGCCGAGAAGATTAGGCTTAATCTTGACAGGGCTAGAGAGAAGCGAAATTACTATTGGTCGATGAGGGGCGAGGATCCCCATCCAAGCTGAACTTATCATTCTCCACTTTCGAGTTGACTGAGTTGGTCGCGGCCATCAAGTCATGTGCCGACTGGAGCCTGTTCTTCAACCATCAGGTCCACTTCCCGAACCTCGGCTATGAACTCGACGCGAACGGCGATTCAGATCGCATCCTCCTTGCCTGCGGCATGAGTGAATGGCGCTCGGACGACGCCCAGGAGTGGATGGCCGTATCGCGCTCGAAATCAGATCGCCTCTACCATATCGAGCGTATCGACGCATGGGATTCCTACGAAGGGCCCGAATTCGAGGTCACGGAATCGTACACCACTAAAACCTACCCGAGCGACCTCATCGACCAGATCGCGGCAGACCATAACGAGTTCAGGGAGACGGATGGCGTCCCGCCCTTCATCAACGCACGCTACGCCGCCCAACTGGAGCATCTGCGTGAAGTTTATCCCCTGAAGCATAAGATCCCAGAGAATACGCCTAGCACAGCGGCATTGAGGGACGGGCTCGCCAAGCTCGAGGGGAAGAAGGCTGAGAGAAAAAAGACGCCCAGCCACGACAAGCGGCCGGGCTACTTCACTTATTGATCGAAAAACCGGGGGAGCCGAACGCGACGCTCCCCCGGTTCCACTTCCCCGCGGGCCACTGCCCGCAGAATCAGCAATCAAAGCCGGCGCCCTTTGAATCCTTTCGTGCCCACATTGGCCGGTGCCCCCTATTTCGAGCTGACGACGCCGTCGGCTTGAGCCAAAGACCACCTGATGTACAGGACGGTATCGCGCTTAGCCGTAATCGAGCCGGTCGATTCGCCCTGCTGGCTCGCTGAAGTCATCCAGCACATCGGGACATATCGGCGCCAGGTGCCGTCGGATGTCTTCCGGTAGACGTCTTCGGGTTTTGCCGGGGCGACGCGCTCGCCCCAGTAGACGGCCTTGTGGGCGCGCCCGTCGTCGCCGATGGCCGGCAGCGCGATCCCCCCGAGGGAATGGGACTCACGTCCCTTGCCGTAATCGGGGAGTTCTAGGGCACCAGCAACCTCCGGGGCGCCGTCGCTTGCGGCGGTGCGGTACACGGCCCCCTCCTCGGGATGAAGCGAGCCTTCCGCATATTCGATCCTGACCGTGCAGCGATTGCGGCCGTAAAGGTGGAGTTCCTCGCCTGCCTTGAGCTCCGATCCCCCATAGGGCCTCGTCAGCCCCGTATCGGAAAACCAGCCCGTAAAGCCCGTGCTCTGCTCCTCGCCGAAATGGTCATTCAGGTTGCATCGGGTTTTCAGCGCGGCCGCGGTGGCCTCCGCGCTGGCCGCGTGGTGGCCGGGTTTGGCCGTTTCCGTGAAGACGACCGATTCGTCATCCACTCCGTCGGCGTGATAGACGACCTTTACCCCTGCGATATGGATGGGCCCGGCGCTTACGAATCCATGGAACCGGTGAACGAGCGGTGAGTCATGGTTGGCCCCCTTGCGCAGTTCAGTCGGAAATGCCTGCATGACGACACAGGAGAGATAGCGGTCCTGCATATCGGCGAATTCGTCTTCCGTGATGTTTAGAGTCCCACCGTCACGCGAGAAATCCCGCAATACCACGGCTCCTTCCGGTTTTGGGATCAAATCGACTTGGACGCACCTCAGGTCATTCGATGCGGTGAGGTCGCCTACTCCAATGACCGTTGGCGCATCGAGTCCCGTTCCCGAAACGTAGCCCGCCGTCCAGCCGACGTTCGAGTTGAACGCCCTTACCTCGAGGTCGAAATGCAGCGAGACGTCGCCTGTGAGCCAGACCTTGATGGCGCTCCAGCGCAGGGACCTCCCTCCCTCGCCCACTGGCTCCCCGTCGGCCGCGGCATCGCTCCACCCGCCACCTTTGGCGAGCATGCTATAGCGGATCGATCCTTGCCATGGCGAGCCCTCGAGGCGAAGCGAGAGCGCCTCTATGCACATCAGCTCGGACATATTCATGCCGACATGGCGGTATGCGGCGCATTCGGGCATGTCGCCGAAGTTCGACAGGTGGCATGTTCCGATAACAGAGGCGCCTGAGCAGCCGTCGGGCACCTCGTCGGACTCCGATTGGTACCAGCGATAGGAGAAGTGGGTCGGGGCATTGCCCCCGTTGCCCTTTTTGACATCCGACCAGTTCCTGCACGGGCTACATGTGAGAAGCGGGTCCGAGCAGGCCACGGGCTCCACGCGAGTCAGCTCGGGCTTGCCGTCGTTCAGCGTGAGCGAGCCTGTGAACTGCACCTCCTTCACGACCCATGCCGAAGCGCGGTCGCCCGCTACCCCATCCTTGTAGCCGCTATGGAAGAGGTTTAGCTTCGAAGGCTTCGCGACGGTCGCATTCGGCCTATTCACGCATAGGCCCGAGGCATCGCTTATGATGGCCATCGCGCCGTCGCCGTACAGGGCACCCCCCTCGGAAAACCTCCTCGTTACCCACCATGCGCTGGCCCTCGATTGGACGCCCGCGCTGTTAATTTGAAAGGGCTGGGTGCAGTTGGTATGGCTGAATTCCTTTCCGTCCCATGGCCCGCCCCATGAGGCATTCACGGCTCGGGACCCATCGGCCACATGCGCGGGGCGCATCGTCGTTAGAAAGCCCGGGACGGGTCCCCAGTCGGATTGATAGGTGTCATCGCGGACCTTGGTGAATTCGGTGAGGAACAGCTGGTTGAAATTACCGCCATATGCCTGCTGATAGATATCCGTCGCATCGGTAATCGAGGCGTCACGCACGTCCCAGTTGAGCGTGTCGTCGTCCGCGGCGTGGATGCGGCACACGATGCCCTGGATATCCTCCGTCGTGAGGTAGGTATGCTCCACGGTGGATGATATCCATCCCGTCTGGGAGTGCAGGGCGTCGACGTTCTCGTCATGTGATACGCCCTCGACGTAGATATTGAAGATGTTCAGGTCGGCGCACCACCTATGGGTTACGTCTCTCGATGTACGCCTGTACCACTTTCCCGTGTCATGGTACTGGTAGTGCTTCCATCCGGTGTCGTGGCGGCCGGTACCGACCCCAAGCTCCTCGTTGGTAAGGTTGCCATCGAAGGTGACGATATTGTTCTCCTGCTCGTCCTCCTTGATTGCTCCGAGGTTGTCATGCTCCCACGCGAACCATAGGCGGTGGCCCCTGGGGTTGTAGTTGTCGTCCCCGCAGGCGGTCAACGGGTAGAAGGAGAGGTGGAACCACAGCTCGTTCTCGTAGTCGCATTCAACCTGGAGGTTCAGGGCATAACGAAGGATCTGAACGTAGGCGTAGCGGAAGGCGTACCACTCGGTCCATCCGTTTGCCCAGCCCATGCATTGGTTTATGGGGTTTGACCTGCCCCTACAGCAGTTGATCTTGCCGTTGAGCATCCCATAGGCGTCCCAGGCCCCCTGGCCGATTCCCGCATTTTGCCCCCAAAAGTCCCACCCGAGCGCCGTGTCGGTACCGAGCAGGCCGAGCCCTGCCGCAACCGCCAGGGCCGCGAACAGCCCTCGTCTCGTAATGGGGGTATCCTCTAATGATGAACCCTCGCTCTTCTTGCCTTCTTGTTTGTCGAACCTCATCTACGCGCACCTCCCGCCAAGGACATGCGCGGGCTCGGGGCGGAGGCCGCACCTCCGTCCCGAGCCGTCGTTAGTTCTTTGCCGTGGCGACGCCGTCCGACTCCGCATACGCCCACAGGGCGTAGACGGTCGTGTCGCGTTCCATCTTGATTGTCGAGAGAGGCGTCCCCCCCCTCGCCCTGTCGGGCATGTAGCCCTTGAAGACGAGGCGGCGCCACGTCCCATCCTCGCGCTTGGCGAAGACGTCCTCGTAACCGGCGAGCGTCACGGACTCGCCGCGGTAAAAGGCGGTGTGCCCCACGCCGCCATCGCCGATCGCCGGCAGGTCGATCTCATCGAGCCTGTGCCTCTCGGCTCGCCCGGTGAAATCGGGCAGCCCGAGCGCTCCGTCAACCGCATCTGCGCCATCGCTCGGCTTCTTGCGGTAGACGGTCCCGGCTTCGGGCTCAACCGAGCCTTCCGCATACTCGATGCGCAGCGTGCAGCGGTTGCGCCCGTATAGCTTCAGTGCGCCCTTCCTGGGAATCTCGAGGGAGCCGGCTGGATCGCGCAGGGCGGCGTCCTTGAACCAGCCCGTGAATCCGGTGGCCGCGTCCTCGCCGTAGTGCGCATAGAGGTTGCAGGGGTTTTTCCCGGCAGCCTCCAGCGCGGCCACGATGGGCGCGTATCGATCGCCGGGATGGACGTTCTTATCGACATATACGCGATGACCGTCATCGATGCCGTCCGCATAGTACTCGACGCTTGCCGACTCGATGAGGCAGGGCTTGGATATGACGGTGCCGCGATAGCGGTCCGTCCATATGCGATCGGTGCTCCTGGAAGGAAGGCGAAGGGCCAACATGGCGGCTGCGTATAGGCACCCGGAACCGAACTCCTCGGTCACCTCGACGTTCTCCTCGGCGCTGAACTCCCGCACCACCCGCGCGCCCGTCGGCTTGCGGATAAGGTGGACGTTCATGCCCGAGATCTTGGTATCGGAGATCCCGTCCGGCTCGGGACCGCATGCCGGCGCCGTCTCGAGCGTCAAGGGCTCGTCTTTTGAGTTGTGGACGTACACCGGGTCGCTCCACGCGCAGGTGCCGCCGAGCAGCTTGGTCCTGACCACGAGGTCGTACTCATCTGCGATGTCTCCGGTCAGCCATACCTTAACGCGGCTGATTATCTCGGTATCATAGTCCCCATTCGAGCACACCTTGGACCCGTCGGCGCCCTCATCCCATTCGCCGCCGGTGAAGCGCTGTGCCGCATAGTGAATCGATCCCTTGTATTTCGAGTCCTGAAGACGCATCTCGAGACTGAAGATGGAATGTCCCCCATGGGGCCAACCGATATGGCGGTGCGAGTAGGCCTCGGTCTGCTGGCCTCCCCATGTCGCGACTCGGCAGGATGCCATGATCGCGGCGTCATCGCTTGCAACCGCCGCCTCCGAGTCCGTCATGTACAGACGGAAAATCGGGTAGACGGGCAGTTCGCTCTCGTTTTTTGCCCCCAGGACATATCCCGCCGGCTTGATGCTCTTAGATTCGTCCTTGAACTTGTTGTGCCACCCCAGAATCTTCAGGCTGTCGCCGGCCTGGGCCTCGTCCTTGGATAGCCCGACGTCGCCGTGGCAGACGACCTCCTCGAGATCCCATTGGGCGTTTACCTGGGTCGCCCAGAGTCCCGGGCACGCCGGATTGGACACGGCTACGCAGGTGCTGCTGTCGTCACTGGTAACGCCCCAGGTATCGAGCCTCTGCCCGTCCGCATCGGAGGTGATGAACCAGCATTTGTGGTCCGTCTCGTTCGTGACAGCGGGCTCATGGTGGACCCACCAGGAATTTGTGAGGTTGGTCGATTCTGGGTTACGCCAGATTTTTGCGTAACCCCGCTCCATGGTGGGAGAGGTGTGGCCATAGTTATCCAAGCCTCGATCGAGACCGGGGCCGATCATGTTCGCGATGCAGAAGGTGAAGCATCCCAGGCCATCGGATTTATTCGGCCAGAACATCCAGTTCTGATTGACCCCATCATAGTCATGGTAGAGGCAGGTCGCCCGACCGTTCTCGTAGCGTGCGACGGGGACGTTGTTCTCATAATGCCCCTGGACGAGGTCGACCCTCAGGTTCGGTGCGGTGACGGGGATAATCTTGAAGATGCCGCCCATGAGCGACATGTCGTTGTCGATATATATCTTGTCGGTCTGGACGGACATGTCCCTATCCTTCGGGGCATTCTGCGAGGAGACGATGGCCGATGAGGGCCTGACGTTGTTCTTCCAGCAATTGAAGATATCGATATGCGCATAGAGGTTGTGGCCGGTCTTTGCCTGCCTGCGTCTCAGGAATGTCGACCATCCGGGACCCTCATAGAACCCGTGGTAGAGCCATCCGTAGGCATTCACATGGCGGTCCTCGCCCTCGGAGCCGTCGTTGATGAGGTTGCCGACGAAGTTGCCGACCGGCACGCCGTCGATATAGCAGGTGCCCTTGTTGTCATCGCCGTCATCGCGTCCGAGCCAATATCCCCTCCAGGGATTGGTCGCGCAGTAGGAGGTGCAGTAGTAGAACGGACGGAAAACGATGTGGTCATAGAGCTCGTCGGACCAATCGCACTCGAATACCATCGCGAAGGCGTAGCCAAGTCGGTGGCTGTAGTCATTGTAGATATTCCAAAGGTCCCAGTTGTTGGCATAGCCGAACCAGCGATCGTTGGCGCCACGGGTCCGGTCCGGATGCGTCAGGTCGCCGCTTTCCTTGCTGGGTCCGATATAGCCTGCTCCGGGCCCGAAGTCGACGGCTGCATATGCGAGCGCATCGCTCGCGCCCATCAGGCCGAGGCCGGCGGCGATGGCGAGGGCCGCGAGGAAACCGCGACGCGAGACCGGCGTGAATAAGCCCGTATCAGATTTACCGTCATTGAGCAGTGCGGCATCCCTGGCCAGTCGGGCATCAGTTGCCTTTTCCCCATTAGCCCCTTTTTTCCAGGAACCCATCTCAGTACTCCCTCGATTTGACTGCGGATAGACCGCAGCAGGCCAGAACGGCCAAATAGGCCCCCGCGTGGCACAGGTCGAGCCTCAGCACGGCGAGTGCGCAGGCCGCAAGGCTAAACACGGCGGTGAGCGCGTAGAATCGCCAGTCATCGACCTTGCGCGCTATGAGGGCGAAGATGAATATAGCCACGGGGATCCAGATACTCTCGATAGAGCCCCGCGTCAGATAGAAAAGGACGGCGCGCCCGCCCATCGTGGGAGCTATGTTGACGATGATGGAGTAAGCGGAGAAGGCGCAGGAAGGCAGAAGGGTCGCTGAAGACACCAGCGCCGAGAGGGAGAGCTCCTCCTCATCCGGCCCCATAAGAGAAAGGTTATCCAGCACTCGATATCCTCCAAGGAACTACGGTTGCCATCAGTTGCTCGGGGCCTTGTGGCGACCAGCCCGCCACAAGCCCATGGTCGCCTGTGGGCATTCGGCCCCATCAAAAGCGTAAATCGACAACCCGCATGGTGCCGGGCGGTTTGGTGCCACGGGGTGACAGGTCCGATCATGGGCGACTGCTATCCTGGGGTAAAATGTCGTAAGGAATCGGTGCGTCTATCGGAGTATGCAGAAAAATGTTGAACAAATTATTTAATTTGCTGACTGGGGCAAATAAAGATGGGAAACCCGCCGATAGCCCACGTGCGAATAGGCCCCTGAGTCCGGAGCTGCAGCGGCATTTCGTTCACAGCTATATCGCTCAGGTCGGGTTTGAGCGCGAGAACTCCATCCCGAACGGCGTATATGAGACATCGATCGTCTCTTTCGTGTTCAACCATGAGCGGATCGAGGGCAGCTCGCTCACAGAATGGCAGACGAGGACGATTTTCGAAACCAGGGATACCGTTCTCGCGGACTCCACCATCCCTGGAAACGTCCGAGAAACCGCAAACCACACGAAAATGTTCGATTTCCTTTTCGATTCGCTGGACAGGGAGCTCACCCCCGAACTCATCAAGGAGATCCACCTGCAACTCATGGACGGAGTGATGGACGTACCCGGCCAATGGAAGGTCTTGGGGAACGGAGTGGGAAGCGTCATCACGGCGCGACCGGAGGAGGTCCCCGCGCTGGTCGACCGCCTTGTCTCCGAATATAACAAGTATCAGCCGTCCCTGGAGAATATCGTCAGGTTTCACGTGCGATTCGAGACAATCCACCCCTTCCCGGACGGTAACGGCAGGGTCGGAAGGGCAATTGCCTTTAGAGAGTGCCTACGCGCCGGCCTCGTTCCGTTTATCGTGACGGACGCGTCCAAGGATGCCTACTACGACTCTCTCGATGAGTTCAGGGCGGGAAAGGCCGACCCCCTTCTTACTTACGCTGAGGACATGCAGGTTGATTTCGCTTCCACGGTAGCGCCAATTCTCACGGACCGGTCACTTTCGGACGAGCTGCTCGGTGCACTTGGTGTAGAGAGACCGAATTTCGATGAGGATGCCGGCTTCGTCGGTCCATCCACGAAATCGCTGAAGTCCAATCTTGCCACCGCTAATAAGAACAGAACTACAACCAGTTCTGATAATAAGACAGTCCGCACTCGTCGGATTTAGTTTCAGGCATTCGTCGGGCCGCTCTTATCGAGCGGCCCTTTGCTATGCGTTGATGAACGCTTGCCGCGGTGTTTACGCTATACAAACGCCCATATCTCCACCCTGTTTTCCCATGCCTTGCTTCCAGAAGAATTCTTCAATCCTGTCGCTCGTCTTAGCAGTCGACAAAGCGGACGGGGACGTCCATGGGCAACGGTTCACGAGTCTTGACCTTAATCGATCCGAATCTAGAATTCAGTACCTTCCGATGTGCGATATCGGCGGGCATACGAAAATAGTCCTCACTGTCGATATGTACGGTGCAGGTAGGCCATCCCCCGCACGTGACAACGACCAGCTCCCCCACCGCGGTGGCGCTCTCGAGGAATTCGCGGACCGCCATCTCGCGGCGCACTAAATCGGCGCCAGTGTTGAGATCAGTATCAAACATATAATTTCCTCCGGTAACTCGTTGACGAGGGCGCATGCGCGCCATTGTATTCGCGTCGTCAAAAGGCCGACCGGAAATCTGTAGTGTTCAGTTTACTACAAGCAGCCTCACCGGATCCGAATTCCCCTGAACACTTGTTCCGGGCGGGCGACAGGGATACCTCATACGGTAGCGTGAAAACGATAGGTCTAATAAGTACCGCAGGCGCGAACTGTCACCTTGTGGCACCAAATCGGCAGGCATAGCGTCGATGCCGGCGGTACGTTAGACCATGGGGACGCATACCCATAAACGCAGCCCAAAACTCGCGTCCCCTCTCCGGTAACCGAGAGAATGGAGCAGTCATGCGACCTGGAGGAAAGATGAAGGAGTGCGTCGGCAGGATCTTCCGCCGCATCGGCGCCCGTCTCAAGAAAGGCGCGGCCATCGGCACCGGTGCGGTGCTCATCGCGAGCCAGGTGCTCTCCGTCGTACCGGCGCCGACTGCAGCATATGCCGCATCGTCCGAGACGATCATCCGTGGTGGGCGCGTGAACTACGGCGGTTTCTATATGTACAACTCGACGACCTCCGAGGGCACGCCCGCAATCTGTCTCGACCCGGCGAAGCGCCACCCACTCGACGCCTCGACTGCCCAGGCGCAGCTGCCGATCGAAACCGACTGGACCAAATGCTACACGGGAGGCGGCGGTAATCAGACCAGAATAGACCGCACAGATGCGATGGCGAGGATCCTCTACTACGGTCCTACGGGCCCAGGCTTCGAGGAGGCGAAGGCGAAAGGTCTTTGGAACTTCAATTGGTACGACGGCACGCCGCTGGACTACAGCAAGATGCTCGCCATCCAGCATATCGCGCTCTCGGCGCTTTCCAAGAGCTCCAGCCAGTACGGCATGCAGGGCACGACCGCCGAGTTCCGCAACTGGTGCTATAAGACCGTCCTCTACTACAACGGCAATATCAACGCGGGCACATTCCTTGCGAATCTGGACAAGAATTTGCCGGGACCCGCACCCCAGTCCTTCAAGGACACGATCTACCTGGTCAACTACGGAACCGGCACCCAGTGCCTCATCACCTTCCACAACAAGGGCAAGCTAAAGCTCAAGAAGACGAGCTCCAACCCCGGCATCTCCGACAACAACCCCTGCTACTCGCTCGACGGCGCGACCTACGGCGTCTACTCCGACTCCGGTTGCACCCAGCAGGTGGGAACGCTCACCTGCAACGCCTCCGGCGATTCCAACGTAATCGATATCGCCCCGGACACCTACTACGTCAAGGAGACCAAGGCCGGCAAGTCCTATGCGCTTGATGAGGGGATCCACAAGGTGAACGTGTCGGGTGGACAGACTGCGACCGTGAACGTCACCGACGCGCCCCAGAACGACCCCGCCGACATGCTGGTCGCCAAGGTCGATAGCGAGACGGGCAAGGCCTCCCCGCTCGGCGCCGGCACACTTGCGGGCGCGGAGTTCACCGTCAAGTACTACGACGGCTTCTACACCCAGGAGAACCTGCCAGAGAAGGCAACGAGAACTTGGGTGCTGAAGACCGATTCCAAGGGTCGCACCTCTCTGTTGGGCGCCCAAAATAAGCCGGATACTTATTTTGTTTCTGGCGACAGTCTTTATACGAGCACCGATGGCTATGCCACCCTCCCAATCGGAACGGTTTCCGTTCAGGAAACGAAAGCGCCTCAAGGCTACCTTCTGACCGATTCAACGGTCCACGTTCAGCAAGTTACTTCCAACTCTGCAACAGAGCGTGTCACGACCTTCGTTGAGCCCAGCGAGGACGCCCCCACCGTGCGCGAGCAGGTGAAGCGCGGGGATATCGCCTTCAACAAGGTGCACGGCGAGGATATGACCGGCCTTGCCGGCGTCCCGTTCAAGATCACGTCCAAGACCACGGGCGAGAGCCACATCGCGATTACCGACGTGAACGGCATCCTCACGACCGAGGCATCCGCCTGCCCGCATACCCAGAACACCAACGGCAATGACGCCGCCCTGAACGCCGACGGCACCGTCGACGAATCGAAGCTCTCGATTGACAACGGCCTGTGGTTCTCCGGCTCGAAGGACGCCCAGACCGCGGCAGACGATGCGAAGGGCGCGCTGCCATATGACACCTATACCTTCGAGGAGCTCCGCTGCTCTGCGAACGATAGCCTCAATCTCGTCAAGTTCGAGGCGACCGTGAGCCGCGACGCCTACACGATCGACCGCGGCACGGTGGACGACAACCCCATCGAGATCGGCACCACCGCGACCGACGGGGCCGACGGGGACCATAAGCTCCTGGCCTCGAACCAGGCCGAGATCCTCGACTCCGTCTCCTACAAGGGACTTAAAAAGGGCACCGAGTACGAGCTCCAAGGCACCCTCATGGATGCCGAGACCGGAGAGGCCCTGAAGGGTATGGACGGCAAGGACATCACCGCAACGGCCAAGTTCACCCCCAAGGCATCCAGCGGCAAGCAGAAGGTCAAGTTCAAGTTCGACGCCACGCTCCTCGGTGGCCATAAGGCCGTCGTCTTCGAGCGCCTCTATCTGGACGGCAAGATCCAGGCAAGCCATGAGGACCCCGAGGACGAGGACCAGACGGTCGAGTTCCTGCCCGTCGAGATCGGTACCACCGCGACCGATGCGGCAGACGGCGACAAGGCAATCGGCGTCGGCAAGGCCGTGACCGTCGAGGACGAGGTTTCATACAAGAACCTAGCAACGGGCCGCGAGTACACCGTGACCGGCACGTTGATGGATTCGGCTACCGGCGAGCCCCTGAAAGACGCAGATGGAAACGCCGTGACGGCGTCCACGACCTTCGAGCCCGAGGATACCGAGGGCAAGGTGAAAGTGACGTTCTCGGTCGACATCTCGACCCTTTCCAACAAGAAGCTCGTCGTGTTCGAGAAGCTCGAGGCGGACGGCAGCGTCATCGCCAGCCACGAGGACCTGACCGACGAGGGGCAGACCGTCGAGGTCATCCCGCCCGAAATCAAGACGTCGGCAGCCGATGGCGCCGACGGCGATAAGGAGGTCACCGCCGACGGCAAGGCCACCATCGTCGACACCGTCAAGTACGCCGGCCTCGTCCCCGGTACCGAATACGAACTCCAGGGCACCCTCATGGACGCCGAGACTGGCGAGGCACTGAAGGGCGCGGACGGTAAGGAGATCACCGCCTCGGCCAAGTTCACGCCGCAGACCCAGGACGGGACCCAAGATGTGACCTTTACCTTCGATGCGAGTGCGCTGGGCGGCGCGAAGACCGTAGTTTTCGAGAAACTGTTCGTCGACGGTACCCTCATCGGCTCGCACGAGGACCCGACGGACAAGGACCAGACGGTCGAGATCTCCCCGAGTCTCAAGACCACCGCGGCCACAATACAGGGCAGCAAGGTTGTGAAGCCCGAGGACGAGGTCGCAATCGTCGATACCGTCCACCTCAAGGGCCTGCGTCCCGGCCAGAGCTACACCCTCACGGCCTCGATCAATAAGAAATCCGACGGCACACAGCTCACGCTCACGGACGTGAAGGACGCCTCGACCCTTGCCGGCAACGGCATCCAGAAGGGATCCGATACCGATGCCTCCGGCACAGATCTTTCCAAGGCCCTCGTCGACGTCACCGGAACGGGCTCCTTCGTCAACATCCCCGAGGGCGCCAAGCTCACCAAGAACGATGACGGGACCTACACGCTCACCGTGCCGGGAGCGACGAAAGATGCGGCCGACATCGTGACGAAGCTGAGCGGCGGCCAGGTTAAACTCGTGTCCTCCGATAAGAGCAACAAGGCCGAGGGCGACAATACGGCAAACGAAACCGAATCGGCCGGAAAGGGCTCCACGCTGGGCACCTACGAGATCATCACCAACGGGCAGGTGCGGTTCACCCCCACCGTCTCGGACCTTGACGTGGACGTCCCCATGGTGTTCAAGGCCTCGGATGCTGCGGGTCAGCAGGCGGTCGTGTTCGAAAGTCTGCAGCGCGATGCGGACGGCAAGGAGATCTCCAAGGAAACCGACCTGGAGGACACCGACCAGACCATTGATATCGAGAACACCCCCGAGGGCAAGGACCTCGAGCAGACCGGCAACTGGGTTCTCTACGCGGCAATTGCCGCCGGATCCGCGGCCTGCATCGCTGGAATCGTCCTGGTCTGCCGCAAGCGCAAGATCTAGCGCATATCTGCGATAAAGTAGAAGGGCCCCGCTCATATGAGCGGGGCCCTTCTTTGTCACAAAGAGAGGATAACCGTGGGGCATCTCCTATATTTGAATCACCGAAATGCGGTTATGAACGCGGTATATTCAAATGATCGAAAACGCCTACCATGCGGATTCGGCGGTTCCTCTCGCGAATGAAATACACGACCAGGACGTCATCATCGTAGGTATGGGCCTCACGGTGCTTGCCGTCAGAATATGGCGGGTGCACGAGCACATGATCATCCCACCCGCTCTCCTCTATCATGCCGGTGCGTTCGAGTTCGGCGATACAGGCCTTGACAGCATTAACGACCTCAACGTATTCGGCATGAGAGTATTTCGGCTTAAGCGCGGCGAGCGTGTTCCAGAAAGAGCCGGGAACCCTCACTTCGTAGTGGCTCACTGCCCGACCTCCTCGGGACTGATTCCCATTTCCGCAAGGATATCATCAGGGATCTTCAGGGGGTCATCTCCGGAATCATCCTCGATCAGGCCATACTCCTGGGCCTCCGCGCGCAACATCGCCAGGCGCACATCCTCCGAGTAGAGCCGCCCGGATGGGGATAAGAACAGACCGTCAAAAGGCGTCCTGCCCGTCTCGGCAACTTGGTTGACCATGATGCGCATCGCATACGGTGTCGTGAGCCCGCTCCTCGCGAATGCCCTATCCGCACGTTCCTTTACATCGTCGGGGACGTTCAACTGTATCAGTGCCATATACATCACCTCACAATATGATAATGACATATTATCACATAAACACAATGCCGTGTAGCATTGAGGGCAGCACTGCTACACGGCATCAACCACCGTATCAATACCCCAATATCATGCGACCGTCCACTGGGTGCAACGAGAAAGGCTCATACCCAGGACGACAAGATATGGCAGGATATCGCGAGCCAGGCGCAGGAGCGCACCAAGCAGCACGAAAAGCCCGACTCCCCTATAAAGACATTTCCTCTTCCCGAAGTGATCTGGTCGTATTATCAGGAGCAGGGCGAGGCCGAATCGACCGAATAACGATATGACGTGGAGCAATTTCGAATCTGATTCCCAAGAGCCAATCTATCCGATTCGGACCTATTTCGTGGCACCGCACCCGGAGCAGCGGTAGCCGGTAAGCACTTGCTTGGTCCCGGTCTGCACCTGGCGTGTCCCCTGATGGGTCACGGCCTCATGGTGGATGGTTTTGTAATCATCTACTACAGAATAAGAACAGCCGGTATCAAACTGATAGTTCATTGCTTCCATGCTGTCATAGCAAATGTGGCCGTCTGAGAACAGGAAATGACTGCCGCTACGAACCTGCTCGTCCCATGCCTCCTGGTCGACAATGGTGTAATACTCGGTGGTATAGACAGGTTCGGACCGGTACTGCGCCTGCCATGTATGCTCATGGGATGGCCTGTTGGATGAGCCGGAAGAGGGCTTGGAGTCGGATTTTGACGGCGCGGAGCCGGAGCCCGTGGATGGCTTTGCCGCATCGGTCTTCTTGTCCTCGGCCTTCACGGCGCTATCGGTCGCGGCGTCCTTCTTCTCCTCGACCTTCTCCTTGTCGGCGGCAGGTGCCTTGGAGGCGTTGTCTGTGACCTTGTTCACCACGTCCTTGCCGGCATCCCCCGTGAGGCTGCCGTCGCCCTTGGAGACCGCCTCGTTCACCTTGTCGAGGACCTTCTCGATGTCACCCTGGGTCACGTCTCCGGCCGGCTTCGTCTCGCCGGTGAACTCGGTGGAGCCGGAGTCCTTCGAGACGCCGGAAACGGCCTGCTCGCCACCGCCGGTGGGCGTTGTGATGGAGCCGTCCTGGTTGATGATGGGGATTGCGGTGATCTCCCAGGTGCCCTCGGTCAGCTGGACACTGTCCTTGCCCTCGATGGCATCGGATGCGGAGGTGGCGTGGTAGAACTCGACGCCCTTATCGGCGCCGTCGGTGCAGACGTAGCGGGTGATCAGGGGCGAGGAGTCGGCAGTCACGCCCTCGGCCTCGATCTTTACGGTCCAATCCACCGCTGGCTCGGTCTTCTCTGAGACCTGCTTCTTGCCGCTATCGCCATCGACCTCGATCTTGGTGATCTCGGACTTGGGGGCGAAGGCGCCGGTCGCCCATGCGCCGCCGAGTCCGAGCCCCGCGACGACGAGCGTGACCGTCGCGCCGATGGCAACCTTGCGTTTCAGGGGCATCTTGCCGCTGCCGCCCCCATCGGGAACGAAGTTCAGGTCCTGGCCCTGGCCGTCTTGATTGTTGAGGTTATTCTCATCCACGATGTTGCCTTTCTCTAATCCCCTATCGGATTCTATTCTATCGTTCTGACATGATGATCTCGGCCACGCGGTCGACCCGGACGCCGCCGGCGATCATCTCCAGCATGGTCAGTATGCGGGCCTTCTGCACGGGACCCAGGGAGCGAATAGTCTTCGTCTCGGACAGACCCAATGCGCGAAGGAGCGTCCTTGCCCCCGCCGACCCCACACCGGGGCAACTTTTAAGGAACGCGAACAGCCTGATTTTTGCCGCGACGTTGCCCTCGTCATTGAGGACATCGGCGGGACTGATCTCCCCTGCCTTGAGGCGCCGCTTGAGGGCTGCACGCTCGCGGCGCACTTCGACAGAGCGTTCTCGGCCCTGGTCTGATATTTGCTTTGAGTAGCGGAATGATTCATTCGGCATGGCACCGTCTCCTTAAATCCCTATCGCGGACTGATGGGCGCCTTACGTAACGGCGCATTGACGGTGCATGTCACCTTAAACAACTTATACCCCATGACGGGCACAAAAACAAGAAACTTAGCCCTTATTCCGGTAAGGGGCATCTCTTTTACGGCCGTTGTAGGGCATTTGAAGGCGCTTGTTCTGGTGCGGAACTTCACAATCGTTCTGAACACCTTTTTGAGACCGATGCCATGCTGAATGGGTATAATGAGCGTGCTACAGCGTAGTACGTTGATTGGAGTAACTATGGCCATGAGCGCAACTGCCATCAGGTTCGACGAGGGCGAGAAGGACTGGATCCAGTCCTATGCGAGCGTCCTGGGCATGTCCTTTTCCGAATTCGTGAGGAGTGCCGCCCTCGAAAAGGTCGAGGAGGCTGCCGACATCAAGGCATACAACGAGGCGCTGATGCAAGACGACGGCACCCGCTACTCGATGAACGACGTCATGCGTATGGCAATGGAGGTCGAGTGAGTTTCCGTGTCGAATGGTCTAAGGCGGCGACCAAGCAACTCCTCAACATCCCGAAGAAGCAGCGGCTCATCATCCTATCCTGGGTTCAGGAGTACCTTGACGGATGCGAGGATCCGCGCCGCGCGCCGAACGGAAAACAGCTTCAGGGTACCGATTCCGGTTGGCGCTGGCGCGTTGGGGTCTACCGCATCCTAGCAAGGATCGAGGACGGAAAAACCGTCATCGAGGTCGTGAGGATCGGTCACCGCCAGGGCGTCTACAAGAACATGCCGCGACTGTAGGCAAGAAGATGTTCGTTAGAGGCAACTTATAGCGATTGCCGTGGAGAATCTAGCCAACGTCTAACTCGTCTTTAACGGTGCCGGCCAAGTCGCAACCGCCCTCGATAATGAAGCGCCGAAGGTGTCTCTTCTACGGCCGTTGTAGGGCATTTGGGAGCGCTTGTCCTGATGGGGAATTACAAAGATACTATCGCTTATTCAATTATCCTAGAATATAGAAACGACAGTGATTGATATGCAGATTACGAAGGATGCGCAATGATTATCTCTCTAAACAAGATGCAGACACTGAAGGCGGCGCCGAATTCCGCCTATGAGGTCATCCTTCCGGAATTCCTCTACCACTCGAACAAGATCGAAGGATCTACCTTTACGCTCGATCAGATCGAGACGCTCTATGCACGGAATAAGGTTACGGGAGACCACGACTTTGACGACATCATTGAGACCAAGAATTCTTTCAAGATGTTCGATCGAATGGTCGACACGCTCGGGGTTGAACTGACGCCAGAACTACTCATTGAATTCGAGACGATCCTTCACAAGGGGACGACCATGGCGGCTAACGGGGAAAGCGGGCATTTCAAATACATCCCCAACCGAATCAGGAACAGCTCGGTGCAGGTTGCCCTTCCGAGCGACATACCGACCGCTATACCGGCACTGCTCGCCGAATGGGAGGGCAGCCCAAAGGACTTCGAATCGATTTCCCGTTTCCACGCAAGGTTCGAGCACCTGCATCCGTTCCAAGACGGCAACGGGCGAATCGGTCGACTCATCATGATGAAGCAGTGCATCGAGAACGGGGTGGACCTTATCGTCATTGACGAAACGCATGCGGACGAATACAAGAGCTGGATGGAGATTGCGCAGACTCAGGGTGACTTCCGATTCTTCGATGAAGTCCTGCGGAAGTGCCAATGCTCCTTTGACGCGAGAATGCACGAGATAGGGGCGGATATTCTCATTCAATATACCCCGGAGACGCTCGAGGAGGGAAAACGCTCGGTTGATCATTCCACCCCTTCGACCTCGAAAATCCAGGCAGACCTGAAAACTCTCGAGAATAAGAAACGAGCAGCCGGCGCGCCTTCGAAATCAGATAGCCCTGTTAGACCAAAACTTGCATAAGGCCACCTTTTCATAAATAAATTGAATTGTGCCCGCTGAATCGGTTATCAGATTCAGCGGGCACAACCAGATGAGGCAGATTATTCAATTCAACTAATGCGCTATTTCAGAAACTCATGATCGCGTCGAAAATGTTGGTGTAAGGGTGACGGCCCTAGTGCCCGTTTAACGAAGAACGGCCTTCGTCCTAGAATCTGAAATCACCACAACAACAGGTTCTAGGAAAGGACGAAGACCGCTATGGAAATCTTATCAGACCCGACGCCGGACATGC
>JBKYCW010000003.1:228606-237064 GCA_047025555.1 Collinsella sp.
CGCCGGGCCGACTCGCTTCGGATGGGGCTCTACACCAACTTTCTCGACACTACCAAACTCATATTCAAACAGCTTAGGGACAATCTCCTCGAGGTAGTACTTCTTGTTGAGTTCCTTAAGAGCGCGAATCGACCCGTTTAGCGACGGGTAATCATATATACGTCCCTTCTTCCCATTCGATGGCTCACGCCACGTGTTGAGCTCTTCGCCTATCTGATAGAGGCCATACGTGAGCGACCTGTCATATAGGGTCGTTTCCTTCGCTTCCTCCAAGACCCTAGTCCATGCTGTCAGAAGCTCGTTTTCACGCTCGCCGCACTGAAGCCCTTCGAGTGCCGCAGAAGCCACCGTTCCGCGATTTGTAGTGTCAAGGCACAGCTCATTTCTGTAGGCTCTGCCATCGCTGCCCTTGAACGACCGCATGTGATTCTGATACTCCATACATGTGAACAGGAGCGTTCTCAACAGCCATTGGTCTAACTTGCCAGCGGCAACGTCCTTCAGGAACCTGTCCGCTCCGTCTGCCGACTTCATGATGCGGCCGCGCTCAGTCCAGGATCCGTCATAGGAGATGTAGCGGGACGCGGCGAACATAGGCAGCTTCTGCAGATAGTTGTCGCGACGAAGATAGAAGCCATTGCCATTGAATATGCCGGCCGAGACGAGTATCGAATGAAGGTCGGGGTTGTCGAACCCAAATCCGTCTACGACCATGTAGCCAAGTATGTTCTTATTCCAGCGGGGTTTTAGCCTTTTCTTCTGCGTCGTGGCCTCATCTCCGGTTTTCTGCAGAAGGATTCCGCCGTCGATGTCATCTTCCATTTTGCGCTTGTCGTAGTAACGGGAACTATAGAGCGAATCAATCTTTCTGAAATCCAGCGGAACTGCCGGTCCGAGTTTCCCTTTGATGATATCAAAACCATCTACCGTGAACGAATCGACCGTTGCATCCTCATTTGACCATAGGGCTACGAGTACGCATGAGTGTTTTCTTGCGTGGAAATGGAATCTGTCCCCGGCAAAGCCGTCAATGAAGCGTTTTTTGACGAGCCCCTGGGCCTTCCAATATTTAACAGGCGAAAAGACAACGTAACTGTCGGTCGACTGCCGGAGATAGTATTCGAACGCAGACCAGATGAAGACGTTACCCATATCGTTGGTTGACGTCCCCGAGATCGACGGATCCTCCTTCGCGGCCTTTCTCATCTGCTCGACGACCCAGCTGGCCTTCCAACCAGATGACGACTTCTTTCCCTCGCCGCGCTTCTGATGCTCCATCGAAGTGGTCTCGGCGAACGGCGGATTCTCGAACAGGATTATCGTGCAGGACGGGTCATCGACATAACTCCTGATGATAGGATTCTCGACATACTCCTGCGTTAGAGCGTCGGCACCCCTTACATTACCGGCATCGAAGGTGTCCTCAGCCTCGATAGGAGGTATGATGTGGCGAACCTTCGAGCCAATCAGCTCTTGCAACACCTTGTACTCGTAGTATTCCTTTGTCGACACAATGCAATGTGACAGCACATCTTCAGATAGACCACGTTCTAGGTTTCCCGTGCCTGCACAGCGATCGATTATGACGTAGTCATTTCCTGAGGGTACGCGCGAGATGGCTTCCGCCAATAGCTCCCTGGCCCTTTCAGCATAGGGCTCCGGGGTGAAAAACGCCCCCAGGTCCTTTTTCTGGAGGAAATCGTTCAGACAGTCCATTAGGTAATCGAACTTGACATTGGTCTGCCCGTTATACGGAATCAAGTATCGAGCAAAAACCTTGGGCTGCCTAATCTCGCCGGTAACCTGATGCTTTCCGGTGCTGTCGCCAATGAAATGTTCTTTACGCGCATCAGGCCTTAGACGATAGTATTCCTCCGCCCACCCAACGATGCAATTCTCATCTATGTGAGTCTTCGTATAGTTATCGGTTTTCAGCGTCTTTACGAGCCTCTCGGCAGCAAGCTGTTCTGAGTAGTCCAGTCTGTCTGCATACTTGCCAGCCGTGAAACCGCTGTTGTTCTTGGACGAAGGGCCATTGTAGACAGTCTCGATCTGTTCAAGATAGTCCTTGGAACAATAGACGTAGGCAATGGACTCCTCGAGCGAGACAATAACCACGTTCGCAGGAACCGGCTTTCCCTTGAGGCGGCGGGCGGAGAGGTACTTGATGCACTGGAATAGAACGGCATTGAGGTCTGTGACGATCAGCTTAAACTCAAGGAGGTTGCCGTTGATGACGCCATCATTATCATCTGCAAGAATTTCGTCCAAATCCAAGTCCGGGTCAACTCTTGGGATAAACGTCTCATAGAACTTGATCTGTCCCTCGCGCTCGGTATCGAATTTGGCCATTAATTATCCTCCCCGGCAAACTCAACAATCCATTCATGCACAAGTGCTGCGATTGTCATTCCCCTATTCATTGCCATAGATTTGAGCCTTTTCTTATCGCCAACGGTTAGTGACAGCGAAAGAGTCGTACGAATTGTGTCATCAAGATTTGTGGAGGAAAGACAAGATCGAAGGGGCTCACCCTGTTGCACTCCTATCCGGCTGTCATTAATTGGGGACGAATCTGGCATGTACAGCTCCTTTGATTAATTAACTAATTGTTTAATTATATAGGTGCTTTGAAGATGCCCGATACTAAATGCAAGATTGATAATCCGGACCTTTATTGCTATTAACCGTTTCAGCCGTTGCGTTAGCCCATGACGCCACACATGACTTAAATAGTCCTTTCGCAAACCAAAACGCTCCGATACCGGTCCCCGCCAATCGCGGAAGAGCATGTCACCAACGTGATAACAGAGTCGGAACCAGCGGAATCCGACTTCGCGCTGGCGTGCTCGGCCAATGAAGTAAGCCAGGCCTTGAAGTCTGACTCTCCGGCAAAGTCAAACCGTAGAAGCAGATCAAAGCTTTTAGGCACCCTCATGCCAAGCAACGGCCTATAGCGAACGGTATTGCCATTTGCGATCGTGAATGTCACGGCTCCAATATTTGCAAAGCAATCCGTCCGATAACAATTCTGGAGCTCCGTAAAGCCCAGAGCTCCATATCCCATGTTATGAGCGTACACGAGCATGTTTGAACTTGATGGCGATGAGCCTTCAGCTATAAACGGACAACCGGAGAATGACGGTAGGCGATCGAAACCGTGATTGAGGTAGAAACCGTTAGGGTCACCCTGGCGGCATGAGACAACGGGCGTTGAGATCGAGGTCCCTTCGACCGTAAGCCAACCGGCATAGTCCGGGTTCTCATCTTTTAGAGACACGCCGCCGTCTGCTTGCGCTTTCTGCTCAGCCGCATTTGAGATCGCAGCCTCTCTAACGACCTCGGCACCCAGGCATATGAAGATAAGCACCGATGCAACAAGGACGCCAACCGTCAATTTCACGGCAGTGGAACTTCTGGTACCAGATGCGACGCGCTCACAATTCCGATCGAAACGCCTTTTCGCAATTTCGCTTAACGGACCTACGAGGGGAATCATCCCTGCTTCTCCTTAAGATACTCCTTAACGCCCGGCCATTTCATGGCCTTTTCAGGCGAATATTCTTCATGCTCATGGAAGCGCTTGACCTGAAAACCGCAACCGGACGCAAGCACAAATGAACCGCTTCTATATTCCCAGCTATTGGATTCACAGACGATGGACTTGCCGGACTTAGACACCTTCAGCGCGCGACCGCACAGCGGGCAGACTCCGTATTTCCTTAGATTCGTCTCCTGGGCGCGCCTCTTGGCGCACTCGATGAGTATCGTCGCATCCCTTTTGGTCAGGTCGTCGTAATCTAGGTCACCCGCAGAATCACCCAAAAGCCTCCTGATAAAAGCCAGCTGCGGCTCTGAAGCGGGGTCCTCGGCCCATTTTGCCGCGCGCTCGCGGTCCCAAAGGGCCCTATCGTGCGAGGTCTCAAAATTCAATTCAAGCCACAGGAGTATGTCCTGCTCGGCAACATCAAGCGACCTATAATACCTTCGCTGGGTCTCCCCCAGTCTCGTAAGGTCCGCGGTGCAACAGTCGAGAAGGTCAGGCTTGTATAGCGTGACCTGCCACCCCCTGTCGGATGCACCGGGACCGGCGATATTCCGATCGCCGTTGTAGTGCACGACCCACGCGATTGGTCCAGTAGAAGAGAGCACGTTGACCTTGCGCGACGTAAGCACCCAACCGGATGGACAATCCTCCACTTCCTCGACCCTTCTTCCCAAATCGAGAAGCGAGCCATCGAGTTGTTTCCTGCCAACCCTGTCGGGAAAATCCCTCTCGTTAAGTCCAAATAAAGTAGGCGGCGTGCATATGCTCTTATCGTCAGAAACGCCCAAGCAGTCGATAAGCCTGAGGGACCTTTTTTCATATCCGGTTACGGGGTCGGTGTAGAGCCTCAGCCCTCGCCCAACCATCTGCGTGTAGAGCGATGGGTTCTTCGTCGGTCGGGCCAACAGCACAGTCTCAATGAGTGGCATGTCCGTGCCCTCGGTAAATACGCCGTAGTTGATGAGGCATGGAATCTCTCGCGCTGTGAACGCATCGATGATCTGTCGACGCTCATCTGCCGGTGTGTTCCCATCGACAACCACGGAGCCGGGAATGAGTTCAGCCAAAGAGTAGGCATGGTGCACGCTCGAAGCAAATACGAGCGTCTGACCTATATGGAGTTCACTATATGCAGCCGCGACCTGCCGATTCGTCTCCGGGCGGTCAACGCGCTTTGCTAGCTCACCTACTCGGAAATCGCCCATTCCGGTACGGACGCCTTTCGTCGACCAGTCCACGATGGTTCTACGGCAGTCGATATCGCATAGATAGCCATTGGCGATTCCCCAGCGCAGGTCTTTCTGATAGACGATATCGTCGAATACCGCCCCGAGCCCTCGATCGTCTCCCCTCCTCGGCGTCGCGGTGAACCCGATGTGGAGCCGCGGCCTCAGGTAGTCGTAGATTTTACGATAAGACGGCGCCAGGGCATGGTGTGCCTCATCGGTGATAACCATGTCAAATTCGCCAGGCTCAAAGTCTCTCTCAAGTCGATTTGCAAGAGTCTGGACAGAAGCCGAGACAACCTCCTCGCCATGCGAGTGCCGTTCGGCCTTTTCGATGCCTACCGGGCAGCTGTAGTACTTGACTGGCTGGGTAACCAGTTCCTCACGGTGTGAAAGCAGAAGAACCCTACCCTTCCGGGCGATTCTGCTGAAGGTTACGGTTTTGCCGAGCCCTGTTGCCATCTGCACGAGATGCGATCCGCTCTCGAGGGAGTCGCAGATATCCACACACTCCCGCTGATAGTCCCTAAGGACGATCTCATCGGGTGCCATCGCTCCAGCCTTCCTCAACGGTAAGCCCTTCCACGCCGGCCGCCAATCCGTTGACGAGCGCGGCGTGCGCGGCGGGTCCCATCGCAAGAACCTTTTCGATGAGTTTCTGGATGTTTCCGAAATACCAATCCTCGTTCATCAGGCAGGCGTCATCGTTGAAGCCCAGGCGGTCTGGCAGCGTGATAGATAGACCGCAATCGAAATCAGATAGAGGGTCGCGCGTGAGGAGGGCAAGACCATGGGACTCGACGAGAAGGGCCCTCGCCAGGTCGTCCGAGCTCACTACAAGCATCCTGTCGCACAGCTCGCGATACTCGTCATTGTCGCCCCCGGGCATCTTATAGCTCCTATCTAGGAATATACCATTGTCGGGATTGGAGATATCGAGGTACTCACGCTGGAGAGCGACGCCCGATTCAAAAGACGGATCTGGCATATGCACCTCGTCGATACATCCCGTCTCGTAGTAAATCCTCAATGAAGAAGTGTTCATCTTTAAACCGTGTTCTTTCTCTCGGAAACCGTTCCGGCTTCGGGACGGACGTAAACCGAAGGCATTTGTGATTTCGCCGCCTTCTCGATGCTCTCGATACGGTCACTGCCCTCCTGAAGAATGCGCCTTGAGGCGGCCGACTCCAATGCGGCCGCGACAGCGATCGAGTCTCTTGTCTGGATGGAAGTCGGGACGCTGAGTCTCCGCCTGTTTGACCTTCTCAGAAACTCGCCGACCGAGGGGACTCTTCTTAGGTCCCTCACTGCCCTAGCTCCAATAAAACCCTCGATTGCCGCGAGAGACTCATTTAGCGACTCGGCGTCAGCTCGCGCCCTATCGAGCGACACGGAGAGCTCACCCAGCCTATCTCTCAGCCCGCCTAGGATTAACCGCGCTTCGACGGCATAGCGCTCAGCCCCCGATGTATCGGCAGACATCTTTGATAATGCCGCGCTGCAGAAAGCGGTATCGTTATCAATTTGGGATAAAAGAGCGTTTCTCTCTTTCCTGTCTGCCGGCGTAAAAGATAAGGACGACTCCAGCTCGACAAGTCTCGCCTTGGCAGACGAGATCTTTTCAGAGCGCTCAAGAACCTCCTCTGCAATAGATATCGATGACTCGATCTCATGGACCTCGTGCTCTATAGCCTCGACCTTGAGCATCTGAGACCTGAAGGCATCCTCGACCTCCGTGACGGAGCTGTACCCATTTGCGGAAATAACGGACAGGGCTTTGACTCCGGCACTGATTGCGCCGATGCCGGCGCGCTTCGATTTAGATGCAATCCTCCACTTAAGAGCATTGTCAAAACCCTTATTCTGCGGAGTGTAGCCAAAGCTCTTTGCTTTTGCCTCATTCAGCTTACGGTCGGAGATTCTTGATTCGATATTCCCGGCTACAACATCGACGGGTATTCCCAGCCGGGCACGAATGCCGAACTCGTCGTAATTTGAACCGAGTGAGGACGCAAGTACCTTCTTGTCGTGCCCGCCGCTATCGGGGTGCCTATAGCCGATACCCCTGCGGCTCCATTCGACAGTAAAGCCATCGGCCTCGAACCTCTCTACGAACTCATCCCAGTTGGAGCTGTTTGCGATTGACCTGTCTATGGCGTCTCTGATTTCCGCAACCCAACTTCGGCCTCCACGGCGCCTAAGTGAGCGCTCGGCCGCACTCATGCGAACTGACTGAATCGTGGGGGTCTGCCGTCCCTCACGTACTGCTGCGCGCCAATCAGCAAGGTCGGGAAAGTAATTCATTCCATGCTCCTCGCCGATCTTTTGAGCCTGATGGTCGAGCATGTCGCTATCCTCAGGTGAAATCTGAACTTTTAGACCTGTGGACGCATTTACAGCATTGAGAATTATGTGGGCGTGCATGACGCCACTTGCATTGTCGTCGTGTACGGACCAGATCCACTGCCAGCCCCGATCGGCAGGCCATACCCTCTCACACCACTCCTGGGCGAGCTGGCCAACCTCCTCTGCCGACGCACGGTCCCTGGGGTCAGGTGACAAAATCCATTGATAGTAGTTTCTCCAGATGAGATTTGGATTTGATTTCCTTTTCTTCTCAAACCACTCTGGGGGCTTATCCTTGCCGAATCTCTTTCTCGTCGCATCCATCACCTTATGCCATCCGTACGGGGTGTCGGGCAATCCTGGAGAGTGGCCGAAAGCCATGGAGCGCGAGGCGGACTTATCTCCGGCAAGGTACTTTTCGATTCTCTCTTCGTGGTCCTCAGTGCTTCGATGCCCAAATGAAAGGTAGTCATCGACCTGTTTGCAGCTGCCTCCACCACCCGAGAGCGTCTTAAGAAAGGGCATTACGTCTCCTTTCAGTCGGATATTCAGCCTCGATTGCACGCGAGAGACGCTCGCATGCATCCATCAAACGCGGCTCGACGGTATCGATTGCCTCGAATATGGCCATAGACACCCTTCTCGATTCGGCAGCGCGCGACTGTCCCGCTATCGCCTTTGCGTTTAAATTGAGCTCAGACAGTTGCGTCGAAATCGTAAAGAGCTCGTCCCAGATTTCCCTCAAGGTCGATCCTGATGAGGCATTAGTCTCGTAGAGAGTCTTGTACAGAATGTACTCAGTGACGCTCATGTTGAGGTTCTTAGCCAATGAACGAATGGCCTCTGCTTCCTCAACGGTGCTCCTGGCCTCTATACGCGCCCTTTTTGGCTTTTTCTCACGGGATATCTCACCCATTTGCCGTCTCCTAACTCATGCTTTAACAAGCGTAGAGCAGCGACACGTACCGTGCCGTACAACTTGGTGACATGCGGTGCCAATGTTTTTGCAGGTGAATGGCTATGGCATTGCCGAGCTATGACATTACCGAACTACAAACAGACTGAAATAACGAACAATGCAATAAGTTAACTACGGAACAACGTAAGAGCTGAATAGCGTAACTACGTAACTACGTAACTACGCAACAAACTAATAAAGGAACAATTGAATTTCGGAAGGCGGGAAGTGCTTGCCACAGTCGGTCGCATCGTTGAGTAATGCACTCGATCTAATGAGGTCATCGCTATTCAGAGTTCCAGCTCGATTGACACAATGAACCAGTCGGTAGTGTCGAGAAAGTTGGTGTAGAGCCCCATCCGAAGCGAGTCGGCCCGGCGT
>JBKYCW010000003.1:238440-353254 GCA_047025555.1 Collinsella sp.
TCGTTAAACGGGCACTAGGGCCGTCACCCTTACACCAACATTTTCGACGCGATCAACCAGTCCTCTATCGAAATTTATCCGAGTGTTTCTCGACGAGCTTGCGGGTCACGTCTTGCTTAAAATCTCAAGGCAAGATGGGTGGCTGGAGTCGATTACGGACATCCCATTTGGTTCAATTACGGCGCATTTTTACGTGCATACTGAAAGAGTGAGTAACGTAAGAGGCGAACAGCTGAACTGTGACATAGCTGAATACCGTAACAGTGAAATATCGGAACTACGTATCAATGCAACTTAAACATAACGATACTGTTGAACATTCAAGGAAAGGGAATCTAGTCGCACCCGTCGACACGCCCTAGACAATGCCCATTGGCAAAACAGACACCGGCGACCCGCGCTCCCGCCTAAACGAATCGAGGACTAAGCCTTGGTCTAAACTGACTAAGCGTGTCTCGTTAGCCTTATGACCCCCGTTTTGCTGACAAGTAATGAGGCGAATAACGACAGAATCGAAGTCCAGTCCATCTGTCCGGCACTATGCGGCACCCTGCGAATGCGAGACCGAATGTGTCGTGCTCGTAATTGATTGACGACCGGCGATCTTTCCAAATCAACGAAAAGAAGTAATTGGCTAATAACCCATTAACGTCAAAACGCAGCTGCGTAATAACGTAACTACGTAACTACGCAGCTGCGTAGTAAAAGAATTACTGAAATACGAAAAGTGAGGAAAGCTTGCCGCAGCCAAGAGCGACGCTGGGTAGCGTCCTTCGTCTAACGCCATAGGCGCAATTCATTGTTCTCGCTCAAGCGGCATAGGGAGTCCGATCTTTCTATCGAAATCTATCCGAGTTCTTCTCGACGAACCCGTACCTCACGTATTGTCTAGGAGCTCAAGGCAAGGTAGGCGGCTGGAGTCGGTTACGGATATCCCGTTGGGCCAATTGCAGCGCATTGTTGCGTACATGCCGAAAAGGTGAATAACGTTAAAGGCGAACAGCTGAACTGTGCAATAGCTGAATAGCTGAATTACGTAACCTCGTAACAACGAAATATCGGAACAACGTAACTATGCAGTTGCAACAAGACGGCACAGTTGGACATTCAAAGAATGTAAGTTCTGGTCGCACCCGCCCAAAACCTTAGCCAATGTCCTTCGCCAAGAACGACCAGCAGCGACCCTGGGCTCCCGCCTGAACGTACCAGGGAAACTAAACCGTGAATCAAATTGACCAGGCGTCTCCCGTCAGTCTAATGACTCCAATTTGGCTATCAAGTAATGAGGCCAAAAACGACAGGATCGGAGTCCGGTCCATCCATCCGGCGCTACTGCGGCGCCCTTCGAATGCGAAGCCGAACGTGTCGTGCTCGTAATTGATTGACGACCGGCGATCTTTTCAAATTATCGAAATGAAAATATTGGCAAACAACTCATTGACGTTAAAACGTAACAGTAGAGAAGTCGAAAACCGAAAAAAATGAACTGCTTAACTATGTAATAGCGTAATTGCGGCAAAGAGGAACTACGACGTAATGCAACTACGTAGAAACGTAACTTTGTAACGCCGTAGGCGCCGGGTTTTAGGGCAGAGCCCTAACAAGCGCCGCCTTTGGCGGCGGTACGCTACCGGGCAAAACGCAGTTTTGTACGGCAGCGTACGACACTTGCGGACAAAATTCAGGACCGAACGGTATGATGTTCAATAGTTCTGCTATTCCGTAGTTTCGTGGTTCGCATGTTACGGTTTGCTGCTTTTGCGTTATTGCATCTTGTCGTTATTACGTAGTTCTATAGTTCGCTTTTCCCGTTGTCCATGTATTCACCTATTCCGTATTTCAGCAGCTTGTCAAAAGATCTAACGGGCAATGGGGCCCGGTGATAAATGGTTTCCCATTCGATACCGGAGCCCCATTGCCCGTTAGATCGAGTTAAATAGAAAAACGCCGGGGCCGTCTTTTGGCGGCCCCGGCGTTTCGTCTTATGCCGATGCGGCGGTCACTCTGTCGCCTCTGCCGAACCCATAACCGGATTCATAGCCGTCGGCTTTGACATAAGGATCGCTAGTAGTCCTGACTTTAATCTTGGTCGTCCTCAAGCCGATCCCATCCATGTGACGGTTGACGGATTCGGGGACGACGATCGCGAGCGCCATGGACTCGTCATTGCTGACCTGCTCCGCATAGGCTCGCTTGAGGCCGGAGATGAAGCCAAGCATCCACGTCCCCTTTACGCCCTTCTGGCGTGAGGCATTCCCGTACCCCAGAGCCTTCATTCGCGCGCAATAGGTCCTGAAGCAGTTCTCGGCCGCATTGGCGCTCGCCCTAAAACAGCACGAGGCGACAACTGAATCCTCGCCCTCGCCAACGAAAACGACAGTCCTTCCATTGTTGCTATATGACGTGTAGGCCCTGCACCTGTAGTTCGCTGCAACAACAAGTGCAAGGGTTTTCTTCCACTCGGGAATTCGACGACCGAGATCGCAGGCCTCCTCGCCGACTTCTGCCGGTGAATCATCCAGATTGATGTCCTCCAACTTGAGGTTGTTCGAAACGAGGAGCCTCTGGAGCGCCAACGAGGCGGCACGCGCTTCGCCTTCGGTCGCGGCGCCGTCGATTAGGGCAACGATCTTCTTGATCTTCTCGTCGATGTTCTTCATGGTTATCTCCTTTGGAGTGGGGCGAGGACCCGGAGGCCCTCGCCATTGACGGTTCTAGAGATTAGGCAGCTTGTTTCGAGTGATCTGGGCTGTGGGGACACCCCAGTCATTGACGTTGATGAACAGCTGGAAACTCTGGTTCGCATAGGTCAGGTTGATGAACATGCTGCCGTTCGAGCACTCAACGCCACCATCCGGGAAGCTGGCGACGAGCATGTCCTTCTCGGTATGAAGCTCGGACTCAAGCCACGCCTCACCGTCCTCGCCACTCCACTTGAAATGGCTCTTGACGCAATGGGGGCCGATCGCCTTGAACGGCTCGTCCGTCCAGGACCCGATTTTGCCCCATTCGTACTCGATCGCGAAGGAATAAGGATAGAAATCGTCCTTGGAACGAGTCGTGACAAACCCGAGTTCAGACATCACCTTGCAGAAATCGAATGACTCATGGTCGGGGTAATCCTCCTCGATCCCGCCAAAACTATTGCTAGCGGGAATCTTCTTCAGCTCTTCGATGACGGCTTCGAGGTCTTTCTTGGACGGAAACCTTATTTCACCGATACCGGATGCGTGGTAGCCCATCTGGCTCCTCCTAACCGCACGGCGTCGGCACCGCCCCTTGCGCGTGCCCCTCGCGACCCCGCCGCGCGTCGCTTTGGCTCTGGCGAAAGCCGCCGCGGGCGGTCGCGACCCGTCAGGGGTCTGCACGGCAACCTCCACCAGGCCCCGCGCCCTGCGCGGGGGCTTGTGCGGGGTTCCGTGCGGGCCCTTGACGGGGGGCGGCCCCCGTGGCGACGGAGCGTGCGCGGTCGGGTTCCCGCCCTGGCGCGCGGCCGCGCCCCGCGCGGGCCGTCGGCGGTGGGCGCATCGGCCCCGCCAGGCGCCGCACCGGCGCAGCCGGCGGCCGAGGGGGTGGCAGGGGGACGGGCCGCATCCGGCCCCCTGCGGACGAGCGAGCGTTGTGCGCGCTTTCGACGGCCGTAGGGGCCCCGTGTGTGGCCCCAGGCTGTCGGAAGGGAGTGCAACGCGAGCCCCGGGGAATGGCCCGTGGGGGTCCAGGGGGAGGCGGCGCGGAGCGCTCCCCCTGGGCGGCAGCCGGGAGAAAAATAGGGGCGGCTCCGAGCTGGGAGCCGCCCCTGATGTAATTCTGACCCTATCGCCTCATTGGGTGTGCGGGGTATCTTTCTTCCGATTCATCAAATACCATCGACAGGACTTCTTCCTCTCGCTTGAGATAGAAATAGAGAAAGAGGGCGCAACAGATCGGGTAAGCGAAGGCGACCAGCAGCTTGATTTCAAAGAGGTAGGCCAACGCGATGGGCGCAATGCTTTTAATCAAGATCGCGGCATCCACCAGTGTCGGCCTTACGCAATCGCGCCGAATGCCTTGAAATCGCTCACTTAAAATCATATAGTCGATAAGTCCCATGATTTTCCTTTCTACGCTATGGTTTTCGTGGGCTTCTTAGCGAGCCGTCTCCCCAAAATTCGGCTCGCTTTTCTGTTTGATTTCACCTCGCTTTCCACTGGACTGAAAGCGACTTGGGGCAGGGCTGCGAACAGCCCTGCCATTGGTTTGCCTCCTATGCGGCGGACTCCGTTACTCGGGCAACCATGCTGCCGCTGAACATGCCGTTTGGAGCGAGTGTGCTCGCTGCCATTGCGACGATGAACGGATAGCCGATCTCCAAACACTTGCGGTACAGGTTCAGGGTCTCGCTCTCATCGATCGGTGCCTTGTCGTGCGCTGGGAACTGACCGACAAAATATGCGCGCCCGTCCAGAATCGCAAACCTCGCCGACAGTCCGGTTCCGGGTTCAAAGGAGCGCTCGATTGCCAAACCGTGCAGATAGGCGCTGTAGACCTTGAAGCTGCCCCCTTCGAGGACATCGGAGACGACAATCCCCTTATCGCCGAAACCGTCATCGAAAAGACCGTCGTAGCGGAAAACCCCGTACTTCGCAGTGCCCTTAATCTCACTGAGAATCGCCTTGTTCTTACCAGAGACGCTCTCGACACGGTCGAGGTACTCATCGATGCACCCACGACCGAACACCTTGCTGTCGAACATGACCCACTCGGTGAAGGCAAGGTTGACCATCGTCTGGACAATCCCCTCGCAACCATCGAAGCTGACCTCATCGCCGCACAGCGCTTCGAACGCAGCCCATGCGTCGTCGAGGAATTCGCCCTTGTGCAGCGTGCACCACATAGCCAAGTCATCGAGCGCCCTATCCACGGCCTCCTCATCGTAGATCGCAACGACTTCCTTCTTGTCCATGATCGGACCTCCTTACCGCACGGCGTCGGCACCGCCCCTTGTGCGTGCACCTCTCGACCCCGCCGCGCGTCGCTTTTGCTCTGGCGAAAGCCGCCGCGGGCGGTCGCGACCCGTCAGGGGTCTGCACGGCAACCTCCACCAGGCCCCGCGCCCTGCGCGGGGGCTTGTGCGGGGTTCCGTGCGGGCCCTTGACGGGGGGCGGCCCCCGTGGCGACGGAGCGTGCGCGGTCGGGTTCCCGCCCTGGCGCGCGGCCGCGCCCCGCGCGGGCCGTCGGCGGTGGGCGCATCGGCCCCGCCAGGCGCCGCACCGGCGCAGCCGGCGGCCGAGGGGGTGGCAGGGGGACGGGCCGCATCCGGCCCCCTGCGGACGAGCGAGCGTTGTGCGCGCTTTCGACGGCCGTAGGGGCCCCGTGTGTGGCCCCAGGCTGTCGGAAGGGAGTGCAACGCGAGCCCCGGGGAATGGCCCGTGGGGATCCAGGGGGAGGCGGCGCGGAGCGCTCCCCCTGGGCGGCAGCCGGGAGATGGAAAAGCCCGCCGGTCGGGGCGGGCTCTGCCAGGATCTACTTGCTAGAACGGGATATCCTCGTCGTAGAGGTCGACCGTGGGCGGGACTGCGGCGGGTGCCGTCATGGGCGCGGAAGCCGGTGCCGCGGCAGGCGCGCTGCCGCCCTGACGCTGGCTCATGAACTCGATCTCGTCCACGATCACCTCTAGCTTGGAGCGGCGCTGGCCGTCTTTCTCCCACGAGCTGTAGCGCAGCTTGCCCTCGATCGCGACCTTGTGGCCCTTGGCGAGGAAGCGGCTCACGGACTCGGCGCGGGTGCCGAACATGGTGCAGTCCACGAAGTTGGGGTAGTCCTCCCACTCGCCGGTCTGCGGGTTACGGCGGCGGTCGTTCACGGCGACGCCGAAGGAGAGCACCTGCGTGCCTGCCGCGGTGACGCGCAGCTCGGGGTCGCGGGTGAGGTTGCCAGTGATGTTGACGCGGTTGATGCTCATGATGATATGCCTTTCTTCGCATGTTTGTGAGGTGTGTGGGTCGGGGCGAGTCGCCGCCCCGACCATTGATGGGGCTAGTCGGTAACGCGGAAGAAATACTCCAGCTCTTTTTTGCCGAGATTATCCATCGCGTATCCGTCCGCGATCCTCCACAGCGAGTCGTAGAGCTTAGACAGCTCGCGGTCGCCGTCATAGTGCTGGAAAATCTTATGGTTCAGCACCATGACGAGATCGGTAAGGTAGCGGAAATCTGACTTCCACTCCGCAAAGGCACGATTGAACGTGTCGCGAACCGCATTCTTTCCGAAGGCATCGGCAATGGAGAAGTCGCTCCAGAAGGTGGTGCTGAAGCCGTCCTCATAGGGAACGGCGTAGGGATCAGCCTGAGCCATCGGGATGTTAAAAACCATTGCGTCCATGATCGGACCTCCTAACCGCACGGCGTCGGCACCGCCCCTTGCGCGTGCCCCTCGCGACCCCGCCGCGCGTCGCTTTGGCTCTGGCGAAAGCCGCCGCGGGCGGTCGCGACCCGTCAGGGGTCTGCACGGCAACCTCCACCAGGCCCCGCGCCCTGCGCGGGGGCTTGTGCGGGGTTCCGTGCGGGCCCTTGACGGGGGGCGGCCCCCGTGGCGACGGAGCGTGCGCGGTCGGGTTCCCGCCCTGGCGCGCGGCCGCGCCCCGCGCGGGCCGTCGGCGGTGGGCGCATCGGCCCCGCCAGGCGCCGCACCGGCGCAGCCGGCGGCCGAGGGGGTGGCAGGGGGACGGGCCGCATCCGGCCCCCTGCGGACGAGCGAGCGTTGTGCGCGCTTTCGACGGCCGTAGGGGCCCCGTGTGTGGCCCCAGGCTGTCGGAAGGGAGTGCAACGCGAGCCCCGGGGAATGGCCCGTGGGGGTCCAGGGGGAGGCGGCGCGGAGCGCTCCCCCTGTGCGGCTGCCGGGAGAAAAAAGGGGCGGCTTCGAGCTGGGAGCCGCCCCCGAGGTCTGGTCCCGTATCTGAACGGACGTCAAGCGGGTGCCTGCTTGATGGCACAGTGGATGCTAGGACTAGTTTTCCAAGGCCAAGATACACGCCCTGATGTATGCGCTGGCGGTGAGGTTTGACGGCAGAATCTCCGGGTGTGCGGCGCGAGCGCTCACGAGCCCGGTCATGAGGCCCTTATACACCTCAAAGTGGACGAGGGCCGTTCGGCTATAGCGCGTGGCACTCATAGATCGCTTGGGGTTGTCCAAGACGGACAGATCGAGCTCCCCGCCGCTGATTCGGTCGCGAAGTGCATCTTCGACGACACGGCTGACATTGGCGTCCCTCCTGGGGCCACCTTTCAGTTTGAGCTCGAGAACGCGCCGCTCAAGGATTTCAGCCTCGAGCGGCGATGTCGAGAAGGTAACCCTCTCTTTTTTGGAACCCGAAGATACCTTGCTGGCAGCGGGAGCCGCCGCGGGTTTGGTTTTGCGGGCACTCGCGGGGGAAGCGGGCGATGCGGCGACGCTGTCCTGAACAGGTTCTTGCGGGGCGGGCGCCGCAGGACGGGGCACAGGACGGTTCTGTGCCCCAAAATTAGGCAAGGTAAAGCGCGGGGCATTGCTCATCATGTCGCCTACAAGGTTCTCGGGCAGGTTGGAAGCCATAGCTACTCAACTCCTTCGGTTTCGCCGGCGGCGGGCTTGAGCTCACACCAGTTCATGATGTTGCCCACAAGGACGTCGTACTCGAATGCGGCGCCCTTGAGGACGTTCATCTCGTAGATGCTGCGACCATTCGCCTGCGCATCCTGGATTGCAACAGTTATACCGATTCGGCGCTGGAAGACCTTGAGCCCCATTTTTGGAAACTCCTCGACCATCTGAGCGGCAAAGGCTCTCGCGAGCTTGGCGATACCGCGATAGAGCGTGATGAGGACGGCAGGGGCGCTCATCCACGCGACCTCATAGGAATCAGATACCGCGCTGAGGAGCTCGAGGGTCTGCTCGACAGCCTCGGTGCCAAGCCTGTCGGCGGTAGTCGGGATGACAAGATGGGTTGCGGCAATGGTGGAGGAAATCGTCGAGAAGGTCATGCCAGGCTGGGTGTCAACCACGACGGCATCGAAGCCGTGCTGGGAGACAGCCGACTCGATTGCGCGCGTCAGAGAGTACTCATTGATCTCGTTGCCCTCAAGGTCCCTTTCGTCGGCGACGTTGGCAAGATCGAGATCGCCGGGGACGGTCGCCTGCCCATCCTCGGTGCAAACCACCTGAACGCCCTTGAGGAAGCTGGAGCTGCAGCAGGTGCCTTTCGCGACGCAATCCGACTCGATTCTCCCGAGGGAGCCCTGGGGATCCATGTCCACAGCCAAGACCTTAAGGCCGCGGCGGCGAAGCCCATCGGCGATGGCATCTGCGGAAGTCGTCTTACCGACGCCTCCCTTCTGATTGGTGAACACGATCACAGGGGTGAAATTCGGCATGGTGATTCCTTTCAACTGAAATTGAAAACGATTTGAGCCAGGCAATACCTAGGAGCGACTGGCGATGCTCATGACCACAAGAGCGATCGGGATGGCGATGAGGCACGCCGCCGCGCCGACAATGAACTGAAGGACGGCGTAGGCGAGCCCGCTCGCAAAAAAGGCTACGAGCGCGCCGAGCCCCAAGATAAATTTGATGATTGAAATGTAATTAGGATAAGAAGACATATAACCTCCAATGCCCTAGCTGGACCGATGGCGGAAAACCCGCATTGAAGGTTGTAATTAAATAATACCAGAACTACGTCACTAATGAACTATGAAATAGATGAATAAATGAAACGCCGAAAAAGATAAAGGTGCTAAAACGGAATACCAGAACTTCAGAAAATACGAGGAAGAGAAATACGTATTCAATGAACTAATGAAGGACGTAAAAACATAACTGTGTAATAACGTAGCCGTGTAATTGCATAACTGTGTAACTACGTAACAGTGTAATAACGTGACTGCGTCATAATTTATTACAAATCATTGTACTTGTGCCTTACGTCCTCATCTTGAGTAGCTTTCCTATAAGGGCCTCCACCCAGAATCGTCCTCTTCCCCATCGTCGAATAGCTTGAGCGCGATCGCAGCGGAAGTAATAAGAAGCAGTAAAGCCAACCCATCCAGCTGGAGAAGGTAGCTCAAGCCGGCGAGGGCAAGAAGCAGCCCGGCTGCAAGTAGGATAATGTTACGGGTCATATATGTACCCGCCAAAGGATTACGGCGCTCACGCGGCATCACCAACGATGATGTTGTAGAGATCGTCGTCTGACGCTACCAACGCGACGATATGGTTTCTCCTCCTGATGACGGTCCTCTTCGACACACCCAAGAGCGCGCCGATCCTCTCGCATGTCAGGTTGTCGATATAGGACAACTGGAAGATAGATCCGAGTCCCGGCTCGTAATCGTCCAGCGCCTCGACGACAACCATTACGAGATTCAGTGTCGAATCGATTTGCAGGACGCGGTTCCTCATCCGCTCCCTCTCATTCGATCGGGACGGCAGCTGCCTGAGCGCTGTCTCGCACTGGCTTCTGATCGAGGCCAGATGTCTCAGCTCGGACAGAACGCATCTGACGCGCTCTTCTCGAGCGCCGATGCCGCCATCGTCTGAGGAAAGAGACGAGTCATGATTCTCGCTCTCGATCCCGACGATTGCAGATTGTCCATTACTCTCGGTTCTAATCAGCCTTTCCCACGAGTTCCCTTCCATGTCACTTCCCCTTTCGACATTTAAATCGTTCGTTCAGCAGCTCACAGCGAAGATGTGGCCTGTTTGCGGGCCAGGTCTATCGCAGCCTCCTTGTTATCGCCGCGATAGACGATTCCGTTCGCATCCACAACCGGATGGACCGGCCCGTCGCCGATGATGAGCCAGGCGCCGTCGGGAGCCCTGCGCAGGTGCTTTTCGCCGCGGCCCGCTCGCTGGCGTGCGGCCTCGACCATCTTTTGGCAGCCCTTGACGCTCGTGTCGATCAGCCATTTTCGCAGCTGAGGCATGAATTTGTCCTCGCAGCCGGCATCCTTGGCCTCAGCCTGCCGGCGAGCCCAAGCAGTGCCGATCTCGTCGGCCCCGAAGCCCAAACGACGCAGCTCATCGTAGGGCTGGCGTGCGGCATCGAGCTTGTTGCGGTTGATCGTCTCGTCGGCGATTTTCCTGAAATCGCCTGCGGTATCGACCTGAGAGTCCATTCCGGGATAGACGTCCGGTTGGTTGGTTTGAAAATCCATCCATCCATCCGTCCAATCTTCTGGATAGTCATTACTTATAGGTATATAGGGGGGCTCACCTGAAAAAATTGCAGGTGAGGAAGAATCTTCACGTGAAGATATTTCAGGTGAGGAAGTTTTTTCAGGTGAAATTCTTTCCGGTGAGGAAGTTTTTTCAGGTGAAGAAACTTCAGGTGAAAAAACGTCACGTGAAACTCTTGCAGGTGAGGAAGAATCTTCACGTGAAGATATTTCAGGTGAGGAAGTTTTTTCAGGTGAAATTCTTTCCGGTGAGGAAGTTTTTTCAGGTGAAATTCTTTCCGGTGAGGAAGTTTTTTCAGGTGAAGAAACTTCAGGTGAAAAAACGTCACGTGAAACTCTTGCAGGTGAGGAAGAATCTTCACGTGAAGATATTTCAGGTGAGGAAGTATTTTCAGGTGAAATAGTTTCCGGTGAAACTAGAGGGGCAACCCGTTCGGCGTCCGGATGGTCCGCCTGCCAAGCCTCCCTGGCGCGGGAAATTGGATCCGCAGCTGCAACAAGGGACCTGCCGACAGTATTCATTCCATGGACATGGGATCCGCGCTCAACAATAAGGCCCATCTCGAGTAGGGAGGCGATGGTCGTGCGGGCTGTGCGCTCGCTCGTGCCGGACCAGTCCGCGAGAACGGCGGCTCCAAAATCGTAGCAACCCTTATCTACCGTGCAGGAGTAGATCAGGGCATACGCCACGAGCTGTGCGGGCCTAAGGCCCAAATAGCGCATGAAGCCGTGTATGGCGAACGAAGGACCGTAGCCTTCGGTCTCTGTCTCGAGAATCTTCGACACTATGCGGCCTTTCTCCTTTGCAGCGCCTGGACCGCCAGGGAGAACAACGCCTCTTCGTTGAAGACATTGCACTCCCCTGCCGCCCTCGCGGATTCGATTTCACTTATCAGGGACTCGCGTCCGTAAACGGACAGCATGAAGTTGACGAGCTCACCGGAGCGGAATTGACCACCGCCGACAGACAGGGGAACCGCTAGGTCGAAATAGGCGACAAGCGGCTGGCCGATGGTATCGACCGCATCCAGCGCAACCGCCACCCTGCCTGCGCCAGCCTTAAAGATAGCAACAGGAGCCTGAAGGAGTTCGGGAACCGATGCAAGCAGCGAAGGCTCGATGCCGTGCCTGTGTGAGCGATTAGAGATCGTTGTCTCCCGTACGATATGCCGCACGGTGTGGCAGATAGGCAGGTTGGGAATCCCCGCCGCCAAAAGCGCCCTCGGTGTTTCGGGGAGAACGGGCACCGGCGCCTGTCGGTTATAGCCCCGGCCCCTCGCCTTTGCAATTTCGGCGAATCCAGTCCACATTCGGCATGAATTCGCGTATTCGGCTAGATCTTGATTGTTTAGACCCTCTACTGCGATGGTAGAATTAACCTGACCGACGAGGGCGCGATACCGTCCTATGTCGTCGAGATCGTGTTGACGCTGTTCACCTTTCCACATCCGTGAACTCCCTTCTTCTACGGTCTCACGTTTCGGGTGCGGCTGGGGCTCTTCCTTAATTTCCCAGTCGCACTTTATTTCTGACACCCTAAATTGAACAGTCTTCGGGAACGATTCGGGACACATCATGCGGCCCCCTTACGGCCGTCGCGGGCCATGCGCTTTGACATGCTCTCTTGCAGGGACTGCAGGGAGGCGTACTCCTCGTACGGCATGTCATGGCTCGACTCCTTAATGAAAGGCGTCCTGCGCATATAGGCGTCGAGGTCGTCGATGTTGATGTAGATGGTCCGCGATCCGCCACGGTTGAAAGCACCGTAGACGGCGGGGATCTCGCCAGATTCAATGAGTCCCTGAACCGCATCGACATGGCGATGGATGTATTTGGCTGCCGCGGATTTGGAGAGCCATTTACTGCTCGCCCACGGCTCCAGCCTCTCTTTGCCGCTCATTACGCAACCTCATCCTTCTGAGGAAGACGATCATCGGTTTCCCCAAGCAGGTACTGAATGGAGCATCCGAACAATTGCGACATCTTTTCAAGCTGATCGTAAGTTGCCGACTTCGGATCGCGTTCGATTCGAACGATGATGCTTCTGCTGACTCCAAGCTTGTCGCCAAGATCGGTTTGCGAAAGGCGGAGCCTCACTCGTTCCGCACCGATACAATTCGGCATAAAACCCTCCTTAGGTAATACAGATTGTTGTACCTAGTCAGATACTACAACATTTTGAAGTACTGTACAACAAATTGTCGTACCTAAAGTCAAGGTGCTCAATGAAAGGAGCACCCATGGGCAACAATCTGAAAACCATTCGCTCCAATAGTGGAAAGACTCAAAAACAAGTAGCGGAAGAGCTCGGTATTTCTCTTTCTGCTTACAGAACGTATGAACAAGGGACGAGGCGTCTCACAGATGAGCTTTTGCTCCAGCTCTCGATATATTTCTCTGTATCAGTTGATTCAATTCTTGGATCTAAATTCTCGGCATCGCTTTCTTCCCCCTCATTTCTCGAGGACTCCGAAATGCGTTCAATAGTTAATGCCGCGGTCTCCGAAATGAATAAAGAAGACAGGCAACAGTTTAGAAAGCTGTTGGAGAGCTATATGGCTCTTAGTTCAGCTGGAAGAAAGCAGCTTGCAGATAGCGCAGACACTATGAACCGCTCTGGAAAATACAAGAGGTTTGGCGATATTGCAAAAAGCAACACCCCGGCTAGTTCTCGCGGTAGAGCCAAGACCGCCTAAACGATCGAACGGGCCTTTTATTACTAGAGTTATTTATCCAGACTGGAAAACAATTCGGGGTAGTCATAATGCCTAAAAACAAAATTGGTGTAATTGAAAAAATAGGTGTCGATGCCGATGGCTTAGAGATATTCAGGGTTAGGGTCGAGGCCGGCACTCGGGAAAAGCGTGCCACAAAAAGGGTAACGATTCATGGAACCATGAGAGATGCCCAGGCAGCCGCATCTATGCTCTATGTCGAGTTGAATTCCAGCCTTTCCGAACGCGACATTCCTGAGATTACGTTGAATCAATACTTTTATGGCAGGTTTATCCCAGCCCTGGAAAAAGAAGGTAAGACCAACAGCACAATCGATGGATATGTCAAAAACTACCGAAAATGGATCTCCCCGAATCACGGCGAACGAGTACTCTTGAATCTAGATGAGACAAACGTTCGAAATCTCATCGAGCAGTCGGGAACCCCGAGAAACACGCTACGGACGTACAGGGCGATCTTAAACAGGGCAAAGTCGGATGGTTTCATGCGCCATAAAATGGATCTAACGGGACTCGACGCCAAGGCAAAGAAAAAGAAGCGCCCTGCACCATGGTCGCCAATGGAATTGAAACAGGCTGCTGAAGCCCTGGCTGATGATGAGATGGCATACCTGACTCTGCTGGTCGGAAGCGCGGGGCTTCGCAAGGAAGAAAACCTGGCCATAACTCCAGCTGACGTTCAAGTATTGAAAATGCCGACTTCCCAGGGCGTGAAAAAGTATGTGCTCCTGAACGTCCATGCGGCCTATACCGATGAGGACGGACTTAAGGTCACCAAAACAGAAGAGTCTAAAAGGCACGCTCTGGTTCTTCCAGAGTTTACTGACAGGTTTCTTTCGGCTCTCGAGGCCACGAAGCCCTCAATCGAGCAGGTTGAAGGCTGCTGGCTCATCAGACACAAGACAAGCTGGCACAAGTCCAGAAAAGCAAAATATAGGATTGAAACCGTTATGGGGAATCGAAAAGATGCCCAGGCGGTTGCAGATCAACTGGCGGCAGAGACGGCAGCAAAGTATAAATTGGGTTCAACCCCAAAAGTGAGAGAAATTGCAGATGGGATTTGGACCGTAACTGTCTTCAGCGGATACGTCGACACCATGGAGAGGACTATCAAGCCGGAGGCGTTCATCGGAACAGAACAGGACGCAGTGAGACACGCTTTGGAGCAGTGGAGCAACCGGCGAATTCTTCCATGCGCCGGTGAAACGCTTCGCGGCCACTGGGAAACCGCACTGAGGAAGCACGGACTGAGGTTTATCCCTGTGAACAACCTCAGGCACACCTCCGAGACGCTCATGGCCGCTAGCGGAGTTTCGACCCCGACGATTTCAAGCATGCACGGGCATACACAGTTTAAGACGGATTTCCAGCACTATATCGATCTGAATGTTGAGGCGATTCTCGATGCTGCCGATAAGGTCGATACCTTCATGGCGTCAGACATGGCAAGTGGAGGCTTCACGCTTGAATCGCTTGTTGAGAAAACTGACTTATAGAAGATTTTCAAGAACCAAGCTCGGACGGACTCGTTGTTAGCCATTCAAGGCCTCGCCTAAGGCAATGAGAGACGATATGGAGCGGCGAATCAATTACTTCGAGTATTGATGAGCCTCAAGCTCAAAGATGGCCCTAAAACGCGTCCAGACGCCCGATCTGGACGCGCCGCATTTTCGAGATGATCGATTCACCGCATTTTCAGACTAATTTGGTGGGGGCAGACGCGCTGGCACGTCGTTTATAAAGCCCATTTTTAGACCTTTGATACAGAAGAAGAACGTATCTATACACGAATCAGTGGTGGATGGTGGTGGATAGCCAGATGAAACCAGTGGATTCTAGATGGAATAGCCAATAGTAAAGCGGTTCCCCTGATTAACTGTATATCAGGGAAACCGCTGGTAGATAGTGGTGGGCCCTCCGGGATTCGAACCCAGAACCCAGGGATTATGAGTCCCCTGCGCTAACCGTTGCGCCAAGAGCCCTTGTAGCGTGGCGGATGTGATAGAGCCCGTCAGAGCAGGCCAACCATCTTAAACCACGACGTGAAATACTACCATGCACGCGGCACCCGTTCAACGCACGATCTTGTCGACCAGGAGGATCATGGTGCCGCCTTTGACCTTGTGTGCCTATATGAAAAAAGGCCCCAACTTGCGTTGGAGCCTCATTCAATGCTCGGGTGGAGACGAGGGGGATCGAACCCCTGACCTCTTGACTGCCAGTCAAGCGCTCTCCCAGCTGAGCTACGCCCCCGTGCGAAGAAGTACTATACGGGAACTCGGACGGCGATGCAAGGACAATTTTGGAAAACTTTCTGCGGCGGGGGCGCGGATGCGGGACGGGCTCGAGATCGAGGGGCCCTCGATGCCCGATCCGGCCCGCGGGCGGCGGCCACGCCGCCTCCCTCCTTTCCGGCGCCCTCAGGACATCTCGAGTTCCGCCGTTTTTCGCTTTAGCAGCGCGGGCCGCCACTCGTCCAACGGCAATCCTGCCGGCGCCAGGTCCATTATTGGTGCCGATCGCGCTTTCGCCCAGTCGGCCATTTCAAAACCATGCCGGATTACGGGGCTGGAACGGGGACCACCGAGCATGCAGAAATTAGTGGAAATAAAACCGCAGGTAGAAGGCTTGTGCATTTCGTTAAATGCAGGTCATGGACGGCCGGTCCGGGTTCAGCCCCGTAATCCGGCATGGTTTTATAATGAAACAAATTCACTAGCAGGCAAACTAGGTCGTTCTAGCGTCTTGTCGCTGGCTAATTTCCGATTTCCAACCAGTTGCACATAACATTTGCTCGCAGTCGCGTCTCGGCGCACTTCATTGCCTCAGATTTTGCTTTATATCGAATCCCCAAACGACTGCAGACGCTTTTGACTATGGTGTCTAGCTGCTTTTTGTCGTTAAGCATATCGTGGGTTACCAGGAACACGTCGAAACCCATGCTCTGGAGCGCAGTCATGCGCTCCGCATCGTGATCAAGTACCGCGCCTGATCCATGGATGACTTCACCTTGGATTTCGATAATTACTGCCTTCATTAGGATTGGGTTTACAATCACAATGTCGCCGTAGCAAACCTTTTGACCTGCGATGCTTTGGGCCGCCTCGGATAGAGGGGTTAAATCGTTGAGGTACACGTATCTGAATCCTGAACCACCTAGACGTCGGGAACGACTTAGAAGAAGGACTCCCGCGACCTCGAGTGGAGATGCAGCAATGCCGATAACCTGCTGAGCGGCATCATAGAACTGCTTTCCCCACATTTGACTTTTGGCCTTGGCGGCGAATCGATGCAGGTCGCTCAGTTCGATGAGCGGCTTTCTCATCCAAAGGGAAGTACCTTTGAGTTTCGTAATCTCTCTTCCGTCCTCACGCTTATTCGTTTGGCGTTCATTATCTGGGGCCTTTACGGTTGCGCGGGCGTAAACTCGTTTCCAAGGTACCTCGTCTTCGCCTTCTCCAAGTTCGAATAGATCTTGCGTACTGGACTGCTGAATCTCTTTTGCCGCCATTTTTAACTGCATTTCGGCAGCGGGGGTCGGCTCGAAAACAGAAAACCAGCCGCAAAGTTCGTACATGGCCAGTACGAGATCTATTTGGGACACAAAGCGCGTCATAGTAAATAACGTATTAAGCGGATTGGTGACACTAAAGCCTAAATGAGTGTCGATTGTTGTTCCTGTATCCGATACCCCTTCCCAGCGAATAGTGGAGCGCAATCCCGAGTGGTGATTACAACAACCTGGCGAAGCAACAGTGATAATCGGGGCCTTGAGGACGTCGACTACAAAGGGCGATTGGGATAGAGCTCGCCAGCCGTCTTCGGAGTTGGGCAGGCGCGGGTAGAGGTCGCGCACCTGCGGCGGGCAGCGCCAGTAGCGGAATGCGGTGTTTGCGCAGACGATTTCGTCCATTTGCGCCTCCCCTGGTTTCGGCTGCGGGCCGTGTGGATTACGGGCAAGGTCGATTATCTACCGGGGCATCATGCGGGTAAGTACCGGAAGCTAACCAAACGCTGACCAAAAGCTTGACGAGTTCTGCCAAAAACCCCTCGTGTGATAGAAATTCGCTGGAAGGAGCTCTGGGCATGTGGTCCTTGTCTCCACATTTGCGCGCGGATCACATGGGGAATTCAATGAAAATACGCAGGCGTTTTATACAAAACATGCAATGGCGTCAGCAAAAAGGGCGAGATAAATAATGACGCCTTAGACGACTTCGATTCGTTTTTGGTGTCAGATTTGGTGTCACCCTTGGTGTCAAAAAGAAAAAGGCCAGAGGCTTAACACCTCTGGCCTGTGCTTTTGATGGTGGGCGATACAAGATTCGAACTTGTGACCCCATCCGTGTGAAGGATATGCTCTACCCCTGAGCCAATCGCCCGTCGCCTTTCGGCAAAAGAGATACTATCATAGCCGCGCGTGGTTTACCAAGAACTTTTTGCCCCCGATTTTAAATGGCTCTGTTAGACCAGGATTGACATACATGTGTCCCCACGGTGCCATATCGTTGACCCCATAGACCGCGATGATGGAGGCAGCATGAACGCCGAAGACCTGGTCCTCAACTTCAAGAAGGGCATGGCGAACCTCAGCAAGACCGAGCGCCGCCGCGCTATCGAGTCCGTCAGGGACGTGATCCGCGCGGCGGCGTTCGACGACGCGGCCGGCTCCGCCTACGAAATCGAACGCTGCCCGCGCTGCGGGTCCGCCGCGGTCGTGAAGAAGGGCAAATCGAAGAACGGCGAGCAGCGCTACCTCTGCCGGGGCTGCGGCAGGACCTTCGGCATGGGCAGCGAGCGCATCCTGGGGACGAGCAAGCTCCCGAAGGAGACCTGGATGGCCTACGCCGAGTGCTTCGTGCTCATGCTGCCCCTGCGCGAATGCGCGAGGCGCTGCCGCGTCTGCCTCAAGACCGCCTACACCATGCGCCACAGGCTGATCGAGTGCCTCTCGGCCTACTCCCCCTCGTTCAGGGTCGAGCGGGGCTGCGGCTGCGAGCTCGACGAGACCTATTTCCCCGAGTCGTTCAAGGGCAACCACGCGAAGGGGTCGTTCACGATGCCGCGCCCCTCCCGGCACCGCGGCAAGCAGGTGCACAGACGCGGGCTGTCGCGCGAGCGGATCTGCGTCATGACCGGAGTGAACGACTCGAACGAGACGTTCCTCGAGGTCACGGGGCGGGGCGCCCTTTCGAGGGAGCGCGCCATGGACGCGCTGAGGGGCCGCATCGCGGCCGGCTCGGTCGTCGCGACCGACAGGGCGGCCGCCTACGTCGGCGTCCTCGCCGAGCTCGAGGTCGCCGCGCACGCGGCCTACGACCCCAAGGACCGCTCCGGGGGGACCATCAACCGGGTCAACACCGTCCACTCGCTCCTCGGCGCCTTCATGGAGCCGTTCAGGGGCGTGTCGACGAAGCACCTCGACGCCTACCTCGCCTGGTTCAGGTGGTGCCGGACCTTCATGGCGACCGATTCCGGCGCGGCCGGGCGCACGGTCGCGCGGCAGCTCGCGCACGGCGTCTGCAGGAGCCGCGTCCGCGACATGTTCAACGTGGAGCCGCCCTACATGGACTACTGGGCCGCGCCCGCCGCATAGAGGCGGTAGAATGGTCGCACCGCGATACACGAGGAGGGGTGAGGCCATGCCGTCGAACATACCGGCCACGACGATCCGCATCGACCCGGAGGTCAAGAGGGAGGCCACGGCCATCCTGGACGAGCTCGGCCTGTCCATGTCCACCGCCGTCAACGCGTTCCTCAGGGCGCTCGTCCGAGAGGGCGGGATGCCGTTCGAGATGAGGGTCAAGACGCCGGCGCCCGACGAGGAGACGGCGAGTTAGCCGGCAGGTCGGCATGAAACGGCAGGGCCAGGCGAGCAACTCGTCCGGTCTCGGGCGCATCGCCCCTTGCCGGATTCAGATTCGACAAGGGGCGACCATTGTGCAATCGCAAGAAGATGACGGGGCGGAATGTCAATCCTGGTCTAACAGAGCCTTTTAAATTCGTGGGCGTATAGCGCGCCACTGCAATCAGGGCAACCGACAAACCCGCAGCTAAACCGCCCTTTATCGCTTGATCCACGACGTTTCGGGGCGGCAGATAAGTCGCGCGTTGTTGTAGGCCATGTCGAGCGTGAGGCAGGTGCGCGCGGCGTAGAAGCCGTCCTCGCGCTGGATGGTCAGCGCCAGCTCGGGCTTGTCGCCGGTCAGGCACAACGGCAGCAGCAGCTGGATCCGGCCGCCGTAGAACTGCGGCACCGCGAGCGTGTAGTTGGCGGCGGCGCGGCGGGCGGCCTCGACGACGGCGCCCTCAAAGGCGCGGCGCAGTAGCAGCGAGTTTCCCTCCCCCATCAGACTGGCGGGGATGCGCGTGAGGTTTTCCTCGTCGCCCAGGATGTGGTCGATGTTGGAGCGGATTGGCAAGCGGTAGTCAAAGACCAGCTCGGAGGGGTCCTCGGCAAAGCGGACACGGCACGGCAGGTACTCAAACGAGACCACCATGGGGTCGCTTTCCCTAAAGAAGCCCTTCAAAAACCAGCGTTGGTGTGCGTCGGGCTTGGTGTTGGGCTCAAACAGGCCGTAGATGGTCTCGTAGCGGCGCGTGTACAGGCCGGTGTTGAACAGGCAACGGTCGTCGTCGAACACCAGCGGCAGGTTGGACGGCGCGGTCTGGTTCACGTCGCGCTCGGTCAGAAATACCGCGCGGCTAAACGAGAACGACAGGTAGTTTTTGAGGATGCGGTTGCTGGGGCCCCAGTCCTCGGGATCGGCGAGGTCTACCAGGCGGTCGTAGCTGGGCTCGGGGCAAAACGCAAAGTCGTAGACATTGCTGCACAGGGTGCTGGGGATCTCCATGTGGCGTCCAATCCAATTGATAGCTGGCGTGCGGATGGTTTGATTCTATACGGACGGCGTCTCCTTGAGGAGCACAGCACAATTGAGCCTAAGCTTATGCGCGAGCTCCTCAAATCGACAAAGTCTCTACCTGCTGTTTCATTGCTTGAAAAGGGCGGTGCGCCTCTGCTTTGGGAAGCATAATTCTAACCATTTTGCTAACCACCATGGTTAGCAAAATGGTTAGAATATGGGCAGAATAGAATCGGAAGGCGGACAGCATGAAATTCCAGGAAACAGAGACAATCGAGCTGAAGGCCATTGCGCAGAACGGCATCAAGAAGGAGATCGTCGCATTTGCGAACTGCGGCGGCGGCACGGTCTACGTTGGCGTCGCCGACGACGGCGCCGTGCCGGGCGTCGAGGACGCGGATGCGTGCGCCCTGCAGGTCTCCAACATGGTGCGAGACGCCGTGAAGCCAGACGTCACCATGTTTGTCAGCTATAAAACGCTCGACTGCGACGGGAAGGCGGTCGTGGCCGTCAAGGTCCAGCGCGGCACGAACCGCCCCTACTACCTAGCGAAGAAGGGCCTGCGCCCCGAGGGTGTCTACGTGCGGCAGGGGTACTCCTCCGTCCCGGCGACCGATGCTGCCATCCGGCAGATGATCAAAGAGACTGACGGCGACAGCTTTGAGGACATGCGCTCCCTCGACCAAGCGCTCACCTTCGAGTCGACGAAAGGGGAATTCGAGACACGAAAGATCCCCTTCGGCGCGCCGCAGATGCAGGCCCTGAATATAACCTCATCGGACGGTCTCTACACAAACCTCGGCCTGCTCCTGTCCGACCAGTGCCCGCATACCGTAAAAGCGGCCGTTTTCGAGGGGACGGACCCGAGTGTGTTCAATGATCGCCGGGAGTTCTCCGGGTCCCTCATGCAGCAGCTCGACGAGGTCTACGACTACATCGACTTCCACAACCAGACCCATGCCACTTACCAAAAGCTGCTGCGCGTCGACACCCGGGACTACCCGGAGGTCGCCGTGCGCGAGGCCTTGCTGAACTCGATCGTGCACAGGGACTACTCCTTCCGCACCAGCACGCTGATCAGCGTCTACGACGACAGGATCGAGTTCGTGTCAGTCGGCGGCCTTCTGCCCGGCTTTGAGCTGGAGGATTTGATGATGGGCGTCTCCGCCTGCCGGAACCCGCATCTCGCCAACGTCTTCTACCGCCTGCAGCTCATCGAGGCATACGGCACGGGGATGAGGAAGATCATGGGGGCCTACGCGGATGCGGCCTCTCAGCCGCAAATCATGGCCACGAACAACGCATTCAAAATCGTCCTGCCCAACACGAACTTCGCAGCAACGGCAGCGGAAACGCCCACGGCAAACAGCAAGGAGGCGCCCGCTGCTTCCTATTCCCGAGAGGACGAGATCCTGCGGTTCTTGGCAGAGCACCCCTCAATCACCCGAAAGGAAGCGCAGACGTTGCTCGGGATCGGCCAGTCCACGGCCGGCCGCATATTGAAAGAGATGGTGGATAAGGGGCAAATCGCAAGACACGGCGGAGGCCGCACCTTGCGATACGAATTGGCGTAATGATGTGTCTCTGAGGCAATTGTCCACTTTGCCTTCTGGTCAAGAGCAATTGGCTAACGGGCGAGTTGGGGCTCTTATGCCGAGTTCACGATTTAGGCAGGAGAACCTGTGCCCGCGAGATTAATTGCGCCTCATCCTTTTTCTCGAGGGCAATCATCGAACTTAAGGTGGCGCATCGGGGCCATGGAATTAAAGAACTTATCGTCAAAGTAGTCGAGTAGAAACTCTGGAAAAGCCGACAGCACAAACACCGAACCGTCCTCGCTCCGCATTCTTTTCTCCTCGCGGAAAATCGCATCGACCGTAACCAGCTCTCGATATGTCCCAAATGAAACCTCATCGAGATCGAGCAGGCACTTGCATCTCAATACGAAGGCAGCGATTGCATCTTTCCATTGGGGAAGCTCCATGTGCTTCCCCACGTTAACGTTTCCCTCTCCCGACATCTTTTTATATTGAGCGATTTCCGAGTTGTCAACAAAACAGCCTGAATGCGCCTGGCACTGCCCCGCGCGATAATCGTACAGCGCCTCGACCATCGGGTAGCTTATATAGAGCTTTCCGCTCTCGTGCTCGTTATCGAATGCGAGGAGCATTGCCTCCACAAGGGCATCGGACTCGCATCCAGGCGCATTGTTTTGATGGGAGTCGTAGTCAAAGAAGAGAAAGACCTCGTCAACAGAATCCCGCTCCACGCCCTCTAGACATTTTGCAGCGGAAGGCACCGTTTCTCTTAGCACCTCCACAACATCCAGATCGAAGTCCTCCTCTGCAAGCCGTTCGTAGAGCATGTAGATGTTCTGCGCCGCTGGCAGACAGATCACCCTCAGGTCATCTCTCCCTTTCAGAAAAAGCTCTTTCATCTTCTCCGCAAAGCGCAGGTCACGCGACTCCCCTTCAACGATGAAAAGCGTGACCGGACTAGCCATCGAAAGCACCGGCCTTAAACATCTTCTGGAGGTTATGGGCCAATCTGAGCTCCTTGGGCGTTAGCTTCTCCAGCGAGCGAATCTCCCCCTCCTTGAGAATGAAATAGACATCGGGCCGCATGAGGTCGTTCGTCAAAAGGTCCGTGTTGTGCGTCGTAATGAAAACCTGGACACCCTCGAGGTCCCGCAGCATCTCCACGATCGACCGGGACAATTCAAAGTGATAAAAAGCATCGAATTCATCGATGAAGACCAAGGAAGCCTTGCTCATCTTGATATACCAGTAGTAGTACAGAGCAAGTGACATGGTGCCTGTCGAGGCAACCGACGCAAACGGAACGGTACCGCCCTCGAACCTGCAATAAAGCTCGGGAACTCCATTCACGTCCACGGATACGAGGTTCAGGGAGATTCCCTGCTGGCGCAAGAATTCTTGGAAGTCCTCCATCTTCCCCTCGCGAATAATGCCCTGGGTAAAGCTATCCGCGCCAACCGAAAGCCCCTGGTACCCGCGCTCGTCGAGTGAGTAGAACATCAGCATGTTGTCGACAAAGGAGGTGAAGGCTCTAAACGCCCTGGCAGACGGCTCATCTCGCAGTATTGCATTGCTCTTGACGTATTTGACACGCGACAGCCTGTCGGACTCAGCGGGGAGATCGGTAGAAAGCGAGAGGGACTCGGCGCCCGGCAGGTCAACATGGCCCGTTTGAGCGTCGAACCTATAGCTCAAGACCTCCACGTCATCAATGCACAGGCTCTCGTACACAAGCGTCTGTGGGTCGGTTTTCCCGTAGCGGTATACGACGTCGATATTGTCGAAGACAAAATCGTATTGAAACTCTGTGATTGAACTCTTTGAATCAAGGCACCGATATGGCAAGTATTTTTTGAGCAGCTTTTCCTTGTCGGTCAGATGCAGAACGATGTCGAATATCGCGAGGGCGAAATTGGACTTTCCGCTGCCATTCGCACCATATATGATGCCCTTTGCCTTAACGCCGCCCTGAATCACCTGTTGATTAAATGAGTAGTTGGCGGGATCGGATAGATCAAATGTAATTCGCTTATCGAAGCACTTGAAATTTGAAACCGAAAACTTCTTGAGCATGGTACAGTTCCTCTGCTTTCTGAGGTTATTTGAGACACAGGGTAAAGCAGCTGAGCAAATCGGTCAATTTACCCGTATTTTTAATACGGATATTCCGAAGAAAAACTACGGAAGTACACGATGCGCACCGGACCTGTCCAACCGATTCCGTAGTGCTGGCAACTACATGAGACAACCTACGAGATATACGGGGCGAGGTTTTCCAGAGCGACGAACGATAGAGATGCGGATCATCCGAAGAAGGTTGAAATCCACTCAGCCCGGCAGCGTGTAGGCGCAAGTTGAGCGGCGTGCGGAACCCAGGAGCGCTGCTCCCAGCAGGAATAGCGCTAAGGAGACTGCGATCCAGTTGACGTCGGTGGTCTTGGGGAGCGTGGCGGCGGCGCTGGCAGCCTTGGCCTTGGATGGCTTGGACGCCGTGGCCTTGGTCACTGTCGCTTTGGTTGTCGTGGTTATCCTGGGCGTCGTGCTCGCCGGCTTCAGCGCGGGATCCGTCGCGGGCCCGGCACCGGGCTGCCCAGTGGCAGGACCGGCACCGCCGGCCGGCTCGCCCGTGCCACCGGGCGCCACGCGCCCGCCGGTCTCCCCCGCCGGCGCCGTGGCGCCCTGGGGCTCGATCACTACAAGCGGCGCCATGGCCCCGGAGGCATCCAACACGCCGCCGGCACCGAAGGCCCCGCCCGCAGGCGTCACAAACCGTGCGGACGCAAGCGACCCGCTCGTGCACCCGACACCGTCATCGGTACCGGTCGCATCGAGCCACGAGGCATCATCGGAAAGCCCACACCCGGCCGAGCCGTCGCCGGCGCCAGCGTCCTGCAGGCACACACCGTAGGCACGCACGCCGGCGGCGGGCGCGCCGCCGCGCACGGCCGTGTCGTCGGCGATCACGCGGCCCACACGCGTCACTCCTTCTCGCGCACAGCGCAGATCACCTGGGTGCGCTCGTCGTTCCTTTTGGAGAGTACCTCGCGGCTCGGGTATCCAATGGCCTTTATCGTGCGCGCCAGGCTTTTCCCGTGCCCCGGGTAGCGATTGACCGCATCCCGCTTCGCCTCGTCGGAACACCTCGGCCTGCGATGCTCCCTTTCCAGGAGCTCATCGCCGTCGATCTGGTACTCCTTCCACCAGTTGTGGAGCGTGACGCGGCTGGGGTAGCCGAGCTTTGCTATGGTGTCAGCCGTGCTGCATCCGAACCTGGCGAACGTCACGATGACCTTTGCCCTTTGCTCTGCGCTGTACATCCGTATGATCCTCCCGGTTTTCTTTTGGTCTAGGATTTCCACCGCAGCCCCAAGGGGCTAGAAGGATAAAACAGGCAGGGCCATTGCGGCGCTACATGCTGAAAACTAGGCCAGCAACGAGAAGTTTGTGAAACGTTTTTTGAAGCGCGGCAGGACGAAGCTACCTCTCGGCAAAGGCCCCTCAACCGCCGGCTGGAACGTCGACACAACTTTCGAGGTAGCTCTTCTTGATGTCTTCCAATGTGGGCACGCGTCCTTCGGCCAATATGCCCAAGGCCTCCAGCACATCGAATACGGCGGTTGCGTCATCGATCCCGAGGAGGTCTACGTTGCACGGGTCCAACCTCGCATCGAGCACAGTATGCCCGCGCTGCTCGGCGATCCTCGCAAGGGCATCGCCATCGGCAACCAGCGGGTGCCTTTGGATCTCGAAAACCAGCCCATACTCTTCGCCGGGCTTTCTGGAATCGAGATCAAATGCGAGTCCGATCTCTTTGACGACGAGCCACGTTTCGGCATATAGTTTCCCCGCCTCGTCCAAGAACAGCCTCGTCATGGCGGGCACGAAATCCCCATACCCAAGAAACTTCCCGCAAAGAAGCGTTTTCGACAGGGAAGAAACCTTCGGATAGCGAGACAGCCACGCCCTGCCCTCTCGAGTTTTAAGAAGGCTCTGTTAGACCAGGATTGACATTCCGCCCCGTCATCTTCTTGCGATTGCACAATGGTCGCCCCTTGTCGAATCTGAATCCGGCAAGGGGCGATGCGCCCGAGACCGGACGAGTTGCTCGCCTGGCCCTGCCGTTTCATGCCGACCTGCCGGCTAACTCGCCGTCTCCTCGTCGGGCGCCGGCGTCTTGACCCTCATCTCGAACGGCATCCCGCCCTCTCGGACGAGCGCCCTGAGGAACGCGTTGACGGCGGTGGACATGGACAGGCCGAGCTCGTCCAGGATGGCCGTGGCCTCCCTCTTGACCTCCGGGTCGATGCGGATCGTCGTGGCCGGTATGTTCGACGGCATGGCCTCACCCCTCCTCGTGTATCGCGGTGCGACCATTCTACCGCCTCTATGCGGCGGGCGCGGCCCAGTAGTCCATGTAGGGCGGCTCCACGTTGAACATGTCGCGGACGCGGCTCCTGCAGACGCCGTGCGCGAGCTGCCGCGCGACCGTGCGCCCGGCCGCGCCGGAATCGGTCGCCATGAAGGTCCGGCACCACCTGAACCAGGCGAGGTAGGCGTCGAGGTGCTTCGTCGACACGCCCCTGAACGGCTCCATGAAGGCGCCGAGGAGCGAGTGGACGGTGTTGACCCGGTTGATGGTCCCCCCGGAGCGGTCCTTGGGGTCGTAGGCCGCGTGCGCGGCGACCTCGAGCTCGGCGAGGACGCCGACGTAGGCGGCCGCCCTGTCGGTCGCGACGACCGAGCCGGCCGCGATGCGGCCCCTCAGCGCGTCCATGGCGCGCTCCCTCGAAAGGGCGCCCCGCCCCGTGACCTCGAGGAACGTCTCGTTCGAGTCGTTCACTCCGGTCATGACGCAGATCCGCTCGCGCGACAGCCCGCGTCTGTGCACCTGCTTGCCGCGGTGCCGGGAGGGGCGCGGCATCGTGAACGACCCCTTCGCGTGGTTGCCCTTGAACGACTCGGGGAAATAGGTCTCGTCGAGCTCGCAGCCGCAGCCCCGCTCGACCCTGAACGAGGGGGAGTAGGCCGAGAGGCACTCGATCAGCCTGTGGCGCATGGTGTAGGCGGTCTTGAGGCAGACGCGGCAGCGCCTCGCGCATTCGCGCAGGGGCAGCATGAGCACGAAGCACTCGGCGTAGGCCATCCAGGTCTCCTTCGGGAGCTTGCTCGTCCCCAGGATGCGCTCGCTGCCCATGCCGAAGGTCCTGCCGCAGCCCCGGCAGAGGTAGCGCTGCTCGCCGTTCTTCGATTTGCCCTTCTTCACGACCGCGGCGGACCCGCAGCGCGGGCAGCGTTCGATTTCGTAGGCGGAGCCGGCCGCGTCGTCGAACGCCGCCGCGCGGATCACGTCCCTGACGGACTCGATAGCGCGGCGGCGCTCGGTCTTGCTGAGGTTCGCCATGCCCTTCTTGAAGTTGAGGACCAGGTCTTCGGCGTTCATGCTGCCTCCATCATCGCGGTCTATGGGGTCAACGATATGGCACCGTGGGGACACATGTATGTCAATCCTGGTCTAACAGAGCCTTTAAGAAAGGGACAAACCTCTTCGGGATTCCCAAGTATCTCCGTAAGCATGTAGAACCTAGCACAGAAGGCGGCGGCGGTCCTGTTAATCCGAACGCCGGGCGCGTAATGTCCCATCGGAGTCTCGAAGCCGGCGGCCCTTTCATACGCGCCCCTGCACTCCGCACGCATACCAAGCAAGGCGTAGCACAGGCTCAACTCGAAATAGGGATATCCGAGTGACGGTTGCTTGTTGAGCGCAGCGAGGCGCTCTTCGGCAATCGAGAGCTGTAATTTTGCCACCTCGGGGTTGTCGTACAGTGTCAGCCGGGCAAGCTGCCATCGACACTCGAGCGCCGCCATAGCCTGCAGGCTTCCCTCAAGGAGGCCTATAGCCTCATCAGTGTACGACGCGGCGCGCTCAACGCTCTCTCCCACCGTTAAGGCTAGGCCTGCGCGTTCTCGCAGCACTTGGGAGCGCCGCAGAATCGCCTCGGGAGGAAGGCCATCCTCCATCACATCCAAGTCATGCTCCGCGTCCCCATCCCGGAAATACCGCGTTACGCTCTCAGCCAAAGTATTTGGGAAGTGGTCATCCACTGCCAGGCCCGAAAGCATCGCCCTCAGGTTCATATGGGCATAGTAACGTGCATCGGGGTCGCTTACGCACAAAAACCGATCGCATCCTTCGAAGAAATTGAGCACGGGGGCGGGGTCGAGCCCGTCGGCCCACGCGATTCTTCCCAAGCTCGCCATAGCGACGACGCGCTGTTGCTCGGAAAGGGAGACATTGCTGAGGGTGCTTTCGGCCTCGGCCAAATACAACTCGTTCCTGTCCTTGAAGCTTGCCCCTATCTGCCTCATGAAAAGAAGGCGCAGATTGAAGAGCTGCCCGAAATCGTTGGGACCAATCGGCGCAAGCGCCTTTTCGCATTCCTCAATCAACCCCCACCCTTCTTCAACGCCGCCATCGGGCAAGCCGATTTTCGTTTTATTCAATGTCGCGTTCTCAAACAGCAGCAAGAGGAACGACTTGTTCCGAACGCCCAGACGCTTGGCTTCGCGATACGTCTTTTTGAACTCGTCGTCGGCGACTTTGAACTGACCATTCACGACATAGCCAACCGCGCGATTGTGCCAAAGCTGGACCTTGATGAAAGGGTCTGTTTTGTCGGACATCTCGGCCAAGGCGCTTTCGAGTTCCGCTTGCGACCCAGCACGATCACAAGCGGCGTCCGCGATAATATGGAGGGCGAAATGCCTGAAAGCCGGCTCTAAGTTTTCGTCCTCAAGCATCCTTTTTGCAACGCCGTTGTTTCCCATGTAGATGTTGCAGAAAATCCTGTCCTTGTCGAGGCAGGCGAGCTGCCTCCTGGACAGTCGATCACGGTCAACCGAGTTCATCAGCCTGAAGGCAGCTACGTAGTCCCAATCGGGAAGAGAGGGATCCGCCTTGCCCACTATGTCATTGAGCCGCTGCGCACATAAAAAATGGCTCTGTTAGACCAGGATTGACATTCCGCCCCGTCATCTTCTTGCGATTGCACAATGGTCGCCCCTTGTCGAATCTGAATCCGGCAAGGGGCGATGCGCCCGAGACCGGACGAGTTGCTCGCCTGGCCCTGCCGTTTCATGCCGACCTGCCGGCTAACTCGCCGTCTCCTCGTCGGGCGCCGGCGTCTTGACCCTCATCTCGAACGGCATCCCGCCCTCTCGGACGAGCGCCCTGAGGAACGCGTTGACGGCGGTGGACATGGACAGGCCGAGCTCGTCCAGGATGGCCGTGGCCTCCCTCTTGACCTCCGGGTCGATGCGGATCGTCGTGGCCGGTATGTTCGACGGCATGGCCTCACCCCTCCTCGTGTATCGCGGTGCGACCATTCTACCGCCTCTATGCGGCGGGCGCGGCCCAGTAGTCCATGTAGGGCGGCTCCACGTTGAACATGTCGCGGACGCGGCTCCTGCAGACGCCGTGCGCGAGCTGCCGCGCGACCGTGCGCCCGGCCGCGCCGGAATCGGTCGCCATGAAGGTCCGGCACCACCTGAACCAGGCGAGGTAGGCGTCGAGGTGCTTCGTCGACACGCCCCTGAACGGCTCCATGAAGGCGCCGAGGAGCGAGTGGACGGTGTTGACCCGGTTGATGGTCCCCCCGGAGCGGTCCTTGGGGTCGTAGGCCGCGTGCGCGGCGACCTCGAGCTCGGCGAGGACGCCGACGTAGGCGGCCGCCCTGTCGGTCGCGACGACCGAGCCGGCCGCGATGCGGCCCCTCAGCGCGTCCATGGCGCGCTCCCTCGAAAGGGCGCCCCGCCCCGTGACCTCGAGGAACGTCTCGTTCGAGTCGTTCACTCCGGTCATGACGCAGATCCGCTCGCGCGACAGCCCGCGTCTGTGCACCTGCTTGCCGCGGTGCCGGGAGGGGCGCGGCATCGTGAACGACCCCTTCGCGTGGTTGCCCTTGAACGACTCGGGGAAATAGGTCTCGTCGAGCTCGCAGCCGCAGCCCCGCTCGACCCTGAACGAGGGGGAGTAGGCCGAGAGGCACTCGATCAGCCTGTGGCGCATGGTGTAGGCGGTCTTGAGGCAGACGCGGCAGCGCCTCGCGCATTCGCGCAGGGGCAGCATGAGCACGAAGCACTCGGCGTAGGCCATCCAGGTCTCCTTCGGGAGCTTGCTCGTCCCCAGGATGCGCTCGCTGCCCATGCCGAAGGTCCTGCCGCAGCCCCGGCAGAGGTAGCGCTGCTCGCCGTTCTTCGATTTGCCCTTCTTCACGACCGCGGCGGACCCGCAGCGCGGGCAGCGTTCGATTTCGTAGGCGGAGCCGGCCGCGTCGTCGAACGCCGCCGCGCGGATCACGTCCCTGACGGACTCGATAGCGCGGCGGCGCTCGGTCTTGCTGAGGTTCGCCATGCCCTTCTTGAAGTTGAGGACCAGGTCTTCGGCGTTCATGCTGCCTCCATCATCGCGGTCTATGGGGTCAACGATATGGCACCGTGGGGACACATGTATGTCAATCCTGGTCTAACAGAGCCTAAAAAATAGTTGACGAGAAGAGCGAGTAGGCACACCGCGAGAATGGTAGATGCCACACACGCCAACCATAAAAGTCTAAGTTTAACTGATGCAAACAATGCGACGAGCGCCAGTGCCGCAACAAAGATACCGACCTTGTAAAACCGTGCCAAAGCCTGCTTAAGCAACCACAGCAACGCAAACGCGACAACAAGCGAAAACGCCAGGATAGAAAGGAACGGGTCAGGGCCCGTGATGATATCAATCGCAGCTAGGATGTCTTGGAACCCCATTATCCTCCGCTAGACTTGAGTCCAATACTCGTTTGCTATTATAGCTTGCATTCTATATTGATCTTCCTTCATGCAATTTCAAATCGAACGCATGTTTAAGAAAGTGTTTAGCAATGACTGGGAGATTCGCAACCCGCCGCCAGCAGAAAACGCGCATTGTGAGAATTACCTGTTCAGCCAGTTTGCAAATACTACCAGCGGTCGCATATGCCAGCTCAATTGCGAGCCACGAGAGCTTCGCGGCGTACGCATGTTCACCGGCGACAAGGCCGCCGGCATGGTCGGCTCGATCGCCGAGATGTTCCTGGGGCCAAATACCGGCGTTGCGCAGTGCGTGCGGCCTCAAGCCGCTCGTCGCTGTGCTTCCTCGACAGTTGAGCACCGAGAGCGCCGGGTTGTACGCCTGCTCCTTGATATTCGCCCGATCGAAGATGCGGTCCATGAAGGCCGCGCAGCTCGGGCCGATTCTCCGGGCCCGGCCCATTATCCGCGCGCCTTCCCATTCGGGCCCGGCAAAGGCCTCCGGCATGCGCGCGGGATCCGTCGAGTAGGAGTTCCCGACATAGGGCGGCAGCAACCGGTACGTAGCGATGCGCTCGCCGGCGCGTTAGATTGACAGCGTCGACTCGCCAACCTTGAGTCCCTGCAGAAGGGCCGCTCGGCCTCGGCCGCCCCCCTCTTGGGGGAGCGCGTGGAGCAGGGTCTTGCCCGGCTGCGTGACGGCGTTGACCGAGGTGTAGCCCAACTATCTGCTGCCTCCGGCGCCGCGCATGCGCGCTATGCCTACCTGGAAGGTCTCGCTCATGCCCGCGAGCACCTCGGCGTGCGTCGTGGTGGCTTTCTCCGCTGTGAGACTCTTGAGGCGGGCAATCCTGGCCTTGACCTCATGCTCGGCCCCGAACTTGCAGGCCTTGTTGTTCACCGTCTCGGGCATCCAGTGCGAGCGGTCGGGCCACGCGGTGAGCATCGCCTGCCTCTGCGTCTTGCCGGCCACGCGTTCGCGACAGTATGTCTCGTGGCGCGGGTTCGCCAGCGGCTCGTCGGCGTCCAAGCGCCACCTCCAATCAATCGCGCCCCGCCGCGAAAAGCGGGGAGCCGCCCCGAAGGACGGCTCCCCATTGCCCCATGCGGCGGAGGATGACCGCATGGTTATGTTCTTAGATGTGCCACCATGAGAAGAGCCGCTCCGGAGGGCGGCCCTGATTGGTCGTAGGTGTTTCCGCTTCCTGCTAGTTGTAGGCTGGCATCGGGATAGAGAACCTCGCGAAGACCACGGCGGCGAGGAAGACGAGGGCGATGAAGTTTGCGATCTTCACGATCTTGGCCAGGTCAGGGCATTCAGCCCTGGCCACCTGTCCCAGGAACGAGAGCAAGATCGCTATCGTGTCGAATAGGAAAATTCCTATCACTGTAGCCATCGCGCAGAGCCTGTAGATGCTCGCCTTGTCGATGCTCTGCAGGATGGATGAGGAGAAGGTCAGGCCCGCGACGAAGGCGACGACTATGCCGGTGAACACGCCGAGGACGGACACGTTTTCACGCTGCGCCTCTCTCTTTTCCTCCTCAATTCGCTTCAGCGAGTCATCTTCCAGACGTTTGATTTCGCTTTCCGTCTTTTCCTGCTGCTCTTTGATTTGCTCGTCGAGTTGCGTGCTCCTTTCCTCGAAGGAGCGCATCATCTTCATCTGCTCCGTGTAGTGGAGTAGGCGCGTCTTCTCAAGCTCGATGTGGTCGCACAGCTTACGTACACTATCGGCCTGCTCCGAGCGGGGTCGGTCTTCCAGCATGCTTGTCAGGACCTTGCCCATGTTGTCGGCCAAGCGGCTTACGGGGTATGGGACGTTCGTCGGGTCGAGCTCGCAATCCTTGTAGTCAAACACGACGTCGCAGACGTCCGAGTATCTATGGCGGAACTTCACCTGCCCGCCGTACAGCTTTTCGAAGAAGGCCTTGACGTCGGCGATGTTTTCATCCGAGAGGGAGAGGCCTGGGTCGTCGGACGCTAAGGTTTCCAGAAGTTTGGTCAGCGCATCCCTTTTCTGTGTCTCATCGGAGTCCGCCTCGACGTCGGGAACAATGAGCATCGATTTCTCAAGATAGTCGCCGTTTGCGGCTTGGAGAACGCTCGTCAGAATCTCAAGGGCTCTTTTCATGCCGGCGGGCACTTCTTGATTCTCAGCCATTCTGGTCCGCCTTTGCGGCCGCGACGATGAGACCGTTTGGGATGATTCCCTTGTCTTGTCCGCGCCTATTGTAGACCTCATCCCACGGGGACCCCTTCGCATGGGAGACCCGTACGAGGTTCCAGGGAGAAAGTCCTCGCAGTTTTTCGATGATGGTGTTGATGAAATCTTCCTGCTCGTCGTTCTCGAAGCGGACTGCGTCAGGGAAAATCATCTTTATGGGCGAACCGCCGAACTCGGAGAACTTGACGTATACGTCGCGGATGACCGGGCCGTACTGCCATGCCTCGAACGTGTCGTCGAACAGGGGCGAGTCGTACCCCTTGATGAAAGTTAGTTGCAAGAAGTACAGTATCTTCTGTAGCTGTAGGTTGCTGACCGGCTTGTTGTCTTTATAGCATTTGTCAACTACGTATTTGGCGATTCCCATGGCGGTGTAGCTTGCGGTCGTGTTCATAATCTCCTCCTTTTGCCCATCATACCAGTGATGTGCTTCCCATCTGCGCGTATCGCGATAAAAGCATCTCAGCTCGCCCGGACAAAAAACGGACGGCCCGGACGGCCCCTCCAACGGGGGGGGGTTTCGGTCTCGGACGCGCCCCCTAGTCTTCCACGGCCCCGGCACCAGGACGACCGGCACGAGCGGCAGAAACGCCACGAGCACGAGCGCCGTGACCGCAATGCCCAACGCCCATTTCACGTCTTCGCCCATCACTTCACATCCTTCCGCTCGAACCTGCAGAAGCGCCCACATGCGGCCAAGGTCGCTACCGCGTATCTCGCGGTCGCAGCACCCCCCCCGCTGATGGCGCGGGCGCGCTCCCTGTACACGCCGTCCACGCGTGCCGCTGCGGCGAGCCTGGTTCTGCAGTCGGCGAGCCCGGACTCGAGCTCCCAGCTCGTCACCGATCAGATCGGGGGGGTCTGCCCCAAGGCCGCCGAGGTGCTCGAGAAGGCCGAGGCCGACGCCCTGGGCTACCTGGACTTCCCATGCGAGCACCACGTCAGCCTGCGCACCAAGAATGTGCAGGAGCGCACCGACCGCGAACTCAAGCGCCGCAGCCGCGTCATACAGGTGTTCCCGAGCAGGAAGTAGCCCATCAGGATGATGGGCGCCGTGTTCGCCGAGATGGACAAGGAGTGGGTCGGCCGCCGCTGGTTCAACGACGACTCCATCGGCAGGGCCGTCGAGGGCGCCGTCGCCGAGCACGTGGCCAGGTTCATCGCGCTCGTCGTGGCCGACAGCCCGATTCCCGGCGGGAAGGCGGCGTGACATACGCTAGGATGACGGCATTCTAGGCGATTCTCGGTTCCTCGGGTCGACTCCGGCTACCCTTGAGAACCGAGACCTACACCAACGATCGCGACACTACCGCACGCTTCGTGCCATCTGGATTGTTTTGGAAAAGAAAACGCCTCATGCTAGGCGCGTACAGGCTCTTCGTGTCAACGTGTATCAGCCTACCATGGAGCGGCGTTGCAGTGCGGCATGGAACGGCGTAGCAAAACTGATGCAATAATCAGCGAATAATCACAAGACCGGAATGGGGCCATGGCGACCTTCTTCAAAGGAGAAGGCCGCCATGGCAAGTCGAAATTCAACTCAGGGATTACTGAGCTCTTCGGAGAGAGTTCACATTCCGAAGACCTAAGGTATCAGTTCGTTAATGTGACCCTTGGAAACTTTCAAGAGTTGTTCAACGCGGTAGACAGATTGCTCGACGAGAGAGGCATCGTTCTGTCTGCCTAATATTATCCCATTGCTTTGTATGTAGCAGGACGGCCATCAGGCAATTATGCACGATGGCCGTCCATTCTATTAACTCCGTGCCTCAAGACGCGGCTCAATCCTGAGCTTGATTGGCTGCAAGTTGCGATACTCCTGGAGCGTACTGTTGTAAAGACTGCCATTGTAGCCTGGAGCATCGACCGTCACGACCGCATAGTAACGAGTGAGCGCATCGGGATCGTTATTATTACGGAATAAGGATTGGAGCGTCAGCTTCGGGTCATACAATGAACTTGATTTCATGCGCTGTGTCCTGCTAATGACACTGTCCCACTTCATATCGTTGGCTCGTAACTCTGACTCTTCCCAGTACTTCTTTGCAGGCTTGCTCACCGGCAAGGTTGATGAGGTGTAGCCCTGCAGTTCAAGTTCAGCTGCCTTGATACGCCCCTCCTCGGTGGCGAGATTCACCGTATGCCTATAGCTTGTACCTTTGAGCGAGTACGTGTATTTGTTGGCATGAGGAATGAGGGTATCTACTATGCAGCTTGAGGTGTATGCATCCGAATCATTGGGATTCGTTTCGCAGACTGCAACGATGGTCCAGCTGATTGTGATAAGCCCCTTCGCCGACTCGATGCCGGGGGCAAATATCGGCAGCGAGACAAGCTGCTTAGGTCTGAGCATGCCTTGATATAGCGTGGTGACGCGGTTGTCGTCACAGCTCAGACAACTCGATGGATCATCTGGAGCAATGCCGAAACCGTACTCTTCTCGAACAAAGCTATCACTGTGCTTCGAATTGTGGAGGACCAGAGCCCGGGCGAGATGCTGTGAGATATCCTCGCTTCGCGACATCATTCTGCCAAGCTTGTGGACGAGTAAAGGAGACGCAAAGCTGGTACCCGCGCTTGCGCCTAAAGCATTTCCGCTTGAGGCAACCACCACGAATGGCTTGTTGATGTCCCCTCCATACTCAAGGAGGTCGGGCTTGATTTTGGCACCCTCTCTTCCCGGACCAACACAGCTATACGGAGCGCGTGCCTTCGTACCATCAGGCAATATACAAAACGCGCCAACTCCGATGCCGTTGACCAGATCCGCTGGTGACTGCACACGATTATCTGGGCTTGGCAAATCGCCGTCATTGCCGGCCGCAATGCAAAAGAGGGGCGGCTCGGCATCGCGGTTGTACGACAGCACATCAAGCGCATAAGTGAAGCGGCTGATGTCATCGTCGAGAATGGGGCCAGCGGGGCCAAATGAGAGGTTATACAGTTGGATGTCAGGATTATGCCCGACTACGTACTCGATAGCGTCGATCGATTCGTAGAGGTCAATGTCGATGGGATCGCTCGGTGGCAGCACTCGAAAGCTCTCAACCTTCACCTCGGGCGCAGGAAGGACGTCACTAGCTCCCTTACCAGAAAGCTCGCCATGCAGCACGGCTCCGCATACACCCGTTCCATGGTCGATGCCGTCTTGGTCGGGCAGCGACGCAACGGCATCATGCGCATTGACATAGCCGGAGAGGAGCGGGACATTGGGATTGCATCCACCATCGAAGACGCCGACGGTCACAGGTGGGACATTCTGGGCCGCAGCAACCTGCGGTGCTGGTGCGCTCATCGCGCTCCGTATCGGCTCGAAGGCGATTCTTCCCATCGGGTGAACCGTGCGCAGCGGGTTGATTCTCGCTGCTGCCATAGTAGCTTCCCTGCTCAACTGTGCGGCGATGAATGTAACGCCGTCTTTGTATGACCGTACCTCGATTTCGTCACGACCGAGTCCTGCTGCCTTGCAGAACAGGTCTACGGCATCCTCGGCGCTTTCTTGGAGCGGATGAAGCACGGCTTCGACCAGGCCCTCTTTCCATTCCGCATCGAAGCCAAGTATCTTTTCGCCCGGCTCAAGCAGGTCGAAGGAACGGATGGACAATACCTCGTTGCGCCATGCGTCCGATTCGTTTGACCCGGTGCGAAGCGCGTTTTCAAAATCGGCAAGACCCTTTGAGGTCGTGCGCAGGAAGTAGAGCTTTGCGAACTCGAGCTGCTCTCCTGCATCTTCGTCATTACTGTTCTTCTGAGGTTGCACGTTGCCTGTCTTGTATCTCCTGCCGCCGATGACTTGCAACTCGTCCGAAGAGGTGAGCACCGACGAGGGTGCATAGGACTTTGCTTCGAACTTGGGCTCCATACGTATACAGACCACCTTTTCCTCGAGGTAGGAATCAGGGTCGGTCTGCATCTGCCTGGACACAGCGCCGATATTAGCAAGGAGGCGGTTCCTAGCCTCTTCGTACTCGTGTGGCCGTGGCTTGGAACCTCCACCGGTTTTCTTCTGAACTGGCTGAGCATATGATTCGCCGTGAGCAAGGATTGGCAGCGGGTCGGACATGGCTTATGCCTCCTTCATGTAGCGGGAGACCGTCGAGGCGCCGACTCCGACGATCCGCGCAATGTCTCGCACGGTAAGGGCTGGGTTAATTTCTCTGAGTTTTATGCACGCCTCACTCTTCTCCTGCTTCGTTTGAGGTTTGCATTTGGAGTACAGCTCGCTCAGAGAAATGACCTCTATGCTCTCGCCCGGATTCATCACTGATTGGCGCTTAATGTGCTCGCAAAGCTTGCAAATGTCTGCGGCGCTCATGCCCGCGCTCTTCTCGACCATGAGGAAGAGCATCTCTTGCGAGAGCGTGAAGCGGTCGCTGGGCAAGTGTCTCTCGAAGAGTCGCATGCGTTCGTTCTCCTCGGGAAGCGGCACCTCTATAACTCTGTCGAAGCGCCGCCAAATCGCCCTATCCAACAACTCCGGATGATTTGTAGCTGCAAGCACGATGCTGCCCTTAGGGCATGTCTCGATTTCTTTGAGAAGAACGTTCACTAGGCGCTTCAATTCGCCGAGGTCACCCTCGTCATCACGCCGCTTCGCAATTGCGTCGAACTCGTCCAGGAAGAGCACCGCAGGCTGTGCGCGGACATAGTCGAAGACGCTCTTGATGTTTTGTCCGGATCGACCGAGATAGCTGGATATCGAGGTTGCGAGGTCGAGCGTTATGAGCGGAAGGGCGAGCTTGTATGCAAGCCAGTTGGCCGCGTATGTCTTACCCACGCCCGGAGCGCCAATGAAGAGGATACTGTTCGAGGGTTCGATCCCATCCTCGAAAAACCGCTGAATCAGACCTCTTTCCTTGAGAAAGTCGGCAAGCTCTTTTGTGGTTGCAGCATCAAGAATGGGGTCCGGTAGCTCGATTGGCTCTATGAACTCTACGAGAGAGAAGCGGGTCTCTCGGTCGATCGGTAGCGGGTTTATCTCGGCTGCACGGGTAGCCTCGCTTCTCATGTCAGATGCGGCAAGCGCCCCAGCGATCTCCGAAGCGAGATCAGGACGATCACGTCTCAGCTTGCGGGACACCGTGAGCGAGACTGACTCTACGAGTCTTCTGTCATTCTCTAAACAGGCTCTCACCAGCCTAGGTATGTAGTCTATTGCCTCCATATACCATTTCCTCTCTATTGCGGAAATTTGGAACATGCTTAGGATAGCAGATTTACAGCTGCTATCTTATAGATTGTGCTAAAGCTTTGAGCTCTTCGAAAGTGGCACAATACTAAATGTGATTTAGTTCGAACTGACTACGCTCTTGTGACAGAGAAATACCCTGCTCCTAACATGCATTCGGGCGGGCTCCTGCCTGCGTGATTCACGAAGGTGGTTCCCATGAAGGAGGACACCGATGTGGGCAGGCGACGGAGACGCAGCAGCACCCGCAAGGGTAAACAGACGAACAAGTGCAGCATGCGGAAGAAGAAGTTGCCGCCACCGACGATGGCCCCGACGAGTTCAAGGTCCTTCTCGCCAAGCAAGAGGTACGTATCAAGGAGCTTGAGGGCCAGGTGGCCGAGGCCGCCAAGACCGCAGAGGCAGCCGATGCCCTACGCGGCGTGATCGAGCAGGTGAAGGCCCGGGCGGCAGACGAGCGCGCAGAGTAGGAGCTGCGGCTGGCAGGCCGTACGCAATGTGAAGGCGGCCAAGGCGCTGCCGGACGGCCACGACGGCGACGCCTCTGTGTTCAAGGAGGTGAAGCCTTGGCTGTTCTATGGCGGCAAGGCTGGCGATGTCCAGGGCGGCACGACCGGGCTTTCCAACGCGGGGGTGGCAACCGACGAGAAGCGGCTCAACAAGCACTAGCGCGAGGTCGCCTTACTCGTGGAATAGGGAGGATTCAACATGGCTGACAACAGCATTGTCAGTGCCGACTGAATTTACCCACATGGGGCTACAAAAAACTTGCGGAGGAAATCGGCGACCCGTCGGGCTGCGTGGCGGTAGGCATGGAGGGGACGACGTCGTATGGCGCCGGTCTATGCTCCTACCTCATGGAACGCGGCTATGACGTCTTCGAAGTACTTCGCCCCAAGAGGGAAAAGAGGCGAGTCGGAGAGGGCAAAACCGATGGCATCGACGCCGAGCACGCCGCCCGCGCGGTGGCTGCCGGAAAGGGCATAGTGCCGAAGTCCCACAACGAGTGGGTTGAGGGCCTGCGCGCCCTTACGGTGGCGAGATCCATACACGTCAACACCATGACCAGCGTATCCAACGCCATAGGCTCCCTCTTGGTGTCGGCCCCGGAGCGGGTCAGGACCAAATACCGGCCGCTCAAGGGAGCGAGCCTGTACAGGAAACTGGGGTCTTGCCGCCCGAATGCGGAAGACGACGTCGCCGGGCCGCTGCTTGCGTCCCTGAGGGCGCTCGCCAGGACCTGGCTGGAGCTCGATGAGAAAGCAGGCCAATTGGAGGGCGCCATGCATCGGCTCATCGAGGCCAATGCGCCAGCCCTCCTGCAGGTGAAGGGGTGCGGCACCGTCAACGCCGCGGAACTCGCGATCGCCGCGGCGACAACCCGGAGCGCATCCCGAGCGAGGCAAGTTTCGCTTCGATCTGCGGCGTGTCCCCCATTCCCGCCTCCAGCGGAAAGACCGACAGGCACAGGCTCAACCGCGGCGGGAACAGGCAGGCCAATAAAGCTCTCCACATGATTGCCGTAAGCAGGATGAGCGGGGACGAGAGAACGCTCGCCTACATGGCAAAGCGCAAGTCCGACGGCAAGACGAAGCGAGAGGCCATGCGCTGCCTAAAGAGATTCATAGCCAGGGAGGTTTACTCGACGTTGCGGCACCCCATGAGGCTGAAGTACGCCCGGGGCGAGGAACTTGCGGCGATGAGAAAATCGCTCATCCTGACCCAGCAGCAGATTGCCCGAGAGCTTAACGTGCCGAATGTAAGACTCAGCGAAATAGAAAGAGACGTATGCCCCCACGAGGAAATCAGACGCGAATACGACCGCAACCTGAATGCCAAAATGTCGGCCAGTAAAGGACTTGACAGCCCATAGGAGCGTCATTCGGGACGCTACCCCGTAAGTGACACGTCGGACTCCCTGGTGGAGTGGCGGTTGCGCGGCCCGGAGGGCATGGGCGGGTGCGCCACTCGCTCTCCCGCCAGGAACACCTCGACCGTCGACTCGGTCACCCTGATGTTGACCTCCCTTCCGACGAGCGGGTGGCTCACCGAGCAGCAGCTCAACCTGTAGGAAACACACACGACCTTGAGGCGTTCAAGAGGGGTGCCACGTGATTGTCACCAAAGATTGGGGCAACGAGCCCGCGGACGTTGCGAACAAGGTGTAGACTCGAAATTTGTTTAAGAGACTAGAAGGGAAGGCCCTGTGCAACATCTCGCATGCATCTTAGCCGACAGTGCCGATACTCTCTTTGGCGGGTTCATAGGCTTCTTTAGCAGCTTCGTAATTATGCTCACTACGAGGTGGCTTGATCGCAAGGGAAAGCTTAGGATTTACGCTAAACGCACAGTCATTGACGAAAAGAAAAAATGGGGATTTCGCGAGGGGGACGGGCAATCTTTGCTTGTTGTGCCAATCAAGCTCGAGTTCCAGAACACGACGGGACGTTCGCGGGTGGTCCGAAACGTCGATGTTGTTCCCTACAGGAACGGCAAGGAAGTCGCTAAAACTGTGCAAATCGAATACACAGAGAAAAAGCGCGCTGCGGGGGAAAAGGTTACTGAAGTGACAACTTCAGAGTATGGCGAGGAGGATGCCCATAACTCGTATTCTTTAACGCTGCCTCCCAACAGCATCGTGAACAAGAAGTGCCTTTTCTGCCTAAAGCATGAAAACGTGCCCGATTTCGACGAGCTCAGACTCGATTACTTTGACGAGCGTGACAGGCGCATATCGCTGCACATCGACGAAATCGCCGGGGATTGGAAGCCGCGCGTGTTCGAGCCCGACCTCGATTGGGTGCTGCTCAAGAAGCGGTAGCAGCAAATAAAGATGGACTTGGTTTTGGAGCGCCCGAGAATTTTTCGGATGCTCCATTGTTTGACGGCGGGCTTCATGAAGTGGCCCCGTGTGGGGGCGACAGCGTTTACGGCGCGTCCGCGCGAAGCTGTGTCGCTCTCGAAGACCCTTTAATTCGGCCACAGCGCCTGCCGCCCGGAGCCGCCACACGCAGATGCTTGCCCGTCGAGGGTTGGGCCGCGAGCGCGGCCCGTGCTTCGTCGGCAAGGGCACGCGCCACCTCGTCCTTACCAACGGCCTCCTTGCCGACGACCAAACCCATGACGCGTTGCAGGAACGCGACCTGGGCTCCCGCTATGAACCCGTATTCGCCGGCATTGGCCCCCACGATCACGAAGTCGCGCGTCACAGCGTCGAAGCTTTTCACGAGGATGCGGCGCGCGCGAGGAGACGGTCAGCACGTCGTAGTAGGAGTCCCCCGAAAGCGCGGCCCTCGCCATAATCACGAAGCGCTCAGTTGCAATTCTGTTGATCGGCTTCTCGGGGTGCTTCTTGATGCGGTCGCTGGAGAAGTAGCCCAGGGGGATGTCGCTAACGGGCCCGTCGCTGTTGGCGAACGCGGCCACATTGACCGTCTTGCGCCTGAAGAGGGTCTCGAGGGCCTTGGTGAGGAGCTCGGCGATGGCAGGCATGGCGCGGCCTCCCTACGGACGACGGAGATTGAATTGGGGTTTTGATGCCCGGCTATGATAGCGCTGCCCTCCCGTTCCGAGTGTCAGCTTTCGATGCCCAGACGGCCATATTCCGCGAGCATAACATGCCAAAATAATCATTGACATATACATTTTGATAAATACTATTGCGATCGCGTCGAAAATGTTGGTGTAAGGGTGACGGCCCTAGTGCCCGTTTAACGAAGAACGGCCTTCGTCCTAGAATCTGAAATCACCACAACAACAGGTTCTAGGAAAGGACGAAGACCGCTATGGAAATCTTATCAGACCCGACGCCGGACATGCTCGCCATGCCCCGTTTCGACGACGGCGCCATCGACATGCAGGAGCTGCTCAGGCGTCTCGCCGAGCAGGTCGTGAACGCCGTGATGGACGCCGAGGCCGACCAGCTCTGCGGCGGCGGGGCGAACAGCCGAAACGGCTACCGCGAGAGGTCGCTCGCCACCTGCGTCGGCACGCTGACGCTGCGCATCCCCAAGCTGCGCTCCGGCAGCTTCTTCCCCGAGGACGTGCTCGAGCGCTACCAGCGCGTCGACCGCGCCCTCGTGGCCGCCGTGGCCGAGATGTACGCCACGGGCACCAGCACCCGCAAGGTGCAGAGGGTGGCCGAGAAGATGGGCGTCTCCAGACTCTCGAAGGACCAGGTGAGCGCCATCGCCTCGAGCCTGGACGCAGACATCGAGGACCTGTGCGCAAGGCCGCTCGGCGGCTCGCCGGTGCCCTACGTCTGGCTCGACGCGACCTACGTCAAGTGCCGCCGCGAGGGGCGCGTCGCCTCCACCGCCGTGGTCACCGCCATCGGCTGCGATGCGGGCGGCTGGAGGCGCGTCCTGGGCGTCGACGTGGTCGACACCGAGTCCTACGACTCGTGGCTCGCCTTCCTGCGGGCTATCCGCTCGCGCGGGGCGGCGGGCGTGCGGCTCGTCGTCTCGGACGCCCACCCGGGGCTCGTCCGGGCGCTCGGCGAGGTCTTCCAGGGCGCCGCGTGGCAGCGCTGCGCGGTCCACCTCATGCGCGACTGCATGCGCGAGGCCGGCTCCTGGCAGCTCAGGCGCCGCGTGGGCAGGATCGTGTCGCAGGTGTTCCGCGGGCGCGACGCCGCCACCGTGACGGCCATGTACCACGCGGCGTGCGACATGCTGGAGGGGTGCTGCCCCAGGGCGGCGGCGGTGCTGGAGGAGGCCGAGCCCGACGCGCTGGCCTACCTCGACTTCCCGCCGACCCACTGGAAGCGCCTGCGCACCAACAACGTGCAGGAGAGGACCAACCGGGAGATAAAGCGCAGGTCGCGCGTCGTGCAGGTGTTCCCCTCCACGGGCTCGCTGGTGCGGCTCGCGGGCGCGGTCATGTGCGAGCAGGACGAGATATGGCAGGAGTCCAGGTACTTCTCGGAGGTGAGGATGAACGAGCTCTACGATGACGGTCGCACTCGGGGAATCGACGGTCCCGTCGATTGGGCGCGGCTTGAGGCGGAGGCCAGGAAGATGCTCGAGTCCGGCCTCGAGCTTGCGGACAGGGTCGAGGCGGCATAGGATATCAACCGTATTCCAGATTCTAGGACGCCGGGCCGACTCGCTTCGGATGGGGCTCTACACCAACTTTCTCGACACTACCACTATTGCGCCAACGACCGGTAAGGCACCCGCTGTCATGGAAAGTGGCGTCGCGACGAACGAATGATATGCACAACGCCTCCATGGCTTGCCCTAAACAAGAAAGGCCCCCAGCCACCGCGTGGCTGGGGGCCTCTTATCGCTCCGAGAAAGCTCGCTAGTCGCGCTTGAAGAGATCCCTCGTGTACACCTTGTCCGCCACATCTACAAGCTCGTCGCTCCAGCGGTTGGCGACGATCACGTCGCAGCCGGCCTTGAAGGCCTCCAGGTCGTGCGTGACCTCGGACCCGAAGAACTCCGGCGCGTCCAGCGTGGGCTCGTAGACCACAACGGGCACGCCCTTGGCCTTCACGCGCTTCATGACGCCCTGGATGGAGCTCGCGCGGAAGTTGTCGGAGTTGGACTTCATCGTCAGGCGGTAGACGCCCACGACCGGCTTCTCCTTGCCCTCGTACACGCGGTCCCACACCATCTGCAGCACCTCGTCGGCCACGAAGTCCTTGCGGGTGCGGTTGGCGTCCACGATGGCCTCGATCAGGTTCTGCGGCACATCTTTATAATTTGCCAGCAGCTGCTTGGTGTCCTTGGGCAGGCAGTAGCCGCCGTAGCCGAAGCTGGGGTTGTTGTAGTGGCTGCCGATGCGCGGCTCCAGGCACACGCCGTCGATGACGTCGCGGGTGTTGAGGCCGCGGACCTCGCAGTAGGTGTCGAGCTCGTTGAAGTAGGCCACGCGCAGCGCCAGGTAGGTGTTGGCGAAGAGCTTGACGGCCTCGGCCTCGGTGGTGCCCAACACGAGCTCGGGGATGCCGATAGTTCCGTCGGCGTTCACGCGCTCCAGCTCGTCGGGGTCCGCCCCTTGGGCAAGCAGGCGTGCGAAGCGCTCAGCAGCCGCCACGGCGTTAGCGTCTTCTTTAGGCGCGCCCACCACGATGCGGCTGGGGTGCAGGTTGTCGTATAGCGCCTTGCTCTCGCGCAGGAACTCGGGGCTGAAGAAGATCTTGCTGTCGCCCAGCCTCTCGCGAAGGCCCGCGGTGTAGCCGACGGGGATGGTCGACTTGATGACGATCCAGGCGTCCGGGTTCACCGAGCGCACGGCGGCGATGGCGGCCTCGACGGAGCTCGTGTCGAAGAAGTTCCTGTCCGAGTCATAGTTCGTCGGCGTGGCGATGACGGCGTAGTCGGCGCCCGCGTAGGCCTCCGCCACGTCGACGGTGGCGTACAGGTCGAGCTCGCGCTCCCCCGCCTTGGCCTCCGCCAGGAAGCGCTCGATCTCGTCGTCCTGGATGGGCGATACGTAGCTGTTGATCTTCTCGACCTTCTCGGGGACGATGTCAAGCGCGTGGACCTCGTTGTGCTGCGAGAGCAGGACGGCGAGGGACAGGCCGACGTAGCCGGTACCGGCGACAGCGATCTTCATGTCATTCTCCAATTGTCAAAGAGCAATAATTCGCATTAAAAATGGCCCCTGTTACAGGGCCATGATTTCCTAAATGTTGTAGTAGCGCTTATACCACTTGGCAAAGGCCCTCAGACCGTCCTCGAGCGGCGTCGCGGGCTTGTAGCCCAGGTCGCGCTGGAGCGCCGTGGTGTCGGCGTAGGTGACGGGAACGTCGCCGGGCTGCATGGGCACGAGCTGCTTGTGGGCCTCGAAGTCATAGTCCGCCGGGAGCACGCCCTCCTCCACCAGCACGCGCTGCAGCGTGTCGACGAAGTCGAGCAGGTTCTCGGGGTGCGAGTTGCCGATGTTGTAGACGCGGTGCGCGGCGAGGGGCAGCCCGTCCTCGCCCATCTCCACCTCGGGCGCGGCGTCCATGACGCGCCTGACGCCCTCGACGATGTCGTCGACGAAGGTGAAGTCGCGGCGGCAGTCGCCCATGTTGAAGATCTTGATGGTGTCGCCGCGGCGCAGCTTCTCGGTGAAGCCGAAGTAGGCCATGTCGGGCCTGCCCATGGGACCGTACACGGTGAAGAAGCGCAGGCCGGTCGCCGGGATGGAGAAGAGCTTGGAGTAGGCGGCGGCCATGAGCTCGTTGGACTTCTTGGTGGCGGCGTAGAGCGACACCGGCGAGTCCACGCGGTCCTCCTCGGAGAACGGCACCTTCTTGTTGCCGCCGTAGACCGAGCTGGAGCTGGCGTAGACGAGGTGCTTGACCGGGTGGTGGCGGCAGGCCTCGAGCACGTTGAAGAAGCCGACGAGGTTGCTCTCGAGGTAGGCACGCGGATTCTCGATGGAGTAGCGCACGCCCGCCTGGGCGGCGAGGTTCACCACGACGTCGAAGCCGTTCTGGGCGAACAGGCGCTCGATGAGGGCGGCGTCGCACAGGTCGCCGCGCACGAAGGTGAAGCGGCCGTCGGCGTCGGCCTCGGCCAGCATGCGCAGGCGCGCGTCCTTGATGCCGGGGTCGTAGTAGCTGTTGAGGTTGTCGAGGCCGACGATCGCGTCATCGGTCTCCTCGAGTAGCTTCTTGACGAGGAACGCGCCGATGAAGCCGGCCGCTCCGGTGACGAGAATTTTATTTGACATATCGCTCCTTTGGATGATCGAAATAACTAGTCGCGAATTGAAAGTACTGAATTGAGAAATGATGAAAATGAATCTATATAATTGTCAGATTCAAAGAGTTTTAAGGCCTTTTCTAGCGCAGCTCGTTTCATGCTGGTCAACTCATGGTCAGTTAAATTGCATGCGCTTGTAATTCCGTCAAGAAGAGCTTGATTGCTTAAATCTGGGATAACAATTCCATCAATCATATTCTCGAGAATAAGATCGGCTCCTCCGACCGCGTTGCATAACATCGGAACACCGTTCGACATGCACTCAGCGAATTTTGTTGAAAATCCGGCGCGAGAATATAAATCAGGAGTTCTAAATAGAATTCCAAAGTCAGATTCTTGCAGCATTTTGATTACGCTGTCATGGGAAACACGACCGTGAAAATGAACCTTATTAGATCTGGCAATGTTTCCCATTAAACTGACTGCCTGGTTTAAATCAATTCCAATTACATCGAGTACTGGTTGAGTGATTGCAGGAATAGCGTCATTACTTATAAGCGAAATAAACTCTGTAAGTGAGTCTTTTCCCCCAGCGGGAGAACCTGCATAGACAAACTTGGTTATAGTTCTCCGCTTCAATCCTTCTAGAGAGCAAGGGTCACTAAGAGAGTCTCCGGCCCTATTTAAGGGTGGTAAATAAAAAACCTTTGGATATCCTTGGGAGGAGTAAAGTGAATCGAAATGTTTTTTAAAAAAGGGCGAGATTGCGATAACTCCATCTAGCAATCTGTCCACTTCAGCCACCCGTTTAGAACGAGATTTCTCCACAAGCCAAGCAGCTAAATCTCCTGTAAATTTCGGAGTAAACCAATCGGTCTCATCAACGATTACGGGAACGTTAAAATCATGGCAATGATCTAAAACCCGTTTTGCAAGCTTATGTTGTATCCCGTAATAAATAACCAAGTCGGGCTGTATTTGATCGAAACATCGAGTGAAGGCTTTAAAGCTGAAGGAAGAAGAGATTCGCTCGTAATACTTTTTGGCTATTTGATGGTGCCCGAATTTCACCTCAAACGGAAAATCAAAGGGATAGTCGTAATTACTGCTTATGGCGTTGGATGACGGCTCAATTATTCCAGCAAGAACAAAATGGACGTTGAAGCCACATTTAACCAGCAAATCGGAAATTGCGAAAGCATGTTTTGTAGGAGCATTATCCCCCGGAATTGATTGAACTAAATATAAAACCTGTTTATTCATTCTGTAGTTCATTCCTGATCGATTCATTAATGCCGTTAACAAAAAACGGTTAATTCCGACGAAGGGACAATTTGTCCATAAGCAAATTAAATCCTTCGATATTCATCAGCTTAGATAGCACGATGTAACACCCTAAGGATCCGAGAGGGGCAACGATTAACGAAATAAGATTCCCGTTTGAAATGTGGATTAATAATAATGCGATCACCACGGAAAACAATGTGGCAATTGACGGCTTAAGAACGTCAATAAGCTGCTCAAATATGCCATAGCCGAGCACTTTTTTATTCGGGGTCATGTTAATTAACATTGAGACAAATCCGCAAAAGGCACTTGAAAGGGAGATCGCAAATACACCAAAAGGAATCGACATAATTAAAACGATGAACGAAATAGCTTTCTTAATGACCTCAAGCTTAAAACAAAGGGCGCCTTGACCTGCTGCTTTAAGTGCCTGCCAATTCATAGATTGGAGGGGCTGAAATAGATAGAACAAGCACGCAACTTGAAGATACGGGACGCATTCCGCCCATTTTTGACCCAAAAGAACAAGAACTAGAGGATGCGCACACGCAGCCAAAATTCCCATCATGGGGAAAACGAGATAGGCAGAAAGCTGCATCGCTTTTCTAAGAACTGATTTGAGCGCGTATTGGCTGTCTTTCTTTTCAGCCATTAGAGGCAACATTACATTACTAATTGGAGTGTTTAAGTTGCCTACAATTAAAGCCGGGAATTGGTTGCCGCGATTAAAGAAAGCCAAGTCTGCGGAGGAATAGAATTTGCCGATGACTAAAGAACGGCCTTCTGTATAAATAGAATTAATAAGATTGGCACTTGTAAATTGTATTCCAAGGGGCAACAGCTCTCTTGCTGAACCAACCACGAATTTTAGTCTAGGCGTCCATTTTGTTAACCAAGCCATTAGTACCGTTGTCATCAGAACTGTAAGTATCTGCTGAATGATTAGCGCATAAATACCAAAACCCAACATTGCAGCTACGATAGCTGCTAATCCTGAGATCAAGGAGCTGAGGAACGATGCAGAAAATTGCAATCTAAATAAAAAGTTCTTTGCGATATAGGCCTTTTGAATTGCATTCAGTGCCGAAAGAGGAAGACGTAATGCCAGAACTCTTAGGTAAAGACACATATTTGCATTTCCATAGAAGTCTGCAATGCTTGGAGCCGCAAAAAATATCAATACATATAAGATGCTCGACAATGCAATTGAACATGACAACATTGTCGAGTAGTCAATTTGATTGATATCAGACTTTTGTATCAGCGCTTCGCCCAGTCCATTTGTGACGAGCACGTCTGCCAAATTTGTAAATACAAGCAGCAGCGAAAGAGTACCGTAATCACTCGGGGACAGCAAACGCGCCAAAATTAGGGAAATAACAAATAGGGTACCTTGCGTGGCAAATCTCTCACCTATTGCCCAAAACATACTGGTTGCAGCCTTGTTCGAAGCCATTATTTTTCACCATCCGCATTGCGCATACGATTAGATCTTTCTGGTTCAATGTTGTTTAGGGCAAAACCAAAGGATGAAAATAGAAGCACGACCCCGACATTAATTGTGTAAGAGTAGTAAGTTGATAATCCCAGAATCGCCATGAGATAAAAGAGGGCAACAAATTTGCACTGGCTATTTTTGGAAGAACCAAATAGGCATCGCAACAGGACGTACAAAAGCGGAACAACGGCTAAAACGCCAAAATGAAACATCAAATAAATTATTTGATTATCGAAAAAAGGATAATTTGAATTCGTGCCATATCTATATCCAGCGCTAATTCCGTTGCCGAATATAAGCGATGCCGGTTCAACCTGGCTATAGAAAATATCATATTGGTTAGACCGTGTATCTTCTCCGATTCTGTTTAAAAACGAATCAAGAACTTCAGGGTAGATCAACGACAATGCCAAAAGTGCCGTTCCAGTTGCAAAAATAACAATTACTGTTCGTTTAAAAACTTTGTCAATTCCTTTAGCCATAAAAGTTGCAACAAGCATGACTAGCATTGGTTGGATTAACCAACTTCTGGTTGCCAGCATTAATGCGGTGATGCAGGCCAGGATGCCTATGCCCATCGTTATGAAATAGGCGTGTTCATCATTAGATTTAAGCACCACGGTTGACCAATATAAACTGATGCCAAATGCAAAATAGTCCCTCGCAGGACACCATCCGATATAAGATCCAAAGCCACAAAGATATTTAAATTTAATAATTGATGCTAGTGAGGCGATAAAACAAATCAATGATAACAGCGGGACCCATTCTTTAATCAACTGCTCGATTCTTGGATCCTCTGTTAATAGGTAGAATAGAGGAATGATAAATACAGTGGTTGGAACATTTCCAAAGAGCACGCTGGTTAAGTCGCCCGCATTATTGACTACGGCCATTAAGCTATAAATTATTAGTCCAAAAACTGAACAAGATATAACGAGCCAATTAGCTTTTCGTGATTTACTAATTGCACGCAACAAGAGAATCGAAAAGCTGATCTGTTGAATCAAATCAAATAAAGAAGCAAAGCGTCCGTTTGAAGTACTGAATGCAAAGCGGTTAACTTCCCAGTCAGTAGCAAGTGAGTATGATGACCCCAAATCTCGAAGAAAGGGAACCATGAGGCCGGAAATCACTGCTATTGCTAACAACAGGTCAGTGATTCTTCTATTATGATTGTATTGTTTCAACTGATAATGCAATTCTGTTTTCCTTATTGGAGACGTTTGGGCGATTCTATTTAAAGAGAAGATTTGCCCATTCATTGCCAATAGTTTCTAAAGATAGGGACTGCCTTAACATCAGGGCATTATTAGACAGTAGATTCGAGAATGATTGATCTTCAACGATCCTGTTGAACGCTTCGCTCTCAGCAAGATCGTCATCAATATCGACCAAAATGCCGTTCACGCCATTCCGAATAACTGCTTCTGCTCCACCACCGCCACATTTGGTGCAAATTGTTGGAACCCCCATGCACAAGGACTCAAGCATCGAATTAGATAGACCCTCGAACTTTGATGACATTACAAAAGCCGATGCAGTTCTAATGTGCAAAAGAGCGTCAGAAGAAAAGCCCATAAATTTGATTGAATCATCCATGTCAAGGCTATGAACAAGGTTTTCTAGTTCTGATTGAAGGCTTCCCTTGCCAAAGATTTCAAGAATATATTCAGGGTGTTTTTTATGAAATAGCGCAAATGACTTGATTGTCATCGAGTGATTTTTTTGAAGTTCAAGCCGTCCCGCTGTGACGATTGCTTTTCTTCTAAGCCCAGAATACGGTTCAGGAAGTTCACTAGATATTGGATTTAAGATGATTTTTGAATTCGCCTGAAGGCATCTCGGCATTAAACTTGCCTGGCTTTTTGTCTGAAACACAATTGCATCGGACCTTCGATACAAAATGTTTCTAATGAATGGGAGGGTCTTATTGCCCGGAAAATCATATCTCGGATCGTTTCGCACTGAAACAATAACCCTATTTGGAAGTCCGATAGTCGCGATAAGCGTATACATGTTTTGATGTGGCAAAAATGAAATCACCGTGGCTTTGGGCCGTTCGGAAACAAAACGCCGTATTAGCTTGACCTGGTCGAGTGGCTTAAGCGAAGCGTCTGCAAACTCAGAACACACTTCAACTCCATCTGGCACTTCATATTCAATAACGTTACTTTTAGTCAAGAAATAGGTAAATCTAATACCATGAGAAACGAAGTACGATGCAAGCGCAAGAGAGACGCGCTCGGCACCGCCACCCATCAAGGAAGGATGAACAAAGACAATGTGCCCAGCTTCATGTGCTAACTTCTTTGAATTCAATTTAATCCTCTAATTACCGCTGACAGCATTGCAATAGATACCGAGTATTTCGCTCAAGAGCAAGTTGATATCAAATGAACTGAGTATCTTTTTTCGGGCCAAAGTTCCCATTTCTTTTCTAAGCTCGCTTGATTCGAGAAGATGATTCAATGCAACGGCCAGGGCTTGATAGTTATCTACCGGAATCAGAACGCCATTAACACCATCATTAATTACTTGAGGAATTCCGCCAACGGGAGTGGCAACAGTTGGAATTCCTCTGGCCATGGCTTCAAGAACGCTCATGGGGAGCCCCTCGTTTTTGGAGGGGAGGCAGTACACCGCGGCACGCTCAAAGAGCTCCTCACGTTCTGCGCCCGCGACCCAGCCGTGGAACTCGCAGCGGTCGGCAATACCGAGCTCTGCCGCAAGAGATTTATTCTTTTCGACCTCTCCGTCTCCGCCGAATACGACCTTGGTGTCGGGAAAACGCGACAGGATTTCTCTTGACGCGCGCAAGAGCACGTCAGGGCTCTTGCGCGCGTCAAGACGTCCTAAAAAAAGGACGTCTTGACGCGAACAAGGTGCGCACGGCTGGTCTGGAACTTTGACACCGTTATGAACAACGTCAATCTTCTCCAGGTCGCAAACGTTTTTTGAAAAATAGTCGCGCCACTCTTCCGACAGAACCACAACTCGGTCGGCGATACTAAAGGTCTTTCTAACATCACGACGGTAGGATTCTCCACCCTCTTCGAAGGCCTTCTTAAACTCACCATCGTGGTCGTGGAGTATTACGTACTTGCCTGCTTTGTGGGCCATACGAGCCATAATTGACTTACGTTTGTAGGAGCCACGGGCGCTAATATGTAAATGAATAATGTCATAGGATGGCATGATCATCGCATAGCGAATCAACGCTCGGGAAAATGCGACGGTTTTACCGAGCGTTGAGGAACCGATGCCCGTCCCCAGGTACTCAAAGGCATCGCATGCCTCAGGGAGACCTGCGTCTAGATAACCTTTCACGACTGAGACGATTCCGCCGTGAAGAGAGAGATCAGGTCCGACCATCAACACCTTTGCATGGACGTGCGGATAACCTTTAGTCATTGATTTCCTCTTACCGAAAGCTTAGACGGCGAGCTGGAAGCCCCCCCAGATTGAAAACTCCGGGCCAACGTCTTTTGTCACTACCGTACCGGCTGCAATCACACAATGGTCGGCAATTCTAACGCCCTTAAGAATCGTTACGCCGCTGCCAATCCATACATCATTGCCGATGACGACATCTTGATCATTCTCTGGAAGCTTGTCCGACTCATCAAGCGTCATCATGGGTCGGTCGAGAACATCTGTACGATGGTCTCCAGTAATAATTGTAAGATGAGGGCCGCTCATGACGTAATTGCCGATATGAATCTTCGCACGGGTCGTCAGAAACGTTGCTCCTGGGCCAATATATACATCATGTCCCATGTAAATATTTTCAATCCCCTGAATTTCACTACGACGACCGATAGTTACGTTTTTACCGCATGATGCAAAGGAGCGACGTAGGGCAGGGAGCAAGAGCAATTTGTTATAAGCTCGCGAGATACCATCAAGCAATCTGTACCCAGCGCCCATGGCTAAGATTTCCTCCACACCATCTTGTTCACCACGCCGGTGTAGCTCTGGATGATCTTGACCACCTTTGTGGACACGGTCTCATCGGCGTAGTCGGGCACGGGAGCCTCGGGCAGCGATCCCTCCGCGTCGAGCTCGACGGCGGTGTGGACGGCCTGGAGCAGGCCGCGCTCGCTGATGCCGGCCAGCGTGAAGCAGGCCTTGTCCAGGGCTTCTGGGCGCTCGGTGGAGGTGCGGATGCACACCGCCGGGAACGGGCGGCCGATACTGGCGAAGAAGCTGGACTCCTCGGGCAGGGTGCCGGAGTCGGAGACCACCGCGAAGGCGTTCATCTGCAGGCAGTTGTAGTCGTGAAAGCCCATGGGCTCGTGCATGCGCACGCGCGGGTCGAGCTTGAAGCCGGTGGCCTCCAGGCGCTTGCGGGAGCGCGGGTGGCAGGAGTACAGGATCGGCATGTCGTACTTCTCGGCCAGGGCGTTGATGGCGGTGAACAGGCTCGTGAAGTTCGCCTCGGTGTCGATATTCTCCTCGCGGTGGGCGGAAAGCAGCATGTAGCGCTTGGGCTCCAGGCCGAGCTCGGAGAGGACGTCGGAGGCCTCGATCTTCTCAAGGTTGGCGCGCAGGACCTCGGCCATGGGAGACCCCGTGACGTAGGTGCGCTCGGGGGCGCAGCCGGTGTCCTTCAGGTAGCGGCGGGCGTGCTCGGAGTAGGCCAGGTTGACGTCGGAGATCACGTCGACGATGCGGCGGTTGGTCTCCTCGGGCAGGCACTCGTCCTTGCAGCGGTTGCCGGCCTCCATGTGGAAGATGGGGATGTGCAGGCGCTTTGCCGCGATGGCGGACAGGCAGCTGTTGGTGTCGCCCAGGATCAGCAGCGCGTCGGGCTGGACCTGGACCATCAGCTTGTACGAGGCCGCGATGATGTTGCCCACGGTCTCGCCCAGGTCCGCGCCCACGGCGTCCAGGTAGACGTCCGGGTCGTCCAGCGACAGGTCGCGGAAGAAGATGCCGTTGAGCGTGTAGTCGTAGTTCTGGCCGGTGTGCGCCAGCAGGCAGTCGAAGTGGCGGCGGCACTTCTTGATGACCTCGGACAGGCGGATGACCTCGGGGCGGGTGCCCACGATGATCAGGAGCTTCAGGCGGCCGTCGTCTTTGAATTCGATATCGGAATAGTCCTTGCCCATGCGGCTAGACCTCCTCGTAGTAGGTGTCGGGGTTCTCGGGGTCGAAGGGCTCGTTGGCCCACATGACCGTCACGAGGTCCTCGGTGTCGGACAGGTTGGTGATGGAGTGCGTGTAGCCGGGAATCATCTCCACGGCCCGCATGTCGGAACCCGAGACGACATACTCGTCGACGGGGAACGGGTTGCCGTCGGCGTCCTCCCCCACCTTCCTGAGCTTGATCGACGCGGTGCCGGACACCACCAGAAACCTCTCCCACTTGCTCATGTGCCAGTGGTTGCCCTTGGTGATCCCGGGCCTGGACACGTTGATCGAGACCTGGCCGCGCTCGGGCGTGCGCAGGAACTCGGTGAACGAGCCGCGCGCGTCCACGTTGGGCTTGAGGCCATAGGAGAAGTTCCCCGGCTCGTAGTAGGACAGGAACGTGCTCCAGAGCTTCTTGGAGAAGGAGCCCTCGGTCAGGTCGGGCACCGAGAGCGTCTCGCGGCTATCTCGGAAGCCGTCGAGCAGGCAGACGATCTCGCCCAGGGTCTTCACATCGGTCTCCGGGACGTAGCAGAACCCGTCACCGTCGACGCGCTCCAGCCCGTCGTATCCGCAGCGGTGCTCACGCCCCAACAGCGCACCCAGCATCTCGTCGACCAGGTCGTCGATGTAGAGGAGCTCCAGCTCGACGGAGGGGTCGTTGACGGTGTAGGGGCGGCCGTTGGCGATGGCGTCGCAGAAGGTCGCCACGGCGGAGTTGTAGCGCGGGCGGCACCACTTGCCGTAGAGGTTGGGGAAGCGGTAGATGAGCACCGGCGCCCCGGTGCGCTCCGAGTACTCGCGGAACAGGCCCTCCCCCGCCAGCTTGGACTCGCCGTAGGCCGAGCCCTCGAAGCGGCCCGACAGGCTCGCCTGCGCGGAGCTGGAGAGCATGACGGGGCACCTGTTGCCGTGTCGCTCGAGCGTCTCGAGCAGCGTGGAGGCGAACCCGAAGTTGCCCTCCATGAACTCGGATTGCTCCTTTGGGCGGTTGACGCCGGCCAGGTTGAAGACGAAGTCGGCGCGGGAGCAGTAGTCCTCCAGCTCCCCGGGCGTCGAGTCGATGTCGTACTCCATGACCTCGAGGGGAAGGAGTGCCTGGTATTTGGCGCGGCGGTCCTTGCCGTCCCTTATGTTCTTCAGCACGCAGCAGAGGTTCCTGCCGACGAAGCCCCTGGCGCCGGTGACGAGGACGCGCACCCTACTGCACCGCCTCGTGCTCGCGGCCCTCGAGTGCCAGCTGCACGTACTCGGCGGTCTTGATCTTGGCGATGGTGCCCTCCACGTCGAGCCTCTCGGTGTTGTGGGAGGTGTAGGACTCGTCGGCCTGGGTCTCCACCTCGCCGTCCACGACGAACTTGTCGTAGTTCAGGTCGCGCGAGTCGCAGGCCACGCGGTAGTAGCCGCCCATGTCCTCGGACCTCAGGCGCTCCTCGCGGGTCATGAGGGTCTCGTAGAGCTTCTCGCCGTGGCGGGTGCCGATGACCTGGGTGCCAACGCGGCCGAAGACCTCCTGCACGGCCTCGGCGAGGTCGCCGATCGTGGAGGCGGGGGCCTTCTGGATGAACAGGTCGCCGGGGTTGGCGTGCTCGAAGGCGAACTGCACCAGGTCGACGGCCTCATCGAGGTTCATGAGGAAGCGGGTCATGTTGGGGTCGGTGACCGTGAGCGGCTCGCCCTTGCGGATGCGGTCGATGAACAGCGGGATGACGCTGCCGCGCGAGCACATGACGTTGCCGTAGCGGGTGCAGCAGATGGTGGTGCGGCCGGCGCCGTTGCGGGCGTTGGCGTAGATGATGGACTCCATCATGGCCTTGGACTTGCCCATGGCGTTGATGGGGTAGGCGGCCTTGTCGGTGGACAGGCACACGACGCGGTCGACGCCCTCGTCGATGGCTGCGTGCAGGACGTTGTCCGTGCCGATGACGTTGGTTCGCACGGCCTCCATGGGGAAGAACTCGCAGGAGGGCACCTGCTTGAGGGCGGCGGAGTGGAAGATGTAGTCCACGCCGTGCATGGCGTCGCGCACGCTCTGGGCGTTGCGGACGTCGCCGATGAAGAAGCGAACCTTGGAGGCGAGCTCCGGGGACTTCTCCTGCAGGCGGTGGCGCATGTCGTCCTGCTTCTTCTCGTCACGCGAGAAGATACGGATCTCGGCCAGGTCGGTGTTCATGAAGTGCTTGAGCACGGTGTTGCCGAACGAGCCGGTGCCGCCCGTGATCATCAGGGTCTTGTCTTTAAAGGTGGTCGAATCGTTCATCTATTTGCCTTCCTTACGTTTGGCTTTTGTAAACTGGTAAAAGAGAAATTTCGTATTAGTTACGAGGTATCGTTTGAAAAGCCGCTTCGGCTCTTGAATAAGTCTGTATAGCCACTCGAGACTCAGGTTTTGCATCCACATCGGCGCCTCTGGCACCACGCCGGCGAGAACGTTGAACGCTCCGCCAACACCGATCATCAACGGTTGTGGCCCTCCCTTGAGCTCGTGCATAAGAACTTCTTGACGGGGCGCGCCAAGAGCAATCCATGCGAAGTCTGCATCCGAATCAGCGATACGTCGCGAAAGGCCTCGCTTCTCGCTGTCGGAGAGCGGTCGGAAAACCGAAGGCTCCATGCCAGCGATTTCCAGGCCTGGATATTCCTCTTGAAGTGAATTTTTGAGAGCGTCGAGATTCTTCTGCTCGTTACCGTAGAAGTAATGGCTCCATCCTTGCTGCAAGGAAATATTGAATATCTCTCGCATCAGATCGGGTCCAGTTACACGCCCCATAGACTCTATTGTTTTACGTCCGACGACAGATAAAGGCTTGCCGTCGGGAACGGACATGAGGGAGTCAGCTTGGCAGGCCCAATAGGAAGGGTCGTCATGGGCCATAACCGAGGTATGAGCATTGGAAACACAAATATATTCGCCATGTAGCTCATCTATATGGCGAGTGAGAAACTCGACACACTCAGACATATTGGTTCCCGTGATCGGAACATCGATTACGGGAACGCGCTTGAGCTCAACGAATTTAGAATAGTCCTGAAGCATTAGCACGCACCCTTACCGGTGATGACCTCGATCACCGTGAGGACAACGATCTTGAGGTCGGTAAAAATGCCCCGGTTGGCGATGTACTCCAGGTCTCGGCGGACCATGCCGTCGAACCCGGTCGAATTGCGCTCCGTCACCTGCCACCAGCCGGTGATCCCGGGCTTCACGGCCAGGCGCTGCAGGTCGTACTCGGTGTACTCCGCCACCTCGTTCGGCAGAGGCGGGCGCGGGCCGACGACGGACATCTGGCCCAGGAACACGTTCAGGAACTGCGGGAACTCGTCAATGGAGTGTTTGCGGATGAACTTCCCGATCTTTGTGACGCGCGGGTCCTCCCTCATCTTGAACATGGCGCCGGCGATCTCGTTTTGCTCCCTGAGGTCGGCGAGGCGCTCGTCGGCGTCCCTGTACATGGAGCGGAACTTCCACATGCGGAAGGTCGTCAGGCTGCCGTCGGGGCGGGTCTGTCCCACGCGGATCTGGCTGTAGAAGGGGCTGCCCTCGCTCTCCAACTGGATGGCCGCGGCGAGAATTAGGCTTGGAATCGCGATAGCGACGAGCGCGACACTGCTGAACGCGATGTCGAACGCGCGCTTGACGGCACGGTAGGCCAGGCGCGAGCGGTCCCAGTCAATGATGGATTGCTTGGCCTTGTAGCGGCCGGCGCCCTCGCGCCGGTCCATGGCCTGAGCAATCAGCGCCGCCCCCACGGGCGTATCCGTTGCATATTGAGTTTTATCCGACACGTTCTCTTCCAACACTTCGTCCCCAGGTCGGGGATCCTCCCTGTTCTGTGTAGCGGTCGCCAGCAGCTAGGCGATCGCCTTTTTTAGGTTCCGCATGACGCGCTGCTCGTTTGAAAGCACCGCTAGGCCAACGCGGGTGGTTACGCGTCGACCACACAGGTCGAGCTCCAAATAAGCTGTGCTCTTGCGTCTATTAATGGTTTTGATGAGGCCCTCGTGGCCCAGCAGAGGACCTGCCGTCACTACGACCTGGTCGCCATCTTTCAAGGCCTCACTCATGGGCACAACACGGTCTCCCCTATGGGTAAAACCGCCAATGAGCTGGGTCTCTTCTTTTGCCAACGGCACAAACTGACCGTCCTGGGCAAGCACCCGGGCAAAGTCGTCCATGCGCAGCAGATACTGTTGCACGGTGCGGGGATCTGCCGTATCGCAGATGAGATAGCCGGGAAAAAGCGGCTTGGTCGTGGTGACCCATTCGCCGTGTACCTTGATCTCGGTTTGATATTGGGGATAAAAGAGCTCATGCATGGCATCTGCTGGCACCACACGCTCGATGCGCTCGCGCATTACGTCTTCGCGACCGTTAATGACCTGGATCACATACCACACGAGCACCACCCCCTTGCTGTCTTACGTGTGGCTCACGGGGTTTGGGTATGGCTTCGCCAGGGCGCTTGTGCGCGAAGGCGCTCCATATTCAAACCCTGAGCCCAGTCAGACAAGCACGTGGCTCTGCCCCACCGTGAACGGTATGTATAAGTGCAGTTGCTAGAGACGCGGAGGTGTATCGCAAAAAGACCGCATCCCCAGCTGGCTGCGTGCGAGCCAGTCAAGCGGGTACAAAACTGGACCGCACGCAAACAGCTGTAGGACTGCTACGTTTTGGCATGCAATCTATTAATTATTTGCACCTGAAAATTAACTAATACAAATAAACAACGTCGCATGACATCTTTATTGGAGCTCGTGGTGTTTCTGGCACCGCCGTTTCGGCCGGATGCTGATCGACCCTGCGCTGCGTGGCTTGCTAGAGCCGTGAGCACAGTTGAACTCATGTAACGTTAGGTATCTTAGCACAAGCTGTTAGTGAAACTGATTTGGGCTGCGTTGGACAACATATCGTTCATTTAGCGTGCTTAAGGGGGTTATTTTGGGATGTTGTTCACGTTGATGCAGGTTATTGAGTTACTGGCGGTAATTAGGGGCGTTTCTGAAGCCTAAATGGAGCAGCAAGCTGCGCCGATAATCGCTTTTGTATAACAAACTATGTACAAACATGGGAAATAAATTGTGCAACATTTTGTTGGCGTAGGTGGGGTTTTGGCGCGAGACATTTTGTAATGAAAAAGGCCTTCGGAATACCGAAGGCCTTTGCATTCACGATGGTGGAGACGAGGGGGATCGAACCCCTGACCTCTTGACTGCCAGTCAAGCGCTCTCCCAGCTGAGCTACGCCCCCGTGACGAGCTAGTACTATAGGGGAAGTTGGCGCGACGTGCAAGGACTTTTTTGGCTCAGACTCTAAATACCTATTGATATAGGTAAGCGATGGCGGTGCCGGTGTGGACTTGGATCGTGGCTGTTGACCTGACGACGTTGCTGATGCCCGTGTCGGCCAACAGGCCCAGGGGGCTGTGATCTAGCTCCCATTCTAGGCCGTGTTCGCTTACCTCGGTGTTGGGGGCTATGGCGATGATGGAGAACGTCTTGCCTTCGGCACCTTCGATGGTCCACGACTCGTCAGCGTGAAGAATACGGGCGGCCACCTTGTCCTCGGCAATCCAGACTGCGGCGTCATCGTAGCCCGCGAGCAACCCTAGTACGGACAGGGCCATGTCGGGACGACCGCCGGTGGCGCAGGTCGCAACCACTTCGGCACCCGGCCAGCGACGGCGGACGGAATCGAGCGCCAGCGCCAGATCGGTATAGTCCTTGTATGGGTCGTGGCGCTCAACTTCAAAGTCGGTGGCGGCATCGACCAACGCGCGACCTGCATCGCTCACCGTATCGGCGTCCCCTACATATACATCGCAGCTCAGGCCGGTGCCCAGCAACGCATCGAGTCCGCGGTCCACGGCGACAACGTGGTCGCACTCCCCTGCTAGCCTACGCAACAACTCAGCGCTCGCCACCACAGGCGAGCCGCAGACCACTAATACTTTGTCCGACACAGCCCTCGCCTACCCCTCAAACGCAAGCACGCGGGCCAAATTCAGCTCCACGTAGCTGTCGATAAAGATCTCGCAGTTGGCACGAACCTCATCGCGCTCCATGCGGCCATGTGGGTCATAGATACCCACGCGCTTAAAGCCGGCGGCGCCGGAGCTCTTAAGGCCAAAAACCGCGTCCTCAAATACCCAGGCGCGCTCAAACGCATGCCCATGGCGCTCCTCCAGACGGCTCAGTGCCAGCTCGTACACATCGGGGAACTGCTTGGACCGTCCGGCCTCGCCCGTAGTCGTAACAAACTCCATGTAGCGATCGAGTCCGGCGCCGGCAAGCGCAGACCCTACCAACTCGGCAGGCGTGGAAGTGGCAACGCACATGGCAATGCCCGCCGCCTTCGCCTGCTCCAAAAATGCCAGGAGCCCCTCGCGCGGCGGCACCTTGGAGTAGCCATCGATCAGGATGTCACTCAGCTCACGGTAGAGCTCCTCGCCATTCGCGCCAATGCCCCACGTGTCGTGGTAGGCCTGGCACTCGTCCTCCAGCGACAGGTGCTCAAATTGGGCAAAGTCATCCACGGTCACGTCTACACCGTGGCGGTGCAATAACTCGGGCTGGGCATAGGCCCAAACGGGGGTGCTATTAACCAGTGTGCCGTCGCAATCGAAAATAAAAGCGACATTGGGAGCGGCGGTCTGGGACATAAATGTACCTTTCGATGTCAAATGGTAAACAACCTGCTAAAAACGTTTTACCAAACGTCAAACCAACAATCAAAAAACCCTTATTGGTAAAACTGTCAAGAGTTTTACCATCGCAATTCTGCCAGTGGTCTAAACATGGCGCTTACCGATTAAACGCCGCCCAAAAACCACTTTCCTTCATAAATGTAACGTACAGGTGTTATCGTAGTTTCTGCCGAAAGTTCCACCGAGCACGCGAGGTGGAACGAATCATAGAACTATCGCCGTCCCTTCGATTCGTGCAGCCTTGGACCTTTCGCATCTAGTCACCAAGGCAACACGCTGCCGCGTCATGATGGGATCAAACGTGAGCGATACAAAGCTAAAGCCAGCAACCAAAAAGCCCGCTACCCGTAAAGCCGCCCCGCACGCGCCGGAGCTCACCAAGGACGATGTCTACCTGTTTGGCATCGGCACGTGGGAGCGCAGCTGGGAAAAGATGGGCGCGCACCCCGACACGCAGAACCGTACGCGCGGCTGGCGTTTTTGCGTTTGGGCGCCCGATGTAAAGAGCGTGCATGTCATTGGCGAATTTAACGACTGGGATGAAGAAGCCAACCCGCTGGTGCCCGTGCATACGAGCGCTATCTGGGAAGGCTTTATTCCTTGCGCCGAGCAAGGCCAGCTCTATAAATATCTCATCGAGACCAACGAGGGCGAAAAGCTCTACAAGGCCGATCCGTATGCCTTTAAGGCCGAGTGCCCTCCGGGTACCGCCAGCGTGCTGTGGACCCTCGATGGCTACAAGTGGAACGACGCCGCATGGCTCAAGCGCCGCGCCGGCCACAACCACATGTCGCAGCCGCTCAACATCTACGAGGTGCATATTGGCTCGTGGAAGCGCCACGGCGATGCGCCGCAGGGCGAGCCGGACGAGTTCGGTAACTACCCCGGCCCCATGGACCCCTTCCCCGCACAGCGCGGCGAGTTCTACACCTACGACGACCTGTCGGTGGAGCTCGTGGACTACGTGCGCGACATGGGCTACACGCATATCGAGGTCATGCCGCTCATGGAGCATCCCTTCGACGGCTCCTGGGGCTACCAGACGACCGGCTACTATGCCGCCACGTCGCGCTATGGCGACCCGCAGCAACTCATGCACTTTATCGATGCGTGCCACGAGGCGGGCATCGGCGTGATCATGGACTGGGTGCCCGGCGGTTTTTGCGCCGACTCCCACGGCCTTGCCACCTTTAACGGCCATATGCTGTTTGAGCACGAGATTCACCCCAACTGGGGCACGCACAAGTTTGACTTCGCCCGCGGCGAGGTCCGCTCCTTCCTGGTCTCCAACGTGCTGTACTGGCTCGAGAACTTCCATGTTGACGGCATTCGCATGGACGGCGTGTCCAGCATGCTGTACCTCAACTTTGGCATCGACGATCCCGGCCAAAAGAAGTTCAACAAGTACGGTACCGAGGAGGACCTGGACGCCAGCGCGTTTATCCGCCAGGTCAACTGCGCCGTGGAGGCCCACTTCCCTGACGTGATGATGATGGCCGAGGAGTCCACCGCGTGGCCGCTCGTGACCTATCCGCCGCAGGACGGCGGCCTGGGCTTCCACTACAAGTGGGACATGGGCTGGATGAACGACACCCTGCACTACATGCAAACCGATTTTCCGTGGCGCCCCGGCAACCACGGGCTGCTCACGTTCTCCATCATGTACGCCTTTACCGAAAACTTTATTTGCCCGCTGAGCCACGACGAAGTCGTGCACGGTAAATGCTCGCTGATCGGCCGTATGCCGGGCGACTGGTGGCGTCAGTTTGCCGGCCTGCGCACGCTGGCTTTCTACCAAATGACGCACCCCGGCGCCAAGCTCAACTTTATGGGCAACGAGATCGGCCAGTTTATTGAGTGGCGCTACTACGAGTCCATCCAGTGGTTCCTGACCGAGGAGTACGAGACCCACCGTCATCATCAGGCGTTTATCAAGGCGCTCAACCACCTGTACACCGCCGAGCCCGCCCTGTACGAGCGTGGCTATACCGACGACGGCTTTACCTGGATTGACGCGGATAACTCCAAGCAGTCCATCGTGAGCTTTGTGCGCCAGGGCGAGGACGTCGATGACGATCTGGTGATCCTGATCAACTTTGACCCGGTGAGCTACGAGAGCTTCCGTGTTGGCGTGCCGCGCGAGGGTGACTGGGAGGTCATCTTCGATTCCGACCGTCCCGAGTTTGGCGGCAGCGGCTATGCGGGCGAGGAGCCTTACACCTGCTCGAGCGAGCCCTATCCCTGGAACGGGCAGATGGACTCCATTGAGATTAAGGTGCCCGGCCTGGCAGGCGTGGTGCTTAAGCGCCGCGGCCCCAGCAGCTATAAGCCGCCTGTGGTCGAGGAGCCCAAGAAGGCGACGCGCAAGCGGGCGTCCTCGGTGAAGCCCAAGCCTGCGGCTGCCAAGAAGGCTCCGGCTAAGGCGAAGGCCACGACGACCAAGGCCAAGTCTTCCGCAAAGCCCGCTGATAAGACTACCGCGACCAAGAAGCCGGCTGCCAAAAAGGGCGCTACCAAGGCAAAGTCTGCTTCTGTTAAGCCGTCTGCCAAGGATGCGTAACAAAGCCGTTACAGCTGTAATACCCGCCCCGTGAGAGCGTAGGATAAAAGTCATAACCGTTCCGGGAGAAACATCCCCGGGGGAAAGGAACGTATGAATAAGATCTTCGACAACAAGCAGGAGTTTACCGAGCTCTATCGCGATGCCGTCATGAGCATCAGCGGCAAGAGCGTCGAGGCCGCCAGCGACCTCGACCGCTTTAACGCCCTGGCCAAGCTCGTGGCCGAGAAGGCGCGCACCGTTGCCACCAAGAGTGACGCCCGCGCGGTGTCCGAGGGCAAGAAGCGCGTCTACTACTTCTCGATCGAGTTTTTGATCGGCCGCCTGCTCGACAACTACCTGCTCAACTTTGGCGTGCGCGACATGGTCGCCGAGGCGCTCGACGACATGGGCTTTGATCTGTCCGTCATCGAGAACCAAGAGCCCGATCCGGCTCTGGGCAACGGTGGCCTGGGACGTCTGGCAGCGTGCTTCCTGGATTCCATGGCAGCCGAGGGCATCGCCGGCTACGGCAACGGAATGCGCTACCGCTACGGCCTGTTTAAGCAGGAGATCGTCAACGGCAGCCAGGTCGAGGCCACCGACGAGTGGCTCACCCACGGCTATCCCTGGGAGGTCCGCCGTCAGGATAAGGCCGTGACTATTAAGTTTGGTGGCCGCGTCGAGGGCTTTGAGGAGAATGGCCGCACGTTCTACCGCACGGTAGACACGCAGGACATCCTGGCCGTTCCTTATGACATCCCCGTCGTGGGCTATGCCGGCGAGACCGTCAACAAGCTGCGCGTCTGGGCTGCCGAGCCGGTCGAGGAGCACTTTGACCTTGAGGCTTTCAACCGCGGCGACTACGCCCTGGCCGATGCCGAGCGCGCCGAGGCCGAGGCCATCAGTGCCATCCTCTACCCCAACGACGCTGGCGAGCACGGCCGTCTGCTGCGCCTGAAGCAGGAGTACCTGTTTGTTTCGGCCGGCATCTACAGCTTGCTCGACACCTTTGAGAAGGAGCACGGCGAGAACTGGGAGCTGCTGCCGCAGTTTGTTGCCATCCACACCAACGACACGCACCCCGCCATGTGCGGCCCCGAGCTCATGCGTATCCTCATCGACGAGAAGAAGCTCGAGTGGGATGACGCCTGGAACATCGTGACGCAGGTCGTGAGCTATACCAACCACACCATCCTGCCCGAGGCCCTGGAGAAGTGGCCCATCGGCACGTTCTCCAAGCTCCTCCCCCGCGTGTACCAGATCATCGACGAGATCAGCCGTCGCTGGCACGAGTCGTTCGACACCACGCAGGAGGGTTGGCAGGAGCGTCTGCGCCAGACCGCCATCCTGTGGGACGGCGAAATTCGCATGGCCAACCTGTCTGTGATCTGCAGCCATAGCGTCAACGGCGTGGCAAAGATCCACTCCGACATCATCAAGAACATCGTGCTCAAGGACTTCTATGCCCTGACGCCCGAGAAGTTCAACAACAAGACCAACGGTATCTCGCACCGTCGCTTCTTTGCCGAGGCCAACCCCACTTACGCCAAGCTCGTGACCGAGGCCATTGGCGATGGCTGGCTCAAGGACGCCTTTGAGCTGGAGAAGCTCAAGGAGTTCCAGAACGACACCGAGTTCCTGAAGGCAGTGGGTGCCTCCAAGCGCGCCAACAAGGAGCGTCTGGCCGCCTACGTTAAGGCCGAGACCGGTCTGGTCATCGACCCCAACACCGTCTTCGACGTTCAGGTGAAGCGCTTCCACGCCTACAAGCGCCAGCTCATGAACATCATGAAGGTGATGGACATCTACAACCGTCGCATCGCCGATCCCAACTTCCACGTGACGCCGACGACCTTCATCTTTAGCGGCAAGGCTGCCTCGAGCTACACCTTCGCCAAGGAGACCATCCGCCTCATTAACTCCGTGGCAGACGTCATCAACAACGATGCCCGTGTCAACGAGGTTATGAAGGTCTGCTTTATCCCCAACTTCCGTGTGAGCAACGCCCAGCTCATCTACCCCGCCGCAGAGATCTCGGAGCAGATCTCCACGGCCGGCAAGGAGGCCTCGGGCACATCCAACATGAAGCTCATGATGAACGGCGCCATTACGCTGGGCACCCTCGACGGCGCCAACATCGAGATCGCCGATCTGGCCGGACGCGAGAACGAGGCCATCTTTGGCCTGACCGCTCCCGAGGTCGAGCAGCTCTGGGCATCCAACAGCTACTTTGCGTGGGATACCCTCAACGGCGATCGCGAGCGTCTGGGCCGCGTAATGGACGAACTCAAGGACAACACCTTTGCGGGTCTTTCGGGCAACTTCGAGAGCATCTACAACGAGCTCATGAACAACAACGACCCCGACCTGGTCATGGCAGACTTCCGCAGCTACGTGGATGCGTGGGAGAAGCTCACCGGCAGCTACGGCGACCAGGAGACCTGGAACCGCAAGGCCCTGCTCAACACCGCCTCCTCGGGCTGGTTCTCGAGCGACCGCACCATTCGCGAGTACCGCGACGAGATCTGGCACGCGTAAAGGCCGCGAGCTCCCCTATGCCAGCACGGCATTACTCGGTGGGCGCGACCAGGGGCCGTACCCACCGCTAATGGGTTTAAGAACATCGATGACAGAAGGAGAAATCGATGAGTAAGAAAGAATGCATCGCGATGCTCCTCGCAGGAGGACAGGGCAGCCGATTGGGGGCACTCACCCAAAAGATCGCTAAGCCGGCGGTTAGCTTTGGTGGCAAGTTCCGCATTATCGACTTCTCACTCTCTAACTGCTCCAACTCGGGCATCGACACGGTGGGCGTTCTGACGCAGTATCGCCCCTACCTGCTGCATGCCTATGTGGGCTCCGGCGAGGCCTGGGATCTGGACAGCCGCGACGGCGGCGTCTCGATCCTGCCGCCGTACGAGACGCAGACCGGTGGCGCCTGGTACGCGGGCACGGCCGACGCCATTACGCAGAACCTCGATTACATCAAGGCCAACGACCCCAAGTACGTCCTGATTCTTTCGGGCGATCACCTGTATCGCATGGACTACCGCAAGATGCTCAAGACGCACATTGAGAACAACGCCGACCTCACGGTGAGCGTTATGCCCGTGCCGTGGGAGGAGGCCAGCCGGTTTGGCATCCTGACCACCGACCCCGAGGACGGCCGCATCACCAAGTTCACCGAGAAGCCCGATAAGCCCGATTCGAACCTCGCCTCCATGGGCATCTACATCTTCTCGGCCGACGTGCTGATCGAGGCACTCGAGGAGGACGCTCTGGACCAGCGCTCGAGCCACGACTTTGGCAAGGACATCATCCCCAAGCTGCTCGGCGAGGGCAAGCGCCTGTACAGCTACGAGTTCCACGGCTTTTGGAAGGATGTCGGTACCATCGCCAGCTTCCACGAGACCTCGATGGACCTGCTGGGCAACAACCCCGAGTTCGATCTGTTTGACAAGCACTTCCCCATCATGTCCAACATCACCACGCGACCGCCGCACTACATTGGCCCGGACGGCCGCCTGGACGACTGCCTGGTCTCCAACGGCTGCAAGATCTACGGCACCGCTCGCCACTCGATTCTTTCGACCGATGTCATCATCGAGGAGCGAGCCGTGGTCGAGGACTCCGTGCTGCTGCCGGGTGCACACGTTAAGAGCGGCGCGCACATCTGCCGCGCTATTTTGGGCGAGAACTCCACGGTCGAAGAGGGCGTGAAGCTCGGCTCTGTCGATACCACCAAGGATACGGCCGTCGTTGGAAATGACGTCGTTATCGGGAAGGGGGAATGATCCGATGATCAATCGCAAGGCCATCGGTTATATCACCGCTAACTACTCTTCGACCTACGGCAGTGTGCTGCTCAAGGACCGCCCCATCGCGTCCGTTCCGTTTTTGGGCCGCTACCGCCTGATCGACTTCCCGCTGTCCAACATGATGAATGCCGGCATTAAGACCGTCGGCGTCGTCATGCCGGGCAACTACCGCTCGCTGATCGACCACGTGGGCTCGGGCAAGGACTGGGGCCTGGACCGCAAGAAGGGCGGCCTGTTCATGGTGCCCGGCAACGCGTATGGCACCACCAAGGGCGGCATGCGCTTCCTGCTGCGCGACATCATCTCCAACAAGACGCTGTTCCAGCGCTCGGACAAGCCCTACGTTGTGATGATGGGCACCAACATCATCTTTAATATGGACCTCAACACCATCATCGACGCGCACGAGAACTCCGGCGCCCAGATGACCGTGGTGTACTGCAAGGCCACGCACAACGTCGATGACGAGACCAAACTCGAAATTAACGAGAACGGCCGCCTGACGGGCGTGAGCGCCGGCGTCGTGTACGGCGACAACGCCTCTATGGACTGCTGCGTCGTCAACCGTGAGACGCTGCTCGAGATCATCGACCACTACCAGGCCGCCGACTATCTGGACCTGCTCGAGGCACTCCAGGGCGACTTTGGCAACATCGACGTGTGCAGCTACGAGTACAAGGGCGAGGTTGTGGGCGTGTTTAGCGAGAAGTCGCTGTATCGCCGCAGCATGGACCTGCTCGACCAGACCGTGGCCGACCAGCTCTTTGACCCCGAGCGCCCGATCCTGACCAAGGCTCACGATGTGCCGCCTTCGCGCTATGCGACGGGCAGCCACGCTTGCAACTCGATCATCTCGGCCGGCTGCATCATCAAGGGCACCGTGCGCAACTCGATCCTGTCGCGCGGCGTTGTGGTTGAGGAAGGCGCCTCGGTGACCAACTCGATCATCAACCAGAGCTGCATCATCAAGAGCGGCGCCCGTGTTGAGAACGCCATCCTGGACAAGAACAACGTGGTTCCCACCAACACCGAGCTTCGCGGCACGCCCGAGAACATCCTGGTGCTGGGCAAGGCTCCGTTAACTTCCGACACCACCATCGTACGTTAACGTTGGCACCGCAACATCGCTCGTAACATGTAGAATAGCCGCCCGGTTTGCGCCTGGCGGCTATTCTCGAATAACAACATGGGAGACAATATGGCTGATTCCAGCAAAAAGATGCAGATCGTGTTTGCCTCGGCCGAGTGCGCACCGTTTGTGAAGACCGGTGGCCTGGGCGACGTGGCGGGCTCGCTGCCTGCGGCGCTTGTGCGCGCCGGCGCCGAGGTTATCGTGATGGTGCCCAAGTACGCCACCATCAAGAACGAGTACAAGGCGCAGATGGAGCACTTCTCCGACTTTTACGTGAGCCTGGGCTGGCGCAATGAGTACTGCGGACTCGAGAAGCTCGAGCACGACGGCGTCACCTATATGTTCGTCGACAACGAGCGCTACTTTGCGCGCGACTATCCGTACGGCTTCTTTGACGACGGAGAGCGCTTTGCGTTCTTCTCCAAGGCCATCACCGAGAGCCTGCAGCACCTGCCCGAGGGCTTTGAGTGCGACATCCTGCACTGCAACGACTGGCAGACGGCACTGGCACCCGTGTTTTTGCGCGAGTTCTACCAGGGCCTGCCGCTGTATGACCGCGTCAAGACCGTGTTCTCGATCCACAACGTGGCGTTCCAGGGCCAGTTTAGCGACACCGTGATGGAGGACATCCTTGGTGTGGCGCACATTCCGGCGGCCGCCTCGCAGCTGCGTTGCGACGCCTGCAGCATCAACTACATGCTGGGCGCCCTGCGCTATGCCGACGCCATCACCACGGTGAGCCCCACCTATGCCAACGAGATCCAGACGCCCGAGTTTGGCGAGGGCCTGGACGGCGTACTGCGCGAGCGTTCCTACGCGCTGCAGGGCATTTTGAACGGCATTGACGTTGCGGGCTTTGACCCGGCAACAGACAAGCGAATTGCCGCCAACTACACCGTGGAGGACCGTTCCGGCAAGGCCGTGTGCAAGGCCAAGCTGCAGGAGGAACTGGGCCTCGAGGTTCGCGACGACCGTCCGCTCATGGTGATGGTCACGCGTCTGACGCGCCAGAAGGGCATGGACCTGGTCATGTACGCGCTCGACCGCATTCTGGCCGGCGGCGTGCAGGTGGCGGTGCTGGGCACCGGCGACCGCGACTACGAGGACGGCCTGCGCTACTTCCAGGACAAGTACCCCGGCACCATGGCCGCACGCATCGAGTTTGACCCGGCGCTGTCGCAGCGCATGTACGCCGCCGCCGACATGTTTCTGATGCCTTCGAAGTTTGAGCCCTGCGGCCTGTCGCAGATCATCGCCATGCGCTACGGCACCCTGCCCATCGTGCGCGAGACCGGCGGCCTAAAGGACACCGTGCAGCCGTACAATGAGTTTACCGGCGAGGGCACGGGCTTCTCGTTTAGTAACTTTAACGGCGACGAGATGGGCGACGCGGTGTTCCGCGCGGCGCGCCTGTTCTGGGATAACCGCGACGCCTGGAACCAGCTGGTCACGCAGGCCATGAGTCAGGACTTTAGCTGGACGCGCTCGGCCGACAAGTATCTAGACCTGTACTTCTTTATGCATCCGGAGATTGAGAGGCCGGCGGCTGTTGAGGCTGCTGCGCCTGAGACCGAGGTTGCGGCCGAGCCGGAGCCCAAGGCTGAGCCGGTTGTTGAGGCGCCTGCTGCCGTTGAGGAGCCCAAGGCTGAGGCCAAGCCTGCCGCCAAGAAGACCACGACGCGTAAGACGACGGCTAAGAAGGCTACGACGACCAAGGCTGCTGCTACCAAGACCGCTTCGGCGACCAAGACTGCTGGCACCAAGACGACCGCTGCCAAGGCTACGACAACGCGCAAGCGCACGACCGCTGCCGCCAAGAAGGCCACCGAAGTTGAGGTCGCTCACGAGGTAAAGGCCGAGGCCACGGCTGAGGCTCCTGCCACCGAGGCTAAGCTGGCCGCCAAGGCTCCGGCTAAGACCGCAGCCAAGAAGACGACCGCCGCTAAGACCACCGCTGCCAAGAAGACCACGGCTTCGAAGACAACGACCACCAAGGCCGCTGCAACGAAGGCTGCCCCCAAGGCCGCTGCAAAGCCGACTGCCAAGGTTGAGGAGACAGGCGCCGAGCCCAAGCCCGCTGCCAAGACCACCACGCGCAAGCGCGCCACGACGACGGCCAAGAAGACCACGACCAAGGCCGCTGCCCTCAAGGCAGAAGCCAGGCCCGAGGTCAAGGCCGCCCCGAAGGCCGAGGCCAAGGTTGAGGCAAAGCCCGAGCCCGCCAAGGTGACTCCGGTCTCCCCCGCCGCTCCGGCCGAGGAAAAGGCCCCGTCCAAGAAGACGTCCGTCCGCAAGGCAACCGCCACCCGCAAGCGTCGCTAATCCGGACGATCCAAAACCCAAACATCACCATACAAGGGGGTGTCGTTAACCGCGACGCCCCCTTGTTCTATAGATTTGGTAAAACGATTTTCTAGGACAACCGTTCGCCGATAGTGAACGGCTGTGGTTTAGACAACTAAAGTACAACGATATACTTAAGAACTGTGCGTTAAGTCCATGATCCGTTGGCCATGAATGTATAGAACTGGACCGTACTATGAGATTGATTCACAACAGCCGCCTGCCGCAGTTTCGCACTCCGTTTGGCGCTGTGACCACAGGAACTTCCGTTTCGCTGTCGGTGATTTTGGAGGACGCCGATCCCAACCAGGCAACGCTTACGCTGCGCACCTGGGTCGATGAGATCGGTGAGTCTCGGTATCCCATGACGCACGAGGGCGACGGCATATTTACCGTAGAGCTTGAGTGCGCCGAGCCCTGTCTTATCTGGTACAGCTTTATCTGCAATATCGAGGGCCAGCCCGAGGTCCGCCTGGGCGCGCCGCAGGGCCGCACTGGCGGCGAGGGCGTAACCTACGACTACGCCGAGGTACCGTCCTTCCAGGTTACCGTCTACAAGCACCGCGAGAACCGTCCCACCTGGTACGAGCGCGGCATGGTGTACCAGATCTTCCCCGATCGCTACGCGCGCGATGAGCATTGGCGCGAACGCACAATGGCCCAACTCGAAAAACCGCGCAAGGGCATTCAGCGCCGCATGGTCGAGGACTGGAACGAGCCGCCCGTGTACGAGCGCGCCGAGGACGGCTCTATCAAGACCTGGGACTTCTACGGCGGCTCGCTTAAGGGTATCCAGGAAGACCTGCCCCGCATCGCCGAGCTGGGCCTTACGGCCATCTACCTCAACCCCATCTTTGAGGCCGCAAGCAACCATCGCTACGACACCGCCGATTACACCAAGATCGACCCGATTCTGGGCACAGAACAAGACTTTACCGAGCTGTGCCAGGCAGCCGAGAAGCTGGGCATTTCCATTATTCTGGACGGCGTCTTCAACCACACGGGCGACGACTCCATCTATTTCAACCGCTACGGCAACTACCCCGGCGTGGGCGCCTGGCAGAGCGAGGATTCCCCGTGGCGCGATGCGTTTACCTTCCACGAGGACGGCTCGTACGATTGCTGGTGGGGCGTGGGCAACATGCCCGCCATCAACGAGAAATCCGAGCTGGTGCGCGAGAAGCTCCTGGGCAAGGACGGCGTCATCCGCAAATGGCTGCGCGCCGGTGCCCATGGCTGGCGCCTGGACGTGGCCGACGAGCTCTCCGACGACTTCTTGGCCGAGATCAAGAAGGCCGTGCTCGCCGAAAAGCCCGATGCACTGTTGCTCGGCGAGGTCTGGGAAGACGCCTCCAACAAGATCAGCTACGGCCATCTGCGCCGCTACCTGCAGGGCTCCGAGCTGGACTCCGCAATGGACTACCCCTTCCGCGACATGGTCATCGGCTTTTTGATGGGCTACAAAAACGCCTACGAGGCTGCCGAGGACATCGAGACCCTGCGCGAGAACTATCCGCGCGAGGCCCTGTCTTGCGCGCTCAACCTGCTTTCGAGCCACGACCGTCCGCGCATCATCTCGGTGCTCGGCGGCGGCCCCGACGAGTCGCAGCTGCCCGAGTGCGAGCGCAGCAAATGGCGCTTGGACGAAGGCGCGATGGGCCTGGCCAAGAGCCGTTTTTGGCTCGCCACGCTTATACAGATGACCTTCCCCGGCGTGCCTTCGATTTACTACGGCGATGAGTACGGCTTGGAGGGCCTTACCGACCCGGGCAACCGTCGCACCCTGCCGACCAAGGAAGACCTGCACGACTTCGACACGCTCGCGATCGTCAAGAACGCATCTGCCGTGCGCCGTGCGCTGCCTTTTATGATCGACGGCGAGATCAAGGCGTTCGCGCTCAACGACGAGGTGCTGGCTTACAACCGTACGGGCAAGGACGGCGAGTCCGCGACCGTCATCATCAACCGCAGCCTGCGCAATTCGCATCGCGTGACAATCCCGGCGCTCGGCAAATGTGCGAGCGATGTCATTAGCGGTCACGAGTGCGAGATCCACAACGGTACGGTCACGCTTGACCTGTATCCGCTGGGTTCGTCGATCATCTACCACCACGCCGAGCAGCGCCTGCAGGAGCCGCTCGATCACGGCGCGGGCGTCGTATGCCACATCACCTCGGTGCCGACCGACGACGGTAAGCCCGGCACGATTGGCGCGCCCACGCGTCGCTTTATCGACCATCTGGCCGCCATGGGCATGCGCTACTGGCAGGTCCTGCCCGTCAACCCGACGGACTTCTTCCGCTCCCCCTACGCTGGCCCTTCGGCCTTTGCGGGCAATATCGACCTGCTGCCCGAAAGCTACGAGGAACTGGCCGCCGACTTTGAGACCTGGAAGGCTCGCGGTGGCGAGGATGCCGATCCGCTCTACACCGCGTTTAAACATCGCAATGCCGATTGGCTCGAGAAGTACTGCGTCTATATGGCCGTCAAGAAGTACTTTGAGGGCGAGTCGCGCCACGATTGGCCGACCGATGTCGCACGCTACAACGAGCATCTGATCGATGACAAGCGCTTCTGTGACGAGGCCGAGCTACAGGCGTACATGCAGTACCGCTTTGACCTGGCCTGGTGCGAGCTCATGAACTACGCGCACAAGAAGGGCATCGAGGTTATCGGCGATATTCCGATGTATGTCTCGGACGATTCGGCCGACGCGTGGAGCGAGCCAGAGAACTTCTGGCTTTCCGATACCGGCAAGGCGATTGAGATTTCCGGCGCGCCGCCCGACAACTTTGCGCCCGAGGGTCAGGTGTGGGGCAACCCCACCTTCCGCTGGGGCCATATGAAGAAGACCGGCTACCGCTGGTGGATGGACCGTCTGCGCCGTGCGTTCTCGCTGTACGACCGCGTGCGTCTGGACCACTTCCTGGGCTTCCACAGCTACTTTAGCATTCCCGCAGGCAAGGCCTGCGCCGACGGCCGTTGGTTGGCTGGTCCGGGTAAGGATTTGTTCCAGACTGCCTACGAGGAGCTGGGCCCGCTTAACTTTATCGCCGAGGATTTGGGCTACCTGACGCCCGGTGTTCGCGCGATGGCTTCGACCTGCGGCTTCCCCGGCATGGACGTGCTGGAGTTTAGCGATTACGACGTCCGCAACGGGATTAACCCCACGCCCGGCAAGATCCTGTATACCTCGACGCACGACACGTCGACGCTTGCCGGTTGGTGCACGCGCTCCTTTGCGGGCGGCGACGAGCCGAGCGGCAAGGAATTTGCCGGTAAGCTGATGGGCGACGCGCTGGCAAGCGACGCACCGCTTGTGATGATGCCGTTGCAAGACGTGCTGGGTCTGGGCGACGATGCGCGCATGAACGTGCCGGGTGTCGCTACGGGTAACTGGACTTGGCAGGCCGATGAGGCTGATATTGAAGCCGCCGAGGATAAAACTGCACAGCTCCTGCGCAACACCCATAGATTCTGGGGCGAAGCGTGATAAAACCCCCGATATAGGGTACAGTTACAGACGTTTGAATTTATGCGGGCAGAGCGATCTGCCCGCTTTGTGCTGAAAAGGAAGTATTATGGCGCGCTACGATTACAAGTGCTCGAGCTGCGGCAACGTGTTTGAGGTTGAGCATCCCATGTCCGAGACCCCCGAGGTCGTGTGCCCGAGCTGCGGTGCCCCGGCATCCAAGACGTTCTCGGCCAGCGGCATCAAGTTTGAGGGCAGCGGCTTCTACAACACCGACCAGCGCAACGGTGGTTCCAGCACCACCGCCACCAGCGGCTGCTGCGCCAACTGCCCGCACAGCCACTAGCGACAAGCGGTCCTGCCACCCAGGTTCCCTGATGAGTTGCGGTGAAATAGTTCCTGAATCAGCCCATCCAACGGCCAAACAGGAACTATTTCACCGCAACTTTTCTTTAAATCGGATTTCGGGCTGATGCTAATTTGTAACATTTCAAAACTCTACCGGATTACGGGGCTGAATTGACAACCTCTATCCATTCCGGTAATTTGCAAATTTCAACAAGCCATCTACCTGTGGTTTTATCTAAGCCATTTTTGCTATGGTCGGGCATCACCAATCTAGCCCCGTAATCCGCCCTACTTTTGATAACAGCAAGCATGAGACAGGGCTATTTTTACCACTCTTTACCGCTATTGCGATCTCCACTCGCAGGACATCCTGAGCTGCGGTGAAATAAGGACTGTTTGGCGGCTAGAAGCCGCTATTCGATCCCTATTTCACCGCAACTTAGTAGTTACTTGTGGATCAGGCGGGCGCAGAAGTGGCCGTCGTAGGAATCTGCGTTTACGGGGACGCTCTGGAATAGCCCACGGTCGTTTTGGCGTACGGAAACGAGCTTCTTGGCCTGGGCAAACTCGGGGAGCTGCAGAATCTGAGCTTCGGAGAGCGGCGCCACGGTAAAGCCGGCACCCTCGGGAGAGGCCAGGAAGGCATCCACGACCTGCGTGTTCTCTTCATCAAAAACCGAGCAGGTGGCATAGATAAGCTCACCGACGGCAGCCACGCGCGCGGCTGCTTCCTTGAGCATCGTCAGCTGCAGCTTGGGCAGCTCAGTCGTAACGTCATTCTCGGTCAGACGCCACGGTATCTCGGGATGACGGCGCATGGTGCCGGTGCCAGAGCACGGCGCATCGATAAACACCGTGTCGAACAGGGCGGGCTCGCCGAGCATGGCATCAAAGGACGTGAGCACCTCGTTGAGCTCGCAGGCATCGCCCGACACCGTACGAACACCCGTAATACCCGCCTTATGCAGGCGCGCGAGATTCTGATCGCACTTGCGATCGTGCAGATCGAGCGCGGTATGCTGACGCTCGTATCCGGCTCGCTTGGCCTGGCACATCATCACATAGGTCTTGGTGCCGCGACCGGCGCCAATCTCCAGACAACGACCGGGACGTGTCGCAGCGGTAGCGATAAGCTGAGCGTTGAGGTCCGAGGCAACCGCGGCAGCACGCTCAAACACGCCTGACGCAACCGTGACCTGCGCATCGACCGGAGCATGGCAGCCCGGGAAGACAGGCGCAACGAGCTGCGAGATATACGGATCGGCCTTGGTCGCAAATGCATTCTCGTGCAGTGCAAGCGGCGCAGGCGCCAGATTGCCGGCAAAGTTGAGCGCGCCCTCGGGCGTATCGAACGAGGCCATAATACGAGCGCACAGCCAGCGAGGAAGACCCATCAAACGCGAAAGGCGAACCAGGCGGCGCTCAGACTCATCCACGTCGGATGCCGTGGCAAAGTCATCAACGTTGTCCGCTACCTTGTGCAGCACGGCGTTCGCCAGACCGGCGGCCGATTTAGCGCCGCTGCGAACCAGCTCAACACCCTGGCTCACGGCAACGCGGCCCGGCGTATGCAGGTAGAGCATCTCGAAGGCCGAGATGCGAAGCGCCATACGAACGCGCGGTGCGACCTTTTTGGGCTTATCCAAAAACTGATCGAGCAACTCATCCAAAATGCCCTGCGTAGCGGCAACACCGAGCGCCAAACGAGCGGCAAAAGCGGAATCGCGCTGGTCAATGGCCTTGGCGGAAGCACGGGAAGACAACACGTCGCGCGCGTACATGCCGCGGCGATCGGCCTCCATCAAGACATCGAGCGCAAGCTTGCGCGCGGGAGACAACTTGCTCATGACAGTACACCCCACGTAAGTTCGGCACCCTGCAGGCCGGCAGCCCAGGCAGAAGCAGCCATGGCACGCTTGCCATCGGGCTTAACCTCAAGCAGTTCAACCGCGCCATCGGAAAGGCCCAGGTAAACACGCTTGCTCTTAACGGCAACAGCGCCCTCGCCAAGCGACACATCAGCCGGCGCGGCATCGAGCACGCGAACCGACTTGCCGGCAATCACACAACGGGCAGGCGCGGTATCGGACGAAGCGAGCACATGACGCACGCAATCGAGCGCCGCCATCTGCGGATCCAGACGCATCTCCTGCTTGGAAATCTTAGCAGCATGAGTGACGAGAGACTCATCCTGCTCAGTCCAAACAGCGGTACCATCGGAAAGCGAAGGAAGCGTATCGGCAAGCAACTTACCGCCAAGCTCACCAAGCTCCATCGTGAGCGCCTCGGCATGCTTACCGGAAACCGACGTAGACGCCTGGGCACAATAAGCGCCCGTATCCACGCCGTGCCCAATGCGCATAATGGAAACGCCAGCAACCTCATCACCAGCAAGAATGGCACGCTGAATGGGAGCAGCGCCACGCCAACGAGGCAGCAAGGACGCATGAACATTCACGATACCGAGCGGCGCCATATGCAGCACCTCATCAGGCAAAATGCAGCCATAAGCAGCCACACAGAAAATATCAGCCTGCACAGCCTGGAGCGCCTCAACAACCTCAGGCGTCATACGATTAGCCTCAACAACGGGCAGGCCAAGCTCGAGCGCCTTGGCCTTAACAGGAGAAGGCTCCAGTTTTTTACCACGCCCGCGAACAGCATCGGGACGAGTAATGACAAGCGCAATCTCGTTCCCAGCCTCAACAAGCGAAGTCAGCGAAGGCACAGCAAAATCAGGCGTACCCATAAACACAATACGCATAAAGAACGTCTCCCCTCAACCAAAGCCGAGACGGCTACAAATAACAGCGGAAAGCCAAGTACCCAGCCCATCCGCAATAACAATTCAACAAGAACAAATATACCCAAAACCAAAGAAAGAGCCGCAATAAAAGCAGCTCCCTCTCAACAAAGACTATCAGCGAAGACGCCCCTCCCTGGCCCAACGGCACCCGGGCGAACCGAGCCAGAACAACGCAGTCCCCGGTGCTGAGCGCCCACATATCGTCCCGCGCGCAGTTTCGCAGCGAAGCAAGAATGTTAGAGCACGGGATGATATGTGGGCGCTCAGCACCGGGGACGGTGGGACCTATTCGGTCTCGCCCGGACGAGCGCCGCGGGCCAGGGCGTCCTGGTACTCCTTGACTGCCTTGATGCGCTGCATCGGCTTGAGTCGCTCGAACATGGTGTTGCCGTGCAGGTGATCGATCTCGTGCTGCAGGCACACGCAGAACAGGTCGCCCGAGGCCTCATAGCGAATCAGGTTGGCATCCAGATCGTACGCCTCGACGACAACGTGATCGGGACGCTCGATCTCGCAGCTAATGCCGGGAATGGACAGGCAGCCCTCGCTAAACGGCACCAAATGATCGCTCTGCTCAACAATGACAGGGTTGATGAGCACGTACGGGTCATAGTCATTCTTGTCGCTGTAATCGCAGTCGATGGTGACGAGTTGAATGAGCTCGCCGATCTGCGGGGCAGCAAGACCGCAACCGCCGTTGTCGAACATCATCTTCTTCATCTTCTCGGCAAGCGCCTCGATCGCCGGGGTGATCTCCTCGATGACGGCGCACTCCTGGCGCAGACGAGGGTCGGGCGACAGTACGATTCCGTTGGCTTCCATGGCCATCCTTTCGGGTTGTTACATCAAATCATAAGCGTCGACGTCAACGCTCACGCTCACGCCGCGCACGGAGCCCGCCTCTTTAAGGCAGGCGTCGATATCATCAGAGACATGGTACCCTACCGTCGACTTTACAAGCAGATGGAAGCGGTAACGGTCCTTGGCTCTCTCGATTACACACGAAGCCGGACCAAGCACCTGGGGCACGGCGCTGCCCGCCCGCAAAAAGTCGGGCGCGGCGGCATGCCAGCGACGCTTGAGGAGCTTCGCGATGCGACCGATGTAGTCCCGCGCGTCATCCGCATTCGCCGACCATACCAAAATGTTGGCCAGGCGCACGAACGGCGGATACAGGGCGTCGCGACGCTGTTCCAGGTCGTAGTCGGTAAAGATTGAACGGTCGTGCTCGGCGACGGCGCGAATGACCGGGTCCTCGGGCAGATAGGTCTGGATAATGACCTCGCCGGGGCGATCGCCGCGGCCGGCGCGGCCGGCGACCTGCTCCAGCAAATCGTAAGCGCGCTCCCCCGCTCTAAAATCGGGCAGCTTTAATGCAAAGTCGGCATTGACCACGCCCACGAGCGTGACCTCGGGAAAGTCGAGGCCCTTGGCGATCATCTGGGTACCCAGCAGCACCGCGCAATCGGCGGCATCGAACTGCTCGAGCAGCTTTTTGTGCGCGTCCTTGCCACGCGTGGAATCGGCGTCCATGCGAATGATGGCGACGTCGTCGGGCAGCATCTGGTGCAGTGCGTCCTCAATCTGCTGCGTACCCAGGCCCATTTTTGCCAGGTAGCGGCTGCCGCACTTGGGACAGCGACTCGTGGGCGCCGGATAGGGCTGCACGCGCCAGGACGATCCGCAGGTGTGGCACTGCAGCGTGTGTGTGCGCTCGTGGTACGTGAGCGCGGTGGAGCAGTGGTTGCAGGTGGGCACGCAGCCGCATTCGCGGCACATAAGGAACGGCGCAAAGCCGCGGCGGTTGTGCAGCAGCACGGCCTTCTCACGGCGCTCGACTACGCGCTCGAGGCCTTCCATCAGCGGTTTAGAGAACATGGAGCGACTGCCTTGTGCGAACTCGCGGCGCAGATCGGCAATGCGAACCGTAGGCAAAACGGCGTGCCCCGGGCGCTCGGGCATCTCGACGCGCGTCCAGGTGGCGCCGCCGTACGTGCCGCGGCAGCAGCGGTCGAGGGCCTCGGCAGAAGGCGTGGCCGAGCCCAGCACGAGTGGGCACCGATAGCGGCGCGCCATCTCGGCAGCCACTTCGCGCGCATGGTAGCGCGGGCTTGAGCCCTGCTTGTAGCTGGTCTCGTGCTCCTCGTCGATAATGATGAGGCCCAAATCGCTGAGCGGGCAAAAGAGCGCCGATCGGGCGCCCACGACCACGCGCGCGGCACCGCTGGCGACCATATCCCACTGGTCCAGACGCTCGCCAGCAGAAAGGCGCGAATGGAACACAGCGACCGTCTCGCCAAAGCGCGAGCGGAAGCGGCCGACGGTCTGGGCCGTCAGCGAGATCTCGGGCACGAGCACGCAGGCCGAACGTCCGGCCGCCAGCACGCGCTCAATCGCCGAGAGGTAGACCTCGGTTTTACCGGAACCGGTAACGCCATCGACCAGCACTACATCGCCATGAGCGTCCAAGCGTGCGCGCTCAATCTGCGCGAGGGCCTGCTGCTGGCCGTTGGTGAGTGCCACCGGGGCCTTGCCGCTCGCCGAGGACAGCGTGGTTTGCTCACTGCACCCACGCCAGGCGCGGCGTTCCTCAACCACAACGACGCCGCGTTTTTCGAGCGTTTTAATAGTCGCCGACATGCTGTTGTAGAGCAGGTTGAGGTCGCGCGTCGTGACCGGGCCGCATTGAAGCGCCTCGATAAGCTGACGCTGACGGACCGCGGTCTTGGGCGGCGTGTAGTCGAAACCCTCGGGCGTGAGCATGACCCAGCGGTTTTGGATGGGCTTGACGGCGGGGCGCTCAACGGTCCACACCCCGTCATCACCCTTGACCACGCGCGGGCTTCCACCCGGTGGCAAGAAAAGGCGCAGGCACTCGGAAAGCGTTGCGACGTACTCGCGGCTCATCCAGCGTGCGATACGGGCAGCCTCGGCGGTAAAGAGCGGCTTGCTGAGGATAGCCTCGATAGGCTTGATGCGCGCGGGATCGAGAGCGTCGTTGCCTTGCAGGTCGGCCAGCTCGGGCACGATATCGACGATGTAGCCCGCAGCCGCACGGTTGCCAAAATGAACTAGAACGGTGGAGCCGATCTGGGCATAGTTGGCGAGCGACTGCGGAATGCCGTAGGCAAACGGCTCGGATAGCGCACGGGTCGGGATGTCGAGGACCACACTCGCATAGGCGGCAATGGGCTCGGGCTGTGCCGGGGCGGCGACAGGGGCCGCGGACTTCGGAGCTTCCTTAGGTTCCGGCGAACCAAACAGCGACAGTTGCTCGGCCATGGCCCCAGCACCTCCCATCCCATACGTCTTTAGAAACAAGAGCCCCGCTCGGGTGAACGGGGCTCGAATACATGCGTTTACGCAGCTGCTACAGCGCCATCGTGCGGGCGCGGTCGATGCGCGCCAGGCAGTCGTCGCGACCGACGAGCGCCATGGTCTCGCCCAGCGGGGGGCTCACCATGTTGCCGCAGACGGCAACGCGCACAGCCTGGAACACCACGCGCTTCTTGAGGTCCATCTGCTCGGGCAGCGGCTCAAGCGCGGCGTCGATGTTGGCAGCCGTCCACTCGTCCACGCCCTCGAGCGCGGCCTTGGCGGCATCCAGAATGGCGCCCATGCCTTCCTTGGCCAGGCCCTTGTTGACAGACTTCTCGTCATACTCGAGCGTCTCGGCCGTGGCAAAGATGGGAGCGGCGACGGTCACGGCGTCGGCCGGCATCTTGGTGCGCGGCTTGACGATGGCGGCAAGCGCATCGATCCAATCCTCGCCGTACTCGACATTACCCTCGATGAGACCCGCCTCGTGCAGCTCAGGAACCATGATCTCATCGGCAAACTGGGCGTCGGACATGCCGTTGATGTACTCGGCATTGACCCAGTCGAGCTTCTTGGGGTCGAAGGTCGCCGGGTTCTTGGAGATGCGGTCGAGCGAGAACTTGCTGGCCAGGACATCGCGCGGGATGATCGTGGTCTCGCCGTCGAGCGACCAGCCGAGCAGCGCCAGGTAGTTGACGAAGGCGTCGGACAGGTAACCGGCGTCGCGGTACTCCTCCACCGAGGTGGCGCCGTGGCGCTTGGAGAGCTTTTTGCCGTCGGCACCCAGAATCATGGAGATGTGGGCGAACGTAGGCACGGGCGCGCCGAGGGCCTCGTAGACCATGACCTGACGCGGGGTGTTGGACAGGTGGTCGTCGCCGCGGATGACGTGGGTAATCTTCATCATGGCGTCGTCGACGACGGTCGCGAAGTTATACGTGGGCGTGCCGTCGGAGCGGAAGATGACGAAGTCGTCGAGCTCCTTGGCGTCGAAGGTCACCTCGCCGTGGACGGCGTCGTGGATGACGACGTCGCCGCGGCCCTCGGGCACCTTGATGCGCAGGACGTAGGACTCGCCGGCCTCGATGCGGCGGCGTGCCTCCTCGGGATCAAGATCGCGGCAGCGGCGCTGATAGCCCTGGAAGGGATCCTTGCGCTCCTGGGCGGCCTTGCGATCGGCGTCGAGCTGCTCCTTGGTGCAGAAGCAGGGATAGGCCTTGCCCTCGTCCCAAAGCTTCTGGGCGGCCTGCTTGTACAGGTCCAGGCGCTCGGTCTGTGCGTAGGGGCCGTAGTCGCCGCCCACCTCGGGACCCTCGTCCCAGTCCAGGCCCAGCCAACGCATGGCGCGCAGAATGATCTGCGTGTTCTCGTCGGTGGAACGGGTGGGGTCGGTGTCGTCGATGCGCAGGATGAACGTGCCGCCGTTTGCACGGGCGAAAGCCCAGTTATAGATAGCGGTGCGGGCGCCGCCGATGTGCAGCTTGCCCGTCGGTGAGGGTGCAAAGCGGACGCGAACGTCTGATGCCATGGAAATCTCCTCGATTGCAGGATGGATGTCTAACCGCATCAGTATAAAGCAACAAAGCGACCTCCGCACAAAGGGCACCGACCCACTCATTGGGGACAGACTTAAATGACTACCCAATGAGCACCCGACTGGTCATTTAAGTCTGTCCCCAATGAGTAGGTGCGGAAAGGGTGTGAATGTTTGATTTACGCGCTATGATGTCCCTCTGCATAGAGAGCCCAGCGGAATGGTAACGGTCGCCGGGACACGTTTTTGAAAGGACAATCATGTCAGAAGAACTTCGTTCCATCCCACCCCAACACGGGTCCTTTGTTTTTACGTCGGAGTCGGTGACCGAAGGTCATCCCGATAAGATCGCTGACCAGATCAGCGACGCCGTCCTCGACGCAATCCTCGCCAAAGAAATAGAGCTCCAGGAGCAGGGCTACATCGCCCCCAACGGCGTGCCTGCCAACGTGGAGAACGTCCGCTGCGCTTGCGAGACCCTCGTGACCACCGGCACCGTCATCGTCGCCGGCGAGATCCGCACCCAGGCCTACGTCGACGTACAGGAAATCGCCCGCGGCGTTATCCGCCGCATTGGCTATAACCGTGCCAAGTTCGGTTTTGACTGCGACACCTGCGGCGTTATGAGCCTTATCCACGAGCAGTCGCCCGATATCGCCCAGGGCGTCGACGAGTCCTTCGAGACCCAGATCGGCGCTACCACCGACCCGATCGACCTGATCGGCGCCGGCGACCAGGGCATGATGTTCGGTTATGCCTCCAACGAGACCAAGACCCTCATGCCCATGCCGCACTACCTGGCAAGCCGCCTGGCCGAGCGCCTGGCCGCCGTGCGTCACGACGGTACCCTGCCCTATCTGCGTCCCGACGGCAAGACCCAGGTCACCGTGCGCTACGAAGACGGCAAGCCCGTCGAGGTCACGACCATCGTCATCTCCACGCAGCATGCTGCCGAGATCGAGGACATGGGCAAGATCAAGGCCGACCTCATCGAGCACGTCATCACCCCGGTCATGGCCGCCGAGAACATGCCGTGGGACAACGCGGACATCTACGTGAACCCCACCGGTCGCTTTGTCGTGGGCGGCCCCATGGGCGACACGGGCCTCACCGGCCGCAAGATCATCGTCGACACCTACGGCGGCTACGGCCGTCACGGCGGCGGTGCCTTTAGCGGCAAGGACTGCACCAAGGTCGACCGCTCCGCCGCGTATGCCGCGCGCTGGGTCGCCAAGAACGTGGTCGCCGCCGGCCTGGCCGACCGCTGCGAAGTCGAGCTTGCTTACGCCATCGGCGTGTCCAAGCCGTTGTCGATCATGGTCGACACCTTTGGCACCGCACATGTTGCCGAAGACAAGATCGTCGAGGCCGTGGAGAAGACCTTCGACCTGCGCCCGGGCGCGATCATCCGCGACCTGGACCTGCGCCGCCCCATCTACGAAAAGACGGCAGCCTACGGTCACTTTGGCCGCGAAGACCCCGACTTCACCTGGGAGAAAACCGACCGAGTCGAAGAACTCAAAGCAGCCTGCGGCCTGTAAGCCAGCAGCAAAAGCTGCAACCAAATATCGACGCACCAAAAGAAGTACCGGCCCCAACCGGTACTTCTTTTTTATTTAAAGGTGGTGAAGATGAGCCGATCTGGGACATGGAATAGGTCATAGGCCGATGAATTTTGCAGCAGAGCGACTCCAACCATGTATCCTAAGTTCCGAGGGCTTTGGTATTTGGTCGGTCGCGAGTTCCGCACGAGCCGGAGAGCACTTAATGTGCTCTCCGTGCGAGCAGGACTGCCCGAGCAGGCGACCTTATGCCCCGCCCCTCGGGACGACGAGCCACGTAAAGGAGCAGCCATGGCAGGCAAGCCGCAAACACTAGCTACGACCTCGGCATTCGAGATCTTGGGCCCCGTCATGGTCGGCCCCAGCTCATCGCACACCGCCGGCGCCCTGCGCTGCGCCCAAGTTGCCGCCAGCCTGCTGGAAGGCCGCATCACCAAAGTCACCTTTGGCCTGTGGAACTCCTTCGCCCACACCTACCGCGGCCACGGCACCGACCGTGCGCTCGTCGCGGGCATACTGGGCCTCGACACCGATGACGAGAACATCAAGCAGGCCTTCGACCTCGCACGCGAGCAGGGCCTCGAATATCACTTTGACATCAAGGGCGACGACGCGTCCATCCACCCCAACACCGTCGACATTGACATGGTCGATGACACGGGCGCCACGGCACAGGTCCGCGGTGAGAGCCTGGGCGGCGGCAAGATGCGCATCAGCCGCATTAACGGCGTCGGCGTCGACATCTCGGGTATGTACTCAACTCTATTCGTGGCGCACAAGGACGTCCCCGGTGTACTCGCCGCGCTCACCAACCTGCTCGCCTACGCACACGTGAACATCGCCTTCTGCCGCACCTACCGCACCGAAGTGGGCGGCCAGGCTTACTCCGTCTTTGAGACCGACGGTGCGCCCGACGACACCGTCGTCCCCATGCTCCGCAAGCTCGACAATGTCGATTACGCGACCTTTATCGAGCTCCCCGGTTCTGCCTCGTCGCTCTCCCCCGGCGTCTCGGCAAAGGAGATCTTCGACGACGGCGAGCAGCTGCTCGATGCGTGCGAGGAACTGGGGCTCAGCATTGGCGCCGTTATGGCCGTGCGAGAGGCGCGCCTGACCGGTGAGGCGCACGCCGTCGCCGCCATGCGCCACGTGCTCGACGTCATGCGCGAGGAGACCACAGCCCCCATCGCTAATCCGCAGCGATCGCTCGGCGGGCTTATCGGCGGCGAGGCCAAGCTCGTCGAAGCAACCCGCTGCAACGATTTGAGTGCAAGCCTGATGGGCGCCGTCCAGACCGACGCCGTTGCCCGCGCCATGGCCGTTCTCGAGCGCTCCGCTACCATGGGCGTGATCGTCGCCGCCCCCACGGCCGGCTCCGCGGGTGTTGTGCCCGGCTGCGTGCTGGCGCTCGCCGATCGCCTGCAGCTCGACGACGAGCAGGTCATGGACGCCCTCTACTGCGCAGCCGCCATCGGCCTCAACCTCACCACAAGCGCCTGCGTTGCCGGCGCCGAGGGCGGCTGCCAGGCCGAAGTCGGAAGCGCCGCCGCCATGGCAGCCGCCGCGCTGGTGCAGATGCTCGGCGGCACGCCCGAGCAGGCGCTCGACGCCAGTTCCATCGCGCTGAGTAACCTGCTGGGTCTCGTTTGCGACCCCGTCGGTGGCCTCGTGGAGGTGCCCTGCCAAAACCGCAACGCCATCGGCGTGGCAGCGGCCTTTAGCTCTGCACAACTCGCCCTCGCAGGCATTAAGAGCTTGGTGCCGTTTGACCAGATGGCACATGTCATGCTCTCGGTGGGTCACGCGTTGCCGGCCACGCTGCGCGAGACGGCAAAGGGCGGCATCGCGCAGGCTCCGGCCGCACTTTCGGCCTGTGCAAAATGCGGTGTGTGCGGATAGCGACAAAGAACGACTCAAAGGTGGGACAAATGTCCCACCTCTTTTGAATGCCACCGTTTCCGTACCACAAACAGCAGGGCAATCGCTATAATGCAAGCCCAGTAAAAACACGATGAGCCGCAAGGCGAAAATCGAAGGATATGCATACGATGTCGCAAAACGATCGAACTCAACTGATTCCCGATCCGCAGCAGCCGAGCAGGCACGCCGGCGGCGTTCAGTCGCCGCGCCCTATCGCGCCGAGCCACGGTCAGCAGCGTAGTGCAGCAAACGCTTCCCAACGCCCGAACCAACAGCGACAGCAGCGTCAACAACGTCAGCAGCGCCAGGCAAACGGCAATGCGCCCAAGCAGCCCCACACGCACGCTCGAGGCGATCGTGGCCCCGCGCGCAAACCCGCCGAGAACAATAAGTCGGGCAAAAAGACGACGCTCTTTGTCGTCCTGGGCCTAATCGTCATTGTCTATATCGTAGGCGTCGTAGCATTTTCGCAGGTAGCCTACCCCAACACCACCATCGCCGGCGTCGACGTCTCGTTCTCCAACGCTTCGTCTGCCGCCACCAAGGTCAATTCGGCATGGAAGCACTATAAGCTTGCCGTGACAGGCGATGACTTTAGCTGGACCTATCAGCCCGAGTCCGATGAACCCATCGTCAATGGCGAAGCTGCCGCAAAAGAGATCATCAACCACAACGAAGCCTTTATTTGGCCGGTCCGCCTTGTGGAATCCTTAAGCGGCAAGACCAAAACAACCGCTACCTCCAACGAAGTCGATCTTGATCAAGACGTCGACCTGTCCATGCTCTCCGACACCTTTGACCAAAAGAAGTTTGAGAAGGATCTGGGCGCCGCCATCAACGAGTTTAACGAGGGCCGTTCGGGCACGTTCGAGGCCAATAGCTCCTATGACGAGCAGGCCGGCAAGTTTACCGTCGAGAAGGCGCGCTCCAACGAAAAACTCAACCGCGAGCATGTCATTAAGTATGCCGAGCTCGAGCTTGCCTCGCTGGCCGAGTCCGTAGATCTTTCCAAGCTCGGCAACGATGCCTATGAGCCGCTCAATGGAACGCTGACCGATGATCAGATTCAGGCCGCATGCGATGCCGCCAACAACTTTCTGGGCGTCAACGTGACCCTCAAGCTCAACGGCGAGGATGCCGGCAAGGTTGATGGCAGCTCCGTATTGCAGTGGATCAGCTTTGCCGATCCCGCCAACCCAACGCTCGATACGTCGCAGATCAGCAACTGGGCAGCCGAACTCGCCAACGGCTTTAATACCGTGGGCTCCACTCGCTGGTGGACGCGCGCCGATGGCAAGCAGTGCGCCGTCGAAGGCGGCGACTTTGGTTGGTCCATCGACAGCAGCTCGCTCGCCAAGCAGGTCGAGGACGCCATTAACAACAAGCAGACCGGCGAAATCGAGATCAAGTACTCCCAGAAGGCCGACACCTTTACCGCAAAGGGAGAGCCCGACTGGAAGGCGTATATCGACGTCGACTTGTCCGAACAGCACGCGCGCTACTATGACGAGAGCGGAAATATCGTTTGGGAGGCCAACTTTATCTCGGGCAAGCCGGGCGAGGACGCCACGCCCGAGGGCGTCTGGCAGATCAACAGCAACGACGGCGGCAGCACCCTGATCGGAGCCAAGGACCCCGAGACCGGCAAGCCCAAATACGAGAGTCCGGTGAGCTACTGGATGCCGTTTGAGGGCAACATGATCGGCTTCCATGATGCCACCTGGCAAAACGACAAGAGCTTCGATAACGCCGAGTCGTACAAATGGTGCGGCAGCCACGGCTGCATCAACCTGCGCCTGGCAGACGCCAAGGCACTTCACGACTGCATCAAAGTCGGCCTGTGCGTGGTTGTCCACTCGTAGTGCAACGCGCGCATTCCTACAACGTGGAACCGCTGCGACCAATCTAACAGTTCCGAAAGAAACCGTCCTATGCGCCCGCCCCAACCGGTGGGCGCATATAATTATCGAGGTTCTTTCTATAAAGGAGACGCTATGCCGAATGTCCCCACGATCACCCCGGGCCCAGATGATACCGAGAACACGCCCGAAGGTGCCACCGAAACGATTCCTCTGATTACAAACGTACATGCCGACAAGCAGAGCGGACGCACGAACGATACGGCCGAGATTTCCGATGAAGAGGCATATGCCAAGCTCAAGGCAAAGCGTGCCGAACGTCGACGCAAAAAGCTGATTCGTCGCGGTATTGCCGCCGGCGTCGTGGGTGCCATCGCGCTCACTGCCATTGTCGCAACCCTTGTTATCAATGCGCAGCCACAGGGCGCTAGCGATCCTGTGACCGACATGGCGACCGAGGGCACGTTTACCACAACGGTCGAGGCGAAAGGCCAGCTCAAACCTATTTCGTCCTCAGTGGTCTCCCCTTCTGTCGACGGCACGGTCGATTCTGTCAACGTGCAGGCAGGCCAATCCGTCAACGAGGGCGACGTGCTTATGACCATTAAAAACGACGAGCTCGATCGCAACGTTGCCGAGGCACAACGTGCAGTTGCAGCCGCTCAAGAAGACCTCGCCAACGCGCAGAAAGCCGCAGCTGCCGCGCAGGCCACCCCAACGACGGACGTCGAGGGAGCTTCCGCAGCGGCGGCAGGCGCCCCCGCTGCGTCCGGCGACACGAACGCCGTATCGGCCGCGCAGCGCAGCCTCGCATCGGCCCAGGCAAACCTCGATCAGGCGAACGCCAAGGCAGCCAGTCGCACGGTCACGGCCCCGAGCTCGGGTAGCATCGTGGAGCTCAACGCCAAGGTGGGCGCCACGGTAACAGGCGGCATGATCATGGGCGAAAGCGATACGAGCGGCGGCAAGCAGTGCATGCAGATCGCCGACCTGTCCAAGATGAAGGTAACCGTGCAGGTGGGCGAAAAGGACATCGCCAAGATCGCCGTTGGGCAGAGCGCCAACGTCACGTATCCCGCGTTTCCCGATATCGTGAGCCAGGGCACCGTCACGGCTATCGCGTCGGTGGCAAACTCCGACGCCGCTAACGGTGGCGGAGGCAGTGTAACCTTTAACGTCGATATCCTCATCGAGTCGCCCGACGCGCGCCTGAAGCCGGGCATGACGGCCGAGGTCTCGGTGGTGACCGAGCGGCTCGACGACGTAGTGATGGTGCCGACGATGGCGCTCATGACCGAAGACGGCGAACACTATTACGTCAACGTGGCAACCGATGACGAGGGCAAGCAAACCCATCGCGTGAAGGTGACCGTCGTGACGCAAAACGACAACGAAGCCGTAGTCGGCAAGACACAGGTCAAGCGCGACGACCAGGACAACGAGATCAACCCCAACGTGCCGGTTACCAAGCTGCGCGATGGCGACACCCTCGTCATGGACACCGGAGCGGACGCAACGGCTGACGGCGGCTACAGCGCGGATTCGGGCAGCACGTCTGCCGACGAGGGCATGTAATGCGTCCCGTCATCGACATCCGCAACGTGCACCGCATTTTTGAGAGCGAGGCCGGCTGCGCCCATATTCTGCATAACGTGAGCCTGGCGGTAAATCCCGGCGAATTCGTCGCTATCACTGGCCCCTCGGGTTCGGGCAAATCAACGCTCATGAACATCCTAGGCTGTCTGGATAAGCCGACGGCGGGCGACTACTACCTGCAAGGGCTCAACGTGGCCGAGCTCGATGATGACGAGCTCACCGAAGTTCGCGCCCTGAGCATTGGCTTTGTCTTTCAGAGCTTCAACCTGCTGCCGCGCCTGTCGGTTATCGAAAACGTCATGCTGCCGCTGGCCTACACCAATGTGCCCCGTAGCCAGCGTGAAATGCGCGCCGTGCACGCGCTGCAGGCCGTCACGCTGCCCGTCGACCACTGGGACCACCGCATATCCGAGCTCTCGGGCGGCCAGATGCAGCGCGTCGCAATCGCGCGCGCCCTCGTCAATGACCCGCCCATCATTCTGGCCGACGAGCCGACGGGAAACCTGGACTCCGCTACCGGAGCGCTTGTGATGGAGACCTTCCATAAGCTCCAGAAGCGCGGCAAAACCATCGTGCTTATCACACACGACCCCAGCATCGCCGCCGAGGCCGACCGTGCCATGACCATCCGCGACGGTCGCATTCACGACGGCGCGTATATTCCACATGCACCGCGGACCCTGCGCAGCGCCGTAGATAGCCTGCCCATGATTTCCGCCTCCACCAACCCGCCGAAAGGAGTGGTGGCATGAGCGCCCGCGATCTCATCCAGGAAGCCCTTCACTCGCTCGAAGCCAACAAGGGGCGCAGCCTGCTCACCATCCTGGGCATTGTCATCGGCATCGCCTCGGTTATCGCCATGACTTCGCTCATCGGCGGTATCCAAAACAGCCTGGTCAACAGTCTGGGCCTCAATGCGGCACGCATGGTGCAAATCTATTCGTCGCAAGAACTCACCGAGTCGGACATCGAGAAGCTTCAAAAACTGGTGCCGCAGATAGAGCAGATCGGCATTGTCGACAGCGCGTATACCGAGTATAAGACCGGCGATAAAAGCTATACCGTCATGGCACAGGGTGTCGATAGCGACATGCTCGACGCCGTGGGGGCCAGCAAGCTCGTTGCGGGGCGCACCTATTCCCAGGCCGAGTCCCAATCAGGCTCGCGCGTGGCGCTCATCAGCCGCAACGGCGCCGATCAGCTTTACGGCAACGAACAGGATGCGCTGGGGAAAACCATCAAGGTGTCCAACGGCGAGGTGCAGATTGTAGGCGTGATTGATGGCGGCAGCGACTCCATGGGCTCGCTCACGCTGTATATGCCACGCGAAACTATCTCCGGCCTGTTTGGCGACGAGAATCCTTCATTCCCCAGCGTGACGGCACTTGCCGCCGAGGGCACGGACATGGATGAGCTCTGCAAAACCATCGAGTCCAAGGTGCGCGCGATGAAGGGCATCGAGGAGGAGGACGAGTACGACAGTGTATCGGCAACCTCCATGAAAAGCGCTATCGATGCACTCAACTCCTTTATGGGCGCATTCTCGCTCATCATGGGTGCTGTCGCCAGCATCTCGCTGCTTGTCGGCGGTATCGGCATTATGAATATGATGCTCACCAACGTATCTGAACGCATCCGCGAGATCGGCATCCGCCGTGCTCTGGGCGCCAGTCGTCGCGATATCACCGCGCAGTTTTTGGCCGAGTCCTCGGCGCTGTGCGTCACCGGCGGACTATTGGGTGTCCTGATTGGCTATCTGCTAGCCTGGGGCCTCGCGATGTTTGCCTCCGGATCCGGGATTCTTGGCGAGCTCGGAGCCAGCGGGCAAATCACACCGAGCTTTTCAATCGCCACGGTGCTGCTGGCCTTCGCCGTCTCCGTCGGCATCGGCGTAATCTTTGGCTTCTACCCCGCTCGCCGCGCGGCAAAGCTCGACCCGGTGGAGTGCCTACGCTACCAGTAAGCAACCATCAACAAGTTGCGGTGAATTAGGGACTGAATGTGCTATCTAGCAGCAAAAACAAACACTATTTCACCGCAACTTATTGAAGGGCTGCTTGCGCCAGTTCCGGGCGTCGTGCTCGAGCTTTTGGCGGATGACGGGCTTATACGGGTCGAGCTTGCTCGGGGCGCTCCTCCTCGCGGGTGGGAGGGCGCGCAGGCGCGGCGAGCGCCTAGCGCGCGAACTCGCGTAAAAGTGCGTCTTCCACTTCCCGAAGCGAAAGGGCCCCGCCTCCCTCGGCGGGACGGGTGACCACGATGCAGCGCGCTCCAGCGTCGCGCGCTGCGGCGAGCTTCTCAGCCGTGCCGCCTACGGTTCCCGAGTCCTTGGTCACAAGCCACTGGGCGCCCACCTGCCGAAGCATCGCCTCGTTGAGCTCGCGGGTGAAGGGCCCCTGCATGCCGATGACGTGCGACGGCGAAAACCCCGCGTCGATGCACTTCGTTATAGCACCGGGCAGCGGGAGCACACGCACGAAGAAGCGCTCCGCGAAATCGGCGACGCGCGTGTAGGGAGCAAGCTCCTTGCTCCCCGTCGTGAGAAGCGCGCGACCCGGGTTCTCGGAGAGAAAGCGCGCCGCGCAGGCGATCGACGCGACCGGCACGACGCCTTTGGGCAGCGCCTCGGCCGGGCGCGCAAGGCGCAGGCATCGTGCACCCACGGCGAGCGAAGCGGCCCGGATGTTGCCGCTTGCGAGCGTGGCGAAGGGGTGCGTGGCATCGACGACGATGCACGCGCCGGAAAGCTCGCGCTCCATGTCGGCCTCGTCGAGCCTGCCCGCATGCACCTCGATGCCCGGAAGCTGGCCCAAAAGCTCGCCTCCGTACTCGGTTGCCGCGTAGGCACGGGCGGGGATGCCCGCCCCGCTCGCCCATTCGCACAGAAGGCGGCCCTCGGTGGTGCCGGCGAAGATGCGCAGCGCCGGCGCGGATGCGGGCGCCGTCACTTCGGGCCGCCTGGGCGCGTGATCTGGTAGAGCAGCGCGTTCATAATGGCGGCCGCCACGGTCGAACCGCCCTTGCGACCCCTCGCGACGATGGCCGGCACGCGTCGCGCGAGTAGCTCCTCTTTCGCCTCGACCACGTTCACAAACCCGACCGGCACCCCAACGACGAGCGCGGGCGCGATCTTCCCCGCGTCCATGAGCTCGGCGAGGCGCAGAAGTGCCGTGGGGGCGTTACCGACGGCCACGATGAGCGGACCCTCGATGCCGCAAGCTTTGTCCATGCTCGCAACGGCGCGAGTCGTGCCCGCGGCGCGCGCAGCCGCGGCGACATTAGGGTCGGCCATGTAGCACACGGCCTTGCAGCCGAGCTTTGCGAGCGCGGGCTTGCTTATGCCTGCGAGCGCCATGTTCGTGTCGGTGAGCACCGTGGCCCCTGCGCGCAGTGCGTCGAGAGCACAGTGCGCGGCGTCATGGGTGAATACGAGGGAATCGGCGTACGAGAAGTCGGCAGTGGTGTGGATGACGCGCTTCACGACGGGCTCTTCAAGCGGCGGGAACGTGCGGCCGCCGAGCTCTTCGGTGATGATCTCGAAGCTGCGCCGCTCGATGTCGCCGGGCGCCATCTCCTTGGAATCCATCTAGTACTCCACTCCTTCCCTTGCACCTATCCCCTGAGCGTAGGGGTGTTTCTCGCACCGCATCTCGGTTATGTAGTCGGCCTTCTCCACGATCTTGCGGGAAGGCGCGCGCCCGGTGAGCGCTACTTCGACGCCACGCGCGGACATATCGAGCGCGCGGTCCACGAGCGCCTCGTCGACAAGCCCCTTCGAAAGCGCGTCGAGCGCCTCGTCGAGCACGAGCAGTCCCTCCTGCGCGCCCTCGAGCTCGGCGAGCGCGGAAGCGAGGTTCCCATCGTGCAGCTCGCGCGTCGCGGCAAGTTCTTCCGACGTCATGGACCAGGTAAACTTGTCCGACGCCTTCCCCGCGAACACGGGCACGCCGAAATGCTCGGCGAGCAGGCGCACCTCCCCGCTTTCGCCGTCTTTCAGGAACTGCACGACGACGACGCGGCGGCCTGCGGCGAGCATGCGAAGGGCGAGGCCCATCGCCGCCGTGGTCTTGCCTTTGCCGTCGCCATGATACACGTGGATCATACGCCCTCCTCGATAATGCGGTAGACATACTCCATGTCGAGCGCCACGCGCACGGAGTCGGCCAGGCGGTCGAACTCGCGCGCACGGTGATCGGCCGCGGACGCCGCGCCCGCAGCACCCACGACGCTCTCGGGCAGGCCACGCATGCGCGCGAGCGAGCGCGCGAGGGCGAGCGCCACCCCCGGTTCGTCGAACAGGCCGTGGAGATAGGTTCCAAACACGTTTCCGCAGGCCGCGCCTTCTGGTTTGCCGCCAATCGTGCCCGCAGGGGCGCAGGAGACGATCGTTTCGCCGTCGTGGATCTCGTACCCGCGAGCCGTCATGCCGTTCCACACCGAGAACGCGCCTTGGGCGCCTGTGATGCGCAGCTCCGACTGGGCGAGGCGCTTTTCCTCCCTGAACACCGTACTTGCAGGGATGAGCCCGAGCCCGCGCGCGGTGCCAGCGCCTTCCCTGCCGTGCGGGTCGGAAAGCTCGTCACCCAAAAGCTGGTAGCCTCCGCATATGCCGAGCACCGGCGTGCCCGCACCCGAAAGCGCGCGTACACAGGCTCCGATGCCGCTAGCCGCAAGCCAGCGCGCGTCGTCGAGCGTGGTCTTCGAGCCGGGGAGCACCACCAGGTCGGGTCGGCCCAGATCGGTCGTCGAGGAAACGTAGCGCACGCCCACGCCGGGCACGCGCGAAAGCGGGTCGAAGTCGGTGAAGTTCGACAGATGTGGAAGGCGCACGACGGCGACGTCGATGACGCCGCGCGCCTCGCGGGCAGATAGGCGCGGCGCGAGCGAGTCCTCGTCGTCCAGGTCGAGCGTAAGATACGGCACGACCCCCACGACGGGAACCCCGCACATCTTCTCGAGCGGGGCCAAACCCGGGCGCAGGATTTCCACATCGCCGCGGAACTTGTTCACCACAAGCCCCCGCAAAAGAGCGCGATCCTCGGGCGCAAAGAGCGCGACCGTGCCGTAGAGCTGGGCAAACACCCCGCCTGGGTCGATGTCGCCCGCGAGCAGCACGGGGGAGGACACGGCGCGCGCGAGCCCCATGTTGACGATGTCGTTTTCGGCAAGGTTGATTTCGACGGGGCTGCCGGCGCCCTCGATGACGATGACGTCGTTTTCCTCCGCGAGCGAATCGAACGCCTCCAAAATCTGCGGCATGAACGCCTTCTTTCGCGCGAAGTAGTCCCTCGCAGCGAAGGCTCCCTGCGCCTTGCCGGCCACGATGAGCTGGCTTCGGTGGTCGCTTTCGGGCTTGAGCAGGATGGGGTTCATGCGCACGTCGGGCGCGATGCCGCACGCCTCGGCCTGCATGATCTGGGCGCGCCCCATCTCGAGCCCATCGGCCGTGACACCGCTGTTGAGCGCCATGTTCTGGCTCTTGAAGGGAGCCACGCGCAGGCCGTCCTGCGAAAGCACACGGCACAGCCCCGCCGCAAGCAGGCTCTTCCCCGCGTTCGACATGGTGCCCTGGATCATGATGGGCTTCGCCCTACCCACGGGTATCGACCTCCTTCGCCGAGCCTCGGCCATCCGCGCCCGCCATAGCGTCGCTGCAAGAAGCGCCGCCCCGTTCGTCGGGTTCGCCTTCGCCCGATGCGCCTTCCGCCCGAAGCGCGCGGCTGAACGCCATCGCAAGCCGGGCGTTCTCCTTGCGCGTGCGCACCGCGACGCGGCACCAGAAACGGGACAGTACCGAAAACGAGTCGCACGTGCGGACCAAAACCCCCTGTTTATACAGGCGCTCGGGGATGTCTTTCGCCGGCATGCGGACTAAAAGGAAGTTCGCATCCGACGGCACGACGGAAAGCCCGAGCGAGGAGAGCTCGTGGGAAAGCCACGCTCGCTCGCCCGCCAGTACATCGCGCGTGCGCGAGACGTATTCGACGTCTTCCAGGGCGGCGATGCCTGCGGCCTCGGCGACCGAGGAGACGGGCCACGCCTGTCCCGCCCGGCGAATCCCCTCGATGAGTTGGGCGTTTCCGCTGATCAGATACCCCAACCGCAACCCTGCCATTCCGTAGAGCTTGGTGAACGCGGAGAGCACGGCCACATGGTGCGAACACGCGGCGCGTGCGGCCACGCTCCTTTCGCGGGCGTCGGGCGCAAATCCGAGGAAGCACTCGTCCACGACGAGCAGCGCGCCCACCTGCTCGCAGCGGCAAGCCGCGGCATCGATCACGCTGGGGTCGACGAGGCGCCCCGTCGGGTTGTTCGGATTGCAGAGGTACGCCACGTCTCCCGGCCCCTCGATCGCGCGGGCGAAGGAGGCGGGCACGTCGAAGTCGTCCGCTTCGGAGAGCGGGAACTCCTGCACGCATGCACCGTAGTACGATGCCGCCTCCGCATATTCAGAGAACGTCGGCGCGCACACGACGATGCGTTTCGGGCGCACCGCCGCAGCGAGCCGCCAGATGATGTCGGACGCGCCCGCGCCGCAGACGATAGTATCTTCGGGAATGCCCTGGGCGCGCGCTAGGGCGCGAACGAGGGCGAGGCTTTCCCTATCGGGGTAGGCGTCGATTCGAGAAAGCGACTTGCAAGCTGCGGCGACGGCGCGCGGCGAGGGGCCTGCCGGATTCACGTTCACCGAGAAGTCGATGAGATCGGAGGCGCCCCCTTCGCAACCGATGCCGAGCGATTGCGCGCTGCCCCCATGCGTACGGGCGCGCAGGATTCCCCCGGCAGCCCGGAGCGCGGCGTGGTCTTCCCTCATGCCATCGCCCCCAAGGCGAGCACGACCGCCGCGCGCGCGGCGCCGAAGACGACGAGCGCGCATACGGACGCGGTGAGCATGAGCCTTGTCGCCCGGGCGATGTCGCCCCACTCGATTTCGCGGGACGCGTCGCCTATCGTCGGTTTCTCAACGAGCTTGCCGAAATACACCGCGGGTCCTGCCAGGCGCAGCCCGAGCGCGCCCGCACACGCTGACTCGGTCTGCGCCGAGTTGGGGCTCGCATGGCGACGCCTGTCGCGGCGCCAGATGCGCGCCGCCCCGCGCGCGTCGAGCCCGACGATCGGGCACACGGCGATCATGAACAGGGCCGATAAGCGCGAGGGAATCCAGTTCACCGCATCGTCGAGGCGCGCCGAGGCGCGACCGAAGTCGATGTAGCGCTCGTTTTTGTAGCCCACCATGCTGTCGAGCGTGTTCACCGCCTTGTACGCCATGCCCAAGGGCGCACCCCCGATCATAAGGTAGAAAAGTGGCGCGATGACGCCGTCGCTCGCGTTCTCCGCCACCGTTTCCACGGCGGCGCGCGCGACGCCCTGCTCGTCGAGAACAGACGTGTCGCGTCCCACGATGAGCCCGACGGCTTCGCGCGCCGCGACAAGGCCGCCCTTCGAGAACGCGTGGGCCACGGCCAGGCTCTGGCGGCGCAGCTCGCATGTCGCGAGAACCTGATAGCTCGCCCATGCCTCGGCCATGAAGCGCAAGCCGGAGTGAACCATGCCGCAAAGATGTAGGATACCCCAGGTCAAAAGCCCACACGCAAGCGGAAGCGCCACGGCGAGCACAAGCCCTGCGGCACGCGTGCCCGCGGACGTTTGCGGGAATGCGCCTCGAAGGCGGCCTTCGGCCCACGTGATCGCGCGCCCCATGGCGACGACGGGATGGGGAAGCCAGCGCGGGTCGCCGAAGGCAAGGTCGACCGCGAACCCGGCGGCGACGGCAAGAATCGTCATCACCGGGCATCGCCCCCCGAAGCGGGGCGAACGTCGCGAAGGCAGCGCCCATCCCAGGTGGCGGCCCATGCGCCGCCCGGCTCGGTATGCACGTCGAAATATCCCATTTTCGGGACAGCTAGCTCGGAGAGTAGCGCTTTCACGGTACCCGCGTGAACGACGAAGACGGCGCGCCCACTCCCCTGGGCGCGCTCCGATTCGCACGCCTCCCGAAACGCCGCGACGACGCGGCGGGTGAAATCGCTCTTGCCCTCGCCATGCGGGCAGCGCGTCTCGCACCAGGAGTCTACCCAGGCGTGGTAGCGCACATCCTCTTTAAGCTCGGCGGCGCTTCGCCCCTCGAAGTCACCGAAATCCATCTCGCGCAGACCGGGGCACGCCATAAGCTCCGCGTTCGGGAAGAGGATGCGAGCCGTCTGGTCGGTGCGGGCCATGCCGCTCGTGATAACACGGAACACGTCACGATCGCACGCGAGATCGCGCAAAGCGCGCTCGCCCGCACTCGACAGGGGCTCGTCGGTGCCCGCCCCGCTGTAGCGATGGTCTTCCGTGCCCGCCGTGGCACCATGGCGCACGAAGACGACTTCCAAAGGCGCGCCCGCGCCCTGCGTCCCTCGAGGCGCATCGGCAAGGTTTCCTTTGATGACCTGGGGAATCCCGCACGTCATGCGCACGACGACGTCGGCGCGCGCAGCGAGCGCGCATCCCAGGCGCCCCGCGCGCTCGCGCCATTGGGCGTCTTCCGCACGCATGGGGACGACCCCCGAGCCGACCAAGGGCAGAATCACTGCGTCGAAGCCGATCAGCCGCTCGAGCGCCCGGTCAGCGTCGAGCGCGCGTACGAGTTCCTCAGCACGGTACGCGACACGGCCGGCAAAAGCCGCGGGCACGCCGCCCTCCGCAAGCTGCGCCGCGTCGACGAAATCGTCCGCCGCGAACCCGAGCCTTTCGCGCACGAAGGTCCTCTTCCCCGAATGCGCGCCACCTACCACGAGAATCATAGGAGCATGCCCCCCGCCACCAGCATGGCAAGCATCGCGAGCTCGGCCCATTGCAGAAACCATCCGGCCAAATCACCCGTCACCCCGCCGAAGCGGGACAGGGCAACATGACGGTACCACGCGAGCGCCAAAAGCCCCGCCACCGCCATAAGGGCGCCGACGGCCTGAGCGCACGCGACCATCCCTGCAGCCGAAGCCGCAGCGAAAGCGCAAAGCGGCACGACGATCGCCGCGCGCTTCTTCGCAGGCGAGAGCCCCACGGCCATGCCGTCCGCCCGCGCGGCAGGCCAGCATTCTACGGCGAGCCCCGAAAGCGCGCGGGAGAACACGAGCGAGCACAGAAGCGCGAGGAACGCCCCCGCCGTAAGCGGCAGCGCGGTGAACAGGGAAAACTGCAGAATAAGGTACACGACAACGCCGATGACCCCGAAGGCGCCCGCCCGCGGGTCGTGCATGATCTCGAGCTTTCGCTCGCGCGGGGCCCAACTTGCAAGCGCATCGGAGGTGTCGCAGAGCCCGTCTAGGTGGATGCCTCCCGTCACCGCCACAGGCAGCGCCACGAGCACAGCCGCGACGATGGTCGCGGGCACGCCGAGCAGGTTCGCCACGTGCCCCCACGCCGTCATGAGTAAGCCTTCCGCAAGGCCCACCAGGGGAAACGCGGCAAGAGCATGGGTTGACCCGAAATCGGTCCAAGCCGATTTCGGGACGGGGATGCGCGAGAACGTTCCGAACGCCGCGCCGATTGCCTCTGCTATCTTCACCTTGTAGGTCCTTCGCCTTTCATCCACACGGGAATCCCGCATACCACTTCGACTGCGCGGTCGGCCAGCGCCGCCACGCCCGCGTTTACGCGCGCGAGCGCGCGCCTCCATGCCTCGGTCCCCTCATCGTAGCGCATCCCATCGGCGAACACGTCGACGGTGACCACCACCGTATACGCAGCGGCCTGAGCGAGCCGTTCGATACCTCCGAGCACCTCTCGCGCCGCAGCGTCAGGGTCACGTGGGGACAAGCCGCCTTCCGCGAAGAGCTCGTTCGCAACCAGGTTGCCCACGTCCTCCAAAAGAAGCGTACAGCCGCGCGGAAGCCCGGGCACTGCGGCGCCCACGTCACGCGTGCGCTCGAGGGTGGAAAACCCCTTACCCTCGCGCAGCGCCCGATGGCGCGCGATGCGGCGGGCGCCCTCTTCCCCGAAGGGATCCATCGTTGCCAGGTACACGCGGGGGCCGTCGTGCCCGAGGCACAGGGACTCGGCGTAGGCGCTCTTGCCGCTCGCGGCGGCGCCGATGACGAGCGACACCGTCATTTCCCGGCCTCGAAATGCTCGTAAGCAGCCATGCCAGTCGCCGTGAACGTCTTCCCATCCCGGTACACGCGCAGCGCCGAATCCAGAAGGGGCAGATACGCCATGGCGCCCGCGCCCTCGCCCAAGTGCATACCTGCGTCGAGGGGTGCCTTTATGCCGAGCTCGCGAAGGAGCTCCTGGCTTGCGGGTTCACTTGATGCGTGGGTGCCCACGAGGTAGCCCAAGGCGTTGGGGCACAGGCGCGCCGCGCACAGGGCCGCCGTGCAGGATATGACCCCGTCGAGGAGCGCCGGCGCCTTCGAGGCCGCGGCCCCCAGGTAGAAGCCGCACATCGCCGCGATGTCGAAGCCGCCCACCTTCGAGAGCACGTCGATCGGGTCGGCGGGATCGGGCGAGTTCGCGTCGATAGCGCGCTCGACCACGTCGCGCTTGCGCGCGAGCGAGGCGTCCGAGAGCCCCGCGCCGCGCCCGACGAGGCTCCGCGCGTCCGCCCGGATGAGCACTGCGGCCACCGCCGCCGAGGTGGTCGTGTTGCCGATGCCCATCTCGCCCGCGGCGAGAAGGCGCACGCCGGCGCGGGCAAGCCCGCACGCGACGGCGATTCCGACCTCGATCGCGCGCACGGCCCCATCGCGAGACATAGCGGAGCCGTGCGCGATGTTGCCGCTCCCCCGCCGCACGTTCGCGCGCACCATGCGCGCGTCATCTATGCCCCGGGCCATACCCACGTCGACGGGCACGACCTCGGCACCCGCGAACGCCGCCATGCGGCAGGCGCTCGTGGCCCCCTCGCACATGTTGCGCGCGACGGCTCGCGTCACGTCTTGCCCGCTTTGCGACACGCCTTCGGCAACGACCCCGTTGTCGGAGAAGAATACCGCGAGCGCACGGGGAAACTCGGCCACCTCGGCGCTCCCCTGAGCTGCGGCGATACACGCGACGGCGTCTTCAAAGTCGCCCAATCCCCCCAAGGGGTGCGCGATGGAGTCCCACGCGGCGTACGCGGCGGCGCGGGCACACTCGTCTGCGGGCGCGATCCGGGAGAGCGCGGCTTCGAGCACGGCGCCCGGCGCCGACGAGAACGCGCGCTCGACTTCCTCGCGGATGCAGGCAAGCGCGGTTTCGGTTGCTTCAGCCATGCCGTCTCCTCTCTGCGAACGACGCTGCGGCAGACGCGAACGCGCGCGCAACGTCGGGGTTCGCAGGATAGTACACATGCGGGAAGCCCGCAACCAGGGACGGGGTAGTCGTCATGCACGGCCAGCCTTTGTCGCGCCGGGGCTTTTGCGCCCAAAAGTCGCCGCCCGGGCAGGTGGACTGCCAGTAGTGGAACTCGTGCGCGCGGATGCGTGTGCCGCGCGGCCCGTAGAGCCCGTCGCGTTGGGAAGTGAGCTCCACGTACCCGAAATGGGACAGCCTTCCCCCGTTCTCGCTTGCGCCCTCAAGGGCGCCCACAACAGGCCAGCGCCGCCCCTCGCTATCGGAGATTTCGCGCTGCAGGTACAGAAACCCACCGCATTCGGCAACCGTCGGCATGCCGGATTCCACCGCACGCCGCACCGCCTCGCGCATCGGCGCGTTCTCGGAGAGCTGCCGCACATGGAGCTCCGGGTAGCCGCCTCCCAGATAGAGGGCGCTTGTTCCCCGCGGCAACTCGCTATCACACAGGGGGCTGAAAAAGGCCAGCTCGCAACCCAGGTCCTCGAGCGCGCGCAGGTTCTCCTCGTAGTAGAACGAGAACGCCTCGTCACGCGCAACGGCGACGATGGGCCGCGCTCCCGCGATCGGCTCCAACCGGTAAGGTTCCTCGCAGATATCGGGTGCCGTCGCCGCTATTTCGAGCAAGCGGTCGACGTCGACGCTCTTTTCCACCAGCTCGGCCATCTTGTCGATGCGCGCGGAGAGCTGCTCGACCTCGTCGGCGGTCACAAGCCCCAGATGCCGGCTTTCGAGCGAGAACGCCTCGTCGGCGGGAATATTACCCAAAACCGCGACGCCCGTGTGCTTCTCGATCGCAGGCGCCGCGTAGGCGCAGGCAGCGGCGCTCGTCTTGTTCAGCACGACGCCGCGCACGTTCGCACAAGGCAGGAACTCGGCGATGCCGCGAATTACGGCGGCGAGCGATAAAGACGCCCCGCGCCCGTTCACCACTAAAACGACCGGCGTTTCCGTGTCGCGCGCAACCTGGTAGCTGCTCGCGTCGGCCACGCCGGGCGCCATGCCGTCGTAGAAGCCCATGACCCCCTCGAGCACCGCGACATCCGCGCCCGCGGCGCCGCGTGCGAGCAGAGCGCGCAGCGTCGGGGCGTCGGAGAAGAAGCCGTCTAAGTTGCCCGAGCGCGCGCCCACGACGCGACGATGAAAGAGCGGATCAATGTAGTCGGGGCCGCATTTGAAGGCCGCGCATGCAAGGCCGCGGCGCGCGAGCGCGCGCAGGAGCGCGCACGTAACGACCGTCTTGCCGCTCCCGCTCGAGGGCGCAGCGACCATGAAGCGCGGGATGGTCGTGCTCACCGGGCGCCGCCTTCCCCACCTGCACCACGCGCGCTGACGAGGAACACGGGGTTTTGCGCCTTCATAAGATGGTGCGAGCCTACAGCCTCGGCGCGGGCGGCCGACACCTGGCAAGCCTCGAACCCCTTAAAGCGCGAACTCGAGAGGAGCGCGCACGCCTCGGTGAGCGTCTCAACGGTGACGCATGGCACGCACAGGCGAACCTGCGAGTTCTTCTCGAGCGCCACCTCCACGATGGAGGGAAGCTCGCCCGCGCTCCCGCCGACGAACACGGCGTCGGGGACGGGCAGTATCGCGAGCGCTTCGGGGGCGACACCGGGGACCGCATGCACGTTGCCGCACCCGAATGCATCCGCGTTCTCTCGGATGAGCCGCACGCCGGCCGCGTTGCGCTCGACCGCCCATACCGACCCCGCTCGCGCGACGAGCGCCGCCTCGATCGACACGCTCCCCGTGCCGGCGCCGACGTCCCACACGGTGTCGGTCGCGGTAATGCGCAGCTTCGCGAGCGCGACGGCGCGCACCTCCTGCTTGGTCATGGGAACGTCGCCGCGGATGAAGAGCTCGTCGGGAATGCCCGAGGAAGCGTACGGCCAGCGGGAACTCGCGGCGCGGGATGCGCCCGCAGAGTCCGCCGCGGAAGAAGCCGCCGCGGGCGCAGACACGCCGGCCGGCACCTCGGAGGCTGCGCTAGAGACCGCAGGCGACCCGGCGCCGCCTGCGAAATCGATAAGCATCACGTTCAAGTCGTCGAACGTCTGACCTGTGATTTCACTTGCGGTCGCGCAGGTGATGCGCTCGTCGGGGTACGACAGGCGCTCGGCCACCGTCACGCACGCGTCCCCGAAGCCCGCCTGCACAAGCTCGCCCGAAAGCCGCGAGGGATCTTTCCCGCCCGACGTGACGAGGAAGAGCTCACCTGCGCGCTCGGCCTCGGCCACGATGTCGCACGCCACGCCGTGAGCGCTCGCGAAGCGCCAATCCTGCCATGGACGCGCGAGGCGCGCGGCGAGATACGACGCTGAGCTTATGCCGGGAATGACGCGCACGTCCACCTGCGCGTCGCCGGAGAGCGCCTCCACCAGGCGGCGCGCGCCGCTGAACAGCCCCACATCGCCCGTCATCACGACCACGGCGCGCCGCCACGACGCCGCATCGGTGAGCGCGGAAACGATGTCCGCCGTCTTCACGAGCTCGCATCTCACCACGTCGGGCGGCACGTCGATGCCGGCAAGCGCGCGATGAGCGCCGATGACCACGTCGGCGATGTCGATCGCGTCGAGCGCCGCGCGCGAGAGCAAGTCGGGGTTTCCGGGCCCCGCCCCGATGATCGTTACCTTTCGCATGGAATCTCCCGATACCCGCGCGGCGTGACCATACGGCCGCCTACGAGCTTCGTGTCCGCGTTGCCGACGAACACGGTGGTGAACATGTCGGCGTCGATCTCCCCCAGCTCGGAGAGCCTGCACATGCCCGACTGCTGCCCCTCGCGCCCGATGTTACGTACCCAGCCGCAGAGCGTGTCGGGGGCCTTCCATTCGAGCATAATCTTCGCCGCGCGTGAGAGCCTGTCGGCGCGCTTTCTGCTGCGCGGGTTGTACAAACAGATGCAGAAGTCGGCGCTCGCCACGGCGGCGAGCCTGCGCTCGATGACCTCCCATGGCGTGAGCAGGTCGGAGAGCGACACGACCGCGAAGTCGTGGGCAAGCGGGGCGCCGAGCACCGCCGACCCGCTCTGAGCCGCGGTGGCCCCGGCGATAACTTCCACGTCTACATCGGGGTAGTCCTCCGCAAGCTCCAGCACGGGGCTCGCCATGCCGTACACGCCCGCGTCGCCGCTGCACACGAGCGCCACGGCTTCTCCACTCTGCGCGCGCGAAAGCGCAAGGCGGCACCGTTCGACCTCGTGCATCATCGGCGTCGCGAGATGCGCCGCGTCGGGCACGGCGGCGAGCGCGAGCTCCACGTATTTCGTGTAACCCACAACGACGTCGGAAGCCTCGAGCGCACGCCGAGCCGCAATCGTCATGCCGTCGGGGCCGCCCGGGCCGATTCCCACCACGAAGAGCTTTCCCATCACCGCTCCTTAAACGAAAGTTTAATAGTTACCTTGGAAAACGCGACGGTCACGCCGCCGTGAGCGAGCTTCGGGAAGATAAGTTTGCCCCCCTCCGCGAGCGCTGCCCGCTCGCACACGTTGTCGACCCCCACCGTCGCGCGCACGAAATCAGATGGCGAAACGCTGCCATCGACTTGCGACAACTCATCTGCGGAATACGTCGCAAGCGGGATATTGCGCGCGCAGCAGAAGGCGAGCAGACCCTCCTCGTGCGCCTTCACGTCGATCGTCGCCGCCTCGCGCACGGCCGAAGGCGAGATACCCACCTGCCCGCACGCGAGAAGAAACGCCTCCTCGATCGCTTCGGCGCACGCACCGCGACGGCATCCTATGCCCGCAACGATGCAGGGCACGACAAGGCGAAGCGGCTCGGGCGCAGGCGCCTGCGCCCGCACGCCCGCCGGCTTCCCCGTCTCACCGGCGGGCACGACCTCGCCCGTTGTCTCCGCCGCACAAACGGACGCACCTGCATTCGCGCCAGCGAACGGCGACACGACGATATCGGCCCGAGCGCGGTCGGACGCAATGTCAACCCCCTCAGGCGGCTGTCCCGAAATCGGCATGTCGGAATAGAGCGCCACGCGCCCGCCCGAAAGCAGCCGCGCCGACACTCGCTTGATGGCCTCGGGATTCGAAACGGCGAGCCCCGCACAGCGCGCCCACGTATCCACCGCCCACACGCCGCGGACGTCGGTCGCCGTGGTGATGACGGGGATGGCCCCTGCCGCGCGTGCCACAGTTTGCGCAAGCTCGTTCGCACCGCCCAAATGCCCCGACAAAAGCGGGACGGCAAAGCGCCCCGCCTCGTCGATCGCCACAACCGCGGGATCGTTTGCCTTCGAGGCGACATGCGGCGCGATCGCCCGCACGGCGATGCCCGCCGCGCCCACGAACAGAAGCGCGTCCGACGCTTCCCACGCGAGCGCCGTCCATGCGCGCAGGTCGGCCTTCCCCTCGCCGAACCCGCGCGAAACGGAAACGTCCCAGCCAGGGTCGTCTTCACCTGTCTGCGCGCAATCGGAAAGCGCGTGTGCGGTGCGCACCGCCAACGCATACCCCCTCTCAGTGAACGCTATGCAGGAAACCCTCATCTAGCGCACCACCATCGTCGAGAAGTAGCTGCCCCGATCGGGCACATCGTCGAGCGAGCGGTACAAGCGCTCGCCCGGAAGCCCACAGTCCTCTACAAGCTCGGCACCGTCGAAGGCGCCCTCCTCGCGAAGGATGCATTTCGTGTCCGCAAGCGAGCGGCGCGCCTTCATGACCACCTTCGTCCCCGGCCAGCCGATTGCACGGCGCACCCCGTACAGAACGCCTTTACTCATACGTCGCCCCCAATTTCCCGATAACTGCATCGGCGCCCGACGTGCGGAAAAGCTCGCGGCGCTCGGCGTCGAACACGACCGCGGCGATGTCGCATGCGCTCGCCGCGCGGCGGCGCAACCTGTCCTCAATTGCCGCAGCGAGCGAGGCGCGCGCAGCGTCCCCCACGCCGGCGGCCTCGATTACCTCGAGCGCCGCCGTGGTCGTGACGGACGACATGATCTCGCGCACGGTCTTCGCGCCCGCGCCGGCCATGGCCGCGTGGGCGGCCAGAATCTCCGCGCGGCAGTCGGCGGTACGCGAATGGGTGTCCATGATGCCGCCCGCGACCTTCACCAACTTGCCGATGTGTCCCACAAGAAGGACATTGGTGAATCCCTCGCGAACGCAGCAATCAATCGCATCGCCCACAAAGTTGGAGATGAAGACCACCGGCGCACCGTTTAGGTGGAAATGCCCCGAGATGAACTGCCCGCCGTAGTTGCCGGGCGTGAGCACGACTCCGCGCCGCCCCATAGCCGCATGCTGCCGAATCTCGAGCTCGATGCTGTCACGCAAGGCAGCGAGGCTGCGCGGCTCGACGATGCCCGTCGTTCCCAGGATGGAGATGCCGTCCTCTATCCCCAGGTGCGGGTTGAAGGTCTTTTCGGCAAGGGCCACACCCTCGGGTACCGAAATCGTCACAGCAATGTTTCCAGAAAAGCCGTGCGCGGCGCACACCTCACGCACCGCCGAAGTAATCATCGCGCGCGGCGTCGCGTTGATGGCGGCCGCCCCCACCGGCTGCTCGAGCCCGGGCAATGTCACGCGCCCCACGCCCACGCCGCCATCGACGGAAACTTCCGATTCGCGCGCGGGCACGTCCTTGCTGCCCGCAGCACCCGTGCCCGACCCCGCATGTTCCACGTGCGCGTACACGAGTACGCCGTCAGTCACATCGGCATCGTCGCCTGCGTCCTTTCGCACGGCGCACTGGGCGCACCCCTCGCCGATGCATGCGTCGACCACGTCCGTCTCGACGGGCAGCCCGCCGGGGGTGACGATCGACACGCGGCCGACGGGCTTTCGTGACAAAAGCATCTCGCAGGCCGCCTTCGCCGCGAGCGCGGCGCAGCTCCCCGTGGTGTAGCCGCAGCGCAGGCGGGTCGTCCCGGTATATATGTAGTGCTCGAAGGCCACGCTAGCTGCTCGCCTTCCGATACCCCGTGGCAAACGAAGGGTCGTAAAGCTTGCTGCGCTCGTACGACTCTGCTTGCGCGCCGTTGTGCGAAAACCCGCCGCGAGCTCCGAGCACGCGGCCCACCACCACGAGCGCCGTGCGGTCGATGCCCTCTCGCGCGCCCGCATCGGCGAGCGTGCCCACTGTGCATCGCACCACGCGCTCCTCAGGCCAGGTCGCCTTGTACACGAGCGCGGCCGGCTCGTCGGAGCTGCGGCCCGCGGCCAAAAGCTCGGCGGAAAGCTCGGCGAGCATACCCGAGCTCAGGAAGATGACCATAGTCGAGCCACTTTCCGCCATGGTGCGCATGCCCTCGCCCGCGGGCATGGGGGTACGTCCGGAAAGCCGCGTGATCACGACCGACTGGCTGATTCCCGGCAGCGTGTATTCCTGGCGAAGCGCCGCCGCGGCACCGCAAAAGCTCGACACGCCGGGCACCACCTCGTAGTCCACGCCGCGTGCGTCGAGCGCGTCCATCTGCTCCTGGATGGCGCCGTACAGGCACGGGTCACCCGTGTGCAGGCGCACCACGTCCTCGCCCCGCGCATCTGCCGCGCACATCACGTCGAGCACTTCCTCCAAGGTCATGTGCGCGCTGTCGTAGACGATGCAGGATTCCTTGCACTCAGCGAGCAGCTCGGGGTTCACAAGGCTTCCCGCCCAAACGACGACGTCGGCTGCGCGCAGAAGGCGCGCCCCGCGCAGCGTGATAAGGTCGGCGGCGCCCGAGCCTGCGCCAACGATATGAATCATCCGAGCCTTCCCTTCCCGTTTCTCATCGCAACCGTTTACGCCGCCATTCGCGCAGCGGGCAAAACACGGCGCCTGCGGCGGCAATCGGCGCAAATACGCAGGCAGGAGGCGCAATGCCGCCCGCCCTGGCTTTGACACGTTCACAAGTGCCCACTATCATAGTAAAAGATTCGGCAACGAGCATATGACAATCGGATAAAAGGAAATGACCGGCGCGGCGCCCGCACAGCCCGCGCTGGCTTGCGGAGGGAACCAGGTGGGAATCCTGGGCAAGGGACATTACTGTATAGGACGCGCGGGCGAACCGCCTCGCGCCCCAAGCCAGACTGCTTCGCCTTTTCCTCACGGCATCGCCGTGGCGTTAGCTCCTTGTGAACCCCGAGGGGTGCGCTTTTCTTTCGCTTGTGCCGACAAGCAACTGTCGCCGGGGGACCGGCAAACCGAGGAAAGGAAAAACCATGTCCGACCAGATGTCACGCCGCGGCTTCATGGGCGCCGCAGCAACCGGAGCCGTCGCGCTCGCCGGAGTCGCGCTCGCGGGCTGCTCCAACACCTCCGCGAGTTCCGAGAAATCGAGTGAAAAGGAGAAGGCCGTGAAGCCGGTCATCCTCGTCACGAGCTTCGGCACGAGCTACAACGACTCGCGCCACATCACCATCGGCGCCATCGAAGACGCTATCCGCGAGAAGTACTGGCAGGACTACGACATCCGCCGCGCCTTCACCGCGCAGATCATCATCGACAAGCTGAAGAAGCGCGACGGCATCACGATCGACAACATGACCGAGGCGCTCGACCGCTGCGTGGAAGACGGCGTGAAGGAAATCGTCGTGCAGCCGACGCATCTCATGGGTGGCCTGGAATACACCGACGTGAAAGACGAGCTCGACAAGTACGCCGACAAGTTCGACAAAATCTCGCTCGGCGACCCGCTGCTCACCTCCGACGACGACTACAAGAAGGTGGCCGCAGCCATTAAGGAGAACATGGCGTCCTTCGACGACGGCAAGACGGCGCTGTGCCTCATGGGCCACGGCACCGAAGCCGATTCCAACGCCGACTATGCCAAGATGCAGGAAGTGTTTAAGAACGAGGGCTTGACGCAGTTCTTCGTCGGCACCGTCGAGGCTGAACCGACCTGCGAGGATGTTATCGCCGCCGCGAGCGCCGCAGGCTACAAGAAGGCCGTGCTCGCGCCGTTCATGGTGGTCGCGGGCGACCACGCGAACAACGACATGGCAGACGAGACCGACCCCGACAGCTGGGCTGCGAAGTTCGTGGCCGCCGGCTTCGAAGTGACGTGCCTGCTCCAGGGTCTGGGACAGAACGTCGCGGTCGACGACATCTACGTCGCGCACGTGGACGACGCCATCGCCAAGCTGTAAACTCGCCGCGCACGGGGGCGCCGGTCGCGTCCCCGTGCAACGGGCATGCGCCTTCCCCGACTGACGGCGCATGCCCGTTGCATTCGCATCCCGCCCGCCCACCGCACGGCGCGGACGGTCGAAGCGATTGAAAGGAACCCCCTCCATGTTGAAGAAAACCCTCGCCTTCGCCCTGTCAGCGGCGCTTTTCGCGTTCTCGCTCGCCGGCTGCGGCGGAAATTCAATCGACAGCGCAAAGGCAAGCGATGCCGATTCCCAGGAAAAGACCGAACAGGCGGCCGATGCGCCCGAGGGCGCAAGCGCTGCCCCCATCACCGCCGACAAGGTGGCCGACGGCACCTATCCGATCACCGTAGATTCCAGCTCGAACATGTTCAGGATTGTGGACGCCCAGCTCATCGTGGAAAACGGCTCCATGCACTGCGTGATGACGCTTTCCGGCACGGGCTACGGCAAGCTCTTCATGGGCACGGGCGACGAGGCTGCCGCCGCGAGCGAGGCCGACTTCATCCCCTATGTGGAAAACGCGGAAGGCAAGTACACCTACGACGTGCCCGTTGAAGCGCTCGACGAGGACACCGCCTGCGCCGCGTGGAGTATTAGAAAAGAGCAGTGGTACGACCGCACGCTCGTGTTCGAATCCGTCGGCGTCGATCTGCGCGCCGACGCACTGAAGTAACGCCATGCGGTCGATTCTTCCCAAGGGGGAAAGCAGGAAGCGTCGCAGCATCGCGGTGCGCGCGATCGCCTGCGTTCTCGTCGCCCTGTTCGCGCTTCCCTTCGCGGGGTGCAGTGCGAGCCCGAACGCGACCGGTGGCACGGCAGGCTCTCAGGAATACACTGTGAGCGTCTCGCTCTCCGGCGGGTCAGGGCGCGCAAGCATCGCCTCACCCACCACAATTGTGAAGGATGGCGACACCTACACCGCGACCATCACCTGGTCGAGTTCGAACTACGACAAAATGACCGTCAACGGCGTGGACTACGCGCCCGTAAACGACGGCGGCAACTCCACGTTCGTGATACCCGTCACGCTCGACGAGGACATCGCCGTGTCGGCCGAGACCGTCGCCATGTCGACGCCGCACACCATCGACTACACGCTCCACTTCGACTCATCCACCATGAAGGAGAAATCGGGCGACGATGCAAGCGGCGGCTCCCCTGCGGGAACGGCTTCAAGCGCCGCGGCCGACTTCCACAACGCCGATTTGGGCTGCGGCTGGGAGCCGACGGGGGCGCTTCAGCTTGAATACGCCGAGCACTTCACTGTCGACGAGTACGAAGGCGGCCTGCGGCTTATCTGCATTTCGAACGGGGAGCGCTTCCTCGTGGTACCGCAAGATGCAAAGGTACCTGATGGGTTGAGCTCCGACATCGCGGTCATAAGGCGTCCCGCCAACAAGGTGTACCTCGTGTCGTCGGCGACGATGTGCCTGGTCGACGCGCTCGATGCGAACGACAACATCCTCATGTCGGGCAAGAAGGCCGACGATTGCTCGGTCGCGGGCTTCAAAAGCGCACTCGAAAGTGGGGCGATCGCCTACGGCGGCAAGTACAGCGCGCCCGACTACGAGCGAATATCGGCCTCGGGCTGCACGCTCGCCATCGAGAACACCATGATCAACCACACGCCCGATGTGAAGGAAAAGCTGCAGAAGCTCGGGCTCGTCGTGCTCACCGAACAGTCGTCGAGCGAGCCCGAAGCACTCGGGCGCGTCGAGTGGATTAAGCTTTTCGGCGTCCTGTTCGACAAGGAAGACGAGGCCGCGCACCTGTTCAACGAGCAGAAGGCCCGCGTCGAGCAAACGTCGAGGCTCGCGTCGTCAGGTAAAACCGTGGCGTATTTCTACATTAACTCGAACGGGGCCGCCGTCACGCGGCGGGCGGGCGACTACGTGGCGCAGATGATCGAGCTTGCAGGCGGCAACTACGCGCTCGATGACGCGCAGACGGCGTCGACGTCAGGTTCGTCAGTAACGCTCGAAATGGAGCGCTTCTACGCGACGGCGAAGGATGCCGACATTATCGTCTACAACGGCACCATCGACGAATCGGTTGCCACCTTGAACGACTTCGTAGGCAAAAACGCGCTATTGTCGCAGTTCAAAGCCGTGAAGAACGGCAACGTCTGGGTCACAAGCGCCGACATGTACCAGCAGATGACTTCCACCGCCGACATTATCGACGAGCTGCACGGGGCGTTCACCGGCGATGACGCGAGCAACTTCCATTATCTGAGGAAGCTCGGCTAGCGCCATGAGAAGCCGGCTTTCCATGACATACGACGAATCGGGGCGCGCCGCGCGGTGTCGCGTCGTGACGGCGCTGCTCGCTGTTGCCCTCATCGTGCTCGTCGGGGCCAACCTGTGCATCGGGAGCGTGCTCGTGCCCGCAGACCACATCCCCGGCATCCTTTCGGGAGGCGCGGCCAATTCCATGGAAATCCAGATCATCTGGGAGATTCGTCTGCCGCGCGTGCTTTCAGCCGTGCTTCTCGGCGGGGCACTTTCGCTCTCCGGGTTCCTGCTGCAGACGTTTTTCAACAACCCCATCGCCGACCCGTTCATCTTGGGCGTCTCCTCGGGCGCAAAGTTCGTCGTCGCGCTTACGATGATCGTACTTCTGGGCGCGAACCAGGCCATGTCCTCGCCGGCCATGGTGGCCGCAGCGTTTCTGGGATCGCTTATCACCATCGGCTTCGTGCTCCTCATCGCACGGCGCATAAGTTCCATGGCCATGCTCATCGTGGCGGGCGTCATGGTGGGATACATCTGCTCGGCGGCGACGAACTTTCTCATCGCCTTCGCCGACGACCAGTCCATCGTGAACCTGCACAACTGGTCTTTGGGTAGCTTCTCGGGTTCGAGCTGGGACGACATCGCGGTCATCGCGGTCGTGGTGATCACCGTGAGCGCATGCGTATTCGCGATATCGAAGCCCCTTTCCGCCTTCCAGCTGGGAGAAGCCTACGCGAAAAGCGTCGGCGTGAACGTCGCACGCTTCCGCGTGGTGCTCGTCCTTCTAGCGAGCATGCTCTCCGCCTGCGTGACCGCGTTCGCTGGTCCGGTGTCGTTCGTAGGCATCGCGGTTCCGCATCTCGTTAAGTCGGCGCTGAAGTCGTCGAAGCCCATCCGCGTGATTCCTGCGTGCTTCTTGGGAGGCGCCATCTTCTGCGCGGGCTGCGATTTGATCGCGCGCACGCTGTTCTCCCCCGTCGAGCTTTCCATCAGCGCCGTCACCGCCATCTTCGGCGCGCCGGTGGTTATCGCACTCATGTTGAAGAAACGAGTGAGGTAGATGGGGGAATTCATGCCGCGGCCCAAAACGCTCAGAGGGGAGTCGAACCTCGAAACCCCGGTCGCAACGAAGGCTGACGGAGCGCCGCTTTTCCGCATAAGCGACCTGTCGGCGGGCTACGACAAGAAGGTCGTAGTCGAAGGCGTCGAGCTGGAGGTTCGCGCGGGCGACGTCGTGGCGCTCATCGGGCCGAACGGCTCGGGCAAGTCGACCATCTTGAAAACCATCACACGCCATCTGGCACCGCTTGCCGGCGCGGTCGAGCTCGACGGGCGGGAGATTTCCCGATGGAAGACGGCGGAGTTCGCAAGGAACCTTGCCGTTATGCTGACAGATCGACCCCGGACCGAGCTCCTCACCTGCCGCGATATCATAGAGGCGGGAAGGCATCCCTACACCGGGCGAATGGGCACACTCTCGCCCGACGACCATAGTCGGGTCGACGAGGCCATGAAAACCGCACATGTGGAAGAGTTCGCCGAGCGCGACTTCATGCAGATAAGCGACGGGCAACGCCAGCGCGTCATGCTCGCACGCGCCATCGCACAGGATCCGCGTGTGCTCGTGCTCGACGAGCCCACGTCATATCTCGATATCCGCTACCAGATCGACCTGCTGCGAATACTTCGCCACCTTGCGAAATCGCGGAATGTGGCTGTCATCATGTCCATCCACGAACTCGAGCTCGCGCAGAAAAGCGCCGACAAGGTGATTTGCGTGAAGGACGGCCGGGTCTTCCGCGCCGGCGCACCCGAGGACATATTCACGCGCGAGACGATTGGCGAGCTCTACGGCCTTCAACATGGCACCTTCAACGAGCGCTTCGGCAGCGTGGAAATTGGGCGCCCACACGGCGATGCGCATACGTTCGTCATCGCCGGCGCAGGTACGGGGTCAGCTGTGTTTCGCCAGCTAATCCGGCAGGGCAAGGCGTTCTACGCGGGCGTTCTGCACGAAGGGGACATCGACTGCGAGCTTGCGCGCGACCTGGCGACGGAATGCGTGGCCGAGCGCGCCTTCGAGCCGATCGGGGATAAAACCATAGCCCGCGCCAAAGAGCTCCTCGTCCACTGCGCGCGTCTTATCGTGTGCCCCGCCGCCTTCGGCACCATAAACGCCCGCAACGCAGAGCTCGTCGAGTTCGCACGCTCGCATGGTATCGAGGTCATGCGAGCGTGCGAAGGCGCATCGGAGGATTCCAAAATTGGAGTGGGAAGGATAAACTGGACTTTCTTTTAAGGATCCTCAGGCTACAGCTCCTACGCCGGCAAGGTCTCCAAGGCGCCGGAGAACCTCAGGAACAGGAATTTCCACGCCGACGAGCCCAACTAGGCCTAATCCAAGCGAGATTCCAGACTCGACAGACCATTGAGAGTCAGATCGTTGGCGACCTCAGAGACGCGCTCGATAGGAACCGAGCCGTCAGACAGCGCCCACGTGCGATAGATACCGATAATACCCGACAGCAAAAACGCCAGATAGTAGTCGAACATTTCGTCCTTGAGACCTTGGGGCAGCAGATCTCGCTCGGCAATCTCGTGCTCGAGCGGCGCACGAAGACGAGCCATGAAATCATCGAGCGGAATATTCTCGATCAGCTGACGATTGAGCACCAAGTTGTTGCACAGTGCCTCGTTAACGGTTTTAAAGAAGGTCGCCGCCGCGCTCAGGGCGCGCTCGTTGGTGTCGCCGTCCATGGAAGCAAGCGTTTTCTCGACTGAGTCGACAATCATCTCCACCACATCGACGGCAATGGCATCGAGCAGGCCGTCAACCGTACCAAAGTGAACGTAAAAGGTCTTGCGGTCGACATTGGCCTCGCGCGCGATGGCACTCACCGTAATGTCTGCCAGCGGCTTTTCCATGAGCAGGCGCTCGAAAGCCGAAAGGATGGCATTACGGCTGCGAACGATGCGACGATCAAGACGCGGTTTGCTGGTTGCCATGGGCGTGTCCCTTCGATATGCGAGCATTCATCAACAGATGAGAGATAATCTACGTAAGAGGATTATCCCCCATACAGCACAAATATGCCTCGCATCATGAAGAACGCACGACTGCCCTACTGCGACTTAGGGTGCTTCTTCTTATTGAGTGCCGACGGATATACGCGAATACCGTCTCCTGTCTGACGCACATAGGCCTTATGAGCCGGCTTTGCGGTCCCAGAAGCCTTCTGAGCGTGCTTCTTGGGATCAACGGTAACAGCATTCGTGGGGTGCGGCTTAGTGGGCGCAGAGGGCGTCTGAGGCGTGCGGCCGAGCTTGCGCATCACGCGATCCCAGCGCGCATGGATGCTCTCGTTGTGGGCGCTCTTAAGTCCCAGCAGGGGCGCAGCCAAAATGGTAGGCGCAATAAACGTAATGAGACGCCACAGCAGATAGCCGGCGGTCGAAGCCGAACCGAAGAAATGACCCAAGAACAATGCAAAGCCGCCCTCAGCGCCACCAGTTCCACCGGGCAAGGGAACCGCAGAGCTTAACAGCTGGACAAAGGCGCTCGCGGCCATGACCGAGAAAAAGTCGACCTCGTGGTGGCCAAAGGCAAGCATCAGGAAATACGGAACCAGATAGAAAAACGCGAGCTGCAGCATGGTGATAAACACGGTGAGCAGCATGGAAGAAAAATGTCCGGCCGAAAGCTTGAACTTCTCGGAGAAGGAGTAGATCTCGCCATCGACAAACGTGCGCCAACCCTCGATCTTAGTGGCCGAGACACCAATGCGCTCGAGCCAATTGATGATGCAATGGGCGACGCGCGTGACGGTCTTAGGCATGAGCGCGACGGCGAAGATGCCAAGCAAGATGCAGCAGTGTCCACCAAAGCTAAAGACGCACAGCAGCGTCATGTCGCCGTAGCGTTCGGCAAAAAACGGCATACGGGCGAGCAGCAGGATAGCGCCCCAGGCGACCAGGCCAAACTGGTACACGATAAAACGCGTGAATTGCGTGGCGCCGGCCTCGCCCACGTTTTGGCCCGCCTTGGTCAGGCGGTAGATCTGGGCGGGAGTCGAGCCCATCATCATGGGCGTCAGGTTGCCAAAGAAGATGCCACTCGCCTCGACCGAGATCAGGTCGCGGATGCCGACGGGCGAATTGGGATCGAGCCAGACGGCGATCGCATAGGCCACAATGCCAAAGAACAGGTACATGAACATGCAAAGACACGCGACAACGAGCCATGACGCCTGGACGCTCGACATAGCGGCCCAGAACTGCCCCATCTGCCCGGTTACCACCAGATAGACGATATAACCTACCAGCACGACGCCGATAAAGATGGCGCCGCGGCGTGCGCTCTTATTGTCATCTCCGCCCGAGGCCTCAACCTCGACCTGGGGCTTAGACGTATGCTGAGAGGACTCCGTCATGAGACTCCTTCTAACAGTCAAAATATCTTGGATATTGTACCCGTAAGGGCCATAGGCAGAACGCAAAGCTCTGGTTCAAACGGGAATTGCAGACGGTTGTTTGAAAATCAGAACCACCCTTAAAAAGGGTGGTTTGCTCTTAGGGTATAACCCACGGGCCCCGGGCTCGCGTCTAAAGGCGCGGGCCCGGACTTCGTCCAGGCCTAGTGCATCTTGACCCGTGGCGCGCCGGTCGAACCGGCAGCATCACCCCCTCTTGAAGGGGTCCTCGTACTCCTTCACGCTCAGCTTGTCCAGCGCGATGTCGTGGGACTCCTGCTCCCTGATGTACTTGGCGATCGTCGCCTCGTTCAGGCCGACGGTGGACACGTAGTAGCCCTCCGCCCAGAACTTCCTGTTGCCGAACTTGTACTTGAGGTTGGCGTGCCTGTCGAATATCATCAGCGAGCTCTTCCCCTTCAGGTAGCCCATGACGCTCGCGACGCTGTACTTCGGCGGGATCGCCAGCAGCACGTGCACGTGGTCGGGCATCAGGTGCCCCTCGATTATCTCGATCCCCTTGTACTCGCACAGCTACCTGAGGATCTCCCCTATGTCGCTCCTGATTTGGTTGTAGATCACTTTGCGCCTATACTTCGGCGTGAACACGA
>JBKYCW010000003.1:353618-415711 GCA_047025555.1 Collinsella sp.
TCGAACTGGTGATCTCCGCCTTGAGAGGGCGGCGTCCTAAACCGCTAGACGAACGAGCCACATGACATCTGCACTGCCGTGCTGCGAAGAAATATATTACGGGACAAAAAACGTCAGCGCAAGAAGAAATTCCAAATTGCCGAAAAATTGTCGGCAGGTTATGGAACACGCAGGTAAACTGGGTAGCTAATTCAAGTTGAGATGGACCAAAAGAGCTTCGCGATCGTTGGGAATGTTGTCTTCGATCACGGCGTCGAGGGCGGAGTTGAGAAGCTGACCCAGTTCCGGCCCGGGCTTGACTCCGGCACGGATCAGGTCGCCGCCGTTGATGGAGAGCATCTTGAGCGTATAGGGCTCCCCTGCCTTCAGCAGCTCGTGCGCCATCGCGCGCATCTCCTCAATCGTCTCAACGTAATAGAAGCACGACGGGGCCTTGCCAAGTGTGTCGGCACGCTTAAGGTCCATGAGCTCGTCAATCAGGCGGGCCGTGTCGACGCCCTCACCCGAAAGCGCGCGCATCATATTGAGCAGACAGGAGCGCTCGGGGCACAGCGGCTTGTCATGGTATTTGATGAGCAGGCACACGTCGCGCACCAAGTCGTGCGAGAGCGCCAGGCGATCCATAATGACGCGCGCCTTCTTGGCGCCGAGCTCGGGATGACCGTAGAAGTGTCCGCTACCGGCATGGTCGACCGTGAAGCACTCGGGCTTGGACACATCGTGCAAAAACGCCGCCCACATAAGGCTCGACGAGGGCGCGACGCCGTCACACAGCGCGAGCTCCCCCGCCACCGTCAGCACACGGGCAATATGCACGTAGACGTTAAACGCATGATAGACACTGCGCTGATCAAACCCGCGACCCGCTGCCAACTCGGGCACGGCGGCGCAGATGAGCTCGGGATAGCGGAGCATCGCGTCTCCCCCATGACCGGTCGAAAGAATGCCCTCGAGCTCAATACCCACACGCTCACGCGCCACGGCATCGAGCAGCGGCGCGCACTCGGCAAGCGCACGCTTGGTCTCGGGCTCAATCATAAAGTCCAGACGGCAGGCAAAGCGCACCGCACGCAGCATGCGCAGGGCGTCCTCGTTAAAGCGACGCTTGGGATCGCCGACAGCGCGAATCAGCTTGCGCTCCAAGTCACCCTGGCCGTCGTAGCGGTCGACAAGCCCGCGCTCGGGATGCCAGGCCATGGCATTGACGGTAAAGTCGCGGCGCGCCAGATCGTCCTCGAGCGAGGCGGCACGCTCCACACTCTGGGGATGACGACCATCGGTGTAAAAGCCATCCAGACGGTACGTGGTGACCTCGATACGCTCGCCATCGGAAATAGCCGTGATTCCGCCAAATTTAATGCCCGACTCCACAACCGCGATGCCGGCGGCCTCGAGCGCCGCTTTGGACTCCTGCCACAGGCCGCTACAGCACATATCAACATCGTGGCTGGGGTACCCCATCAGGGCGTCGCGCACCCAACCGCCCACGTACCAAGCCTCAAGACCAGCCGCCTCAAGCGCGCGCAGGACGCGCAGGGACGCATCGGACGGTTGAGTACCGTTGAGCGAAACATTGCACATGCCTATGGCCTCCTGCGACTATCAAATTGGCTATCGATTGCGTCTGCAAGAAGTCTAGCAAGAAACAGCCTCCACTGCACACGCAAGTCCGATAAACAAAAACGCATCCGTCCTAGTCTAAGACGGATGCGAAATAATCAAACTATTCAGACAAGGTGCCGGAACTAGCAGACCTGGCGAACCTCGATGTGCTTCTTATATTCGTCCACCTTGGCAAAATCACCCAGACCGGGGCACTCGACCACGTTGGCGCCAGTGGCCATCGAAAGGCGCAGGGCGTCCTCGACGCGCTCGGGGGCGTCGTGCCACACGGACAGGAAGGCAGCGAGCGAGGAATCGCCGGCGCACACAGTCGACAGCAGCTTGACGTCGAAGGTGCGGTTGGCAAACCAGATATGCTCGCCGTTGGAGAAGTACGCACCGGCGCCACCAAGGGTCAGCAGCACGTTCTTGGCGCCCTTGGCGTGCAGCTCGGCCATAGCGCCCTTGACGGACTCGTCGCCACCACCGCTCACCTTGATGCCAAAGATGTCAAGCAGCTCGTCGTCATTGGGCTTGATCAGCAGTGGCTCCAGAGCAATGAGGTCTGCCAGCTGATGGCTCGAGATATCGAGCACGAACTCGGCGCCCTTTGCCTTCACGCGACGCAGGACCTCGGCCAAGAAGCCCTCGGAAGTGTTGGGAGGCAGCGAGCCGCTGATGACCAGGCAGGTCATGTCATCGAGCGAATCGATAAGTTCAAACATCTCCTGCTCGTTGGCCTCATTGATGGCGGCACCGGCATTGACCATGTTGTACTCGGTGTCGGGACCGGCGTTGAGGAACACATTGACGCGCGTAATACCGTCGGTCCACACGGGCTTGACGGGCACGCCCAGGGCCTCGGCGCCCTTAACGATAAACTCACCCGAGAAGCCGGCGAAGAAACCCAGGATCGTGGTGTCGACACCATAGTGGTCAAGCGTAAACGAGACGTTGAGGCCCTTGCCGTTGGGCGTGTAGACGGCATTGCGGGTACGCGTGACGGTGTTGGCAGCAAGACCGTCGCAGGCGATGTTGTAGTCAATGGCGGGATTTGCAGTGAGCGTGTATATCATGAATGTTCCTTTCACGAAGCAACGTGTTAATGAAAGTATATTCCACGCATCGGTAAAAGGCTAGGACAACTCGGTGAACGGTGTGGAAGCGATGAAGTACGGCAGGACATCTCTCCCCTATGACGGAACAAAAAGGCGCCCTGGCCGAAACCGGGGCGCCGCATGCGCACGAATATGTCGCGTTTCGATTACTGACGATCGAGCTTGCGGACAGCAACGCGCTTGCTGTACTCGTCAACGTGACCAAAGTCGCCAATGCCGACGGACTCGGCAACGTTGGCGCCGGTGGCCATAGCGAGCTTCATGGCCTCCTCGACGTTGTCGCGATCCCTGTACCACTTGTGCAGGAACGCAGCGAGGGTGCAGTCGCCGGCGCAGACGGAAGAGACCAGCTTGATGTTGAACTCACGCTTGGCGTACCAGATGTCCTCGCCGTTGGAGAAGTAAGCGTCGCCGCGGCTACCACGGGTGAGCAGCACGTTCTGAACGCCAGCGTCGTGAGCCATCTTCATGGCAACGCGAACCTCGTCGTCGGTGTCGACCGGCACGCCGAAGATGGCCTTCATCTCGTGATGGTTCGGCTTGATGAGCAGCGGCTTCTTGTGAGCGAGCTCCTTGAGCTTGTCGGAGGACAGGTCCAGGACGACGTCGGCACCACGAGCCTGAGCGTGCTCCATGACCTTAGCCAGGAAGTCAGGCGTAGCTTTGGGAGGCACGGAGCCGGAGACGATCAGGCACTCAAGATCGCCCGCGGTATCCAGGATGTTGTAGAGCTCCTCCTGGTGCTGCGGCGTGATCGGAGCACCCGGGTTCAGGATGCCGTACTCGTGCTGGCCATCGTTGACGTAGGTGTTGATGCGCGTGATACCGTCGGTCCAGACCGGGCGGCACAGGCAGCCCAGGTTCATGACCTCCTCGACGATGAACTTGCCCGTGAAGCCAGCGAAGAAGCCGAGCGCGACGGTGTCGACGCCCATCTTCTTAAAGGCGAAGGACACGTCGAGGCCCTTGCCGTTAGCCGTGTAGCTGGCCGAGCCGGTGCGGACGTTCTCGTCGGGCTCGAGCGGAGAGCTCGAAACCGTCATGTCGACAGCCGGGTTAGCGGTTAGCGTGTAGAACATTTACAGTACCCCCTGTATATGTGAGGGCCGCGTGGCCGGCCCATTCCAACCACGCGGTTACCTCTGATACCAAATTAGCGAGCTGCGGACTCGAGCAGTGCCTTGACCTCGGCGGCGGTGTTGCAGGCGAGTGCCTTCTCGGCAAGCTCGTCGCACTCGGCCTTGGTCCACTGGCTGATGGTCTTGCGGGCGCGCAGGATCGACGGAGCGCTCATCGAGAACTCCTCCAGGCCCCAGCTGATCAGCAGCGGCTCGAGCAGCGGATCGGCAGCGGCCTCGCCGCACATACCGACCATGATGCCGGCCTTCACGCCGCTCTCGATGATGTTCTTGAGCGAGCGGAGCACGGCGGGATAGTAAACCTGGTACAGGTTGGAGATGGTGTCGTTACCACGGTCGGCGCACATGGTGTAGCCGATCAGGTCGTTGGTGCCGATGGAGAAGAAGTCGGCAACCTCGGCAAGACGGTCTGCGAGCAGCGAAGCGGCGGGCGTCTCGACCATGATGCCGACCTCGATGTTCTCGTTGAACTTACGACCCTCTTCGGTCAGCTCGGCCTTGCACTGCTCGACGAGCTCCTTGACAGCCAAGACCTCCTCGACGCAAGTGACGAGCGGGATCATGATCTTGACGTCACCGAAGGCGCTAGCGCGCAGCAGAGCGCGGAGCTGGACCTTGTACTGATCGGGATTGGCCAGGCAGTAACGCACGGCGCGGAAGCCCATGAAGGGGTTGTCTTCCTTGACCATATGCAGATACGGAATCTCCTTGTCGCCACCCACATCGAGCGTGCGGATGATGACCGGAGCACCCTTGAGCGCGCTGGCGACCTTACGGTAGGCGTTGAACTGCTCCTCCTCGGAAGGAAGCTCAGCAGAGTCCATGAACAGGAACTCGGAGCGGAACAGACCGATGGCCTCGGCGTCGTGATCGAGCGCGTTGGGCACGTCATCAGGGTTACCGATGTTGCAGGCGATGATCTTCTTGATGCCATCGGCAGTCACGGACGGCTTGCCGCGGAAGGCCTCGAGGGCCGCCTTCTCAGCAGCGAAGGCCTCAGCCTTGGCGGTGTAGGCAGCGAGCGTCTCCTCGTCGGGATCGGCCTCGACGATACCCTTGCCACCGTCGACGACAACGGTCATGCCGTTGCGCAGAGCGGTGCAGCTGTTGGAAACCGAAAGGACAGCCGGGATCTCGAGGGCGCGCGCGATGATCGCGGAGTGCGACGTGCGGCCACCGGTCTCGGTGACGATACCGGCAACGTGGGTCTTATCGATCGTGGCGGTCATGGACGGCGTGAGGTCGTGCACGACAACGACGGTGTTCTCGGGCAGGACGGAGAGGTCGACGACCTCCTTGCCCAGCAACTCGGCCAGAATACCGGTACGGATGTCGGCGATGTCGGCCGCGCGCAGACGGAACATCTCGTCGTCCATGGACAGGAACATGTTCTCGAACATGGTCGAGGTGTCCATGAGCGCCTGCTCGGCGCAGGTACCGCCGTCAATGGCGGCGTTGATGGCGTCGGTCATGCCCGGGTCCTGAGCCAGGACAATGTGTCCGCTCATGATCTCGGCCTCGGCCTCGCCCACCGTCTCCTTCATGTGGTCGGCCTGAGCCTGGGTCTTCTCGCAGAAGACCGAAAGAGCGGTCTGATAGCGCTCCTTCTCTGCTGCCGAATCAGCAACCTCGTGCGGCTCAAAAGTCAAGTCGGGATCGACGGCGACCATGACGGTGCCGATACCGATGCCCTCGGAAGCGTTGACTCCCTGATACATTCCCATTCCTCTCTCCGTGTCATGTGATAAAGCGTTTTGCCATATCCATGACAAAAGAGCGCAGTTACCTTACAACAGGTCACTGCGCCCCCAAATATGAACTTAGTTGTTCAACATGCGACCCGTTTGAGTTCTACTCGCCAAGACCGCTCTTGATGAGCTCGATGGCAGCAGCCAGAGCCTCGGCCTCGTCAGCGCCGTCACACTTGACCTCGACCTCGGTGCCGCAGGGGATACCAGCAGCCATGAGGGCCATCGGGGACTTGCCGTTGACCTCCTTCTCGGGGGTGACGACCGTCACGTCACAGGCGTACTTGCCCATGGTGGAGGCGAACAGACCAGCCGGACGCATGTGCAGACCCTGAGGATTAACGAGGGTAGCCTTCTCAGAAACCATAGTTGACTCCTTTTTTGTGTTTAACCCCTGTCATGTATGTGGCAGGAGTCAGATTCACGACGTTGTTTATATTAACTCACATCAAACGGTTTTTCATTATGTTTCGGACGAATTGTTGGACAGATGTGTTTGTCGTCCGCTTGCTCGCCCACAGGGGGCCGGGCGCGGCCAGTGAGATTTCCTGCTCTACAGTCCTGCTCGCACGAAGAGCACATTAAGTGCTCTTCGGCTCGTGCGGAACTCGCGATAAATCTCACTGGCCGCGCCCGGCCCCCTGTGGGCGAGCAAGCTGCAGAAACTCGGTCGGTCCAGAGCAATATCGTGCGAACGGAATTCTGGCTAATGATCTGTTTGCGACAAAGACTCGATAGGTAGCCCCCTCTATGCCCTTTTGTAAGTTGCGGTGAAATAGGGACTGAATTTGGGGTTGAATCGTTTAAACAGTCCCTATTTCACCGCAACTTATGGGAGGGATAGAAAAAAGGCGGAGGCCCTGGTGAGGGTCTCCGCCTTTGTTACAAGGGGCGATGTTATTCGCGTACCGTGGAATTAGACCAGGCGGGCGTTGATCGTCTTGGCGATCTCGGCGGCGTCGGTGGAACCCTTGACGGTGGCACGGAAGTCCTCGTCCATAAGCGCCTCGGCGACCTTGGACAGGATCTTGAGATGCGTGGTGCCAGCCTGAGCGCCCGGGATGAGCAGGGCGATGGCAACGTTGACGGGAGCGCCATCCATAGTGTCCCAACCGGTCACGCCAGAGTCGTCCTTGACGACGATGACGGCAGCCTCGGTGATGGCGTCGGACTTGGCATGCGGAATGGCGAAGCCCTCCATCATGCCCGTGGTGCCCTCGGCCTCGCGGGCCAGGAAGGCGTTCATCACGGCGTCGGCATCGCCGGCGATACCGGCCTTAACGGCCTGGTTGGAGACAAAGCTCAGAGCCTCGTCACGAGAAGCGAAGTCCTCGGCGACAAAGACGTTCTCGACCTTCACGAAGTCGGAAGCCTCGGCCTTGGGGGCCTCGACAGCAGCGGCCTTAGGGGTCTCAGCCGGCTTGGCTGCAGGAGCGGGCTTCTGGTTCTTCTCGAAGTCGTACTTCTTGAAGGCCACGAACAGGATGCCACCGACCACGGCGCCGATGAGGATCGCGAGGACCCACTGCGGGCCGTTCTCGACAACGGGCAGGACCAGGAAGCCGCCGTGAGGCGCCGGATCGTGAACGTTGAAGAAGATGGTCAAGATGGAAGCGATGGAAGAACCGACCATCATGATAGGCATGACCGGCCAGATGTTCTTGGTCATGAACGGAATGGCGCCCTCGGTGATGTGGGTGCAACCAAGGATAAGGTTGACGATACCGGCGTCATGATCCTCCTGGCTGAAGTACTTCTTGCCGACAACGACGGCGAAGGTGGTGATCAGCGGCGGAACGATGCAAGCGGCGGAGACGGCAGCCATGAAGTTGGTGCCGAAGTTGTAGGTCTCGGTGCCGACGCCAGCTTCGAGAGCGGTGCCGAGCAGGAAGGTGCCAGTAGCGTAAGCAGCCTTGTTGACCGGGCCGCCCATATCAAAGGCGCACATGCAGCCGATGGCCAGGCCAAGGATCACCGGACCGGAGTTACCGAGGCTCTGCAGGAAATCCATCATGCCCTGGTTAATGGCAGCCATGGGGCCGGAAATACCGAGCATGACCAGGCCGACGATGGCGGTAGAGCAAAGCGGATACAGGAAGATTGCCTTCAGGCCATTAAGGCTCGCGGGAATTTTAGAGAAAACCTTCTCGAGCAGCAAAATGACATAGCCGGCGAGGAAGCCGCCGACGATGCCGCCCAGGAAGCCAAAGCCCACACCCGAGCCTCCAGCGTCGATCATGCCGGTATCGGCGTTAACGGGCAGACCCTGGATGGCAATCATACCGGCAACAAAGCCGGGGACGAGCGCCGGGCGCTTGCCGATAGACTCGGCGATGTAGGCGGAGAGCACCGGAACCATGAGGTTCATGGCGATACCGCCGATAATCTTGAGCATCGCGGCAAAGCTGTTGTAGTCGGCAGCCGTCGAATCAAAGGACGTGATGCCCCACAGGAACGAAATGGCGGTCAGAACACCACCGGCAACGACGAAGACCAGCATGTGGCTGACGCCGTTCATGAGGTGCTTGTAAATGACGTGACCGATGGACTCCTTCTCCTCGACCTCGTCCTCGACATCGGCGGCAGCGGCAACCGTGTCGTCGCCCTTGGCGGCGAGCGCGCGGTCGATCAGCTTACCGGCAGCCTCGACAGACAGGGCCTTGGAAACACCAACGGAAACCATGGGCTTACCGGCGAAACGCTCAGCCTGGACATCCTTATCGGCTGCGACGACGACGGCCTTGGCACCGGCGATCTCGCTCTTGGTGAGCTCGTTCTCGACACCGACCTGGCCATGAGTCTCGACCTTAATGGTCAGACCTCGCTCGGCAGCTGCCTTCTCCAGCGCCTCCTTCGCCATGAAGGTGTGCGCAATGCCGGTCGGGCAACCGGTCGCGGCGATGATGTCAAACTTAGCCATGTGTCCCTCCTTTTTAAGTTTTGCGCCCGCAGGCGCTCCCCTACACGCGCTTCAATGCGCGTTTTTCCACACTTGAAAGATACCAACCTACCGTCCGCGTGAGAAGAGACAAGGCGCAATTCTCCGGTGAAAGGTTCTTTCATAACCGTAAACGGTAAGTGAAAGTTTACCATCAACACTTGAAACGGCAAGGTGTATCTTGTAATTAAAAATGCCCGTATACTATGGCATTAAAAACGAGTCCGATTTTCATGCCAACCAGGAGCCATCCATGACCGATAGCAGCAAGAGCGCGCTCTCCCTTATTAGCACGCACAAAGGGTACAGCGATTCCGAGCAGCGCATTGTCGACTATATATTGGAGCACCAGTCCGAGGCTCCGCGTCTAACAGCCGCCCAGCTCTCACGAGCCGCTACCACGTCCGAGGCGACGGTTTCGCGCTTTTGCCGCAAGCTGGGCTTTGGCAGCTTCCGCAGCTTTCAATTTTCGTTGGCGCGCGACTTAGAGAGTCAGCGCAACGAGGGCCTGACCGACGAGGTCTCGCTCGACAACATGGAGCAGAGCCTAAAAAATATCCTCGCCGCCAAGGTGAGTGAGCTTAATGCGACCATCGACGGCATAGATCACGACACGTTGGCCGCAGTTGTGCACGCACTTAAGAATGCCGGCGTTATTGAGTTCGCCGCCGTGGGCAATACGAACGCGGTCGCGCTCGACGCGACATTTAAGTTTTCGCAGCTGGGTCTGCGTTGCATGGCAAGCACCATCAGCGAGACCTCGATTGGTTTCGCGCTCACGTTGCGCCCTGGTGATGTCATCGTGCTGATCTCGAACTCTGGCAAGTCGCGTCGACTGAACCGCATGGCAAAAGCAGCTCGCGACTGCGGTGCTACCGTAGTAGTCATCAGCAGCGACAGCAAGTCTCCGCTTGCGCGCCTGGCCGACTACACCTTTAATACTGTGAACCACGAGGCGCTGCTGACAACGGGCGACTTCGCGTTCTCCAAGATGAGCGCCACGATGATCATCGAGGTCATCTACAACTTCCTGCTGCCCGAAATCGAGGACGCGCGCGAGCACATCAGCTACTATGAGGAACTCATCCAGCCGGATAAGGTTGTGGAGTAGATAAATTGGGGAACCGACAAACGCCTCTCGCCACGAAACCCGCCCATCTACTACGTTTTAACCGCAAGCGCTAACCATACACTCAAAAAAAGAAAACCGCAGGCGTTCTACCTGCGGTTTTCTTTTTGCAATTCTTGGCGTGGTTGCCGATAACTTATTAAACGTAGTAATTGGGCCGGTTTTGTGGCGACCGGATCGGACATATATGTGGCGGCTCGGTCTAAGCACGCGCTTCTTGGAGCATCTGCTTGGCATGCGCTAGGCTTGCCTCCGATTGATCGCCGCTCAGCATACGGGCGATCTCTGCGGTACGAGCGTCCCCAGCCACCTCATCCAAATGCGTTTGGGGAACGTCGCCGGGCTCTTTACTGACTACGTAATGCTTGTCGGCCATGACGGCGACCTGCGCCAGGTGGGTTACGACAATGACCTGATGCGTGGCGGCAAGATCGGCCAGCACACCAGCAAGAGCACGTGCAGTAGAGCCGCCGACACCGGCATCAACCTCGTCAAATACCAACGTGTCGACGCCGTCCGCATTACCGAGGACGACCTTGCTCGCCAGCATCACGCGGCTCAACTCACCGCCCGACGCAATGCGGCGCAGGGGGCGCGGCGTCAGCCCGGCACCGCTGCGATATAGCAGCTCATAGCTCGAAGGACCCGCCGGAGTCCATTCGGCACGCGGAAGATCGCGCGACTCCCAGACGAGCTCGGCGCCGCCCATCTCCAGGCGCGCCATCTGACGGCCAACCTCGTGACAAAAGCGCGGGGCAGCGGTGTTCCGCGCGCGCTTAAGTGCCTTGGCGGCAGCAAAGAGCTCGCGTTCAGCGCTCCCGAGTGCCTCGCGAGCCTTCTTGATCTGATCATCACCATCGTCTACCAGCGACAACAGCTCTTGCGAGCGATCGCGCATGGAAAACACGTCGTCCATGGTGGGACCCCACTGCCTCAGAAGTCCCTTGAGGTCGGAATACCGCTCGCGCATGCGAGCGAGCTCACGAGGCTCAAACGCAACGCCATCGCGATAGGCACGCAGCTCGTTGGCGCAATCCTCGAGTGAGATGCAGGCGTCCGAAAGTGCGTCGGCGATGTCGCTCAGCTTGCGATCGACGGCAGCCATGCGTGAAAGCTCGGCAACGGCCCCATTAACGGCATCGAGCGCTCCCCCTTCGGCAGCAAGCGATGCATGGGCCTCGTTGGCCGTCGCCACCAAGACCTCGGCGTGCTCCGAGCGCGGCAGCAGCTCCTCAAGTTCCTCGTACTCGCCTGGCTTGGGGTCGACCTCGGCGATACGCTCAAGGGCAAAACGTGCTTCCTCGACGCGACTCCCCTGCGCGCGTGAGGCTTCCTCCACACGGCGAAGCTCCTTGGCGGCGGCACGCGAAGCCTTAAAGCAGGTGCGATACTTCTCGAGCGCCTCAAGCGCCGCGCGCCCAGCCCAAGCATCGACCATGGCAACATGGTGCGCCGGGTCGAGCAGGCGCTGATGTTCATGCTGGCCACATAGATCCATCATCACGCCGACGCGCTCCGAAAGCTCGCGCACGCTGGCAATGCGGCCGTCAATTTTTACGCGGCTGCGGCCCTCGGCAGAAAGGCTGCGCTGCACGGTGAAGCCCTCCGTGTCGTGCGGGCCGTCAAACAGGCGCGCCTCGACGCTGGCAAGCGCCTCGCCCTCGCGAACCGTCGACGAATCGGCGCGCTCGCCCAAAATGAGCTTGAGCGCCGAGAGCAGCGCGGTCTTACCGGCACCGGTCTCGCCGGTCAGAACCGTTAGACCCGCACTCGGAACCAACGTCGCCTCGCGAATGAGCGCGATGTTAGAAACCTGCAGCTCATCGATCATGGCGTACTCCGTAGAACACACGGCTCACCGAGTTATAGAAGCTCTCGGGGCCATAATCCAGCAGCAGCACATCACCGGGACCGCGACGCACAGCCACGCTCTCGACCGTGCCATCGCAGGTAATAAACTGTCCATCGATGGCAATCGCCGGCACGCTCGGACGATCATCTGACATAAAGATCTCGACGACATCGCTTGGCGAAGTCAAGAAGGCGCGAGCCTGAATGGTATGCGGAGCAATCGGCACGCAAACCATACCCGTATAATCGGGGCTCACGATAGGGCCGCCGGCGGAAAGCGCATAGCCGGTGGAGCCGGTCGCCGTCGACACGACCACACCATCGCCGCGCAAGCGATCGATATGATGGCCAGAAACGGTGATGTCAAACTCGACCATATCGGACAGGGGTCCGCGCGTAAGCGCCATATCGTTGAGGGCAAACGTGCGCACGACGTCCTTCGTGCCATCATCGCGCACCGAGACGATATCCGCGGCGATGGTGGCGCGGCGGCTCACGTGGAGCTCACCGGACAGGGCATCGTTCACAACCTGCAAAATATCGCGTTCCTCGGGGCTCGCGGCGGTCAAAAAACCCAAATGACCATAGGAAAGACCCAAAATGGGAATCTCACGGTAGTTGAGAATGCGGGCGGCGCGCAGCAACGTACCGTCGCCGCCGAGCGTAATGACCAGGTCGGCATCGTCAACATCGGGCGTGCTCTGGATCTTGGAACGCTGGTCGGCAGCCCATGCAACCTCGTAGCCCTGGCGCGAAAGCCAAAGCTCGAGCATCAGGCCGCTCTCGACTGCCTCTTGCTTGTAGTAATTGGGGACCAGAAAGACCTTCATAGCGTTGCAGCTTTCTCGCTCAAAGCCGATACCTGGGATTGCAACTCGTCATCGGAGCGCTCATCGGGGGCAAACCTCGTGCCGTACAGGAAAAACTCGACGTTGCCCTTGGCACCATGGATAGGCGATACGCACACGTCGACCGGGAACAGGCCCTTAGCGGCAAAGAGTTCAATCGCCGCCACAAGCGTATCGCGGCGGACGACGGGGTCGGTAACGATGCCGCCCTCGCCCACCAGCGCAGCCGGCGCCTCAAACTGCGGCTTTACGAGCGTGCAAAACGAACCCGAAGGCTTCAGACACGCCAGCACGGCGTCGATGATATTCGCGATACTTGTAAACGACACATCGCACACGGCCAGATCGATAGCGCCGCCGTAGCCGAGCTCGGGCAGCTGCGTCACATTCGTGCGCTCGTGGAGCGTCACGCGATCGTCCTGACGAAGCGACCAATCGAACTGAGCACGGCCCACGTCGACCGAAACGACCGTGGCGGCGCCGCGCTTGAGCAGGCAATCGGTAAAGCCGCCGGTAGAGCAGCCTACGTCCAGGCAGGCAAGGTCCGTCGGATCGATCCCAAACGCATCGAGCGCGCCCTCGAGCTTGAGCCCGCCGCGCCCAACGTACGGAATGCGCCCCTTAACGTGCAGTGGCAGGCCCGGCGTCACCTTGAGCCCCGGAGAGGTCAACCGCTCACCGCCGCTCGAAACCAAGCCGGCCATAAGAGTGCGAAGGGCATCCGCGCGATCGGCGCAGATGCCCTGTGAAATCAGTTCGTCATCGAGACGCACGCGTTTCATGAATGCCATCAACCATTCGTATCCGGGGATGCAGCCTGTCTATCTTGGGACTCGTTTGCCGCATCCTCATCGTATTCCTGCTCGAGCTTGTCGGCCTCACGCGGCGTCAGCTCAAACTTGTCGACCAAATCGACCGCACGGGAGCCGAGCTCAATCGCCTCGTCAAACAAATCGAGCGAACGCTCCAAGGACGTATCCTTGGAGCGAACGGTGGCGATAATCTGGTCCAGGCGATCCGAAATCTCATCGAAGTTGCGGACGGAACCCTCTGGCATGGCTACTCCTCGATGGAGTCGGCCTCGACGGCCCCAGCAGCGTCCGCATCCTCGCCAAGTACACCGGCGGCAGCCTGAGCGGCAGCGACCTTGGCGGCCGCCTCGGCAGCCTGTGCCTCCTCGCGAGCGCGATCCTCGGCCAGCAGCTCTTGGTACAGGTCCTCGCCCGGCAGCTCCTCGCTGCGAGCGATCTTGCCCAGCACGCCGTTGACAAACGATGCAGACTGATCGGTGCCATAAGCCTTGGCAATCTCGACAGCCTCATTGATGACGATGGCGTCCGAGACCTCCTCGTCGGTGAGGAAGCGCATCTCGTAGACGGCGATACGCAGCAGGTTGCGGTCGGCACCGGGCATGCGCATAAGATCCCAGTTCTTGGCGACGGCGCGCAGGGCACAGTCGATGCGATCGATATGCTCGTAGGCACCGCGGCAAAGCTCCAGCGCATAGGGGTCGAGGGGACCCTTCGAGATCAGGAAATCGCCCTCGAGGACGCGCTCGAGCGGACTGTCCGTGGCCTCGGCCTGGAACAGCAGCTGCAGCGCCTGACTGCGGGCAAGCGTGCGCCCGCGATAAACCTTAAGGCTCAAAGGTTACTCCTTGGGGAAAACGAGGCCGTCAATGCAAACGTCAACGCGCTCGACCTCGACGCCCACCTGAGCATCGATGGCGGCGACCACTGCGGCGCGAACGGCCTCGGCGAGCTTCTTGAACGGATAGCCAAAGAACACCACGACACGCACGGTGAGTGCGAGCTTGTCGCCGACGACCTCGGCCTCGACCGCCGGCTCGGAAGCCGGGGCCTTGGACGAGAACATCATGGAGACAAGGTTGGTGGCAAGGTCCTTGACGCCAACGGAGGCGATGCCCTCGACATCCGACACGGCGCGCGAGACGATGGCGGTCAGAACATCGGGCGAAATGCCGATGCCGTCAATCTTGATTTCCTGGGGCATGAGTCCTCCTAGAAGAGTTGGTTGCTAGACACGGGAGACGAACTTGCCGTCGCGGGTGTCAACCTTGATGACCTCGCCCTCGTTGAGGTACATGGGGACCTGGATGACAGCGCCGGTGTCGATCGTGGCCGGCTTGGTGGAACCCTGGACGGTGTCGCCCTTAAAGCCCGGGTCGGTCTGGACGATGGTGGTCTCGATGAACATCGGCGGGGTCACGCCCATGAGCTCATCGTCGGCAAAGAGCAGCTGGCAGATGTCGTTCTCGCGCAGCCACTTGGAGTTCTCGCCCACCATGTCCTCGGGAACGGGAACCTGCTCATAGGTCTCATTGTCCATGAAGATGTAGTCGGCGCCATCGTTGTAGAGGTACTGGAACTCACGGGTGGTGAGCATAACGCTCTCGAACTTGGTGCCGGCGTTGCAGGTGTTCTCGACGACGCGGCCGCTCTTGATGTCGCGGGTCTTGTAGCGCACAAACGCGCCGCCCTTGCCCGGCTTGACATGCTGGAACTCGACGATGGTGTAGACCTTGTCCTTAATGCGGAGACCGAGGCCGTTCTTGAAGTCGGCGGTAGAAATGGTAGGCATAGCGACCTTTCTTGTTATGGGCAGAACGCACAAGCGTCCAAATTACATACGACCGAAATTATACACTTGCAGAGCTCGCCTGCAGCGAGCGCATAAAAAGAGAACGCGGGGCGTCCGAATCGAACCGGACGCCCCGCCCCAAAAATCTATCGAAATGGGCTAGCAGTCGATGACGTGCAGGTCGTGCGGGGTCTTGGTGAAGGGCTCGTAGCCGTTCTCGGTGACCACGCCGTAGTCCTCCAGGCGCACGCCGCCCACACCGGGCAGATACACGCCGGGCTCCATGGTGATAACCGAGCCGACCTCGATGGTGTTCTTGCTGCGGTTGAAGTTGGGCAGCTCATGGATGTCGATACCCACGCCGTGGCCCAGACCGTGGTTGTAGTAATCGCCATAGCCGGCATCGCCGATGATCTTCTTGGAAAGCTTAAAAATGTCATTGCCCTCGACGCCCGGATGGATGGCGGCGACGCATTCCTCGTGCGTACGGCGCACGAGCGCGTACAGATCGAGCTGCTCCTGGGTAGGCTCGCCCATCACGACGGTGCGCGTCATGTCGGAACGATAATCGCAATAGCCCGCGCCGTAATCCATAAGAACGAAATCGCCCTTCTCGATCACGCGGTCGCTCGGCACGGCATGCGGGTTGGCGGTGTTGGGGCCGCTCGCGACGATGGAACCGAAGGCCAGGCTGTCGGCACCGTTGGCGAACATAAAGTTCTCGAGCTCGTTGCGTACCTGCTTCTCGGTCATACCGGGCTTAATAAAGCCGAGCATGTGCTGGAAGGCGGCATCGGTGATCGACTGCGCATGGCGCATGAGCTCAATCTCCTCGGCGTCCTTGATGGCGCGCATCTTGCGGATATCGTCGTGCATCAGCGGCAGCATACAGGCGACGGAACGGTCCTCCAGGCCGCGCTGAATACCCTGGTAGAAATTAATCTGCATATCGTCCTCGACAGCGCAGACGCGGCATTTGTTGGCCGCGATCTTGCCGGCGACCCAACCGGGGATGGTGCCCTCATCCATGTCGTAGACCCAGGGGCTGCCGGCTGGCGTGTTCTCCTCAAAGCTGTTGAGGTAGCGCGAGTCGGTGTGGAACAGGCACTGGTCGGCCGTAATAAACGCAGCGTGCGGGAACTCGAAGGTGTAGTCGAAGACGCCCTTCACGCCCGTAAGCCAACGAAGGTTGGCCTCGTCGCGCACCACGATGGCGTCGTAGCCACGCTCGACCATCAGGGCACGGACACGCTCGATACGACCGGCAGGACCGGCAGCAAACTCAGACATGCAGATTCCTTTCTTGTTGTCTCAATATAGACAGGACGGGTCTCAACCGAACGACGGAATCGCATGCGATCCGCAACCGATTGAAAACCCGCCCCTCAACATGATACGAAAGACGATGGAAGTCAATAAATCTTAGAGAAGTTCTTTACGAGAAGCCAAGTAGGCGTGAGCATGGCGCTCAAGAACCTCGTCCTCGACGCTCGTTAGGCGAATGGCGCCGAGCGCCGCGGGCAGCGGCAGCATGCTGCGGTTCGAGCGGACAAACTGCTGTCTGCGGAACTCCTCGATATATGCGGCAGGCTCCAAGTCGAAGGCAAGCTCCTCGATGCCAAAGTCCTCCAGGCAGTCATCGAGATCAAACACATAGTCGATATCGAAGTCGCAGGCATCGTGTGCTAGGCGCGCCTCAAAGCGCATGCCCTCGGACAACAGCTGGTAGGCAGGGACCTGCGAAGCGGCATCGCCCAAGCAAGCGCGCAGGGTGCGCTCCCCCGTCTTGCCAAAATCGAGCGCATGGCGAGCGCTCGGGTTCGTGGCCGTCAGCACGTCCTTGCGGGCAGTCTGAGACCATTGAACGGCATTGACGAGTGCGACCTCCTCGCCCGCGAGAATCTCGGGGACGGTCTCAGTAAACTGATTCCAGCGGGACTTGCTGCTCGAAAGCATGGTGCCAACAAGTACCGCATAGCCGAACTTGAGGTCCTCGGGTTCCGCCTCGCGAACAAGGTCGAGATCACACACAACCAAGCCCGGTTCGGGACGGAACGCGATAGCGGGAAGCGCATTGGCCAACGAGGCGACGAGCGGCTTCATGGTCGTCGCGACCGTGAGCATGGCGTCGAACGTCGTCGGCAGCAACGCGCACTCGGTGCGGCCGCACCACTGATTGGCACACCAGCTAACAACCGAGCAGGTTGCGGCATCGCCAACGGCGACAACCAGATCGTCACAGGTAATGCCATTGGCAGTCAGGGCGCCAAAGATAGCATCGGCATCAGCAAGCGTGGCACCAGCAGGCGAAACCTCGAGGGGAAGCTGTGACATGACAAAACCGGCGTCGACCAGCGCATGCTCGACGACCTCACCAAAACGCTCGGATGTGGCGTCGTTCCAAACGACCATCGCGCGCTTAGGCTTGCCCACAGTCGAGGCAAACATGCGCGACAACTCATCGAACGCGCCCAATCCGACACGGACATCGACGCTGCGGTTTTGGAAATTGATCAGTTGACGACGAATCATAGCAGCCCACGCTCCAAAAGCATCTCGGCACAAAGGTAGGAAACGTCCTCGAAGGACTTGTTGCGAATATCAAGGGTAAGGTCGGCGGCCTGGCGATACAGCGGACGGCGATGCTCAAACAGGCGCGCAGCATGCTCGGGCGAACGGAAATCGGGGCGCGTGTCGGACCGACGAATCTGTCGAATCGAATCCTCGAAGTCGCCCTCGAGGTACACGCACGTACCCATTTCGTGCATCAGTTCAATATTCACCGGCGTTTCGACGATACCGCCCCCGCACGAAACCAACAGGCTGCGCTCGCTTTGGAGCGAACGGAGCGCCGAGGTCTCGAGCTCGCGAAAACGATCCTCGCCCTCGGTCTCAAAAATCTCGGTTACCGACTTGCCGCAACGGCGCACGACCAGACGGTCGGTATCGATAAAACGCCGCTTGAACATGGTGCCCACGTTGCGCGCAAGCGTCGACTTGCCCGCGCCCAAAAAGCCGATAAAGAAGATATGGTCGCAGCCGTGTTTGATGTGCTGGGACATGACGAGACCTATTCCTCGCAGGGAAGGTCGCGCAGGGCCCGGCGCTCAAAGATACGGAAGATCTGCGTATACCACAGGTCCTGCGTCGCCTGCGGCTTTACCAGGATGGTATCGACGCCGGCGAAGTTGCCGCTCCACACGTCCGTGTAGAGCTGATCACCGATCAGCACCGCCTCGCCGGCTGTGGCGCCGAGGCGCTTAAGGCCCGCCTTGAGGGCAAACGGCGCCGGCTTCATGGCGTGGCTGATGGCCTCGAGTCCCAGCTCGCGCGCAGAGCTCATGACCTGGTCGCGATGCCAGTTGTTGGACACCATGCACAGCTTAAAGCCTTTGGCGCGGGCGGCGTCGAGCCAAGCGGAAACCGCGGCGGGAACCTGCTCGGTGTCTCGCGGCACCAAGGTGTTATCGCGATCGAGCAGAATGGCGCGCTTGCCGTCGGCCCACAGGGTATTAAGGTCGATGCGATCGACCGAGGCAACGTAACGTTTGGGGCTAAAAATCCTCATACTAATTCCAAGACTGTTGATGCTCTTCGTAGGTTTGCGAGAAGTACTCCTCGTCCTGCGTAATGTAGAAATACAGGTCATCAGAGTCGGTCGGCTCAAGGGTGGCCTTGAGCGCCTCGAGCGACGGAGAGCAGATGGGCGTGGGCGGCAGGCCCTCATGCTTATAGGTGTTATACGGACTATCGCTCTGCAGGTCGTCGGCGGTAACCTCGCCACCGGTGACATACATCATAGTCGCATCGCTATTGAGATAGCGCAGGCCATCGAGCTTGCCGGCAAGGCGGTTGTAGAAAACCGAGGCCACATGCGCACGTTGATCGGCGTTGAGGCCCTCGCGCTCAACGATAGAGGCCAAGTTGACGATGTCGTAGTCGGACATCTCCACACCGTAGCGTTCCTTGATCTTGGCTTCGCAGCTCGCAAAGTCAAGCGACTTGTACTCGGTCTTAAACTGATCGAGCATAGCGCGAATCACGCCATCGGCCGTCGGCGAATCACCCAACGAATAGGTCTTGGGGAACAAGAAACCCTCGAGCGAGTCGTTAGCGGCGCCCTTAAGGAAGCTATAGTCGTCCACGTAGTTGGAGGCCTTGGCCTGGTTGAGGAAGTCTTCCTTAGAGATGCTGTCGTAGGCCTGGGCCACACGGTCGGCGACTTGATCGACCGTTAAGCCCTCAGGGATAGTCAGCGCATTGGAGCCCGCGTTGGGGCCTTCCATGAGCTGCTGAACAACCTTGGTCGCATCCATGAGTGTGGTGAACGAATAATCACCAGGCTTGAGCGACATATCGGCGTTGAGCTTTTTCACCGCCGCATAGTAATCCTTGGGATTTTCGACGATATGGTTCTCGGAGAGAATCGAGGCGATCGTATCGCCCGAAGCACCATCGGGAATGGTCACCGTAACCTGCTGACCAGCCGTAACCTTCGTATCCTCACCGGCAAAGAAACCCTTGACGGCCGGCACGACAAAGAAAGCGATCGCGGCAAGCGCCAACACGGCGACGACGCCACCGATAATCATAGGCACCGGGGAGCTTTTCTTTTGAGCACCGCGACGAGCATGCGTGTTGTAGCTCGAGCGGGTCGCCGGAGCAACGCCATGCGAACCACGAGCGTGATGCGAATGCGATTGGGGGGCCTGCGTTCGCTGGGTAGGTGCCTGCTGCTTAAAGCGGGTGCCGCCTGCAGGCTGGGCCGTACGAGCAGTGGGCTGCCGAGCCGCGTGAGAAGCCGAATGCTGAACCGAACGAGCAGAAGGCTGCTGACCCGTCCGTTGAACAGGTTGGGCCGAACGAAAGAAGGACTGCGCCGGGCGCGCGGCAGGCTGAGCTGCGCGCTGCGTCGGCTGTGCCGGACGCTGGCCAGGCTGGGCAGGGCGCGACGCCGGCTGCTGTGTACGATTCGGCTGGCGCGGATCGGAAGCACTAGGCATGCGAAACCTCCTCGTTTTTACGATCGAGCCACGTCTGCAAAAACAGGCTGGCGGCAATCATGTCGATCTTGCCCCTCATCTGCTTTTCGTTGAGTCCCTGCTCGCGCAGGATACGCTTGGCCTCTTGCGAGGACAGACGCTCGTCCTCAAACTCCAAAGGAAGATCGAGCTCGTCGGCAATCTTTTGCGCCACAGCGGCAACGCGCTCGGCCTGAGGGCCGGGCTCACCGGCCATGGTCAGGGGACGTCCGCTTACCAGGATGTCGGGCTCATAGTCCTCAACCAGGTAGCGGAACGTCTTGGCCATACCGGTGACCTCGGCAGCCGGAAGCACCTTGACAGGCATCGCCATCTTGCCATCACGGCTCGAGACGGCGATGCCAATCCTGGTCTCCCCTATGTCCAGCGCGAGCGCAACCACAGCGACTTCTTAGATTCTTAGGCGCCGAGCGCGGTCTTAGCGGCCGCAAGGGCATCGGCGATGCCGGCAGCATTCTTGCCACCAGCCTGGGCCATGTTGGGACGACCGCCACCGCGACCGTCGACCAGACCCGCGATCTGCTTGATCACGTTACCGGCGTGGAAACCGGCCTTGACGGCGTCATCGGAGCCGGCAGCGAGCAGGGCCGGAGTGCCCTTCTCAGTCACGCTGGCGACGACACAAGCGACAGGGCCGGCGACCTTCTGATGCACGGTATCCCATACGTTGCGCAGGTCGGCAGCCTCAAGGCCCTGGAGCTCAGCGACAACGAGCTTATAGCCGTCGAGCTCGACGGCGCCCTCGATGGCGCTGGAGATAGCGTCGGAGGAGCCACCGGTCAGAGCCTTCTTGAGCTTATTGGACGTCTCGCGCAGCTCGGCCTGCAGGTTCTCCACGCGGGCGGGAACCTCGTCTACGCGGCACTTGAGCGCAGCGGCGGCGGCGTCGACGAGCGCCAGGCGGTCGGCCATATAGTCGAGAGCACCCTTAGAGGTCACGGCCTCGATACGACGGACATTCGAGCCCGTAGAGGACTCGGAAATGATCTTGAACAGGCCAATCTCAGCAGTGTTGGCAGCGTGCGTGCCACCGCAGAGCTCGCGGGAGAACGGCTGGTCCTCGGCGCCCACGGAGACGACGCGGACGACATCGCCGTACTTCTCGCCAAACAGAGCGACAGCGCCGGCGGCCTTAGCCTCGTCGATGCCCATGACACGGGTCACGACCGGCTTGGAAGCGAAGATCTGCTGGTTGACCAGGTCCTCTACAGCCTTGAGCTGCTCGGAGGAAAGGGCCTCGAAGTGTGTGAAGTCAAAGCGAAGGTGCTCGGGCGTCACCAGCGAGCCGGCCTGGGAGACGTGCTCGCCCAGGACCTGCTTAAGGGCAGCGTCGAGCAGGTGCGTGGCGGTGTGGTTGCGGCGCAGGAAGCCACGGCGCTCGGCGTCGAGCGCGGCGGTAACAGCGGCACCGACAGTCAGCGTGCCATCGGCAACGTGCGCGACGTGGGCATACAGGCCGTTGTGGTTCTTGGTGTCGGCAACGGTCAGAACAACGCCCTCAGCGGAAAGCTTGCCGGCGTCGCCCTGCTGGCCGCCCATCTCGGCATAGAACGGGGTGCGGTCGAGCACAACCTCGACATCCTCGCCCGCGGCGGCGGACTCGACAGACTCGCCGTTGCGCACGATGGCGACAACCTTGGCACCCTCGATCACATCGTTGTCATAGCCGTCGAACTCAGTCGCGGCGACCTTGTCGGAAAGTTCGACCCACACGTCGTTGAAGCTGCCCCAGGCGTCGCCCTTGGCATTGGCGCGGGCGCGGGCCTTCTGGTCCTCCATGCAGGCGGTGAAGCCGTCCATGTCGACGTCGTGGCCAGCGGTGCCGGCGATCTCGACGGTCAAGTCGATGGGGAAACCAAAGGTGTCGTGCAGCTTAAAGGCAACATCGCCCGGAAGCACAGCACCATCGGCGAGCGCGGCCATGGCCTCGTCCAGGTAAACGCGGCCGTTGTCGAGCGTCGTGGAGAAGCGCTCTTCCTCGGAGGCGACGATGCCCTTGACGAGTGCGACGTTCTTGAGCAGCTCGGGATAGGCCTCGCCCATCTGAGCGTTGACCTCGTCGATAAACTTGGTCAGGAAGGCACCCTCGATGCCCAGCAGGCGACCGTGGAACACGGCGCGGCGGAGCAGGCGGCGAAGGACGTACTCGCGACCCTCGTTACCGGGAAGGATGCCGTCCGAGATCATAAAGTCGACGGCACGGGAGTGGTCGGCGATGATACGCAGGGAGCGGCTGGCGCCGGAGTAATCGTCGGCGTCATAGGTCTTGCCGCTAATCTCCTCACCGAGCTTGATGAGGTGCTGCATCAGATCGCCGTCGTAGTTAGCGGTTTTGTGCTGCATGATAGCGGCCATGCGCTCCAGACCCATGCCCGTATCGAGGTTGCGGTGCGGCAGCTCCGGCATGGAGCCGTCCTCCTGGCGGTCGTACTGGGTAAACACGAGGTTCCAGAACTCAAGGAAGCGGTCGCAGTCGCAGCCGGGCTTGCAGTCGGGGCTGCCGCAACCGACCTCCTCGCCCATGTCAAAGTAGATCTCGGAGCACGGACCGCAGGGGCCGGTGGGGCCAGCGGCCCAGAAGTTGTCATCCTCGCCCAGACGTGAGATGTGATCCTCGGCAACGCCCAGAGAGCGCCACACGTCGTGGGTCTCGTCGTCCTCGGTAAAGACGGTGAAGTACAGGCGGTCAAGCGGCAGCTTGAACTCCTTGGTGATGAGCTCAAAGGCCCAAGCGCAGGCCTGCTGCTTGGAGACGCCGCCAAAGGAGAAGTCGCCGAGCATCTCAAAGAAGGACAGGTGACGGCCGTCCTCGCCGATGCAGTCGATGTCGTTGGTGCGGACGCACTTCTGGCAGGAGATAGCGCCGATCTCCTTCATGGTCTTCTTGCCCTGGTAGTACTCCTTAAACTGGTTCATGCCGGCGTTGGCAAGCAGCAGCGAGGGATCATCGGGGACGAGGGACGAAGAAGGATAGAGCTTAAGACCGCGCTCCTCAAAGAAGTTGAGGAACTTGGAGCGGATCTCGGCCGTAGTCATTGACGGGTAGTCAGCACTCATAGAGGGAATCTCCTCGGTTTCACATCGAAACAGTTCAAACGTAACGATATTACCATCCCACCGCGCCCATGCAAAAAAGAGGGTCGGCACAATGCCGGCCCTTCAGCGAAATTGCATGTTAGCGCGTATGAATATTAACCCGAATTACCCCGCTAGTTGTCGTCATCGTCCATGGAGCCGTCGATGCCGGTTTTGGTATCGTCGTCCGAGTTGGAGCCATCGTCCTTGGCGAAGGGATTCTTGAAGAAGCCCGTGGCATCGGGCTGCAGACCAGAGAGCTTAATCCAGGGATTATCGAACTCGGGCTTAGGCATCGCCTGGGCCTCGGGCGCAGTCTCGTTACCGATGAGCTCGGACTCATAGATGAAGGTGTCGTCACCGAGCGCGTCGTAAGCGGCGACCGGGTTGCCATCGGCATCGCGGTACGGTGTGCCCTTAAACACGGCGCCGTCATAGGCCACAAGCTGGCGGCCGGTCTCATTCTCGAAGTAGTACACGAAGATACCCTTGAGGGCCGCACATAGCGGGATGGCAATAATCATGCCGATGGGGCCCATGAGTGCCGAGCCAATAACGAGCGCCGTGAGGCTCATGATGGGATGCACCTGCACCGAGCTCTGCATAACCTTAGGCGAAATCACGTTATCGGTGACGTTTTGCGCGACCATCGTCACGATGAGCGTCCATAACGCCAACATGGGACTGAACATGAAGCCGAGTACCGTGGCGATTGCTGCGCTCACCCAGGGACCGACGACCGGAACCAAATGCATGATGCCGGTAAAGATAGCCATGAGCGCCGCATACGGATGGCCGATAATCAGGAAGCCGATAAAGGCGAGGAAACCACCGCAGATGGACGTCACGACCATACCGCGCATGTAGCCGCCGACAGAGCGAGAAAGGATGGCGACCATAAAGCGGTACGAGGTCTCCTTCTCCTGACCGATGATGGTGCAAATCTCGTGATGCATGCGAGGGTAGTCGCAGGCCATCCAGTAGGCAAGCACCAGACCAAGGAAGATCACGAACAACTGCGAGGCCGTATTGGTGATGAGCGGGAACACACCGCGGCCAAGCTCGGCAGCAATCTGAGACACATACTTCGATGCCACAGTAACCAGCGACGAAAGATTATCGTCCAAATACTCCTTGAGCGGCGTGTTATTGAGCGTCTTGGCATGCGAGATCATCTCATTGAGATCGCCACCCGCAACACGAAGCTGCTCGGGCAGGCGGCTCAGGACTTCCATGATCTGACCAAAGAGAATCGGCGACAAGATGCAAACGACACCGACGAGCACGGCAACAACAACAATAAGCGCGATAAGCGAACCGATGCCGCGATTCACGCCATGGTGCTCGAGCCAGTTGGTGATCGGGGACATCACAAAGGCAATGATGGAACCAACAGCGAGAAACTCGATAACCGGCGCCAGGATGCCCATAAGGTTAAAGATGACAGCGGCGATGACAATGCAGCCGACAACAGCCCAAATGCGAAGCGTCAGAATGCGGGTGTCGCGCAGCACGCGATCGGTTTGTTGGGGGTGTTCACTCATGAACGAATCATCACTCCGTCGGGGTCGATCTTGTCCTGAATCTTCTTAAGCGTGCGGCGCAGCAGACGCGAAACCTGCACCTGAGAAATACCCAGCTTCTTGGCGATCTCGATCTGGGTCATGCCCTTCACAAAGCGCAGCTCGATCACCTCGCGCTCGCGCGGCGAGAAATCACGGATGGCTTCCTCGATCACTAGGCGGTCATCGGTAAAGTCGAGCTCGTTGTCGTCGTCGGCGTAACGGTCGAGAATCGAGGGGGCATCGTCCGAATCGGACGCACCAGGAGCCTCGATGGGCACCGAGGTATAGGCCGAAGACGATTCCATAGCCTCGAGGACCTCATCGACAGTCACATCTAGATACTCAGCGATCTCCTCAACCTTGGGCGAACGCTGCAGCTCGTTGGTAAGTTTGTCAGTAGCCTGGTTGACCTTGGCCGAGAGCTCCTGCAGACGACGCGGTACGCGCACACTCCAGCCCTTGTCGCGAAAATGGCGTTTGATCTCGCCCAGGATAGTGGGTGTCGCAAACGTCGTGAACTCGAGTCCGCGCTCGGGATCAAAACGGTCGATAGCCTTGAGCAAGCCCAGATAGCCGACCTGCATGAGGTCGTCGAGCGGCTCGCCGCGATTCTTAAATTTGTTGGCAAGAAACCTTACCAGGTTCATATGGGACATGACGAGCTGCTCACGGGCGTCCGGATCACCGGTCTCCTTGTAACGACGAAACAGCTCGCGGGTTTTCTCCTTGTCCCAAGCGGTCTTGCCGCTCCGGGAACGTTCGGTCATATTAGATATCCGCCTTGAGGTCGAGGGAAAGCGTCAGGGGCGCCGTAGTCTTTTCGTAGGAGTCGCACACGCTCGCGAGGATGAGCTCGGCATACACCGCAGCCTGGTCGTCTTCATCGACCGTAGCCTGGTCGCCAAAGGTAATAGTCATGCCAACGTGGGTCTCATCGACATCGAATTTGATGGTGATGTCATCGCAGTCGACCGCGGTGCAACCAAAGATGAAAGCCTCCTCAGCAGCCATGCGGATGTCCTCGATGCGATCGACAGACATAGAGCACAGGGCACCAACGTTGGCTGCCGTCATGCGCACAAGGCGAGCGAGACGCGGGTCACCGGCAACGGTCAGCGTGATAGGGCAGGTTGCTTCGCTACTCATCGCAGGACTCCTCAGAGGTCTCGGCGGGCGTATAGGTGTAATACTGAGCCGGCTTGGATACAGACTTCTGACCATCATCGTCGCCCGCGGCGGCCTCGTCCTCGCCAATTAGGACGCGCTCGGTAGGCTGCTCGGCCTCCGCAGCGGCAGCGGCGAGCTTGCGATCGGCGTCGGCTGCAGGAGCCTTCACCTTATTGAAGAGCTTCTGCACAGCACCGGCGGCAGAGTCGGTCACGCTCGACACAGCATTGCTGGCCTCGGCCATGCTGCCCGTAACCTCGGAAATGTCGCGAACCACGGCTTCGACCTCTACGAGATTGGAGGTAAGGGCATCAACTGCCGTCTTGCTCGACTTAAGCAGCGGCTCCATCTGGGCAAGCGCCGGCGTAAGCTCATCGACAGCGCCATCGAGCTTTGCCACCACAGGCTGAGCCTCGGCGATGGTGTTGTTGAGGTCGTTCACGGTCTTATCGAGCGAGTCGACAACATTGCGGGTCTTGCGCAGGGTAAGCGCGAGCTCAGCGATGGCCCACACGCCGGCAACGGCGAGCAGCAGCAGGGCGATTTGAATGGGACTCATACAAGCCTCCCGGAAGAATCGAAATACAGACGCTTTTCATGGTACCCCAAAGGGGACCGAACATGCCAAGAGCAGCAACGTGGGACAAAATTATCAGCAGCTACCTCGGTGCATCCCCGCTGCGGTCTCGTTCGCTTTGCTCTACGCGCCACTCTTCCCAGCCGCGCCCGGCAGGCTGCCAAAATGCACCGCGTTCCAAGCCTTCGGGCAAATAGCGCTGATCGACCCAGCCTTCGGGATAATCATGTGGATACTTATACACACCGTATTCATCGCTGCCCGGGCGATGGCGATCGCGCAGATAACTCGGCACCTCGCGAAGCCCACTAGAATGGATATCGGCCAGCGCCGCATCGATCGAAGCCTCACACGCGTTGGATTTTGGCGCCAAGCACACATAGAGTGCAGCCTGAGCCAGGTTAATGCGGCACTCGGGATAGCCAATGACCTCGGCAGACTTAAACGCGGCATGCGCCACCAAAAGCGCCTGCGGGTCGGCGTTGCCAACATCCTCAGAAGCGTGAATCATAATGCGGCGAGCGATAAACTTAGGATCCTCCCCAGCATCGATCATGCGCGCGAGCCAATAGATCGTGGCATCAGGGTCACTACCGCGCATGGACTTGATGAACGCACTGATGATGTCGTAGTGCATGTCGCCGTTTTTGTCATACGTAAAGCCGCGACGCGGGTTGGCAATCTTCACGTCATCCACGGTGATGGGATAGCGCTCCCCCGCCGCAGGCGCTGGCGTTCCCTCGGTATCGGGACGCGTGACGGCAATCTCGCTCGCAAGCTCGAGCGTCGTGAGCGCCGAGCGAGCGTCACCCGCTGCCAGCGTGCAAATGGTCTTGACCGTATCCTCATCGGCCGAGAACTTTCCGTTCAAGCCCTGTGGTGCCTCGAGCGCACGCTCAATCAGCGTGGCAATATCCTCGTCCTTCAAGTGCTCAAGCTCCACCACGCGACCACGCGAGAGCAACGCCGAGTTGACCTCAAAGTACGGATTCTCCGTCGTGGCGCCAATCATAATGACGGTACGGTTTTCAACCGCATGCAAAAGCGCATCCTGCTGCGACTTCGAAAAACGGTGAATCTCGTCGATGAACAAGATGGTACGGCGGTCATACGTATTCAGGCGCGTCTTGGCCTCGTCGATCACGCGACGCAGGTCCTTCACGGTACCCGTGACGGCGCTGACCTCGACAAACTCGCTCTTGGTATGGTTAGCGATAATGTGAGCCAGCGTCGTCTTGCCCGTACCGGCCGGGCCGTACAGAATCACGCTCGATAGCACATCATGCTCGATCGCCGCACGCAACCATGAACCCTTGCCCACGGCCTTTTGCTGACCAACGTACTCGTCGAGCGAATTGGGGCGCATGCGCACCGCGAGCGGCGCGTTTTTAAAGGAACGCTCGCGCGTCGAGGCAGTAAAAAGGTCGTCCATAGCCATCCCATGCATCAATCAAAAGCTTTGTTCGTCAACAGTATACCGAAATGATACGAACTACCGTTCGTTAATGTAGGTACGATGCGGAAACTCCAGACCAGGGAATAGCTTGCTCGTCAGCTCGCAGAAATAGCCGTCCGTCATGCTCGCGATGTAATCCACCACCGCTTGATCCTTATCGTCCTGCCAGGCATAGGTGCGATCGTAGTAGGAAAGCTGCTGCTCAATGCGAGAAATGTGGTGCTTAAAGATATACGAGGACTCGTCGCCATCGTTTATATCCTGCAGGCAACGGTCGTAGAGCTTTTCGAACGCCTCGCGCAGCTCCGCCTCGGAATCGCCTTCGATACCGCCCTTGCTGTAGATCTTTACGTAGTTCTCGCGCTTGGCTCGGCGGATCTCCTCAAACAGGTCCTCGCTCATCTCGATACGCGGCTTGCCATAGCTGTGCTCAACGATATCAATGGAGGCATGCGTAAGTATCCAGCTGTTGTATGCCCCACCCAGGCCATCGTCAAAAGCATCGGGCGACAGCAGGCCCGCCGCAATAGCGTCTTGGCGATCGCGCCCAACGTAGGCAAGGATATCCGAGATGCGAACCACGCAGCCCTCGAGCGTCATGGGGCGCAGGTGCTCTATTGCGCTATAACCCGTGGCGATACAGTCCTCAACCGTCTGATCGAACTGACCAAAGGATGCCATGTGTGACAGCTCAAATACGCGCTGCTCATATTCGCCGTTATGGCACAGCACGCCATCGAGCGTCTGGAGCGACACGTTGCGGCCGTACAAGGCATCGAGCACGCGGACCGACTGCACGTTATGGAAAAAGTAGCGACCCGTGCGCTCGTGATAGATATCGTTGAGAAAGCGCTCACCGGCGTGGCCAAAGGGCGTGTGTCCCAAGTCATGGCCCAGGCCAATCGCCTCGATCAGATCGCAGTTGAGCCCCAGGGCGCGACCGATATCGCGCGCAATGCGCGAGACAAGCTGCACGTGCAAACCGCGGCGCGACAGATCATCATTGCTACGGAAGCTAAAAACCTGCGTTTTGCCTGCATAACGGGTGTACGCCGGAAGATGAAGAATCTTTTCGGAATCGCGCATAAATACCGGTCGCATAAGCGTGCCTTTGTCGGCAGCGCGATCAATACGACGAATGACCTGGTTGTCGTTGCAACGATACGGGTTGACAGAACCCGAAGCACGATCGGCGGAAATGCGCTCGACAAGCTCGGGCGACAACGCCGACGGAATCCGGTCCATGCGCGCCTTAATGACGGCCGTTTCTTGATTAGTTGCCATGGCATGCTCCTTAAGAAGGATGCACAATCGGTTACACCGTGCAGCCCACGACCTCGATTATGGCAAAAATCGGCACCAAAAACGGGAGCAATGGCAGGGAGCGCGATTTTGTGAAGAGGCAGGAGAGGGCAAGGACCAGGAGTGCGACGGCAAATGCCACGATGCCGCCCAGAGGGTCAAGCGTGCAAAGCGCGAAGAGCGCCTTGGCATCCCCCATGCCGATGCCGGAGGTTTGGCGGAGGCGCCGCCAGAGCGACTCAGTGAGCACAAGGGCAAGGTAGACGATGACCGCAAGACCGGCGTGGTCAAGCGCCGTGGTAACGCCCTTGTCGAGCCAGACGCCTGCCAACGCCGCCACCGCGCACACGCCAGCAAGCTCATTGGGAAACCGTCGCTCTCGGGCATCAACCAACGCACCGGCAAAGATGCAAATCCAAAATGGGATGTAGGGCATCGTGCACCTCCTTGGGCAGCTACTCGAAAGCAAAAACCACCACAAAGGTGCCTGTCCCCTTTGTGGTGGTTTTGGTGGTGGTTATTTGGCGCCTTGCATGACCTCGTCGAGGGTAACGTTGACGGCGTGCTGCGTCGGGACCCAGTCGACCTTTAGGAACAGGGCCGCCACCGTGATGGGGATATAGCTGAACATAAAGATCGGGAAGGTAAACAGGTTGGTCACCAAACGCCACTTTTGCGCGCAGTGAATATGCTTGTACTCAAAGATGGTCGTGAGCAGTGCCAGGATAAAGAAGGTCTGGTACATCATCGCGAAGATCATGATGAGCGAGGCGGCGCACGCCTGCATCTCGACCTCGGTGGCCAAAAAGCCGTGCGAAAGACCGCCCACGACGAGGAAGGTCACATTGGCGAGCATGGAGATCAGGGACAGCAGCATGCCCGGAGCGATGGTCATAAACATGTCATATGCGGCAAAGCGATGATAGCGGAAGGTCGACTTGACCAGATGCTTACCGTAGGTAAAGAACACCTGGTAAAAGCCCTTGGTCCAACGCATGCGCTGTTTCCAGGACGCCTTAAACGTCACGGGCTGTTCGTCAAAGAACTCCGCCGGCGCATAGCCAATGCGGATGCCGTGAATGGCGCAGAACGTGGTGAACTGGATGTCCTCGGTCAGCGTATGGAACTGCCAGCCGTGCATGCCCTCGATAACGCTGGCGGAGATGAGATAGCCCGAACCCGAGACAGCGCAAGACGTCTTGCAGATGTTACGCGCGTTGTTGAGAAAGCGCGCCTCGCGCAGATACCAGGTGGCGTTGGCAGACGAAATCCACGAGCTCCCGAAGTTCTTGGAATTGCGATAGCTCGTGACCACATGGAAGCCCTGGTCAAAGGCATCATTCATCTTGGAGACGTAATCGCGGGAGATAACATTGTCGGCATCGAAGATAAAGTAGCCCTCAAACGTGTCGGGATACTCGTTGAGAATGCGATCGAAACCAAAGTCCATGACCCAGCTCTTGCCCTTACGGGCCAGGTCATTGCGCTCATAAACAATAGCACCGGCCTCGCGCGCAAGCTGCGCCGTGTTGTCGGTGCAGGCATCGGCGACCACGAAGACCTCGATGAGCTCGGACGGATAATCCTGATCCTTGATGGAGCGTACGAGGTTGGCGATCACGGCTTCCTCATTATGCGCCGCGATAAAGAAGGCATAGCGGTGGAGTTTTTTGGCCTTGGGAGGCGCGACCTCGCCACGAAGAGCGCCAATGACAAAGAAGACCACCTGGTACAGAAAGCAGACCGTGAGCAGCGTGACGACAATCTGGTTAAAGATCACGATGGGTGTGTTGGTTTGTAAAAAGGCGAGCATGCAGGCTCCCGAGAACGCGTTACGTAAACAACCGTATATCTTACCGCAGGCTAACCGAGTTCAAGAAACCACCTAATACTGGTTAGGATTCGAGAAGACCGAGCTGCGGGACGATTTCGTCGCCGGCAGCGGTGCGGCCGAGCGAACGCGGGGCCAAATCATCCAGAACCGCCGCAAGGTCCCACGGCAACTCGTCGCGGCACTCAATGCGCTCCCCCGTCACGGGATGGTCGAACGCGACGCGCCAGGAATGAAGGAATTGCCTGGTCAGCCCCTGATCGGCGCGTGCATCGCACTTGCCGTAGAGTGGATCACCCACACAGGCGTGGTTGATATGGCGCATATGCACGCGAATCTGATGTGTGCGGCCCGTAAACAGGTGGCACTCGACGAGCGTATAACCGTCGTCAAAACGCGTGGAATCGAAGCGCTCGAGGACCTTAAAGGTCGTGATGGCTTGGCGCGCGAAAGGATCGTCAGAAACCGCCATCTTCACGCGATCGCGCGTCGATCGGGCGATACCGGTGTTAATGGTTCCCTCGTCCATGGCAATGTGCCCGTGAACAAGTGTGATATAGCGACGGTCGAGCGTACGCGTGCGGATGAGATTTTGGAGCGCGCGCTGGGTGTCGTCGTCCTTTGCCGCAAGCATGAGACCCGAGGTATCGCGATCAAGACGATGCACGATGCCGGGGCGATCCTCACCCTGTACGGTACCAAGATGGTCGATGCCGCAGTGGTAGACCAAGGCGTTCGCAAGCGTGCCGCTCTCATGACCATGCGCAGGATGGCACACAAGGCCGCGCTGCTTGGAGAGCACGATGAGATAGTCGTCCTCATAGCGAATGTCGAGCGGGATGGCCTCGGGAATCACATCGGTGGGGTCGTGCGGCTCGGGCAAATCGACCGAAATACGATCGCCGGCTCGCACGGCGTACTTTTTGGACAGGCAGGTCTCGCCATTGACTACTACGGCACCGCCCTCAATCAGATGCGCGCAGGCAGAGCGCGTAGGGCAGCCGTCATTGGCGCCCAGATAGGCGTCAAGACGCTGACCAGCGGCATCGTCGGCAACAAGAATATGGATGTCGGCCATTAGCGCTCATTCCTTTCGCGAATCTTGCGGGCACGCTCCCCACGCTGCTGGGCCTTGCGCTTAGCGCGGGCCTCGTCACGGGCGTTAAGCTCGGCGGTCGCATCGACCTCACGGGCGGCGGGACTCAAGAACATGTAGCCGAAAAGGGCGAGCACGACGCCCAAGGTAATGCCGATATCGGCCACATTAAAGACGGGGAAGTCGATGAAGGTGGTGGCAATAAAATCGGTCACGAAGCCAAAGGCCAATCGATCGATAGCGTTGCCGATAGCACCGCCCGCAACCATCGCCATGCCCACAACCTCAAGATGGGCGAGCTGGGGCGCACGAACGAGGTACACGGCAATAGCGATAATGACCGCCAACGCCAGCACGGCAAACGCGATGCCATGCCCCTCACCCATACTAAAGGCAGCGCCGATATTGCGGACAAACATAAAGTCGATCACACCGGGGATGACAGTCACATGCAAAGCGTCGCCGACGGCACGAACCGCAAGCTTGGTCAGCTGGTCAACAAGCAGCACAACGAGCGCTACCCCACCAGCAACACCCAACCGCCAACGCAAAGGCGGCGTCATACCCCCAGCACGACCCAAATCAATCCCCTACCCTCAAGAACATCGAATTCCGTTTAACGCAATTAACCATCTTATATTGCCACACGCAGAGCGCACGACATATTCGCTAACGCCAGATAAATAACCAGCATAAAAAGAAAGCGGCATTCCGAAAAACAGAATGCCGCTTTTATTCAGCGGAGCAAATGGGCCGAAGGCGTCCAAATTCTCCCAATAACTAAAATGCCGAGTTACCGTGCCTTAAAGGGCATTCGCGCAGCGCTTGCAGATATGCGCGTGGCCGTTGTACTCGCCGACGGTGGTGCGGTAGTTCCAGCAACGGTCGCAGCACTCGCCCTCGGCTGCCTCGATGGCAACGGAGAGCTCCTCGCCCTGGGTCAGCTCAACATCGGAGACGATGTAGAACTCGGCCAGGTCGACGGCCTTATCACCGGTCAGCAGCGCGTACATCTCGGCGGGAACGACCGCCTTGACGCGGACCTGCTGGCTCTTGGTGAAGGTGCCGGCGGAGCGGGCATCCTCAAGGGCCTTGGTCACGGCGCTACGGAGCTCGAGCGAAGCCTCGAGCACGCCCTCGAACTCATTGGCCTCGTCGACCGTGATGGGCGACTTGTACCAATCGAGTAGCGCGGCGTACTTCTGGTGATCGACGCAGCCGGCGGGCGCATAGGCCATGGCCTCGTCGACCGTGTAGGACAGGATCGGCTGCAGGTCGCGCATGAGCATCGAGAAGAGCTCGGCCAGCACGGTCTGGGCGCTGCGGCGCTCGAGCGAGCCGGGCTTGTCGCAGTACAGACGGTCCTTCAGGGCGTCGAGGTACACGTTGGAGAGCTCGGTAACCACAAAGTCGTAGAGCGCACGGTAGGCGCGCGGGAACTCGTAGCTGGCGTAAGCATCGTCGACCTCGGCCTGGACCTGGGTCAGGCGGGCAACCATGAGCTTGTCGAGCGGCAGCAGGTCGGCAAAGGCGACGCCGTCGGTCTCGGGCTCAAACTGACCCTCGAGCTCGGAGAGCAGGAAGCGCAGCGTGTTGCGGAAACGACGGTAGGCATCGGACGTACGAGCAAGGATCTCGTGGTCGATGGACACGTCGGAGCTGGTATCGACGGAGGCAACCCACAAGCGGATGATGTCGGCGCCCATCTCGTCGCAGACCTTGTTGGGGTCGATGACGTTGCCGAGCGACTTGGACATCTTGCGGCCCTGGCCGTCGAGCGTGAAGCCCTGCGAGACGACCGCCTTGTACGGAGCATGGCCGTTGGCACCCACCGAGGTGAGCAGCGAGCTCTGGAACCAACCGCGGTGCTGGTCGGAGCCCTCGAGGTACACATCCGCCGGATACTCCAGCTCGGGACGGTACTCGCAGACGGCCTTCCAGGAGACGCCGGAATCCCACCACACGTCGAGGATGTCCTTATCGGCCTTGAGGTGATGGCCGCCGCACTTGGGGCAGACGCAGGCCTCGCCCAGGTAGCTCTCGGGAGCGTCGGTGAACCAGGCGTCGGAGCCCTTCTCGTGGAAGAGCTTGATGACGGCGTCGAGCGTGGCGTCGTTCATGACCTTCTCGCCGCAGTCGGCGCAGGTGTAGCTGGGGATAGGCACGCCCCAGTTGCGCTGACGGCTGATGCACCAGTCGGGACGCTGCTCGACCATGGCGCCGATGCGGTTGGCGGCGTGAGCCGGATACCACTTGACGTTCTCGCGAACCTCCTTGCCAGCCTGATCACGCAAACCGGTCTTGTCCATCGAGACAAACCACTGGTCGGTAGCACGGAAGAGCACCGGGTGCTTGCAGCGCCAGCAGTGCGGATAGCTGTGCGTGATCTTCTTCTCGAGGACCAGGGTGCCGCGCTCGCGCAGGAACTCGATGATGTGCGGGTTGGCCTCATCGGTATCCATACCGCTGAAGGGGCCACCGGTGCCAAACTCCTCGCCGGTGTAGAACTTGCCGTCGTCATCGACCGGCATGCAGATGTCGGTGATGCCCTCCTTGAGGCAGGCAAAGTAGTCGTCGACGCCGTGGCCGGGCGAATTGTGGACGATACCGGTACCGTCATCGACACCGACGTAATCGGCCAGCAGCGCCACGCCCTCAACACCGTCAAAGATTGGCTGCTTGTAGTGGATGTGGTGGAAGGTCTCGGCGGGAACCACATAGGGCTTGCCGTCGACCATAACCGGGGTGTACTCCCAGCCAAACTCCTCACAGCACTTGGGAGCCAGGTCCTCGAGCATGACCTCGGCACGACCATCGTGCTCAACGGCAACGTAGGCGGCGCCGGGCTTGAGGGAAACGGCCTGGTCGGAGGGGATGGTCCACGGCGTGGTCGTCCAGATGATAAAGTCAACCGGGCCGTCGAAGTTCTCGAGGCCGGCGGGCTTGGAAGTCATCTCGAAGCGCACGAAAATGGACGGGCTCGTCTCGTCGGAGTACTCGATCTCGGCCTCGGCCAGCGCGGTGTGGCAGTGCTTGCACCAGTGAACCGGCTTGTGCCCGCGATAGATCATGCCCTTATCGAACATGGCCTTGAAGACCTCGATGTCGGCGGCGTCGTGCTGGTGATAGAGCGTCAGATACGGGTTGTCCCAGTCGCCAAGCACGCCCAGGCGACGGAAGCCGGCCTTCTGCAGCTCGATGTTCTCGACAGCGAACTTGTTGCAAAGCTCGCGGATCTTAGCCGTGGAGGTCTGGTTGAACTTCTCGGTGCCGAGCTTCTCCTCGACCTTATGCTCGATCGGCTGGCCATGGCAGTCCCAACCGGGGACATAGGGAACCTCATAGCCCTGCATCATCCAGTAACGGTTGATCATGTCCTTGGAGATCTTGTTCATGGCGTGGCCGATGTGGATAGGACCGTTGGCGTACGGAGGACCGTCGTGCAGCACGAACTTCTTGTGACCCTCGTTCTTCTTCAGAACCTGCTCGTAGACCTTGTTGTCCTGCCAGTCCTTGAGTCGCTTGGGCTCGGACTTGGAAAGACCGGCACGCATGGGAAAACCGGTCTTGGGCAGATGCATCGTCTGCTTGTACTCGTTTGCCACGGTACCCCTTTCATGTCGTGGGCGCGCACGCCCGTTGGGCACCAAAAAAGCGCCCGTCCCTACAAGCTGGGACGAAGCGCCACAAAACGGACTGTACGCCCGCAAAAGCTCTTCGTTTAACCACCCAGCTTAGATGCCCTCGCCCGCGTATTCGCGCGCTCGCATCCGTTACTCGGCTGGCCTGTATCGACGACCATCTCGGCGATATCTACTAAGACGAGCCTGTGCGACGCGTCCGTTGGGACCGCAGCTCCGGGGTGATTTTCATCGGTCGCATGCACGGGTTCTCAGCGCTCCCCGCTCTCTGTAGCATGCGGACGGCCGACTACTCGTCCCCATCAACGCTTATGCGGAGTATGCTAGCACGTTCCGCGCCGGCGAAAAACCCTCAACACTGGTTTTATACGTTCGAAATTTCTCGCGGCTATGGACCTTCTCTTGGAGCAAAATACCTGAAAGCACTTTATCGAACGAAAGAAGGTTGCTATGCGCACGATTGGAATGAGCGACTACACCGTTGGCGAGGATTGTTTTACCGAGTTGCCCGCCGCACTGGCAGAGTACGGAGCGACCAAGGTCGCCATCATCGGTGGCAAGCGAGCCCTGGCTGCAGCGCTACCAGGGCTCGAGGCGGCACTTGAAGGTACCGATGTCGAGGTCCTGGAGACGCGCGTCTACGGTACCAACAGTACGCGTGCCAATATCGCCAAGGTCGTAAACTCCCCCGCCTGTCAGGAAGCCGACGTGCTCATTGCTTGCGGCGGCGGCAAGGCGCTCGATACCGTCAAGACGGCGGCCATCGAGCTCAAGAAGATCGTCTTTACCGTGCCGACGATCTGCTCCAACTGCTCCGCCGCGACCGCCATTGCCGTTGTCTACAACGACGACGGCTCGCTCGAGGGCTATTCGTACCCCAACCGCCCCGCGCACATCTTCATCAACCCCAAGATCATCGCCGAGGCACCGGCAGAGTACTTCTGGGCAGGCGTGGGCGATGCCCTGTCTAAGCAGCCCGAGGTCGAGTACGCCACGAGCGCCGGCAACCTGGAGCACACCGCCGGCCTTGGCCTGGCTCTTGCCCACACCTGCTCCGAGCCGCTGTTTACCTATGGCGTCCAGGGTCTTGAGGACGTGCGCCAGGACCTGTCGACCGAGGCCGTCAAGCAGATCGCGCTCGACATCGTGGTCAACACGGGCTATGTCTCGAACCTGACCAACCAGAACGATTACTACTACAACTCGAGCGTGGCGCACGCATTCTACAACGCCACATGCAGCATTCCGCGCGAGGGCTCCTACCTGCACGGCGAAGTCGTGAGCCTGGGCGTGCTCGTGCTGTTCGCCTATACGGGCGATACCGAGAACCTTGAGCACTACGCGGCCTTTAACAAGCAGATGGGCCTGCCCGTAACGCTTGAGCAGGTCGGGCTTTCCGAGGCAGACATCCCGGCCCTGTGCGAGTTCGCACACGCCACCAACGAGTGGAAGCAGGGAAACCCCGAGCCCTTCACCGACGAAAAGTTCGCCGCCGCCATCAAGGCCGCCAACGCCTACGGCCACACGCTCTAGACCCAGGCCAAAACCACCACAAGGGAGCAGCACCTTTGTGGTGGTTTTTTATTGCTCCAGCATGCTGGGGTCGAACTCGCTAGCCGGGATCACGCGATAACCGTGGCGGAGCAGTAAATCAACGAAGACGCCGTTGCCCGCCGTAAGGGTGCCGCTGAATGTTCCGTCGTAGATGCGACCCGCGCCGCACGAGGGACTACGGTCCTGCAGGATGCACGCGGCGATCTCTTCCGGCCCGCCCGCCTGCTCGCACATATCGAGCGCTCGTTGGGCACCCAGGCGAAATTCGCGATCGACCGATATGCCCTCGCAGGTACGAACCTCTCCGTTCACAATCTCGGACGGCTTGCGCGGCGTGGGCAGGCCCCCAAAGACCTCAGGGCACACCAAGAGGACCTCGGTCCCTGTACGCTCGCAGGCCTCGACCAACTCGCGATGGTAGTTGTCGAGCCCGTTATACTTGCAGCTCTCGCCCATCAAGCAGGCGCTCACCACAATCTTCATTTCCATCCCTCTCAAGCAAAACGCCCCATTTGAGAAAGCTGCTCAAATGGGGCGTCGGCGTTTACTGGCTCGGCCGCGGCTTTACTGCTGCTTGGGCATCAGCGGATTCTCGCGCGTGAGGAGGTTCATGAACTCCTCGCCCGTGATGGTCTCCTTCTTATACAGATAACGAGCCAGCTCGTGGAGCTTAAACTTGTTCTCCTTCAGAATCTGCAAAGCGCGGTCGTGCGCATCCTCGATCAGCTTGGCGACAATCGCGTCCACGCGCTCGGCCGTACCGGGGGCGCAGGTGAGCGACGTGTCCTGATTGAGATACGCGTTCTGCACGGTACCGAGCGCCATCATGCCAAACTCGTCGGACATACCAAAGCGCGTCACCATATTACGGGCGAGCTTGGTGGCCTGCTCGATGTCGTTGGCGGCGCCGGTCGTCATCTCTCCAAAGATGAGCTCCTCGGCTGCGCGGCCACCGCAATAGACAGCGAGCTTGTCCAAGACCTCCTGGCGCGTCGTCAGGAAGCGCTCGTCCTCCTCGACCTGCATGGTATAACCAAGAGCACCGCTCGTGCGCGGCACGATGGTGATCTTCGTGACCGGCGCAGAGCCCTTCTGGCGAGCGGCAACGATGGCATGGCCGATCTCGTGATAAGAAACGACCTGCTTCTCGTGGTCGGACAGCACCGTGGACTTACGCTGTTGGCCGGCAATGACGACCTCCACCGACTCCTCGAAGTCGTCCTGGGTTGCACGCTTGCGACCCTCGCGAACGGCGCGCAGGGCGCCCTCGTTGATGATATTGGCCAGGTCGGCGCCCGAGGCACCGGGCGTGGCGCGGGCAATCGCGGTCAGGTCGATCGGCGGCTCGGTCTTCACGCTCTTGGCATGCAGCTCGAGGATGTTCTTGCGGCCGGTCAGATCGGGCAGCTCGACGGGGATGCGGCGGTCAAAACGACCGGGGCGCAGTAGAGCGGGATCGAGACTGTCGGGGCGGTTGGTTGCGGCAAGGACAACGATACCCTTATGGTTATCGAAGCCATCCATCTCGGTCAGCAACTGATTGAGCGTCTGCTCGCGCTCGTCGTTGCCGCTAAAGCCGCCGCCATCGCGCTTCTTACCGATGGTATCGATCTCATCGATAAAGACGATACACGGTGCCTTTTCCTTGGCCTGCTTAAACAGGTCACGAACCTTAGCAGCGCCGCGACCGACAAACATCTCAACGAACTCAGAGCCCGAAATGCTAAAGAACGGAACACCGGCCTCGCCGGCAACAGCCTTGGCAAGCAGGGTCTTACCGGTACCCGGAGGGCCAACAAGGAGAGCACCACGCGGCAGCTTGGCGCCGATCTCCTCGTAGCGCTGCGGCTTCTCCAGAAAGTCGACGACCTCCTTGAGAGACTCCTTGGCCTCTTCCTGACCGGCGACGTCCTTAAAGGTCACGCCCACGTCCTTGGAGGCGATCACGCGCGCGCCGGACTTACCCAGTCCGCCGCCGCCAAAACCGCCGCCGCCAAAGTTCATCGACGGGCCGTCATCGCCCATAGCCTTCTTCATGCGGCGGTTGAGCCACCAACCGATGAGGAAGAAAATCGCCATGGGAAGAATGAGTGTGAGCAGGTAGTAGGTCATCAAACCCGAGTTTTTATCGGGAACGACCGACTCCAGCGAAGCGCCAGACTCAAGCACGCGATCGGTAAAGCCCGCGTCATTCGGCACACCGGTCGTCTTGTAGGCGATGTTCTCGTCCTCGCCCTTCTTGGTGTAATAAATCGAGTAATCGTCCGTGTTGTACTCGACCTTGTCGACGCTCTTCTTATCGAGCGCTTTGACAAACGTCGAGTAATCGGTCTTCGTAATCTGCTGCGTGTGACCGATGTTGGGGAACAGAACGGTCGAGAGCACGAGGTAGACGACGAAGGCGATGAGCACGTAGAGAATCATATTCCGTCTACGTTTGTTGTCATCCATCTCCATCTGCTTGAACTCCATCTACTGGGGTTGATAATGCTTTCTAGAATACCCAACCCGGACGGCGATAAACCGACGCCGGGCACGAAAGGACAGAGATGGCATCACTGTAAGTCGGCAAGGTTCAAATCTATACAGGCGACGGCAAGGGCAAGACGACGGCTGCGCTGGGGCTCGCGCTGCGCGCGACGGGCTACGGGCTCGACGTTCTTAGGCTGCAGTTTGCCAAGAAACTGCACTGCGCCGAACACGATGCCGCGCCGCGCCTGGGGCTGCGCATCGTACAAGCTGACCGCGACACGCCCGAGGCTTGCGCCGCACAGATCATGGAGCTCGCATGCGAGCAGATATCACAGGTCGACGTTCTGATTTTGGACGAACTCGGCGAGGCCATGCGCCGCGGCTTCGTGACACGCGAGGATGTCGAAGCGCTGATCGCGATAAAGCCCGCCACCACGGAACTCGTGCTCACCGGCCGGGGCTTGCTGCCCCTCGCGAACCTCGCCGACCTTGTCACCGAAATGCGCCCCATCAAACACTACTTCGACGAAGGACTCCTAGCCCGCCAAGGCATCGAATACTAGCCATTGGGGACGTCCCGAATGGCTAGGCGGTGGCGCGGCCGAGCCAGTTGCCGCTGTGGTGGTAGATGGTGAACATTGTAGCCGTGATAAGCCAGGTTACGGGGTAAACCAGCAGCAGGTGCTCAAGCGATGGATCGAACGGCATAATCGCAAACACCCAGATCACCCTGAGCACGACGGTGCCAAAAATCGTGAGCAGCATGGGCTGCAAGCTCACGCCGGCGCCGCGAATGGAGCCCGACGCGTTCTCGATAATCGAGAAGATCGCGTAGAACGGCGCGATGAAATGAAGAATCGTCGTGGTGTACGCCGAAATCGAAGCATCGTCGACAAACAGACGCGACAACGGACCCGAGAACACCAGCAGCACGGCAGACAGGCCACCAATGAGCATAAACGACAGCACGAGCGACGTATGGTAGCCCTTGCGCATGCGCTCGTAGTTGCGCGCGCCAAAGTTCTGTGCCGAGAACGTGGTGATCGACACGCCGAGCGCCTCGGTCACCATCCAGATAATGCCATCCAGGCGCCCAGATAGACCCCAAGCAGTCGTGACATCGGCGCCAAACGAATTAACCGACACCTGGATCAGCACGTTCGAGATCGAATAGGCAGCCGATTGAAAACCGAGTGGCAGACCACACGAGATCATACTCTTGCAAATACCGCGATCGATACCGAGCTTAGACAGCGAAAGACGCCATGCACCCGTAGCGCGCATCATGCGCAACACGATCATCGTTGCATTGGAGCAAATGGTCAGCGCCACTGCGATGCCGCAGCCCAGCGCCTCCATATGCAACACAGCGACAAAGATGATATCCAGCACCACGTTAACAAGGCAGCCAGAGGCAATGATCACGGCGGGCCCGCGCGTGTCGCCCACGGCACGCAGCAGTGCGGTTCCCATATTAAGCAGCAGTGCCGCAACCATCGCGGCAAAATAACAGCGAGCATAGGCCACGCCCTCGGCCAATAGTTCATGCGGCGTGTTCATAAGCACCAGCATGGGCTCAACGAACACTATGCCAAGAATCGAGAAAGCGATACCGCCCACCAGCGCGAGCGTCATGGCTGTATGGACCGAACGACTCAGTCGCTCATCATCGTGCTGGCCAAAATACTGACCGGTAATGACCGCGCAGCCGGCGCCGACGCCAACGCAAAAGCCAATGCAGAGCTCGGTGAGCACCATCGTGGCTTGAATGCCACCCAGCGCGAGCTTGCCGCCAAACTGGCCAACGATATACGTACCGATAAGCGTGTAGGCCTGCTGAAAAAACGAACTAAAAAAGATGGGAACGCACAGCGACAGCAGCTGTTGCCAAATGACACCCTGCGTTACATCGATAGCCGTAGATTTCTTAGCCACACGCCCTCCCCGCCAGCATACGTCAAACAACATAACGGCAATTTAAGACCAAAGCCAATACTAGCTTAGCACCGACTGGCGGCGACCGAAACACCCCGAATTAGAGCGCGGTGCGGAAAACTGCCTAGTGATACAAACCCGGCTGGTAGTGATACTCATTGCTCACGTGCGGGCACAGCTGCCAAAAGGCGACGGCGCTCGCCGCGGCCACGTTGAGCGAATCGACCCCGTGCGCCATCGGAATGCGCACCGCGTGGTCACAGCCGGCAATGGTCTTGGCGCCCAAGCCGGCACCCTCGGTACCCATAAAAAGCGCCAAGCGATCAATCTTCTGCAGCACGGGATCGTCCAGCGATACGGAATCGTCCGTCAACGCCATAGCGGCACACGAAAAGCCGGCATCGTGCAACGCGCCCAGACCATCATGCGGCCACACACGAGCCTCGCTGCCAATGCGCGTCCACGGCACCTGAAACACGGTGCCCATGCTCACCCGGGCCGAGCGACGGTACAGCGGGTCGCAGCACGTCGGGCTGACCAAAATACCGTCAACGTTCAATGCGGCAGCCGAGCGGAAAATCGCGCCAACATTGGTGTGATCGACAATACCCTCAAGCACGCACACGCGCACCGGACGATCCCCCACCGCCTCGACGACGCCGCCCAAGAACTCATCAACCGGAATCTGACGCGGGCGACGGAACGCCGCCAGCGCGCCGCGCGTCACGTTAAAGCCCGTCAACTGCTCCATGAGCTCCATGGAGGCCACGAACACGGGAACCGGACCCGCTCCCTCGCGCACGACAAGCTGGTCAAACAGCGGCATCATCTGGTCGAGCCAGCGCTCGCCCAAAAGAAAGCTCACCGGCTCATATCCGGCGCGAACCGCACGCTCGATGACCTTGGCACTCTCAGCGATAAAAATGCCCTTCTGCGGCTCCAGCACGCAGCGAAGCTCACGCTCGGTCAGTCGCACATAGGCATCGAGCCGCTCGTCCTCGAGCGAATCAATTCGCAGAACTTCAACGGCATCAGTCATAGCAGCCAGCCCGCACCCTTCTTTACAGCACATCTATACCAAACGAGGCGACGCTAAGCGCCGCCCCATGCATTCAATCAACCCGATGATACCGTTCACGCCAGACGATTTACGCCTCAACGCGATGATACGTCACGAACTCATAATCGACGCCCTCGTCACCCTCACCGGCGGCAATCGTCGCGACCCCGCTACGCTGCGCAATCTCCCACGCGGGATCGGCGTCCAAGTCGGGAAAGTACGTGTCCACGACATGCACGCAGTGGTTATGAGTGACCTCGGCCTCCACGCAGTACGGCAAAAACTGCCGATAGACATCGCCGCCACCGATCACCCAGGCAACGGGCTCATCGGCAACCGCAGCGAGCGCTTCGTCAACGCTATGCACCACGTCGACGCCCTCGCGGGTAAAGCCTATATCGCGCGTAAGCACGATATTGCGGCGGTTCTTGAGAGGACGCCCGCCGGGAAAACTCAGCAGCGTCTTGCGTCCCATGATAACCGGGCAGCCCTTGGTGCAGGCCACAAAATGGCGCATATCGGCGCGATTGGACACCACCATATCGCCCTCGCAGCCAATACCCCAGTCGTCACACACGGCGACGATGGCAGAAAGCTTACACGTCATGCGCGTCACCTACACTGCAATGGGGATGTTCTTGACCTGAGGGCCGTGCTCATAGCCCTCCACGATCAGGTCGTCGGTCGTAAACGCATAGAAATCGTGCACATCGGGGTTGAGCGTTACCTTGGGTGCCGCAAACTGCGGACGCTCGATAAGCTCGCGGACGATATCGACATGACGATCATAGATATGGGCGTCGGCGATCACGTGCAGCAGCTCACCGGGAATCATATCGACCGACTGCGCGACCATCATCAGCAAAATGGCGTACTGGCACACGTTCCAGTTGTTCGCGGCTAAAATGTCCTGGCTGCGCTGGTTGAGAATCATGTTGAGCGTCGGCTTGTCGTCCTGAGGACGCTGCGTCACGTTATAGGTCACGCTATAGGCGCATGGATAAAGGTGCATCTCGGACAGATCGCTAAACACGTACGTATTGGTCATAATGCGGCGACTATACGGCGTGTGCTTAAGGTCGTACAGTACACGGTCCATCTGGTCGAAGTCGCCCTCGGCGTAATGGCTCTTCTGACCAATCTGATAGCCGTAGGCTTTACCGATGGAACCGGTCTCATCGGCCCACTCATCCCAGATATGGCTGTTGAGGTCATGCACGTTATTGGACTTCTTTTGATAGATCCACAGAATCTCGTCCATGGCAGACTTAAGCGCCGTACGGCGCAGGGTGAGCGCGGGGAACTCCTCGCGCAGATCATAGCGCGCCGTGACACCAAAGTTTTTAATGGTATAGGCAGGGGTGCCGTCCTCCCACACCGGGCGGACCTTTTGGCCCTCGGTGGTGGTGCCATGGTCCAAGATATCGCGGCACATGGTTACAAACTGTTGATCAGCTTTGCTCATTGACCCTCCTGTCAGTCGCCTACAAGCGAGATTCATTGTAGCCCAGGCGCGCGAGTGTCGAATTGGACACTTAGTCCGGCACACGCAATGCACGGCAGCGCGGCTCCGCATGCGGCAACGAGGCATCTTAGCCTTTTTCTGACATATGACAGAAATGCCTTGCGCCCAACGACTAACGCGTTATCCTATTGTTAACATATGTCAGATAAGGAGTGTGCATGGCAGGAAGACGCGAAAAACTGCGCCGCGTCGGGATCATCCCCGAATACCGCGGCTTTACCCCCGATGGCCTGGCCAGCGGTGATGCCATCGACATGACCGTCGACGAGCTTGAGGTGCTGCGCCTGTGCGATCTGGAGGGCCTCAATCAGGAGGCCGTCGCCCTGCACATGGGCATCGCCCGCGCCACGGTGGCGGCAATCAGCAGTCGCGCGCATCGCAAGGTGGCAAACGCGCTGGTCAACGGACGAGCGCTCGTCATCGAGGGCGGCAATATCGCGTACTCCCCCATCGCCACGACGACGGCCGCATGGCCAGCAAAGGAGGTCGGCACCATGAGGGTGGCAACGACGTACGACAGCGGCAACATCTTTATGCACTTTGGCCGCAGCGAGCAGTTCAAGATCTACGACATCCAGGATGGCAAGGTGCTCAACGAGCAGGTCGTAGGCACCGGCGGCACCGGCCACGGCGCCTTGGCGGGCCTGCTTGCCAACGGTGGCGTTGACACGCTCATTTGCGGCGGTATCGGCGGCGGCGCTATCAACGCGCTTGCCCAAGCCGGCATCACGGTCTATGCGGGCGCCCAGGGCAGCTGCGATGCCTGCGTCGAGGCCCTCATTGCCGGCACGCTCGCACAGAACGGCGAGGCCACCTGCGACTGCCATGGACATGATCACGAGCACATCCACGAGCATGGCGAGTCCTGCGGCTGCCACGGTCACCACGACCATGACGGGCACGAAGGCTGCGGATGCCACTAGCGGCAAGCACCTCGTCGAGAACGCGCTTCCACGCGTGCGACAACCAGCGAACAAACGGCGAAGGCCGCCTGGAATACCATCCAGGCGGCCTTCGCCATACACGACTCAACTAGTCGTTACTTCTTGTTGCGCATCTGCGCTTCCATCTGGCGCAGCAGGTCCATATCGGACTTGGGGCCGCCCGTTCCCAGGCCGCCCATGCCGCCCAGCCCCATGGCATCCAGACCGGGAATATTGGGCATGCGCATCTTTTTGCCCTTCTTACCCTTCTTGCCCTTCTTGCCGCCGGCCTGCGCCTGATTGGCCATCGTGCGCATGCGGCCCATCATCTTATTCATCTCGCCCCACTGCTTCATAAGGCTATTGACCTCGGTGGGGGTCACGCCGGCGCCCTTGGCAATGCGGGCACGGCGCTGGCCGTTGATGATGGAGGGGCGAAGGCGCTCCTCCTTGGTCATCGACATGATGATGGCCTCGTTCTTATCGAAGATACCTTCGTCCAGGTTACCACCCATCTGGTTAAGCGCACGCTGGCCACCGGGGAGCATGCCCAGAATGCCCTTCATGCCGCCCATCTTCTTGACGGCCTTCATCTGGTCGAGCATGTCGTTCATGGTAAAGCCCTCGCGCAGCATGCGCTCGGCGGCCTCGAGCTGCTCGGCGTCGGCCGCCTCCTGGGCCTTCTCGATAATGCCGACAACGTCGCCCATACCCAGAATGCGCTTGGCCATACGATCGGGGTAGAACGGCTCCAGCGAATCGGGCTTCTCGCCCATGCTCACAAACTTGATGGGCTTGCCGGTCACCTGGCGCACGGAAAGCGCGCCGCCGCCACGGGCGTCGCCGTCGAGCTTAGAGATAATCACGCCGTCAAAGTCGGTGCGCTCGGCGAAGGTCGAGACGACGTTGACGATATCCTGACCGGTCATGGCATCGACGACCATCAGCACCTGATCGGGCTTGACGGCCTTCTTGATGTCCACGGCCTCCTGCATCATCTGCTCATCGATCTGAAGACGTCCGGCGGTATCGACGATGACCACGTCGCGCAGGTGGTCGACGGCCTCCTGGATGGCGCCCTTGGCGATATCGACCGGGTGCGCACCGTCGCCGCGGAAGACCGGTACGCCGATCTCGCCACCGAGCGTGGCCAGCTGGTCGGCAGCAGCGGGACGGTAGACGTCGCACGCGGCGAGCAACGGCGAGCGGCCCTGCTTCTTGAGCAGGTAGGCCAGCTTTACGGCAGCCGTGGTCTTACCGGAGCCCTGCAGACCCACAAGCATGATGACATTGGGAATGCGGTTGCTAAAGACGAGCTTGCTCTCGGTTGAGCCAAGCATCTCGGTGAGCTCGTCGAGCACGATCTTGACGACGTTTTGCGCCGGCGACAGCGACTCCATGACCTCGGCGGTCATGCAGCGCTCCTTGGTCTTGGCGACGAACTCCTTGACGACCTTAAAGTTGACGTCGGCCTCGAGCAGCGCCATGCGAATATCGCGCATGGCCGAAGTAATATCGGCCTCGGTCAGCTTGCCCTTGCCGCGCAGGCGGTCAAATGTGTCGTTGAGGCGATCGCTCAGGGAATCAAACACTAGTCACTCCTTAATTGGACTCGCCCACCAGGGCGCGGCAGAAATCTTTGGCATTGAACTCCTGCAGATCATCGACCTGCTCGCCCACGCCCACGCGCAGGATCGGGAGCTTGAGTTTCTCGGCCACGGCCATGGCGATACCGCCCTTAGCCGTGCCGTCGAGCTTAGTCATGATAATACCGTCCAGGCCCAGCGCCTCGTTAAACTCGAGCGCCTGGTTCAGACCGTTTTGGCCCGTCGCGGCATCGATCACGAGCACGACTGAGACGGGCATGGGGCCGGCGGCCATATTGGCGGCGCGCTTACGCGTCACGTTAACCACCTTGGCAAGCTCGCGCATGAGCTCGGGGCTCGTGTGCAGACGACCGGCAGTGTCGATAAGCACCAGGTCGCTGCCGCGCTTGTCGGCCTCGTCGAGCACGTCGTAGCAAACACTTGCCGGGTCGGAGCCGCGGTCGCGCTTGATGACGGGGACGCCAGCGCGCTGGCCCCACACATCGAGCTGCTCGATGGCGGCGGCGCGGAACGTATCGGCAGAGCCGATCACGACATTCTTGCCGCGGGCGGCCATGGCGCTCGCGATCTTACCGACCGTCGTGGTCTTGCCGGCACCGTTAATGCCCACAAACAGCACGCAGCTCGGCGTATCGGAGAACGGATCGCGCTCGGTGGGCACAAAGTGCTGCTCAAGCTGCTCGGCCAGGGCGCGACGGAGTTGCGGGGCGGTCTTGAGGTTCTTCTTGGCCGCGGCATCGCGCAGGTCATCGGAGACCTTGATGGCGACCTCGGCGCCCATGTCACCCATGACGAGGGTGTCCTCCAGGTCCTCCCAAAAATCCTCGTCGACCTCGCCGCCAAAGTAAAAGACCTCGTTGAGGGCCTCGCGACTGCGCTCAAGTCCGCGCGAGAGAGCATCGAAGAATCCCATTATGCATTCACGACCTTTCCGGTTTCGCGATCGAGTTTTTGCGAGACGACGCGACTGACGCCGTCGGCTTGCATCGAGACGCCATAGAGGACGTCAGCGTCCTCCATAGTACGGCGCTGATGCGAAATGACCAAGAGCTGCGTATCGGAACGCAACACATCGAGCGCGCCGATGAGCTTGGACAGGTTGGCGTCATCGAGTGCCGCCTCGACCTCGTCCAGCACATAGAACGGCACCGTGCGCGTGCGGTACACGGCAAAGAGCAGGGCAAGCGCCGTCAGGCTCTTCTCGCCGCCCGACATGAGCATCATCTTGGTGATGCGCTTGCCGCGCGGCTGCGCCACGACCTCGATACCCGTCTCGGCAGGATGCTCGGGATCGGTCATCTCCAGATGAGCCTGGCCGCCCGGGAAGAGCATAGCGAAGATCTCGCGGAAGTTCGCGTCGACCTTCTCAAACGTCACCAGGAACGCCTTGCGCATCTTGCGATCAATGGCCACCGTGATCTTGGTGAGCGCCTTGCGTGCGCTCTCCAGATCGGCCAGCTGCTCCTCGATGTAGTCGGCGCGGCGCTTGAGCTGCTCGTACTCCTCCATGGCAACTTGGTTAACGGGACCAAGGTTGTTGATCTGGCGCACAAGCTGGTTGAGTTCGCGCTCGGCGGCATCGCGGTCCGTGGGCGCCGGAAGCATGAGCGCTTCCTCGAGCACCGTCGTGCCATCGGCGGTAATGGCCTTGATGGCAGCCTCGACCTGCACCTCGAGCTTGCCACGCGCGACCTTGAACTCGTTTTGCGTCGCCGTGGCGGCATCAACCCGCTCCTTGGCACGGGAGACCTCGGCCTTGGCATCCTCGATGGTCTTCTTGAGCGAAGCGGAGTCCGCCTCCTCCAGAGAGGCCTGGTCACGCAGGCGCGCTGCCCAATCCGACGCGCGTTCCAACAGGGCAGAATAGCGTTCGTGCATGGGATCGACGCGCAGGCGCAGCAGCTCGAGCGAGCGCGAGGCCTGGCGTGTTCCGCGGATACGACGGTCGATGCCCTCAAGACGATGCTCCAGGTCGGGCACGCGGCCCTTCAGCGAACGCAGGCGTTCACTCGTCTGGGCTAGGCGAACCTTGGCGTCGGCGAGCTTGCCGGCAGCTTCGGAATCGTCACGGCGAACGCGGTCGAGTTCGTCGTTGGCCTCGGCAATCTGCAAGCCCAGATCGCTTGCCTGCGCGCGAGCCTCGTCACGCGAACGGGTGAGCTCGTCAACGCGCGGGCGCGCGGCACGAACGGCCTCGGCAGCCTGCTCGCGGCGCTTGGAGATGCGCACGCGCTCGACCACGGCATTGTTGGCGCTTTGCTCCAAGCGGCCGATCTCGGAGAGCAGCGAGCGGCGCTCGCCCTCAAGACGGGCGATCTCACCGGCGGCATCGCCCTCGGCGGCACGGGCCTCCTCGACGGCAACGTTGGCCTCGACGACCTGATCCGACACATGCTCAAACACGGCAGCCAGATCGGGCTCAAGCCCCTCCAGCTCGCGAATGCGACGCTTACGCTCCAGAGCACCCGACGCCTCGCCGGCATCGAGGCCCACACGCACCAGGCCGCCACAGCTTACGCGGGCGCCATCGGGAGTCACATAGGTCACACCGTCAACGACAGGCGCAGCCAGCGCGGCAGCCAAGTCATCGACCACGTAATAGCCGCCGAGCAGCGCCTCGACGACGGGTCCGTAGCCTGCACGCACGGACAGACGATCAACCAGGCGGGTACCGGCAGCGCCCTCAGCGGCGGTAGAGCCGCTCACGCCGCGCGTCACCAGCAGTGCTTCGCCCGAGGCCTTCTTTTGGTCCAGAGCCGCACGACCGGCACGCTCAAGCGTGGCGGCGTCATCAAACAGCAGTGCATCGATATCGCCGGCGAGCAATTGCTCAACCAGGCCCTCAAGCTCGCGCGGGGCCTCCAGCACGTCGCCCAGACGACCCAAGACATCGTCGCCCAGCGCACCCACCAGACGGCTCACGAGCGGCGAGCTGTCGGCCATGCGGGCATCGAGTTTCTTTTGGCTGGCAAGCTCCGAGCGCACCTCGGACAGCTTGTTGCGCGCCTCACTCTCACGATTACGCAAGTCCTTCAGGGCTGCACGGGCGACCTCGGTGGCCTCACGCGCATCGGCCTGGGCCTGGCGCGCTTCCTCAAGAGCACCCTCAAGCTCCTCTGCGCGGTTGCGACGGCTCTCGAGCGAGGCCGTGACCTCCTCGAGCTGCTCGTCAATCTGCTCCAGGCGCGAGGCATACATGTTGTCCTCGACCTCGGCATTGCTCAGCGAGTCCTTCACCTTGGCGAGCTCGAGCGCGGCGTTGTCGGCCACGCGCTGCACATCGCGTTGCTCACGCGTAAGCTGCGAAATCTGATTGTCGAGCGCCACGCGCCGCTCGTGGAGCTCTGCGGCGGCAGGACCAGCGGCGTCAACGTCCTCCTGGGCCTGCATGTGCGCGCCGGTCACTTCCTCAAGCTGCGCACGCGCGTCCTCGAGCTCCTCGACCACGCGACGACGCTGATGCTCGGAGCTCGAAATCTGCCCGCGCATGTCAGACAGGCGCGACACCATGTTGTGGCCCTTTTCCTCGAGCAGGCGCATGTCGGAGTTAATGCGGCCGACCACATCTTGCATATGGCGGCGCTGCTCGCCCAGATCGCCCACAAACAGGCCCTTTTCCTCGAGCATGACCTGGAGCTTCTCGAGCTCGCGCTCCTTTTCGCCCATGCGGTACTGCGCAAGCTCCAGCTCGGCGGCACCTTCCTTGGAGCGGCTCTCCAGGTCGTTCCACTGCGACTGCAGCGAACGCAGCTCGTCGACAGCCAGCATCTGCGTAAGCTCGTTCGCGCGCGAGGACAACTCTTTGTACTTGCGCGCACGATCGACCTGACGCTCCAGCGGTCGCAGCTGACGGGCGATTTCCTTATTGATGTCGCGGGCACGCGTCAGGTGCTCGTCCATCGACTTAATCTTTTTGAGCGCACGCTCCTTGCGGCGCTTGTGCTTGGAGATGCCGGCGGCCTCCTCGATGAGGGCGCGGCGCTCCTCGGGGCGGCTCTGCAAAATGGCGTCGAGCTTGCCCTGGCTGATGATGGAATGCGTATCCTTGCCCAGGCCCGAATCGTGCAAGATGTCCTGAATGTCCATCAGGCGGCACGGGCTCGAGTTGATGAGGTACTCGCTTTCGCCCGAGCGATACATACGACGGGTGATGGCGACCTCGTCAAAATCGACGGGCAGCATATGGTCCGAGTTATCGAGCACAAGCGTGACCTCGGCGACACCCACCGGCTTGCGCGCTGACGAGCCCGAGAAGATGACATCCTCCATGGCCTGGCCGCGCAACTGCTTGGCGCTCTGCTCGCCCAGGACCCACAGGATGGAGTCGGAGATGTTCGATTTTCCCGAGCCGTTGGGACCGACGATGACGGTCAGGCCCGGCTCAAACGTCATATGGGCGCGGTCGGCAAACGACTTGAACCCTTTGAGCGTGAGGGACTTGAGATACACGGTTCCTCGCTTACACGTGCTTCTTATTGAGAATCACGCCGTTGGTGGTGTAACCCATACGGTCGAGCGCCTCAAGCGCGGCGGCTCCCTCGGCTTCCTTCTTAGAGGAACCGGAGCCGCGACCCTGGCGAATACCATCGATCAAAACCACAGCGGTAAAGGTGGGCGCATGCGCCGGGCCCTCGGAGCCAACGAGCTTGTACGCCGGAGGTTCGTGACCGTCGGCTTGCACACACTCCTGCAAAAACGACTTGGGGTTCGCGGGGTGCTCGGCACGCTCGGTGGCCAGGTGCGGCTTAAGCGTACGGTGAATGAACTCCGCCGCCGTATCCCAGCCGGCATCCAGGTACAGCGCGCCCACGAGCGACTCATAGACGTTCTCGAGGGCCGAATGCAGGCCGCGCGCACCGGTACCGGTCTCGGAGGCACCAAAGATGATGATGTCGTCAATGCCCAGCTCGTGAGAAACCTCGGACAGCGTAGCGCCCGAGACAAGCGACACCTTCAGGCGCGTGAGCTTGCCCTCGTCAAACTCCGGATAGGACTCAAACAGGGAGCGTGCGACCACAGCGCCCAAAATGGAATCGCCCAAGAACTCAAGGCGCTCATAGCTGGCAGAAACCGGCTGGCCCTCGACTGCCGAGGGATGCGTAAGCGCCGCGCGCAGCAGCACCTTATTGTTGAACTCGTGGCCCAAGATTTCCTGGGCGCGCGTAAGTCGTTCGGATAAAGCCAAGACTTAGGCCTCCTTGGCAGCTTCGATAGCGTCGACGGCGTCGGCGACAGAGTTGAGCGAGAGCAGAGTCTCGTCATCGATCTCGAGGTTGAACTCGTCCTCGATAGCCGTAACCAGCTGCAGGCGCTCGAGCGAGTTGGCATCGAGGTCGTCAAAGGTGGTCTCCTCGCTAATTTCGGCAACATCGACGCCCAGAACGTCAGCAGCGACCTCGTCGATCTTGTCGAAGATTTCGGAGCGGTCCATAGCGCTTCCTCTCATAGTGCATGAATACCAAAAGAATGGTACCGCCCGGGCGGTACCAAGACACGGTTCTGATTCTACCCCACGACGTGCGCCGCGAAGCACATAACAGCGCCCTAACTCGCTCTTATAAAACGATACCGTCCATAGAGTTGGCGACATTCTCAACCAGCCCGGCGCGCACGGCTTCGGCCGCCGCGAGCGTACCGTTTTTGACAGCCTCGACTGAGGTGGCGCCATGGCCGATCAGGACCACGCCGCGCAGGCCCAGAAGAATCGCGCCGCCCTTGGCGTCGCCAGAGAGCTTGGCCTTAATCTCGCGCATCTGCTTTTTAATGAGCAGCGCGGCGATCTTGGTGCCGAGCGAGGCCATAAAGGCGCCCTTGAGCTCCTGCAGCAAAAACTTGGCAGCGCCCTCGGTAGCTTTGAGAGCGATATTACCCGACATGCCATCGGCAACGACGACATCGAAGTTACCTGAGGTGAGGTCGGTGCCCTCGCAGTTACCAACAAAGCCGGGAACGGCGGCCTTCATAGCAGGGAAACAGGCCTTGGTAAAGTTGGAGCCCTTCTCATCCTCGGTGCCGTTGGCAAGCAGGCCCACGCGAGGATGCTCGATGCCCAGGACGACGCGGGCATAGGCGCTACCCATCTGGGCAAAACGCACCATGTCATCGACCTCCACATCGGGGTTGGCACCCATGTCGCACAGCACCGTCAGACCGCCGGCGCGATTGGGCAGCGCATTGGTCAGACAGGGGCGCACCGGCTGCTTCTTGCCTTCGGCCTGATACCTAAACGGCGTCACATAGGCGGTGGCGGCGGCGGTCATGGCACCGGTGGAGCCGGCGGAGAAGAACGCATCCGCGTTGCCCTTCTTAATGGCGCGGCAAGAAAGCACGATCGACGACTTACGCTTGGTCATCACGGCGCGAATGGGATCGTCATCCATGGCGATAACGTCAGGCGCCTCAAGGGCCTCAACACGTGCATGGGAAGCTGCAAAGGGATTGACGATTTCGGCGGGACCAGCTGCCAAGACCTCGATATCGGGATCGGCGGCAAGCGCAGCCTCGATACCATCAAGAACAACCTGAGGTTTCTCGTCTCCGCCCACAACGTCTACACAAACGCGAACGTTACTCATAATACATGCTCCTTATACAAAAATGGCCGACTCATTGAGCCGGCCATTGTGGTTCCATTTGGAACGGCATCGCATCCAGAGTATACCGTTACTCGGTAACGATAACCTCGCGGTCCTTGTAGAAACCGCAGCTGGGGCACACGTGATGCGGGAGCTTGACAGCACCGCAACGGGGGCACGTGGACTGAGCCGCAGCCGAGATCTTCATGTTGGCGGAACGACGGGTGTGAGTGCGGATACGACCCTGCTTTTGTTTAGGTACGGGCATAGTGACCTTCCTTATGAACTATCCAGTGTGGCGATTACGCGCAAGTAGCGATACTACCACAGTTTTACTCATCAAGCTTGAGATTCTTCAATGCTGCAAATGGATTTTCCGTGGCAGCGGCCCATTCTGCCTCTGCCTGGGCGGCGCAATCGCATTGCTCGACGTTGAGATTGCAACCGCATGTGGGGCACAGACCACGGCAATCGGGCTTGCAGAGCACCACAAACGGCGTGTCCATAACGACCGCGTCATTGATAGGCTCACCCAGATCAACGATACGGTCCTCACCCAGGAGCTCGTAGCCGTCCTCGTAGGCCTCGGGATCCTCGGGCTCCTCAAAGAGGTAGAACTCCTCGATCTCGCCGGCGATATCAAACGAGGCGGGCTCCAGGCAACGGTCGCACTCGCCGGTGGCGTGCGCGCGAACCATGCCCGTGAGCAAGACACCGGTACCGGCATTGGTAAAGACAACGTCGTAGTCGATGCCGTCCTGTAGCTGGTACTCCTTCTCGCCCACCGTGTAGGTGGCGACATCGACCTTACCGGTCAGCGGATACGAATCTCCAGGAAACTCGAGCTGCTCGGAAAGATCGACGGTAACGCTCGGGAACTCAGCCATTACCACTGACCATTCTGCTGGGCGGCACCCTCGTTGAGCTGCTGACGGCAACGGGTAACGGTGCCGGTCAGGCTCTTGAGGTTCTCCTCCAGGTGCGTAAAGACCTGCTCTGCGTAGTCCTCGGCAGCATAACGCGTCTCGCGCTCGTACTGCTGGGCACGATCGCGGATGTCGTCGGCCTGCTGCTGCGCAAGGCGGACGATCTCCTGCTCACCGGCAATGGTGAGGGCCTGCTGCTGAGCGTCGGCGATGATGGAATCGGCCTGAGCGGCGGCGGAAGCCATAAGCTCCTCGCGCTCCTTAAGGATACGGCGGGACTTCTGCCACTCCTCGGGATAGCTCATGCGGATCTCGTCGAGGATGTTGAAGAACACGTCGGCGTCGATGACCTTGAACTGAGCGTTCTTGCCGAAAGGCGGCTTGGCTTCCTCGATCAGCCCTTCGAGCTCATCGACCAAGCTGACGATCCTATCGCCAGGAAAATTCTCGCCCGGCATCCGGTCTCCTTTCATAGGTAACATATCATCGTGCTAGTTTACCACATGCCACCAGGCAATAAGAAACGTCACGAAAAGCGATGTTTGAGCGCTTCGACCACGTTGGGCGGGACAAACGTCGATACGTCACTACCGAGCGAGGCGATCTGGCGAACAACCGAGCTCGAGATATAGCCGTACTGCGGCGCGCTCATGACAAAGATGGACTCCAGCTCGTTATCCAAGCGATAGTTGAGGTCGGCCTGCTGCAGCTCGTACTCAAAGTCGGTCATGGCGCGCAGGCCCTTGACCACGGCCCCCGCCCCCTGCTCGCGAGCGAAGTCGACCAAGAGGCCGGTAAAGGGCAGGACCTCGACGCCGTCGATATCACCAAGCGCCTCGCGGGCCAGCGCCACGCGCTCATCGAGCGTAAACGTGGTGCCCACACCGTTTTTACCCTGCGACTCGGCAACAGCGACGATCACGCTGGGAAAGATGCGGCGGGCGCGGCGGATCACATCGATATGGCCAAACGTGATGGGATCAAAGGTGCCCGGGACGATCACGCGGTTGATGGTGTCACTCATGAGCATCCTCCTGAAACGTCGTGGCATCGTTGTTGTCAGCATCGGTGCCGGCGTTATCGCCCTCGCCATCGTCATCGCCGACCCAACGAAGCAGGTCGACCGAGGTAATGCCGTAGCGCTTCTCACGTACAGTCTCAAAGCCTGCCGGATGCGCGCCCGCATCGGCAGCGGCATGCTCAAACAAGGCGTAAGCGCCAGGTGCAAGTAAACCCTGCTGAGCCAGGTTCTGCAGCAGTTCCTCGACCGGCTCGGCACCAAAAGCATAGGGCGGGTCGAGCAGGACCAGATCAAAGGGGCCGCCCGGTACACGACCGCGCGAGGCACTCGCCAGCATGTCGCCCGTGACCACGCGCCAACGCGCACGGTCGCGGCAGAGCGACTCGATATTCTTGATAATGAGCCGCGCGGCGTTGCGATCGATCTCAAACGTCGTGAGCGAGCGGGCCCCACGAGAGAGCATCTCTAACCCTAAGGCACCGGAGCCGCCAAAGGCGTCCAGCACGCGGACCTCGTCCAGATCGAAGTCGAATGCCGACATGACCATAGATGCGCACGACTCGCGCACGCGATCAGTCGTGGGGCGGGTGACATCGCGACCACGGGGCTCCTCGATCTTACGACCGCGCCATTTGCCGCCGATGATTCTCATCCTCCGCTGACCTCCTTAAAAATATGTCGATAACGCATGGCGACCGCGTCGCGCAGGGGGCGCGTCGCCACGGAGTCAAGTGTACAAGCATACCGCAAGAGCTCGACCGCGTCCAAATGGGCCCACTCGATCAGTTCCTCGTCGGCATCCAGGTCGACAAAGCGCAGGGTCACACCGCCGTGCTGGCGGTACCCCAGGATTTCGCCCTCATGGCGCAGGCGCAGGTCCATCTGGGCGAGTGTAAAGCCATCAGAGGTTTTTTCGAGCGACTGGAGACGTTCTTGTGCCGCCGAGGCGCCGCCATTGCCCTTGGAGTGCGTCATGACCAGGCAGGTGCCCGACACGCTGCCGCGGCCCACACGGCCGCGCAACTGGTGCAGGGCCGCCAGACCAAAGCGCTCACCGTTCTCGATGACCATGACGGTGGCGTTAGGCACGTCGACGCCCACCTCGACCACCGTAGTCGAGACGAGCACGTCGATCTCGCCACGCTTAAAGGCATCGATAACCTGGTCCTTCTCCCCCGCTGGCATACGGCCGTGAAGGCGCTCGATGGCAAGACCAGGCAACGCCAGACGCAAGCGATCGAGCTCGGTCGCCGTATCGTGCAGCGGCACGGGGACCGTCACGCGGCCCTCGTCGTCGCGGGCGATACCGGGCACGTCCTCCAGCTCATCGGCCGAGTCACTCGGCTCCACGAGCGGGCAAATCACGTAGGCCTGCTGACCCTTTTCATGCGCCTCGCGGATGGCGCCATAGGCGAGGTCGCGGCTCGACTCGGTGAGCACGCGTGTCGTCACGCCAGCGCCAGGGACGGGCCGATGGCGGATGATACTCGTGTCCAGATCGCCGTAGACCGAAAGCGCCAGCGTACGTGGGATGGGCGTTGCCGTCATAACGAGCAGATCGGCACCGGGGCCCTTCGCGCGTAGGGCGTTGCGTTGGCCGACGCCAAACCGGTGCTGCTCGTCGATGACGACAAGCGACAGATGCTTGAACGCAACGTTATCCGAAAGCACCGCATGGGTGCCAAAGAGCACATCAAGCTCGCCCGATTCCAGCTGGGCATGGATCCGCTCGCGCTCTGCGGCCGGCGTGGCACCCGTCAGAAGCGCCCAGGACATGCCGGCCTGCGAGAGCAGAGGGCCGGTCTTATCGGCATATTGGCGCGCCAGAACGCCCGTGGGCGCCATAACGCAGGCCTGCGTACCGCTATCGGCAGCCACAGCCAGCGCGCAGGCGGCAACGGCGGTCTTACCGGTACCGACATCGCCCAGCAGCAGACGGTTCATCACGCGCCCGCCATCGCACATGTCATGCAGGATGTCTTGGAATGCGGCCTCCTGCTCGTCGCTCAGCGAAAACGGAAGGGCCTGTTTAAGCGCGCCCAGATGCTCGCCCGCAGTGTGGGCATAGGGCACCACATCGACCAGGCCGCCGTCGTTGCGCAGACGCAGCGCCAGCTGCAGGTAGAGGCACTCCTCGTAGGCAAGACGCCGGCGTGCGATGTCGCGCTCAGCCATGCTCGAGGGAAAGTGGATCGAACGCAACGCGCGGGCATTGCTCATGAGCTTCCGCTTTGCGCGCAGCGGCGCGGGAATCGGATCGAACGGATTGCCGACGACCTCGAGCGCGCCGCTTACGATGCGGCGCATCCACGCCTGGCTCACGCCATCACTCACGTAATGGACCGGCAGGATGATGCCTGCGGCACGCCCGTCCTCGAGCTTTTCAAAGTGCGGCGAGGCCATCTGCTTAAAACCGTAGGCAAACTCGACCTTGCCCATCACAGCCAAACGGTCGCCCTGCTTAAGCTGCTGGGCAATCCATGGCTGGCGGAAAAAGGCGACCTGCAGCACGCCCGTCTCGTCAACAAGTGAGACCTCGGTCACCTGCATGCGCGGACGCGGCTGCTTTTGGACGATACGGTCGACCGTGGCGATAATGGTGCACACGGTACCGATGGGCGCCATCTCGATGGACCACGAGCGAGTGAAGTCGAGGTATCGATGAGGAATATGGAGAAGGAGGTCCCTCACCGTCCGAATTCCCAGACGGCGAAGGGCCTCCTCACGTTTACCCGAAACAAATTTGAGTCGCGCGATATCCTCGTCGAGCGCATTGCTCTGGGCAAAGCGCTCCGAGACGCGCGGCACGGAGCACAGCTCGGACATGGGCAGTTGCCTACTCGATCGAGAAGATCACGGGATAGAGCGGCTGCTCGCCACGATGAGCGTCGATCTCCAGATCGGGCTGAGCCTCCTCGATGGCGTCGACGATCTCCTGGAAGGCCTCATCGGACAGCTCCTCGCCGGCCAGAATCGTCAGCGCGTCGCCCTCCTCTTCCTCCTGCATGCGGTTGATGCAGTCGAGCGTGACCTGTTTCACGTCGGAGCCGACCACGTCGATGGAGCCGGCAATGATGCCCATGACGTCACCGGAGTGAATCGGAGAGCCGTCAGAGGCGCTGGAATCGCGCACGGCGCGGGTGACCTCGCCATCGCGGACCTCGCTGATGGCGTCGACCATGGCGGCGACGGCATCCTCGAGCTCGGAATCGGGCAGGACCGCGAACAGCGCGGAGAAGGCCTGCGGGACGGTCTTGGTGGGAACGACGGCGACCTTCTTGTCGGTGCAGGCTGAAGCAGCAGCCTCAGCGGCCATGCGGATGTTGCCGTTGTTGGGCAGGATGATGACCGAGGTCGCGTTGACCTGGTCCACCGCGCCCAGCAGGTCGGCGGTCGAGGGATTCATAGTCTGGCCACCGGACACGATCACGTCGACGCCGAGGGACTTGAGGATGTCGGCCTCGCCGGAACCGGCGGCAACGGCGACAAAGCCCAGCGCCTTGGCGGGCTCGGCGGCCTTTTCCTGATCCTCGTGGATCTTGGCGGTACGGTCGTGGGCCTCCATCTCCATGTTGTGGATAAAGACCTCATAGATCTGACCGAGCTGCAGCATGTGCTCGAGCACCAGGTTGGGGGTGTTGGAGTGCACATGGATCTTGTAGTCGGGATAGGCGCCCACGAGAAGCTCGCAGTCGCCCATGGAACCCAGGAACTTAAGGCACTCGTCCTCGTCAAACGGGGCGTCGGCCTTAAACAGGAACTCGTTGCAGTAGCGGAACTCCGAGCCCTCCCAATCGTCGTTGGCCTCGATCTCAACGCGACCAAGGGCCGCGTCGCGGGCAGAGACAGCGGAATCAAACGTGGCGGAGAAATCCTCGACAACGGTGCTGCGGCCAAGTGCTGCAGCCACAAAGTTCTCAAGGAAGATGGCGAAGCCAAAGGCGCCGGAGTCGACCACGCCGTTCTCCTTCAGAACGGGCAGCAGGTCGGGCGTGCGGGCGACGGACTGGTACGCCTCGACGACGATAGCATCGAGCGCATCCTCGGCCGAGAACTTCTTCTTCTCGCACTCATCGGCCTTGGTCGAGACATCGCGCAGGACCGTAAGGATCGTGCCCTCGATGGGCTTGCGGACAGCCTGGAAGGCAACCTTGACGGCACGACGGAAGGCGAAGGCAATGTTGGCGGACGTAATAGGCTCGTCGGCAGAGACAAGACCCTCGGCCACGCCGCGCAGAATCTGCGAGGTGATGACTCCGGAGTTACCGCGGGCACCCATCAGGGAGCCGTGGGTGATGGCGCCGGCGATGGCCTCCATATCGGCATCGGCGGGAAGGGCGGAAAGCTCCTTGGTCACCGAGGCGAGCGTGAGCGACATGTTGGTGCCGGTGTCGCCGTCGGGTACGGGGAAGACGTTGAGCTTGTTGATCTCCTCGGCCTTGTCGGAAACGGCAGCCGCAGCGATCGGAAAACAGGTGCGAATGGTCTTTGCAATCATGGGTATTTGAATCTCCGTTTTCGGATGCTAGTTCAGACGGCTCTTGAGCGCGTCGATATGGATGCCGATCTTAAGGCTGGCGGGATCGATCTGGGCGATCTCCTGCAGGGTAAAGGCAACGGAGCTCGAAAGATTGTGGCAGACGGACTTCATGTTGACGCCGTTCTCGAGCACGACGTGAAGATCGACCGTAAGGCCGTTCTCGTCGGCGGAGACAAGCACGCCCTTGCGGAGGCGCTGACCGGCAAGCAGGCGCACGCTCTCGGCGCCCTGGAGCTGTTCGGCCATACCGACGACGCCATAGCACGTCATCGCGGCATAACCGGCAATATCGGCAATAACGTCGTTCGAGACGCTCAGGCTGCCGTTAATGGTCTCAGACACAAGAATCTCCTTATCTGGTGCTCGCGGCACCATCTCGTGGGAGCAATCATTGGAATATTCTACAACGACCGCGCCATGTTGAGGTGGCGGGCCTCGGGATTACATCCTCGACACGAAATGTTGATACGGTAACGTTCGCGAACAGCGATCGCGGCATGAAAAAACCCGCCGCATAAGCGACGGGTTTTACAACCTGGCTCCCCGGGTAGGACTCGAACCTACAACAGCGCGGTTAACAGCCGCGTGCTCTACCATTGAGCTACCGAGGAATTTAAAGCCCAACAGAAAGGGCTGAAAAATTCTGGCTCCCCGGGTAGGACTCGAACCTACAACAACGCGGTTAACAGCCGCGTGCTCTACCATTGAGCTACCGAGGAATAGGTGCGTGCTCTCAAGCAACGAAGTTTATTATACGGACGAATCAGCTCAGGGCAAGAACTTTTTTAAGAAATTTTCCGACCTAGTCATTGGGTGTTCCTATAGTTTTGTCAACCGTCGGGGCTACTCCCGGTAGGGCACCCGGTCGCGCATCACGGCGTATATCGCCCTGAGCCGCTTTCTCGCGACGGCCTTGAGCGCCCGCCCGTGGCCCATGCCCCGCGCCCTGCAGGCCCGGTAGTACTCGCCGTAGCGCCCCGACGACCTGACCAGGCTGTTGCACGAGAAGATCAGCAGGGACTTGAGCCTCGCGTCGCCGCGCCTGGACGCCCTGACCGACCTAACCGACGTGCCGGAGCTCCTCACCCTCGGGGCTATGCCGCAGTACGAGGCCAGGTGGTCGTGGTCTGGGAACCTCCCGATGTCGACCGACACCGCGAGCTGCGCCGCCGTCCTCGGCCCGATGCCGGGCACGGTGAGTAGGCACGCGTAGGTCTCGTCGCCCTCGAGCAGCGCCGCCGTCTCGGCCTCGAGGGCCCCGGCCTCGTCGAGGGCCTCCGATATCCGGGCGGCCAGGAACCTGACCTGCCTGTTCTCGGCCTCGATGAGCGCCGGCGGGGGCGCAGTCGAGGCGGCCGCGGCCTCCCCGGCGGCCTCGGCCTGCGGCCCCTCGGCCCCCGAGCGGGCGATCCCCCACGCCCCGCCGAACCCGGCGAGCAGCTCCAGCCACCGGCGGTCCGACAGGTCGACGGCGGCCTCGAGGGCCGGGCAGGACTCGAGCAGCACGGCGCGCAGGCGGTTCTTGTCCCTGGTCGCGCAGGCGACGACGTGGTCGCGCTGCGACGAGAGGGCGCGCGCGGCCTCGAGGGCCTCGCCGCGGCCCGGGACCCCCGACAGGGAGTCCGGCACACCCAGGGCGGTCCGCGCGATCACCGCGGCGTCGCGCTCGTCGGTCTTGGCCTCGCCGGCGAACAGCCCGGCGGCGCGGCTGGCGGCGAGGCCGGGCAGGTGGGCGACCCCCAGACCCGCGGCGCGGGCGCGCCTCACGGCGAGGGACCCTATGTTGCGGAACTGGTCGACCACGACGAGCGTGCCGGCGGGCACGGAGGCGAACAGCGCGTCGAGCTCGGCCTCCCTGTTGCGGACGGGGGCGCTGGACAGCACCTCCCCGTCGCGGTCGATCAGGCAGGCCCAGTGGGAGGACTTGCCGACGTCTAGGCCGAGCACGGCCGCGGGCCTGGTCGATGGCGCTTTCACGGTGGTATCCTTCCGGTAGTCGTTCGACCGGATGGCCTCCCCCTCGGCACTCACATTACCAGCCGCGGCGCCTGCCCGGCACTTTCCTATCAGCCGTCGGGGGCGGCGCGTCCCGCGCCGGCAGCACCCAACAGGCCCTCTCGGGGGCAGGGACGTTCGGCCGTGCGCGGGCGCCCGGTCGGCGGCCCGTTCTGGGCGCGCCTCAATCGTAGCCCGAGACGGGCCCGGGCTGACAATTTCGACTGTAATGGA
>JBKYCW010000003.1:415721-453710 GCA_047025555.1 Collinsella sp.
GCCCGAGACGGGCCCGGGCTGACAATTTCGACTGTAATGGACGTTCTTAAACGACCAGTCATTCAAGAACGTCCCCAACGACTACATGAAAGCGCCCTCAAGCGGATGTGCTTGAGGGCGCCTCTTGCTTGACTAGCTTTCGATATAGTCCTTGAGCTTGCTCGAGCGGCTCGGGTGACGAAGCTTGGCCAGAGTCTTGGACTCGATCTGGCGGATGCGCTCGCGCGTGACGCCAAACTCGCGGCCGACCTCCTCGAGCGTACGGGGATGTCCGTCGACAAGGCCAAAGCGCAGCTCGATAACCTTGCGCTCACGATCGGCAAGCGAATCGAGCACCTGGGTGAGCTGCTCCTGCAGCATGGAGAAGCTGGCCGCATCGGGCGGAACGATAGCCTGGGAGTCCTCGATGAAATCGCCCAGCTGGGAATCCTCTTCCTCGCCGATGGGGGTCTCGAGCGACACGGGCTCCTGCGAGATCTTCTGGATCTCGCGAACGCGGTCGGCGCTCATGTCCATCTCGGCACCGATCTCCTCGGGGGTCGGGTCGCGACCCAGGTCCTGAAGGAGCTGGCGCTGCACACGGACGAGCTTGTTGATGGTCTCGACCATGTGCACGGGAATACGGATGGTACGGGCCTGGTCGGCGATAGCGCGCGTAATGGCCTGACGGATCCACCACGTGGCGTACGTGGAGAACTTAAAGCCCTTCTGGTAGTCGAACTTTTCGACGGCGCGGATCAGACCGAGGTTGCCCTCCTGAATAAGGTCCAGGAACAGCATGCCGCGACCGACATAGCGCTTGGCGATGGAGACGACCAGACGCAGGTTTGCGCTGATAAGTGCCTGCTTGGCTTCGAGACCCACGTTCTCAATGCGCGTAAGACGACGCATTTCGGTACGCGTGAGCTCGAGCTCGCCTGCCTCGGCAGCCTCGAGCTTCTCGGTGGCCTCAAGACCGGCCTCAATCTTCATGGCCAGATCGACCTCTTCGGAGGCGGTCAGCAGGTCGACCTTGCCGATCTCCTTGAGGTACATACGGACCGGGTCGCCGGTCAGCATCACCGTGGAGGCATCGATGCCGCGCACGCGGGAGCGTGAACGGGACGTGCGCACGGTGCGCTTCTTCTTGCTCTTGGAAGAACCCATCTCGGCGTCGGCCTGACGGGCCATCTTGAGCTCGTGATCGTCGAGCGAGCCGGAATCGTGCTCGTCGTCGTCATCGAAATCGTCGGTATCGGTATCGTTATCGTCATCGTCGACGTCCATGGGGGCGTCGTCGTTACCGCTCGCGGAGATAATCTGGATGCCGCTGTTGCGCAGCGCGGAATACACCGCGGTGAGCTGCTCGTCAGAAACATCGATATCCTTCAGGGCGACCTGAATCTCGTCCTCGGTTACCGAAGTCCTGTTTGAGCCGTTGCCCATGAGCTTTGCAACGTAGGATTCCAGCCCAGTACCCGTGCTCTCAGTCTTTTTTGGCACAGATTCTCCCTTCATAGTCCACAGGACTCAATACTTTAGCACACACATTGACGTCTATACCCAAAAAGAGGGCTGGATATAGGCGAGAATACGCTGGTTGACCACAACATCTAGGCTTGTTCGGTGCCTGCGGCCTCCAGGCCAATCAAACGGAACGGGTCCGCCACGCCGCCGATTGACTTTTGCAGTTCGCGCTGACGCTGCGAATCCCGCGCGGCCTGCATGGTTAGCGCGCGACGGGCCTCATCATCGAGTGAACGGTCCTGGCGCAGCTTGGCCTGTGCGGCACGCATGCGACGCTTGATGGTGTAGAGCTCAAGCGTATCAAGCATAAACACGATGTTCGTCTCGGTGGGGTGCTTGCTCGTCGCGGAGATGCGCCCGGCACTCACAAGCGTTGCCGCATCGGGACACACTGAGCGCGCCGCATCCATGCAGGCTGCAGGATCGGTTCCCGGCGGCGTTGCCAGAACGGCCCATGCAATGGACTCGTGACGCGGGTCAACCCACTCGATGGAGCAGATGCGGTCGGCATACGTGCGGAACAGGTCGGGGTAGCTCGTGAGCATCGTCAACAGCTCGCGCTCCCCTGCCAAGGACTTGCGTTCAAGATCGGTAAGAACCATCGGCGCCGCCGCAGCCGGTGCGCCCGAACCGTCAGCCACAGGCACAGCGCCCATACCATCAGGCACATCGATCGGCGGCAGGTCGTCGACGACCTCCACGGGCGCGGCGCCGTAGGCATCGAGCGGGACGTAGTCGTACGGCTCTTCTTCGACCGGCGCGGACACCGGCGGCGTCGCGCCCGATGCCCAAGCACCGCGACCGGCATCGCGAGAACCCGACGCCCGACCGCCCGCGCTACCGGACCGCTCAGTCTGTGCCCGCTGGCGCTCATAGTTCTGCTCACGACGTCGTTCCGCATCCTCGCGCTTGGCGACATCGCGAAACACACGACCCGAGCTCGCGCGCACCGTCTCCAGATCCAAACCCAGCAGATCGGCAATCTGGATAAAGTACGTGTCGATCATATAGCTGTTGCGCAACGGATAGATAAGCGTCAGCGCATCTTCCAGCGCCTTAGCGCGACCGCCCGGCGTGGTGATGTCACTCGACTCCTGCAGCGAACGGTAGACAAAGTCCATAAGCGGCTCGGCAGCGTCGATGCGCGTCTGCAGTGCCTCGCCACCATGTGCGGTGATGAACTCCATGGGGTCGTTGCCGTCGGGGAGCACCACGCAGCGCAGGTCCATGGAATCCTGCTCGATAAACTGAATCGCGCGACGGGCGGCCTTCTGGCCCGCTGCATCGCCGTCGAACATATACACGATGCGCTTGGCAAAGCGAGTGAGCGTCTTGACGTGATGCTCCGTGAGGGCGGTGCCCAGCGTGGCGACAACGTTTTTAATCCCCGCCTCCCAGCAGGCGATGCAATCGGTATAGCCCTCTACCACGATGGCGGTATCCTGCGCGACGATAAACTCCTTGGCCCAATTAAAGCCGTAGAGGTTTCGCTTTTTATGAAACACGCTCGTCTCGGCGGTGTTGAGATACTTAGGCTGGCCGTCGCCCATAATGCGACCGCCAAAGGCAATGTTGTGACCCTGCTCGTCAAAGATGGGGAACATCACGCGGTCGTAAAAGCGGTCGGCAAGCTGCCCGCGCCCGCGACTCACGGCAACGTTGGCGTCGATCATCTCCTGCGGGGTAAAACCCGCCTGGGACAGGTGCGACACCAGCGCGTTACGGCCCGGTGCAAAGCCCAGGCAGTAGCGGCGGCAGACGTCGCCGCCCATGCCGCGGCTGGCAAAGTACTCGCGCGGACGGCCGTCCTTACCGCGCATGAGCATGGTGTGGTAGAACTGGGCGGTCTCGGCGCACAGATCGTAGATGCGGGCACGTTTGGTGCCGCGCTCGCGGCGATCTCCGGTGTCATGCAGCTCAATACCCGCGCGATCGGCCAAGTAACGGATTGACTCGGGAAAGCTCAGGTTCTCGCGCTTCATGATATACGTGAAAACGTCGCCACCCTCGCCGCAACCAAAGCAATGCCACACCTGCGTGGCGGGGATAATGTGGAAGGACGGCGTCTTCTCGCCATGGAAGGGGCAGCATCCCCAAAACTCATGGCCGCGAGGCTTGAGCTCGACCGTTTCCTGCACGATGGCAACCAGGTCAGACGCAGCGCGTACCTGGTCTTTTTCCTCATCGCTAATCACGGATGCTCACCCCCTGATCGCCCAAGTTGTGACGAATATCCTCGATATTACCCTCGACGGTCGCGATCAACTCATCCAGCGAATCGAACACACGCGAGGGACGCAGCCAGCGCGTAAACGCCAGCGAAACGGAAGCGCCGTACAGGTCGCCCGTATAACCAATTAAATTAGCCTCGAGATGCGCAGATGCCGCATCGTCAGCATACGTTGGCGGCAGGCCGACGTTCACAGCAGCGGGCCACGCGGTGTCATCGACCAGCACCAGACCCTCATACACGCCATCGGCTGGCACCTGAATGCCGTCGGGAACCTGCAAGTTTGCCGTGGGAAAGCCCATGCCAGAACCCTCGTGACGGCCGCGAATAACACCGCCACGCACCATATACGGACGGCCGAGTAACCCAGCAGCAAGCTCCACATGGCCCTGTCCCAGCTCATGACGAATGCGGGTGGCGCAAATGGCCTCACCGCCCTCGCAAAGCAAGTCGTGCCCGTATACGTCAACGCCGCGCTCGGCACCCCAGGCGCGCATCTCGTCAACACCAGAAGCACCGCCACGACCCAGCCTAAAGTCGCTGCCAACGCGAATCGATCGAATGTCGACCAGACGCGACACCAGCGAGAGAAAAGCAACATGGTCAAGCGCCGCAACCTCAGGCGTAAAGGGAACGGCCACCACCGCATCGACCCCGGTTTGAGCCAGGGCATGCAGACGGTCGGCCGTCGTCATCAATTTTTGAGCGGGCGAAGGGCTCACCACAACGTCCGGGTCGGGATCGAAGGTAACCACGACCGCCTTGCAGCCATGGGCACGGGCATCACGGACAAGCGCTTCGATGAGTTCCTGGTGTCCACGGTGAACGCCGTCGAACACGCCGATGGCGATGGAGGCGGCACCCAAGTGCTCGCACTCATCAAACGTATCGGCAGTAACGATGCGAGCCTCGTCCGACTCGCCCGCGAAAAAGATACGCGCGAGCTCGCGAGCGCACAACATCATCGAACACCGCCGATTGCCTGCGGAAACACGTGCTCCATGACAAAGCGGCCACCCTCAATGCGGGCGAGCGCCTTGAGTCCCCCATCGAGCACCAACGCAAACGGCGCCTTCGAGGCATCGAAGCCCGCAAGCGCACGCTCAACGGGAATGCGACGGCCGCAGAGGAGGTCGTCGGCAAGATTGCCCGGCAAGTCAACACGCGTAGCGCCCAGGGCCGCAATGGGATCCAGGGCAAAGCCAGCGGCGGACTCGGGAGAAAGCTCCTCGACCGCATGACAAGCGCCAATGGAAACAACACCGGAGGCCGTGCGGCGCAGCGCGGAAATGTGCGCGGCGCTCTCGCAGGCGCGGCCCAGGTCGCGAGCGAGCGCTCGGATATAGGTGCCCTTGCTCACCGAGAACGCCACGGTCCACACACACGTATCACCTTCGCCACCCACGGCGATCAGGTCGGCGGCATAGACCTCGACGGGGCGCGGAGGTAGGTCCACCGCATTGCCCTCGCGAGCAGACTTGTAGGCGCGAACGCCATTGACCGAGATAGCCGAAAACGCCGGCGGCACCTGCATCTGCGGACCCAGCATGGAGGCCAATTGCTCACGCGCATAGGCAGGATCGCGGAGCTCGTTGGCAACAGCCACCGTGCGGACCGCCTCGCCCTCCGCATCATCGGTATTCGTCTCGGCGCCAAACGAAATATCGGCGACGTAGCTTTTGGTATCGAGCGTGAGCATGCCCAGCAGACGGGTGGCCTGACCCACGCCCACAACCATGACACCCGATGCCATGGGGTCGAGCGTACCGGCATGGCCGACGCGCCGCTCATGGAGGGCGCGTCGGCATTGCGAGACCACGTCATGGGACGTGCAGCCCACCGGCTTATCGACGGCGAGCAGCATATTCAATTGAGAAGGCGTTCGACGAGCCATGTACCATCCAATAAGTTAGAGCTCGACGGTCACCGAAGCGGGATCCTCCCCCACCAGCTCGGCCAGCATGGGAAGTGCCACGGCGAGCGTCTCGCGAATTGTTCCGTTGTTGGAAAAGCCGGCGGCGGCATGATGCCCGCCACCGCCAAAGTTGGCAGCAATCTCGGACACATCGAGGTCGCCCTTGGAGCGCAGGTTGCCACGCACCTTGGTATCGCCCTCAATGCCCTTTAAGAACATGCAGACCTCGACGCCCATCACCGAACGCACCACATCGACCAGGCCGTCGCACTCGTCCGAGGTGACACCGCAGGCCTCAAGGTCGCTCTGGTAGGCATAGCTATACGCCACGCGCCCATGCGCGACCGTCTTAATGCGACCCATGACAATGGACTTGAGGTGCAAAAACTCAACGCGCATGCTCTGGTAGACCTCGAGCGCAACGCGCGCCGGATCGGCACCGTGCGCCACCAGGCGCGAGGCCGCATGGAACGCGGCGGCATCGGCGTTTTGGTACTGAAAACGGCCGGTATCGGTAACCAAGCCACACAGCAGGCAGGTCGCAACGCCATCACGTGCGACAATGCCGCAATTGTCCAAAAAGCGGTCGATGATCATGGCGCAGGCCGCGGCATCGACGCGCCTCAGGCTCAGCTCGGCAAACTCCTCGCGCGCCGGATGATGATCGAAGCACACCACATGCTTGGAGCGACGAAGCACCTCGGCGGAATTATTGAGGCGCTCGACGACCGGTACGTCCACCGAGATGAACAGGTCAGGATTGCCGGCGTACGCAGATGCCGGCACCAGGCGATCGGAGCCTTCCATAAAGCGGTAAATGCGAGGAACCGGGTCATCGTCTGCCAGCAGCAGCGCAATGTCCTTGTTGGGGAAAAACTTCATGAGCGAAAGGCCCAGACCCAATACGGAGCCCAAGGCATCGCCATCGGGAGAAGTATGTCCCGAAATCGCAATGGAGGACGCACCCTCGATGAGCTCGAGGATGCGTCGCTGAATATCTGCAGACTCGCACGAGGCGAGGTCGGCGGAATTAGTCATCTAAAGCTGCCTCCTGGGCGGCATCCGCTATCGGATAGCCGTCCTCGTCCTTTTCGATCGCAAGCGTGGCGGGAACGTTTTCCAGCGCACGCGTGATGCGCTCGGCCTCATCGGTCGAGCGATCGATGCGAAAATCGAGCTCGGGCGTGACACGCCAATCGAGCGAGCGAGCCAACAGGCTGCGAATACGGCCCTTAGCGCTTGCGAGCGCCTCCATGACCTCGTCGTAGCGGCTCGCATCGCACGACACGTACACGCGCGCGAAGGAACGGTCCACCGCGACCTCGACCGCGGTCAAAGTAACCAGGTCGAGACGCGGATCGGAAACCTCAAAGAGCAGGATATAACCGAGCTTCTCGCGAAGCTGCTCGCCCAGACGGCGGGTTGCCTGCGTTTGCTTCATAGCGCTACCCCCTACTCGGTACGGGCAACCTGGTCGATGCGGTAACCCTCGATCTGGTCGCCGGGCTTGATGTCCTGGAAGTTCTCCAGGCCAATGCCGCCCTCGGAACCGCTCTTGAGGCTCTTGGCCTCGTCCTTGTAGTGGCGCATCGAGGCGATCTTGCCGTTGAAGACCACGATACCGTCGCGCACCAGACGCACGGAATCGGTCGCGGCGATCTCGCCCTCTTCGACGCGGACACCGGCGGCGATACCGACTTTGGGCACCTTGAAGGTGTCCAGGACGGTCGCGGTACCCGTGGCGACCTCGACCTCGGTGGGCTTGAGCATGCCGATACGGGCGGCGTCGAGCTCCTCGAGACACTTGTAGATGACGTCGTAGCAACGGATCTCGACGCCCTCGCGCTCGGCGGCGGAGCGGGCCTTACCGTCGGGACGGACGCCAAAGCCGATGATGATGGCGTTAGAGGCGTCGGCCAGGACGACGTCGGTCTCGTTGATGGCGCCAACGGCGGAGTGGATCGTGTTGATGCGAACCTCGGACTGATCCATCTTGTCGAGCGAGTCCTGAAGGGCCTCGATGGAACCCTGGACGTCGGCCTTGATGATCAGGTTGAGCTCCTTGACCTCGGCGTCGGCAATGGTCTCGAAGAGGTTCTCGAGCGTGACGTGCTTGACGCGGCTCTGCTCCTCGATACGGGCCTTGAGCGAACGCTCGTCGGCAAGGGCGCGAGCCTCGCGCTCGTCCTCGAACACGCGGAACTCGTCGCCGGCGTTGGGCACAGACTGCAGGCCCAAAATCTCGACGGCGTCGGAGGGACCGGCCTCGGTGACGGCGCGACCCTTGGGGTCGAGCATGGCACGGACGCGGCCATAGGTAAGGCCGGCGACCAGCGTATCGCCCACGTGCAGGGTACCGCGGGTCACGAGCACGGTAGCAACCGAGCCGCGGCCCTTGTCGAGCTTGGCCTCGAGGACGTTGCCGGAGGCAAAGGTGTCCGGGTTGGCCTTGAGCTCGAGCACGTCGGCCTGGAGCAGCACGGTCTCCAGAAGGTCGTCGATACCGATCTTCTGCTTGGCCGAGATGTTGACGAACATGTTCTGTCCGCCCCACTCCTCGGGGATGACGCCGTACTCGGTGAGCTCCTGACGCACACGGTCGGGGTTGGCTCCCGGCTTATCGATCTTGTTGACGGCGACGACGATGGGTACGCCGGCGGCCTTGGCGTGGTTGATCGACTCGACGGTCTGGGGCATGACGCCGTCGTCGGCAGCCACGATCAGAATGACGATGTCGGTCACCTTGGCACCACGGGCACGCATAGCCGTAAAGGTGGCGTGACCCGGGGTATCGATAAAGGTGATCTTGCGGTCGTTGATCATGACCTGCGAAGCGCCGATGGCCTGCGTAATGCCGCCCGCCTCGCCGGCAGCGACGCCGGTGTGACGGATGGCGTCAAGCAGCGACGTCTTGCCGTGGTCGACGTGGCCCATGACGGTGACGACCGGGGCACGCGGCTTAAGGTCGGCGGGATCGTCGTAGAACGAGAAGGTGTTCTCCTCCTCGGGGGTGATGATCTTGATCTGACGGCCCAGGTCGTCGGCAACGAGCTCAACGAGGTCATCGGACATGGACTGCGTCATAGTGAGCGGCGTACCCAGCAGGAACAGGCGCTTGATGATGTCGTTGGCCGGAACGTCGAGCGCCTCGGCAAGCTCCTGGACGGTAACGCCCTGGGAGACCTTGATGGCGTCGAGGTCCTCGGGGTTCACGCCCTGGGCCAGCGCCTCCTCTATCTTGCGCTCCTCCTGAGCCTTGGCAGCCTCGCGCTCGCGCTTCTCCTTGCGCTTCTTGCGGCGACCGGTGGACTCGCGAGAGGCCTCCTCGACGGCGGCACGAGCCTCCTCGAGCACCTTCTCGCGGCTGTACTCCTCGGCCTCACGAGCCATGCGGCTGTAGTGGTCCTCCTCGTTGTTGTGACCGCCCTTGCGCTTCTTGCCCTTGCCCTGCTTATCGGGGTTGGGGAAGTCCATGCCGGCAGCGACGTTGTTGCTGGCGTTGGTGCGATGGCTGTGCGGACGGCTCTCGGAGGCATTGCGCTCGGAGTTGTTGTCTGAGGCGTTGCGATCGTTACGACGGCCACCGCGGCGGTCGTTGTTGCCGCCACGACGGTTACCGCGCTCTGCGGCGCGCTCGGCCTTGGCCTTGTCCTCGGCGTCCTTCTTCTCCTTGAGCACGGTCTCCTGTGCGGCGATCTGGTCGAGCAGCGAACGGAAGCGCGAACCGGAGTCGGAAGCGGGAACGGCGCGGCGCTGGGCCTCGCGGGCAGCCTCCTCCTTCTCGCGGGCAAGGCGCTCCTGCTCGGCTTTCTTCTTGGCCTCGGCCTCGGCGCGGGCAGCCTCCTCGGCAGCCTGGGCTGCGGCAAACTGGCGGCGCTCCTCCTCGCGGGCCTTCTCGGCGGCGATGCGCTCGCGCTCGGCCTCGGCGGCGCGTGCGGCCTCCTCGGCGGCAGCTGCCTGCTCCTCGGCCTGCTTGGCGGCCTCGACTTCCTGAGCGCGGGCCTCGATCACCGAGGCGAGCTGCTTGCGGACCATAGCGACATAAGCGTCCTCCAAGGTGGAGGAAGCGGACTTAGCGGGAATCTTCATATCGGCGAGATGACCCATCAGTTCCTTGGAGGTCATGCCGAACTCTTTGGCCAGGGTGGACACACGGACTTTTGCCATATGACTTCACCTACCCTTTCTGGCACCTTGGGTGCCTAGAGACTGAACGAGCGTGGGAGACGCGCCGGGACCCGCCCGGCGCAACCGCGCGCTAGATCAGGTCCTCCGCATCATCGAAGGCGTCGGTGTCGTGGACACCGCAGAAACGGGAGCCGGGACGAGCCTGGTTGCGGCACTGGATGCCGTCCTCGGACACGTACTCGCAGCGGCGGACGTCCTCGTCCTCCTCGTCACCGATCAGGTCGGCGGCGGGCTCCTCGTGAACGGGAACGTTCTTGAGGATGTCGGCGGCAAGCGTCTCGGACTTGATGTCGATGTGCCAGCCGGTCAGGCGCGCGGCGAGGCGGGCGTTCTGGCCCTCCTTGCCGATGGCGAGGGACAACTGGTCGTCGGGCACGATGACGCCGGCGTAGGCCTTCTCCTCGTCGATGAGGACGCGGGTGACCTTAGCGGGCGACAGGGCGTTGGCGACGTAGACGGCAGGATCAGCATCCCACAGGATGACGTCGACGCGCTCGCCACGGAGCTCGCCCACGACAGCGCGAACACGGCTGCCCTTGGGGCCGACGCAGGCGCCCACGGGATCCAGACGGTCGTCGAGCGAGTGGACGGCGACCTTGGAGCGCTGGCCGGGCTCGCGGGCGATCGACTTGATCTGGACGGTGCCCTCATAGATCTCGGGCACCTCCTGCTCAAACAGACGACGCATGAGCTCGGGGTGGGTACGGGAGATGACAATCGGCGGACGGCTGTGCTCGCCACGAACCGGCTGCAGGTTGGAGTTGGGGTCGCGAACGTCGATGATCACGGCCTTGATGTGCTGGTTGTGCAGGTAGCGCTCGCCCATCGGACGCTCGTTGCGCTCGTTCTCGTAACGGCGCTGGTCGAAGTGCGGCAGCTCGGCCTCGACGCCCTCGCGAATCTTGACGATCGTGAAGTCGGGCGTGGACTGCAGCACGGTACCGCTGATGAGGTCACCGATGCGGCCGGAGAACTCCTCGTAGATCTGCTCGCGGGCGGAGTTGCGCACGATGGCGTTGATCTCGGCCTTGGCGTGCTGGGCGGCGATGCGGCTCGTGTTCTTGGGGGTGACGTCGATCTCCTCAAACTCGGTGAAGTTGCCCTCCTCGTCCATGGAATCGTCGATCGGCTCCAGGCGGTAGACGTAGATCTTGCCGGTGGTGCGGTCGATGGTCACCTTGGCGCCCCACTCAAGATGCAGGATCTCGGCATAGCTCTTGGCGAGCGACTGCTCCAGGCGGTCGATCAGGTAGAGCTGGTCGATGTGCTTCTCCTGGCAAAGCTCCATCAGGGCGGACATCATGTCGGATGCTGCCATCTTACTTTCCTTCCTTCGCGGGCTTGAAGTCGTAGGTGGGCTTCAACTTGCACTTGTTAACATCAGAGAAATCGAGGGTAACGGACTCGCCGTCCTCGAGCTCGAGGGTCACGTTCGCCTCGGTGGCGGCGGCAATCTTGCCGGCGTACTTGCGACGGCCCTCGGTGTCGGTGGAGGTGAGCTCGCAGTTCTCGCCCACAAAGCGGGCAAAGTCGCACGGGCGGCGCAGCGGGCGCGCCATACCCGGGCTCGACACCTCGAGCGTATAGCTCGAAGAGATGGGGTCGAGCTCCTCAATCACATCGCCGACCCACTTGGTGTTGGCCGTGACGTCGTTGAGCGAAAGACTCTGACCCTCGGCACCCTCGATACGCACGCGCACGCAGGGGGCCTTGGTGGCACCCACGAGCTCGACGTCGACGATGTCGATATCGTGCTGGGGAGCGACGGCCTCGAGCGCGTCGATAATCGCCTGCTCGGTCTTGGTCTTGACCATTGCGGCACCTCCATCCATACAAAAAAGAAGCGGGGCCGAAACCCCACTTCTTTCAATTACAACTTCATTTGCAAGCAAACTATACCAATAGCTGCGGAAACGTGCAAGCACAGTACGAATCTGCAGGTCAGCGTGCGCACAGCTTCTCCACAAGAATAGGACAATTGGCCGAGGAGCCCCATGCGGCGCACCCTCAACAGCCCCAAAACGGGCCATGCGTCCCAACCCGCCAAGCGAATCGGGCCCTATGGGCATTCCTCTCTTGGGTGCACATCGGCCAGACTACAGCTAGGGACATTCTGCAGCAAAAGGCCGGCCGCGCGCATTGGCCGCACAACCTTCCAAAACCCTACGGCAAGGAGGCACCCATGAAACGTCTCGGCACCCTCTGCACGACCGCACTCGCCATCGCAGTCTGCTCGTTCGCCCTGATGGGATGCAGCAATATCGATGGCAAAACCGGACCATCTGAGCCGAATCCCGGAAGCACCGAAGCTGCCGAGGAAACGACGCCACAGGGTAGCTTCGATAAAATCAACGAAGACGAAATCGATCCCCAGGGCCTGAGTCCCGACCCCCAAGAACAGTTCCCCATCGACCTTGAGGTAGACGAGAACGTCCATGTTACCTGCGTGGGCAAGGACACCGACGGTTACGGGGACGCCGCGCTCGTCTTTACGGTGTCCAACAACACCGGTGTCGACATGATGTTTGGCGATGTGGACTCCTATGCCTACGTCAACGGCGTGGTCCGCGACGTACGCATGCGCCAACCGGTCGCCGCTGGAGAGGAAACGCGCGCCATGCTCACCTTTGTGGGCACCTTCGACGATCCGGACTTTGATGTGGACAACGACCTCAACGACATCTACCTCAACATTTGGATGTTCGAAGAGGCGACGGGCAACGTTTACTTTAGGGACCTGGTACACATCCCATAGAAGACGGTGCGACGCAATGATTAAGCAGGGCATACAACACAAAACGAGGGACGACCCAACCGGATCGCCCCTCGTCTTTTATGCGTCAGTTAAGCGCGCAGTGCTTACTTGACCACCAGGTTGACCAGCTTGCCGGGCACGCAGATGGCCTTGACGACTGTCTTGCCCTCGAGCCACTTGGCGACGGCGGCCTCGGCGGCAGCCTGCATATCCTCATTGGAGGCATCGCGGGCAACGTCGACGCGGCCGCGGACCTTGCCGAGCACCTGGACAACGATCTGCACCGTGTCCTCGATGGACTCGGCCAGGTCGAACTCGGGCCAGGCAGCGGTATAGGCGTTGCCCTCGCAGCCGAGCGCCTCGTGCCACAGCTCGTCGGCCCAGAACGGGCAGATGGGGGCAAGGACGCTCACGATGTCCTTGGCCACGCCGTAGCACAGCGCCTTGTCGCGGGCGGTACCCTCGGTGGCGTTGAGGTAGGCGCTCGCCGCGTTGACGAGCTCCATGACGGCCGAGATCGCGGTGTTGAACTGGCCGCGATCGAAGTCCTCGGTGCACTTGGCGATGGTGCGGTGACGCTCGCGATAGAGCTTCATCGCAACCTCATCGAGCGCGGACTTGTCGAAGGCCACGTTGGCATCGCCGGACTGGACGAGCTGCCAAACGATACGCCAGGCGCGCTTGATGAAGCGGTTGGCGCCCTCGACGGCCTTGGGATCCCAGTCGAAGTCCTTCTCGGGCGGGGCGATAAACAGGATCGCCAGACGCATGGTGTCGGCACCGTAAGGCTCGATGACCGAGCTCGGGGGCACGACGTTGCCCTTGGACTTGGACATGGTGTCGCCGTTCTCGTCCTTGACCATGCCCTGGCACAGCAGGTTGGTGAAGGGCTCGTCCACGCTCAGCAGGCCCAGGTCGCGCAGTGCCTTGGTAAAGAAGCGGCTGTAGAGCAGGTGCAAAATAGCGTGCTCGATGCCGCCGATGTAGTTATCGACGGGCATCCAACGGTCGGCAGCCTCACGGGAGAAGGGCAGCTCAGTGTTGTGCGGATCGGTATAGCGCAGGTAATACCAGCTGGAGCAGGTAAAGGTGTCCATGGTATCGGTCTCGCGCTTGGCCGGGCGGCCGCAGACCGGGCAGGTGGTCTCGTAGAACTCCTTGCACTCGGCAAGGGTTTCGCCAGCGCCCAGGTCCAGGTTCTCGGGCAGCGTCACCGGCAGCTGATCCTCGGGCACGGGCACGATGCCGCAGTGCTCGCAGTGGATGGCCGGGATGGGGTTGCCCCAATAGCGCTGACGGGAAATGAGCCAGTCGCGCAGACGGAACTCGACCTTGCGACGACCACAGCCCATGGCCTCGAGGTCGGCCACGATCGCAGCCTCGCCCTCGGAGTGCTTGCCGCCGCGCATTCCGGTGTACTTGCCGGACTGGACGAGCGTGCCCTCGGCAGCGTGGGCGCAATCCCAGTCGACGGACTCGGCATGGAAGGTATCGATGGTCTCGCCGCTGGCCTCGACGGCAGCGCGATCCTCATCGTCCAGGATGATCGGCACGATCGGCAGGTCGTACTTACGGGCAAACTCAAAGTCGCGCTGGTCGCCACAGGGAACGGCCATGACGGCACCGGTACCGTAGTCGGCAACGACATAATCGGCAACCCACACGGGGACCTTCTCGCCGTTGACGGGGTTTACCACATAGCGGCCCGTGAAGGCACCGTGCTTCTCGAGGGTGCCCTGGGCACGCTCGACGGCAGAAATATGCTTGGAGTCCTCGACGATCTTGGTGACGGCCTCCTCGTACTCCGTGCCCTCGACGAGCTCGTGCAGGCCGGCGTACTCGGGAGCCAGGACAAAGAAGGAGACGCCAAAAAGGGTATCGGCACGCGTGGTGAAGACGGTGATCTTGCCCTCGTCGCCCTCGATGGGCTCGCCATCTTGGTCGCACAGGGTAAAGTCGACCTCGGCACCCTCGGAGCGACCGATCCAGTTGGCCTGCATCTGCTTGACGCGCTCGGGCCAGCCGGGGAGCTTCTCCAGGTCGTCGAGCAGCTCCTGAGAGTACTCGGTAATCTTGTAGTACCACTGCTCAAGGTCGCGCTTCTCGGGCTCGGTGCCGCAGCGCCAGCACTTACCCTCGGTAACCTGCTCGTTGGCCAGAACGGTCTTGCAGGTGGGGCACCAGTTAACCGGGTTCTTCTTGCGATAGACCAGGCCCTTTTCCCACATCTTCTCAAAGATCCACTGACCCCAGCGGTAGTAGTCGGGGCTGCAGGTCTTGACCATGCGATCCAGATCGTAGGAGAAGCCCATGCGCTTCATCGTGGCGAGCGCCTGGTCCATGTTCTTATACGTCCAGGCGGCAGCCTGCGTGTTGTGCTTGATGGCGGCGTTCTCGGCAGGCAGGCCAAAGGCGTCAAAGCCGATGGGATGCAGCACGTCGTAGCCGCGCATGCGGGCCTGACGGGCCATGGCATCGCCGATGGTATAGTTGCGAGCGTGGCCCATGTGCAGGTCGCCCGACGGATACGGGAACATCTCGAGCACGTACTTCTTGGGCTTGCTGTCGTCGGTGTCGACGGCAAAGAGGTTGGAGTCCTCCCAGGCCTTCATCCACCGGGACTCAATGGCCTGCGCGTCGTAGACAGGGATCTCGTCCTTATGATCTGTGCAATCGCACATATCAGCTCCTTTAATCTTAGCTGGGGTCGGGCGGCTTGGCTTTATTCGCTACTGCGGACAGTCCTGCGCAAGACGAAGAGCACATTAAGTGCTCTTCTTTGCGTGCGGAACTTGTAGCGAACAAAGCCAAGCCGCCCGACCCTAAGGTTAACTTGACTGATGATAGCAAATACGACAAGCGAGATGCCTGCGACTTGCGGGCATCTCGCTTTATCTAAATAACGTGGTTGAAACTCAACCTTTATGTGAGGCTCTTACCTTATCGATAAGATACGGACTGCTGAGAATCCTTCACGACTACATCGTGGGCGCCGCCTTCGACGATCGAGGTCGAGCTCACCAGGGTCAGGCGTGCCTTTTCCTGAAGCTCGGGGATCGAGAGGGCACCGCAGTTGCACATCGTGGACTTGACCTTGTAGAGCGTGCCGCCCACACCATCCTTGAGGGAGCCGGCGTAAGGAACGTAGGAGTCGACGCCCTCGACGAAGCTGAGCTTTGCGGCGCCGCCCAAGTCGTAACGCTGCCAGTTGCGGGCACGCGCAGAACCCTCGCCCCAGTACTCCTTCATGTACTGGCCGTTGACGTTGACGCGCTCGGTCGGGCTCTCGTCAAAGCGGGCGAAATAGCGGCCCAGCATCATAAAGTCGGCACCCATGGCAAGGGCGAGCGTCATGTGGTAGTCGTAGACGATACCGCCGTCAGAGCACACGGGCACGTAGACACCGGTCTCCTCGTAGTACTCGTCACGGGCGCGGCAGACGTCGATCAGCGCGGTGGCCTGGCCGCGGCCGATACCCTTGGTCTCGCGGGTAATGCAGATGGAGCCGCCGCCGATACCGACCTTGATGAAGTCGGCACCGCAGTCGGCCAGGAAGCGGAAGCCCTCGGCGTCGACGACGTTGCCGGCACCGACCTTGACGTCCTCGCCGTAGTTGGCGCGAATCCACTCGATGGTGCGCTTCTGCCACTCGCTGAAGCCCTCGGAGGAGTCGATGCACAGGACATCGGCGCCGGCCTCGATGAGCAGCGGCACGCGCTCGGCATAGTCGCGGGTGTTGATACCGGCGCCGACCATGTAGCGCTTGTCGTTATCGAGCAGCTCGTTGGGGTTGGTCTTGTGGCTGTCGTAGTCCTTGCGGAAGACGACGCCCATGAGGTGATCGTTGTCGTCGACGATGGGCAGGGCGTTGAGCTTGTTGTCCCAGATGACGTCGTTGGCAACCTTGAGGCTGATGTTCTTGTCGCCCACGATGAGCTGCTCACGCGGGGTCATGAACTCGGAGACCTTCGTCTGGTGGTCATCGCGGCTGGGGCGATAGTCACGGCTGGTGACGATGCCCAGGAGCTTACCCTTGGGAGTGCCGTCGTCGGTAACCGGCATGGTGGAGTGACCGGTCTTCTCCTTGAGCTCAATGACCTGCTCCATGGTCATGTCGGGGGTCAGCGTGGAATCGGACTGAACGAAACCGGCCTTGTGATCCTTGACGGCCTTGACCATAGCGGCCTCGGACTCGGCGCTCTGGGAACCGTAAATGAAGGACAGGCCACCCTCGGTAGCGAGCGCGACACCCATATCGACGCCCGAGACGGACTGCATGATGGCGGAAACCATGGGGATGTTCAGGGTGATTGCCGGCTTCTCACCGCGCTTAAAGCGGGTTAGCGGCGTCTTAAGAGAGACGTTGTTGGGGATGCACTGCGAGGACGAGTAACCAGGGACCAGCAGATACTCCGAAAACGTGTGGGACTCACCGGGAAAGAACGTAGCCATGTTTCTCCTTTTTCCATGCGACCGGTCGGCTGCAGGCCTCGTAGGACCCAGCCCAACCTTGGGCGCCCAATACTGGGAAAGTATCTTAACGCACTTTGACTGCTACAATGCATGTTTTAAGAAGAGCACACGAGGGTTTGACGCAGGCTTTGCGTTTGCCCAGCAAACACTTTAGCGGGAAGACGTGGAGCACATGGAGTACAAGACGACGGCAAAGTTGGTCATTCAAGCGTGCGACAAAGATCTGCCGGGCGTGTTCGGCCACGGCTGCGTCTTGCTGCTGCAGGGCATCGCCCGCGAGCACTCGCTCAACCGCGCCGCCAAGAGCATGGGCATGGCGTACTCCAAGGCCTGGCGCATTGTGAACGAGGCCGAAGGACAGCTGGGCTGCAAGCTCATCGAGCGCGACGGAGCCCGCGGATCCACCCTCACCCCCGCCGGCGAGCGAGCCATAGCGGCCTACGAGGAGCTGCAGACCGACATCAACAACGTCATCGCCACCAAAGCCAACGCCCTCATCGCCAGCATCAAAAAGTAGCTCATTTGGGACGGGGCTTTTAGCTACCCAACCCCTTCTCATAAGTTGCGGTGAAGTAGGGACTGTTTATGCGGTTAAAGCCGTAAATCAATCCCTATTTCACCGCAACTTATGGAGTTGAGGATGATTTAGCTAGTTGCGGAGGGCATTATCTAGGGTGGCGGCCACGATCAAGGGGTCGTCGGTGCCGGCGAAGAGGCGGACGGTGCTCCCCTGTTTGCCGCGTGGGGCCGAAAGGCGCGTCGTTGCGCCGCCGGCGGACGATGTGCGAAACTCCCCCGGCAAAGCACCGAACAGCTCCCCCGAGCTAAGCTCGATAAGATCAAATTCAACTGCCGGGCCAAAGCCGTGCTCGAGGATTCCCGTTGAAACCGAATGGTCGGGATGCGAGCTCAGCCCGGAATAGCGCACGTTGCGCACCATCTCATTGGCGGCCAGATACTCGGCCAGCGCACGTGCGCGGTCGAAATGCGCCTGCATGCGGACATCGAGCGAGTCCAGCCCGCGCTCCAGCACACCGGCCTCGTCAGCAGGCATATCAAGCTTGGCCAAGCCACAGCCCTCAAGCAGGGCATGCGCGCACTCGGCAGCAGCATCCACACGATGGCGCTTGAGCTGCGAGCGCGCCACCGAAGCGGCAACGAGCTTGCGCGGCGCCTTACCAGCACACACGCGGTCGAGCGCCTCGAGCAACAGCGCAGCACCTAGCCGCAGCGGATCGCAGCCAAAAGCCGATACCACGGTGTTGTCCACAACCAGCAGCGCATGGGCCTCACGCGCGGCGCGTCCTAACGCTCGCAGATCGGGGACGCGCAGACCAAACCCGCCGATAGAGTTGACGAACCACCACAGGTGCGGTCCCTCGACATCAAACGAAGCATCAAAACCCTCGGACGCGGCGGCAAACGCCTCGACGGACGGCGAACCCACCAGCGCGACATCGCAGCAATCAAAGCCGTGCACAAACGCATCGGCAAAGTCATCGGCAAACGCAACCAGGCGGTCACCGGGACGCACAATCCCCAGCTGCGACAGCGCTGCCGGCACATGCGGGGCCGCAAGCAACCGCGCCTCACGCGCGCCTGTCCTCAAAGCCCAGGCCCCTTCTAGCTGTTGCACGTTCACACGGCACCGTCCCTTCATAAGCAAAAACCCACGATGCGGGTGTTCCCCGCATCGTGGGCAACGGCTGCAGTATAGCGCCGATATGCGACGACTCGCCTAAATGCTGAGCGTATGGTAGTTTACGTTCGCACCCGGGGCGTCAACGGTCACGCCATAGGCCTCGGGATAGATGCGCGTCGAAAACACGAGTGCGCCATCGTTCACAAACACCTCGACCGACGAGACATCGCCGACAATACGCACGTTACGAACCTCGTCGACGGACTCCCAGCGCACAGTACGACCGCAGCCGGCAGAAGCGCGGCCCTCATCGGTAAATCGCATCTCAAAGCGCGGGGGCAGTTCGTCCTCAGCGGGCACAAACGCCAGCTTCAGCTCGCCATCAACGGTCGCGGTAAACGCGCCGTCGACACCGTCAACAACAACATCAAAGCAGGTATCGCCGACAACCTCCAACGAGCCCGCCCCCACACGCACCGAGGCATAATGGTGCTCAATCTCGCGCGCCGGCTGCTGCAGCACCACGCCGTCGACACCGGCTGTGAGCTCACGCGGCACCGTCATGCAGTACTGCCAGCCGCACGCTACGGTGGGCGCGTTGTCATAGGTCGGCTCATCGGGCATGCCCATCCAGCCGATCAAAATGTGGCGACCATCCTCGGACGTAAACTCCTGAGGAGCATAGAAGTCAAAACCGGCGTCCCACAGGCGGAACTCGCCCAGCTCATAAGCGTCCTTGCCACCAGTGATGTCGCCCGATACAGGCATGTAGCCAGCGGCATACACGTTGCCGCGGTCCCAACGGCCGCCCTCGAGGCCCTGGGGCGAGAAGGACAGCCACTTCGCCGGCACACCGCCATCCGACTCAAGCTCAAGGTATCCCGGGCACTCCCACATAAAGCCAAAGCGCTCGGGCGTGGAAACGCGGCTTTCGAGCTCCCAGCTCAGCATATCGGCCGAGCCATACACCAAGATCTCGCCCACATCGCGCCCGGCACCTTCGCCGTGCATCGCACAAAAACGGCTTTCGACATGCGGCCCGTCCACGCGACGACGCGCGCCCAGCACCATGTGGTAACGCCCATCATCATCGCGCCACACCTTGGGATCACGCACGTGGCAGGTCAGATCGTCGGGATAATCCTCGGACGCCAGCACCACGCGCTTTTGGATGAACTCCCGACCGGCAAGGCCATCAACGCTCTCGACATAAACAGTATCGGCGCGACGGCCGGTATTGACGTAGTCGTACGTGCCGTCCGCATCGGAAAGCTTAACGTTGCCCGTATAGAGCACGCGAATGCGGCCGTCCTCGGCAAGCGCGGAGCCTGAATACACGCCATGGCAATCGAACGGCTCGTCGGGCAGCAGCGGGGCGCCAACATATTCCCAGTTCATAAGGTCGCGGCTTGTGGCATGGCCCCACATCTTTACGCCGCCGTTCACATCAAACGGGGCATACTGGAAGTACGCGTGAAACACGCCGCCCGCTTGGCAAAGACCGTTGGGGTCGTTGAGCCAGCCCGCCGGCGGCATAATATGGAAGCGCTGGCCATACGCGCCATGACCGCACTCAGAGGCGGCGGCGTCAACAGCGGCGACCAGCTTTGCAAGGTCGCGACCAAGTGCATTAGACATATCAAAGTCCTAACGGATCGAAAGTAACAAGACACCAGAGATCGGCACCAGATACGGGAAACGCCCGCGAGCATACGACCCGCGGGCATCCCCTCAATCAAAAGCTCTTAGGCCTGCTCGGAAGTCTTGGACTCGTCCTTGTACAGGACAAACGAGACGGCAAAGGAAACCAGCGCGGCGACCGCAAACATGATCGCGTACTGCACGGGCTGGGCCAGGCACAGCAGGATACCGAAGATACCCGTAACGCCCGTGCCGGAGGCAGCCAGCGAAGTGAGCGCGCAGACCAGGGCGCCGCAGCCACCGCCGATGCAACCGGCGATGAAGGGCTTAAAGAAGCGCAGGTTCACACCAAAGATGGCAGGCTCGGTAATGCCCATGAAGGCGGACAGAGCCGAAGGAAGCGCCAGGCCCTTGATCTTGGCATCGCGGGTCTTAAAGGCAACGGCGAGTGCGGCACCACCCTGGGCGATGTTGGCGGCACTGGCGATGGGCAGCCAATAGGTCACGCCGTACTGGGCGAGCTGGCCCAGGTCGATGGCGGTGTACATCTGATGGATACCGGTGACGACCGTAGGCGCATAGAACAGGCCGACGATAAAGGAACCGATGCCGAAGGGCAGGGTGAGCAGGGCCTGGATCAGACCGAGGACGGCGTTCTCGGCCCAGACAAAGATGGGGCCGACGGCAACGAGCGTCACGAGCACGGTCACGAACACCGAGACGAGCGGGGTCACAAAGAGGTCGAACATCTCGGGAACGATCTTGTGCAGGCGCTTCTCGAGGAAGGCCAGAATGGCGCAGGCGATAACGATGGGGATCACGTGGCCCTGATAGCCGACCCACTCAAAGCTGTACACGCCGGGAATGACGGTGACCATAGTCTGCACGCCCTCGGAGGCAACCGTGTAGGCGCTCTGCAGCGAGGAGTTGATGAACGCACCGCCGACGACAGCGCCCAGATACGGGTTGGCGCCAAAGGCCTTAGCCGCGGAGTAGCCGATCAGAATCTGCAGAATGCCAAAGGACGTGCCCGAGACCAGGTCGGCAATCTTGTAAATAAAGTTATTGGTGTCGAGCGCGACAAAGCCGTTGGAGGCCATAAAGTTGAGGGCGCTCATAATGCCCAGCAGCAGACCCGAAGCCACGATGGCGGGGATGATGGGAACAAAGACGTCGCCGAGCACCTTAATGGCACGCATAAAGATGTTCTGCTGCTGTGCCGCGGCCTCCTTGACCTCGGCCTTGGTGGCAGCCTCGACGCCGCTGAGCGCGATGAACTCTTCGTAGACCTTGTTGACGGTGCCGGTGCCAAAAATAATCTGGAGCTGGCCCTGGGCCTCAAAGACGCCCTTGGCGCCGTCGATATTCTCGAGGGCATCCTTGTCGACCTTGGCGTTATCGGCAATCACCAGGCGCAGACGCGTGGCGCAGTGTGCGGCCGAAACAACGTTGCCGGCACCACCGATGTTGTCGAGCACCTCTTGGGCTGATTTGCGGTAGTCCATGACTTCCCTTTCCTCAAACGGGCGCACGTGCACCCGGCCGTCTTTGACACTTACACTGTAATCGATTTCAGTTTCATATGTCTGTAATCGTTTTCATAGTAGGGTGAACGGTAGGAAATAGCCGGCGAATGGTAGTTTTGAGACAAACATAAGGGCTCAGAGGCAGGCAGACGTGCCCAAAATCTAGACATTCATAAGCTGATGGCCGAGTTTGAGCGTCTTTAGACCGCTCTCCCCCTCCACGCCATCGAGCGTGTTGAGCAACATATTGGTCGCCTCGACGCCACTGGTCAGGTAGCCATAATGCACGGTGGGAATACCGCCCGTCAGCGCGCGCAAAAACGCGTTGTCGCCAAAACCGCTTACGCGATGCATGCCCTCGCCCACGCCGCGAACCTCATCGATGGCACGAAGCGCGCCCGCCGCCATGGTATCGGTCGCGCACGCGATAAACGAAACATCGGGAGCGACGGAAAGCAGTTCACGTGCTGCACCATAGCCTGAGTCGAGCGTAAACGAGCCCAGGCGAATCAATGCGGCATCGAGCGGGTTACCCGCGGCGCGCAAGCCGGCCTCAAAACCGCGACGGCGGTCATAACCGGCCGCGCGGTCCTCTTCGGTAACTCCAATGTAGGCGATCTTGCCGTCCACGCGGCCCGCAAGCGCATGGCCCAGCTCAAAGGCGGCCTCGTAATCGTCGTGATAGACGCACGCCGCGCCCTCGACATGTTGGCCGATCAACACAATGGGCACGCGGCACGACTCAATCGCGCGACGGTGCTCATCGGTAATCATAGTTGCCACCAGCACAATGCCATCGACCGGGTGGTTTTGGAATAAATCGAGGTATTCGAGCTCACGATCGGCCGCGTTGTCGGTGTTGGCAAGGAGCATCTGGTAGCCACGACGACCGAGCACCTGGCCAATACCGGCGGTAATGCGGCTCACGGATTCCGAATTGATCTTGGGCACGATGACGCCGATGAGCTTGGTGGAGCCTGTGCGCAGCGCGCGAGCCTGGCTGGACCGCACGTATCCGGTCAGCTCAATCGCCTGCTTAATGCGATCGGCCTTGTCCGCCGAGATATACCCACCGTTGAGGTAGCGCGAGACGGCGGCGCTCGAAACGCCCGCCAGCTCGGCGACATCTTTCATCTTTACCACGAGTACCCCTGTCATTGAAATCGCTTTCATCATGATACCCATGAAGGCACTCCGGATGAATCGATTTCACCCAGGTCGAAAAAACGCTAGCGAGCGCCGGAACCAAATTACCCGTGGTATTCGCCGTTGTACTGGATGAGCGTGAGGTCCTCCACGCCGTCGAGCGCGCGGATGGCGTCAGCATAGGGCATATCTACACCATCCGAGAACACCTCGGCAGCCATTTCGACGTTGTCGCCGCGCATGGTCTTGGACTTGACGGTGAACTTGGTGCGCCCAAATGCACGCACGATATCGTCGCCGGTGGTCTGGCCCGTGTAGTGGATGACCATCATGTACACGCGCGCCTTGTCCTGGTGGCTCGCAAAGCCGGCGATCATCACCACGATCACCACCGCCGTGAGCCCCACGAGCGCATACATGCCGGCGCCGGCCGTAATGCCCGTGGTAATGGCCCAAAACAGATACAGCAGGTCGAGCGGGTCCTTGACCGCCGTACGATAGCGGACGATTGACAGAGCACCGACCATACCGAGCGAGATGACCACGTTCGTCGAGATCGCAAGCGTGACCATGCAGGTGAGCACGCACATGCCCACGAGCGTCACGGCAAAGCTGCGCGAATACACCACGCCGGTAAAAAAGCGCTTGTACACGTAATAGATCAGGATGCCCATGGCGAGCGCCACGAGCAGCGAAAGGCCGATCTTGGCAGGGTCGACCTGGCCAAACGCCTCCAAGACGGAGTTCTTAAAAAAGTCCCTGGTGCTCATGGTCTAAATATCCCCTCGGTTCTCAAAATCCGATTCCCAGTAATTAAATCCGCGCAGGTAGGCGGTCTTTTCGTAACACAGGCAGTACTTGGAGACCGCCGTGAGTTCGGCCGCGCCCGGCGGCACCATATCGCGCACGAGCTGCGGGCAAAACTCCGTAAACTTGACCTCCATCACCAGCTTGCCGGGTTCTAGCACGGGCAGCGCGGGCAGCGTCGCATCAAAGATGTCGAAGCTACCCACCGCGGCACGCACGTTCATGTCAAACGTGATGCGCACGGTGCCCTCGTCCATCACCCACGGCTCGCGCTCGTAGTCCACGATGGTCCGCGGGCGCATCATGTTGCAGATGCACTCGATGTAGAACTCGCGACAGAGCGGATAAGGGCTCCTCAGCAAAAAGTCGTAGTCGCCAGCCAGAATCTGCTCAAACTCACCGCGCGTAAGCGGCGCGTCCTCCTTGTAGATCCAGCTGCCGTACTTCTTTTTGCGCTCAAGCTTAATCACCTTGTCGCTGCCGTTATAGATGCGCACGCGATACTTTTTGCGCATGAGAATGCCGGCGTCTTTTTCCTCGTAGGCCGAGTTTCGGTAGTCATCAAAATACAGGCTGCGAATAGTGTAACCGCCCGCCCGCGCATGCTTGTCCAGCTTAAACACCGGCGCCATGCGACAGGCAAGCGCGGCGTGCTCGCCCTCGTTAATGAGATATTTGAGCTCATGGCGGTAACGCTCCTGCGTGGCACGCACAGGCGGGGCCGCCAAGCGCTCAAGCAGCGCGCTAGCCCTCCTCATACGTGTCCTCCACGACCTTACCGCCGTCTTGCACGTAAAAACACTTCATGCCGTAGTGCTTACCGTCGTCAGTCACATAGTAGTCAAACGCATCTTGCGTAAAGCCGTCGGAGTTGGCGGCACGCACGCGCACAAAATACTGGCCGGCATCGGGCGCATCGCAGGTCACCTCGGGAAGCAGCACGTCCTCGGCCTTAAAGAACACGTCGCTTATGGCATAGTCGCGCGCAAGCTCTACGGTGTAGCGAATGTCGCGCGCCTCAAAGTCGTAGGACGCATCCCAGTTAATGCGCAGCTTACCGTTATCGATCTGCGGCACGCCGATGTAGAACGGCATGGGCTTTTTAAAACTCTCGCGAAAGCTCTTGTAGTTCTCCTCGATCTCGGAGGGAATCGACGCGGCGATCTGCTCGTATTGGTCCTTGGTGACAGGCAGATTGTCGATATCGGGCGAAGCAAAGACCAGGGATTCAGTCACCTCGCGGTAGTGCTTGATCATCTTGGTCAGGCGTGCCTCGGTCATATACGAGCGCAGGTCCTTGACGGCGCGATCGAGCTCACCGCGGAACGCCTTGCTGCGCAGCGCACGATTGAATAGCACGTTGCCCCAGTAGTTGCTTACGCCGCGCTCCCAGCTCGCATAATCCGAGAACCCCGTCAGGCTCAGCTCAAGCTTACGCAGCATGCCGTCGTTATCCCAATCCAGGATGTACCAGACCTTGGAGTTAAGCGGGCTGTACAGATAGCAGTTGCGGTTCTGCGTATCGCAGTTGCCCGTCAGGATCTGAAACGCCAACCAATAGACCAGATTCTCGGTATCAAAGTAGGTGTCGAGCACGTCATCGATCTTTTGCGATTCGTCGTTGAGCGCATCGAGCATCTCGATGAGCTTGGTGTGGTCCGAATCGCCCTTAATCTCGAGCATGCCCTCAAAGCTTGCCTGGTTGTAGTCGGGGTCGTCAGCAAGCTTAATGGTATCCTCGTAGCGATGGAAATCAAAGCTGTTCACCTTGTACAGATGCCCGCTCTTATCCAGGCCATGTGCCTTAAGCGCCGTCTTGTTGAGCTGTTCAACCTGCGTAAACAGGCCGTAGTCCTCAAAGGTGTCGTTGGACTTTTCGGTCTGGTCGCACACCCACAGATGCACAAACTGCGTGCGCAGGCCCATCATCTGGGGAATCCCGCGGATAAGGTCGTAGGCCATCTTGTTGCGAAAACGCATACCCTCGCCCATGTGCTTGTTGAGCGCAATCGCGCGCTGTTGGCGCCAGCTACCCTTGCCCTTTTTGAGCTCAACCTTGTAATTCTTTTGCGAGTTCATGCTCGACGTCTGGCCACGCACCTGCACGGTAGCATTGGGCGCTTCCTCGCCATAGCCAACCTCACCGGCCACCGGGCCGTCTTCGTCGCCCGCCTGCAAAAGCCCCATTACCTGATAGCGCGTCACGCCCATGTCGGCGTAGTCATACACCGAGTACGTATTGATCTCGGCCCAGCTATGATCGGTGTTCTCGGAGCTGTTACCGCGCGAGACCGTCAGGTACATGGTCACAATGCCCGAGTCGTCGTAGACCTCGTACAGCTCGTCCTTATCGCGCAGGTGCTTGGACTGGTCGGAGGCCCCGGCCTTTTTAATCTTGCCCTGCTTTTTGACCTTTTTAGTCGAGGATTCGTCCTGAGACGAGCAGCCCGAAAGCAACAGCGCGCCGGCAGCCGCCTCGATCAGGCAGCGGCGAGACATCAACTTATCGATCATCAGAACCTCCCCAATGTTTTTGGAACAGGCGAACCACCATACGTTCAAACGCACTGCGCGGATCACCGCCCACGCGCTTGTCCTCGTAGCGTTGCTCAACACGGTCGAGCACCCGGCCAAGTTCGGTAAACCAGCCCGTCTTGTCAGTAGCCACAATGGGCTGCTGGCTCAGGATACGATACGGCAAGTTGGCGGTATAGGTATCGAGCCGCAGCAGCGCCACGATAAAAAACACCGCTGCACCCAACAAAAAGCCAAAGCCGTAAAACTGCTGCGGCAAGAGCAGAGAAACGGCAGTCGCCAGCCCGGCCACATCGGCAAACAGCCCCGAGGCCAGCACGGCCCCCTTGTAGTCGGTAAAGTACAACAAGATGAGCAACACCGTATTGCCCACGGCATACAGGCCGTAGCCCACGCACAACGTGCGAAAATACCCGTGCATCAGGTTATTAAAGCCCAACGGTAGGGCCGACAGCACCGTGGTCTCGAGCGAGATGACCGCCGCCGTCACAAACAGCTGCTTGAGCGCACAAAACCGCAGTTCTCGGTTGAGCGTGGCAAGCATTTCCTCCTCGGCCACCACAATGTCGCCCACCACGCCGCCGTCGTTGAACAGGCTGTAGTAGTCGCGGTAGCGCGGATAGAAATTGACCTCGACCGAGACCACAAAGTTGACGGACGTGACCAGGATCGTCAAAAACGCGATGAGCGCCGGCACATCGTGGTAGGGCGCACCATAAAACAAGCCCTTGACCTGCACGCCAATGGGACCGGCCCAAATTATCACCAAGTGCGCAAAGAGACCCAGGTTGGTAAACAAGCCCGTGAGCGCCAGCGGAATAAACTGATCGAGCCACTGCAAAAAGAGCCAGGGGCTGCGTTCGCTCTGCGGAAAATATCGGTACAGCAGCACCACGTCCCAGGCGAGCATGACGCCGTAGCCCAGAGCAATTGACGTCAACAGGCCCTCGACCGGCGGCAGTCCCAGCGCCAGCGCGGCCAGGGCGCACAGGCACGCCACGCCAATGGCAACCGCAAAGCTGCATAGGATACCGCGGTAATCCTTGATGGCCGTGAGGTAACTCATGCCGTTCCAGTTGACGATCATAATGTTAAACAGCCACAGGCACAGCAGTCCCTGCAGCAGCGTGGCGCCCGAGAACAGCAAAAAGACGCCGTAGAGCACGGTGCCCGCAACGAGCATGATGGCATTAGACCCCCAAAACGAAGGCAGGATCTCATCCTCGCGCTCGGCAAAGAGCATGTCGGCCAAAAAGCGCGTGACCGGCATAGAGAAAAAACTCGTGAGCGTGAGCGACGCCAGCAGCGTATAGGTCACCATGCACACCAGCAAGTCCTGGTTGGCTCGGCCCACGCCCCACAGACCGCACAGCACCAAGATACCCACCTGGAGCAGCACGCCCAACAGCATGGGGCCCGTGCACACAATGCCGGCGTAGCCGTAAGCGCGCATTGTGGCAAACAGACCCTTACGCCTAAACAGGCGCTTGAGCTCAAAACCGATTCCGGCCACCGGCTACTCCCCCTCTCTGGGCAGGTTAAACGCACGCGCCGTCTCGTCGTACAGCGCGCGATAGTTGGCGAGCATCTGCTCGTGCAAGAAGTACGTGGCAACGCGACGCTGGCCGCGCTCCCCCATCTCAATGCGACGAGCGCGGCTTGTGCACATGCGTTCCATGGCATCGGCCAAGCCCTTGCGATACATTGGCGGCGTCACAAAACCCGCCACGCCAAAGTCGTCGCCCGGGGCGCCTTCGAGAAGCTCGCGACAGCAGCCCACCTCAGTCGTCACGCAGGGACGGCGCGCTGCAAGCGACTCCAGCACGCTGAGCGGCTGGCCCTCGGAGATGCTCGTCAAAATGGTAAAGTCGAGCTTTTCCATGTACTCGACCACGTTGACGCGGCCGGTAAAGATCAGGTCGCGCACGCCCAGGGTTTCGACCAGCGCGTGGCACTCGGCGCCGTACTCCTCGTCGTCCACGCCACCCATGATGTGCAGGCGCACCTTGGGCAGGCGCTCGTGCAGCTCAAAGAAGGCATAAATCATGGTCTTGACATCCTTGATGGGCGCCAGGCGCACCACCGCGCCAATGTCCACCCAGCCGTCATCGATCTTTAAGGGAATATCCTTAAAGCGATCGAACTGGATGCCGTTGGGGATGACCAGGCATTTGTCCGCATCGCAGCCCATATCAATCTGCGTCTTGCGGGCGTTATGGAACAAACTCGTCACGCGGAAGGCGCGGCGGTAAATCTCCTCCGAAAGCAGGTAGAAAAAGCGAATCCAGCGGTCCTTAAACGACGGCACCACCCAATCGGCGCGAATGATCTCTTCCTCGCGCTCGCGGGTATAGATGCCATGCTCGGTCAGCAGCACCGGCGCATGGTGAACGCTTGAGCCCAGGCAGGCGAGCAGGCCACCGTAGCCGGTCGAGATGGCATGGTACACATCGGCCACCGGCACCTCGCTGCCCAACAGGTAGAGCACGGGCAGCAACATGGAGCGCATGGTGTGGAATGCATCGGCAAAGGGCGTGTAGGGATACTCGGCCAGGCACACATCGCGAAAGATATCCATAAACGTGCGGCTCTGCAAAAACGAGAGCGGATGCACGCGACGGCGGTGGAAGATATCGAATAACACGTCCCAGTCCGGATTGGAGAGCGACACCAGACGGCGTAGCGCCTCGCGCTCACGGTCGTTAAAACTGGCTTCGTGCTGCTCGCCCGAAAGCCGCAGGGCATCGTCCAGGAACACCTCGTGCACCTCGACCACGTTGCTGGGCAGCTCGTAGACAAATTTGCCGCGGTCGGCAGCATGCGCGCCAATCACCCACAGCACGAACTCGTGCTCGGGCATGGCCTGGATATAGCCATGCATCCAGGTAGATACGCCGCCGTGCACATAGGGGTAGCAACCCTCGAGTACCAAGCAGATTCTCATCTGTCGCCACCCTCCTTGCGCTCGATCGTCAGGGTCTTATCATTTGCCTTGAGCAGATACAGATTGCCCGTAAGGTGCGTTAGTTCGCCACCCGTCACCGCACCTGGCTCGCCATTATTGGCGCGGAACATGAGCCACGCCTCGTCGTGGAAATTGCCCAGGCTGAGCGTCCAGGCATCCGCACCGGTATCCACGCTCACCGTAACCGACGAAAAGCGCTGAATGGCACCGGAGCACTCCGACGCCGTCTGGCGGCGCAGGTCGGGCGCAGACTTGGTAAGCCAGTCCAGGTAGTCGGTCAGGCCGCCCTTGTAGACTTCCCAGCCCTCCTTGGCGCCGCGATCGGGATCGAGCAGGTCGTCCGGGTGCATAAAGTGCGTACTCACGTAGTGCATGTTGAGCTCGGACACGGCAGCCAGGCGCATATAGGAATCGTCGACCATGCCGCCCGAGACAATACGCGGCTGCTCCACAATACCATCGCTCGCCACGCCAAACTCCTGCACGTACGGCAGGTCGGTACCGTCCTCAAAATACGTACTGGCAATAGTCTTAATGCGCGGAACATCGGTGCCGATAAGCTGGCGCGCGCGGGCCGAAAGGATATTCGACGGTGGCACGTAGACCGAGCCGTGCGCGTTGGGCAGCACCTCGTCCTGGAAGGCTATAAGCTCGTTGAGCGAAGCGACGAGCGTTTCCTTGTTCTTCCAGGTCTTGTAGTCATACAGCGTGCCATAGTCGGTATCCCAGAGCGCCAGAGGCTGATGGTTGTAGCCGTGAAAGCCCAGCTCTCCGCCCATCTGCAGCAGCATGCCGCCAAAATAGCGGAACTGCGTGGTATCGGCCTGGCGCGCGGGCTCGGTCTGGTTGACCGCGTCCTCGTAGTTTTCGATCATCACGCCGGTATAGCGAATGCCGTATTTTTGCGCAAGCTTTTGCAGATCGGGCCACCAGACCTTGGTGTAAAAATCCGCAATGGAAAGGCCGTAGTCACGCTTGATATAAGTACCATCGCCCGAGGGCACGGGGCTAGGAAAGTCGTCCAAATAGAACACGGCGCTGTTGATGACCGGATAGGCCGAGGCATCACCCAGCAAGCTTATGGCCGAAGCATAGAACCCACGCATGACCTTGTCGTAGATACCAATGTTGCACACCACGGTGTGACCACTGCCGCAATCGTTAGACCAAATGAGCGGCGTGCCCGCGTCACCGGTCTTTGCCCATACGTGCGCCGTTTCGCGCAATGAAACCGAAAGCGAAGAATCGAAGGGATCCGAGAACTCGTAGCGCTCTCCTCCGCCCAACATAAAGTCATCGCTCGGCACAATGCTTTCGGCTTTCGCATAGTCATATCCGGCCGATTCGATCCCAAGCTTGGAAGCAATAGCCTGCAGGCAGTTCGAGTTATCTGGCGTCATGCCCAGCATGAGTGAGCCGCCCACACTCACCCAACTCATCAGATCGGTCAGATGCGTACCCAGTCCGTCAAGCGAGGGCATAAGCACAATCACGCGATCAAACGACGTGAGCGATGGGATCGCGTCCGCACCGTCGGTGGCAATATCAACATCGCGATGGGCGATCTTCATGTCGAGCAGGATCTGGTCGAACTGTTCCTTTACGTCCTCGACGCCAGCTTGATCGGAATCGGTAATGACCAGGCACGTGGGCTTTTGGCCAAAGATTGCCGAGGAGGCCGGCACCGCATCGTTGGCGGCCAGCATCCCCAGCTTATGCTGGCCCGCACTGTACTGCACGCCGGCACGCTCCACCAGCAGCACAGCGGCCATGACAATAAAGACCGCCCACACCACGAGGAGTCCCATCCAACGAAAGCGCCCTGCACGGTCGCGGATATGTTGCGCCACGCTCATCTGGCCTCCTCCCCGTCGCGCCAAAACGCCAACTTTTCGCGGTTGTCGGCGCTCAAATACACATGTTGCTTGTCAATCGCATCGATCACACGGTGGACCTCGTCACCGTCGCGGCGCATCACGGCCAGGCGCAGGCAAAGCATCCAAACCTCCTGCTCCTCGGGCACGTCTATCACCAGCTGGTCGGTCACGGCCTGCGCCTCGTCGATCTGTCCGACATCGGCCAGCGCCGTCGCGTATCGAATGCGCAGCTCAAGGGTATCCTCGCGCTCGCAGCGACGCGCAAGCAGGCGCGCGTACTGTTGGCGCTGAATCTGAGCCACGCGCCCCTCAGCCAAGCCCGAGCACAAGTATTCACCAAGAAAATCGCAGTATTCGTTGAGGTTTTGAGCGCTCGGGTCCGTCTTAAAGGCACGCTCCAGCTGCTGCAGTTTAAGGTCGGACTCCTTGGAGATCTGCGCCACCGCCGTCGCGGCATAGTGCGCCACCTCAACGTCGTCGTTAAGCTTAGCCGCCTGCAGCTGCGCCAGGTACGCGTCGGGCTCCTCGGTGAGCATGGAGAGCATTAGGCGGCGCCGGTATGCCGGGTCGTTGACGATGAGTGCCTCCTCGAGCGGCACTACGCCTGAATCGTCCTCACCACTCGGTACCGACATACTGCGATGCAGGTCATCGTTGAAGCGCAGCGACTCCAGCGCAGACCCTTTCAGCCCCTCGCCAAACACCGCGCTGCACACCGATAGCAAAACCACCAGCAACGGGCCCCACAGCGGCACCAGCACTATCACAGCCAGCATGTGCCCGCGCACCGGCAGCAGGCCCAGTTTCATGAGCGTCCACAGCATCAGGCAAACCAGCGCATGAATCAGCAGCAAGACGGCAGCAACGACAAGCGAGATCAAGCGGCACCCCCCTCACCGTCACCGGTGTAAGAGATGTGCTGCAGCAGCTCCACGATGTCCTCGCCGTCGACGGGCTCCACCGCAATCTGCTTTGCGCTCAGGCGCTCGCGGATAATGGGCAGATCGCATGCCTTTGCCTGGCGCATAAGCAGGTAGAGCACGTCGCCGTCGACCAAGCCCGCCGCGTCGCTCTCGCGGATTGCCGACCCAATTGCGCCCACCAGCTCGCCGACAGGCTCCATGCCCGGTACCACGCGCAGGAGCAAAAAACTCCCCATCTTGCTATCTGCCAGCGCCTGCTCCGCCGCGAGCTCTTGGCCAAAGGCAGCCTGCTTGAGCACGCAAGTGCCGTCAACGCAGCGTTTATCCTGCGCCACCGCCTCATAGTCAAAGGCACGGCCCAGCGCGCTTTCGACCAACCCGCACAAGATGCGGAACAGGTTTTGATAATAGAGGGTCATTTGGTTTTCGGCCGCACTACGCACAAAGATCAACACAGCGGGTGCCCCGTCGCGCTCGATCGTGTATCCAAACATGGGAAGCCCCGGCGTCAGCTCGCGGTTCACCCACAGGTTCGAACGACCCCCGTCGCCCAAAAGAGGTGCAAGCTGCTCAAGCGTGAGCGAGCGCGCGGCATCTTCGGCAATCGCGGGACTTGCTGCCACCAGGCGTGCAAATGCCCCGCCCGAAACATGGTAGATCGCCACCGAATCGTTCTCGAGGATCTCGCCCAAAAGCTCGCAGCACTTGCGATAGATGTCGCGTGGGTTGAATACGTCGAGCTCCTGCGTCACGGCAAAGATCTTGCCAAAGCTGTCGTGGCGACCCACGATCTGGCGCCTGTACGCGCGCTTGTCCTCGATCGCGTCGTGGTAGAGCTGCGTAAGGAACGTATTGCGGTTGCGCACGAGCTCGTTTTGATCGCGCTCCGCCCTAATGGCTTCGCTGTTGCGCAGCTGCACATAGCCGCACACGGCACCCACAACAAAGTACGCAATAAACGGCAGCCAGTTAGACGGCTCGTAAAAGAGACCCTGGAAGGTATAGCCATACTGGGTAAAGTAGCTCGCGGCCAAACCCACCGACGCCAGCAGCGCCGCAACCAGGCCAAAATCGAGCCCATACAGCGTGCCGATCAGTACCACGTACAGCAGGCGGTAGTCGAGCACGTTAAGCTGAGCAGACTGCGAAAACACCAGCTCCAGGCCCTCAAAGAGCACCCAGGCCAGCGCGGTCTCCAGGCATTTGATGGGCAGTGTCCGCCCGCGCATGCGGTCGATGGCGGCACGCAGCGGATGGCGCTTGCCCGCGAGGGTCTGCTCCCAGCGGGCGTGTATGGTCGAAAGATCGCGCAGCACGTCATAGCGCTGGAACCACCCGTAGCGCGTGCGGACGGTATCGCTCGGAGCAATGGAGACGACGGCGTCCCCGTCGTAGGTAATGTCGAGCCCCGGGAACAAGCCCTTGAGCGCCTCGCCCAGGTCTCCCACGGTGTGGGCAAAGCTATCCGGAACCTCGAGTTCCTCGAATGTGGCATCCCAGCTGTCGAAGATGCGACGCACCAGAACGGCCAGCTCCTCGGCGCAGAGGGCACCGAGCGGTGAGTCCGCCCCAGCCCTCATGACAGCAGAGCCTTGCGAGCACGCCTCGAACAGCGGGGTCAAAATCGGGTCTTCCAGCGTGGGCGAGGCGGTGTACAGATACGGCACGCGCAAGATCTTGGCCTGAATGCCGTCGCGGACCGCATAGTAGCGGCACAGGTCGTTGGCCGCACGGGCAATGATGCCCTTGCCGTTTTGCCCCGCAGCGTCCACCGCACCGTCCGCTCCCATGGGACCAGTCACAAACAGCAGCTGAATCTGGCGACCCATGCAAGCTCGAAAGACGGAGCGCAGCAGCTCGATGTCGCCAACGGCCTCGGTATGCGGCGTGAGATAGGTAGAGAGGTAGACCACACGGTCGAATTCGTAAGCCTGGTCCAGGTGCTGCAGCAGCTCTTTCCAAGACGCATGGAGCGACGACCCGTCGCGGCGCGCCTCGTTGGCCGCCACGACCTGAACATGGTCACCGGGAAACGCCTTGGCACAAAAGTCGTCATCGACATACGCGGTATTGCCAACAACCAGCACTTCCACCGTGCGCTCCCCCTCCCCAAATTTAGCTTTTGCCATGGTAAACATGCGTATTGTACGCTGTCAATGTAGGCCAAAGGCAACTTTAAAGCTGTTTTAAGAACTTTTTCAGACGGGAAGCGACTCGCGCCTGAGCCAGAGAGCCCTACACGTGCCGCTGCACGGCGGAGAAAGGCGAATCCACTACCCCTCAGGCATAATTCCTGAGCAAAATCAAGCAGAGCACACGGCTTTTTGCGCCACTTTAAGACGTAATCGGGATGTGGCGAGGTAGCGCGCAGAGATGTGGTGTAAGAGGCGGGGCATGCCCCGCCTCTTCTCTTTCTTGAAAGGGAGGGGACACCGCCTAGAATTCGTCGTTGGAGTAATGAAGGTGACGAATGGAAGGAAAGGCGATGCCCCAAGAAGAGAGTGTACTGCGCCTCGGCCGCGACGAGGCCCTCGAGGCGGCGAGGCTTTGGCAGGAGTGCGGCGACGCGCGCGAGTTCGCGTGCAGGGTGCTGGGCGGCGTGATGAACGCGCTGATGGACTCCGAGGCCCAGCAGATGTGCGGCGCGAGCCGCAACGAGCGCAGCGACGGCAGGGAGAACAGCCGCAACGGCTACCGCCCCAGGTCGCTCAAGACCGCCGTGGGCGACGTGGAGCTCGAGATACCCAAGCTCAGGCACGGCACCTACTACCCCGAGGGCATGCTCGCGCGATGGTCGCGCGTCGACACATCGGTGGCCGCCATCGTGCAGGAGATGTACGTGTGCGGCGTGTCCACCCGCAAGGTCGAGCGCGTGGCGTCCAAGCTGGGCATATCCTCGCTGTCGAGCTCGGAGGTCTCGAGCCTCTGCTCCGACCTCGACGCCGAGGTGGCGGAGTTCCGCAGCCGCGACCTGTCGGGCACGCCGTGCTGCTACCTGTGGCTCGACGCCACCTACATGAGCTGCAGGGTCGGCTCGTCGGTCGTCTCGCAGGGCGTCGTGACCGCGATCGGGCTGGGCGCCGACGGGCGCAAGCACTTCCTGGGCTGCGACGTGGTCGACACCGAGAGCGAGGACTCCTGGGCGGCATTCCTCGGCGGGCTGCGCGAGCGCGGGCTGGCCGGCGTTCGCCTCGTGGTCTCCGACAGCCACGCCGGGCTCGTGGCCGCCGTCTCGCGCCTGTTCCAGGGCTGCGCCTGGCAGCGCTGCGTGACGCACCTGCAGCGCAACCTCCAGAGCGCCTGCTCGGGCAGGCCCGAGGACTCCAAGGCGGCCGTCAGGGACCTCGTGCACGCCGCGGTCTACCAGGACGACCCCGACCTCGCGCGCTGCGTGTGGGCCGAGGCGGCGCCCTGGGTGGCGTCGGTGTCCGCCAGGGCCGGCGAGGTCTTCGAGCGGGCCGAGGACTCCGCGCTGGCGTTCACGGCCTTCCCCAGGGCGCACTGGGCCAAGCTCCGCACCAACAACGTCCAGGAGCGCGCCAACCGCGAGATCAAGCGCCGCTACAGGGTCGTGCAGTCCTTCCCCTCGAGGGAGTCGATGCTGCGCCTGACGTGCGCGAGCCTCATGGAGACCGAGGGGCAGTGGTCCCAGCAGCGCGTGTTCTCCGAGGCCTCGGCCGCCGAGGGCTTCGCCGAGCCCGCGGACAGGCCGGCCCCGACAGAGGGGAGGCGCCGCGCGCTCGGGCGGCGCGCCAGGGAGATAGTGGACGAGATAGTCGAGAGGCGCGGTCTCAAGAAGGAGTAACATCGGGACTTGCAGCGACGGACCTCAGGACACTCTTACACCACGTCTGCGCGCGCGACCTGTGGCGAGAGGCCAAATTCGGAAGTGCGGGGAAAACCAAAGGAATGCTGACCAGACCCCCGTTTTAGGCTTCCGCGACCTGCGGTTTTGATACAAAAAAACCGCGTTGTGCTCGAAGGTTTTCGATTTTTCCCCGCACTTCTGTAATTACATCTCTGGATCGAGGGCGCAGGCAATGGTGACGACATCCACGATAGCGCCCCCCTATGCCTGATACCAAAATCGTTCCATAGGGACCCGTTTCCCAATGGGATGATTCTTCACAAAGGGCATTAAGGCGCATGAGAACATGGTAGAGGCAAGCAAGCGCGCTTCCACGTTTTCGCCCATGGTGACCACGGTATAATCCAACGAGACAAGCAACGAACGGGAAAGGCAGCGCGGATGAACCTGGGCAGCGAGAGCGAGACCGTCGAGTTCAAGAAGTCCACTGGCGAGCATAAAGAAGCACTGCAAGCCATCAGCGCCATGCTGAACAAGCACGGCCGCGGCGAGCTCTACTTCGGCGTGAAGGACAACGGCGATGTCATCGGCCAGGATGTCAGCGACGCAACGCTGCGCCAGGTGACGTCGTGGGTGTCCGACAAGATCGAGCCCGCGGTGTTCCCGACGGTCGAGTGCCTCGACGCCGATGATGGGCTGCGATACATCAAAATTGCCTTCTCAGGTGCCGACGCCCCCTACTCCGCCGACGGACGCTACTTCACCCGCGTGGGGACTTCGAACAAAGCGCTGTCGGCCTCGGAGCTGAGCGCCATGGTCGTCAAGCGTGAGCGCGCCCGTAGCCCGTGGGACTCGCTGCCGTCCGGCAGGCCCGTCTCCGACGCCGACGAGCAGGCGGTGCGTGACTTCGTCGCGCGCGGCGGCAGGGCCGGACGCGTGGGCGGCGGGTTCGCCGGCGTGGAGGACACCTTGGCAAGGCTCGACCTCGTCGCGCCCGACGGCAGCCTAAGAAACGCCGCGGTGGAGCTGTTCTGCGAGGGATCCGACACCTACCCCAGGATGAAGCTGGGGCTTCTGGGCGGCAACACCAAGGCCAAGATCCTCGACCTGCGCCGCGAGAGCGGCACCATGCTCAAGCTGCTCGACTTCGCCGAGTACTTCGTGACGTCGAACATCAGGCGCGAGTTCGTCATCGGCGAGACGGGCATGTACCGCAAGGAGATCCCCGAGATCCCGGCCGAGGCCATCCGCGAGGCGGTTGCCAACGCGCTGTGCCACCGCGACTACACCACCGGCACCGCCGTCGAGGTCAACGTGTTCATGGACACCGTCCAGATCGTGAGCCCGGGCCTGTTCCCCGAGGGCGACTCGCCGCAAGAGCACCTAGACGGTACCGCGAGCGAGTTCGGCCTCCGAAACCCCGCGATCGCGCGCACCCTGTTCCGCGCCGGCGTCATCGAGCAGTACGGCACGGGCATACCGCGCATCAAGGAGGCCTGCGAGGCAGCCGGCGTGAGGTTCCGCTTCGAGCAGACCGTCAACAGCACCGTCGTCGTCTTCGAGCGTCCTGGGTTGCAGAAAGCGGCCTTCAGGAGAACCGCGGCCGACAACCGACCGCTCCTCAGCGAGCGCGAACGAGCAGCGATGGCAATTGCCGCCGCTCAGGGGAAAATCACGACCTCCGACCTCGCGCGGGAGTCCAATGTCGGTAGGAAAACGGCCTCGAAGACTCTGAAAGACCTTGCCGGTCGAGGCCTGTTGGAATGGGTAGGGAAAAGCCCGAAAGACCCGCACCAGTTCTACAGGATGCCAAGCGAAGTTTGAGGCTGCAGGTCCTAGCCGGGAAACAGGCCCATTGCGTTTGCTGCCCTCCCCCTGCTGGGCACTACTGAGTAATCTACTGGGCACTGCTGAGTAATCTACTGAGTAGTGCCCAAGCGCGAGTTGGCAAGTCCGCCGAAGCCCAGAGAAACGGCTCCGAAGAATATACTGACCGCTACTGACCGCTACTGACCGCTACTGACCGCTACTGACCGCTACTGACCGCTACTG
>JBKYCW010000003.1:453810-455944 GCA_047025555.1 Collinsella sp.
ACCGCGGCATTCGGCAGGCCCGCCGAATGCCGCGGTCTCCCGAGACTAGCAGAGCCGCCCTTATTGTTAGCGCTGCCGAAGCAAGCCCTACTTCAGCAGCAACTTGAATTTTCGTGCGATGAGCCTCCCCGGAGCCAAGAGCCTTTTGCCCTAATCACAACACCGCAATTCAAGCACCGCAGAAAACTCCATTAGCGATGAACCAGCCACTTGAAGACGTGATCAAGGTGCGGCAAGGGGTCAAATTCGGAGGTGCGGGGAAAATCGAAGAAATGCTAACCAGGCCCCAGTTTTCGCTTCCGCGAACTGCGGTTTTGGTGCTAAAAATCGCGTTGTGCTCGAAGGTTCTCGATTTTCCCCGCACTTCCGTAATTACATCCTTGGATCGAGAGTACAGGCAACAATGACGTCATCCGCGATAGCACCCAACAGTCACGGACGTACAAAAGGCCGTTGCCGGAAGCCTCCATACAACGACTCTTCTTTGCGCGCGCCACGCTCGCAATGCTCCATTAAATGTAACTAATTGATTTGCTATATACCATTCATAATGGCACATAGCAAATCAATTAGTTACATGTGGAGGCAGAACATGAGGGAGTACGTCGAGAAGCAGCTGCACACTAGAGTCGATTGCGAGCCCAACGACGCCTCGGAAATAACGACGCAAAACTCTTTCCGAAAGTGTAGGTGAGCGAAATGGCGACTCATGCATACGATGACCTTTATTCTTATCTAGCCGCATTCAAGAACAGCTCTCTTGCCGAAATAATTGCGTACCTAGAAGAACTGGGGCAAAGGAGGTTCGACGCCTTTATTAGGGGCCTTGCACCCCTTATCCCAATCGAAAAAATCGAAAATCAATCCCTGTTCAATTTTTCTGTTGACTCCACCCTTGAAGGAGGCAAATTCCCCTGCACTGACTATGCCTGTCGAGAGCAAAACATTTACCATTTGGCAAAGTTCTCAGCATTGTATGCAGATAAAACACTGATTCATTGCCCTATAGAATCGGCATTCGAAATGGGGCACGATGATTATGCCTCAGTCGATGAACTTGCATTCGGGATCTATTTGACCATGCGAGTCGAAGACATAGTCAAAGCTGGAATACTCGGATTTTCGAGCAATTACATTCCTCTTTGCAAAGATTGCCTAGCGCGACAAATCGAAAGAGAATCAAAAGCAAAAGGATTGATATCGAGTTATTGGGATGAACTCGTACGACAATTCTGTTCCTCTACCTCGTGCACTTTAAAACAAGCACCAGATGGGAATCTGTATGTAGCGATTGAGGGAATGGATGCATATGGGTCCCATGATGAGATGGATGTCGATTTCCTGGTAATCCCGTCTGAATACGAATCGCTCTATGCAAGCCAAGGCGAAACGCGATTGGATAGAGACATGCTGGAGAAAGGCGGCATCTTGACTATCCTACTGCCATTGTTGGACGATTGCTTTCAAGCCCTCGTCAATCCCTATTTTTCGAATAGCTCGTATTTAACCACTCGTCCAGCTCAGATTGAGTTCCTCGAGTCCGCAACTTCCACCCTTTATCCTCGAAAAGATCAGACCATACCCATTCGCCGGTTATCTTGCCCCCTCCCCATTGCTGAAAATGCAACGTTGCGTAGCATCCTTGATTGCCGCATTAGAAACGAAGAGTCGTTTCTTGTGTTTAGGGATACCTTGTCCAAAGGCCTGAGCGAAAGGCCCATCGACACCTCGACATTAGCTGACCTGAAGAACGACCTAATTGAGCCCGAGCTTCACAAGATATCTTTAGTGATGAAAAACGAGCGATCCCGATTAGTCACCTCCGCAGGCATTGAAGCCGCTATCGGAATTGCGAGCTTTACATTGGGGCAATACGGAATCGCATCACCTTCTGATGCCATGGCCTTCCTCGGGGCTGCCGGCATAGGGGCCGTTGCATCTCAATCCGCAGATTTCTTGCGAGAAGCCAAGGCAAAAGAGAACCCCATGTATTTCCTCTGGAAGCTCAATAGAAACAACCGTCTGTAACCTAAGGGGCAGAACACCGCAGTCGCCGAGCATATCTCGATCATTAAATAAGGCTCTGTTAGACCAGGATTGACATACATGTGTCCCCACGGTGCCATATCGTTGA
>JBKYCW010000003.1:455954-481024 GCA_047025555.1 Collinsella sp.
GGCTCTGTTAGACCAGGATTGACATACATGTGTCCCCACGGTGCCATATCGTTGACCCCATAGACCGCGATGATGGAGGCAGCATGAACGCCGAAGACCTGGTCCTCAACTTCAAGAAGGGCATGGCGAACCTCAGCAAGACCGAGCGCCGCCGCGCTATCGAGTCCGTCAGGGACGTGATCCGCGCGGCGGCGTTCGACGACGCGGCCGGCTCCGCCTACGAAATCGAACGCTGCCCGCGCTGCGGGTCCGCCGCGGTCGTGAAGAAGGGCAAATCGAAGAACGGCGAGCAGCGCTACCTCTGCCGGGGCTGCGGCAGGACCTTCGGCATGGGCAGCGAGCGCATCCTGGGGACGAGCAAGCTCCCGAAGGAGACCTGGATGGCCTACGCCGAGTGCTTCGTGCTCATGCTGCCCCTGCGCGAATGCGCGAGGCGCTGCCGCGTCTGCCTCAAGACCGCCTACACCATGCGCCACAGGCTGATCGAGTGCCTCTCGGCCTACTCCCCCTCGTTCAGGGTCGAGCGGGGCTGCGGCTGCGAGCTCGACGAGACCTATTTCCCCGAGTCGTTCAAGGGCAACCACGCGAAGGGGTCGTTCACGATGCCGCGCCCCTCCCGGCACCGCGGCAAGCAGGTGCACAGACGCGGGCTGTCGCGCGAGCGGATCTGCGTCATGACCGGAGTGAACGACTCGAACGAGACGTTCCTCGAGGTCACGGGGCGGGGCGCCCTTTCGAGGGAGCGCGCCATGGACGCGCTGAGGGGCCGCATCGCGGCCGGCTCGGTCGTCGCGACCGACAGGGCGGCCGCCTACGTCGGCGTCCTCGCCGAGCTCGAGGTCGCCGCGCACGCGGCCTACGACCCCAAGGACCGCTCCGGGGGGACCATCAACCGGGTCAACACCGTCCACTCGCTCCTCGGCGCCTTCATGGAGCCGTTCAGGGGCGTGTCGACGAAGCACCTCGACGCCTACCTCGCCTGGTTCAGGTGGTGCCGGACCTTCATGGCGACCGATTCCGGCGCGGCCGGGCGCACGGTCGCGCGGCAGCTCGCGCACGGCGTCTGCAGGAGCCGCGTCCGCGACATGTTCAACGTGGAGCCGCCCTACATGGACTACTGGGCCGCGCCCGCCGCATAGAGGCGGTAGAATGGTCGCACCGCGATACACGAGGAGGGGTGAGGCCATGCCGTCGAACATACCGGCCACGACGATCCGCATCGACCCGGAGGTCAAGAGGGAGGCCACGGCCATCCTGGACGAGCTCGGCCTGTCCATGTCCACCGCCGTCAACGCGTTCCTCAGGGCGCTCGTCCGAGAGGGCGGGATGCCGTTCGAGATGAGGGTCAAGACGCCGGCGCCCGACGAGGAGACGGCGAGTTAGCCGGCAGGTCGGCATGAAACGGCAGGGCCAGGCGAGCAACTCGTCCGGTCTCGGGCGCATCGCCCCTTGCCGGATTCAGATTCGACAAGGGGCGACCATTGTGCAATCGCAAGAAGATGACGGGGCGGAATGTCAATCCTGGTCTAACAGAGCCTTAAATAAAGGCAGCACTAGAAAGGATGCGAATCGTGAAGAACCGATTCCCTTTACGAATGCCTAATGCAGTAAAAATCACTGGTAGATCCGAGCAGTTTAACCAAGACGACAAGAGCGCGCTCAGATTGCTGTCTGCAGTAGCTAGCCAAGTATAGATACCATCCTGTTTCCAAATTCGGTCCTACGATAAACCCTTTCTTCTTTCTCAATTTCGTCGGGATCGTCGAAGATGAGCGTCGTATCTACTACGTCCCACTGCTGCCGATGGATATCCTCAATCAGCAATCCCAGTCCGGTTAATCGAAGAAGAACTTCTGCATCTCTGCCTCTGAGCGTCTGAAAAGTTTCCTTTTCTCGAAGCACTTCGTAGTCTCCAGGTAGAAATCTGTCCAAAGTCTCTGCAAACAAACGAAGATCGTCCCAGCTAATTTCTTTATCTAGGTAGGCCTCATAAATCTTTGCTAGTCGCCGCGCTTTGTCCTCCTCAATGTATCTTTCGAGCAGGATAAGCAGGTACTCAATATCGCGCTTCCTATTTGACTCTTCAAAGTATTGCTTGTACTTGTTCCATGAGCCATTTTCAAAAGAGTCGCGGTTGAACTCATCGAGGAAACACGCATACTTCTTCAGCAGATGTGCATTGTGGATATTGTTTCCGATTTTGTAGATGCTCACTAGGCTTGAGATGACGGGGATGTCCTTCAAGAACTCGTTTTGGAGAATTTCGTCCAGGCCAACCTCTGCGATATTCGAAATAAGTTCGAGAGAGTCGCTGCAAATAGTCGGCCTTGCGTCGTCTTGCAAGCGCGATAGACCGGCCTTAGTTGATTCCTCTGCGTTTGCCATAAGATTACCTTTCATAATAATTTGCCAGTTTTGGCATGCGTTTGCAGCGCCGCTTTTCTGAAAGTGGCTCCGATTTAAATGCCAACCCCCGAATAAGCGCTCAGGTTCGATTCAACAAGTGCATTGGTTGAAAAGAGCTTTAGACCCCCTTCGAGGTAAAAGTCGCTTGTGCAGAGCAACCAAATCATCTTGTCGAGCTTGCAGGCAGTGGACTCGGGGTCCACGCCGCCCTTCCGCGCCGCGCGCGCGGCTTCGAAATGGCAACGAGCCACTTCGGCCTCGCTGTCAGTGGTAGCGTAAAACTGAACAGTATTCAGCTGGCCGTTGACACAAACATCGACGAGTGGCTGCTGAACAAGCTCGACGACCTGATCAGGGCGATGCAGCTCGAGCTCATGGAGCTGCACCACGGTTCGTCCTCGACTGTCTTCTGCACGCAGTGCAGGTCGAAGGGCTAGGCAGGAGCCCCCGAGGCTTTTCCTAATTCTAGGTGTTAAAGTCGATTACTGCCTGCCGTGGAATAGCCTCCACTTTTCGTCTTCGATGTCTCTTTCAATTGAAGACCTCACTTTTAACAGCCATTCTCTGTGTTTTAAATATTCAACACCTGCGGGCAGCTGAGCAGCAATCGATTCAATCGCCTCAATCTCCTTGAGCTTTGCTGGAATAAAGCCTTTTTCTGGAGACCCGCTCATTGAAGATCGACGGAGATCCAAATCGTTGATCGATATCCCGTCTTTATCGAGCGACAGAATGAGGGTGATAGCCCTGACCCTCGCCTCGTCATTGCAATCGGACAAGGCCCAGCTAATTCTATCGAGACTATTTGCGTCGGCGATCCTTTCGCGGATGATATATTCCAGGCGCTCCCAAAAAATATCGCTCGAGAGCGCATTTGCGTCACGAACGGGAAACAAAGCGGCTATTTCAAACCTACCGAGTGGTTCGCTCAGCACTTCATCGATCAATGCTTTCAGCAGATTCCAAGCACGATTGTCCTGGACGGTCCAAAACGAGCTGATTCTTCGCAGGAGATCGTGCCTTTGTCGGTAGTCGAGGCTGGCAGCGTATTCCAAAAAACGGTCAATCATTGAACTGTCAAGGCGTAAAAGGCAGCGTAGGAAAGCGAGGTTATAGTCGAAAGAAGGGCGTCCTTCAAGTGCGAGAAAATACAGGTTGATAGCCGGTAAGGGATTGGATCCGAAGTACGAATCTAGAGCGGAGACGCGCTTTTCGTCTCCGCAGTTGCCGAAAAACCGCCAAACCCCATCATTGTGAGTGCGTTCGGAAAACCTAGAAGCATATTTGAGGATATAGCCAGGATGCTTTGGCTCGACTATCTCCAAATCTTCCAAGCAGAGATGCGTTCTGCCGTCATCGAGTCTTGCGAGGATCTCGTCGAGCTCCTCCTTGTCGGGCCCGTTCTTTATTGCTAGCAAATCAAGATAGTCAAACAGGGCCGGATGGTCACTCACGTCGATCACCGCGCCCAGCTCGTTTCTAAGGACCTTCCTGCCGATGGTTTCAGCAAGATGGTCAAGTGCTTCGTACGGGACGGGGATCGTCGAGGGCGACGAAGCGATATTGCGTGCGATTATGCTTGAGGCAGTATCTGGGGTCCTTTTGGCGATTTCCAGAAGGACTTTTCCGATAGCCCTGCCCGACTCCCACTCTTTATCGGAAATCTCATAATCTTCGGCTAGCTTTCCCAGGGCTTCGGTCAGTCGTTCTAGCGGTAACTCTTCCGCGGATATCCTCGGTTCTTTCTCTACGAGAGACTCGGAGTTCTCCAGGCCAAGTGCGTCGAATGTGCTCTGGCGGAACCCATCGAGGCTCAGAGGGGGATTCTGCGCGCATGTTTCGTAAATCTGGTTGATGCTTAAGCTGCATGAGAGATCGATTGTCGAGTCTGCGCTTATATATTTGGGGAATAGATCTTCGATCATCGAGAGCACCGAATGCATGTTTTCTGCATGCTCCGCTTCAGGTTCTTTGCCATAGAACGAGAAGTGCTGCCGAAAGGTGGATCTAACTTGCCTGCTGAATTCGGTTTCGACTAGAACGGAGAGCGCCCGGAAGCAATGGGCGTGGAGCTCGGCCAGCTCTGATGTGAAATTAAAGATCAGGGTGTTGTATGTGTACGTTATGCCGTTTTGCCGAACGCGCTGGACCCTTGAAGAGAGGTATGAACTCGTCAAGACGATCAGACATGCTGCAACATTGCGGGAATGCGATTGTTGATATTTTTGAGCGAGGGCATCGAGTTTGCTGTTTTCCAAATCGAATCCCGTACGATCGAAATCGTAAGCGAAAGCGCCGTCTTGCCCGCATGCCCAGTTGTACTCGGCCGCCCGCTCTGTGCCTCTTTCTACACACTTCACGAACAACTCGGAGGCTGTTTGCGAATACTCGCTCGAGTTCATCAGGGATACGGAAATATGCAGGGGCATAGATCCGTCCGATGTCGAATTCATGCCGAGAATTTCTTCCGATACGTCAGCGCAAGCAGCACTTTCGATGCGGTTTGAGGCAAAGGCGAGCGCCTGTACGGGGAGGAGTTGATTGAATGTGATTATGAACTGATCGGCAATTCGCTCATCCCGATTCTTTATTTCATCCCAAGCTTTCTCGCATTCCCTTCGAAGATAGTCGTACACGCTCGCACTTCCGCATACTTCAGCCATTGACTTGGCGGCTTTGAGATACGGCGCGTTCGGCATTTCTGCGGTATGCAGAATGAAATCTGCAAAACTGCCGTTCCCTTCTTTTGCGAAGTGGCGGCATATCAAGAAGTCGCGAAGATTCTGCTCTTCCATCCTTATGGCTAGCACGCCACCGGCTGAGGTAAGGATCGTGACGATTTCCTGGTCGTTCAATCTGGATGCAAAATCCCGAATCTCGGCGTCGTCGTACCCCAAGCCCAAGAGATCCTCATAACAAGGGTCTCCTTCAATAAGATCGCAGCAGTCGTAGATTGCAAGGATCTCTGCGAGACGTTGCTCCCTGCTGGAGTACCCAGCTAAGGCGGAATTCATATAGATGTTCAGAAGATCGTATGGCTCTTGGATGGCTTCGAAATTGCCGTCTGCTATGGGGCTTGCTGCCATGATAGCCAAGCGCAGGTTTCCGTTTGCGATTGCCGATACTCTCTCCCTCAGTGCTATGTTTTTTATGTTGTATTCGGTCTCGAGTATCGCTTCTATATTTTCCGCGGTTAGAGGCTCCAGCTCTATTTCTCTGAAATTTAGATAACTGCCGATTTTTGCGGTCAACTCGCTTCGGTGCATCTTCCTGCAGGTGAGGACAATCTTTAGCTTTTTGTTTTCCAAACAGATTCCCAGCAAGTGCTCAAGTGACAGGTTGCCGTTTGCATCATCGACTAGAAGGATAATGTTTTCCGACTCCGACAAAATCAGCTCGATATCATCGTCGAGATGCGATGAATACCTAGAGTCCAAGATAAGAAGATCCCAGTGATGCCGTTTGCTGAATGAGAGGCATGCGTCGAGGGCGATCTTGGTTTTCCCCGATCCAGACTGCCCCTGAATCACCACTGCCTTGTTTTGCTCTATCGATTCGACGATGACTGAAAACTCGGAATCCCTGTGCATGAGGAGCTTCGACAGGTCGGTTGAGAAACGGTCGTTCAGGCTTCGCTCGATGAAGCGGTCTGGGGCGATGAATGATCCCTTTCCGAGTGGAACGCCCAATACCGTATGCGCTAGCGCAGGGTATTTTCCATCAAGGTCGCTCGCAATTGTCTCTGGCCCGATTATTTCTATCCGTGGATCGATGGCACGGACCTCCTCGAGTACCAGAGGTGAAAGGCGAAAGTATGTGTGGCACAGGATGATTCGATCTATGAGTTGCGGATTGATTCCGGTTTTGCTCCTGTCGAGGCAGTCTTTAGCATCATTTAGCAGCTTATTGCGGATGTCGGAATTAGAGGTTGTGTATGCCGCGAAGAGGTAGTGTCCATTCTCTCCTACGGAGTACATGTCTGGCACTCCGGTCGTGGTTTTATCCGTGCCGCATTGGGATCCTAATTCAATGATGTTGTTAAGCGAATATCTCCTATATAGATACTGATTTGCTAGTGTTTGAAAACGCCCGCCTTCGATCTGCCTTAGCTCTTCTTGGATCTGATTTATTTGGGACATTTTGCTCCTCGCGATAAATTCGCCTTTTGATTTCTCTTTTCTTACTCTAGTCCGCCTACCTCAGCAAGCCTTACAAGCTCGAGGGACGAGTCGACGACGTCCTCGAAGTCAAGCCCCGCCGCATAGGCCCTCGGATAAGGCGAGCGGAGGGCGCGTGACCCCGTCGGAAATGGCCGCCGTTAGGTGCGTGTTCGAGAGCTGCGCGGCGGAGCTGGATGGAGCCTGGGCAAGGCATTAGGGCATCCTCGTCCTTGTCGTAAGACTGCCATTAGAAGATCTTCTGCAAATCCTAAGCCACGTTTCAACTTGGCAAAAGCTGCGGATCCTAGATATCGGCAAGACATTCGAGACTCTTGGATATGGCGTCGAAATAGATCCTTTGGTAATACTCCATGGTCTCGACCTTGCCGATCTCCGATCCGAGCCTCTTGGCCCAAGCTACGAGGGCCTTCCTGTCCTCGCCCTCGAGCGAGGCCGTGCACGACCTCATGTGGTTGCCCGGAAAAAGGACACTGTGCACAAGCCGAATATCTTCGGGAGGCATCTTCTCCATCGCCCTCGCGAGGAGGGAAGTGTCGAGGGAAATGAGCGACAGGATGGGTTCCGACCAGTCATCTGATTTCGAGAAAGCCAGATAGAGCTTCGTCGCGAATTGGTCGGGGGCGTTTTTCAGGACGTTGCCAAGAGACTCCGACTCCCGTTCGCGTAGCGTCGTCAAGGCGAGCTCCCTCAGCCTGTCGACCTCCTCCAAAGCCGGAATCTCATGCGCTTCGCTCGAGTCGAAAGGGATCTCCTGCCATTCGACTCGATTCTTTCCGATTGACCTCACTGCAGACTCGGGATCCCGTCCAATGGAGGATTCCATCGCCTTGACGAGCGGCGCGACCCCTTCGGGAAAGGCGTCAGCAAATTCCCCCGCAATGCCTTTGACGGCACGCAGGACGTCGGGATAGACGTCGAACGACAAGCCGCGGCTCCCGTCCCCGGGGACAATCCCGGCGACTATAGTCTCCACCATGCCAGGGACATCGGCATCGCGGAAAGTGGCGTGTCTGATGCCGTCGATACATTCAATAGCTTTCCGCGCGGCCGGCCCGTCGGGATGAAAGGTCGCAAGGTAATCTTCCAGGCAGGAACGAACATGCTTGGAATCGACCCCCTCACACCTCTCGAAAAAGCGGGGGATGAAGTCCAGAGCGGCGTATTTGAGCCGGCGCGACTCGAAAATGCCACCCCTAAGGATGGAATCCTCCCGGCTTGACGGAGGCCCGATGCGCATCCCCTTCGCCGCCCCCGCTGCAAAGCCGAAAGCCTCTTTGAAAACTGCCCTGGCAGACTCCGGGTCGGTGGGTTCAGCGAAGAACCCGGATTCCTTCATCCCGACCAGCACGGGGCGCATCTTGCTGAGGGATCGCAAGTTCGGCGATTCGCTTCCTTCAATCGCCGAAACGGCGTCCTCGAGCGCGCCTGGGTAGATGCCGCCCAGCACGCCTCCCAGAACGCGTTCCACAACCGAGCCGACCGAGGGCCTGAACCGGCACTTCCGCCAGACGGTCTTCTCGATGAGGCTCTCGTACTCCCTGGTCGTCCCCTTCTCCCCCTTCGGTCCTAGCCCTTTCCTCCACTCATCCTCGTTGCAGACGAGGAGGACCTTCTTCCTGCAGCCGACGACGAGGTGGTCGACCGCCCCGAGCAGCTCGCGAATGCCCATGTCGCACCTCTCCACGTCGTCTATGACGAGGAGGGTCTCGGGGCCGATGATGAGGTTCACGGCATTCAGCGGCGCCATCTTGAGATCGACGCCCGCCTTCTTCTCCAGCTCCCTGATCTTTTTCCCGAGGAACGATATTCCCGTGTCCTTGGCGAACCCGACGAGTGAATCCCACCTGCCCCTCTCCCCGCCGGCCGCGCACCCTATGGCGTATTTCGAGATGAAACCAGACTCAATCGCCCCGCAGAGCTCCGCTAAGTCCTTGGCGCCGTAGGCGGACGCCACCACGACGGGATGCCGGCTCTCATCCTCCTCCAGCTTCTCGGTCAGTGCGTGCTCGACAAAGTAGGTTTTCCCGCATCCCCATTCCCCGGTAAGCATGAGGGCGTACGAGTTCTCCTTGTCCTCGAGGTACTCCCTCACGACGCCGATGATGTCATCCTCGTTCACCTTGGTCGCTCCTTGTCCGCCATCGGTTTCCACCCTTACCTTTCCTATGGCCACGCGAGAGCCTACTCCAGCGCTTTCGGATCCCATTCGAACCCTTCGGCCTGCCGCCTTATCGCCGGGTCGATGCACTTCTTGACGAGCTCAAGCGCCGCGGCCGCGCGGTGCAAGCTAGTGGATGACCATTTCAAACAAATCTTTCGCGATAAAATCAACGCGCTTCTTAACGTCAAAACAACCATTCGCATAGCGTTTAGCAAAAGCTCTTGTAGTGGCATAACGCGATTCAGCGTATATGGGCAGCTTTTCCTTAAGCGATTTGTCTTTACATTTCGCGTTAAGTCGCTCTTCTAGCATGAGCAAGTTCCCAATAATCGAGTTTTCCTGAGCCTGCGAATCCGGAAGAATGTGCTCTATTGTGAATGCCTCAGAAACCCTAACACCAGACTTAAGCTCCTCGAGCAAGGCAAGGACCAACTTGCAGCGATCCTTCAACTTTGTTTCGCTATACAACGGCCACGAATGAGACCATCCAAGCGAAAGGAGATTAATTCGAAATGTTTCTTCTGAAGGCAGTTTTTCGTTAAAACTATTTTTCCACTCATCTAACACTTGCTGGGTGCAGTTCAACTCGATTGCGTATGAGTGTTTCACGATCGAATCCGATAGGTGGTTCGACTCCATTCCCCCGATTATCTTATAGCAAATATAGAACCGGTAAATAAATCCAATCGCATCATCATACTGCTCGCTCGTTAGCTGCTCTATTTCGCGAGCGTGCATTAAACTCATAAGAAGCGGCCTGAAGACGCGGACATTGTGTGTTCTTAAGAAACTCAAGATTTCCGCATTTCTGTCATCGCTGGTTGGCTCGACAATCTCTGCATAATATCCGGCTTTTAGCCTTAAATCATAGAGAAGATCAGCAGCCTTCTTTGGATCCGTAAAATCCCTTATTTTCTTATATGCTCCATCCTTGTCGCCTTGACCTAGGCGATATTTTTGAATTGCGTAGTGACGCAAAAAAGCTTTCATGTTCGAGCCGACTGTTGCTTCAATTTCCGACCATACCTGTTTTGCATCATCGCGCTTTTCTATAGGATGGATATAGCGCATAATATAGTTCTTCAGAAGCTCATGGTCCTCAAGCTCGATACCTCGCGCATTCAATATTTCGAATATTGTGTACGAATCTTCCTCAGACGATGATTTGATGTTTACATATGCGACAGAAATGACCGCATCCCTGAAGGCCAGCAACTCCTCATCCTTCATCTTGGCGAAACTTGCACTGAAATATTGGAAGGCTTTAACGATCAGTTCGTCTTTTGATCCGGACGCGCGTTTGCTCTTCGAGAAAGCCACAGCAGACATGGCAGCCGCATCTTCAGGAGAGATAGCAATTACTCCTTCGACGATCCTCGTTAATGATAAATGATTCTCCGGAGCGACGATCGCGTGCTCAACATCCTTAGTATCTATCGCCACTAGATATTTTTTTGTGCCATTAGCGTGGTTAATCATATTCCTTTTCTTGAAAGCGAACATGAGGCTAGACAGCAAGAGCGTTAGGGTAATAACTCTTTGTTGACCATCAATTATTGTAAAAACCCCGAGGCTGTCTTCTTCTTCTTCCTCCATCAGCACTATCGAACCGATGAAATGCGACGTAGCAACTTCCTCTGTCACAAGCTTGATGTCTTCGAATAGATCTTTCCAGTTATGCTCATCCCACACGTAAGCGCGCTGATTGCGAGGGATTCTATAGATTGAGTCATTAAGCAGCTTTCCAACCGTACTCTGACGTGCTTCAAATGCCATGTTGATCCCTTGCCTTCGCAATAGTTTTGTCGGCCTTGCCGCCTCTCGGCGTCACCAACGCCTTCGCTACAATAAAAGTCGGCACATCGCCGAGCAGGGCCGCCTTTTCGCTCGCGAACATGCCGACTGCCCCAATCAATCTCCGTCGCTGCCATCATCGTCGATTAACCAACATGTCAGCAGCAGGCAATCGTCACGTCCACAGTCCATTCTATATGCCGGCTGAGCATGGGGCGCATCTTAATCGCCAAGATATCCAGGAAGCCCGAGCTTCCAGGGAAATGCCTTCAGACGCCTTACGTTGGGTAGGCCCCCTACAGAGATCTATTGGCCGTGCACCGCAAACAACGCGTTAGGCCGTTGCACGCAATCGGCCAGCCACCCAGCATCCCCAATCCGCACCACAACTCCCTACCCCGCTCCAGCCATCGTCATCTCCATACAGTGTCCAAACCCACACCAATAAAACCAACCCACGCAACAAGCAGCCCTCGCTTAGCAACCCAAACACCACCACAAGCCAGCAAGCAATCACCAGTCTGCGTTCGCAACATCGCTTGGAACGGCAAATGCTTACCGCGCCCTTGAAACACGCCAAACTCGTCTACAACCTGCGGTTTTTCGTTTATACTGCAATCGTTGAAATGCCGGTACGCTTGCAGAATCGTACCTGTTCCGATTACAGAAAAGGGGCCGTCATGCGTAAGCCTGCCTCCTGCGTCCTTTCCATCGCGCTCTCGCTCGTAATGACGGTTGGTTTTATCCCGTCACCCGCGCTTGCCGAAATCGCCAGTGCGCCAGAACCCGCCGCGCAAAGCGCCGGCAAACCTAACGAGAGCCCAGCCGAAACCACGTCGGGCCAAGCCCGGGCAAACGATCAAATCAGCGCCGCCTCCGGCACCAATGTAACGGCCAACGCAACGCAGCCGATCGACGCCAGCATGTTCAGTATCGAGGACACCGACATTCGCTACACGGGCAATCCCGTGATGCCCACCGTCACGTCGTCGACCGTGCCGAGCGACCAGTACACTGTCGCCTACGAGAACAACGTAGCCATCGGTCAGGCGACCGCCGTTGTGACCGCCGACGACCAGAACTACAGCGGCACCTGCGCGATCCCATTTGAAATCAAACCGGCGAACGCGGCCGCGAACTACCAGCACAGCACCACCGCGCAAAGCGGCGACATCACGCTCACCGTCCAATGGAACGACCCGAGGCTCGGCCAGGAGACCACGTTCCATGTGACTGCGACGGGCGGAAGCGGTGCGTACCGATTCCGCATGGACGCACCGACGTATATGGATCCCGACGGTAGCAGCGAAAGCGTTGCCGACCCCAGCCGTAACCAGTGGCAGCAATACACCGGCGAATGCACATCGCACGACTACCAGTTCGAAATGACCGCTAGCGGCACCTATTACCTGCGCTTTTACCTGATGGATAAGGCGGCCGGCGTGTACTATCTGCGCTCAAACGTGTTTGCGAGCGCGAACGACGACGCCTATCCGGCGGTCAGCGCCATCGTGAAGTCCGCAGTCGACAAATGCAGCGCCGATACCGACGGGTCCGACTACGCCCGCGCCCTGTGGCTGCACGACTGGACTCTTGACCATCTGGAATACGACCACGACCTTAACTGGTGCTCGGCCGAAAGCGGCCTCACGCGCCACCAGGGCACCTGCGAGAGCTACCAGCGCATCTACTCCAAGCTCCTTGACGCAGCAGGCATCGCCAACGGCCGCATCACCGGCAACGGCCACACCTGGAACGCCGCAAAGATCGATGGCAAATGGTGCCAGATGGACCTAACCTGGGACGACACCAGCGACAACTGGTACGGGGACCTGGACCAGCGCCATCTGTACTTTGGCCTGACCGACGAGTTCATGGCAATCGCCCACTCCGACCACACGGCTAACTACCAAAAGGACGACTACGCCTACCGCTCGACCGACCTGTCCAACAATTACTTTGTGCGAAATGGCAAGGCAGATGAATGGGCAGAGAAGTATGCCGACCGCATTCAACAGCACTTGGATGCCAAGGAAGAGAGCTTTTCCGTCGATGCCGATAACCAATCCTTCCCGCCGAGCATCTCGGGGATTCAGAACGGGATTGTTGCTTATGCGATGAACCTGCAGGGGTGGAAGGCGAACAAGGTCAAGGTCGACCTCACCGCAACCTCTAATGTCGCCACCCTGCCGAACAACGCATGGACGACAGAGTACAGCTTCACGGCCAAATATCAAGCAACTCATGTGAAACCAAAGCAGACCGTCCCCGACGGCGAGTACACGATCGGCAATGGCGAGTCGGGCACGGCGGTGCTCGATATCTCGGGCGCCTCGAGGTCAAACGGCGCTAACGCCCAGCTATGGAAGGCCAATGGCTCGGGAGCCCAGCGGTTCAGGATCTCCTACGACGAGAGCGCCGGCGCCTACGAAATCGTTTGCGCGGCATCGGGGCTCGCGCTCGACGTGGACTGCGCCGACTTCTCGAGCGGAACCAACGTCCAGCAGTACGCCAGGAACGGCAGCGCAGCGCAGAGGTGGCTAATCACGCGGCGCGACGACGGTGGCTACACGATCGCCTCCGCGGGCGACCCCAGGCTAGTCCTCGACGCAAAGTGGGGGTCGACCGCGAACGGGACGAACGTGCAGCTATACGAGTCAAACGGATCGGCGGCGCAAGGCTGGAGGCTGGCAACCGTGAACACGCAGACCGTCCCCGACGGCGAGTACACGATCGGCAATGGCGAGTCGGGCACGGCGGTGCTCGATATCTCGGGCGCCTCGAGGTCAAACGGCGCTAACGCCCAGCTATGGAAGGCCAATGGCTCGGGAGCCCAGCGGTTCAGGATCTCCTACGACGAGAGCGCCGGCGCCTACGAAATCGTTTGCGCGGCATCGGGGCTCGCGCTCGACGTGGACTGCGCCGACTTCTCGAGCGGAACCAACGTCCAGCAGTACGCCAGGAACGGCAGCGCAGCGCAGAGGTGGCTAATCACGCGGCGCGACGACGGTGGCTACACGATCGCCTCCGCGGGCGACCCCAGGCTAGTCCTCGACGCAAAGTGGGGGTCGACCGCGAACGGCACGAACGTCCAACTGTACGAGCCGAACGGCTCGACGGCGCAGGGCTGGAGGCTGGCAGCAGCTGGGAGATAGCCTTTGTCGGACTGGCGAGAATAAGCAAAGAATTAGCAGACTAACTGTTCAACCGCTCGAACAATATCAGAATCAAACCCGAAGTCGAACTTTCTGGCGAACATCATCTTTGAGTCCCTGATCGAATCTAGATCATCCATGGAGAACACGCGCGGGGACTCGTCCTCACCCCAATCTATCATGCGCATGATGCCGTCCGCATTTTCCTCACCTGGCATTCGATAAAAATCGAACCGCTTGCCTGCATTCCATGCGAAGGTCTGCAGAAACAATTCATCACCGCACATAGAATCCCAGAAAACCGACCGTATCAAAGAAGCATTCTCGACGATGTATCGAGCGAGTTTGTCAGTTATAGAGAACCAGTTATCGCCTTTCATCAGCTTAAGGCCTTTAGCGGGCTTCCTGTAGCACTGCAGAAGCCTCGCCAAAAGACCGTTCACCTTTCGCAAGAGAACTTGGCTCTTGTTTTTCCCTGAGGCATTCCAGATTACATGGCCGCCGATTCTACTCCTATAGTCCCTGTTGTGGTTTTCGAACCGAACAAACTCCTTGCCACCGCAGGAATCAAAGAAAGAATGAATTCGATCCTGGCTCTTGATGGGAAGGTCTTGTCCACTCAAAAGATGATAGTAAGAGTAGTGCCCCATGGCAACGGCAGCGTTGAGCAAGCTGAGCTCGCAGGCGATTTGCGAGTAGCCCCCCATGTGACACTGATGCGGGGAACGGGAAAGATTCTCGCCTTGCTAATGGAGGTCAGCACACTGTTTTCATCCCATGCAATGTTCTTGGAGTCCATGTGTATGAAGATGTCGTTCCGGGGGTCGTCAAGGGTCCTCAGAAGCGTGCGGAGGGTCTCGTCATCCTTGTGAGCCATGATGAGAAACGCATGCTTGCCTCCAGTAAACGGTGTTTTATCCTTAACCATACCAATCCCTTCTCCAGCAGACATAAATGTGTCCCCGCTCGTTAAGCCTTCCCCAGCAGTTTCTTCAACCTTCGCTTGACTCCCCCTAACTTGCCCCGCACGCGCTGGGCGAGGGAGGGTTCGAAGTCAAAAGCCGCCATCATCTTGTCAAGGCAAACCCCGTCCTTGAGATCGGCCATGAAATCGCTACGCCTACAATAAGGCGCAACAGACCTGACCAGGCTAGGGTTGCCAGGCAGCACCTTCTCGAGCGAAGACGCGCCCCACTCGATCTCGGGCTTCAGCCTCTCTATAGCGGCAGAGCCCTTAGCCGTGTTGCAAAGTACGGCCGACACGCCGCCCTCGTAATCAACCTCGGGGTGCGCAGACTGGATGCCCCAGAAATCCCCCAGCGTTATGTCGGACCCGCAGGAGCGCTTGACGGGACACTGGAAGCACGACGGCCTCAAGCTTGCGTTCGAAAGGAACGACTTCATATACCAGTCGTCACCAAAGACGCAGCTGTCGGATGGGGTCGCCGGCGAAGCCGGCGCACCGTCTTTCTCCGCATCATGCGCGTACGCGTATGATGCGGAGTAAGACAACCATCCGGTTGTCTTACTCCGCATATTCACGGCGCGAAGCGCCGTTCCCGCAGCGCGCTCCTTGTGCTCGGCCCACTTCTCCCAGAGGAGCGGCGAGGGAGCGCCGTGGCAGATCACATCCACAGCAAGGAATCCGTCGGAGTCGGCAAGCTTACCGAGATACGCCCTCATGCCCGCGACCTGGCAGGCGGTGCCCGAGAAAAGCACGCGCCTGCCGTCGCGGAGCGCCTTCCGCACTCCCTCGTAGACAACGCGACCGACCGAGCTCTGCACGTACTTGGAGCGCATAACGGCGTCGAGACCCGCCTCGTCGTCGACGAGCACGTGCAAAACGCGTTTGCAGCCCTCGTCCCACGCGGCGCCGCAGACGATGCCGCCAGCTGCGAGGACATCGCAGGCGAGCAGGCCGAAAATCCCGCCCGAGGAAGAGGCGAGCCTCTCGTCCATGTCCTTCGATTTCGCCCAAAGAACGGACTCGGAACTGTCTTTGGGGCGCTCCCCCATTGCGGGGCACACCGAGTCGCATCCGCCGCAGCCAATGCATGCCTCGGCATCGACGACAGGTCGGAGGAATCCGCATTCTCCGGCGACCATCTTTATGCACGATTTCGGACACTTTGCTGCGCATGCCCCGCAGCCGCAGCAGGCATCGCCGAGCGACGCGATATTAGGCAAATTATCGGCCATAGCAGAGACTCCTAACGCAGGAAGGGCAGCTTCACCACAATCGATGCCTTTTCCTCGGCATCAAGGACGAAGAACCACATCACAACGGCAAAAAGAACAGTGTAGATAGCACCCCAGACAAAGAAAAGAAGCCACCCGGTCACAGGAAGGAACATGGTGAGCCCCATGCACACGGCGAGCACTGCCGCCGATGCGATAACAACGGGCAGGTTTCGCTTCCAGAAGTAGCCCATATCGAGCCCGATTCGCGCTTGGTAGTACCAGTTCATAAAGAGACCGTTGCCCAAGGCGATGCTCGCGATGTAGGCGATGGCGGGTGCCCAGTATCCGAGAACGGGCGAAGCAAACCATGTAAAAAGAACATTGAGACAAGCCATACAGAGGTAAACCACCGAACGCGCCCTATGCCTGTTTTTAGCGCGCTGGATCTCGATTCCCGTGTTCTGACAAAGCGGCACGCCCACGGGCAGCGTCATCGCACAGATGAGGTAGTAGGTATCAAGGAAGCCCTCACCCGCCCACTTGGTAATGAAGAATCGTCCGAGCAGGACGAACCCACAGTACACCCAGCAGAAGAGGAACATCTGGTAACGTCCTACGCGCGTCATGAGCCGGGTTAGCACTCCGTTGTCATCCGATTCAGCGACGATCCTATTGATCTTGGGCACAAATACGCTCGACATTGTTGTCGAGAGCGAGTAAAAGATTTGGCGGATTTGCAGCGCCACAGCGAAAACCGATACAGTGACTGCGTTCGTGAGCGCGCCGAGCATCATATTGGGCACACTCTGATTAACTAAATCGCAAACCTGGTTGGCGAATATCCAGGCCGAGAAAGCTGCGACCGCGTGGAACAGGGCTCCGTCAAATCTCCTCAGACTGAATCGCATACCGAGCTTCGACACAGCGTAATGTATGTTAAGGGCGAGCAGAGTCAGGGTGACTGCGAGCTGAGCCAGCGCTACACCGACCGCGCCCATGCCAAAGTTGAGCAAGACAAAAGCGATTCCCGGCGTCGCTAACGTGGTGAACATCTGGCGGCTCTGCTGAAACTTGAACTGTTCGTGGGCCATGATGAAGGCGTCAAACACGGTCGAGAACAGCACCGCCGCCACGTTCACCGCCATGATAGCCATGAGCTCGCCCGCAAGCCCGACTTGGTCGAGCGTGAAGCTGCCTGAAAAGAATAGCCCAACGTTCACAGCAAAGAACAGCCCCAACACCAGTGCAATGAAGCTGATCATCGCATATAGCGCAAGGTACATGCCATTGAGTGATCGGACGTCCTCCTCCGTCCCCTTAGCCTTCTTCTGCGTATAGAAACGGATATACGCCTCGGAGAAGCCGAACGTCAGAAGCGTTAGGGAGAAGACGAAGGAATTCGCAGTCTGGTAAACGCCGTAGTCCGCCTGACCCACGAAAGCGAGGAGCATCGGGGTATAGACGAGGTTGACAAGATTCTTAACGATGATGTTCGCGTACCCGAGCATCGCCCCGGCCCTGCGTTGACTAACCATAGACAGTATCTCCCGAAGATAGAGTTTCAGATTTCACTGGACATGACCACCCTATAAGCCGGCGAGGGCAGCGCGAAGCCATGCGATGGAGTCATTCCTCTTCTCCTCAAGCTCTCGCTCGAAGCCGGTCCAATCGAACTCATCGACGCAGCGCTCGCGGAAACCATCCTTGCCGGCACGGTTGGAGTTAATCCCAAACAGCGCATGGAGGGTATCGAACCTGCTGGACATGTTCCCAGCATTTCCCTGCCGCTCGTAGATCACAAAAGGCCGGTGGAAAAGGAGGCTGAAAACTGTAGCGTGGAAGCTGTCAGTGCAAACGAGAGCAGAGTGGTGAATAAGCCACACGAACTCCGCGGGGCCGACCGGCAAATGGATATCCGTCAAATCCACCAATCCCAGATCGTCGCGGCCACATCGCTCTGCGATCTTTGCCGAAGCTGTATCGTCTCCCAAGACGTACTTAAGGCAAAAAGGCCCATCCAGGTCGATGCCCGGAATAATCGGGCGCTCCTCTATCTCGGACCACCACTTGGCGGTTTGGAGCATCGTAGGGTCGAGAACAACCTTGACGTCCCGCCCAGTAAGCTCACGGACAATCTGAGCGCCCGCGAACTCCCGGACACCGATGTCCTTGATACCGCCGAGCCATTCGGAGTAGCGCCGACCCCACTCCTCAGGCATATCCGACATGCCGATGCCGAAACTAGCGGCATAGGCCATTTTCTTGTCGACGCCCACGGCGCACTGGGCGCCAAACTCACTCGCACCCAATCCCCACCCGGGGTTCCAGCATTGGTCGGAACCGATCACGACGGGGCCAGCAATGCTACGAACGTCCCTCTCGGCGATCTCAATGACAGGCGCACAGTACGCATCCTGAAAAGCTCGGAAACGCCGCCTCCTCTCGGCGGGTGCCTTCTTCGACTCGATTCGGGCTCTGTTGAGGTCCGCCATGATCTTAACGACCCCGCGCTTACGCACCGGACGGCGACAATCGACCGAAAGAACCTCTTTGCCGGTAAGGGAGGCGACGGCGGCCTCGAGGGCGCAGGCCTGCAGCCTGTTCCCGTAGTTGGTGGGGTCAAAAATACTGAGAGTATATATCTGCTGGTCGTTCAATGAAACTCCAATCAAAGGTAACTAACGAGTGCCTCGGCGCGAAATCCGGTACTTAATGGCTCTGCCAATAGACCGGACGTACAAACCGAAGCGAATATACAGCGGAATCATGCCGCTGCAGCCGAGCCAGAGGCGAAGAAACCGCCGGTTCTCGCTCCTGCAGCAGCCATTCTCAAGAGCCCCGTGGCAATCAAATCCTTCCAGGCTATCAGTCAACCAGGAAAGGACATCGGCATCGGAAGCACCGTTGGAGAACGCCGTCTCCGCAGCGTAGGCGCAGGCCCCTACAAACCTGTCGGTAAGCAGTCGGTCGACTGCCTCCAAGCCATCGGGAGACATCCATGCGTCAGGCTTGGCGGCGAAACTGAGAACGTCTCGCATAGCCCGGGGGTAATCGAACTGCCCCTCCAGGTTAAGGCTCATGGCCGAGCCCCCGGAAGGCATGCGGTAGAGATAGTAGACGTCGCTGTCTTCGACCGATTCACAAATAGAAGCGCAGCAGAGCAGCTTCAGGATGAACTCCTGGTCCTCGCCGGTCCGCCTCCCGACCGTGAACCGGATTCCACTCGCCGCGACGAGCCGAGCAGAAACGAGGAAGAGCCAGCAGGGGAAAGTGGCGTATCTGTTACTAAGCGATAGCTCGAGGAACTCCGATGCGTTCCCATGGAACCGCCCGTACCCGAAGACCTTGCCTCGGGGAAGAGCACGGTACGCAAGCGCGACGACATCGGGGCGGACAGGCCCGCGTCCCAGCAAGGTCCCCGCCTTCTCCACGAAGTTGGAGACGACGGTGTCATCGACGTCCAAGAAAGCGAGATATTCCCCACTGGCGGCCGCGATAGCAGCATTGCGCGCAGCGGAGACCCCGGCGTTCTCCTGGTGAAGAGCCTTGATGCGCCCATCGCCCCGCGCGAGCGCATCGGCCATCTCACCCGTGCCGTCAACGGATCCGTCATCGACGATGATGGCCTCCCAATCGTCGGACGTCTGCTCAGAAAGCGAGCGAACGGCTGCCTCTAGGGTAGAAACGGCGTTATAGGCGGGGACAACAAACGTGATTAGAGGCGCCGAGACAGTTTGATTCATAGATTCAACCTCTAGAAAAGGAGAAGCGGATAGAAAACGGCGCTCTTCATGACCTCGACATAGTTAAATGAAGGGATGAAGTCTGCCATGGAGATCAACCAGACGGCCATGGCGAGCAACATCAAAACGGCATCGGCAAGAATCGGCCATCGCGAATCAACCGCAAGACCCCTTCCCTTGTTGTTAAGCAGATATGTCGAGCCAATCAAGATCGGAATAAACTTTAAGCGGTTGCCGACGTTAACGAGGGTGAGTTCCATCGCGATGACGCACATCGTCAAGACAAGAACGAGCGCCGTTCGCCCATCACGCTGCCTCGTGGCGTAGATTCTAAGCAGCAGGACCCCGAGCAGCAGCAGCGAAAACACATGGCTCAGATTGCTGAGAAGGTTGTCCGCCTGCTCTTGATCCCACTCCGTGCCGATGGTATAAAAACTCGCCTTCTTCAGAACGCTCGTAATGACGGGCACCCCATCGAACAAATGGGAAGCGAGAAGTATGGAAGCCACGGAAATCATGGTGACGACCGCGACAACGCATATAATCGAATTCCTGACAGGGTTGTGCTCGAGAATCGGCTGAACTAGGAACAAAACCAAGACGAGCAGCATAGAATTGTGGATGAGGCATGCGACGATGATCAGGACGAGCGACGGCAAAGAATCCCTGAACACGTAAGACCGCCTCTTACATATCGCGACCGCACAAATCACGCAGCCGAGAGCCGAGCGAACGTTACCGATCAGGGGCTGCGCCGGGACGGCAAAAAAGATGAACACCATGAGCGGAAGGAAAGCCCATGCATCTGTCGACTCCTCGGCACATCTGTCCATCATCAGCCAGGCGATGAGACCGTAACCGAAAAATGCGGCGAGTGACTGGAGGAGTCGGAGGTCGCCGATATTCCCGGTTACCCAACACAGAAAGTTCCAGACGAGCAGGCCGTTGTGGTCCTCGTTCAGACTGGTTCCGATCGAGAGTATGTTCCTGCCATCGTAGTAGCGGCATTCAACCATCCATCGGGTCATATCGACCGGGTGGTTGTAAACGATACCATGGGCGACAAGCGCAGCAGAAAACCCAACCCCAAGGGCGCAGGCAACTGCCATCTTCTTTGTAGGGGCCCCGGTAAAGACGAGAAGGGAGAGGAAAACGGCGAGGAGGGGCGAAACAATAGCGCATACGCCAAGGAAGAACACCATGCCGAGCGCATTCCCCCTACCCGCCATCGATAGGGCCCTCTGCGGTATGCCTCCCGAACTGATACTTAAGGTCTTCATCGAGCCAAGCTCCTCGCCAGCGGAGTAGCGGCGCGGCAGGCAACCAGGCACACATACGCAAGATAATCCAGTTTCTTTTCTAACAAAGTGAAGAAGATCCGCTGCTCAAGCCTCAAGTCTCCGCATTGACCGATGGCCTCCGCGTACAGCGATGTGTCCCTGAACTCCTGGAACTGCTTTTGGAACCACTTGCCATCGGCATTCTTACGCATGTCGTAGAAACCGTTAGACAGATAACCGGCAAGAGCGGTTTCAGCAAATCCATGCCCCGGCCATTTCGAATCCCACGCGACGGCCTGTCGATGGACGGCTTCCTTGACCATGGCGTACTGGGCAATCTGGCCTTCACGATAATTGGCAGTAATGCTGTTTGCGTTGGGACGATAATAATACAAGGGCTCGCGGACGCATGCGGCGCTCTTCATATTGTCAAGAATGTAAAGGCTTTGCAGCTGATCTTCCCCAAGCTGCATCCTCCCGTAAGGCGAGTAATCTGAATCAACATCGACGCAAGACCTTCGAGCGATTTTAGTGACCATATTAGGAATATATCCATCGAGGAACGCAGAGCGTACATCGTTAAGGTTTTCTCCGGTATAGAAACGCTGTTCGCCGGGCAGCCCCCCAGGGAGCACAGAGCCGAACGTTGGAGATTCGCTAAGGCAGATCAACACGACATCGGGATTCAGCTCGTCAATGATCCCGGAAACCGAACACATAGCATGGGGCGCCAGACCGTCGTCGCCGTCGACGTGCCAATAATAATCACCGTTGGCGGCTTTGATCCCGGCGCGGCGGGCAAGCAGCAACCCTCTGTTCTCCTGTTTGACTATGCGGACGGGAACATCCGCCTCCGCGGCGAAGCGCTCGTAGATAGCCGCGCTGCCGTCAGTCGATCCGTCGTCGACGATGACGACCTCGTAGTCGGAATAATCCTGATGTGCAATGCTGTCCAAGCATTGTCCGAGATATTCCTCTACGTTGTAAACGGGAATGATTATCGAAAATCTCACTTTAAAAACCTTTGGTCATGGTGTTTACCCGATTGCTTTGCCCGAAACCGCAGCGTAAAGGGCGTAGAAGACGTTATGCGCCTTCGGGGAGAGCGCGAAAAGCGCGCACCTCAATCTCCAGGTGCGCGATGCCAGAGGGCTCCTCGAGGCGTGTCTCGCAAGGTCGCGGGCATACCTCAAATACGCCTGGCCCTCCGTCCTGTCGGCAAAGGCATCAAGATCGACCCTCATGGCGACGCGCAAGATGCAGTACGCCCGGAAGCACTCGAACTCGCCTTCAAAATCTCCCTCGGCAACCTGCCGCACGGCCTCGATGGCAGCAACCATATCCCGCACATGCTTAGAGCCTTGTCTCTTTAACGTCGTGATGGAGCCGGGCCTCGTCACGTACGCATAGAAAGGGGCATCGGTGACGGCGATAGTCTCTACACGTGAGCAAACCACGGAAGTCACGCCCATATCCTCGAAAAGCTGACCCTCGGGGTATATGAGGAAAGGCACCAAAGAACGGGCAAACAACTTGCCCCAGGCAGACCCGCTCTCACCATCAAGCAGAAGGAAGCGCCTCAGATGTTCCCGACCGCTCTCCAACGTGAATGAAGGCTCACCACGCATTTCGTAGCTCTCAAGAGGAGGCGTCTTGGCAAAGGATCCCGCGACAAAAGACACACGGTATCTCAAAGCCGCCTGGACCATGAACTCGACGGCCCGCGGATCTATGAGGTCGTCTCCGTCGACATACATCAAGTAGTCGCCGTGACAACGTCGAGTGCCATAATTTCGGGCGGACGAGAGCCCCCCGTTCTCCTTATGAAGGATCTCGACGCGCGGGTCGTCCCCGACAACGCCTTCAATCAGATCGATGGTGCCATCAGTACAGCCGTCATCTACAATTAGAATCTCGATGTTCGGATACGTCTGACAGAGCAGCGACCTTGTGCAGGGAAGCGCAAACTTCCCCACGTTGTACATGGGTACGATGATACTGACCAGAGGAGCCTCGGTTTTTGATGCAGTAGAAACCATATCTTTAGAAAAAACCTCCCAAAACCGAGGCGTCCAGGTACTCCCCAAGCTCTTCCTCCCAGTCGGGCATGTGGAAGCCGACCGACTCGAGCCTGGACAGGTCGAGCGCGGAGTGGACCGGGCGCGGGGCGACGGGGCCGGCGGCATTCGCGTAGTAGTCGGCGGTGCTGACCGGGACCACTTTCTCCCCGTTGCCGTTGGCTGCCTCGAAGACGGCGCGGGCGATGTCGGCCCAGGACCTCACGGCGCCGGAGCCGGTGCAGTTATAGGTGCCGTAGGGGGCGTGCGTCCCCAGCACGTGGAAGATGGCCTCGGCCATGTCGCGCGTGAAGGTCAGGCGGCCCAGCTGGTCGTCCACGACGGTGACCTGCTCGAGCCCGTCCTCCGGGTCGGCGACGCGGTCGGAGAGCGCCTTCATGGTCCTGACGAAGTTGTGCCCCTCGCCGATGACCCAGGAGCTGCGCATGATGTAGTGGCGCGGGCACCCGGCCACGGCGATGTCGCCGGCGGCCTTGGTCTGGCCGTAGACGGAAAGCGGGCTGAGGGGCTCCTCCTCCGTGTGGACCTCGGCGGTGCCGTCGAAGACGTAGTCGGAGGACACGTGGACGAGAGTGATCCCGTGCCCGGCGCAGGTGCGTGCGAGGAGGGCCGGCCCCGTCGCGTTGGCCTTCCAGGAGGTCACGCGGCCCTCGGGGGTCTCGGCCCTGTCCACCGCGGTGTAGGCGCCGCAGTTGATGACGGTGCCGTAGAGCGACCAGTCGTACTTGGAGTAGGCGCCCGGGTCGGACATGTCGAAGGTGTCGATGTCGCAGAAGTCGAAGTCCTTCGCCACGCCGCGCTCCTCGGCCAGCTTTCGGACCGCATGCCCCAGCTGGCCGTTGCAGCCGGTGACGAGGGTGCGCTTCGGCGCCATCGGGACGACGTCCCTGAGCATCGGGTGGTTGAGGTCGGCCTCGGAGACGGTGGCCTCCTCCAGCGGGATCGGCCACTCGATGGCGAGCTCGGGGTCGGCGAGGTTCACGAAGGTGTAGGTCCTCTTGAGCCCCAGCGACCAGTGGGCGTCCACCAGGTAGGTGTAGGCGGTGCCGTCCTCGAGTGCCTGGAAGGAGTTGCCCACGCCGCGCGGGACGTAGATGGCCTTCGACGGGTCCAGGGTGCAGGTGAACACCTTCCCGTAGGTGGCGCTGCCCTCGCGCAGGTCGACCCAGGCGCCGAAGACCGAGCCGCGGGCCACGGAGATGAACTTGTCCCAGGGCTCGGCGTGGATGCCGCGGGTGACGCCGCGGCTGTCGTTGTAGGAGATGTTGTTCTGGACGACCCTGAGGTCGGGGATGCCCAGGGCGGTCATCTTGGCGCGCTGCCAGTTCTCCTTGAACCAGCCGCGCGAGTCGCCGTGGACGGCGAGGTCGACGACCTTCAGGCCCCCGATGCCGGTCTCGGAGACGGCGAGGTCCTTCTCGAATGCGATGTCAGCCATGTGGGAAAAGCTCCTATCGAAGATGTTGGGAAACCGGGGCGCCGGGGTTCGGCCTACTGCCCCTGTGCGCGGTAGCGGGCCTCGGTGGCCTCCTTGGCCGGGCGCCACCAGGACTCGTTGGCGACGTACCAGTCGATGGTGGCCTTGAGCCCCTCGGCGAAGTCGGTGTGCGCCGGCCTCCAGCCGAGCTCCCGCTGGAGCTTGGTGGAGTCGATGGCGTAGCGGCGGTCGTGGCCGGGGCGGTCGGCGACCCAGTCGAAGTCCTCGGGGTCCTTTCCCATCGCCTCCAGGATCATGCGCAGCACGGTGATGTTGTCCCTCTCGCCGTTCGCGCCGATGAGGTAGGTCTCCCCCATCTGTCCCTTGGCGAGGATGTCCCACACGGCGCTGGAGTGGTCCTCGGTGTGGATCCAGTCGCGGACGTTCTCGCCGCGGCCGTAGAGCTTGGGGCGCACGCCGTCGATGATGTTCGTGATCTGGCGCGGGATGAACTTCTCCACGTGCTGGTAGGGGCCGTAGTTGTTGGAGCAGTTGGAGATCGTGGTGCGCAGGCCGTAGGTGCGGGTCCAGGCGCGGACCAGCATGTCAGAGGACGCCTTGGTGCTCGAGTACGGCGAGGACGGGCGGTATGGCGTCTCCTCGGTGAACTTGGC
>JBKYCW010000003.1:481034-481751 GCA_047025555.1 Collinsella sp.
TGGTGCTCGAGTACGGCGAGGACGGGCGGTATGGCGTCTCCTCGGTGAACTTGGCCGGGTCGTCGAGCGCCAGGTCGCCGTAGACCTCGTCGGTGGAGACGTGGTGGTAGCGGACGCCGTATTTCCTCACGGCCTCCAGCAGGCGGAAGGTGCCCTCCACGTTCGTGCGCAGGAACGGCTCCGGGTCGGCGATGGAGTTGTCGTTGTGGGACTCGGCGGCGTAGTGCACGATGGCGTCGTGGCCCGGTACCAGCCTGTCCAGCAGCTCCGCGTCGCAGATGTCGCCCACGACGAGCTCGACCCTATCCTCGGGCAGCCCCGCGATGTTCTCGGGGTTGCCGGCGTAGGTCAGCTTGTCCAGGACGGTGACATGGACGCCCGGGTGGTTGTTCACGACATAGTGCACGAAGTTGCTGCCGATGAAGCCGCAGCCGCCCGTGACGATGATGTTCTTGGGTTCGAAGATCTTGGACATGAGGGGTTCCTCCTAGTACTCGCGCGGGCTGTTGACGATCTCGCCGGCGGCGACCTTCTTCAGGTGCTGCCCGTAGACCGACTTGCCGTAGGCCACCGCGGCCTCCTTGAGCCCCTCGGTCGTGATCCAGCCGTTCTCCCAGGCGATCTCCTCGGGCACGGACACGGGCAGGTCCTGGGAGTGCTCCACGGCGCGGACGAACTCCGCGGCCTCGTGCAGGCTCTCCATGGTGCCGGTGTCCA
>JBKYCW010000004.1:0-141343 GCA_047025555.1 Collinsella sp.
GACGGGCCCGGGCTGACAATTTCGACTGTAATGGACGTTCTTAAACGACTAGTCATCGGGGACGTTCTTGTTTGACTAGTCATTTAAGAACGTCCCCGATGACTAGTTCCGTTTGCGGGGGAGGCGTGGGACAATACCGAGCGAACGTGATTGGTTGTCCGTGGAAAGGGTCGCGATGAAAAAGCTCAGGACGCTTGCTGACGTGTTGCGCCAGGCTGGCTTTGCGCGCATCACGGGCCTGTTTCTTATCTTCTATCTGCTGTGCTCGACGGCTGTCTGGCTGTCCGAGCCCACGACCCTTACGTTTGGCGATGGTCTCTGGTTTAGCTTTGAGACCGTCTCGACCATTGGCTTTGGCGATATCCCGGCTGAAACGCCGGTCGCCCGCGGCATTACCGTCGTCCTGAGCGTCATCAGCATCTTCTACATCGCCATGCTCACGGGTGTGGCGGTGAACTACTGCAATACGCTCATCAAACTGCGCCAAAAGGACACCATGGCGCGCTTTATGGACGATCTTGAGCATTTGGAAGAGCTCGATCGTGACGAGCTCGCTGACCTGTCGCGCCGCGTGCGCGAGTACCGTCGCCGGCAACGATAGAACGGGTGCCGCGCGTCACGACGAGGGGGATTGCATATGAACATCACGGTGTACCTGGGCGCGAGCGTCGGCAACGACCCGGCGTTTCTGCCTGCAGTGCGAGAGCTCGGCACGTGGATTGGCTCCAACGGCCACGCGCTGGTATACGGTGGCTCTAAGTCGGGCCTGATGGGCGCGCTTGCCGATAGCGTGCTCGATGCTGGCGGGCATGTGACGGGCGTTGAGCCGAGCTTTTTTATCGAGGCAGAGTTTCAACACGACGGTATTGACGACCTCATCGTGACGAGTGACATGGCCGAGCGTAAGGCCAAGATGATCGAGCTCGGCGACGCGTTCATCGCCTTCCCGGGCGGTACGGGCACGCTCGAAGAGATTGCCGAGGTCATGTCCGCCGTGTCGTTGGGGCACTTGAGTGCGCCGTGCATTCTGTACAACCTGGATGGGTACTACAACGACCTCAAAGCCCTGCTCGGGCACATGATCGATAAGGGCTTATCGAGCCCGCAGCGCCAGCAAGGCATCTACTTTGCCGACGATTTGCGCGAGATTGCCTCGATTATTAACGGATAAGTCTTGAACCTGCCCCACTATGACTCCCAATGGTGCCGTTTGCAGCGCGGATGGTTGGTTCGTTCGGGCAACGCTCGCTCTACAATAAAACGTATCTATGTCGACTTTGACCGCGGGAGGACCCGATGGATAACCTTGCCAAACCCAAAAACCGCGCGCTGTTTTTAATGAGCGTTGCCGTGACCGGTGCGTTCGCAGGTGCCGCAGTCTGGCTGTTCTTCTTTGCGATGGAGCACGGTATCGACTATCTGTGGACCGAGATCCCCCACATGCTGGGCGCGGCGTCGCCCGAGCTCGCGAGCGGCCCGTTCGGTTTTCTGCCGTACCCGTTTTTCGTCTGCCTGCTGGGCGGTCTGCTGATCGGTCTGTACGAAAAGGTGACGGGCACCAAGACCGACGACCTCAACCAGGTGATGGCCAAGGTCAAACAAGACGGGCGCTACCCGTATGACAATCTGGGCAAGCTTTCGCTCGCGGCATTGCTGCCGCTGCTGTTTGGCGGAAGTATTGGACCGGAGACCGGCCTGACCGGCGTTATCGCGGGTCTGTGCAGCTGGGTCGGCGACCGCATGCGCCGCTTTGGCGCCGAGTTTAGGGAGCTCACGCTGCTGGGTACCCAGGCTGCCCTGACGGCGCTCTTTACCGCGCCCGTCTTTGGCTTTGTGGCGCCGCTTGCCGGTAGCGCCGACGGCGACGAGGGCTCTGCGTCCGACGAGATCACCATCAAGCTGCCCAAGGCGCAAAAGACCGTGGTCTACGGCATTGCGATTGCCGGCGGCCTGGGCACCTACCTGCTGCTCGGCCAGCTCATGGGCGGCGGCATGGGCATGCCCAGGTTCGAGGCCGCCGAGGTAGGCAATCTGGAGCTTACCTGGCTCATTCCTCTGTCGCTGATCGGAACAATCTGCGGCTGGCTGTACTTTGTCTCTGAGCACGCGAGCGAGACGCTGTCCCATGCCATAGGGGAGCGCCCTGTCGTCAAAGCCATGCTGGCTGGTCTGGCGCTCGCCATCTGCGGAACGGTCCTGCCCTACACCATGTTTGCCGGTGAGACCCAGGCCGATGTACTTATGGAGACCTACCTCACCATCCCCGCCGGTGTGCTCATCGCGACCGGTCTGGTCAAGGCCATGCTGACGCCCGCCCTCATCAATCTTGGTTGGCGTGGCGGCCACTTCTTCCCCGTTATCTTCTCGGGCGTAAGCCTGGGCTACGGTTTTGCCATTCTTACCGGTGCCGATCCGGTCTTTTGCGTTGCCGTCTGCACGGCATCGACGATGGGCGCCGTCATGCGTCAGCCGGTCATGGTCGTGGGCCTGCTGCTCATGTGCTTCCCGCTCAAGGGCATCGTCTGCATGATCATCGCCGCCGTTATCGCCGCCGGCATTCCGCTGCCCAAGCCGCTGCGCAAGTAGCGCGGTTTTTCACGAGTCAATTCCAGGGGTACGAGATGATCCTGTACTTTAGCGCGACAGGGAACAGCGAGCATGTGGCGCGTCGCATTGCAGCGGCGACAAGCGACAAAGTTATGTCGATTGAGCGCTTTGATGCCGAGATCCTTCACCTTGCTGTGATGGAAGGCCCCTGTCGGCTGGGGTTTGTCGCCCCGGTATACGCCTGGGGCTTGCCGACGCCAATGATCGAGTTTTTGAAGACTGTCGACCTATCGGTTGCTGCCGGCACAAAGGGCGGCGAGCGCCCCTATATGTTCTATGTCTCGACATATGGTTCGACGACCGGGCAATCGGCCAAGTTCGCCCGCGATCTGCTACACGAGCGTGGGCTCGAGTTAGATGCGGCGATGAGCGTCAAGATGCCCGATACCTGGACGCCTGTTTTCGACCTGTCTGACCCTCAAAAGGTTGAGGGTATCAATAGAGCTGCCGAGGCGCAGATTGATGCCGTGATCGAGGCGGTGCGGGCACGCCGCACGGGCAACATGATGCGCCATCGCGTGCCTCTGTTTGCATCGTGCGCGTATCACACAATTGGGCTGCCGCGCATGCAACAGACGAGCAAGTTTGCCGTCGATGCCGATCGCTGCATCGGCTGCGGCCTGTGTGCCAAGCGCTGCCCCATGGCGGCGATTGAGATGCGCGACGGCCTTCCCGTCTGGACAAAGCCGGAGTGCGCAGCCTGCCTTCGTTGCCTGCACTGTTGTCCCAAATTTGCCATCTCGCACGGTAAGCACACGGCATCCCACGGTCAGTACAGGCATCCCAAGCCAGGTGTGAGGATGTAGCGGCTGCTGGCCGCGCTACTTCCAAACTGCGAGCGCGGCGGTGCCCAGTACGATGAGGGCGAGACCGATGACGCTGCGTCGTGAGAGTTTTTCGTTGAATGCCAGACGCGCAAATAGTACCGATACGACAATCGATAGTTTGTCGATCTGCACCACGACGCTCACCTGGCCTGTGGCGATGGCGTAGTAGCACAGCAGCCACGATGCGCCAGTCGCAATGCCCGATGCCGCGAGAAATACGAGTTCGTAGCGGTCTACGTGCACGGCTTGGCCCATCTTGCCTTTAGCTGCCACGATTGCCCATGCCATAACCAGTACCACACAGGTACGGATTGCCGTGGCCAGGTTGGACTCGACGCCTTCGATGCCAACCTTGGCAAGGATGGACGTGAGCGCCGCGAACACGGCGGCGCCGAGGGCGTAAGCGAGCCAGGTCCGGTCTTGCTGCTGCTCGGGTCCGGCAGACTGCTTCTTCTCGATCATTAAAAACGTGCCGAGGGTGATGACAGCGGTTCCCACGAGCTTAGCCGCAAGGTTGCTCGTCTCGCCAAAAAGCACGATGGCGATCAGTGCAGCGAGTACGGTGCTCATCTTGTCGACCGGTACGACCTTATTGACGTCTCCGATGCTCAACGCCTTAAAGTAACAGATCCACGAAGCACCGGTAGCGAGTCCCGAGAGGACGAGAAAGAGCCGGGATCTGGGTTCGATGCTGCCAATGGTTCCAATGGATCCAGAAATGCCCGCCATTGCCCAGGCGAAAACGAGCACCACGCAGGTGCGAATGGCCGTCGCGACATCGGAGTCGGTCTGCTTGATGCCACATTTGGCCAGGATAGATGTGATGCCGGCAAAGAAGGCCGACACAAATGCTGCTGCGACCCACGACACGGGTGAAATGCCTCCCCAAAGAACGACCGCGCCAGATTTACGGCGCTCGTCCGATGATACCGTCCCGCCATGAAGCTTTGATATCGCTGTGGTGAGACAGGGGCCATAGTTCGAGAGGGCATTTGGTTAAGGCTCGAATCGAAGGTGAATGGTTTTCCGCGAAGTGAACGAGTAAATCTGGACCCCTGGAACATGTACACTTTTTTCGAACAAAACTGCAGGATTATTAGACAAAAACCGCAGGAATTGAGTCCTTAAAAATGTCGATGCTACGGGGCGCTGTTTTTGCTCGTTCACTTCTCGGAAAAGTATTTACCTTCGATATGCTGACGGTGTCTTTTTGGTTGCCAAGAACTAGACGGCCTGCTGTGAAGGGCGGTGGTGACGCTATGCCGCCTCGTTTCATTGAAAAAATAAGCGGGGTACCACCTAAGCTTTTTTAGCCGTCGATTACAGATCGCGTGCTCGATAGACCTTGATGCTGATGGCGCAACTGATTGCACATAGCACGAGGGCCAGTATGGCAACTCCTGCACACAGACAGCCAAGGACGGCAGGATCGGGATTCGCTCCGGCAATCGACATGAGCCAGTTGCTAATGGGGTTGGAAGAGCTCAGCATTGCCATGGTACCGCAGCCCATCAGGGCAAACAGGCCGACGGAAAGGCGCAGCGCCTCCATGTGTCCAAATCGAAAGAACAGCGGCTGTGCCAAAAACACCATCATGAGGGAGATGAGCATCGATGCGGCGGAGGCTATTGTGATCTCAAAGACGGTCTGTCCCGTCGAGGGAATGCCCGTGTGATCGAAGAACGGAAGGGCGATGATGTTCAAAAGCACGGCGGCGCATGCCATGACGGCCGAGAAAGCAATAATGCACAGGTAGCGTGCGCAGATGATGTCTTTGCGCGAGAACGGCAGCGTTGCCCGATAGCGCTCCCAGCCGTTTTGGTTATCGTAGCCAGCCAGTGAGTTCATGATTATGATGGGCGACATGGCGCTGACCGCGCAGGCGCCGGCGCTCATACCGGAATCGCCGTCCGATGCGTTGGCAAGGGTTAGCACGACGAAGATGAACAGGCCGACGCCCGCAATGCTCGGGATGAGCGTGCGAGCGATGGCGAGCTCGGACATAAAGGCGCGTTTCATTTTGAAGCCCCTTTCAGCATGAGGCGCAGATAGTCATCAATGGTTGCCCGGTCGCAGGGAATTTCGGGGAAGGCCTCGAGCGCCTCGCGACGGTTGGGCACGAGCACGTCCACGCTGTAGGCGTGGTGGGCGGCGCGAGCGCCTTCGACGCAAGCTATAAACTCGGCGGCCTGTGCCTGGGAGCAGCGGGCGATGCCGGCGCGGTCGGTAATATCCTCGCGCGGCAGATCAAACACAATCGAACCGTTATCGATGCAGATGACGCGGTCGGCGGCGCGATCGAGGTCGGACGTAATGTGGCTCGAGAGCAGCACGCTGTGCTGGCCGTCGGCGACAAAGGCAAGCAGCTCATCAAGCAGCTCCTCGCGTGCCATGGGATCGAGGCCCGCGGTGGCTTCGTCCAAAACGAGCAGTTTGGCCTTGTGGCTGAGCGCGCAGGCAAGCTGCAGCTTCATGCCCATGCCGCGGGAGAGGTCCTTGACCTTTGCCTTGGGATCGAGGCCAAATCGGTCGATGAGGCTGGAGAAGGTGTCGTGGTTCCAGGTGGGGTATGCCGGGCTTACGAGTGCCTCAACTTCGGTCACCTTGAGTGTGGAAGGGAAGGGGCATGTGTCCAGCACGAGGCCGACACGAGTGCGCAGGCAACGCTGCGTTTCATCGGGCGCGTCGGCGCCACAGCGCTGCCCAAACAGGTGCACCTCGCCGGCATCGAGCTTTATAAGCCCGAGCGCGGCTCGAATCGTCGTGGTTTTGCCGGCGCCGTTTGCGCCCACAAAGCCAACAATCTGGCCGGGTTCCACGGCAAGCGTGACGTCGCGCAGCGAAAAGCGGTCGCTCACACGGCGTGAGATACCTTTGAGTTCTAAAAGGTTTTGCATGGCATAGCCTTTCTTGCAGATAGCTACTGCATAGTTTCGGGGGCTACCAGGTCGAGCATCTCGTGCAGCTTGTCGCGCGTGACGCCCAGGGTTTCGGCTTGGCTCGCCGCTTTCGCAAGTAGCTCTTCGATATGGCAGAGCTGGTTTTCGCGCAAGAGTTCCTGGTTGCCCTCGGCGACAAAGCAGCCCTTGCCCTGCACGGTGCAGATAAACCCGAGTTGCTCTAGGTCGGCGTAGGCGCGCTTGGTGGTGATGACACTCACGCCAAGATCGCTCGCGAGTGCACGGATGCTGGGGAGTTTGGCTCCCGCAGCGAGTGTGCCCGAAAGGATCTGAGCTTTGACCTGCGAGGCTATTTGCTCGTAGATGGGCTTGTCGCTCGAATTGGATAGGATGATGTCCACAGCGGCTCCTTAGCTGTTGGGCTACACGTGTATATAACCGGTAAGCACAGTATATATACACTATGCACAGTTATGCAAGAGGCAAATGCTGATTGGGCCGGCTACCCAGGCCCCAACTGATGAATTTGTCCTGATAGGCGCTCTAGAGCGAGGTTTCGCGGCTACAATAATGCGGTTACATCGACGTAATGCACTCAATGCAAGAAAGGATCCGCATGGCAAGCCTGTCGGATGAAATCTCGTCGCGCCGCACATTCGCGATCATCAGCCACCCGGACGCCGGTAAGACCACGCTTACCGAGAAGCTGCTGCTCTATACCGGCAGCATCCAGACCGCCGGCTCGGTCAAGGGCAAGAGCTCGGCCAAGCATGCCGTTTCGGACTGGATGGACATCGAGAAGGAGCGCGGCATTTCCGTTACCTCCTCGGTGCTGCAGTTCACCTACAACGGCGCCTGCGTCAACATCCTCGATACCCCCGGCCACCAGGACTTCTCGGAGGATACCTACCGTACCCTTATGGCCGCTGACGCCGCGGTCATGGTCATCGACGGCGCCAAGGGCGTCGAGGCCCAGACCAAAAAGCTCTTTAAGGTCTGCACACTGCGTCACATTCCCATCTTCACCTTTGTGAACAAGCTCGACCACGAGGCTCGCGATCCGTTTGAGCTCATGGAAGAGATCGAGAACGTCCTGGGTATCAATACGTATCCCATGAACTGGCCGATCGGTAGCGGCCGCAACTTCCGCGGCGTGTTCGATCGTCAGACCCGTCGCGTCATTGCCTTTGAGGGCGACGGCCACGCCAACGCCACCAAGAAGGTCGCCGAGGTCGAGGCCGAGCTGGGCGATCCTTCCATGGATGAGCTCATCGGCGAGGAGAACCATAAGAACCTGATGGACGATATCGAGCTGCTCGATGGTGCCGGCGACGAGCTCGATTTGGATGCCGTGGCCTGCGGCAAGCTGAGCCCGGCGTTCTTTGGCTCGGCGCTCACCAACTTTGGCGTGGAGCCCTTCCTCAAGGAGTTCCTGCGTCTGGCCCCGACGCCGCGCGCCTATACCGATACGCTCACCAGCGAGCCGGTCGATCCCTGCCGCGACGACTTTAGCGGCTTTGTGTTTAAGATCCAAGCCAACATGGACAAGAACCACCGTGACCGCATCGCCTTTGTGCGTATTTGCTCGGGAAAGTTCGAGCGCGGCATGGACGCCTTCCACGTGCAGGGCAACCGCAAGCTCAAGCTTGCCACGGGCACGTCGATGATGGCCGATGACCGCGCCATCGTGGACGAGGCGTACGCGGGCGATATCGTGGGCCTGTTCGATCCGGGTATCTTTAGCATCGGCGACACCGTGTGCTCTGGCAAGCGCCATGTGCAGTATCCGCAGATCCCGACATTTGCCCCCGAGATGTTCGCCCGCATTACGCAGGTCGACACGCTCAAGCGCAAGCAGTTTGTCAAAGGCATGGAGGAGCTTGCCCAGGAGGGCGCCATCCAGATCTTCCGCGAGCTGGGCGCCGGTATGGAGAGCGTCATCGTGGGCGTGGTCGGCGTGCTGCAGTTTGAGGTGCTCGAGCGTCGCCTCAAGGCCGAGTACCGTGTTGAGGTTCGTCGCCAGCCGCTGCCCTATACGGACATCCGCTGGATTCAGAACGACCCCGATACCATCGATATCCCGGGCCTTTCGCTCACGCGCGACACGCTGCGCGTCGAGGACATGCGCGGCGGCAAGTTGCTGCTGTTCACGAGCCCGTGGAACGTGGATTGGGCAACCGACCACAACCCCGACCTTATCCTGTCGGAGTTTGGCAACGTAGCGTTTTAACGCATCGGCGCGGTGGCCCTGCGGGGCTGCCGCGCCGTTTGCTTGCCTGATGCCGTGTGAGCGGCTATCATACCCACCGTCGTCTCAAGACCGGGACGTCCGAGCAGTTCGGGTCCGATATCCTGCTCGTTAAACTTAAAACCAAAGGAGTACATAATGATCAAGAAGGTCATGGAGGACTACAAGGTCCTGTTGCGGAGCATTCCCGCGGCAACGGTTTCGCTGTTTTTCGTGAGTGTCATCATGATGAACCTGCTGGCCAACAAAGAGCTTATCAGCCTGCCGTATCTGGCACTCGATTGCGGCTTTGTGGTGAGCTGGGTCTCGTTTTTGTGCCAGGACATGATCTGCAAGCGCTTTGGCGCCAAGGCATCCATCAAAATCTCTATCCTTGCGCTGCTGGTCAACCTCGCCGTCAGCCTGTGCTTTTGGGCGTGTTCGCTCACGCCCGGCATGTGGGGCGCTTACTACGACACGGGCATGATCGAGGTCAACACCGCCCTTAACGCCACCATCGGCGGCACCTGGTACGTGGTGTTGGGCTCTTCGCTGGCAATGCTCGTTTCTGCCGTGGTTAACTCCACGCTCAACCAGTCGCTCGGCCGTATGCTCAAAAAGAATAACTTTGCGAGCTTCGCCTTCCGCTCCTATGTGTCTACGGGCGTTGGCCAGTTTATCGACAATCTGGTCTTTGCCATTGTGGTGAGCCACACGTTCTTTGGTTGGACCTGGGTGCAGGTCCTTATGTGCTCGCTGACGGGTGCCGTCGCCGAGCTGCTGTGCGAAGTCTTCCTGAGCCCCGTGGGCTACAAGGTCGTGCGCGGCTGGGAGCGCGAGAATGTGGGCTCCGAGTACCTCGAGCGCCACGCAACCGCCTAAGGAGCAAGTATGCGGGTTTTGATCACGGGCGCTTCGGGTGGCATCGGAGCCGCGTGCGTGCAGCACTTTTTGGACGAGGGCCACGAGGTCGTGGGCTTTGATTTGCTGCCGGCGGCGATCGAACACGAACACTACCGCCATCTGATTGTTGATGTCCGCGAGCCGGACGCGTTTCCAGGTGACCTTGAGCCTCAGGTGATCGTGAACGTTGCCGGTACGCAGGATTCGGCCGACGACATCGCCGCCAACCTGTATGGCACCATCAACGTGACCGAGCGCTACGCCTTTGCGGGGGAGGGGCTTGCCGCCAAGCCGGCGCCGGCTATCAAATCCGTGGTCAATGTGGGGTCGGCGAGCGGGCATACGGGATCGGAGTTTCCCGACTATGCCGCCAGCAAGGGCGGCGTTATCGCCTACACCAAGAACCTTGCAAACCGTCTGGCGCCGCAGGCTATCGCCAACAGTGTGGACCCGGGCGGCGTTATCACGCCGCTCAACCGTTGCGTGATGGAAGACGAACACCTGTGGAACCAGATTATGGAGCTCACGCCGCTTAAGCGCTGGGCCACCGCCCAAGAGATTGCCGAGTGGATCTACTTTGTGGGCGTGACCAACCGGTTTATGACCGGGCAGAGCCTGCTGATCGATGGCGGTGAGGCCGGCCGCACACAATTTATTTGGCCCGAATAGGAAATGCGCCCGATGGAAAGCCGTCGGGCGCGTTTTTGATGTATCGATTTTTAGCCGAGGCAGGTCCAGTTGACGGGGGTCGAGCCGTGCTGTTCGAGTAGTCGATTGGCAGCGGAGAAGGGGCGCGACCCCATAAAAGCTGGGAGTTCTGCCGTGGCACGGTTGGCCGAAAGCGGCGAGGGGTGTGTGGAGGCCAGACAGAACTTGTCGGTTGCCTTGCCCGCACCAGTTGCGACGAGCTTACCTTCGACCATCTGCTGGGCAAAGCGACCCCATGCCAAAAAGACGACTGGTTGGGGCAGCTGGCAGCAGCGTTCGATAACGTAGTCGGTGAGCGTGCTCCAGCCCAGTTTGGCGTGCGAGTTGGCGGCATGCTCGCGCACGGTGAGCGTGGTGTTGAGGAGCAGGATGCCCTGCTGTGCCCATGGGGTTAGGTCTCCCGTGGCGGGAATGGGGCAACCCAGATCGGCTTTGAGTTCTTTATAGATGTTGCGCAGGCTCGGCGGCAACTTGGTTTGCGTCGCGGGGACCGAGAACGACAGTCCCATGGCCTGGTTGGGTCCGTGATAGGGGTCTTGACCCAAGATGACAACTTTGACCTGGTCGGCCGGGGTGTAGGCGAGGGCATTGAGGATGTCGTCTTGTGCCGGGTAGATAGTCTGCTCGGCACGCAAAAGGGCGATGCGCTCGAGCAGCTGGTTCGTAGTGTCACGTACCGGCTGCGGCGCATTGCCCAACCAAGTTGCTATGTTGCGGTCGCGGGTTGCGGTGTCCATGGGGCTCCTTTATGGCAGATGCTCTGTTGGCATCTATTGTAAAGGCGCACCGGTTGCCTTCATGCCGCGGCTGCATGAAGAGCGGGGTCTACGAGGCGCGCTCGGGCGCTCCCGCCATACGAGCGCGTCCATGTGCGCGGAGGCGCGGAAGCTCGACGGTTGCCGCCATGACGCCGGTGAGGATGAGAGCTGCACCCAGGAAGGCGATGGGGCTCAGGACCTCGCCGACTAGGAAGAACGAGAAGACAGCGGAGCAGACCGGCTCGAGCGAGAAGGCAAAGCCGGTGGTCTCGGCGGGCACGTGGGGCTGCACGAGCGTCTGGGTGATAAAGCCGTAGGCAGAGCAGATGAGTGCGAGCGCGACGACAACGACGATCTCGCTGGGCGTGCTGGGAAGCGTGAAGCCGCCAAAGGTGAATGCCGCGACGCCCGAGAACAAACCGCCAAAGCCCAGCTGCCAAACGCCCAGAGCCAGCGGATCGACTTCTTCGACAAACCGCTTGGCGACAATGATGTGTCCGGCGTAGACAAAGGCGGAGAGCAGCATGATGAGCGCGCCCGGGTTCAGGCTGGTGAAGTCAGCGCCCGAGAGCAGCAACATACCGCAGGTGACGATGGCGGTGCCGACGAGCACTTTGCGCTCGGGGGCGCGGCGCAGCAGAGCTGCGTTGGCAAACGGCACGATCACGACCGTCAGGCTCTGCAAAAAGCCGGCAGTGGAGGCAGAGGTGAGGCTAGAGCCCAGGCACATGCAGGTGAGCTCGGTTGCCATAATGGCGCCGATGATGGCGGCACGGACCATAAGGTCGCGGTTAATGCGCAACGCGTGCTTGTGGAAGAGCAGCAGGCAGACCACAAAGGCGATGATGCAGCGTAGCGCGACGATGCTCGTGGCGTTCATGCTGTCCATGCCAATCTTCATGAGGGGATACGAAAAGCCCCATGCGACGGGAACGGAAAATGAGAGCGCGATTGCTTTTTTGCGATCCATGGGACTCCTTTTGTTACAGAACGGTTACGCAAAAAGGATTCTGCTCCCAGATGTTGATGTAGTAAAGCGAATGTGTCTTCAGTATGATTAAGAAATACTAATGTTGACAGAAAGAGCCATGGCAAAACGTTTTACAACCATATCGATGTGGAGGCACGATGGCATCGCGGTATCAGATTGTTTGTATGGTAGTCGATCGCGGCAGTCTGAAACGTGCGGCCGACGAGCTGGGCTATACGCAAAGTGCGGTGAGCCAGGCCGTCAAGGCACTCGAGCGCGAGCTGGGCACTACGATTATCGAGCGCGGCAAGCAGGGCGTGTCGCTTACGCGCGACGGTAAACAATATCTGCCGTACCTGCGCCAGATTGTGACCGCCGAGGCCGAGCTCGAGGGCAAGCGCCAGGAGCTGCTGGGACTTTCGTCGACTGATATTCGCATCGCGACGTTTACCAACGTGAGTCGAACCGTATTGCCGCGCGTGATCCGCGATTTTGGAGCCCTGCACCCGGGCGTACGCTTTACCCTCAAGCAGGGCGATTACACGCGCAACGCCCAGTGGGTGCACGATGGCGTGGTTGATTTTTGCTTTACGGCACGCGGATTTACCGCTGGGCTCGAGAAGCGCGTGGTCTATCACGACGAGTTGGTGGCATTGTTGCCGGCCGCGCATCCGCTGACGGCAAAGGAAAAGGTGACACTCGCCGACCTGGCGTCCGAGCCGTTTGTACTGCTGGATGAGGGCGAACAGAGCCTGGTGCTCGATGCATTTGCGGCGCATGGGCTGTCGCCGCACGTGACGAGCGAGGTGACCGACGACTACACCATCATGGCGATGGTGGAGGAGGGCCTAGGCGTGAGCATGCTCTACCGTCGTACTGTGGAGGGCATGCGAGCCGATATTCGTGTGCGGCCCATCGTGCATGCCCCCTCGCGCGACGTGGTGGCGGCTTGGCGCAGCTGGGACACCATGCCTATCGCCACGAGGCGCTTTATCGACTATATGAGCTCGCATATTGTCAATTAATGACTGGCGTAGCGTTGGGTGCGGTGTTTAGCGGGCTGTCGCTTTGGCTTGGGTGGCGCGATAGGTGCGTGCCGGGTGGCAGAGTAGCACCGCCACGACCATAAAGAACGCCGTGGTGCCCAGGCTGATGGGGTAGACCATCATGATGTTCGCAAAGGTGCGGAAGTGCGGGAACACGCAGAACACCCAATAGAAGCGGATGCCGCAGACGCAGATCATGGTGATGAGGGCGGGCGTGAGCGAGATACCAAAGCCGCGCAGGTAGCCTGACATGTTTTCGTAGAACATGCTAAAGGCGTACGCCGGGAAGATCGAACACACGCGGATATAGCCGATCGAGACGATGTTGGGGTCGCTGTTAAAGAGCGACAAGATCTCGCGTCCCAGGCCGACAATAACGATGATCGTGGTGAGTGCAACGATACCGCCTTCGACCAGGCAGACCTTAAGCGTTTTGGTGCAGCGATCGATCTGGCGGGCACCGTGGTTTTGTCCCACAAAGGTGGTACACGCCTGGCTAAAGCTGTTGAGCAGGTTGTAGCACACGTACTCCAGACTCATGGCGGCGCTCGATGCGGCCATGACTTCGGTGCCAAGGCTGTTGATGGCGGACTGGATGATGATGTTGGCGACGGCAAAGACGGCGCTTTGGATGCCGGCGGGCAGGCCGATCTTAACGATGCGCTTGAGGGCGACGGGGTCGATAGCCAGGTCGCGTGGGGTGACGCGGACGACGGAGTCGGTCTTGAGTAGGCGGATAAAAAGCGTGGCGGCGCTGACGGTGTAAGCGATGGCGGTGGCGATGGCGACGCCCGCGACGCCCCAGTGGAGTACAGGGACAAAGATGAGGTCCAGGCCAATGTTGAGGACGGTGGACACGGCAAGCGCCTGCAGCGGCATGCGGGTGATGCCGACGGAGCGGAAGATCGCAGCCTCAAAGTTGTAGAGCAAGATCGAGGGCATGCTCAGCAAAAAGACGCGCAGGTAGAGCGAAGCGAGCGGCATGGTTTCGGCGGGAACGTTGAGGGCGGCGAGCATGGGCTCGGCAAAGATCTCGCCCAGCGCGATGACGACAAAGCCCACGAGCGCCATTAAAATCGAGGTATGGACGGCGCGTTTGACCATGTTCTGATCGTCGCGGCCGATAGCGTTGGCGATGACCACGTTGGAGCCAAGCGACATGCCAATAAACAGGTTGAGCATAAGACTGGTAAGCGGAACATTGGAGCCGACCGCCGCCATGGCGAGGGTTCCCTGGTCGCCCGAGAAGTTACCGATAATGACCGTGGCGATGAGGTTCGACAGCTGCTCCAAGATGCTCGTGGCGGCCACGGGGAAGGCAAACAGGGGAATATTGCGCCACAGCGAGCCGGTGGTCATGTCAATGTGCTTAGATACGGTGTCAGCCATACGCTCTCAATCTCTAATATGCTCTTTCGTGCTTATTTGCGCAGATGATGATACTCCTAATCGACTAGTCATTGGGGACGTTCTTAAACGACTAGTCGTTGGGGACACTCTTTGGCACCGACCAAAAGGAGTGTCCCTAAGTGACGCAAGAGTGTCCCTTTTGACTAGTCATTCAAGAACGTCCATTACAGTCGAAATTGTCAGCCCGGGCCCGTCTCGGGCTACGATTGAGGCGCGCCCAGAACGGGCCGCCGACCGGGCGCCCGCGCACGGCCGAACGTCCCTGCCCCCGAGAGGGCCTGTTGGGTGCTGCCGGCGCGGGACGCGCCGCCCCCGACGGCTGATAGGAAAGTGCCGGGCAGGCGCCGCGGCTGGTAATGTGAGTGCCGAGGGGGAGGCCATCCGGTCGAACGACTACCGGAAGGATACCACCGTGAAAGCGCCATCGACCAGGCCCGCGGCCGTGCTCGGCCTAGACGTCGGCAAGTCCTCCCACTGGGCCTGCCTGATCGACCGCGACGGGGAGGTGCTGTCCAGCGCCCCCGTCCGCAACAGGGAGGCCGAGCTCGACGCGCTGTTCGCCTCCGTGCCCGCCGGCACGCTCGTCGTGGTCGACCAGTTCCGCAACATAGGGTCCCTCGCCGTGAGGCGCGCCCGCGCCGCGGGTCTGGGGGTCGCCCACCTGCCCGGCCTCGCCGCCAGCCGCGCCGCCGGGCTGTTCGCCGGCGAGGCCAAGACCGACGAGCGCGACGCCGCGGTGATCGCGCGGACCGCCCTGGGTGTGCCGGACTCCCTGTCGGGGGTCCCGGGCCGCGGCGAGGCCCTCGAGGCCGCGCGCGCCCTCTCGTCGCAGCGCGACCACGTCGTCGCCTGCGCGACCAGGGACAAGAACCGCCTGCGCGCCGTGCTGCTCGAGTCCTGCCCGGCCCTCGAGGCCGCCGTCGACCTGTCGGACCGCCGGTGGCTGGAGCTGCTCGCCGGGTTCGGCGGGGCGTGGGGGATCGCCCGCTCGGGGGCCGAGGGGCCGCAGGCCGAGGCCGCCGGGGAGGCCGCGGCCGCCTCGACTGCGCCCCCGCCGGCGCTCATCGAGGCCGAGAACAGGCAGGTCAGGTTCCTGGCCGCCCGGATATCGGAGGCCCTCGACGAGGCCGGGGCCCTCGAGGCCGAGACGGCGGCGCTGCTCGAGGGCGACGAGACCTACGCGTGCCTACTCACCGTGCCCGGCATCGGGCCGAGGACGGCGGCGCAGCTCGCGGTGTCGGTCGACATCGGGAGGTTCCCAGACCACGACCACCTGGCCTCGTACTGCGGCATAGCCCCGAGGGTGAGGAGCTCCGGCACGTCGGTTAGGTCGGTCAGGGCGTCCAGGCGCGGCGACGCGAGGCTCAAGTCCCTGCTGATCTTCTCGTGCAACAGCCTGGTCAGGTCGTCGGGGCGCTACGGCGAGTACTACCGGGCCTGCAGGGCGCGGGGCATGGGCCACGGGCGGGCGCTCAAGGCCGTCGCGAGAAAGCGGCTCAGGGCGATATACGCCGTGATGCGCGACCGGGTGCCCTACCGGGAGTAGCCCCGACGGTTGACAAAACTATAGGAACACCCAATGACTAGGTGGGGAAGGCGTGCGACAATGGTGCGCGTTGTGTTGTTCGCGCTAAGGAGTTGCCATGTTGTTGTGTCCCGTTTGCCATGAGCCACTGGTGGACGACGAGCGTGGTGCTGCATGTGCGGGCGGGCACCGGTTTGACCGAGCTCGCGAGGGCTATCTATATCTACTACGTTCGTCCAAGAGCGGCGACTCCATGGGCGATCCCAAGTCGCAGGCACGCAGCCGTCGTGACTTTCTGAACCGCGGATACTATGCGCCGTTGCGCGATGCGATGGTTGAGCTGGTGCGCAAGCAGGTGTCTGGGCGCGCCGCGTTTACGAAAGATCCCATGACGCTGCTCGATATTTGCTGCGGTGAGGGCTACTACACCAGCGCCATGGGCGCGGTGCCGGGCGTGGATGCTTACGGTTTCGACTTGGGCAAAGAGATGGTTCGCCTGGCCGCCAAGCGCGGCGATGCAGCCTATTTCGTAGCCAACATGAAGGATATCCCCGTGGCCGATGGCGCCTTCGATATGGTGGCCGAGCTCTTTGCTCCCTTTAACGAGCGCGAATTTGCCCGCGTGCTGGCGCCAGAGGGCTCGCTCTACACCGTGGTGCCGGGCACCCGTCATCTCTTTGGGCTTAAGGAGGTGCTCTACGACACGCCGTACCTTAACGATGAGAAGCTGCCGAAGACCACCGAGCTCGAGTTAGTCGGAATGCAGCGGGTGTCTGCGAATATTACGCTTCAGACCCAGGCCGACATCGAGGCAGTGTTCCAGATGACGCCGTACTACTACCGTACGCGCCCTTCCGACAAAGAACGCCTGGCAAATTTGGACACCCTTCAAACCGACATCGACTTCATCATCGCCGAGTACCGCCACTAACCTACCAAAAAGGGATAGATTTATTTTGGCAGGTTTTATCTGGTCAAACGTAAAGGGCCGACCGCGGAGATGCGCGATCGGCCCTTTTTAGTTGCTTGGCTGAAACAGAGGTTATGAGAAGCGGGCGCTTACAGGCGGTCCTTGTTCTCGGCCTTAACGGCGTGTGCCTGCTGAACAAAGAACAGGTCGTACACCACGATGACAAAGGCGACGATATTGACGGAGCTGCCGCCGAGCGCGGGAAGCGTGAGCACGGCCTGCGCAATCGTGGCGATTGCGGCAACGATGCCGAGCTTAAACGCGCCATCCACCTGCGAAGGCTTGTTGGCACCCTTGATGCCTGCAACACCTGCGGCAAGATCGACAACGCCCTTGGCGACCAGCACGACCGCGGCGAGCATGGCGTTTGACCCGTACGTGGAATCGAGGTTGCCACTGGCGATACCGACGCCGGCGATGACGAGGCTGGCGATGCCCAAAACAAAGTAGACGAGGGCAAGGATTTTGAGAGTCTTGCGAGCGGAGCTCATGGCTGGTCCTTTCGATGCGAGTACGCCAACCTGGCGTACCTCATGTGCTGCACATATGGTGAAGCACATTGTAGTTCAACGCGGCGATGCATGCGCCTGAAAGCGCCTTGAGCCCGCGCAGCCCAACCTAACCTTTCAAAAAGGAAAGCTGGACGTAAGCCAAATCGATGGCAGCTCATGTGCGGCACTGAGATGATGAGGCCGTAACAAGGAGCTGGTCTCAAGGAGGAGCCATGATGTACGGAGCAGGGCAAGTGCGTGAGCCGCGGTCGTTGGGAAGGCGCATGGGTGATTCTGTGATCGCTGCCGTGTGCACGGGATTGATGGCGGTGCTTTGCATTGCGATGCTGTGGGCCATGTCGCATGTGGGACAATAGCGGACGGTTGGGTGCCGACATAAACGGCGCTCACGTATTCGTTTTGCTTGTTAAGGAGTGCCCATGGGTGTCGTCGATTCCTTTTCTGTTGCTCGGGCCGCGGGGCTTGAGCTGACCGGGAAGTCCGAGGGCCTCACGCTCACCGACGGCACGATGGAGCTGCGAGCCGATTTTGCCCGCATGCTGCCACGACTCAAGCAAGGCCGTCTGCAGCAAGAGCTGCTGGTAAAGGCTGCGCGCACAAAAGGCATCGAGAGCCCATGGGCGATTGATGCCACGGCAGGCTTTGGCGAGGATTCGCTGCTGTTGGCGGCTGTGGGCTTTACCGTCGATCTGTATGAGCAGGATTGCGTAATCGCGGCGCTCCTCAAGGATGCCTTGGATCGCGCGGCAGATGATCCGGCGCTTGCGACAGCCGTGGCGCGCATGCGCTTACATGCGGGCGAGGACAGCATTGCCGGCCTTCGTCATACAGCTGGGCTGATCGAGCAGGACGAGCTCGCGGCTCCCGACGTGGTGTATCTGGACCCCATGTTTCCCGAGCGCACCAAGAGCGCGGCGGTTAAAAAGAAGTTCCAACTCTTGCATCATCTGGAACAGCCGTGCGCCGATGAGGAGACGTTGGTCGAAGCCGCGCTTGCGGTGCATCCGCGCAAGGTCGTTATCAAGCGGCCGGTGAAGGGGCCACTGCTTGCCGGCGTTAAGCCGAGCTATCAACTTGCGGGCAAGGCCGTTCGCTACGACGTTTTGGTGCCGCCGCGCCCGTAGCTTGCGTGCGATGGCTGGCGCTCCGCCAGTGCCGTGCCGATGCGGGGTCTATTTCCAAGGGTGCGACGTCAGGTGCCATCCGCCGCAGTATTCGCATTTGTAGCAGGCCAAACCACGCCGCCCGCGGTTTTCGCATTCGGCCATAACGGCCTCGGCCTCGGCGCGCGTGTCGTAACGGTTTTTGCGCCCGCACGACTTGTAGCGCCAGGCTTCATCGCGCTCGGCGTCCAGGGCGTCGCGGCGCTCGTCTTCGCGCGCAAACAGGTCGCTCATATCGCCGCCGGTGGCAGCGCCCAAAAACTCGCTTTTTGCCTTTGACCAGGCGGCTCGCTTTTTACTCCCCATCTGCTTCGCGCCCTTCTCAAAACGTTGGTATCATTGCCCAATCAAAGTGATACCAATAAACGTGAGGTCGCCGCGTGATGATCAGAAAAACCCTCGATACCGACATTCTCGCCGTCATGGCTATCTATGACGCAGCCCGCGCCTTTATGCGCGCACATGGCAACGCCACGCAGTGGCCCGAGGGCACGCCTTCTGCCGAGCAGCTGGCAGCCGACATTGCCGCCGATGGCAGCTACGTGTGCGAAGTCGACGGCCGTGTAGTGGCGACGTTTGCCTTTTTACCGGGCCCGGACGAGTGCTATGGCGCAATTGAGGACGGTCAATGGCGTAGCGACACTCCGTACGCCGTGCTGCACCGCGTGGCATCCGACGGCACCACGCATGGCGTTGCGGCCGCGATGTTTGCCTTTGCCAAGGAACGTATCGACCATCTGCGTATCGACACGCACCAAGACAACCTGCCTATGCAGGGTGCCATCGCCAAGGCCGGGTTTAAGCGCGTCGGTATCGTATATGTGTCGGACGGTACGCCGCGCGTCGCGTTTGATTGGCTGCGCGAGGCATAAAGGCCGAGTCACATACCAGCGTTTCACCGAAATGAAAATGGCCCCGAGTGGGGCTATTTTTGGTAAAACGCGTTGTTGTGGGGCTCGCGTTGTTATCGCCCCAGATGAGCCCGGGCAGACAAAAAGGGAGGCGCCGGCTTTCGCAAGGCGCGAACCTACGAAAATCGCCGCGCGGCAACGCGGGGCGATGAGCTTGGTCGGGGGATAGGGCCCGCTTCGCCCGCCGGCCCGTAAATTGTATCATCCAGTGTGGAGCGTGAACGCCCGTTGCCGCGTGCGATGGGCTTGTAATAAGAGGAGAGCCATGTCGAAGCAAGCGGTCGTTGGAATCTTGGCGCATGTCGATGCCGGCAAGACCACGTTGGCCGAGGCCATGTTGTTCGACGCGGGTCGCATTCGCAAGCGCGGCCGCGTGGACGATGGCGATTCGCATCTGGATACGAACGAGATTGAGCGCGAGCGCGGCATTACGATCTTCTCGTCGCAGGCCGTGCTCGACCATGGCGATACCCACGTCATGCTCGTGGATGCACCGGGGCATGTCGATTTTTCTGCCGAGGCGGAGCGCACATTGCGCGCGCTCGACTATGCGATTTTGGTTGTGGGTGCCAACGATGGCGTGCAAGGGCACACCGAAACCCTGTGGCGCCTGCTTGCGCGCTATGACATTCCGACGTTCATCTATATCAACAAAATCGATTTGGAGAATCCCGGCCGCGATGTTTTGCTGGCACAGCTCGGGCAGCGTCTTTCCGAAGGCTGCCTGGATGCCAACGAACTGTTGGCGGGCGGTGCCGTTCAGGAGGACGCTGCTGCGTTGCACGAGGCGGCGCTCGAGGAGTTTCTTGAAGCGGGTGAGCTTTCCGTCGCAACGCTGTCGCGCATGGTTGCCGAGCGCAAGCTCTTTCCCTGCTTTGCCGGCTCGGCGCTCAAGGACCAAGGTGTGGACGAGCTGCTAGATGGCATATGCGCGCTGATGCGCGAACAGGCATGGCGCCCGGAGTTTGCCGCGCGCGTCTATCGTGTCAGCTGTGGGGATCGCGGCGAGCGCTTGGCTTGGGTTAAAGTGACCGGCGGCACGCTGCATGCCAAACAGGTGATTAACGGACGCTCCGGTGCCGAGGCATGGGAGCAGAAGGTCGATCAGGTGCGCATCTATAACGGCGAGAAGTACGAGCTCGCCCAGGAAGTTGCCGCTGGCGGCATTTGTGCCGTGACGGGTCTTGCGCACGTTCGCCCAGGGGACGCCCTAGGCGCGGAGCCCGCGGGCGATGCGCCTGTCATCGCTCCGGTCCTCACCTATACGGTGCTTCCGGGCGAACACGATGTCCACGCGGTGTTCAAAGCGCTGACTGAGCTTGCCGACGAGGATCCCATGCTCGGCGTAAGCTGGAATACGCATCTTGAGCAGATTCATTTGCAGTTGATGGGTGCCGTGCAGCTCGAGGTCGTGCAGCGGGTGTTGGCCGATCGCTTTGGCCTTTCGGTTGCGTTTGAGTCTGGCGGCATCCTCTATAAGGAGACTATTTCGCAGTCGGTCGAGGGCGTGGGTCACTTTGAGCCACTGCGCCACTATGCCGAGGTGCATCTGAGCCTGGAGCCGTTGCCAGCGGGTTCGGGCGTGCAGTTTGGCACCGTGGCCTCGACCGACGAGCTCGATCTTAACTGGCAGCGTTTGGCACTCACCAACGCCATGGAGCGCGATCACCTGGGCGTGCTGACCGGCTCTCCCATCACCGATATTCGCATTACGCTCACGGGCGGTCGTGCGCATGCCAAGCACACCGAGGGCGGCGATTTTCGTCAGGCAACGTACCGCGCGATTCGCCAGGGCTTGATGCAGGCGCGTGAGGCCGGCGCGGCGGTGCTGTTGGAGCCGTGGTATCGCTTTGAGCTCGAGGTACCGGGGGAGTGCGTGGGTCGGGCGCTCTCGGATGCCACGCGCATGGGTGCCGAGTACGAGCCGCCGACGATGGCAGGAGACCGGGCGAAGCTTGTGGGTCGCGTGCCAGCATCCGAGGTGCAGGATTACGCGCTGGAGGTGGCTGCTTACACGAGTGGTCGTGGGCACCTGTACCTAGAGTTCACCGGCTATGCGGCTTGCCATGATGCCGAGCGCGTAATCGAGACGGCCGCCTATGAGCCCGAGGCCGATCTGCCCAACACGCCCGATTCGGTCTTTTGCTCTCACGGCGCCGGTTACACGGTCAAATGGTACGACGTACCCGCCGCGGCGCACGTAAAGGTCGATCCCGCCACCTTCCGCCCCTGGCGAGCAGCAGGCGCCGAGTTTTTCGGCCACATGTGACAAAGGGACAGCTCCTTTGTCATATGCTATTGGTATAACTCGGTATAAGTTGGTATAACTATTACCAGGGTTTACCAATCCGAGGAGGCCGACATGAATCCAAATCCCTTTAAGCCCACGGCTGGCAAGCGGCCTCCGATACTCATCGGCCGCGAGTCGGTCATCGAAGATTTCGAGGAAGGGCTCGATAACGGCGCCGGAGCGCCGGGTAGGCTCATGCTCATTACGGGAAACCGCGGCTGTGGCAAGACGGTTCTCCTGCGGGAGCTGCAACGTCTGGCCAGCGAGCGCGGATGGGCGGTTGTCTCCGATTCCGCTTCGCTTGGCTTATGCGACCGCTTGGCCGACGCGCTTCGCTCGAATAAACCCGTTGTGACGTCAATAGAGTTCGGTCCGTCGTTTGGCCGGATGTCGGTCGAGGCGGCGCGGGCAAAGGGCGAGACGTTACGAGGGTTGGTCAACGAGCGCCTCAAGAAGCTCGGTCCAGGCAAGGGCATACTGTTTGCGATTGACGAGGCACAGTCTGCGTCTATCGAGGAGCTGGCGGCTCTTGCCGTTCTCTATCAGCAAGTGCTCGGAGATCAGGATGCTACGGGATTGCCCGATAGCGACCAGCGCGGTCTTGCGCTGGTGTTCGCCGGCTTACCCAGTATGGTTGACGATCTGCTCGAAGAGCCGAGCGTAACGTTTTTACGGCGTGCCCAGCAGCGTGCGCTGGGGGCGATATCCTTGCCCAAGGTGCGCGATTCGTATATCCAGACGGTCAAGGACGCTGGTCTTTACGTGGACGCGGGGACGGCGGACCTTGCGGCGCGCAAGAGCATGGGGCATCCCTATATGGTTCAGCTGGTGGGATATTACATGTGGCGCTCTGCCGTCCGGCGTGGCTCGCAGGTCATCGAAAGGTGCGATGTCGAGGCTGGCCATACGGATGCCGTCTCCGAGTTCTACGAAGCGGTCGACGCGCCCCTGTATTACGGGCTGCGCAGTCCACAGCGCCTCTTTATCGAGGCCATGGCGGTTGACGAGGGCAAACCGACGCGCATGGCGGATATCATTGAGCGCTGCGATCGCACCCAGAGCTGGGCGAGTAAATATCGCGCAGGTCTGATTCGCGAGCGCGTCATCGGGGCTGCCGGATACGGTCTCGTCCGGTTTACCGTGCCCATGCTGGGCGAGTACATCCGCGATCGAGTTTTATGGCATGAGTAGGGTGATAAAGGTGACGGAACAGAAGATGAGCCCGCGGGCTATCGAGGTGCGTGGTGCGCGCGTGCACAACCTCAAAGACATCGATATCGATATTCCACTGGGAAGGCTTGTGGGCATTGCCGGCGTGTCGGGCTCGGGCAAGAGTTCGCTGGCGCTGGGGGTTCTTTATGCCGAGGGCTCGCGTCGCTATCTTGAGGCGCTCAGCACCTATACCCGCCGTCGTCTGACGCAGGCCGAGCACGCCCAGGTGGACGAGGTATTGCACGTGCCGGCGGCGCTCGCGTTGCACCAGCGCCCCAGCGTGCCGGGCGTACGCTCGACCTTTGGTACCATGACCGAGCTCAACAACAGCCTGCGCCTGCTCTTTAGCCGTTGCGCCCATCACGTGTGCCCGTATTGCGGGGCGCGTGTGGAGCCGAGCCTTAACGTGGCTGCGGGCCTGTCGCTCACGTGCCCCGCATGCGGCCGCGAGTTCTACGCGCCGGGTGCCGAGGACCTTGCCTTTAACAGCGGCGGTGCGTGCTCTACCTGCGGCGGCACTGGTGTCATGCGCGAGGTGGACGAGGCGAGCCTGGTGCCCGACGAATCAAAGACCATCAACGAAGGCGCGGTGCTTCCCTGGGGCACGCTCATGTGGGATCTGATGAAGCAGGTAGCCGGCGAGATGGGCGTGCGCACCGACGTGCCGTTTAACCAGCTCACGCCTCAAGAGCGCGACATCGTGTTTCACGGCCCCGCGGTTAAGAAGCACATTCTTTACGTTCCCAAGAACGGCGAGGGCGCCACGCCGCTCGACTTTACCTATTACAACGCCGTCCATACCGTCGAGAATGCGCTCGCCAAGGTCAAGGACGATAAGGGCTTAAAACGCGTTGCGCGCTTTTTGCGCGAGGGCCCATGCCGCGATTGCGGCGGCACGCGTCTCTCCGAGGCTGCGCGGCAGCCCCAGGTGCGCGGTATCAATCTGGCACAGGCGGCGGCCATGACTTTGGGCGAGGCGATTGAGTGGGTGCGTGGGGTGCCCGCATCCTTGCCGCCCGAGATGCAGCCCATGGCAGCGGATATCTGCGATTCATTTTTGAGCACGGCCCGTCGTCTGGTCGACCTGGGTCTCGATTACCTTTCACTCGATCGCGCCGGTGCCACGCTCTCCACGGGTGAGCGCCAGCGCGTGCAGCTTGCTCGCGTGGTGCGCAACCGATCGACAGGCGTGCTCTATGTGCTGGACGAGCCTTCGATCGGCTTGCATCCTGCCAATGTCGACGGCTTGGTGGGTGTGATGCGCGATCTGGTGGATGACGGCAACACCGTGGTTGTTGTCGACCACGATACGCGCGTACTGGCGGAAGCCGACTATCTCGTCGAGATGGGCCCCGTTGCCGGAGCAGACGGCGGTAATGTGATTGCCACTGGTACGGTAGGCGAGGTCGAGCAATCGCGGGGCAGCCGCATCGCTCCGTTTTTGCGCGCAGAGCCCAAACGCTTGCGTCCGCAGGTGACTGACGACGAGATGTTCGACCAGGGGCATATCCACATGGCAACCGATGCTATCCATACCGTCAAGCCGCTCGAAGTCGATATCCCGCGCGGCCGTCTCGTCGCGGTTACGGGCGTTTCGGGTTCGGGCAAGACGACGTTGGTGCTCGAGACGCTTATCCCGGCACTCAAGGCTCGGGCAACTGGCGAGCGCCTGCCAAGACACGTGCGTTGGGTCGATGCCGAAGGCATTGCTCGCGCAAACCTGATTGATGCTACGCCCATCGGCGCCAACGTGCGCTCGACGGTGGCGACTTATGCCGACATCCATGACGAGCTGCGCCGCGCCTTCGCCCGTACGCCCGAGGCCAAGGCAGCTGGCTACAAGGCGGGTGCCTTTAGCTATAACACTGGCACTCTGCGCTGCCCTACGTGCGATGGCACGGGCTCGATATCGCTCGACGTGCAGTTTTTGCCCGATGTCGAGATCGTCTGCCCGGCATGTCGCGGTTCGCGTTATGCAGACGCGGCTTCGCGTATCCATGGCGAGGGCAAGGACGGGAGTCTGCTTACGTTGCCGCAGCTCATGGACATGAGTGTGGACGAGGCCATCGACGCCACACTGGGACTCAAGAAGGTTCAGACGCGCTTGCAGACCTTGCACGACCTGGGCCTGGGTTATCTCACACTTGGCGAGCCCACACCGGCGCTCTCGGGTGGCGAGGCACAGCGTCTTAAGCTTGCGAGCGAGATGGGCCGTGTGCAGGATGACGCCGTATTCGTGTTCGACGAACCCACGATTGGCCTGCATCCGCTCGATGTTCAGGTGCTGTTGAGCGTGTTCGACGGCCTTGTTGCCAAGGGCGCCACGGTTATCGTGATCGAACACGATCTCGACCTTATCCGTAACGCCGATTACGTAATCGACATGGGCCCGGGCGGTGGCGACGCCGGCGGGCAAATCGTCTGCGCCGGCACTCCGGTCGACATCGCAGTTTGCTCCAAGAGCATTACCGGTCGCTACCTATAGGCAATGCGACAAAGGGACAGTCCCTTTGCCTCATTGATGCCTATTTCACGCATTGAGCTGCGAGATAGTCGCGGAAGAATGGCAATTCAAATGCGACGAGCCCTCGTCCTCGCTCCCCGATGATGCCGGCGTCTATCATGCGGCGTCGGTAGCGGGAGACCTGCTGCGGCGAACGCTTAAGGCGCTCGACAAGGTCAGCGGTGGTGGACTCTTCCTCGTCATCGAGCATGGCGATGAGGAATCGCTTGTCCTCTGCAGTGAGTTCCCGATAGGTTGCCGCGAGGATTCGGTCGTCCATCTCGTCGCGCGCGATTTTGATTCCCAGGTCAAAGTCGCGTGACGAGATTTCCTTCGAATCGCTTGTGAGATCCCAGGCACGGTAACCTACGAGTTGCAATAGGAAGGGAAATCCAGAGATCGAGCGAACGGCTCTATCGATTCCCTCAGCATCTGCCAGGCGATCGTTTTCCTGGATTGTGCGAATCAAGGCCTCGCGTACGTCATAGTCGGCAATGCGACCCAGATGATATTGTTGGGCGCGGCGAAGGAACGAGACCGTCTTGTGGTTCAGCAACGTAGAGACGTTGTTGGGAAGTCCCGCCATAAGCAAGGCGACGCGTTTCCCATCGGTCACAAAGTGCTGATACGTGGCTGCGAGTTGGATCATCTCGTCGAGTGTCGGGTCCACCTCGTCAACCGTGACGAGCAGACCGGTGCCCGCTTCGTTGAGCTGGTCGATGATGTCGCTCATGCGATACCGCCAGGTTGAGGCATCGTGAACGCGACTGACCTCGATGCTGCCGAGCGGTGCAATTCCGAGACCGGTGACTTCGAAGTGGTTGGACGGGTCGATAAGATGGCCGGCAGCACGTTTCGCCCCGAACTCGATTTCCTCAAGCATTCCCGGGAGCGCGGTCGTCTTTACGGCAATCCAGCCGTGGGATTCCGCCCTTGTCGCGAGCGACGACATGAGAGCGGTTTTACCGGTTCCACGAGCGCCTGAGAAGATCGAGGTCAATTCTGGGCGCCTGCGCTGGCTCAAGAAGGCACGGTCCAAATCCCGAATAATCTGTTGTCTGCCAGCGAGGTGGGCAGGAACCTCACCAAAACTGGGGGTAAACGGGTTCTCGAGATATTCCACAAAGCTCTCCTTTCACACCGCCGTTTAACTTCATTTTACTTTAGTTAATTCTGATTAAAAGTGGGGGCTCTTTATCTAGAGCATCAATTAGGCGTGTGTGCCATCGGCGCGGCGCTTGAATGTGACAAAGGGACAGTTCCTTTGTCACATTCCCGGAAAGCCTGTCTGGCGCAGGGCCTCGTAGAGGACGATGGCGGCGCTGTTGGAGAGGTTGAGCGCGCTGATGCGGTAGTCGTCCGGGTTGACGAAGTTGCCGCAGATATCCTGCCGAAGGATGGCCTCATGGCCGTCCTCGGTATGCCCCAGCGATTCCTCGTGGGCTTCCCAGACCTTGGCGTTATCGAGTGAGTCGCAATCGCGCAGCATTGGGATGCGCTCGCAGCGCTCGGGCGCCGCGGCAAGCAGTGGCTCGGGAATGCCTGAGCTCTCGCTGCCAAAGACCAAGTAGTCGCCATCTCGGTAGGTGCTCTGCGCATAGGTGCGGCGTGCCTTTTTGGTCAGCAGATGCAGGCGACCGTCGGCGGGGGAGAGGCCGTTGCGCGCAAGGAAATCCTCCCAGCCGGCATAAGTCGTCACGTCCAAGTTTTGCCAGTAGCCCAGACCGGCGCGACGTACTGTCTTGTCATCGAGCGAAAAGCCCAGTGGCTCCACCAGATGCAGATGGGCACCGGTGACCACGCAGGTACGGCCTATATTGCCCGTATTGGCCGGAATCTCGGGCACATACAGCACGATGTTGAACATGAATCTCCTTGGCTCAGAACGAAAAACCACCACGAAGGGCACCTTCGTGGTGGTTTGGCGGTTACGTAGGCGGAAAAAATACCCGCTTCGATAAACCTAGGCGCGGTGCCAGTCGGTCAGGCAGGCATCGAGGGAGGCGACGAGCGCATCCTTGTCCATGTGACGGCCGATGATGCACAGGCTCGTCATGCGGTCGCCCGTCTCGTCGTCCCAAATCTGCATGATCTCGGGGTTTTCGTCGATGATCTTCTGCTTCTCGCCCTCGGGCGCCGAGTCGACAAACAGGCCGTTCTCCATCAGGCGCATCTGGTGGCCGGCCTGCTCAAACATGTAGCACATGTCCGGATTGCCGGTCTGCCACAGCGGACCCTTGACGCGGATGACCTCGTCGGGCCACTCCTGCTCAACAAAATCGGTGAACTTCTGCAGGTCAAACGGCTTGCGGCGCGAGTAAACAAAGGTCTCGATGTCGTACTCGAGCACCTCGGGGTCGTCGTGCTCCTCGGGATGCTCCATGGCATCGATCCAGGCGGCGGAATTGTAGGCGCGCATAAAGTCGAAGCGGTCGGTATCGAGCAGCTCCTCCATGGGGACCTCGCCGTTTTGGGCCTCGACGATCACGGCGTCTTTCTGCAGGCTGCGCACGATGGCCTTAAGCTCGGCAATCTGCTCAGGGCTCACGGTATCGGTCTTGTTGAGGATCAGCGTAGAGCAGAACTCGATCTGCTGGATGAGCAGGCTTTCGATGTCGTCCTCATCGATATCCTCGGCCAGCAGGTCGCGGCCGCCGTTGAACTCGTCGTACATACGGGCGCAATCAACCACGGCCACGATGTTGTCGAGCGCGAGCTTGGGCTCGCCGCCCATCTTGGCCTCGTCGCAGAAGCTCGAGATGGTGTAGGCGATGGGGATGGGCTCGCAAATGCCCGAGGCCTCGATGATGATGTAATCGAAGTCGCCCGAATCGGCGATGCCTTGCAGCTGGTTGGCCAGGTCATCCGAAAGCGTGCAGCAGATGCAGCCGTTGGTGAGCGGGATGAGGTCATCGGTCTCGGAAAGGCCGCCGTCGGCGATAAGGCTGGCGTCGACGTTGATCTCGCCGATATCGTTGACGATCACGGCGGCGCGGATACCGCCGTCGTTAGCGAGGATGTGGTTGAGCAGTGTGGTCTTGCCGGCACCGAGGTAGCCGGTAAGCATGATGATCTTCACGGGTTTGTTGGGCATGTGCCCTCCTTTGTTAGACATGGCTTACAGTTGAATCTTATGCCAAACGCCTGCTCTTATACCCACGCGCCGGCAAATAACACAAGCTACTCCCAGGCTCCCCATACATCGGGACAATAACCGACGGTGGCCTTTTTGCCGTTGCGCACGATGGGCTCGGCCAAGACCTGCTGGTTCTCGAGCAGCTTGTCAAAGCGCTGGCTGGGGGTAAGGTGCTGGATGAGTGCGAGCGTCTCCTCGTCCTTGGCTTTGGGGTTGAGCAGCTTGTCGATGCCGCCGACCGCCTGCATCACGCTCGTGAGCTCGCCCTTGCTCATCTCCTTTTCCTTAAGGTCAATAAACTGCGCCTTAATGCGGCGCTCCTTAAAATAGCGCTGGGCCTTCTTGGTATCGAAGGACTTTTTGGTGCCAAAAATCTGTATATTCATGCTCCGCCGTTCTACCTGATGAAGTTGGTCGTTGCTCGATCTGCCTCGGGTGCGTTGATACCGGCGGCCTGTCCTGCCTCAATGCAGCGCAGGAGCCAAGCCATGTTTTTGCCGATGTTTCGCATGGTGGCAAGGCCCTCGGCATCCCCATCGGCGTCGCCGGGCACGCGGCCAAACACGTTGTTCCAGTAGGTGGAGGCAACCACGGGCATTTGCTTAATGGTGAAGTACTTGTTGAGCACATCGAAGGTGGTCGACGTGCCGCCGCGACGGGCGACGGCGACCGCGGCGCCGGGTTTGTGCTCAAAGGCATGCCCGCCTGCATAGAAGGCGCGATCGAGGGCCGAAAGGATGCGTCCGCTGGGGTGCGCATAGTAGACGGGTGAGCCAAAGACAAAACCATCTGCCTGCTCGGCGGCAGCGATGAGCTCGTTCACCACGTCGTCGTCAAAGGTGCAGCGACCGCCAAGCTTGCCGCACTGGCCGCAACCGATGCAATCGCGAATGGGCTTGGCGCCCAGCTGAAACACCTCGGTATCAATGCCTTCGGCATTGAGCTGCTCGGCGATCTCGGCGAGTGCACGGGCGGTGTTGCCGTTTGCCTTGGGACTGCCATTGACCAAAAGAACCTTCATCACAAACTCCCTCTGCTGTCGATGACTTCTGCGGAGGATTATCGCACGAGAGGGTAGATGGCGTGGGGCGCGATGTGAAACGGCTTGTGTTTCACATCGCGCCCCACAACGCTAGTCCAGCTTGGTGCCTGGTACTTGCGGTGCCTCTTTAAGCAACGCTTTGAGCTCGTTCAAAATGGAAACGGGCTGTCGATCGACAGCGTCCAGATGAAGCGTGGCCACACGAATGGGTGGCTGATATTCAAGCGAGCCGATGAGCACAGGAGAACCCAGGAACCGCTCGATTTCGTCTGCGAGCTCGTCGATTGCCTCGGGGCCGAGCTCATCGAAAAGCGCCACGAACGTTGGCCCCGTCGAGCGGAACAGGCGGCCCTTGCCGCGCGAACAATCCATGAGGCAGGCGGCGCTTTCGGCGAGCACACGGTCGCCTGCATCGAATCCAAAGCGGGCATTGACCTCGGCGATATCGTCGACCTTAATGGCAATAAAGCCTGCCTCGCGCGCCACGCGACGCATTTCGCCAATGGCGTTGACCAGGGCGTGAATATCGCCCAGGCCGGTTACGGAATCGGTCGTATCTGCCAAGCTTCGGTTGATGATAATGCCCACGTACATGTTAGGCTCGGTATCGGTGCCGTCCAAGCGGCAGCCCGTGCAGTCGCAAAGCGCGTATGCTCCGGTGGCATCCATTACGCGATACTGCATGTAGTGGAAGTGCCATGTGCCGTGTATCACCATATCGAGCTCGGCTCGTACGTTGTCGCGGTCCTCGGGATGAACGCGGGCAAGCCACATATCGACCGAGTTAAAAGGGTGCTGGGAAGGTAGGTCAAAATCGCGCACGGCGTTGACCGACCATTGCGATTCTCCAGTATCGAGGTTAAGGATGAACGGATAGCGCGTCTCGGAGCTCATGGAGATCGCTTGGAATACGCGGTCGTTGCAGGGAAGCTGATCGACGATTGGGCGTTGCGGGGCGTCATCGTCTTTCGGTTGCTGCACACGATGCATAAGCTTATAGCGATACATCTTGCGATCGGCATCCATCGTCATCTGGCGACGCGTGTCGCCAGCAAGTGGATCGACGCGCGAGCAGCCAAAGCTAAAGCTGGCGATCATGGGTGCCTTGCCACCTGAGCTCGCCTCGACCAGCCCGGCGCGTATCTGCTCCAAGCGCTGCTCGAGTTCAGTCTCGTTTGCGGAGAGGGAGATAAGCACAAACTCGTCTCCACCGATACGGAACAGCATCTCATCGTGCTCCATGGTTTCGGAGAGCGTGCGGCAGATGCTCAGAATATAGCGATTGCCTTCGGCGTGGCCAAACCTATCATTGCAATGCTTGAGATGGTCGATGTCAATATAGGCGCAGGTGAAGGGGCCGCCTTTGCGCCAGAGTTGCTCGACGTGACGGTCGAGTCCGCTGCGGTTGCCCAAGTTGGTGAGCGGGTCGATATAGGCGTTGCTCTCAAGCAGCCGGCGCTCTTGTTGCAGGATGGCATGCGTCTTTTTCAACTGCTCGCCAATGCCGCGCAACTCTACGGGCAGGGCGGCAACGTCAAGCTCGGCGGTCGAGACGCCATTCGCAAGTCGCTGGAGATAGGCAATAATCGATTGCTCGCCCAGGCGATATGGCTCGTTCATGATGAATAACCTCCTTGGGCGGAACAATGGTTTGTATTATATCCCCAATTCGGTTTGAATTGGGGATATAAGTTAGCTAATGGAGACAAATGCCCCCTTCGGCGGTGGCGTTTTGCTCGCGAGCGTACCAGTTGTTATTGCCACCATCGAGCAATGCCTCAAAATCCTTCGCCGGCATGGGGCGGTAGTAGAGGAAGCCCTGAGCGTAGCGGGCGCCCATGTGGCGTAGCATGCTCGCCTGCTCATTTGTCTCGACGCCTTCGACCACGACGGGCAGATGGAGCGACTGCGCCATTTCGAGCATCGATGAAATGATCCGCGTGCTGCGGCCTTGATCGCGGTCGGTGGGCACAAAGGTGCGGTCGAGCTTGATGACGTCGACGTTGACGTTCTTGAGCATCGCGAGCGTGGACTGGCCGGTGCCAAAATCGTCCATATAGGTCGAGAAGCCGCGGGTGTGCAGGTCAGCCGTCAGCTTGTCCACGGCCTCGGACTCTCCCGTATAAGCCGTCTCGGTGATCTCGATACGCATGAGCTCGGGCGGTAGGTTGTATTGGGCGGCAAGCGCCCCCATATGTTCGGCAACGTCGCAGGCAAGGATATCCACGCGTGACACATTAAGCGAAACCGGAACCACGCGAAGTCCTCGATTGATGCGTTCGCGCAGCCACGAGGCGACACCCTGCCAAATGTACTTGTCGAGCGTCACCACAAAGCCGCTTTCCTCGAGTGCGGGGATAAACGTTGCGGGCGAAATGAGAGAACCGTCCTTGTCAATCCAGCGCGTGAGTGCCTCGGCGCCAATGATCTCGCCGGTTTCCATGTCGACCTGGGGCTGCAGGTAGTACGTGATGCGGCCGTTTGAGAGCGCATACTGGAACTCGGTTAGCGTGTGGTGGAACGCAACCTCATGCTCATATTCCTCGGGGCGGAAAACGGCAATGCGCTCCTTAAAGTCGTTTTTGGCGCGTCGATTGGTAAACATGGCCTTGGCCTGCGCGTCGATAGTGATTTCCTCATTGGAGTCGATGGGGTAAACGCCCATGGACGGCCAGAAGCCTACGCCATCATCATGTCTGGCTACGGCCTCGCGAACGCGGTTGTAGATTTGATGGACGGTGATGTGCTTAAAAGGGATGAGTACGCAAAAGTCATCTTGGCCCCAGTACCCTGCGACGCCCATATCGGCATTCTCGATGTCCTTGAGGACCGTGCCCACATCGGCGAGTACGCGGTCGCCCTCGGCCTGGCCGTGCCATTCATTAAACAGGCGCATGTGGCCCATGTCGACCGTGGCGATGCACCAGGTGCCGTCGCGCCTTGCCTCGAGAAATGCGTTGGCGCGCCGCATAAACTCGCTGGGTCGATAGAGGCCCGTGAGCATATCGATGCGTTCGGCGATTGCGCTTTTGCGTTCGACCTCGGGTATAGGGAGGCTGTCGTTGGGGACAAGCCCGCCAGCTGTGCGAAGGCGACGATCGAGTTCGCCCAAAACAGTCGATGCTTGGGAGTCCAGGCGTTCGTAAAAGGTTGGGACGACAAGACAGACGGGAGCAATGGTGTCGCCTGCGATTTGCACAGGAGCGAAAACGGCCTCTTTAAGGTGGCGGGTCAGTTGCTCGAATGCCTCGTGGTCCAAATCGTTGCTGAGCACGACAAACTGGACGCTTCGTGAACGGTAGACCCGGCTCCTGCCGCGGGTGATCGACAGCATGCGGCCCGCGTATTCGGCAAGCATGTTGTCGACAGCCTCGGCCCCGTAGAGCTCGCTGAGCTTTGTCGTGCCACGAACGCGCACCGCTATAAGCCCTGTCTTGCAACGGTCGAGGTGGCAGGTATCGATGGCATTGACCAGCATGCGCTGCGTTCCGAGGCCTGTGGCGGCGTCGACGGTTTCGGCAAGTGAGTGGTTGACGAGCTCGCCGACATAGAGCGAGGGGACATTTCCGTCGCCGTCGATACGAAACCCGCGAGCACGGCAAAGGACGTAGTCGCCGACGGCGTTGCGCACACGATACTGCATGACGCGACGGTGCTTGGTACCGTTGTAGACTTGGTCGATGTCGTTGACGAAGGCCTCAAGGTCGTCGGGATGGACGCGCGTTTTCCAGTAATCGCGACAGTTGTGACAGTTGTCTATGTGCTCTGAGGGAAGGCCAAGATCGCGCAAGGCACCTTGTGACCAAAGGGTGCGATGTTTGTACAAGTTCTCGATAAAGAAATAACGACCTTCGTTGAGCATCGAAAAGGCGTCGAAAATACGATCGCTTATTTCGAAGTCGTCGGCGTGGACTTGCGTGATATTACGTCGATCGAGGTGCACGGCATGACGTAGCTTGTAGTCGTACATGCGATGGTCGGCATCGAGTGTCATACAGTTGGTGGCTTCGCCCAGGGCGGGGTCGGCATGCGACACTCCATAGCTAAACGAGCGGGGCATCTCGGAATCGTTGTTTTTGAGCAGGATCGTTCGGCAGTGTTCCAGACGTTCGGCGAGGTCGTCCTCGGTTGCAATCGTAGACAGGATGGCAAACTCGTCGCCGCCTATGCGAAACGCCGCCTCGTCCACTTTCATATACAGCTTGAGATAGAGGCTTACCTGCAAGATATAGCGGTTGCCCTCGTCATGCCCAAAGACGTCGTTGCAGTGCTTGAGATTGTCGATATCGATGAACGCCATGGTAACGGGGGTGTCCTGCTCCCAGAGCTCCTCGAGGGAACGGGCAAAGCCGCCACGGTTGCCAAGCCCGGTAAGCTGGTCGGTAAAGGCAGTCCTAATCAGATCATCCTGGCGCTCGAGAAGGTCGCGAACGGTCTTTTCGAGCGTTTCGGTGTAATTGCTGACAGTATCCATGTCGTAAGCGGCTTTCTGAGGTCGGGCGAATTGCGTCGGGCGAGCTCGTTGTGCACACGCGTTGTTGTTCGGCGCTTTGCGTGTATCCAGGCCCCGCCTCGCTGCGTTGTTGGGTTAATTTACCGGCTAATGTTCGCTGTTGATTACTGCTGAGTAGTATAAACAACAGTGCAGAATTATATATGGGTGCACATGCTGTGGGCGGCTATTATTCGACAAACGGTAGCGCGACGATGCGATGTCCGATAAAAATGCGACTGAGACGATATATGTTGACGGGTATACTTGTTCCGGTTTTAAACGCAGGAACGGAGATGGTCGCATGGCACAGCCGGATACGACGCGCACGGTGGGGCTCGCGCTCGAGGGAGGCGGCTACCGCGGTATGTATACGGCGGGCGTGCTCGACGTTTGGATGGAGCACGGTTTGACCTGCGACCATATGGTGGGTGTCTCGGCGGGCGCGGCGTTTGGCTACAACTTTAAATCGCGGCAGATCGGACGCGCCATTCGCTACAACAAGGCCTATTGTGCCGACAAGCGCTATGCGGGTGTAGCAAGCTGGCTGCGGACCGGCGACATGTTCAATGCCGATTTTGCCTATCACGAGGTGCCTATCGAGCGCGATCCCATTGACTTGGAGGCGTATCGCGCCTGTCCCATGCGGTTTACGTGCGTGTGCACCGATATCGAGACGGGCAAGGCCGTCTACCACGACCTGCCCTATGGCGACGAGCGGGATATCGAGTGGATCCGGGCATCGTCGGCGATTCCTGTGGCGACGCGTCCCGTTGCTATTGACGGGCATAAGTATCTGGATGGTGGCGTGGCTGATTCTATTCCCAGTGCATGGCTGTTTGCGCAGGGGTATGACCGCAATATCGTGGTGCTCACGCAGCCGGCGGGCTTTGTGAAGCAGCCCAACAGCGTAATGCCCATGCTGCGTCGCGTGTTCCGTCACTATCCGGAGTTTGTCGCAGCGCTTGAGCATCGGCATGAGGTCTACAATGCCACGCTCGATGACTTGGCACGTCGCGAGGCTGCCGGCGAAATCTTTGTGGTGCGGCCGAGCGAATCGGTGAAGGTGCCGTCGCTGTGCCGCGAACCGGATGAGCTCGAGCGCATCTATCAGATCGGTTGTCGAGATGCGGAGGCGACTTTGCCGGCGTTGAAAGCGTATCTGGCGGGGTAAGGGTCGCATGCGGAAAGCGCATCTCGGAATGGAGGTCCAAACCGGGATGCGCTTTCCATTGCTGAAGATATGAGGCTGCGAATCAGCTGCTCGGCCTATGCCTATGCCTGCTGCCAGGTGTCGACAAGCTCCTTGGCGGCAGCGTGGGGGTCGTCGGCACTGCAGACGGCGCTTACCACAAAGAAGCCATCGACGCCGGTGGCCTTGAGCTGCGGCAGGTCGGCCGTCTTGACGCCGCCGCCCACTACGATGGGCACGGGGCTTGCCGCGTGGAGTGCGGCCAGATCCTCAAAGCTCTTGGTGATGATGGAGCCATCGGCTGCACGTCCGCAGTCGCGCTTGGTCTCGGTCTCGTGGAGCGGGCCGATGCCCAGGTAGTCGACCAGGCTCATGTCGGCGGTCTTGACGTACTCGAGCATCTCCTCGCAACGGGCCGAAAGGCCCACGATGGCATCGGGGCCCAAAAGTTTGCGGCAGACCTCGACGGGAATATCGCTCTGGCCTACATGCACGCCATCGACAGCAATACCCTGCTCGCGCGCGGCGAGTACGCAGTCCAGGCGGTCGTCGATTAACAGGGCGACCTGACCGGTCTTGCCAGCCTGTGCGATTGCCTGCGCGGCGTCGCCGGTCAGTGCGATGATCTCGCGGGCGCTTGCCACCTTGGAGCGCACCTGGATGCAGGTAAAGCCTGCGTCGAGCGCCTGGGCCACCACATCGCCCACGGGGCGTCCCAGCGTGTTTTCGGGGCCGAGTACTAGATAGGCCGAGATATCAAGGTTGTCGCGGATGCTCATCGTGCTTCCTCCTGCTTCTTGATCTGTGCTTCCATGCGCTCGAGCTTGCCGGTCATGGTGTCGGTAAATCCGGGACGAATATCGGCTTTGAGCACGACTTCGGTGCGGATGCCCTTGTTTGCCAGAACAAAGGTCGCGTCGCGCACGACCTGCATGACCTCGTCCCAGTCGCCTTCGATCTCGGTAAACATCGAGGTGGTGCGGTTGGGAAGGCCGCTCTCGCGTATGACGCGCACGACCTCGGCGACCTCGGCGGAGAGCTCATCGCCGGTGCCGCACGGGGCGATGGCCACGGCGACGAGCGTGTTCATGCCGGCATTGGTTGTGGGCTCGGACATGGCCTATGCCTCCTCGAGCTCGAGTTGGTTATCGGCAATGTCCTGGGCGGTTGCGCGGTAGAGCTCGTCGATAAAGGCGACCTTAAAGCTTGCCGGGGCATCGGCGACAGCGGCGGCGCGCGTGCCGGCAACGTTGTAGACGGCGGTGCCGCAGACGGCTGCCGTAAACGGATCGGCAGCGCAGGCGTACACGGCCAGCACGCCGCCCTGCGAGCAGCCGCAGCCGGTGATCTTGGACATGAGCGGGCTGCCGCCGTGGGACTTGGCCACGGTCGTGCCGTCGGTGATTAGGTCGACTTCGCCCGAGACCACTACGGCGCCGCCGGTGTAGCGAGCGAGCGCCACGGCAGCATCGCGGGCGGCGTCGACCGTGTCGGTGGTATCGACACCGCGCACGCGGCTCAGATCAGCCGCCTCGCCCTCAAGGCCCCACAGGCCGGCGAGCGCGATGATCTCGGAGGCGTTGCCGCGTACGATGGCGGGCTTGTACTGCTTGAGCTCGTTTACCAGCTGGGTGCGCAGGCTGCCGATGCCCAGGCCCACCGGATCGAGCACCCAGGGCTTGCCGGCGTCGTGTGCCGCCTTGGCCGCGCGGGGAATCGTCTGCTCGTAGATGGGGAAGAGCGTGCCCATGTTGAGATAGATGGCACCGCCGCCGGCAACGAGCGCCTCGCCCTCGTCGGGCAGATAGACCATGGCGGCCGAACCGCCCACGGCGAGCTGCGCGTTGGCGACAAAGTCGATCGTCACCGTGTTGGTGATGGAGCCGGCCATCGGATTGGTGGCGCGAATCTCATCCACGGCCTTGACCATATGTTGCTTAAGCTGTTCCGAATCAATCACTGCACATGCCTCCTTGGCATAGAAAAGGGGCGCTGTGCATAGACAGCGCCCCTGTAAAGGCGGCATGCTCCCTACGCCAGCATTAACTGACAGGTTCAAAGGATTGGGCCCCATGCCCTCTCAGCCTTGTGGTTTGCACCGCCGGCACTCCCGCATCGAATCTGTTGTTCCCTATACTAACGCACCTGCCAAATAGGGACAGGTTTATTTTGGCAGGTCGTTACAATAGGTAGGACCGATACGAATGGGGACCTCATGATCAAACTTGTGCTGACCGATATGGACGATACGCTGATTCCAGCTGGGCATGACGGCGCCAGCGACTACGCCATCGAGGGCATTCATGCCATGCAGGCGGCGGGTCTGCACTTTGGCCCGGTTTCGGGTCGCCAGCCGTCCGCGATGGGCTGGATGTTCAAAAATCGTTCCGAGTGCTTCTCGACCGGGGCGTTCTGTAACGGCCAGGTGATGTTTGTCGACGGCGAAGTAGTCGCCTCGCGCGCAATCGACAACGATGCTCTGACACGTTTGGCCGACTATCTGGAGCAAGAGACCAACGATACATTTCTAAAAGTCTATAGCCTGGGCGATGACTTTTGGGGCAACGATGCCTATTGCGTGACGAGTGACCCCGAGCGCGTTCGTCGCGCCATGGGGTCGGGCGGCAACGCATGGCTCAAAGGCGAAGAGGCTCCGTGCCGTCCCGTCGTCGACGACGCGCCGGTGTTCAAGGCGAATATCTGGAGTGCCCGTTCGCGTGAGGAGCTCGCGGAGCTACGCGAGCGCGTTGCCGCTGAGGTGCCGGAGCTCTCGCTTGTGTTTCCCAACAACCGAGTGCGCCTGTTCGACATTCTTCCGGCAGGTTGGGACAAGGGCTGCGCTGCGCTGGAGCTGGCGCGCGCTTTGGGCCTGACGCCCGACGAGGTGGTCGTATTTGGCGATTCCGATAACGACCTGCCCATGATCGGTGCCGTTCCCAACTCCGTTGCAGTCGCCAATGCCAACGAGGCTGTCACGGCTGCCGCGCGCTGGCATATCGGCGCTGCGGCAGACGATGCGGTTGCCGGGGCTCTGCATCAGATTGCCGCCTGCGCCGCGACGGGGGAGATACCGCCGTTTATGCGTCAGATGGATGCGACGGGTTTCGACGTCACGAACGTCTAGGGAGAAAGCTATGAAGCTTCAGCAGCTCAGATATGTCGTCAAAGTTGCCGAATGCGGCAGCATTACCGAGGCCTCGCGCCGGCTCTTTGTGTCGCAGCCTTCGATTACCGCATCGATCCGCGATCTCGAAAACGAGATGGGTGTGCATATCTTTGAGCGCACCAACAAGGGTGTCATTGTGTCCGAGGAGGGCGAGACCTTCTTGGGCTACGCGCGCCAGGTGCTCGACCAGGCCGATCTGCTCGAAGGCAAGTACAAGGGCGCGTCCGAGCAGGTGCCGCACTTTAGTGTGAGCTGCCAGCATTATTCCTTTGCCGTTAACGCGTTTGTTGACGTGATCCGCGAGTTCGATGCCGCGCGCTACGACTTTACCCTGCGCGAGGAGCAGACTCACGAGATTATCGAGGACGTCGCGCATATGAAAAGCGAACTGGGCATCCTGTACTTATCCGAGCATAACCGCGAGGTTATCGAGCGCATGCTCGCCGCCAACGAGCTCGTATTCGAGGGACTCTTCTGCGCCGCGCCGCACGTCTTTGTATGCGCCGACCATCCACTGGCGGACTGCGCCAGCGTGACGCTCGAGGACTTGGAAGACTACCCGTTCTTGTCCTATGAGCAGGGCAGTTATAACTCGTTCTACTATTCCGAGGAACTGACCTCGACCTTTGAGCGCCGCAAGAATATCCGCGTGCGTGACCGTGCGACACTGTTCAACCTGGCCATGGGCCTCAACGGCTACACGGTGTGTTCGGGCGTGATCAGCCACGAGCTCAACGGTCCAGGTATTATCTCCATTCCGCTCGATGTGGACGAGTACATGGAGATTGGTATCATCACGCGCAAAAACACGACGCTCACGCGCTATGGCCAAGCCTATATCGACGCGATCCGTCAGCATATCTAGACTGCTGCGTCCTGTACAGGTCAAATCTCTTCATGGCAGTCCCAACTGATATAGGAAGCATCTATATCAAACTGTTATAAACGTATATTTTACGATGGCTATATGAGCGCTCATACTTTGTCCCAGTAAAGCAACCAATGCAAAGGGAGATATCTATGAGTGCTTTAATCACGCTGAACGCGCCGTTTCGCGCCGATATCGTCGGCAGCTTTCTTCGTCCACAGGCCGTAAAGGACGCCCGTGCCGCCTATGCTGCGGGCACACTCGACGCCGCCGGCCTTAAGGCCGTCGAGGATGAGGCCATTCGCGACCTGGTGGACAAGCAAAAGTCCGCTGGCCTGCAGGTGATTACCGATGGCGAGTTTCGCCGCAGTTACTGGCACCTCGACTTTATGTGGGGGCTCAACGGCATTGAACGCCGTACCTCGCGTACGGGCTATATGTTCCACGACGAGGAAACCACAGCCGACACCGCCGTGGTAACCGGCCCCATTAGCGGCGAGAACCATCCGTTCGTCGAGCACTTTAAATTTGTCAAGGCGCTCGAGGGGGAGGGCCAGGTCGCGCGGCAAACCATTCCGGCGCCGATCCAGACGTTCTCCGAAGTCACGCTCGACCGCTGCGACGGCCAGCAGGAGAGCCTGCGCGCTGTCTATAAGACCGATGAGGAACTTGCCGACGCCATCGCAGCCGCTTATCGCACGGTGATCGCCGACCTGTACGCAGCAGGCTGCCGCAACATCCAGTTTGATGACTGCACCTGGGGCATCTACTGCGACACCGATTTTGTCGCCAAAACCGGCATGAGCCCGGTCGACCTGCAAAAGGTAAGCGAGCTGGGCGTGGCGCTCAACAATGCCGCCATCGCGGACAAGCCCGACGATCTGGTCATCAACACGCATGTGTGCCGCGGCAACTACCACTCCACCTATGCCTTCGAGGGCGGCTATGACCCCATCGCGCCGTACCTGTTCGCAAACGAGGATGTCGATGCATTTTACCTGGAGTTCGATACGCCGCGCGCCGGCGGTTTTGAGCCGCTCAAGTACGTTGCCCCGGGCAAGAAGGTCGTGCTGGGCTTGGTAACCACCAAGGCGGCAGAGCTCGAGAACGAGGATGTTATCGTCGAGCGCATCCGTGAAGCCGCAAAGTACGTGCCGCTCGAGAACCTGTATCTGTCGCCTCAGTGCGGCTTTGCCAGCTGCGAGATTGGCAACAAGCTGACCGAGGATGAGCAATGGGCAAAGATCGCGCTGGTCAAGCGCATTGCCGAGCGCGTTTGGAAATAGCGCTAGTGTTTGCAGGTGGCGGCGCGTGCGAGACATGGCGTATCGCGTACAATGGTTCGGATCGTATCGTTCGGGCAGGTTATCCGATATGCCCGATCGCCCTTCCATTCGAAAGGACATCCATGTCCCAATCCTCGACGCCCGCCGTCACCGATGCCATCTACGATGCATCGTCGCTTGGCCGCCCGCGCATGTTCCTGCTCGGTCTGCAGCACCTGTTTGCCATGTTTGGCGCCACCGTGCTGGTGCCCGTGCTCACCGGTCTCTCGGTTTCGGCGACGCTTTTGTTTGCCGGCTTGGGCACGCTGCTGTTCCACTTCTTGTCGCGCGGTAAGGTGCCGGCATTTTTGGGCTCATCGTTTGCCTTTATCGCAGGCTATGCCGCAATCGCGCCCAACGGCGAGGCCGAGCTATTGCCCTACGCCTGCCTGGGCGTAGCCTGCGCCGGTCTACTCTATCCGGTGCTGGCGGCCCTGTTCCGCGCCTTTGGTGCCAAGCGCGTCATGCGCTTCTTCCCGCCGGTGGTGACGGGCCCCATCGTCATTTCCATCGGTCTGATCCTGGCAAGCTCCGCTATTGCTAACTGCCAGACCAATTGGCTCGTCGCCGTTATCGCCGTGGCAGTGATCGTCATCTGCAACATCTGGGGCCGCGGCATGGTCAAGATCGTGCCGATCCTGCTGGGCGTTGCGGTGAGCTATGCCGTTGCGACTGCGCTGGGCGAGGTCGACTTTACTGGCGTCGCAGCCGCTCCCTGGGTTGGTTTGCCCGTCGAGTGGGACAACACCGTCTTTGCGCTCTTTGGCCCGCAGTTCGATAGCGGCCTTGCCACGACGGCTATCATCACCATCATGCCGTTGGCCTTTGCAACCATGATCGAGCATATCGGTGATATCTCCGCTATTGGCTCCACCTGTGAGCGCAACTACATCGCCGATCCCGGCTTGCATCGCACACTGCTCGGCGATGGACTCGCCACGATTCTGGCTTCGCTCTTTGGCGCTCCGGCCAACACCACGTATGGCGAGAACACCGGCGTGCTTGCCCTGACGCGTGTGTTTGACCCGCGCGTGATTCGCATTGCCGCGTGCTGCGCTATCGTGCTTTCGTTCTGCCCCAAGTTCGCTGCCGTGATTGCCGCCATGCCGGCGTGTGTAATCGGCGGCGTGTCGCTTGTGCTCTATGGCATGATCAGCGCCGTGGGTGTTCGCAACCTCATCGAGAACCAGGTCGATTTCCAGAACAACCGCAACGTGCTGGTGGCCGCTCTGGTGCTCGTGCTTTCACTCGGCATTGCGTACAGCACCGCCGGTGCCATCGTGCTGGAACTGGGCGGCGTGACGATTTCGCTTTCCGGCCTTGCCGTGGGCTCGCTGGTGGGCATCGTGCTCAACGCCATTCTGCCGGGTAACGACTTTGAGTTTGATGTCTCGGAACTCGAAGAGGCTGCCGAATAGCGGTTGTGCCCAAGTCAGTTAAATAAGCCGGTCATGCGTCCGATGCGCATGGCCGGCTTTTTAGTGCGCAAGGATCCAGCGTATGCCGCGGGCCATGCGCAGATCGGTTTGGGCAAAGTGGTTGCCGGGGTTGAGTTCCATCGTTGTTGGGATGCCGCGCTCGATGAGTAGCTCTTCCATTGCGCGCGTGTCGTCGAGTACGTGTCTCATCATGCGGTTGGGCGTCTTGGTTTCTTTTTTGCCGAGTGACAGATAGACGGCTTGCGGGCTGCCGGCAAAAGGGGTCGTGCTGGCACGGTCGACAAAGTCGGGAAACCACAGCGACCCCGATGCGCTCGCCGCGCGGCCAAAGACATCGGTTTGCCAGAGAGCCCAAAGCGAAAAGAGGCCTGCCAGCGAGTAGCCGGCAATGCCGCGCCAGGTGGGCGGCCGAGGAAGCGACGACTCGACCTGGGGGATTATCTGATTCAGCAGCTCATCAAGAAAACCGGCAGCTTGGCCTCCGAAAGGCTCGGCATCGCGTACGGTCCCGTCGCATGCCCAAGGGCTCAGCTCGCGATTCCAATCGAGCCCGCCAATGGCGACAAGGGTGAATGGCGGACAGTCGAGCTCTCGGCAACACTTATAAACCTCGCTGCCGTCGCCCACGACCACAGGAAGGTAGATGACAGGCGCGCTTTCCGTATGATTCGAATAAACGGTTATCTGCTTTTGATGCGCTTCCATGACGGGCTTCTCTCAGTGTTGTGATATCGGCAGCTCCAATTGTCGCACGCCAGCGTATGCCGGTTGGGCTAGACCAAAGACAATCTCGTGCATCCCCTGCGGACGCATATGGAAAACGCCACCGCCGGAGGGGAGCTCGGCGGTGGCGTTGCTAAACGGTGCTGGGGCTCGGGGCCTTCGCGGGAGCTGCCATGTGCGCAGAGGCGTCTAAGAACGCTTACGGCTCGCCATGGTGCCTGCGGCGATAGCGGCTGTTCCCGCAAGGACGGTTGCCACGATGGCCGCACCCGAGGTGTCGCCGGTTGCCGCGAGCACGCCGGTAGTCTTGGCTTTCGTGGTTGAAGCCGCAACGGCCTTGGTCGGCTTTGAGCCCTCAGGCTTGGGGTTCTGCTTGGACTCCGCGGGCTTGCTTTCTGCGGGCTTGGTCTCGTCGGGCTTGGGGTCTTCCGGCTTGGCTACCTCGGGAGGTGCGATGGTCGTACTTTTGGCGACTGCTTTGATATAGAGGGAGTCGACCGTGGCGTCGCCCGTGCCGATGGCTTGGCCTGCCTCGTAGATGCCGTCACGGAGCTTGCGATAGTCAATGACCTTGCCGCCTTCGGGCGTCTGGATGGCGGCGTTCTCAATCTTGATGGTGCCGATTGTCTTGCCGTCAGCGCTCATGGCACGGGCAAAGATTGCCGCTGTATCTCCTTCGGCCGTTACCTTGCTGCGGATGATCGAGATGACTGCGGGTGTGACGCCCTCGCTGGTCTGGGCGATGATGCCGATGTTCTCGCCTTGGGGTTCGCGCCTCGTCTCGCCATCTTGGTTTTCGCTGTAGGGGATGGGGCCGTCGCCGTTCTCGACATAGCGGGCTATGGCCTTGACAACGGAGTCGCTGATGTAGATGTGGCCGCCCTTCTCGTTGGGTCGATCGTTTCTGGTGGAGAATGCAGCCGAAACCTCGCCTTCCGCAAACGCGTCCACGGTGGAGCCGTTCTTGACGACGATGTCGTCCTGGTAGGTGAAGAGGGCGTTGGCGCCACCGTATCTGCCTTTACTTGCACGGACCGTCACGTTTGCATGATCGAGGGTGATGCCCTTGTGGGCATAGACGCCATATTCAACACCGTTTACGTTGAGGGAGGCGTTTGTGGCTGCGAGGCTGCCCTTGGCCTCGACGGCAGCGTCTTTCTCGGAGTTTGCCTTGACCTGGCTGCCGTCCGAGATGTTGATATTACCGCCGCTCCAAAGGGCCTCACCATCGGCTGAGCTTGCCTCGACCGTCCCGCCACCCTTGATGGTGAGGTTCTTGTCGGCTCCAATACCCTTGTCCTTGGTAGCCCTGGCGGTGACGGCTCCGCTGTCGTCAATCGTGATATTGCCGTTTGCCCTGATGCCATCCGATGCACCCGTGGCGTTGACGTTGCCCGAACCTTTGATAGCGAGATCGCCTCCGGCATTGATGGCATCAAACCCAGTGCTCGTGGCGTTGACGGATCCGGCTCCGTCGATGTTGATATTACCCGTGGAGAGGATAGCGTCCTCAGTAGATGTCACGCTGAGCGTGCCGCCCTCGTCGCCTTGGATATTGAGCTCGGCATTCTCGTTAGTGCCATGAGAAACGTTGATGCTTTCGATCCATTCGGCAGTGACGATGTTGGTTCCCGAGTAATTCACTTTGAGCTTGCCTGCGGCCTGGATCTCGCCGCCGTTATAGTTGTTGAGCTTCAAGTCGTCGGCGCCGTCCCACGACCAGGTACCGGCCTCGTCGCTCGCCGCGGTGTTGTACTTGTTGCCGCCGACCTTGACCCATTCCGCTGCGAGCGAGACGCTCGGCATGAGCAGCGAGCTCACCGTGAGCGCGCACACGGCGCCCGCGACGATGCGGCGCGTCACGCGGCGCCAGCTGCCGTGCGCGAGTCCTATGCGACGGCGAACGTCGGGTTCGGCAACATGGGTTCCGGCGGTAGTGTCATTGCGTTTGGGGGTCGTGAACAAGGCTGCCATGGTTGCTTCCGTTCTCATAGGGCCTATACGACTAGATTCAGCGTATCTGCTGGATGTTGCCGGCGGTAGTGCCGTTTGGAGGGCAAAATGTCCAAAATCCGGAAGAGGAATAAGCTGCGCACCTACGCGTTGTCGGGCATTAATCACAAAGCGCGGAGCCGCTTGTTGCGACTCCGCTCGCGTGTGCGCCATACGAGTGCAAACAGAAAACGCCACCGCTGGAGGGGAGCTCGGCGGTGGCGTTGCTAAACGGTGCGCGGACTAGGCGGCTTTAAAAGTGTCGGTTCGTGTATGAAGGGCGTCTATGAGCGCTTGCGGCTCACCACGGCGCCTGCGGCGATGGCGGCTGTTCCCGCAAGGGCGGATGCCACGATGAAGGCACTCGAGGCGTCGCCGGTTGCCGCGAGCTTGCCGGTGGTCTTGGCTCCCGTGGCTGCAACTGCAACGGTCTTGGTTGTCTTCGTGCCCTCGGACTTGGAACCCTCGGGCTTGGTCTCGCCGGGCTTTTCCTCGGGTTTGATCTCCTCGGGAGGCACGATGACCGTGCTCTTGGCGACAGCGGCGTCATAGGGGGAGTCGATCGTGGCGTCGCCCGTGCCGATGGTTTGCCCTGCCTCATAGATAATGCTGCGGCTGTACTCTTGCTCGTAGCGATAGTCAATGACCTTGCCGCCTGCGGGCCTCTGAATGGGAGCGCCCTCGATCTCGATGGTGCCGATCGCCTTGCCGTCCTCGCTCATGGCAAGGGCGAAGATTGCTGCCGTGTCTCCCTCGGCCGTGACCTTGCTGCGGATAATCGAGATGGTCGCGGGCGTGATGCCCTCGCTGGTCTGCGCGAAGATGCCGATGTTCAGGCCCTCGGACTCAGGGATGATTTCGTCGTTCTGGTCTCCGCTGTAGTGATCGGGGCCGCCGCCACCGGTCTCGATATAGCGGGCTATAGCCTTGACAGCGGAGTCGCTGATGTAGATGTGGCCGCCTGACTCGCCAGGGTTGTAGTTTCTGCTGGCGATAGCAGCCGAGAACCCGCCTTCCGCGAGCGCGTCCACGATGGAACCATTCTTGATGACGATGTCGTCCTCGTCAGTGATGAGAGCGATAGTTTGCCAACCGCCGCCCGTGCTTGCACGGACCGTCACGGTCGCGTGGTCGAGCGTGATGCCCTTGCGGCCATAGACGCCATACTCAACACCGCTTGCGTTAAGGGATGCGTTGGTGACCGTGAGACTGCCCTCAGCGTCGACGGCAAGGTCTTCCTGGGAGCTCGCCTCGACCTGACTGCCGCCCGAAATCTCGATGTTGCCATCGGTATAAATCGCCACGTCCTCGATAGAGCTTGCTTCTACCTTGCCACCGCCTTTGATGATCAGGTCACTGCCCGCGGCGATGCCGTAACCTTCGCTTCCTTTAGCGATCACCGTGCCAGAGGAATCGATGGTGGTCTTGCCCTTGGATTGGATACCTTCGGTACCGCCCGTTGCATTCACGGTGCCCGAGCCCGTGATAGAGAGGTCGCCCTTTGCCTCAATTCCGTCGGAAGTAGTGCTCGTGGTGTTCACAGTGCCTGGGCCAGAAATGGAGAGGTCGCCTGTGGATTTAATTGCATCGGCCTCGGCTGTCACATTGAGCTCATCCGTGCTATTCGAGCTCGTTATGTTCAACTCCGCTATCTGGTTAGTGCCATCCTGCGCTTTGATGGCGGCTCCGGTGTAATCGGGCTCGGTTTTCACGGTGTTCTTGCCCTCGTACGCAATGTTGAGCTTGCCTGCAGCATTGATTGCACCGCCGTTATAGCCGTTGAGCTTCATATCGTCGGCGCCGTCCCAGCTCCAGGTGCCGGCCTCGTCGCCTGCCGCGGTGCCGGCGTTGTACTGGGTGCCGCCGACGTCCACCCACTCGGCCGCGAGCGAGACGCTCGGCATGAGCAGCGAGCTGACCGTGAGCGCGCAGGCCAGGCCGCAGACGATGCGGCGGGTCACGCGACGCCAGCTGCCGTGCGCGAGCAGCGTGCGACGGCGCACGTCGGGCTCGATAAAATGGGCTCCTGAGGTTTTGTCATTGCGCTTGGGGGTCGTGAACAAGGCGGCCATGGTTACTCCCATCCTCATAGGGCCTATGCGATTAAGCCCAGCATATCTGTAGGATGTAGCCGGCGGTAGTGCCGTTTTGAGGGCAAAATGTCCAAAACTTGGGAAGCAATACATCGCGCGTCCGTGCGTTGCCTGGGCTTAAAAGAAAAGCGCGGAGCCGCTCGATGCGACTCCGCGCTTTGCTGTTTGATATTGCGAACCTTGCGCCTACGCTACGAAGAAGTAGACGAGGAAAGCAAGGGCTGCGATCCACATGAGCGGCTTGATCTTGGAAGCCTCGCCCTTAAAGAGCGCGACGATCACGTAGGCGATAAAGCCCAGACCGATGCCGGCAGAGATGGAGTAGGTGAAGGGCACGCCGGCGACAATCATGAACGCCGGGAAACCCTGCGACACGTCGGACCAGTCGATCTCGGAGGCCTCGCTCATCATGAGGTAGCCGACGTAGACCAGAGCACCGCAGGTGGCGGCGCTGGAAACGATGGTGACGATGGGGGAGAAGAACGCGGCGAGAATGAACAACACGCCGGTGGTGACGGAGGTGAGGCCCGTGCGGCCACCGTCGGCAGCGCCAGAGGTGGACTCGACGAAGGTGGTGATGGAGGAGACGCCCATGAAACCGCCCACAGCGGCGGCGGCGGAGTCGACGATCAGGATCTCCTTGATATTCTCGACGTTGCTGTCGTCGGTGAGGAACTCGCCCTGCTTGGCCACGGCCATCGCGGTGCCCATGGTGTCGAAGAAGTCACTCATGAGCAGCGAGAACGAGATGACGAGGAGCGTGGGGTCGGTAAGGACCTTGACGATGGCGGGCACGCCGCCGGCGTCGGCGATGGGGCCACCGATGCTCGAGAAGTCGAGCGGTGCGATGAGGCCCTCGGGGGCGTGGGTGACGCCCAGCGGGATACCGGCGATAACGGCGACGATGATGCCGATGAGCAGCGAGCCCGGCACGTTGCGGGAAGCCAGGGCAACCGTCACGACGATGGAGATGATACCGACGATAAAGGTGGGGGAGGCGATGTCGCCCAGGCCGACGAGCGTACCGGCGCCAGCGGTGATGATGCCAGCGTCGCACAGGCCGATCATGGCGATAAACAGGCCCAGACCCACCGAGATGGCGTGACGCAGGACAACCGGGATGGCGTCCATGATGGCCTCGCGCAGGCCACAAAGCACGAGCAGCAAGATGACGACGCCCTCAAGGAAGATGACGCTCATGGCCACGTGCCAGTCACCGCCGCAGACGGTGGTGGTGATTCCGGCGATCATCGCGTTGACGCCTAAGCCCGATGCGCAGGCGAGCGGGCGGTTGGCGAAGATGCCCATGCAGATGGTCATGATGCCGGCGCCCAGGCAGGTGGCGCAGGCGAGCGCTCCCGCATCGATGCCAGCGCCCGAGAGCACCGCGGGGTTGACGGCGATGATGTAGGCCATCGCCAGGAATGTTGTCAGTCCAGCGCGGAGTTCGGTCCCGATTGTGGACTTGCGCTCGCTGACGTGAAATAGTTCGTCCATGCATACCCTTTCCTTGTTCGGCCCCGAGTTTAGGCCGATTGACACGAACTCACCCACTATAGCCCCTTTACGACGCTGTTGTTCCTCGCATGTTGATGTTCGGCGCTTTGTAGCAGACGGACGGTATTTTTCGCATGAAAAAGTGTGGGTACCGTATACTTAAGCGGTTACAACGACCCCTATGGAGGAACGTATGATTAAAGAGCTTTGCCACGACGAGGCTATCCTGTCCCAGCGTTGCGAGGTTGCGACCGTCGAGGACGAGTCGGTTGCTCAGGACCTGATCGATACCATCAAGTCGCTCGACGATGCCGGCTGCCTTGCCGCTAACCAGATCGGCGTCACCAAGAAGGTCTGCGTCTACCTGGACGATGCCGGCGAGCCCCATGTGCTCTACAACCCCCGTCTGGTGTTTGGCCTGGGCGCCAGCAAGATGGAGGAGAGCTGCCTGACGCACGAGGAGATCACCAAGTCCACGCGCTATATCAAGTGCAAGGTTGCCTTTGACCAGATCGTCGACGGCAAGATGAAGGAGTGCCGCCGCGACTACGCGGGCTTTGAGGCACAGATGGTTCAACACATGATTGATCACTGTCTCGGTAAACTCGTCTAGGACGATTTGATCGGGGATTGAACCGGTGCTTTGGCCCGGGCGTGACATTGTTGTCATGTCCGGGCTTTTGTGTTTAGCGCCTTTTTGTTTGGAGACAATGAAATTAGCAAGAACGTAAAGCTAGGAGGCGCTATGTGTACGAGTATTCGATTTACCGATAATTCTGGCCACATGTATCTGGGCCGCAATCTCGACTGGAGCTTTGACTACGGCCAACAGGTTCGCGTGATGCCGCGCGGGTTTCACATTCCGTATTCGTTTATCGACGACGCGACAGCGGTGCACGCGGTGATCGGTATGTGCATCGATTACAAGAACTATCCCATGTTTTTCGATTGCGGTAACGATGCGGGTCTGGCTGTGGCGGGGCTCAACTTTCCCGGCTATGCCGAGTATGCCGAGGGCCCTGTCGACGGCAAGACCAATATCGCGGCCTATGAGTTTCCCCTGTGGGTGGCAGCGACGTTCTCGACGGTCGATGAGGTCGAGGCCGCGCTGCGCGATACGGTGATTGTCGCCAAATCTGCCGGAGAGGGGCTGGGCGTGTCACTGCTCCATTGGATTATCGGCGACAGCCAGCGCAGCATCGTGGTCGAGATGATGGCCGACGGCCTGCATGTATACGACGATCCGGTCGACACCCTTGCCAACCAGCCGACCTTCCCGTGGCATATGGAAAACCTACGCACCTATATCACCGCCACAAGCGATTTTCCGCAAACGGCGACGTGGCGTGGCGCCGAGCTTAAGCCCTATGGAGCCGGTGCCGGCATGCGCGGCATTCCGGGCGATTGCTATTCGCCGAGCCGTTTTGTAAAGGCGGCGTACCTCAATGCCAATTACCCGCAAAAGGAGAGCGAGACCGAAAACGTCGTTCGCATGTTCCGCTCGCTCGAGGGCGTGGTGATGATCGAGGGAGCGTCCAGGATGGGCGATGGCAAGTTCGAGAAGACTATCTACACCGGATGCTTTAGCGCGCGCACGGGCAATTATTACTACGCGATGTATGGGGATCCGTCGATTCGCTACGTGAGCCTGATGGATGCTGAGGGCGCGAGCCCCGATAGGCTCGTGGTTCCCGAGCCGCGCCGTTCGTAGCCGTTGGCTTTACTGCAATGCAAAGCGGCCCTGCGTCTCCCGTGAGATGCGGGGCCGCTGTCGTCGATTTGTGACGTCGCTAGAAGTTGGCGTCGTTGAGTTGTTCGCTCTCGACGCCGTCGAGCTGTTGCTGTTCGGGCGTATCGGCGACGCTCTCGAGCAGCTCGGTGGGATCGACGCTCATGTCCTTGCCGACTTCGTTGCCGTTGACCAGGTCGTCCGAGAAGATGTCGACTTCCATTTCCTCGGCCTCTTCGATCAGGATCTCGAGCGGCACCTGGGTGCGTACGAGCTTGACTGCCGGACGCATGCGGGCAAAGAGCGGTACGTACTCAATGATGATGGCCGAGTTCTCGAGACCATACCAACGCGCCGGGCTTCCGCAGGCGCGGCGGACGGCGTACTTGATGGCCATGACGCGATGGTCGTTGCGGTTGATGTCCGTTTCGGGGGCAAGCATCTTGCGCAGCATGCAAAAGCGGAAGTCGCCCACGTTGCCGCGTGTCTCGTAGATAGAGTAGGTGTGATGCTGCGGCGGCAACTCACCCGATGCCATCAGGTCGCCAACGATCTGACGCAGGTAGGTGTTGATGCGCTGATTGACCTTAAAGCCCAGGTCCAAGCGTACGCGGAACAGGAAGTCTGTGCCAAAGGTCTCAACGGAATACTCGTGCGTATAGGGCTCGTCGGTAACGTGCACGTTGATGAACCAATATGCCTTGGCGCGCTTGGGATGCTTGTCCAGGATGGAATAGAGCACGTCGCGGTCGAGCGTGAGCGGGTCGGGGCTGTTGGTGAGAAATACCAGATTGTCAGCGAGCACGGGGTAGGTCTCGTCGTTGCGCAGGCGGTTGAGCTGATCGATGTACTTGGAGACGGGCAACAGGATCGTCTGCGTGCGCTCGATGGCGGTGCCGCGACGCCACACATACATAAGGCCAAACAGCAGCGCGGCCAGGAAGATCATGACGTAGCCGCCGTCAAAGAACATGGTGAGGCACGAGGCGAAGAAGCACAGCTCAATGGCACCAAAGAGCAGGGCGAAGACGCAGGCACCCAGCTTGTGCTTGAGGATGCCGGCGATATAGCTCGTCAAAAGCGTCGTGGTCATGAGCATGGTCACGGTAATGGCGAGGCCATAGGCGCTCTCCATGCGCTCGGAGTTCTGGAACAGCAGCACGATGAAGATGCAGCCGACCCACATGATGTTGTTGACGAGTGGAATATAGAGCTGGCCCTTGGTGTCGCTGGGGTAGTGGATGCGCAGATGCGGCATGAGGTTGAGGCGCGTGGCCTCGGATACCAGCGAGAACGAGCCGGTGATGAGCGCCTGCGAGGCGATGATGGCCGCCACGGCCGAAAGCACGATGGCAAAGGGGCGCAGGGGCTCGGGAAGCATCATGTAGAACGGGTTGACGATGTCCATCGCGAGCATCTGGGGATTGGAGTTGTTGGCGAGCAGCCAAGCGCCCTGACCCAGATAGTTAAGGATGAGCGCTGCCTTTACGAACGGCCAGGATGCGTAAATGTTAGCCTTGCCCACGTGACCCATGTCCGAATAGAGCGCCTCGGCGCCGGTCGTCGACAGGAAGACAAAGCCGAGCACCATGATGCCCGAATGGTTGATGGGCGAGAACAGGAACATGATGCCGCGGATGGGGTTGAGCGCGCGCAGGATGGACAGGTTGCCGAGCGTGTTGAACAGGCCGGCGCCCGCCAGGAACAGGAACCATAGCGTCATAAGCGGGCCGAACAGTTTGCCGATTGACGAGGTGCCGGCGCGCTGCATGGCAAACAGACCGCAGATAATGATGATGGTAATGATGATGACGTTGGTCTGGCCGTCGCCCAGCAGCGCATGGCCCCATTCGATGGTGCGCAGACCCTCGATGGCTGTGGTGACCGTGACGGCGGGGGTGAGGATGCCGTCGGCAAGCAGTGCCGCACCGCCGATCATGGCGGGCAGAATCAGCCACGGTGCCACCTTGCGTACGAGGCTGAACAGGGCGAAGATACCGCCTTCGTTGTGGTTGTCGGCCTTCATGGCGATTACCACGTACTTGACCGTGGTCACGAGCGTCATGGTCCAGATAACGAGCGAGAGCGCGCCCAAGATCATGTCCTCGCTAACGGTACCGATGCCGCCGTTGTTGGCGACAATTGATTTCATGGTATACATGGGGCTCGTGCCGATGTCGCCATAGACGACGCCGAGCGTTACGAGCAGCATGCCAGCGGAGAGGGGAATGGTTCCATGCCCGCCTTGACCACGCTGGTCATGGGGGCTTGCCTCCAGTTTGTCGTGTGCCACGTGGACTCCCTTGGACATCCGGTTATCTGTCTTGGACAGACAATCTTTATGCCGTCTTTATACATACAAGAGCAGTTTGGCACATCAGGTTATTTTAGACAATAATCCCCAGCTGGGGATTATTTATGTGCGCAGGTAGCATTTCAAAGCAGGGGCTTTTAAGCGCGTGCCGCTTGGGCGATGCCAGCCTTGGCGCTTGCGCGTTTGCCGACGAGTTCGCAAAATAGCGCGCCGCCGATGATAAGTGCGGCACCCATCAGACGGACCGGTGTTATGGCTTCGCCTAAAAGGACGGCCGAGAACACGACGGCCGAAAGCGGCTCGAGGTAGCCGACGACCGCGACGGTCTGGACGGGCAGCTTGGCGACAGCACTAAAGTAGAGCAGGCAGCCAATGCCGGTGTTGACAATGCCGAGCATGGCAACGGCGCGCCAATCGATGCCGGCGGCAATGCTGGGGGAGAGGAACGAGGGGGCGCCCTGCGTGAAGAGCGTAAGGATCAACGCGGTTACAAAGGCGGCGCTCACCTGGAGCGCGGAGTTCTCGAGACCCTCGATGTGCGGCGCACCCTTGCTGGCGATGACCATCAGTGCATAGCAAAATGCCGAGGCGATGCCGCAGACGATGCCCGCAATGGGCATGTTGCCGCCTAAACCTTGCGCTGCAATGAGAAAAGCGCCGCAGGCGACGGCGATAAACCCGGCGATTTTGCCACCGGTCAGCTTTTCGCCAAAGATGAGCGGGGAGAGCGCCATGACAATGATAGGGCCGCAGTAGTACAGCAGCGAGGATATGCCGACGCCGATCGTCTGGTAGGCGCGGAACAGAAAAATCCAGCTGGCGCCCAGTGCGGCTCCCGAGAGGAGGAGGGCTGCGGTTTCGCGGGGGCGAGATGGCGCCTGCAACTTATGGCGTTGCGTAGTGACGAGTATGACAACGAGTGAGAGCACGCCCAAAAACGTGCGCAAGAGCACGATATCGGAGCTCGGCAGCGCGATGGCAGCGGCGATGATGCCGTTGGAGCCAAACAATAGCAATGCTGCTAAGTACGTAAACAGTCCGTTGTTCATGCGCTGACATCCCCTCTATATCCGAGCATGTTCACTATGGGTGAACTGGCTTTAGAAGAAAAGCGAATATAATGCATGGCAAACATGACAAAAACTCATGCAAAGGTGGAGACGTGCCGTGGAGACCAATATCCAAAAGATGCAAGTGCTGCTCGAGACGGTGCGTGCCGGCAGCTTTACGCGTGCTGCAGAGCGGTTGAGCTATTCGCAGTCGGGCGTGAGCCGCATGGTGGGCGACCTTGAGGCAGACTGGGGTTTTAAGGTGCTTGATCGCAGCCGCGAGGGCGTGGTGCTTTCTGCCGACGGGCGGCAGGTCATGCCGGCAGTCGAGGCGTTATGCGAAGAGTTTGGCCGCCTACAGCGACGGGTGGATGAGATGCGTGGGCTCATGCGCGGCAAGATCTGCATCGGTACGTTTTCGAGCGTGGCGACCCACGTGCTGCCGCCGGTGATCGCGCGCTTTCGCGCCGATCATCCGGACGTCGATTACGAGCTGTTGATGGGTGATTACTCCGAGATTGAGCAATGGGTGGCGGAAGGCCGCTGCGACCTGGGCTTTATTCCGCGCGAGCCACGCGGCGCCGGCATGGCGTCGCGGCCGTTGGTGCAAGACGAGCTGATGGCCGTGGTGCCAGCGGACTCCTCGCTTGCCACCGCGGAGGTCGTTTCCCTTGCCGATTTGGCCAACGAGCAGTTTATTCTGCTGGAACGCGGTGGCGACGACGAGATTACGCCGCTGTTTCGCCGCGCGGGCCTGACGGTGCGCTCAAAACTGTCGACCTGGGATGACTATGCGATTATGGCCATGGTCGAGGACGGTCTGGGCGTGAGCATTCTTCCGGCGCTCATCTTGCGCCGCTGCCAGTTCGATATTGCCGTGCGCCCGCTCGAGGGACATCCTCATCGCCAGATTAATGCCATATATCGCACGGCTGACGTTTCTCTTGCGGCGGCTCGTTTCCTTGAATATCTCTAAAAGCGCGTACCTGTTGTCCACTTTGGGACAATTCTCGGGGCTCGGTACATTTTCTTATGAAATTGAACTTTCGGATAATGCGTCGCGCTATACTGCTGCCTAAATTGAACTCAGGTTCAATTCGTGTTCTATAAATTGAACTTTGCCAGCAAGGAGGTTCCTGTGGCCCAAGAGACGTTTTGCGATCGCCTGCGACAGACTATGTCCAATCGCGACGTTCGCCAGTCGGACGTAATCCGCGCATCGGAGATGCTCGGCAAAAAACTCGGCAAGAGTCAGATGAGCCAATATGTGAGCGGCAAGACGATCCCGCGGCGCGATGTGGCTGAGCTGCTCGCCCGTATTTTGGAGGTCGATGTTACCTGGCTGCTTGCCGGCGACGCCGATCAAGGCGAGGCATCATCCCGCAACGATTCCAAGCCCGAACCCCATCCCTCAGCTCAAATTGCAAGGAGCACCACCATGCGTACTTTTTCTAAATCCACCAAGCTCGATAACGTCCTGTATGACGTGCGCGGTCCCGTCGTCGACGAGGCCGCCCGTATGGAGGACGAGGGCGAGCGCATCCTCAAGCTCAATATCGGCAACCCGGCGCCCTTCGGTTTCCGCACGCCCGATGAGGTCATCAAGGACATGCGCCAGCAGCTGCCCGACTGCGAAGGCTATTCCAACTCGCGTGGCCTGTTCTCCGCGCGCAAGGCGATCATGCAGTATTCGCAGATCAAAGGCCTGCCCAACGTTCAGATGGAGCATATCTACACGGGCAACGGCGTGTCCGAGCTCATTCAGCTTTCGATGAACGCGCTGCTCGACAATGGCGACGAGATTCTGATCCCCAGCCCCGACTATCCGCTCTGGACGGCGTGCGCAACCCTTGCTGGCGGTCATCCCGTACATTATCTGTGCGATGAGCAGGCGGATTGGTATCCCGACCTGGAGGATATGGAGTCCAAGATCACGAGCGCGACCAAAGCCCTCGTCATCATCAACCCCAACAACCCCACGGGTTCTGTCTATCCGCGCGAGGTGCTCGAGGGCATCGTCGAGATTGCACGCAGGCATCAGCTGATGATCTTTGCCGATGAGATCTACGACCGCCTGTGCATGGACGGCTACGAGCACGTCTCGATTGCCTCGCTCGCCCCCGATCTGCCCTGTGTCACCTTTAGCGGCCTTTCCAAGTCGCACATGATCGCGGGCTATCGCATTGGCTGGATGGTGCTTTCGGGCAACCAGCGCTGCATGAGCGACTTCATCATGGGCATCAACATGCTCTCTAACATGCGTCTGTGTTCCAACGTGCCGGCTCAGTCGATCGTTCAGACGGCACTCGGTGGCCATCAGTCCGTTAACGACTACATCCGTCCCGGCGGCCGTGTCTACGAGCAGCGCAACTTTGTGTATGAGGCGCTCAACAAGATTGACGGCATCTCGGTGGTTAAGCCGCGTGCGGCGTTCTACATCTTCCCCAAGATGGATGTGAAGAAGTTCAACATCACCGATGACGAGCAGTTCGCCCTTGACCTGCTGCACGAGAAGAAGATCCTGATCACGCGTGGCGGCGGCTTCAACTGGGCTGAGCCCGACCACTTCCGTATCGTGTACCTGCCGCGCATGGAAGTACTCAAAGAGTCCCTCGAAAACCTCGCCGATTTCTTTGACCATTACCGCCAGGCGTAACGGCAAAGGTAGCCTGTAATGAAACGGTCGGCCCGCAACGGATGCGGGCCGACCGTTTTCTGTCTAAGCCCGTGCTGTTAGCGCTTGTCTCGTTGAGCGGGCGAGGTTCGCGTGTGAGCGGTAAGTTCTATTCCAAAATGGAATACAGTGGGCTTAAGCTGGAATTGATGTCCGGGTACCTGCTTTTCTAGAATGTTTTCAACAAGATGAAAGGCGGTTCCAACCAATGATTATCGATGCAAATTCCTACTGGTTCGACGAGCGCATCTTTCATGACGAGACGCTCTGCGAACAGTTTTTGGCCGAGGTACCCCGCGCCTATGACACCGAAGGCTATCTGACCATGAATTCCGCCGGCAAACGACAGATCGTGATCGAGATGCCCGCCGGTTCTCCGGGTCTTAACTACATTGAGGGCGACTACACCCTCGAGAAGCGCTTGGCCGATATGGATGAGGCGGGGGTCGACAAGGCGATCCTCAAGCTCCCCGGCTGTCACGAGTGGATGTCGCTCGAGATGTGCCGGCGTTTCAACGACGGTATGGCTGCTGACGCGAAGGCGTCAAGTGGCCGTCTGATTCCGCTTGTCGCTGTGCCGCCCTTTGGCACCAAAGCAAATTTGGAGGAGCTCGACCGCAGACTCGACGATGGTTTTGCGGGTGTGCAGCTCTGCGCTCACTACGGCAAGCGCTATCTCGACGACCAGGTCTTCTCGAGTTTTTTCGAGCACCTGAACGAACGCCATGTCACCGTTTACGTGCACCATGTTCCCGTGCCGGTCGAGAATGAGTCGCTTCTCGCGTACGACAACCTTCGCCGCTCTTATGGCCGCTGCGTCGACCAAACTACGGCGATCGGCCGAGAGATCTTTGGCGATTTCTTTGAGCGCTACCCCAATATCAAGATGGTCCACTCCATGCTCGGTGGCGCTTATTTTGCGTTTAAGGAGATGCTGCTGCCGCACGGTCCCAAGCGTCCAGATGCCTCTGGTCGCTTCCAGACCGATACCGAGACGGTCTCCAAGCGTCTTGAGAACAACGTTTATTTCGACATGTCCCATGCTCAGCCCTGGGGCGAGACGCTTCTTGCCTGTGCGGTTGAGGTCCTTGGTGCAGACCATATTGTCTTTGGTACGAGTTATCCCGTTAAACGCGAGTGGCTAACAGAGGGTGTCGCCTGCGTCCGCGCCACAGATTTAAGTGATACGGACAAGGACCTTATGCTTGGCGGCACGGCACAGCGCTTGTACGGCATCGAGTGAGCGACAGATAAAGGAGGGCGTTCGCCATGGATAAGGGAGAGATGAAGGCCGGAGCCGCCCGGGTGGCCATTAACTTAGAGGACGTATTGCCGTTCGACGGTTTCGACGCACTCCGTCATGAAATCTTTGCCCGTGCCTTCGTGGTCGAAGGGATGGGGCGGCGCGCTTGCATCCTTTCACTTGAGGTTACCTCGATCGCTCCGGCCCTACTCGTCGATCTGCGTGAGGTTGTCAAGGATGTCTCCAATTGCGACGGCGCCTTTTCTTGGGTGGTCCCGACCCACACGTTTTCTGCGCCTCACGTGCGCACCCCTGGGCATCTGGCCGACACCGATGCCCGCGATCGAAATGAGCGCTATCGTGCCGCGCTCATCGCCGCGACACGCGCGGCCGTTGAGCAGGCGGTTGCGGGCATTCGCTCTGTCACGCTCGCCTCGGCGGAGGGCTACTGTCCTGTGAACGTTAACCGCGACATTGAGACGCCGGCCGGCTGGTGGCTGGGAGTAGACCCCAAGGGGTTTGCCGACCACGCGATGCCCATACTTGTCGCGAGGGATGCCGAGGGCGGGCTCGTTGCCATGCTTGCGACGGCTGATGTCCAGTCTTCCGTGCTCGACGGATCGCACGATTCTCAGGGGAAGCGCTTGGTGAGCGGGGACCTCTTTGGCTTTGCCGCCATGGCTCTCGAGCGCGAATTGGGCGGAGTCGTGTTGCTGCTACCCGGTGCCGCGGGGGATCAGAGTCCGGCGGAGCGCGCCGTAACCGTTGCGTTCGATTCGACCGGGGCGAAGCAAACGTTAGATGCTCACGAGAGTGGATATCGCATGCTGCATCGACAGGGTCGCGCTATGAGCGATGCGTTGATTGAGGCCGTCCGTGCGGCGCGTGAGGACGATGCCATCGGCGTCGATGCTCGCACGGTCGACGTCCTTTTGCCCGCCCAGACGCGCGCCGACTTCTGCTCATTGGCCCCGCATCGAACTTATGGGTTTCATGCGGCAGGTGAACAGCGTACGAGGGTCTATTTACTTCGGCTGGGAAATGTCGAGTTCGTTGGTATCCAGCCCGAGGTTTCGAGCTCGTTTGGCGCCGCCGTGCGCGCCGCCCGATTCTGCCCCGTGCTCTTTGCCACGCTTGTCAACGGAGGGCAAAAGTATCTGCCGGCCCCCGATGCGTACGAGAAAATCACCTATGAGGCCATGAACTCCGGCTTCGCCGCCGGTTCCCATGAGCGCCTCCTTCAAACCATCCTTGCCGCTTTAAACGCGGCATGACAAAAAGGAGAACTTGCATGAATATCGGACATGCACGCCGCAAGATTACCCCGCAAGGCGACATCTATCTAATCGGATACCGCAACCTCCCCAACCGTCTGGAGCCTGCGACAGGCGTCCATGACGACGTCTTCGCCAACGCGATTCTTTTCCAACAGGACGACCGCGAAGTTTTTCTCTTCAACGCCGATGTTCTCGAGTTTGAGGAGGGCATGGCCGAGGAGGTTAAGACGATGCTCGCCGAGCGCTACGGAATCGACCGTGACTGCGTTCTGCTCTCCGCGACGCACGACCACACTTCGATCGTCGCCTACCATCGCAGCTGGTGGACGGGAAAATTCAACGAGGACTACTATCGCTGGTTCCTCGATACCATCTGTCAATGCTTCGAAGAGTGCCGCGCCAACGCGCGACCTGCGACCTGCCGCATGGGCAAAAAAGTCATCACCGGTTTCTACGACAACCGCATCATCCCAGGTGAACTCGCCGACAATGAGGTCATTGTCGTATCGTTCTTCGATACCGAAGGCAAGCCATTTGCGGGCTTTGTGAACTGGGCGGTGCATTCCGCTTGCGTCGGACCCGACTGCACGGAGCTCACGAGCGAACTCGCCGGTCTTACCGGCAAAAAGCTCGCTCAGAGTCTTGGTTACTATCCGGCCATGGTCGTCGGTGCTGCTGGCGACTGTAGCGACCGCAATTTTCGTCAGGGACGCGGCATTCCTGAGGTCGAGCGCGTTTCGACCGGTCTTGCCGAGGCGATTTCCCAGATCAAGCTCGATCGCGAGGTCGTTCTCGACCGCATCGAGCCTCAGACGTTCTATCACACCGTTGCCCATGACGACTTTTCGCTCACGCTTAAGTGTGCCGTCATCAGTTTGGGCGGCCTGCATCTCTTTGTGTTCCCGAGTGAGCTCGGCAGCGACTTGGGTATTCGCATGAAGCGCGAATGCCCGGTCGAGGGAATAGTTTGCGGTTACACCAACGGCTATTTCGAGTATTTCCTTCCGGCACGCGAGTACGGCCTCTCCTTTGAGACCGAGCGTACTCAGATTCCCCAGGGCGAACCGGAACGTCTGTGTGACAAGTTCTGCCAGACGACGAGACTTCTCGGCGCAGCAGATTCGCGTCTGTAGACCTGATTGCGTGACATGGGCCAATGAGGCTCGCTGCCATGTGATCGGCATCTTCCATCTTCTCTGCCGTTTCCCATCCCGGGCGTACGTGCGTCCGCGGATTTCAAAGGGGGAAGCGGGTTCCTTGCCCTCCCACGTCGACTACGGAGGCATGAAATCGATGCTATACCCCGCTCAGAAAAAGGAGAATTCCATGAAATACCAGAAGCTTTGCGATGAAATCATCACAAAGGTCGGTGGTCGAGACAATGTGTTAGACGTGAGCCACTGCATTACGCGTCTCCGCTTCCACCTCAAGGATGAATCGCTCGCCCAGACCAATGAGCTTAAGGCGACGAAGGGCGTCGTTGACGTCATCCAGGCCGGCGGACAGTATCAGGTCGTGATTGGTGCCACTGTCGAGGCCGTCTACAACGACCTTGTTCAGATTGGCGGGTTCGACTCCAAACCCGCACTCGATATCGATGAAGGCGACGACGTCAAAAAGGGCGATCCATTCTCGCGTCTGCTGGCCATCATCTCCGAGATTCTGCAACCGGTTCTTGGCGTGCTTATGGCCGGTGGCTTTATCAAGTCGATGCTCGCGCTCTGCACGGTTGCCGGTTGGCTTGCCAAGGACAGCAATACGTATGTGACGCTCTCGGCAATCGGAGATTCGGTCTTCTATTACTTTCCGCTAATCATTGGCTGGACGTCGGCCAAGAAGTTCGGACTTAAGCCCGTTATGGGAATGGCGCTCGGTGGTATCCTCGTCTACCCGACGCTCGTTGCCCTTATGGGCGGAGATCCGCTCTACACGCTCGGCGCCGGCACGGTCTTCGAGTCCAATGTCTACGGTGATATTTTTGGCATCCCGCTGATCATGCAGAATTACTCATCGACGATTCTGCCTGCGATCTTTATCGTCTGGATTGCCTCCAAGGTGCACAAGGCCCTTTCTAACGCGCTGCCCGCGCTTGTGAGCTCGTTCTTCTCCAACATCCTGACGCTCCTCATTTGCGGCATCCTTGGCCTGCTTGTGGTCGGTCCGGTCATGACGGTCCTCTCCAACATCGTTGCCCAGATCATCTTGATGCTCATCAACTTCCAGCCCGCCATCGCCGGCTTCGTCATCGGCACGTTCTGGAGCCTGCTCGTCATGTTCGGCCTGCACTGGGGTATCATCCCGCTGTGGTTTCTCGATGTCGCAACCTACGGCTATGACCTCATTAACCCGCTCGTGTATGCAGGCGGTTGTGCCATCGCCGGTGCTGTGCTTGGCATGGTCATCCGAACCAAGGACTCCGAGGAAAATGCTGCCGTCAACATTCCCGCCCTTGTCTCTTCGATTTTCGGTGTCAACGAGCCTGCGCTTTACGCCATCTTGCTGCCGCGTAAGCGTCTTATGTGGGCAACCTTTATTTCCGCTGGTGTAGGCGGTGCCATTGCCGGCCTCATGGGTGCCAAACTCTATGCCTTCGGTGCCTCCGGCCCGCTCGGTTTCCCGAGCTTTATTAACCCTGCCGGCATCGACACGGGCTTTATCGGCCTTGTCATCTCCGGTGTGGTCGCTTTCGTTCTGGCTCTTGTCGCCGCTATGGCGATCGGTACCAGGAAGGACGAGGGCGGTAAGGCGCTCAACATCTCGGTGGACTAGTCTGTCTGCGCACTTTAACTAAATATGCCTCGGACGGCGACGTGCCGCCCGAGGCATATTTGTGTTTTGTGCCGTTGTCAGCGTGTTTGCGGACACAAGTCTGCGGTTGTGGAGCAGCGGGGATTATGACGGTCGTGCCGCGGTGGAAGACGCACGGTCGCCCTGCAGGAGCTGACGGTAGGGGAGGAAGCCGATGAACGAGACGACCGCCTGCGAGTGCGCGGCGTTCCGCTTGAGGTAGAGCCTGACCTCGGAGGTCGTCGCGGGCTCAAGCGGCACCAGGGCTACCTTTCCGCTGGCAAGCGATTCCGCCGGCTTGCGCATGAGGAATGAGACGCCGGCGCCGCGTGCGACAAGAGAGATGATGTTCTCGGCTCGTTTGCCGGTGAACGTAACGCGTGGGCCAAATCCAGCTTCGCGACAAAGGGAAAGGACGAGCTCGCTTACGAACGAGCCTTGGGGAAGCATGAGGAAATTCTCGTCGATAAGGTCGTCTATCTCGATGGTGTCACGTTCGGCGAGCGGATGGTCGAGCGGAAGGACGGCCACGAGCCGGTCAGTCGTAAAGGGAATCTTTTTGAACTCCGGCTCGATGGCGCCACTGTCACGGATGAAGGCCAGGTCAATGTCCTCGTGCAGGAGCATACGCTTGAGTGTGTCGCCCTCGCCCTCGATGAGCTCAACAGAATATGAGGGGTTCGCCTGCTGAAAATCGATGACGGCGTCCGTGATCCCATAAGGGGCCATAATGGGGATAGAACCTACGGTGAGGTGCTCGAGCGGCTCACCTGCGCCTATTTGAATGGCGGCAAGATAGCGGTGCTGAAGCGTCGCAATTTTTTGCGCATAGGGGAGGAGCGCTTCACCTTGCGCGGTGAGTGTTACGTGGCGCTGGCTTCGATCGATGAGCTTGCAGCCGAGTTCGTGCTCCATTGCCATGATGTGCTTGGAGAGGGTTGATTGCGACATGAAAAGCAGTTCCGCCGCATCAAGAAACGTGCGTGACTGCGCTAAGATGGCGAATTCGCCAAAGCGGCTGATATCCATAGGGAGGCCTCCGGTACCCTCATTTTGGCAGGTGGCCTAAACCACGACGCCATTGCAGTGGTCGATTTCGTGCTGGATGATCTCGGCGGTGTAGCCCGAGAAGTTTTTGATGCGGTGAACGAAGTTCTCGTCCAAATACTCAACCTTAATGCGGCGATAGCGGGTACAGGGACGCTCGCCGGTCAGCGAGAGGCATCCTTCGCTCGTCTGATAGGCATTGACCTGCTCAAGAATTTGAGGGTTGTACATCAGGAGTGTCCTGTTGCCGTCCTTTACGCAGATGATGCGTTTGCGCACGCCGATCATGTTGGCGGCGAGGCCCACGCACTCGCGCTCATGCTCGTGGAGTGTATCCAGGAGATCCTGCCCGGTTGCGGCATCGTCGGGTCCCGCGTCTTCGGAAGGCAGACGCAAAAAGAACTCGGATTTCATGATGGGCTTAATCATGGCGGGCTCCTCATGTCTTATGCTTTCGTGGACTTTTAATAATAGCGCGGAAGGAAAGCTGTGCGTCCGCGTTACAATCTTTCGATGTTGGACCATGTTGCCAGATTCGTCGTGTACGGCGTCTGGCGTAAGTCTAGGGCTCATTTTTCGCCCTGGACCGTTCCTCTGGGGCGATGCGACTGTCGTTCCAAGAGGAAGGAAATGCATGGGGAGCAAATCTCAGCAACAAGTTCAAGTAACGCCATCGGCCTCTGCGGCGATTCTCGTCGTAATGTATATTGCAGCCTTTGTTGCCGCGTTTAACGAGAACATCATTAACGTGGCGTTGCACGACATTATGGTAGCCTTTTCGGTGAGTGCCACCACGGCACAGTGGCTCGTCTCGGGCTACATGATCGTGACGTCGATTTTTACGGCCATCATGGCCTTCCTGTCCGGCCGTTTCTCGACGCGCAAGCTGCTGTTTTTCGCATGCGGATGCATGGTCGCCGGCGAAGTCCTGTGCCTGGTCGCTCCGTCGTTTAGCGTTTTGCTGCCAAGTCGTATTTTGCAGGCTGCGGGATCGGGCATCTTGTTCCCGCTCATGATGAACGTGGTGCTGTCTTGCGCCCCGCGCGAGAAGCTCGGTTTGTATCTGAGCCTGGGCGGCGCCTGCATTACGCTAGGACCGGCGTTTGGACCCGTGATTAGCGGTCTTATGTGCACGTTATTTGGCTGGAGGGCGGTGTTCGTAGTGCCGCTGGTGGGCGGCATTGTGGTCGCTGCGGCGGGCGTTAAGCTTGTTCAGAATGTCGGAGAGCGCTCGAACACCACGCTTGATATCCTGTCGGTTGTTTTGCTCGCCGCCGGCATTACGGCATTTGTGTATTCCGTAGGCGAGTTCTCGACCAATCTGATTGCCGGCATCGTGGCGCTTTTCGCCGCCATTGTGCTGCTCGGCCTGTTTGCGGCCCGTCAGCTCAAGCTCGAGCATCCGGTGCTTAACGTGCGTCCCATGGCGAGCTTTCGCTTTTGGCCTGCGTGTTTGCTTGTGGTGGTGTCGATGATGACGACGTTCTCGATGAGCGTTTTGTTGCCGCTCTATTTTGAGGGCGCATACGGCATGACCGCACTTATTGCGGGCTTGCTCATTTTGCCGGCGATTGCCTGCAACGCCGTGACCTCGATTGTGGGCGGACGCGTGATGGACGCCCGTGGCGCATGGCCGCTGCTGCCGGTCGGTTTTGCCCTGATTGCCGTGGGGCAGACTGCCATCTCGATGACGGCGGCAAGCATGAACATCGGCGTCGTCGTGGCGCTGACCGTTGTGGTGTATGCCGGAGTCGGTTTGGTGCTGAGCCCCTCGCAAACGGCCGGCTTGGAGACGCTACCTGCCGCTGAACATCCTCACGGAACGGCATTGCTTAACACGTGGAACATGATTGCCGCATCGTTTGGCCCGTCGCTGTTTATCGGTCTGCTCTCGAGTTCTGCGGCGGCTGCCAGCGTCGCTGGCGCTGCGATCGACGTTGCCCAGGCGATTGGATTTGCAGCTGCCGTGCGTGTAGCGGCTGTAATTGCCGTGGTCGGGTTCGTGGCGTCGCTGGTGTACGCTCGTCGCGAGTCACACATGTCGCATTAATGTGTGCACATAGATTCTGCAGCTAGATTGGATGGCGACACCATAAACTAATGGACGTTTTGCCGAGAGGCATGAATGTTTAAAGCGCAAAGAGTGCGCGACGGGCCCCGCGAATGGGGCGATGATGCCCGAGAGGGCCAAGAAGGAGTCTCATGTCCGAGAACGAAGAGATCATGAACGAGACCGAGAACGAGACCATGACTGCCGAGGTCGAGGCAGTCGAGACCGTGGAGACCGAAGCTGCCGAGGTTGAGGCTGCTGACGAGGTTTCCGACGAGGAGGAGGCCGAGGTTGTCGAGGCCGCCGTTGATTACGATGACGAAGAGCTGATGGACAAGATGCAGAAGGCCGCCCGCCTGCTGCGTAGCCGTCGCTTTGCTATTTCCAAGGAGGAGGAGGCCAAGGCCGAGCGCATGGCGAACATCGAGCGCGCCATCAAGCTCCTTGACCTCAAGCCCAAGATGGAGCAGAAGGAAATGTCCGACCTGCTGGGCATGCGCCTCCGTGAGCTCGATGGCCTGATGGCCGAGGCCGAGGCCGCCGATCTGGTCGGCCGCATCGACGACGCCGAGGGCGATATGCGCAAGATCGTCGTCTTCGCTGCCGAGGACGCCGCTGAGGGCCTGGTCGAACTTGCCAACAAGAAGGAGAAGCTCCTGCCCGAGCTTTCTTACGAGGAGGCCACCGAGCTGATGGCCGCTCTCGATAAGGTTATCGCTCCGCTCGTCGCCATGGGCCTGGACGAGGACCGCGGTCCTCGCGGCGGCCGTGACGACCGTGGTGGCCGTGGCGGCGACCGTGGCGGTCGCGGCGGCTTTGGCGATCGCGGTGGCCGTGGCGGTGACCGTGGCGGTCGCGGTGGCGATCGCGGCGGCCGTGGCGGCTTTGGTGACCGTGGCGGCGCCCGTGGCGGTCGCGGCGGCTTTGGCGGCAACCGTGGTGGCTATGGCGATCGCGGCGGCAACCGTGGTGGCTTCGGCGGTAACCGTGGTAACGACCGCGGCGGTCGTGGTGGCGACCGTGGCGGCCGCAACGGCGGCGGCTTCCGCGGTAACCGTTTTTAGTTACGGCGTTTTACCAAACGCCGTAACGGGCCGACGCTGCGCGGGCCGCATTTGGACAATCTGACGTTCAACTTCAAGGGCGCGACCAGAAGGTCAGCGCCCTTTCGTTTCACGTCACCTTGTCTCAAATGCGACCCGCTCGCTGACTCTGCCATAACATCGGTGTTGCCGTGGTTGTTGAGTAGTCATTGGGCACTTGGCACTTGGGGACGTTCCTTTTAATATGAGCAGGACATTGTCAAGAGGCAAAATCGGGCCTGGCCCCAACGATATGGGGTCAGGCCCTCTCCCTATATCAGCCCGTCCGCGGCGACCTCGGCGTGTCTTACCGACGCTCGTCTTTGCAGTTTAATATCCGCCCGCGGCGATCTCTCGCTGGGCAATCCGTTGCTACGGCTGAGGCTTCTACGTCGAACCGACAGTCTGTGCACGCGTGTGGCGCCCTGGGCGCTCGCAGAAAAGGGACCTGAGGTTCGCCTCAACGGCTTCGGATCGAACCGCTTCCGGGGTGATCGGCTTATGTGCGGGGGACCGGCCCCCCTACGCCTCCTCGGCCATGAGGCCGACCGCCCATACCCAGCAGGCGAGCTCGCGCGCCGTGGCCACGTTCGCCTTGTTGCCGTGGACCCCGCGCGCGAGCAGCGCCTCCCGCCTCTCGACCAGCCTCCGCACGCCCTTGGCGGCATGCCTCCGGGCGCCCCGGTCCGGGGCCTGGCCCTTGGCGAGGTCCTTCGGCCGCCCCGAGCACGTCAGGTAGTGCCACGCGGCCTCGACCAGCGTCTTCCTCAGGTGCTTGTTGCCAGCCTTGGTGATCGCGCCCCTGCGGTCGCTCTCCCCGCTGGAGTGCTCGGAGGGCGTCAGGCCGACCCACGCCGCGAACGAGCGGGCATTCCTGAACCTCGAGAACTCGCCGGCCTCGAACACGAGGTCGGCGGCGGACGCGGTGTCTACGCCCTTGAGGCAGCGGAGGGAGTCGACCCTCCTCCTCCACCTGGGCTTGCGGGCCTCGGCCTCGACGAGCCCCTCGAGCCTCGCCTTCTCCTCCGCCGCCCGCCTGACCGCGTCGACGTAGTAGGCGAGCACGTCGTTGTCGGCCCCCTCCGCGAACCTAATCGACTCGATCCAGGACCAGTGCGCCCGGGTCCAGTTGCCCTTCCTGCGGCCGGTGGGCGTCCTCTCGTCGAAGGCGAGCCCGTGCCTGAGCAGGAACTTGGAGAGCCGCTGCTTCGCGCGCGAGAGGTCGTCCCTCGCGTCCTCGAGCGCCCTGGTCAGGTCGCGGGCGGCCTCGCACTCGTCGTCGGGGACCCACACCTCGACCACGTTGCCGACCGACAGCATGCGGGCGAGGAACTCGGCGTCGTTGCGGTCGTTCTTCCTGCGCCTGTCCGCGCTGGGCTTGATCATCTTCGAGACGGCGCCGACCACGCAGTCGACCCCGAGGCCGGAGAGCCTCTTCTGCAGGTCGAAGCCCGTGACCCCGGACTCGTACACGCACCTGGCCCTGGGGTCCACGGAACGGACCCACTCCGCGACGGCGCCGGCGTCGTAGCCGAAGGTCGCGCAGCGCACCTCCCCGGTCATGACGTCGAGGGAGACTGCCTTTATCGAGCGGGCGTGGACGTCGAGGCCGACGAAGGTGGTAGTATCGAGCATGGGAGCCCCTTCCATGAATGCGGCGTGGCCGCCGCGGCTGAATTAGACACTCACCATTGTCGGCCTAATCCGCGGTCTTTCATGCAGCAGGGGCTCTCAATGTTTTTATGTCCTGCTCATATCGTCTCTGCCGGCAGCTTGGGACACTCCTTGTAGTCATTGAGGACGTTCTTAAACGACTACATAGAACAAGAGTGGATGATCTCCCGGTTTGAGCCTGCATTCAAGCTCAAAGTGGGAGATCATCCACTCTCGTTTCGTTTGTTGATTTCGATGCCTACATTTGTAGGAACAGTTCGTGGAGGCGGGTATCGTCGTCGAGCTCGGGGTGGAAGGTTACGCCGAGCTGGTTGCCCTGACGGGCGGCGACAATACGACCGTCGACTTTCGCTAAGGCCTTGGCGTCGCCGTGGACCTCGACGATGCGGGGCGCGCGGATAAACGTCAGCGGCACTTCACCGTCGATGCCGGCTATTTGCCCCTTGGTTCGAAAGCTGCCGAGCTGCCTGCCGTAGGCATTGCGCTCGACAAGTACATCCATGGTTTCCAGACGCGGCGTGCCCTTATCGTCATGGGCGGCAAGGTCGTGAGCCAGTAGAATCAGGCCGGCGCAGGTGCCCAGGACGGGCATACCTTCAGCGATACGGGCACGAAGCTCCTCGAGCATGCCCAACTCATCAAGCAGCTTCCCTTGAACGGTAGACTCGCCGCCGGGAAGTACCAGACGGTCAAAGTCCTGCTTCAAATCAGCCGCCTGCCTCAGCTCAATACAGTGTGCGCCAAGCTCGAATAGTCTTGCCTCGTGCTCGGCAAAAGCACCTTGGACCGCCAGCACGGCGACTGTCTGGTCTGCGTAATCGCTCATGTGCGATCCTTTCTGCTGGACTAGCGCCCGCGCTCCTCCATGATGATCTCGATCTCGTCGGCGTTGATGCCGACCATGGCCTCGCCCAGGTCCTCAGAAAGCTCGGCGATGAGCTTGGCATCGGTGAAGTTTGCCACGGCCTTGACGATGGCGGCTGCGCGCTTGGCGGGGTCGCCGCTCTTAAAGATGCCCGAGCCGACAAAGACGCCTTCGGCGCCCAGCTGCATCATCAGCGCGGCGTCGGCGGGGGTCGCTACGCCGCCGGCGGCAAAGTTCACGACGGGAAGCTTTCCCGTGGCATGGACCTCGCGCACCAGCTCGACCGGAACCTGCAGTTGCTTGGCTGCCTCAAAGAGCTCGTCGTCGCGCAGGGCAACAACGTCGCGGATCTGCTTTTGGATTTTGCGCATGTGACGCACGGCCTGGACGACGTCGCCCGTACCCGGCTCACCCTTGGTGCGAATCATAGTGGCGCCCTCGGCAACACGGCGCAGCGCCTCGCCCAGATCGCGGGCGCCGCAGACAAACGGGACGTCAAACTGGGTCTTGTCGATGTGATAGACGTCATCGGCAGGGGAGAGAACCTCGGACTCGTCGATGTAATCGATCTCGATAGCCTGCAGGACCTGCGCCTCGACAATGTGACCGATGCGGCACTTGGCCATAACAGGGATGGAGACGGCCTCTTGGATGCCCTTGATCATCTTGGGGTCGCTCATGCGCGAGACGCCGCCTGCGGCACGGATGTCGGCCGGGATGCGCTCGAGTGCCATGACGGCGCAGGCGCCTGCCTCCTCGGCGATGCGTGCCTGCTCGGGCGTGGTGACGTCCATGATGACGCCGCCCTTGAGCATCTGCGCGAGTTCGCGATTGAGTTTGACGCGATCGGCCTTGCTGGTCTGTTCTGCCATGGTTGCTCCCTTGGTTGGCATGTGCATTGCTTGACGGAACATCCTATCGGGGAGCTGGGTATGGCAAAATACTCAGTTTTCGAGATAATAATAATGTCAGCCTAATACCAGATTGAACAGCTCGATAAGGTCAGGTGGCAAACTCATGCTTGACTACAATTTGGAAAAACGCGGCGAAGCATCGCTTTATGAGTATGTTTACCAGCAAATTCGAGATGATATTGTTGCTGGACGTATTGTGGCGGGGGAGCATCTTCCGTCTAAGCGCGCCTTTGCCAGTCATCTGGGAATCAGTGTCATTACCATCGAGAATGCATATAGCCAGTTACTTGCCGAGGGCTATATTTGCTCAATGCCGCGTCGTGGCTACTACGCTTGCAAGCTTCCGGATGCACCGGTTTTGCCTTTGGCTTCGCAGGGCATCGACCGAGATACCGTCTCTGTGGGCCTCAGCGCGCATGATGTCAACGGACAGGTCGAGCGATTCGATGCGCTTTCTCCTTCCGCTTTGGAGGCGGCGCGGCTTTGGCAAAGCGCACTACGGGCGACGCTGGCATCCGAAGATGAGCGCGAAATCTTTTCGCCCGCACCGGCGCAGGGCACCGCTCGGCTGCGACGCGCAATTGCTCACCATCTGCGTGGGACAAGGGGCATGAATGTCGACCCCAACAACATTGTTATCGGTGCAGGCGCCCAGCTGCTCGATACCATGTTGGTTCAGTTGCTTGGCGCTGACAAGGTGTATGCTGTTGAGGACCCGGGCTATTTGCGTCTGACGCGCATCTATCAGGCTATGGGCTGCCAAGTACGACATATCCCGTTGGATGACGACGGCGTGGACCTGAGCGCTCTGCAGAAAACTGGGACCGATGTCCTTCACCTTATGCCGTCCCATCAGTATCCCACCGGTCTTGTGACGAGCATTGCGCGTCGCTATGCGCTGCTGAGCTGGGCCGCCGAGCGACCAGGTCGGTACCTCATCGAAGATGACTTTGATTGTGAGTTTCGCCTTGCCGGCAAGCCAATTCCCGCGCTCGCGTCGATCGATGCCTCCCAGTCGGTTATCTACACCAACACGTTTTCGAAGAGCCTGTCATCGGCGTTGCGTCTAGCGTACATGGTGCTGCCCGATGAGCTAATGGAGCGGTTTAGGCGCAACCTTGGTTTTTACGCCTCGTCGGTGAGTTCTGTTGACCAGGTCGCTTTGGCTCGTTTGCTGGAATCGGGTGATTACGAGCGACATGTGAACCGCGTGCGCGTTCGTGCTCGCGAGGCGCGTGATGGCCTGGCGGCGCTTGTACGGAAGGCATTTCCGGCAGGGGAAGTCTCGATCGAACACGCAGACGCGGGCCTTTACTGCACCGTGGTTGCGGAGCGTGGAACGGGCGGAAGCACTATTGCACGGGCCCTCACGCGCTCGAGCATCCCTTTTATCGATATCGGTGACTGTTTTTGGTGTGCCGATGGCGCATCTGCCCCTGAAAACTCAAGTCAAATTCTTGTTCAGTATGACGATTTGAGTCCAAAAGCGCTAAATACCTTGGAATCGCAGCTAATGGGAGCGCTCTGCAATCTAAGTGAGTAGACTTTTGGCACTTTGGCGAGCAGGCAGTTTTGTAGCAAGCTATCTACCTGCGGTTTTGAAAAGCAGGATGACCGGCCTGCTCGGGATATTCAAAAAAGTCTACTCACTTGCCGCGCAAAGCTTCTACATGAGAAAAAATGGGGTTTTCAACAGGGTTTCGTCCAGCTCTTGGCAAGCTTTTGGCCAGTTGGGGAGGGCTGTTGAAAACTTGGCAGTCCGTTCGGCGCCATTTTTGGTGCGTTCGCGCCAATGCGTGACTAACTGGGTTGAAATTCGTGTTTTCCTGTGCCTATGAAGGATCTACTTTGTGACATATCGGCTTTTAGGTACTGGCGTTTGCCTCCTCAAGTCCGCGCTTTGTGTCCGCCGCTTCCATGACCGGAAGAAGACCGGCAGCGATATGATCTCGCCCGCAACCCGACGGCTGCGGTCGCGCTCGGTTTTCCGTTGCATACATTGGTTCGGACGAGAAACAAACGGACTTGTCCTGCCAGCATTAGGCAGCGGCTGTTTCTTGGTGAGCTCCCCAGGGAATCCGTGCTGGAAACGGAGCATGGATTTTTGATTACGTCTCCTCTACTGACGGCATTCATCATGTCACGGCATCTGACGGATCTTCAGCTTCTTTTGGTATTGGCGGAGATGTGTGGCTTGTTTGCGGTGTGTGCCCTGCCGGCGGCACTTGAGGCGGAGCTTTCGCGTGCAATTGATTCGGGCGCGATTTCGACAACGTTCGGTTGGGTGCGCTGTCCGTCCGAGGGCGGCACCGCCTCAAATTTATGGCGTCGAGACGCTTTGGTTTTGGGCGGAGACCTTGACCGCTTTTGTTCAGATGTTTGCGGGGTGCGTTACGGCAATAGATTTATGGCGGTATCGCAACTCGTCCCATTGGGTGCCGCGTCGCCTTTTGAGGTCGAGGCGTATTTGTTGCTTGGACTGCCGCGAGCCCTGGGAGGCGAAGGGTTTTGCGGTATAGAGCTTAATGTTGAAGTGACGTTAAGCACAAGTGCTCGAGCGATTGTGGGAAAGTCCCGTGTGTATATCGATCTACTTCTGTCTTCGCCGGACGGCAGGCGACAGGTGGCCATTGAATGTCAGGGAAAGGCCTCGCACGGACGCGCAGGGGATGGCTTGCGTGACGCTGACCGCATGACAGCCCTTCAAGCCATGGGCTACGATGTACTTCTCCTGACACACAGACAGATATCCGATGAGGATAGATTCCGCGCGGTCGTTAAGGCCGTATGCAGGATGTTCGATGCTGAATATCGTGATAAAAGCTCAGATGAGCAAAGGGCTGAGACATTACTCCGGTCTGAACTATTCGTTGACTGGACAAAATTGGGAGTAATCGACGGAAAGATGCCCGTTAGACGCAAAACTGCTCGATCGTGGACGGCTGCGGTTCTAAGTGAGTAGACTTTTGACACTTTGGCGACCAGGCCGTTTTGCAACAAGTCATTTACCTGCGGCTTTATAAAGCAATATGGATGGCGTGCTTGGCAAGTTCCAAAAAGTCTACTCACTTAGTTTTTGACGAGAAACCTATGCCGAAGGCGGTCCTATTTCAGGGAGTTAACAAGTTTGTGAGGCACGGAAAAGGCCCGAACCAATACGGTCCGGGCCCCATCGAGCTAGAGGTTATCTCTCAGGCAGCTGGCTTAGCCAAAGTAGCGCTTGAGCAGGCCGGCGAAAGCCTTGCCGTGGCGGGCCTCGTCGCGAGCCATCTCGTGCACGGTGTCGTGGATGGCATCGAGGCCGGCGGCCTTGGCACGCTTGGCAAGATCGGTCTTGCCGGCGGTGGCGCCGTTCTCGGCCTCAACGCGCATCTCGAGGTTCTTCTTGGTGGAGTCGGTCACGACCTCGCCCAGGAGCTCAGCGAACTTGGCGGCGTGCTCGGCCTCCTCGTGGGCAGCCTTCTCCCAGTACAGGCCGATCTCGGGATAGCCCTCGCGATGAGCGACGCGAGCCATGGCCAGGTACATACCGACCTCGGAGCACTCGCCCTCAAAGTTGGCGCGCAGGTCGGCAACGATGTCCTCGGAGACGCCTTCCATCTTGGCGACGCCCACGACGTGCTCGGCAGCCCACTCGAGCTGACCCTCCTCCTGCTTCAGGAAGCGAGAACCGGGAACGCCGCACTGGGGGCACTTGAAGTCCTCGGGCAGCTGGTCGCCGTCGAACTCTTCCACATAACCGCAAACGGGGCAAACAAACTTCATGATTCGATCCTTTCGATCGATGGCGATTGTGCGCTCGTCCGGTCCCGTAAGGGCCCTCTCCGGACGTGCGTCTTGACGAGTCCTATTATCCATAAATGCAACCAAATGTGAAGCCTATTAGGAATGATTTTTAATAAAACAATTTTGCTGCTGCCGTCTAACAACGTCCGCATAGTCCGCAGCGGACGCAGCCGTTGCAGATGAACTTGCTTCCGCAGGTTTCGCACCACTCAAAATACGGTGGATCCCAGAGCTCCGAACTGGGGATTTCCAGACCGAGCGGATCCCTTAGGTCCCATTCGATTTGGCGGCCGCGGTGTTGGAGGCCTGATTTCCACGCCTGCTCGCTTTGCAGGTTTTTGCTGCGAAGGTGATATGTTCGCCCGTCCTTAACGAAGGTGCTTCCGGTTTCGATGAAGGCGAACGTCGCATTTGCCGCCACGCATTCAGCATGCAGCTGGCGCACCCATTCGTAATGGCAGGGACGCGCTCCCGCGTAGTTTTCTCCGCCTGCGATGACCTGCTCGATTCCATCGGGCTTTCCAAGGCTCCCGGGGGCGGCTTTTTTGACCGATACGCTTCCGATGAACGGCGCACACATGATGCCGCGGTGTACTGCGGGCGTGGCGAGCAGGAGGGGAATCCGTTCATTTGCCCTGCGCTGGTTTTCGCAGGTTACGTTGAGCATGACGTTTTGCCAGCCATCGCCCCAGTCGCTGGGCAGACAGTCGCAAAAACGCTCGGGACGTTTGGTCAGAATGAAGAACTTTACGTCGGGCCTCTGGCGAATGATGTCCCATACTTCTGGTCGCCAGGGATCGGCCTTGGGCAACAAGAAGTCGCTCGTCATGCAGATACTGATAAGCTCGCCGGCGCGAACTTTGTAGCTACCGTCTCGGCGGCGTTGGAGGGGATAGGTAAAGCTCGACTTGCTTTTGGTAATCACGGAGGGGTCGATACCGCGTTGTCCGTCCACGTAATACATGTAGCAGTTGTCGCATCCCTCGCTGACGCGCGTGCAGCCATGCTAGGGGTTCCAGATGTCGTGCACCTTTGCGCCTCCTTTGCGGCGGACGTGAATCCAATGGACCCTGAAAGACTAACACCGGATGACGCCAAGCAGCTCCGAACAATATGAAGATGTTGATTGATTGACGTTTGGCGGGCAGTCTACGTGCCGCGATGAGTACAATCGGTCGAGCAAATGTTGACCAATCAACAAATGAAGGAGTTTCCTTTATGCATCTAGCCCGTCGTGCCTGGTGCCGAACATATCAGACGGTTTTTCGCAGCGCATTGCCAATCCTGCCCTATACCGAGCCGCGCATTTTGGAGCATGCCGAGGATGTGCCCGCGGTACTTCAAAAGCGCTCGATTCGGCGTGTGCTCATCGTGACTGACCCTGGTATTGCTCGTTTGGGGCTCACGGCACCGCTCGAGAACGCGCTTGCGTCCAAGGGAATCGGCGTTACGGTCTATGCCGAAACGCGTGCGAACCCCACGGTCTCGAATGTGGAGGAAGCTGCGGCATTGTATTGTGAGAACGACTGTCGGGCCATTATCGGCTTTGGCGGTGGCTCGGCCATGGACTGCGCCAAGGGCGTGGGGGCGCGCATTGCGCAGCCAAACAAGCCCATCAACAAGATGCGCGGCCTGTTGCAGGTCCACCGTCTCCTGCCGCTGCTTATCGCGGTTCCCACTACCGCCGGAACGGGAAGCGAAGTCACGCTCGCGGCGGTTATCACCGATGACGAGACGCACTATAAGTACCCCATCAATGACTTTGTGCTTATTCCGCGCTTTGCGGTGCACGACCCCGAGTTTACGCGTGGGTTGCCGGCGTCCATTACGGGGCAGACGGGTATGGATGCTCTGACGCATGCCGTCGAGGCCTTTATCGGCCGTAGCACCACGCCCTACACGCGCAAGATGGCGCGCCAGGCGGTTCAGCTCATCCACGACAATTTGCTCGAGGCCTATGAGCATGGCGACGACATGCGCGCTCGTCGCAATATGCTTTCGGCGGCGTATAAGGCGGGCGTCGCATTTACGCGCTCCTATGTCGGATATGTTCATGCCATCGCGCACAGCCTGGGCGGCCGATACGGCATTCCGCACGGTTTGGCCAACGCAATCATCCTGCCGCACATGCTTCGCGCTTATGGCGACACCGCCGCTCCCAAGCTTGCCGATCTTGCTCGCATGGCGGGTATTGCGCCGGCTACCGCGCAGGACAGTCTTGCCGCAGAGGCCTTTATCGACTGGGTCGACCGCATGAACGAGGTCTTGGGAATTCCTAAATATGTCTCGGGTATTCGCCGCTCCGATATTCCGCAAATGGCGGCCCATGCCGACGCCGAGGCCAATCCGCTGTATCCTGTCCCGCTTTTAATGGACCGTTTGGAACTCGAGCATATGTACGAGGTCGTCGCGGGTGGTATGTTTGAGGACGAGAACTAGGAGGGCCCATGAACACCGAGGAAATCGCATGCATCGTTAGCAGTCAGCGCGCCTATTTTAAGACGCATGCCACGTTCGATGTCGATGCTCGCCGCCGCGCGCTCGTGCGCCTGCGCGATGCGGTGCGGGCGCACGAGGACGATATCGCCCATGCGCTCAAGACCGATTTGGGCAAGTCTCATGACGAGGCGTATATGTGCGAGATCGGCACGTCACTTTCCGAGATTCGCCATCAGATTGCGCATGTGGCCCGATGGAGTCGCGCACGCCTGCGCCCGTGCGACCTTGCCAACGCTATTAGCGTGTGCAGGACGCAGCCGGTTCCCTATGGCGTGACGCTGATTATGGCGCCTTGGAACTACCCGTTTTTGTTGACGCTCGAGCCGCTCGCCGGCGCGCTCGCTGCGGGTAATACCGTGGTCATCAAGCCGAGCGCCTATGCGCCGGCTTCGAGTGCGGTGCTCAGACAGATCTGCGAGGAAGCGTTTGATCCGCGCCTGGTGACGGTCGTCGAGGGCGGACGTGCCGAGAACGAGGCGCTGCTCGATGAGTGCTGGGACAAGATCTTCTTTACCGGCAGCGTTCCGGTCGGCAAGCTTGTCATGGAACACGCGAGCAAAAACCTCACACCCGTGACGCTTGAGCTGGGCGGCAAGAGTCCCTGCATTGTGGATGCCTCCGCAAATTTGAAGGTCGCGGCGCGGCGTATCGCCTTTGGTAAGTGGCTCAACGTGGGCCAGACCTGTGTGGCGCCCGACTATCTGCTGGTTGACGCGCGCGTGCACGACGAGCTGTTGGACCTCATCAAGGAGGAAGTCCACCGCATGTTTGGCGAGCACCCGCTCGACAACGAGGACTACGGCCATATCGTCAACGCCAAGCATTTCGCGCGCGTGCGCGGGTTGATCGACTCCGACAAGGTTGTGCTGGGAGGTGCGGCGCGCGAGACCTCGCTCAAGATTGAACCGACGATCTTGGACGGCGTGACGCCCGAGGATGCCGTAATGCAAGAGGAGATCTTCGGCCCCATCTTGCCGGTGCTGACGTTTGAAAGTCTAGACGAGGCCGAGGCGTTTATTATGGAGCGTCCGACGCCGCTGGCCCTGTACATCTTTAGCCGGGACCGCGCGGTGCAGCAGCGCTTTGTGCGCTACGTGCCCTTTGGCGGCGGCTGCGTTAACGACACGATCATGCATCTGGCTACGAGCCATATGGGCTTTGGCGGCATGGGCGCAAGCGGCATGGGACAGTACCATGGCCGTGAAAGCTTCGATGCGTTTAGCCACAAGAAGAGCATCGTGAGCAAGGCAACCTGGCTGGACGTGCCGTTCCGCTATGCGCCCTACGCAAGCTGGAAGCACAAGTTCGTGCGCATGTTTGTGCACTAGGAAATAGGAGCGGGTAATACGAACAAGTGTTCCTATTACCCGCAATTTGCGTTAGACTACTGCCATGGGGTACGGATGGGCCAACTCCCTTTAGAAGGGAATTGGTATGAGCGTAAGCGATGTTATTTCGTTATTGGCGTTGTTAATCGCGGCTATAGAACTCGGCCTGTTTATCGGCCGAACGAAATAGCCGCCCCCGCGTAAGCGAAGACGGCCACTTCTCACGATGTAAACGTGTATCGGAGTTGGCAAGACCCGCTGCCACGGGTGCCATCCGTGCTCCTATCTTATCTGCAAGCGCTCTGGCATGCAAGCGTTGCGACAAACGGTCGAAAAGAGCCGGGTTGGTCTATTTGTGTCCGCACGAGTTCGTAGACTTCTCAATAAGGTTAAGTGCCGGTTATTCCGGCCGTTAGAGGAGCTGCCATGTACGAGCCTTCACGTGTTCTTTTATCGTTTCACATCGCTGGATTTCAGTATGCCGACGGCGCATTGGTTCTGGGCGATCTGAAAGCGGGCGATAAACTGACACTGTGTGCCGAGCGCGATAATCCCCACGATCCCGAGGCGGTCGCGATCTATTTCGGCAAGATCAAGCTCGGCTATGTTCCGGGAAACGAGGTTGGCCCGCTGTCCGTGATGATGTATTACGGGCACGAAGATGTGTTTGAAGCCCGCGTGCAGCAGGTTGCGCCCGAGCGCAGCCCCTGGCATCAGGTGCGCGTTGGCCTTTATGTGGCGGATGCCCGCTAGCCGCTAGGGGAGGCTGTCATGTTTGATGACGACGACCTGTTTGATCTGACGGATGAACCGTTTGAGTGGGACTTGCTGCTCGATGACGATGAGCTGGAGCAGGATCGAGAAAAGCGGAAGGATAAGAACGCACGGGACGACGTATCGAAGAAGAATGACAAGCGCCGCCGTGGACTGTTTGGCGGGCTCTTTGGGTAACCGCTGCGCCAAAGCGTCTGTATACTAGGCACGTGTTAGACGCGTTGCGAAATGAGGACACAGACGATGATGTGGTTTACCGCCGACCTGCACCTGGGCGATACGAATATCCTGCACGATATAGATCGGCCGTTCGCCTCGGTCGAGGAGATGAACCGCAAGGTTATTGACGCCATTAACGAGTGCGTTGCTGCGGACGACCGCCTCTATATTCTTGGCGATTTTACGTATCGGCTGCCCATGGCGGAGGCCGTGCTCCTGCGCGAGCGCATTGCCTGTCAGAACGTGACGCTCATCCGTGGCAACCATGACGGCGATTGGGGAGATCCGGACGCACCGCATATTTGGGATGATGTGCGCGACTACCTGGAGATTGCCCCCGGCTATGCCAAGGGACATCGCCTGGTTTTGAGCCATTACCCCATGCTCAGTTGGAACGGCAAAGCGCGTGGCGCCATTATGCTGCACGGGCATATCCACAGCAGGGGGGACCGCACCAACACGCGCAACCGTGATCGCGAGCGTCCCGTTTGCCGCTACGATGTGGGCCTCGACGCCAATGGCTACAAGCCCGTAAGTCGAGACCAGATCTTGAGCTTCTTTGGACTGTAGCTTTCAAACCACCATAAAGGGGACAGGCACCTTTGTGGTGGTTTTTCCATAGATTGGAGTCGTTATGAAACAACTGCTTATTCGTGCCGACGATCTCGGCTATTCGTATGCCGTTGACTTAGGGATCGCCCGCAGCGTCGATGAGGGCCTGGTGTGCTCGGTGGGACTCATGCCAAATATGCCCGAGGCCGAGCATGGCTGGTCACTCGTGGCGGATGCTGACATTGCGGTGGGCCAGCATACCAACGTGTGCCTGGGCAAGCCGTGTGCCGATCCGGCACTCATTCCAAGCCTGCTCGATGAAAACGGTGAGTTCCATAGCAGCCGTACCTTCCGCGAGCACTTTAAGCGCGGCGAGGAACTGATCGACTTTGACGAGGCCTGTATCGAGATTCGTGCGCAGCACGACCGCTTTGTCGAGATCGTGGGTCGCGAACCCGATTACTTTGAGGCTCACGCCGTTATGAGCAAAAACCTCAATCGAGCGATCTCGACGGTGGCACAGGAGTTGGGCCTTAAGGAGCAAAAGGCGAGCTTCGACCCCACGGCCGTGGTGCATTGCGGAGACACCGATTTGCGCATGGTGATGCGCTCGATGGAGCCGGGCTACGAGCCCAAGGAAGCAATCATGCAGACGGTTCGCGAGATGGCCGATGGCGAGACGGTCGTCTTTGTCTGCCATCCGGGCTATCTTGACCGTTTTATCCTCGAGAGTAGCTCGCTTACGACCGATCGTACCAAGGAGGTCGATGCGTTGATCGACCCCGAGCTGTGGGCGTGGCTCGAGGCTCAGGACGATCTTCGCCTCATCGACTACCGCGACCTGTAAAGTACTCAAACCACCACGATGGGGACAGGCACCTTTGTGGTGGTTCTGGCGCCGTTGCCATTATGGCGGCGGCGCCTTTTTTGTCCGCGCGGCGCGGTAGAGTGTAGCCGGTTGATATTTGCGTCCATCGAGGAGCTGCTATGAACGAGATCAAGTGCCCGCATTGCGGCGAAGTTTTTAAGGTCGATGCATCCGGCTATGCGGATATCGTCAAGCAGGTGCGCGATGCCGAGTTCTCGCGCGACCTGGATGAGCGTGTGAAGGCAGTCCAGCGTGAGGGTGAGCAGGCGCTGGAGCTTGAGCGCTCGCGTTCGACGGCTGCCTTGCAACAGGCAGAGTCTCAGCGCAATGCCCAGCTTGTCGAGCAGAAGAACACTGCGGATCAGAAACTGGCGCAAGAGGTTGCCAAGCGCGATGCTGATCTTGCCGAGCTGCGCGCTAAGCTCGAGGGCGCTGCCGCAGAGCGCGAGAGTGCAAGCCAGCGCGCGGCGGTTGAGGCACGAGCCAATGCTCAAAAAGAGAATGCCGAACTCCAGCGTGAGATTGATAGCCTGCGTGCGCAGCTTGGGCGCAAAGATGACGAAGCAAAGCTTGCCGAGTCGGCGGCGCGCAACGCTGCTCAAAACGATTTAGCTGCACGCGACGCTCAGATTGCCGAGCTGCAGGCCAGGCTTGCCGCGGCGGACAAGGCCCAGGAGATGGCGCTTGCCGCTGCCGCGGCAGAGTCGCAGCGTGAGCTCGATGCCGCTCGCAGCGAGGCCGAGCGCGCGCTTGCTGACTATCGCGCGAAGGTGCAAGAGAAGTTTTCCGCCGCAAAGGCTCAGTCCGAGCAAGAGGCCGAGGGCCTGCGTGCCCAGCTGCGCGAGCAGGAACTGATGGCAAAAATGAACCTGTCAGAGGCGGTCGCCGCGGCGGAACGAGAGCGCGATGAGGCACGTGCCAAGCTAACGAGCGAGCTGGCGGTGCGCGATTCTCGCGAGGAGCAAGCCAAGGCGGCACACGAGCTCGAGCTTGCGCAGGCCAAGCGCGCGAGCGATGACCTGATTCGCTACAAGGATGAAGAGATTGAGCGCCTTAAGGACATGAAGGTCCGCCTGTCCACCAAGATGGTGGGCGAGTCGCTCGAGCAGCACTGCGAGACCGAGTTTAACCGTCTGCGCATGACGGCATTTCCTAACGCGTACTTCGAGAAAGATAACGATGCGTCCGAGGGTACCAAGGGCGACTTTATCTTCCGCGAGTGCGACGCGAGCGGCAACGAGGTCATTTCGATTATGTTCGAGATGAAAAACGAGAACGATGAGACCGCGACCAAGCATAAAAACGAGGACTTCTTTAAGAAACTCGATCACGATCGTCGCCAGAAAGGCTGTGAGTACGCGGTGCTCTGCACCCTGCTGGAACCCGAGAGCGAGCTCTATAACGCAGGGATAGTCGACGTGAGCTATCGCTACGAGAAGATGTACGTGATCCGCCCGCAGTTCTTCATTCCCATGATTACACTTCTTCGTAACGCTGCCATGGGTTCGCTGCGCTATAAGCAGGAGCTGGCGGAGTACAAACAGCAGAACATCGACGTCACGAACTTCGAAGCCAAGATGGAGAAGTTCAAGAATGATTTCGGCCGCAACTACGAGATTGCGAGCCGCAAGTTCCAAACGGCAATCGATGAGATCGACAAGACGATTAGCCATCTGCAGAAAACCAAGGAGGCGTTGCTGTCCTCCGAGAACAATCTGCGCCTAGCCAACAAGAAGGCCGACGATCTTACCATTCGCAAGCTCACGTGGGGCAACAAGACCATGAAGGCGGCGTTTGACGAGGCGCGCGGGGCTGCGGCGGAGGCAAACGATGAGCCCGCCGAGGCGGATTCATATGAGGTCGAGGATGCCGAGTAAGGCATAGCATATAGTGCAAAAGTGGGGCCGCTGGCGATGTTGCCAGCGGCCCCGTTTCGTTCCAGTATGGTCGGCTAGTTCTCGAGCAGGTCCTCGATAAAGCCGACGCGGTAGTTTTTGAAGATGACCTCGCCGCCGTCTTGCGTGGCGTCCAGATCGACATCGCCCATGATGCCAAAATCGTGGTCGCCATCCTCGTCGGCAAAGATCTGGTGCACGTGCCATACGTGCGCGGTCTTCTCGTCGGACTCGTCAATGGAAAACATCGCGGCGCTGCGGGCATCTCCGTCGGTGAGGATTTCTTCGTGCTGCTCGTGGTAAGCATCGAGCGCCTTTTGCCAGCGGATTTCGCTCATGCCCCAGTCGTCGTCGAGCTCGCCCAGGTCGCGAACGTGCTCGCGAGCGGCAAGGGTCACGCGGCGGAAGAGTGCGTTGCGCACCAACAGCGTGCAGCCGCGACGGTCCGCAACGACCTCGTCGATGCCCTGCGGCGGTGCGGCGTCGAGTGCAGCGGGGTTGCCGGCGTTCTCCCACTCATCCACCAGGCTCGAGTCCACCGAGCGCACCACAAAGCCCAGCCACGAGATAATGTCGCGCAGGCGCTCGTCGCGCTTCTCGATGGGCACGGTGCGGTCGAGTGAACGGTAGGCCTCTGCTAGGTAGCGCAGCAAAATGCCCTCGGAGCGGGCGATGCCGAGCTTTTGAATGTAACCCTTAAAATCGCTCGCGCTTTCCAGCATATCGCGCAGGACGCTCTTGGGAGAGAGCTGGTAGTCGTTTGCCCAGGGCACTTCCTGGCAGTACTTGTCAAAGGCGGCGTCGAGCAAATCCTCGAGCGGCTTTTCGTACGTGACGTCTTGAATGCGCTCCAAGCGCTCCTCATATTCGACGCCGTCAGCCTTCATTTCTGCCATCGCGCGGTCGCGCGCGGCGCGCTCCTGTGCACGCAGCACCTGTTTGGGATCCTCGAGCGTTGCCTCGACCATCGAGATCAGATCCATGGTATAGGTCTCGCTCTCGGGGTCGAGCAGTTCCAATGCGGCAAGCAAGAACGGCGAGAGTGGCTGATCGAGCGCGAAGTCCTCGGGTAGATCGACCGTCAGCGCATAATCGATGTCTGGTGCGGCGTCAGCCGGGGCGTCAGGCGCGGGCGGCACCTCGGTGCGAACGACGACGCCGGAATCGATGAGCGTGGCGAAGATTTCGTCGGCGCGAACCTCGAGCTTAGCCTTTTCCTCGGGAGTCTGCAGGCTCGTCTCGATGAGGTCGTGTACGCGGGTTCGGGCATCGCCGCCCTGCTCGACCACGCTAATCACCATGGAGTGCGTGATGCGCAGGCGCGGCTTGAGCGTCTCGGGCTGCGTCTCGATCAGGCGCTCAAAGGTCTGCTTGTTCCAGGTGACAAAGCCCTCGGGGGCCTTTTTCTTTTTAATCTTACGGAGTTTTTTGGGGTCGTCGCCCGCTTTGGCCATAAGCTTGGCGTTTTCGATCTCGTGCTCCGGCGCCTCGGCAATTACCATACCCTCGGTGTCAAAGCCCGAGCGGCCGGCGCGACCGGCAATCTGGTGGAACTCGCGGGCGCGCAGACGACGCATCTTGTAACCGTCGAACTTGGTGAGCGCGGTGAGCACCACGGTGTGGATGGGCACGTTGATGCCGACGCCGAGCGTGTCGGTGCCGCAGATGACGGGCAGCAGGCCCTGCTGCGCCAGGCGCTCAACCAGTAGGCGATAGCGCGGCAGCATACCGGCGTGGTGCACGCCGACGCCGCAGCCGAGCAGGCGCTTGAGAATCTTGCCGAAGGCGGTGGAGAAACTCGTGCCTTTGGCAGCTTCCTTAATGGCCTCGCGCTGCTCCTTGCTAGCGATGCCAAAGTTGGCAAGCGACTGTGCCGTGGCAAGCGCGGCGTCCTGACTAAAGTGCACGATGTAGAGTGGGGCCTCTCCGCGGCGCATAGCGAGCTCGACGGTGCCCTCGAGGGAGGTCGTCACATAGTCGTAGCTCAGCGGAACAGGGCGCGGGGCGTCGACAACCAGGTCGCAAGCAGCGCCGGTGTGCTCCTCGAGCGAGGCGGCGATGGCGGTGACATCGCCGAGCGTGGCACTCATGAGCATAAACTGCGTGTGGGGCAGGGTGAGCAGCGGCACCTGCCATGCCCAGCCGCGGTCGGGGTCGGCAAAGTAGTGGAACTCATCCATGGCTACGCAGCCCACATCGGCGTCCTCGCCCTCGCGTAGCGCATCGTTGGCAAGGATTTCGGCCGTGCAGCAGATGACGGGTGCCTTGGTATTGATATGCGTATCGCCGGTGATCATGCCGACGTTATCGCGGCCGAGTACTTGTACCAGGTCGAAGAACTTTTCGCTGACCAGGGCCTTGATGGGGGCCGTGTAATAGCAGCGCTTGCCCTGCGCCATGCCCATAAAGAGCATGCCCAGCGCGACGAGCGATTTACCCGATCCGGTCGGTGTGCCTAAAATGATGTGATCGCCGGCGGCCAGGTCCATGAGGGCCTCTTCTTGGTGGTCCCACAGCTCAATGCCGCGATCGCTCGTCCATTCAAAGAAGCGTTCGAAGGCTTGATCGGGCGTGAGCCATGGCTCGGGCTCGCTGCCGTCCTCGGGCTCCCACCAGGTGGGGGAGAGCGCGCCGAGCGAGCCAAACTCGGCTTCGGTTCCCGTGCCGCCCGAGAATGAGCTGGCAGCGCCGGCGCCGGAGACGGTGCTGGCGGCGGTATCTGTCGTGGTCTGTGCCATGTGTTTGCTTTCTCTCGCGTTTGTCCGCCATCTATTATGGCGTAGCGGCGGCGTGGGGCGCCAGCACGCGAGAAAATGCAGGAAATGGGCGTGTGATGCTAGCTGCCGCTAGTGGTCTTGCGGCAGGCGCTTCTTGCCTTTGCGGGCGCGGTTCTTAAAGTTCTCGACGGCCTCTTCCATGCCCAGAGGCACATAGGCGAGCTCATCGAGGTTATCGGGCAGGTAGCAGGCTAGGCTTTGCTCCTGCGCGCGGCCCGCTGCGAGCTGTTCATCGCTGGGCTGCGCTCCAGGTGTGGCGCAAATGCCATAGACGGCGGCACCCATCTCGCGCGTGCGGCGCTCGTACTCGGTCTCGGGATGCTCGGGATGGTCGCGGCGTACGTCGTCACTTACCCAAAGCGTATCGTAGCCGGCCGCGGCAAACTGCCCCAGGGCGTAGTCGCGCAATGGCTTGCTGTCGGTTCGCAGCGTGACGGTGGCGCCGGCTGAAAAGAGTGGGCGGTAGAGCGTCAGATGGTCGACATGGACGAGTCGTTTTTTGGCGTACTTGGCCTTGGGCTGCGGCGTGGGAAAGTTGATGGTGATGGCATCGAGCTCGCCTGCGGCAAACAGTTGCGGCAGCGATGCGGCGCCTCGGGGCAGGACGAGTGCGTTGGTCAGCTCCTGCTCGCAGATTTTCTGCGCGGCATAGGCGATGCAGATGGGCTCCTGGTCCATGCCGATAAAGAGCGTGTCGGGCTCGCGGTGGGCGCGCTCGACCAGATAGGTTCCTTTGCCACAGCCCAGATCCAGGTGAAGGCGCTCGAAGGGCTTGCTGTCAACTGGCGCGCAAGCCTCGCGCCAATCTCCGGCATAGGCCTCGGGGCTCGTCTCAATCGCATCGGCGTAGCGCTCCAGGCGCTCCTCGAGCACAAAGTTCTTAGGCGTGCGAACGTGGACGGCTCCCATGAGGCTCCTTGGTCATAAGTATGGAACGTATAGCTGCGCGTTCCGTCAATGGGTTGAAAAAGGGTGGGCATAGTTTGCCCGAAAGATGCGGCACGGCCCGGCGGCGAGTCGCCGATACCTACAGACGTTTGAGAATCACATAGCGGTTGAGCTTGCCGCTGCGACCGTCGGCATGGAAGCGCTCAAGCTCGCGCACGGGGACCTCGCCGCTCTTGTAGAACGTACGGACGCCGCGCACCAGGTCGGTGATCTGCTGATCGTCAAAGTGATGGCAATAGCGGTAGGCGTGGCGGTCGTTTTGCCAGCCAATGAGGTGGTCGCCGGCTTCAAACTGCGCGGAATCGTAACCCTCAAACGGCGGGGTGAGCTCGGCGCGGGCCTCGGCGCGAACGGCTTTGCGCGCCATGCGCTCGTCATTCATAAACTCCCAAAAGCTGATGGCGATGATGCCGCCCGGGCGCGTCTGGCGCACCAGGGCGTCGAGCACGCGTACGCGGTACTCGCACGACGGCACGTGGTGCATAAAGCCAAAGCAGACCGAGATGTCGGCGAGCGGGGCATCGAAAAGCACATCGGGCGTCTCGGCGGGGTTGAGCTTCATGAGGGCATCGAGCACATCGAGTTCCTGGAAGTGCAGGTTGGGAATGCGCAGGGCGTGACCGCGCGCATCGATAGCCAAATCCTGACACGAGTCGACGCCATAGAACTCAAACGGGCAGCTGGCATCTGCCGAGGGGTTTGCGCCGTCGACGCCCTTGGCGGCAAGTGCGCCGCCGGCGGCAAAGTTTTCGAATCGCATATTGCCGCAGGCGAGATCGAAGACGCGGACGGGATGCTCGATTGTGGCGACGTCGAGCTGCTCGAGCGCGATGTCCATGGTGCGCACCCAGCCGGGCCACGGGGCCTGGCGCGTATCGGAGAAGGAGGCGGAGTGCTCGCGATAGAACGTGTTGTTGAGCTGGATGAGCGATGAGGCGAAATCGCGGTTCACGGCGCGGAACTCCCTCCGTTGGCGGTGCGGAATTAACAGTACGACCATACTACCGTTAACGCCGCAACGGGGACAACCGAGCCGTGGGTCATTGCTTTGTTTGGACACATTTCCGCAGCTCATATGCACCCGCAACCGCCGGTTGTCAAAAATCTCACTAGAATAGGTGGCATGCTTTTGGCAGTGGCGGATAGATTTTTAACTGTGCAAGGCGCCTTAAGAACAAAAACGGTCCGGCGGCACGGCTGGCATCACATAGGAGGAACCATGAATGTAGAAACTGCGCAGCGGCTCGCCGACCTTCGTCGCAGCAAGGGTTTTAGCCAAGAAGGGCTGGCGCGAAAGCTGGGGCTGTCGCGCCAGGCGGTCAGTAAATGGGAGCGCGCGGAGAGCTCGCCCGATACCGAGAACCTGATCTCGCTCGCCAAACTCTATGGCGTGAGCCTGGACGAGCTCCTCAATCCGAGTGACGAGATCGAGGACGATATCGAGTTTGAGAACGAGGACCGCGCCCGCCAGCGCGAGGCCGAGGCGGCGGAACGTGCCCGAACCCATGAGGCGGCGGCGCGCGCTACCGAGGCGGCAACACAGGCGAGTGATGCTGCGGCCAAGGCGGCGCAAGCGGCAAGCTGGAGTGCACAGGCTGCCAATGCCGCTACGGCGCAGGCGACGAGTGGCACCGCGGTTGGCTCGGCTCCGGTGAAGGGCCCGTTCCAGTCGTTCCCATATTGGGCCGTGTGCTGGCTGCTGTTCTTTTTGCTGATGTTCCTGTTTGGTACCGGCCCCTTTGCCGCACTGATCTTCTTTACGATTCCCATCTATCACTGGGTGGCACGTGCGCTCGATGGTGATTGGGCGCGTGGGGATATCCAGGTTGGCCCGGCACCGGTGACAGCTAGGGCTCAGAATGTTTCCGCTTCGGTTGATGCTGACGTGGCTACCGCGGCCACCGCTGAGCCATGTGCCAAAGAGGGTGATGAATGATGAAGCTTTCGCATGAATCCAAGGTACGCTTGGGTGTTGGCATCGGAGCGTTTGTGCTCATCATCGGGCTTGTATTTGGTGCCTCGCGGCTATTGGCTCATTCCGATATGGTGCGTACGACCGGTATTCTATCTGGCCATTTGACTGATTTTGACGATATGTTTGACGACGATGATCTCTTGGATAGCGGTAACTATTCCGCTCAGCCTCAGCAACTTTCGAGTGCGACCTTTGATGCCGATGAGTTTCGCTACCTCGATTTCGATATCGATGCGGCTACGGTGGACGTCAAGGTTGTTGATGGCAACAAGGCTCGCGTTATCGAGCGGGGACGCGTTGCCAATGGCATGGATGTCTCCAAGGCCGCGACGCAGAACATCGCATCCGTCGAGGACTCGACGCTCAAGGTTTCCCAGTTTGGAAGTGATGACGGTAAGGCAATTGACCGCTCGGTTACGGTTGAGCTGCCGCGCCGTGTTGCCGAACATCTGAAGGGAATCAACGCGCACGTGGGCTCGGGTGATCTGCAGATTGCCGGTGTCACCTGTGATGGTTTCGACCTTTTCCTGGGTGCGGGAGATGTAGAGTTTTCGGGCAGCGTGACTGATGCGCTCAGCGCTGAGGTCGGTTCGGGCGATGTGACGTTCGAGCTTTACCAGGCCCCCGCGAAGTCGATGGACGTGAGTGTGGGCTCGGGCGATGTGGAGATGACGGTTCCGAACTCGACGGGCTTTAAGGCGAGCCTCACCTTGGGCAGCGGCGACTTCGAGAGCGATTTCCTTCCGCTTGGCTACGACGGCGAGACCATTTTGAATCTTGAATTCGATAACGGTGACAAGTCTGCCACGTATCGTTTTGAGGTCGGTTCGGGCGACATGTCGTTTGATTCGGAGTGACGGGCGGTTATCGAAGACTTATACACCATAGCTGCGCTGTTTGATGGAGGCGCCGGAGCCGTGACGGGCTCCGGCGCCTTTGCCTTTACAATGGGGTCATGGAACAGATTATCTTGAACATACTCGAGGCTCTGCGTCGCGGCGAGACCGTGGACGACAAAGCGCTCGTCAAACTGATACATGCCGAGGCACGCCGTGAGGGTGCCGACAAACGCGATTTGGCCAAGCGCCGCCTGCTGCCGTTTTACCAGCGGGTGAAGCGCGAGGAGCCGGCACGTTGGGCTGGGTGGAATGTCGATTCCGATCTGGAGCGTCAACTGCTGCAGGTGTTGCGCATGAAGCCGCGCCGCACGGCTTCGGGCGTGGCGACCATTACCGTCATCACCAAGCCGTGGCCGTGCTCGGGCGATTGCCTGTTTTGCCCCAACGACCTGCGCATGCCCAAGAGCTATCTGCACGCTGAGCCGGCGTGTGCCCGTGCGGAGCAAAATTGCTTCGATCCGTATCTGCAGGTGAGTGCCCGTTTGACGGCGCTTTCGCAGATGGGGCATGCGACCGACAAGATAGAGCTCATCGTGCTCGGTGGCACCTGGAGCGACTATCCGCAAGGGTATCAGGCATGGTTTATGTCGGAGCTCTTCCGCGCGCTCAATGACGATGCCGTCGCCGGCGTAGCGGCCAACCCCATGTTGGCGCGTCCGGGCATCAGCCGTGCCGAGGCAGGGCGCCTGCTCGATGACGCTCCCGCCGATGCCCTGCCGCCGGTGGTAACAGAGCGCCGCGAGCGCTATCGGGCAGCCGGCATTGCGACAGACGAGGCCGAGCTTGCGAGCGGTGTTGCCGACGAGCAGGAGCGTGTGGATGCTGCCGTGGGCGGCTATAACCGTGCGGTGCGTCGCCTGTACGGCCCCGGTACGCCGTGGGGCGAGGTTGCCGAGTGGCAAACGGCAACGATGGAGGAGCTTGAGCGTCAGCAGCGCATCAACGAGACGGCGAAGCATCGCGTGGTGGGGCTCGTTATCGAGACGCGCCCCGATGCCGTGACGCCGCAGGCCCTCACGCTCATTCGCTGCCTGGGTTGCACCAAGATTCAGATGGGTATCCAGAGTCTCGACCAGCACCTGCTCGATATCAACGAGCGTCGCATTTCGGTGGCTCAGATCGAGCGGGCGTTTTCGCTTGCGCGCCTGTTTGGCTTTAAGATCCACGCGCACTTTATGCTCAACCTGCTGGGCGCCACGCCGGAGGGGGACAAGCGCGACTACGTGCGCTTTATGACCGAGGGGGCCTTTATGCCCGACGAGGTCAAGGTCTATCCGTGTGCGCTCATCGATGGCTCGCGTCTGGTGGGCTGCTACGAGCGTGGCGAGTGGCGCCCCTATACCGAGGAGGAGCTGCTCGACGTGCTGGCCGACGACATCGTGGTGACGCCGGCGTTCTGCCGCATTAGTCGCATGATCCGCGACTTTAGTTCCGACGACATTATGGTGGGCAACAAGAAGCCCAACCTGCGCCAGCTCGTTGAGAACCGCCTGGCTGCTCGGGGTGATGGTGCGATGGTGCGTGAGATTCGCTATCGCGAGATCAGCACGGCGGGTGCCGATCTGGACGAGTTGACCCTTGACGAGGAAGTGGCGTACGAGACGCCGGTGACGCGCGAGCGCTTTTTGCAGTGGGTGACGCCGCAGGGCAAGATCGCGGGCTTTTTGCGCCTGTCGCTTCCCGATCGCGCCTTTGTCACCACGCATGCGGACGAGTTGCCGACGACGCCGGACGAGGCGATGATTCGCGAGGTGCACGTCTATGGCATGGCGGCGCGCGTGGGGTATCAAGGCCAGGCGGCCCAGCACCATGGGTTGGGGCGTCTGCTCGTAGAGCGTGCGTGCGAGATTGCCCGGGATGCGGGTTATACGCGCATCAACGTGATCAGCGCGATTGGTACGCGCGAGTACTATCGCCATTTGGGTTTTTACGATCATGGACTCTATCTGCAAAAGGAGCTCTAGATGAACAAGCCGAGTGTTTCTGCTGGCGTCGTTGCCGGCGTTGCCCTGGGAGCCGCGGCGCTTGGTGCGGCCGCCGTCGCTGTTCGTGCTGCCTGTCTGCAGGTTGCGCGAACCCGCAATGGGTTGGCGCGTGTGAAACGCGTGCACGATGAGAGCGGCGACGAGGTCCGTGTGCTCGCGCAGGGCGGCGTCTACCAAAGCGCGAGCTATGTCGGCGATCGTTGGGCGGAGCCCGTCTTTGCGTACTATCGTGCGTTTGACGACGTGTTTGAGTCCGAGGATGCGATGCGCGACGCTTATGGCCACGGCATCGACCGTATGCTTATGCTGGGCGGCGGTGGGTTTGCCTATCCCAAATTTGCGCTGATGTCGCACGAGGGCTTGCGCATGGACGTTATCGAGTATGACGGAGAGATTACGCGTCTGGCGCGCCGCTGGTTCTACCTAGACGAGCTGGAGCGCGCGGCGGGCGATCGCCTGAGGGTGATTACCGCCGAGGCGCGTTCGTATCTGGGCGTGACGAGCGTGGGCCATCGTCGCTACGACGTGGTCGTGAGCGATTGCTTTGGCGGTGCCGAGCCCGTACGCGAGCTGGCGACGGTTGAGACGTTGCGTTTGGTGCGGGGCAGCCTAAATGTCGGCGGCATCTACATTGCCAATATCGTGAGCGCAAACGAGGGGAGCGACGTGACGTTCCTGCGCGACTGCGCTGCCACGGCAGTCGAGGTATTCGCCCACGCCTGGGTGGTCCCATGTGGCGATGCGGAGTTCGGCGGCGAGGAGAACTACCTGCTCATCGCCAGCGACGGCGACTACGCCTTTGCCGAAGCCGTGCCCTTCGACGCTGACTTCCTCGGCACCGTCCTTCACGACAAGTAAGTCTCCCCGTCCCAAAAAAGACTGGTCTTAGGCGTGGTCGCGCCAGCTGAGGACGCGCTGCTTCATGCCCTCGATGTCGAGCACGCCTTCGGCGAAGCCTTTGCGCACGAGCTCCTCGGGAACGTACTCGTCGTAGCGATCAAAATAAGGCACCTCGCCGGGATAGACGAGCTCGATGGGGTCGAAGTCCTTTTCGGCCTCGGCTGCGAGCACCTCAAAGAACGTCTCCTCGTCGGCCTTCATCTTAAACTGCATAAAGTACGGGCGTGAAGGGTCGAGTCCGCGAAGGCCCAGCTCCGCGGCACATTTAATCTTGAGCATGCGCTCGAGTGCCAAAAAGGCGTAGCTGCCCAACCAGGGGAAGAGCACCCAGGTGTCGCCACCCAGGTTGATGAGCGGCTTGGTTCCCGCGCCCGAAATCTCGGCCGTATGACGAGCCTGCGCCAAGCGGGCCCGTGCGTTACCCATAAGGTACGGATATGCTGTGTGCTCGTTGAGCGCCTTGCGCATACGCTCGAGTACATGTGTGTTGATGTCACCGGGGCAGTCGCCAAAGTAGGCCGGCACACGGCCCTTGACCTGCGTGGCAAAGACGGTGTGACGCTTCCAGTCCACTTCTTCGACAATCCAGCAATGTCCGGCGATGGCGATGCGCTCACCGGGCGGTGGCGGGTTGACAATCGTGCCCAGCTCGGCCGATTCACTGCGAACGGTAAACTCCTCGTTTTCCTGGAACACAGCGTAGAACTTAAAGTTGTTGATGATGCGCTCGCCCGCGAGGCCCACGATGAGCCCGCCGCCCTCGGTGACCTGGATATGGTCGATCTTAATGAGGTGACGCAGCAGTACACGATAGTCATCGGCCGAGATGCGATGGAAATAGCTGAGCGTGAGCACGCGCTGGGCAAGTTCGGCCGGTGTGAGCTCTCCGGTGCTGGCGAGGGTCGACATGGTCTGGTGATAGAGCAGACTGTAGGGGAGTCGATCGAGCTCGGGCGGCTCGACCCACTTTTCTTCGCGATAGAGTTGTACGAGTGCGATTCCCTGCAGGAGCTTCCAGGGTATCGTTTCGGGCATCATCGTGCGCGGCTCGGGTTCTTCCTCGCGCATGACAAACCACATCTCGGGCGGAAGGTCGCGACGGCCTGTGCGGCCCATTCGCTGCAAAAAGGAGCTGACGGTAAACGGCGCGTCGATCTGGAAGGCACGCTCCAGACGGCCGATATCGATGCCAAGCTCAAGCGTAGAGGTGGTGACGGTTGTCTGCGCCTGTTCCTCGTCACGCATGAGTTCCTCGGCCGTCTCGCGCAGCGATGCCGAGAGGTTGCCATGATGGATAAGGAAGCGGTCTGGCTCGTGCCGGTTTTCGCAGTAGCTGCGCAGCATGGAGCATACGGCCTCTGCCTCCTCGCGCGAGTTGGCAAAGACCAGGCACTTGCGGCCGCGCGTGTGCTCAAAGATATAGCCCATGCCGGGGTCGGCGTTGTCGGGTGCGGTGTCGGTGGGGTTGAGAAGCGCCTGCTCGGTTGCCTGCGGGATGTCGACTTCGCCCTCGGGGGCTGAGGAAGTGCGACGGTCCTTGGGGGCGGCCTTGCCCCGTGCCCGCTCGCGGCGTTGGCGGCGTTCCTCCTGTGTGAGTTGTCCGCTATGGCGCATGTCTTGGGTGCCGGCTGGCAGCGCCGTGGGTGGTGCCGCCTCAATGCGCTCGCATGCGAGCACCTCAGCTTCCTGCGTACCCTTGCTCGTGAATCCTCGCTGCTGAGCCTGGGGACCCGAGTTGTAGAAGTGCTCCATGGAGATACGCCACACGCGGCGTGGCTCCTCAAAGCGGGGGATGACGCAGTCGCGTCCCGTCCCCTGCGACAGAAAGGCACCCGTGCGTTCCGGGTCTCCGATGGTGGCCGAAAGGCCAATGCGCCGGGGCTGCACGCCCGCCATGCGCGAAAGGCGCTCGATAAGGCAGAGCGTCTGCCCGCCGCGGTCGCCGCGCATGAGCGAGTGGACTTCGTCGATGACCACATAGCGCAGGTCACAGAACATGCGTGGGATGGCCATGTGCTTGTGGATCAGGAGCGCCTCGAGTGATTCGGGCGTAATCTGCAAAATGCCGCTTGGCTTTTTGATGAGCTTGGCCTTGTGCGATTGCGAGACATCGCCGTGCCAGTGCCAGACGGGGATATCGGCCTCTTCGCACAGATCGTTGAGGCGTACAAACTGGTCGTTGATGAGCGCTTTGAGAGGACCAATGTAGAGGGCGCCTACGCTCGCGGGCGGGTTCTCCCAAAACTCGGTCAGGATGGGAAAGAAGGCCGCCTCGGTTTTGCCGGATGCCGTGGATGCCGTCAGGAGCACATTGTCTTGCGTGTTAAAGATTGCATCTGCTGCCGCAACCTGGATAGAGCGCAGGCTCTCCCAATCGTGGGAGTAGATGAAATCCTGGATAAACGGGGCATAGCGGTCAAAAGCGTTCATGGGCCTCCTTTCAACAACGGGTTATCAAACGCAGCGGGCAACAGGTTGTCGAATTGCAACATCGGTGTTTGCCCAGATAAAACCCGCCAAAATAAACCTGTCCCTTTTTGACAGGTTAGATGGTGAATTCGGCGAAGTTGTGGTCGTCGTCTGCGGTGCCGGTGTCGTCTGTTGCGGCTGCCGGCGCCAGCGCGTCGCCGCCGACGCTTTGCAGCAACTCGGCCACGTTAGCATCGGGGTTTTGACACAGGATATCGAGCAGCTCGATAAAGTCGCGGATGACCTCGCGAGGCGTCAGATGCGTGTCGGCCCCCACGCGGCCAAACTCGATCTTGAGGAAGTCCACCAAGTCGTTCTCGGTAAGCGTGGGCGTCCAGCCAAAGTAGCCGGCATGGATCTGCATGAGCTTTTCGATGAGCACCAGCAGCTCCTCGTAGGTGAGCGGCTGCAGGCGGATGATGGGCGCGAGCATGTCTTTGAGGTCATCGCGCGCAAAGCGGCCCTGGGCGAGTCGGCTCCGAAGGGCCTCGTAGGAAAAGACGCCGCGGCGGCGGTCCTCGATAGAGGTCGGCGTGCCGCCCATGATCACGCCCAGGTACTGCGCTTTGCCTTGGAGCGTGTCGTTGTACATGGTCAGGATCTTCTCGTAGTTATATTGGCGCGTAATCGCGTTGGGAATCTTGTATAGATTCACGAGCTCGTCGATGAGCACCAGCATGCCCTTGTAGCCGCTGCAGACCAAAAAACGTGCGATGAGCTTGACGTAGTCGTACCAGTCGTCGTCGCTGATGATGGTCGAGGAGCCCAACTCGGCGCGTGCCTCACTCTTGGTGCGGTACTCGCCGCGAATCCATTTGGTCACGCGACTCATAGCTTCTTCGTCACCCTCCGAGACGGCCGCGCGATAACGGCGGAGCATACGGGCGAAGTCGAAGCCGTGGACCATTTCCTCGAGCGGGGCCAGTTGGGCATTAACGGCAGACTCGTCGGCGTCGGCACACGAGGCGACCCAGCGATCCAGGATAAGGTTGAGCGCGCCGCCCTCGGGGCGCGTCTTGGTCGATATGTTGCGGATGAGCTCGCGATAGGTGGCGAGGCCCTGGCCCTGGCCACCCTGTAGGCGGCGCTCAGGGGAAAGGTCGGCATCGGCGACCACAAAACCTTCGCCCATGGCATGCGTTCGGATGGTCTGGAGCAAAAAGCTCTTGCCGGCGCCGTAACGACCAACTAGGAAACGGAAGCTTGCGCCGCCATCGGCGATGAGGCTCAGGTCGGTGAGCAGAGCACGGATCTCGACCTCTCGCCCCACGGTGATATAGGGAAGGCCAATGCGCGGGACAACGCCGCCCTTGAGCGAGTTGAGAATGACGGCGGCGACGCGCTTGGGCACACGGGGTGCTGCGGATGCGGTATCACTCATGGTCTAGGTATCCTCTCACGTCTGCTTCGTAGTCCTCGATAATTTGCGGTCCTGCTGAGCCAAATTCAATAACGGTGTCGCCCACCAGGTCAAAGAGCGCTTCGTTGATGCTATCGACGAGCATGTCCTCACTCTGCTCCGATTGCACTACCGCCGATTCCGCCTGTACTGCGTTGTGCTCGAGCAGCGCGCGGAGATAGGCGTCTGCGGCGGGCGCGAGTTCGTTCGTGGCGTCAGCGGGCGCAGCAGCTGCGAACGCTGACGTCGGCGTGAGAAGCGGTGCCACGACACCAAACTGTTCGGTGGATATGGTCGGCTCGTCGGACTCGTCCTGCCCTGCAGCCGCCGCGACCGCCTCGACCGTCGCGTCGGCTACGGGCTCGGCTTCCGGTTGCCCTGAGTCCGCTGCCTCGGCTTCTGCGGACGCGCCGTCCTCGCGTTCCTCGTCGATCAAAAGCGCTTCGCGCGTTTGTGCGGCAGCGCTCCGAATGTGCCCCAGCTGGCTCAAATCGATATCGATCTTGACGGGCTGGTGTGCGGCGTCCCACGAAAGCCATGCCACAATCTCGTCATCGATAATCTTGGCCAGATATTTGGGGACCTTTTCTTTCTTCAGGGGATGGGCAGGGTCCAGGGCCAGGCGCAGGCGTTGGTCGCAGGCGCGCATCATCTCGCCAAGTTTGCTGCTCTTTTGTCTGCTGCCGTGAATCCGCATGCATTCCCAAAAACCGTTTTGGCAACGGTAGATATGGATGGGGTCCAGACGGTATTCGCAGTCCTCGTGGCGCTCGGGCGCAAAGAATACGGCCGAGGCAAACATGGTGTAGGGCATGGCCGTCTCCTCCCCAAATAAACTTGCCACGATGCCGGCCTTTCGGTGCGTGTCATAGTAGCGCGCCATGCGGACATACACGGCGCACGCCACGTGGCGCAGATCGCGGTGGTGGCTGCGGTCGAGCCGCGAGCTACTTAGGTTGTACGTGGAGAGGGCGTTGATGGCGGCCATGAGTCGCTCCTCGCGCGCCTCGTTGGGCGGAAGGGGGATCGTGGGCTCGGAAGTTTTGCGACGCTTGGGGGCCTGGTCCGACGGCGCCGACGCGGGCACAAGGTCTCGCACGGCACGGCGCAGCTCGATGAGGGCGTTGTCGAATGCAACGGTTTTAGAGTCGTGTAGCAGCTTGGGATCGAGTCCGTGGAACACGGCGTAGTCCTGCAACCATACGCGTGCGAACCGGTCGATACCGGGCTCAAAGGCGCGATAGGCATCCCAAAAGGCCTTGATCTTGTCAAAGCCATCGAGCGGGTCGTCGACGCCAATGCCGCAGATCAATTCGTAAAGATACAGAAAAGCAAACGAGGTCGATGTCTCCTCGACGGTTCCGCGGCGCACTTGGGCACGCCAGGTAAAGTAGCCGCGCAGTTGCCGGTCGCTCATGGCGTTGTAGGTGGGAAAGTACGACTTAAAGGTGCCGTTGTAGGGACAGTCGTCCTCAAAGTCGGCCATCAGCAGGCCCTGGCGGTAAAAAAGCTCGGCTTCCGAAAGCCAGCGGCCCGCTCCGCCCTTGGGGTCATCCTGCCAGCGCGATATCTCGCGCATTTTACGGTACTGGTCGGGGAGGAAATTCTGCATCTGTCGGCCGGTTTTGAGAATCGGCTCGTCTGCGTAGATTTCGTTTGAGAAGCGGGCGGACTGATGGGTCCGGGCCTCGGCCATAATGCGCTCGATGAGCATCTTGATGTCCTGGTCGGCCACCGCCCTCTCCTCTCCCTATACGGCGTCGGTGACCTCATATCATAGCACAGCATCAAACAGATGTTCGAGATACCGCTATGTAGATAGACTTAGAACAGGAGGGCGTAGATGACGGCTATGACGACGGCGGGGAGCATGTTGGCCGTGCGGAAGGTCTGAGGTCGGATAAGGTTGACGCCGACGCAGAAGATGAGCATGGAGCCTACGAGCGAAAGGCTGTTGAGGGCAGCTGTGGTCATGATGGGGGAGAGCGCGCCGGCAAACAACGTGATCGTCCCCTGGAACACGGCGACGGGCAGGGCGGAGAAGATGCAGCCGCGGCCAAGCGAGGCCGTCATGGTGCAGACGATGATGCAGTCCAGTGCGCCCTTGAGGGCAAGCGTTGACCAGTCGCCGAGCAGACCGTCCTGGATCGATCCCACAATGGCCATGGCGCCGATGCACACGGTGAGTGAAGTCGAGACAAAAGCATTGGTGAACTCGTTATCGCCCTCACTGCCAGTCTTGCGCTTGAGCCATTCGCCAAGGTTCTCGATGGCGGCCTCCAAGTTGATGGCCTCGCCGATGAGCGAACCGAGCGCAAATGAGACGATGAGCATGGTGGTACCGGTGGTCGCTAGCGCCTTCCCATCGATGATGAGCATCTTTTGCATGGTGCCGCCCAGGCCGATAAACAGGACGCACAGCCCCGATGCTTTCATGAGCGTGTCTTGGATGCGCGGTGTAATGAAGCGGCCGCCCGCTAATCCCAAAAGACCGCCTGCAACTAAAAGCGCAACGTTGATGATTGTTCCCAAGCCCGACATGAGCCCTCCTGTATTGATGCCAACGTGGCAATCGTAGCAGAATGAAATGCGAGGCACATCGCGACTCATCTAATACGTTATATAAGTGGTATTAGGAATGATGCGCAGCATTTAAGCCTCAGGTGGTTGTCGGGACATAGGGATAGTAGTCAAAGCGCAGTGTCATAAGCCGCTGTGGGGATTCAATAGCCGCGGCGATGATATTGGCATCGCGGGCACGATCAAACCCTTCGAGTTCGATCTGATACGAGACGTCTTGCATAATGTCCAGACGTCGCCAGGCTAGAAGTGTGTCGCCATCGAATTCCAGGGTCTTGCCTCCGTCTGGGGCAACGGCGTATAGACGCAGTTTAGCGGTGGTTGCAGGGTCGACAACCGTGACCTTTTTAATTTCGTTTCGAGTATTCTTGGCGCCCAACAAGGTGAGCAGTGTTGGGGCCACGACCTCGCCTGATGGCAAAAAGACGACTTCGATGGATTCGGGAAACGCGATGATGGCCGACTTGCGGACGGGCTGATTGGCGGCGGCAACTTCGATGTTCGCGGCGTCGATGACCTCTGTGTGGTCGAGGGCGGCAAGCACGCAGCAGTTACCTTCATCGATCTCCTGAGGATCAGCAAGCCCCAGACTGTCCGCGAGCTCGGGATCGTTTGGATCCGCAGCGGGCTCATTCGGTGCTTCGAAAGAAGCTGGGGCGCTGTTTGTCGGCGACGGCGTGTCGCCCGCACCTGCTTCTTTGTCCGTGCTCCCTTCTTGTATGGTTGCGTTGATGGGTTCGTCGTTTGAGGGGAGCGTCTTGGCGTTAAGCGCGGAGGGGAGAATTCCGATGGCTCCGGATCCGTTCCACTCCATTTCGAGAAGCGCCGGGTCGGCAAGAATGCGTTGCCTGCTTTGAGCGTGGGCATCGATTTCAATAGGGCCTGCCTCTGTCCCTCGTGTAAGGCTGAGTGATCCGGCTGACTTCTCGAAATGAGCGTCTGTGTCTTTGGTGCTGACGGCGTAGAACAGCAGGGATGCTTCTCCCGCCGCGATGGCATCGGTGTCGGCTTTGGTCAGCCGCAACGATGCTGTGAATGAGAGGGTGGGCTGCGTGTCGTCTGCATTCGCGGCGGCGCAGCCCAGACATATACCGCCTCCTTTCTCGAAAAACGCACCGTCGAAGGCGACCTTCGCTCCGTTCGCCGAGTCATCGACCGAAGCGATGTCGATGCGCAGCTCTAAATTGCATGGATCGCCATCTGCATCGAGCGCAACCGAGCGCCATGTGCAGACAGCGCACCCCGCCTGGGAGCCGTTTGCCTTGTTCGAACGATTGATATCCACGACTATCGAGCCATCCGTATTACGACGAAGGCATCCCGAGGTTGAGATTGCTGCCTGTGCGATCGAGAAACGCTTGCACACAATGGCGCTCGATGGATTTGGTGCGGAGCTTAGGGCTGATGGTAAGGAGCCTGCCATGACGGGAGTCGCCCAAGCGGCGACAGGCGTTCCGGTTGCGAGCGCGCCGCAGAGTGCGACGACGGGCAAAAGGTTCTTCGATGCCATGGGGTCTCCTTAGCTAATTTAGTGCGGCCTGTCCGTGTTTCGTTTCTGGCTGCGTTTGATGTGCAGACCGAGGCCGGCGGTTCCCGCGCCTGCTGCCGTGGCGCCTGCTGCCAAGAGCCATCGTCTGTCGTCTGTCTGTGCCAACGGTTCCTCACGGTTGCCGCGGTCGAGCTCCGAGAGGTCGACCGTTACTTGCGTGGCGGCCTGCGCCTGTTCTTGCTGGGCAAAGGCCATGGCTGGCCCAAACGCTAGGATGCTGACGGCGGCGGCCAGGGCGACGGCCTTATGCCGTGTGCGCACCGGGCTCGACCGTCCAGGTGATCGTTGCAACCTGATCGCCTTCGCCGGCTACGTGGAAGATGTCGCGCGTGACGCGGGCGACGTTTCCGCTTGTCTTGAGCTTTATTTTGTCCGTGCCGCCGGCAATGCCCTGGTAGCCCATGTCGAAGGCTGCATTCTTGGAAAGATCGAGGCCCGTCCCCTGCATTGCGGCGCTGGCGTTCTGGAGCGCGCCGTCGGGGCCGACCTTAAAGTCGATGGAGTTCTGCGCGGTTCCGGCCTTGGCGTCGGCGGCAATGGTCCAGGTGTTCATGGCGTCGATCTTCATGTTGGTGACATGGATGCCGTAGGCCGAATGATTGTCGATGGTGGTCGCGTCTTCTGAGGGGCCCTGAAGCGTGCCGTCGGCCTTGGCGACGAAGGGAATAACCGTCGGAACTTTGAACTCAACGTTGTCGATCTCGGTCCTGACCATTACTTTCGTGGTTCCAACGCGCCCGGCTGCCAGAGCTGGCGTCGGGGCGGCGCCCATTGCGAGCGCGAGCGCGAGCCCTGCGCCCACGACGAGCGCTCTGGCTCCGTTCATGTTCCTGGTGATGTCCATGGTCGTTCCTTTCTATTCGCCGCGGGCCGTCCCCGCGATGATTGGACGAATGCTGGTGAATTGCGTGCGGTGCCGCGTCGGCCGAAAAAGCTAGTTCTCGGCTTGCTCAACCCGTACCCTGACACGTGTCGGATTGCCGTGGCTGTCGAGGGTCTTGGCATCGAGTGCCTGGATTTCGATGTATGCCTCGCCTTCTTTGATGTCGCCGGCGGGGCACGTCTCGATTGTCTTGCCGGTCTCGACCACACCGGATTCGTACATGGTCTCGTCGTTTTGGATGACGCGGAATCGCTGGGGAAATTTATTGTCTTGGACGTTTTGCACGTTGACGCGCAGCTTGCCGTCCTCCTGTAGCTGAGCGACCGGCGCGACCGAAATCGTCATCATGTTGTCGCGGACGATGGCATCGAGCTCATCTTGGATTTCTTGTCGCGATTTACCCTCTGCCGTCGTGACTGAGGCGCCCGCTTCGGGCACGGGCTGCGACTGCCAGGCGTATAGCCCTACGGCGATGAGGGCGCAGACGATAGCCAGACAGACAACGACGAGTTTCTTGCGACGCCCCAGTCCTGCGAGGCGGGGCGGCTTCTTCGCACTCATGCGGCGTCCTTGGTGGTGCAGACACGTGCGAACGTGGACGGGTCCGCTCCAAAGAGCATGTGAAGCATCAGGCGGCGCGAGTAGATGAGCTCGTCAAAGTCGTGAGGGAGCTCGATGTCGTGGATACGCGCGATGTGGTGGGCGAGCGCCGAGAACGACTCGGGGTCGCAGATAACATCGGTGGTGACGTGGTAGACCGCCGTATCGGGGAACGCCTCTTCGTCGAAAGGCAGGAGATAGGGATCGTCGTCGACCTCGATGGCGACGCCGTACTGGGGCCAGTAATATGCCATGGGAACCTCCCTGCTTCTGGGGCCAAAACTTCTATCGGTTTTGGCTGTCGACGCCGACCGTATCAGCCGCTACTTGACCAATTTCTGACCAAATGCTTGACGGATTGACATCTCCGCAGGTAAAAGGTGGAAAAAATTACTTCAACTTTTTTCGAGCGACATTTACGCGATCGGCGACGGCGGGGCGATATGTGTCAAAAGCATCGTCTGCCGAGGAAACCTTGCCGCTCGCCGAATTGCACGAACGTAAAAATCGCCAATTATGGAGACGGTCTCGAACACGTCGACGAAACGATGCGGTAACATCTCCCTGCAAACACTGTAGTTAGCTAAAGGGGGAGTTCGCGTGTCTGCAACCATCAAACCCTTCACCGACGAGTTCGAAGAGTATGGCCGCGATGAATCTCGCGCATCGGGCGAAGCATCGAGCATCTCGTTTCCGACAACGGAAGACGAGGTCCGTGCCATTTTGGAAACGCTACATGCCGAGCGTGTCCCGGTAACGGTTCAGGGCGCCCGAACCGGCCTTGCCGCCGGTGCTGTGCCCCACGGTGGGCATATCCTCAATACTTCCCGTATGAATCGCTACTTGGGCCTTCGCCGCGATGAACAAGGCCAATTTCTGCTGCGCGTGGAGCCGGGCGTTGTGCTCTCGGAGCTGCGTAAGCAGCTGAGCAAGAAGGTACTGCCGACCGCTGGTTGGGACCAGGCATCGCTTGAGGCCTACGAGGAGTTCCAAGAGTCCCCCGAGCAGTTCTTTCCCACCGATCCCACCGAGGCATCTGCCTGTCTGGGCGGCATGGCGGCATGCAACGCCTCCGGCGCCCGCAGCTACGCTTACGGTCCCATGCGCCCGCATGTCACGGGACTCCACGTCGCGCTGGCTGATGGCGATTTGCTTGAGCTTCAGCGCGGCGAGGCTTTTGCCCAGGGCCGCCACCTGTCGCTCGTGACGGCAGAGGGTCATACATTCGAGCTTGATCTTCCTGACTACACCATGCCCAAGACCAAAAATGCCTCGGGGTATTTTGTTGCGGACGATATGGACGCCATCGATCTTTTTATCGGTGCGTGCGGCACGCTCGGCGTCATTACCGAGCTCGAGATCGCCCTGCAGGCGGCACCTTCGGTCGTATGGGGTGTGAGTTGCTTTTTCGATAGCGAGGACAAGGCGGTGTCCTTTACCGATTCCGTGCGCCCTGTCCTGTCCCATGCGGCTGCCATCGAGTACTTCGATGCTGGCGCCCTGGATATTCTACGTCGCCAGCGCGAGCAGTCGACGGCGTTTGCCTCGCTGCCGGCGCTCGACAAAGAGGCCAAGGTATGTGTCTACGTGGAGCTCGACTGCGATGACGAGGCGCAGGCGACCGAGGAGCTGTACCACCTGGGATGGGTGCTGGAGCTTGCGGGCGGCCGCGACGATGCGACATGGGTCGCCCGCACCGAAGTCGATCGCGAGTGCCAGCGGTTCTTCCGCCACGCGGTGCCCGAGAGCGTCAACATGCTCATTGACGAGCGTCGCCGCACCGACCCCACCATTACCAAGCTGGGATCGGATATGTCGGTGCCCAATGCACGCCTTGCCGATGTCGTGGCCCTCTATCGCCGCACGCTGGCCGAAAGCGGGCTTGAATCTGCTGCCTGGGGACACATCGGGAACAACCATCTGCATGTGAACATCCTGCCGCGTGATGCGCAAGACTACCGTCGTGGTGGAGAGCTCTTTGCCCAGTGGGCTTCCGAGGTCACGGCCATGGGCGGTGCCGTTTCTGCCGAACACGGCGTCGGCAAGATCAAGGCGGGCTTCTTGGAGACGATGTACGGCCACGAGGCCATGGTCGAGTCGGCGCGTCTCAAACTCCAGCTCGATCCTGCCGGCCAGCTGGGTCGCGGCAACCTGTTTACGGAGAAGCTCTTGGATGAACTCGTCCAGAAAGGGGGCGCGTGAAGATGAGTGATTTCCATATGGTGGTGTGCGTCAAGGCGGTGCCCGGAAGCACCGAGGTCAAGATGGACCCCAAGACCAATACTATCGTGCGTGATGGCAAGCAGGCGGTCATTAATCCCTTCGATGCAAGTGCCCTCGAATGTGCGCTAGCGCTGAAGGACGACTTTATCGGCTTTGGCATGGACGTGCGTGTGACGGTGGTGTCGATGGGCATCCCCGCGACCGAATCGCTGCTGCGCGACTGCATCGCCCGCGGTGCCGACGACGCGCTGCTGCTGACCGACCGAGCCTTTGCGGGCGCCGATACCCTAGCCACCACCTATGCCCTCAAATGCGGCATCGAGGCACTCGATGAGGACTTTGACCTGCTCATCTGCGGCAAGATGGCAGTGGACGGCGATACGGCCCAGATCGGCCCCGAGCTGGCCGGCGCCTTTGGGGTCCCCTGCGTGACCGACGTGAGCTGTGTGCAGAGCGCGGGATTTACGACGTGTGGCTCGCTGGCGCTCGTCCACGGCTGCGATGCCGGCGAGGAGACGGTGTACCTGGAGATGCCGTGTGCGATGACGACCGCCAAGGAGATTGGCCAGCTGCGCATGCCGAGTATTGCCGGTATTCGCGCGGCCGAGGATGCAGACGTGCGCGTGGCCAGCGCTGCCGACGTAAACGCCGATCCTTCGCGTTGCGGCCTTGCCGGATCACCGACGCAGGTCGTGCGCTCGTTTGTGCCCGACCGTGACCAAACGTGCGAGGCCGTTGAGGGAACGGCGTCCGAGCAGGCGGTAAAACTTGCCAAGATTATCGAGGGGATGGCATAGATGAGCGGGCTGATTATCGATAGCGAAGCCTGCATCGGCTGTGGTCGCTGCGTTCGCGCCTGCGCCTCGGGCGGCATTGTGGTGGAGGGCGAGCGCCCCAATCGCTGTGCCCGCGTAACCGACGGCTGTATCCTGTGCGGCGGGTGCGTCGACGCCTGCCCCGTCAACGCCATCTCGATTGAGCGCGACGAGGCCGCCGGCGCGGCAGACCTTGACGCATATCGAGACATCTGGATCTTCGTGCAGACTGACGAGCACGATGCCGTTGCATCCGTGGCCTTCGAGCTCATGGGCAGGGGGCGCGAGCTTGCCGATGCCCGCAGCTGCCGTCTGGTGGCACTGGTCGGCATGAGCCCCGAGGGCTCACTCGGGGACCTGGAGCATCTGATTTGCGCCGGTGCGGACGAAGTTCTGCTCTGTCGTGACGAGCGCCTGCGTCAGAACGACGCGGAGGTCTACGCCCGCTTGATCTGCGATTTGGTAGCCGAGCGCAAGCCCGAGGCCATTCTGTACGGCGCGACCGCCTTTGGTCGCGAGCTGGCGCCCGGTGTGGCCGTGCGCTTGCAGACGGGCCTTACGGCCGATTGCACGGTGCTTTCGATGGATACGGAGACGGGTCTGCTGCAGCAGACGCGCCCGGCGTTTGGCGGCAACCTGATGGCCACCATTATCTGCCCCAACCACCGTCCTCAGATGGCAACGGTGCGCCCCGGCATCTTTAAGGCGCCCGAGTTTGACTATAGTCGCTCCGGCACGATTGCCCAGGTAGTGCTAGCGGATGACGTTAAGGCCCGTGTCGAGATCTCGATTCCCGCCGAGGAGTGGGGACAGCAGGCCTCAATTGCCGATGCCGAGCGTCTAGTCGTGGTGGGCCGCGGCATCGGCTCCAAGAAAAACCTACCGCTGATGCGAAATCTTGCCGAGGCTCTGGGTGCCGAGCTTGGCTGCACGCGCCCCGTGGTGGAGGCCGGCTGGCTGGAGTATCGCCACCAAATTGGCCAGACGGGTGTATCGGTCTCGCCCAAGCTCCTCGTGAGCATCGGTGTCTCGGGCGCTATCCAGCATCTCGCCGGCATCGGTGGGGCGGAGTGCATTGTCGCCATCAATGAGGACCCGGATGCCCCCATCTTTGGTGCCGCCCAGTACAAGGTTGTTGGGGACGCCGTCGAGGTCGTCGAGGAGCTGCTGGCCCAGCTTGAGCGCTAGGCGCGCGTCAGCCAGTCGCGCATCTCGTCCTTTAGGCGGCTCCAGGTTGCCTGCGTGGCGGGGTCGGTAAAGGGCCGCGTAATGCCAAAGGGCGCGTCGAGCAGGCGGTGGATATCGCCCTGTTCGCGCGCCAGCGCGCGGCTCGCTGGATAGACGAGCTCAAACATAAAGCAGATGAGTCCCACCAAGTAGTCTGCGGGCTCGTCGCGTTCATCGCGTGCGACGCAACGGTGCTCGTCAAAGGCGGCAAGCGTCGGTGCCGAGAAGCGACTGGCTAGAAACGCGTCCTCATCCACCTTGAGGATGGTGTCGACGGTGCTGTCGGCGATGGTGCGCATAATGTCGATCTTGTCACCATCGCGCACGATATCGCAGAAGCTTCGCGTGCGCACGTCGAGCTGCGCGGGTAGACGGAAATCGCTGTGATAGGCAATGCTCGCTCGGATGAGCTCATCTTCTGCCGGGTCATCGATAAAGTCGCGGATGCTTGTTACGGCGGGTGCATCGGCGGGATTCTCGCCAAAGAGGACCTCGACGCCCAACGCTGCATGGCTCATGCTCTCGGCATCTTTAAAGGTGTCCCAGCGTCGCAGCTGCTCAAAGCGGCCCATATCGTGCAGCAGGCCGCAAAGCCAGGCCAGGTCAATATCCTCTGTCGACCAGTTCTGCTCGCGCGCCACGGCATCGCACGCTTCCGCCACGTGGTACGTGTGCTCGATTTTGAGTGCGATGCGCGGATTGGTGGCATCGTAGGCATCGGTATAGGTCTTGAAGGCCCTGGCTGCCCGCGTTCGATCGATAGCTGTCATAATGACTTCCTAAAAAGTTGTGTCTTTCGATCCGGTGGCAATTGTAGGTGAACTCGGTTGCCGTCGGACGATAATTCTGCCGCATCGTTACATGCGGCTCGGATGCCTTGTCGGGATAAGGAACGTTATGGTGTTCAAAATCGTTAAAACTGTCTGGCCGGTGATGCTTACCTATGTTGCGATTGGCGCGCCGTGCGGAATGATTATGGCGCAGACGGGGATGGAGCCCTGGATGGTCTTTGCCCTGAGTAGCACGTTCGTGACAGGCAGTGGGCAGTTTATGGTCTGCAACCTGTGGCTGGCGGGCGTGCCGGCAGCATCGATCGTCGCAAGCGTCGCCGCGATCTCCTCACGCTTCGCACTTTATTCAGCATCGATCGCACCGCATCTGACGGGTGCCTCGAAGCGTCAAACGCTGGCGGTTGCCGCGACGCTCACCGAAGAGGCGTACGGCATCTCGCTAGCCAAGTTGGTCGAGGGGGATGACTGGGGCCCACGCGAGTCCTTTGCGCTCAACGTGATCCTCATCGCAACTTGGGGCGTCTCATGCACGATGGGCGCCGTTGTCGGCGCCGTCATCGATGTTCCCACCGCTATTGCAGGTTTTGTCTGCACATCGCTCTTTATCTGCCTGCTCTTTTCGCAGCGATTGTCGCGCGGCAATGTCGTGGCCGCCGTTTTGGCTGCGGTATCCGTCGCTATATGCAAGTTTTTTGGGTGGACGAATGTCGCTGTGCCGGTGAGCGTGCTCGTCGGTGTCGCCGTGGCACTCGTGTGCGATGCCCTTACGGATGGAAGGGGTGCCCGCGATGCCCGTTAATGAGTTTTTGGTCCTGTGGCTGTCGTCGTGGGCGGCCATCGCGTTCTTCCGCATCGCCCCGGCGTTTGCCTTGCGTGGACGAACGCTGTCGCCCCGCGTTACCGAGGCCTTGGGCTACATTCCGCCGGCCGCCTTTGCGGCGTTGGTCGCCAACGACTTGATAAGCCCCGGCGCTTTCGACGCCGGCCTGTGGCAGGGCTTGATTCCCTGGATCGCGGCTGCCGGCGTCGTGGTGGTGGCAATCAAGACAAAGTCGATGCTGTGGTGCTGCGTTTCGGGCATTGTGCTCTATATCGTCTTGAGTCTCGTGTAAGAGCAAGGCGCGTTTGCTGCTCTGGCCTAACGAATCGAATTTCTCATCGAGCTGGTCTGCTTCTTCTGGTACCATGGTCAAACTTTACTGTAGCAAAGCATGACGTGGGCTTTTGTTCCCCGTCAGCGGAAATGGGGGTTTCATGGCACAGGAAGCGACCGCCAGCGAGCAAAAGAAATTCAAGGTACCGCGCATCCCGGGCGACATCATGATCTATCCGATGATCGTCGGCCTTTTGCTCAATACCTTCTGCCCGCAGGTCTTTGAGGTCGGCGGCTTCTTTACGGCTGCCTGCCGCGGCGGCTCCAACACCATCGTTGCCGCGATCTTGCTGTTCGTGGGCGCCGGCATCAGCTTTAAGTCCACGCCGGGCGCCATCAAGACCGGCATCGTCGTGCTGATTCCTAAGCTTGTAGTGGCAGCCGCGCTGGGTCTGGGCGTCGCGTACTTCTTTAACGATAACTTTTTAGGCCTGAGCTCGGTTTCCATCATCGGCGGCATTACGTTTTGCAACATGGCGCTCTATACGGGCATCATGGGCGAGTTCGGCGATGAGTCCGAGCAGGGCGCTGTCGGTATCCTGTTCTTTACGGCCGGCCCCGCCGTCACGATGATCATCCTTGGTGTTTCGGGTCTCGCCAACATCCCCGTCGGCACCATCATCGGATCCATCCTGCCGCTTGTTATCGGCATGGTCCTGGGCAACTTGTTCCCGTTTATCAAGAACCTGCTGGTTCCCGGCGCCAATCCCGCGATCGCTGTAATTGGTTTTCAGCTCGGTGCGTCCATGAGCCTTTCGAGCTTCATCGCCGGTGGCATTTCGGGCATCCTGCTGGGCCTCATCACGCTCTTTATCGTCGGTCCCATTACCTTTGCCTTCGAGCGCCTGTGTGGCGGCAATGGTAAGGCGGCTGTGGCATGTTCCACCATTGCCGGCACGGCCATGACCACGCCGGTCGCCCTCGCCGAGGTCGCTCCGCGCTATGCCGAGCTTGCGCCCACCGCGTATGCGCAGATCGCCACTGCCGTCATCATCACGGCAATCATGGCCCCGATTCTGACCGGCTGGGTCGATAAGAAGTTCTGCCAGAGCAAGGAAGACCTGTCGCCTGCCGGTGTCGAGGCCATCGAAGAGGCTGTCGCGACCGACATCGATGGCGAGTAGCAATCGATACCCATCAATGATTCCGGCGTGCAACTCGCGCCGTTTGAGCGCCCGAACGAGAGCTGTCTTGCAGTGACGTTCGGTCGCTCTGCTATTATTCCCCTTACCCCTGCGGAGTAGGGGGTGTTTGTTGCCCAGATTCGAATTGGGCGATTCTGGCCACTTGGATATTGAAGGGAGGGCGTCTAGTGGTAAAGGCACTCAAGATCGAGATATTCCTGCTATGCATGATTATTCTTATCGGACTTGCCGTACGAAGCCGTCGCTCCCTGTTCTCGAGCACCCAGCAGCTTTTGTTTAGCATGCTGGGCTACACGTCTGCTGCCTACATTTTCTTCGATATGATCTGGACGCTCTCGGACGGCGTGAGCACTCCTGTAGGCATCACGGCCAACTGGATTTCCAACGCGGTTTCGTTTTCGCTGTTCGCCATCGCGTGCCTCATTTGGTTTTTCTATTCCGAGACGATGCAGGGCTCACGGCTCCTGACCACGCCCTATAGGGTGGTACTTTTAACGTTGCCAACCGCATTGGTGGTCGTTCTGGCATTTACCAGCTACTGGACGCACGCTATGTTCTATATCGATGCGCGGGGCGTATATCGTCGCGGAGCGCTTTATATGATTCAGCCTATCGTTAGCTACTGCTACGTCATATATACGTCCTTGCATGCCTTTATTCAGGCTCGAAAAGTCGAAAGCCTGCAAAAGAAGGCCATTTATCGCACCCTCGCCTTTTTTGCGGTTCCCGCTCTGGTGGGCGGTACCTTTCAGATCGTATACTCGGTGCCTGGCCTTTGTGTCGGCATAATGATTAGCATGTTGCTGCTCTATATCATCTGCCAGGAGCAACTGATCTCGACTGACCCGTTGACTGGACTCAACAACCGCAACCGTTTTGAGACCTATATGCTGTCGCTCTTTTCAAATGTGGATCAGGCCGAAGATGTATATCTGCTTATGATGGACGCTGACGGCTTTAAGCAGATTAACGATCGCTATGGACATGTGGAGGGCGACCATGCTCTTCAGGTAATATCCGCTGCGCTCAAAGAGGTCTGCTCGGCGTCTGGTGGCTTTATCGCGCGTTATGGTGGCGATGAGTTCGTGGTGCTCCAAAAGGCAGCGGCGGAACAGGATATCATGCATCTGTGCGCGACAATCAACGACGAGCTCGCGCATGCCGAGGTGCCGTATGCATTGCGGATGTCCATCGGTTGCGCGCGGGTCGGCGATAGTGTTGATACCTGGCAAGACTTACTTCGCGCTGCCGATGCGGAGCTCTACCGCGTCAAGGCCGAGAAAAAGAAAGCCGGCATCCAGATACGCTAGGAAAAGGGTCGCACGCTTGCGTGCGTGGCGGCCCTCAGCTCATCGATGTATTCCATTAAGCTAAAGTGTGCAAACGCCCTCCCTAAAAAGGTGAGCTCGCTAGGCTTTTTTGGGTTTGTTGACGATGATGATGCCGCCGCAGACCAACAACAGGGCAACGATGACGGTAACGGGGCTCGTGCCAGCGCCCTCGCCGAGCAGCAGTGCGCTCAACAGCACGCCAAAGACCGGGTTCATAAAGCCAAAGACCGACACGCGGCTGACGGGGTTGACGGCGAGCAGGCGGGACCACAGCGAGTACGCGACGGCGGAGATAAGCGCCATGTAGATGATGAGCGCGATGGCGGGGGCGACTTCGGTGGGGGACAATGTGCCGCCCATCAAAAAGCCGATGGCGGTGAGGACCAGGCCGCCGACTAAAAACTGCCAGCCGGCAAGCAAAACACCGTCGTGCTTGCGCGAGAAGATGCCGATCAGGCAGGTCGAAAGAGCGCCCGCGACAGTGGAGGCTAGGATAAAGCCCTCGCCATCGAGCGTGAAGCCAAAGGTGCCATCTGCGCCCGAAAGGTTGACAAGCGCGACGCCGGCAAAGCCCAACACGCAGCCAAGCACCTTGGCCGTATTGAGCTTCTCGGTGCGAAATGCCAGGGCGGCAAAGAGGATTGCGAGGAAGTTGGCGCTGGCCTCGATGATGGAGCTCGACATGGCACTGGCGCGCGAGAGTCCCAGGTAGAAAAAGAAGTACTGCCCGATAGTCTGGAAGAGCGACAAGACAAAGATGGGCTTGATGTCGCGCGCTTGCGGTACGAGGGGGCGGCGTTGGGCCGCGCTCATCCCAACGATAACCAGGACGCCGGCAAGCGTAAAGCGTAAACCTGCAAAGAGCAGCTGCGAAGCGCTATCGTGCGCCGGGATACCAAAGAGTGCGTAGCCGATCTTGATGCAGGGAAAGGCCGATCCCCAGAGTGCACAGCAAACAAGACAGCTCAGGATGAGTCCGGGCAGGGTGGCGAGATACGGCTTGCGGCTTTCCATGATGTCCTTCCTACATGCGCGAAGCAAAAAAAGAACCCGCCACCGGATGTGTCGGTGGCGGGTGTTGTTACCCGAGGGGATTGTACCCGATGGGAAAGCTTTAGGCGAAGTAGGCTACGCCGCTCTCAAAGATCGGCATGAACTTATCGCCGGGGACATGCTCGGGCACGTTGCGGTACAGGTTGTCGCCGCGACGCTCGGCATGGCCCATCTTGCCCAGGACGCGGCCGTCGGGGCTCGTGATGCCCTCGATGGCGAGTGCGGAGCCGTTGGGGTTGACGGAAAGATCCATGCTGGGCTTGCCGTCCTCGCCCACGTACTGCGTGGCGACCTGGCCGTTGGCGATCAGCTGGGCGAGCACTTCGTCATTGGCGACAAAGCGGCCCTCGCCGTGGCTGATGGCGACGGTGTAGGGGTCGTCCAGGCTGCACTGCGACAGCCACGGGGACAAGTTGGACGAGATGCGGGTGCGCACCAGACGGCTCTGGTGGCGACCGATGGTGTTGAACGTCAACGTGGGCGCATCGGGCGTGGCGTCGACGATGTCGCCGTAGGGCACCAGGCCGAGCTTGATCAGGGCCTGGAAGCCGTTGCAGATGCCCAGCATCAGGCCATCGCGGGCCTTGAGCAGGTCGCGGACTGCCTCGGTGACCTCGGGAGCGCGGAAGAACGCCGTGATGAACTTGGCGGAGCCGTCGGGCTCGTCGCCGCCCGAGAAGCCGCCGGGGATCATGACGATCTGGCTTGCACGAATGCGGCGGGCAAGCTCATGGGTGCTCTCGGCGACGGCCTCGGGCGTGAGGTTGTTGATCACGAAGGTGTCGGCCTCGGCACCGGCGGCACGGAAGGCGCGGGCGCTATCGTACTCGCAGTTGTTACCGGGGAACACGGGGATGATCACGCGCGGGCGGGCGATCATGGCGCCGCCGTACACGTGGATATTCTTGGCGCGGAAGTCGATGGTCTCGACCTCGGGGGTCTCGCCGGCGCTGCGGTAGGCGAAGACGCCCTCGATGCCGCTCTCCCAGGCCTCCTGGAGCTTGGCGAGCTCGATGACCTCGGAGCCGGTGTCGATGACATAGCCCTCGACGGTGGTACCCAGGGGCTCGACGACAACGCCGTCGGCGACCTCGGGCAGCTCGGCGTCCTCGGCGAGCTCGACGATAAAGCTGCCGTAGAGCGGGGTGAAGAGGCTCTCTACGTCTACATCCTCGGCAAGCTCGATACCGATCTGGTTACCGACGCACATCTTAAAGAGGCTCTCGGCGCCGCAGCCGTAGCCGGGCGTGGAGATGGCCAGGGCGTTGCCGGTAGCAGTGAGCGCCTCGACGGCGTCAAACGCCGCGAGCAGCTGCTGAGCGTCGGGGCGGTAGTCCTCGCCATAGGTGGCGGGGGCGATGCGGACGACGCGGTGCGTCAGGCCCTTGAACTCGGGGGAGACGGCGCGGGCCGCCTTGCCCACGGCCACAGCGAAGCTGATCAGGGTCGGCGGAACGTTGAGCTCGCCGGCCTCGTCCTCAAACGAGCCGCTCATGGAATCCTTGCCGCCGATGGCGCCGGCGCCCAGGTCGACCTGAGCCATGAGGGCGCCGAGTACTGCTGCCATGGGCTTGCCCCAGCGCTCGGCCTCGGTGCGCAGGCGCTCGAAGTACTCCTGGAAGGAGAGATAGGCGCGCTTGTGCTCAAAGCCGGCGGCCACGAGCTTGGCGATGGACTCGACCACGGACAGGTAGGCGCCTGCAAACTGGTCGGCTTCCATCAGGTAGGGGTTGAAGCCCCATGCCATGGCGCTCGCCGTAGTGGTCTCGCCGTCCACGGGGAACTTGGCGACCATGGCAGAGCTCGGAGTGAGCTGCGTCTTGCCGCCAAAGGGCATGAGCACGGTCGCGGCACCGATGGTGGAGTCGAAGCGCTCGGAAAGGCCCTTGTTGGAGGCGACGTTGAGGTCGGTGACGAGCGAGGTCATGCGCTCGGCAAGCGTGGTGCCGGCCCAGCTGGGCTGCCACACGCTGCGGGCGCACACGTGGGCGACCTGGTGTTTGGGCGCACCGTTGGAGTTGAGGAACTCGCGGGACAGGTCGACGATGGCGACACCGTTCCAGGCCATGCGCATGCGCGGCTCGGCGGTAACCTCGGCGATAACGGTCGCCTCGAGGTTCTCCTCGGCGGCGTAGCCCATGAACTCCTCGACGTCACCATCGGCGACGGCGCAGGCCATGCGCTCCTGGGACTCGGAGATGGCGAGCTCGGTGCCATCCAGGCCGTCGTACTTCTTGGTCACGGTGTCCAGGTCCACGTACAGGCCGTCGGCAAGCTCGCCCACGGCGACCGAGACGCCGCCGGCGCCAAAGTCGTTGCAGCGCTTGATCAGACGGCAGGCGTCGCCGCGGCGGAACAGACGCTGCAGCTTGCGCTCGACCGGGGCGTTGCCCTTCTGGACCTCGGCGCCCGAGGTCTCGATGGACTCGGTGTTCTGGGTCTTGGAGGAGCCGGTAGCACCGCCGATGCCATCACGGCCGGTACGGCCGCCCAAAAGGATGATCTTGTCGGTGGGGGCGGGGCACTCGCGGCGCACGTGGCTTGCCGGGGTGGCGCCCACCACGGCGCCGACCTCCATGCGCTTGGCCACGTAGCCGGGGTGATAGAGCTCGTTGACCTGGCCGGTGGCAAGGCCGATCTGGTTGCCGTAGCTGGAGTAGCCGGCGGCGGCGGTGGTCACGAGCTTGCGCTGCGGCAGCTTGCCCTCGAGCGTCTCGGACACGGGGACGGTGGGGTCGCCGGCACCGGTGACGCGCATGGCCTGGTACACGTAGCTGCGGCCCGAGAGCGGGTCGCGGATGGCGCCGCCCACGCAGGTGGCGGCACCGCCGAAGGGCTCGATCTCGGTCGGGTGGTTGTGGGTCTCGTTCTTAAACAGGAACAGCCAGTCCTGCTCCTCGCCGTCGACATCGACCTTCACCTTGACGGTGCAGGCATTGATCTCCTCGGACTCGTCGACATCGGTCATGACACCGGTCTTCTTAAGGTACTTGGCGCCGATGGTGCCCATGTCCATGAGGCAGACGGGCTTGGCGTCGCGACCGAGCTCGTGGCGCATCTCCATGTAGCGGTCGAAGGCCTGCTGCACCACGGCGTCGTCGATCGTCACGTCGTCCAGGACGGTGCCGAAGGTGGTGTGGCGGCAGTGGTCGGACCAGTAGGTGTCGATCACGCGGATCTCGGTGATGGTGGGGTCGCGATCCTCATCGCGGAAGTATTGCTGGCAGAAGGCGATGTCCGCCTCGTCCATGGCAAGGCCGCGGTCGGCGATGAAGGCGGCAAGGCCGGCCTCGTCGAGCTCGCGGAAACCGTCGAGCACCTCGACGGGCTGGGGTTCGGGGGTCTCCATGTGCAGCGTCTCGGGCAGGTCGAGCGAGGCGATGCGGGCCTCGACGGGGTTTACCACGTAGTGCTTGATGGCCTCGATGGCGGCCTCGTCCAAGTCGCCCGAGATCATATAGACCTTGGCGGAGCGCACGGCGGGGCGCTCGCCCTGGCTGATGAGCTGCACGCACTCGCTGGCGGAGTCGGCGCGCTGGTCAAACTGGCCAGGCAGGAATTCGACGGCAAAGACGGCGCCATCGCTTGCGGGGAGCTCGTCATAGGTCACATCGACCTGGGGCTCGCTAAAGACGGTCGGGACGCAAGAGCGGAAGAGCTCCTCGTCGATGCCCTCGACGTCGTAGCGGTTGATGATCCTCAGGGCCTCGATGCCCTTGATGCCGAGAATCTCGGTCAGCTCGCCCTTGAGCTGCTGAGCCTCGACGTCGAACCCGGGTTTCTTCTCCACGTAGATACGAGAGACCATTGGTTCCTGCCTTCCTGATCGGTTGGGCGTACGGTACGGTATGCGGCAGCGGTCGGTTTGCGGGGCGGGCCTCGCAGTCGCCTTGAGCCACATGTTTGTAAACCTCACTATGATACGACAGCTCGCGGCGCGTTGAGGACGGCGAGGGTGCTACAGTGAAGCGCAAACAAGAGAAAGGCATCACATGGCATTCGTTTCGCTCGCCATCATCGCGCTCGTGGCCTTTGCAAGCCCCTTCATCGCCTCGGCGATTCCTGGAAAACCCGTTCCCGAGACGGTCTTTTTGCTCGTGCTCGGCGCAGTGCTGGGACCTCATATGCTCGGCGTCATCCATGTAGATACCGAGGTCTCGCTTGTGTCCGAGCTCGGTCTGGCCTTTTTGTTCTTGCTTGCCGGCTTTGAGATCGATCCCAAGAGCATCACGGGCGTCGAGGGGCGCTACGGCTTGGCGACGTGGGTCGTCACGTTTGGTATCGCCTGGCTTGCCGTGCGCTTTACCCCGTGGTTCTCGGTCAGTCATTTCGACGGTATCGCCGTGACGCTTGCCCTTACTTCGACGGCGCTCGGCACACTCGTGCCCATCATGCGTGAGCGCTCGCTCACTGGCACGCGTGTGGGCGACTCGATTCTCGCGTATGGCACCTGGGGCGAACTTGGACCCGTGCTTGCTATGTCGGTGTTGCTGTCTGCCCGCACTGGCATCCAAACGCTCGTAATCCTTGGCTTGTTTGCGGTGGTTTGCGTGTTGCTGGCCGTGGTTCCAAGCCGCTCCAAGCGCGTCGGCAGCCGCTTCTTTGCGTTTGTCGAGGAACGTGCCGATACCACGTCGCAGACCTTCGTGCGCCTGACGGTGCTCATCCTGGTCACGCTCGTGGCGTTCTCGGCCGTCTTTGATCTCGACATCGTGTTGGGTTCTTTTGCCGCCGGCTTTGTCCTGCGCTATATCATCCCCGAGGGCAACCATACGCTCGAGACCAAGCTCGACGGCCTGGCCTACGGCTTTTTGATTCCGGTGTTCTTTACCGTATCGGGCGCAAAGATCGACCTGACGGCCGTGGCGTCGCGCCCGGGCTTGCTCGCGGGCTTTATCGTGGCGTTGTTGATTATTCGTGCCGTGCCCATTCTTATCTCTATGAGCATTTGTCCCGCGACGCGCGATGTCTCGGCGTATGGCCGCATCACCGTGGCGCTCTACTGCACCACGGCGCTGCCGATCATCGTTGCCGTAACGAGTGTTGCCGTCAACGCGGGTGCGCTGTCGCAAGACATCGCGTCGGTTATGGTTGCCGCCGGCGCCATCACGGTGTTCTTGATGCCATTGCTCGCGCAGCTTTTCTACCGCGTGGTCGACGCCGCACCGGTCGCCGCCGTGGCAGAGGTTGCCGAGCATCCATCCGATGCGCTCGACATCCTGCGCGCTCACCACGACCTAGCGAGCTTGCTCGCGCGCGAGCATGAGCTGCTGACTTCGCATGGCCATGGTCGCGTATTCGAGGGCCTGCCTACGCTCGATACGATTGCCGAGCGTCTTTCTGCCGAGGCGGCGAGCGGCCACATCGATGCCCGCATCGTGGACGCGGCGCACCTGCTTGCCGATAAGACCTATGGAGACGAGGTCGACCCGTCCGAGCTGACCCAGCGCGAGCGTCGCCGCCTGGAGCGCGCCAAGCTCGCCGTACGCGAATACCGCCGCCGCATGCTGGAGCTCTATGCAAGAGAAGAAGCCGAGGACGACGACGGTAAGTAGTAAGGAATACCGGGATACGGGTTCCGTCCAAATAATAGAAGGCGCGCTGCCTGCGGTTGATGCAGACAGCGCGCCTTTTGCGTTGGGCCTCGTTGAGGTTCGAAGTCGTGGCTTGCGACCTTTAGGAGCGGGCGGCTCCGTCGACGGGGAGCACGGCGCCCGTGACATAGGATGACATGTCGCTCGCTAGGAAAACAAAGGCGTTGGCGACGTCCTCGGGCTCGCCCATGCGGCCGAGCGGAATAGTGGCGATGATGGGCTTGATGACCTCTTCGGGCAGGTTAGCGACCATGTCGGTCTTAGTCACGCCAGGGGCAACGGCGTTGACGCGGATGCCCATGGGGGCGAGCTCGCGCGAGAGCGACTGGACCATGCCGTTGACGGCAAACTTGGACGTGGGGTAACCGACGCCGGAGGGCTGGCCGTACTTGGCGACCATCGAGCTTGTGGTAGTGATGGTGCCGCCATGACCTGCCTCGGTCATGATCTTGGCGGCAGCCTGGTGACCGTTAAAGACGGCGACGACGTTAAGGTCCATGACCTTTGCGAACTCCTCGGCCGTATAGTTAAGGAGCGGCGAGCGCTGGGAGATGCCGGCATTGTTGACGACCGTGTCCAAGCCGCCCATGTCGGCGGCAGCCTGGGTAAAGGCCTCGGTCACGGCTTCGAGCGAGGTGATGTCGCAGGAGCGGCCCCAGACCTTGGCGTCGGGATAGGCGGCCGCCAACTTCTCAACGGCCGCGTCGGCAGTCTCCTGGCGCGAGCCAAAGACAGTGACGGCAGCGCCTTCCTCGATAAAACGGCAGGCGATGGCATAGCCGATACCGCGCGTGCCTCCGGTGATGATTGCTTTCTTGCCCTCGAGCAACATGGTGCTTCCTCTCATCGCGGGCGGACATTCGCAGCACAGCGTAGCGGTAGCCGGAATCGGTCGCGTTTGCATATCGGTGAACGGTAGCCCGCGTTACCGATGAGCGGCTCGCGCAAATATGCTCTGCCGTTGTGCTTAGGGCGGGTGACAAAAGGGCTCCCGTCCCACATCGGACGGGAGCCCTCAAGGCGCGTATTGCTAGGCGAGCGTTGGGTTAGTTGGCCATGACGCCTTCGGTCCAGGCCTCGACGTCCTCGATGCGCAGGACGTTGGCGACCTCGGCCACGCAGTCGACGCTGGCAAGCTCGGCGGCGGCAGCCTGGACGTCCTTCTCGAGCGCGCGGTGCGTCAGGAAGATGACCGAGCAGGCATCGCTGACGCCCGACTTGCCGTCCTCGACCTGGTTGATGAGCGAGATTGAGATGTTGTGCTTGGCAAAGATGTCGACCGTCTCGGACAGGGCGCCCACGCGGTCGGCGACCTTCAGGCGCACATAGTACTTGGTCTGGAGCTCGTCCATGGGCTTAAAGGCGAGGTTGTGACCATAGGGCTCAATCTCGGGCAGCGGAGCCACGCCGCGGCTGATCTGCTCGGAGAGCGACAGGATATCGCCCACGACGGCGCTCGCGGTGGGAAAGGAGCCTGCACCCGCGCCGTAGAACATGGTCTCGCCCACGGCGTCACCCACCACGTAGACGGCGTTCATGGCGCCGTTGACCTTGGCGAGCATATGGTCTGCCGGAATGAGCGTGGGGTGCACACGAACGTCGACGCCGGCGTCGGTGTTGCGGGCGATGCCCAGCAGCTTAATGGTGTAGCCGAGCTCGCGGGCCTGGGCGATGTCCTCGGCACCGATGGTGCGGATACCCTGCTGGTACACATCGTCGGTGGTCACGCGGGTGCCAAAGCCGATGGAGGCGAGGATCGCCGTCTTGCTGGCGGCATCGAAGCCGTCAACGTCGGCGGATGGGTCGGCCTCGGCATAGCCCTTGGCCTGCGCGTCGGCAAGGACGTCGGCGTAATCGGCGCCCTCGGCGTCCATGCGCGACAGGATATAGTTGGTGGTGCCGTTAAGGATGCCGGCGATGGTCAAGATCTTGTTACCCACCAGGTCGTGCTCGAGCGTGCTCACGATGGGGATGCCACCGCCGCAGCTGGCCTCGCACTTAATCTGCACGCCGCACGCGCGTGCCTTCTCGGCAAGTGTTTCGACGTGACGGCCCAGCAGGGCCTTGTTGGCAGAGACGACGTGCTTGCCGTGCTCAAAGGCGGTGGTGAAGATCTCGGTTGCGGGATGCTCGCCGCCGATCAGCTCGACGACGATGTCGACGGCGGGGTCGGTGACGACGTCGCGCCAGTCACTCGTAAAGGCCTCGCGCTCAATGCCTGCCGCCTCGGCCTGCTCCCAAGCAAGCGCGCAGGCGCGGGTCAGCTTAAGGTCGATGCCGTAGGCTGCCAGGTACTCATCGTGGTGGCTCTTGATCAGACGGGCCACGCCGCCGCCGACGGTTCCCAGACCGATCAGACCGACGTTCACGGTGCGCAGGGGTTCGCTCATAGATAGCTCCTTCGTGCATCTTATGGATGGATTAACCGCTTAAAGGTTGAATGCATTCTAGCGTGAACCGAGGGCGCGTGCTCGCCAGGCAACAGGAGTCGCACAAAACGGCACCCCCGAAACGCTGCGGAAACATTGGAAACATGCTCGCTACAAACGGAACTCCGTAACAAACTGTCAACGTTTGCACCATAAGGTTTGCCCTGTACCGCAAGACGGCCGCACCGCGGCCAGCGAAAAGGGGGACACCATGCTCAACATCAACAGCACGCTCAGCCGTAGGAACTTTCTCGCCGGCGCCGTGGCACTCGGCAGCACCGCCGCACTCGCTGGTTGCTCGTCGGGTGGCTCGGACGGCGGCTCCGCCGATGACGGCAAGACCTTCAAGATCGGTGTCATCGGCCCTCTGACCGGCGCCGCGGCAGCCTATGGCGTTTCGGCCGAGAAGGGTGCCAAGCTCGCCGCCAAGGATTTCTCGACCAAGGACCTCAAATTCTCGCTTAAGTCCGAGGACGACGTCGCCGACGGCGAAAAGGCCATCAACGCCTTCAATACCCTGTGCGACTGGGGCATGCAGGCTCTCGTCGGCCCCGTCACGACTGGTGCCGCCGTCGCCGTCTCGGGCGAGATCGCCGACGATATGCTCATGGTCACGCCTTCGGCCTCGTCGCTCGACGTCACCAAGGACAAGACCACGGTCTTTCAGGTTTGCTTCACCGATCCCACCATGGGCGCCAGCGCCGCGAAGTTCTTGGCCGAGAAGTACGCGGATGCCAAGATCGCCCTGTTCTACAACTCCGGCGATACGTATAGCTCGGGCGTTGCCGACGCTTTTGCCGAGCAGGCCAAGGCGTCCAAGCTCGATATCGTCGATACCGAGACCTTTAAGGACGACTCCTCCACGAGCTTTACCAACCAGCTCACCAAGGCCAAGGAGGCCGGCGCCACGCTCATCTTTGCGCCGATCTACTACACGCCGGCGTCCGTCCTGCTCAAGAACGCCAAGGACATGGGCTGCGATATGACGCTCATGGGTACCGACGGCATGGACGGCCTGCTCTCTGTCGAGGGCTTCGATACCTCTCTTGCCGAGGGGGTACTGCTCATGACCCCGTTTTCGGCTGACGACGAGAAGAATGCCGACTTCGTCAAGGCCTATAAGGATGCCTACGACGAGACGCCTAACCAGTTTGCCGCCGACGCCTACGATTGCGTCCACGCAATCGTCGAGGCTATCGATAAAGCGGGCATCGACCTTACGGCCGACGGTGCCGACATTGCCGGCGACCTTGCCAAGGCCATGCGCAAGATCAAGATCGAGGGCCTGACGGGCGAGCTCACGTGGAACGACGAAGGCCAAGTCGAGAAGCCCGCTACGGCCTATGTGATTCAGGACGGCAAGTACATCGCCGCCTAAGTGCGCATAAAGCACGACCGGTGAGGCTGTTTTATTCAGGGCAGGGACGCCTGTAACAGAATGGAAACATTACTTTTACATAATAAAGTGGCAATACTGCATAAAGTAATAGAAATACGCAGAATTATGGATAAATGAACAAATCCAAAGAAAAGTTGAAATAATCGCCACTTTCCTTAACTAAAGCGTCTACTATTTTGCGAACGCCGAACACGGCGAAGGATGGCCTGTCGGGTAACCGAAACCCGACGAGATTTGAGAGGAGAGCCGCATGTCGAGCCTCACCGGTAAGTCATTGAACCCTGTTATGAATCGCAGGAGCGTTATCGCGAGCGCAGCAGGTCTGGGGGCGATGTCCATTCTAGCTGGCTGCTCCTCCAACGGCGGCGACAGTGGTTCCGCTTCGGGCGACGCTTCGTTTAAGATCGGCACCATCGGCCCGCTGACCGGCGCCAACGCGTCCTACGGCAAGTCCGTTACCCAGGCTGTCGAGCTTGGCTGCAAGGATTTCTCGACCAAGGAGCTGCCGCTTGTCAGCAAGGCCGAGGACGACCAGGCTGACGGCGAGAAGGCCGTCAACGCCTTCAACACCCTGCTCGACTGGGGCATGCAGGCCCTCGTCGGCCCGACCACCACGGGTGCGTCGGTTGCCGTTGCCGCAGAGTGTGGTAACGACCCCGAGACGTTCATGATCACCCCGTCCGCGTCCTCCGAGGACGTTACCAAGGGCAAGGATTGCGTCTTCCAGGTTTGCTTCACCGACCCCAACCAGGGTGTCAACGCTGCCAAGTTCCTGGCGCAGAAGTATGCGAACGAGAAGTTCGTGCTGTTCTATAACTCCGGCGACGCCTATTCTTCGGGCATCGCAGATTCTTTTAAGGCCCAGGCCGCTAAGTCTAAGCTTGAGATTGTCGACGAGGAGACCTTCAAGGACGACTCTGCTACGAGTTTTACCAACCAGCTGACCAAGGCAAAGCAGGCCGGCGCCACCATGATTTTTGCACCGATCTACTACACGCCCGCATCCGTCCTGCTCAAGAACGCCAAGGACATGGGCTACGACGTCAAGATGATGGGCTGCGACGGTATGGACGGTATCCTGGGCGTGGAAGGTTTCGACACCTCTCTGGCCGAGGGTCTGCTGCTCATGACCCCATTCTCCGCCGATGACGAGAAGAATGCCGACTTCGTCAACGCCTACAAGGATAAGTATGGCGAGACTCCGGACCAGTTTGCCGCCGACGCCTACGACGGCGTGCATGCGGTGGTCGAGGCCCTCAAGGAAGCCGGCCTGGGTGCCGACGCCGACCCGACCGAGGTTGCCGAGAAGCTTCCCGAGGCTATGCGCAACATTACCGTTGACGGTCTGACTGGCAAGCTCTCCTGGAACGACAAGGGCCAGGTCCAGAAGGACCCGACGGCGTACGTCATTACCGACGGCAAGTACGTACAGGCCTAATTGGCCGCCTTACATAGAGCGGTTTTGATCCCAAGCAGGGGAGGTTTTGGCCTTCCCTGCTTGCTTGGTATCTAGGGACGATGTAACGTCCCTGTTTCATACATTAACTGGAAACCTATTCGAAAGGGGGATGTGGAACATGACGGTCTTTATCCAATACCTGGTCAACGGCCTGTCCATGGGCAGCGTCTACGCCATCATCGCGTTGGGCTACACCATGGTCTACGGTATCGCCAAGATGCTGAACTTCGCTCACGGCGATGTCATCATGGTCGGTGCCTATGTCTCGTTCTGCGCCACGTCGTATCTCGGCCTCCCGGGCTGGGCATCTGTAGTTCTCTCTTGCGTGGCCTGCACGGTTCTCGGTGTTCTCATTGAGGGTCTGGCCTATAAGCCGCTGCGCCAAGCAGGCCCGCTGGCCGTTCTGATCACGGCTATCGGCGTGTCTTACTTCCTGCAGAACGCCGCGCAGCTTCTGTGGGGCGCCACGCCCAAGAACTTCACTTCGCTCGTCACCTTCCAGGTGCCGGAGTTCTTGGCCAAGTTCAACGTAAGCGCCGTCTCGCTCGTCACCATCGTCGCCTGCCTGGTTATCATGGCCGGCCTGATGTTCTTTACAGGTAAGACCAAGATGGGCAAGGCCATGCGCGCCGTGTCCGAGGACAAGGCTGCCGCTCAGCTCATGGGCATCAACGTCAACCGCACCATTTCGATGACGTTTGCCATCGGCTCTGCCCTTGCCGCCATCGCCGGCGTGCTGCTGTGCTCCTACTCGCCGGTGCTGCAGCCCACGACGGGTGCTATGCCTGGCATCAAGGCCTTCGACGCCGCCGTCTTCGGTGGCATCGGCTCCATCCCCGGCGCTTTTGTCGGCGGCATTCTCATCGGCATCATCGAAGCGATGGCACAGGCTTACATTTCCACGAGCCTTGCCAACTCCATCGTCTTTGGTGTTCTGATCATCGTCCTGCTCGTCAAGCCTGCCGGCCTCTTGGGCAAGTACGTCCCCGAGAAGGTGTAGGTGAGCGTTATGAAGTTTCTTAAAGACAAGCAGACGCGTCACGACTTTGTCACGTACGCCATGTGCCTTGTGGCGTTTGCCATCGTGTTCTTTATGCAGTCCAACCACATGATTCCGCGCATGATCGCCGGTCAGCTGGTTCCCATCACGGCCTATATCGTCATGGCCATTTCCCTTAACCTCGTCGTCGGCATCGCGGGCGACTTGTCGCTGGGCCACGCGGGCTTTATGAGTGTCGGTGCCTATACGGGAATCGTCACCGCCGTCGCGCTGGAGAGCGCCGTTCCCTCCGATCCGGTGCGCCTTATCATCAGTATCGTGGTCGGCGCCATCGCTGCCGCCATCCTGGGCTTCTTGATTGGCATCCCGGTCCTTCGTCTGAGCGGCGATTACCTGGCTATCGTGACGCTGGCCTTTGGCGAGATTATCAAGGAGATCGTCACCTGCCTCATTGTGGGCGTCGATTCCCGCGGCCTGCATGTGATCTTTAACATCACGGGTAACTCCACGATCGATGACCTGCACCTGCTCGAGGACGGCACCGCCATCATCAAGGGCGCCCAGGGCGCCTCGGGCGTGTCGACGTACTCGACCTTCCTCGCCGGCGCCATCCTGGTCATGGTCGCACTCGTGATCGTGCTCAACCTGGTTCGCAGCCGTACCGGCCGTGCCATTATGGCCGTGCGCGACAACAAGATCGCTGCCGAGTCTGTGGGCATCTCCGTCACCGAGTACCGCATGATCGCCTTCGTGGTTTCCGCTGCCCTCGCCGGTGCTGCCGGAGCTCTCTTCGGCGGTAACTTCTCGCAGCTCTCCGCCACCAAGTTCGACTTCAACACGTCCATCCTCATCCTGGTGTTCGTGGTCCTGGGCGGTCTGGGCAATATGCGCGGCTCCGTCATCGCGGCGGCATTGCTCACGGTGCTTCCCGAGCTGCTCCGTCAGTTCTCGGACTACCGCATGCTCATCTACGCCATCGTGCTGATCTTGGTCATGATCTTTACCAACAACCCGCAGCTCAAGGCGTTCTTCGGTCGTGTCAAGGATCGCTTTGCTTCCAAGAAGGAGGTGGCAGCCGATGCCCAGTAAATTTGAGTTCAACAAGGGCAAGATGGTCCCGTATCCTTCTGGCGCCATCGTTCCCGACCGCGACCTGGGCGAGCGCCCGGCACTCGAGTGCATCCACCTGGGCATCGAGTTCGGTGGCCTTAAGGCAGTCGACGACTTTAGCCTGACCATCGGTAAGACCGAGATCGCCGGTCTGATCGGTCCCAACGGTGCCGGTAAGACCACGGTCTTCAACCTGCTCACCAAGGTGTACCAGCCCACGCACGGTACCATCCTGCTCGACGGTGAGGACACCTCGGGCAAGTCGGTCTATCAGGTCAACCGCATGGGTATTGCCCGTACCTTCCAGAACATTCGCCTGTTCAACACCATGACGGTGGAGGACAACGTCAAGGTCGGTCTGCACAACCAGGAGCGCTACTCCGGCTTTGAGGGCGTGCTGCGCCTGCCGACGTATTGGAAGTACGAGAAGGCCGCCCACGAGCGCGCCATGGAGCTGCTGTCCATTTTTGATATGGAGCACCTGGCAAACGAGCAGGCCGGCTCGCTGCCTTACGGCGCCCAGCGTCGTCTGGAGATCGTCCGCGCGCTTGCCACCAACCCCAAACTGCTGCTGCTCGACGAGCCTGCCGCCGGCATGAACCCGTCCGAGACCGCGGAGCTCATGGAGAACATCGTCAAGATTCGCGACACCTTTGGCATCGCCATTATGCTTATCGAGCATGATATGTCGCTCGTCATGAACATCTGCGAGGGCATCTGCGTGCTCAACTTTGGTAAGGTCATCGCCAAGGGCACGGCCGAGGAGATCCAGAACAACGATGCCGTAATTGAGGCATATCTGGGCAAGCAGGATAAGGGGGAGAACTAAATGGCAGAGCCGATGCTTTCCGTCTACAACATCAACGTCTGGTACGGCGCTATCCACGCCATCAAGGACATCTCCTTTAACGTCAACGAGGGCGAGATCGTGGCCCTGATCGGCGCGAACGGCGCCGGTAAGTCCACGACGCTTAAAACCATCTCGGGCCTGCTGCGTTCCAAGACCGGCTCCATCAAGTTTATGGGCGAGGACATTACCCATACGCCTGCCGATAAACTGGTGGGCAAGGGCCTGGCCCAGGTTCCCGAGGGCCGTCGCGCCTTTTTGCAGATGACGGTCGAGGAGAACCTGGAGATGGGCGCCTACACGCAGCCCAAGTCCACGGTGGCTCCGGGCCTTGAGCGCGTCTACGAGCAGTTCCCGCGCCTTAAGGAGCGCCGTCGCCAGGTCGCCGGCACCCTTTCGGGCGGCGAACAGCAGATGCTCGTTATGGGCCGCGCTCTTATGAGTAACCCTAAGCTGCTCATGCTCGATGAGCCCTCTATGGGCTTGGCACCGATTCTGATTGAGCAGATCTTCCAGATCGTCGAGGACCTGCATAAGGCCGGGACCACGGTGCTCCTGGTCGAGCAAAACGCACAGATGGCGCTTTCCATCGCCACACGCGGCTATGTGCTCGAGACCGGCAAGATCACCATGACCGGCACCGGCCAAGAACTCCTGCACGACGACAACGTCCGCAAAGCCTACCTCGGAGGCTAACCCACCTAACAAAAGGGGCGCTGACTATCTCAGTCAGCGCCCCTTTTTAGTTGCGGTGAAATAGGGACTGAATACGGGCTCCAGAGGCCAAAAGAGTCCCTATTCCACCGCAACTTCATGGGGATGTGTGACAATGCCCGTCGGAAAACATCTGCTGTCTTTGGGGGTCTATCTATGCTGTACGAGTTTTGTGCCGAGAACTTTGAGCGGGTGCCGGCGGCTATCGATGCCGGTGCAAGGCGTATTGAACTGTGCGACAACCTTGCCGTTGGTGGCACCACGCCTTCGGCCGGCGTTATCAGCGCTACGACCAACTATGCACACGAGCACGATGCGCGGGTGATGTGCATGATTCGCCCGCGTGGCGGTGACTTTCATTACAACCAAGACGAGCTGCGCATGATGGAGATGGACCTGGGCCTTGCCGTAAGCGCCGGCGTTGACGGCTTGGTCTTTGGCAGCTGCAAGCCCTGCGCTGGCGGATGGGCGCTCGACGAGCTTACGTTGGGCGCTCTCGTGATGGCCGCGGGCTGCGCGACCGAGGAATGCAAGCGTGAGCCCATCGACATCACCTTCCACATGGCGTTTGATCAGCTCTCGCCCGAGGCTCAGCTCGACGCGATTGACATACTCGCCGACTGCGGCATCACACGCATCCTGACGCATGGTGGCGCTGCCGGTACGCCGATCGAGGACAACTTCGAAAACCTGGCCCGCTTGATCGAGTATGCGGGCGACCGCTTGACCATCCTTCCCGGCGGCGGCATTTCCACGGTCAACCGCGATACCGTGGCGGCGGCACTGGGCGTCTCCGAGCTCCATGGCACCAAGATTGTGCCGCTGGAGGTATAACCCGTGACGCTGGTATTTGACGTTCAGCAGGCGAACGGTAAGCCCGACGACAACCGTCGTCCCGGCACCGCGTGCCCCTTTTGCGATACAGAAGGGCTCACCGACATCATTCGCCGTGATGGCGATTGCATTTGGCTCGAGAATAAGTTCAAGACCCTGCGCGCCACCCGTCAAACCGTGCTGATCGAGTCGGCCGATCACGATGCCGACCTGGTGACCTATGAGCCGGATGAACTCCACCATGTGATGCGGTTTGCCCTGGGTTGCTGGCAGCAGATGATCGATTCACAGCAGTATCGAAGCGTGCTCATGTACAAGAACAAGGGTCCGCTCTCGGGCGGTAGCCTCGTTCATCCGCACATGCAGATTGTGGGTTTGGAGCAGGAAGACGGCTATGCTTCGCTGGCTTCCGCCAATTTCGAAGGCATCAATGTCTGGCAACAGGGGAGGATCTCGGCCAACATCTCAACCGAACCCATCATGGGGTTCTTTGAGATCAACGTTTCAGCCCCGCAGGGAATCGCCGCCAGCGATGACACGAGAGATCAAGCCGAGGCGGATCTCTTCGCCGATGCAATCCAGGTAGCTCTGCGCTATATCCTGAACGAGCACCACGGTGGTCGCGCAGAGTCGTATAACCTGTTCTTCTATCACCTGGGCGGTCGGACCATTGCCAAGGCGCTGCCGCGTTGGGTGGTTTCGCCCTACTTTGTCGGCTATCGTTTGGCCCAGGTCAATGCTGAGACAACGCTCGATATCGATGCTGAGCGCCTGCGTGCGCATCTGGAAACGCTCGTATAGCAAGACTAACACCCGCGTAATGCGGACAGTCTAGCGTGCCATGGCGTCGCGGCCGGCTTCGACGCGCTTGCGCTGGGCGGCGCGCTCCTCGCCGGTCAGACGCTCAAAGAGATGCCCGATAAGCGAGGCGAGTACCTGCTGAAACAGCGTTCCGCACATGACGGGAAACACGACTTCGCCCGGAAAGTACTGCGTGGCGATGACGGCGCCCGAAGAGATGTTACGCATGCCGCAGGTAAAGCACATGGTGGTCGTCTCGCTATATGGCAGATGCAGCGCATGGGCGACCAGAAAACCGACGACAAAGCCACTGATAGCGAAGACCAAAATAAAGAGGGCGACTTCCAGGCGCACCGCGTTCATGTGCAGCACGTACTCGCTCATGGCGGTGGAGTTGGAGGCGATAACGCCCATCATCATGAATTTGCAGGCGGGCGAGAGCACGGGGGAGAGCTTCTCGTGTCCCCATCCACGCGTGAGCTCGTTGATCACGATGCCGAGCACGGCGGGGATGGCGATCATAAAGGCCATGTCTTGCATCATGCTCGGCACATCGATCGAGACGGTGGCACCCAGCAAGAGCTTAAGCGTGAGCGGAATCGTCACAGGGGAGATAACCGAGGACGTCAGGATGATGGTGAGCGCGAGCGGGCCGTTGCCGCCGAACATGCTGATCCACATAAAAGCGGTGACGGCCACGGGCACGCTGTACTCGAGCACGATGCCGCAGACAAGGTTGGGGTTGGAGCCAAAGAAGAGTGACCCTATGGCATACGCCGCGATGGGAATAAGCACTGCCGAGACCAGCAGCGCCAGAATCAGGTGCAGCGGACGGTGGAACACCTCGGCTACCTGGTGAAAAGTGTTGCTGAGCGCGCCCTGAAACGTCATAAAGGCGAAGAGGGCGGGAACAATGGGCTTGAGCACGCCGATCTGCTGGGGAAAGAGCACGCCGAGCGCCACGCAAATCGGAACGATGATCTGCATATGCCCCGCGAGGAACTTTCCCAGTCCAGCCCATTGCTTCATATGTCCCGTGACTCCCTTTATCCGCGAACTCGTTTGTATGGATATGCTAGACGCTCGTATGCGTCCGTGCGGCTGAAACGCTCGATTATTTCGAGACCATTACCGCCATCGTTTGCCGAAACCGCGGCGCACCGCGGCGTTTTGCGTCCGCGCTGCACGGTATAATAAATCCGTTCAACAGATCTGCCTGCCGAAGCGGGCATACACAGAGGACTCATCGCTATGAACCGTGAGAGGTATCGCGGCGACCTGCCCCTATCAGGGGTGGGTGCCTATGTCATCGCTTAAGACGACGCATCGCTGGGCGGTCGCTCAGCAAAACCCCGAGCTCGAAAAGGAGCTTTCGGCTGGTCTGGGCATTCCCGGGCTGGTGGCGCGCATTATGGTCGCGCACGGCATTGGCTCCATCAAAGAGGGCCAATTGTTTTTGACGCCTTCGCTCGATCGCGACTGGGCCGACCCGCTCATTATCCCGGGCATGTCGGTCGTCGCCGACCGCGTCGAGCGTGCTATTCGCAACCACGAGCACATTGCAGTCTTTGGCGATTTTGACGTTGACGGTATTACGTCGACCTGCCTGTTGACCGAGGCGCTGCGCACGTTTGGCGCCGATGTTACGCCGTTTATTCCGCATCGCTTTGATGAGGGCTACGGTCTTTCGCGCGCGGCGCTCGACCGCGTTAACGAGCTCGCTCGCCCCCAGCTGATCGTGACCGTCGATAACGGCATTGCCGCCAAGGAAGAGGTTTCCTATCTGGAGAGCCTGGGGATCGATTTGGTGGTCACGGACCATCACGAGCCCTCCGACCAGGTGCCGCAGGGTGTGCCCCTGACTGACCCCAAGCTCGAGGACGAGGGCCCCTCGCGTGAGCTTGCCGGTGCTGGTGTGGCGCTCAAGCTGGTGCAAGTCCTGGGTGAGCGCCTGGGCAAGCCGTCGTATTGGCGTTCGCTAATCGAGGTCGCGGCGCTGGGCACCGTGTCCGACATGATGCCGCTCACGCCCGAGAACCGCGCGCTGGTTGCCGAGGGCATCCAGCAGATGCGCGTAACCGCTCGCCCCGGCTATATCGCGCTTGCCGCGCTCGCCAAGGCGGACCTTTCTACCATTACGGCCGACGGCCTGTCGTTTTCGCTCATCCCTCGTCTGAATGCTGCCGGCCGCATGGCTGATCCCAAGCTGGCGCTCGACCTGCTGCTTGCCCGCGATCCCATCGAAGCAAGCGCACTGGCGGCTGAGCTCGAGGAAATCAACCGCCAGCGCCGTGAGATCGAGGCGGAGCTCACGCGCGATGCCATGGCAAAGGTCGAGGAGGCCTATGACGGCGGACGCGCGATCGTCGTGGGCGGCGAAGGCTGGCACGAGGGCGTCAAGGGCATCGTGGCAAGCCGTCTGACCAACCGCTACCACGTGCCGGCGCTGCTGTTCTCGATCGAGGACGGTATCGCGCGCGGCTCTGGTCGCTCGGTGGGCAAAGTTAACCTGTTTGACGCCGTCGAGCGCTGTTCCGACCTGCTGATTCGTCGCGGCGGACATGCCGGTGCGGTGGGAGTGACCATCGAGGCATCCAAGCTCGATGAATTCCGTCGTCGCCTTTCCGCCGTGCTATCGGAGATTCCCGCCGAGGACTTTGAAGACATCGACGAGGTTGCCGCCACGGTCGACCTTTCCGAGCTGAATATCGAGACTATAGAGCAGATTTCCCGTCTTGAGCCGTTTGGCCAGGGCAACAAGGTGCCGCTGCTGGCCGCCGAGGGCGTGACGATGTGCGATCGCGCCGTGGTGGGCAAAACCGGCGAGCACATGCGCTTTGTGGCGACCGATGGCGCCGCGAGTGTGCCGGCCATTATGTTCCGCGTGCCGCAAATCGATAAGCTCATCAACTGCGATAGCGCTGTCGACTTGGTGTTCGAGGCCGTTGCCGAGCATTGGCAGGGGCGTGTGAAGCCCAAGCTCATGATCAAGGATGTTCTGGTCCGCGATACCATGCTGCCCAGCGTCGACGATCCGGCATGCGAGCTTCGTCGTGGCGTGCAGCCGGCGGATTCCGGCCTGCGCCTGGAGTCGCGCAAGCGCGAGACGCTCGCCCAGCTTTCCTATACCGAGCTCACGCGCTCGCTTATCCATAGCTTTATCGGATCGAACCAGCCGCACCGCGCGCAGGCTGAGGCGCTCGATGCCTTGGCCGACCACCAGAGCGTCTTGGCCGTTATGGGAACGGGCCGCGGCAAGTCTCTCATCTTCCATGTACATGCTGCGCGCGAGGCTGTCCTTCGCGGACGTGCGAGTATCTTTGTCTATCCGCTGCGCGCGCTTGTTGCCGACCAGGCCTATCACCTCTCGTCGACGATGGCAGCGCTTGGCATTGGCGTTGGCGTGCTGACCGGCGAGACCGTGGAGGCCGCACGCGATGACGTGTTCGCCGGCCTAGCTTCGGGCCGCACCGGTATCGTGCTCACGACGCCCGAGTTCCTATCTATCCACCGTGACCGCTTCGCGCGTTCGGGCCGCATCGGCTTTGTCGTTATCGATGAGGCGCACCACGCCGGCCTTGCCAAGGGCGGCGACCGCAGCGCCTATCTCGACATGACCGATATCCTCAAAGCCCTGGGCGACCCGGTTGTTATGGCTGCGACGGCCACCGCGACGGCTCCGGTCGTGGCCGAGCTTGCCCGCATGCTGCCGATTACTCGCACGGTGGTCGACGAGACGGTGCGCGAGAACCTGCAGCTCGAGGACGACCGCGACCTTGCGAGCCGCGAGAACCGTTTGGTGTCGATCGTGGCGACGGGGGAGAAGACCGTCATTTACGTCAATTCGCGCGACCAGTCCGTGGCGCTCGCCAAGACGTTGCGCAAGCGTGTGCCCGATTACGCAACCCATATCGCGTTCTATAACGCGGGGCTTGCGCGTTCCGATCGCCGTCGCGTGGAGGAAGCATTCCGAGACGGAAGCCTCAGCTGCATCGTTTCGACCTCCGCCTTTGGCGAGGGTGTCAACCTGCCCGATATCCGCCATGTCGTGCTCTACCACATGCCGTTTGGCGCCATCGAGTTCAACCAGATGAGCGGGCGTGCCGGTCGTGACGGACAGCCCGCCGTGATCCACCTGCTCTATTCGTCGCGCGACGCCCGCATCAACGAGCGCCTGCTCGACTGCTACGCACCCGAGCGCGACGAACTCGTCACACTCTATCGCGCGCTGCAGACCATGTGGCGCTCCAACCGCGGTAAGACCGGGGATGATTCATTCTGCGCAAGCGATATCGACATCGCGCAGATGTGCCTTGCCATCGATGCCCGCACCCCGGTCGACGAACGTTCGGTGGCAAGCGGCCTGGGAATCTTCGAAGAGCTTGGTTTCTGCCGCGTTTCGGGGCTTGGCGACACGCGCCGCATCGTGATGGCCGAAAACCCCGGCCGCGTGCAATTGAGCAGGTCAATTCGCTATTTGGAGGGCTTGCGCTCGCGCATGGAGTTCTCGGCTTTCCGGAGTTGGGCGCTCGATTCGTGCGCTTCTGATATGCTAGCCAAAGTTAACCGCCCGATCGTACCGCGGGCCTAGGGGAAGGGGACCTCGATGGATGCCGCAGCCCGTACCGCCCATGATTCCACCCTCCAGCCGTTTTCGGAGATGGAGCACTATAAGCATGCCGATGAGCTGCCGCCCGAGATTATGGCGGACAGCTACGACAAGCTGGAGCGCCTGTGCCTCAAATATATGAATGAGGACGACTTCTCCAAGGTTGAACAGGCCTACTGCTTTGCTGCCGAGAAGCACTGCAACCAAAAGCGCCGCTCGGGCGAGATGTACATTAACCATCCCGTCGAGGTGGCCATCATTTTGGCCGACCTCAAGATGGACTGTGACGTGGTGTGTGCCGCGCTGCTGCACGATACCGTCGAGGATACCGAGACCTCGCTTGCCGATGTTTCCGGCCTGTTTGGCGATACGGTGGCCGAGCTCGTCGATGGCGTGACCAAGCTCACCAACATCGAAGTCGACAGCATGGACGAGAAGCAGGCCCTCACGCTGCGCAAGATGTTCCTCGCCATGTCCAAGGACATCCGCGTCATTATCGTTAAGCTTGCCGATCGTCTGCACAACATGCGCACCCTTGCCGCCCTGCGTGAGGACCGTCGCCTGTTTAAGGCTCGCGAGACCATGGACGTGTACGCGCCCCTGGCCGACCGTCTGGGCATGAGCTCCATTAAATGGGAGCTCGAGGACCTGTCCTTCTTCTACCTGGAGCCCGATGCCTACCAGCGCATCGCACGCATGGTGGCGGAGTCGCGCGAGGTCCGTGAGCGCTATCTGGCCGAGACCATCAAGACGCTCACCGACGAGCTCAACCGCATTGGCCTGGAAGACTTCCAGATCAACGGCCGTTCCAAGCACTATTGGTCCATCTACCAAAAGATGAAGCGCAAGGGCAAGGAATTCTCCGAGATCTACGACCTGGTGGCACTGCGCGTCATCACGCATTCGGTGCGCGATTGCTACTCCACGCTCGGCGCGGTGCACACGCTGTGGCACCCCATGCCCGGTCGCTTTAAAGACTATATCGCCATGCCCAAGGTCAATAACTACCAGTCGCTCCACACGACGGTCATCGGCCCCACGGCTCGCCCGCTCGAGATTCAGATTCGAACCTACGAGATGCATGAGCAGGCCGAGTACGGCATTGCCGCCCACTGGCTATATAAGAAGTCGGGCGGATCGTCTGCGTCTAAGACCAATGATGCCCAGCGTCTGGACGACCAGATTAACTGGCTCAAACATTCGCTCGATTGGGCGGCGTCTGATGAGATTACCGACGCCAAGGAATACCTGCATTCGCTGAAGGTCGACCTCTTCGATCAGGAGATCTTTGTCTTTACGCCCAAGGGCGAGGTCATGGCGCTTCGTGCCGGCTCCACGCCGCTCGACTTTGCCTACGCCGTTCACACCGAGGTGGGAAACCATTGCGTCGGCGCCAAAATCAACGGTGCGGTGGCTCCGCTCACGCACGAGATTAAGACGGGTGACCGTGTCGAGATTCTGACTAACAAGAGTTCCAAGCCGTCGCGTGATTGGCTCAAGATCGTTAAGACACCTTCCGCCAAGTCAAAGATCCGCCGCTATTTTGCCGCTGCGACCAAGGACGACGACGCTGCTGCTGGTCGCGATATGCTGGCCAAGGACCTGCGTAAGCGTGGCTATGGCATTTCTACGCCGCGTTCGACGCGTGCGCTCAACGCCGTGGCGGAGCAGTTTAACTTCAAGCAGCTCGAGGACCTGTTTGCCGCCGTCGGCGCCGGCAAGGTTGCCCCGCGCGCTGTGGGCAATAAGGTCGAGCAAATCTTGGACCCCAAGCCCGAGGAACAGCTCACCAAGGCCGAGGCTATCGCCGAGGTCGTGAAGCAGCCTGCTCGCGGCTCCAACCGCAAGCCGCAAAAGCGCGGCAAGAGCGCCAGTAACGGCATTATCGTCAAGGGCGAGAGCAACAGCGGCCTACTGGTCCGTCTGGCTCATTGCTGCAACCCCGTGACGGGCGACGACATCGTCGGCTTTATCACGCGCGGTCGTGGCGTTTCGGTGCATCGCGCCAACTGTCCCAACGTCAAGGGTCTTATGGAGCATCCCGAGCGCATGATTGACGTAGAGTGGGATGGTGCTGCCGATACACTTTTCCAGGTCGAGATCGTGGTCGAGTGCCTGGACCGCATGGGCCTGCTCAAGGACGTCACCATTGCCATTGGCGATGCAGGCGGCAATATCCTTTCCGCCGCCACCTCGACCAACCGCGAGGGTATTGCAACTCTGCGCTTTATGGTCGAGATCTCGGACGCGAGTGGTCTGGATCCGCTGCTGGCTTCCATCAGCAGCGTCGATTCGGTCTACGACGCTCGCCGTCTTATGCCCGGCGAGGGCGGAGCGCAACTCAAGCGCCGTGTGTAGGTGCGAGAGCCTCTCAGCATCATAGATATTGGTTACGTTCGAGGCATCGTTTGGTGCCTCGAGCGTATTTTAGAAGGAGGGTATGCGCGTGGACGATATGACTTTGGACCTGACACCCCGAGGCGCGGCTTCGATTGAGGCGCTCGTCAACGGCCCGATTCAGACCAACAGCTACGCCGTGATTTCGAATGACGAGTGCTTAATCGTCGATCCGGCGTGGGAGGGCGAGCGTCTTGTGGAGCATATCCGCACCGCGCATCCCGAGGTGCGCGTACTCGGCTCTGTCTGCACGCACGGTCATGCCGACCATGTTGGCGGGGTTGCCGGGGTTCGAGCTGTCGTTGGCGACAGCGCACTATATGAGTTGTGCGCTAAGGACGTGACGGTACCTCGCGCAAATATCGAGGAGCAGCGCGCCATGTGGGGTATCGAGACGCCCGATCCGGGTGAGCCGACGCGTTTGCTTGCCGAGGGCGATACAATCGAGGTGGGCGACGTCTGCCTGCAGGTGATCGAGGCACCGGGGCATACGCCGGGCGGCATCGTCCTGTTCGCCGCGACCGAGCAGGGGAACATCGCCTTTGTGGGCGACACGCTTTTCCCGGGCAGCCACGGTCGCACCGATCTTTCCGGCGGTGACGAGGCGGCGATTATGCGCTCGCTCTCCAAACTTGCCAGGATGCTTCCGCCCGATACCGTTTGCTTGACGGGCCATGGCGATTCGACCACGATGGCGCGCGAACTTATGCAGAACCCGTTTATGCAGATGTAGGCTCGAAGCCGTCTGTCGAACCACGAAGACCGCTCAATCGTCAAGATATTTTCCCCAGTGGGTCGATTCTGTGGGGCAAACGGTCAAAATTTGTCCAATCGGATGGTATTCGTGAACAAACGAACGTTTATGCTCGGGTATGTCGTGGTAAAATCTCAGGCGTTATCGGAGCAACCTTACAGGAGGTTTCTTTTATGCTCGTCAACGCAGCAGACATGCTCAAGAAGGCCGAGGCCGGCAAGTACGCTCTCGGTGCCTTCAACACCAACAACCTCGAGTGGACCCTGGCTATTCTCCAGGCCGCCGAGGAGGCCAAGTCTCCGCTGATCCTTCAGTGCACCGCTGGTGCCGCTAAGTGGATGGGCGGTTTCAAGGTCTGCGCCGACATGGTCAAGGCTGCCGTCGAGGCCACGGGCGTTACCGTCCCCGTCGCCCTTCACCTCGATCACGGTTCTTACGAGGACTGCTTCAAGTGCATCGAGGCCGGCTTCACGTCCATCATGTATGACGGCTCTCACGAGGAGACCTTCCAGCTTAACCTCGACCGCACCAAGGAACTCGTTGAGCTTGCCCACTCCAAGGGCATGTCCATCGAGGCCGAGGTCGGCGGCATCGGCGGCACCGAGGACGGCGTGACCTCCAACGGCGAGCTCGCTGACCCCGCTGAGTGCAAGCAGATTGCTGACCTGGGCGTCGACTTCCTCGCCTGCGGTATCGGCAACATCCACGGCGTGTATCCCGCCGACTGGGCTGGCCTTTCCTTCGAGCGTCTGGGCGAGATCAAGGCTCAGACCGGCGACCTGCCCCTCGTTCTGCACGGTGGTACCGGCATCCCCGAGGATCAGATCAAGAAGGCCATCTCCCTGGGTATCTCCAAGATCAACGTTAACACCGATCTGCAGCTCGTCTTCGCCAAGGGCGTTCGCGAGTATATCGAGGCTGGCAAGGATCAGCAGGGCAAGGGCTTTGACCCCCGCAAGCTCCTCAAGCCTGGTCGCGACAACATCGTTGCCCGCACCAAGGAGCTCATGGAGGAGTTTGGCTCCGTCAACAAGGCGTAAGCGTCGCTAAACTTCCCACCGGAAGCCCCGTCTCCCTACGCTGTTTCCTTTGCGCTCACCTGGCTTCGCCAGAAGTCGCGCCAAGGAAACAGTTCCGGGAGACGGGGCTTCCTTCGTTTAACGCCGCAGGGTTACGAGTCTGAATTAAGGTGGCTACTGGCTTCGCTAGAAGTCGCGCGACGGAATCAGCTCCGGGGAAACGGGGCCTCCTTCGTTAACTCGCTACAGGGTTACTGGGCTGAATTCATTTTTTATAGGTACCGTTTATCGGTGTTGAGGGTTCCTTTATTGGGGCTTTCTTTTTATCTCGCTACAATGGACTTCAAGAGTTCTAATGACTTGGAGTTTGGTATGGCTGTTATTAATGTGCTGCCTTCGGATGGGAAGGTTATTGACGAGGGTCCCGTTGGTTGCTCTGTTGATGTTTGCAATGATGACTTCCGTTTTCTAGATGTTGGCTTGCCACCCGAGATTCTGCGTTTAAAGGACGCGGGGTATCTTTCGCAGGCTATTGAGGCTTGCGACCGCCTACTTGCCCAAGATCCCGATCCCTCGCTTGCTGCCTGCGTTCGTGCCGAGCGGTATCGCATGCTTGAGACGCCGCTTCATTTTTCGGTGTCGCGCGATCGAGCTATTGCGATGATTCGCGAGGAGTGGCCTGAGTTTACCGAGGAGCAGTTTGACGATCTGATTGACCGTAAGCGTATTGACTGGCGCTTTATCGATGGCGAGCTGTTCGTTCTCGACAACTTCCTCGATTCGCTTCGCGTATATCCCAAAGAGGTCCCCGGCATGCGTCCCGATTCTACGGACGGAATAGCACTGCGCGACGAGATGCTCAAGGAGATGGAGTCACAAAACGGATTGGCTCGCGTCGTTACGCTTAAAGCGTCCGTGTCTGTCCCCGGCGCTCTGGAGGGGGAGACCGTTTGCGCTTGGCTTCCCGTCGCGGCTGCCTGCCGTCAGCAGTCTCGGGTCGAGATTCTCGACATGACGCCGGAGGGTGCTGTTGCTCCCGCGAACGCTTCGGCGCGTACCGCCTCGTGGTCTTCTTCGAGTGAGCGCTCATTCTCGGTGACTTATCGTTATCACATCGATGCTGCTTATTGTGATGTCTACGGTGGCACACTTCCGGTTCATCCGCGTATGGACGCGCCGCTGTCCGAGGATATTTCCGAGGACCGTCCGCACATTGCATTCACGCCGTATCTGCAGCAGCTGACGGCCGGTGTTGTTGACGGACTCGAGGATCCGCTCGATCGCGCTCGTGCTATCTATGATTATCTGACGCAGCATATCGACTATCGCTATCAGCCGCCGTACTTGCTTTTGGGATCTATTGCCGATGACTGCGCGCATTCGCTCCGCGGCGATTGCGGCGTTATGGCGCTCACGTTTATCACCATGTGCCGTATCGCGGGCGTGCCTGCCCGTTGGCAGAGCGGCCTGTACGTTGCGCCCGATTCGGTGGGGTCGCACGACTGGGCAGAGTTCTATACGCCGCAGACCGGTTGGCTCAACGCCGACGTGTCATTTGGATCTTCTGCTCACAGGATGGGGGAGGAGTGGCGCCGCCGTCACTACTTTGGCAATCTCGACCCATGGCGTATGGTGGCCAACAATCGATTCCAGGCAGAGTTTGAGCCCTCTTTCGACGGCATGCGCGAGGACCCTTACGATAACCAGATGGGTGAGGCTTCGGTCGACGGTCGCGGATGCCGTCAGCGCGAGATGCTACGCACGGTCGAACTCATCGGGTTGATTTCCGATCTCAGCCGAACACATTGAGCAAATAGGCCATTCCCGCAGTTAGCTGAACGCCCCCGCGGCCCCTCCTGGGGTCCGGGGGCGCCGTTTTCCCAGTTGATGGAACGGTGGAGATGTGTTTCGATAGGTCCGGTGGCCATGCTCCGCCCGCCGCCCGGCACCTCTTCCCAGACTCAGCCGGACGGTCGGTCCGTCTATTCCGTTTTTCCTTCTAGGCTAGGCCAGCGGGGCATCGCCCCTCTCGGCGCGCGCCCTCTCGATGAGTCCCGGCGTCAGGTCGAGGTCGCCGAGCGGCACGTCCCACACACCGTAGGCGTCCAGCAGCGCCGCCGCGTCCTCCCCGAGCATCGCCCTGAAGGCGCGCGCGGGCGTCGCGAAGCCGAGCGCGCCGCGGGGCTCGGAGTTCACGTGCGACATGGCGAGCGCCATGTCGGCCGGGGCGAGCCGGTCGAACCTGAGCCCGGCGCCCTTGGGCAGCAGCTTCCTGATCTCGACGTGGTTGCGCTCGCAGGCGCCCTTCTGGTCGCTGCGCCCGGGGTCGCAGTAGAACAGCCTCGTCTCGCCCGGCCCCTCGCCGAGCAGCGCCGCGATCGCCGCCTCGTCGGAGAACTCGGCGCCGTTGTCGGTGAGCACGGCGCGGAAGACCCTGCCCATGCCGTCGGCGCCGAGGACCTCCCTGATATCGCCCAGGGCGTCCGCGACGCACCCGGCGGTCTTCTCCTCCAGCGGCAGCGCGAGCTGGAGCCTGCTGGGGCGGTGCAGCAGCGTGAGCAGGCACGCGGAGTCCTCCCGGGCGCCCTCGACGGTGTCCATCTCCCAGGCCGCGGCGCACGCGTCCTCCCCGAGGGCGAGGAACGCGGCATGCGACCTGCGGGCGGAGTGGCGCGTGGCCGCCCGCCCGGCGGCGCTCTTCCTCGGCCTGTAGCCGACCTTGCGCCTGAGCTCCATGTTGGTCATGCCGTCGTAGCCCGCCGAGACCCAGCGGTAGATGGTCGACGGCGACAGGTCCACCGGCCCTCCGTTGCATGCCGCCATCTGCTCGGGCGAGAGCCCCCGGCGCAGGCAGTCCCTGATGGCCTCCAGCCTCGCCGCCGCGGCGGGCTCGTCGGCGTCGATCCCGCGCCTGGAGGAGACGAGCACCGAGTCCGCGCACAGCTGCGCGGCGCGGGCGTCGTAGAAGACGTGCGGGCGGCGCTTGCAGCCCAGCGCGCGGTAGCGGCCGCAGCCGTTGCAGCAGCGCGGCCACGCCGCCAGGCGCGGGCAGGCCGCCGACAGGTCGGTGCCGGCGTCGACGCGCTCGCCGCGCCTGGGCTTGGGCGCCGTGACGAACCTGTGCGACGACACCTCGGCGCTCACCGTCGAGGGCGACCTGCCCAGCTCCCTCGCGATCTCCCTGCACGAGGCCCCGCGCTCCAGCATCCTCTGGACCGTGTCCCGCTCGTGCCTCGTGAGCCTTCCGTAGGCCCTCGGGACCGCCCTCGCGGAGCCCCTATTCTTCTTTCCGGACATGCCGTCCTCCGATCTCCCGGGGCCGGCCGGTCCGGCCCTCAGGGTATCGGGTTCCCACATTCATCCGCACATGTGCGGATGAATGTGGGAAGTGTTCGGATGAAGTTGATAATCAAGGGTCGAACTCATCGAAATGCTCGAAGTTCCATTTTCGGACTAATCGGTAGAAAGCTGTGATAAACTAACTCACGCATTGCGTGCCCGAGTGGCGGAATTGGCAGACGCAGTGGACTCAAAATCCACCGTTGGCAACAACGTGCGAGTTCGAGTCTCGCCTCGGGCACCATACATGCAAGTGAGCGTTCAAGGGGGTTGCGGCCCCCTTTTTCGTGTACGTAATGTGATAATGCGCTGTACGTGTTATTATTCGCAAGGCGTTGTTCCCACAATGCCCTAAAGAGGAACCCGAGGGCTCCCACCTTTTGGCGCCAATGAGCAGCTGACTGGTCATACAACTTAGATTCCCTTCCTCAAATCGAGGAAGTCTATGTGTATGACCTGGTTGCTGAGAAGCGCCGGGTTATTTTTTTATGAATGGAGGTAGGGAAAATAGCTAAGTCTGATGACACCCGCATCAACGACGAGATTACTGCATCTTCGTGCCGTTTGATTGGCGTCGATGGCTCTCAGCTCGGCCTGTTCGCCATCCGCGATGCCCAGCGCGTCGCCGACGATCAGGGTCTCGACCTGGTCGAGATCGCTCCCAACGCGGAGCCGCCGGTCTGCAAGGTCATGGACTACGGTAAGTTCAAGTACCAGCAGGCCATGAAGGCCAAGGCTGCTCGTAAGAACCAGTCCAAGGTCGAGGTCAAGGAAATGAAGTTCCGACCCAAGATCGACGTTGGCGACTACGAGACCAAGAAGGGCCACGTTCTGCGTTTCCTCAAGAAGGGCGCACGCGTTAAGATCACCATCATGTTCCGCGGCCGTGAGATGGCTCACCCGGAGCAGGGCCTTAACGTTCTCGAGCGTCTCGCCGAGGATCTCAAGCCTTACGCTACGGTCGAGTCCAAGCCTAAGATGGAAGGCCGTAACATGCTTATGCTGCTCGCCCCGATTAAGGGCGCCTTCGATGAGGATAAAGCGGCAAGCGATACCAAGTAACTAGTGTTCTGTAACCGATTAAGGAGTATTTCATGCCTAAGATGAAGTCCCACAGCGGCACCAAGAAGCGTTTCCGCAAGACTGGTACCGGCAAGCTTATGCGCGCCAAGGCTTTCAAGAGCCACATCCTGAGCAAGAAGTCCACCAAGCGTAAGCGTGGCTTCCGTCAGGAGACCGAGATCGCCGCTGCCGACCGCAAGGTCATCAAGTCGCGTCTCGCCTAAGTTCGCGTTCCCGTTTTTCGTTTTACCGTCTAGGAGTTGATAGAACATGGCACGTATTAAGCGCGCTGTTGCCGCCAAGAAGAAGCGCCGTACCGTTATGCACCGTGCGAAGGGTTACTACGGTGCCGCTTCGCGTACTTACAAGCATGCTAAAGAGCAGGTCCAGCACTCCCTGCAGTATCAGTATCGTGATCGCCGCAACAAGAAGCGCGAGATCCGTTCTCTCTGGATCACTCGTATCAACGCTGCTGCTCGCCTGAACGACATCTCTTACTCTCAGTTCATGCACGGCCTGAAGGTTGCCGGCATCGAGCTCGACCGCAAGGTCCTGGCTCAGATGGCTTACGAGGATATCGAGTCCTTCAACGAGCTGGCTACCATCGCCAAGAAGGCTCTCGAGGCCTAATAGATTCTCTTGAATCGCTAGGGGAGTGTCGCGTTGTGCGCGGCGCTCCCTCTTTTTATCTGAGGCGCGGTTTACATTGCTAAAAGCGCGGGTAGATAAACACTTACAGGTGACCGATCTCTATATATTCCTGAACCAAAGGGTCATCATCTGATACGTGCGGAAGATCCGCACCAGTCTTTCTATTACCTATAGAAAGCAATATGTTGTGTAGGACTTGTGAAGAGTGGAATTGACGTCCCACAGGGCTTCGCGGTCTGGCAATATATCTCCTTGCCGCGCGGCCCGGTCGGACCGGATGAGCCGCAAAGCGTGCACCTTGAGAACCGGATACTGCGAGGATGGACACATCGAGTGTCGCATCCGGGCAGACATCGAACCATTTGAAATGGTCTAACTTGGATTTGTTTTTCGCAAGGCCGCCGAGAGGCGGCCCCGAGAAATTCCTTTTCCTATACTAGAACCATATGAATCGAACGGAACCGATCAGCTAATAGTTGTGAGGACCGGACGGGCTCGAAGCCCATTTATTTTGGACGGAGAGTTCGATCCTGGCTCAGGATGAACGCTGGCGGCGCGCCTAACACATGCAAGTCGAACGGCACCTATCTTCGGATAGAAGCGAGTGGCGAACGGCTGAGTAACACGTGGAGAACCTGCCCCCTCCCCCGGGATAGCCGCCCGAAAGGACGGGTAATACCGGATACCCCGGGGTGCCGCATGGCACCCCGGCTAAAGCCCCGACGGGAGGGGATGGCTCCGCGGCCCATCAGGTAGACGGCGGGGTGACGGCCCACCGTGCCGACAACGGGTAGCCGGGTTGAGAGACCGACCGGCCAGATTGGGACTGAGACACGGCCCAGACTCCTACGGGAGGCAGCAGTGGGGAATCTTGCGCAATGGGGGGAACCCTGACGCAGCGACGCCGCGTGCGGGACGGAGGCCTTCGGGTCGTAAACCGCTTTCAGCAGGGAAGAGTCAAGACTGTACCTGCAGAAGAAGCCCCGGCTAACTACGTGCCAGCAGCCGCGGTAATACGTAGGGGGCGAGCGTTATCCGGATTCATTGGGCGTAAAGCGCGCGTAGGCGGCCCGGCAGGCCGGGGGTCGAAGCGGGGGGCTCAACCCCCCGAAGCCCCCGGAACCTCCGCGGCTTGGGTCCGGTAGGGGAGGGTGGAACACCCGGTGTAGCGGTGGAATGCGCAGATATCGGGTGGAACACCGGTGGCGAAGGCGGCCCTCTGGGCCGAGACCGACGCTGAGGCGCGAAAGCTGGGGGAGCGAACAGGATTAGATACCCTGGTAGTCCCAGCCGTAAACGATGGACGCTAGGTGTGGGGGGACGATCCCCCCGTGCCGCAGCCAACGCATTAAGCGTCCCGCCTGGGGAGTACGGCCGCAAGGCTAAAACTCAAAGGAATTGACGGGGGCCCGCACAAGCAGCGGAGCATGTGGCTTAATTCGAAGCAACGCGAAGAACCTTACCAGGGCTTGACATATGGGTGAAGCGGGGGAGACCCCGTGGCCGAGAGGAGCCCATACAGGTGGTGCATGGCTGTCGTCAGCTCGTGTCGTGAGATGTTGGGTTAAGTCCCGCAACGAGCGCAACCCC
>JBKYCW010000004.1:145427-346251 GCA_047025555.1 Collinsella sp.
CCGTACGCTTGAATTAAAAAGGGGGAGGCCTCGCGGCCTCCCCCTTTTTTGCGTTATATACATGTTGTGCTTTGGGACCTAGCTTCCCCGTATGCGCTCTTACTGTTTGGCTGTTTTTTGAGTCCATCTAGTTTATTTGAGCGATAATTACTCGCATTGGCGTTAGGGAGGGCTTGATGTTTACCGTATTTGTCTTGGGCAATATTGCTTCGGGTAAGTCGACTGCCTGCCGCTATTTCGAATCTCGTGGCGCTATGCTTATCGATCTGGATGAGCTTGCAAAATCGCTGTATGTGCCGGGCTCTGATATCGTCAATGCTCTCGCGGATGAATTCGGTTGGGACATTTTGGATGAGGAAGGCGGCATTCGCCGCAGTATCCTCGCTTCTCGAGCTTTCGCTTCTCCTGATTCGGTCGCACGGCTCAATGGCATCGTGCATCCCGTTCTGATTGAACAGCTTTCGCTTAGGATTCTCGATCCGGTTTGTTGTACGGTTTCATCTCCCCGTTATCCCTTTGCGGTGGTCGAGGTTTCAGCTCCGACTGGTTTTGAGGATGCATTTGGCTTGGCTGATGAAATTCTGGTCATTAGCGCCCCTTTGTCAGTTCGTCGCGAGCGCGCTATTCAACGTGGCATGGAGCCATCTGATTTCGATGCCCGTTCTGCTTGCCAGCCCGATGAGTCTGCGCTGTGCAATCTCGCTACAACGGTGATTGATAATTCGGCAGCCGATAATTCGCTCTTTGAGCAGCTTGACTCATGGCTTGCATGCCACGGGTTTATAGATACTCCGGATAAGGAGGAGGCCGATGCCTAAGGCACGTTTCTTTACGTGGTATCGCGTGGCGCCACTTGCCGTTGTGTTCGTCTTCGGCCTTATTTCGCTCGTCTACTCGTGTGCTCCTGCCGCTTTCTTTAAGCCGCTGTATCCGATTGACTACGAGGCGTATGTAAAGCAATCCAGTATTTCGCATAATCTGGATCCGTATCTGGTGTGCGCTGTCATTAAGTCGGAATCGAATTGGGATCCCGAGGCCGAGTCGAATCAGGGTGCTCAGGGATTGATGCAGCTGATGCCCGAGACTGCCCAGGACATGATCGCCAAGGGCCTTGTCGACGGAGGGGAGTATTCGGTCGACAATCTTAACGATCCGGCTACGAATATCGAGTTTGGCTGCGCATACCTCTCGTATCTTCTCGCCTATTTCAACGGGTCGACGGATAGTGCCATCGCCGCCTATAACGCCGGTATGGGCAATGTCGACGGATGGGCGCAGCAGAACACGTCACTCCATAATGCGATTACCTTCCCTGAAACTCAGGCTTATCTGATTCGCGTCAATAATGCCTGGGTTCGATATAAGACTCTCTATCCCGATCGGTTCGTATAGGACTAAGCCCACCGCCTGCGTATACTGCAGATGTACGAGTTAGGAGTATCCATGGCGGAATTTGAAGTAGAACGCGTTGGTGGTGAACTTAAGCGCTTTGGCGTTGAGGGCGCTGATGTGCCGTTTAAGGTCGTGTCTCCATACGAGCCCGCTGGTTCCCAGCCTAAGGCCATTGAGTCACTTGTGCGGGGCGTGAGGGACGGAGACCGCTATCAGGTTTTGCTGGGCGTGACTGGTTCGGGCAAGACCTTCACGATGGCAAAGACTATTGAGGCCCTGGGAAAGCCGACGCTGGTCATGGCCCCCAATAAAACGCTCGCTGCTCAGCTTGCGAGCGAGCTCAAAGAGTTCTTTCCCAACAACGCTGTGGTCTACTTCGTCTCGTACTACGACTACTATCAGCCCGAGGCGTATGTGCCGCAAAGCGATACATATATCGAGAAAGACTCCTCGATTAACGAAGAGGTCGAGATGCTGCGCCATCAGGCGACCGCGTCACTGCTCTCTCGACGTGATGTGATCGTTGTCGCATCGGTCTCGTGTATCTATGGCATTGGCTCTCCTGAGGACTATGCGGGTCTGGCTCCAAACGTCGACAAGAAGGTGCCGCTCGAGCGCGATGACTTTATCCATGCACTTATCGACATTCAATATGATCGCAACGACTATGACCTGGCACGTGGCACGTTCCGCGTGCGCGGCGATGTTGTTGACGTGTATCCGCCTTATGCCGAGCATCCGTTGCGGTTTGAGTTCTTTGGCGACGAGGTCGAGCTGATTGCCGAGATCGATGAGGTCACCGGTGAGATGCTTCGTGAGTACGAGGCCATTCCCGTATGGCCGGCATCGCACTACGTGACCGAGAAGCCGAAGGTCAAGGCGGCTCTGAAATCGATCAGCGAAGAATGCGAGAAGCGCGTGGCGGAGCTCAAGGCGACCGACAAGTTGCTCGAGGCGCAGCGTCTGCAGCAGCGTACCGATTATGATCTTGAGATGCTCGAGACGATGGGCTTTTGCAACGGCATCGAGAACTACTCGCGTCATCTGGACGGTCGCAAGCCGGGTGAGCCGCCGTTTACCCTAATCGATTACTTTCCCAAGGATATGCTCTGCATCATCGATGAGAGCCATGTGACGGTGCCGCAGATTCGCGGCATGCACGAAGGTGACCGCTCGCGTAAGGTGACGCTGGTGGAACACGGTTTTCGCCTGCCCTCGGCGCTCGATAACCGCCCGCTTCGTTTCGATGAGTTTGAGGCAAGGATACCCCAGTTTATCTATGTTTCGGCCACGCCGGGCGACTACGAGCTGCGGGTGAGCCAAAACGATGTGGAGCAGATTATTCGTCCGACTGGCCTGCTCGACCCCAAGATTGACGTGCGTCCAGTTCGCGGCCAGATTGACGATCTTGAGGACGAGATTCGCGAGCGCGTTGCCCGCAAGGAGCGCGTGCTGGTGACCACGTTGACCAAGCGCATGGCCGAGGACCTGACCGACCATCTGCTCGACGCAGGCATTAAGGTCAATTACATGCACTCTGATACGGCGACAATGGACCGTGTCGAGATCCTGCGAACGCTGCGCGAGGGCAAGATCGATGTTCTCGTTGGCATCAACCTGCTTCGCGAGGGCTTGGATCTCCCCGAGGTCTCACTGGTGGCAATTCTCGATGCCGATAAGGAAGGCTTTTTGCGCAACCGCCGTTCGCTGATTCAGACGATTGGCCGTGCGGCCCGTAACGCCGATGGTGAAGTCATCATGTATGCAGACGTTGTGACCGATTCGATGAAAGAGGCCATCGAGGAGACGCAGCGCCGTCGCGAGATTCAGATGGCATATAACGAAGAACATGGCATTGTGCCCAAGACAGTGCGCAAGGCCATCAACGACATCTCAAGTTTTATTGCCGAGGCCGAAAAAACTGTGGGCTCCAAGGGACGCTCGAAGGGCGACTCTCTTGGCCATGGCGCATTCTATACGCCCGATGAGTCGGGCGAGGGCGGTGTGCCGGAAACGGTGGCGCCCGAGCAGACACTTGCGGAGCAGTTGGAAGAACTGCCGCATGACGAGCTTGTGCGGATCGTCGAAACCATGGAAGAGGATATGCGTAACGCTTCTGCCGCTATGGACTTTGAGGAGGCGGCGCGCCTGCGCGATGCCGTCGTTCAGATTCGGGCGATGCTCGAGGGTGCGTCTGAGGACGAGACGATCGAGCGCTTACGCTCGCAGGCCCGCAAGGGTTCCACGTTCGCATCGGGCAGAAAACGCCAGGGTGCACGGTTTAAGAAATAGCGAACAGGCCCCGAGTTCCCTGTGGAGCTCGGGGCCTGTGTCTTTTGCGCGCTGGAATTCGTGCGTTAGAGGTCCGCGATCAGGGCTTCGGCACAACGGATGCCGTCGGTGGCCGCGCTCATGATGCCGCCGGCATATCCAGCTCCCTCACCACAAGGGTAGAGGCCCGGGGTCGACACGGCATGGCACGTTCGGTCTCGGGTGACAGTGACCGGTGAGCTCGAACGAGTCTCCACGCCGGTAAGAACGGCATCGGGACGGTCGTAGCCTCGTAGCTTTTTTCCGAGTAGGGGAAGTCCCAGGCGGAGCGACTCGACGATATGCTGCGGCAGGGCTTCGTCAATTGTCGTCCAGGTCACACCGAGCGGATAGGTGGGCTTTACCTTTCCGGGCGCCTTGCTGGCGCGTCCTGCGAGGAAATCTCCGACGAGTTGTGCCGGTGCGTTCCAGTTGGAACCGCCCAGGCGATAGGCGGCCGCCTCGCAGGCGCGCTGGAGCTCGATGCCGGTGAGCGGGTCATCGTTGGGAAGGTCCTCAGGCGTGACGTTAACGAGCAGGGCGGCGTTTGCGTTGCGTCCGTCGCGGGCATTGAGGCTGGCGCCGTTGACGCACAGGTGGCCCTGCTCGGAAGAGGCGGCGACAACCTGCCCGCCGGGGCACATGCAAAACGAGAACACGCTGCGGCCGTTGGGAAGATGGGCGACGAGCTTGTAGGGGGCTGCTCCGAGGGCAGGATGTCCCGCCAAGGCTCCATATTGGGCTCGGTCGATGTCGCGCTGCGGATGCTCGATGCGAACGCCCATGGCAAAGGTCTTTTGTGCGAGGGCCACGTTGTGGTCCTTAAGGAGCTCAAAAATATCGCGAGCAGAATGCCCGCAGGCGAGGATGAGGTGCTTTGTCTCGATTGGCTCGTAAGCGGCGTCTTGGGACGATTTGACATCAATACCGGTGATGGCGCCAGACGCGTCGATGCGAATGTCGACGAGCTTCGTTCGATAACGGACGACACCTCCGAGCTGCTCGATGCGCTGGGATATAGCGGTGACAACCTTAGGAAGGATGTCGGAGCCAATGTGCGGCTTGGCATCCCACAGAATATCGCGGGGCGCACCCGCCTCGACGAAGGTTTCGAGGATAAGGCGATGGGCGGGATTTTTTGTTCCCGTATTGAGCTTGCCGTCCGAGAAGGTCCCCGCGCCGCCCAGACCAAACTGAATATTGCTCTCGGGGTCGAGGATGCGCTCCTTTAGAAAGAGGTCGATCGCATGCGAGCGGCGAAATGCCGGGTCGCCGCGCTCGATAAGCAAGGGCTTAAGACCTGCTTTGGCGAGCGTGAGCGCAGCGAAAAGGCCGGCGCATCCGGCGCCGACAACGACAGGGCGTTCTTGAGGTGCGTCGGAGACGGGGGAGGGGAATGAAGGCTCATCGTCTTCTATCGCGCGTACGCGCGAGCGGTCACGCTCGGCAACGCTGTCGACCGCTTCTCGCTCGAGGTGGGGACTAGTCAGCTCAACACGAAAGCTCAGGATAAAATGGACGTCTCGTTTTTTGCGAGCGTCGATTGACTTGCGGTGGAGCTCGATGGACTTGATCTCGGAGTCTTTGCAACGTAGGACGCGCTTGGCGACTCGCTTGCCAACAATGAGGCAGGCATTTTCATCGCCGGCTTCATCGAGCGACGCGTTGACTTGGGTGATTTCAATCATCGAGGTCTCCTTAGAGGCAAGAAAGAGGCCGTCCGATATCCCAGACGGCCCGAATGCGTTTTTGATTATAGACTGCGCGGCTACAGGCTGCTTGCAGCGCGAATGCCCGAGAGCCATGCCCACGCAAGGTTAAAGCCTCCGCAATCGGCGTCGATGTCGAGCGCTTCGCCGCAGACGTAAAGCGGGGTGTCGACAACGCTGCGCGCGCGTAGACTGGGTGTTGAGATGCTCTCGACAGATACGCCACCACGCGTGACCTGCGCCGAGCGCTCCTCGGCGGTTCCTTCGACGAGCAACTTAAAATGCTTGAGGATCGAGACCAGGTGGATGACATCGTTGGAGCCTGGATGGCACTGCTCGAACGCTGTGCAGACGACGCGGGAGAGTTGCGGGGCGAGCATGCCGTCGAGCCAACGGGGATCGCGGGGCGAAAAGCCGCCGAGCAGCTTAACGCGCCGGTTAAGCATATCGAGCAACTCGTCTTTAGAGAGGTCGGGGAAAATGTCGAGCAGGATCGTATCGCCGCGCTGGATACGACGGGAGAGGTTGAAGACAGCGACGCCCGAGATCCCGAAGGTTCGAAACAGGACTTCACCGTCTTCGTGCCAGAGCTCATTATGATTGCGGGCGAGCGTCAAGCGGGCGCGGACGCGCAGACCGTCCAACGTCTTGAGTGCCGCCCGATCGCCGACGACCGTTGCCGATACGGGGCAGAGGATGGGGCGCAGCGAAGTGAGGAGGAGGCTAAACGTATCGGCGATACCGGTGGGGTTGCCACCCGTGGCGATAATTACGGCATGTGCCTCCAGGGCCTCGTTCTTGCGAGGGACATCGGCGAGCGCTTTCCGAAGCGAGCGGAGCTCCGATTTTCGGTCGTCATGCTTTTTTGCCTTGAGTGCCCGCGCTGGACGGTCTATTTGGAGTGTCCAGCCTTCGGAAGCTTTGTGCGCCGAGGCAACGTTGGCTCCGCAGATTAAGGTGATACCTAGGCGGTCGCAAACGTTGAGAAGCGCGTCGCGCACCGATTCTGCGCGAAGGGAGCGCGGGTATAGCCGGCCTTCCTCGGAGGTTGTCATGATGCCCAGCGAGGAGAAGAAACCCATAAGCTCTTGTTCGGGTTGGGGGCCCATGACAGATTCGACGAATGCGGGGTGGTTATACCGCTGAGGATCAATCGATTCGTTGGAGAGGTTGCAGCGGCCGTTACCGGTCGCAAGGAGCTTAAGGCCGCAGGCGACATCGCGCTCAACGATGCAGACGCTTTTGCCAGCACGTGCAGCCGTAATGGCGGCGGCGAGGCCTGAAGCCCCGCCGCCGATTACCAGGACGTCATAGAAGGCGCTCGTGTTCACTTAGGCCTCGTCGGTCTCGTGCGGGGTAATGGCCTCGACGGCAGAGACTGCCTTGGGCAACATGCCATCGGGCAGCGCGGTCTCGACCTCGCCCTTATCGCAGGCCTCGGCGAGTGACGGATTGATGGGAAGCTGCCCTAGGATCTCGAGGTTGTAGCGCTCGGCGACCTCGGGGAGCTTGCTCTTGCCAAAGACCTCGATCTTCTTGCCGCAGTCGGGGCACTCAATATAGCTCATGTTTTCGACGATGCCCAGAATGGGGACGTTCATCTTCTCGGCCATGTTGACCGCCTTGGCGACGATCATCGAGACCAGATCCTGCGGGCTCGTGACGATGACGATGCCGTCGACGGGCAGTGACTGGAAGACGGTGAGAGCGACGTCGCCTGTTCCCGGAGGCATGTCGACCAACAGGTAGTCGATGGGGCCCCATGAGGTCTCGCTCCAGAACTGCCTAATGGCGCCTGCGATGACCGGACCGCGCCAAAGGACGGGGTCGGTCTCGTTTTGGAGCAGAAGGTTGGAGCTCATGACCTTGACGCCGTGCTCGGAGATTTCAGGCAGCATGAGGTTGCCAAGGGCATGGACGTGGCGTCCGCTCATACCGAACATCTTGGGGATAGAGGGACCGGTGATGTCGGCATCGAGGACGCCGACCTTGTGGCCGTGGCGGGCAAGCTCGGTGGCGATGGCACCGGTGACAAACGACTTGCCGACACCGCCCTTGCCGGAAAGCACGGCGATGACGCGTTTGACCTCGGACAGCGTATTCTCCTCAAATTGCGACGGCGACGTTTGTCCGCCGGCGGCCTGTGCGTGCTCGCAACCCATGTATGACTCCTTTGTATATGTTGGGGCCGGGGCCCCGTGATGTGACACGAGCGTCATTGTACCCTCGTTTGCGAGCGGGAGTCATTTACGATGCATTTGGGCCGAGCGTGCTTGCAATACGATGGGTCCAAGCGAATGGGCGGGCTTACTGAACTTTGCTGGCGAACTCGAGGTATTGCATGCGCTGCAGCTTGTCGATCGTCGAGGCGTATGGGCTGTCTTCAGATTCCAAGTCGTAGCGCAGCCCGTCGGCACCAAGGTAGCCGGCGACATTGATGGTGGGCACATCTGACCTTGTTGCAAGCAGAGCCTTTTGATAGTCGGTGAGCGGGGCGCCGATCTTATTAAGGGTAATGGCTGCAACCTCGTTTGCCCCGACGGTGTCGTAGACGTTGAGCTCGGTATTGCCGGCGATTTCATAGTTAGCCCAGACAAAATATGTCGACTGATAGATACGGAAAGCGTGGCTTGCCGTATCTTCCTGAGGGTACAGCTCGTCGTTGAGAGTCGTTGCGGCGCTCGGCTGATGGTCGCCAAAAAAGACAAGGACAACCGGTCTGCCGATATTGCGGAGCTCGTTGATAAAGTACTCGAGGTCCCGGTCGGATGCGTTGATGCAGCTAAGATAGGTGTTGAGCGCGCTATTGGCACCCTCGCTGGCTCCCTCGACCCAATAGTTTGTCAGCTCCTCGGCGGGAACGGTGCCATAGTCGTAGCCGCCGTGATTTTGCATCGTGACGTCAAAGATGAACTGCGGGGCTTCGTCGGTTCTAAGCAGGTCGAGTATCTTGTCGTAGGTGGCGTAGTCGCATACGCCGGCATGGTAACAGGGCGCACCTTCGAAATCGCCGATTGAAAGAAAGTCTCCAAAGCCCAGCTGCTGATAGATTTTATCTCGATGGTAGTTGACGGGGTTTTGCGGGTGCATAGCGGTAGCGGTATACCCAAGCTCCTTAAGGTCCTTTGCCAGGCTGTTGACGCCATTCATCTGATATAGCTGATAGGGGATTTTGCCTAATCCGACAAAGGCCGTTGTCGCTCCGGTCAAAAATTCGAATTCGGAGTTCGCCGTTCCGCCACCGGCGACCGAAGCGAGCATGGTGCCGCGAACAAGTGTGTCGGGAAGCGAGTTGTAGAATGCGGGGCCGGTGTACCCGGCCGCCTGGAGCTGCTCAAAGCACGAAAGGTCGCTAAAACTCTCATTCATGACGGCAACAATCGTCGGCTTGATTTCATTGAACTGGGCAACGGCCGCCGCGCGCTGCTCGCTCGAGCCATACGTGCTGTCGTAGGTGGCGGCGAGCTCCTGCTCGATGCTCTGCGCCTCATCGGGCGTATAGTCTTCGGGCTTCTCAATGGGCAACTCGTTGACCATTTCGGTGAACGAAGTGATAAAACCCTGAGACGCATACGTGGTGATGGGCTGCCAACGGTCAAATCCAAAATTCAGCGCCTGCTCCAAGTCGATGCTGGAAAAGCCCGAGAGCCCCACAACGGTCACTAGCAGAAAAGCGCAGAGGTTAGCGGCGATTGCGGGGAAGACATGGGTGGGCGTACGGAGCTTTCTCGGTCGGATAAGCGAAAGAAGCCCTAGGGAAATCTCCAGCAGGGCTAGAGAGGTTACGATTCCGGCGGTAAAGGTAAACTCGTATCCCTCGCTCACTTCCATTGCGGTGCCAAGGGCCAAGATATCGCTTGGCAGGATGGCTTCGCCTTTAAACGTTATGACGAAGTGCTCGGCAATGCCAAGGATGCAACAGGCGACGGGCACGAGGGCCATGACGCCTCCATGACGCTGTCCCAGCAAATAAAGGGAGAGCAGAACCGTCGCGAGCAGCCCGACGGAAAACCCGAATGAGTTGGCGGGAATGCGATAGAACGTTTCGTTACAGGCAATTTCGAGCGAAACGAACGAGAGCGCTGAAACAGCGGCGATGACAAGGATGTCACGGCAAATACAGGCAACCGTTCCCGTCGCAAGATCGGTTTGGTCGATAAGTCCCGAAACCAAGGGCTCGACAAGAAGTATGACGGCGGTAGCACCGAGCGCCGAATAAGAAAGGACCCATAGGGAATTGTCCTCATTTACGAGCAATTGATTCGTAATCCATGCAGCTACCATGCCGAGCGGGATGAGGAGCGTCGCGCACCAAAAGACGCGGGCAATGGGCGGCTTTTCATTGTGTTTGATTGAAAAATATACGCGCACCACGACGATGGCCACGATAAGGACGGCGATGAATATGGGCAGATTGGCCATGTCGCTCGAAGTGATTTCAAGGGGGATATCTTCGGTCATGGACGTTCCTCTGTTACGGCAAATTAAGTTCAGTATTAGATTACTGTAACCTTTCCACGGCATTTCGAGAAACAAAGTGCCCGATATGCAAAGCTAAAGGTCTGCGAATCTTGTATTACGAACATCTGTGCGCGTCGAGTGCGCTAAACTCGTCGACAGTATGATTCGATGCAATAGGAGGCAAGGAGCTTCCATGTCTGATTCTTCTATCGTTATTCGCGGCGCTCGTGAGCACAACCTCCGTGATATCGATGTTTCCATTCCGCGTGACCAACTCGTGGTCATTACCGGTCTTTCTGGCTCGGGCAAGAGTTCGCTGGCATTTGACACTATCTATGCCGAGGGCCAGCGTCGATACGTCGAGAGTCTTTCGAGCTATGCGCGCCAGTTCTTGGGCCAGATGGACAAACCCGACTTGGATTCAATCGACGGCCTTTCGCCGGCAGTGTCGATCGACCAAAAGACGACGTCTAAAAACCCTCGCTCGACGGTTGGCACCGTAACCGAGATTTATGACTATCTGCGCCTGCTGTTCGCCCGTGTGGGCACCCCGCACTGTCCCGAATGCGGCCGCGTCATTGAGCGCCAGACGACCGACCAGGTTGCCGACAAGGTCTTGGCGGCGGGGGAGGGCCTCCGCGCGTTTGTGCTGGCACCGGTGGTGCGCGGGCGAAAAGGCGAGTACACCAAACTGTTTGAGGACCTTCGCGCCGAGGGCTTTAGCCGCGTGCGTGTCGACGGTGAAGTGCGCTCGCTCGACGATCCGATCGATCTGGATAAGAAATTCAAGCACGATATCGAGGTCGTGGTCGATCGCATCGTGATCCGTGAGAATTCTCTGGGCCGTATCGCCGAGTCTGTTGAGCAGGCGACCGCGCTGGCTCACGGCAATGTAAACGTGTACATGCTGCCCGATCGTGATGCTCCCGAGGGGACCGAGGGCGAGCTTCTGGAGTATTCGTTGGCCTTGGCGTGCCCGGAGCATGGACACTCCATTGACGATCTTCAGCCGCGTGATTTTTCGTTTAACGCTCCCTATGGCGCATGTCCTGAGTGCGACGGCCTGGGCTTTAAGAAAACCGTTGATGCCGAGGCGCTGATTGAGGATCCCTCGAAGTCCATTGCCGATGGAGTCTTTGGTAGCCTGTTTGGCAATTCGAACTACTATCCGCAGATTTTTGCTGCGGTCTGCAAACACTTTAAGGTGAGCGCCGATACGCCGTGGGAGGACTTGCCCCCTCGCGTGCGTCGTGCATTCTTGGATGGCCTGGGCGATACGAAGATCTCGGTCGACTACCAAAAGCTCGACGGACGTCGCAGCCAGTGGGATACCAAGTTTTCGGGCGTTCGCAACATCCTGTACGAACGCTATACCGAGACGACGAACGAGAACACCAAGGCGCGCCTGGAGAAGTACATTCGCGAGGAGCCGTGCTCGAGCTGCCACGGCGCTCGTTTGCGCTCCGAGATGCTCGCCGTCACCGTGGGCGGCAAGTCCATTTACGAGGTTTGTTGCCTGTCGTGCCGTGAATCGCTCGAGTTTTTTGAGGGCCTGGAGCTCACCGAGCGCCAACAGTTTATCGGCGGCCGTATCGTCAAGGAAATCCTGGAGCGCTTGCGTTTTCTGGTCGATGTTGGACTCGACTATCTGACGCTCGATCGTGCCTCGGCGACGCTTTCCGGTGGCGAGGCGCAGCGTATTCGTCTGGCAACGCAGATCGGCGCGGGTCTCATGGGCGTGCTCTATATTCTGGACGAGCCCTCGATCGGTCTTCATCAGCGTGACAACGAGCGCTTGATCAAGACGCTCGAGCGCCTGCGCGATATCGGCAATACCGTTATCGTCGTCGAACACGACGAGGATACAATTCGTGCCGCCGATTACGTGATCGACATGGGGCCCGGCGCCGGCGTCAACGGCGGACACGTAGTCGCGGCGGGAACGCCTGCCGATATCATGGCGTGTCCTGAGTCGATGACGGGCGCTTATCTGACCGGCAAACGAATGATCCGGGTGCCTGATGAACGGCGCAAGCCCGGTCGCGGCTGCCTTAAAATTACGGGCGCTCGAGCCAACAACCTCAAAAACGTTACCGCCAAAATCGAGTTTGGTACGCTTACGGTTGTTACCGGCGTGTCGGGATCGGGCAAGAGCTCCCTGGTTACCGACACCATTGCGCCTGCCCTTACGAATGTCATTCACCGTTCGACGCGCCCTGTGGGTCCGTATAAGAAAATCGAGGGCATCGAGTGTATCGATAAGGTTATCGATATCGACCAGTCGCCGATTGGCCGCACGCCGCGTTCCAACCCTGCTACCTATATCGGCCTGTGGGATGATCTTCGCGCGCTGTTTGCGAGTACGCCGGAGTCGAAGGCGCGCGGCTACTCGCCGGGTCGTTTCTCCTTTAATGTGAGTGGCGGGCGCTGTGAGGCGTGCAAGGGCGACGGACAGATCAAGATCGAGATGCACTTCCTTCCCGATATCTACGTTCCCTGCGAAGTTTGCGGCGGTAAACGCTACAACCGCGAGACACTCGAGGTCACCTACCGTGGCAAGACCATCTCGGACGTACTTGACATGAGCGTGGCCGAGGCGCTGGCCTTCTTTGGGAATATCCCGCAGATTAAGCGCAAGCTCCAAACGCTGTACGATGTAGGCTTGGGCTACGTGAGCCTGGGCCAGCCCGCCACGACGCTCTCGGGCGGCGAGGCGCAGCGTGTGAAGCTCGCCAAGGAGCTTCATCGACGCCAGACGGGCAAGACGTTCTATATTTTGGACGAGCCGACGACCGGCCTTCATTTTGAGGACGTCCGCCAGCTGCTCGATGTGCTGCAGCGCTTGGTCGATGCGGGCAACACGGTGCTGGTGATTGAGCACAACCTTGATGTCATCAAGGTTGCCGATCGTCTGATCGATATGGGTCCCGAGGGCGGTAACGGCGGCGGAACCGTTGTGGTTTCGGGCACACCGGAGCAGGTTGCGGACTGTCCGCAGAGTTATACGGGCAAGTTTTTGGCGCCGTTGCTCAGGCGTGACCGGGAGCGTCAGGCTCAACTTGATGCTCAATAAATAGGCGATTCAGTTTATGGGCGCCATCGACTCCTTGTGATTCGATGGCGCTTGCTGTGTCGAAGTGACGTATGCAGCCGAATTGGACATATACTTAATCTTTACGTCCGAATGCGAGGGAAAGGATATGTCATGGCAAAGGCTGTAAAGACGCCAAAAACCAATGCGATGCGCGAGCTGGAAAGCGCCGGCATTTCCTATGTTCTACATACGTACGAAGACGATGGTGATGAGTCGGTGGGCCTGGGGGTCGCGATTTCGGAGCAGCTTGGCGAGGAGCCCGGTCAAGGATTTAAGACTTTGGTCTGCGTGACACCGTCCAACGACTATGTCGTGTGCTGCATCCCTGTTGCCGACGAGCTCGATCTAAAGTCCGCCGCGCGTGCCGCGGGGGAGAAGTCCTTGGCCATGATGCATGTGAAGGATTTGCTTGCGGCGACTGGCTACGTTCGCGGCGGCTGCAGCCCGGTCGGTATGAAAAAACGCTACCGGACGCTCATTGATGAGACATGCGTCCTTTGGGATACCATTTTTATTTCGGGAGGCAAGCGTGGTTATCAGCTCGAGCTTGCACCCGATGATTTAATTGCATTTTGCGGGGCGACGGTTGCCGCGATTACGAGAGAGGACTGAGCGATGCCGCAGGAAGAATTGAAGCGCGGAGCTCATTTTGCAAAAGAATCTGCGCCTCAGACACCCTCATCCGAAGCTTCTTCGTCGCGAGATGACACTGACGACATGGGCTCGTCGGACTACTCCACGGTTGGTCGTTCTGCCGGGCTTATGACCATCCTGACTATCGTGTCTCGCGTCACCGGTTTTATCCGCACGTGGGCAATGGCGGCCGCTATCGGCATGTCGCTGCTCTCGTCCTCCTATCAGGTCGCCAACAACCTGCCCAATATGCTCTACGAACTCGTGATGGGCGGCATGCTCGTGACGGCGTTTTTGCCCGTGTACATGGGCGTGAGGCGTGAGCAGGGTCGCGAGGCCTCGAACGAGTACGTGGGCAACCTGCTCGGCATTCTGCTTTTAGTGCTGGGTGGCATTTCGTTGCTGGGGACCGTGTTCGCCCCGGGCTTTATCTGGACGCAATCGTTCCTTTCGGGTGACGGTGGCAGCATGGATACCGCTGCGTTCATGTTCCGTTTCTTTGCCATCCAGATTCTGTTTTATGGTTTGGGCTCGGTGTTCTCGGGCGTTCTCAACGCACACCGCGACTACTTCTGGTCGACGTTTGCCCCGGTCCTCAACAATGTGATCGTCATTGCGAGCTTTATGGGTTTTGCGCCCGTGTCCGCACAGTTTGGCGAACGTGCCGGCATCATCTTGATTGCGGCCGGTACGACCCTCGGTGTCTTTGTTCAGATGGCATGTCAGATTCCCGCGCTTGGCAAGCACGGCGTGCATCCCCATATCCATATCGACTTTAAGGACCCCGCGCTGCGCCAGACGATTGCGCTCGGTATCCCGACGCTGCTCGCCACGGTGTGCATGTTTGTCTCGACTTCTATCACCAACGCTGCCGCGCTGGTGGTCCAGCCCGAGACGGGTCCTTCCGTCATCGCCTATGCGCGCCTGTGGTACACGCTGCCCTACGCGCTGATTGCCGCCTCGCTTTCGACGGCGCTCTATACCGAGCTCTCTCATGACGCACAGGAGAAGGATTACGACAGCGTTCGCACGGGCATTTCGCGTGGCGTCGCCCAGATGCTGTTCTTCCTGATTCCGTTCGCACTGTACCTGATTGTCTTCGCACGTCCGCTCAATATGATCTACTGTGCTGGCAAGTTCGATGAATCCGGCGTGGCTCTGGTGTCCGAGTACCTTGTCTACCTGGCGCTCTCGCTGCCGCTCTACGGCGTGGTCGTGTTGATGCAGAAGAGCTTCTCTGCCTTGCTCGACATGAAGCCCTATAGCCGCTATTGCCTGTATTCCGCCATCGGCCAGGCCGGCTCGGTTCTGCTGTTTGGCGTTGTGCTGGGCTTCGGTATGCCGGCAATCGCGCTTTCGTATGTCGTCGACTACGTGATCTTGGTCGGCTGTTCGCTGTGGTGGCTGCGTCGTCGCCTGCGTGGCCTTCAGGTCAAATCTATCCTACATGGCGGTTTCTTTGGCCTTTTGCTCGGTGGCCTAGGTGCTGCCGCAGGCGCCGGCGTCATGTGGGCGCTTGAACACTTTGTCGGGGCACTTGGCGGCTCGATTCTGATTACTCTTGGCTACGTTTGCGTTGCGGGTGTCGCCTCGCTTGTTGTTACCTTTGGCCTTGCCGTCGTCCTTAAGATGCCCGAGGTCTCGGCGCTGCTTCGTCGCAAGTAGGTGCGCGTGGCCGGTCACGACAACATACCAACGCTTGCCGAGCAGGTTTCGCGCGTTCCCACACAGCCCGGATGCTACCTTTGGAAGGATGCCAAGGGCGATGTCATCTACGTGGGCAAGGCGAAAAACCTGCGCGCCCGCATGCGTCAATACGTGACACTGCAGGATGAGCGTCAAAAGATCCCGCTGATGATGCAGCTGGTGGCGAGCTTTGACTACATCGTTGTCGAAACCGAGCATGAGGCGCTTGTACTCGAGCGCAACCTGATCGGCCAGTACCATCCGTACTTTAACGTCGACCTCAAGGATGACAAGAGCTACCCCTTTATCGCCATTACAAAGGGCGACCTGTATCCCGCGATCAAATACACGCGTGAGCGTCATAAGCCGGGAACGCGCTATTTTGGACCCTATACCGATAGCCGTGCGGCACGTGAGACGATAGATACGCTGCGCAAGGTTATCCCCATCTGCTCTGCATCCTGTGCGGAGTGGCGTCGTTGTCGCCGTACCATCGAGTCCCACAAGGGCGAGGAAGACATCGTCAATATGATTTGCGCACAAAACGGGCGTCCCTGCTTTGACTACCATGTCGGGCGCGGCCCGGGTGCGTGTGTCGGCGCGATTTCCCCGGCAGACTATGCCAAGAACGTCAAGCGTGTCGAGCGCTTTTTGTCGGGCCATCGCAAGGATGTCGTCGATGAGCTGACCTCCGAGATGACGGATGCCGCCGAGGCGCTCGACTTTGAGCGCGCGGCACGCGTCAAACGTCGTTTGGAGGTCATCAGGGGTCTGGACGATCGTCAGCAAGTCGTTTTTCCCTCCAGTGTCGATATCGATGTCATCGGGTTCTATCGCGAGGAGACCATCTCCGCCGCTTGCGTCTTCGTCGTTCGCGAGGGCCGAACAGTTCGCACCTGCGAGTTCATTCTCGACAAGGGTCTTGATGTTGACGAGGAAGAGCTCCAGTCGGGCTTTCTTAAGCGCTATTACGACGAGACGGCTGATATTCCAGCTGAGGTCAACCTTTCCGTCGAGCTTGAGGATGCGGAGGCGCTGGGGGAATGGCTTGCGGGCAAGCGCGAGCGTTCCTGCCATCTCCATAGGCCGCAGCGTGGCGAAAAGCACCGTTTGCTCGATATGGCATCCAATAATGCGCGCCATGCCCTCATGCGCTACATGATGCGAACGGGGTACGCTGACGACCGCACCAATCAGGCGCTCCTGGAGCTCGAAAGCGCGCTGGCGCTGCCAGCGCCGCCGATGCGTATCGAGTGCTTCGATATCTCGACGCTGCACGGAACCTTTACCGTCGCCTCGATGGTGGTGTTTACCAACGGACGCGCCGACAAGAGCCAGTACCGTCGTTTTAAAATTCAGGCCGAATTGGACGAGGCAAACGACTTCGTGTCGATGTCCGAGGTTTTGGGACGACGCTATGCTCCCGAGCGCATGGCCGACGAGCGCTTTGGATCGCGCCCCGATTTGCTCGTTGTCGATGGCGGTAAGCCGCAATTGACCGCTGCGATCAAGCAACTTGAGGCTCTTGGGCTCGATATACCAGTTTGTGGCTTGGCAAAGGCCGATGAGGAGGTTTTCGTGCCTTGGGACGAGACTCCAGTCGTGCTTCCGACCGGGTCCGCGTCGCTCTATCTAATCAAACAGGTGCGCGATGAATCGCACCGTTTTGCCATCACGTTCCATCGCGAATTGCGCGATAAAGCCATGACGGTTTCGGTACTCGATGACGTTCCAGGCGTGGGACCCACCAGAAAACGTGCCCTTATGCGCCATTTTGGCTCGATGAAGCGTTTGCGCGCGGCGAGCGAGCAAGAGATCGCGGAAGTTCGAGGCATACCTGCCGATGTTGCCAAGGCGGTCCACGAGGCGCTCGTTGCATGGAATGCCGAGCGCGCCGAGGCGGCGGCTGGCCATTCCGATAGCTAAACACGAGCCTAAACAACTGATATACATGATTGCGCGATTTTCAACCATTTATTTCGCCATGATTGCCTGCTGGTTTCGGGTTTTATTAACGCTAAAACGTTTGACTAACCCAAGCGAAAACCCTGCTATCCTGCGGGTTGACGAAGACTGATATCTCACCTCGCCGATACATACTGTCTGGCGAATCATTTGTCAATGAATTCGGTGAACGGTAGTAAATACCGTTCAAGCGTATGTATGTATCGGTCGCCGAGCGCGGCACCTCAGTTGGGTTCGTCGGTAGGTAAGGTATATATCGTCCGCAAGTTGCGCGGGGGCAAGTCTAGGTGCTCCCGGGTAAGATTCTCTATTGATAGGAGAAGACATGGCCATCATCAACAAGGGTATGTCCAGGCGTTCGTTCCTCGGCCTCACCGGCAGCGTCGCTGCTGTCGCAGGGCTTGGTCTCACCGGCTGCGGTGGCAGCTCCAACGACGAGGGTTCCGCTTCCGGTTCCGCCGATTCCGCCAACCGTGGCGGCGGTGTGATTACCGCTGGTTCCGCTTACGCTCCGTCCAGCTTCGATCCCGCCAGCACCGGCTCCGCTGTGGGCCTGGGTGCTAACTGGCACGTCGTCGAGGGTCTCTACGGCATCGATTACCACGACTACAGCACCTTCAACGAGCTCGCCACCGACGATCCCAAGTCCGTGGACGACACTACCTTCGAGGTCACCATCCGCAAGGGCGCCAAGTTCTCCGATGGTACCGAGGTCACTGCTGACGACGTCGTCGCTTCCTACACCGCTTGCGCTGCTTCCGCTACCTATGCTCCGTTCTTCCAGCCCTTCGAGTCCATCGAGGCCAAGGATGCCAGCACTGTAACGGTCAAGACCAAGGTCCCCAACTTCTCCCTGCTCAAGGATCGTCTGGCCATCATCCGTGTTACCCCGGCTACTCAGTCCGAGGAGGATCGCGCCAAGCAGCCGATCGGTTCCGGCCCCTGGATGTACGACTCTATCTCCGATACCGAGATCACCCTGGTTCCCAACCCCGAGTACAACGGTGAGTATGCTGCCGAGGATAAGAAGATCCAGTACAGCATCCTGACCGACCCCACCGCTCGCGTTACCGCCCAGCAGGAAGGCTCCACGCTCGTTATGGAGCTCGTCACCGCTGACGCCGTCGACCAGCTCGAGAGCGCTGGCTGCAAGATCGACAACGTCCAGGGCTTCGGCACCCGCTTCATCATGTTCAACGTCGCCAAGGAGCCTTGGAACAACGTCAAGGTCCGTCAGGCCGTCATGTACGCGCTCGACACCGAGAAGATGATCACCAACACCTTCGCCGGCCTTGCCACCGCTGCCAGCTGCTACCTGCCCAAGAGCTTCACCAACTATCATGAGGCTTCCACGGTGTACAAGACCGACGCCAAGAAGGCCAAGAAGCTCATCGAGGAGTCCGGCATCACCCCGGGTGCCATCACCCTGCGCACCACCGACAACGAGCAGATTAAGGGCATGGCCGCCCAGGTCAAGAACGACCTCGACGCTCTCGGCTTCGAGGTGACCATCCAGACCGATACCTCGCCGGCCACCTACGCTGCCATCGACGGCGGCGAGGCCTACGATATCCTCCTTGCCCCTGGCGATCCGTCCTGCTTCGGCGCTGACCCCGACCTGCTGCTCAACTGGTGGTACGGCGACAACGTCTGGATGCAGACCCGTTGCCCGTGGAAGGAGTCCGCTGAGTGGGAGAAGCTCCACGGTCTCATGGACGAGGCTCTTGCCGCCGAGGGCGACGAGCAGCAGAAGAAGTGGAACGAGTGCTTCGACATCATCGCCGACAACGCTGTTCTGTACCCCGTTGTCCACGTCAAGACCGTCTCCGCTTCCTGGGACGATCCGTCTACCGCGCCCAACGGCGAGGCCCTCGATGGCTTCAAGGGCATCGGCACGACGAGCATGTCCTTCAGGGGCGTCGCGACCGTCAAGGCCTAAGACTCGTTTGAGTCATATGTGGGGCGTCGGTCGTAAGGCAACGTCCTCATAGTTGAAACAAAGACCCGGGCGGCCTCGATGTCGCTCGGGTCTTGTAATGAGTATCCATACTCATATACCAGTTGGTCCTACCGACAAAAGAAAGGGGAGAGAACGTGAACAACTTTCTACGTTTGATTGGAAGGCGTCTCGTGGCGCTGCCGATCATGGCATTGGGCGTCACCGTCCTGGTGTTCTTCCTTATGTCGTTCTCCAAGACCGACCCCGCCTATACGGCGTTGGGTGACGGTGCCTCGCCCGAGGCGGTTGCCGAGTACCATGAGAAGTATGGTCTGGACGACCCCTGGCCCGTGCGCTACGTGCGCTACATGGGCGATCTGATCCATGGTGACATGGGCACCTATGGTGCTGCTCGCAACTCCGTTGCCAAGCGCATCTCCGCGGCCCTGCCCGTCACGATGCAGCTGACCTTCATCGGTCTTGCCATCGGCGCGGTCGTCTCGTTTTTGCTCGGCGTCATCGCGGCACTGTATCGCGATAAATGGCCGGACCAAGTGATCCGCGTCTTTTCCATCGCCGGCTTGGCAACCCCGTCGTTCTGGCTTGCCGTTCTGTTGATTCTGCTGTTCTCTTCCTACCTTAAGGTGCTCCCGGCATCCGGTGCTCTGCCTCACTTCACCACCAACCCGGCTGGCTATCTGGGACGTATGATCATGCCCGCTATCGCTCTGGCATTCCCGCTGACGGGCCAGATGACTCGTATCGTGCGTACGGCCATGGTTGAGGAGCTCGACAAGGACTACGTCCGCATGGCCCGTGGCGCCGGCGTTCCCGAGAAGGTCGTCGTCGGCATCAACGTTTTGCGCAACGCGCTGATCACCCCGGTCACCACCCTCGGTCTTAAGATCGGTTACCTTATGGGCGGCGCCGTCGTCATCGAGGTCATCTTCAACCTCCCCGGCATGGGTACTGCGATTCTGCAGGGCGTTCAGGGCAACGAGGCGAACCTGGTTCAGGGCGTCGTCATCGTCGTTGCTCTTGCCTTCATCATCATCAACATCGTGGTTGACATGCTCTACCTGCTCATCAACCCGCGCATCAGGACGGTGTAGATTATGGTAAAGATTCGAGAGAAGCAAACCGAGCAGCTCGAGAAGGCTGCCTCCAAGGGGCTCAAGCTCGGTGGCTGGAAGAAGATGACGCTGTCTTCTAAGATTGCCGCCGTCGTGCTGGTGTTGGTCGCCCTGACCGCGATTCTGGCGCCCCTTCTTGCCCCCTATAGCCCGGTCGAGATTTTCACTGCTCGCCAGGCTCCCGGCAATGGATTTATCTTCGGTACCGACGATAAGGGCCGCGACATCCTGTCGCGTATGCTTTACGGTGGCCGTTACTCGCTGATCATCGGCTTCGGTGCTACTGCCATGGCTCTGGTCTGCGGCTCGGTCGTGGGCGCCCTCGCGGCGGTTTCGCGCAAGTCCGTTTCCGAGGCGATCATGCGCATCCTGGACATCATCATGTCCATCCCGGGCATCGCCCTCGCTGCCGTCTTCGTCTCCATCCTGGGCAATTCCGTGCCGTCGATCATCTTCGCCATTGGCTTTATGTACACTCCGCAGATTGCCCGTATCGTGCGCGCCAACATCGTGTCCGAGTACGGCGAGGACTATGTCCGCGCGGTCATCGTTTCCGGCGCCAAGGCTCCGTGGATTTTGATCAAGCATGTTCTGCGTAACTGCATCGCCCCGATCATGGTCTTCACCGTTACCCTGGTCGCCGACGCCATCATCTTCGAGGCCTCGCTGACCTTTATCGGCGCTGGTATCCAGGAGCCCACCGCTACCTGGGGCAACATCCTCGCCGACGCCCGCGGTGGCGTGCTCGCTGGCCGTTGGTGGCAGGCGCTGTTCCCGGGTCTGGCTATCATGATCACCTGCCTGGCGCTCAACATCCTCTCCGAGGGCATTACCGACGCCATGGCCGCTGCTCCCTCCGCCGCCCTGGATCCGACCGATTCCTCCAAGCGCCGCGAGGCCGACCTGCTGGTCTCCGACCCCGTTCGCGCTTACAAGGAGCAGGCTCAGTCCCTGTCCGCCCGTCTTGGCGCCCTGCGCGATGTCGAGCTCAAGCGTAACGACCGCCATGTGCCCGATGAGTCCGTTGAGCCGATCCTTTCGGTCCGTGATTTCTGCATCCAGTTTGAGCACCACGGTGATATCAACGTCGTCGATCATGTCAACTTTGATGTCCGTCCTGGCCAGACCATGGGCCTGGTCGGTGAGTCCGGCTGCGGTAAGTCCATCACCACGCTGGCCATCATGGGCCTGACCGACGATGACGAGCATCTTTCCGGTGAGGTTCTCTGGGAGGGCCGCGACCTGCTCAAGATGAGCAAGAAGGAGTGGTTCGGCCTGCGCGGTACCGATATCGCCATGGTCTATCAGGACGCCCTGTCCTCGCTCAACCCCTCCATGCTCATCTCTGCCCAGATGAAGCAGCTCACCAAGCGCGGCGGAACCCGCAGCGCCGAGGAGCTCCTGGAGCTCGTCGGCCTCGATCCCAAGCGCACGCTCGAGAGCTATCCGCACGAGCTTTCCGGCGGCCAGCGTCAGCGCGTTCTGATCGCTATGGCCCTTACCCGCGACCCCAAACTGGTCATCTGCGACGAGCCCACGACCGCTCTGGACGTTACCGTCCAGAAGCAGGTCATCAAGCTGCTTAACGATCTTCAGGCCAAGCTCGGCTTTGCCATGATCTTCGTTTCGCACGACCTGGCACTGGTCGCCGAGGTCGCTCATAACATCACGGTTATGTACGCCGGCCAGGTTATCGAGCAGGCGCCCACCAAGGAGCTGCTCACCAACCCGATTCACGAGTACACCCGCGGCCTTCTGGGTTCCGTCCTGTCCATCGAGAGCGGTTCGGGCCGCCTGCACCAGGTGCCCGGCGCCGTTCCGAGCCCGCGCGATTTCCCCAAGGGCGATCGCTTCGCACCCCGCTCGAGCCATCCGCGCATTGGCCTGGACACCCGTCCGGTCTTCAAGCGCGTGCCCGGCACCGAGCACTTCTATTCCGAGCTCCCCGACGAGGTGCTCAAGGCAAATGGTTTGACCCCTCACGCGGAGGTGATGTAGATGAGCGAGACCGCAGTCAACGGCGTCGAGCCGATCATCTTCCTTGATGACGTCCACGTCACCTTTAGGACCCGTACCGGCTCGATTCTGCACCCCAACCTGGTTCACGCCGTCCAGGGTGTAACGATTAAGCTCATGCCCGGACAGACCATCGGCATCGTCGGCGAGTCCGGTTGCGGAAAGTCCACCACCGCCAACGTCATGTGCGGCCTGCAGGCCCCCACGAGCGGCAAGGTCTACTTTAAGGGCAAGGACGTTACCAAACGTACCGCCGAGGACCGTCGCCACATGGGTCGCGTCATCTCGGTCGTGTTCCAGAACCCGGCCACGGCGCTCAATCCCCGCATGGTCGTTCGCGAGCAACTGCTCGACCCCATGCGCGTCCACAACCTGGGTACCGAGGCCGAGCAGGAGAAGCGCGTCAAGGAGCTCTTGGAGCTCACCGGTCTGCCCAGCTCCGCTGCCGAGGTTCTTCCCGGCCAGCTTTCGGGCGGCCAGCGCCAGCGCGTCGCAATTGCGCGCGCCCTGTCGCTGAACCCCGATGCCATCATCGCCGACGAGCCCACCTCGGCTCTGGACGTTTCGGTCCGCGCGCAGATTCTGAACCTGCTGACCGACCTTAAGAAGGAGCTCGGCCTGGCCATGGTGTTCATCAGCCATGACATCCAGACGGTCCGCTATATCTCTGACGACATCATCGTTATGAATGGCGGCAAGATCGTCGAGCAGGGCGAGGCCAAGCAGGTCTTCCAGCACCCTCAGGACCCCTACACCAAGATGCTGCTCGGCGCTGCGCCGTCGCTGCTGCATCCCAAGCTCGGCGAGTAGCCTCGCTTTCCCTCCCGTGCGCCCGGTTCCCTTGCCGGGCGCACCTCCGTTGCGATTTCGAAAGGTTGGGTTCACGAGCCATGCCAAGTGCTCAGGAGCTACAACAGCAATTTGGTGAATATCGAGGCGCTATGCCCCGTCCATCGGATTTCGATCTCTTTTGGAAGGACCGCATGGCCGAGCCCGACGCCGTCGAGCTCGACTATGCGATTGAGGCGGCTTCGGTTGCGGATTCCGCGACCTGTCGGTTTTTCGACCTCTGGTATACCGGCATGTGCGGTGCACGCCTGCATGCCAAGTATCTCCAGCCGGTTTCGGACGAGCCCGTGCCGCTGGTGCTACAGTTCCACGGCTATCCGGGTGCAAGCCGCAGCTGGTTCGAGCAGGCGTCGTTTGCGGGCATGGGCATGGCACTCATCGCTCTCGATTGTCCTGGCCAGGGTGGCCCCTCCGAGGATATTGGTGGATTTGAAGGCACGACGGTTGCTGGGCATATCGTCGCCGGTATCGACGGCGACCCGGCCAATCTTTACTATGTCCGCTTGCACCAGGATATCCGCATTCTGTGCCGTATTGTTCGCGAGCTCGAGGGCATCGATCTTTCCCGCGTATTTGTGAACGGCGCATCGCAGGGCGGCGGTTTGGGCATTGCGACCTGCGCGCTTAATAGTGAGCTTATCAATCGCGCTGCCATCCTCTATCCCTTCCTGTCGGATTTCCGCCTTGTTTGGGATCTGGATGCCGACGATATCGCTTATGAAGGCCTGCGTTATTGGTCGCGTTGGTTTGACGAGGACTCGACTCGTATTGAGGAGGCCTATGCCAAACTGGCGTACTTCGATTCCAAGAACTTTGCCCCCATGGTCAAATGCCCCGTGCTGTTTGGCACGGGCACAGCCGATATCGTCTGTCCGCCGGCGACGCAGTTTGCGGTCTACAACAATCTGGCCTGTGAGAAGCGACGCGAGTTCTTTGAGGGCTTTGGCCACGAGGAGATTCAGGACTTTGACGATCTGATCATTCCGTTTTTCTGCGAGGGAGGGGAGGCTCATGTCTAAGTGCGAGAGCAATATCGACGAGCTGATCGTCCCCGGGCTCGCGGAGATGCCTGGAACGGTTTCGTCAAGGCTCTCTGATTTCCGGGGTTGGCACGGCGATGCTTCGGCGGATGTTTCCGAATTAGAGACAGCCGCTTCGGACCTTGAGGTTTGCGGGCTGACTGTTACGGCGATTGATTTCGCCAATCCGTGCGCGCGCTACTCCGAGGTTTCCATTGAGCTCGGCGGGTATGTCGTACACGGTCGTTTGATTGAGCCCTTAGGCTATGCCCGGGCATCCGAGTTTGTGCCGCTCTGTCTGATGTTTCACGACATCGATCGACCCGTGCGTGGATGGCATCACATGACGAGATTTGCCGCCATGGGGTATGCCGTTCTCGCGCTGGATGACGATGTTGCTGGTGCGGACGACCTGCAGTGGGGGATTGCTTCGCCCGCTTTTGTCAAGCGCGTCCGTTGGGGCTGCGCGTTGGCGAAGGTCGCGCGCAATCTTGATGGCATGGATCCCGATCGCATTTTTGCATGGGGCGAGGGTCTTGGCGGCGGTGTCGCGCTGGCGGTTTCTGCTCTGGACGAGCGCGGACTTGCCTGCACGGCGGTTGCCAATCCAATTCCCGGTGGCCTCGAGGCTCTGTCGTCTCGGGTGCGCGGATCGGTGCTCATGGGCACGTCGCTCATGGATACCGTGAGCGACCCCAAGGGTCAGTTTGCCGTATTCAACGGTCTTGAGTGTGACCGGAGGCATATCATCTATGCCAAATACGCTCATGAGCGTATTAACGCGTTCGAAAACGAAGTCGTCGACTTCTTTAACCAAACGTTCTATCCGTGTTCTTTGGCCTAGACGGCCTGGACACTGCCAACAAGAGTGAGCGGCATAGGGCCGCTCGCCAGACAGCTAAGGAGATTCTTGTGGCAACTCAGAAATTCACCGGCGTTATCCCTCCCGTCGTTGTTCCCGATACCGAAGACCACCAGCTCGACGTTGCCTCCTTTGAGCGCAGCATCAACCGCATGATCGATGCCGGCGTCGATGGTCTGTTCTTCTTGGGGTCTTCGGGCGAGGTCGTCTTCTCCACCGATGAGCGCCGTCGCCAGATTATCGCCGAGGCCGTTCGTATCGTCGACCACCGTGTGCCTGTTCTGGTCGGCATCATCGATACCGAGACCGAGCGCATGATTGAGCACGGCAAGGTCGCCCAGGAGCTGGGCGCCGATGCCCTCGTCGCCACCTGCCCGTTCTATGCCCTGCAGGGTATGACCGAGGTCGAGGAGCACTTCCGCATCCTGCACGAGGAGCTCGACCTGCCCATCTTTGCCTATGACATTCCCGTCTGCGTTCACACCAAGCTCCCCTGGAAGCTCCTTGCCAAGCTCGGCGCCGAGGGCGTCCTTGCTGGCGTCAAGGATTCCTCGGGTGATGACATCTCGTTCCGCTACCTCGTTCAGGAGAACGAGAAGAACGGCCATCCGATGAGCATCCTCACCGGTCACGAGGTTGTTGTCGACGGCGCCTATCTCGGCGGCGCTGACGGTTCCGTCCCGGGTCTCGCCAACGTTGAGCCCGAGGGCTACGTGCGTCAGTGGAAGGCCGCTCAGGCTGGTGACTGGGCTACCGTCAAGGCCGAGCAGGATCGTCTCAATGAGATCTCCCACATCTGGGATGTCACCTCGGGCGTCCAGGGCTATGCCGGTGGCGTCGGCGCCTTCAAGACCGCTATGAACCTCATGGGCATCTTCGACAGCCCGACCATGCCGCGCCCGGTGAAGGCCATGACCGGTGAGAACGTCGAGGCGATTAAGAAGGTCCTCCAGGACAACGGCCTCCTTTAAAGCTTTCCCAGGCACCCGACCTCGCCGTTCAACCGTGCGGCCATGACCCATTAGGTCAATGGCCACACGGTTTCTCGGCGATCTCGGGCATCTGGAAAACCTTTACCGCGCTGTGACGGCTAGCCTGACGGCGCATTTCCTGTAGTTGTTTTTTATCTCCTAAGGAGAGCGACATGGAGAACAAGTACGTCTGCTCTGTCGATATCGGCGGAACTAAGATCGCGACTGCCATCATGGAGTACCCGGCTGACGGCAGCGTGCCCCATCCCGTTTTTGAGGCCGAGGTTCCCACCGAGGCCCAAGAGGGCGGCGAGGCCGTCTTCCAGCGTATCGAGGCGTCCATCAAGGCTGCTCTCGAGGCGAATCCCGATGTCGAGGTCCTTGGCGTCGGTATCGGTGCCGCCGGCGTTGTCGATCCCAAGACGGGCGCCATCGCGTATGCCAACGAGATCATGCCCGGCTGGTCCGGCGTTCAGTTGGGGCCGCGCCTGCGCGAGGACCTCGGTCTTCCCGTTGCCGTTGTAGGCGACGTGCAGGCTCATGCTCTGGGCGAGGCCCACTGGGGCGTCGGCAAGGGCAAGTTCTCCGTCTTGTGTCTTGGCATCGGTACGGGCATCGGCGGCGCATATGTCGAGAACGGCCGCGTGATGCAGGGCTTCCATGGTGCTGCCGGTCATATGGGCCACATCGAGTGCTCGGCTGCCGCCGGTATTCCCTGCGCCTGCGGGCGTTCCGGCCATCTGGAGTCGGTTGCTTCGGGCACTTCCATTGGTCGTATGTACGATGAGCGCTTTGGTCGCGTCGACCCCAGCCGTCCTTCGGTCGGTCGCGATGTGAACGACCTGTGCCGTGCGGGCGACGCAAAGGCGACCGAGGTCATCCATGACGCCGGCTTTGCGCTGGGGGCCAGCTTGGGCTCGCTCGCTAACATCCTGGACCCTGAGGTCATCGTGCTTTCGGGCGGCGTGATTCACCAAGGTCCCGATTGGCGTTCGCAGACGTGGAAGGATTCGGTGCACGAGGGCTATGCCAGCCAGGCGCTCGATCCGCTTCAGGACACGCCGATCCTCATCGGTTCTCTGGAGGGCGATGCTCCGCTCATCGGTGCCGCCGAACACCTTCTTGCGTCGTTGAAATAAACATAGCTACCAAGTGCGCCTTCTGAGGTGCCGCAGATTGACGTGAAAGAGGAGCGAAGCGTACTTCGGTACGCGAGCGACGGTTTGAACGTCAAGGTGCGGTGTCTCAGAAGGCTGTTTTTGAGAAAGGTTGAGTCGAACATGACCGTTGATCCTTTGATCCAGTCCCTGAAGGGCAAGCTCGTCGTGAGCGTTCAGGCGTATATGGGCGAGCCGCTTCGTACGCCCGAGACCATGGCTCAAATGTCTCGTGCTTGCGAGCTCGGCGGCGCCGCCGCCATTCGCTGCCAGGGCCTTGCCGACATTGCCGCCATTAAGGGTCGCTGTGAGGTCCCCGTTATCGGCCTGTGGAAGGATGGGCACGAGGGCGTTTACATCACGCCGACGCTGCGTCACGCTCGCGCCTGCGTTGCTGCGGGTGCCGATATCGTGGCGATCGACGCCACCGATCGTCCGCGTCCCGACGGCAAGTCGGTCGAGGATACCTTCCGCCCGCTGCACGAGGAGGGTGTGCTCCTGATGGCGGATTGTGCCACCATCGAGGACATTCGCCGTGCGGTTGATATGGGCTTCGACCTTGTATCTACCACGCTTTCTCACGGTGTCGCTGCCATCGACTGCACCATGGCCGATGGCCCCGATCTGCCGCTCCTGCGTCAGGCGACCGAGGAATTCCCCGGTCTTCCCATCATCTGCGAGGGCCGCGTGCACACGCCCGAGGAGGCTCGCGCCGCGATCGATGCTGGCGCCTGGGCCGTTGTCGTCGGCACCGCCATCACGCACCCCACGAGTATTACAAGTTGGTTCAAGGCTGCGCTTGAGGCGTAAGACAGGCCTCGTATCCGCTCGGGGCGGTATACTCAATAAAGGCAATTGATCGCGCGGGATCCGCTGGCCGGGTCCCGCGCTTGTTTTAGGAGGCGCACATGCAAAAGGGAGATGCCATGGATGCGGCGGAGCGCTCGGAGCGCATCCCCGATATCGTCATCATCACCGGAATGTCTGGATCGGGCCGAACGCAGGCCATGCATGTGTTCGAGGACATGGGCTACTTTTGCATCGACAACTTGCCTCCGCGTCTGATCGCCCAGCTTGCCGAACTCGTCGGCATCAATACGGGCGTGGGCAGGCATCTTGCCGTCACCTGCGACCTGCGCAGCCAGGGCTTGTTCGATGAGCTGCTCGATGCCGTTGCCGCACTCGAGGAGCGCGAGATGAGCTGTGACATCGTGTTTCTCGAGGCCTCTGACGAGGTACTGATCCGTCGTTATAGCGAAAACCGCCGCCGCCATCCCATTGCCAAGCCGGGAGAGACTACGGCCGATGCGATTCAGCGCGAGCGCCTGCAGCTGCAGGGCGTTCGCGACCGAGCCGATATGATTATCGACACGAGCCGTCTGCGCACCTCTGCGCTGCGCAACAAGCTGCGTATGGCATTTTCCGAGTTGTCCGACCAGCAGCTCATGGACGTTCACGTGTTCTCGTTTGGCTTTAAGCACGGTATGCCCGTCGAGGCGGACATTATGATCGACGTCCGCTTCCTGCCCAATCCGTTCTACGATCCCGAGATGCGCACCATGACCGGCCTCGATAAGAAAGTCTCCGACTTTGTTCTGGACCATCCCAAGACCCAGGAGTTCTGGAAGGCCTGGACGCAGCTGCTCGATACGGTCATGCCCGGCTATATCGCGGAGGGCAAGCCGCAGCTTTCTATCGCCATCGGTTGCACGGGCGGTCAACACCGCAGCGTTGCCATCGCCGAGGCCACGGCACGTTATTTGGAAGGTGCCCAATATCACGTGAGCATTTCCCACCGCGACCTGTCGCGCGCCAACACGAAAGCATAGGCCTGCATGTCGTTTACCGCCGAGGTGCGTGACGAGCTCGCGCGCTGCGAACCCGAATGTGAATACTGCGACTTGTCGACGCTTGCCGCCCTCACGCGCGTGAGCGGTACGCTCTCGCTTACCGGCTCTGGGCGGTATCGTTTGACGGTTGCGACTGAGACGGGAGCCGTCGCGCGCACGATGATCACGCTGACGCATCGTATCCTTAAGCTCAAAACGGAGTTCACCGTCCGTAAATCTGTATTGCATAAGGTTCGAAACTACCTCATCACCTTGCCTGATCAGCCCGATTTGGATAAGGCTCTGGTGCTGCTGGGCATTCTCGACCGTAGGGGAGGGCTCGTCGCTGGTGTTCCCCGGCACATCGTTGCCCGTCCCTGCTGCAGGCTTGCCTACATTCGCGGCGCGCTCATCGCCGGCGGTTTCGTGGCCGATCCCCGCGGCGACTTTCATTTGGAGATCGCGGTGCAGGGCGAGCAGTATGCACGGGGCCTTTGCGATCTATTGGAGCAGATTGGGGTCCATGCGCGCGTTAACGCGCGGCGCGGGTCCTTTGCTGTCTACATTAAGAGTGCCGAGGAGATTGAGCATCTTTTAAAGCTGATTGGTGCCAAGCGCAGCGTTGCCGAGATCGAGGAGGCGCGCGCGGTCAAGTTGGTTAAGAACGATGTGAACCGTCGCGTGAATGCCGAGCTGGCCAATCAGACCAGAAGTGCGGGTGCCGCCCAGCATCAGCTTGCGTTGATCGATGAGCTCGAACAGCGAGGTTTGCGCGACACGCTTCCGGACGCCTTGGCGGTCTTTTGCGACCTGCGCGAGCGCTATCCCGATCTGTCGCTGCGCGATCTGGGCGAGATGGCCGACCCTCCCTTGTCGAAGTCGGCCCTCTACCATCGTGTTTTGAGGCTTGAAAAGCTCATTGAAGCAAACAGGTAGTTGAGCGAAACTGCTACTATACGGATTTAACTGCTGTTTTACTCTTTAAAACGTTTTAACGTAAATTTGATTTTCAATTTCGAGCATTCTCGTGAAATTCAAGTCAAAAAAAAGGTATATTAGGCGAGTGGTTAGTTTGTGGGCCTCAACGGCAGGCGCTGTAGCTTGCGGGGGCCTTACGAAAGGAGACACAATGGCAGTAAAGGTTGCTATTAACGGCTTCGGTCGCATCGGTCGTCTGGCCTTCCGTCAGATGTTCGGTCATGAGGGCTCCGAGATCGTCGCTATCAACGACCTCACCTCTCCCGATATGCTCGCTTACCTGCTGAAGTACGACTCCACGCAGGGCAACTACGCTCGCGATCACGAGGTCGTTGCTGGCGAGGATTCCATCACCGTTGACGGCAAGGAGATCAAGATCTACAAGGAGGCCGACGCCAACAACCTGCCTTGGGGCGACCTCGACGTCGACGTCGTTCTCGAGTGCACCGGCTTCTACACCAGCAAGGCTAAGGCTCAGGCCCACATCAACGCTGGCGCCAAGAAGGTCGTCATCTCCGCTCCGGCCGGCAGCGATCTGCCCACCATCGTGTACAACGTCAACCATGAGACGCTGACCGCTGAGGACAACATCATCTCCGCTGCTTCCTGCACCACCAACTGCCTCGCCCCGATGGCCAAGGGTCTGAACGACTTCGCTCCCATCGTGTCCGGCATCATGACCACCATTCACGCCTGGACTGGCGACCAGATGCCGCTCGACGGCCCGCAGCGCAAGGGCAACAAGCGTCGTAGCCGCGCCTGCGCCGTCAACATCGTCCCCAACACCACCGGTGCTGCCAAGGCTATCGGCCTGGTTCTCCCCGAGCTCAACGGTAAGCTCATCGGTGCCGCCCAGCGCGTCCCGACGCCGACCGGCTCCATCACCAACCTCTACGCTGTCGTTGACAAGAAGGTCACCGTCGACGAGGTCAACGCTGCTATGAAGGCCTACGCTGCCACCATCTCCGAGACCTTCGGTTACAACGAGGACGACATCGTCTCCACCGACATCATCGGCGAGACCCACGGCTCCATCTTCGACGCCACTCAGACCATGTGCTCTGACCTCGGCAACGGCCAGACCCTCGTTCAGGTCACCTCTTGGTACGACAACGAGAACTCCTACACCTCTCAGATGGTCCGCACCATCAAGTACTTCGAGAAGTTCGTTGCTTAATTTAGCTTTTAGCGAATAGCTCGTTGAGCGTCTAAAGAAGGGCGCGGCCTTATAGGGCTTACACCCTAGGGTCGCGCCCTTTTTATAAGAAATCGTCTGCCGTAATGGGAGGCAGACACGTACGAAAGGTAGAAGCAAACATGGCCTTTACCAAGAAGACCGTCCGCGACATCGATGTCGACGGCAAGCGCGTTCTCGTCCGCGTTGACTTTAACGTGCCTATCAAGGATGGCGTCGTTGGCGACACCACCCGTATCAAGGCTGCCCTGCCCACCATCAATTACCTCGTTGAGCACAACGCTCGCGTCATCCTCATGAGCCACCTCGGCCGTCCCGAGGGTACCGGCTTCCAGCCCGAGCTGTCCCTCGAGCCCGTCGCCAAGAAGCTCGCTGAGCTCTCTGGTCTCGACGTTGCCTTTGTCGCCGACACCTACGGCGAGAAGGCTGCCAAGGCTGTCGCTGCCGTCGAGCCGGGCAAGGTTCTCGTTCTCGAGAACGTCCGCTTCGATAAGCGTGAGAAGAAGAACGATCCCGAGATCGCCAAGAAGCTCGCTTCCTATGGTGACGTCTTCGTTCTCGATGCCTTCGGCACCGCTCACCGCGCCCAGGGTTCCGTCGTGGGCCCCGCCGCTTATCTGCCCGCAGTCGCCGGCTTCCTTCTCGAGAAGGAGGTCGACACGCTGACCGGCATCTTCGCCGAGCCCGAGCGTCCCTTCGTCGCCATCGTCGGTGGTTCCAAGGTTTCCTCCAAGATCGGCGTTCTCGATCACCTCATCGACTCCGCTGACACCCTGATCATCGGTGGCGGCATGGCCTACACCTTCTTCCTGGCTCAGGGCCTGTCCGTTGGTCAGTCCCTCAAGGAAGAGGACTGGGTCGAGCGCGCCGGCGAGATGCTCAAGAAGGCCGAGGAGAAGGGCGTCAAGATCCTGCTCCCCATCGACAACCGCGTTGCCGATCACTTTGGCGAGGACGCTGTCCCCGAGGTTGTCGCTTCCGACGCTATCCCCGACGATCGTGAGGGCATGGACATCGGCCCCAAGACCGAGGAGCTCTACGCCGAGGCCGTCAAGGGCGCCAAGACCGTGTTCTGGAATGGCCCCATGGGCGTCTTCGAGTTCGACAACTTTGCTCACGGCACCCAGGCTATCGCCGAGGCTGTCGCCGAGGCCGACTGCACCTCGATCATCGGCGGTGGCGACTCTGTCGCAGCTGTCAACAAGTTCAACCTGGCCGACAAGATGAGCTGGATCTCCACCGGTGGTGGCGCTTCCATGGAGCTCGTCGAGGGTAAGGCCCTGCCCGGAGTGGAGGCGCTTCTCGATGCCTAATCGCACCCTTCTTATCGCTGGTAACTGGAAGATGAACAACGACGTCGCCGAGGCTGCCAAGCTCGCCGACGAGCTGGCTCAGGCTCTGCCCGAGGTTCCGGCTGGCGTCGAGGTGCTCGTCTGCCCTCCGACTATCGACATCACCACGGTTCATGACCGCATTCAGGCTGCCCCCATCGCCCTTGGTGCACAGAACGTGTACTGGGAGGCCAAGGGTGCCTTCACCGGTGAGTCCTCTTGCGACATGCTCAAGTCCGCTGGCTGCACCTACTGCATCATCGGTCACTCCGAGCGTCGCGACTACTTCCACGAGACCGACGAGGACCAGAACAAGAAGGCTAAGGCTCTCGTTGCCGCCGGCCTTGTTCCCGTCTTCTGCTGCGGCGAGTCCCTCGAGGTCCGCGAGGCTGGCACCTATGTCGAGCACGTCGTGAACCAGGTCAAGGCTGGCCTTGCTGGTCTTGAGATCACCTGCCCCAATCAGGTCGTCGTCGCCTACGAGCCCATCTGGGCCATCGGCACCGGCAAGACCGCTACCGCCGAGGACGCTCAGGAGGTCTGCGGTGCTATCCGTGAGACCCTCAAGGAGATGTTCGGCGAGGAGCTCGCTAACGGCATCCGCGTGCTGTATGGCGGTTCCGCCAAGCCCGGCAACATCGCCGAGCTCGTCGCCAAGCCCGACGTTGACGGCGCCCTCGTGGGCGGCGCTTCGCTCAAGGCTGCCGACTTCGCCTCTATGGTCGTCAAGGCAGGCGAGTAGGACATATGGCACAACGTCATCTTCCTGCACTCCTGATTATCATGGATGGCTGCGGCCTTGCTCCGGCCGATGGCGAGAACGCCGTCGCCGCTGCCAAGACGCCCTTCCTTGATGGCCTGTACGAGAAGTACCCCCACACCACGCTCGGTGCTTCGGGCGAGGACGTGGGCCTTCCCGACGGCCAGATGGGTAACTCCGAGGTGGGTCACCTCAACATCGGTGCCGGCCGCATCGTGTTCCAGGAGCTTTCGCGCATCAACAATGCCATCAAGGACGGCTCCATCGCCAAGAACGAGGTTTTCGTCAAGGCTATGGACGATGTCAAGGCTGACGGTAAGACTCTCCACCTCATGGGCCTTATGAGCCCTGGCGGTGTTCATTCTCACATGAACCACGTCGAGGCTCTGGTCAAGATGGCTGCCGAGCACGGTGTCAAGACCGTCCGCGTCCACGCCTTCATGGATGGTCGCGACGTTGACCCGCAGTCCGGTGCCGGTTACATGAGTGAGTTCTGCGCCTTCCTGGCTAAGATCTCCGAGGAGACCGGTTGCGACGCTCGCGTTGCCACCGTCTCGGGCCGTTATTGGGCCATGGACCGCGATAATCGTTGGGAGCGCATCCAGCGCGCCTACGACGTCATGGTCAACGCGTCCGATGCCGATACCGACCCCGTTGCCGGTATCAAGGCCTACTACGAGAAGGACCCGCGCGGCGACGAGTTCGTCGAGCCCTTCGCTGCCCACAACGAGGGCATTCACGAGGGCGACGCGGCCATCTTCTTCAACTTCCGTCCCGACCGCGCTCGTCAGATGACCCGCGTGTTCACGGACAAGGAGTTCGACGGCTTTGAGCGCGAGCAGATCAAGCTTTCGCACTTTGTGACGATGACCGAGTATGATCCGACGTTTGACGTCGAGGTCGCCTTCCCCAAGACGTTCCCCGAGAACGTCCTGGCCGACGTTATCGCCGCCAATGGCCTGAAGCAGCTGCACACTGCCGAGACCGAGAAGTACGCCCACGTGACGTTCTTCCTCAACGGTGGCATCGAGGAGCCCAAGGAGGGCGAGGAGCGCGTGCTCGTCGCTTCCCCCAAGGTTGCTACCTACGATCTGCAGCCCGAGATGAGCGCTCCCGAGGTTACCGAGAAGCTCGTCGCCGCCATCAACGAGGATCGCGCTGATTTCTACATCGTGAACTTCGCGAACTGCGACATGGTTGGTCACACCGGTGTCTTCGACGCTGCCGTTAAGGCCGTTGAGGCTGTTGACGATGCCCTGTCCAAGGTTGTCCCGGCGATTCTCGCCAAGGGCGGCTTTGCACTGATTACCGCCGACCACGGCAACGCCGATCACATGTTTGACGTTGCTTCCGACGGCTCCAAGCATCCGTTTACGGCTCACACCACCAACCGCGTGCCGTTCATCATCGTTGATGAGAAGGCCAAGCTCACCGGTATCGAGGACGGCCGTCTTTCCGATATCGCTCCGACCATGCTCACCATGGCTGGTATTGAGCCTTCCGCCGAGATGACGGGCCGCGTGCTCGCTACCGAGGCCTAATAGAAAACAAATACCGTTTTCTAGCAAGGGGGTTGTCCACAACCGGACAACCCCCTTTTTGGTATTTCTGCCATTTCCACCCCGTCCTTGAGTGGCAGGTAGGGGAGAGCGGGGGATTGTGGTACAGTACTGGAGTTTGAACTGTTCTATTAAGGAGCTTATCTATGGGTCCGTTCCAGATTCTTCTGTTTGTCGTTTGGGCTGTTTCTGCCGTGGCGCTGACGATTCTCGTCCTGATGCATTCCGGTAAGGGTACCGGCGTTTCGGATATGATTGCCAGCTCGCTGTATAACTCCAGCTCTGCCACGGGCGTTATGGAGCAGAACCTTGACCGCCTGACCGTCATCATGGCTGTCGTGTTTGCCGTGTGCGTCGTGCTGTGCATGTTCTTCTTCCCGCAGGGCATCGTGGGCTACTAATCACGAACCGCATAAATACTTGAAATGGGTCCCGCAAGTGCGGGACCCATTTTGTTTACATATTTGTAACAGAGTCAAAATATCCTCATATACTTCGCCCAACTAAAGAAAATCTCGACCGTTAACCGGAATTAGCCCCAAATCGTGCATAAAATGCGCTACTGTATTGCAATACGTTGGTCCGCTTTGTATAACCAGCCAAAACGGCGGACCGCGTTTGAATGGTTCGATTGGGCTGTCTTGACGTTGCCCGACCGAACTTACTTTGTCCTATCTCATAAGGAGGATGGCATGGCTGATTCTATGTTCCACCAGCCCGTTATGGGTCGTCGCGCCTTTGTCGGCGGTACCCTTGCTGCGAGCTCCATGGCTTTTCTTGCCGCATGCGGCAAGAAGGGCGGCGACGCTTCCGGTTCTGAGTCCGGTTCGACGCTGAACTTCTACATCAACAACCCGGTCTGCATCGACCCCTATAACGTCCAGGAGGACCAGGGCACTCAGGTCGAGTACCAGCTCTTTGATGCTCTGACCTCTTATGACGCCGAGAAGGGCGAGATCGTTCCGCTGGCTTGCGAGTCCTTTGAGGCCAACGACGACGCCACCGAGTTCACCTTCAAGATCAAGAAGGCCAAGTTCCACAACGGTGACGACGTTACCTCCAAGTCCTTCAAGCTCGGTTGGGAGCGTCTGGTCAACACCAAGTCGGCCATCGCTACCGAGTACGGCCCTTCCGAGGTCTCCTATCACCTTTCTATGGTCGAGGGCTATGACGACCTGCTTGCCGGTAACGCTACCGAGCTCAGCGGTGTTACTTGCCCCGACGATGAGACCCTCGTCGTCAAGCTGTCTTCCGCTTACGCCGACTTCCCCTTCGTCGCCTCTCACCCGGCTCTGGCCCCGGTTCCCGAGTGCGCCGAGTCCGATGTCAAGAGCTTCTATCTTGCACCGGTCGGTAACGGCCCGTTCATGATGGACGGCAAGTGGGAGGATGGTCAGGAGATCAACCTCAAGAAGTTCGACGATTACTATGGCGACAAGGCCAAGATCGATGGCATCCACTTCCAGGTCATCAAGGACATGGAGACTGCTTACAAGGAGTTCCAGGCCGGTAACCTCGATGTCTGCGACGTTCCCGTTGCTCAGATCGATGCCGCCAAGAAGGATCGCGGCGTGTCCAAGGACGGCTACACCATGGGTGACGGCGAGCGCATGCTGCTCGGCGCCGAGCCTTCCACGTACTATCTGACCTGCAACACCACGGCCGAGCCGTTCAACAACGCCGACCTGCGTAGGGGCATCTCCCTGGCCATCAACCGTGAGGCCATCTGCAAGACCATCTACAAGGGTACCCGTACCCCTGCCGACGGCATTGTTCCTCCGGGCATCGATGGCTACAAGGAGGGCGCATGGGAGTTCTGCGCCTACGATGTCGACAAGGCTAACGAGTACCTCGACAAGGTTGCTCCCGCTGGCGCTAACGGGGATCGTGGCATTAGCGTGACCCTTTCCTACAACCAGGACGGCGGTCACAAGGAGATCATGGAGTCCATCATCGGTGACCTCGCCAAGGTTGGCGTTACCGCTGTCTCCGATACCCCTGAGTGGTCTGCCTTGCTCGAGCAGTACCAGAACTTTAACTATCAGTTCGGTCGTCTGGGTTGGATTGCCGACTACCCGATTATGGACAACTTCCTGTATCCGCTGTTCCACTCTGATTCCCTCGGTGGCGACAACCGCTCCGGTTACAACAACCCCGAGTTCGACGCCAAGGTCGACGAGGCTCGTACTATTGTTGACGACGAGGAGCGCGTCGCTAAGATGCAGGAGGCCGATGCAATGGTCGCTGCCGACTGCCCGGTCATCCCGGTGATGTTCTACACGCACACCATCGTCGGCTCCGATCGCATCAAGCACCTCTATGTCGATCCGCAGAAGCACGCCGAGCTGGGTACCGCTGAGCTCGCCTAAGAGTTTGCAGCTTCCGTGAGGGTCAAGTATTTACGTAGACCTCATGGGAAACATACAGTTCTCCCTAACCTGGGGTAAACTGGCTGATGGTAATTTTGGGATGCCGGTCTGGCGATCGGCATCCCATTTAGGTTAATCCCTAGATAGGGGAGTGGTATGGGTAAGTACATCGTTAAACGTGTGCTTCAGTTCATCCCGGTATTTTTGGGCGTTACGCTGATTCTGTTCGCCCTTCAGAATATCGTGCCGGGAGATCCGATCAAGCTGATCGGTGGAGACAAGGCTCTGTCCCCCGAGGTGGAGCTTCAGCTTCGCGTCCGCTATCACCTGGTCCAGTCGGACGAGGACGGCAACGCGATCCTTGACGAGAACGGCGACCCCGTTCAAACGTCGCTCGTGGACCGTTACTTGTATTACATGAACGGCCTGCTTCATGGCGATCTGGGCAATTCGTATCAGCGCAAGCTGCCGGTTACGGAAATCTTTGCCCAGAAGTATCCGTATACGGTCAAACTTGCCGCGTGCGCCATCGTGCTCGAGGCAATTATGGGTATCGGTGCGGGTATCATTTCGGCGGTAAAGCGTTATTCCTTCTGGGATATTTTGGTAACGCTCACCACGTCGATCCTCGTTGCGGTCCCGGCCTTCTGGCTCGGTATGTTGCTGCAGCTGTTCTTTGGCGTCATCCTCAAGGACGCTACGGGCGGTGCAATCTCCATGCCGATCTCGGGTGCCGGCGGTTCCAGCTCTCAGTATCAGGATTGGATGCACTATGTGCTTCCGACCATTACGCTGGCTTCGGTTTCGACCGCTTATGCCGCCCGCATTATGCGCTCGCAGCTGCTTGACGTCATGAACCAGGATTACATCCGTACGGCAAAGGCCAAGGGTCTCTCCAATCGCGCGATCATCGTCAAGCATGCGCTTAAGAATGCACTCATCCCCGTCGTTACCTATATTGGTGTCGACTTTGGTGGCATGCTTTCGGGCGCCATCCTGACCGAGACGGTCTTTAACTGGCCCGGTATCGGCTATGAGGTCTATCGCGCCATTAGCATGCGTGACTGGCCCATCGTTATGGGCGGCGTTACGCTCATCGTTGTCGTCGTCATGGTGATCAACCTGCTCGTCGACATTAGCTATGCATTCCTCGACCCGCGCATCCGCCTTGGCGGTCCGTCGGATAAGGCCTAAGGGAGGTACGTCTCATGCAGGAAACTGATTCTCAGTCTCAGGAGCAGGCTACCGCCACCAAGGCCGCATCTGCTCCCGCCAAGTCCCGCACGCTGTGGGGCGACGCTTTTAAGCGTCTTCGCAAGAACAAGCTCGCCGTTATCGGTGTCTGCTGGATCATCATCGTCGTTTTGGTTGCCCTGACCGCCGATCTGTGGGCTAAGCCCTGGCTCGGTTCGCCGACGGCTTCCGACTCGACCACCATGGCCGAGACGTCGCTGTTGGCTCCGTGTGCAGAGCACCCGTTTGGCACCGACGCCCTTGGTCGCGACATTCTCGTCCGCGTTATCTACGGTGCGCGCGTTTCGCTGTCTGTCGGAATTATGGCCACCGCGATTTCCACGCTGATCGGTCTGGTCATGGGTGCTCTGGCCGGTTTCTACGGCGGCATCTGGGATACGATCATCATGCGCTGTGCGGACATCTTCCTGGCGTTCCCGTACGTGCTGTTCGTTGTCGCCATGATCGCCGTTATCGGCCGCGGTCTTCAGAACGTCTTTATCGCCATCGGTATTCTCGGCTGGCCTTCGATTGCGCGCGTCTTCCGCTCTGCGATCTTGACCGTCAAGGAAAACGACTATGTTGATGCTGCGCGCGCGATGGGTGCATCCGATGCCCGTATCGTTATGCGCCACATCTTCCCGAACTCCGTTGCTTCCATCGTGGTCTACGCGACCATGAACATTGGTGGCGCTATTTTGACCGAGTCCGCTCTGTCCTTCCTCGGCATGGGCGTTATCCCGCCTACGCCTTCGTGGGGTTCCATGATTCAGGACGGCCAGCAGTATCTTCTGACCGCCCCCTGGATGATGATCATGCCCGGTCTGGCAATTCTCTCGACGGTGCTCGCCTTCACCCTGCTGGGTGACGGTCTGCGCGACGCCCTCGACGTCAAGATGAAGGACGCATAAGGATGAAGAAGAACAAGAACTATGTGGACCTGAAGGACCAGCCGGTTCCCGAGGGCCAGCATCTGCTCGAGGTCGATGACCTTAAGATGTATTTCCACACCGAGGATGGCGTTGTTCGCGCTGTCGACGGTGTGTCCTACACGCTCGATCGCGGCGAGACCCTGGGTGTCGTCGGTGAGTCCGGCTCCGGTAAGTCCGTGACCGCCATGACCATCATGGGCCTCATCTCGATGCCTCCGGGAAAGATTGAGGGCGGCGACGTTCGCTATCGCGGTCGTTCGATCCTCGAAATGACCGAGGAAGAGATGCAGCACATTCGCGGTAACGATATCGCGATGATCTTCCAGGATCCTATGACCTCCCTTAACCCGGTCTATAAGATCGGTAAGCAGGTGGGCGAGGGCCTTCGTCTGCACTGTGGTTACTCCAAGCAGGAGGCACTCAAGCGCGCCACCGAGCTTTTGGACCTCGTTGGTATTCCCGAGCCCGAGAAGCGCGTCAACGAGTATCCGCACCAGTTCTCCGGCGGTATGCGTCAGCGCGTCATGATCGCTATGGCTCTTGCCTGCGACCCCGACATCCTGATTGCCGACGAGCCCACGACCGCTCTGGACGTTACCATCCAGGCTCAGATTATTGAGCTCATGCAGGAGATGCAGGAGAAGAACGGTAACGCCATCATCATGATTACCCACGACCTGGGTGTTGTCGCCGACATGGCCGACAAGATCATGGTTATGTACGCCGGTCGCCCCGTCGAGTTCGGCACGGCCGAGGAGATCTTCTACGAGAGCCGTCATCCCTACACTTGGGGTCTTATCCGTTCCATCCCGGAGCAGGCCATCGATGAGAAGAAGCCGCTCACGCCGATTCACGGCAACCCGCCTTCGCTCATGAACCTGCCGGAGGGCTGCGTATTTTCGCCCCGTTGCCCGTATGCCACGGACAAGTGTCGCAAGCAGCGCCCCGAGCGTGTCGTTACCGAGTCTGGTCACTACTCTGCGTGCCACTACTCCGGCGACCCTGAGTTCCTCAAGAACGCTCCTGCGACGTCCCGTACGCGCAAGGATTCCAAGAAGGGAGGCGAGGCGTAAATGGCAGATACCAACGAGCGCACTCCGCTGCTGAAGGTCGAGCACCTCTCTAAGGAGTTCCCCGCTGAGTCCGGCATGTTCGCCAAGCGCTTCTCCAAGCGTGTCGTCTCTGCCGTGAACGATATCTCTTTTGAGATTTATCCGGGTGAGACCTTTGGTTTGGTTGGCGAGTCTGGTTGCGGTAAGTCCACGACCGGTCGCACCATCATGCGCCTGACCAAGCCGACCGCCGGTAAGGTGTTCTTCCAGGGCAAAGATGTTGCCGAGATGAGCAAGCATGAGATTAAGGACATGCGTCGCGAGATGCAGTTCATCTTTCAGGATCCCTATGCTTCGTTGAACCCTCGTATGACCATCGGCGAGATCGTCTCCGAGCCCATGACCATTCACGGCGTGGGTACCAAGGAGGAGCGCATTGAGCGCGTCCGCGAGCTTCTCGACGTCGTTGGACTGAACCCCGAGCACATCAACCGCTATCCGCATGAGTTCTCCGGCGGTCAGCGTCAGCGTGTCGGCATTGCCCGCGCTTTTGCGCTGAAGCCCAAGCTGATTATCTGCGACGAGCCGGTTTCCGCTCTGGATGTGTCCATTCAGGCCCAGGTTCTGAACCTACTGAAGGAGCTCCAGGACAAGTTCGGTACCGCATATCTGTTTATCGCCCACGACTTGTCCGTCGTGCAGCACATCTCCGATCGCGTTGCCGTTATGTATCTGGGTAAGATGGTCGAGGTTTCGGACTGGAAGACGCTCTACAGCGAGCCTCACCATCCGTACACGCAGTCGCTGCTGTCTGCCGTGCCGGTTCCCGATCCTGATATCCAGAAGACCCGCAAGCGCATCATCCTCGCTGGCGACCCGCCGTCGCCGCTGGATCCGCCGACCGGCTGCCGTTTCCACACGCGCTGCCCGATCGCGCAGGGCATCTGCTCTGAGAAGCTTCCCGAGTTTAAGGAAGTCGCACCGGGCCACTGCTGCGCCTGCCACTTCGCGGAGCCGTTCCCGATCAAGGAATCGCACATCGACCTGTAGTCGGTTGTTATCGTCCGGGCCCGCGCTGGACTTAGTTTTCAGAACGTCCTCGACCATGGAAACCCCCTTATCCTGCTCCTTCGGAGCCGCGGATAAGGGGGTTTTCTGGTCTGCGGAATGTTCTGAAAACTAAGTCCAGCACGGGCCCTGTGTTACCACTGCAGAGGGGTGCGATTCCTTGATCGCTCACTTAATCTAATGGGAAAGATAGCGAGGCCGGAGCTTTAGCTCCGGCCTCCTTATATAAGGGCTAGGCAAAGCCGAGCCACTAAATTTATATCAGCTCCCAGAACATGTTTGAGAACTGTGCCTGAAGTATGTATTTGCAGGCCCCGAATCGGTGTTGCCTCCCGGCGCATTCCGCAGGGGGAGCGATATTTTGCAGCACGAAGTGCGAAGCAAAATATCGCTCATGCCCGAGGACGCGCCGGGAGGCAACACCGATTCGGGGCCGAACATATAGATCTACCAGCGCATTTACAAATTCGTAAACTTTTTTGAAAAAAGTGCTTGCACAGTTCTCGAATCATAGGTTATTATCTTCCTCGTTGAACGCGCGGGTCCAACAAAACGAACTGCGAATCAACAACATAGCATGTCGGAGTGGCGGAATTGGCAGACGCGCTAGCTTGAGGTGCTAGTGACCGCTTTTTGGTCATGCGGGTTCAAGTCCCGCCTCCGACACCATCGCATTTGAGAAGCCTCTTCGGAGGCTTTTTTGTTACCGATAGACGGTGGGGTCCACGATGGAAACGCTTGAACGCAACGAGTGGGCAGACGTTGCCCAACTAGTCGAGATCACGAGCGATGCTGTCATCATCTGCGAGCTCGACGGAACCATTCTGCATGTGAATAATCGCTTACTTGGGTTGATGTGCGAGGAACGCGCCGATGTCATCGGTGGAGATGTTAAAGACGTCCTGTACTCGTCCGCTTTTGAACGTGCGACGGAACATCGTCTGCCATTTGAAACTGATGGCTTCGAGAACGAACTGATGCTCAAGCTGAGTGACGGCTCTTTTATCCCCGTCTTGGTTCGCGCGGGCTCCGTAACGCCTCCACGCATCTTTGGGCGCCGCGCACCACGTGTCCTAGTGGCGCTTCACAGTATCGAGGAACAGTATTCTCACGACCGTCAACTTAAGCGTGCGTTATCGGAGCTTAGAGTTGCGAACAAGCGTCTCTCTGGCACTCTCTCGGTCATTATGAGTACCGTGGGCTCCGATGAGCTGCCCAGCCTACTTGATACCGTTTTGAACCAGCTTGTAGGAACGCTCGATGCTTCGGGTGCCGCTATCTATTTTTCTGAGAGCGGCGGTTTTAAACTTCGCGGTGTTTCCAAGGAGCTGTACGACAGCTACCTGCCTGAGTTTTTGCCGTATGGCGCTGGCATTCCGACGTATGTTCTTCGTGAGTCGCGTGCCTGTCGCTTGTCGATTCAACAGGACCTTGAGGGTGATAAGGCCGCCTCCGGTATGTTCATGGACCTGGACAATCGTTCTAAGCACCTGTTGCGCATGCAGGATATGCCTCCGTACCGCAGCGAGATCTGTCTTCCCGTTTTTTACGGTACGCAGATTCTTGGCGTGCTGGAAGTTGGTTGGAAACGCCCCCAGGCACCGCTCGCCTATGACGTTAATGTGCTCGAGGTCATTTGCGACTACCTGTCTATCCAGCTGGTCGGCATGGCATCGAGCCTTCGCTCCCGTCGCACGGCCGAGCTTGGCCGCTCGCTCAATGTCTTGCGTGATGAGTTGTTTACCTTTCTAGACGATTCCGCCGCGGCTACCCAGGCGGTATCGTCCGAGATCTGCAATATGCTTAACTGCCATTTTTGCCCTGTTGAGTATGACGCCAGTCTGGATTCCTACGTCATAGATTTTGAAGGTGGCAGTCGCGTTGCTTTGCCGGACGATCCCGAGAAGCTTTTCTTTTCCACGACGGCGCCAGCGGCACGTCTGGGGGCTGGCCCTGATGGCTTTGAGGCATCTGTTTTGGGCGGTACGAGTGCCGAGGACCTTAAACACGTCCGTATAACTCGCGTTGACGAATCGATGCCTATGGGAGGCTGGCTTAGGGCGCATGGTCTGCCTTGTCAAGGTCTCTACGTCGACTCCGGCATCGAGGCGGGGCGACCACGCTCTAAGGGTGATGGCAAGCACAGTAACGACGCAATTGTTCCTGCTTCTGTTGCGAAGAGCCCGACGACGCGCGCGCTGCTGCTTCGTGATGGTAGCCAAGAGCCGATTGATGATCTTGAATATGACTACTTGGTGCACTTGGCGCATGACTTTGAACTGATCTACGAAGGCGAATCTCAAAAGCGCGAGGAGCGCCATATCGCTCAGACCCTTCAGATCGGCATGAGAAATTCCCTGGGGGATGTTCCGGGTATCGCAACCGATTCGGTGTACCTGTCAGCCACGAACTCGGCGTTGGTCGGCGGCGATTTCTATACGCTCATCCGTCTTCCCGACGACTGCGCCGTCATGATTCTGGGTGATGTGTCTGGCAAAGGCATTGAGGCCGCATCGATGTCCGCGCTCGTCAAGACGGCCCTGACGGCATATGCGTGGGAGGGCGCTGGACCGGCCCGCATGGCACGCTCTCTTAACAGTATGCTCATGGGCTTTTCGAGGGTCGAGACGTTCGTGACGGCCTTTATCGCCAAGATTGACCTTAAAGCCGGACGCGCAACGTATTGTTCGGCGGGCCATCCTCCGACCATGGTCATTAGGCCAGAGTCGATGCCGCTGGGTGGCGGCGAGGCCCGTGGGGGAGAGGTCGAGCTGCTTGGATGCCAATCGGGCGTAATCGGTGCCTTTGAGAGCATGGTGTACGAGACAGGCGTGTTTACGTTAGCTCCTGGCGACATGCTCTTCATGTATACGGACGGAACGATTGAGGCCCGCGACCGCACCGGAGCGTTCTTTGGTGAGCAGCGCCTTCGTGACCTTCTGCTCTCTGTCTCGGGTGAGGGCGTATCGGGAATCTGCGGCAAGGTCTTGGGCGAGCTTGACCGATTTACCGAATCGGCGCTGGACGATGACATTGCATTGGTGTCCCTTGAGTTTTTACGGGGTCGTTCATAGACGACGCTGGGCGGGCTGAATCCGTACGGTTGGGGAAACGAATGCATCGAGTGGGCTTTTTTGGGGAACCATGGTCGTATGAATGAGTGGAATGACATAGCGGTTTTGACGCCTCCAGGCGATATCGACATCGCCACGGTGCCTGCGCTGCGTCGGCGGTTGGATGCTTTGATTGGCCGCGGCGTGCGTCGTGTTGTCATCAACTGTCAGGCTGTTAGCTTTATCGATTCGACGGGCTTGGCATTCCTGCTTACGCGCGCTCGTGAGCTCATGAGGCGAGAAGGCCTGCTTTCGCTCGTCAATGCATCGGGTGAAGTTGTTCGCTTTTTGGAGATTGCTCGTCTTGTCGATATCCTTCATGTCGCGGGGCCGGCACGGGAGTCTATTCCCGCCATTCCGGTGGGGGAGCTGCCTCGCTGGAGTAAGAGCGTCGAGGTCCGTCAGGGTATCGAGAATCTTCCATACTACCGACATCGCATTGCCGAACTCCTTGAATCGCTTCCGTTGCGCCGTGACGAGCGCTACGATGTCGCATTGGCGTCGGGGGAGGCGCTGGGTAATGCCTATGACCATGCGGGCGGTATCGGGTGCGTCCTGACGGTTCAGGCCTATGGCGATCGCGTTGTGGTTGAGGTGCTTGATCGAGGTGCCGGCTATTCTATCGATGAAACGAGCGAGCCGGTTGCATCTGAGGAACGCGGCCGTGGTATCAAGCTTATGCGTATGCTCGTCGATAACGTGGAGGTTGCTCGTCGTACGGACGGCGCCGGCACGCGCGTGCAGATGGTGAAGCTGTTTAGCGGAGCGCTGGAATCGTGTGCCTAGCCAATCGCTTTAGCGCGTTTGGCTATTAAGAACATGCGGCAGACAAGTTTTTTGAAAAAAGTACTTGCGTCTTTTGGACAACTCGCGTAAATTAATAACCCGCAAGCGGACATGGCTCAGTTGGTAGAGCACAACCTTGCCAAGGTTGGGGTCGCGGGTTCGAGCCCCGTTGTCCGCTCCATTGCATTTCCGGACCGTTTAGGCGGTCCTTTTTCGGCGAAGTGGCCAAGTGGTAAGGCAGAGGCCTGCAAAGCCTTTACCCCCGGTTCGAATCCGGGCTTCGCCTCCAGGCAACATCCGGGCGCTCCGGCGCCCGTTTTGTTTTACATATGCGGACATGGCTCAGTTGGTAGAGCACAACCTTGCCAAGGTTGGGGTCGCGGGTTCGAGCCCCGTTGTCCGCTCCAAACGCAACAGCCCGGCTACCACGGTAGCCGGGCTTTTTTGTATCCATCGCATGGGCTCGAGCCCGAGAGGGGGCGATCGTTTTGGGGCGTGGCTGTGGCGTTGTTTGCCGCGAATGTCCACTTTGGGCGTATCATCGTGGGCATCTCGCATAACCTCGTTGCAAGGGAGATACGCCCCATGGCTACAGAAAAGTCTTCTTCGCGCTCATGGATGTCCGATGCCGCGATCTATCAGATCTACCCGCGCTCGTTTAAGGATTCGACTGGTTCGGGTCTGGGCGATATCGCGGGCATTACCCAGCAGATGGACTATCTTGAGCGGCTGGGTATCGAGGCCATCTGGCTGAGCCCGTTTTACCCTTCGCCTCTTGTTGATGGCGGCTATGATGTGGCGGACTACTGCGATGTCGACCCACGTCTCGGCTCGCTTGACGACTTCGATGACATGATCGCTGCGGCTCACGCGCGCGGCATCAAGGTCATCGTCGACATCGTGCCCAACCATTCATCCAACCAGCACCCCTGGTTCAAAGCCGCTCTTGCCGCCGGCCCCGGATCGCCCGAACGCGCCCGTTATATCTTCCGCGATGGTCGCGGCGAGCATGGCGAGCTGCCTCCCACCAATTGGAATGCCAACTTTGGCGGCCCCGCATGGACGCGTGTTGCGGACGGTCAGTGGTATCTGCACATGTTTACGCCCGAGCAGCCGGACTTTGACTGGTCATGCCCTGAGGTTCACGCGCTCTTTTGCGACGTCCTGGCGTTTTGGAGCGATCGAGGCGTCGACGGCTTTCGCATTGATGTGGCGCAGGGTCTCGCCAAGGATCTCGACCGCGATGACCTCGACCGGTGGCATCTCGCCGAGGGCGATGACATGGTTGACGACGGCACCCATCCGCTGTGGGACCGCAATGAGGTCCACGAGATCTATCGCGAGTGGCGCCGCGTGTTCGACCGCTATAATCCGCCGCGCAGTGCCGTTGCCGAGGCGTGGGTGCTGCCCGAGCGCCAGTATCTCTACGCGCGTCCCAGCGAGCTTGGCCAGACATTCAACTTTGAGTTTGCCAAGGCCACTTGGACCTATGATGACATGCACACTGCAATCGAGAAGGGCTTGAAGGCAGCCGTCGAATCCGATTCCGCCTCGACCTGGGTACTCTCCAACCACGACGTGCCGCGCGTGGCGACACGCTATGCCCTGCCGCAAATCAAGGCGACGCGCTACCACCAGATTGCGCTCGACTGGCTCTTGCGCGACGGGTCGTCTTATGACGAGGACCGTGAACTCGGCGAGCGCCGCGCGCGGGCGGCCCTTTTGCTTGAGCTGGCGCTTCCGGGTTCGGCATACGTGTATCAGGGTGAGGAGCTCGGCCTTTTTGAGGTGGCTGATATCCCGTGGGCTGCACTCGAAGACCCTGCTGCGACCAATACGCACGGACCGAAGCGTGAGAAGGGGCGCGACGGCTGTCGTGTGCCCCTGCCGTGGGTGGCGGCGGACGATCCCGCGCAGGGCGGATCGTTTGGGTTTTCGCCGGCAGACGCCGATGCGGCGCCCCATCTGCCGCAGCCTGCATGGTTTTCCGATTATGCTGCCGATAGGGAAGAAGTGGACCCGACATCGATGCTTGCGCTCTATCGTGACGCCCTCTGGCTGCGGCGCAAGCTGCGCGGGTGCGCCAACGATCTTGCGTGGCTCGATCTTGACGGGCGCACCGGTCTTGCGGATGGTGCCGAGGGCGCTGAGGGCGGCGTCATCGCCTATCGCCGCGATAACGGCTGGGCGTGTGTGACGAACTTCGGTGCAGCACCCGTGGAGCTGCCGGCGGGCAGGGTCCTGCTCACCTCATCACCGCTTGCAGACGGCAGGCTCGCGCAGGACAGCTCTGCCTGGATCATGCTCGGTGAGATGTAGGGGCATCTCGCTGCGAGCCTGCGTTTGTTCGCGCCTTTCGTGACGACTGATGCCCTCGCGAGAGCGTCGCAAAACTTTTCAAAAAAAGTTCTTGCATAGGATGCGGGCATCACGTAAGATTAATCCTCGTAAGCGGACATGGCTCAGTTGGTAGAGCACAACCTTGCCAAGGTTGGGGTCGCGGGTTCGAGCCCCGTTGTCCGCTCCATTTGGGCGTTTAGCTCAGGGGGAGAGCGCTTCCCTGACACGGAAGAGGTCAGAAGTTCAAATCTTCTAACGCCCACCAAATGTTCGCAGCTCAGAGGCTATGTCCTCTGAGCTGTTTTGTTTTGCTACCAAGCACGCCGTCAAATATGCCAGCAAATATTGATCCAAGGTCCCCGTAGAGGTGCCGGCAGGTTGCATACGTCCTGGCCGACCGTGACCGCAACATGTTGGTCAAGCATAATCTTTTGGATTCTTTTGGCGTGAGCGGCTTGGTTTTGGTAGGATTTGTCAGCGGCTTGACTAAGGGGGTTTTATAACTGCCATGCAGGTAGCCGTGTTGGTAACGTTTTACCGACTTGCCAAGAACCCCTCATAATTAATGCGTCTGCAAAATAACTAATTGCTTTGACCTGCTGAAACACTATATGTTGTGTTTGACCTAAAAAAAGAATACAGGATATAGATGCCTCTTTGTCGTATGATAGATGGCGGACAGAGAACGAGGACCTTATTCGCCCCATTTGGATAGATCTTTGAGCCCCTTGATTGGCTGCGAGGATTGTCCGCATGAGGGCCTATGGTTTTCGAAAACACAGATTGCGCGACGGCGCCGCAAGACAGGGGCAACCCCTGCCGGGCATCGTTTGGCTCTGAAGCGCAATACGATTTCGACGCGAAAGAGGCAAGAGGATGAAGATCATCAAGCGCAGCGGCACCGAGGTTGTCTTTGACATCGATAAGATTGTCAATGCCATCCGCGCCGCAAACTTGGAGGTCGAGGAGAGCTCTCGTCTTACCGACCGCCAGGTGGTTTACGCGGCACAAAACGTCGCCGAGGCATGCGAGAACGCGGGCCACACCGTGTCGGTCGAGGAGATTCAGGATCTGGTCGAGGACGAGATTATGCGTCTCGACTGCTACGAGGTCGCTCGCCATTACATCATCTATCGCTATGTTCAGAGCCTGAAGCGCCAGAAGAACACGACCGACGACAAGATTCTGTCGCTGATTGAGTGCAACAACGAAGAGGTCAAGCAGGAGAACTCCAACAAGAACCCGACCGTCAATTCCGTTCAGCGTGACTACATGGCCGGCGAGATCTCCAAGGACCTGACCCAGCGTGTGCTGCTGCCCCAGGAGATTGTGGATGCTCACAATGAGGGTCTGATTCACTTCCATGATTCGGACTACTTTGCCCAGCACATGCATAACTGCGACCTGGTGAACCTGGAGGATATGCTCCAGAACGGTACTGTTATTTCGGGCACGCTGATCGAGAAGCCGCACAGCTTCTCGACTGCCTGCAACATCGCGACGCAGATCATCGCTCAGGTTGCTTCCTCCCAGTACGGTGGCCAGTCGATTTCGCTGACCCATCTTGCCCCGTTCGTCGAGGTGAGCCGTCAAAAGATTCGCGGCGAGGTCGCCCGCGAGCTCGAGGAGCTCGGCGTTTCCGCATCTCCCGAAAAGGTCCGCGAGGTTGTTGAGGACCGCCTGCGTGACGAGATCCGTCGCGGCGTTCAGACGATTCAGTATCAGGTCGTGACCCTTATGACCACGAATGGCCAGGCGCCGTTCGTGACGGTCTTTATGTATCTCAATGAGGCCCGTACGCCCCAGGAGAAGCATGACCTTGCCATGATTGTGGAGGAGACGCTTCGTCAGCGCTATGAGGGCGTTAAGAACGAAGCCGGCGTGTGGATCACCCCGGCGTTCCCCAAGCTCATCTACGTGCTCGAGGACGATAACGTTCACGAGGATTCCCCGTACTTCTACCTGACTCAGCTGGCTGCGAAGTGCACCGCCAAGCGCATGGTGCCCGACTACATCTCCGAGAAGAAGATGCGCGAGCTCAAGCTGTCGAAGGGCGAGACCGCGGGCAACGGCGACTGCTATACCTGCATGGGTTGCCGCAGCTTCCTGACGCCCGACCGCTCCGGTAACGGATTTAACAACGTGGCCAACGCGCTGAACTATGACCCGAACAAGCCCAAGTACTACGGTCGCTTTAACCAGGGCGTTGTGACCATCAACCTGCCCGATGTCGCGCTGAGCTCGCATCAGGACATGGATAAGTTCTGGAAGATCTTCGACGAGCGTCTTGAGCTGTGCCACCGCGCCCTGCTGTGCCGTCATGAGCGTCTGATGGGTACGCTTTCGGATGCCGCACCGATTCTTTGGCAGTACGGTGCCCTCGCCCGCCTGAAGAAGGGCGAGACGATCGACAAGTTGCTCGTGGGCGGTTACTCCACCATTAGTCTGGGTTATGCCGGCCTGTATGAGTGCGTTAAGTACATGACGGGCCACAGCCACACCGAGAAGGAGGGCACGCCCTTTGCCATGGCCGTCATGCAGCGCATGAACGACAAGTGCGCGGAGTGGAAGGCCGAAAGCGATATTGACTTCTCGCTGTACGGTACCCCGCTTGAGTCGACGACCTACAAGTTCGCCAAGTGCCTGCAGCGTCGTTTTGGCATCATCCCGGGCGTGACGGACAAGGGCTACATCACCAACAGCTACCACGTCCACGTGTCCGAGGAGATCGACGCATTCGACAAGCTCAAGTTCGAGGGTATGTTCCAGCAGCTTTCGCCGGGCGGTGCCATCTCCTACGTCGAGGTTCCCAACATGCAGGACAACCTCAAGGCTGTCATTCGCGTGATGCAGTACATCTACGACAACATCATGTACGCCGAGCTCAACACCAAGAGCGACTACTGCCAGGTGTGCGGCTACGACGGTGAGATCAAGATTGTCGAGGATGACGGCAAGCTGGTGTGGGAGTGCCCCAATTGCGGCAATCGTGACCAGGAGAAGATGAATGTCGCTCGTCGTACGTGCGGCTACATCGGTACCCAGTTCTGGAACCAGGGCCGAACCGAGGAGATCCGCGACCGCGTGCTGCATCTCTAATAACCATCCCAGGCCGCCCCGTAGCGAGGCCCCGGGCCTTTACTCGCTATTTCGGACAGTCCTGGCTCACGACGGAGGCGCCACTGGCGCCTCCTGTTCGTGCGGAACTCATATCGAGCAAAGGCCCGGGGCCTCGCTACGGGGCAGCCAAGTTGATGTAGCTGAGATGCAGCATGCGGCCTGCTCACTCCTCGAAGTTCTTAGCGGAAATGAGTTGACTTGCAACAACGCTTTGCTTGCGATGGCGGTTGAGCTGCAACAAAGTTTTTATTGGACCTCGAACCCTATACTCGATGTTCGCTTCGTTCATTGAGTTACCCTTTGCATGAGGCCGGGACATATCGTCCCGCCCGCAGTTTCGCAGGCCGAAGGCCGAGAATGTTTGAGGACGGGATGATATGTCCCGGCCTCCCGGGAGAGTTACCTATGAACTACGCGAACATTAAGTATTTCGACATTGCTGATGGGGAAGGCGTTCGTACTTCTCTGTTTGTGAGCGGGTGCCGTCGCGGGTGCAAGAATTGCTTTAACTCCGTCGCGTGGGACTTTGCCGCGGGTGAAACGTTCGATCGTGCCGTCGAGGACAAGATTATCGAGAGCCTCGACCATCCCTTTATCGATGGCCTGACGATTCTGGGCGGCGAGCCTATGGAGCCCGAGAATCAGGTGGGGCTTGTTGACTTTATCGAACGCGTGCGTGCGGCCTATCCCGCGGGGTCGGGCAAGACCATTTGGTGCTTTACCGGCGACGTGCTCGAGGAGCTTATGCCGGGCGGTCGCCATCATACCGAGGTGACGAACCGTATCCTGGCCTGCCTCGACATGTTGGTGGACGGCCCGTTCGTTCAGGATTTGTACGATATCTCGTTGCGCTTTAGGGGCTCGAGCAATCAGCGCGTGATTGATATGAACGCCACGCGCGCCCGTGCTGTGCGCGAGGGCGTTGCGCTTTGTGATGCGGTTGAACTTTGGCGGGACGATCCAGTCTATTCGACCCATACTATGTAGCTTGTGGCCGATGCCAAAGGGCGTGGTACCATAGCGCGAACGCAAAATCGGAAAAGTGAGGCCCAGATGATCGATCAGGAAAAAGTCGAGGCCGCCATTAAGCTGTTGCTTGAGGGCATAGGCGAGGACCCAACTCGTGAGGGCCTGCTGGAGACCCCGGCGCGCGTTGCCCGTATGTATGGTGAGATCGCCGGCGGTATGGACCAGAGTGCCGAGGAGCACCTGTCCAAAACCTTTGCCGTCGCTTCGAACGATTTGGTTATCGAGCGCGACATCACGTTCTACTCGCTGTGCGAGCACCATTTGCTGCCGTTTTATGGCAAGGCCGCCATTGGCTATATCCCTAACGGTCGGGTGGCTGGGCTTTCCAAACTCGCCCGCACGGTTGAGGTTTATGCCCGCCGTCTGCAGCTGCAGGAGCAGCTGTGTGCGCAGGTTGCCGACGCTCTCATGGATTATCTCGCTCCCCAGGGAGCGATTGTGCTCATGGAAGCTGAGCATATGTGCATGACCATGCGCGGCGTGCAAAAGCCCGGCACCAAGACCGTGACGCTCGCTCGCCGCGGCGTCTTTGAGACTGATCCCGCGCTCGAGGAGCGGTTCTTTAGGATGCTGGGCCGTTAGCATGAGGGTCGTCAACGACTTTACATCGAAGACCGATGAGGGGACGTCGCGTCGCGGCTTTATGGCTTCGGGCTTGGCTCCCTTTGGTGCCATGCCTCGCATTGATTACATTTGCGCCAACGGGCTGTTCCGGCGGCACCTGGGTAACATTGCACAGTTGGAATCGGGGCGCATCTTCTGCCGCCACGGTATTGACCATCTTCTCGATGTCGCTCGCATTATGTGGATCAAGAATCTCGAGGAACAGCTCGAATTTGACCGTGAGGTCATCTACGCCACGGCACTTCTTCACGATATCGGCAAAGATGAACAGTATGAATCGGGTATATCCCATGATGTTGCAAGCGAACGCGTCGCTGATGCGATTCTCGGCGGCATGCCCGATGATGTGGCGTTTGAGCCGGCCGATGCCGCAGCCATTAAGACGGCCATTCTGGGCCATCGAAAGCTGCGTGTGAACAGCCAACCGCTTGAGCGTCTGCTCTATGCAGCCGACAAAGCGTCGCGCGCCTGCTTTGCATGCCCCGCGCGCAATGCTTGCAACTGGAGCGATGATAAAAAGAACCTGTCGATTCGCGTGTAGTTAGTTTGCGCGGTCGGGGTTCTAAACGAAGGAGACGATCGCGATGAGCAACAAGAAACTGCCCGAGAATGCAACCAAGACTGAAGGTGCCGAGCTCGCCCGCCGTGGAAGGGGCGAAATATCCACCGCAACGGCGGTGCCCCACGTGAGTTATGACGATCTGCGCCATGCTGACCGCATTACTATCGACGGTCTCGAGGTCTTTGCCAACCACGGCGTGTATCCCGAAGAGAATGCGCTGGGCCAGAAGTTCATCGTGTCCTTGGTGCTCTATGCCGACCTGCGTGCAGCGGGGGAGCACGATAACCTGGACGCTTCGATTGACTACGGCTCGGTGTGCCACGATGTCGATGGCTATCTGCGCGAGCATACGTTTAAACTCATCGAGGCGGCAGCCGAGGGTGTGGCCCAGATGCTGCTGCGTCGTTACCCCTTGCTGCTTGGCGTGCGTGTTAAGCTCGATAAGCCTTGGGCTCCCGTCGGTCTTCCCCTGGCAAGCTGCGGCGTCGAGATCGAGCGCGTGCGCTAACCGGTTCTAATACGTCTCTATGGGCGGCTGCTTGAGCCGCTGCGATAGAGCTCTATTGTTGGGACAGTACGTGTCGAGCAGGGCGTGAAACCGCTGATTGTGGCTTGGCTCGAGCAGGTGGACGAGCTCGTGGGCGACAACCATGCCGAGACACTCGATGGGATAGGCGGCAAGTTCGCGTGCGATGCGAACGGCACCGGATTTGGGCGTGCATGAGCCCCAACGCGTTTTCATGCTACGTACGGAAACGCGGGAAACGGCGACACCCATTGCGATTTCGTACGCGCGTACCATATCGCGCAGCGCCGTGGTGACCTCGGATGCATAGAGTTGGTCGATGCGGGTCTGGAGCTCATCGGACGTCAGGCCGTCGAGGGTTGCGCGCCGCTTGGCCTGTGGGCGTTCGTTCGATTTGTCGGCACCTATAAAACTTGCGAAGGTGGCCTGCTTGGGCCGCGGTGCGGGTGACTTAAAGTTGTGATCGAGCGCATCTTGTACCGTGATGGGCTTGCCCCAAAGTGCAATGATGGACGAGGGGCTGAGCGGCTCTCGCGCCGTCGCCTGACGTTGCTCGCGCTGGGCAAGCCGGCTGATAATCCAGGCGCTGTTGCGCTTCACAAACGCTTCGATACGCTCGCGGCTGGCGCCGAGCGGTGCACTGGCGTGGACCTCACCGCTCGATGTGACGCGTAGGTTGAAGTTCTTGACGCGCTTTTTGGTAACGACGACGGGGATGGATATGCCATCCGGTCGGGATACGGTAATCGTAAATTGCTGCGTCAAAAGCGGTCCTTCAGATTGGGGACGGGCCGGCATGTCGACCGTTCGGCATGCCGGCCCGCTCAAGGGATGTGAAATTAATAACGCTCAAAGAAGGCAAGCGCGTTGTCGCTGCAGAGCTTTTGCATCACGGTCTTGCCAAAATGCTTGGAAAGCATGTTCTGGAACTCGGGCATCTTGCTGGCATCGGAGAGGAAAGCGGGCACCGTGGCGCCGTCCCAGTCGCCGCCGAGCGCGATGACGTCCTCGCCGCCCAGGTCGAGCCAGTGCTCGATATGTGCCGCCAGCTGGTCGAAGGTGACGTCTGCGGCGGTCTTGTCGGTTGCGTCGTTGGAAAGGAACTCGCTGCAGTAGTTGAGGCCGACGATGCCACCCATGTCGCGGATGGTGCGGAACTGGTCGTCGGTAAGGTTGCGTTTGGCGCCGCAAACCGCACGGGAGTTGGAGTGGCTGGCGACGAAGGGACGCGTGGCGCGGGCGGCGACCTCGTCAAAGCACTCATCGTTGAGGTGGGAGACGTCGAGCACCATGCCAGCGTGCTCCATCTGCGTAAGCGCCTCGATGCCGGCGGCGGTGAGGCCGGCGTGGGTGTCGTGGCCGCTCGCGAGCGGTCCCTGCGCGTTCCAGCTGAGTGATGACATGAGTACGCCCAAGCTCTTGAGCACCTCGATCAGCGCGGGGTCCTCGGCAAAGAACGTGGCGTTTTCGATGGTGTGGATGCAGGCGACCTTGCCGTCTTTGAGCGCGGGGCGAATGTCTGCCGCGCTGCGTACGTTGACCATGCGGTCGTGGTTGAGCATTGCCTGGCCGCTCATATGCGCCATGATCTGCGCCTGGAAGCGCGCGGCGTGGGCGGTGGGAATCTCATCGGGGACAAACGTGGCGAAGCACTGTGCCCACGGCGTGTTGCCGATCTTTGCGAGCGAGATGGCGCAGGCGTTGCCCTCGATGAGGTCGAAATCTTGCGGATGCGTTTCGTCGCCGGGGAAATAACCGTCGGTGCCGGCGGTAAAGCGCAGGTCGAGATCGAGCGTGGCCCAGCCGATTCGGTCGGCGGTGTCGCAGTGTAGGTCAAATACGGGATATGCCATGGTTCCTCCGGTTGCAGCGTTTCTTTGCAAACTGTCATTGAATTGTATGACTAGGGTATAGTTAGCGCCATATGTTCACGGCGGCCCGCGTTGTGCGCCGCCCTTATCACGGAGGTTACCATGTCCAACCAGGGCAAGAAGGTCAAGACCCATTATCGCGGCACGCTCGATGACGGCACGCAGTTCGATAGCTCCTACGATCGCGGCGAGCCGCTGGAGTTCACCTGCGGCGCCGGTCAGATGATCAAGGGCTTCGACGCCGCTGTTGTCGACATGCAGGTGGGCGAGAAGAAGACCGTGCACATCCCGGCTGCCGATGCCTACGGCGAGCACAATCCCGAGATGGTTATTACCTTCCCGGCCGAACAGGTTCCCAACATCGAGCAGATCGAGAAGGGCATGAAGCTTTTCCTGTCCACGCCGAGCGGTATGCCCGTCCCTGCTGTGGTCATCGATGTAACGCCCGAGGCCGTGACGCTCGACGCCAACCACGAGCTGGCCGGCAAGGACCTCAACTTTGATATCGAGCTCGTCGAGGTCGAGGGTTAGAGTATGCCCGAGCGCTTGGTTTCGACGACATGCTTGGGAAATCTCAACGATCCGTCCTATGAACTCCTGCTCCGCCGGAATTTGGGCGGCGTCTTTGAAGTTGACGAGCTACTGCTCGATTGGGACCAGGCTGATGTATGCGCGTTTGCGGGCGTGACGGAGCTGGGGCGCACGATCGATGTTCGGCCGGATGCTACCGACGGTGGTCGTCTTGCCGACGGCGACGTGCTCGCCATTGACCGTTCGGGCGTGGTGCCCGTGGCGGTTGTCGTGCGCCTGCGCAGCGCCGAGGTTTATTTGGTCGAAGTCGACCGCATGGATCCGATTGCGCTCGCGCATGCGTGCTGGGAGATCGGCAATATGCATGCGCCGCTTTTCCGAGGCGATTCGGACGAGCATACCGTGCGCATGTATACGCCGGTGCAGCCTGTTTTGGGCCGCATGCTCCGGGGCGTCGAGGGCGTTCGGCTCTCGAGGGTTATCCGTGAACTCGATTCGGACCGGCGCTTTGCGTCGAGTGCGGCGGATGCCGTTGTGAGCATGGCTCCAGACTTTACGATCGTAAAGAAGGCGCGCGGTTAACGTGCGTATAAGTAAGACGGACTTTGAGAGGCAACTATTCAAAGTCCGTCTTTCTGTTGATGAGATGCTGTGGGGGAAAGCATATGGGTCTTGAGGGAATCAAGCTGATTGCATGCGATTTGGACGGCACATTGCTGCATCCGGGGGAGCACGAGCCGCGTTCCGAGGCCTTTGAGCTCATCGATGAACTGCATCGTCGCGGTATCGTGTTTATGCCGGCGAGCGGCCGTCAATATGCGAGCTTGCGCTACCTGTTTGCCCCGGTGGCCGATGAGCTCGCCTATGTATGCGAAAACGGAGCCCTGGTGATGAGCGAGGGGCGTGCCGTTGTCAAGCGTTCCATGGAGCGTAGCCTTGCTATGGATATCGCGAATGCCGTGGTTGCGTATCCCCATGCCGACGTGACCCTTTCATGTGAGGGACACCTCTACACCATGAGCGGCAACGATGCGTTCGTCGATCATTTGCGCTATGAGGTCCACTGCGATGTGGCGGTGGTCGATCGCCCCGAGGACATCGACGAGGACGTCATTAAGATTGCCTTCCAGACGCCCGAGGTGGATCAGCCGGCGGCCCTGGAGTATTTCGAGCGCCTCTTTAGCGACCGTGTTGACGTGATGACGTCGGGAACCGAATGGACGGACTTTATCGGTTTCGGTTCGGGCAAGGGCTCCGCGCTTGCCGATTACGGTCGTGCCCTGGGTATTTCGCCCGATGAGATGATGGCGTTTGGCGATAACGAAAACGATCGCGACATGCTCAACGTCGTGGGCCATCCCTATCTGATGGAGAGCTGCAACCCCTCTATGCGTGGCATTAACGACCGCGTCCGCTACGTGCGCACGGTCGAAGAAGAGCTGCGTCGTCTACTTGCTGAGTAGACATTTGGGACATGTCTAGAAATCTACTTTTTGCTGCAAAGTGCGGAAAGGTGGATTTTAAGGCATGTTCCAAACATCTACCTACAGTCGGGGCAGAGACCCTCGAAGATGGTGTAGTGCGACGTGACGTGCCAGCCGATTTGCTCGGACGCCTTGGCGTCGAGCTGGGCATCGAAGGGGAGCGGTACGTCGATGACGCGGCTGCACGAGGTGCAGATGATATGCGCATGCGGCTCGATCGTGCGATCGAAGCGGCTGCCGCCCGGCGTCTTGATGGAGAGAATCTCGCCGGCATCTGCCAAGAGATTGAGGTTGCGGTAGACCGTGCCGCGGCTGATCTTGTCATCCTGTTCGCGCACGGCGTTGTAGATTTCGTCGGCGGTGGGATGGTTATAGCTTTGGCGCACGGCGTCAAGAACCAGCTTTCGCTGCTTGGTATTCCTTCTTTGCACCGCCATGCGCCTCGCCTCTTTTCTATTAACGGTCGTAGGTAAATGATACCGTATTTAGCACACAATACTAATAATGAGGACTGAAACCGTCTTCATTGGCAAGTGGGGCTCGGGCCTGGGCGTCTACAAGGCGAAAACGCGTTCCCATGCGCTCGTAGGAGGCATGAAGCGCCTCGAGATGAGATAGGACGTTTGCCGGAGTTCCCTGTATCTCCATCTCGACTGAGCCGTCTTCCATGTTACGCACCCAGCCGGTGAGTGCGCGTGCCTGTGCGAGGTTGGTGTTGGTAAAGCGAAAACCAACGCCTTGGACTTGCCCCGCCCAGCGCAGGAAATAGCGCAGGGGAGTGTCTTGAGTGGCCTCGTCGCTTGCGAGTACGGTAAGCCTGCGGCGCAGCTCGAGCTCGACGTTTGATGGTTTTTGAGGCTCTCGACTGCCGCCGGTGACGCTGGAGAAGAACGTATCGAAGAGGCCCATCGCTATGCCTGCTTGCCTGCGTCGGCCGGGAAGGTAATGCCGGCCTGCTGGCGCACGGCATCCATGATGCGCAGTGAGACGAGCGTGACATCGCGGTAGTGGCCAAGCTCGTGGCGTCCCGCCGGGGTCTCCCAAATCTCTTCCTTAACGTTATCGATGCCGTCGATGGCGGTGATAAAGTCTGTGAGTTCGTATTCCATAGTGTTGCTCGATTTGGGCAGGTCGAGCACGCGGCCGTTGTCGCCCTGTTCGCGCGGTGCCTCGGTCGCCGAGCCGCGTACGACTTCGCCGCGATAGTCGATGCGGACGTTGCGGGGCGTGGACAGATGGTCGATCTGGATAGTGCCGTGCTCGCCTTCGATCTGCGAGGGCAGCAGGTCATTCGTAATTTTGGAGTGCGCGAGCTCGACGGAGATACGGCCACCGCCGTAGCTGGCGAGGATGGAACCGCAGCCATCGATGGGGCCGTGCGTGAGCTGTCGCGTGGTGGGGTCGAGCAGAGTAGTCATACTCGTAAGGCCGGAGGGCATGCCGAAAATCTCGACCATGGGCTCGACGGTGTAGACGCCAATGTCCATGAGGGAACCCGATGCCATATTGCAGTCGAAGATATTGGTGGCGCGTCCCGCGAGAATCTCGTTGTAGCGCGAGGAATACTTGCCAAAGCGCAATGAGGCGCGGCGGATGGGGGCGATCTCGCCCAGGGCGTCCTCGATGGCGTGGAAGGCGGGATCGTGGAGGGGACGCATGGCCTCGAGGGCCACGACACCTGCTGCCTCGGCAGCGCGGAAGACTTCCAGCGCCTGCGCTTCGGTGGCGCAGAAGGGTTTCTCGACGATGACGTGCTTGCCACCGGCGATGCAGGCAAGGGCCTGCTCGTAGTGAAGTGCGTTAGGGCTGCCGATATAGACGGCGTCGACGTCGGCGGCTACCGCAAGCTCATCGAGTGACGTAAAGTTTCGCTCACCACCGCGCTCGGCGGTAAAGGCAGTACCGCGATTGGCGTCGCGTGAAAGCGTGCCCACAAACGCGGCTTGGTCGTTGGCGTTGACGACTTGGATAAAGTCGTCGGTGATCATGGATGTGCCGATGGTCGCGATGCGCAGCATACGTCCCCCTTGCGTTGTTTGGTCTACAGGATGAGTGTAGCGCGTGGGGATATAAAGCTGCGCGAAAACGCTATTACAGGTCGCTCTCGTTAAAGCCGGTGTCGATATCGAGGTTACTGCCGTCGGCCGCCGTGGTGGCGAGCTCATCGCAGCGCTCGTTGAGCTCGTGGCCGGCGTGACCCTTAACCCAGATGAACTCAACCTTGTGCTTGCTTTTGGCGGTGAGTAGGCGCTCCCACAGGTCGCGGTTCTTGACGGGCTGCTTGTTGGCGGTTTTCCATCCGCGCTTTTTCCAGCCGTCGATCCAGTGTTTATTGAAAGCGTTGACGACGTACTGCGAATCGGAATGGACCTCGACCTCGCAGGGGCGGTTAAGTGCCTCGAGCGCCACGATGACCGCCATGAGTTCCATGCGGTTGTTGGTGGTCTTGGCGTAGCCGCGCGAAAGCTCGGAGGTGAAGGTCTTGCCGGCGGGGTTGGTGTATTTGAGCACGGCGCCGTAGCCGCCGCGTCCCGGATTTGATCGGGCCGAGCCGTCGGTGTAGATGATGACCTTCACATGGTTCCTTTCGTTGGGTACGTTTCGTGTGAGTGACCATTGTAACGCCGCATTCGCCGAGAGCTAGCAATCTACCATATCTACCCCGTCCTCTGATGGCTGGTTTTCTTGGATGATGCGGTCGAGCTCGTCGAGGTATTGCTGCAACAGGGAAGAGGGCTTGCGTTCATCGTGCATGATATAGCCTACGTGCATCGTCGGGGCATCTGCCAGCGGAATCGATGCCATGCCCCATTGCATTTCGTTTGAGAGCACGCCGGTGGAGAGCGTGTAGCCGTTCGAGGTGATCAGCAGGTTGGTGAGCGTGCCGCGGTCAGAGACTCGAATGTTGCGATCGCAGGGGATGTAGCTAAACGGTTCCTCGGCGTAATAGAAGGAGTTTGAGGTTCCCTGCTCAAAGCTATAACGCGTATAGGGTGTGAGGTCGGCAAGGGACAGCTGCGGGCGGCGGGCAAGCGGGTGGCGCTCGCTAACGAAGACGTGGACCGTCGCGTCGAATAGGGGATGGAAGCTCGCGCGCGCATCGGCAAAAGCCTTCTGCAGAACGCGGGCGTTAAAGTCGTCCAGATAGAGGATGCCGATGTCGCTGCGAAACGCGCGGACGTCATCGATGATCTGCGATGTGGTGGTCTCGCGCATGATGAACTCGAACTTGCTGTCGCGGCAGCGCTCGACCACGTTGACAAAGGCCTCGACCGAAAAGGCGTAGTGCTGGGCGGAAATGGCGAGGCGGGCTTGCGGGGTGCCGCCGTCCTCGTAGCGGGCCTCGAGCATATCGGCCTGCTCTACGACCTGGCGCGCATAGCCCAAAAGCTCGGTGCCGTCGTTGGTGAGCGTGACGCCGCGGCTGGAGCGCGTAAAGATCTCCAGGTGGAGTTCCTGCTCCAGACTTTTGACGGCGTTTGAGATGTTGGACTGAGCGGTATAGAGGCGCTGGGCTGCGGCATTGATTGAGCCGGACTCTGCCACGGCGATCAAAAAGCGAAGCTGCTGGAGGGTCATCGGCGCCATCCTTTCGAGTGTTATCTATAAAACCGATAACAGGTTAGCGCTTTTAAGTGATTGACCGAGGGAAACAATGCTCGTACTATTCAAAACACACAAAGGCGGTAGGTAATTAAACCGACCACGGAACCGGGATGCGAAAGGAGGCCCGCATATGAATTGCTTACCAAGACGAATACCGGGCTCCTGTTTGCGCCCGTCGGCGTGATCAGGAGACAGCGACTTACTTCTCTATTTTTATTTACTTTCGTTCGATCAAGGAGATCATCATGAGCCAGTTCATCAACAACCCCGAGCACACCTTTGGTTTCGATACCCTGCAGCTTCACGTTGGCCAGGAGAGCGCCGATCCCGCATCCGACTCCCGCGCCGTGCCTATCTACCAGACCACGAGCTATGTGTTCCGCAATTCCCAGCACGCCGCCGACCGCTTTGGTCTTGCCGACGCCGGCAACATCTACGGCCGTCTGACCAACTCCACCCAGGGCGTCTTCGAGGACCGTATCGCCGCACTCGAGGGTGGCGTGGCAGGTCTTGCCGTCGCCTCCGGTGCCGCTGCCATCACCTATACCCTGCAGGCTCTCGCCCAGGCCGGTGACCACGTGGTCGCCCAGAAGACCATCTACGGCGGTTCCTACAACCTGCTGGAGCATACGCTCTCCCAGTTTGGCGTCGAGACCACGTTTGTCGATGCCCATAACCTGGAAGAGGTTGAGGGTGCCATCAGGGACAACACCACGGTCATCTATCTCGAGACGCTCGGCAACCCCAACTCCGACATCCCCAACATCGACGCCATCTCCGAGATCGCCAAGAAGCACGGTCTGCCGGTTGTCGTCGACAACACCTTCGGCACCCCGTATCTGTTCCGTCCGCTGGAGCATGGTGCCAACATCGTCGTTCACTCCGCAACCAAGTTCATCGGCGGCCACGGCACCTCGCTGGGCGGTGTGATCGTCGACGGCGGTAACTTCGATTGGAAGGCGAGCGGCAAGTATGCGCAGATCGCCGAGCCCAACCCCTCCTACCATGGCGTCTCGTTTGCCGAGGCTGCCGGTCCCGCCGCCTTCGCAACCTATGTCCGCGCTATCTTGCTGCGTGACGAGGGCGCCTGCATCAGCCCGTTCAACGCCTGGATCCTGCTCCAGGGCACCGAGACTCTGTCGCTGCGCGTTGACCGTCATGTCGAGAACACCAAGAAGGTCGTTGAGTTCCTGGCTGGTGACAGCCATGTCGCCAAGGTGAACCACCCGAGCCTGTCTGAGCACCCCGATCACGAGCTCTATCAGAAGTACTTCCCCAACGGCGGTGCCTCGATCTTTACCTTTGAGATTAAGGGTGGCCAGGAGGCCGCCTGGAAGTTCATCGATCATCTGCAGGTGTTCTCGCTGCTCGCCAACGTGGCCGACGTCAAGTCGCTCGTCGTGCACCCGGCTACCACCACGCACTCCCAGCTCTCTGCCGAGGAGCTCGCCGAGCAGAACATCACGCCCTCCACGATCCGTCTTTCCATCGGTACCGAGATCGCCGAGGATATCATTTGGGATCTGAAGCAGGCCTTCGCCGCGCTGGACGAGTAAGGCGACTTGTGCAAGGACCCCTTGCGACTCGATAGGTATAACTGCATAAAATGCCTGCTCAAGGCGCCTGTGCGAACAATGGTTGCACAGGCGCCTTTTTTGCATAGAGCGGGTGCAAAAACAGGGTTTTTGACACGCTTTATGCATTTGAGTTGTGGAAAACTCCTGTTGAGAGGATGTGAGTTTTACGCAATTGACGTGCGCCTTTTGAGTAAAACCGCAGGTCGCGATTTGCTCGGGGTACTATGCGGCGCGATCGAATCACACGCAGCTCAAACGCAGCAAAAACGCACTACGGAGGTTTCCAGCTACATGAGGATCGATTCACGAAAACCGAAAGCCGCCGCCCTTTCCGCCGCTCTGACCGTGGCACTTTTGGCGGGCGCCGGTGCAACTGATGCCCACGCCGCAACACTGTCCGATACGGTTGGATCTACGCCGTCCGAGACGACGCTGGTACAGCCCGTTGACTATCGCGGCGATGGTTATGGTTCCATGCAGGAGTGGAACGCCTCGATGGAGGCCAAGCGCGATTCCCTGGAGATGCGCGCTCAGATCATCATGAACATGTACGGTGACTATGCCACCGATGACGAGCGCGCTGTGCTGCAGGGTTGCATCGACGGCGCGGGCAGTCTTTTGACGATGGAGGAGGTCGACGCGAAGTCGACCGAGCTCGATGAGCTGCGCATTGCGCTTGAGGATGCCAAGCGCAATGCGCTCGAGGCTGCCGCCGAGGCGGAGGCTGCCGAGGTCGCCCAGGCTTCGTACTACAACGCCGGTTACACTCCGTCCTACGCGTCTGCCGCGTCCTACGCGAACGGATCGGGCCTGACGCGCTCTGCGGGTGTCAATAACTACAACGGGCGCCGCGAGACCTATTACAGCAGCAATGTGCTTTATCACTATCGCACGGGCGAATGGACTCAGGATTCTGAGGGCTTCTGGCGCGATTCCGACGGCTATTACGTTGTTGCCGCGGGCGATATGGCCCAGGGCTCGACCTTTACGGGCTCCAAGGGTGATTGCAAGGTCTATGACTCCGGTTGCGCTGCCGGAACCACCGACTACTACACCGGTTGGTAATTTTTCTGCATCACGGATATTTGGCGGACGGGCGTCTTTACCGAGCTTTAGGGCAACGTAAGGACGTCCGTTCTATGTATGCGTTTGAGTTAACAGAGCCCTTACCGTGGCGGTACGCTGGGCGTATGGATGCGGGGCACACTGGTTCTTGAGAAATAAGGTCTTTCTCTTGGAGGAAGTGGTCTTGTGAATGCTCGAGATATTGCCGTTGCCGCCGTCGCGTTGATGCTTGGTTGCCTTGGTCCTACGGCCGCGCTCGTCGCGGGTATGCAGGGGTCTTGTGGGGCTGCCTCTATCGTGGTTGGCGTGTTGATCGCGGCCGCGCTGCTGGGAAGTGCGGGCGTAGTCCTTTGTCGCGACGATGAGGACCAGGCGTCGGAGTCGCAGCTCTAACCGTTCTGAAGCTGATTTTTGGCCAAAGATGAAAAAGGAAGCCGCCGCGAGGGGAGTGCTCCTTGCGGCGGCTTTGCCATTGGATCTGTTGGCTGCAGTATGCCGAGCACTACCAGCTGCTTTCTATTTCGCGAATCCTCTGGTAGAGCCAATCGTTTTGCGGCACTTGGATATCGTGTTTGGCGGCCAGGCGGCAAATGGTGCCCGCGAACTCCTCGACTTCGGTTTTTCGTTGTGCGATGCGGTCTTGAGCCATCGAGGGCATACCGGCGGGGTCGATTCCCTCGATGAGGTGCACCATCTGCGTCAGGTCTGCCTCGGTCAGCTCAACGCCCTCGGCGTTGGCGACCGCAAGCGTTTCGCGCATGGCGGAAACAAAGCAGCGACGCTGCTCGGAGCCCAGCTCCGTGGCGCTTCCGTAGGTCCCGCCGTAGGCCATGCAGGTCTGGTTGATGCCGTCGTTGAGCATGAGTTTGGCCCACATGCGGTGCGCAATATCGCGCTCGACGGTATGGGCGATGCCGCAGCGCGTATAGAGCTCGTCGATCGCGGTGATGGCTGCGGGGTCCGTGCCGGCCGCCGCGCCAAAGCGGATTTCGCCCGCATTGGTAAAGGTGAGCGCGCCGTTGAGGAACACGGCGTCCATGCCCTGGCAGATACCAAGAACGGTATGCTCCCAGCTAAAGCGTTCGGCAATCTTTTGCTCGCTCGTAATGCCGTTGCACAGCGAGGCGATGAGCGTGTTGGGTTCCACGACACGCTCCATAGTCTTGAGTGCTTGGTCGAGACCGGTGGTCTTGACCGTCAGGATGACCAGATCGGCGGGCGCTGCCTCGCTGGCGCGGACGGACGTGAGATCGCAAGGCTTTCCGTTGACGGTGAGCGCATCGCCCGCGTGACGCTCAAAACGGGCGTCATCCATAACGTATTCGACGGCGTCATTGCCGAGGGCCTTGGCAATCATGCTGCCGTAGAGCAAGCCGACGCCGCCCTTGCCGATAAAGGCGACCTTGTTGATCTGCATGCGAATCATCTCCCCATATAAAAGGCGCCCGCGTAAGGGACGCCTGATGGATTGTATGCTGCCGGGGTGATTGGTGGGTGCGCGGGGCGGCTGTTATAAAAAAGAAACGTTTGTCTGGACGTTACGCTGCGGGGCAGACCGCAAAGACATGCGCGTGGTCATGCCCGGCTCCTTTCATCGGGCTTTTTGCTGATGTTAAAGCGGTGCCGTGACGGCTCGATTTCTGCTGCGTTACGATACGTTCTCGATTGCGATTCCACGATGTTTCGGCTGCGTGACCATTGTGTTTCGCCTTGTCGGGGCGCTGATGGCGAAGGGAGGGGCCGTGCAATACCGCGTTGACCCTAAAAGTGGTAACCGAATATCCGCTCTGGGTCTGGGCTGCATGAGGTTTCCCGGTGCGCCGGGACGTCCGGATGCGAAGACAGCCGATGCCATCATTTCCCGTGCGGTGGAGCAGGGGATTAATTATCTGGACACCGCGTATCTCTATCCCGGTAACGAGGCGTGCGTGGGCGCCTCGCTTGAGCGATTGGGGCTGCGTGACCGGGTGTTGCTGGCGACCAAGTTGCCGCATGCTTCGTGCAAGTGTGCGGAGGATTTCGACCGGTTCTTCGACGAGCAATTGCGCCGCCTGCGGACCGACCATATCGACTATTACCTCATGCACAACATTACCTCGCCCGCCCAGTGGGAACGTGTGGTGGCGTTGGGCATCGAGGACTGGATTGCGCGCCAAAAGGCGGCGGGGCGCATTCGCCAGATTGGTTTTTCGTACCACGGCAGCGCGGTGGATTTCCTGACGATGCTTGACGCATATGACTGGGATTTTTGCCAGATCCAGTACAACTATGCCGGCGAGCGTTACCAAGCGGGAACGGCAGGACTCATGGCGGCTGCGGAGTGCGGGCTCGCGGTGTTTGTGATGGAGCCGCTGCTGGGCGGGCGTTTAGCGGGCAAGCTGCCGCCACGGGCCCGCGCTGTGCTCGATAGTGCCCGTGACCCGCATTTGCGCACTCCTGCCGCCTGGGGTCTTTCGTGGGTGTGGAATCATCCTCAGGTGACGATGCTGCTTTCGGGCATGACCGATACCGCGCAGGTGGACGAGAATGCAGCGCTGGCCGATCGTGCGCTGCCGGACTCGATGACGACAGGTCAGCTTGATACCATCGCGCGCGTGCTGGAAGAGTTTGAGAAAACGAACCGCGTGCCCTGCACGGGATGCGGCTACTGCATGCCATGCCCCAAGGGTATCAACATTCCCGGCTGCTTTGCCGCCTACAACGCGAGCTATGCGCACAGCTGGTTTACGGGTCTATCGCAGTACTTTACGGCGAGCGCGGTGCGCACAAGCGAGGCCAAGCTGGTGAGCAATTGCGTCAAGTGCGGCAAATGCGCGCGCCACTGCCCGCAGCATATCGATATCCCCGAGCGTCTCGATGACGTGCGCCGACGCTTCCAGCCGGGCCCCGTAACGGCCATGCTTAAAGTCTTCGGCAAAACGCGCTCCTCATGACCCTTTTATAACTTGCGGTGGAATAGTTCCTGTTTGCGGCAGAATAGGGGCCAAACAGGAACTATTTCACCGCAACTGAAGGGGGCTGTCGTGGGTCATCGGGATTCATGTGATGATTTGCGTGAGGTTTGTTGGGGCGTTTTGGGCGCTGGACACATTTCGCATCGATTTGCATCGTCGCTCAAGGAGGTGGACGGGGCACGGCTTGTGGCTGCCGCCGGCCGCACTCCTTCGCATGTTGAGGAGTTTTGCAGGGCGTTTTCGATTGATGCCGCGCACAGTTATGCCACGGCTGACGATAGCGGCGATGTGGCTTATGATGCGCTGATTGCCGACCCCGATGTCGACGCAATCTACTTGGCTCTTCCACATGGCATGCATGCGCATTGGGTCTGTCGGGCACTGCGCGCGGGAAAGGCCGTGCTGTGCGAAAAGCCGGCCGTTTTGAGTGAGGAAGAGGCTCTCTCGATTGCCTCCGCCTCTCGTGAGCGCGGCGTGCTGTTTATGGAGGCGATGAAGAATCGGTTTTGCCCGATGCGCACTCGCGTGAAGGACTTGCTTGCGTCGGGTGAGCTTGGCCGTATTGTCTCGATTGAAAGCGTGCAAAAGCTCGATTACGGCGAGCCTCCTTCGGGCTATCTGCTTGATTCGTTGCAGGGCGGCTGTCTATATGACATGGGCTGCTATGCGGTCGGTTGGTTTGAGGATTTGCTCGCGGGCGCGTGCGAGGTTTCATCCCGTGAAGTTCGCTGGCGTGACGTATCAGGCGGCCGCGTCGATTGGGCCGACGAGATCCGTATGAGCGTCGGCGGTATACCCATTCATATGGTGTGCGACGGCAAAGCAACATATGAAAGCCGCTTAACGATTGTCTGTGAGCGAGGCTCGTTGGAAATCGAGCGTCTCCATCGCCCCGAGCTCGCCCATGTGAAGTATTCCGACGGTCGAACGCTCGAAATAAATGCCCCGTTTGAGATCGATGATTTCTACGGCGAAATCCAGCATGCGACCCAGCTCATCCGGGCGGGGAAACTCGAGAGTCCCGTCATGCCCCTTGCCGCCACGCAGCGCTGCGCGCGCATTATCGATGCGATTCGCTTGAAACTTTAGTGCGTGGGGGCATGGCGCCAGCGCCTGGAATGCCTTGGAGGCCTTTGCCCCTGATGCCCCTTTTATAACTTGCGGTGGAATACGGTCTGTTTGCGCCAAAATAGGGCACCAATAGACCGTATTTCACCGCAACTGATGAGGAGGGAGCTGGAGATGCTGACGATCGGGTGTCATCTTTCGACGACGAAGGGCTATCGGGCGATGGGGGAGACGGCGCTATCCATTGGCGCCAATACCTTTGCATTCTTTACGCGCAACCCGCGCGGCGGCAAGGCGAAAGAACTTGACATGGATGACGTGGCGGCTCTGCGCGAGCTTATGTCGCAAAACGACTTTGGACCGCTGGTGGCGCATGCCCCGTATACCTACAACCCCTGTTCTGCCAAAGAGCGGGCGCGCGAGTTCGCCTTGGAGGCTATGGCAGAGGACCTGCGGCGCATGGAGGCGCTGCCCGGCAACTACTACAACTTCCATCCCGGTGCGCATGTGGGGCAGGGCTCCGACGCCGGCATTCAGATGATTGTCGACGCCCTGTGTCAGGTGATGTTTGAGGGCCAGCAGACGACGGTGCTGCTCGAGACCATGTCGGGCAAGGGCACCGAGGTGGGCCGCAGCTTTGAGGAACTGGCGCTCATCATTGAGGGTGTTGCCGGCAAACGCCCCGAGCTGTCGGCCAAGCTGGGCGTTTGCCTAGACACCTGCCATGTGAGCGATGCCGGCTACGACATCATCCATGATCTGGACGGCGTACTCGACGAGTTCGACCGCGTGGTGGGTATCGATCGCTTGCATGCCGTACACATCAACGATTCGAAGAACTCTTGTGGCGCCCATAAAGATCGTCACGAGTGCATCGGCAAGGGATACCTTGGCAGTGAGGAATTTGGTGGAGGTATGCAGGTTATGCAGAATATTGTATCGAATGGCCACTTGCGTTCGCTGCCGTTTATTTTGGAGACTCCGAACGAACTTGCAGGTTATGCAGCTGAAATTAGACTATTAAGGTCATTGCAGCAGTAATGACTGTCACAAAGTAGAGTATTCCATTCACGTTATGGGTTTGTTTCAATCAGTTTTCTCATTGCAGATTCGTAATTCCGGGTGCATAATAGCCAACAGTTTTTGCAGACCTCTGAATCAAACGAGGTCACCGGAAGGAGACTGATTATGAAGCTGAAGAAGCTTGGCGCATTTGCCGCCACGGGTGCTATGGCGCTCGCCCTTGCTCTGACGGGCTGCGGTTCGTCCAACGCCACCTCTGGTTCTGATGCCGGTTCCAGCAGCTCTGACGACGCTAAGGTCGAGAAGGTCGACGGCTCCAAGGAGTACGCGCTCGTCAAGGACGGCACGCTGACCGTCGGCACCTCTGCCGAGTACGCGCCGTTTGAGTACAAGGATGACAACGGCGACTACCAGGGCTTTGACCTTGAGCTCATCAAGGCTATCGGTGACAAGCTGGGCCTGGATGTCGAGTACGTCAACAATGACTTTGACACGCTGGTTCCGGGTGTCGCTTCGGGCGCCAAGTACGACGTCTCCATCGCGGCTATCACCGACACGCCCGAGCGAGAGAAGGAAGTCACTTTCTCCGATTCCTACTACATGGACGATCAGGCTATCGTGACCAAGGTCGATAACACCGACATCACGGCCGACAACTACAGCGAGAAGCTCAACAACGCCGACGCTACCATCATCGTTCAGTCTGGCTCGACCGCCGAGTCTTTTGCCCAGGAGAACTTCCCCAAGGCCAAGATCGTCCCCTACAAGGACGCTACCGAGTGCTTCAGCGCCCTGCAGTCCGATAAGGGCGACGCCGTAGTCACCAACCGCTCCGTTGCCAGCCAGCTGACCGCCGAGCAGTTCAACACCTGCCAGACCATTAAGCAGATCAGCACCGGCGAGGAGTACGCCATCGCCATCAACCAGGGTAACACCAAGCTCAAGGAAGACATCAACCAGGCCATCAAGGACCTGACCGACGACGGTACCATTGACGCCCTCATGGCTAAGTACAACATCAAGTAAAATAGCTACTTGATTGCTCGCGGGCCCTTTCCGTTTTGGCGGAGAGGGCCTTTGCGCTTCTCTTGACGGAGAGTATTTCCGTCTCGTTTTGCCGGCAACTTCTACGATAGGAGCCACCTTGTCTCGACTGAACAAAGGGGCCGCGGAGCAGCGTTTTCCACTGCCCGCCTTGCTCCAAAAGCTAGCCTGCGCCATGGCCGTGGCGCTCGCGCTGGTGTGCGCAGGGGCATATGCGCCCACGACCGCCCAGGCGCTTGAGACCGCAAAGATTACCGCCCGACCCAACACTGGTTCGGGCAGCGCTGTGGTCGGCGGTACCGAGACGCGCATTACCTGGGAGGTCCAGGCCGATGCCGACGAGGAGCTGAGCGGTCTTTCGCTGACGTTTGTCGACGGCACGACGTTTGGTACCGATGACACGCGATTGACGATGCTCTCGGGCGAGGACCTCATGGATCGTACGCCCATGAAGCCCACGTGCAAGGCTGACGGCCAGACGCTCAAGATCGACTTTGGCGAGACGGCGCCTGCCGGCGGCTTTTTCCGTGTCGAGGTTTACGGCGTGACCTTCCCCGTCGAGGGCGGCGATGAGGCCTTTAGCGGCACCTGCACTTTGGCCGATGGCTCGACCAAGAAGATCTCCAAGATTCCGTCGGTGGAGATCAAGGGCGTGACGGCATTCGATAACTTCCTGGCCGATCTTAAGGAGCAGCCGTGGGTCGAGGCCTGGAACTCCAATATGTTCCTGCGCCTGTTCTTAAACCCGGTCATTTTGGTCCAAAGCCTGCCGATCGTCTTTAAGGGCTTCCTTATGTCGCTCTCGATCGTGCTTGTGGCGTTTCCGCTGGCAATTCCCTTTGGCTTTGCCTTGTCGCTCATGCGCATCTCCAAGTCGCGCATCCTGCGCTGCCTCGCCGGCATCTATGTGAATATCATCCGCGGTACGCCGGCGTTCCTGCAGATCTATATCGCGTTCTTCGGTCTGCCGTTGGCCGGCGTCAAGGTTGATGACTACGTGCTTGGCGTTATCGTCATGGCCATGAACTCGTCTGCGTACCTGTGCGAGATTTTCCGTGCCGGTATTCAGTCGATCCCCAAGGGCCAGAACGAGGCTGCTCGCTCGCTGGGCATGAATGCCTTCCAGACACTGCTCTACGTTATGATTCCGCAGACGTTCCGTAATGTTTTGCCTACGCTGACCAGCGAGTTTATCTTGCTTTACAAGGATACGTCGCTGCTTGCCGCCGTGGGTGTGGTCGAGATCGTCATGAACGCCCGTACCATCGTGGCCACGACGGGCTCCATTACACCGTACGTGGTTGCCGCCCTGTTCTATCTGGTCATCACCCTGCCGCTCGCTCGCTTGGTGAGCGGTCTTGAGGCGAAGCTTTTGGGCACGGCCGAGACCAAGAAGAAGCGTCCCGCCAAGAGCGCCGGACAGGTTGTCGCGACGCCCGCCGATCACATCGCCGGTCTGTAAGGAGGTCCTATCATGAGCGAAACCAATAACTCGAACGAGGTCGTCGTCAGCATCAAGAACCTCCAGAAGGCCTTTGGCGATAACGTGGTCCTGCGCGATATCGATCTGGATGTGCATAAGGGCGAGGTCGTCGTAGTTCTGGGTCCTTCGGGCTCGGGCAAGTCGACGATGCTTCGCTGCATCAATCGTCTGGAGCATCCCACGAGTGGCTCGATTGTCGTTGAGGGTGTGGACGTGTGCGCCAAGGGCGTCGACCTTAACAAGGTGCGCACGCATCTGGGTATGGTGTTCCAGCAGTTCAATTTGTTCCCGCACCTCTCAGTCAAAAAGAACGTCATGCTCGCGCAGCAGAAGGTGCTCAAGCGCAGCAAGGAAGAGGCCGAGAAGATCGCCGTCGAGGAGCTGACCAAGGTCGGTCTTGCCGAGCGCATCGATTTTATGCCGAGCCAGCTTTCGGGCGGCCAGCAGCAGCGCGTGGCCATCGCCCGCGCCCTGTCGATGAATCCTCACGTCATGCTCTTTGACGAGGCCACGTCGGCGCTCGATCCCGAGCTTGTCCGCGACGTGTTGGGGGTCATGCGCGACCTGGCACGCGACGGCATGACCATGATCGTCGTGACGCACGAGATGGGCTTTGCCCGCGACGTTGCCGACCGCGTCGTCTTTATGGACGGCGGCGTTATCGTGGAAGAGGGTACGCCGAGCGAGGTCTTCGACCACCCCAAGAGCGAGCGCACCAAGGCGTTCTTGGGCAACATCTCGTAGCCGGTTGATGTAACTGCCGTTACAAAAGAGCGGGGGCTGGACTTGAATCCAGCCCCCGCTCTTTTGTAGGGATGGGGATGTGCTTTGATGCAGGCTCTTTTGGAGGTCCTGGGCTCGTTACGCGAGCTCGGCTCCGAGGGCCTTGCAAGCGGTCTCGCTCTCGTCGTCGGGCGCGTCGTAGCAGATGGTGGAGTCCACGACGTTGACGCCAGCCTCGTCGGCGTCGGCCTTCCAGTTGTCCATCCACTCGCCCTCGGCCCACGAATAAGAGCCAAAGAGGACGACCTTCTTGTCACCGAGGGTCTCCTTGACCTCGTCCCACATAGGCTGGAACTCGTCATACTCAAGCTCCTCGGAACCCATGGCGGGGCAGCCGAAGGCAATGGCGTCATAGTTGGCGGCCTTGTCGGCGGAGAAGTCGGCGCAGGAGATGACCTCTGCCTCGGCGCCGGCACCGGTTGCGCCCTCGGCAACGAAGTTTGCCATGGCCTCGGTGTTGCCTGTACCGCTCCAGTAGACGACGGCGATCTTGCTCATATGTTTTCCTTTCGGTTGCGCGGCGTGCGGCCGCGTTTTGTATGCTCTATCGGGTTGCCTGGACAAGTTGTCCCAGAGTGCAGCCCTGTTGATAGATGTAGGTAAGGTATTGCGTGCATGCGCGATAGGAATCGAAGGTCGTGAGCGCCTGCTCAACGTTTGTGTATACCTTCCATGCGCCAAAGACCTTATAGTTTTCGCCGTGCTGGACAATAAACTGATGGACATCTTCGTAGGGATAGCCCAAAAAATAGCCAATTTCGTGGGGGAACTCGCACATGCACCCCGTATCGCAGTGCCTATTTCGCGCGAGTGCGCAGACGCTGCCGTCATAGGCGCTCTCTGCGGCATTGCTGCTTGCCAACGTGATGTGCGCGGCGAGATGCACCAGGGATGCGGGCAGGTTGTGGACATCGTAACCTTCGGCGGCTAGCGCCGTCGTGGCACGGGGGTCGGAGAGGTATCGCATAAGATCCGCAGGGCGGTACACATAGATGAGCGCTCCGCAGGGGCGCCAGACCAAAACGCTCATATGGATCCCGAGTGGCTGGAGCTCGCGGTTGCATTGGGCTATGACGGCGAGCAGGCGAGAGCGTCGCTCTTCGATATGGACGGCGCCGGGTTTTCCGTTTTGGTTGGCGTAAACGCCGGGATAGGTAAAGAGTGAAGCCGGCTTGATACCTGCGAGCGTAGGGGAGCAGTTGCGCACGACAGCCGTTTGGTATGTTGGGATGTCAATGGTTCGAGTCACGATGCTCCTTTCGGGTCCTCAGTTGTTAGCCGAGGAAAACTTATACACGAAAGTAAGCCACGGTCAACAAAAAAGTTTGAAGAGGGAAACTAATTGACCGAATGGACATGATTTTGGGTTAAGATGGGGACACCCCATGGGGGTATCTAGATAGAGCTACTTGAAAGGGGAACGCATGAGTGACTTGCTCAACCCTGCGAATCTCATCGTGCTTGCCGTGATTGTCGTTGGCATGTTCTTTGGCCTGCGTCGCATTGTCGCTTCGACACACGGAAAGAGCTGCTGCAGCGATGGTGCGAGCGGTAAGAAGGCCAAGAAGGTAGTGGTTGCGGATACCGATCCGTCCCACTACCCCTATAGCGATGAGTTGCTCATCGGCGGTATGAGCTGCGATGGCTGTGCTCGGAATGTGGCCAATGCCCTCAATGCGCTGAATGGTGTGTGGGCAACGGTAACGTATGCGGACCACACGGCACGCGTGTGCTCTAAGCAGCCGGTTGATCGTGATGTCCTCGAGACGGCCGTGAAAGACGCGGGCTACTACGTCATGACGCTGTAAGCGTCGCTCTGGATGCGCTTCCTTGGCTAGGCTCGTCCGCGCAGTTCGATGTCTTGGATGTCGTCGAAGTCGATGGCGATGTCTCGGAGCTTGAGGAGCTTGAAGGCGGGGAGCGCCTCGTCGAGGATGCCGGTGCGGCTGCGATAGCCGTATGTATCGTAATAGGTGACACGAACCAAGTCGCCACGTTTGAGACCCTCGAGTTTTTTAGAAAGCACGAGGGCTTTTTCTTCCGTGAGCTCACGTTTTGGCTCGACGGTGATTTCCTGCTTGCGCACGAGTTCGTAGTATCCCGTGAGGGCGGCAAAGGGCATAAACTGCGCGGCACGGCCGGCGCGGACGGCGCCGTTGGCGGTGAGTTTGGGGTCGGCGGAGCGACGTCTTCCCTCAGGGTCCGCTAGACGTTCAAAAGGTGTCGGTGGCCGCATCGGCTGTTGTTGGGGCTTAGGCACGGTGTCCTCCTACCTGATCGTTGCGTTCGCGTGCGGTGGCGCCGGCGGTAAAGCTTAATCCCTTGACGAGCGCGTTCTTGCCGTACTTGCCTTTCACAGCCAGGACGGCGCGCGCCAGGTCGCGCTCGCGCTCATCTGCCTCGATATCGCTAAATAGATCGATGGTGGCAAATTCCTCGGGCATGAGGTTGCCAAAGCCCAGGTTGATGCGTTTGACCGGTCGTTTGGGATCGACGGTCTGCGCCCAGAGCTCATCGAAATAGCCCATGATCTTCTTAAACGAATTGGTACGCTCGGGCAGCTTTCGCGAGGCGTTAGAGTGCGCAAAGAGTGCGGCATAGCCACCACGCGGTTTGCCGCCATGCTCTCCCACAAAGATGCCATCGATTGCCTGCGCCTCACGCACCAAGCGCCGCCGTTCGTCATCGCGCTGGACGGGCTTGGGCGCACGGGGCGCGAGCTCGGGGCCGGCGGTTGCGGTGGGTTCGATACTCGACGTGCTCGAGCGTAGGTGTCCGCATCCGTCCACATATTGCGCTGTGCCGCTGGCATCGAGCCGGCGTATGTCGGCGCGCTCGCTTGCATAGCCTACAAAGAGCGAGATGCTGTCACACACCACGTGCTTGTCGATCAAATCCAGCACGGCGTTGTCGACCATCTCGCGCAAGACGGTGTAGGCCTGCTCGTAGGCATAGCCCTTCGAGAGCACTTGCCCCGTGGTTGTTGAGGTTGCATGCGGGCGATAGGCCTGAATATCGGCGATAGTTGTCGGCTCGCGCCCGAAGGCGTGGTCGATAAGATACTCGGCATTGACGCCGAGCTCGTCGTAGAGCAGGTTTTCGTCGAGCGCCGCGACGCCCATCAGATCGTAGACGCCGTATTTTTCAAGTCGTGCTGCCACGCCGGGCCCGATGCCCCAGATGTCGGTGATGGGACGATGGGGCCAGATTTCCTTGCGGAACGTCTCGTCGTCGAGTATGCCGATGCGGCTGGGCACGTGCTTGGCGGTAATGTCGAGTGCCACCTTGGCCTGGAATAGGTTGGGGCCGATGCCAACCGTTGCCGTGATGCCGGTGCGCGCGAGGACCTCGTCGCGCAACATGCAGGCAAAGCCTTTGGCGTTGGTATGGTAGAGGTCTAGATAGGGTGTCACGTCGATAAAGCACTCGTCAATTGAGTAGACGTGAACATCTTGCGGGCTGACGTATTCCAGGTAGATACCGTAGATTTGCGCCGACACCTCCATGTAGTGCTGCATGCGCGGTACGGCCTTGATGTAGTCGATGCCGTCGGGAATCTCGAACAGGCGACAGCGGTTATGGATTCCGAGGTCCTTCATGGCCTGTGTGATGGCGAGGCAGATGGTCGTGCGCCCGCGCGATTCGTCGGCAACGACCAGGTTGGTGGTGAGCGGGTTGAGCCCGCGGTCAACGCACTCAACGCTAGCGTAAAACGTCTTGAGGTCGATGCAGATATAGGTGTGACAATCGTGCCCCACGCGTCCTCCCATCAAACACATGTTCTTATCGAATGCATGTTCGATAATACCCGCTCGTCCGGACACCGTCAAAACCTGTCCCTTTTTGGCAGGTATGGTCGTGCGGCTGCATCGGGTTTTAACGCAGCTCTAAAGAGTGCGAAACAGCTCGGAAAACCTCGCTTCGTAGCATGAGCCTAACGATCGATACCACCATAAAGCACGGAAGGGTTGTGGGGATAATGGTCAACTATGGGTTTGGTATGCCGACGCGCCTTGTTGCGGATGGAGACGTGGCTCGCTGGTGCGGACGATTGGTCGCTCACTACGGTGGCACCAAGGCGCTGGTTGTGCTGGGCGGTGACAAACATACGCGCGATGAACTCGCTTCGGCGGCACTCGACTCGGTTGATCGAGCTCTGCTCGAGCGCGTGCTTTTCCGCTGCGGCTCGGTCGGCGACGGGGGAGACGAGCTGATCGACGAGGCCGTGGCCCTGGCGACCGACGAAGGCGTGGACTTTGTCCTGGCGATTGGCGATGCCGATACGGCGGGCTTTGCACGTGAACTCGCCCGTCGCATGGCGGCGCTCGATGCCGGCGAAGACGGTTTTGTCCCTTATGGATGTATTGTCTCGGAGGGCAAGGTGCCCGCCGTTGTGGGTGCCGGCGAGGTTCCCGTTTTTGCCATTATCGCTCCCGAACTGCTTGAGGGCATTGGGTCTCCTCTGCGCGAGCTGCTCGGCAGCGTATGCGCCGCGGCGTAGTACCTGACAGGAAGGGACAGGTTTATTTTGGTAGGTAAAGCGTTTGACCTGCCAAAATAAACCTGTCCCTTTTTGGTCGGCCGCCGTTTGGGGGCGGATTGGCAACGCTCGCTGATTACGGTCTTGACCTGCGCTAGAATAGGAGCATCTGATTATCCGGGCGCATGGAGGTATGCGCCCGTATGTTGAGGAGGACTTTATGGCAACTGTTGCCGCACCTATCGACGCTACGTCGACCGCCGCTTGGAAGGCGCTCGAGGCACATCAGGAGAAGCTCGAAGCCGAGGGCATCGACCTCAAGGCCTGGTTCGCCGCTGACGCTGACCGCGTGAACAAGCTGAGCTTTGATGCCGGTGACCTGCACTTCGACCTGTCCAAGAACCTGGTGACCGATGAGACCGTCAAGCTGCTGTGCGATCTTGCCCGCGAGGTGAAGCTCGAGGAGCGCCGCGACGCCATGTTCTCCGGCGAGCACATCAACACCACCGAGGATCGCGCCGTTCTGCACACCGCGCTGCGCCGCCCGGCAAGCGAGAAGGGCCAGCTCATCGTCGACGGCCAGGACGTCGTCGCCGACGTGCACGAGGTCCTCGACCGCATGTATGCCTTCGCCGAGCGCGTGCGCTCCGGTGAGTGGAAGGGCGTAACCGGTAAGAAGATCGAGCACCTGGTGTCCATCGGCATCGGTGGCTCCGATCTGGGCCCGGTCATGGCCTACGAGGCTCTGCGTCCCTACGCCGACGCCGGTATCGACTGCCGCTATATCTCCAACATCGACCCCAACGATCAGGCAGAGAAGCTCCGTGGCCTGGATCCCGAGACCACGCTCGTGATTATCGTCTCCAAGACCTTCACCACGCTCGAGACCCTCACCAACGCTCGCGAGGTCAAGACCTGGATGCTCGAGCAGCTCAAGGCTCAGGGTGCCATCGACGGCTCCGAGGAGCAGAACGCCGAGGCTGTGGCAAAGCACTTCGTCGCCGTTTCCACCGCACTCGAGAAGGTCGAGGCCTTCGGTATCGACCCCGCCAACGCCTTCGGCTTCTGGAACTGGGTCGGCGGCCGCTACTCCGTCGACTCCGCCGTGGGCCTGTCGCTGATCGTCGTGCTCGGCCCCGAGCGCTTCCAGCAGTTCCTCGAGGGCTTCCATGCCATCGACGAGTACTTCTGCAACACGCCGCTCGAGAGCAACGCCGTCGCGCTGATGGGCCTGCTCAACGTCTGGTACGTCAACTTCTTCGGTTCCAAGAGCCACGCCGTGCTTCCGTACTGCCAGTATCTGCACCGTTTCCCGGCCTACCTGCAGCAGCTCACCATGGAGTCCAACGGCAAGCACGTCCGCTGGGACGGTAGCGCCGTGACCTCCGACACCGGTGAGATCTTCTGGGGCGAGCCCGGCACCAACGGTCAGCACGCCTTCTACCAGCTGCTGCACCAGGGCACCGTGGTGGTCCCGGCCGACTTTATCGCTTTCGCCAACACTGCCAACCCCGCAACCGACAGCGGCCAGGATGTCCACGAGCTGTTCCTGGGCAACTTCCTGGCCCAGACCAAGGCGCTCGCCTTTGGTAAGACGGCCGACGAGGTCCGCGCCGAGGGCACGCCCGAGCAGATTGTCCCGGCCCGCTGCTTTGAGGGCAACCGTCCGACGACCTCGATCTTCGGCGACACGCTGACCCCGTTCGCGCTCGGCGAGCTCATCGCCCTGTACGAGCACATCACGTTTGTCGAGGGTACGGTCTGGGGCATCGATTCCTACGACCAGTGGGGCGTCGAGTTGGGCAAGCAGCTTGCCAAGCAGATTACCCCGGCCTTCCACGACGATGCCGCCAAGGCCGAGCAGGACGCTTCGACCCAGGCGCTCATCGAGTTCTACCGCGCTCACCGCAAGTAGTCGCTGCTGTTAACGCATCGCGCCTTATAGTCAGGGGCCCGTATCCTATCGGATGCGGGCCCCTTTGCTTTGCCGTGGTCCCGGGGCGCACGGGCTTTTGGAACATCGCCGGGGCGTCGCGCGCTGCGAGAACCCTGCGCCTAGATCTCGGCCTCCGCATGGCCTCGCTGCGCCTCGGGCAGCTCCCCGTAGAGCGGATGGTCTTCGAGCCTAAAGCGCTCGACCTGTTCGGGAGTGCGACCGCGTACAAAGAGCCACGAGCGATCAATCGGCGTCGCCATGAGCGTGCTGGGCAGCGCGTCGGCGCGGTCGGAAAACACCCGGGCACTCTCGGGATCCTGGAACGCCAGCACCAGATGCGTGTCGCAGTTGCCCATGATGGAGCGTGCGCGTGCCTCGCCATAGAGCGCATCGAGCTGGTTGGTCGACTGCAGCAGCAGCGTTGCCCAGATGTTGCGGCTTCGGATAATCGAGAGCACGTTGTCGATCTGGGGGATCTGCAGATTTGCGAAGTCATCGAGCATAAAGCGCACGGGCACGGGCAGGCTGCCGTCGGGCTGCCTATCGGCCTCACGAATGAGGCCCATAAACGCCTGCGAAATAAAGAGGCCGGTCAGCGGATCGAGATTGCGGTCAATATCGCTCACGGTTACAAACAGGGCGCAGGGGGTGTGTCCCATGGAAGCGAAGTCCACCTGATGGCACTCACGATAGAGCTGTGCCGCACCGTCGAATCCCAGACACATGACCTTTTCGGCAAGGATGCCGACGATGCTCGCGTGCATGCGCTCGGCATTTTGCGTAATGGCGTAGCGCCGCCATAGCGAGAGGGCATAGCTTTGGGGGTCGGTCGTGATCAGGTCGTCAAACAATCGACCCGTGGCACCGTCCTGCAGGTGCTCGATCAGCTTGATGACCGAGCTGATCGTCTGCTCGTCGGCGGGTAGCTGTTCGGTGACGTAGGCGATAAGACACGACAGCAGGTTTGCCGCCGCATGATCCCAAAAAGGCTGGTTGTTGTCCTCGATGGGGCAGATGGCCTTTGCCACCGAGAGGATGTCCTGCTGGTTGGGCCTGCCGTCCGCCTTGCGGCGAATGTGCCTCAGGGGGTTGTAGCCGCAGCGCTCGATGCCGGGCGCAAGGGCCGGGACGGTGTTGAGGTCGGCGAAGTTGAGACATTGCACGCGGTAACCGTGGGCTGCCAGCACGGGTCCCACTTCGCGACAGAGCGTGCCTTTGGTGTCGAGCACGATGTAGCTTGCGTTCATTTGCAGCAGGTTGGGCTTGAGGACGTTTCGGGTCTTGCCGGCTCCCGAGGGGCCGATCACAAGTGCGTTGTTGTTGAGTCCCGTTTGGCGGGTGTCGCAGGAAAGCGTTCGATCCTTGGCGAGGATGGTGGACGATGCGGACTCAGATGCGGCGAGGCGGCTGGCGAGGTTAGACATGGGCGACCTCCTTGGTGGTCGAGAGGATTTCGTGGGCAAAGTCGAGCTCGACGGCGCGCTCGGCCGAAAGGTAGGTGTCTTTTGCAGTGAGGGACTGGATGCGCTTGGGCGTGAGGCCGCTGCGGTCCGAGAGGATTTGCGTGAGGGTCTTGCGGGTCTGCATGAGACGCCGGCTGGTTTCCTGCAGCGCAAGTGCCGAGCCGCCTGCCCCCTGGGGGATCAGCGGGTCGTGAATCATGAGCTCTGCATGGGGCGCCATACGGCGATCGTCGCCGCCCATAAAGATCACGGCGCCCATGGACGCGGCGAATTCCAGGCAGACGGTGCGGATGGGGCACGATGCGAGGCGCATGGCGTCATAGATCGCAAGACCCGATCGCACGCTTCCGCCGACGCTGGCGACAAATATGGTGATGGGGCGGCTGGGGTCGGTGGCATCGAGCAGGCGGATCTGCTGGCATAGGTCGTGGGCCATCGGGGTTTCGATGTTTCCCATGACGGAGAGCTCGCGACGGGCGAGCACCTCATCGTAAATGTTGGTGAGCGTGATGCCTCGGGCGGATTCACGCATGGTGAGGGGGCTGATGATGGGGGAATGATTGGTGTCCATGAGGACTCCTTTCTGTTGGTTGTGTTGTGGAGGAATAGGATTGTTGCCCGCGGAGGGGCTGGCGGGCTACAGGGTTCGTCCGAGCCTGAGATCGAGCTCGGTTGTGGGGCAGGCTGCCTGTTCGTGCGGCTCGCAAGCGCCAAGGGCTCCAAAGCGATAGAGCGTTGCGGCGGGCGTGGTGTAGGCGAGCCGCAGCTGATGCTCGACAGGGGCACATCCGTCATTTTTGTAATGAGCCGCGTAGTACTGCGCGATGCTGGTGTTCATCTCGCTGCCATTGCGATGGCGCTCAAACTGGCGTCTGCAGGTCTCGATGATCTTTGCTACCGACTTGGGTGCCGTCGCGGGAACAAGGGCGAGATAGCCCTCAAATAGCTCGCTGATGCTCAGGAGGCACAGCAGGTCGATCAGCGTCCTTATGGCTGCTCCCTCGGCGGAAAAGTGCGCGGTCATGCGGTTATATCGGTTGCGGTCGACGATGGCCGCATGGGGTCTTGGAGTTTTCTGCCCCGTGGTCCCGGGCTTTTGCCGCGCCTGTGTATTGAGCTCGACGTTGCAGCGCTTGAGGCCGTCCAGCGGAAGGAACAGTGCGGTGCGCAGGGTGTTCCGCTTGCTTTCGAGTTCATGACGCTCGTCGGGTTCCCATTCGAGCTTGAGTTTCGTGTCGAGCGCCGTAAGCATATGGGCTAGGCAGCCTACGGTAAGAACGCACGAATCGTTGTCGCGTTTTGGGGCATAGGGGTCTGTCAGCTTGCGAATGTCGGGGTCGCCCATGATCTTTGCGCAGCGCTTCAGCAGTTGAGGGTGGTCGGCCAAGATCGTCGCGAGCGGTAGCGACGCGTAGTTCTTGATGGTCGCGGCGGCAAAGGCGGCGTCATATTCGTTTGCATATGCTCGCTCAATGCGGGCATCCAGAATGCTTTTCTTATCGCCGTCTTCTGCGTGGTGGTTTGTCATAGCTTCTCCAATCGGTTGATGTTCTTGCTGTTTGTTGATGTGTTGGTTGTCGTGAGTGATGTGCTTGCCGTGGGTGATGTGCTGACGTTGGGGTGCTATGCGGTTTTCAATGAGCCCGTGAGGCAGTTGCTGCAGGGGCGGGATGGAACGGCCCATGCAAGGCGGAAGGCATCGTGCTCAAAATCGAGACAGCAATGCCCTAGGTGCCTCACATGTGGCAGTTACCTCATTAAGTTGTCATTGCGTTTGGGGTTGTACTTTGCCGATCTTCTTTCTCTTACATGCTAAAAACTGAAACTTCATATGCTCGATCTACTTAAAACCGCAACGGCGGTCTTTTATCAACTTATATGTCGGAACGCGTCTTTGCAAGTACTTTTTTGCGTTTGTTTCAAATGGGGTGGTTTTGCAACCGTCACGCGCCACGCTATGCGAACGTGCCCCTTTTCTGTTGTCGGTCGGATACGATGAGTCGCGTGACGTCGTCAGAGGTCGAATTCGACCGCTAACGGCGTTGTGCAGCTCATCATTTCTGGTCGCAAACAGTAAAGGGGCATGAGGGTGTATTGAGGGGGGATGTCTTGCTGTCGGCATCCGCGTGCGGTGCCATTCGCTGTCTGTAAATATACGTTTACAGCTAATTTCATACCACTTGTCGGAATGCGGACGCTGTCCTTGTATGTCGGGCGTACATTGAACGTGGTTTTTCGCGTGAAACCACGAATCGGTTGTCAGTCCTGAACAAGGAGGCCCAGCATGACACTTGCCAAACCCATCAATAAATACATCGACTATATCGATGCCCCCGAGGACACGTTTGAGCAGTATGTCGAGAAGGCGTTAAAGTACAACTTTCGCTGCGTATTTGCGAACCTTCAGGAGTACGAGACGGGCCGCGCCATGCTCGAGGGCTCTGACATCATCCTTGCCGGCGCCATCGACTTTCCCCAGGGCACTATGACGCTTGAGGAGAAGCTTGCGAGGTTTGAGGAATACGCTGCGTGTGGCTTTACCGAGATTGACTACGTTTTGAATCAGGGGTCGATCGAGAACCGCGATTTTGATGCCATCGAGCGCGAGATGACTACCATTGCTGATTTTTGTCGCGCGCATGGCATCACTGACAAGGTAATCGTCGAGATGTGCAAGCTGGACGGCGACGACGCCGCCAAGCGCCGTGTATGCGAGATCGCGCTGGAGGCCAAGCCGGGATTCCTTAAGACATCGACCGGCAGAAGCTTTGGCGGTGCTAAGCTCGAGGACGTGCGGCTGATGCACGAGGTGCTCGGCGATGCCGTGGCAATCAAGGCGGCGGGCGGTATCCATAATTACGAAGAGGCTTGCGCATTCATCGAGGCCGGCGCCAGCGCGTTAGGCGCATCGGCGGGCATCGCGATCGTCGAGGGCGCACCGACGGATGAGCGTCGCTAGCAGACGTATTTGACCTGAGCGATAAAGCTTCACGACCACACGCCGTTCATGTTCGAGACAATATGACTTTTTGCCCGTTGTAAACGGAGTCGCGATGGGTGTTCTGTATGATGGCTCAGACAAGGTTGTTCAATGACAGGGAGGCATATATGGCAATCAAAGCCATCGCGATGGATATCGACGGTACGCTCACCAACGATCAGAAAGTGATTAGCCCGCGTACGCGCGAGAAGCTGCTCGCGGCGCAGGAGTCGGGCATTAAGCTCATCTTGGCTTCGGGCCGTCCCGCATGGGGACTGCACGCCTTGGCGCAGGAGCTCGACCTTCAAAACCATGACGGTCTGCTGGTTGCCTTTAATGGCGCGCATGTGGTCGACGCTCAGACCGATGAGGTCCTTTTTGACCAGGCTATGCCGGCTGACGAGCTGCACCGTCTGATTGATCACCTGCGTAATTTTGACGTGATCCCTATGATTTCGCTCGGTCGCGATTTGCATGTCGTGGATTCGTATCACTGCATGATCACGCTGCCTGACGGCTCGCAGAAAAACATCGTCAAATACGAGCGCGATGCGTGCGATCTTAAGATTCGCGAGGTGGAGAGCCTGCATGAGGTCGCTGATGCTTATCCCGTGGACAAGCTGCTGACGGCGGGCGATCCGGCCTACCTGCAGGCGCATTACGAGGAGATGTATGCGCCCTTTAAGCAGACGCTTTCGGGCATGTTTACGGCCGACTGGTACTTTGAGTACACGGCGCCCGGTATCGACAAGGCCCGCGCACTCGAGGGTGCCCTGCCCAAGCTCGGCATCGATGCCAGTGAGGTCGTATCGTTTGGCGACGGCCAGAACGACAAGTCCATGATTGAGTGGGCCGGCACCGGTGTTGCCATGGGTAACGCCGTCGAAGAGGTTAAGGCTGTAGCCCAGATGGTGACCGCCGATAACAACGAAGATGGCATTGCGGTGGCGCTGGATAAGCTGCTGGGTTAGAATCGCCGATTAATGCATGGCTCGGGCGCCTGCTTGCGGGCGTCCTTTTGTTAGGGAGGGTGCCGTGTCCGCATTTCCGTTCGACGCCGTTATCTTTGACATGGACGGCGTCATTGTCGATACCGAGTATTACTACTTGGGCGAGACTGCCGCGTTTGCCAAGGAGCTTGGACTTAATCTGACTCAAGAGGAGTTGAATGGGCAGGTCGGTACCTCGCATCAGTTCTTCCTGCATATGCTGGTCGATTGGTTTGAGCGCGCCGGTAAGGGACACTTCACTGGCGAGGAGGCGTTGGCCCGTTGGGACGAGTGGGCGCATAAGCGTCCGCGTGACTATCAGGCTTTGATTAACCCAGGCGCCGTGGATACGATTCGAGAGCTGCCGCGCCGTGGCGTTCGCGTGGCGCTTGCCAGCTCGTCTCCCATGGTTAGCATCGAGGAAGTGCTCAACGCATGCGGGCTGTCTGATGCCTTTGAGTATGTGGTGAGCGGCGAGCAGTTTAAGGAGAGCAAACCCGAGCCCGACATCTACCTGCATGCGCTGGACCTGCTGGGGCTGCCCGCGAATCGTTGCTGCTGCGTTGAGGATTCCGTTCCGGGCATTACCGCGGGTAAGCGAGCCGGCCTGACGGTCATTGCCAAGCGCGAGGAACGCTTTGGCTTTAGCCAGGATGCCGCGGACAAGATTATCGACCAGCTGCCGGAGCTGCTGGAACTCGCGTAGATTCTGGGCGGTACTGCTGTCACAACAGTGGTTCCGTTGGCATAAGAGAGAGGGGCGGCGTCATGGCATTTAACGTGAGCGCACTGGGGTTTGGCGACAACGTCGTCGACTGCTACGAGCATATCCACACAATGTATCCGGGTGGCAATGCGGTGAACTTTGCCGTGTATGCTAAGAAGTGCGGCGCCGCGCGCTCCGCGTATATGGGCATCTTTGGTAATGACGCTGCTGCTGAGCATGTGATTGCGAGTCTTGAAGATGAGGACGTTGAACTAGCCAAATGCAAGCAGCTCATCGGTGAGAATGGTGCTGCGCGCGTGACCGTCGTTAACGGCGACCGTGTTTTCCTTGGCTCCAATGAGGGTGGCATCCGTGGTGATACTCGCTATGTGCTCGATCGCTTTGACCTTGCGTACGTGAAGCAGTTCGACGTAGTCCACTCGGGCAACTATTGCTTTACCGAGCGTGAACTTCCCAAGTTGAAGGCCGCGGGCATCACGGTTTCGTTTGACTTCTCGGACGATTCGACCGACGAGTACTACGAGCAGATTGCTCCCTACGTTGACTTCGCGTTCTTTAGCGCGGCAGACGCCGCGAGTGAGGATGAGATTCGCGAGCGTCTGGCATGGGTGAGGAGCCTAGGTCCGCGTTTCGTATCGGCAACGGCTGGCGCTGAGGGCTGCATTGCCTATGATGGCGATCGTTATTACCGCCAACTGGCTAAGCCGGTAACGGATATGAAGGACACCATGGGTGCGGGCGACTCATTCCTGACTTCGTTCCTGATGTGTTATCTCGATTCCGTCAAGCGTGGCGAGGATGGTGCCGAGGCCATCGAGCGTGCACTCGACTTTGCGGCGGGGTTTGCTTCGACCGTATGCGGCATGGAAGGCTCCTGGGGCCATGGAGTGCCGATTTCCGAATAGGTGAGCAGTCCCGGGGAGTCGAATTGTCGCCCCCCGGGACTCCATGGACAAAAAATGCTAAATATGAGTACTGTCACTAATTTAGTAACAGCGAAATTAAGCTATTGAGGGCCTAGTTGGGTGTCTGCGAGTGATTAAAACCTGCTAAAAATGACTTTAACCACCTTAAAGTGCCTTGATAATGGATAGCTGTACGGTAGCGCACAGAGATGTGGTGTAAGAGGCGGGGCATGCCCCGCCTCCGCCCTTTCAAGAAAGGACGGGGACACCGCCTAGAATTCGTCGTTGGAGTAATGAAGGTGACGAATGGAAGGAAAGGCGATGCCCCAAGAAGAGAGTGTACTGCGCCTCGGCCGCGACGAGGCCCTCGAGGCGGCGAGGCTTTGGCAGGAGTGCGGCGACGCGCGCGAGTTCGCGTGCAGGGTGCTGGGCGGCGTGATGAACGCGCTGATGGACTCCGAGGCCCAGCAGATGTGCGGCGCGAGCCGCAACGAGCGCAGCGACGGCAGGGAGAACAGCCGCAACGGCTACCGCCCCAGGTCGCTCAAGACCGCCGTGGGCGACGTGGAGCTCGAGATACCCAAGCTCAGGCACGGCACCTACTACCCCGAGGGCATGCTCGCGCGATGGTCGCGCGTCGACACATCGGTGGCCGCCATCGTGCAGGAGATGTACGTGTGCGGCGTGTCCACCCGCAAGGTCGAGCGCGTGGCGTCCAAGCTGGGCATATCCTCGCTGTCGAGCTCGGAGGTCTCGAGCCTCTGCTCCGACCTCGACGCCGAGGTGGCGGAGTTCCGCAGCCGCGACCTGTCGGGCACGCCGTGCTGCTACCTGTGGCTCGACGCCACCTACATGAGCTGCAGGGTCGGCTCGTCGGTCGTCTCGCAGGGCGTCGTGACCGCGATCGGGCTGGGCGCCGACGGGCGCAAGCACTTCCTGGGCTGCGACGTGGTCGACACCGAGAGCGAGGACTCCTGGGCGGCATTCCTCGGCGGGCTGCGCGAGCGCGGGCTGGCCGGCGTTCGCCTCGTGGTCTCCGACAGCCACGCCGGGCTCGTGGCCGCCGTCTCGCGCCTGTTCCAGGGCTGCGCCTGGCAGCGCTGCGTGACGCACCTGCAGCGCAACCTCCAGAGCGCCTGCTCGGGCAGGCCCGAGGACTCCAAGGCGGCCGTCAGGGACCTCGTGCACGCCGCGGTCTACCAGGACGACCCCGACCTCGCGCGCTGCGTGTGGGCCGAGGCGGCGCCCTGGGTGGCGTCGGTGTCCGCCAGGGCCGGCGAGGTCTTCGAGCGGGCCGAGGACTCCGCGCTGGCGTTCACGGCCTTCCCCAGGGCGCACTGGGCCAAGCTCCGCACCAACAACGTCCAGGAGCGCGCCAACCGCGAGATCAAGCGCCGCTACAGGGTCGTGCAGTCCTTCCCCTCGAGGGAGTCGATGCTGCGCCTGACGTGCGCGAGCCTCATGGAGACCGAGGGGCAGTGGTCCCAGCAGCGCGTGTTCTCCGAGGCCTCGGCCGCCGAGGGCTTCGCCGAGCCCGCGGACAGGCCGGCCCCGACAGAGGGGAGGCGCCGCGCGCTCGGGCGGCGCGCCAGGGAGATAGTGGACGAGATAGTCGAGAGGCGCGGTCTCAAGAAGGAGTAACATCGGGACTTGCAGCGACGGACCTCAGGACGCTCTTACACCACGTCTGCGCGCGCCACCTAGCTGTACATTATCAAGGCACTATTTTGCCGTAAAATAATGTGACTGGATTTGCAACAGTACTCATATTTGGCATTTTTTGCCCACCGGGGCTAGCGAAGGTCAAAAACAGAGTGCGCATTTGCTAAAACTGCCGACTCGATGCACTCTGCGTCGCGGTTTTTGAGTGAGACGATGCGTTCTGAGGTCCATGTGAGCGATCTGATAAGCGACTGTGCGCTTGTTTCGGTGTTTGCCTCCGCCGGCGCATCGGTCTCGAGCAGTAAACGATCGAGTGGAATCTGTCGGGCGTATTCGCGACCGCGCTTGGTGGCGAGCATCCGCTCGTTCACGGAAAAATAACAGCCCGCATTACGCGCGCGGACGAGTTCGTCCGAAGTACCGCTAAACCAGTGGAAGATGATAGCGGGGGAGTCGGGTTTGGGATGAGTAGTCCATGCGATTCGAGGACGTCCAGTACGGCTCCTGCCGAACGAACGTCGTGAATTGATATCACACGCCCGGTAAGAGGATGTTGCGCGAGAGCCTCGCAGAGCCGGTCAAGTGCCTGTGTTTGCAGCGGCTCGCTTCCGGCAAAGCGCGCAGAAAAGTCGAGTCCCACCTCGCCGATGTAGCGCTCTTGGGCTGCAACTTCGCAAAGCAGATTGATTTCGGCAGGACCGCAGCGACCGTCGGCAAGCCACCAGGGGTGAAGCCCAATGCCGGCGATGATGCTTGGTTGGCGATGGGCGCGCTCGTTTGCGGCCGAAAAGTCACGTGGATCGACGCCGCAATCAAATAGGCCCAAGCCCAGTGCCGTCGCCTCATCGGCAACGGCGTCCGGGTGAGCCATCAAATCAAGATGGCAGTGTGCATCAAATAACCGGGGCTCCATCTCGGCGCACTCCGCTAGTCCAGGCGTTGGCCGTCGGCGCGCACACGCTCGGTGCCACGCCCACTGATCTGGCGGATAACCTCGCCGGCGATCATCTGGCCCATGATGGGCGGCATAAAGCTGGCGGTGCCCAACTCGGTACGCTCGTGGATATTGGACGGGTCGCGGGGTTGGGTCTTAACCGATTCCTCGCAGCTAAACAGCACGTGCAGGCTCTTGATTCCGCGCTTCTTGCATTCTTTGCGCATGATGCGGCTCATGGGGTCGCGTACCGTATCGAAAATGTCGGCAAAGCGGAGGCACTCGGGATGGAGCTTGTTGGCCCCGCCCATGGAGCTAACCAAACGAATGTCGTGGTCCTGAGCATATTTGGCAATGGTGAGCTTGGCCGAGATGGTGTCGATGGCGTCGACGACGTAGTCGAGCTTGCCGTCCGTCTGCTCCAAAACGCTCGCAAAGAACTCGTCGATGTTATCGCTCAACAGGTATTCAGTTCGCTTGATGACGGTGGCGGCAGAATTGATATCGTGGATCATGGCCTCCATCACGTCAACCTTGCGCTTGCCGACGGTGCTGTGAAAGGCGATGGCCTGGCGATTGATATTGCTGGGCGCGATGATGTCCTTATCCAGAATGACGAAATGTCCGATGCCGCCGCGGGCGAGTGCCTCGCAGCAGTTGGAGCCCACGCCTCCGCAGCCGAGCACCAACACCGTAGCATCGGCGAGCTTATCGAGTGCCTCGCGGCCCATGATGATCTCGAGCTTGGTGTCGCGTGTCTCGACGAGAGCGGCAGCGGTTTCGGTCATAGACATCCTCCGATGGGGAAGCGAATCGTGTTTTAGCTATCGCCATTATAGGTGTTATCGCGATTCCATTTGAGCCCTTGGGCTTGTTGAAATGGGATCGGGGTTCGCATAAGATTGAAGCAGATGGCACCCGTTGCAGCGGGTTGGCCAACTCTAAAACACGTTTGTAGCGTGAGAAGTGGCCGTCTTCGCATTACGCGGAGGCGGCTATTTTTTTGAGTACAAGATTAGATAGTTAGACAAACATCTAAATATCGAGTATAGTGTGCGCGTCATGAGAGATGATGAGAGGAGGTCTTATGCCGGGAGAGGGTTTTAAGGCGCTTGCCGATCCAACGCGACGGCGCATTTTGGAGTTGCTGCGCGAGGGCAATTGCACGGCGGGGGAGCTTGCCGAGCATTTCGATATCAGTAAGCCGTCGCTGAGCCATCACTTGGCGACGCTCAAAAACGCCGGGTTGGTGACCGACGAGCGCCATGGCCAAAACATCGTATACAGCTTAAACACCACCGTCATGCAGGATTTGATTGGCTGGTTTATGGGCTTTACAAACACGGAAGGTGATAAGGATGAATAACGAAAACAAGGGCATTCACCCCACGGGGGTATCGTCGCGCGTGTGGATTGCGCAGGTCGCTCTGTGCGTCGCCAATGTCGTAGCGCACCTCATGGTGATGCCGAGCTTGCCTGCGCAGATTCCCACGCACTGGGGCGCGAACGGCGCCGTCGACGGTTGGGGTCCTAGCTGGATGGCCTCCGCGCTCGGCGTGCTGCCTCTGGCGCTTCTCGCAATGTTCTGCGTGGTGCCGCGCATCGACCCCAAAGGTGAGGCATATCGAACCTCGGGCAAGTTCTACCAGGGCTTCGTAATCGCCTTCACCTTGTTCATGTGCGCCATAAGCTGGCTGGGAGAGCTTACGGTCTGGGGCGTGGTGCCGGCGGTCGGTTCGGTTAACGTGCTGATTTCCGGTGTTGTCGGTTTGCTGTTCATCGGCGTAGGCAACTACTTGCCGCGTGTGAAGCAGAACTATACGCTCGGTATCAAGACGCCCTGGGCGCTTGCCGATCCCGAGAACTGGCGCCGTACGCAGCGTTTTGGCGGCGCCTGCTTTATGGTGCTAGGTATTGGCCTGATTGTGATGGGCGTGGCAGGCAGCGTGCTTTCGAGTGAAGTCGTCGCCGCGGTGATTGCGGTTCTGGCGTTTGGTTCGGTTGGAGCCGTCTACGTCTACTCGTATCTGTTGTGGCGCAAATCGCAGCGAGCCGCTCGTTAAGGTTGCGGAAAACTAGCGTACGCAGTTCATAGTATGTTCCGGGGGACTTTTCCCAGGTAGTATTAGGGGGTGTGGGCAACCATGCCCCTTTTTATTAGAACGCGCGAACTGCCTCTCCGCTTTTTCCAAAACGGAGAGGGGGAGAAGATTTCCGCAGCTAGATAAGGAGAAATGACTGTGGCGGAGTTCATTTATCAGATGTATCAGGCTCGCAAGGCCCATGGCGACAAGGTGATCCTTGACGACGTGACCCTGAGCTTCTACCCCGGTGCCAAGATCGGCGTCGTGGGCCCCAACGGTATGGGCAAGTCGACCCTGCTCAAGATCATGGCCGGCATCGAGGAAGTCTCCAACGGCGATGCCAAGCTCACCCCCGGCTACACCGTGGGTATCCTGCAGCAGGAGCCGCCGCTCGACGACGACAAGACCGTCATCGAGAACGTGCGCATGGCATTTGGCGACATGATCGCCAAGGTCGATCGCTTCAACAAGATCGGCGAGGAGATGTGCGACCCGGATTGCGACATGGACGCCCTCATGGCCGAGATGGGAAAGCTCCAGGACGAGATCGACGCCGCCGATGGCTGGGATATCGATTCCAAGCTCGGCCAGGCCATGGACGCCCTGCAGCTGCCCGATTCCGACATGCCGGTCAACGTGCTTTCCGGCGGCGAGCGCCGTCGCGTGGCCCTGTGCAAGCTGCTGCTCGAGGCTCCCGACCTGCTGCTGCTCGACGAGCCCACGAACCACCTGGACGTCGAGTCGATCCTGTGGCTCGAGCACTTCCTGCACAACTACCAGGGCGCGGTGCTTGCCGTCACGCACGATCGCTACTTCCTGGATAACGTTGCCGAGTGGATCTGCGAGGTCGACCGCGGTCACCTTTATCCCTACAAGGGCAACTACTCCACGTATCTGGAGACCAAGGCCGCCCGTATCGAGGCACAGGGCAATCGTGACGCCAAGCTCGCCAAGCGCATGGAGGCCGAGCTCGAGTGGGTGCGCAGCTCGCCCAAGGCTCGCCAGGCAAAGAACAAGGCCCGTCTGGCTCGCTACGAGGAGATGGAGGCCGAGGCCCGCGCAAGCCAGAAGCTCGACTGGACCGACATCCGCATCCCTGTGGGCCCGCGTTTGGGCAACAAGGTGCTCGAGGCCCATCATCTGCACAAGGAGTTCGATGGCCGCGTGCTCATCGATGACCTTTCATTCACCCTGCCGCGCAACGGCATCGTGGGCGTCATCGGCCCCAACGGTGTCGGTAAGACTACGCTCTTCAAGACGATTGTGGGTCTGGAGCCGCTGACTTCGGGCGAGCTTGAGGTGGGCGAGACCGTCAAGATCTCCTATGTCGACCAGAACCGTTCCGGCATCGACCCCGATAAGAACCTATGGGAGGTCGTCTCGGACGGCCTGGACCACATGATGGTCGGCGAGACCGAGGTTCCGAGCCGCGCTTATGTGGCGAGCTTTGGCTTTAAGGGCCAGGACCAGCAGAAGCGCGCTGGCGTACTTTCCGGTGGCGAGCGCAACCGTCTGAACCTGGCGCTCACGCTCAAGCAGGGCGGCAACCTGCTGCTCCTCGACGAGCCTACGAACGACCTCGACGTCGAGACGCTGTCCTCGCTCGAAGCGGCGCTGCTCGAGTTCCCGGGCTGCTCGGTGGTCATTAGCCATGACCGTATGTTCCTGGACCGCGTCGCCACGCACATTCTGGCGTGGGAAGGCACCGACGAGAACCCGGGCAACTGGTATTGGTTCGAGGGCAACTTCGAGGCCTATCAGGCCAACCGCATCGAGCGCCTGGGCGAGGACGCGGCCCAGCCGCATCGTATCCACCGTAAGCTGACGCGCGACTAGATCGTTACGCGGTTTTCCAAACCGCGTAACTGCTCGACGCTGCGCGGGTCGCAAGCACCCCATCTTGCCGTTCAAGCCGTCGCTCGCGTACCGAAGTACGCGTCGCTCCTCTTTCACGGCAACCTGGGGCACTTGCGGCCCGCTCGCTGTTGGTTACGCAACATCAACAAATAAAAACGGCTCAAATCCTGATTTGGATTTGAGCCGTTTGTCGTTACTGCTCGGGTTCTTCGACTTTATCGATGGCCCAGGTGGATCCGAGGCCACCGGTGGTGTTGCGGCGGACGCGCACGGTAACTTCGTGGCGCTCGCCGGCCTGCGTGTAGCGCAGGGGGAAGCTTGCGCGGTTTCGCGCGGCCTCGATGGTACCGCGCTCGCGGGCGATCCAGTAGTACTCGCCGACGATGCCGAGGGTATCGGCGCCGTAGGGGAGATGGGTCGACAGCTGGTGTAGCAACGGACCGGGGCAGAAGACCTCGGTTGCGAAATCGACGGGGAAGTCCTCGGGGATGGCGGGCGCTACGGGTGCGGGGGCCGGTACCATCGTCGGTGCGAAGGCCTGCTCATTGACGGGCGTCACCTCGATGACGGGCGCGGGTTCGGCGCCGAGTACTGATTCGGTGTCCGCTTTCGGCATCGCCGCGGAATCTGCGGGCTCGACGATGGCAGGTGCGTCTGCGGTCGCGGTGTCGAACTCGACTTGCGGAGCGCTCTGATTCTCGACGCTCGACTTTGCCTCGATGGGCGTGGATGCCATGGTGGTGATGCCGGCGTTTGCGTTCTCGGGGTCATAGACGACCGTGAGCGAGATGGCGGGCTGCGGTGCCTCGGGCTCCGGCGTCGACTCGGTAGCGTCTTGATCTGCGGGCTCGTCGGACTGATCGTCCTCGGCCTTGTCACCAAAGACATCGCTGTTTTGGAATGCAGACGTCTCGGGCTGGTCAGCGGCTTCTTCGGTTGTCGACTTGGGAGCTTCGTTGAGCTCCGCAGTGGTTTCCTGCTCAGATATGACTTCGGGATCGGTCGTGGCGGTGATTTCGGTTTCTGCTGTTACCTCAATAGCGACTTCGATCTCTGCCTCGGGCTCGGGCTCCGGCACGGCTTCAACCATGGTTTCTGGCTTGGGACGTTTAACGTGCTTGGGACGCACGGCCTTGAGGTCCTTCTCGCCGCGCTTTTTCTTTTTGTAGGACTGCTTGGCTCCCTTGGCTGCCTTGGGCTTGTCCTCGCCCTTGGCAAGGGCGGCATCCCAAGCCTCGTTGGCGATGACGGTGGCATACAGGCGACCGCCCTTAAAGACGGTCAGCTTAATGCAGTCGTCGAGCTCCTCGAGCAGCTCACGCGTGGACTCAAAGCCCAGGTCATAAGCGGTCATGTCGCCGGCGGCGAGCGCCTCCTCGACCTGTGTCATAAACGTTTGCTTGCCGCACCCAATCGCGTCGCGCAGCAGGCGATACAGATAGATGTGGTTGCCCAGCGAAAGCGTGGGCCTAACTATTGTCTTGCTCATGGCAAATCTCCTCTTTACACATGTAAAGCATCTTACCATCGCATAGCGTTCGCCATGGCGGCGCCCAAGGCAAACGGGCGCGAACCGCTTTCGATTCGCGCCCGTTGTACAGGTCGGTTATCTATGAGAGGCAAATGTACTTAGTTGCCCGATGCCGTGCCTTGGCTCGAGTTGTCAGATGCCGTGCCGGACGCGGTTCCACTCGAGCTGTTCGAGCTGTTGGTGTTGTTGCTGTCTGCTGTGCCCGTTCCCGAAGTGGTGTCGCTCGTCTGGTCGCCCGTGCTCGGCTGCGAACCGCCAGTCGTTTGGCTTGAGTCGGTCGTGCCGGACGGCGTGCTGCTGTTGGCCGTAGAGGAATCGGTGCCCTGCGATTGGTTTTGGGTGTTCGAGGACGAATTGGCAGAGGTAGAACTGTCTTGCGTATCGTCCGTCTGCGCCTGCTGATCTTGCGACTGGGTGTTGCCATTTGCATCGCTCTCGGTCGTGCGCGACGAAAGGATTGGCTCGGGGCGCTCGCCCAGACCCTCACCGGCGGTGGTTATAAGGATGGCGCCGGTGCAGGCGATGACCGCGACGATGGCGATGGCGATCGAGAAGACGATGACCTTCTTTTGCGTCTGGCTGCGCTCTGCCGCGGCCTTGGCGCGCAGGCTGTTAGGGGCGACGCGCGCCGTGGTCGCACGCCCCGCAACCTGGCGCATCTCCTGCGTAGTCGCGGCGCCGCCCAGGTGCTCCTCGGCATTAAGCTCAACGGGCTCATAGGCGCCGGCGGGGTAGTCGACGTCGGCGTGCGTACCTTTGAGGGCTTTGGCGCTGGCAGAGATAAAGTGGCGGTAGACCTGCGAGGACACAACGGTGATGACCGAGCTCACGGCGGCGCCAATTACTGAACCAGCGATGCCAATCTTGGAAGCAAGCGCGACACTTGTGGCGGCGGCTGCGGCGCCAGCGATGATCTGAGGAATGGAAATGTCATCGAACAGGCCCTTTTTGGGCGCGATGGCCATGGTCTGTCCGATGGAATGGTTTTCGTGCACGCCGTTGTTGAGCGCGGCCGGTGTCATGACGCGCGTGCGCGGCGCGTCGGTGTACTTGGTTGTCATACGGGGTCCTCCCGGTGTAAATCTGCTTCGTTTCGTGTAGCCATCAGGGTACCCACCAGATGTGAATCGTACGTGACATTTAACAGATACCATCAACTCATCAATTGCTCACCAAGTTGGTGGGATGCGGTTACACCCGGCGGTTGAACTACAATAGGACTTGCTAATTGTTGTGAATGGCGTCTACGCACGGGAGCATTCTTATGAATCTTCACCTTTCTCAGTCTGATGGCTTTTTGCGTGTGGCGGCGGCATCGCCGCAGATTCGCGTTGCCGATGTCGAGGGCAATGCCGAGGTTGCGTTGGCAGCTGTTCGCGAGGCTGCCGAGCGCGGCGTTCGTGCTCTGGTGCTGCCCGAGTTTAACCTGACCGGCTATACCGCGGCCGACCTGTTCCATAACCGCACGCTGCTGCATGCCTGCGAGACCGCGCTGGCACATGTTCTCGATGAAACCCGTGAGCTGCCGATTGTCTTTACCATCGGTCTTCCCGTTGCAGTTGCCGAGAATATTTACAACTGTGCCGCCGTGTGCTGTGCGGGCGAGCTTTTGGGCCTCACGGCCAAGAAGTATCTGCCCAACTATGGCGAGTTCTACGAGCGCCGCTGGTTTGCTCCGGCGCCCGCAGATCCCGTGTGGGTCGAGTTTGCCGGTCAGGGTCCGGTTCCGCTGGGTTCGGGACTTGTCTACCGCTGCTGTGATGAGGGTGCCGAGGATATGGTGCTGGGCGTTGAGGTCTGCGAGGACCTGTGGGTGCCGGCGCCCCCTTCGACCGAGATGGCGCTTGCCGGTGCGACGGTGATCCTCAATCCGTCGGCTTCGGACGAGATTATCGGTAAGGCGGATTACCGCCGCAGCCTCATTTCCAACCAGAGCGCGCGCCTGTACTGCGCCTATGCCTACGCGGACGCGAGCGAGGGCGAGTCCACGACCGATATGGTCTTTGCGGGCGAGAACCTCGTCTACGAAAACGGCTCCAAGCTCGCCGCGACCAAACTGCTTACCTGCGATATGGCCATCGCCGACGTTGACCTTGACCGCCTGGTTGCCGAGCGCCGTCGCTCGACGACGTGGACGCGCGCGGACGATGCGCCGGAGGCCACGACCATTGAGTTTTCGTTTGAGGGCGTGCTGGCCGAAGAACCTGTCTTGCGCGATGCCTGCGATATCGACCGCGTTTTCCCGCGCGCGCCCTTTGTGCCGGCCGACCACGGCGACCTGGCCGAGCGCTGCGAGACCATCCTCGACCTGCAGACTGCGGGCCTCAAGACCCGCCTCGCCCATACGGGTACCAAGGCTGCGGTCATCGGCCTTTCGGGCGGCTTGGACTCCACGCTGGCACTGCTTGTGACCGTGCGTGCCTTCGATGCACTGGGGCTGTCGCGCACGGGTATCACGGCGGTTTCCATGCCCGGCTTTGGCACGACGCACCGCACTAAGTCCAATGCCGAGTCGCTCGCTCGTGACTTGGGTGTGAGCTTCCGCGAGGTCTCAATCCATGCTGCCGTGGAACAGCACTTTAAGGATATCGAGCATGATCCGGCCGTGCAGGACGTGACCTACGAGAACAGCCAGGCGCGCGAGCGTACGCAGATTCTGATGGATCTGGCCAACCAGGCTGGCGGTTTTGTCATCGGCACGGGCGACCTGTCGGAGCTGGCGCTCGGCTGGGCTACCTATAACGGCGACCACATGAGCATGTACGCCGTCAACGCGAGCGTGCCTAAGACGCTTGTGCGCCATCTGGTGCGCTATGCGGCCGATGTGTTTGGCGGGCGTATTGCCGAGACGCTGCTCGACATCCTCGATACGCCGGTGTCCCCCGAGCTTCTGCCGCCCACGGGCGACGGCGAGATTGCGCAGAAGACCGAGGATTTGGTGGGCCCGTATGAGCTGCACGACTACTTCCTCTACTACCTGCTGCGTTTTGGCTTTGAGCCGGGCAAGATCTACCGCATGGCGCTCAAGAGCTTCGAGGGCGTCTACGACGCCAAGACCGTCCACACGTGGCTACGTACGTTCTACCGTCGCTTCTTTGCCCAGCAGTTTAAGCGCAGCTGCCTGCCCGATGGTCCCAAGGTGGGTTCGGTGACGCTCAGCCCGCGCGGCGATTGGCGTATGCCGAGTGACGCTAGCTCGCGTCTGTGGCTTGCGCAGATCGACGCGCTCAATCCAGTTGACTAAGGTTGGCTAAATTGAACCAATACGGGGGTTGCAAGCGTTACACTTTTGCAATCTGATGGCCCGTATCGCGCGGCGCTCTTGTCGGAGCGCCGCGTTTTTTATATCGAAAGGTGGCACCATGCAGGCATCGCAGCGTCTCGACCGCTTTGGCGCGGAGGTCTTCGCCTCGCTCAACAACAAGCTTCTCGCGCTGAAGGCTCAGGGCAAGACCATTTACAACATGAGCGTGGGCACGCCCGACTTTAAGCCGTACGACCATGTGGTCGAGGCGCTCACGCAGGCAGCCCAAGATCCCGAGATGTGGAAGTATGCCCTGCGCGACCTGCCCGAACTCAAGCAGGCCGTGTGCGATTACTATGAGCGTCGCTTTGGCGTTTCGGGCATTACGCCGTCTATGGTGCAGTCGTGCAACGGCACGCAGGAGGGGGTGGGCCATTTGGGCCTTGCCCTGCTCGATCCGGGTGACACCATTTTGGTTCCCGATCCGTGCTACCCGGTCTTTGAGGCGGGTGCCAAGATCGCCGATGCCAAGCTCGAATACTATCCGCTGGTTGCCGAGCACAATTACCTGCCCTATGTGGCGGGTATCGATCCCGAGGTTGCCGATCGTGCCAAGTACATGATCGTGTCGCTGCCCGCGAACCCGGTCGGCTCGGTGGGCACGCCCGAGGTCTACGAGGAGATTATCGCCTTTGCCCGCGAGCATGATCTGTTGATCGTCCATGATAACGCGTACTCCGACATCGTGTTTGACGGCGAGCCCGGCGGCAGCTTCTTGCAGTATCCCGGCGCGCTCGAGGTGGGCGTTGAGTTCTTCTCGCTCTCCAAGTCGTTTAACGTCACCGGTGCCCGCATCGGCTTTTTGGTCGGTCGCGAGGATGTGGTCTCTGCCTTTGCCAAGCTGCGCGGCCAGATCGACTTTGGTATGTTCTTCCCGATTCAGAAGGCCGCCATCGCGTGCCTGAACGGTCCGCGCGATGAGGTCGAGGCGCAGCGTCTGAAGTACCAGGAACGCCGCGATGCCCTGTGCGACGGTCTTGAGGGCCTGGGCTGGGAGCGTCCCAACGCGCATGGCTCTATGTTTGTGTGGGCCAAGCTTCCCGGTGGTCGCACCGATTCCATGGCGTTTTGCGAGGAGCTCATGGAGAAGGCCGGCGTTGTGGTGACGCCGGGCGCGAGCTTTGGCCCTTCGGGCGAGGGGCACGTGCGCATGGCGCTGGTCCTGCCGCCCGATCAGATCGCTTTGGCTGTCGAGGCCATTCGCGAGGCGGGCCTGTATTAGAAACCTATTTCGACTCGTCAATAGCTCGAAACCGATTTCGTGCAGTTATTTTACGAATTCTGCAAACAATTTCGGTAAACGGTCGATTTTTGGCTGCGAATAGGAGCATAATCAAAGTCCCGATTGGATGTATTGGGATTACGGCAAGCCGCTCGGGTCGTTCCCGGGCGGCTTGTTTGTGGAGAGAGATGGGAGTTTCTAATGGTTAACGAGAAGAAGGTCGCTATTGTCGGCTGCGGCTTCGTCGGTTCGTCTTCGGCGTTCGCTCTGATGCAGAGCGGTCTGTTCTCCGAGATGGTCCTCATCGACGTGGACAAGAACCGCGCCGAGGGTGAGGCTCTGGATATCGCGCACGGCATGACGTTTGCCGAGCCGATGAAGATCTACGCCGGCGATTATTCCGATGTCGCCGACGCCGCCATGATCGTCGTCACCGCTGGCGCTGCCCAGAAGCCCGGTGAGACCCGCCTGGACCTGGTCAACAAGAACGTTAACATCTTTAAGTCCATTATCCCCGAGATTAAGAAGTCCGGCTTCGACGGCATTCTGCTAATCGTCTCCAACCCGGTTGATGTTCTGACCTATGCTGCCATCAAGATGTCCGGCCTGCCCGAGGGCCATGTCATCGGCTCCGGCACCGTGCTCGACACTGGCCGTCTGCAGCAGATGCTTGGTGCCCACGTCGAGGTTGACCCGCGCGATGTCCAGGCCTATGTCATGGGCGAGCACGGCGACTCCGAGTTTGTCGCTTGGTCCAGCGCTCAGGTTGCTGGCGTTCCGCTGAACACCTTCTGCGAGCTTCACGGTCATCTGGAGCACGAGGCTGCCGAGAAGCGTATCGCCGAGGACGTCAAGAACTCCGCCTACACCATCATCGAGAAGAAGCACGCCACCTACTACGGCGTCGCCATGGCCGTCAAGCGCATCTGCACCGCTGTCATGCGCGATGAGCAGACCGTTCTGCCCGTTTCCTCGCTCATGGTGGGCGAGTATGGCCTGTCCGATCTGGCTATCTCCATGCCGACGGTCGTTGGCCGCGACGGCGTCGTCTGCCGCGTCCCCGTGCCGCTGAACGATGACGAGCAGCATGAGCTCACCGCCTCCGCCAAGGCCCTCAAGGACATCATCGACAGCGTCGACTTCTCCTGCTAAATCAAGCTCGCTAGAGCGAAAAGCTACAATGAAGGCGTCCGGGTCCACACGGCCCGGGCGCCTTTTTGGTGCAAAGTAACCTGACCCCAATGCACCATAGTTGATGGGAGGGCCATGTCGGATTCGCCTAATTTTTTGACCTATGCCCAGACGGCGTTTGATCCGTTTGAGGAACGGCCGTTCTGCGCGGTGGATAGCCTGGTCTTTGCGTGGTTGTCCTATTTGCGTTTGCCGGGTGATATGGCGGAGCTGACGAACTGGCAGGGCCTAGACGTACGCGAGCTGCTGCGCGCCGAGTGCTACCAAGACATGATTGGCGACCTGTGGGATCCGGAGGGGAGTCGTGCCCTGTTGGAGGCTGTGGCAGCAAGCCCTCGCTACCGTGGCGTTCGTGTTTGCGGCTATCGTAGCGTGAGTGATGCCGAGACAACGGAGCAGTTTGCGGCCATGACGTTCCGATTTCCGGCGGGGTTTAGCTATCTTGCCTTCCGGGGGACCGACAGCACGATTGTGGGCTGGAAAGAGGACTTTAACATGGCGTTCCGGTGTCCTGTGCCGGCCCAGGAATCCGCGGCGCGTTATGTAGACGAGGCGGCGGATGCGATTGACGGGCCGCTTTTGTGCGGAGGTCATTCCAAGGGTGGAAACCTTGCGGTGTACGGTGCGGCGATGTGCCCCGATGTCGCCCGTGAGCGAATCGAACGGGCGTATTCCCATGATGGTCCGGGCTTCGTCGAGGAGTTTCTGAGCGGCAACGCCTTCGCCGATCTATCCGGTCGAATCGACAAGACGCTACCTCGGTCGTCGATCTTTGGCATGATGTTCGAGACACAGGAGGACTATGCCATCGTTGAGAGCACCGAGTTCAGCCTGCTTCAGCATAATCCCTTTAGCTGGGTGGTTGATGGTCGCGACTTCGTGTACTGTGAGCGCCTGTCCGCCGGTGCTCGATACGTTGATGGCTCCATTCGCGAGATGCTGCTTGCGGTGTCGCCTAACGAGCGCGAGCGTTTTGTAGATGCGTTGTTCTCCGTGCTTGAGGCTACGGGTGCTGAGCGGTTTGCGGATATCGCTGGGAATCTGCGCGAGAGCCTGCCCGTGATGCTCCAGGCTGCGCAAGGCTTTGACAAGGATACGCGACGCTTTGTCTCGCAGACTATCGTTGCGATTCTTAAGTGTGCGCTTCTGCCCAAACGTCCCCAGATCGACATGCCCGCTGCCGGCAAGAGCTTGGCAGAACAGCTCGAGGCTTGGCAGTCCGAGCTCCTGCGCTAACCATTGGTGCAAAGCAACCTGTCCCCGATGCACCAATCTTCGATGCGCCTGGGGCGGGATCGACCGCTATACTGGTTCGTGCCGAAATCGATCTAGAACGGAATGCCGTATATGAAAATCAATCACGCGATTCTGCATATCCTGGACTTTGACTCTGCCGTCAACGTTATGAGCCAGCGCGAGCTCGATATCGAGAGCCGCACCGTGCGCAACTTCGTGACCACACATCTGCGCCGCGCGCGTACCTCGGCCGACAACAAACGCGCCACGTTTGCCGAGAACTCTGCGTTTGGCGGCGAGCTCAAGGGCTATTTCTTTGGCGAGCGCGAGTTTGTGGACCTGTCGCAGCAGATTGCGGAGTTTATCTCCTCCGAGCTCACCAAAGCCGAGAAAGCCGAGTCCACCGACGTGCTGGTGGCCGATTTTGACGACGATGAGGATGCCCGCTGGTTTGCCGTGATGCTGCTGGGCTCCAAGCAGGCCTTTATGCACGAAGTGGGTCGCGAAGAGGGCGAGGTGCGCAACGACATTGCGCGCCACTACGCCATTCTGCCGAATCCCTCGCAAAAGGTGCCGAGCTATGCAATCGTGCGTGCAAGCACCATGGAGATCGGCTATGTGGATAAGAAGCGCAAGATTGCCGGCGAGGATCGCATGCTCATTCCCGATGGCCTGCTGCAGTGCGACACGGGGGTATCGGGCAAGGAGGTCATCGACACCGTGACGCGTGTGGTCGAGGAAGTCGCCGAGGAGCACGGTGCCAACACGGCTGTAGCACTCGCCAAGGTTAAGGCTGCTGTTGCCGAGAAAGTTGAGGATGACGAGGAACTGCCGCCTTGGGATATCGTCGATGAGGTCTTTGAGGACGAACCAGTTATCAAGGAGAGCGTGCGCGCGGCACTGACTGAGGAGAAGGTGCCTGAGCGTGTGCCCGTGGAGCGCAAGCAGGTCGAACGCGCGGCGGTGCGCAACCACAAGATCCGTACCGACACGGGCATCGAGATCAGCTTCCCGGCCGAGATGGGTTCGAACTCTGAGTACATCGAGTTTGTCAACGAGCCCAACGGCCTCATCTCCATCGAGCTCAAGAACATCGGAAGTATTGAGAATCGATAAACTGCTCTTGGACGTTGCAAAAAACAAAGGCCGAAGCCTTTTGGGACTTCGGCCTTTTTTGTTTTCGGCTTGGTTGCTGACATTGCGCCGCAGGTTGAGCTCACGTCAGCGAAAACGCCCCTAAGCGAGCAAGGTGACGTGAAAGAGGAGGGAAGCGTACTTCGGTACGCGACCGACGATTGAACGTCAGATTGCCGCTTAGGGGCGTTTGCAGCGTCGAGCCGTTACGCGGTTTGGCAAAACCGCGTAACTTCTACAGCTGGCGCAGGCCCTCTTCCAGGCCGGTCTTGCTGTCGGTCTTCTCGTCGCGCATCTTGATGGCGCGGGCGGGGACACCGGCCACGACGGCGCCGGCGGGGACGTCCTCGACGCACACGGCGCCGGCGGCAACTACAGCACCCTTGCCCACGTGCACGCCTTCCAGGACCACGGCGTTTGCGCCGATCATGACATCGTCCTCGATGATGACGGGCGTGGCGCTGGCGGGCTCCACAACGCCTGCCAACACGGTGCCGGCGCCGATGTGGCAGTTCTTGCCCACGGTGGCGCGGCCGCCCAGCACGGCGCCCATGTCGATCATGGAGCCTTCGCCAATGACGGAGCCGATGTTGATGATGGCGCCCATCATGATGACGGCGCGGTCGCCGATTTCGACGCGGTCGCGGATGATCGCGCCCGGCTCAATGCGGGCGTTGATGCCCTTAAGGTCGAGCATGGGGACGGCGGAGTTGCGGCAGTCGTTCTCCACATCGTAGTAGTCGATGGAGTCGGCATTGGCATCGAGGATGGCCTTGAGCTCATCCCAGTCGCCAAAGACGGTCTTGCCACGACGACCGCCGTAGACGTGTGCATTGCCCCACTGGACCTTCATGCCCGGCTTCTCGCGCACATAAAGCTTGACAGGCGTCTTTTTAGGCGCGGTGGCGATGTAGTTGATAATCTCCTGTGCATCCATCTCGGCTGCGTTGCTCATTTGCTATCTCTCCTTTGGGTGGATTCGGTTGATACCTGGTTAGGCAAACATGACCTGGTCGAATGTATAGAAGCCGTGCTCACGGGTGACGAGCTTCTGCGCGGCTGCCAGGGCGCCGTTGACGAAGATCTGACGGCTCGTGGCGCGGTGGGTGAGCGTGACCTCCTCGTCCTGGCCAAAGAAACTCACTTCGTGCACGCCGGCGACAGTGCCACCGCGCAGCGAGTGCATGCCGATTTCCTTGGGGTCACGCGCGCCGCACATGCCCTCGCGGCCATAGACGGGGTGGTAGCCTGCCTCGGGTTCAGCTTCGACGACGGCGTCGAGCAGTAGCTTGGCAGTGCCGCTCGGGGCGTCAACCTTTTTGTTGTGGTGCGTCTCGACGATCTCGCAGTCAAAGCCGGGCAGCTCGCGTGTGGCCTGTGCTACCAGATGACGCAGGGCTGCGATACCGATGGAGTAATTGCCGGAGTGCATGATGCGGGCGCTCTGACCCAGCTCGCGCAGGCGGTCCATCTGATCGGGCGTGTAGCCCGTGGTGCCCGAGACCAACGCGGCACCCGTGCGCTCGACATAGGCGACGACGGCATCGAAGGTCACGACGTTCGAGAAGTCGATGATGACGTCGGCTGCCGGGGCGCCCTCGAGCTCGGACAGATCAAAACCGATCTGGGCGACGATATCAAAAACGGGCTGACCGGCGGCGTCGACAACGCCCTCGGCGGTGGTGCGGATGAGCGAGCCCATGCGGCCCGTTCCCATAATGACGGTCTTAATCAAGCAGACCAGCTCCCTTCAGAGCATCGGTAAGTGCGGCGCGCGTGTCGTTGGCCATGTGGCATAGCGGCATGCGGTAGTTTGCCTCGATCATACCCATCTGAGCGAGCGCTTCCTTGACGGGGATGGGGTTGACCTCGCTAAAGAGGGCGTTGATGAGCGGCTGACCGGCAATCTGGATATCGCGGGCACGTGCCACGTCACCGTCCAGATAGGCGCGGCACATGTCATGCACGAGCTGCGGCTGAACACCGGCCCACACGCTGATGGTGCCCGAGGCGCCCAGGCTCATGAGCGGCACGGTGAGCGCGTCCTCGCCCGAGTACATGCGGAAGTCGTCGGACAACAGGTGGGCAATCTTGGCCGCGTAGGCGACGTTGCCCGAGGCTTCCTTAATACCCATGATGTTGGGGTGCGCGGCCAAGCGCTCTACGTTGCGCTCGCTGATGCCGCAGCCGCAGCGGCCGGGGATGTTGTACAGGATGCAGGGGATGTCCACGGCGTCGGCGACGGTCTTAAAGTGCTGGTAGATACCCTCTTCGTTGGACTTGTTGTAGTAGGGGGTGATGAGCAGCAGGCCGTCGGCTCCCAAGCCCTGGTAGGTGAGCGACTTGGTGAGCATGGTCTGCGTGGAGTTGGAGCCCGAGCCGGCGATGACGGGGACGCGTCCTGCAACATGCTTGACCACGGCGGCGACGACGGAGTTGTCCTCGTCATCGGTCATCGTGGCGCTCTCGCCGGTGGTGCCCAGGGTGAGGATGGCGTCGGTGCCATTTTGCAGGTGGAAATCGATAAGGCGCTCGAGCGCGTCGAAGTCGACGCTGCCGTCCTTTTTAAACGGTGTGACGAGGGCGACGATTGAGCCCTCGAGATTGCGGATGTCCATGTTCTTCTCCTTCGCTTCCGCGATCTGGATGCGTTTGTTCCATTGGGCGGCGACGGCCAGGCGCTCGTCTTGGGCGCGACGACGAGCACTTTCGGCGCGCGACTTTGCCAGCAGCTCGCGGCCGCACGGCAGCACGTCGAGCGTGGCAAAGTAATCGCCTGGGCGCTCGGCGCGACGAATGAGATCTGCCGAGCCGTCGGGGCGCAGCAATACCTCGGCGGAGCGCAGACGGCCGTTGTAGTTGTAGCCCATGGAGTAGCCATGCGCGCCGGTATCGTGGATCACGAGTACATCACCCATGTCGATCTGCGGCAGCTCGCGGTCGATAGCGAACTTATCGTTGTTCTCGCACAAGTTGCCCGTGATGTCATACGTGTTCGTAACCGGTGCTGCGGTCTTGTCAGGGCCACCCGGCTGTCCCATCACCGTAATGTGGTGGTAGGCACCATACATAGCGGGACGAATGAGGTCGACGGCGCTTGCGTCCACGCCGATATAGTCCTTGTAAATCTGCTTCTCGTGGATGGCCTTGGTGACCAGGCAGCCGTAGGGGCCCATCATAAAGCGGCCCATCTCGGTGCAGATGGCCACATCGTCCATGCCGGCGGGAACCAGAATCTCGTCGTATGCCGCGTGCACTCCCTCGCCGATGGCGTGAATGTCGTTGACCTGCTGCTCGGGCAGGTAGGGGATGCCGACGCCGCCGGATAGATTGATGAAGGCGACGTGTGCGCCGGTCTCGCGCTCCAGGCGCACGGCAAGCTCAAAGAGGATGCGCGCAAGCTTGGGGTAGTAGTCGTTGGTGACGGTGTTGCTGGCAAGGAAGGCGTGGATACCAAAGTCCTCGGCGCCCTTGGCCTTGAGCGTGCGGAAGGCCTCGAAGAGCTGCTCGGTGGTCATGCCGTATTTGGAGTCGCCGGGGTTATCCATGATGCCATTGGAGAGCTGGAACAGGCCGCCCGGATTAAAACGGCAGCTGACCGTCTTGGGAATGGGGCCTGCGACGCGCTCAAAGAACTCGATGTGGCTGATGTCGTCAAAGTTGACGATGGCACCCAGCTTGTCGGCGAGCTCAAAGTCGGCCGCCGGCGTGTCGTTGGACGAGAACATGATGTCGTGGCCGGTGATACCCAGTGAGCGGGCGATCATGAGCTCGGTATAGCTCGAGCAATCGCAGCCGCAGCCGTATTCGTTGAGAATGGAGATGAGCGCCGGGTTGGGGTTGGCCTTGACGGCAAAGTATTCCTTAAAGCCCGGGTTCCATGCAAAGGCGTCGCGCACTTCTTGCATGTTTCGGCGGATGCCCGCCTCGTCGTATAGATGAAACGGCGTGGGGAACTGCTCGACGATATGCTCGAGTGTCTCCTTGTCCACAAACGGCTGCTTGGCCGCATATGCCTCGTTGGGGGTCAATGCCATGTCCCGTAAACCTCGCTATCCAGACGGCGCCATCTGCGCATCGAATCCGCATAGCGTGGACCCAATGTCCGGATAGCGCTCCCGCATTGCTGCAGACAGTCCTGTGGGTGTTTCCCACAGGCCCACCAGGTTGTTCGTGCCCGAAAAGCCCAGTTCGGCGGGTTTCGCCTCCCCACGGGGTCAAAGCCTGCCGGCTCGCCCGCGGTTCTTCGTGCCCGCGCCTCTATCAAGTGGTAACGACCCTACCACGTTGCACTTTACCAAACAAGAGTATTCGTATATAACGTTTAAAAAATGCAGGGATATGCTGGAAACATGTGCGCCACAATCCTGTATCACAATAAGCTGCAACAGATGTGCCTCACGAAGGGATCCTCTATGACCGAGCTCCAAGAACTCCGTCGCTATCGCCGCGATCTCCATCGCATTCCGGAGCTCGATTTCGATCTTCCGCAAACCATTGCCTATATCGAGGGCGTGCTGGCACCGCTCACCTGCGAAGTGACCCATCCGTGCCCCAGCTGCGTCTGTGCTTTCTTCGACGCCGGCGTTGATGCCGCGCATGCCACGGCGATTCGCGCCGATATGGATGCGCTGCCCATCGCGGAAGCGACGGGAGCGGCCTTTGCCTCAACCCATCCCGGCAAGATGCACGCTTGCGGACATGACGGACACATGGCCATGGCGCTTGCCGCCGCGACGTATGTCGACCGTACGATTCGCGAGCATCCGGGCGCCATTAGGCGCAATGTTCTCTTTGTGTTCCAGCCGGCCGAGGAAACGACCGGTGGTGCCAAGACGGTATGCGAGAGCGGTGTGTTCGAGCGCTATGGGGCCGACCGCATTTTTGGCTTCCATGTGTGGCCCGATCTGCCCACCGGCACGTTGGCGAGCTGCTCCGGTCCGTTGCTGGCGCGTTCGAGTGAGACACACATTCATATTCACGGGACGAGCATCCATATTGCTAAGACCTATGGCGTTCCGGTCGAGGAGTCGCACGATGCGGCGCTGGCGGCTGCCAAGTTCTTGGTTGCCGAGCGCGAACTGATGGATGAGCTGGGTGCCGATGAGCCCTGCATTGGCAAGTTCGGCCTGCTGCAGGCAGGCACCGTCTGCAATGCGGTGGCGGGGGAGGCCCATGTTGCCGGCAGCCTGCGTGTGTTTACAGACGACATGTTCGACCGGGCACGCGAGGGCGTGCGCCGCGTGCTGGACGATGCCTGCGCTGCAACGGGCTGCACGTACGATCTCGACTTTGCCGAGGGCTATCCGCCGGTCGACAACGACCCCGAGCTATTTGCCAGCGTCGCGCCTGCCTTGCCCGGGCTGCAGCTTATGGAGGAGCCGCTGTTAATTGCCGAGGATTTCGCGTTCTATCAGCGCCATTTGCCGGGCGTGTTTTTCCTGCTGGGCACGGGTATGCCAGAGGGCCAAGACAACCCGAGTGATTCGGATGGCTGCCCCGCCTATGCCACAAGCGCTCTGCATACCGATAGCATGCTCTTCGACGAGGAAATCCTACTCAAAGGCCTCGATGTCTATAAACGATTGCTTGTGATGGAGTGACGATGGAACGACGCCGACAGTCTGCCGTATATAGTCCGGGTGGATGCGGGTGCGGTTTGCTGCTGCTTCCGGTTATTGCTGTGAGCATTGGCGTGATGTTTGCGCTTGCCGGGCTTGCCGCGGCAGCACTTGTGCTGTTTATCACTGCCATCGGCGTGACGATTTGGCTTTATCGCAGTCGTGAACAGCGCCGCGCCGACGGTAAGACCAATGTAGGATGGATTGCCTTTTTGGTCATCGCCTACCTGCTGAGCATCAGCTATTTGGCCTTCTTTATCCTGTTGATGATCAGTGCCTTTACCGGGGAATCCGTCACGGTGGGTTGATCGCTGCCGGCAGACGGTCGCGCGCAGTGCGTTTACTCGGCGTTTGGATAACTGCATTGGTCGTTTACCGCAGCCTTAGCTCTCAGCTAATGAATTCAAGTTCAATCCTTCCTACGATGTGCTGTGTACCGGCACGGTAGCCGGATCGTAGGAAGGATGAATAATGGCAAAAGAGGGAAAGAAGCCAATCGGTAAGATTGTCCTAGGCATCATCGTGGTGCTGGTTATTGTCGGTGCCGTGGGCTCTATGGGTGGCAATTCAACCGATTCGTCTGCGAGCGATTCGGCAAAACCTGCCGAGGCGACACAGCAGGCTGAGGAGCAAAAAGAACCGCAAGAACCGTATACCATTGCTGATGAGGCTGAAGACACCTCCAATCAGTTTGCCTATAAGATCACGGGCACGCTGACCAATAACACGGACAAGGAAAAGAGCTACATTCAGATTGAGTATGTTCTGTATGATGCCGATGGCAACCAGGTTGGAACGGCTCTTGCAAACACCAATCATCTGAAGGCGGGCGGCTCCTGGAAGTTCGAGGCGCTGGGTACAGTGTCTCCCGACCAGGTTGCTAGCTGGGAGCGTTCGGACGTAAGTGGTTTCTAGCATGTTGCATGCACTGGGGGAGGTGAAGTCGTATGCCCGATAAAAAGCTGACCGAGGAGTTGCTCAATGAACTTCTCGATGCGCCGAACATCGATGGCTATATCAGGGAGCACGACTTTGCCGCCCCGTCGCTTTCGGACTACCTGAAGCAGCTGCTGCAGGAAAAGGGCTTGGAGCGCTCGCGCGTGGTTCGTATGGCCGATCTCAATGAGACCTTTGGCTATCAGATCTTTACCGGCGCGCGTCATCCGAGTCGCAATAAGGTGCTGCAGATTGCCTTTGCGATGGCGCTGACGCTCAAAGAGACCAACCGTGCGTTGACGGCTGCCGGGGTAAGCGTCCTAAACTGCAAGTACCGCCGCGATGCGATTATCATCTTTTGCATCGATCGCGGATGCAGTCTCCAAAAGGTCAACGAGGAGCTGTATCGCTTTGGCGAGGAGACGGTGAGTTAGCGGCTGATATCTGAGCCGGCGGAGCTGCCGAACAACGATGCAAACGAACGGGGCGCGGATGCCATGGGGTGTCTGCGCCCTGCGCTATGATGGAGGCTATGGATACTCAGACCCCAACATATTCCGATGACGAGCTGACCGCAGCGCTTGCCGAGCACCTGGCGTCGCTCGATTGCGACGACAGCTATCGCGTGGAGCGTGTACTTAAGCGCTCGTCCGTTGAAACAACCGAGCTCGTGTACTTTGAAGGAACCGGCGGTGGTTCGCTCGGTCCCTTTGTTCGTAAACGCATCGATGCTTCGGCTCAAATCGGCGGGGCATACGAGCGTCTGTTTGCCGCTCAGCGGGCAGGCAGGCGTTTTGAGCACCTGCCCAGAATCGTCGATTGTCGTCGTGTGGGCGACGAGCTCAACGTGGTTATGGAATACATCGAAGGGGAGACACTCGGGGCGCTGGTGGACCGTCTGGGAGCCACCCCCGATTATGCGCGTGAATTGTATCCTGCCCTATGCGATGCCGTGGGCGAGCTCCATGCCGGTTTTGCAATGGTGGGGGAGACGTCGGCGCCGGTGATCCATCGCGACCTCAAGCCGTCGAATATCATCGTGACAGGTGCCAACTATACGCCTGATGACGGCCTGACATTTTCATCGCTGGTGATTATCGACCTGGGGATCGCGCGCGTATGGCGCGATGGCGCCGATGCTGACACCGTCAAGTTTGGCACGCGACCCTATGCGCCGCCCGAGCAGTATGGGTTTGGGCAGACGAGTGTGCGCAGCGATGTCTACGCACTTGGGGCCCTGTTGTTCTTTTGCTTGACGGGAGTCGACCCTAAACCAGGGCTCGACATGCGCGAGCAATGTGAGGCATGCGGCATTCCCACTCCACTTGCCGATGCCGTCTGCATGTCGATGGCGCTCGACCCGGCCAAGCGTTTTGCGAGTGCGGAAGCGTTGGGACGGGCGACGCGCTCGGCATACGATCTGAGCCGCCCCGTGCGGCCTCCTACACCTGCGCCTGTCCGTACTCCGGCCTCGGAGACGGTGTTGACGCTCCAAGGGCTCCAGAACCCCGCAGGGCTTCCTAGGCCTGCCGCCTCCGCTGCATGCGGTCTGCTCTCTCGCGTTCCGGAGTCTCTGGGGCGCATTTGGAATACGCTTGTCTGCTTCTCGCTACTTGTGTTCTTTGCCGGAAGTCACTTTGCCGTCTTTCACCCCACGGGAGCAAACCAAAGCTACCCGACGTGGTTTCTCATAATCGAGTATTTTTTCTTTGTCGATGGCCTTATGGTGCTTATGCATTTTGCGCTGCTCGATAAGCGCCGTCTTCGTCGGCGATCCGCACTGCTCGACAGCTATCGCGGCAAGAAACTCGCGAAACTCTGGCTCAAGGCATTGGGTGTGCTGCTCCTATGCATGATCGTCATAGTCGCGATTGCCAATGCGACCGGCGTCGTCGATACCTCCGCTACCTAAAAGAAAAGGGCCCCATTGGGGCCCTTTGCAGTTGCGCTTAGATGCGGTTCATCTGAGCGGCGACTTTGTTGTACCAGTCCTGCCACGTGGGCGGGCAGTACTTTTTGGCCGCTGCCGGGGTAAGGGTGGAGCCGTAGTTGGCGCCCAGATAGGCAACGTGAGCGGAGATGCCCTCGCTCCAGCTGCCAAAGCTGCGCCAACCGCCGCCACGGGCACTCCAGCCCCAGGCGTTGTAAGAATTGGCGCAATAAGTACCCTTGGTGCTCTCGATGCAGGCGATGGCGGGGGACCAACGGGGGTCGACACCGGTATTCCAAGCGGCGACGGCAAAGTTATAGCCCTGGCCTGCCATGGGGGAGCCGGCGAGATAATTGTCGATGCGGCCCGTCCACTCATTAATGAACGAATCGTAATCGGAGCTACCGGTATTGGCGTTGTTCACCGTGGTGTCGATGGTGGTGTTGGTGTTGGTGGCCTGGCTGCTGGAATTGCTGCCGCTTACGCCCTCGCCCGAGAGCTTCTCGGCGGCAGCGGCCTTATCGGCCTCAAGCTTGGCAAGCTCGGCGGCATTTTCCTGCTCGGCTTTTGCCTGCGCCTCGCTGCGGAGCTGCTGGGCCTGAGCCAACGCATCCTCGGCGTTTTTCTGCTCTGCCTCAAGCTGAGACTTGGCCTGCTGGAGCTCAGCCTTGTTCTGCTCGAGTTCGGTTTGCATGTTATTGAGCTGTTCGATCTCGTCGACGCTCGAGCTCGTGATCTGGTTGGTGTATTTGCAGGTCGTGATGAACTCACCCAGGCTCTGCGCGTTGACCAGGAAGCTCACGATGGGGTTGGTGCCCTTCTGATACTTGTACAGATCGCGCATGGCGGAGCTTGCCTTGGCCTGCTGCTCGGGAAGCTTAGCCTCGATTTCCTCGATGCTTGCCTCATTGGAGTCAATCTGCTTTTGCAGGTCATCGAGTTTGGTGCGGGCGTCGTTGTAGGCGCTCGTGGCGGCTTCGATCTTCTGCTGGGCTGCGGAAAGCTGGTCCTGCGTTGCCTGCGAGGCGGCATACGCCGCAACGGGGGAGAGCATCGGCGTGGCCGTCAGCGCAACGGCGAGCGCGGCGCTCGTGATGATACGAGCCGGCTTCGACGCAATGAGCGCTGCGGCGCGATGATTCGAATGCTGCATCCAGTCCCTCTGCAATCAATCGTAGGTTATGGTTCGAACGGTATTCTACTACTGCTTTCGACCTCAACTTGAACCTTAAAGGTTCCAAAGGGTCAAGTTGAACTTGAGGCTTTGGCTTTGACCTGCAGTTATGATGAATTGTTGAGAAACCATAGAGTTCAACTTTAACGTTACGGAGCCCTATTTGAGAGGTGTTTTGGGCTGTAAAAGCTATCTCAACGTGGGGTTTTACAACTACAGCGTGCCCTCCTGACGAGCCCGCTCAATCTCTTCGAGGGCCTCGGCAGGGGTGAACGAGCAGGTGCCGTCGCCGAGCTTGACCACCTGGATGTCGTCGCCGATATGGACCTCTCCGCCCTTTAACACCACGCCAAAAACGCCCTCGTGGGGAAAGATGCAGTCGCCGGCGAGATAGTAAATGGCACAGCGTGTGTGGCAGACCTTGCCGATTTGGCTGATTTCGACAAGCACCTCGCTGCCAAGTTTGAGCTGCGTGCCCATGGGGAGCGAGAGCAGATTGATGCCTTGTGTGGTGAAGTTCTCCCCAAAGTCACCCTTGCGCACATCGAGTCCGCGGGCCTGCGCCGTCTGGATGGACTCTGCGGCCAAAAAGGAAACCTGACGGTGCCAATGCCCGGCGTGTGCGTCGGAGGCGAGGCCAAATTGTTCTATAACGGTGTCGTGTCCATCCGCGACGGGCGACTTGCGTGTGCCCTTGTGCGCCGACGTGTTGATCGAGACGATGCGGGCGGGCCTGTCGTAGGCATCGTTTGCCGTGCGTAGGGGAACGGCCGATTGTGCGCGTTCCGCCAGCTCGCGCTTCGTGGCATTGAGGATAGGATTATCGGTCGGATGGTCTTGGGGCACGTGCGCGCCTTTCGTTCGAGGATGTCAATACGCTGAATCCTACAACAATGGTAGGTTCATTGCCCATTGTCATACAACGGTGAGCGCCGTCTTCGTGCTGGACGATTACGTCGATTGCCATAGATACGGTGGAGCTTTGGGCGCCGGCGGTTTGGCACGCTAGAATAAATCAGTTGCGCAAAGACCGCCCGTTGTGTGGGCAGTTCATGATAGGAAGTTTCCATGGCATTGCAGTTTACAGAGCGCGAGTTCATTCCCGTGCTGCTCGGTGGCGACATCAACGCCTATTCGGTGGCGCGCGCCTTCTACGAGGAGTACCAGGTCAAGAGCCTGGTCTTTGGCAAGTACCAGACGGGTCCCGCGTACCGCAGCCAGATTATCGACTACACGCCCAACGTGGATATCGATACCATGCCCGTGATGCTCAGGACCGTCAACGGCATTGCCCAAGCGCATGCCGATAAGACGATTGTCCTTGTGGGCTGTGGCGATAACTATGTTGCCCTCGTGGCTCAGGCCAAGGATGCCCATGAGTTGGCGGATAACATCGTCGCGCCTTACGCTTCCTATAGCATGCTTGAGCAATGTCAGAAGAAGGAGATCTTCTACGAGCTGTGCGAGAAGCACGGCGTGCCCTATCCGCATACCTTTACCTTCACCATGGCGATGCTGAACGCCCAAGGCGAGGCACCTGCCGAAGTGCTCGACCAGATTGACTTCCCCTACCCGATGATCCTGAAGCCTTCTGACGGCATCATGTGGTGGCAGCATGAGTTCGAGGGCCAGAAAAAGGCCTATGAGATTGCCGACCGTGCCGAGCTGGAACAGGTCATTCGCGACTCGTATGCCAGCGGCTACACCGACGACCTGATCTTGCAGGATCGCGTGCCCGGCAACGACGAGTACATGCGCGTGCTCACCAGTTATTCCGACCGCAACGGCAAGGTGCGCATGATGTGCCTGGGTCACGTGCTGCTCGAGGAGCATCAGCCTCACGGTGTCGGCAACCACGCCTGTATCATCACCGAGCCCAATGACGAGCTCATGGGCGGCGTGCGCAAGTTGCTCGAGGACCTCCACTTTGTGGGCTATTCCAACTTTGACGTTAAGTACGACGAGCGCGACGGCTCGTTTAAGTTCTTCGATTTCAACACGCGCCAGGGCCGTAGCAACTACTACGTTACCAACAGCGGCTTTAACGTTGCCAAGTATGTGGTGGACGAGTATGTGTTCAACCGTCCGTTTGAGCCGGAGTTTGTGACGGCGCAGGACGAGGCGCTGTGGATGGTCGTCCCCATGGGCGTCGTCGACAAGTACGTCAAGGATCCCGAGCTGCGCGCTAAGGTGCATCGCCTGGACAAGGAAGGCAAGGGTGCCGACCCTTCGTTTATGAAGGGCGACTTTGTCTTTAACCGCTGGCTGCGCATGTGGCACACCAAGCTGCGCCACTTTAAGCTGTTCAAGACGTATTACAAGTAGATGAGTGCGGCGCCCGTCCGGTTTACATCGGGCGGGCGCGGGTATGATACGCGCAATTGCGCAAGCGTCACCAAGGAGGCGGCGATGGAAAAGCTGGGAGTTATCGGCGGCATGGGCGCCGAGGCCACGTCGTATTACTACGACCAGGTGGTGCGTCATACGGCTGCTGCCTGCGATCAGGAACATATCGACATGGTGGTGCTCTCCAAGTCGACCATGCCCGACCGCACGCTTGCCATTAAGACCGGCGAGCATGCCAAGCTGCTGGCGACCATGAAAGAGTGTGCTCAGGCACTCGAGTCGCTGGGCTGTGCGCACATTGCCATTCCCTGCAACACGTCACACTACTTCTACGACCAGATCCAGTCGTTTACGAAGGTGCCGATTATCCACATGCCGCGTGAGTCGGTGCGCTATGCCCTTGCGGGTGCGGTGATGGGGGAGTGCGAGTTCGACCCCAACCTGAGTATGCCGGCCGAGCCGGTGCACAAGATTGGCATTATGGGAACCGACGGAACCGTGGGCGCGGGCGTTTACGGCCGCGAATGCGAGGCTGCGGGTGTTGAGGTCGTCTATCCCAGCGAGAAACGTCAGAACGATGTGATGTCGCTTATCTACGGTGATGTGAAGGCCGGACGTGAGCCCGATATGGATAAGTTCGACCGCGTGATGTGGGAGTTCGCCCGTAGCGGCTGCGACCGTGTCATTCTGGCCTGCACCGAGCTATCGGTGCTGCAGAAGTATCGAGAGATGCCCGAGATCACCCTCGATGCCATGGATGTCCTGGTGCGCGAATCCATCATCCGCAGCGGCGCCCCCTACCGCCTCTAGCTTCCGACCTGTCAAAAAGGGACAGATTAATTTTGGTAGGTTTTATCTGGTGAAACAATAAAGGCCTCGGCTCGTTTGGTGCGAGCCGAGGCCTTTTGCGTTGGGCGGTTACTGTCGGTGGCGAACTAGAACAGGAAGCCGATGGCGATGAGGGCGATGCTGACGATGAGTACGGCGATGTCCAGGCCCTTGATGGGGTAGCGCTTGTACGAGCTGGCGCGCGTGCGCAGATAGAAGCCGCGCTGTTCTGCCGCCAAGGCCGTGGCATCGGTCTTGCCCACGCTCGAGATGAGCAGCGGCACACACAGTGGCAACATGAGCTTAAGCTTCTTGATAGGGTTCTTGGTGTCGTACTCGACGCCGCGCGTGGTCTGCGCTTCCATGATGGCGTTCATCTCCTGACCAAACACCGGCACAAAGCGCAGCGCCGTGGTAAAGGTGAAGGCATAGCGATACGGTACGTGCAGCACCTCGACGCAGGCGTTGGCAAGGTCGTTGAGCTTGGTCACCATGAGCATGAGGATGAGCGGTAACGCCACACCCAGCAGGCGCAGACAGGCCTTCGATCCTGTGATGAGGCCCGTGTCGGTGATAAAGCCCCACACAACGTTGCCATCGCGCATAAAGGCCAGCTGGAGCACCAGCATGATAAGCGCGAGCGGAATCAGCAGCTTGAGCAACGAGAGCAGGCGATCGACGACGCCGGCGTAGGCGCCCAGCGCAAGCGTGAGCGCCAAAAAGCCCAACAGCGCCACATAGGTGTCGGACAAGAAGATGCCGATGATGATGGCGGCGGCGAGGCCCAGCTTGACGACGGGGTTCAGGCGATGCAGCAGCGTGTCGCCCGGCATGTAGTCGATGACGTTAACCACGACGGACCATCTCCTTGGTAATTCGAACGACATCGGTGACCTCGCTCACCTGCGCAAAAGCGGGCGAGACGGAAGATGCCAGACGGTGCGAGAGTTCAATAACCTGGGGAGGCTCCACGTAGGCACGCCGCATGAGATCGATGTTCGAGAATAGCTCGTGCGTGCGGCCGCGGTCGAGGATGCGACCGTCGGCCATTACCACAATGCGCTCGGCAAAATCCGAGACGACTTCCATATCGTGGCAGACCATGATAACGGCGCAACCGCGCTCGGCCATGGTGCGCACCGTTTCCATGACGGTCATGCACTCGCGGTAATCAAGGCCGCTCGTGGGCTCGTCGAGCACGACGATCTTGGGCTCAACCACTACGACGGAGGCAAGCGCCACCATTTGTCGCTGGCCGCGCGAAAGTGAGAAAGGTGCCTCATCGGCAGGCAGGCCAAAGCGGTCGATAACAAGTTGAGCACGGCGCAGAGCCTCGGCACGGTCGATGCCGGCAAGCTCCAGGCCAAAAGCGACCTCGTCGAGTACGGTATCCTTGCAGATCTGGCGGTCGGGGTTTTGGAAGAGCGTTGCAACCTCGCGGGCGATGCGGCTCGTGGGAACGGCTGCGGTATCCAGCCCCGTAACGCGCACGCTGCCCGAGGCGGGCTTAAGCAGGCCCGTGAGCAGCTTGGTGAGCGTGGTCTTGCCGGCACCGTTTTGGCCGACGATGCCCACGAGCTCGCCGGGATAGAGGGTCAGGTTGAGGTCGTGTACGGCGGCGCCGCCATTGGGATAGGCAAACTCAACATGGTCGAAGGTGAGCACGGGCTCGGCGTCCTTGGCGTGCGGGCGCAACGACGGTACGTGCGGTGAGCCGGCGGGTGCCTGAATGTCGTTGCTTGCGTGTGCGGGGTCGACGATGCCCGAAATCAGGCGCTCGGCCTCATCGACATCCAAGCAAGGGGTACCGCTTACCAGGCCATCGGCCTCGAGGCTATTGAAGATGCGCGTGACGCGAGGGCAGTCGACGCCGATGGCACGGAGTTCGTCGGTATGCGCGAAGACCTCGTGTGGTTCGCCCTGCAGCGCGATTTCGCCATGGTTGAGCACGAGCACGCGGTTGCAGTACTCCGAGAGCAGGGCGACCTTTTGCTCAACGACGACGATGGTGATTCCAAGTGTGCGGTTTGCCTCACGCAGCGTCTCGAAGACCAACGTGGAGCTGGCGGGGTCGAGTGCCGCGGTGGGCTCGTCGAGAACCAAGACGCGCGGACGCATGGCGAGGATGGCGGCGATGGCTACCTTTTGCTTCTGTCCGCCCGAGAGGGTGGCGATCTCGCGGTCGCGCAGGTCGCTGATGCCGACGGTCTCGAGCGTTTCGCTCACGCGCTGCTCGATCTGGTCGTGGGGAACGCCAAAGTTCTCGAGGCCAAAGAGCATCTCGTCCTCGACGACCGAAGCGACCATCTGCGTGTCGATATCCTGCAGCACACTGCCGACGATTTGCGACACGTCGGTGAGCGAGGCTTCGCAGGTGTCGTGGCCGTCAACCATGACGGCCCCAAAGAACGTGCCGGTGTAGTGGTGGGGCACGGCACCCGACAGGCAGGCGGCAAGCGTGGACTTGCCGACGCCCGAGGGCCCGATGATGCCGATGAAATCTCCCTTGTTCACGCTGAGCGAGATGTGGCTGAGCGCCTGCTCGGTCTGCGTGCCATAGGAGAACGAGACATCGTCGACGTTGATGATCGTTTCCATGGATACCTTTCATAGCTATTGGGGACGTTCTTAAATGACCAGTTGTTTAAGACCGTCCCCAAAAAAGCTCGTTGTTTGGGACGGTCTTTGGTGGTGAAGCACGGAGACGGCTTTACGAGGGGCCCCAGGTTGGCGCGAAAGAGGAGCGAAGCGTACTTGGGTACGCGAGCGACGAATGAACGCCAAGATGGGGTGGCTCGTAAAGCCGAACGGGTTAGTTGAGCCTAAGGGCCTTCTGGATGGGCAGGTAGAGGGCGCCGACCAGAATGGCGTTAAAGACGGCGGTCATGGCGACGACGGGCAACATGGCGGCGGCGAGCTCGCCGACCACGCCGAGCATGGCCATCTTGATGACCATGAAGATGACGCCGGAGACAAAGGTGGTCAGGAAGGTTGCGACAATGGCGATCGCGGGCTTGATCTGACCGTCCTTGCCGGCGGCGTTGACGATGCCGGCCATGAGCATGGCGGCGATGCCCTCGGCGGCAAAATCGACAAACGGCGAAGTGGTGGTGATCTGGATCACGGCAGCCGAGATGAGGCCAATGACGAGCGCCTGGCCGATGTTGGGGCGAACGACCAGGATGGTGAGGCAGAAGGCCGAGATGATGAACTCGGGGCTGATCATGCCGCCCGAGATGCCCGAGATTGCCTTGCCGACGGTGAAGTTGAGGATGAAGCCGGCGGCGAGCAGGATGGCGAGCAGGACGAGAGCACGGACGTCGAGTTTGCCACGGTCGGCGGTCTGGACGGTGCGGGGCTGGGTGGCGGTGGTGTTCTGAGACATGGTGAAAATCCTTTCGAAATGGGAGTGCAAGAGAAAAGCGGAGGCGCGTGATGCGAATGCGATCGGGCTCGAGATAGAAAAAGGCCCCCGGTCGAAACCGGAGGCCTTCCAATCACCTAGAGCGCAAAAACAGGCGTGAGGGACTCACTGTCGACCGATCGTATTCGCATCACGCCACCACCAGTTGTTGAGAGACTTCATCGTGTTCTTCATGTTGGTGGCTCCTTTCGTGATGCCGTGGCGCGGTCGCACCTAGTTGCTGTTGCGCTGCACTATAGCACAGCAAAGTGTGTGCGGGGAAATCTTTTTTGAAAAGATTTCAGGCGGGTTTCCTATCGCTCAAAAGAACGGGCGGGTTGACCTGCGCCATCCCGCCCGCACCAGCGAGGGGCTACTCCTTATTGCGGCGATAGAGGAAGTAGCCGCCTGCGAAGATAACGGCAACACCGGCGACGGCGAATGCAGCCACCATACGGCCATCAAAACGATCACCGGTGGTGGGCAGGCCGCCCTTGGTGTTCGTCTTGTTGGTGGTTACCGTGGTCGTGGTATCCGACTTACCAGGCTTCTCGGGCTTGGTGGCGGGCTGCTCGGGCTTAGTGGGCTGCTCAGGCTGCTCGGGGGTGCTGGGCTGTTCGGGCTTACCGGGCTGCTCGGGAGTGCCGGGCTGATCCGGGGTGACCGGGTCGGTGGCAAGGGCGTCCTTGGCGTAGGTGATGGACTCCTTGAGGCCCTTGGTCTCGGTGTTCAGGTCGCTCGGGGTGAAGCGCTCGTCAAAGTTTCCGGCCTTCTGATAAGCGCGCATCTCCTGGAGCAGGGCCTTGCACTTCTTGTAGGTGTTCTCGGTGGCAGCCTTGCCTGCCTTGTTGGCCAGAGCGGTGCGACCCTCGGTGGTCGTCTCGGCCAGCATAGCGGCGTCAACTTCCTTGTTCTGCTCGATGAGCTCGTTCTGGAGCGCGTCGAGGTAGGTGCGGACACTGGTACCAAGGGTGTCAGGGTTCTCAAAGCAGAGCGAGCTGATGTCCATGAGGACGTAGTTGATGGAGTTCTCGGGCTCCTCGTTGTACACGACGTCTTTCGCGTAGCAGTGATCGTAGGAGACGGTCTGGTCGCTGAAGTACGGGCTAACCTCAGTTATCAGAGCGGAGTACAGCGGGATGGCGACAGAGTACGCGGCACGGGAGAGCATCTCCCACTGGATGGTAGCGACTTCGGGATCATACCCGCGACGAATCTGGAAAAGGTTGATTTCGGTGTTGCGCTCGCTGCCGATGGCGTAGACGCCGTCAATGTTGGCGTTAAGGCCGGGGACGTTTTCGCCGCGGTTGCCGAAGGCGCGAATCAGTTCAAAAGTGCTCCAACCAGACTTGCCAGGCTTGAAGAACAGGGGCTGAATTTCGCTGACCATAGCTCCCTTTTGGACGGGTTTTCCAGCCTTATCGGTGATGGTTTTAATTTCGTAATCCGTGCCTTCGGTCAGCGGACTAGCAAAATATTCGCGGCCTTGCACATAGCGGGACCACTGGTTAACGCCAGAATCGGCGAGGCTTTCGCCATACGTTTGGGCGACATCAAATTTACCGTCAGCGGAGTATTTGGCGAAACCCTTTTCTTCGGGCATGGATTGAATCTTCTCAGAGTGGAGGCAATTCTCGGTGTCATTGAGGTCGACATCGTAGTTGAGGCTACCGATATTGGGGTTGAGCGATGCGACGTCGTCAGCGAGCTTCATGGCGATCCACTGATGGGCGGAAAGCGTGGCGAACAGCCAGGTCTCGTTGTTGTCGGCGATGATGATCTGGTCGTTGGTGCAGACGCCCTTTTCGTCGACCAGGCTGCCGATGAGTTCGACGCCCTCGCGAGCATTTGCACTCTCGCCCAAGATAATGCTGGCGTAGCTATATTCGCCCAGACCCACTCCCTCATCGATGGGGTCTGTTGCTTCGGCATCCTCGTTATAGGAGGTGCTCAGCGTGGCAGAGCATGACACGCCCTTCTCGTTGATTCCGGCCTCGGAGTAGGCGTCGGTACGACCATACCAGTTGGAGGGGTGGTCGCGTACATAGCTGTAGCGATAGGTAGGCTTATTCGAAGTGTATTCAAAAGCAGATTCAATCGAGCTGTACTTAAAGCCAGCTTCGTGGGCAGGCTCGATACCATAGTGCTTGAGGTAACGCGCTCCAAAGTCCTCGGCGCGGCCGTAGTACGTGTTGCCGTCGGCCGTAAGATTTTTACCCATGTAGATCTGCGTGCAGGCGAGCGCAGAGGTCGGCATGGACATGATGGTTGCGGCTCCAAAAGCAAGGCCAATGCCAAGCTTTTTGAGCGCGTTGACGGGGTGAGTTTTCCTCATAATCCCTCCCAGCGTGCGAAAGCCCTCTGTCGCCAGAGGGCTTCAGCCAATAAAGACACTCCATTAGCGTAACGAACTGGAAACAATATTCATCTATGAAAATAACTTACTCGATAAGCGTGATGAAATATGCGATGAGCGGCTAAATATACTCAGTTTGTAGCTTTACTTTAATAAAGACTCCCTGCAATTACTGCATCTCAATAAAGCGTCTGGAAATACCGAAATGAAAAATCCCCCGCTGTTTGGCAAATGTATAAACAGTGGGGGAGACGATAATTGAATGAATATCATACCAATGTGGAATTACTTCTTCCGACGGTGGATCACGTTGATCGCATAGCCTACGAGCATAGCCAAAACAATGACGATAAAGCCGAGCAGGGGATTGTCGTTCATGGGGTCCTCCTATTTACCAAGCGGTGAAAATTCGTCGACGATGAGGTCGAGACATTGCGGAAGCGCGCGGGCGCCAAAGACACCGGAGTTGCTGGAGATAATCTCGCCATCGAACTGCATGCCCAGCGACGGCGTACAGGTAATTTTGGCTTCCTTGGTCTGGATGATCTTAAACTGCGGGCGGCCGAGCACCTTGCCGGCGGGGTCGAGCGCGGCGGTGATCACGGTGGGCAGCAGCTGCACGGTGCGCACGGGCTCGATGACCGCGATGTCGACCATGCCGTCGTTCATGCGGCAATCGGGGAACAGGTTGATGTCGTTTTGGATGACCGAGGTGTTGCCAGCCATGCAGCAGATACCGTCGAGCTCCTCGACAATGCCGTCATGCTCAATCGTAAAGTGCGCGACCGTGGGATTGGGCGTGGCGAGTGCGGACAGGAAGTAGGCGATCTCGCCGATGTCGTTTTTGGTGGGAGCGGCCTTCATCATGATCTCGGCGTCGTAGCCCGAGCCGGCGATGATGATAAAGCCGTGTCGCTTCTCGTTGCCGTTCTTGTCGAGCCAAAAGAGCTCGCCCATGTCCGCCTTGACGGTGCGGCCGGCGCGGCAGGCCTTGGCGAGTGCCGCCGCTTCGGGGGCATTGCCGATGTTGTTGAAGAACAGGCAGGCCGTGCCAGAGGGGAAGACGAGTGTGGGGACGCCGCATCCGCGCATCTGGTCGAGCACGTTGGAGACGGTGCCGTCGCCGCCCGAGACAACCACGCGATCAAACTCGCGCACGTCCGCCACGGCGTCCTCGGGCTCCATGCCATCGCCGATAAAGCGCATCACGACCTCGTCGCCGCCCTGCGCGAGGGCGTGCGTGAATGCGTAGATTTCATCTGAGCTGGGGCCCGATGCCGGGTTGTGGATGATAAGGCAGCGCATACTTACGTTCCCGTTCTGTGGCTAACCGAGTATAGTTGTAAGGCAATGCCGATATCCTACCCGTGTTTTTCGGGCCTAACCTTATTCGATGGGTTGATATGTACATTTCCACACATCAGGCTCTACTCGACTTTTGCCAGCGCGCCCGCGAGTTCGACGCGATTGCCGTCGATACCGAGTTTTTGCGCGAGCGCACGTTCCATCCGCGTCTGTGCCTGGTCCAGATTGCCACCCCTGCCGAGAGCGTCGCGGTCGATCCCCTGGTGATCGACGACCTGTCGCCGCTCGCCGAGCTTATGGCCGACGAGAGCGTGACCAAGGTGTTCCACGCTTGCTCGCAGGATATGGAGGTCATGCTCCATACTGTGGGCGTGCTGCCGCGTCCTATTTTTGATACGCAGGTGGCCGCCGCCTTTTTGGGCGAGCGCCAGCAGATTTCCTACGGCGCGCTCGTGCAGACGTTTTGCGGCGTCTCGCTGCCCAAGACTGAGTCGCTGACCGATTGGTCGCGCCGCCCGCTGACCGACAAACAAATTGAGTACGCGATCGATGACGTCAAGTACTTAATCGTGGCTTATACCGAGATGATGAGCCGTCTGCGTGAGCTGGGCCGCGTGGACTGGGTGCTCGACGAGCTACGCCCGCTGGCCGACGAGTCGCACTATCGCGCCGACCGTCACGAGGCATTCCGTAAGGTCAAGCGCATCAACTCCTGCAGCCGCCATCAGCTGGGCATCGCGCGCGAGCTCGCCGCCTGGCGCGAGGACCGCGCCGAGCGCCGCAACATCCCGCGCAAGTGGGTCATGTCCGACGATACGCTGCTGGCGCTCGTCAAGCGCAATCCCGTGCGTGTCGAGGAGTTCCGCAGTATCCGCGGTACCGACCAGCTGGGGGAGCGCGACGTGGACGGCGCACTCATGGCCATCAAGCGCGGCGCGAGCTGCCCTCACGATCGCCTGCCGCTCATGGTGCGCGGGCATCGCCAGATCTCGCCGGAGCTGGAGAGCGTGACGGACCTGATGTATGCGCTCATTCGCCTGGTTGCCGAGCGCTCGGGCGTGGCAACCTCAGTCATTGCCTCGCGCGATGACCTTGCCGACTATATTGAGCATCCCGAGCAGAGCCCCCTGCGCGAAGGCTGGCGCTTTGAGCTCGTGGGCTCGCGCCTGGACGATCTGCTCTCGGGCAATATGGGGCTCACCGTGAAGGACGGCAAAATCGAGCTACTGTAGGGAAGCCTAACCGCCTGAGTGGGTAGAATGCCTCCAACGTGTAACTCGATTCGGAGGAATTCGCATGCCTTATTACTATGGATATGGCTTTGGTATCGATCCGCTGTACCTGCTGGTTGTTCTTGTCTGTACGGTGCTTGGTCTTGCCGCACAGAGCTATATCAACTCGACGTACAAGACGTGGTCCAAGGTACGATCGGACGGCGACACGGGCGCTACGGTCGCTCGCCGCATGCTCGACGCCAACGGCTGCAACGCCGTGGGCATCAAGGGCGTTGCCGGCGAGCTCACCGACCATTACAACCCGCAGGATAACAACCTGTATCTCTCGGATGCCAACCGTTCGGGCGGGTCGGTCGCAAGCGTCGCCGTCGCCTGCCACGAGGCGGGCCATGCCGCCCAGCGCCAAAGCGGCTATGCCATGATGAAGGTGCGCACCGCTCTCGTGCCGGTCGTCAACTTTACTCAGAATACCTGGACGATCGTGCTGCTCATGGGCCTGTTCATGAACATCGCGGGACTCACGACCCTCGCACTGATCTTCTTCTCGTTTAGCGTGCTGTTCCAACTGGTTACGCTGCCGGTCGAGATTGATGCCAGCCGCCGCGCCGTGGCGTACATCGAGCAGTCGGGCATGAGCTCCAAGCAGGTCAATGGTGCCAAGAAGGTCCTGACGGCAGCCGCGCTTACCTATGTTGCTGCAGCGCTCACCTCGATCATTCAGCTGCTCTACCTGATGGCTCGCTACAACAGAAACTCCAACCGATAACAAATTGGCTTGACAGGCGCCGCGGAGATTTGTGTCCCCGCGGCGCTGTACTATGTGTTGGACTTGAATTTGCGCAGGGCCGGAGCCCTTGTGCACGATAACGAAAGGAGGCTGCGTGGCAGGCTGGAATCTGACCGGCAATGCCGTTTCCGCCGAGTTTGACGGTTCGGACGAGCAGGAGCGTAAGGAACTCAGCGTGAGCCAGGCGGTAGAGATCGCCGCCGGTGCGCTCGATGCCATTCCGCAGCTGAGCGTTCTGGGCGAGGTCACGGGCTTCCGTGGCCCCAATGCCCGAAGCGGCCACTGCTACTTCCAGATTAAGGACGACTCGGCCGCCGTCGACTGCATCATCTGGAAGGGCGCCTACCTTAAGCGCACCTTCGACTTGCGCGATGGCATGCAGGTGAGCTTTAAGGGCAGCTTCAATCTCTATAAGGCCACCGGCCGCATGAGCTTTGTCGCTCGCTCGTTTTCGCTGGCGGGGGAGGGTCTGCTGCGTCAACAAGTGGCGCAACTGGCCGAAAAGCTACGCCGCGAGGGCCTGATGGACGAAGCGCGCAAGCACCGCATCCCGGTGTTCTGCTCCCGCGTGGCGGTCGTCACCTCGCTTTCGGGTGCCGTAATCGACGACGTCAAGCGCACATTGCGTCGTCGCAACCCGCTCGTCGAGCTCGTCTGCGTGGGCGCCAAGGTTCAAGGCGAGGGTGCGCCGGCCGAGCTTATTGAGGGCCTGCGCCGTGCCGCCGCCATCACGCCGGCGCCCGACTGCATCTTGCTGGTGCGCGGCGGCGGCTCCTTTGAGGACCTCATGACCTTTAATGACGAGGAGCTTGCCCGTGCGGTGGCGGCTTGTCCTGTGCCCGTGGTGACCGGCATTGGCCATGAGCCCGATACCTCGATATGCGACATGGTGAGCGACCGCCGCGCCTCCACGCCCACGGCGGCGGCAGAATCGGTGGCGCCGGCTATGACGGAGTTGGCCGATGTGCTCGAGGCGCGCCATCAGCGTCTGGGTGCCGCGATGGCATCGATGATTGGGTCGGCCCAGGTCGACCTGGAGATGCTCGATCAGCGCGGTCGCCGTGCCTGGGATACCTATACGGCTCGCCTGGGCGATGCGCTCGATGCGGCCGCATGCCGCCCGTGCCTCAACGACCCCACATTTATGGTCGAGCGTCGCGAATCGGAGCTTGCGCTGACCGCCGATCGCCTGTCGGGTGCCATAGTACGCTCGGTCGGAGCTTTCCGATCCAGCTTTGAACGCCTGCCCGAGCGTCTGGTTGCAAGCACCTCGGGGCTCGATGGCAAACGCCATGCGCTCACGCTTGCGAGTTCCCGTCTGGAGCATCAGGGACGTACGATGCTCAGCAAACCCGCGTCCGACCTGGGCCGAGCCGCCGCGTCGCTCGATGCCCTGTCGCCGCTTAAGGTACTTGCCCGCGGTTATTCCATCGCGTACAGCGATGAAGGTGTGGCTACGAGCGCCAAGACCTTTAAGCCGGGCGACGCCATCCGCGTGCGTATGGCAGACGGCAACGTGGCTGCAACGGTCGATACGGTCGAGTAGCCCGCGTTTCATAGCGATAAACCTTTAGGAAAGGAAACAGATATGGTAGAGAAGACCCCGGTCGAGCAGCTTACGTACAAGCAGGCCTCGCAGGAGCTGGAGCTCATCATCCGCAGCCTGGAGTCGGGCGATATGGAGCTCGAGGAGTCGCTCGAGAGTTATACCCGCGGCGTCGAGCTCCTCAAGAGCCTGCGCACCCGCCTGTCCGATGCCGAGCAGAAGGTCTCGGTGCTTCTTAAGGACGTCGACGGCAACGACGTGCTCGCCGACGGCGAAGCCGCCAACACCGACGACAACCTCTCGTTCTAACCATCCCGACCAAATATAATTACCTTGGTCTGTGAGAAAGGAACCAACCATGTGTGATTGCATCTTCTGCAAAATCGCCAACCACGAGATCCCCTCGACCGTTGTCTATGAGGACGACCAGGTCATCGCGTTCGATGACCTCAATCCCCAGGCGCCGGTCCACACGCTCGTGATCCCCAAGAAGCACTACAGCGACATCGCCGACAACGTACCGGCCGAGACCATGGGCGCCATGGCTCACGCCATCCAGGAGGTCGCTAAGGCCAAGGGCTTGGAGGACGGTTTCCGCGTCATCTCCAACAAGGGCGTCAACGCCGGCCAGACCGTCATGCACTTCCACATGCACGTTCTCGGTGGCAAGAACCTGGGCGAGAACCTCATCTGAGGGCGCGTAGGCCGTCGACTTGGCTGCCTTTGGAGTAATCTATGCAGCTTTCTCAACTCGAATACCTTCAAGCTGTAGCGAACTATGGCGGCGTGCGCAAAGCAGCTCGCGCCGTTCACGTGAGTCCGCAGGCCGTTTCGTCGGCAATAAAAAAGTTGGAATCTGAGTATCAGATCGTTTTGCTCGACCGATCGGCGGGGGAGGCTGTTTTGTCTCCGGCGGGCAGAGAATTTGCGCGTCGTGCACGCGTGATCCTGGCGCAAGTCGACGATCTCAAAAAGTACGCTCAATCGGGGAACGGCGGCGTTTCGCCCGACGGCCATTTCCGTCTTTACGCCCCCTGTCTTCACGGGCGGGGGCGCCTTTTTTCCGAAAACTGGTACGACTCGTTTGAAAGCTCGCACCCTCAGATTCATCTTGATGTGTGGCATCAGCCAACGGCAACATGCTTTGAATCACTTATACTTGGAATTTCGGACGCGGCTATCTCGTTCGAGGAACCACGGGACAGCGTCCTTTCTTCAAAATATATGGGTGAAAAGGAGCTCAGGGTTCTTTCATGTCCAGCTGGTCATCAATCTGTTGACGCTATGACCATTCGTGAGTTACTGGGCGGCAGGCTCGCTGTTCCCATTAATTTGTCACCCTGTCTCAATGCAATCAATCAATGTCCCGAAGCTCAGCTGGTTAATTTCCGCTTTCGCGATGTCGAATACGGAAACAGGGCGCAGGCTGAGTTTCTTCAAGCCGGGGGATTGATATTGAGTTTTTCTGGCTCTTCTCTCGCATCGGATGGATCGGAAGTGAGCGAGTGCTCCATTGAAGCCTCACATGACGTAGCCTTGCCCATCTACTTTTGCTATCGACAAAATGCCTGGACCGATCGACACCAGACGGTATTTCTTCACCTATTGCGTCATCTCGCTTCGTGAGGCCATTTGGCCTCGTGTCGTCAAGTGAATGTTGACGCCCTGCAACACATAGCTGACAGCTTTGCCCTCATGCTTTTCCAAGATTTCGATTTAGATTGCTGACTCTTGGAGGGCGGAGCATGAAAAACCGTACGGTTTTGCTTTATATGACGTTCGTTTTTCTGTCGAACTTCAGCACTATTTTGTATTTTCTGACGGTTTACCTTGAATTCGTCGGATTCTCGATAGTGGCGATTTCTAGCATGATGATTGCATATCAAGTGAGCAAGTTCATCCTCGAAGTTCCCACTGGCTATATTGCCGATAGGTTTGGACGAAAGGCAAGCGGTCTCGTTGGCGTCGTGGGGATGCTTGGATACTACGCCGCCCTGCTTCTCGTCCGTTCCCCTCTGCTTTTAATCGGTGCGTTCGCTCTCAAAGGTTTTGCCGTTGCATGTCTGAGCGGATCCATAGAAGCGATTTACATTGACAGCGTCTCTCAGGACCAGCTCGTAAGACTTAATGTCGTTGAGCGATTTGTTTTCTATGCCTCTTATGCCATCTCCGCTTGCGTGGGCGGTTTCATTTCGTCTGTCGGTGCATATCTCATTGGTCTTTCGGCAGATATCATCGCAATGGTGTTGACGTTGGTTGTCGTTGTCTGCATTCCTGAGATGCGAAGAGGGGGCACTGCGGGGGCACCTGAGCGTGGAATTAGCCCGAAGATGATCGGTGCCGCTATTGCGTGTAATGGCATTCTTCGTTCAGCGTTCATCATGGACTGTTCTCAGGCATTTGCTTTTGTCGCCCTGGAAGACTTTTTCTCACTGCTGCTTGCGGGCCGCGGAATGAATTCCGTCGCTTCGGGTGTGACCATTGCGGTCCAGCTCCTTGCCTCGGCCTCCATGGGGCTTATTGTGCCCAGTGTGATTGCTCATGTCGACAAGGGCCGTTTTGCGCGTATTTGCGGCATCATTCGCTTAGTATTGACAGCTTTGTTTTTGATCCCCCTTACTCCGGCTAATTTGCTGCCCGTGTTCTATGTGCTGCAGACAGTTGCGTACTCGTTGTTTGCCCCAATCAAATACTCAGTTTTCCAAAATGCTGCCGACTCATCGATGCGCTGTTCACTGATTTCGGTTCAAAGCCAGATGGTGGCGGTGGGTGCCGTTCTTTTCTATCTGCTCAACTCTGTGCTGAGTAGCGTTGCGGGCATTCGAGTCGTATTGCTTGTTGCGCTCGGGATTTCTTCCCTGGTGTATATCCCCGCGCTATTTCGTCTTACAAGTCAAAGGCCATGAGTATTTAGGCACCGATAACTTATATATCAACGCAATAAACCCGAGCGCGAGGGCGTTTGGGTTTATTATTGAAGCGTATGTAACCTGGCGGCGCCACACCGCCTGTTAGTAGGGAGACACATGAACGTTCTGGTCGTCAACGCGGGATCTTCGACCCTTAAGTATCAGGTCATCGATACCAAGTCCCACAAGGTGTCCGCAAAGGGCTCCTGCGAGCGCGTCTGCTTTACCGGCGGCACCTTCACCCACGCTGCCAACGGTTCCAAGAAGGTGACCGAGAACATCGAGTTCCCCGACCACAAGGTCGCCATCGAGGTCGTCCTGAAGGACCTCGAGGCCAACGGCGTCAAGATTGAGGGCATCGGCCACCGTATCGTTCAGGGCGGCTGGTACTTTGGCGACTCCTCCCTCGTCGACGAGGACGTTCTCGCCAAGATCCGCGAGGTCGCTCCGCTCGCCCCTCTGCACAACAACCCCGAGGCCAACGTTATCGAGTACTGCCTGGAGCAGTATCCCGACCTGCCCAACGTCACGGTCTACGACACCGCCTTCCACTTCAACATGCCCGAGGTCGCTAAGACCTACGCCCTGCCCAAGGACGTCTGCGACAAGCTGCACATCCGTAAGTACGGCGCCCACGGCACCAGCTACCGCTACATCTCCAAGAAGGTTGCCGAGATGACCAACGGCGAGGCCCGCAAGGTCGTCGTGTGCCATATCGGCTCCGGCGCTTCCCTGTGCGCCATCGAGGACGGCAAGTGCATGGACACCACCATGGGCTTGACGCCGCTCGACGGCGTCATGATGGGAACTCGCTGCGGCTCTATCGACCCGGCTACCGTGTGCTACCTGCAGCGCGAGGGCGGCTACACCTTCGACGAGGTCGACGAGATGATGAACAAGAAGTCCGGTCTTTTGGCTGTGACCGGCGGCAAGACCAACGACTGCCGCAACGTCGAGGAGCTCGCCGCCGCTGGTGACCCCGATGCTCAGCTCGCCTTCGACATGTTTGTCTACAAGATTGCCGCCAAGGCCGCCGAGATGGCTACTTCCATGTGCGGCATGGACACGCTGGTCTTCACCGCTGGCATCGGTGAGCACGCTCCGGCCGTTCGTGCCGGCGTTGCCGACCGTCTGGCCTTTATGGGCGTCAAGATGGACCATGCCCGCAACGCCCTGCGTGGTGACGGCGCTTGGTGCCTGTCTGCCAAGGATTCCAAGGTCAAGATCTTCGTCATCCCCACGGACGAGGAGTTCATGATCGCTTCCGACGTCGAGCGCATCGTCAACGGCAAGTAATTGCAAGAGGGGAGGGGCTGGACGACCAAGTGCCGTTCAGCCCCTCTTTTGCGCTCGTTGGGCGATATGCCTGATAGTTATTTATTAAGCTGTGATAACTTCTTATTAACATGCGGCCGCCTTAAGGGGTCTGCGTCGACCGTATTGCACTGCAAAGGAGTCTCATGAACGTACTTGTTGTCAACGCCGGCAGCTCAAGCCTTAAATATCAGCTTTTGGATACCGATACCCGCGAGGTTTTCGCCAAGGGCAACTGCGAACGTATCGGTTCGGACATGGGCATCTTTGGCCACTCCGAGAACGGTGGCGCCAAGCAGACCGAGGAGGTCCCTTTCCCCGATCATCGCTCTGCTATCGCTCGCGTGCTCGAGGAGCTCGAGAAGACCGACTTTACGATTGATGGCATTGGCCATCGTATCGTTCAGGGCGGCTGGCACTTCGATGATTCCGCGGTCGTCGACGATGAGGTCATGGCTAAGATCCTTGAGGTGGCCCCGCTCGCTCCGCTGCACAATTACGGCGAGGCCGCGGCAATCGAATATTGCCGCGAGAAGTATCCTGAGCTGCCCAACGTGGCCGTCTTCGACACCTCGTTCCACATGACCATGCCCGAGGTCGCCTACACCTACGCGCTGCCCAAGGACGTGTGCGACAAGTACCACGTGCGCAAGTACGGCGCACACGGTACGAGCCACCGCTACGAGTGGATGATGGCCAAGGAGATCCTGGGCTCGCGCTGCCACCGTCTGCTTTCGTGCCATCTGGGCAACGGTGCTTCGCTTGCCGCCATTGAGGACGGCGTGTGCCGCGATACCACGATGGGCCTCACGCCGCTTGACGGCCTGATGATGGGCACCCGTTGTGGTTCCATTGACCCGGCCACCGTGTGCTACCTGCAGCGCGAGGGCGGCTACAGCTACCAGGAAGTCGACGACATGATGAACAAGCAGTCCGGCCTGCTTGCCATTTCGGGCATCTCCAACGACGCCCGCGACATCCGCACGCGCGCCTCCGAGGGAGATGAGCGCTGCCTGCTCGCCTTCGATATGTTTGCCTACAAGGCTATGCAGCAGGCCGGCTCCATGATCGCCTCCATGGCGGGCGTGGATACCATCACCTTTACCGCCGGCATCGGCGAGAACGACTGGTCGATTCGCAAGGCCTTCTGCGACTGCTTTGAGTGGCTGGGCGTGCGCATCGACAATAACAAGAACCGCGAGGCCGTGGGCAACGGCCCGCAGGTCATCAGCGCCGCCGGTTCCGCCGTCACGGTCATGGTCATCCCCACCGACGAGGAATACATGATCGCCCACGACGTCGAGCGTCTGACCAAGAACAACTAACGCGTTCGCTTGTGATCGAACGAAAGGCCTCCTGAGCAGCAGCTCGGGAGGCCTTTTTGCTAGCAGGCGGAAATTCCAGTCCCAAAGTGACCATCGCCGGCAACGCCTGCACTTCCAGCAACGGAACCCGACCATTCAGATCCTCAGCTCCAGCTCGTAGCCAAGCCGCCGTCCACTCCAGATGCCCTGAATGCCACGTGACGGTAGAAGGCAGCGCAGGTTAACCCCTGAAAACACTCCGCAGACCAGAAACGCCCCCGTTCGTAGCTCCGAAGGAGCAGAACGGGGGCGTTTCATTGGTCGAGGACGTTTTCAGGGGTTAACCTGCGCTGCCTTCGGCGGGGATATGTCTGCTACTCAGCCATCTGAGCCTGGACGGCGGTGATGGCCACGACACCCACGATGTCGTCGGCAGAGCAGCCGCGCGAAAGGTCGTTGACCGGCTTGGCGATGCCCTGCAGGATGGGGCCGTAGGCGTCAGCACCGGCGAAGCGCTGGACCAGCTTGTAGCCGATGTTGCCGGCCTCGAGGTCGGGGAACACGAGCACGTTGGCCTTACCGGCGACGGAGGAGCCGGGGGCCTTGAGCTGGGCGACGGTGGGGACGATGGCGGCGTCGAGCTGCAGGTCGCCGTCGATGGCGAGCTCGGGAGCCTTCTCCTTGCAGAACTTCACGGCCTCCTGGACCTTCTTTGCGACCTCGCCACCGGCGGAGCCCATGGTGGAGTAGGAGAGCATGGCCACGTGCGGCTCAACGTTGCCCATGAAGGTGGACCAGGAGTGGGCCGAGGCGATGGCGATCTCGGAGAGCTCATCGGAGGACGGGTTGATGTTGAGGCCGCAGTCGGCGAAGATCAGCGTGCCGTCGGTGCCGAACTGCGGGGTGTCGGTGCACATCACGAAGAAGGCCGAGACCAGCTTGGTGCCCGGGGCGGTCTTGAGGATCTGAAGCGCGGGGCGCAGGGTGTCGGCCGTGGAGTGGCAGGCACCGGAGACCAGGCCGTCGGCGTCGCCCATCTTGACCATCATGGTGCCAAAGTAGGTGGCGTCCATCACCTGGGCGCGAGCCTGCTCGATGGTAACGCCCTTCTTGGCGCGGAGCTCGGCAAACTTCTGCGCGTACTCCTCGTGCTTCTCGGCGTTGCGCGGGTCGATGACGGTAGCGCCGGGAACGTCGATCTCGTCGGGGTTGCCCAGGATGACGATCTTTGCCAGGCCCTCCTCGATGATCTTGGTGGCGGCGACGATGGTACGCGGATCCTCGCCCTCGGGCAGGACGATGGTCTTAAGGTCGGCCTTGGCGGCAGACTTCATACGGTTTAGGAAATCGCTCATGTTACTCCTTACAAGCGTTTCGCTAAGCTCCAGGCGCCCGGCTGTTCACGAATAAACCCGCTGCTAGCGGGTTTACCTTTCAATTATGTTCGCCGCGGTGCTTGAGCTTTCCTTGTGTGGCAAGCTCATTATAGGACGCATTAGCGCTATAATCGCTCTGATAAATATGTCTCGAAGAATGTTCGAGAAAAGCCCAGCTAACGAGCCCGTGGCTTTTGACAAGGAGTATCGATGCAGATTACCTCAGGCCTGCCTGAAGGCTTTAACGCCGGCGCGTACGACATGATCGTTGTCGGCGCCGGTTATGCCGGTGCCGTTTGCGCCCGCCGTCTTGCCGAAACCATCGGCTATCGTGTTGCCGTTTTGGAGCGCCGTAGCCACATTGCGGGCAATGCCTTCGACTGCACTGACGAGGCCGGGATCCTGGTCCACGAGTATGGTCCGCATATCTACCATACCTTTAACGAGCGCGTGCATAACTTCCTGTCGCGCTTTACCAAGTGGACGGACTACCAGCACAAGGTGCTCGCCAACATCAACGGTACCCTTATGCCCGTGCCCTTTAACCATGCGAGCCTTAAGCTTGCCTTTGGCGATGAGCGCGGCGAGGAGCTGTACCAAAAGCTCGTGGAGACCTTTGGCAAGGACGTCAAGGTGCCCATTATGGAGCTGCGCAAGAAGAACGACCCGGATCTTGCCGAGGTCGCCGATTACGTCTACGAGAACGTCTTTTTGCATTACACCATGAAGCAGTGGGGCCAGACGCCCGATCAGATCGACCCCTCGATCACCGGCCGCGTCCCCGTCTTTGTGGGCGATGACGATCGCTACTTCCCGCAGGCTCCTTTCCAGGGCATGCCGCAGGACGGCTATACCGCGCTGTTCGAGCATATGCTCGATCATGATCTGATTGATGTGTTCTGCGACGTGGACGCCCGTGACCTCTTTGAAATCGACGAGACCACCGTCAAGATTGACGGCAAGGTCTATGGTGGTGAGATCGTCTACACCGGTCCACTCGACGAGCTGTTCAACCTCGACCTGGGCGCGCTGCCGTACCGCACGCTCGATATGAAGTTCGAGACGCTCGATATGGATCAGTTCCAGCCCGTGGGCACCGTCAACTACACCACGAGCGAGGACTACACGCGTATCACCGAGTTCAAGAACATGACCGGCCAGGTCCTGCCCGGCAAGACCACCATCATGAAGGAGTACTCCAAAGCCTATACGCCCGGCTCGGGTGAGACGCCGTACTACGCCATTCTTGAGCCCGAGAACCGTGAGCTCTACGAGCGCTATCTTGAGCGTGTCCAGAACCTGACGAACTTCCACCCGGTGGGTCGTCTGGCCGAGTATCGTTACTACGATATGGACGCCGTGACCAATTCCGCCCTCGATCTTTCGGATGAGATTATCGCCTGCCATGCATAAAGTCATAACATTCGGTATTCCCTCGTATAACGCCGCCAAGGACATGGACCATTGCATCACCTCTATCTTGGAGGGGAGCAATTACGCCACCGATATCGAGATTATCGTGGTGGACGACGGCTCCAAGGACGAGACGGCCGCCAAGGCCGACGAGTGGGAGGCCCGTTACCCTGGAATCATCCGCGCGGTGCACCAGGAGAACGGCGGTCACGGTATTGCCGTCCTTTCGGGTCTGCGCGAGGCGCAGGGCACCTACTACAAGGTTGTTGATTCGGACGACTGGCTTGACGGTGCTGCCCTTTCGACCATGCTGTCGATTCTGCGTGGCTTTGAAGAGCGCGACCAGCGCGTTGACCTGTTTATCTCGAACTACGTGTACGAGAAGGTTTACGAGGGCACGCATACCGCTATTGGCTACAAATTTGCCCTGCCGCGAAAAAAGATCTTTTCTTGGGATCAGATCGGTCATTTCCGCCTGGACCAGAACCTACTCATGCACAGCCTGTGCTATCGCACGGATGTGCTGCGCGAGTCCAACCTTCCCATGCCGCCGCACACGTTCTATGTGGACAACATCTACGCCTACGTGCCGCTGCCGCGTTGCAAGACCATGTACTACGCCGACATCGACCTTTACCGCTACTTTATCGGTCGCGAAGGCCAGAGCGTCAACGAGGCAACGATGGTCAAGCGTCTGGACCAGCAGTTCCGTGTTACGCGTATCATGATGGAGTCGTACCACCTGTACAGCGATGTCGAGTCGTCGCGCCTGCGTTCGTACATGATGGGCTACTTCACCATGATGATGGCGATCTGCTCGGTGCTCACCAAGCTTTCCGAGGAAGATTGCGCCGACGAGCGCCTAAAGACGCTGTGGAATGATTTGAAGGCCTACGACGAGCGCATGTATCGTCGTGCCCGTTACGGCGTGGTCGGGTTCTTCACCAATCTGCGCGGACGGGCGGGAGACAAAACCACACTCGGCCTATACCGTCTTGCCTCAAAGATCTTCAAATTCAACTAGCTGCTGAGTAATCGCTGCTGATAGGTTAACTGGGCCCCTTGGCCTTTAGTTTGCTACTGCGAACAGTCCTGCTCGCACGGAAAGCACATTAAGTGCTTTCCGGCTCGTGCGGAACTTGTATCAAACTAAAGGCCAAGGGGCCTCTGCTATAAGAATCGATTGTCAGGCTGCCTGAATTTGAAGATCTTAGACGCGCGGTACACAGGGGCCTGGGCTGAAGGGGATCTTGTTGAGTAGGTTGCCCGGTGGAGCTTGGTTATGTTTGTCGCGAGTTCCGCACGAGCCGAAGAGCACTTAATGTGTTCTTCGTGCGAGCCAGGACTGTAGAGCAGCAAACATAACCAAGCCCCACCGGGCAACCGGTCAGGTTAGGCTACTTCGCGGCGCCGGGGATGCCGTGGGAGGTTTTGGCGGTTTTGGCTCCGTTTACGATGGCGGTCTGTAGGGCCCTTACGGCGAGCATGCCCAGCAGGTCTAGGGGAACGGCGGCGCTTGCCTGGGCGCCCAGTTTGCCGCTGGCGAGGGTGTAGATAGTGTCGCCGTCGTTGGTGGTGTGCGTGGGACGGATGGCGTGTGCGTAGGCGTCTGCGGCCATCTGGGAGACCTTGGTGGTTTGTGCCTTAGTGAGTTCCACGTTGGTGACGATGCAGCTGATGGTGGTGTTGGTGCGGTCGAGCGGCATCTGCATGGATCCGGCGGCGGCAAAGGCTGCGAGTTCCATGTCGACGATCTGGTCGCTATCGGCGGCGGCGCGCATGCCGGCGACCCACTCGCCGGTGAAGGGGTCGACCACGTTGCCGCAGGCGTTGACCGAGACCACGGCGCCTACCTTAACGGGACCGAGCGCCACGGCGGCAGCGCCAAGGCCGGCCTTCATGCAGGTAGCGGGGCCCATGAGCTTACCCACGGTAGCGCCCGTGCCGGCGCCTACGTTGCCCTGTTCGAGCTTGGTGGGGGTGTTGTCGAGTGCTTCGCGCACGGCGGCGATGCCGGCCTCAATGTCGGGGCGAACGGTGGGGTTACCAAAGGCGAGGTCGAAGATACAGCTCGAGCACACGATAGGCACCTGCGTGGGGCCGACGGGAAGGCCGATGCCGCGGCTCTCAAGCTCGCGAGCGACGCCGCTTGCAGCCTCGAGGCCAAAGGCCGATCCACCCGAAAGGCAGACGGCGTGGACCTTGTCGACAGTGTTCTCGGGTCGCAGCAGGTCGGTTTCGCGCGATGCGGGAGCACCGCCGCGAACGTCAACGCCGCCGGTGGCGCCCTCGGGTGCCACGATTACGGTGCAACCGGTGCCGGCCTCCTCGTCCGTATAGTTGCCATAGCAAAAGCCATCGACATCGCAGACGTCAATGGCCTCGAGCAGTGTATCCATGTTTAACTCCTATCGGTTTTCCGCCGCGCCTTGTGCCCGGTCGGGATCCGTACGGTACGCCAAAATTGTAGGCGCCGGGGGATACCCAGCGCCAGATGCAATTACGAGAGTTTTTGAATCGCGCGCGCGACGCGGGCGATGGGTAGGCCCACCACGTTATAGAAGTCGCCCGAAATATCGTGCACGAGCATGCGTCCTCCTGTGCCCTGAATGCCGTAGGCGCCGGCCTTGTCCATGGGCTCACCCGAGGCGACGTAGTGCTCGATCTGCTCGTCGGTGAGCTCGTAGAACGTCACGTCGGTCACATCGACAAAGGACAGGCTCTCGGCGGCATGCGGGGCGGCCGTGTCGCCTGCCTTAACGATGCAGACGCCGGTTGCGACCTGGTGCGTGCGGCCCGAAAGCTCACGGAGCATGGTGCGCGCCTCGTCCTCGGTTGCCGGCTTGCCCAGAATCTTGCCGTCAAAGGTGACGATGGTGTCGGCCGCGACCGTCAGCTCATTGGGCTCGGCATGTTCGGCGGCAACGGCGGCGGCTTTGGCGCGTGCTAAGCGTTCAACGAGCGTAAGCGGGGCCTCGCCATCAAACGGCGTTTCGTCGATATCGGCAGGAATGATGCGAATGTCATAGCCCGCCTCGCGCATCAACTCGATGCGGCGCGGTGATTGCGAAGCCAAAATCATAGCTGAATGCCCTCGGCGACCTTATCGACGGCCTTGTCGCCGGCGAGCGTGCGCAGCAGCTCAAGCGCAAAGGGGAGCGACTGGGCCATGCCGCTGGCGGTGATGATGTTGCCGTCTTGCGTGACCTTCTCGCCGGTATAGGCGCCTTCGGGGAAGCTTTTCTCAAAGCCAGGGAAGCACGTGGCGTGGCGCCCCTCGAGCAGGTCGAGCTCGCCCAGGATAAACGGGGCGGCGCAGATGGCGGCGACGTGCTTGGTTGCGGCGAACTCGCGGACCACGTCGCAGACGCGCTGATCGGCGCGCAGGTTGGTGGCACCGGGTAGGCCGCCGGGTAGCACGACGCAGTCGTACTCGTCAAAGTCGATCTCATCAAAGAGCGCATCGCAGGTCACGGGGATCTGCAGCGAGCTTACGACCTCACGCGTGGGCATGATCGAGACGAGCGTGGCGCGCACGCCGCCGCGACGCATGACATCGACCATGGTCAAGCATTCAATAGTTTCAAAGCCATCGGCGGCGAGAACGGCAACGCTGGGCATGGGGGTTCCTTTCATAGGCGGCATACAATTAGCCGTCTTATACCCCGAAGACCTCCGCTTGCCACGCTCGATTTCCCAATGTTTAAAAGGGACGGGGATTAAATAAGGCTCTGTTAGACCAGGATTGACATTCCGCCCCGTCATCTTCTTGCGATTGCACAATGGTCGCCCCTTGTCGAATCTGAATCCGGCAAGGGGCGATGCGCCCGAGACCGGACGAGTTGCTCGCCTGGCCCTGCCGTTTCATGCCGACCTGCCGGCTAACTCGCCGTCTCCTCGTCGGGCGCCGGCGTCTTGACCCTCATCTCGAACGGCATCCCGCCCTCTCGGACGAGCGCCCTGAGGAACGCGTTGACGGCGGTGGACATGGACAGGCCGAGCTCGTCCAGGATGGCCGTGGCCTCCCTCTTGACCTCCGGGTCGATGCGGATCGTCGTGGCCGGTATGTTCGACGGCATGGCCTCACCCCTCCTCGTGTATCGCGGTGCGACCATTCTACCGCCTCTATGCGGCGGGCGCGGCCCAGTAGTCCATGTAGGGCGGCTCCACGTTGAACATGTCGCGGACGCGGCTCCTGCAGACGCCGTGCGCGAGCTGCCGCGCGACCGTGCGCCCGGCCGCGCCGGAATCGGTCGCCATGAAGGTCCGGCACCACCTGAACCAGGCGAGGTAGGCGTCGAGGTGCTTCGTCGACACGCCCCTGAACGGCTCCATGAAGGCGCCGAGGAGCGAGTGGACGGTGTTGACCCGGTTGATGGTCCCCCCGGAGCGGTCCTTGGGGTCGTAGGCCGCGTGCGCGGCGACCTCGAGCTCGGCGAGGACGCCGACGTAGGCGGCCGCCCTGTCGGTCGCGACGACCGAGCCGGCCGCGATGCGGCCCCTCAGCGCGTCCATGGCGCGCTCCCTCGAAAGGGCGCCCCGCCCCGTGACCTCGAGGAACGTCTCGTTCGAGTCGTTCACTCCGGTCATGACGCAGATCCGCTCGCGCGACAGCCCGCGTCTGTGCACCTGCTTGCCGCGGTGCCGGGAGGGGCGCGGCATCGTGAACGACCCCTTCGCGTGGTTGCCCTTGAACGACTCGGGGAAATAGGTCTCGTCGAGCTCGCAGCCGCAGCCCCGCTCGACCCTGAACGAGGGGGAGTAGGCCGAGAGGCACTCGATCAGCCTGTGGCGCATGGTGTAGGCGGTCTTGAGGCAGACGCGGCAGCGCCTCGCGCATTCGCGCAGGGGCAGCATGAGCACGAAGCACTCGGCGTAGGCCATCCAGGTCTCCTTCGGGAGCTTGCTCGTCCCCAGGATGCGCTCGCTGCCCATGCCGAAGGTCCTGCCGCAGCCCCGGCAGAGGTAGCGCTGCTCGCCGTTCTTCGATTTGCCCTTCTTCACGACCGCGGCGGACCCGCAGCGCGGGCAGCGTTCGATTTCGTAGGCGGAGCCGGCCGCGTCGTCGAACGCCGCCGCGCGGATCACGTCCCTGACGGACTCGATAGCGCGGCGGCGCTCGGTCTTGCTGAGGTTCGCCATGCCCTTCTTGAAGTTGAGGACCAGGTCTTCGGCGTTCATGCTGCCTCCATCATCGCGGTCTATGGGGTCAACGATATGGCACCGTGGGGACACATGTATGTCAATCCTGGTCTAACAGAGCCTTAAATAATCATTCGGTACAAATTGATCATTTAATCCCCGTCCCAGAAAAATCATCAGCTAGTTGCGCCTAAGGTGGACGACGGTCTCGCAGTGGAAGGTTTGTGGGAACAGATCGACTGGCGTGATCTTTACGGGGGAGAAGGTGCCTTCTTCGACAAAGCGTTTGAGATCGCGCGCCAGGGTGGCCGGGTCGCAGCTCACATAGGCGACATCGCGAGCGCTTGTGCTGGCGATGAGGTCGATGGCCTCAGGCGCTAGGCCTGCACGCGGCGGGTCGACTACTAGGACATCGGCGTCCTGGTCGGGGAACTCGCGCACCGCGTCTCCGCCAATGACGTCGACGTTATCAAGCTTGTTGATTTCCAGGTTACGGCGTAGATCGCGCACGGCGGGGCCGTAGGCCTCGACGGCAGCGACAAAGTCGCAGCGGCGGGCGAGCGGCAGGGTAAAGGTGCCGGCACCGCAGTACAGGTCCACGGCAAGCTCGTCTTCCTGCGGATCGAGCGCCTCCATAACGAGCTCGATCAAAATCTCGGCGCCCTTGGTGTTGACTTGGAAAAACGATGGGGCGGACAGGCGCATCTGGCCGTCAGCGATGTTCTCGGTCCACGAGCCCTCACCGGCGAGCATCTCCACCTTAGAGACACGGCGGGCCTTCTTTTCGCCCTTGCTCATCACGCGCACGATGCTCGTGGGATGAGCGGCGTCCGCCAGCACGCGGGAGACCTGCGAGCGCGGAAAAGAGCCTGTCGGCGTCCAGAGTGCGACCTCGAGTGCCTTGGTGCGGCGCGATGCGCGAATGCCCACGCGTTCGAGCCCCAAGTCATGGCTGCCGCTTAGATAGTTAAGTGCGCCGACGACCGATTTGAGTGCCTTCGGGAAGCGCTTATCGAACAGCGGACACATATCGACGGTCACGATTTTGCTGGGGTCGACACCGTGCATGCCAAGGCGCACGCGACCGTTGACGACGGTCGGTTCGAGCTCGATTTTATTGCGGTAGCCCCAGTCGTCCTTGGTGTGGCAGATGGGCTGTACCAACTCATCGACCTGCTCAGGAGCGAACTTGCCGATGCGCTCGAGCGTGGAGCGCAGGTTTTGCTCCTTGGCGGCGAGCTGTGCCGTGCGTGAGAGATTGCCCCACGAGCAGCCGCCGCAGATGCCCACGAAGGGGCAGGGAGGCTGAATGCGATCGGGGCTTGGCTCCAGAATCTCGGTGGTGCGGGCGCGCATGAACGACTTGCCGTCCTGTACGACCTCGGCCTCGACGATGTCGCCTGCCACGGCACCCTGCACAAAGACGGCCTTGCCGTTGTCGGCGTGCGCCAGCCCGTCGGCGCCGTAGGTCATCGATTCTATAGTGAGCTTCATATTCCTGCCTGTCATTCGCGTTGTTGTTCGCACCATGGTAGCAGGGAAAAGCGCCCCGCATCCGAGGCTTTCCTCAAATGCGGGGCGCTTCTACAAACTGCTTCTACAAACGACTATTTCGTCTTGCCGGTAATGAGCGTCTTAAGACCCAGGCCGATCAGGCCCAGACCCATGCGCACGCGGCCGGGGCGATGGCGCTCGATGGCCTTGGTCTTGCCAGCGGGCTTATCGCGACGGGCACTCGTCTCGGGTGCGGGCTTGGTGACCTGAGGCTCGGGCCGAGGTACAGGTGCAGGCTCGGGCTCAATGACGGTCGCCTGGACCTTCTGAACCTCGGGTGCGGCCGGCTGCGGCTCAGGAGCAGGGGCGGGCTTTGCCTCGGCGGCGGGCCCCGGAGTCGCGGTAGCGGGCGCGGGCGCTTTCTCCACGGCGGGCTCTGCGGCAGCCTCGGGCTCATTCACCGGGGGAGCGGCAACCGCTTTCGGTTTGGCAGCTGCCCCATGTTCAACCTCGGCCTGAATAGCCTCCTCGGCTACGCGTTCCTTCTCCTGTGCGCGCTGTTGCGCGGCGGCCTCGGCGTTGCGATAGGCACGCTCCAGCAGAGCTTCCTGCGAGTTGAAGGGTTTTTCACCCTCTGCACGCTCCACGGGGACCCAGGTGCCGTCGCTCGTGAGGCTGCGGGCCTTCACGTTGTCCCGCAGCTGCATGCCCATGTACTCGTGCACTAGGGCGCGGCAGGTGGGGTCGAGCACGGGGAAGGCGATCTCCACGCGGTGCTCGGTGTTGCGCGTCATCATATCGGCTGAGCTCAGGTAAATCATGTCCGAGTCCACGCCGAAAGCATAGACGCGCGCGTGCTCCAAAAAGCGTCCGACGATGGAGCGGACATGCACGTTCTCGGTCTTGCCCGGAACACCGGGCTTGAGGCACGAGATGCCGCGGATGATCATGTCTACGCGCACGCCGGCACACGATGCCTCGGCGATCTTGTCGATAACCTCGCGGTCGGTCAGTGAGTTGAGCTTAAAGAACACGCGGGCGGGCTCGCCGGCAAGGGCGCGCTGGATCTCGCGGTCAAGCCCGCGCATGATGAGCGGTTTCAGTCCGACGGGCGCCACACCCAGGAAGCGGTAGTCGCCGCGCAGGTTGCCCAGCGACAGATTGCGGAAGAACAGGTTGGCGTCTTCACCGATGCCGGGATGGGCTGTCATGAGCATAAAGTCGCTGTAGAGTTTGGCCGTCTTCTCGTTAAAGTTGCCGGTGCCCAAAAGCGTGAGGCGGGTGAGCGCCATGCCCTCGCGATAGGTGAGCTGGCAGATCTTGGAGTGGCACTTAAAGCCTTCGGAGCCGTAGATGACGGTGCAGCCTGCCTCTTCCAGACGCTCGGCCCACTCGATGTTGTTCTGCTCGTCAAAGCGGGCGCGGAGCTCCATGAGCACCGTGACCTCTTTGCCGTTCTCGGCGGCATCGATCAGCGACTCGCATAGGCGGCTCTGCTTGGCCACGCGGTAGAGCGTGATGCGCAACGAGATGCACTCGGGATCGTAGGCTGCCTCGTGTACCAGATCCAGGAACGGATTCATGGCCTCGTAAGGGTAGAAGAGCAGCTTGTCGTGCTGCAGCACCTGCTCGCGGATGGAGCGGGTCATGTCGATGGTGGGGTTGGGCTGTGGCTTAAACGGCGTAAAGAGGAGCTCGTTGCGCAGGTGCTCGGGAATCTTGCCCTCAATGCCAAAGACGTAGCCCAGGTTGAGCGGGATATCGCAGGTAAAGACAGAGCGGCGCGAAAGCTCGAGCGCCTTGCGGATAGTCTTGAGCGTCGCCTTCTCGAGCGACCCCGAGACCGCGAGCACTACCGGCTGCAGGCGCAGGCGCTTCTTGAGAATGCGCTTCATGTGCTGGCGGTAGTCCTCTTCCTCTTCGACGCCCTCGCCGTCCGGATCGATGTCGGCGTTGCGGGTGACGCGGATCAGCGCACGATCCAGCGGCTTATAGGAGCCAAAGCAGCTGTCCAGGCAGGCGAGGATGACGTCCTCGAGCAAGATGTAGGAGTAGGTGCCGGTGGGCGAGGGGATCTCGACCACGCGGTTCATCGAGGCGGGAATCTCGATAAGGCCCAGTAGGCTCTCCTCGTCGGTGGCGCTGTCCAGACCACAGGCCAGATAGAGCGCGCCGTTGCGCAGGTTGGGGAAGGGGTGGCGAGGATCGATGACCAGCGGCGAGATGACCGGCGACACGTAGGCCTGGAAGTAGCGGGTTACAAAGGTGCGCTCCTCGGGCGTAAGCGAATCGATGTGGGCGCGGTGAACGCCCAAGGTGTCGAGCTTGCCCTCGATGCTCTTAAAGATGGACTCCCAACGGGTAAGGAGCCCGGGCATTTCGGCCATGACAGCATCGACCTGTTCGGAGGCGGTCATATTGCTCTTGTTGTCGACAGGTTGTTTTTTGAGCTCCGCCAGATCGGACAGGCCGCCCACGCGCACCATAAGGAACTCGTCGAGGTTGGACTCGAAGATCGAGACGAACTTTAGTCGCTCGAATAACGGAACGGTTTCGTCGAAGGCTTCGTCGAGCACGCGGTTGTCAAAGCGTAGCCAGCTGAGCTCTCGGTTTTGCGTGTATGAGAAGTCGCGCGGCGGTTTGCGCAGCTTTGCGGCGGCTTGCTTCTTTTCGATTTTGCTCGGCATATGCATCTGTCCGTTCAGTCCCCACAGGGGACGGTAGCCTAACACTATTCACTATTGTCTCAATTTAGTCGACCTGTGGCACGGACGTATCGCGTGAACGGTATCTTTACCTACTTCTTACGCTGCCAAGGCATGCAACTAACTGCCCAACTCGTTTAGAAACAATCTATATCCATACTCAATTGGTGAGGATGTATGAATAAGAATGATTGCGAGCTGAATATAATCGAATCCAAATTGAATCATGAACAAACGACATATATATGCAGAAAACCGTTTTAGCTATGCAATTCCTAAACATGAAAATATTTGTGCAATCTAGCTTAATTCCTTAGAAAAAAGAACATTTACCTTTGAAAACCTGCTTTAGAGAACCGAAGTGCATCATGGGGGAATCATATGAGATATACCGTTCATCGCACTTTGCTGACCGTTCGGGGGCGAGGTGGAATTGCAGGTGGTTTTTGGATATAACTAGAGCTGTCAGCAAGCAGCGTCCCATACGGAGGGGCGCTGATACATTCGGCCAGTAAGGCCCGAAAGAAAGGTAGGAGGCCATGGCGAAAGGTCTGCACGTGCCTTCCGAGATCGGCAAGCTCAGGAAGGTCTGCCTGCACCGTCCCGGCGACGAGCTCCTCAACCTGCCGCCCGACGAGCTCGAGCGACTCCTGTTCGACGACGTCCCGTTCCTGGAGGTCGCGCAGCAGGAGCACGACACCTTCGCCCAGATCCTGAGGGACCAGGGCGTGGAGGTCCTCTATCTCGAGAACCTCGTCGCCGAGGTGTTCGACCAGGTCCCCGGCGCCCGCGCCGAGTTCACCGACCAGTACATCGCCGAGGCCGGCATCCGCGGCCAGCACATGCCGCAGATCGTCCGCGAGAAGCTGGACTCCATCGAGGACAACCTCGAGTTCGTCAAGAAGACCATGGCCGGCATGACCAAGTCCGAGATCGACATGCCCCTCACGGCGTCCACGACCCTCGACTCCCTGGTCAACTCCGAGTCCGAGTCCGACCTGATCATCGACCCGATGCCCAACCTCTACTTCACCCGCGACCCGTTCGCGGTCGTCGGCGAGGGCGTCAACCTCAACCGCATGTACTCGGTCACCCGCAACCGCGAGACCCTGTACGGCAAGTACATCTTCAAGTACCACCCCGACTACAAGGACGTCTCGCTGTACTTCCGCCGCGACTGCCAGTTCCACACCGAGGGCGGCGACGTGCTGAACATCAACGAGAAGACCCTCGCCGTCGGCATCTCCCAGCGCACCCAGGCCGCCGCTATCGACATCATGGCCCAGAACATCTTCTGGAACTCCGACTCCAAGGTCGAGCGCATCCTGGCCTTCGACATCCCGGTCTCGCGCGCCTTCATGCACCTCGACACGGTCTTCACCCAGATCGACGTCGATAAGTTCACGATCCACCCCGCCATCATGGGCACCCTGCGCGTCTACGAGCTGACCGCCGGCAAGAACCCGGGCGACGTGAACATCCGCCTGATCGAGGACACCCTCGAGCACGTCCTGGAGGACGCCACCGGCGTCGACCAGGTCAAGCTGATCCCCTGCGGCGGCGGCGACCCGATCGCGGCCTCCCGCGAGCAGTGGAACGACGGCTCCAACACCCTGTGCGTCGAGCCCGGCAAGATCTGCGTCTACGCCCGCAACACCGTCACCAACGACGTGCTGTACAAGGAGGGCCTGGACCTTCTCGTCGTGCCCTCCGCCGAGCTCTCCCGCGGCCGCGGCGGCCCGCGCTGCATGAGCATGCCCTTCTGGCGCGAGGACCTCTAAGGTCTTTCAGGACCCGTACAGGTCATAATACATACATCTAGCTGCCATTAGATGTCTCCCATTGGGGCGGTGCGGGTTTTCGCGCCGCCCCAATCTTGTATGAGGGACGTCAACACGATTGGATGACTGCTTTTGTAAGGAGCTTGGCCATGGACATCAAGACGATTGGCGTTGAGGAATGGCTCAACGTTTGGGAGAAAAGTGCCACGTGGGACATCGCCCAGTCGACGATCTCGTCGCTCACCATGGGCGAGCTGCGCGCGCTCGATGAGCAGGACGGCGCCACGTTCTACGAGCGCTTGGACCGCGAGAAGATGAACTACGGCTGGATCGAGGGCTCGCCGGAGTTTAAGGCCGTGGTTGCCAAGCTGTATCGTCGGGAGGTCAATCCCGACCACATTCTGCAGACCAATGGCTGCACGGGTGCGAACCTCAACGCCATCATGGCCGTGGTCGAGCCCGGCGACCACGTTATCGCCGAGTGGCCCACCTACGCGCCGCTCTACGAGATTCCGCGCACGCTGGGCGCCGAGGTCGAGTATTGGGAGCTTTGCGAGGAACTCGGCTGGAAGCCCGATATCGAGGAACTCAAGCGCTTGGTGCGCCCCAACACCAAGCTTATCTGCATAAACAACGCATCGAACCCCATCGGTACGGTGCTCGATACCGATATGCTCGGCCAGATTGCCGAGATCGCCCGTTCGGTGGGCGCCTACGTGCTGTGCGACGAGGTGTATCTGCCGCTCGAAAACACTGAGTCCTTTATGTCGATGGTCGACGTGTACGAGAGGGCCATTGTCACCAACTCGTTGTCGAAGACCTATTCGACGCCTGCGGCCCGCGTGGGCTGGGTCGTGGCCGACGAAGAGGTGTCCAACCGCATCCGTACCTATCGCGATTACACCATGATCTGCGGCGGTGTGTTCAACGACGCCTTGGCGACCTATGTGCTTGAGCACAAGGACAAGATCCTCGAGCGCAATCGCAAGATCGTGTTTGGCAACCGCGATATCGCGCAGGCTTGGATCGATACGCAGCATCGCGTTTCCTGGACGGCCCCACAGGGCGTGTCTACCTCGTTTATCCAGCTGGATATTCCCGAGGACGACGAGGAGTTCTGCAAGCGCCTGCTGTCCGAGAGGGGAGTGCTGCTGGTACCCGGCAGCCGCTTTGAGCTTCCCTGTGGCGCACGCCTGGGCTACTGCGCGAGCGAGGACGTTCTGCGCGAGGGCCTGAGGCTTTTGGGCGAGGCGCTGGCGGAGTTTGATCGCTAGGATTCCGATGATCTTCGAGGGCGTTATCTAAATTGGCCGAAGATAATCGAAAACGGACCCGTTTCCCTAGTGAAGCGGGTCCGTTTTTCTATACCGAGAAGTCAAGTTGTTACAAATGGGGCCGTAAAGCGAGCCGGTATCCGCTGGGCCTTATACTGAGTTTCCGGTGAACGGTATCAAGCGTCTGGTAAACGGTAATTTATTTACCAGAAATGAATAGGACAAACTTTTTTCTGAATAAAAATGAAAATGGTTGAGACGCGGTATGAACCGCTAATTCTATTCATAGCTTTAGTGGAAATATGCAATTTGAGGATGGTTTAACAAAGTTAAGTTCCATTTGATTTTAGGATTGAAAACGCGTTTAAGCACGTAAATACGCTTTATTAAGATGAAGTGTGCCATGCGTGAAGTATATGTGTATGCCGTTCACCCCCTATAAAAAACCGTTCGGGGGCAAGGTGGAAGTATGGGCTGATTTTGGATATAAATATGTCGTCAGCAATAACGCCTCACACGGAGGGGCGCTAACGAATCGGCCCTGACAAGGGCCCGAAAGAAAGGTAGGAGGCCATGGCGAAAGGTCTGCACGTGCCTTCCGAGATCGGCAAGCTCAGGAAGGTCTGCCTGCACCGTCCCGGCGACGAGCTCCTCAACCTGCCGCCCGACGAGCTCGAGCGACTCCTGTTCGACGACGTCCCGTTCCTGGAGGTCGCGCAGCAGGAGCACGACACCTTCGCCCAGATCCTGAGGGACCAGGGCGTGGAGGTCCTCTATCTCGAGAACCTCGTCGCCGAGGTGTTCGACCAGGTCCCCGGCGCCCGCGCCGAGTTCACCGACCAGTACATCGCCGAGGCCGGCATCCGCGGCCAGCACATGCCGCAGATCGTCCGCGAGAAGCTGGACTCCATCGAGGACAACCTCGAGTTCGTCAAGAAGACCATGGCCGGCATGACCAAGTCCGAGATCGACATGCCCCTCACGGCGTCCACGACCCTCGACTCCCTGGTCAACTCCGAGTCCGAGTCCGACCTGATCATCGACCCGATGCCCAACCTCTACTTCACCCGCGACCCGTTCGCGGTCGTCGGCGAGGGCGTCAACCTCAACCGCATGTACTCGGTCACCCGCAACCGCGAGACCCTGTACGGCAAGTACATCTTCAAGTACCACCCCGACTACAAGGACGTCTCGCTGTACTTCCGCCGCGACTGCCAGTTCCACACCGAGGGCGGCGACGTGCTGAACATCAACGAGAAGACCCTCGCCGTCGGCATCTCCCAGCGCACCCAGGCCGCCGCTATCGACATCATGGCCCAGAACATCTTCTGGAACTCCGACTCCAAGGTCGAGCGCATCCTGGCCTTCGACATCCCGGTCTCGCGCGCCTTCATGCACCTCGACACGGTCTTCACCCAGATCGACGTCGATAAGTTCACGATCCACCCCGCCATCATGGGCACCCTGCGCGTCTACGAGCTGACCGCCGGCAAGAACCCGGGCGACGTGAACATCCGCCTGATCGAGGACACCCTCGAGCACGTCCTGGAGGACGCCACCGGCGTCGACCAGGTCAAGCTGATCCCCTGCGGCGGCGGCGACCCGATCGCGGCCTCCCGCGAGCAGTGGAACGACGGCTCCAACACCCTGTGCGTCGAGCCCGGCAAGATCTGCGTCTACGCCCGCAACACCGTCACCAACGACGTGCTGTACAAGGAGGGCCTGGACCTTCTCGTCGTGCCCTCCGCCGAGCTCTCCCGCGGCCGCGGCGGCCCGCGCTGCATGAGCATGCCCTTCTGGCGCGAGGACCTCTAAGGTTTTCCGTTTCCGGTGCGGTCCCCCTACAACCGCACCGGTTTCGCCCGTCAAACGGGCAACACTAATACTTACGTAATTCATTTTTTCGAAAGGAAACGAACCATGGGTGTTAACCTCTCCGGCCGTAGCTTCCTCAAGCTTCTCGACCTCTCCACCGAGGAGATCGAGTACTTGCTCAAGCTTTCCAAGAACTTCAAGGACATGAAGCGCGCTGGCGTTCCGCACCGCTATCTCGAGGGCAAGAACATCGTTCTGCTCTTCCAGAAGACCTCCACTCGTACCCGCTGCGCCTTCGAGGTCGGCGGCATGGATCTGGGCATGGGCGTCACCTACCTCGATCCCGGTTCGTCGCAGATGGGCAAGAAGGAGTCCATTGAGGACACCGCCCGCGTTCTCGGCCGCATGTATGACGGCATCGAGTTCCGTGGCTTTGCCCAGGACGACGTCGAGGAGCTCGCTGCCAAGTCCGGCGTGCCCGTGTGGAACGGCCTGACCACCGAGTGGCACCCCACCCAGATGCTCGCCGACATCCTGACCGTCCAGGAGAACTTCAACTACGACATCAAGGGCAAGACCCTCGTCTTCATGGGCGACTGCAAGAACAATGTCGCTCGCTCCCTCATGGTTGTCTGCTCCAAGCTCGGCATGAACTTCGTGGCCTGCGGCCCCGAGGAGTGCATGCCCGCTGACGACGTCATCGAGGCCTGCAAGCCCATCGCCGAGGCTAACGGCTGCACCATCAAGCTGACCACCGACGTCAAGGACGGCGTCACCGGTGCCGACGTTATCTACACCGACGTGTGGGTCTCCATGGGCGAGCCCGACGAGGTCTGGGCCGAGCGCATCGCTCAGCTCACCCCGTATCGCGTTACCTCCGAGGTCATGGCTATGGCCAACCCGGGTGCCATCTTCCTGCACTGCCTGCCCAGCTTCCACGACACCAACACCACGATTGGCGCCGAGAAGTGCGAGCAGTTCGGCATCACCGAGCAGGAGGTCACCGACGAGGTCTTCGAGAGCCCCGCTTCCAAGGTCTTCGACGAGGCCGAGAACCGCATGCACACCATCAAGGCTGTCATGTACGCCACGCTCAAGTAAGAGCATCTAGCATCTCGCTCGGGGTGTCTTGCTGCACACCCCGAGCGGCTTTGTCTGGTAAATATCTCGCGTCGGGCGGTGAGCACGGCACGGAAGATCCGCTTCGCGCGAGAAAGTTAAATGATTTATGAAGGGGGGATGAGAACCATGACTGAGACCGCTAAGAAAAAACGCGGTATGCCTTCATCGTTCACCATTCTTCTAGCTCTGCTGGCAATTGTTGCAGTGATTACCGTTATCGTCTCCGGCACGTCCGGCGGCGCGGTTACCGCAGCCCGCCTGAGCGATTTCTGCACCGCCCCGATCCTGGGCTTCGCTGACGCTCTGCCCGTCTGTCTCTTCGTTATGATCCTGGGCGGCTTCCTCGGCATGATGACCGAGACCGGCGCCCTGGACAACGGCATCGCCGTTCTGGTGCAGAAGCTTAAGGGCAACGAGATTATGCTCATTCCCGTGCTGATGCTCATCTTCTCCCTCGGTGGTACCACCTATGGTATGTGCGAGGAGACCGTTCCCTTCTACGCCCTGCTCGCCGCTACCATGATGGCCGCTGGCTTCGACCCCATGGTCGGTGCCGCTACCGTCCTGCTCGGCGCTGGCTGCGGCTGCCTGGGATCCACGGTTAACCCGTTCGCCGTCGGCGCTGCCGTCGACGCTCTGACCGGCGTTGGCATTGAGGTCAACCAGTCCATCATCATCGGCCTCGGTGCCGTCCTGTGGATTGTCACTACCGCTATGTCCATCTTCTTCGTGATGAACTATGCCAAGAAGGTCAAGGCTGACAAGGGTTCCACCATCCTGTCGATGCAGGAGCTCAAGGACGCCGAAGAGGCTCACGGCAAGGCTGCTTCCGAGGTCCACAAGGAGGTCAAGCTCACCGGTCGTCAGAAGGGTGTTCTGATCGCCTTCGCCTTCACCTTCGTCGTCATGATCGTCGGCTTCATCCCGCTGGCCGACCTCAACGAGGGCGTCGCCAACTTCTTCGACGCTGGCGCCGTCTACGACGCCGACGGTAACGCCGTCGTCCAGGGCTGGTCTGCCCTGATCACCGGCCTGCCCATTGGCCAGTGGTACTTCGACGAGGCTTCCACCTGGTTCTTCCTCATGGCCGTCCTGATCGGTATCATCGGTGGCCTGTCCGAGAAGCAGATCGTCAACACCTTCATCACCGGCGCTGCCGACATGATGTCCGTTGTTCTCGTCATCGCCCTCGCCCGTGGTATCTCCGTCCTCATGGCTAACACCGGCCTCGACGTCTACGTCCTCGACGCTGCCGCCAATGCTCTGGCTGGTCTGTCCGGCGTGATCTTCGCTCCCATGAGCTTCCTGGTCTACTTCGGCCTGTCCTTCCTGATCCCCTCGACCTCTGGTATGGCTACCGTCTCCATGCCCATCATGGGACCGCTGGCTGTTAAGCTCGGCTTCTCGCCCGAGGTCATGGTCATGATCTTCTCCGCTGCTATCGGTGTCGTGAACCTGTTCACCCCGACCTCCGGTGCCATCATGGGCGGTCTCGCCCTGGCCAAGATCGAGTGGACGACCTGGCTCAAGTTTGCCCTTAAGCTCATCGTCGCGCTCTCCGTCGTCTGCGCCGTCATCCTGACCGTCGCCTGCGTGCTGCTCTAAGTACCCAACGGGTACCCCACGGAAACCTTGACGATCCTGTAAAGGATCACCTGGTCATCGTCTGTCCGGTGGGGTCAACCCACCGGTAGACTCCTACCTTTAGCCCCCTCCCGTTCCGTGCGCGGGAGGGGGCGACTTGCGTTCCGGCGTTTTACCAAACGCCGGAACCACTCGACGCTGCAAGCCCGCCAGAGCGGCAATCTGACGTTCAATCGTCGGGCATGGCCATAAGGCCTATGCCCTCCTCTTTCACGTCACCTTGCTCGCTCTGGCGGGCTTTCGCTGACGTTTGCTCCACCTGCGGCGCTGCCATTGTTGGTGCAGGGGGCTGCTTGCTCGCTCTGGCGCCCGTTCGCTGGTGCAATGGGGTCAGGTTACTTCGCGCCAAAAGGGGAAGTTGCGGTGGAATAGTTCCTGTTTGGCCGTCTTGAGGGGTTAAACGGGAACTATTTCACCGCAACTTATCGATGACGTGTTTGGTTGATGCCCGTTGGCTGCTTGGGTGTTGGGAAGGGTCTGCTCCGTTATAATCGCCTAGAACATTAATTGGAAACGGGACGGGAGCCATACATGCGCCAGGGTTTCGACAACGCGAAGTATATCGAGCTGCAGGCTGCTCACATTAAGGAGCGCATCTCGCAGTTTGGCGGCAAACTCTATTTGGAGTTTGGCGGCAAGCTGTTTGACGATTATCACGCGAGCCGCGTGCTGCCGGGTTTTGAACCGGACAGCAAGTTCCGCATGCTCAAGAGCATTGCCGATGACGTTGAGGTCATCATCGCGATCAACGCGAACCACATCGAGAAGAATAAGGCCCGTGGCGACCTGGGCATTACCTATGACGAGGACGTCTTGCGCCTGGTCGACCTGTTCCGCGGCAACGGTTTTGCTGTCGCGGCCGTGGTTATCACCCAGTACGCCGGCCAGCCCGCCGCTGACGTCTTCCGCAATCGCCTGAACGCGCTCGGCATTCCTGCCAAGCTGCACTATCCCATCGAGGGCTATCCCCACGACGTCGACCTGATCGTGTCCGACGACGGCTATGGCAAGAACGAGTTTGTCGAGACCACTCGTCCGCTCGTCGTGGTCACCGCGCCCGGCCCTGGTTCAGGTAAGCTCGCCACCTGCCTGTCTCAGCTCTATCACGAGCACAAGCACGGCACCGCCGCCGGCTACGCCAAGTTCGAGACTTTCCCGGTCTGGAACCTTCCCCTCACGCATCCGGTCAACATCGCCTATGAGGCCGCCACGGCCGACCTCGACGATGCGAATATCATCGACTCCTTCCACTTGGAGGCCTATAACAAGACTACGGTCAACTACAACCGCGACGTCGAGGCCTTCCCGGTGGTCCGTGCCCTGATGGAAAAGATCCTGGGCAAGAGCCCCTACCAGAGCCCCACGGACATGGGCGTCAATATGGTCGGCTTTGCCATCACCGATGACGATGCCTGCCGCGACGCTTCCAAGATGGAGATCGTCCGCCGCTACTTTACCGCGGTCGAAAATGTGCGCCGTACCGGCGTGGGCGATGAGCAAGTCGACCGTCTCAAGATCATTATGAAGAAGGCTGGTATCGACAAGAATTACTCGCCGGCACGCTCGGCCGCCCTTACCAGGGAGCAGCTGACGGGTGGCCCCGTAGGCGCCATGGTCATGCCCGATGGCTCCGTGGTGACCGGCAAGACTTCCACGCGCCTGGGCGCCGCGAGCTCGCTCATCATGAATGCACTTAAGCATGTCTCGGGCGTTGACCTTGAGCTCGAGGTCATTAGTGATGAGGCGATCGAGCCTATCAGCAAGCTCAAGACGCATTTCCTGGGTAGCAAGAACCCGCGCCTGCACACTGACGAGACGCTTATGGCGCTCTCGATCACCTCGGCAACGAGCGAGACGGCGGCCCGCGTCCTTTCGGGCCTGGAGCAGCTGCGCGGCTGCGATGCCTTCTTTAGCGTAATCATCTCGCCGACGGACGAGACGGTGTTGCGCAAGCTGGGCATCAACGTGTGCTGTGAGCCCAAGTTCGAGCGCCGTGGTTTCTTCCACCGCTAAGCCTGGATAAATTGGTCTGAAAGGGGCACATCGGGTATGCATTCGGTGCGCCCCTTTTATCAACAAAGCTACCGTTTAACCTAAAAATAGCCCGCTTACCTGCCTATAAGCAATTTGGGCGGTATACAATAACCCTAATTGTTTCATCCTTTTGCGGGGATGCCGCATGATGGATGTTGCCGGCCATCATGGGGTGTGCCGGTCGCGCACGGTGCAGGTGATGCCCGTGCTCGGTTTGAGGAGGCTGCCATGGCTGGCAAGGGTCGTGCGAGTGTCAACGATATGAAGCGCGTCGAGGTGCAGGTGCTGATGGAGATCGCACAGCAGTCCGAAGACAACGGCGGATTTTATGGCTTTTCGCGCAAGACGCTTGCCGAGCGTGTGGGGGTGTCTCCGTATCGCGCCCGCGCGGCAATTGAACGCTTGGAATCCGAAGACATCATTGAGGTCGTCTCGCGCTACAGCGACGACGGCGGCCAGCTCGCAAATGGTATTTGTCTCACGGAGCGTGGCGAATGGTATCTAGAGGGCATCCGTGCCGGCATACTCGTGCAGGACTTGATCAAGGACGAAGTCGCCGATCGATAACGGCGCGCATTCATAGTGGAAACGACGCCGCCTGGGCAACCGGACGGCGTTTTGTTTCGAGATGGAGAAATGCGATTGCGCGTAAGAAAAATTGCGTGCGGCGCGCGTCGCGAGTATTACAATGAAGACCCGTAAGATGTGTATGGACAACTTCTACGGGAAGCGCAGGTAACTCAATATGACCAAGCATGTGTTCGTGACCGGCGGCGTGGTTTCGTCTCTGGGCAAGGGTATTACCGCGGCCTCGCTGGGCCGTCTGCTCAAGTCGCGCGGGTACAAGGTGACGATGCAAAAGGCCGACCCGTATCTGAACGTCGACCCCGGCACCATGAGCCCGTTCCAGCATGGCGAGGTCTTTGTGACCGAGGACGGCTACGAGTCCGATCTGGACCTGGGCCACTACGAGCGCTTTATTGACGAGAACCTGACCCGCGATTCCAATTTTACGACTGGTGCCATCTATAAGAGCCTGATCGCCCGCGAGCGTCGCGGCGACTTTTTGGGCGGTACCGTGCAGGTGATTCCCCACGTCACCAATGCCATTAAGGACAAGTTCCGCCGCATCGAGGAGCAGACCGGCTCCGATGTAGTCATCACCGAGCTGGGCGGCACGATTGGCGACATCGAGTCCCAGCCGTTTGTCGAGGCCATCCGTCAGTACCGCAAGGAGGCCGGCCCCGAGAACGTCTGCTACATCCACGTGTCGCTCGTTCCCTATATCGCCGCCGCCCACGAGGTCAAGACCAAGCCCACACAGCATTCCGTCAAGGAGCTCCGCAGCTTTGGCATCCAGCCCGATATTATCGTGCTGCGCTCCGACCACCATATCGATGACGCTATCCGTGGAAAGATCGCAAGCTTCTGCGACGTCGACACCGATTGCGTCTTTACCAACGAGGACTGCGCGAGCATTTACGATGTTCCGCAGCTGCTTGCCGAGCAGGACTTTGACCTGCGCATTTGCGAGCGCCTGGGTCTGGACCCGCGTGAGCGCGACATGAGCGAGTGGAACGAGTTCCTGCGCAAACAGAATCACGCCAACCATCACGCCGACAAGGTGAAGATCGCCGTCGTGGGCAAGTACACGCAGCTGCCCGATGCGTACCTGTCGGTTATCGAGGCCCTGCACCATGCGGGCGTCTTCTACGATCGCCATGTGGACGTCCAGCTGGTCGACGGCGAGAGCCTCGACGAGCAGAATGTCTCCGAGGTTCTGGGCGACGCCTCGGGCATCCTGGTCCCCGGCGGCTTTGGCAAGCGCGCCCTGGAGGGCAAGATCCTCGCGGCCGAGTTTGCCCGTGAGCACAAGATTCCGTATCTGGGCATTTGCCTGGGTATGCAGGTGGCCGTGTGCGAATTTGCGCGCAATGTCGTCGGCCTTGCCGGCGCCAGCTCCTCTGAGTTCGATCCGGATGGCCCGTATAGTGTCATCGATCTGATGAGCTCGCAGGAGGACGTGACCGAGAAGGGCGGCACCATGCGCCTGGGCGCCTATCCGTGCAAGCTCGCCGCCGATACCCTTGCTCGCGAGGCATATGGCGAGGAACTCGTCTACGAGCGTCACCGTCACCGCTTTGAGTTCAACAACGCCTTCCGCGACCAGCTCGAGGACGCCGGTTTGGTTATCTCGGGTCTGTCGCCTGACGAGCGCCTGGTCGAGATGGTCGAGCTGCCGCGCGACGTGCATCCGTGGTATGTGGCAACCCAGGCTCATCCCGAGTTCAAGAGCCGCCCGACCAACCCGCAGCCGCTGTTCCGCGAGTTCGTACGCGCTTCGATCGGCCAGCACGAGGGTGTCGACCGTCTGCAGGTGACGCCCATGAACCTCGCTACGGACTAAGGGTGCCGGCGAATAAGGAACATACCGAAGCTACTCCCTCGTCGCTCGCCGTGGCGGCGGGGGAGTATCTCGATTACCTCGCGGTCGAGCGGGGTTTGGCGCGCAACACGATTGCGGCCTATCGTCGTGACCTGACGACGTACTGCGCCTATCTGGAGCGGGCGGGTATTGTGTCTTTTGAAGAGGTGACTCGTCAGGTCGTGGAGGGCTTTGTCGCCGACCGTCGCGATGGGGGCTATTCCGATGCCTCGGTGGAGCGTGCGCTTGCAGCCGTGAAGGGCCTGCATGCCTTTTTGGTGCGCGATGGGGCTGTAGCCCAAAATCCAACGGCGGCGTTGCGCCTGCCTAAAAAGGCTGAGCGTTTGCCGGAGTATCTATCGGTGGAGGATGTCTCGGCTCTGCTCGATCAAGACTTCCCCGAGGGCGAGATGGGCTTGCGCGACCATGCCATCTTGGAAGTGCTCTACGGATGCGGTTTGCGTGTGAGCGAGTTGGTGGGGCTCGATGTGGGCGATATCCATATTGACGATGGCTTTGTACTCGTTCGCGGTAAGGGCTCAAAGGAACGCCTGTCCCCGCTGGTGGGAAGCGCGGCGCGAGCTCTGATGCTCTATGTAACTGAGGGACGTTCTCGCTTGGCGGCCCATGCCCGCGGAACCGAGACCTCGGCGGTCTTTTTAAATAAGAACGGACGTCGCCTGTCGCGCCAGGCCGTGCATGCGATATGCGAGCGGTATGGGCGTCAGGTGGGGCTGGTGGGACTCCATCCCCATACCTTGCGCCACTCCTTTGCCACCCACATGCTCGCGGGCGGTGCCGACCTGCGTGTGCTGCAGGAGATTTTGGGCCATGCCGATATTTCGACCACGCAGGTCTACACGCATGTCGACCGCACGCAACTGACCGAGGTCTATCTGGCGGCGCATCCGCTGGCGCATCGTTAACACATCGCTGGCCTGCATATTTATAGGTATTTGGGGACGGGCCCCAGATTGCTGCGGCGTGCTTTTGCGCGCGCATGGGCAATCTGGGGCCCGTCCCATTTTTCGCCACTTGTCGTCGCGGTGGTGGGCCGCACGTGCCTTGGGTGGGGGAGTTTGGGGGCGATGTGAACGCCATGTAAAAGGACGCAAAAATCGCCTCAAGGTCAACTTGAAGGTTGAGGTTCGCGGGTGTGGTTCTACAGGTGGCATCACGCCTTTGCTGAAAACACAACATATTGTGTTTTCGAACATATGCTTGGGGGTGTTTTGCAATATATGGTGAGTGGAGTGGAGGGGCGGGGTGGGGGAAGGGGTGGGGAAAGGTGTTGAAAAATGGGGCGGTTCCCCATATTATTGATGACGTCGACAGGCGGGGTGGTTCCCCGCGTACGTGCCATCTGAGTAACCGAGGGGAGGGCGCACATGGGAATGACTGGTGCATACGAGCGCAATCTCGATGCAAAAGGTCGTCTGTCCCTGCCTGCACCCCTTCGCGAGGAGCTTGGAGAGCACGTTCGCGTGTTCAAAGCCCTGGATGTCGATGCTCTGTACGTGTTCTCTGCCGAGGCCTTCGATAAGTGGGTCGAAGGACTCTTCGCGGGTCGTGAGGGCCACGAGGGTTTTAACCCGCGTGACATTAATGACCAGAAGCTCATGAGGGCGATCAACAAGCGCACCACGTCGATGGACGTGGACAGCGCCGGTCGTATCGGTCTTTCCGAGTCTCTCCGCAAGCAGGCGAACCTCGACCGCGAGGTCACGGTTGTGGGCAACTACGACCACCTTGAGGTTTGGGATCGCGCCGCGGCCGATGAGGACGATGACGATGAGGCCCTGCTGGACCTCTTCTTCTCGTAAGGGCAAGGCACGGGTAACGGATGGAGCGTGGGATCTTGACACAAGAATATCGGCATGAACCTGTCATGCTCGGCGAAGTGCTTGAGTCGCTGCGGCTAAAGAGCGGCTCCGTTGTCTGCGATTGCACCCTTGGCGGTGCCGGCCATTCGGTAAAGATGGCCGCGCAGGTGGGGGAGACGGGCCTTTTGCTCGGCGTCGATCAGGACGACATGGCCCTCGAGGCCGCTGGCGCCCGTCTGGACCGCGAGGTTCCCGGCGTTCCGCACCAGCTGCTGAAGGGCAACTTCGGCGACTTGGACGAGCTGCTTTGCTCGGCCGAGGTGCCCGGGGTCGATGGCTTCCTGTTCGATTTGGGCGTTTCGTCACCGCAACTCGATATCCCTGGCAGGGGCTTTTCGTATAACGAGGACGCCCCATTGGACATGCGGATGGATCCGGGTAATAACACCTTAAACGCAGCTGAGGTCATCAACACCTATAACGAACACGACCTCGCCCGGATTCTACGCGTCTACGGCGAAGAGAAGTTCGCCTCGCAGATTGCGCGCGAGATCGTGCGCCGCCGCGAGCAAGAACCGATCGAAACCACCGGCCAATTTGTCGAGATCATCAAGGCGGGTATCCCGGCTGCCGCTCGTCGGCATGGCGGACACCCGGCCAAGAAAAGTTTCCAGGCCATTCGCATCGAGGTCAATCACGAGCTCGATGTGCTCGAACGAGGGCTTGATGCCGCCACCAGGTGGCTCAACCCGGGCGGACGTATCTGCGTCATCTCGTATCACTCGCTCGAGGACCGTATCGTAAAGAACCACTTTAAGGAGATGAGCCAGGGGTGCACGTGCCCGCCGGAGATTCCGGTGTGCGTGTGCGGCAACGTGCCGATACTCAAGGTCATCACCCGCAAACCCTTGGTTGCCCAGCCTGATGAGGTTGAGCGCAACCCTCGGGCGAGATCAGCCAAAATCCGCGTGGCGCAGCGTCTGTAGGCGCGACCGCGCGATATTGGACCTCCCGCTCGCACCATAAACGAAGCTTAAACACACTACCAACGTACTCGGGATGGGAGGCGGCATATCATGGGCTACAACACTTCAAGCGCAGCACTCGCCTATGATATGAACGCCATGCCCGCCTATCGTGAGACGCCGCAGGCTCCCGTTGCTCCCCGTGAGCAGCGCACGCCGCGCTTTGATGTCTACACGGGCGCGGGCCGTCAGGCAAACCAGGCGGTAAGCCCGGTTTTCATGAGCGTTCTTAAAACGTTTTGCATCATTGCGGCTATCTTCATGACGATCGGCGTCGCCCGCGTGGCGCTCGCCGGCGTTACGGCCCAGGTGCTCAACAGCAACGCCGAGCTTACCAACACGCTCGAAAAGGCGACCGATGAGAGCTCCGACCTGGAGGTCATGCATTCGGTCTATGGCGCCGACACGCGCATTCGCGACCTTGCGGGCGCTTATGGCATGGTGGAGCCCAGCGAGAGCGTTACACTTGACTTTTCGCAGGATGCAGCCGCGGGCGCCAACGCGACCGCGACCGCTCAGTAGCAAGACGGTAGCTGAGTATGACAAATGACTATCGCCGCGGTTCCGATGGGGGCCGCGGTTCTGGACGTCCCTCGTCGCGGGGACGTTCTGGTTATCAAGGAACGGGTCGGCAATCTTACAACGCCGGGCGGTCCCGTGGCAACGACCCGGCGTCGCGACTTCGCGGCTCGGGCGGCCCTCAAGTGCATAACACCAGGTCGCGCAAGAGTTCGTCGACCGAATGGCTCACAGGCACGCCTCTGCCTCGCCGCAAAGCCGTCATGGGTTTCATTGGGTTTGGCTTGGGCTTGGGCGTCTTTCGTCTTGCCGACTATCAAATTGTCGAAGCCGATAAACTGCGCGAGCGTGCCGATGCGCGCCGCCTGCTTGCGCAGACCCTCTATGCCAAACGTGGCACCATCTACGACCGCAACGGCAACGTGCTGGCGTCGTCGGTCGAATGTCGCAACATCGCCGTGAACCCGCAGCTTGTCGAGGATGTCGACAAGACGGTGTCGGCGCTGGTCAAGGCAACTGGAATCGATAAAAAGACCTGCCGCAAGCTCGTCGAGTCCGATGGCACCTGGGTGTATATCAAGCGCCAGGTGGACGAAGACGATGCTGCGGCGCTGGAGAAGAAGAATCTGCCCGGCGTGCTTTTTGAGCAGGCCATGAAGCGCGTATATCCATACGGCAATCTGGCATCGCAGGTGCTGGGTGTAGTGAATGTAGACAACGACGGCTTGACGGGTCTCGAAAAGCAATACAACAAGCTTCTGACCGGCACGAACGGTTCTCTCGTGCGCGAGCGCGCGAGGGACGGCAGCTATATCGCGGGCGGTGCCTATAAAAAGGTGGCTGCGGTCGACGGCGTTGATATCGTGACGACGCTCGACGTCAATATCCAGCGAGCGGCCGAGGATGCCCTGGCAGAGGCAGTTGAGAAGACTAAGGCCAAGAACGGCTCGGCGCTGGTCACCGATCCTACGACAGGCGAGATCTTGGCAGCCTGCTCGTATCCGACTTACGACCAGACCGATCTGGAAAACGCCAAGACCGAGGATATGAACTTGCGCCTGGTCACCGACGCCTACGAGCCCGGCTCGGTCTTTAAGACGCTCGTGGCGGGCGTCGGCTTCGACTTGGGTGTCGTGCGATCGAGTACGTCGTTTGAGGTGCCGGCGAGCATCAAGGTGGGCGACGATACCGTTACCGATGCCGACAAGCGCGACTATGGCATGACCATGGATGTGCGCGAGATGATGCGCCGTTCGTCCAATGTGGGCTTTGTCCTGGTGGGGCGCAAGATCGGTGCCGACGACTTTGCCGCCTATGTGGACAAGTGGGGCATCGGTCACAGCTCTGGTGTAGATTTTCCGGGCGAGAGCCTGGGTATCGTCAAGGAGCGTGACCAGTATGACGGCGCCACGCTGGGCTCGATGAGCTTTGGACAGGCACTGTCTGTCTCGCCGATTGAGATCGCACGTGCCGTGGGCGGCATCGCCAACGGCGGCGTGATGATGACACCGCACTTCTATAAGTCCAGCAAAGGCGACGAGAAGGACTGGGGCGAAGGCGAGCGCGCGATTTCGGAGGACGCCGCATCCCAGGTGACATCGTGCATGCAGACGGTCGTGTCCGAGGGAACGGGCGTTGGCGGCGCGGTTGACGGCTATGACGTAGCGGGTAAGACCGGTACGGCCGAACGTGCCGACGAGAACGGCGGCTACCTCAAGGAGAACTACATGTCGTCCTTTATGGGCTTTGCACCGGCACAATCGCCCAAGGTGCTGTGCTATATCACGCTCGACGGAACGCCGAGCGGCTCAGATGCCGCTGCGGTGCCGTTCCAGTCCATTATGGCCAACGCGCTCGACGTGCTGGGTATCCCGCACACGAAGTAGGGGGTTACAATCTTTGGGGCGTGGTTTGTTGTCCCATATGAGGGTGTTCACATGCCCTGCACCACGCATGTGCGGCGCTGGGATACAATACGCCGATAGCATTATTAGGTTTACAGGGGAGCTGCAATGATAGAGATCGCCGTCAACAACCTCGCGGCCGCAACAGGGGCCCGAACCGTGACGGGAGAAGCCGATCGGGTATGCCGCGGGTGCGTTATCGACTCGCGCCAGGTCGAGGAAGGGACGATTTTCGTCGCCTTTCCCGGTGAAAACGTCGACGGCAATGATTTTGCTTCCCGTGCCGTCCAGTCGGGTGCCGGCGCCGTCGTGATGACGCGTGAGCCCGAGGCCGAGCTGGTCTCGCTGGCGCAGGACAAGGGCTGTGCCATCTTGCTGACCGATGATCCCGAGGAGTTTCTGCTGCGTTTGGCGCACGCGTATCGCCTGGAGCTTGGCTGCCTGGTCGTTGGTATTACCGGTTCCATCGGCAAGACGACGACCAAGGACGTGCTCGCCGCCGTGCTCGCCAAGCGCTATCGTGTCTGGGCCACCAAGGGCAATTTCAATAACCTGATCGGCATGCCGCTCACGGTGCTTTCCGCTCCGGCCGATACCGAGGTCCTGGTGCTCGAGATGGGCATGAACCATTTCCACGAGATTGAGCGCCTGTCCCAGTCCGCCAATCCCAACCTTGCCATCGTGAGCAAGATTGGTACCTCTCACATCGGCATTTTGGGCAGCCGCGAGAACATCGCCCGCGCTAAGGCCGAGATTGTCCAGGGCATGTGCGCCGCCGGCGACTTCTTGCCGCTGCTGGTTTTGGGCGGCGAGGACGACTTTACGCCGTTCATTCGCGATACGTTCGCCCAGCCTGCTGGTATCGACGTGATGCTGGCCGGCGTCTCGGACGACGATGAGGTCCGTGCCCGCGACATTCGTGTTGATGACGAGGGCCGTCCGGTCTTTACGCTCGATTTTGGCCAGGGTGAGACGATCGATACCATGCTTGCCATCCCCGGCGTGCAGTCCGTTCCAAATGCCGTTAAGGCCGCCGCGGTTGCCTATCGCCTGGGCGTGACGCCCGAGCAGATCGATGCTGCCTTTAGGGGCCTCACGATCACCGGGCACCGCCAGGAGATCAAGCGCGCCAAGAGCGGTGCCCGCGTCATCGACGATTCCTATAACGCCAGCGCCGAATCCATGGCTGCTGGTCTCGATCTACTGTGCTCGCTTTCGTGCACGGGGTCTCGTATGGCGATCCTGGGCGAGATGGGCGAGATGGGCGATGAGGCTCCTCGCATGCATGAGCTCGTGGGCGCCTATGCCGCCGCCAAGAAGCTCGACATGCTGGCGTGCGTGGGTGGTGAGCTGGCCCAGCTTATGGCCGATGCCGCGCGCATGATGGGCATGGACGAGGACCGCATCCAGGTGTTCTCCGATTATCAGCAGGTGCTCGACCGCATGGGCGGCGCGCTTGAAAAACATGATGTTGTACTGGTCAAGGGTTCCCGCTTTGTTGAGCTCGACCGCTTTGTGGAAGGTGTGTGCTAGCCCATGTTCGGCAATCCCTCGTATCCAACGTATCAGGCTTTTTTGGGGCTTGGCATCGCCGCTGCCATTGCGCTGCTGCTCATGCCGTGGTGGATCAAGCTGCTCAAAGTCGAGGGTATCGGCCAGCAGGTTCGTGCCGACGGCCCCAAGCGTCATTTGGTTAAGCAGGGAACGCCCACCATGGGTGGCGTTGTCATCCTCGTCGCGATCTCGCTGACCTGCCTGCTGATGGGCAAGCTCACCACCGAGCTCGTGCTCGTGCTGCTCGCCACGCTGGCGACCGGCGTGCTGGGCCTGATCGACGACCTGACCTCCGTTACGCATGGGCGCTCGCTCGGTCTGACGCCCCATGCCAAGATGATCGGCCTAACCATTATCTGTGTCACCTTTACGGTACTTGCCGTCAACTGGTGCGGCGTCGCCCCCGAGATTCGTTTTCCCGGCGGCCTGACGATTGACCTCGGTGTTCTTTCGACCACCATCTGTGGCCTTTCGTTCCCGTGGCTTTACATTGTCTTTTGCTGGCTGATGATCGCCGGTCTTTCTAATGCCGTGAACCTGACCGATGGCCTTGACGGTCTTGCTGGCGGCACCTCCATGATTGCCATGCTCGCCATGGCTGCCATGGCGTTTTTGCACGGAGACGTGAACCTGTCCATCTTCTGCACCGCGTGTGCCGGTGCCTGCTTGGGCTTTCTGTGGTTCAACTGCTATCCGGCGAGCATCTTTATGGGCGATACCGGCTCGCTTGCCCTGGGCGCCGCGTTTGCCTGCACGTCCATCATGACCAACACCGAGGTCGTCTCCCTCATCATCGGCGGCCTGTTTATCGTTGAGACCCTGTCGGTCATGATTCAGGTTGTCTACTTCCACTTTACGCACAAGCGCGTCTTCCTTATGGCGCCCATCCATCATCATTTCGAAAAGAAGGGCTGGGCCGAGACCAAGGTCGTCATCCGTTTTTGGATTATCGCTGCGGCCTTTGGTGCCGTTGGCCTTGCTCTGTTCTTCCAGTTGGGATAGTGGTCTTTCATGCCTCTTGCTGATGTCTTTAGCCTGCTCGTTTTGGGTCAGGGCAAATCCGGTCTCGATGTCGCCCGCTGGGCGCTGGCACATCCCGAGCGCGTAAGCGCCGTTACCGTGTATGGCGGCGGCACCTCTGAACCCAATGACGCCACGCGTGCGCTCGAGGCTGCTGGTGCGTCGTTTGTCTATGGGACCGAACAGGTCGAGGGCGCCTATGACGTATGCGTGACGTGCCCGGGCATCTCGGAGTTCTCGGGCTTCTTTAAGGCCGGGCGCGAGCATGCCGCCCAGATTATGGGTGAGCCCGAGTTTGCCTATCGCCTGTCGCCCGATAACTGGATTGCCGTCACGGGCACCAACGGCAAGACGACCACCACGTCGCTGACTGATTATCTGCTCAAGGCTGCCGGCGAGGCCAGCGTTGCTGTCGGCAACATCGGCGAGCCGCCGGTCAACGAGATTGACGGCCGAGCCCACAACGAGTGGTTTGTGGCTGAGCTCTCGAGCTATCAGATTGCTACGACCACCGAGCTCCACCCCCGCGTGGCGGTGCTGCTCAACATCACTCCCGACCACTTGGGCTGGCATAAGAGCCATAAGAACTATGCGCTTGCCAAGATCAAACTGTTTGACAATATGGTCGATGACGATCTGGCGGTTGTCGACGTCGAAGACGCCGGCATTCACGAGTTCGATGAGTACATCTACACGCCGGGTCGTCGCATCTGCAAGGTTGCCTTTGACGAGCCTGAGGGCGAGGATGCCGCCTTTGTGCGCGACGGCAAGATGGTCGTGCGCCTGAAGGGCGTCGAGACCCCGCTCATCGCTACATCCGAGCTCAAGATCTCGGGCCATCACAATGTTATCAATGCCCTGTGCGCCGCCACGGCTGCCTTGGCGGTCGGTGCCGATGTCGATGGTGTCTGCCGCGGTCTTGCCTCGTTCCAGCCGCTCGAGCACCGCGTGGAGCCGTGTGGCGAGATTGACGGCGTGCGCTACGTCAACGATTCCAAGGCGACCAACACCGATGCGGTCGAGAAGGCACTGACGGCATTTCCCGATGACGACGTGATCTTGCTGCTCGGCGGCCACGATAAGGGCACGCCGCTCACGGACTTCGCGCGCGTTGTTATGGATAACGTACGCTCGGTCGTCTGCTTTGGCGATGCGCGCGAGCGTTTCACCGCCGCTATGGACGAGGCCGATGTCGACGGCGATGTGGATATCGCCCAGGCGGATGACCTGCGCGATGCCGTGGACGTCGCCCGTTCGCTGTCGAGCCGTGGCGACGTGATCTTACTTTCTCCTGCCTGCTCTTCGTTCGATGAGTTCTCGGGCTATGAGGAGCGCGGCCGCGTGTTTAAGGACTATGTGGCCCAGCTTGCCGCTGCGGCGAAATCGCAAATGGAATAGGGGTTGCCGGTGAGAGAGGAGAGCCCCCGACAAGGTATGAGGAGGCCCGACTCGGACCGTGCTTCCTCGCGGCGCAGCACACCGCGTTCCGGTCGCGGCGGGCAGTCGTTTAGCGAACGCTATATTGCCGGCGTTCCCGCCCGTATCATGCGCCCCCGTTTGATATTCATGGCCTGCTTGTTTACCTTGGTATGCTTTGGCCTGCTGATGGTGTACTCGGCGTCTTCGGTCGAGGCGCTGCACGAGAATGGCTCGGCGACGTTTTTTCTGGGTCGACAGGCCGCGTTTGCCGTGGTCGGTGTTCTGGCGCTGATTGCCATCGTGCGCGTTTTGCCGGACAGCTGGTTTGGGGAGGATGTGCTCAGGATCTTCCTCATAGGCATGATAGGGCTACTGTTTCTGGTGTTCTTGGTGGGCAGCGGCAGCCGTGGCGCCACGCGCTGGCTTAACATCGCCGGTATTCAGTTCCAGCCTTCCGAGTTTTTAAAGCCATTTGCCATTGCGTATTCGGCCATCATGCTTGATCGCTTCTTTTCGCCCGGTGGCAACATCAACGAATTCCTTCGCAAGATGGGCATCTACCTGGGCATTTCGCTCTTTCTGATCTTTATCCAGCCCGATTTCGGTACTGTCCTGATCATCCTGTTGACCCTCATGTGCATGGCGTTGTTTGCGGGTCTCGACCCCAGATTTATCATCGGCGTGCTAATCTTCGGCATTCTCGTGATCGTGATTGCGCTTGTCGCAGAGCCGTACCGTATGGTGCGTATTCAGGTTGCCTTGAACCCTTGGGCCGACGAGTATGGTGACGGCTATCAGGCCACGCTTGCCATTATGGCCTTTGCCTCGGGCGGTCTGTTCGGCCGTGGCATCGGCAACTCAACCATGAAGTACTCGTATCTGCCCGAGGCGCACAATGACTACATCCTGGCCATCATTGGCGAGGAAGTCGGTTTTGTCGGAACCGTGCTGTTCTTCTTGGTGTTTGCGATGCTGATCTACTCGGCGTTTCGCATTGCCGAGCAGGCGACCGATCGCCGGGGCGCGCTTATGGCGTCTGGCTCCGCGGTCATTCTCGCAGTGCAGTTTTTGATTAACGCGCTGGGCATCCTCAACGTGTTTCCCATGACGGGCAAACCGTTGCCGTTTATTAGCTACGGCGGTTCGTCGATTATTGTGTCGCTCATGCTTGCCGGGTTGATCCTGCGCGTTTCGTACGAGAGCGCCCGCCGCGATGAGTATGACCGCCGCCGCGAGAGCTTTGCCGTTATGGATGAGAGTACCGCCGGCGTGCCCCACGTGCGCGGCGAGCGATCTTCGCGTAACGGTTTTACCGTCCTGGATGGCTCTGCGACCGAGCCGGCAGCCCGCCCGCGTCAGCGAACGGCGCCGCAAGGTCGTCCTCAGCGCCCCAGCCCTCGCAACGCGGGCGGCGGATATAATCGAATCGATTTGAACTCGGACCCGTCGGCGCGTCTGCGTACCGACGACCAGGGACCGCGTGTACGAAGGGACTACCATGACCGATAAAATGACCGTTGCTATTGCAGCCGGCGGCACGGCCGGGCACATCAACCCCGCGCTCGCCTTGGCCGAAGAGCTGCGTGACCGTGGCCACCACGTTGTGTTCGTGGGCCAGTCGCGCAAGCTCGAGGGTCGTCTGGTCCCCGAGGCTGGGTTTGATTTTGTGCCCATTACGGTCACGGGCTTCGACCGCTCCCGTCCTTGGACGGCGCTGACCTCGCTGTGGCGTGTCAACAAAGCCAAGCGTGCGCTCGCCAGTCATTTCTCAAAGGTCGGCAAGCCCGATGCCGCCATTGGTTTTGGTGCCTATGTCGAGGTTCCGCTGCTGGGGTGGTGCAAGGGCGCGGGCGTTCCGTATCTGCTGCATGAGCAGAACTCTGTTCCGGGCCTGGCCAACAAGATGATGAACTCCCACGCCGCCCGCGTGTGCATCTCGGTGCCGGCAGCGCGTTCGGTCTTTGAGCGCGAAGGTGACCCTGACCACGTGCTCATGACCGGCAACCCCGTACGTCGCTCGGTGATCGAGGGCGATCGCGCTCGCGGCCGCAAGGCACTTGGCGTTCCCGAGGACGCTACGCTGCTGCTCGTCTTTGGCGGTTCACTTGGCGCCCAGCACCTCAACGAGCGTGTGGCTTCGCTCAAAAACGAGCTGCTTTCGCGCAAGAACCTCTATGTGTTGCATTCGACGGGTGCCGACGGCTTTGAGGAGACCGAGCGCGCTTTGGCGCTGACGCCCGAGGAGGCGAAGCGTTACCGCGTCCAGCCTTACATCGACAACATGGGCGATATGCTGGCTGCTGCCGATTTGGTGCTCTCGCGTTCGGGCGCATCGAGCGTGGCCGAGATCGCTGCACTCGCCGTGCCTTCGGTGCTCGTGCCGTACCCGCATGCGACGGCCGACCACCAAACCACCAATGCCCGTTATCTGGTCGACGCTGGGGCCGGCGTGCTCTGCGCCGATGCCGATATCGACGGTTCTGCCTTTGCCGATGAACTGCTGCACCTGGTCGATGACGCGGCGGCGCGCGACGCCATGCGTCAGGCGGCGCGTGGTCTGGCTCAGGATAGGGCCGCCGCTCTTCTGGCGGATGCGGTAGAGGGTTTGCGTTAGTTAGACGGGATATCGTCGGTCGCCCTCGCGCTGATGCGGTAGGTGCGGTACAGTTAACGGGTTACAGGCAGTGTTTACGCAAGGAGTACACGAGCACATGGCTGATTCCCAGACTGCAACCTCCGCGCCCGAGTTTAAGAGCGCCCACTTTATCGGTATCGGCGGCGCCGGCATGAGCGGCATCGCCCTCGTTCTTCACGAGCGCGGTTATGCCGTTACCGGCTCCGACCTTAAGACGTCACGTTATATTCGCCAGCTTACCCGCGCTGGTGTGAAGGTGCATGTGGGCCATGAGGCCGCCACGATCGACGAGGTCAAGCCCGACGTGGTTGTTGTCTCCACCGCTATTCCGGAGTCCAACCCTGAACTCGTGCGCGCTCGCGAGCTTGGTATTCCCGTGTGGCCCCGTGCCAAGATGCTCTCTGCTTTGGGCCACGGCTACACCACCGTCGCTGTTGCCGGCACGCATGGCAAGACCACCACGTCTTCGATGTGCGCCACCATGCTCGACCGCATGGGTCTGGATCCGAGCTTCTTGATCGGTGGCATCGTCGAGGGCTATGACACGAACGGCAAGAACGGCTCGGGCGACTACTTTGTCGCTGAGGCCGACGAGTCCGACAGCTCCTTCCTGTTCCTGAACCCCAACGTGGTCATCGTGACCAACGTCGAGGCCGACCACCTCGATCACTACTCGGGTATCGAGGAGATCGAGGCAACTTTCGCCAAATTCATGAGCCTGGTGGGCGAGGACGGCACCGTCATCGTCTGCGGTGAGGACCCGCATCTGGTCGAGCTCGCCAAGTCGACGGGTCGTCACGTGCTTTCCTACGGCTTTGCCGAGAGCAACGACATCGTCTGCATGCACCCGGATGTCAAGGGCATCCAGAGCGATTTTATCGTTCGCTTTGAGGACGGCACTGAGCACGCTGTGGAGATCAAGAGCAATCCCGGTCGCCACAACATGCTCAACGCCACGGCGGTGCTCACCGTCGCCCATGTCCTGGGCCTTGACATCGACGCCGCCGCCAAGGCGCTCTCGAGCTTTGAGGGCGTCCGCCGTCGCTTTACCCACGTGGGCGATATCGATGGCATCACCGTGGTCGATGATTACGGCCATCACCCCACCGAGATCAAGGCGACGCTTGCTGCTGCTTCGTCGCTGGGCTACAAGCACGTCGACGTCGTGTTCCAGCCGCACCGCTATTCGCGCCTGCAGGCCCTGTGCGACGACTTTGCCGATGCATTTGCCAATGCCGATAAACTGCTGCTGATTGATGTGTTCTCGGCTGGCGAGATGCCCATTCCGGGTGTCACCTCTAAGATGCTCGCCGATACCGTGCGCGCCAAGCATCCTGGCAAGGAGGTCGTGTACTGCTCCAGCCGTCTTGAGCTCAATCAGGAGCTCGAGCAGATGGTGGGCGAGGGCGACCTGCTGCTCACTATGGGTGCCGGTGACGTTACGACCGTCGGTCCCGAGTTCATTGAGTATCTGACTGCCAAGAAAGACGCTTAAGTCTAATGGGTCTGTTTAACGCCGTCATGGCGCTCTCGGGCATGATCGACACGGATGTGATCGAGGACGAGCGCCTTGCGCGTCATACGAGCTATCGTATCGGCGGCAAGGCCGACCTCTTTGTGACGTGCCATAGCTATCATGCCCTCCGCCGCGCCGTGGCGGTGCTCGATCGCGAGCAGGTGCCGTGGGTCATCATCGGCAAGGGCTCCAATCTGCTGGTTGCCGATGGCGGTTATCGCGGCGCCGTCATTTCGCTCGGACGTGAGTTTCAGCGCACGGTTGTTGCCGATGACGGTTGTACGCTGACGGTCGGTGCGGGCGTGATGTTTGCGCGCCTGGTCAACGATGCCCTGTCGCGTAGCCTCTCGGGCCTTGAGTTTGCCGTTGGCATCCCTGGTTCGGTTGGCGGTGCGATATCTATGAATGCCGGCACACGGACCGAGTGGATTGGCTCGCTGGTTGAGGATGTCGTAACGTTTGACCCGGCATCCGGTATCAAACATTATGCGGGGTCCGAGATCACTTGGGGCTACCGCGAATGTAGCCTTCCCCGCAATGAGATCATCCTCGAGTGCGTGCTCAAGCTTAAACCGGCGCCCAAGGCCGACATTCGCGAGCGCATGGAGCGGTACCTGACGAGGCGCAAGCGTACACAGCCCATGGGTCGCGCATCCTGCGGGTCGGTCTTTCGTAACCCGCCCGATGCGAGCGTGGGCAAGCTTATCGAGGATTGTGGATTAAAGGGTTTTTCGATTGGCGGCGCGGAAGTTTCGCCCGTTCACGCTAATTTTATCGTTAATAACGGAACTGCCTCGGCCGATGACGTTGCCGCGGTTATCAGACATGTGCACGGAAAGGTGAGGGAGGCGTATGGCATCGAGCTCAGACCGGAAGTTAAATTCCTCGGCTTCTAGAGCATCGAAACCCACCTTCCGCCGCGCCGGAGGGCGTTCCGGCGCGCCTGCCAAACCTCAACGCAATATCGTCGCGCACTCTAAGCCTGTCGGGCATGCTCGACAGACCAGTCGTCCGGTTGTCGGCTCGCAGCTCGGTAATCGTCCGGCCGCAAAAAAGTCCTCGCGTCCCTCGGTGACGTCAAAGCCTGTTATGGGCGCCAAGCCTGCCCGTCCTATGGCAACTCCTAAGCCCTCGACAGGAACTAAGGCGGCGCGTCCGAGTCGCACGCTGGGCGCATCGAAACCGCGCTCGCTGACATCGGTGCCGGCTACCGCCAAGAAGCCTTCGGGTAAAAAAGGCGTCAACCCGTTGTCTTTACTTAGGGCGATGGCAAATAAAACATCAGACGCCGCTTCTGTCGTTACAGGCAAAGGCAAAATCGTGGGCGGCGTTTTGGCCGTCTTGGCCGTGCTCGTCGTCGTTGCTATCGTGGTGATTAACTCTGGATTGTTTACCGCCACTGATATTCAGATTCAAGGCAGCGAGCATGTGACGAAGCACGATGCTATCCAGCTGATCGATTTGCCCGAGGGAACGTCGCTTTTTAACGTCGATCCCGACCAGATTACCGAGGACCTCAAGCAGAACCCGTGGGTCTCGGGCGTGGATGTCCAGCGTCAGTTCCCACATACGCTCATCATTACGCCGATGGAGCGCAAGGTCATTGCAATTGCCTATATCAGCTCCGATGACCTTGCCTGGGCCATCGGGGATGATGACACCTGGATCGCCCCGCTGTCGACGTCGGTCGAAGTGGATGACCAGGGCAACGTCATCACGACGGGGCAGGGCTCAAATACCCTGACCGGCATTGATGCCGCGCTGGCGCTCGCTAAGCACTATGGCGCGGTGTTGTTGACTGATGTCTCGGCGGATGTCGCTCCGGTTTCCGGCCAGGCAGTGAGCTCCAAGGCCGTTAAGGCTGGCTTGGATTATGTGCGTGGTTTTTCGAGCGAGTTCTTGGGACAAGTCAAGGATATTTCCACGCCTTCGGTCGAAGCCATCTCGGCAAACCTCAATAACGGCATTGAGGTGTCGCTGGGCGATTCGAACGATATCGTCAAGAAGGAGCGCGTAGTCACCAAGCTGCTTTCGCAGGTAGAGGGCGTAACGTATATCAATGTGCGCTCTCCGGGTAACTATACATTTAGGAACGCTCCGACCTCGTAGCGCTGGTTGATGCTTTGTTGAGGGGCCATACCACGCCGTTTATCTGGTTTGTTTGGTTTTCACGGTCAATTATTTGACTGATACGTTCATAATGTGCAAACATAATACGGTTTACCTTTGCATTTACTTTCAACCTGAAGGTTAATGTGCGCAGGGGTCGACCCATGCTATGGCTATAACCTTTGTTCGGAGGACCGACATGCACGAGACAGAGATCAACAACTACCTTGCCGTCATTAAGGTGGTCGGCGTCGGCGGCGGCGGTACCAACGCGGTCAATCGAATGATCGAAGAGGGCATCCGCGGCGTCGAGTTTGTTGCCATCAACACCGATGCTCAGGCACTCGCGATCTCTGATGCCGATATCAAGGTGCACATCGGCACCGACCTTACCCGCGGCCTGGGCGCCGGCGCCAACCCCGAGGTTGGCCGCAAGGCTGCCGATGAGTCCCGCGACGACATTGCCGAGGCGCTCGCTGGTGCCGACATGGTGTTCATCACCTGCGGCGAGGGCGGTGGCACCGGTACCGGCGCTGCTCCCATCGTTGCCGATATCGCGATGAACGAGGTCGGTGCGCTGACCGTCGCCGTCGTGACCAAGCCCTTCACCTTCGAGGGCCGCAAGCGCAAGAAGAGCGCCGAGGAGGGCATTAAGACCCTCTCCGATTGCGTCGACACCATGATCGTCATCCCTAACGATAAGCTGCTCGACATCGCCGAGAAGAAGACCACCATGCTCGAGGCCTTCGCGATTGCCGATGGCGTCCTTTCCCAGGGCACCCAGGGCATCACCGACCTCATCACCGTCCCCGGTATCATCAACCTGGACTTCGCCGATGTTAAGACCATCATGAAGCAGGCCGGTACCGCCATGATGGGTATCGGTACCTCTTCTGGGGACACCCGTGCCGTCGACGCTGCCCAGCAGGCCATCTCCAGCCCGCTGCTCGAGAGCTCCATCGATGGTGCCACGCGCGTGCTGCTCTCCATCGCCGGTTCCAAGGACCTGGGCATCCAGGAGATCAGCGACGCCGCCGACGTTGTCGCCAACGCCGTCGACCCCGAGGCCAACATCATCTTCGGTACCGTTGTCGACGAGTCCCTGGGCGATCAGGTGCGTATCACCGTCATCGCTACGGGCTTCTCCGACTCCAACGTCAACCGTCAGGACGAGCTCTTTGCTGCTCAGCAGTCTCAGAGCAAGGCCGCTGCCTCCGCTGAGCCGCAGCGCACCGCTCCTGCCACGAGCCCGGCTCAGGCCGCTCCGACCCGCAACGTCGGTGGCACCGAGCTTCCTAACTTCGGCAACGATCAGTTCGAGCTTCCCGACTTCCTGAAGCGCGGTAGCTTCTAAGTCGTTCTTTGCATTGTTGTGCGCAGGGGCGTGTCCGTATGGACGCGCCCTTTTTATTTCGACTTTGTAAACTAGAACCTCCAATCTCTTTACGTTCCCTTTACGATTGCCTCCAGCGCAGCAGGTATCCTTTTAGAGAAGTATGACAGCCGTATAAACGCGGGCTGTAGCGGCGATGCCGCGGTACTTGTGTTATTAGGAGGCTTTAGTATGGCAGCACGTGCGGACAAAGTTTCGCGTGTCGACCATGATGGAGTTACGTTGGTGGAGGGCGCGACATCCGATGTTCGCTTTGCCTTCACCGAGCGCGCCGGTGGCGTTTCCGAAGATGCGTACTCCTCACTCAACTTGGGCTCGCATGTTGGCGATGACCCCTTTGCTGTTCAAGAAAATCGTCGTCGTGCGCTCGAGGCTATGGGTGCCGCCGAGTGCGAGCACAACCTGCTCGTTCCCAATCAGGTCCATGGTGATCATATCGTTGCGGTGACCTCGAACGGCGCCGATGACCTTGAGGACGTTCGCGAGCAGATTGCCGAGGGCTGTGATGCCATCGTCTGCACGGCGCATAACGTGCCCGTGCTGCTCTGCTTTGCCGACTGCGTTCCCGTGGTGCTGGTGGCCCCCGGCGGATTTGCCGTGGTGCACTCCGGTTGGAAGGGCACGATTGCACGTATTTCCGCCAAGGCGTGCCAGGCGCTTTGCGATGCTGCCGGTTGCGATGCGAGCGACGTTTCCGCCTATATCGGCCCCCATATCTTGGGTGACGAATATGAGGTATCCCAGGAACTCATGGATCGCTTTGCCGCCGAGTTCTCTTGCATCGATGCGAATACCTCTCGCATGCTTGATCTTTCCGCTGCCATTCGCGAGGCGCTGGTAGATGTCGGTGTCGACGCGGATAATATCGTGGATACCCAGCTTTCGACCGTGCGTCAGAACGACCGCTTTTATTCCTACCGTAACGAGGACGGCACCTGTGGGCGCCATGCTGCGATCGGCGTGATGCTATGAGAAAGATCGTATCGGTTCTGAGCGCCGCTGTGCTTACGCTTACGCTGTGCGCCTGTTCTTCGGGATCTTCGACCTCTTCCATTACCGTGGCCGGCTCCACGACCTGCCTTCCTATCGCCGAGATTGCGGCCGAGGGCTTTAAGGAGGAGACCGGCATCGACGTGCTCGTTTCCGGTTTGGGTTCTTCCGCTGGGATCGAGGCCGTCAGCGCCGGCACGGCCGATATCGCCAGCTCCTCCCGTGGACTCAATGCCGACGAACAGGATCTGGGCCTGACTCCCATCGTCATTGCCCACGACGGTATTGCGGTCATCGTGAACGACGACAACCCCGTCGATAACCTCTCGACCGAGCAGCTCCGCGATATCTACGCCGGCAAGATTACCAATTGGAAAGAGGTCGGTGGCGAGGACCTGAGGATTCAGGTCATCAACCGAGACGAGGCGTCCGGTACGCGCGAGGCCTTCCGTACCATCGTGATGGATGGCACGCCGTTCGATCGCCGCTCGGCTGTTCTTTCGGGTACGGGCCAGGTGCGCGACGTGGTATCTCGTTCGCGTGGGGCCATCGGCTACATTTCGCTGGGCTTCGTCGATAGCCTCAACGCCAAGACCTCGGTCAAGGCCGTCTCGGTCAATCATGTTGAGGCGTCCGAGAAGACGGTCGCGAGTGGCGGCTATCCCATCTCGCGCGACCTTTACTTCTTTGTGAAGGGCGTGCCTTCGCAGCAGGCGCAGGATTACATCGACTATGTGACGTCCGAAAAGATGGACAAGCAGATTCGCGAGGCGGGCTTTATTCCCGTCACCAACGACGAGAAGGGGAGTGAGTAGCATGGAAGCACAGGAAAACTCCCAGACTGAGCAGAATGTTCAGACGCCCAAGAAGCGCGAGCTGGCGCTCGTATCGCGCAGTACCTATATCAAGGAGAAGGCGCTGCAGTGGATCTTCTTTGCCTGCGCGTTCTTGGCGGTCGTTACCGTCATCCTGATTTTTGTCTCTACCACGTACTCGGCGCTGCCCGTCTTTACTGACATCGGTCTGGCTGACTTCTTTAGCTTTACGTGGGCGCCTTCCGAGGGCCACTACGGCATCTTGTCGCTGCTTGCCGGCTCGGGTCTGGTGACCGTCGGTGCGCTCGCCATGGGCGTGCCGCTGGGCGTGGGTACGGCCGTTTACCTGGTCGAGATTGCCAGCAAGCGCGTGCGCAAGCTCATCAGCCCCGCCGTTGACCTGCTGGCGGGCATACCCTCCATCATCTACGGCTTCTTTGGCATGATCATCATCCGCCCGTTTATCGCACAACTGACCGGCGGCCTTGGTTTTGGTGCGCTGACGGCGTGGTTTGTGCTCGCCATCATGATCGTCCCTACCATCACCACGCTCACCATCGATGCTCTCAATTCCATTCCCATGGGCATTCGCGAGGCATCGTATGCCATGGGCGCCACAAAGTGGCAGACCATCTATAAGGTCGTGCTACCTGCCGCGAAGCTGGGTATCGTTGATGCCATCGTGCTGGGTATGGGCCGTGCCATCGGCGAGACCATGGCCGTGCTCATGGTCGTAGGTAACGCCCCGGTTATTCCCGACAGCATTGCGAGCCCCATCTCGACGCTCACGAGCCAGATTGCGCTCGACATGAGCTATTCCTCGGGTCTGCACCGCTCGGCGCTGTTCGGCATGGGTGTGGTCCTGTTTATCATCTCCGCCACGCTGGTGGGTATCGTCCGTCTGATTTCCAAGAAGAAGAGGGGGTAGGCTATGTCCGATTCCGTTGACACGACGGTCGATACGACCTCGTCGCGCGAGCGCATCAAGCGTGCCCTTTCCCACGGCAAGAAGGGCCGCATCAACAAGGACCTGTCCAACAAGATCATGCTTGGCGTGTTTCGTGCCGCTGCCTACATCACCACGCTGGTGCTGGTCGCTATCATCGCCTACGTGGTCATCAACGGCCTGCCACACATCTCGCTCGACTTTATCTTCGGTTGGCCCCAGGGCGTCAACGCCGAGGGCGGAATTTGGCCCACGATCGTCTCGACCGTCTACGTGACGGCGCTCGCCATGCTTATCTGCACGCCGATCGCTGTGCTGGCAGCCGTCTATCTGGCCGAGTACGCCAAGCAGGGCAAGGTCGTCGAGCTCATTCGCTACGCTGCTGACGCTTTGGCCTCGGTGCCCTCCATCGTTATGGGCCTGTTTGGCTACGCCTTGTTTGTCGAGGCTATGGGCCTGGGCCTTTCGATGGTCTCGGCCGCTCTGGCGCTCGCGCTCTTGATGCTTCCCATCGTCATGCGCACCACCGAAGAAGCCATTCGCGCCGTTCCGCGCTATATCCGTTGGGGCGCGTACGGCCTGGGCGCTACCAAGTGGCAGGTCGTCTCCAAGATCGTGCTTCCTTCGGCCTTTGGCCGCATTGCCACGGGCATCGTCCTTGCCATCGGCCGTGCCATCGGCGAGACCGCCGTGGTGCTCTACACCATGGGCCAGGCCATCAATCTACCTATTTCGCCGCTCGATTCCGGTCGTCCCATGACCGTTCACCTGTACCTGCTTGCCAACGACGGCATCAACATGAACGCAGCCTACGGCACCGCGCTCTTGCTGATGGTGATCATTTTGGCCTTCAACCTGTTTGCGCGCTTCCTGTCGCGCAAGCGTCGCTAGTTAAGGAGTCCCATGTCCGTTTATCAGTCCGCTCCCGCGTTGGAGCAAGCGGCCATTACGGCCAAGGATTTCAACTTTTGGTATGGTGACTTTCATGCGCTGACGGGGCTTGGCCTCAACATCGCCAAAAACGCCATCACCTCCTTCATTGGCCCTTCGGGCTGCGGCAAGTCGACGTTTTTGCGCTGCATCAACCGCATGAATGACCTGATTGAGGGCACGCGCGTCGAGGGCACCATGACGCTCGACGGCAACGATATCTATGCCGAGGGTGTCGATCCGGTCGACCTCCGTCGTCGCGTGGGCATGATCTTTCAGCAGCCCAACCCGTTTCCCAAATCCATCTACGAGAATGTCGCCTTTGGCCCTCGTCTGCAGGGCGTGACTAGCAAAAGCGACCTCGATGACATCGTGGAAGAATCGCTCAAGCGCGCCAACCTCTGGAAAGAGGTATCCAATCAGCTCAACAAGGATGGTTTGGCGCTCTCGGGCGGTCAGCAGCAGCGTCTGTGCATCGCGCGCGTGCTTGCGGTGCAACCCGATGTCCTCCTGATGGACGAGCCCTGCTCCGCCATCGACCCCACTTCCGTCTCTAAGGTCGAGGATCTGATGGCCGAGCTGGCGCCCGAGATGACGATTATCATCGTCACGCATTCAATGCAGCAGGCAGCTCGTATCAGTGACTACACCGCGTTCTTCTTGCAGGAAGTTGCCGGCGAGCCCGCTACGCTCATCGAGTATGGTCAAACCGACGCGATCTTCACCAGCCCGGTGGACTCGCGGACGGAAGACTATATCACCGGCCGCTTTGGCTGATCGGTGCGACTAGTCCCAAGCCGATCGGACCTGGTCCGGTGCGTATTCACTGTGCGGGCGGCATGACCGCACCCAACTGATTGGAGTGAACCATGCGCAAACTGTTTTCCCGTCAGCTCATCGAGGCCCGCCACGAGATGCTGAGCATCTACGAGGCCGTCGATCTGGCCCTCCACGATGCCGTGAGGGCCTATGTTACCGACGACCGCAAGCTCGCCACCAAGACCAAGAAGCGCACGCTTTCGATTGACGCACGCTGCGCCAACCTGGAGGCCGTCTGCTACAACCTGATTGCCACGCAGTCACCGGTCGCCTCCGACTTCCGCTTGCTGCAGACGATCATCTACGTCGACTTTAACCTGCAGCGCATGACCGATAAGGTTCGCCAGATTTGCCGTGCCACGCGTCATATGATCAAGGCCGACATCTCGCTGCCCAAGGAGCTTGTCGGCACGGTCGAGGCCGAGGCTGAGGCCGTCTACCAGGTGCTGGGCTCTTCGCTTTCTGCGCTCGTCACCAACGACATGTCCATCATCTGCAACTTGGCCGTCGAGGACGAGCCAGTGCACGCCGCCTACGAGAAGTTCTTCCGCACCTTTAACCGTATGGATACGGGCGACTTTATGGACGACGACAGCAACTATGACGACCTGCGCCGCGCCATCATGGTATCGCGCTATCTCGATCGCATCGCCTCGATTTCCATCGATGCCGCCTGCCGTCTGACCTTCCTGTTGACCGGACAGCGTATGACTGCCGGTGATATCGCCTGCACTGATGAGGATGAGCTCGAGAGCATGCGCGTGCCTTCGGGCGAGGGTGTTATCATGAGGCCCGCCGTCGATGCACGCTACGTTGCCAAGGTGCCCGTTAACGAGGTGAGCGAAGGCCTTCGCTATTTACTTGAGCACCTTGAGGACGAGGACGACGCCGAGGACGACGAGGAGTAGGGTAGCCCCGTTCGTCGAAAGATTGTAAATACCTAAGTGAGCGCGGCCTTGCACATGCGGGGCCGCGCTCTTGCGTTAGCATGGGACTACTTGTTTGGCTGTCAGCGGAGGCGATTGGCAATGGATAACTATTTGGACTTGATGCGCGCTCGCCGCGAGCAGATTCTGGAACGTTTTTATGCGGCGCTCGATCGCGCGGGCCGTCCCCACGACGCCGCGCGCCTCATTGCCGTGTCCAAGACCGTTGGTGTCGATGAGACCGTTGCCGCCATCCAGGCGGGGTATCGCCATTTTGCCGAGAATCGCCCGCAGGAGCTGGTTCGCAAGCTCACAGGTTTGGCGGAGCATCCGGAGCTGCCCGAGGTGCGCTTCGATATGATCGGCAACCTGCAGACCAATAAGATCAATGCGGTGCTGGGCTCAGCCGAGCTGATTCACTCGGTGGGTTCGCTGCATCTGGCGCAGGCGATCTCGAGCCGTGCTGTCCGCAAGATTGAGGCAGGCGAGCTCGCCGGCCCCCAGCGTGTGCTCATTGAGGTCAATGTGAGTGGTGAGGAGTCGAAGGGAGGCTTTTCGCCCGATGAGATTCGCGCCGCCGCGGGTGAGCTTGCGGAACTTGAGGGAATTTGCGTGCAGGGGCTTATGACTATGGCGCCCCGGGGGAATAAGGATGTGGCACGCCGCACCTTTGCGGGGCTTCGTGAGCTGAGGGATGAGCTGGAGGCGGCGCATCCCGATTTGAACCTGCCTGAGCTTTCCTGCGGCATGAGCGAGGACTTTGAGCCTGCCCTTGAGGAGGGCTCTACGCTCGTTCGCCTGGGCAGGGTAGTATTTAGCCCGGAGTTTGCAGTAAAATAAGGCTCTGAAGTGCGCACTGATTATCGGGGCGCCTGCACTAAACCGCGAGAGGACACAACCATGGGCTTCCTTGACGAGATTAAAAATAAGATGCACCTGGGCGGCCAGCAGGGTTACGACCAGGGTTATGGCCAGGACGACGACTACGGCTACGATGACGGCTATGACGATAGTTATCAGGGCAACGGCTACAGCGGTGCTTCGGGCGAGGGCTTCTACACCCAAGACGAGCCGAGCAACGGCCTGCTTGGTCAGACGCGCCGCGGTGAAGCTGAGTCGGTTGCCGTGTATACGCGCTCCGGTCAGCTGGTCGGCGATGACTCTCGCCATGCCACAACGTATAACCCGCCTTCGCGCTCGCAGGACAGTGTTGCGAGCGGTTATCGTCCTGGTGCCTATGACACGCCGTCTAGCTACGCCGAGAACACCCGCGCCCGTGCCGCCGCTGCGCCCGCGCCTGCACCGAGCGATGCCTCGGCCTATGCGAGCAATATCATCAACGCCACACCGCAGCTGCCGGCCTATGTCCTGCGCCCCGAGAGCTATGACGACGTGGAGACCGTGGTGCGCCGCGTTCGCACCAAGCAGCCTGTCGCACTGATTTTTGTGGGCGTACGCACCGAAGTTGCCAAGCGCGTCTTGGACTTCTCTTACGGCTTTGCCTGCGGTCTGGGTGCCACGGTCAAGGAGGTGGGCGACCGCGTGTTCATGGTGCTGCCCGCCGGTTGCGAGGTCAAAGATTCCGATCTCAAGAAGCTTCGTGCGGACGGCTACCTTAAGTAAAGACAAGACGAGGAGATTCCCATCAACATCTACACTATCGTCCAGCTGGTCAACACGCTGTTCAACTTCTATTCCACGCTCATTGTCGTCTACTGCTTTATGACGTGGATTCCCATGAAGCAGGGTGGTTTGCTTCAGGATATTGCCGCGGTGCTTGATAGCGTGTGCGGTCCGTGGCTCAACCTGTTCCGTCGTTTCATCCCGCCGATGGGCGGTATCGATTTTTCGCCGGTCGTTGCGATTATTGCGTTGCAGTTGGTGCAGAGGCTGGTTCTGCAGCTTCTTATAGGTATACTCGTGTAGAACTGACTTAGTAACTTACGTCGGGCGTGTAGCGCCGAGGCGATGAAAAAGGAGACTTGTTATGGCTATTACCCCTGCAGACATCCAGGCTCAGACTTTCTCTGAGGCCAAGCGTGGCTACGATCCTGCCGAGGTCGACGTCTTCTTGGAGACGCTGTCCTCTGAGGTTGACGCTATGCTCGCTAAGATCGTCGACCTTAAGGGTCGTCTGACTGCTACCGAGCAGCAGCTTGCCGATGCGCAGGCTCAGCTTGCCCAGGCTCAGGATGCCCCCGCCCAGGCCGTTCCTGCCGCCCCCGTGGCTGCTCCCGCCCCTGACTTCTCCGCTCAGGAGCGCCAGATTTCCGCTGCCCTGATCGCTGCCCAGCAGACCGCTGAGACCATCGTCAACGATGCCAATGAGAACGCTGAGCGTATTCGCAACGAGGCTGACGCCAAGGCCCGCGAGGTTATCCGCCAGGCTCTGACCGAAAAGCAGGCTGAGCTCGAGGAGATCGATCGTCTCAAGGCTTCTCGTGAGGAGTTCAAGGCCGAGTATCTCAAGCTCATCCAGCACTTCATGGACGATGCCCAGAACTCCTTCCCGGCCGACCTCATGGCCTCCACGCCGGTCGGTTCTGCCGCTTCTCCTGCGGTGACTGTTCCCGCCGAGCCGCTGCCCGTCGCTGACCCGGTTGTCCCCGTGGCCGATCCCTTCGCCCCGATCGACAACTTCGCTGCCGACGACCTGGACTAACATTCGGCCTACAATTTAGTGCCTAGAAAGGACCCGCAGCTTGCGGGTCCTTTTTTATGACTGTACCGGGGCGCGCAACATAAAAAACCGAGCCCTGCACATAGTGGCGCAGAACTCGGCGAACCGGTGAGCGGTCAAGGATAGGTTTTAGGGCATGTCCCAAAATCTACTTGAGGAGGAAGTCGGAGAGGGGAATGGTACGGGCCTCGCGATGCTCGGGGTCGGCGATGTGGTCGGCAGGATATCCGCAGACGAGCATGTGATAGGGATAGACGCCCTCGGGCAGGTTGAACTGCTCCTGTGCCACCTCGGGCTTAAAATGGCATACCCAGCACGTTCCCAGGCCCTGCTCGGTGGCCTCCATCATCATCTGATCGCACACTATGGACGTATCGATTTCACTGGAATTCATCTGGTCATACGGGCGCACCCAAGCGTCTTCGGTAACGCTACAAATAAGGAAGATGAGCGGAGCGCCAAAGATAGATCCATCACGAGCAAACCGAGGCTGACAAGCAGCAGCCTTCTCCAGAAGCTCAGGCGTATCCAGCACCATCACACGAGAAGGATGATTATTACAAGCAGAAGGAGCAATCCGCCCAGCCTCAACAATGGCATCCACAACAGCTTGCTCAACAGAACGATCCTGAAATTCACGACAAGAATACCGACCCCGAGCCAGATCCAAATAACTCACAACCAAGCCCTCCAAATTCAGTGTATCAACCCAAAGCAAAACAAAGGGTACCCAAAGCCCGATCCAGCCAAACGTTTAAGGCGGTCCCAAAGTTCCCAATCGGGCTCAAAGGCCCTGTCAACAAAAGCCTCATTGCTTTCAAAGTATCAGCCAAAGTTCCCAATGGTGGTACGTAAGGCGAAGGGCCGGCCACGGTTTGCTTTCGAACGACTCTGCAAAGCAGCCGGAGTGAGAAAGCAAACCGTGGCCGGCCCTTCGCCGCCGGGACATGTACCCCCAATTAACTGTTCTTCATGACAATCGAATCCACAACATCGGCCACATTCTCGCAGCAGTCGGCGCAGTACTCCAGGAAGGCGTAGACGTCACGCCAAGCGATGACCTCGAGCGGATCCTTGCCGTTAACGTGCAGGTTGCGCATGGCGTTGATGTAGAGCTCGTCGGCCTCGGACTCGATGGTGTTGATCTGGATGACCAGCTCGCGCAGCGTTTTGGACTTGCGGTAGTTGGGAAGCTCGACCATCAGGTCTTTCATGGCGCGGCAGGCGTCAGTCACCTTGTGGGCGATGACGATGGCGTCGGGATGGATGCTCTGAATGTTGGTGAAGTAGACGCGCTGCACGACGCCCTCAATACGGTCGAGCACGGTGTCGAGCGCGCAGCTCATCAGATCCAGATCCTCGCGCTCGAGCGGGGTGATAAAGGCGGTGAGCAGGGCGTCTTCGAGCTCGTGGTGCTTCTTGTCTGCCGCATGCTCAATCGCATGCATCTCCTCGAGCATGTCGTGGATCTGCGCGGGATCAAAGTTCTCAAAAATCTTGATGAGCAACTCTGCGGCCTGGACAGCAAGGTCGGCGCAGGCGACGTAGTTGTCAAAGTAGAACGAATCGGGTTTCTTTGCCATGGGTGGGTCCTTTCGAGGCGAAGACGGGTGGGCGAAGTGTTGCGGTCCAGATGGACGTTCGGTTTGACTAGAGGAACATCATGAACAGCTTGGCCATGACAAAGCTGATGAGTCCGCAGGCGGGGAAGGTGAAGAACCAGGTGAACATCATGTCCTTGACGACGCCGAAGTTGATGGCCGAGAGGCGCTTGACGGCACCGACGCCCATGATGGCGCAGGTCTTGATGTGTGTGGAGGACACGGGGATGCCGGTAAGGGTGGCAAGCAGCAGGTTCGCGGCGCCCGCGAGGTCGGCGGAGAAGCCCTGATACTTCTCGAGCTTAACCATGCTCTGGCCGACGGACTTGATGATGCGCTCACCGCCCACGCTGGTGCCGATACCCATGGTGGCCGAGCACAGCAGCATGATCCAGATGGGGATGCCGGCATCGCCGACGCTGGTCTGGCCGTTTGCGAAGGCCACGCCTAAAAAGAGCACGCCGATGAACTTCTGTCCATCCTGCGCGCCGTGCATAAAGCTCATGGCCGCAGCGCTCGCGATCTGAGCGTATTTAAAGAAGACATTGGCACGTCGCCTGTTGGCGGCGGCGAAAAGAATCGAGACGAGTTTGCACAGGACCCAGCCCATGACAAAGCCCAGGCCGATGGAGAGCGCCAGGCCGTAGATGACCTTCATCCACTCGTGGACGTTGACGCTGCTCGCGCCGCCGAGGGCGATAGCGGCACCGGTCAGGCCGGCGATAAGGCTGTGGCTTTGCGAGGTGGGGATGCCAAAACGCGACGCTGTGGCGCCGTAGACGACGATGGAGAACAACGCCGCGCACAGGCAGGCGAGCGCCATGGTGCTGTTTCCGCCAAAATCGACGATATGTGAGATGGTGTTGGCGACGCTCGCATTAAAGTGCGTCATGATGAGCACGCCGAGGAAGTTGAATGCGGCGCTCATGAGAATGGCGGCGCGGGCGGGCATGCAACGCGTAGTGACGCAGGTCGCGATGGCGTTGGGCGCGTCGGTCCATCCATTGACGAAGATGGCGCCCAACGCGAGGATCACGGTGACGGCAAGGACTGGGTTCGACACAATTTGGCCGAGGAAGGTTGAGAACGTTACGTCCATATATGGGCTTTCTCGAAGTTTACAGACACGTTACAAAAACATGATAAATCGTATCACCTCCTGCGGGTCTCTTTACCGAGTTCTGATGGGAGAAGTGAACTTTTTGGCACTAAAATTGAATATTACCCTGTTGACCGCGGGTGTTCTTTTTGCTAACACGCCATGCGGACACGTGCGATTACTACGACACTCCAAAACCACAGTCTGTTCGCTTTACAACATGCAAACATGCGTTCGATAATAGGAGGCATGGAATATCGACAGACAGACGGCAAAACTCGGCGCGTGCACAAGCAGTATGTGGACGTCGTGGCCCGCATCCTCGCGGGCGGACAGGTCGTGCCGGTCACCGTCTGCTGGGTCGACGGCCGTTGTTTTACGATCGACGAAATTATCTCGACCACCGGGTTTGGCCTGATGGTCCACGGCATCCGTACGGCAACATATAAGGTGCGTTTTGGCGGGCACGCGACCGAGTTGTATCTGGAGGACCAGACGCGCGAGCGGGCAGACGGCTCGCAGGCACACGTGATGCGTTGGTGGGTCTGGGCCTTTGATCGTACGCTTGAGGGCGAGCGCCGTAGGTAAGGACGTACGGCATTCGGGTACAATGACAGGAATCTTGTCAGCTACTGCGCTGTCGCGGCGCTTTTGAAAGGACGAAATTATGAACGATATTCAGGGCTATCAGAACGGCCCCATCGAAACCGGCGCAAGCCGTGCCAAGGAGATGTCGCCGCGTGCGTATAATCTTGCCATGTCTGCCCTGATCTTTTTGGGCTTTTGCGCCATGGGCGTCGGTGCTTACTTTACGAGCACCATGTCGTTTGCGCGCATGATGATGAGCGGCGCCGCTTTGCCGCTGGTCTTTGGCTCATTTATTTTGACCATCGTCGGCATGGTCATGATGTCGGCCGCCGCCAGCAAGCAGTCCGTGGGCCTGTCCCTTGTGGGCTACGTAATCTTTGCGAGCACCTTTGGCCTGACCGCGTCGTTTGGCCTTGCCAACTACGACCTGCCCACCATCAACACTGCCTTTATCGCCACGGCCGCCATCACCTTTGTCTTTGGCGCCTTGGGCGTGACGTTCCCCAAGTTTTTCCAGCGCGTATATGGCATCGGTTTTGGCATTCTGCTCGCCACTATTCTGGTTGAGATCGTGCTGATGTTCATGGGCGTCTCGCAGACCATCACCGATCTGATCGTAATCGTGGTGTTCGCCGGCTTTATTGGCTACGACACCTATGTTGCCACGACGGTGCCGCCTACGCTGCCCAACGCCGTGCTCATGGCGTCCAATCTGTTCGTGGACATTATCAACGTGTTCCTGCGCATCCTGAACATCCTTGGCCGTCGCGACTAGTGGCGAATTGCGGCGGTGCTTGCCGTGCGTGTAAATCGATGCGAAAGGCGGTCCTTCGGGGCCGTCTTTTTTGTACTCGGCGGGGTATCATGGATGGGAAAAGCCGATAGCGGCAGCGACAGGAAAGGTGACCACTTATGGCAGACGTCGACAACAGGAACCGTAACCGCAGGTCCAACCGAGCGGGTCAGCCCAATCCCAAGCGCGAGGCCCGTGCCAAGGCCGCCGAGCGTCACGTGGCAACTGTGTCCGAAGCGTGCGCCAAGGATATCGAGCGTTCGCTTGCCGGCGTGTGCGAGTTCGATGGTATGCCTGCCGGTTTTGTCGCGGCGATGAAGGCCAAGGTTCAGAGTGCTGTGGCCGCCGAAGAACAGGTTGCCGAGGACGTCGAGGGCGCGGAGGCTGCCGAGACCGAGACGGCGCCCGAGACCGAGGCAGCGCCTGAGCCTGCCGAGGAAATCGCCGAAGCTGAGTCCGCGCCTGCTGAGGAGCCCGCTCCGGTTCTGCCTGAGGTCACCGTGCTCGATGCCTCCGCCACGCAGGCCATCCTGGACAACGGTCGTGGCTATGCGCAGTTCTGCGACATGGCCGTGCTCGCCTTTGCCTCGTTCACCAACCCGGGCGGTGGCTATATTCAGGGTTATCTGGGCCAGGAGGCCACACTGTGCGCCGATTCGTATCTGTACAACGTTCTCGATAAGCAGCGCAAATGGTACGGCGAGAACCGTCGCCGCAACATCAACTGCGAGCTTTACCGCAACCGTGCGCTGGTGGTGCCTGCGGTGCGCTTCGACCGCAACCACGTGCATGCATACGCCGACGTGATCGTGGCCGCCGCGCCCAACGTTAAGCGCGCCCGCCAGGAGTATCGCGTGAGCGACGATGCTCTGCTGGACGCCCTGCGCGACCGCATTCGCTTTGTGCTTGCCATCTGCGACGAGCTAGGTCGCGAGAAGCTCGTGCTGGGCGCTTGGGGCTGCGACAACAACGGCTTTGACGCAGAGGCCGTGGCCGAGCTCTTCCGCAAGGAGCTCGCGTCGGGCGACTTTAAGGTCAAGCAAGTCTTCTTTGCCGTGCCTTCTACGCGCTGGGATGAGGATTTTGCCAAGTTCGAGCACGTGCTGGCAAACTTCCCCGAGCGCAACGAGGAGTCCTATGCCCAGGTTGCCGCTCGCGCTGCGGCCGCTCGCGCCGCCGAGCAGACCCAGGCTGCTACCGAGGATGATGAGGACGAGGACGATTGGCGCAAGTACCTGTAATCGGTACGTGCTGACAGATAGGTCGAGCCGGCGGGAGAGGCTGCTTCCGTCGGCTTTTTACTGAGCGAGGGGCTTACGATGAAAAACGTTCTATGCTTTGGCGACAGCAACACCTATGGTTACGATCCGGCGGGCATGCGCGACGGCACCGCGGTGCGCTATGCGCAGGATGTGCGCTGGTGCGGCGTGGCCCAACGTGACTTAGGCGAGGGCTGGCATGTAATTGAAGAAGGCCTCAACGGCCGCACGACGGTACGCGACGACATGTGCCATCTGGACACCAATCTTAACGGCATCCGCGCACTTCCGATGCTGCTCGAGGCCCATAAGCCGCTGGACGCCATTGTGATCATGCTGGGCACCAACGACTGTAAGACGGTCTTTAACGTGACAGCTTCCGATATCGCCCGTGGCGCCATGGCGCTGATTCGCGCCGTCCGCGCGTTTCCGTGGACCGACGCTGCGCCTTGTCCACGCATTCTGCTGATGGCGCCTATCAAGATTAAGCCGCAGATCGCCGACGTATATATGACCGATTTTGACGAGCATTCCGTAGAAGCCTCGGAACATTTTGGTGAGTACTACGCGCATGTGGCTGAGCAGTTTGGCTGCGACTTTTTGAATGCAGCCGACTTTGCCGAGCCGGGCGATATCGACTATCTGCATATGATGCCCGAAAGCCACGAGAGCTTGGGACATGCCGTGGCGGCCAAGCTCCAAGAGATGCTCGGTGAGTAGCACGGCCCCAAACCACCGCAAAGGTGCCTGTCCCCTTTGCGGTGGTTTGGGCTGCGAATCTTAATACTGCCACATGTGATTGACGGGGCCGGAACCTTTGCCCATGTCAAAGCCGGCGGCGAGGGCGCCCGTTAGGTAGGCCTTGCCCGCGTTGACGGCGTCGGCAAGATCCATGCCCTGCGCCAGCGCGCAGGCGATGGCGGACGAGAGCGTGCAGCCGGTGCCGTGTGTGTTGTCGGTCTCGATGCGCTTGTGGCGGAACCACGTGGTGAGTGGATCTCCCAGATGGTTGCCCTCGTCATCGAGTGGCGCGGGTTCGGCCAGTACATCGTTGGCCTCGTTGACAAGATGCCCACCCTTAACGAGGGATGCGCAACCAAAGCGGCGGGTGAGGAGCATGGCAGCATTTTGCTGCGTGCGCTCGGAGTCGACCTCGTAGTCGAGCAGGGCCATGGCCTCGGGAATATTGGGCGTGATAACCGTCGCTAGCGGGAACAGGCGGCGGGTGAGCGCCTCGGCGGCATCTTCGGCAATCAGCCGTGCGCCCGAGGTGGCTACCATGACGGGGTCGACTACCACGTTTGTCGCGTTCCAAGCGCTCAGGCGGTCGGCGATAACCTCGATAATCTCGGCAGAGGAAACCATGCCAATCTTGACGGCGTTGGGGCGGATATCGTCAAAAACGGCATCGATCTGTGCCGCGACAATATCCGGGGAGATGTTCTGCACGGCGGTGACGCCCAGGGTGTTCTGTGCGGTGATAGCGGTGATGGCCGTCTCGGCATACAGGCGGTGCGCCGTGATGGTCTTGATGTCGGCCTGAATGCCGGCGCCACCGCTGGAATCGGATCCTGCGATGGATAGAACGGCAGGTACCTTACTGCGATCCATGTTCGCTCCCTTGTTCGGTCGGAATCAAATGGGTCTATAAGCCAGCATTATAAAGATGCCCGGGCCGACTCTATGTCGAACCCGGGCGGGCGATGCAATCTTTACGCAAATGCAAGCAAATGTTCACACGTCAACAATTGACAGGCACCGGCTCGCCGCCAGAAGCGGCCGCGGCGACAGGCTAGTCCTCCATGCCGAGGTCGATCGTGGTGCCCTCGAAGATCTTGTTGACGGTGCGGACGGCGCACATCTTGCCACACATGGTGCAAGTGCCCTCGGTGGCGGCGGGGGACTCCTCGTAGCGCTTCTTGCCCGTAACCGGGTCGAGCGCGCACTTCCACATGGCGTCCCAGTCGAGCTTGCGGCGTGCCTGGCCCATCCTGTCGTCCATGTCGCGGGCGTGGGGCACCTTCTTGGCGATATCGGCGGCGTGTGCGGCGATCTTGGTGGCCATGAGGCCGTCGAGCACATCCTGGGCGTTAGGCAGGCATAGGTGCTCGGCCGGTGTCACGTAGCACAGGAAGTCGGCACCGGAGCTGGCGGAGATGGCGCCGCCGATGGCGGCGGTGATGTGGTCGTAACCCACGCCGATATCGGTCACCAGCGGTCCGAGCACATAGAACGGGGCGTTGTGGCACAGACGCTTCTGCAGCTTCATATTGGCGGCGATCTCGTCGAGCGCCATGTGACCCGGGCCCTCGACCATGACCTGGACGCCGGCGGCCCAGGCGCGCTTGCACAACTTCCCGAGCTCAATCATCTCGGCGGTCTCGGTGGCGTCGTTGGAATCGTAGAGACAGCCCGGGCGGCAGGAGTCGCCGAGCGAGATGGTCACGTCGTACTCGTGGCAGATTTCGAGCACCTCGTCGTAGAACTCGTAGAACGGATTCTCGTTGCCGGTGACCTCCATCCATCCAAACAGCAGCGAGCCGCCGCGGCTGACGATGTTCATAAGGCGGCCGGTCTCCTTGAAAGTTTTGATGACCGATTTATTGATGCCGCAGTGGATGGTCATAAAGTCCACGCCGTCCTCGGCGTGTGCGCGCACGACCTCGAGCAGGTCGTCCTTGGTAAGCTTGACCAGCGGCTTTTCCATGTAGCCGATGGCGTCGTACATGGGGACGGTGCCCACCATGAGCGGCGTCTCGTCGATGAGCTGCTGGCGGAACTGGCGTGTCTTGCCCGAGTTGGAGAGGTCCATGATGGCGTCGGCGCCAAAGTCCTCGGCGATCTTGACCTTCTTCCATTCCTCGGCGGCGTCGGCCTTATCGCCCGAGATGCCCAGGTTCACGTTGACCTTGGTGGACAGGCCCTCGCCGACGCCAAAGGCGCGCATGCCCTTTTTGATGTGCACGATGTTGGCGGGGATGGCGATGCGGCCGTCGGCCACGCGTTCGCGGATGTACTCGGGGTCGCGATGCTCGCGCTCGGCGACCTCCTTCATCTGCGGTGTGATCTGCCCGGCGCGGGCGAAGTCGATTTGCGTGACGAGCTCGGGCTCGGTCTGTGTGCTCATTGGCACGGCTCCCTTCGTTGGCATTACCCATATCAGGTTTGCGGGTCAGGGCGGGCGCGCCCAGTCTCAGCCTGCCGTCTTGTCCTGCAAGCTCCCCGTTTATGTGGTGGGCTCAAGTATAGCCTGAATGGGTACGATTGGCCTAACGAGCGTGCCTGTGAGGAGGCGAACATGGAAGACAAGCATCTATATCGAGAGACGCAATGGGATGTATCGGCCGAGGAAAGCCGTGCGCACCATGGCCTTGTCGCGATTGGTTTTGCGGTGCTTGCCGTGCTTGTGATTGCCGTTTGTATCTGGACGTTTGGTGGTCGCGGCGGCACTGCCTGGGAGTTTGAGGCCGATGATAGCCTACCGATTATGACGGTGAGGAGTACTGGCGGTAATGCCAATACGCTCGCCATTCCGGGCGATTATTGGTACCCGCGCGATGAGTTTGTGCAGTTGCAGCTGAGTGGTGGGTCCATTCCAGGCGAAGAAATCGAACGCGTGACGTTTGACGCGGCGCTCAAAACGCTGACGGTGAAGCTCAAAGATCAAGGAGATGTGCCCACGACCATGGATATCGCCCTGACGGAATGGCGTCTGGAGCCTCCGACGGGTGTTGCGGTGTCCGAGGTGGAGTACGTTAAGATTACCTACCAAGATGGCTCGACGAGCGAGATTGCCAAAGCCGACGGCTTGGCGGGATAGACGCCGTGCCTAGGCAGCACATTCAAAAGTAGCGGTGGTCCTACAAGGCCTGTTCGTTCAGGAAGACCAAAGTGTTTTTATTTGAAAGCTCGGGAAAGTGTCGATAACCTACGTCGAACGCGGTGAGCTCGCTTGCATCCTTGAGCTTGTTTTCTGCCATCCAGCGCACCATGGAGCCGCGTGCCTTTTTGCTGGCGGTCGAGCGCTGGATGGGCTTGCCGTTGCGGACGCCTTCGCCAAAGAGGCATGTGACGACCGCGACATCGGTGGCGAGGCGGGGCAGAACGGCTTTGGCGTATTCCGCGCTGGCGAGGTTGACGATCGTAGCGTTGGAGTCTGCCGGAGCGATAGCCCGTGCGAGCTTGTCGCCCCAAAATGCGTAGAGGTCTCGGGCACCGTCGACGACAAGCTTCGCGCCCATCTCCAGCCGATACGGTTCAACGGCATGGAAGGGGCGTACGCATCCGTAGAGTCCCGAGAGGATCCAGAGATGGTTTTGCAGCCAGTCGAGCTGAGCGGCATCCATGACCTCGGGCGCCATGCTTTGGTATTGGATGCCGTGGTAGGACATGACGGCGGGGGAGAGGTGACGGGCGAGTGCGGGATTGTCGAGATCGCCGTTTTTCAGGATGGGCCTGAACTCATGCAGGGTGTTGAGGCAAGGCCCCAGCAGTTTGTCGCTCACGTTCCAAAGGGCCTGCAGGCCGCCGCTGCCTTCATTCCGCTCGATATCTAGCAGTGCGCGGTGGAGGCGAGCCGTCTCGTGCGCAAAAGGTGGAATGCCCAGGACTTCAAAAGCATCTTGGGCCGCGCGCATTTGCTTGGCGGGCGAAATGATGGCCTGCAGCATGGACTCTCCTCTGCCAAAAAAGGAAGTTGCGGTGGAATACGGTCTGTTTTGGCCGTTTATGGGCCAGTTTAGTCTGTATTTCACCGCAACTGATGAAGGGTTGGTTAGGCGCGCTCGAGGAAGGCCTTGTAGCCGCGGTAGGCCTCGTAGATGTCGGCCTTGTTGGCGACCTCCCACAGGGCGTGCATGGACAGGACGGCAACGCCGGAGTCGATGACGTTCATGCCGTACTTGGCCATGATGTAGGCGATGGTGCCGCCGCCGCCCGCGTTGACGCGACCGAGCTCGCAGGTCTGGAAGTCTACGCCGGCCTCGTCCATGATGTCGCGGACGAGGGCCACATACTCGGCGTCGGCGTCGTTGGAGCCACCCTTGCCGCGGCTGCCCGTGTACTTGTTAAAGCACAGGCCGCGACCCATAAAGGCTGCGTTCTTGGTTTCGAACTTGCCGGCGTAGCCCGGGTCGAAGCCGGCGGACACGTCAGAGGAGAGCATACGGCTGTGGGCGAGTGCGCGGCGCAGGGCCAGCGGGCTATCCTCGCCGGCGAGCGTCATGATCTCGGCGACGGTGTTCTCGAAGAAGCGGCTCGTCATGCCGGTGGCACCCACGGAACCGATCTCCTCTTTGTCGACGATGAGTGTGATGCTCGTGCGCTCCACGTTGGCGACGTCGATCTGGGCGAGCATGGACGGATAGGCGCAGACACGGTCGTCGTGGCCATAGCCCAAAATCATGGAGCGGTCGAGGCCCATGTCGCGGGCGGGGCCGGCGGGCACGACCTCGATCTCGGCGGAGAGGAAGTCCTCCTCCTCGACGTCGTACTGCTCCTTGAGGATGTCCAGGAACATCTGCTTGACGGGCTCCTTGGGGGCGTCCTTGTCGTCCCCATCGAACTTGACGGGACGACCGCCCACGATCACGTCGAGGATCTCGGCATCGACGGCGTCCTTGGCAGGCTTGGACATCTGCTCGCTCGAGAGGTGGATCAGCAGGTCGGAGATGGTAAAGACCGGGTCGTCCGCCTTGTCGCCGATATTGATGTCGACGGTGGTACCGTCCTTTTTGCAGATGACGCCCACGAGTGCGAGCGGGGAGGCTACCCAGTGGTAGCTCTTGACGCCGCCGTAGTAGTGCGTGTCGAGGTAGGCCATGTCGCCGGCCTCGAAGGCGGGATTCTGCTTAAGGTCCAGGCGCGGCGAGTCCACGTGGGCGCCCAGGATGTTAAAGCCCTGCTCGAGCGGGGCGGTGCCCAGGTTGACGAGCATAAGGTCCTTGCCGTGGTTGGCGGCGTACACCTTGTCGCCTGCCTTGAGCTCGCGGCCCTCGGCGATCACGGTCTCCAGGTCGACGTATCCCGCCTCCTCGGCCATCTTGATGCCGGTCTTGACGCACAGGCGCTCGGTCTTGTTCTCGCTCAAAAACTGCTTATAGCCGCGGCAAAGCTCCTCGAGCTCCTCGACTTGCTGTGGCGTGTACTTTTTCCATGCGCAGGGACGCTCCATGACGCAGGCTCCTTTCGGATCGATCGTGCTGGTTGATGTACCGTGAGCCATCGTATCACGCGCGGGCCCGCGGCGGCAGGGAAGCCTGATGTGCGGTGGCCGCGGGGCGGGGAGCGTGTAAACTGGTGTGAGCAAACCGTGCCCAGCCCAAAGCGAGGTATTCAATATGTCTGACAAGCGCCGCACCTTTGCCGTTATCGACGGCAACTCGCTCATGCACCGCGCCTTCCACGCCGTGCCGCCCACCATGAATGCGCCGGACGGCCGCCCCACCAACGCGATCTTCGGCTTTCTGAACATGTTTCTCAAGATGATCGATGCCTTTAACCCCGACGGTGTGGTCGTGGCGTTTGACAAGGGCAAACCGCGCGTGCGCATGGAGATGCTGCCGCAGTATAAGGCGCAACGCCCGCCCATGGACCCCGATCTGCATGCGCAGTTTCCGATGATCAAGGAGCTGCTCACCGCGCTCAACGTGCCGATTCTGCAGTCCGAGGGCTGGGAAGGCGACGATATCCTGGGAACCATGGCGCGCCTGGGTGAAGAGGCCGGCTGCGACATGCTGCTGGTGACCGGCGACCGCGACATGTATCAACTCGTGACCGAGCACGTCAACGTGGTCTCGACCCGCAAGGGCCTGTCCGACGTGGCGATCATGACGCCCGAGAGCGTGGACGACCTGTATCACGGCATTACGCCGGCGCTCGTGCCCGATTTTTACGGTCTAAAGGGCGATACGTCGGACAACATTCCCGGCGTACCGGGCATCGGCCCCAAAAAGGCGAGCGCGCTCATCGCACAGTACGGCAGCTTGGACGAGGTCATCGCGCATGCCGACGAGGTCAAGGGCAAGATGGGCGAGAACCTGCGTGCGCACATCGACGATGCGCTGCTGAGCCGCAAGGTCGCAACCATTCGCACCGATGCGCCCGTCGAGCTCGACTTTGACGAAACGTCCTTCCCGGCGTTTTCTGCCGACGAAGTGTCCGCGGCGCTGGGCACACTTGGTATCACCGCCATGCAGAACCGTTTCTTGGCGCTGGTCGGCGGCGAGGGCGGGGCTGCTGCTGCCTCCAGTGTGGTTGAGATACCTGCTATGGTTCGCGCAGCCGCCGGCGATGCCGACGCGCTTGGTGCCGTTGCGGCTGAGGTCTCCCGCGCGATTGATGCCGGCGAGTGGGTCGCCGCCGTGGTGGACGACGACAAGGAAGAGGGCGCGCTCTTTGGACTGACGCGCACGCTGTGGTTGGCGACGTCCAAGGGCCTGTTCGCGCTCGAGGAGGGCGACAGCTGTGCGGCGGCTGAGGTTGAGGGCTTCAACTTCGTTCACGGCGTGATTGCCGGCGTGCTCGCGCGTCTGTTTATGGAGGGTCGCGTGGCGAGCCCGGATATGAAGGCGCTGTTGCACGAGCTTTCGCCCGTCGATTCTTCTGAGCCCGAGCTCATGGATCCGCTCGCTACCGATTCCACGCGTATCTTCGATACCGTGGTCGCTGCCTATCTGCTGGATTCCGATCGCTCCGAGTTCGATGAGGCATATCTTGCCGATACGTATCTGCAGATGGCGCTGCCTGCGGCGCGCGGCGCAGAGGGTGCCGGTGAGGACGCTCCGGCGCCTGCCGCCCGTACTGCGGCTCTGACGCTGGCGCTCGTGGCACCGTTGCGCGAGTGCATGGCCCGTGAGAATGCCGCCAACGTGTTCGATGGCATCGAGATGCCGCTCGTTCCGGTACTTGCCAAGATGGAGCGCGCGGGCATGCTCGTGGACCCCGACCGTCTGCACAGTCTGTCCGAGGGTCTGGCGACCCAGATTACCGAGGTTGAGCGCAGTATTCGCGACCTGGCGGGTGACGAGACCTTTAATATTGGCAGTCCCATGCAGCTGTCGCACGTGCTCTTTGATGTGATGGGGCTTCCGACCAAGGGCCTCAAGAAGACTAAGCGCGGCTATTATTCGACCAACGCCAAGGTGCTGAGCGACCTTGCGCGTGACCACGAAATCGTGCGTCTGATCTTGGACTGGCGTGAGAAGTCTAAGATCAAGTCCACCTATCTGGACACGCTGGGCCCGCTACGCCGTGGTGACGGTCGCGTACACACTACGTACAACCAGACCATCACGGCAACGGGGCGTCTGTCCTCGAGCGACCCGAACCTGCAGAACATCCCGACGCGCTCGGAGCTGGGTCGTACCGTCAAGACGGCGTTTTCGGCAGGCGAGGGAAGCGTCTTTTTGGCGGTGGACTACTCGCAGATCGAGCTGCGTCTGCTGGCGCATCTCTCAGGTGACGAGCACTTGGTGCGCGCCTTTAACGAGGGCGAGGACTTCCATGCCGAGACGGCGGCGCGCGTGTTCGGTGTGCCGGTGTCCGAGGTAACGCCCGACCTGCGCAGTCGCGCCAAGGCCGTGAACTTTGGCATCGTGTATGGCCAGCAGGCCTACGGCCTGTCGCAGTCGCTGCATATCTCGATGGCCGAGGCACGCGACATGATCGACCGCTACTACGAGGCCTACCCGGGCGTGCGCACGTTCCTCGACAACGTGGTGGCACGCGCCAAGCAGACGGGCTACGCCGAGACCATGTACGGCCGCCGTCGTCATATTCCGGAGCTCAAGGCCAAAAACCCGCAACTCCGCGGCTTTGGCGAGCGCACGGCCATGAACCATCCCATGCAGGGAACCGCCGCCGACATCATCAAGATCGCGATGGCCCGCGTAAGCCGCCGCCTGGAAGAGGAAGGCTTTGCCGCCCACATGATCCTGCAAGTGCACGACGAACTGGACTTTGAGTGCCCCATCGACGAAGTCGAGCGCCTAACCACCATGGTTCGCGACGTCATGGAGCACGTAGTAGACCTCCGCGTCCCCCTAATCGCCGAAGCCAGCACCGGCATAACCTGGGCCGACGCCAAATAGGGAAGTGCCCACAACCCTAAAGTAACCAAACCAGAAGGGGGCTCCTTGCCAACAAGGAGCCCCCTTCGTTCAATTAAATTCAGCCTAAGTATCTAGACACTCAAGACGCCATCTAGGCGGCAAACAAGTAAACCTAGGGCCTGGCCGGGCGGCACAGGTTAACTTTTCGTAGATTCCGCACGCAAAGAAAGCCACTTAATGTGGCTTTCGTCTTGCGCAGGACCTGACCGAGCGAAAAGTTATCCTGTGCCGCCCGGCCAGGCCCGATGGGACGGCTACCGGGCCGCCAAGATAGCGTCGATGAGCGTCAGTACGCCCCCGTCGTTGTTGCTCGGAATGCGCCACTTGGCGTGCGCGTTCATGTGCTCCTCGGCATTGTCCACGATAAAGCTATGCCCGACGCGCTCCAGCATGGGGATGTCGTTGTAGGTATCGCCCACGGCGGCAGCATCGGCAATATCGATGCCCAGGTGCTCGCACAGGTGAGCGACGCCGGCGCCCTTGTCGACGCCCAGGTTCATAAAGTCGATCCACTCGCGCCCAGCGTTGGTGACGTAGAGTTTGTCCGAGAACTCGGGGCTATAGGTCTCGCGGAAAGCGGGCTCGGCGTCGTAGCCGGGGAAGAAGACCGAAATCTTGTTGGACTCGAAATCAATGCCCTCAAAGCTGTCTACGTAGTTGATTGTGTTGTAGTAGACGCTGATCTCGTCGTGGTATTGATGGTCGCGGGCAAGCACGTAGAACTCGTCGAAGCAGCACAGGACGGGGACAGCGCGAGGATCCTCCGAGGCACGGTTCAAGACCTGCTGATACAGCTCCACGTCAATATTGCTTTTATAGATATAGCTGCCGCGATAGATCACGCAAGCTCCGTTGTCGGGACAAAAGGCGAGGCGGTTCTTGATGCCCTCGAACATCTCCTCGAGCTTGGGGGCGGGACGTCCGCTGGCGGGGCAGAATACGATGCCGGCGTCGGCGAGCTTGTCCAGGCGCTCATCAAGACCCTGGGGCAGCACACGCTCGTCGGTCAGCAGCGTCTTGTCCATATCGACGGCGAGAATCTTAATGTTGCCGATGTTGGCGTCCGATTCGTAAGTTTGCATAAAAATGCGCCTTTCGTTTCGAGATTGTTTCAGACGTTATAACCATCAACTAGTAGTCGAGCGTATTTTCGCAGGAATGGTGCGTATTTGCACCACGCTTCACAAAGTAATGAAAAAACTTTTCAGAAATTTGAATTTGTCGCTTGTGCTGCGGGCACTTTAGCGTAATATAGCGACCATCGAAAACGGAGACGGAAAAACAACCGCTTACCGAGTAAAAGGTACCGTTTACGATATTTGAATTGCGCCCGGCGATACGTGAAAGGAGAGGCAGATGCAGTTCGTAAAGATCATCACCACTGCAGACAATGCCATCCGACGCCAGCGCGCAATTTCCCGACGACGATAACAATCGTCTCTGTCCGCATGGGGCGAATTGCCTCAACAGAGTCATTTTGAGGTCGTTGGGTTTTAGCACGACATTGCTGCATGTTTCTAGGGCATGTATGTGCTCATTTTTGCTATTTAACCTGATATTGCACGGTATATGACCTTGAAATGACTTGCAACTGACCGATGTTCTAACTAGCTACCAAGGGCGAAAGGAAACAGCCATGAGCAAGGAAAAAGTCGTTCTCGCATATTCCGGTGGTCTTGATACATCCGTATGTGTCAAGTGGCTCCAGGACGAGAAGAATCTCGATGTCGTTTGCGTCTGCGGCAACGTGGGCCAGGAAGAGACCGGACTGGATGCCAAGAAGCAGAAGGCGCTCGACCTGGGCGTTCTCGATTGCCAGGTGCTCGACCTGCGCGACGAGTTCTCCGATGAGTTCCTGACCAAAGCCATCGCCGCAAACTCCATGTACGAGAATAAGTATCCGCTGCTCTCCGCCCTGTCTCGCCCGCTGCTTGCCAAGAAGCTTGTTGAGGTCGCCCACGAGTTTGGCGCGACCTACGTCGCCCACGGCTGCACTGGCAAAGGTAACGATCAGGTCCGTTTTGAGGCCGCCGTCAAGGCCCTCGACCCCGAGCTCAAGGTTATCGCCCCGGTTCGCGAGTGGGACCTGAAGTGCCGTCCCGACGAGGTCGCCTATGCCCACGCCCACAACGTGCCGGTTCCCGAGGGTGCCAACGACAACCCCTACTCCATCGACGACAACCTGTGGGGTCGCGCCATCGAGTGCGGTCACCTGGAGGACCCTTGGAATGAGCCGCTCGATGACGCTTGGGTTATGACCAAGAACCCCGAGGACACGCCTGACACCCCGACCTATACCGAGATCGAGTTTGAGGCCGGCAAGCCTGTCGCCGTCGACGGCAAGAAGATGAAGCTCTCCGAGATCGTCATCGCCCTCAACAAGATTTCGGGCGACAACGGCTTTGGCCGTCTTGACCTGGTCGAGGATCGTCTGGTGGGCCTCAAGAGCCGCGAGTGCTATGAGGTTCCCGGCGCCCTGACGCTCATCACCGCCCACAAGGCGCTCGAGGACATCTGCGTCGAGGGCGACCTGCTCAAGACCAAGATCAAGCTCGAGCAGGATTGGGCCACCGCCGTGTACAACGGCCAGTGGTACAGCCCGCTCAAGAACGCGCTCGACGCCTTTATGGCCGATACCCAGAAGTTCGTGACCGGCACTGTCCGTCTGAAGTTCTTTAAGGGCAACTGCCATGTCGTCGGCCGCAAGAGTCCCTTCAGCCTCTACGACTACGGCCTGGCTACCTACGACCGCGACACCACGTTTGACGAGAAGGCCAGCGCCGGCTTTATCGAGATCGATACGCTGTCGCTCAAGACGTGGGCAAAGGTCCAGGGCCCCAGCTCTGCTGCTGCCCAGGCCTAGCGCCTCCTTCCCTTGGTATCCGCGCGGCCCATCCGCGTGATACATAACGGGCGCACGGGGTCCCTACCTTTCGTTATGCTTGCTGACACTTCTTAACATCGGTGGCCCCTACGTTCCGCCCGCATATATGATGCCGCGTCTGCGGCTGAGTCCGAGCCCCGCCGGGGTTGTCCGGCGGGGCTCCTTCTATCAATTTGGCGGCTCTGTGCCTATATATATGAGGAGTATCCATTATGTTCAATGCTATCGCGCATGCTTTGCTTGCCCTCGCGCCCGAGTTCGATGCTGTAAGGGTCGAGGACGTTCCTATGAGCCTGAAGGCCTGGATCGATGGTTCGCAGGGCAACATCCGGAGGGAGACGTTGGGCGCCAAGTGCATGGTGCGTCACTTCTTTGCAAATTAGCCACATGGCCCCGCGCGCGGCAGGGAGTGTGTAAAACTAGCGGTTGATAAATCGCTTTAGCGACAGGGCACATTGCTTTGGACGCTTGTTTTGGTATTTGGAGAAAGGAGACGGTTCCATGGCTCTTTGGGGCGGTCGTTTTGAGGCGGGCGTGGCCGAGGTCACGCAGGAGTTTGGCGCGTCGCTGCCGGTCGACAAACATCTCTATAAGCAGGATATCGCCGGCTCTAAGGCGCATGCCAAGATGTTGGCCGCCCAGGGCATCATCAGTGCCGAGGACGAGCAGGCGATTGCCAAGGGCCTGACCGGAATCGAACAGGATATCGATGCCGGCAACTTTACCTTCGACATCAACGATGAGGACATTCATATGTCCATCGAGAGCGAGCTGACGCGTCGCATCGGCGAGGCTGGCAAGCGCTTGCATACTGGGCGTTCGCGCAACGACCAGGTGGCGACCGATACGCGCCTGGGCGTCAAGGCGCTGGCCAAGGAGCTCATGGAGGCCAATCTTGAGCTGCGCCATGTGCTGGTGGATGCGGCCAAGAAGTACGACAAGGTGATTCTGCCGGGCTACACGCACATGCAACATGCTCAGCCCGTGCTGCTGTCGCATCACCTGCTGGCGTATTCCTGGATGTTCGCGCGCGACTTTACGCGTTTGAAGGCCGCCTTTGATGCTGCCGACAACTGCCCGCTGGGTGCCGCTGCGCTTGCCGGTACGAGCTATCCGCTCGATCGCCAGATGACGGCTGCCGAACTTGGCTTTGCGGGCGTGATCCCCAACTCGCTCGATGCCGTTTCCGACCGTGATTTTCTGCTCGATCTGCATTACGCCGGATCCGTCATGGCGATGCACCTGTCGCGTCTTTCCGAGGAGATCGTACTGTGGTCGAGCTCCGAATTTGGCTTTATCACGCTTTCCGACTCGTACTCCACTGGCTCGTCCATCATGCCGCAGAAGAAGAACCCCGACTTTGCCGAGCTTATCCGCGGCAAGAGCGGTCGCGTGTACGGCAACCTGGTGCAGCTGCTGGTAACCATGAAGGGCCTGCCGCTTGCTTATAACAAGGACTTGCAGGAGGACAAGGAGGGCGCGCTCGATACCGCCCATACGCTCATGCAGTGCCTGTCCGTTATGGCCGGAATGATTTCGACTTGGACCGTCAACGAGGATGCCATGGCGCGCGAGTGCGGCGTGGGGCACCTTGCCGCCACCGATGTTGCCGATTACCTGGCCAAGCGTGGCCTGCCGTTCCGCGAGGCACATGCCGTGGTGGGCCATCTGGTCCTGATGTGCGAGAAGCGCGGCTGCAATCTTGAGGACCTGCCGTTTGAGGTGTTCCAGGAGGCAAGCCCGCTCTTTGAGCGCGACATTACCGAGGCGCTCGATATCCCGTCGATTGTCGCCGCGCGCACGACCGAGGGCGGCACCGCTCCTGCTGCCGTTGCCGTGCAGTTGCAGCGTGCCGAGGCACAGCTCGTGGCTGACGAGGGCGTGTTTGGATCGCTGACCAAGGTCGTCGAGATGGGTCACGGGGCAAAGTAGAGGTTTGGCTGAAGCCGTTTTGGCCATGTATTGATAAATCGTTTTCGCTTTACGGGCGCCTGCTGATGTGGGAGCCCGTATTTTGTTGCTATGGGGGAGGGGCTTGTCGAGAACTTCTGTAGGACCTTTGGGCAGGTTGTGAAGGGGATACGTTCGCGGGCGGCAACCGACCGCCTGCTCTGTTCGGCGCGGTTGATGGGCGGTCGGATGGTACTCTAATCGGGCTTCGAAACAGAAGTGACACATATGGAGCGCTTTAATAAATTGCAACGTTTCAATAAACAGCTTTTTGTTTAACTGCAGCTAAAACTCTGTTACGATGCAGTCCAGGCGGGTGCCGGAATGGGACTTGGGCACGCGCGAACCTACTTGAAAGGCTACTTTTATGGCTATCGAGAAGACCTTCATCATGATTAAGCCCGACGCCGTGCGCGACCGCAAGATCGGCGAGATCGTTGCTCGCATTGAGCGCAGCGGCCTTGTCATCGAGCGCATGGAGATGACCACGCTCGAGCGCGCTACCGTCGAGGAGCACTACGCCCATCTGGCCGACAAGCCCTTCTTTGGCGGTCTCTGCGACTTTATGACGAGCGGTCCGGTCGTCAAGATGGTCGTTTCCGGTCTCTCCGCTGTTGCTAAGATGCGCACCCTCATGGGCGCTACCAACCCGCTTGAGGCTGCTCCTGGTACCATCCGCGGCGACTTTGCCGTCGATGTCAACGCCAACGTGATCCACGGCTCCGACTGCCTGGAGAACGCCGAGATTGAGATCATGCGCTTCTTTGGCTAAACCAGCTTTGACTCCTTAAAGCTGTTAGCGTTTGGCTTGGGCGCCGCGGAACTCCATCCGCGGCGCCCTTTTATTCCAAAATCTATGCAGGGGCCCGCTCGGACATGTGTTCCGAGCGGGCCCCTGCTGTTAGCTTGTGGCACTGAATAGTTTAGGCTTCGTCGACGATCTTAAGGGCGCGCGTGTGATCGATCTCGTTGAGGAGGTTAACGCGACGCTCGTGACGACCGCCCTCAAACTCGGCGTCGAGCCACTCGTCGACGATCATCTTGGCGAGCTCGGAGCCCACGACGCGGGCGCCAAAAGCGAGCACGTTGGTATTGTTGTGCATGCGGGAGAGCTTGGCGCTGAAGGGCTCGGAGCACACGACGGCGCGTACGCCCTCGACCTTGTTGGCAGCCAGGCTGATACCGACGCCGGTGCCACAGATCAGGATGCCTAGATCGACGTCGCCGTTGGCAACGGCCTTACCCACCTTGTAGCCGGCGATGGGGTAGTCAAAGCTCTCGGAGGTGTCGGTGCCAAAGTTCACGACCTCGCAGCCGCGCTCCTTCAGGTGCTCGGAGATGATGTTCTTGAGCTCGACGGCGGCGTGGTCGTTACCGATACCGATCTTCATGGATAGTTCCTCTCTGGTCTGTGCGGCGAGATTGCTAAAGGTTTTACCGCGTTCGACTGCATGATAGCGCGACTTTTGTGTAAACGCTTGGGCGTTTTTTGGTCAAACGCTTTAGCATGCAACAAGCCTTGATTATCAACTTCATCCGAACACTTCCCACATTCATCCGCACATGTGCGGA
>JBKYCW010000005.1:0-86335 GCA_047025555.1 Collinsella sp.
AGCATGCAACAAGACCGGTTTCTCATGAATGAATGCCGTCAGTTTGCGCCTGAATGCCGTCTACCGGAACCATGGTTGCGGTTTTTGATGCATTGTTATCAAATAAAGGAGGTAACTTTTTTGAGAGCCCAGCCCGTTATGCAAGCAGGAGATACCTATGCCTACCGATTCCATCCGTGATGCCGCGTTTTGCGATGTTTTGAACCGCGAACTTGTCTGTGCACTCGGCTGCACCGAGCCCATTGCCGTTGCCTATGCAGCGGCGCTGGCGAGCCAGACGCTCGGTTGCGAGCCCGATCATATGGATGTTGCCTGCTCGGGCAACATCATCAAGAACGTCAAGAGCGTGACCGTGCCCAACTCGGGCGGAATGCATGGTATTGAAGCCGCGGCCGTGCTGGGTGCCGTGGGCGGCGACGCCAAGAGCGCGCTCGAGGTGCTCGAGAGCGTCGATGACGCGGACCGCGCCCGCGTGGCCGAGCTGCTTGCCGATGCGGACTACTGCGATGTGTCGCTTGTCGAGGGTGTGCCCAACCTCTACATCAAGGTGACTGCGACGGCCGGGGGCCATACCGCGGTCGTCGAGATTACCGATCACCACACTAATGTCACGTGCCATACGCTCGACGGTATTCCGGTATGCGGTAAGTCGGCGGGGGAGTGCGCCGCCTGCGCCGAGCGCGTGGTGGCCGAGCGTGCGGCAGATAACGCCGACACGCCCATGTCGATCGAGGCCATCATCGACTTTATCGAGGACGGTGACATTGAGGACGCCCGCGCTGCCGTTGAGCGTCAGATTGAGCTGAATGGCGCGATCAGTGCTGAGGGCCTCGCGCACGCTTGGGGCGCCGAGGTGGGCCGTACGCTGCTGGGTGCTCGTGCCGATGACGTCGCCTGCCGCGCCCGTGCCCGTGCGGCCGCCGGGTCCGACGCCCGCATGAACGGTTGCGCGCTGCCGGTCGCCATTGTGTGCGGCTCGGGCAATCAGGGCATTACCTGCGCATTGCCCGTCATGGAGTATGCCGAGTACCTGCGTTGCGACCACGAGCGCCTGGTGCGCGCCGTGATGCTGTCCGATCTTATCGCCGTGCATATCAAGAGCTATATTGGTGCGCTCTCGGCGTTTTGCGGTGCTATTTGCGCTGCGTGCGGCGCCGGCGCTGCGATTACCTGGCTGTGCGGTGGCACGCGCGAGCAGATTGGCGCGACGGTCTCGAATACGCTCGGTAACGTGGGCGGCATCGTGTGCGACGGCGCCAAGGCGAGCTGTGCCGCCAAGATCTCGGCTGCCGTCGATGCGGCGATTCTGGGCCACGATATGGCCATGCAAGGCCGCGGCTTCCGCGCCGGCGAGGGCCTGATCCAAGATACCGTTGAGCAGACGATCGCCAGTATGGGCTACGTAGGCCGCGTGGGCATGAAGGACACCGACGTCGAGATCCTCAACATAATGATCGGTAAAACCCAGGTCTGTTAAGACAGTTCGTCGGCTACTTGGTGTTCGTAGAAGGCTTCTACTACGGCGTTAAAGTCGCGGGCGAAGTCTTCCATGGTTCCGCGCCAGGTGGCTCGGCCGGGTTTTCCCTGGCCAACATAGGCAGTTTGAATGCCGCAGGCGGGACTGGGGAAGTCGCGCTTGGGATCGTTGCCCACCATAAGGACCTCGTGCGGCTCGAGCCCCATCACCTGAAGCTGCTCTAGATAGTAGGTGGCATCGGGCTTGCAGCGGGTGGTGTTTCCCATGTGCGTGACGAGCTCAAAGGGAGCGTCGGCCAGGTCGCCCCAACCCATGCGGCACTCGATGGCCCCCTGGGGAAAGCTGGGGTTGGTAAAGAGCGCACAACGCAGCCCTGCGTCCTGTACGGCCTGGAGCGCGGCGTGTGCGCCCGGCATGGCGTGGGCGTTAATGACATCGTCGTTCTTGTACGGAAGAACTTCGCGGTCATAGTAGGTAAACGCCTCGTAGATGAGGGGATCGGAGAGGCGGATCCCGCATCGGCGCTCGACCTCTTCTTGGTAAAACTCAAGATTGGTGCGGTTGTCCGTGCCGCTGCGGCGATTGGCGTTGAGGTCGACCAGGATGGTGCCGAGGCGTGCCATCGTGCCACCGCGGCTGCGGCGCCCGATATCCGCGAGCATCGAAGAGACATCCTTAAAATAGCGAAGGATGAACGCGTTGAGGTTGATGCTAAGAAGCGTTTCGTCCATATCGAAAACGACTGCTTTGAGCACGCGGGCACCTTTCTCGAAAAATCGATCTAGAATCGTTGGCTCCGGATACTTTACCCCAAAGCCGAATGCCTGGCTGGTTATCGTCAAGTTGCGGAGACGTGTGTTCATAAGATTACGAAAAAGTCTCCACACGAGTAAAAAATCGCAGTTCACGCTTGAAATCGAACTCATTTCCCCGTAACCTATACGAACGTGATTGCATAAGCGTCACATTAGTATCTGTCGGCTCCCGAGTGTTCCTAAACGTTGTGTGCTTGTCGCACCCTTCTGTAGGTCCTAGCAATCGGGGCCCCGTAGTTCGAAAGGGGTCCACCTTTGAGTGAGATTCAGAACTCGTCCATTTTCTCTCTTGACGATGTCAACGAGGAGGAGATGAACAACCTCATCGACGGTACGATTACCGACTTTGATGAGGGCGATCTCGTTAACGGCACTGTCGTTAAGATCGAGCATGACGAGGTGCTCGTTGACATCGGATTCAAGTCCGAGGGCGTTATCCCGGTCCGCGAGCTGTCCATCCGCAAGGACGCTAACCCTGCAGACATCGTTGCACTCGGTGATCCCATCGAGGCTCTGGTTCTCCAGAAGGAGGACAAGGACGGTCGTCTGGTCCTGTCCAAGAAGCGTGCCGAGTACGAGCGTGCTTGGAACCGCATCGAGGAGAAGTTCAACTCCGGCGAGAACGTCGAGGGCGAGGTTATCGAGGTTGTCAAGGGCGGCCTGATCCTCGACATCGGCCTGCGTGGCTTCCTGCCCGCTTCCCTCGTCGACCTCCGTCGCGTCAAGGACCTCACCTCCTACATGGGCACCCGCATCGAGGCCCGCGTCATCGAGATGGACCGCAACCGCAACAACGTTGTCCTCTCCCGTCGCGTCGTGCTTGAGGAGTCCCGTAAGGCCGAGCGCTCCGAGATCCTGTCCAAGCTCAAGTCTGGCATGCGTCTCCAGGGCACCGTTTCCTCCATCGTCGACTTCGGCGCCTTCGTCGACCTCGGCGGTATCGACGGCCTCATCCACATCTCCGAGCTCTCCTGGAACCACGTCAACCATCCTTCTGAGGTTGTCAAGGTCGGCCAGGAGGTCGAGGTCGAGGTTCTCGACGTCGATCTCAACCGCGAGCGCATCTCCCTGGGTCTCAAGCAGACCACCGAGGATCCGTGGCGCGCACTGGTCAAGAAGTACCCCGTTGGCGCTATCGTCGAGGGCACTGTGACCAAGCTTGTCCCGTTCGGCGCTTTCGTCGATCTGGGCGAGGGCATCGAGGGCCTGGTGCACATCTCCGAGATGGCCAACAAGCACGTCGATCAGCCTTCTCAGGTCACCCACGTGGGCGACAAGGTTCAGGTCAAGGTCATGGAGATCGACCTCGACCGTCGTCGTATCTCCCTGTCCATGAAGTCCGCTGCTGAGACTCTGGGCGTCGAGATCGAGGTCACCCCGCTGCCTTCCGAGAAGAAGGACGAGGAGACCGACGCCGAGTAAATCGGTTTGACGATCACTTGTTTTAAGGGATCCGTCCGCAATGGACGGATCCCTTTTTGCATTTGACGCCGAGATGCGCGATGCTGCCGGGCTGTCCACAGGCTATTGGATTGTCGGTGCATGAAAAAATGCCGACATCCCGCCTCGGGGAGGAGGCGGGAACGCACCGAGTAGACGGAGGGGTGCGGAGCGCGGTCGCGTCTCGACTGACGACGTTGCCCATCGACAGGACCATTGTAGCGCATGGCGGTTCTTGGTTTATCGTGTCGAGCGTTTGCGTTGTGCCATTGCCTGCGGCAACGGTGTGTTACACTCTTGCACTGCTGAGTGGGCCAGACGGTCGCGCGATGTGCTGCTTGCAGCACGCGTGAGGAAAGTCCGGGCTCCAGAGGGCGGGATGCCGGCTAACGGCCGGGCGGAGTGATCCGACGGAAAGCGCCGCAGAAAAGAAGACTCCCACCTGCGCCGCAAGGCGTAAAGGGAAAAGCTGAAACGGTGGTGTAAGAGACCACCAGCGTCGTGGCAACACGGCGGCTTGGCAAGCCCCATCCGGAGCAAGCGCGAATAGGAACGCTATGGGCCGGCCCGGTCCGCGTTCGGGTAGCGTGCGTGGAGCTGCACGGTAACGTGCAGACAAGATAAATGACCGTTCACGACAGAACCCGGCTTATAGGCCCACTCAGCAACTATGTTGACGCTGCGAACCCGTCAGCGCGGCAATCTGCCTTTCAAGCCTTCGGGCATGACCATAAGGTCAATGCCCTTGTCTTTCAAGGCACCTTGCTCGCGCTGACGGGTTCTCGCTGTTGGTGACGGTATCATTGGCGTTTCCGTTCTTGTTGGCGAGGTCAACGGTGCTGTCTTTGCCGTATTATTGAGGCTGTTTGTTGCTGCGCTTTATTTTGTTGAGGGGCTTTGTTGGACAGCTATTTTACTCTGCAATCGAATATTGAGGCTACGGGCGAGTTCGTTGACCGCAAGAGCCGGTTTATTGCCCAGCTGGTCCATATTGAGTCCGAGGATGAGGCGAATGCCTTTATCGAGATGGTTCGCAAGCGTCATTACGACGCTCGGCACAATGTTCCCGCGTGGATTTTAGTCGATGGACGCGAGCGCCAGAGTGATGATGGTGAGCCGAGCCGCACGAGCGGTATGCCGACGCTCGAGGTGCTGCGCGGCGCGGGGCTCAAAAATGTTTGCTGCGTGGTGACGCGCTATTTTGGTGGCACGCTGTTAGGGCCCGGTGGCTTGGTGCGCGCCTATACCGCGGCGACGCAGGCGGCGGTGGCCGCGGCTCAGGAGGCTGGGCAGATCGTTGAGATGACAAGCGTCGTGCCTGTTGACGTGCATGTGGCCTATCCGCAGTATGAGCAAGTGCTTCGTTTGGCGCAGGATTCGGGTGCCAAGGTTTCGGATACCGATTTCGCGGATACCGTGACGATTCATTTGGTGTTCAAAGCGGGGGAGCAGGAGCCGTTTTGCGCTAAGATGCGCGAGCTTATGGCGGGGCGCGAGGAGATTGAGGTCGGCGCTCCCGAATTTGCCGAGTTTTAACGGCGACGGCCGGCGTGCTTTTGGATAGATCCCAAGCGCGCCGGCCGTCGTTTTTCTGTTGCTGCCGCTTACTCGGCGAGCTGCTTTAGCACATCACAGGCGATTTCGACGGCATCGTCGATGCAACCGGGACAGCTGCGGAGCGGACCCTTGTCCGATCCGATGCCCTTGAGCGTGCCGCAGACGGTCGTCGTGTTCTTCTCGCCAAAACGCTTGGCAATCTCGCGCGACAGCTTGTAGGTCTGGCCTTTGGTCTTGGGGTTCTCCATGCCGTCGCTCATTACAAAGCCCATGATGGCAACAGCGCCCGAGATGGCGCCGCAGGTCTCGGTCATGCCACCCATGCCGGCGCCAAAGCCCTCGGTGAGGGTAAAGGCGGTCTGGGGGTCGAGCCCGACGGCAGGTGCGAGCGTGCAGGCAACGGCCTGGGCGCAGTTAAAGCCGCGGGCGTGGTATTCGGCAGCCTGAGCCTGGCAGGCGGCGGTGTCGAGCTGGGTGGTATCGATCTGCTTCATCGTTGTCTCCTTGGTCACGGTGTACCCGCCTATGGTACCCGTGACGGGGCATGTAATCATCGAGAGCTTCATGTATGCCTCATTTTTATCTATCGAGCAAATGCCCAAGGCTTGAGATAAATACCCCTGATGAATTTGTCCCTTAACCTACCTTGGGGATGGGTTGAGAGGGGTGCAGGGTAGCGGTATCGTGAACCGAATAAAACTAAAACCCAGGCAAGGGAGCTAGATATGAGCGAGCAGACTATCGGTACTACATGTGTTCAGGGCGGCTATCACCCGGGAGATGCGGAGCCGCGCCAGGTGCCCATCTACCAGTCCACCACGTGGAAGTACGACACGTCGGAGCACATGGGCAAGCTGTTTGACCTGGAGGAGTCTGGCTACTTCTACAGCCGTCTGCAGAACCCCACGTGCGATTTGGTTGCCGCCAAGATCTGCGAGATGGAGGGCGGCACCGCAGCGATGCTCACGAGTTCGGGCATGGCTGCGAACTTCCTCGCGATCTTTAACATTGCCGGTGCCGGCGATCACGTGGTCGCAAGCTCTGCCATTTACGGCGGTACGTATAACCTGCTCGCCCACACCATGGGCCGCATGGGCGTGACCTGCACGTTCGTCGCCCCCGACTGCACCGATGAGGAGCTGGAGGCAGCCTTTGAGCCCAATACCAAGCTTGTCTTTGGCGAGACGATCGCCAACCCCGCCCTTGCCGTGCTCGATATTGAGCGCTTTGCTAAGGCCGCACATGACCACGGCGTGCCGCTGATGGTCGACAACACCTTCCCGACGCCCGTGATGTGTCGTCCCTTTGAGTGGGGCGCCGACATCGTCACGCACTCCACGACCAAGTACATGGATGGACATGCTGCCTACCTGGGTGGCGTAATCGTCGATCACGGCCAGTTTGACTGGATGGCCCATGCGGACAAGTTCCCGGGTCTCACCACGCCTGACGAGAGCTACCACGGCGTGACCTATGCCGAGAAGTTCGGTCGCGAGGGTGCCTTCATTACCAAGGCCACCGCGCAGCTCATGCGCGACCTCGGCCCCATGCAGAACCCGCAGGCGGCTTTTTTCTTGAACAGCTCGCTCGAGAGCCTGCATGTGCGCATGCCGCGTCATTGCGAGAACGGCCTGGCCGTTGCCAAGTTCCTGCAGAGCCATCCCAAGGTGCGCTTCGTGAGCTATCCGGGCCTGGAGGGCGACAAGTACTATGACCTGGCTCAGAAGTACATGCCCAACGGTACCTGCGGCGTCGTGAGCTTTGGCTTTAACGGTGGTCGCGCGGCTGCCGAGACCTTTATGAAGAGCCTTAAGCTCGCCCAGATCGCCACGCATGTGGCCGACGCCCGCACTTGCTGCCTGCATCCCGCTAATGCCACGCACCGCCAGATGAACGATGAGGAGCTCATTGCCTGTGGCATCTCCGCCGACATGGTGCGCCTGTCGTGCGGCCTCGAGGATACGGCCGATCTGATTGCCGACCTTGAGCAGGCACTCGAGCAGTGCTAGGCTAGCGTTCGCATAAGGCGCCGATGCTGGCAGAAAGCTTCGGCGACCTTTCGTTCCGATTCCGTAGGCGGGACCCCAATCGCGGCTGTTTGCAGGCGATTGGGGCCCCGTTTTTGCGTTGCGCCACTCGAAAGGATGGATATGGAGAAAACCGCAGAGCAGCTGCGCCGCGAGCACATTGCCCTTGAGGGCGACACCCATGGCAAGAACAAATTGGCGATTCTGTTTACCGTGCTCATCATGACGTTTATGGTGTGTCTGGATTCGACCGTCGTGACCGTGGCGCTGCCCGTGATGCAAAAGGAGCTGGGCGTGGGCCTCGATCGCATTCAGCTGGTAAGCTCGGTGTATCTGCTTGCGACTTGCGTGGCTATGTTGCCGTTTGGCCGTCTGGGCGACGTGCGCGGCAAGGTGAATGTGTTTCAGCTGGGCGTCATCGTCTTTTCGGTCGGTTCGCTGCTGTGCGGCCTTTCGGCCTCGCTCGAGGTTCTTATCCTGGCACGCATTGTTCAGGGCATCGGTTGCGCGGCGGCCATGGCTAACAACATGGGTATCATCACTGAGTCGTTTCCGGCGCGCGAACGAGGCCGTGCCATGGGTATTCTCGCGACCTTCGTGGCCCTCGGCATGATGTGTGGTCCCGTGCTCGGCGGTATGCTGGTGGCAAGCTTTCCCTGGGAGAGTATCTTCCTCATCAACCTGCCCATTGGCGTGATCTCGTTTATCGTGGGGCTCTACACGCTGCCGCATGTTAGGCCAGAGGCCGGTGAACGCCCCATGTCGCTGGCGGAGGCCGCGCGTCGCTGCTTTGCAAATTCGGCCTTCACTATCAACCTTGCCTGCATGCTCATCGTGTTCGTTGGCATTGGCGCATCCGAGTTTATTCTGCCGTTCTATTTTCAGGACGCCCACGGCTTTGGTTCCGACATTTCCGGACTGCTCTTTTTGGCGCTGCCAATGGTGAATGCCTTTATCGGCCCGCTTTCGGGAACGGTTTCGGACCGTGTTGGCTGCGAGGGTCCCACGGCGGTCGGCCTGGGCGTGTATGTGTGCGGTCTCTTTGCAGTAAGCACGCTCAACGAGCACTCTTCTATCCCTGTGATCGTGTGCTGCGTCGCATTCATGTCGTGCGGTACGTCGATTTTCCAGAGCCCCAACAACTCGCTGTACATGGGCTCGGCTCCGCGCGAGGCACTTGGCTTTGCAGGTAGCTTGGGCAGCTTGGCGCGCTATGCGGGCATGGCGCTGGGTATTACGGCAGGTTCGCATATCCTCTATGGGCAGATGAGCGTGGCGATGGGCGAGGCCGTGACCAGTTTTGTTGCAGGCCGTCCGGATGTATTCCTATTCGGCTTTCGCTCGGTGTTCTACGTGCTTATGGTTGTGGCCGCCGTGGGCTTTGCGCTTGCCATGGTGCGTTTGGTGAAGATGCGCGCCCGTCATTAGCGTGTTGGGAGGCTGTCTGCCACGATTCGCGCCGTCCCAAAAAGACTGGTTTGTGGTGCGATGCGGCTTGTGGGGCGGGCGGGGGTCGGTCCGTGGTAGACTATCGAACAACGTTTATTAATCGCGCGGCATCGTTGCCGCGAGAAGGGGTTGCGCCATGCAGGAGCTTGAGGATCGTATTCGCCATGACGGCATCGTAAAGGCCGGTAACGTCCTTAAGGTTGATGCCTTCCTCAACCACCAGTGCGACGTTGAGCTGTTCGACCACATGGGCGCCGAGTGGGCCCGTCTGTTCGAGGGTGTCGAGATCAACAAGATCCTGACTATCGAGGCTTCGGGCATTGGAATGGCTTGCATCGCGGCCCAGCATTTTGGCGGCGTGCCGGTGGTCTTTGCCAAGAAGGCGCAGTCCATCAACCTCGACGGCGAGCAGTATGCCACGACCATCTACTCCTTTACCAAGCAGAAGGAGTACCCGGTCATCGTTGGCAAGCGCTTCCTGTCCGAGGGCGACAAAGTCCTGATTATCGACGACTTCCTGGCCAACGGCTGCGCGCTTGAGGGCCTTATCAAGATCTGCGAGGCTGCGGGCGCCGAAGTTGCCGGCATTGGCATCGCCGTTGAGAAGGGCTTCCAGGGCGGCGGCGATAAGCTCCGCAAGCGCGGCTTCCGCGTTGAGAGCCTGGCCCGTATCGCCGAAATGGACTGCGAGAACGGCGAGATTACGTTCGCCTAGGCGCGCAGCACAAGCGATTGGTGTGCGATGTGACAAAGGGACTGTCCCTTTGTCACATTTTTTTGTATGAGGGGAGGTGTTGATATGGATGAGAACAAGATGGGATGGCGCGAGTATGCGCGCTATGCCGAGATGTCGGTCGAGGAGTTGGCGCGCGATTGCGAGGTGCAGGTGTTTCGCGCGACGGGTCCGGGCGGACAGGGCGTGAACACGACGGACTCGGCGGTACGCATGAAACATACCCCTTCGGGGATTACCGTGACGGCGCGTGAGAGCCGCAGCCAGTTTCAGAATCGCGCGAGCTGCCTGCGCAAGCTGCGCGCTGAGCTTGAGCGTCGCGGGCGTCCACCGCGCCGACGCGTAAAGACCAAGGTGCCTCAGCGCTCTCGCCAGCGCAGGCTCAACGACAAACACTTCAACGCCATTAAAAAGGCCAACCGTCGCAAACCGGGCAGCGACGAATAGCCTCCCCATAAGTTGCGGTGAAATAGGGACTGTTTGCGGCTTTAGCTGCATAAACAGTCCCTATTTCACCGCAACTTAGGGATGGCTAGCGGGTTGGGTGCCAGACCTCGAGGGCGGCGGGAAGGATGTCCACCTCGATGCGCGAGGCGACGATGGGCTCGCCGTCGGCTTGGATGGGGTAGTCGGGCTCCTCGAACGTGAAATCGGCATGATGGCAGCGACGCATGCGTACCGGCGGCAACTTGGTATGGTGGCCGTCCTTGGCCGAAAGAAACATAGGCAGGGCAACCGCGCGAGGGACAGGGCCACATGCGTAGCAGACGTCGAGCATGCCGTCGCAGGGGTCGGCATCGGGGCAGATGCGGTAGCCCGAGCCATACGTGGGGCCCAGCTGAATCGCCATGATGATCGCCCTCACGCGCTCGGCAGGCGCGCCATCAAAGCTGGCTGTCATGGGGTAGTTGCGATAGCGCAGGCCAAACTGTTCAAGTCCCGAGAGTGTGTAGAGCGGAGCGCCCGTCAAGCCGGTCTTTTTGCGCAGTTCGGTGGTGCCAAGGCCGATGGCGGCATCGATGCCGATCGAAAGCGTCTGGTCGTAATACTCGACGATCGCCTCGCCGCTACCGCTTGCGGGGTTCCATGAGCGAATCCGCCCGATGTCCTGACGCTGCAGCTCACAGGTGAGTAGCGCGCCAAAATCCTTACCGGAGAAATCTTCGATACCGAGCGTTTGGGCAAAATCGTTGCCGGAGCCTACGGGCAGGACGGCAAGGGCGGGGCGGGCGTTCTCCTTTTGCGTCATAAGCCCGTTGACGACCTCGTGGATCACGCCGTCGCCGCCGAGTGCGATAACGGTGCGATAGCCCTGAGCCTGTGCGGCAAGCTCCTTGGCGTGTCCCGTGTGCTCGGTTAGCACCAGATCAAACTGGGATGCGCGCGCGGTCATATCCAAAAAGCGTTGCAGGCGCTCGGCAACTTCGCGCGCCGCGCCCGACTGGGCGGCAGGATTGGCGATGATGAGCGTGCGACCAAAATCAGTTGCGTGCATGGGGCGACTCCCGGCGTATGACGTGACGGTGCGGTCGCGCTCAGGTCGAATTGCCCCCGATTGTGGCTGCACGGCGAATATTTACGTCTACTCTATCAGGTCGTTGTGGCGCTCGATAGCATCCGCTACCGTACCGCCCTCATCCACAATAAGCGAACGGCGTTTGGGCGAGACAATGCGCTGCGCGGGATATACGCCGCGGTGGCCGCCGGCGAGATAGCTGATAAACGCCACGATCACGAAGAAGCCGGCGGCCGTGCCGTGGAACAGGTCGATGGCCATCATACAGGTGGTGATGGGTACGTTAAGGCCGGCGCAGAACACGCCGAGCATGCCCAGCGCCGCCAGAAAGCTGGGGTCGATTCCGACGAGGCAGCCGATCCAGCCGCCGAGCGCAGCACCGATGCCAAACAGAGGCGTGACCTCGCCGCCTTGGAAGCCCGCACCCAGGGTAAGCGCTGTGACGACCAACTTGATGGCTGCGTCTGCCAGGGTGGTGTTGCCGGCAAATCCGGCGCCGGAAAGCCACGTGGAAAGGCCGGCGTAGTCCCAGGCGTCGAGAAGGGCATAGGCGGCCAAAACCACGAGTGCGCCTATGAGTGCGCGAACGAGGTAATTGGTGATAAAGCGACCGTACAGGCTCTTGACGGTTCGAACTGACCAGGCAAAGAGGCGTGCCGTCAGACCGAAGATAATGGCGCTGATAACAACGATGACAACCGTCCGTGGTGTCATGTTGGGAACGCTGGCGATGACATTCGCTTCGTACTCGGTACCCAGGGCGAGTGATGTAAAGTAGCCGGTAAACGAGGCGACCAGGCAGTAGATGCCCGCGGTGTAGTCGATCTTGCCGATAAAGCACATCTCCATGCCAAAGAAAGCTCCGGCAAGGGGCGAACCGAATACGGCGCCAAAGGCCGACGAGATGCCGGCGAGCATGAGGTCGTGGTGGTCATGCTTTTTGAGGTGGGCGAGGCTCGAGATGTTGCTGGCGATGGTGCCGCCAATCTGCACCGCAGCTCCCTCACGACCGGCCGATCCGCCGGTGAGGTGCGTGAGCGTGGAGCAGACGAAGGTGAGGACGGCCATGCGCATATGGATGAGGCGTGTGCCCAGAGCGGAGTCGATGACCAGGTTGTTACCGCGTTTGGCGGCAAGACCGTGGTTTTTGTACACCCATGCGGTGGCAACGCCCACAACGGGAAGCAGCGCGTAAATCCACGCATGGTGCTCGCGATAGTCAGTCGCGATATTCAACGAGGCCAAAAACGCCCAAGCGGCAACGCCCATGGCGAGCGATACGGTGACGACGAGCACGAGCAACTTGGCGCTCACGAGTAGGTTGCGGACGTTGCGGCGCGTGTCGGCAGCTAAGAGATGCTCGGAGCGAGTGAGCTGATGTCTGCCTGCCATGATGACGTCGTTCAGGGAGAAAAAGCCGCCGTCGTCGAGCGGCTGGGAATGATCCTGCGTTTCGTTTGCGCTTTCGGTTTTGTCGTTATGAGCCATACGTTCCTCTTTTAGGTTGCAACGCAAGCATTATAAAACGCGGTAAACGCGACGAGCCGGTGGGTTGGTTTCCATTCTGTTTCGCGGCCTGCAACCGACAGGTGTATTTGCGGGTACAGGCCGAGTCGCGGCCGTGCATCGGGGGATTATACTGAGAAAAGCATAAAGAATCGGCGCCCCTGTTGTGCGCCGTGGCATTAAGAGGTGCATATGGCAGAGAAACTCATTCCACTGGAGGACGCGCAGTCGATTGTCCTGTCGCACGTTGCTCCGACGGATCTCATCGAGATTCCCGTGTGGCAGGCCGCCGGTCTTCCCTTGGCCGAGGACGCGGTGGCCGATATCGACATCTCGCCGTTTGCCAACAGCGCTATGGACGGATATGCCGTGCGCTCGGCGGACTTGGCGCAGGCATCTGGCGAGGCGCCGGTGACGCTCGACGTTATCGGACACGAGGCCGCGGGCCATGTGTTTGAGGGCGCAATCGGCGCGGGCGAGACGGTCCGCATCATGACGGGCGCGCCGGTACCCGAAGGTGCCGATGCCGTTGTGAAGTACGAGATCGTCGATGTGCTTGACGGTGACGGCAACGAGGGCTCGCGTGTGAGGTTCTCGGCGCTGGCCAAGGTGGGGGAGAACGTTCGCTCTGCCGCCGAGGAGGCCCATGCCGGCGATGTTGTGATGCACGCCGGCGAGGTCGTGGCTCCGGCGGGCGCGGGTCTGTTGGCAAGCGCCGGATATGCGAGCGTGAAGGTGCACGCTGCCCCACGTGTGGGCATTATCTCGCTGGGCACGGAACTGGTCGCACCGAGTAAGGTACCGGCGCGCGGTCAGATTCGCGATTCCAACTCTTCGGCGCTGATGGCCGAGGCACTCGATGCCGGCGCCGAGCCCGTGTTCTACGGCATTGCGCCCGATGATGAGCAGGCGATTGCCGAGCTGGTGCATCGTGCCGTGCAGGAGTGCGATTTTGTCATTACGAGCGGCGGTGCCTCGGCGGGCGACTACGACTATGTGACGGCACTGGTCCATCGCGAGGGCGAGGTGCTCTTCGACCGCATCTCGATGCGTCCGGGCAAGGCTATCACGTTTGGCTTGCTCGGGGGTAAGCCCTACCTGGGGCTTTCAGGCAATCCTGCCGCGGCGTATGTGGGCTTTGAGATGCTCGCCCGTCCGGCGATTCGCAAGATGCGCGGCTTTGCCGAGGGTGCGCGTCCCGTGCAGCAGGCGACGCTCACGCATAGCGTGAAAAAGCGACAGCATCGCCGCTTCTTCGATCGCGCCACGGTTTTGCGCGACCCCGAGACCGGTGAGTTGTTGGTGACCGAGGCCAAGACGCAGAATTCGGCGCTGCTTGGAACCATGCAGCGTGCGAACTGCCTGTTGCGTATTCACGAAGGACCGTGCGACCTTGCGGCGGGCGACGTCGTGGATGTCGTGCGTGTCGACCTGCCTGAGGGCACGGTGCTATAGGAGGAATGCTATGGAGTTGAAGATTTCGATTGTGACGTGCTCGGATACGCGCGATCTTGCCCAGGACGAGGCGGGTGCTGCGCTCGAGGAGCTTATCGTGGCACAGGGCTGGACGGTCGCCTCGCATGTGGTCGTGCGTGACGACGTCAGCGAGATCGGTGATGCCATTGCGGAAGCCGCCGATGAGTGCCACGCCAATGTCGTGCTCACCTGCGGCGGCACGGGGCTTTCGATGCGCGACGTAACACCCGAGGCGACGCGTGCCGTCTGTGACCGCGATGTGCCGGGTATTGCCGAGGCAATCCGTGCGTATTCGATGACCAAGACGCGCCGCGCTATGCTCTCGCGCGCTATTTGCATGCAACGAGGTCATACACTTGTCGTAAACTTTCCCGGTTCTACGAAGGCCGCCCGCGAAAGCTGGGAGGCCATAGCAGACCAGCTGGAGCATGCGGCTCAGATGACAGCGGGCGGCGGACATACCAACTAAGCGGTTTACCTGCGGCGGGGCGACCAGAACGGCTGCTCCGCTTTTGTTTTCCGCCGAAGCGACGCCAAGGTGCACGGCAACTCGAAACTATATTCTCTGGCGAGAATAATTTCTCACTATCATTATTCTCGTAGAAGTATAATCTGATTGCAGTTTAAAGCCCGCGGTGGGGTACCCGGGCACAAGGTCCGAAAGGGTTGAATATGTTCGATATGGTTTCACGCCGCGGTTTTGTCTCGCTTTCTGCTGCCGCTGCCGCCGGCTTTGGCCTTGCTGGCTGCTCGGGCAACAAGACGTCCGAGCCCGCTGGTTCCGATGCCGGCTCCGCCAAGTCTTCCTCTAAGAAGAAGGCTGTCGAGCTGCAGGTCTTTGCCGCCAACTCGCTCGAGAAGGCTCTGCCCGAGGTTCAGGAGCTCTACACCGAGCAGACCGGTACCACGTTTGCCGACACGCAGTTCAAAGCGTCCGGCGACCTTGTCGAGCAGATGCGCGCCGGTGCTGCGGTCGACGTGCTCATCACCGCTTCCAAGGGCACCATGGACGATGCCGAGGCCGCCGAGCTCGTCGACGCCGACACCCGTGAGGATATGTTCGTCAACGATCTCGTGATCATTCGCGCCGAGGGCTCCGACACCAAGGTCGAGGTCATCGCCGACGTCGCGAATCTGGACGGCAAGATCGCCATCGGCGACGCCAAGACCGTTCCCGCCGGCAAGTACGCCAACCAGGCCCTGGCCTCTGTGGGCCTCTACACCGGCACCGAGGGCGACGATGGCGAGTATGCTCCCGAGATCGCCGACAAGGTGGCCCTGGCCGACAAAGTTGGTACCGCCGCCGCCTATGTGTCCACAGGCGACTGCGTGGCCGGTTTTGTCTACAGCTCCGATATCTTCCGCTACGACGGCATCGAGGAGGCCTTCGTGTGCCCCGAGGATTCGCACAAGCCCATCGTGTACCCGGGTGCCGTTGCCGAGAGCTCCGAGCACGCCGACGAGGCCAAGGCGTTTATCGACTTTTGCCTGACCAACAAGAAGGCTCAGAAGATTTGGGCTAAGTACGGCTTTGAGCTTTCCGAGTAGTACGGCTTGGCGCGATAATTCCATCGTTTTGTGTTTCACTCCGTCCTTGTATTCGCTTGGAGCTTTTCGTGCTTAATAGATTCCGCATGCTTGTCGCCTGTGCTTTGATCTTCGCGCTTTGCTGGGTGCCGGGATTTGCGTTTGCTGGGGACGCTGAGGACGGGGCCCAGGTTGCTGCGACCGCTCATGGGCTTTCCTATGGGATTGAGGGTTTTGAGCGGCTGGCCAAGGGGACCGCTCGTGCCATGGAGGGCCAGCCTGAGGGCTACCGGTTTCCCGTTGACGAGGACGTGGACCTTGTAGTGGCGCCTGCTGCCGATCGCGTTGTGGTGTGGATATCGCCCAAGGCGGTCGAGAAGTATGGATTGGATCCGCAGGACAACGAGTGCGTATCGGGTCTCAAGGCCCTCGTCTGCGAGCTCGACAGCACAAACTGCATGGGAGGTGCGCAGCTGGGGGACGTGGATCTTCCTTGGTATGTCACCGCGGAAACAACGTTTGATGCCGGCGGGTATACCTATGGCTTTGACGAGCGCGGTGCGGATGGGGACCGCTATGTGGTGATTGCATCAGCCTCGGGTGATGCCAAGGGCGGCGCGCGTTGGCTTGATAGCGCTCAAATGGTAGAGGCATCGTCTGTCGTGTTGCGGGATGAGCAGGGCCCCTTGACCTCTCTGGCCTCCTTTTTGGGCGGCATCGACTACCGACCGTTTTGGGTTTCCATCAAAACGAGCGGTCTTGCCTTGCTGATCTCCTTTGCGCTGGGCCTGTTCGCCGCGTGGAAGACTATGGGTACCTCGAGCCGCATCAAGGGCCTGCTCGACTCGGTCTTTACCATTCCTATGGTGCTGCCGCCCACGGTCTGCGGCTTTCTGCTCCTCATGCTGTTTGGCCGCTCGACCGGGGTGGGCCAGTGGCTCATCGCGCACGGCGTCTCGATCGTCTTTACGTGGCCCGCGGCGGTGATATCTGCCGTGGTTGTGTCGTTCCCGCTCGTCTATCGTACGGCACTCGGAGCCTTCGAGAGCCTCGACACGCAGATGCTCGATGCGGCGCGAACCCTGGGATGGTCCGAGCGTCGCATCTTTACCAAGCTTATGATGCCGCTTGGCTGGCCCTCGATTGCCGCCGGCACGGTGCTCGCCTTTGCCCGCGCGATGGGCGAGTTTGGTTGCACGCTGTTCTTTGCAGGCAACTATGCCGGCATTACGCAGACCATTCCCATTGCGATTTACTTTGAGTGGATGGGCGGTAACACGTCGGTGGCCCTCTTTTGGGTCGCCGTCGTGATCGTGTTCAGTTTCCTGGTCATCCTGTTCATCAACATGTACACGGCGCATTCGCAAAAGTATCGCGAGCGTGGTCTCTCCCGTGCGGAGCGCAAGCACGCCAAAGATCTCGCCGGACAGGGCGATTCGCTCGATCCGGCGGGCGGCGATGCCTTGCGTATCGATCGCGAGGCGCTGGCCGAGCTCATGCGCGATGATACGGCGCCGCAGGGAGGTCGATAGGCCATGTCGCTCGTTCTGGATATAAAAAAGCACTATCCCGGGTTTGTGCTCGACACGCAGCTTGAGGCCGGCGAGGAGCGTGTGGCGCTGCTGGGCGCCTCGGGTTGCGGCAAGAGCTGCACATTGCGCTGCATTGCCGGTGTGGAGACGCCCGACGAGGGCAAGATCGTCATCAACGGTGTGACCTTTTTTGACTCGGCGGCGGGCATCAACCTGTCGCCCCAGGAGCGAAAATGCGCCCTGCTGTTCCAAAACTATCAGCTGTTTCCCAACATGACGGTGGCCGATAACGTATGTGCCGGCGTAAAGGACGCCGGGGACGCCGCGGCGCGTAAAAAACTTGCCGAGCGCTACCTGGGCATCTTTGGCCTAGCCGATTTTGCCGACCGCTATCCCGCGCGACTCTCGGGCGGTCAGCAGCAACGTGTGGCGCTTGCACGCATGGTGGCGGCGCATCCGGGCATCTTTATGTTCGATGAGCCCATGAGCGCACTCGATTCCTATCTTAAGAGCGCCCTCGAACAGAACATGCTCGACCTGTTCGATGTATGCAACCGCACCGTGCTTTACGTGAGCCACGACATTGACGAAGCGTGCCGCCTGTGCCAGCGCATCTGCGTGATGCACGACGGGCATGTTGAGGAGATCGGCTCCGTCGAGGACGTGGTCCGCCGTCCGCAGACGCTGGCGGCACTGCGCCTGACGGGCTGCAAGAACACAAGCCGGGCGCGTAAGATCGGCGACGAAGAAGTTGAGGCCCTCGACTGGGGTATGACCTTTAACGTGGGTCGCGAGGTTCCCGATAATGTGGCGTACCTGGGCATTCGCGCAAGCTACTTCCATGTTGACAATCGCGCTGAGCGGGGCCGCAACAGCTATGACTTGCACGTGGCCCGTGTGAGTGATTCGCGCTTTGAGCGCTTGGTGCTATTGGACGTGCCGCGTGCCGATGCGCCCACGCGTCTGCAGTGGAAGGTCAATAAAGTGGGCATGCCTGTCGACGAGCTGCCACAAGCAGGCGAGACGCTGCGCATGCATTTTGATGCCAGCAGGATTCATCTGGTTTGTCGGTAGCGCCGGGTAATGCCGTCGGGGATATAAGCCTCGGCGGCTTTGTCTTGCCGCTCGTCGAATGAGGGACGACAAACTCTTGCCAATCAAGATAATTTTTTATTAAACGACGACGCACGACGCTGTCGTACGAATGTCAACGGTGTTCGCATGGTCGACGACCGTTGATATAGTTGACCTCACCTTGTAGAGGAGGGTGCGCACATGCCGCAGATGACATACATTCGCCGCGTTGCCGCGCGTGCCCTATATATGGCTCGGAGCCGCATATGAGCAGGTATGTTCACGGCTCCGGGAGAGACGACGCACAACTAAATAATCGACCGCAAAGCAGGTTCCCTAAAATTCCGGGTTTAGGCGCGGCTGGGTTTTCGCCACCCACCGTGCAGCAATACCGTAGCTATTCAATTTTGGTTCGAGAGGGGAACCGTCATGGCTGAAGAATTTGATTTCCATCCGATGTGGGAGAGCCTCGGCATGAATCTTGCCGACCACGATATGCTGCTGGGCGCCGTGGGCCAGATGTACGGCGATATGTTCCTGACGCAGAACAATCGCCCCAAGTCCACGTCCTACCTGGACTTTGTGGCCACCAACATCCACAGCGGCCGTATAAAGGAGATGCTCGACAAGAAGGAAGCCGGCGAGGCCACCAAGATCGTCGGTTCGTTCTGCGTCTATGTGCCCGAGGAGATTGTGCTCGCCTGCGACGGTATCCCCGTTGGTCTGTGCTCTGGTGCCGATTGGGCAACCGATAAGGTCGAGGAGCACCTGCCGCGCAACACCTGTCCGCTTATCAAGAGCTTTGCCGGCTTTAAGCTGGGCGAGGTCTGCCCCTACATTGAGTCGAGTGATCTGGTGGTGGGCGAGAACACCTGCGACGGTAAGAAGAAAGCCTACGAGTTCTTTGTCACGCAAAAGAACATGTACGTCATGGATATTCCCAACGTACACGACGAGTCGACGCTCGTGACCTGGAAGGCCGAGGTTAAAAAGCTTGCCGCCAAGATCGAGGAAGAGTGCGGCGTCAAGATTACGCCCGAGCGCCTGAAGGCTGCCATCCACGCCGTCAACGAGAAGCGTCGCGCCCTGCAGCGTCTGGCTGCCACGCGCGCTGCCGATCCGGCGCCCATCAGCGGTCTCGATAGCCTGCTGACCGTTCAGGCCGCCTTTATGGACGACACGCCGCGTCTGACCGGAGCCATTAACGATATGGCGGCTGAGTGCGAGCAGCGTGTCGAGGCCGGCGAGGGCGTGGCGCCCAAGGGGACCAAGCGCATCCTGTACACCGGTACGCCCATGGCCGTGCCTAACTGGAAGCTGTTCAACCTCATCGAGAAAGCCGGCGGCGTTGTGGTGGGCGAGGAGTCCTGCACGGGCTCGCGCTACTACAAGGACCTGGTCGACGAGTCCGGTGAGACGGTCGACGAGATGCTCGACGCCATCGCCGAGCGCTACTTTAAGATTAACTGCGCCGTCTTTACGCCCAACGACCAGCGTATGAAGGACATCGTCCAGATGGCGCACGACCTGCATGCCGACGGCATCGTCGACGTGGCCTTGCAGTTCTGCACACTCTACGAAATGGAGTCCTTCGCCGTGGAGAAAGCTGCCGAGGAGGCCGGCATTCCGTTTATGCACATCACGACCGACTACGCCGGCGAGGATGCAGGCCAACTGCAAACCAGGATTGAGGCTTTCTTGGAAACCATTTAGGACTATTCGTCCCGGCGGCTTCCCCAGGCACCCGATCTTGCCGTTCAAACCATCGCTTGCATACCAAAGTACGCGGCGCTCCTCTTTCACGGCAACCTCGGGCACCTGGGAAAGCCGTTTCCTTGGTTGGTTAAAAGGTTTGTTAAGGAGTTATATGTCGGAAAATATTGAGCAGCCGTTGCCGTCCACGTTTGAGGAGTTCAACGAGCAACGCAAGGCGGCGTTTATTCGCGTCAAGGATTATAAGCAGGCGGGTAATCGCCTGGTCGGTTTTCTGTGCAGCTACACGCCGCTCGAGATTATCGATGCCGCGGGGGCTGCGAGCGTGGCGCTGTGCGGCACGTCCGACGAGGTGATTCCCGAGGCCGAGAAGGTGCTGCCGGCAAACCTGTGCCCGCTCATCAAGTCTACGTATGGTTTTGCCTATTCGCAAAAGTGCCCGTTTACGTACTTTAGCGACATGATCATCGGCGAGACCACCTGCGACGGCAAGAAGAAGATGTACGAGCTACTCAACGAGCTCAAGCGCACGCACATTCTGCATCTTCCGCAGGGTCGCGATCGCGCCTACGAGCGTGAAGGCTGGTACGAGGAGTGCCGCCTGCTCAAGGAGGAGCTCGAGGGCTTCTACGGCATCACGATTACCGACGATGACCTGCGTGCTGCCGTCCGTCGTCGCAACCGCTTGCGTGCGGCTCAGCTCAAGATGTTTGCGCTGCAGGCCAACCAGCCGGCGGCCATGAGCGGCATCGACCTGATGAGCACTATGTTTGCCGGTACGTTCAGCTTTGATATCGAGGCCTATACGCAGCAGCTGGAGCAAAAGGTCGCCAAGCTGCGCGAGGCCTACGACGCGGGCGAGCGCCCGGTTGCGGCGGACGCCAAGCGCATTCTGATCACCGGTTGCCCGGTGGGCGGTGTGATTAACAAGATCGGCCGCACCATCGAGTCCAACGGCGGCGTGGTCGTGTGCATGGACGACTGCTCGGGTGAGCGCACGGCGGCTATGATGATCGACCCGGACGCGCCCGACATTCTGCGCGCCATCGCCGACCGCTACCTGGATATCAACTGCTCGGTCATGACGCCTAACGACGGCCGCATGGAGAACACGCTGGCCATGTGCGAGAAGTACCATGTCGATGGCGTGGTAGAGAGCGTGCTACAGGCCTGCCACACCTTCAACGTTGAGAGCGCGCGCATGCAGGAGGCCGTCGAGGGTGCGGGTATTCCGTATATGAAGATCGAGACCGACTACAGCAACGGTGACATGGGCCAGATCGAGACGCGCATCGCCGCCTTCATCGAAACCCTCTAGCTTCCTCAGGCACCGGATCTTGCCCCTCAAACCGTCGCTTGCGTACCCAAAGTACGCTGCGCTCCTCTTTCGGGGCAATCTCCGGCACCTGAGAAACCTAGAGCTAAGGCGCCTGAACGCGCCGCTACCTTTGATGTTTAGATTGGGAGAGAGCCATGATAGGGATCGGGATCGATATCGGGTCTACGGCGGCTAAGGCTGCTGTGGTCGACGGGGAGGGTTCGGTGGCGTGGACGTGCGTGCAGCCAACCGGGTTCTCCTCGGTCGAGGCTTCCGAGCGGCTGCGCGAGGCACTGGCAGCGGCTGGCTACGACGTGGCTGCCGACGACGTGCGCGTGATCGCGACCGGCTACGGCCGTGTCGCCGTGCCCTATGCGCACAAGGTCGTGACCGAGATCACCTGCCACGGCACCGGTGCCGTGCGCCTGTTTGGCGATCACGGCACGGTGATTGACGTGGGCGGCCAGGACACCAAGGTCATTCAGCTTAAAAGTGGCCGCGTGGCCAAGTTCGCCATGAACGACAAGTGCGCTGCCGGTACGGGGCGCTTTTTGGAGATCATGGCCGACCGTCTGGGTATTTCCCAACAGCAGATGGCCGACCTTGCGCGTTCCGGTGAGCCCACCAAGATCAGCAGCATGTGCACGGTGTTTGCCGAAAGCGAGGTCATCAGCCTGATCGGTCGCGGTGAGCTGCGCGAGAACATTGCACGTGGCGTGATCGACAGCGTGGTCTCGCGCGTGGCGACCATGGCCGGGCAGGCCGCGGGCGCCCCGTACTACCTGACCGGTGGCCTGTGCGAGAACGCCTTCGTGGTGGAGCGGTTGGGCGAGCTGCTGGGGTCGCCGGTGACCACCTCGCCCCAGGCTCGCTTTGCCGGAGCGATTGGCGCGGCGATTCGCGCACAGGCGCTCAATTAATGCATCCGCCGCAGGCTCGCATTCATGCGTATACTGGGAGAAAATGATTGACCGATGAGAGGAGGTATCGATGGCTGACGATCAGATTAGGCTCACGTCTATGACGGCCGCGAGCGGTTGAGCCGCTAAGTTGGCTCCTGGAGCCCTCGCCCAGGTCCTGGGCGACTTGCCAAATGTGCATAACGACAACTTGCTCGTGGGGTTCGATACCTCTGACGATGCGAGCGTCTTCCGCGTAGGGGAGAACCTGGGGCTTGTGCAGTCCATCGACTTCTTCCCGCCGATGGTCGACGATCCGTTTCTGTTTGGCCAGATCGCCGCGGCCAACTCGCTGTCGGACATCTACGCCATGGGCGGGCGGCCGAGCCATGCCATGAACCTACTCTGCATACCCAGTTGTCTGGGCATCGAGGGTGCCGGTCAGATTCTGGCGGGCGGCGCCGACAAGTGCGTCGAGGCGGGTTGCTCCATCGCGGGCGGCCATACCATCAACGACGACGAGCCCAAGTATGGCCTGTCTGTGAGCGGCTTTGTCGCGCTCGACCGCATGCTCGCCAACAGCGGCGCACGCGTGGGCGATGTTCTGCTGCTGACCAAGGCGATCGGCTCGGGCATTATCACCACGGCCATTAAGGGCGAGCTCATCGAGCAGGACGAGGCCGCGGCCATGTTTGACTCGATGCGCACCCTCAACGAGGCTCCGATTCGTCTGGCCGAGGGACTTGAGCTTCACGGCTGCACCGACATTACGGGCTTTGGTCTGATCGGGCACGCGTGCGAGATGGCCGAGGGCTCGGGCGTGCAAGTTGAGCTTGCGTCGGGGGCGGTACCGCTCTTTGACCAGGTGCTCGACATGGCGCGTCTGGGCATTATCCCCGCGGGCTCCTACCGCAACCAGGACTTCTTTGGCCCGCGCGTGGCTGCCGACGAGGACCTGGAGCCGGGCATGCTGGATGCGCTGTACGATCCGCAGACGTCTGGTGGCCTGCTTATCGCGGCACCTGCTGCCGATGTGGATGAGCTTGCGCGCCGTCTGCATGCCGAGGGTCGCATCGCCGCCGTCGTCGGTCGCGTGTGCGAGCCGGTGCCAGGCGGTCCTGCCGTTCGCGTTGTGCATTAAGGAAAACCGTTTATGCGACCGCCTACTGTTCTGGGCGGTCCCTTTTGAAAGGAAAAACTATGTCTACCAAGATTGAAGTCAATGCCATGGGCGATGCCTGCCCGCTGCCCGTCGTCAAGACGCTCAAAGCTCTGAAGCAGCTCGATGGCGAGGGCACCGTCGTGACCTCGGTCGATAACGAGACCGCCGTCAAGAACATCTCCAAGATGGCGCAGGAGAAGGGTTGCACGGCCTCGGTCGAGAAGGTTTCTGACGCCGAGTGGCACGTGACCGTGGCGACCTCTGGCGCCGTTGCCGTGGCCGATCCCGAGCAGGATGGCGCTGCCTTCTGTGATGCCAGCGCCGGCAAGGGCAAGCTCGTCATTTCCGTCTACACCGACTGCATGGGCCGTGGCGACGACGAGCTGGGCCACAAGCTCATGAAGGCGTTTATCTTTGCCGTGACGCAGCAGGAGGAACTGCCCGCGACCATGCTGTTCTACAACGGCGGTGCCAAGCTCACCGTCGAGGGTTCGCCGGTGCTCGACGACCTGAAGGGCCTGGCGGAGCAGGGTGTCGAGATTCTCACCTGCGGCACCTGCCTCGACCACTATGGCATTAAAGACCAGCTTGCGGTGGGCGAGGTCACCAACATGTACGTGATCGTGGAGAAGATGGAGCAGGCCGTGCGCGTCGTGCGCCCGTAGCGTATTGGTTGGAGTTGCCATGAGGGAGAAGCGCCCGGCGCTTGTCATCACGTTTCCTACCACGGCGGCCGCCATGGGTTGTGAATCCCTGTGCATCGAGCGCGGTCTTCCCGGGCGGACGATTCCCGTGCCCGGGGAGGTCGCTGCCGGCTGCGGTTTGGCGTGGAAGGCGTTGCCTGCCGATGAGGAACTGCTGCGCGGCGAACTCGCCGCGGCGGGCGTTCCCACCGAGGGCTTTACGGTGATCGACATGTGGGAGGTCGTGCGATGATCTACCTGGATAACGCGGCGACGACCATGCACAAGCCGCAGGCGGTCATCGATGCCGTGACGCAAGCGATGTGCTCGCTCGGCAATGCCGGGCGCGGCGCCACGTCGGGTGCCCTCGACGCCGCTCGTACCATTCACGGTTGCCGTGCCAAGCTCGCGCGCCTTTTGGGTTGCCCGAGGGCGGACCATGTGTGCTTTACGCCCAACTCTACGGCGGCGCTCAACACCGCCATCTGTGGCGTGGTGCGCCCCGGCGACCGCGTGGTCACCACGGTGCTCGAGCATAACTCCGTGCTGCGTCCGCTCAACCGCCTGGCAGCGGAGCGGGGTGTGACCGTTGAGCATGCGAGCTGTGACGCAAACGGTGTGCTCGACTACGACGAGCTCGAGCGGCTAGTCACGCCCGGTACGAGTGCCGTGGTTGTGACGCACGCCTCCAACGTGACCGGCAACGCTGTCGACATTGTGCGTGTGGCGGCCATCGCCCATGCGGCCGGTGCGCTGGTGATCGTCGATGCCTCGCAGTCTGCCGGTACGGCGCGTGTCGATATGCAGGCCATGGGCCTCGACATAGTGTGCTTTACCGGCCACAAGGGGCTCATGGGTCCGCAGGGGACCGGCGGCCTGGCCGTGGCGGAGGGCATTGACGTGGCTCCGTGGGCCATGGGCGGCACGGGCGTGCACAGCTTCGATGCGCTGCAGCCGCTTGAGTGGCCCACGCGCCTTGAGGCGGGCACGCTCAACGGCCACGGCATCGCGGGCCTTTCTGCCGGCCTCGACTTTATCGAGGCCGAGGGTGGGGTCGAGGCGATTGCTGCCCACGAGCGTGCGCTCGCTGATCGCTTCCTTGCCGGTGTGCGCAAGATTCCGGGGATTAAGCTCTACGGTGCCTTTGACCAGCAGGCGCGCTCTGCGATTGTGTCGCTCAACGTAGCCGATATCGACTCTGCCGAGATTTCGGACGCGCTCATGCAAGGGTGGGGGATTGCGACGCGCCCCGGTGCCCATTGCGCTCCGCTCATGCACCGCGCGCTGGGGACCGAGCGCCAGGGCGTCGTCCGCTTCTCGTTTGGGTATTTCAACACGGACGAGGAAGTCGACACCGCGATTGACGCTTTGCGCGATTTAGCCTGCTAGAGCGTATATACTTGCGGGACGGGCCTTTTGCCCGTCCCGTTTTTGTTTCGACCCGAAAGGTGTGCATATGGCCTCATCCGCTCCGCGCGGTTTGCGCTCCGACCATGTCGTTACCGTCGGCATTGCGCTGTTCTCGATGCTCTTTGGCGCCGGCAACCTCATTATTCCGCCGCTGCTGGCGCTGCAGGCTGGTTCTGCCACGCCGGTCGCCATGCTCGGCTTTCTCATCGCCGCCATCGGCCTGCCCGTCATGGGCTTTATTGCCGTGGCGCTTGCCGGAACGGCGCGCGAGCTTGCCGGCCGCGTGCACCCCAAGTTTGGCGAGTTCTTTGTTGCGGCAGTATATCTGGCAATCGGTCCGTGCCTTGCCATTCCGCGTACGAGTTCCACGGCGTTTGAGATGCTGGTGCCGCTACTGCCCGAGGGCGTTTCACTCGGCACGGCTCGCCTGGTGTTTGCCGTTGGCTTCTTTGTCGTCGCGTTTGCGCTCACGCTGCGTCCGGGCGTTATCACGCGCGTACTCGGGCGCATTACGGGTCCCGCGCTCATTGCGCTCATCGTGCTGGTCGTGGGTGCCGCCGTGATCTCGCCGCTGGGACCGGCTGCCGCCCCGCAAGCTCCCTATGATGCCTGTGCTGCCGTGCAGGGCTTCTTGACCGGCTACCAGACCATGGACCTGCTTGCGTCGCTCGCCTTCGGCATCATCATCGCCGAGACCATCCACGAGTTGGGTGTTACCAATGACAAACGCGTGGCCTTCGAGATTTCGCGTTCCGGTGTGATCGCCGGCGTGCTCATGGCCATCATCTACTGCGGCCTAGCGCTTGCCGGTATGCAGCTCGGCACCGTGATGCCCGACGCCACCAACGGCGCTGCAATTCTTGCTCGTTCGGCCTCCATGCACTTTGGCCTTGCCGGCACGGTTGTGGTATTTGCGATTTTCTTCCTCGCCTGCATGAACGTGTGCATCGGCCTCATCAGCTGCTGCTCGCGTTACTTCTGCGAGACGTATGTGATCGAGGGGGGAGCGGAGGCCTCCGAGGAGGCCATGCGCCGCCCCTTCGCGATTCTCGCCTTTGTGTTCGCGGCGTTTTCGTGCGTACTCTCCAACGTGGGCCTCGACGTGATCCTTATGTTCTCGGTGCCCATGCTCAACGCCTTGTATCCCGTTGCCATCGTGCTGGTGCTTATGGGCCTGGTGCACGGTTTTTGCGACGCGCATCCGCAGGTGTGGGTTTGGGTCGGCGGCGTTGTCGCGGTGCAGAGCGTGATTACCTCGGTTCGAGACGCGTTCTTTGCGGGTGCGTGGCTGCCGTTCGATGCGCTGCCGCTGGCGGACATTGGAGCCGCGTGGGCGCCGGTTGCCGTGGTGGCGTTTGTGATCGGTCTGCTCCACAGCAAGTTTGTCGCACATTCGAGGAGCTAGGGTTTCTGCGCTTGCACAGGCGGGGAGTCTCCCCTATAATTTCCTTCGCTTTGGGACACGCAAGGTTTAGACCTTAGCTGCTCAACACCTTCGGGACGTGGCGCAGTTTGGTAGCGCGCCTGCTTTGGGAGCAGGATGTCGCAGGTTCAAATCCTGTCGTCCCGACCATATCTTGCGGGCGTAGTTCAATGGTAGAACCCCAGCCTTCCAAGCTGATGACGCGGGTTCGATTCCCGTCGCCCGCTCCATAAGATAGATGAATGGCTCTGGTTCCTTTTGGGACCAGAGCCATTTTCATATACATGCCGGGACCCCACATCCCCTTCTAAGTTGCGGTGAAATACGGACTGTTTTTCGGCTTTTATGGCCCATGTAGTCCGTATTTCACCGCAACTAATTGTAAGGGTGGATTTTGATGCCGTTGGGAGGGTCGTAGCGACCGTCTACCGAGAGTGGAAATATTTTTTGAAGCTCTGACCTGCGGCGTCAAGCTTTTGGACAGCTTTTGGCAAGGCCTGCGGACGGAAGCATGCGATAGCGTAATGGTATTCTCTCCGCCGTGATGGTTATGGGGTTGGCCATGCTCGATAAAGGAAAACATTTTCCGCAGTCATATGCAAGGATGCTATTCTCGGCCGTTGGAATTCATCAAGATGGACAGCTGCTTATAACAATTGATCCTTGGGATGAACGCCGTGCGCGTGAGCTTATGCAGGAAGAGCTCATGCTTCGTCTTTACAACCACGTGTATGCGGATCCGGTCTATTGGAATAATCTTGGGGTTGAAGATCGCATCTTTCAGCTGGCATCCGCTATTGCGGTCGTTGAATCGGATGCTGTGTTTTGCGGATCGACAGCAGCGCTGCTCTACGGCATCGGCTCGGCGTATACGCTTCTGGATAAAGTGCAAGTGCTGCTGCCACGGTCTACAAGGCGTGATACGTATGAGTTCGTTGAATACAAGCGCTGGCGCCCGGGCGAAGTGTGGCGGCTAGGTCCTTTTACACTGACGGATCCGTGTCGAACGGTTGTTGATATCGCTCGAACGAGCGCCTTTCGCTATGGGCTGGGCTATGTCGATGGCTTGGCCCGTGAGTACGATGTCGAACGCGAAGAGCTGCGAGCATATGCGCAGGCAAATTGTCGAGGGCTGCATGGCATCGCGCGTGCTTTTGACGTTTTTGAGTATATGGACGGCAGGTCAGACAATGGCGGCGAGTCCGAGGCGAGAGCAGCGATGATTCTCGCTGGGGTTGCCGCGCCCGAGCTTCAAGTTGAGATAACGCGACCGGGAAACGCTGGCTATTATCTAGCAGATTATGGCTGGCAGATGCCAGACGGCTCATGGACGCTGGCAGAGCTGCATGGGCTAGGCAAGTTTGAAGACGAGGGTCAAAATGATCCAGAGCGGGCGGCGGCAAAAACGTATCGAGCGGCCCTCATGCGCGACGCGAACCTTCGCGCCATGGGCCACAACGTCATTCATTTCAAACTCTCGGACACCTACGACGTAGAATCGTTCGGTGCCATGATGCGCGGTTACGGCATTCCGACAACAAAACCCTACGCCGAATCCCGATAGCGAAATCGTTCGCGGTCCACCTTCAATAAGTTGCGGTGAAATACGGACTGTTGAGGCCTTTAAAGGCATGAAACAGTCCGTATTTCACCGCAACTTAGGAGGGGATGGGGTTAGCTGCGGGGGCGGTGGCGGAGCTTGTCGATGGTGGAGTCGGTGCTTCGGCTGCGTGCTTCGGCGGCGCGGTCGCGAACGTCGGCCACGGTTTGGCGTTTACGGCGGTAATCGATCATGCCTTGGATGATGGGCTTGCCAAAGCTCACGACATCATCGTTGTAGATGGCGGTTCGGGCTGCGAGGAGGCAGTCGGTAAAGTCCATATGGGTCTTGCCAAAGAGTTTGATGGCAAGGGCGATAACGGTGGGCTCGTCGACCATGACGTCATCGAGCAGCTTGGTCATGGCCGTCGCAATCTCCACGCGCGGGACCTTGTAGACGTCGCGCAGCGTAACGGCGACGCGTGTGATGATCTCGGGGTAGACGCGAGCGGTGCGCGTGGCGATGACCTTGGCGGCGCGCGGTGACAGGACCTCGTCGTCGTTAAGCAGGTAGCGCAGGATGACGGTCTCGTCGATGATGGTGCTACTCATGGATATCTACTTCCTCGGGACCCAAAACCGACTCATCGCTTTCTGTGGCTAGGTATTCAATCCAGGCATTGCGCTCCTCGGCGCGGCGATTGGGGTCACCATATGCTTTGAGCGATCCATAGGCGGCGGTGCCGTCCTTTGAGCGCACGGCGACCGGCTGAATGGGGAGCTTGCGCATCAAAATGCTTTGCGCGACAAATAAGCGGACAGCCTCGGCGAGCGATGTGCCCATGGCATCGTAGAGATGCTCGGCATGCTGCTTGTCTTCCTCGCGAATGCGCACCTGCAGGATGGCTCTTTTTTGAGTCGATGACATCACTGGCCCCCTTAATGAGCGTGCAATATAGTCGGTCAAATGCGGCATGTGCCGATACATCAGCATCTTATAACGATTACTTTATTTCACTCAAGTAGATAACCATAAACACGAATACAAGCGTAGTACATCCAAAATGAGAGCGCATAAAGATCTCTGAGGTGTACGCATGTAATACACTCACCTTTATAGCTTCTAGAGAATAATTCCAACCTGCCAAAACCCCTGCAATACACCCGTATTGCAGGGCCTATGCTCAAGTTTGCCCCCTGCAACTGCGTATATTTAACCTGTATATCGTTGGAGAAACTCTACCGAGTGCATGTTTCGCCGCATGCATTCGATTCGTCGATGCCAGGCCACGGGCGGCTTGGGTCAATGTCGACAGGGTCTCTCCGGCAAGGGATTCAGGAGGGAGTGAACAACATGGGTAATAAGCGAGTCGTAGCCGATTCTTCGCGCTGCATCGGGTGTCAAACCTGCATGGCGGCGTGTATCGAGGCGCACGACATCCCCGGTAACATCGCCGCGCCGCGCCTGCGCGTGACGCGTACGTACGAGATCTCCGCACCGGTGGCTTGCCATCACTGCGAGGATGCCCCGTGCGCGAAGGCCTGTCCTACGGGCGCCTTGTTCTTTGATCCAAAGAACCATCGCATCGGCGTCAACGAGGACAACTGCATCGGCTGCAAGAGCTGCGTCATGGCATGCCCCTTTGGTGCCGTGAGCGTGGCGACCACGCAGGTCCCCGTCTTGATGGGTGACGTGCGCGTGGGTTCGCAGACTAAGAGCTTCGTGCTCAAGTGCGACCTGTGCGTGGACCGTCCCGGCGGTCCGGCGTGTGCCGAGGCGTGCCCGACCAAGGGCCTCACCCTGGTAGACGAGGAACGTTTGGCGGAGCTGACTGCCGAGCGTGCCCGCGCCACCATCGAAAACGAGGCGTAAGCGTCGGGCGACAGGCCCAATGATTGTCAAATAAGTACCGAGTATTCGGTAGCAGAGAAAGGAAGGAGGGTGTCATGGAGAAGCATAAAGTGATCTGCCCGTACTGCGGCGCCGGTTGCCAGTTTAACCTCTTGGTCCAAAACGGCCAGGTCGTGGGTACCGAACCGCTCAACGGCATCACCAACCAGAGCGAGCTGTGCCTTAAGGGCATGAGCGGCTACGACTTCATCAACGACACCAAGATCTTGACTCCTCGCGTACTGCACCCGATGATCCGCCGCACCAAGGGCGCGGATCTTGAGCGCGTAAGCTGGGACGAGGCACTGGATTTCACCGCATCTAAGATGCAGGCCATAATTGACGAATATGGTCCTAACGCTGTCATGACCACCGGCTCTTCGCGAGGCGGCGGCAATGAGGCGAACTACGTCATGCAGAAGTTTACGCGTGCGTGCATCGGCACCCACAGCGTAGACAACTGCGCCCGTACTTGACACGGCCCTACTGTCCTCGGTCTGATGGACACGGTTGGTTCAGGTTGCATGTCATGCTCCATCCCCGGTATGGAGGATGCGGGCTGCATTTTCCTCTTCGGCTATAACCCTGCCGATTCGCACCCCATCGTCGCAAGGCGTATCGTGCGAGCCAAAGAAAAGGGTTGCAAGATCATCGTCGCCGACCCGCGCCATATCGAAACCGCGCGTATCGCCGATCTCTACCTTCCGATCAAGAACGGTTGCAATGTTGCGTTCCTCAACGCCTTTGCCAACTGTCTGGTCAACGATGGCCTCTACGACAAGGAATTCGTCGCCGAGCACACGAACGGCTTTGACGAGTGGTGGGAGACCATCAAGAATTACACTCCCGAATCCGTACAGGACATCACGGGTGTCGAGCCCGCGTTGATCCACCAAGCTGCCGAGATGTACGCCACGGCGAAGCCTTCTGCCATCATTGGTTGGGGCATGGGCGTATGTCAGCAGAAGCAGAACCTGAAGACGGTGCACACCATCGCCTCCATCGCCTGCGTTGCCGGCCAGATCGGCAAACCCAATTCCGGCCTCGCGCCCGTGCGTGGCCAGAATAACGTCCAGGGCTCCTGCGATATGGGCATGCTGCCCAACCTGTACCCTGGCTACCAAAAGGTCACTGACCCGGCAGTGCGTGCCAAGTTTGCCAAGGCTTGGGGCGTGCCCGAGGAAAAGCTCCCGCTCGAGGAGGGCTACAAGCTCACCGACCTGGGTCACCTGGTCGACGAGGGCAAGGTGCACTGCTTCTACAACTACGGCGAGGACCCGGTGCAGACCGAGCCCGATTCGGCCGGTATGCGCAAGACGCTCTCCGAGCTGGATCTGTTCATCTGCCAGGACATCTTTATGACGCAGACGACCATGCTCGCCGACGTCATCCTGCCTGCCACCTCTTGGGGCGAGCACGAGGGTGTCTTTACCGCATCCGACCGTAGCTTCCAGCACTTTGACGCGGCCGTTCCGCCCAAGGGCGAGTGCCGTCACGACTGGGAGATCTTCGCGGACCTGTCCACGCGTATGGGCTATCCCATGCACTACGACAACACCGAGCAGATCTGGAACGAGTGCATTAGCCTGTGCCCCAACTTTGTGGGCGCGACCTACGAGAAGATGGCTCCCGAGGGCGGCTACGCCCAGTGGCCCGTCAAGAGCACCGATGTGAACGACCACGGTACGCCCGACATGTTCGCTGGTGGCAAGTTCACCACCAAGGACGGCCGCGCCAACCTGATGGCGCACGACTGGGAGGCGCCCTCCGAGCTTCCCGACGATGAGTACCCGCTCATCCTGTGCACCGTCCGCGAGGTCGGCCACTACAGCTGCCGCTCGATGACCGGCAACTGCAAGACGCTGGCGCTGCTTGCCGACGAGCCCGGCTTTGTCCGCATGAATCCCGCGGACGCCCAGGCGCGCGGCATCAAGAATGGCGACATCGTCTCGATTCACAGCCGCCGCGGCCAGGTATACAGCCGTGCCGACGTGAGCGATCGCATCAACAAGGGCACGGTCTACATGACCTACCAGTGGTGGATCGGCAAGTGCAACGAGCTGACCATTCACAAGGTCGACCCGGTCTCGCATACGCCCGAGGACAAGTTCTCCGCCTGCCAGGTCGACGCCATTGCCGACCAGGTTTGGGCAGAGGGCGAAGTCGAGCGTCAGTACACCGAGCTCAAACAGGCTCTGGTGGACGCCGCCGCTCCCCAAGACGTTGAGCCCGGCGCCGCCAAGTTCGACGACGAGACGCACGTGAACCAAATCGTGTAGTCCCGTTCTCGTTGGCTATTTGGGCCGGGCGTCCCGTACGTTCGGGAGCCCGGCCCGTTATTTTGAAAGGAAGTGGGGATGAACCGCTTCATCGACATCAACCCGGAGAGGTGCATCGGCTGCGGAACATGCCAGTCCGCCTGTGCCGACGCCCACCGGATGCAGGGTCTTCAGGATACGCCGCGCTTGGCGCTCGTGAAGACCGGCGGTATTTCGGCCGCCCTTGCCTGCCACCATTGCGAGGGTGCCCCCTGCGCCGAGGTTTGCCCGGTGAATGCCATCGAGCACGATGGCGATCGCATCCACGTCAAGGAGCAGGAGTGCATCGGGTGCAGGCTGTGCGCCATCGCGTGCCCCTTCGGAGCCATCCATCCCGATGGCACGTCTATCGCCGGTGTCGCAGGCATGCGCGACCCGACGCCTTCGTATCCTAAGTCCCTGAGCAGCCTGCTTACGTGGGCTCCTGGTCAGTACACCTGCGCTGTCAAGTGCGACCTGTGCACATTCGATCCGGACGGCCCGCATTGTGTGGCGGCGTGCCCTACCAAGGCGCTGACCGTCATGGGTGGCGCGGCCGATCGCGAGCTCGACGAGGCCAAGCGCCTGCGCTCGATCGAAAACGGTCCGGTCGTCGACGTTACCGCTGTGGCCCAGGGCCTGTCCGAGAAAGCAGAAGGGAGCGTAAACAATGGATAGCATGACGCTGTTTATCGCATCGCTTGCCGTCTCGTGCATCGGTGCGCTCGCCTCGGTTCTGCTGATCAAGGCCGATAACGCCGCCAAGACCGCCGGCTGCCTAATCGGCGCCGTCGCCGCGGTGCTTTCGTTTGTGGCCGGTATCCAGGCCGTGCTGGGCGATGTCACGTCGGTCGACACCATCGTGTTCTTCCCGTTTGCCCATTTCCAGCTGCTGCTCAACCAGCTGTCCGGCCTGTTCGTGGCGCTCATCTCGGTGCTCGCGTTTGCCGGCTCGATCTACGGTCTCAACTACTTTGATGAGTACCCGGGCAAAAAGGGCCGCGCCGGCTTCTTCTTTAACACCTTTGTGGCGTCCATGATGCTCGTCATCACCGCCGACAACGTGTTTTGGTTCCTGGTCGCCTTTGAGCTCATGTCGCTGACCTCGTACTTCCTGGTCGTGATCGAGGAGAACGAGAACTCCATCCATGGCGGTTGGCTCTACTTTGTGATCGCGCACGTGGGCTTTGTGCTCATCATGGCGAGCTTCCTCACCATGACCAACTTCGCCGGTGGCTCGTTTGCCTTTGCGGATTTCCGCGCTACGCAGTTTAGCCCCGCGGTCGCATCCGTGTGCTTTGTGCTCGCCTTCTTTGGCTTTGGCGCCAAGGCCGGTATCATCCCGCTGCACGGCTGGCTGCCCAAGGCGCATCCCGAGGCGCCGTCCAACGTGTCGGCCCTCATGTCCGGCGGCATGATCAAGATCGGTATCTTCGGCATCCTCAAGGTGGGCCTCGACCTGCTCTCCGCCTCGGGCGTTCAGGTCTGGTGGGGCCTTATGGTCATGGTCTTCGGTGCGATCTCGTCGGTCCTCGGCGTGGCCTTCGCCCTGCAGGAGCATGACATCAAGCGCCTGCTGGCCTATCACTCCGTCGAGAACATCGGCATCATTCTGCTCGGCGTCGGCGCCTCCATGGCCGCTATGGCGCTCAACTCGGTCGGCATCGCCGTCCTGGCTCTGATGGCCGCCCTCTACCACACGTTTAACCACGCGATGTTTAAGGGCGAGCTGTTCTTGGGCGCCGGTGCGCTGCTGTACTCCACGGGTACGCGCAATATGGAGAAGATGGGCGGCCTGTTCCGTCGTATGCCGGCTACGGCCATCTGCTTCCTTATTGGCGCGCTTGCCATCTCGGCCATCCCGCCCTTCAACGGCTTTGTGTCCGAGTGGTTTACCTACCAGTCGCTCTTTAACGCTGCCATGCAGGGCGACAAGGCCGTCATGATCGTGGCCGTGTTCGCTGCCGTCGCGCTTGCCATTACCGGCGCGCTGGCTGTCACATGCTTCGTCAAGGCCTATGGCGTCTCCTTTGCCTCCGCGCCCCGCTCCGAGGCCGCGGCCAATGCCAAGGAGGTTCCCGCCCCCATGGTGTTTGCGCAGGGCCTGCTCGCGGCCATCTGCGTCGTGCTGGGCATTGGCGCTCCCGTGATCGCGCCCGTGCTGGTCGATGTCGCTGCGTCCGTGCTGCATCCGTACGGTGGCGTGTTTGCCGCCGAGGGCATGGAGCTCATGAACCAGTACTCCGGCGCTGCCACCTCCACGCCCGCGATCGCTATTGCGCTCGTGGTGCTCGTCGGCCTTGCCTGCGGTTATCGCAAGCTCAAGACCGTCGGCAAGGTGCAGAAGTCCCAGCCGTGGGCATGCGGCTATGCTCCCAACGAGCATATGCCCGTCGTGGCCACGACCTTTGCCTCCGAGGTGTCCTGGTTTATGCAGCCGCTCTACACGCTGCGCGACCGCTGCACGGCCGTCTGCTGGTCCATCGCGCACTTCTTCCAGAAGCTCACCGGTGTGGCCGAGGCTGTGGAGCCCGTACCCGACAAGGTTCTCGTCGATGCCCCGCATAAGGGTGTCGAGAAGCTCGCCGACCTCGCGACTAAGCTCGAGGGCGGCAACTACAGCATCTATATCTGCTACATCGTCGCGGCACTCGTGGTGTTCCTCGTGCTCGCCGTGCAAATGGGTTAAGGAGGGGAGAGCATGAACAACATCGTACTTGCCGTTCTGCAGGGCGTGGTCGTTATGGCCGTCGCGCCGTTCTTCTCCGGTCTCGGCCGCGTGATCCGCGCCAAGATGCACAACCGTCGCGGCCCCAGCATCATGCAGGACTACCGCGACCTGGCCAAGCTCTTTGCGCGCCCCGAGTCCCAGAGCGAGGATGCGAGCTTTGCGCTGCGCATCATGCCGCCGCTGTTCTTCGCCGTCGCCTTTATGCTCGCGATGGGTCTGCCGCTCTTTACGGCACAAAGCCCCATCCCGGTCTTTGGTGACGCCATCACCATCATGTATAGCCTGGCGCTCGCCCGCTTCTTCTTCGCCCTCTGCGGTGTGGATTCGTCCAACGCCTACGCCGGTATCGGCGGCGTCCGCGAGCTGCTCATGAGCGTGCTCATCGAGCCGTCCATGCTGCTGGCGCTGTTTGCCGCCGCCCTGGTGTGCGGCTCCACCGACATCGCCACCATGGGCCAGCACATCATGACGGGCGCCATCGACGCGCCGGTCGCTGTGATCCTCGCCGGCATCGCCTTTGCGATTGCCTGCTACATGGAACTCGGCAAGCTGCCGTTTGATCAGGCCGAGGCCGAGCAGGAGCTCCAGGAAGGTCCGCTCGCTGAGCTTTCCGGCCCGTCGCTTGCGATGGCCAAGCTCGCCATGTCCATGAAGCAGGTCCTGGTCGTCGCCTGGTTCTGCGCGATCTTCGTCCCCTGGGGCGAGCCCGCGGCCGTGGGTATCGCGGCCGTTCTGGGCGCGGTCATCTTCCTGGTGAAGTGCCTGATCGACTTTGTCGTATGCGGCGTGATCGAGAACTCCTGCTCGCGGTCGCGTTTTAAGGTGCTTGGCAATCAGACCTGGGCCGTCGTGGGCATCGCCGTTCTGGCGTTTGTCTTCGTGGTCGTCGGCGTGTAGGAGAAGGGAGAAACAATGTCATTTGCAGTCAGTCTGTCCCTTCTCGGCTTGGTCGCTATCGCGGCCCCGATGGTGGCCTCGGTGCTCGTCGCCCTGTTCCCCCGTCCGTACGCCAAGTGGTTCAGCGTTTTGGGTGCCGCCGTCTCGACGGTCTGCACCATCGCCCTCGCCGCGAATTTCGCTGGCGCCGGCATGCCCGACACTCAGGTCCCCCTGATCTCGTTTGGGCAGACCCTCGTCATGGGATTCACCTTCGATCGCATGAGTACGCTGCTCGCGCCCGCCTTTGTGGGTATCGGCCTGCTTGTCGTGATCTATTCGATTCCCTATATGAGCGAGAATAACCGTGAGCATCCCGACGCACCGCGTCGTCGCTTCTACGCGTACCTCGCGACCTTCATCGGCGCCATGGCCGGCCTTGTGTACAGCTCGACCCTTTTGGGCCAGCTCGTGTTCTTTGAGATCACGGGTGCGTGCTCTTGGGGCCTCATTAGCTACTACATGTCGCCTACGGCCAAGAAGGCCGGCATGAAGGCCCTGATCATTACGCATATCGGTGCGCTCGGCCTGTATCTGGGCGCCGCCATCGTGTTTGCCCACACCGGCACCTTCGCCATCACCGCGATTGCCGGCCTCGACACCAAGCTCAAGGCTATCGTCCTTTTGCTCGTGCTGTTTGCGGCCTGGGCCAAGTCCGCACAGGTCCCCATGTACATGTGGCTGCCTTCGGCCATGGAAGCGCCGACGCCTGTTTCGGCCTACCTGCATGGTGCCTCGATGGTCAAGGTCGGCGTGTGCGTGTTCGCGCGCGCACTCGTCTCTGCCGGCGAGATTCCCGAGATCGTGGGTTGGGTCGCCATTATCGACGCCATGGTCACCATGCTCTTTGGTTTCCTTATGTACCTGCCGCAAAAGGACATGAAGCGCCTGCTGGCCTTCTCCACGATCGCCCAGCTCTCCTATGTGTTCTTTGGTCTGGGCCTTTCGGTCTTTGGCAGCCAGCTCGCCTTCGATGGCGCCGTCTGCCACATCTTTAACCACGCCTTCGCCAAGACGCTGTTCTTCCTGATCGCCGGTTCGTTCTCCTTTACGCTCGGTACGCGTATGCTGCCCAAGCTTCGCGGCATCGTAAAGAAGTACCCGATCTCGGGCGTGGGCTTTGGTGTCGCCGCGCTCGCCATTGCCGGCGTGCCGCCCATGAACACGTTCTTCTCGAAGTTCCAGATCATCGCCGGCGGCTTTTCTGTGGGTGCCGGCAACGTGGCGATCCTGGTGCTCGTGTGCATCATGGTCGCCGAGACCGTCGCCACCTTTGCCTGGTTCCTCAAGTGGATGGGCTATTGCCTGCCCGGCGAGCCGAGCGAAGAGGTCGCTGCGGGAGCCCCGCTTCCCCGCGCGATGGCGTTCGTGTTCATCGTGCTCATCATCATGGTCATCGTCAGCGGCCCGCTTTCGGCCAGCTGGATCGGTTAGGAGGTAGAACGACATGGGTTATTCGATCGTCAACATCCTTGGCGGCCTTCTGATCGTCACGTCCACCATGGTGGTCGTCTCCAAGAACATCAAGCACGCCATTCGCTGGTATGCGGTGCAGTCGCTGGTGCTCGTGGGACTGCTCGCTACGCTCGGTGCTACTACCGGTGCGCAGGAGCTGCTTATGTGGGCCGGATCTGCCTTTATCACTAAGGTCGTCCTGGTCCCTTACATCCTCAACCGCGCATACAAGAAGATGGGCGAGCCGAGCGACGCATCGCTCAAGGCCGGCCTTAAGCCCGCGTGGGCCATCTGCATCATCGCCGTCGAGGTCGCGATCTGCTTTGCCGTTGTGACGCAGATCAGCCTGCCCACGGCCGAGGTCGCAACGCCTGCGCTCGCTATTAGCTTCGCTCACTTCTTCGTGGGCCTCACCTGCATCATCTCGCAGCGCAACATCATGAAGCAGATCTTTGGATACTGCCTTATGGAAAACGGCAGCCACGTGACGCTCGCGCTTTTGGCCCCCACCGCTCCCGAGATCATCGAGATCGGTATCGCCACCGACGCCATCTTTGCCGTCATCATCATGTCCATCGTCGTGCGTCGCATTTGGGACGACTCCCACTCGCTCGATGCGCGCGACCTGTCCGAGCTGAGGGGGTAGTCCATGGAAACGTTGATTCTCGCCCTGCTCGCGACTCCTTTGGTGTTCTCGCTGGTCATGGCGTTTTTGCCCAAGAACACGTCCTATAACGTGTTTGCCGGTCTCAACCTGGTCTCCGTCGCAGCCGTCCTGGTGCTGTCGATTATGACGGCCGGCGACGTCCTTATGAGCGGCGAAACCGCGAGCGCTCTTGGCCTGTGGTTCCACCTCGATTCGCTGGGCGCCATCTTTGTGCTGCTCATCGGCTTTATCGGTTTTCTTACGGGGCTGTTCTCGCTGCCCTATGTAAAGGCCGATATCGAGGAGGGCTCCATGCCCGCCGAGCGCGCCAAGCAGTATTTTGCGCTGTTTAGCCTGTTTGTGTTCACCATGCTGCTCGCGTGCCTGTCCAACAACATGATCCTCACGTGGGCCGCCGTGGAGGCAACCACGCTTTCCACTGTGTTCCTGGTGGGTATCTACAAGAACAAGACGGCCCTCGAGGCTTCTTGGAAGTATGCGATGGTCTGTACCGCCGGCGTGGCATTTGGCCTGTTCGGTACGCTGCTGATCTACGCCAACGCCGCCGACGTGATTCCCAACGCCCACGAGGCCGCATTCCTGTCGTGCGTGCTGCCGTATGCCGACCAGTTCGACCCGACGCTCATGCGCCTCGCCTTTGCGTTTATCGTGATCGGCTTTGGCACCAAGGCTGGCCTGTTCCCCATGCACACTTGGCTGCCCGATGCCCACTCTCAGGCTCCGAGTCCTGTCTCGGCCCTGCTCTCGGGTGTTCTGCTTAAGTGTGCCATGCTTGTGATCATGCGCTTCTACGGCTTTACCATCCAGGCCGTGGGTGCCGAGTATCCGCAACTTCTGCTGTTGATCGTCGGCACGCTGTCCATTTTGGTGGCGGCACTCTCGATGTTTCGCCAGGACGACCTCAAGCGCCGCTTTGCGTACTCGTCTGTGGAGAACGTGGGCGTTATCGCCCTGTGCCTGGGTATCGGTGGCCCGCTGGGTATCGCCGCGGCCCTGCTGCACTGCGTGTTCCACGGCTTTACCAAGACGCTTGCCTTTTGCGTGTCCGGCAACATCCAGCACGCCTTTGGCACGCGTAGCCTGGCCAAGATCCAGGGTATCGTCGAGGTTGCCCCCGCAACAGCCGCGCTCGCCGTCCTGGCGCTGCTCGGTCTTGGTGCCTTCCCGCCCTTTGGCATGTTTATCTCCGAGTTCCTGACTTTTGTCGCCGGTGTTACCGCCGGTCCCATGTGGCTGGTCGTCGTGGTCGCCCTCGGTCTTACCGTGGCCATCTCCGCGCTCACCCGCATCGCGCTCAAGTCGGTATTCGGCCATGCGCCCCAGGGCATGGGCAAGCATGAGGCCCCGGCGCTCATGCTTATCCCCGAAATCATCCTGGCTGTCATGATCTTGTGGTTTGGCATCGCCACTCCGCTGCCCCTCGTGCACGGTGTGGAGACCGCGACCGGCATCGTACTCGAGCAGAGCACCGAGGAACTTCACGCGACGCCGATGTACCGCGCTGTGTTCGGTACCGAGACCGCTCAGAGCGAGGTGGAGTAACGAATGATTGAAACTGAGAACAAGGTGTATGCCCGTCGCTGCGAAAGCCACGTCGAGGCCCTGCGCGCCGCAGTGCCGGGCGCTATCGAGAAGGTCGAATGGCAGTGCGAGGACCAGCTGACGATTACCGTCAAGCAGGACAAGCTGCCCGAGGCCGTCCACTACCTGTATTACGAGCGCTACGGCTGGATTCCTGTGATCATCGGCAACGACGAGCGCAGTCTTTGCGGCCGTTACGCCGTGTACTACGTCATCTCCATGGAGGGAGAGGACCCCGGCTGGGTGACCGTGCGCACCGAGGTCGATCCCGCCAAGATGACGTTCCCGTCCGTGACGCCGTTCGTCCCCGCCTGCGTGTGGGGCGAGCGCGAGCTGCGCGATATGTTCGGCCTGATCCCCGAGGGCCTGCCCGATCGTCGTCGCCTGGTGCTGCCCGATGACTGGCCCAGCGGCCTGTATCCGCTGCGCAAGGACTCCATGGACTACCGTTTCCGTCCCGCTCCCGCGAGCGACATGGAAAACTATGAGTTCTTGGCTGATACCAAGGGCAAGGAGACGACGCTTGTTCCCATGGGCCCGTTGCACATTACCTCCGACGAGCCCGGCCACTTCCGCCTGTTCGTCGAGGGCGAGACGATCGTCGACGCCGACTACCGTCTGTTCTACGTGCACCGCGGCATGGAGAAGGTTGCCGAGACGCGCCTGAACTATGACGCCGTGACGTTCCTCGCCGACCGTATCTGCGGCATCTGCGGCTGCGCCCACTCGGTGGCCTATGCCGAGGCCGTCGAGCGCGCCCAGGGCATTCATGTCCCGCCGCGCGCCCAGTACATCCGCGCCATCATGCTTGAGGTCGAGCGTCTGCACTCACACCTGCTCAATATTGGCCTCGCATCGCACTACACGGGCTTCGACTCCGGCTTCCAGCAGTTCTTCCGCGTCCGCGAGAAGTCCATGGACCTGGCCGAGAAGCTCTCCGGTCACCGCAAGACCTACGGTCTCAACGTGATCGGCGGCGTGCGTCGCGACATTTTGGCCGAGCAGAAGCTCTCCACGCTCACGACCATCCACCAGCTGCGCTCCGAGGTTCAGGAGCTCGTCGACGTCTTGCTCTCCACGCCCAACTTTATTGAGCGTACGAGCGGTATCGGCATTCTGGACCGCAAGATCGCACGCGACTTCTCGCCGGTCGGCCCGCTCATGCGTGGCTCGGGCTATGCCCGCGACGTGCGCTTTGACCATCCCTTCGACGGCTACGCCGATCCGGATGTTCAGAAGATGCATGCTGCCACGGCAGACACCTGCGATGCCTTCGGCCGCACCGCCGTCCGCATCCAGGAGGTCTACGATTCGATCGACATGATCGAGACCATGCTCGAGAACTGCCCGTCGGGCCCCATCCTCACCACGGATTGGGAGTACACCCCGCACAAGTACGCCATCGGCGCCACCGAGGCTCCGCGCGGCGAGGACGTGCACTGGGCCATGCTCGGCAACAACCAGAAGTGCTACCGCTGGCGTGCCAAGGCGGCCACGTACAGCAACTGGCCGGTCCTGCGCTACATGTTCCGCGGCAACACCGTGGGCGACGCGGCGCTGATCGTCGGCTCGCTCGACCCGTGCTACTCCTGCACCGACCGCGTGACGGTGACCGATGTCGCCGCCAAGCGCGACTACGTGCTCGACAAGGAGCAGTTCGAGAACGTCTGGCGCGACAAGTCGCCGCTTGCGGGCGAGGGCACCATGGCCGCTCCGCTCGATGAGGAGGCGCTCTAATATGCTGAAGCTTTGGAAGGTTAACGCCAAGGCCGGCGACGCGACGGTCAAGTACCCGTTTGCGCCGTTCCCCACCAACAAGGACATGCGCGGCAAGCCCGAGCACAATGCCGAGCTTTGCATCGCCTGCGGTGCCTGCGGCGTGGCGTGCCCGGCCGATGCCATTCGCATGGACACCGACCTTGCGGCCGATACCATCACCTGGTCGATCGACTACGGCCGCTGTATCTTCTGCGGCCGCTGCGAGGAAGCCTGCCCCATGGAGGCCATCAAGCTCACCGAGGAGTTTGAGCTGGCCGTCATGAGCAAGGACGACCTCACCAGCAAGAGCGTCTATACGCTCGAGCACTGCTCGCGCTGCGGCAAGCCGTTTGCCCCGCACAAGGAGATCGACTACGCCAAGCGCCTGCTGCAAAAGGCCGGCGGCATGGAGGCCGAGCAGGCCGCCCGTACCGTCGGTATGTGCCAGGAGTGCAAGCGCGAGCTCGACGCCCTGCGCGCCGCCTCGGCCGTAAAGACCGGCAACGCGCACGGCATGGCTGCCAACGAGACGCTTGCGTCCGGCGAGCCCCAGGGCCCCGGCATGGAGTATCTGGGCGGCCACGGCGTGAACCCGGAGTATATCGACCGCGAGCTCAACCCCGATGCGCCCGAGATTCCCGCCGGTCCGGCGCCGGTCGAGGGCATCATCATGGATTTTGAAACGAAGGAGGAGTAACCATGGCCGAACCCACGCTTTTGCCCGAGCGGCTCCAGTACCGCCCGACCAAGATCGAGCTCGACGAGAGCATCGAGAAGGCCAAGGCGACCCTTCTTAAGAAGATCAAGCGCTCGGTGTATGTCTACCGCGTTGACTGCGGCGGCTGCAACGGCTGCGAGATCGAGATCTTCGGTTCCATCACGCCCGTCTTCGACGTCGAGCGCTTTGGCATCAAGGTCGTGCCCTCGCCTCGTCACGCCGACGTGCTGCTGTACACCGGTGCCGTGACGCGTGCCATGCGCATGCCGGCCCTGCGCGCCTTTGAGGCCGCACCCGATCCCAAAATCGTGGTGTCCTATGGCGCGTGCGGCTGCACCGGCGGCATCTTCTACGACAACTACTGCGTCTGGGGCGGCACGGACAAGATTCTGCCGGTCGATGTCTACATCCCCGGCTGCCCGCCCAGCCCCGCGCAGACCATCTACGGCTTTGCCATGGCGCTCGGTCTGCTGGACCAAAAGCTCCATGCCGAGACCACGGTGGAGGCTGCCGGCGAGCAGGCCGATATCCTGCACCCCGGCGTGCCGTACAAGCTGCGCGTTGCCATCGAGCGCGAGGCTCGCGCCATGAGCGGCTACCGTTACGGCCGCGACCTGGCCAATGAGTTCATGGATACGCTCGAGGGCGCGCCCAAGGGCGATATCCGCGGTGCCATGGCGCTGCTCATCGACAAGCAGGACGATCCGCGCCGCGTTGAGGTCTACTCGGCGCTGCAGGATCTGGTGCTGGCCGGAGGTCGCTAGATGGAGCTCACGGACCGCTCTGGTTACTTTGCGGGTCCCGGCATGCTCGGCGGCTCCTTTGGCGATGCCTCGCGCGCAAGCGACGAGGCTGCCGAGGGCGTCGCCGACCCCTGCCTGGGCCATGCGCCCGACCAGGTGGTCTTCTATGAGCTCACGCGTAAGTTTGTGGAGACCGAGGAAGATGTTCCCCAGGAGGCCTGCGACGTGCTGTACTACACGCTCGCCTTGGGCCACCACACCGGCGTGCTCGACTGCTTTGAGCCGCGCCTGTCGGTGTCGGTGGATGTGTTCTATACGCTTATCGACGCGCTGCCGGAGGGGGAGGCTAAGACCAAGTTCGAGGCCATCCGCTCCTTTGGCGAGTGCCAGCTCGACAAGGCGGCGGTGCCGTCGCTGCTCGAGGCCTGCGACACGCTGCTCGACGAGCGTGGTTTTCGCGGTTCTGCCAAGGCCGGCATCTCGGTGTTCGATGACGACTTTGGCCTGCATGCCCAGCAGGTCGCGTTCTTAATGAAGTTCCGCGATCTGGTTGAGCGCGTGCGCGATGTGTCGGGCGTGTATCTGACGGGAAGGTTGCAGTAATGGGTCGCGTTGTGGATGGTCGTGTGAACGGCGCCCCGTTTGCGGGTATCGTGCTCACGGCGGGAAGCGTGCTGCGTGCCGACGATGCCGCCGGCCCCGTGCTCTCCAAAAAGATGGAGGACACGCCCATCGCCGGTTGGTACACCATCGACGGTGGTCAGACGCCCGAGGATGACATCATCGAGGTCAAGCGCGAGCGTCCGCCGCGTCTGGTCTTGGTCGATGCCGCCGACATGGCGCTGCCCGTCGGGTCCATCCGCTTGCTCGACAAGCGCGATGTGGCCCGTAAGTCGATGTTCACCACGCATTCGCTTCCCTTGTCGATTCTGATCGAAGAGATTGAGCAATCGTGCGATGATATCGTCTTCGTCGGAATTCAGCCGGGCGACACGGAGTTTTACAACCCCATGTCCCCGGAGGTCTTTGAGGCCGTCGACGCCGTGTACGACGCCGTGGCCGCCAACGACTTTTCCCACTTTGTCCGCTTGGGGCAAGAGCAGTAGGAGCACTTGTTCCATTTTGTTAGGAAAGAAGTGATTGACATGGCAGATTCCAAGGTGGAGTATCCCGCTCCCGATTGCCTGGCGCCCGCCGCGATCGAGGCCAAGACCGAGGTCGCCGGCGTGACCAAGGCTAACCTGCCGGTCGCTAAGGCCTTTCTGTTGGCAATGTTCGCCGGTGCGTTCATCGCATTCGGTGGCCTGTTCTTTACCGTGTTTTTGAGCGACAGCACGCTGGGCTGGGGTGCCCAGCGCGTCGTGGGCGGTCTGTGCTTTTGCCTGGGCCTGGTGCTCGTGCTGGTGTGCGGCGCCGAGCTGTTTACCGGCAATTCGCTTATGGTTTGCGCGCTCAAGAGCAAAAAGATCACCCTGGCTCAGATGCTCAAGGCCTGGGTCGTCGTGTGGGTCGGTAACTTTGTCGGTGCCCTTTTCATCGTCTTTTTGGTGTACATGGCCGGCATTTACAAGCTCAACGGCGAGGCGGTCGCCAACTCCATGGTGAGCGTCGCCGCCGGCAAGGTGACGATCGACTGGGTGACGATCTTCTTCCGCGGCATCCTGTGCAACATCTTTGTGTGCCTGGCCGTGTGGATCGGTACCGCCGGCAAGACCGTGGTCGATAAGGTTGTGGGCATTCTGCTGCCCATCGCCGCCTTTGTGGCCTGCGGTTTTGAGCACTGCGTTGCCAACATGTACTTTTTGCCTATGGGCGCCGTGATGCATGCATGCGGCTACGGTGCCAAGGTCGCCGGCGCCGATGCGCTCAACGCTGCGGGCATTGCGTTTAACCTGTCCGCTGCCACGCTGGGCAACATCGTGGGCGGCGCGGTTCTGATCGCGCTCGGCTACTGGTTTATCTACGCCAAGAAGTCCGAGGCGTAAGGTACCGTCTTTTTTACGTTGGGCCTCCCGCGGGGCGTTGCCGTGCGGGAGGCTTTTTGGGTCTGGGGCTCGTTGCCGGGCTTTTGGCCTGTTGTGTTTGGCTGATGAAAGGGGTAATCGAGATGGCATCTGCTGTGAAGCGTGACGGTCGCGCCGTGGTGACCACATGCGGGGGATGCTATGCCGATTGCGCCTTTGCGGCCCATGTTGAGGATGGACGTGTGGTGGCTGAGCTGCCGGTTGCGGGGCATCCGTGCGCGGCGCGAGCCCTGTGTGCCCGCGGACGGCATCGCCTGGCAATGCCGTTTGACGAGCGTGACCGGATTTTGCATCCCATGCGCCGACGAGCTGATGGCTCGGGGTTCGATGCGATTTCGTGGGATGAGGCGTTCGCGCAGATCGCAGCGCGCCTTGGGGAGATTGTTGACGAGCGCGGGCCTCGTTCGCTGGGCATGACGCTCGGGGTGCCCTCGTTCGACCGCTACTGGGCGCATCGTTTTATGCATGCGCTGGGCTCGCCCAACGTATACGGTGCCGACGGTGCCTGCGAGGTAAGCCGTCTCACCGGCTGGGAGCACAGCCTGGGCTATAGTCCCGCTTCCGACCTGGCGCATACCGATTGCATCATGTACCTGGGGCGTTCGCTGGTGGACTCGTCTTCGATGGGGGCAGTCGACGCCTTGAATGATGCACGCCGCCGCGGGGCGAAAATCATTGTCGTGGACCCGCGGCGCAGTGGCTCTGCGGCGCTTGCCGACCGCTGGTTGCGCGTGCGCCCGGGCTGCGACTTGGCGCTGCTGTTGGGTATTGCCCATGTCTTGATTGCCGAGGATCTGTATGACCACGAGTTCGTGACCCGCTATACCACGGGTTTTGACGAGCTGGCGCAGGCGGCCGCTGTTTGGTCGCCTGAGTGGGCCGAGTCGATGTGCGACGTGCCGGCGGACGATATCCGTGCGACTGCGCGAGATTTGGCTGCCGCGGCGCCTGCTGCGGTGGTGGACGCTGGCTTTCATGGTGGCATCGGTATCGCGTATGCCAATAGCACCCAGACCGCGCGAGCTATCTGTATGGTCGATGTGCTGCTGGGCTGTATTGGACATGCGGGCGGCGCGCTCAATCCACCTACGCCGCTTGCGCCGGGCGACTTGGACCCTGTGCGTTTCGCGACGCCGCCGGTGCCGCATGAGCCTAAGTTGGGGTCCGAGCGCTATCCACTGGTCGATCCGGTGCGCGGCCTGTGCACGACCATCGGTCAGTCGATTCTTGCCGGCGATTTGCGTGGACTTATCGTCTATGCCAGTAACCCCGGTGCGGGCTATGGCAATGCGCAGGCTTGGTTGGGTATTTTGCAGCAGCTCGACTTGCTCGTGACGATTGATATTCGCTGGTCCGAGACAGCGCGTGCTTCTGACTTCGTGCTGCCCGACGTGACGTACCTGGAGGCCGATCGCGGTGTGGGCACAGTCGTGGGCGCCAATGATTCGCGCGTGTTCTGCCGCAACGCCGTGCTGCCCGTGTTGCATAACGACACGCGTCCCGGTCGGGAGATCTTTGCCGGTTTGGCGCAGGCCTGTGGCGCGGGCGAGTACTTCCGGTTTACGTCTGACGATCTGGCGGCTGCCCAGGTGGCGCCTTTTGGGATCGATCTGGACGAGCTCAAGGAGCGCGGCTGGGCCGATACGGGCATGGCGCTGCCGACGTGCACGGGTGAGCCGGTGATTCCGCTTGCCGGCGGCAAGATTGCGCTGGCAAGCGACATATGGGAGCGAGCCGGCATGGGTCGTGTGCCCAACTGGATCGCTCCCATGGTGGAGCCCGGCCCGGGAATGTTTCGCCTCATTAGCGGCAACCGTCCCTTTGAGTCGCATACTTCGCGCGGGCTCGCGGCGGCCGGCGCCGCCGAGGCTGGATCGGACCTGGATGCCGTGCAGATGAATGTCGATGCTGCTGCGCACATGGGCATTGCCGACGGCGAGATCGTTGAACTCGTGAGCGATATGGGCCGCGATCGCGTACGCGTGGAGACGACGCCCTATCTGCATCCGGCGTGCATCTTTACGTCGGCTGCTCCCGGTGGGCGTTCGCTTGGCTCCGATGCCGGTGGCGCTCAAGGCTTGGGCGTGGGCCCGCTCGACCATACGCCGTTGCGTTGGGACCCGTTGACGGGCGCCGCGCTCACCCAGGAAAACGCCGTTCGCGTGGAAAAGATCGCGGCGCGCGAGGATAATAACGAGTAATTGACTCAGCTAATGTATTTGACTGATCCACGTTTCTTTTGAAAGGCCGCACATGAGCGATAGCCAGAACATGTCCGATGAGGTACGCGCCCGACTGCGCGCCATTCCCTCCGTCAACGAGCTGCTTGCCGAGTGGCCGGTGGTGAAGGCGGCAGGGGATACCTGCGACGCGGTGGTCCATGCTGCTGTGACTGCTGAGCTCGACGAGGAGCGCGCCGCGATTCGCGCCGGTGCCGCGCCGCATTCCAAGCGCGAGCTGGCCTCGGCCATCGAGTGGCGTGCGCATCGCTCCGCGCTGCCGAGCCTGCGTCCCGCCGTCAACGCCACGGGTGTGGTTATCCATACCAACTTGGGTCGCGCCCCGCTCGCGGAATCGGCTGCCAAGGCCGTGGCCGAGGTCGCGCGCGGCTACAGCACGCTCGAGTACAGCGTGGACACCTGCTCGCGCGGGTCGCGTAAGGAACATGCCGCGCAGCTCATTCGCTCGCTTACCGGAGCCGAGGACGCGCTGGTCGTTAACAATAACGCCGCCGCCGTGCTGCTAGTGCTGGCGACTCATGCTGCGGGCAAAGAGGTTATCGTCAGCCGCGGCGAGCTTGTCGAGATTGGCGGCAGCTTTCGCATCCCCGATGTCATGGCGGCTTCGGGCGCCAAGCTCGTCGAGGTCGGCGCCACCAACCGCACACACCTGACAGATTATGAGCAAGCCATTACGCCCGATACGGCCATGATCCTCAAGGTCCATCCTTCCAACTATCGCATCGAGGGCTTTCACGAGGAAGTGGGCTCTCGGGAGCTTGCCGCCCTGGCCCACAAGCATGGTCTGCTGTTCTACGAGGACCAGGGTTCGGGCGCGCTGTTGCCCGACGACATCTTGGTGCGCGGCGGCGAAGAAACCACGCCGGCTTCGGTTTCGGCAGGGCTCGATATCGTGTCGTGCTCGGGTGATAAGCTGCTGGGCGCCGCGCAGGCGGGCATTATCATGGGCCGTCGCGATCTGGTCCAGGCCTGCGGGTCGCATCCGCTTATGCGTGCCCTGCGCCCGGGCAAGCTCGCACTCGCGGCGCTCGAGGCTACACTGCGCATTTACATGGATGGGGCGGATGTGGCCCATCGTGAGGTGCCGGTGCTCAACATGCTCACGCTTCCGCAGGCTCATCTGGAGCGTCGCGCACGCAAGCTGCGCGAGCTGATGGTGGCGGGCTTCGATAAGGCTGGCTGCCCGTGTGCCGTGCAGGTGGAAATCGTCGAGGAGTCGTCGACTCCCGGCGGCGGCTCGCTGCCTACCGTCGAGTTGCCCACCATGTGCGTTGCCGTGCGTCTTGTCGATGAGCGTCTTTCCGTTGACGCACTCAAGCGCTCGCTCGTCCAAGATTTCGACACTCCGGTCGTCACACGAACCTCGCACGATCGCATTTTGTTTGACGTCCGTACGCTCGTGGGCGACCGCGATATCGAGACAGCGGCATCGACGCTCGTTGCGTGCGTTAAGAAGGCGATTGCTCGATGAGTGAGGTTCAGGCGCTGGTGGAGTGTCCCGTTATCGTTGGCACGGCGGGTCACGTCGACCACGGTAAGTCGGCACTGATCGAGGCGCTGACCGGCAAGAATCCCGATCGCCTGGAGGTCGAGCGTCGCCGGGGCATGACGGTGGAGCTGGGCTTTGGCGAACTGGCACTGCCGAGCGGCAAGATCGTTGGCCTTGTCGACGTGCCGGGCCACGCGCATTACCTGCGCGCTATGGTACAGGGTGCGACAGGCATCGACGTTGCCGTGCTGGTGGTCTCTGCCGTCGAGGGCGTAATGCCGCAGACGCGCGAGCACGTGCACGTGCTGGAGCTGCTGGGCGTCACGCATATGGTGGTGGCGCTGACGATGTGTGACCTGGCCGATGCCGAGATGACCGAGCTTGCCGAGCTCGATGTCGATGACTTTTTGTCGGGTACCGTGTTTGCGGGCGCGCCGATGGTCCCCGTGTCGTCCAAGACCGGCGAGGGGATTGGCGCGCTGCTGGCCGCGCTTGACGATCAGGTTGGTACCTGCTGGGATTCCTGCCGCGACCGTGCCGAGCGTACCGATGCCGCGCCGCGCTTGCCGATTGACCGCTGCTTTACGATCAAGGGCACCGGCACCGTCGTGACGGGAACGCTGCACGATGCGCCGGTTGCGGTGGGCGATGTGCTCGTTGCGCTGCCGTCGCGCACGGCCTGCCGCGTACGTGGGATCCAAGTGCATGGCGACACGCAGCAGGCGCTGCCCGGTCAGCGTGTGGCGCTCAACCTGGTTGGCGATGGCGTCGCTGCGCTCGATCGTGGTGAGATGCTCGGCGTGGAGGGTCGCTTTGGCCAGACGCTGCGCTTTATGATGGCGTTTACGTATTTGGGTCGCGAGGGAGCCAAGCCGCGTGTGCTCGAGTCGGGTGCGCGCGTGCATGTGATGGCGGGTACGGCCGAAGTCGTCGGCCGCATCATGTTCATGGAGGGCGAGGCCCTCATGGCGGTGGGCGAGACGCGAGTGGTGCAGGTACGCTTGGAGGAACCACTTCCGCTGCGTGCCGGCGACCATGCCGTGGTGCTGTCCTATTCGCCGGTCATGCTTATTGGTGGAGGGCGTGTGCTGTTGTCGCGTTGCCGCCGTTCGCGCGAACTTACTGAGGGGGAGCGCGTGCTGTACGCGGCGCTCGAGTCCGGAGATATTGCGGGCGCGGTGGATGCATGGCTGGCGCTGCAAGCGCTGCCGGTTGCGGCTGCCGATGTTACCGCGGCGCTCGATCTTGTTGCCGGTGAGGCTGAGGCGGCGTTGCGCGAGTTGGTGGCGAAGGGCGCTGCTTGCGTGCTTGCTGGCTCGGATGGCTCGCTGTACGCAGATGCTTCCGCGCTCGATGCCGCGATGGGCACGCTGGCGGCGACCCTGTCCGCCATGCACGCCGCTGCCCCCAAGGAGACGGGCTTTACGCCCGGCGCCGTTGCCCATGCTGCGTGGCCTGCCGCAGATGAAGGCGTTGCCGCGGCTCTGATTGCCGAGGGCTGCTCGCGTGGCGTGTGCGCCTCCGAGGGGGCCGAGGTGTTCGACCCGCATTCCGCAGCCGCCGCGGCACGCGTGGTGCGAGAGGCTTGCGAACGTATCGTTGCCTTGTTGGACGAAGCCGGCCTCGATGCACCGACGTTGCCCGAGGTGGGCAAGCAGTTGCAGCTCGGCCGCGACACCATGACGCGTGCCCTGCGCGAGCTTTCGCTCAACCGCTCGATCGTTAAGGTCGAGCGCGACGTTGCCCTGTCCGCTGCTGCCGAGGCCCATGCGCGTGAGCTCGTCGCTGCCGCCATTGAGGCAGCCGGCGGCGCAGCCACCACGAGCGTGCTGCGCGAGGCCCTGGGCGTGTCGCGCAAACGCGCCATCAGCATCTTGGAGCACCTGGATGCCGTACGCTTTACGGTGCTCGACAAGGAGGCCGGTGGCCTGAGGTCCCTGCGCTAGATTGGCTGCTCTGTTTGGTAAAATACCGCCGCACTTGGGAACGGATGGGCTCCGGTGGGCTCCGCGGTCCTCAAAACCGTTGCGAGGCGTGCAAAACGTCTTGGATGTGTTCGATTCACATACGTTCCCGCCATACGCTACCAGCGCTTTTGTGCTCGCGGTCTTGCTGCGTGCCGCAAAGGCGCTGTTTGTTTTTGCACGGGTTTGCCGTACCGCCCGCTTTATCGGCGACGGTATTTGGCTTCGTGTGCCGGGTTTTGAGCATGCCGATGGGGGTGGTTTGCCGTATGACTACCGTAAGACGGGCCGATCTTTCTTGCGTCGTCCAGGCGGGCGGGATGTCCTCGCGCATGGGCTGTGACAAGGCACGCATGGCGTTTTGCGGCGAGCCGCTCATCGAGCGCGTGCTGGGTCGGCTGGCGCCAGTTGCCGGCGAGTTAGTCGTGACGACTTCGCGTCCCAGCGAGCTTGTCTATCTTGAGCAGCGCGCGTTTGGCGGTCTGGTGCCGCGAATAGTGTCGGACCTTGAGGGGCCGGCGGGTGCCATGCGCGGCATCGCGAGTTCGTTGGCCGCCGCCCGATTGCCGCTCGCGGCGATCGTCGCCTGCGATATGCCGTTTGTCTCGCCGGAACTCATCGGCGCGCTTGCCGATCGTGTTGAGGCCGAGGCGCTCGACGTGTGCGTGCCGCGCGAGGAGCGGGGGATTGAGCCGCTTTGCGCCGTCTGGCGCCGTGACGCGTGTGCGCCGGTTGCCCAAGAGCTGCTCGCCTGCGACCGCCAGCGTATTCGCTGCCTGATCAATCGCGTTCAGGCCGGTTATATGGATGAGCCGCAGATCGTTGAGGCCGCGGGTTCGACGCTCTGCTTCGAGAACGTCAATACGCCCGAGGAGTTTGCGGCGGCCGAGTTACTCGCCTAGATCTGCACACATCAATGACGGGAGATGCCGTGTCACATGATATTTGCCCCGATACCGGGGAACCTTGCACTTGCGATGGGTCCGAGCCTTGCACCTGCGGCTGTGGCGGCTGTGGACATACGGCCGAGGAAGAGGCAGCGGCGGCTGCGTATCGCGAGTCGCACCGCGAGGCCTCGTCCGGTGATGCCCCTGATCACGAACGCAAGATTATCGTGTCGTTTGACAGTACCTTCGATGTGATGGAATGCGAGCAGCTGTGTCTTGCCGCCGGCGTGCCCGGGCGCATTATGCCTTTGCCCGGCTCCATTACCGCAGGTTGCGGCCTGTGCTGGGCCATGCCGTTCTCGGGCGATGCGCTCGCCGCCTTCCGCGCCGCCACCGAGGGCCGCATAACCCCTGCCGACTACCATCAGCTCGTCCTCTAACCACCAACACCACCACAATGGAGACAGGCACCTTTGTGGTGGTTTGGAACATGTGGACGAAACAGCTTCGAAACACGCGATTTGCGCGTTGGGCACTCAAAAACGCTTCTACCTGCATCGTAATCAAAACGAAACATCTGCTCGTCGGCTTATGCGAAACTTTGCTGCAACAGTGCGATATTATCCATACTCGATAAAGTTCGCGGCGCAAAGGGTGCCGCGACCAACATTTTCGTTTCCCATCATTGGAGGAAGCATGAGCTACACGCAGAAAGTTCTCGACGAGCTCAAGGCCCGCTATCCCGAGCAGCCTGAGTTCATCCAGGCCGCGACCGAGATCCTCGGCACCATCCAGCCGGCGCTCGACGCCCACCCCGAGTACGAGGAGGCCGCCCTGCTGGAGCGCCTCGTCGAGCCCGAGCGCATCGTTATGTTCCGTGTCCCCTGGGTCGACGACCAGGGCAAGGTCCAGGTCAACCGCGGTTACCGCGTCGAGTTCAACTCTGCCATTGGACCCTACAAGGGCGGCCTGCGCTTTAACCCGACGGTCACCCTGGGCATGCTCAAGTTCCTGGGTCTGGAGCAGATCCTCAAGAACAGCCTGACCACCCTTCCCATGGGCGGCGGCAAGGGCGGTTCCGACTTTGACCCCAAGGGCAAGTCCAACAACGAGATCATGCACTTCTGCCAGTCCTTCATGACCGAGCTCTATCGCCACATCGGCCCCAACACCGACGTTCCCGCCGGCGACCTGGGCGTTGGCGGCCGCGAGGTTGCCTACCTGTTCGGTCAGTACAAGCGCCTGACTAACGAGTGGACCGGCGTCCTTACCGGCAAGGGCCTCTCTTTTGGCGGCTCGCTCGCCCGTACCGAGGCCACCGGCTACGGCCTGGCCTACTTTGTGGACGAGTACCTCAAGAGCCGCGGCGACTCCTTCGAGGGCAAGAACGTCGTCGTTCACGGCTCCGGTAACGTCGCCATCTACGCGGTCCAGAAGGTCTCCCAGCTCGGCGGCAAGGTGCTGGCCTGCTCCGACACCCATGGCTGGGTCGAGGATCCCGACGGCATCGACTACACCGTGCTCGAGCTCATCTACAACAAGAAGCGCTCTGGCCACGACAAGGGCGTTACGCTCGCTATGTACGTTGACGAGAAGCCCAACGCCGTGTGGCACGAGGGCGACGGCCGCGGCGTTTGGCAGCTGCCCTGCGACATCGCGCTGCCCTGCGCTCGCGAGAACACGCTGCTGCTCGAGGATGCCCAGGCGCTCGTCGCCAACGGCTGCAAGGTGGTCGGCGAGGGCGCGAACATGCCCACGACCATCGAGGCCACGACCTACTTCCAGGAGAACGGCGTTGCCTTTATGCCCGGTAAGGCTGCCAACGCCGGTGGCGTGCTCGTGTCCGGCCTGGAGATGAGCCAGAACGCCGAGCACCTGTCCTGGACCTTCGAGGAGGTCGACGGCAAGCTCGAGCAGCTCATGCGCGGCATGTTCCACAACGTGGACGACACCGCCAAGGAGTACGGCCAGGAGGGCAACTTTGTCATGGGCGCCAACATCGCCGGCTTCCTGAAGGTCGCCGACGCCATGCTCGCCCAGGGCGTCTGCTAATTCTTCGCTCGACATAGCATCGAGGAAGGCTTCCAGTCATCTTGGCTGGGAGCCTTTTCTATCCCGGAGGACTCCTCATAACTTGCGGTGATATACGGACTGTTTAGCGTCCCAGAACGGCTAATCAGTCCGTATATCACCGCAAGTTATGGATGGGTGGGTGGATTTTGTCCTAAAACGGTGTGCGGCTCCTCGTTTGGTACACTTAAAAGTACTGGACAAGTGAAGAGATGGGGGAGAACGTGCTCAAGTTCGGTACCTACGTCCGTGTTGGAAACGCGGCCGAAGCCTATGAGCTCTTGCAGAAGAACCGCAACAACAAGATTGTGGGCGGCGGCATCTGGATGCGCCTGGGTTCGCGTCGCGTGGCGACGGCGATTGACCTTTCGGCCTGCGGACTCGATCAGATCGAGGAGACCGAGACCGAGTTTCGCATCGGTGCCATGTGCACCCTGCGCCAGCTCGAGCGTCATGCCGGGCTCAACGCGCTTGTCAACAATGTCTTTGAGTTCGCCGTCCACGACATCGTGGGCGTGCAGCTGCGCAATACCGCCACGGTGGGCGGCAGCATCTACGGCCGCTTTGGTTTTTCGGACGTGCTCTCGGCCTTTTTGGCGCTCGATTCGTATGTTGAGCTGACGGGCGCCGGCCGCGTGCCGCTCGCGGAGTTCGTGGACATGGGCTACGTGCGTGACGTGATCGAGCACGTCGTAGTCGTCAAGCACGATTACCGTGCGAGCTACGAGGCCGTGCGCAAGGCCGCGACGGACTTCCCCTCGCTGAACGTTACCGCCGCCTGGTGGGACAACACCTGGCACGTCACTGTGGGTGCCCGCCCGCTGCGCGCGACCCTGCTGCAGGGCGAGGCGTGCGGCCTTACCAACGAGCATCCTTCCGAGGACGAGCTGCGTGCCCTGGCCGCGTCCGTACGCGCGCTGAGCTACGGCACCAACCTGTGGGGCTCGGCCGACTACCGCCGCCGCATCTCGGCCCCGCTTGCCGTCCAGGCTGTGCGTCGCGCCGCCGGCATCGAGCTTTCGGCCGCGCTTGCGCACGAGCTCGAGGGCGTGCAGATTCCTAAGTTTGCCACGGACGAGTATTCCTGCCGCCGCGTGCCCGGCGTCGATTCTAGCGAGGTGCGCTAATGGCTGCCAAACTCATCGATCTTTCCTTTACGCTCAACGACCGCAAGGTCAAGGTTCAGATTGCCCCCGATACCATGCTCTTTGCGCTGTTGCGCGAGCAGGGCTGCGCGTCGGTGCGCTGCGCCTGCGAGACCACCAACTGCGGCCTGTGCACGGTGTGGCTCGACGGCGACCCGGTGCTGAGCTGCTCGGTTCCCGCCGCTCGCGTCGAGGGCCACACCATCACCACGCTCGAGGGCCTCAAAGCCGAGTCTGAGGCGCTGGCCCGTGCGATGGCTGCCGAAGGCGCCGAGCAGTGCGGTTTTTGCGCCCCCGGCCTTATCATGAACGTACTGGCGCTTGCCCGCGCCGCCAAGGAGGACCCGAGCCTCGTCGCCACGCGCGAGGAGCTGTCGCGCCAGCTCGCCGGCAACCTCTGCCGTTGCAGCGGCTACGAGAGCCAGCTGCGCGCCATCGTCCGCTTCCTCAACGAGTCCGGCGTGCAGGTGGGCTTTGAGATGCCCGAGCTGCCGGTCAACGACACCAGCTGCGATGGTGTCGCGTACAAGCAGATCACCCACAAGCAGCCCAAGAAGGACTCGAAGGCGCTGCTCGAGGGCCGTCCCGTCTACACGGGTGACCTGGTGCCCGCCGGCGCGCTCATCGTCAAACTCAAGCGCAGCCCGCATGCGCGCGCCAAGATCCGCTCCATCGACACGTCGCGCGCCCTGAAGGTGCCTGGCGTGGTGGGCGTCTACACCTACGAGGACGTGCCCAAGCGCCGCTTTACCATCGCTGGCCAGAGCTATCCACAGCCGAGTCCCTACGACCGCCTGATCCTTGAGAACCTCGTACGCTACCAAAACGAGGAGGTGGCGATCGTCGCCGCCGAGACCGAGGAGGCCGCCGACAAGGCGCTCAAGCTCATCAAGGTCGACTACGAGGTACTCGAGCCCCTGCTCGACTTTACCCAGGCGCTCGATAACGACATCGTGGTACACCCCGAGGGCGACGTGACCTTTATGTTCCCGCAGGGTGGCGACGTTCCGCGCAACCTAGTGTGCAGTGGCACGAGCGATTTTGGCAACCTTGACGAGGCCTTCGCCCAGAGCGACATCGTCTTTGAGCGCACCTACACCAGCCAGGCCACGCAGACCGCGCCCATGGAGACCTTCCGCGCCTTCGCGACGACCGACGCGTTCGGCCGCATCTCGGTGACCACCTCTACGCAGGTGCCCTTCCACGTGCGCCGTATGGTCGCACAGTCGCTCGATATCCCTCAGTCGCAGGTGCAGGTCATTAAGCCGCGCATCGGCGGCGGCTTTGGCTCAAAGCAGACGGGCTGCTGCGAGATCTTCGTGGCGTTCGTCACCCAGCAGACCGGTCGTCCGAGCTACTGCTGCTACACCCGCGAGGAGACCATCACCGCGGGCAACTCGCGCCATCAGATGCAGATGACCGTCAAGCTGGGCGCCATGAACGACGGCACCATCACGGCCATCGACCTGCATACGCTGTCCAACGCCGGCGCCTATGGCGAGCATGCCACCACGACGATCGGCCTTTCGGGCCACAAAAGCCTGCCCATCTACAACCACGTGAAGGCGAGCCGCTTTAGCTGGGACGCCGTCTACACCAATACCAACCGCGGCGGCGCGTATCGCGGCTACGGTGCCACCCAGGGCCAGTTTGCCGTGGAGAGTGCCGTCAACGAGCTCGCCGACATGCTGCACATGGATCCCGCCGACCTGCGCCTTAAGAACATCGTGCGCGAGGGCGAGATCATGCCGCAGTACTACAACGAGAAGCTCAACGCCTGTGCGCTCGACCGCTGCCTGCTGCGCGCGATGGACATGATCGGCTGGCGTGACAAGCCGCTGGCCGTGGACCTGGGCGACCGCGTGCGCGCCCTGGGCTGCGCGCTCACCATGCAGGGCTCGGGCATCTCCAACGTGGACATCGCCGGCATCGACATGCGCCTGGAAGAGGACGGCTTTATTACCATCGGCACCGGCGCCACCGATAACGGCATGGGCGTCGATACAATTCTGGCGCAGATTGCCGCCGAGGAGCTGGGCGTGGAGAGCTCGCTGATCGTTGTGCGCGGCGTGGACACCGACGTATCGCCGTTCGATGCCGGCTCGTACGCGAGCTCGGGCACGTACGTGACGGGCCTTGCCGCCAAGAATGCCGCGACCGAGCTGCGCGAGAAGATCTGCGCCAAGGCTGCCCGGATGTGGGATGTGGACGCCGCCGACGTGGTCTTCGATGGCCAGTACGTGCGCCTGTCCGACGAGCGTGCTGCGCGCGAGCAGAACCGCTACCTTACGCTGCGCGACTTTGCCAACCTGTGTGTCAAGAACATCGCGGGCGGCGACGCGCTCACCTCGCATGCCTCCGCCTGCCTGCCCGTTTCGCCCCCGCCGTTTATGGCCGGCATTGCCGAGGTCGAGGTCGACAAGGCCACCGGCAAGGTGACCGTGGTGGATTACGCCGCTGCCGTTGACTGCGGCACCGTGATCAACGAGGCGCTCGCGCGCGTCCAGGCCGAGGGCGGCATTGCCCAGGGCATTGGCCACGCGCTCTACGAGATCGTCGAGCACGATGAGCGCGGCCGCCTGCGCACCGGCAACTTTATGAGCTACAAGCTGCCCACGCGCCTGGATATCGGCAGCATTCGCGTGGCCTTTGAGCCGAGCTACGAGCCGACGGGTCCGTTTGGTGCCAAGTCGATCGGCGAGGTCGTCATCAACACGCCGCTCGCCGCCGTTGCCTCGGCCGTGGCACACGCCACCGGACATCAGGTGCGCTCGCTGCCGATCACGCCGGAGAAGGCGCTGTTAGGGGAGTAGGCGAGCTGGGGGTAGCTAATTTGGGACGGGGCCATTTTAGCTACCCCAGCCGTTAATTGGCCAACCATTCGCGCTATCAGCCGGGGTAGCTAAAATAGCCCCGTCCCAAATTAGCTACCCTTCCCTCCGATGGGCACTCGTGGTGAGGTCGTGAGCCTGTAAAAGGTGTGCGTGCGCTTGCCGTTTGTATCTGCTATCATTCCTAGTCTGTGCGCTCATGCGGGCGTGGCGGAATTGGTAGACGCGCCAGATTTAGGTTCTGGTGGGATTCCCGTGAAGGTTCGAGTCCTTTCGCCCGCACCAACGCACCTGCGTCGGCTCCCGCCGTCGCGACACTTTGTTGCATAAAGGTACCAGCACCTCAGATAAGCTGGGCAGTATGAGGAGGAACGTGTTGAACATCACCGCTTCTGACGTCAAGGACGCCAAGCTCACCGCTACGGTCACCATCCCGGCCGCCGACGTCGACGCCGCGATCAAGAAGGCCTACAAGGACACCGCCAAGAAGTACCGCTTCCCGGGCTTCCGTGCCGGCAAGGCTCCCCGTCCGGTCATCGACTCTGCTCTTGGCGCCGAGGCTACCCTCGCTCAGGCCACTAACGACCTGATCGCCGCCAACGAGCCCGTCGTCCTCAACGAGCTGGACATCGTCCCCACCAAGAACGGTGACTACAAGGAGCTCGACCTCGCCAAGGATCACGAGGACTACACCTACACCGTCGAGTTCTCCCTGCGTCCTGCCGCTGAGCTCTCCTCCTTCGACGCCGTTGAGATCGAGATGCCTCCCGCGGAGGTCACCGAGTCCGAGATCAACAACCAGGTCGAGATGCTCCTCAACTACCGTGCCACCTTCGAGGACGTCGAGGGTCGCGCCGTCGAGGCCGAGGACTACGTTACCGTCGACCTCAAGGCCGTCGAGAACGCCGACAACTTTGCCGCCGAGGGCCGCATGCTCATCGCCGGTAGCGACAGCAACCCCAAGGAGTTCAACGAGGCCCTGATCGGTGCCAACGTTGACGACGTCAAGACCGTTACCTGGACCGACGAGGTCGAGGAGGGCGAGGAGGCCGAGACCCACACCGTCGAGGTCACCGTCAAGGGCATCAAGGTCCGCAACACCCCCGAGCTCACCGACGAGCTCGTTAAGTCCGACTTTGGCTTCGACAGCATCGACGCCATGCGCGACGCCATCAAGATCGAGATCGAGCAGGACAAGGCTTCCCGCCTGCCGGCCGAGAAGGAGAACCGTTGCGTCTCCGCTCTCGCCGAGCGTCTGCAGCTCGATGAGATGGACGCCGACTATGAGCAGTCCGTCTTTGAGGAGCTTGGCCAGAACTTCCTGTCCAACCTCGCTGCCCGCGGCATGACCCTGGACACCTGGCTGCCCGCTTCCGGTCTGACCATGGAGCAGTTCATCGGCGACCTGCACAAGCAGGCCAACGACGTTGCCCGTGAGTCCCTGGCTCTGGACGCCCTCGCCCGCGAGCTCAAGATCGAGGTCACCGAGGATGACATCAACGCCGAGTTCGAGAAGGCCGGCGTCAAGGACGTCGAGGCTTCCAAGGCTGAGTTCATCGCCGATGGCCGCATGCCTGCCGTCCGCGAGTCCATCCGTCGCTCCAAGGCCGTTGACCACCTGGTCGAGAACGCCAAGGTGACCGAGGTCGACGAGACCGCCAAGGACGCCGAGTAATTCTCGCCACCTTGCCCGCGAGCGCATGCGTGCGCCCGTGATGGGGTAAAGTTATATACCGGTTATCCGGTTGCTTCGTACGGTGCCAGCCAATGCATAGCATGCGGGCACCGTACGTTTATCTAGAACCAATTTGGTCCGCAAGAGAGAAATGGAGATGCGTATGATCGCTAAGTTCGATTCCGCCCTCGTGCCATACGTTATCGAGCAGACGCCGCGCGGCGAGCGCAGCTACGATATCTATTCGCGCCTGCTCAACGACCGCATCATCTTCTTGGGCGAGGAGATCAACTCCGTCAGCGCCAACCTGGTCGTTGCCCAGCTGTTGCATCTTGAGAGCCAGGATGCCGAGAAGGATATCTCGCTCTACATCAATTCGCCCGGCGGCGAGGTCTACTCCGGCCTGGCGATTCTGGACACCATGAACTTCATCAAGCCGCAGGTCTCGACCATTTGCGTCGGTATGGCCGCATCCATGGCCGCTGTGCTGCTTTCGGCCGGCGCCAAGGGCAAGCGCTTCTGCCTGCCGCACTCCAAGGTCATGATTCACCAGCCCAGCGGCGGTGCCCAGGGCCAGCAGACCGAGATCGAGATCGTTGCCGAGGAGATCAAGAAGACTCGCCGCGAGCTCAACCAGATCCTGTCCGACGCCTCGGGCCAGCCCATCGAGAAGGTCCAGGCCGATACCGAGCGCGACAACTACCTGACCGCTTCCGAGGCCCTCGACTACGGCCTGATCGACCGTATCGTCACCTCGCGCGATCTCGCCGCGAAGGACGCCTAGGATGGCAGGAAACATGCAGGACAACTTTGACGAGAACGGCAACCCCATCCGCTGCTCCTTCTGCGGAAAAGAGCAGGGCCAGGTTCGTCGCCTCGTAAAGGGCCCGACCAACATCTTTATCTGTGACGAGTGCGTTGCCGCCTGCTCCGAGATTCTGGAGGAGTCGCTGGCTTCGGACTTTATGGACGCTGCCCGCAACGGCAAGCTGCCAGGCTTCCTCAACGACCACGGCCAGGCTGCATCCCAGCCCGCCGTGGACCCCGAGACCGAGGGCTTTGAGCTTGAGGACGACCGTCAGGTCATCACGCACGTGCCGACGCCGCACGAGATCTATGACGAGCTTTCGGCCTATGTTATGGGTCAGGAGGACGCCAAGCGCGCCATGTCGGTGGCCGTGTACAACCACTATCGCCGCGTGATCGAGGGCGGCGCCGCGGTATCTGCCTTTGACGACGGCTTGGACTCGCAGCTCGACAATGATATGGACGAGGTAGAGCTCGCCAAGTCCAACATCCTGTTGCTCGGTCCCACCGGTACCGGTAAGACCCTGCTCGCCCAGACGCTTGCGCGCATCCTCGAGGTGCCGTTTGCCATCGCCGATGCCACCGCGCTCACCGAGGCCGGCTATGTGGGCGAGGACGTGGAGAACATCCTGCTTAAGCTCATCAATGCTGCCGATGGTGACATTGAGCGCGCTCAGGTGGGCATTATCTACGTGGACGAGATCGACAAGATCGCCCGCAAGGCCGAGAACCTCTCCATTACCCGCGATGTTTCGGGCGAGGGCGTTCAGCAGGCACTGCTTAAGATTCTTGAGGGCACGGTGGCCAGCGTTCCGCCCACCGGCGGCCGTAAGCATCCCCAGCAGGAGCTGTTGCAGATCGACACGACCAACATCCTGTTCATCTGCGGTGGTGCCTTTGTGGGTCTGGACAAGATCATCGCCGATCGCGTGGGCAACAAGGGTGTGGGCTTTAACTCTGAGATCGCCGGCCCCACCTCGGTCGACGAGAACGACCTGCTGCGCCAGGTGCTCCCGCAGGACCTCAACGCCTTTGGCATGATCCCCGAGTTCGTGGGCCGTACGCCCGTCGTCACCCAGACGCAGGCGCTCGACGAGGACGACCTGGTGTCGATCCTGACCGAGCCCAAGAACGCCGTGGTGCGTCAGTACCGCAAGATGTTCCAGCTCGAGGACGTTGAACTTGAGTTTGAGGACGCCGCCCTGCACGAGATCGCCCGCATGGCGCTTGCCCGCAAGACCGGCGCCCGCGGCCTGCGCTCCATCTGCGAGGACGTGCTGCAGCAGACGATGTTCGACCTGCCCAGCGAGGAAGGCGTCACTAAGGTCATCGTGACCGAAGCCTCCGTAAAGGGCGAAGAGCAGCCCCAACGCATCTACGGCTAAACCAGCCTAAAACGTGTTTGCAAATAGCCTCCGACCACCCGCGGTCGGAGGCTATTTTATATATACGCAATAACCCCAACTACCTGTGTTATTCTGTGTGTTTGTTTAAGCCTCAGCGAAGTCATACCAGACTGAAGTAATCGATACCTAAGGCGTGTCCGCCTGCTTGGTTTTCGTAGATTCCGCACGAGCCGAAGAGCACTAAATGTGCTCTTCGTGCGAGCCAGGACCTGACCGAGCGAAAACCAAGCAGGCGGACACGCCGGCGGGACAGGGAGAGATATATGGAAGAGATGCCCAAGAATTACGATCCGTCGACCAATGAGCCGGCGATCCTGCAGAAGTGGCTCGACGGCGGCTACTACAAGCGCCGTGAGGGCGTGGGCGACTGCACCGTCACCATTCCGCCTCCCAACGTGACCGGCAAACTCCACATGGGTCACGCCACCGACGACTCCATCCAGGACGCCATCATCCGTATGGCCCGCATGCGTGGCAAGTCCACGCGTTGGGTGCTGGGTACCGACCACGCCGGTATCGCCACGCAGACTAAGGTCGACAAGAAGCTCAAGAGCGAGGGCATCAGCCGCCTGGAGATCGGCCGCGACAAGTTTGTCGACGCTTGCTGGGATTGGACCCACGAGTACGGCGGCATCATCGTCGAGCAGATCAAGCGCATGGGTTGCTCCGTCGACTTCGACAACGAGCGCTTCACCATGGACGAGGATTACGCACAGGCCGTGCGCAAGGTCTTCTGCGATTGGTACCACGACGGCCTGATCTACCGTGGCAAGCGTATCGTTAACTGGTGCCCCAACTGCACCACCGCCATCTCGGACGACGAGGCCGAATATAAGGACGAGAAGGGCCACCTGTGGCACCTGCGCTACCCGCTGACCGAGCCGGTCAACGGCCAGGACTACATCGTCGTCGCCACCACGCGCCCCGAGACCATGCTCGGCGACACGGGCGTTGCCGTCTCCCCGAAGGACCCCGAGAAGGCCGCTTTTGTGGGCAAGACCGTCAAACTCCCCATCGTCGACCGTGAGATCCCCATCTTTGAGGATTGGCATGTCGACGCCAACTTCGGTTCCGGCTTCGTTAAGGTTACTCCGGCCCACGACCCCAACGACTACGCCATGGGTCAAGCTCACGACCTGCCGCAGATCAACATCTTCGATGAGCACGCGGTGGTCGTCGAGGGCTATGGCGAGTTTACCGGCATGAACCGCGACGAGTGCCGCGAGGCCGTTATCAAGTGGTTCGAGGAGCACGACCTGCTCGATCACGTCGAGGACCTCGATCACTCCGTCATGCACTGCTACCGTTGCGACGCCGCGCTTGAGCCGTGGCTGTCCGAGCAGTGGTTCGTGGCCGTCGATAAGCTCAAGGGGCCGGCGCTCGACGCCGTCAACTCCGGCAAGGTCACCTTCCACCCCGCGCGCTGGACGCAGACCTACACCACTTGGATGGAGAATCTCAAGGACTGGTGTATTAGCCGCCAGCTGTGGTGGGGCCACCGCATTCCCGTGTTCTACTGCGAGGACTGCGGCTGGGAGGACGCCCTTACCGAGGACACCGATGTGTGCCCCAAGTGCGGCGGTCATCACGTGCATCAGGACGAGAACGTGCTGGACACCTGGTTCAGCTCGCAGCTGTGGACCTTCGCCACGCAGGGATGGCCGCAAAAGCCGGAGCTGCTCGAGGGCCATCATCCCACGACGGCGCTCGTCACCGCGCGCGACATCATCGCGCTGTGGGTCGCCCGCATGGTCATGAGCTCGCTGTACTTCCTGGACGAGGTGCCGTTTAAGGACGTCGTCATCTACCCGACGATCCTTGCCAAGGACGGCAGCCGCATGTCCAAGTCCAAGGGCAACGGCGTTGACCCCATGGACCTCATCGGTATGTACGGCGCCGACGCCATGCGCTACAACCTTCTTACGCTGTGCACCAACAACCAGGATGTTAAGTTCGACGCGAACATCGACAAGAAGACCAAGAAGCTCATCGACAGCCCGCGTACCGACCAGGCCAAGAGCTTTGTGACTAAGATCTGGAACGCCAGCCGCTTCCTGCTCATGAACATGGAGGGCTACACGCCCGGCGAGCCCGTCGTGGAGACGCCGGCCGACGCCTGGATGTTCAGCCGCCTGGCCAAGGCCGTTAAGATGGTCACCGAGGGTATTGAGAACTACACCTTTGGCGATATGGCCCGCGGCGTGCAGCAGTTCTTCTGGAACGAGGTCTGCGACTGGTACGTCGAGGTCACCAAGGCCCGCTTGAAGGGCGAGGGCCGTCTGCAGGCTCAGCGCAACCTGATCTTTGTGCTGGATACCTCCATTCGCCTGATGCACCCGCTCATGCCGTTTGTCACCGAGGAGATTTGGGACAACATGCCGGCCAGCGTGCTCGACCTGGATGCCGAGGGCAACGTCGACCGCGCCGAGGCGCTCATGATTGCCAAGTGGCCCGAGCCCGCCGATTACGCCAAGTATGTCGACGAGGACGCCGAGCGCGCGTTTGAGCTGTGCCGCGCCGTCGTTTCCGCCGCCCGCGCCACGCGTTCGCGTTATCGCTTGAGCCCCAAGGCCGAGCTCGACGTGGTCGTGCGCGCCGGTGTCGAGGACATCGAGAAGCTCGAGAGCCTGCGTTCGACCATTGAGCCGCTGGCCAACACCGCTTCGCTGGTCATGGGTACCGACGTTGAGAAGCCGGCCGCGAGCATCGCCCTGGTCGACAGCGGCGTCGAGGTCTTTGTGGTGCTCGAGGGCAAGGTCGATCTTTCGGCCGAGAAGGCGCGTCTTGAGAAGGAGATCGCCGCGGCGCAGAAGGAGCTCGCCGGCTGCGAGAAGACGCTCGCCAACGAGGGCTTTGTGGCCAAGGCCGCGCCTGCGGTGGTCCAGAAGAAGAGGGACCGTGCAGCTGAGCTCAAGGAGATCCTGGCGGCGCTGACTGCTCAGGTTGCTGACTTCTCGTAAGCGTTACTGGGGGACGCGGTTTGGGGCATTGCTCGCTACTGCGGACAGTCCTGCTCGCACGAAGGCCACATTAAGTGGCCTTCGGCTCGTGCGGAACTTGTATCGAGCAAAGCCCCAAACCGCTCCCATGGCGGTTACGGGGGCGTCCGCTTCCTGCCGGTCAGGGCCACTGGGTTGTGGCCTTGTTCTCGCTGCAATCGGGTAAAGGCTGATATTGTCAACGTGAGGGGCTTATTCTTTTTGGTGGGCCTCTTTTTCTGTTATGGGGGACTTTGAGTTATGGCTAAGCGTTCTGGGTCGTATGTCGTTCCTTTCTCGTTTGAGTTGCTTTCGTTTGGTGAAGCTGTGGGGCTTGCTGCTGATACGGGGCGGATTTCTGGGGATGCTGGTCCTCTCCTCGAGACGGTTGTCGATATGCTCGATGAGCTGGGGCGTCCGGACGAGCATTTCGATTGCATTCAGGTTGCCGGTACCAATGGCAAGACTTCGACCACGCGTTTTTCGGCTGCCATCCTTCGTGGCGAGGGGTTAAAGACCGCACTTTTTACGTCGCCGCAGTTGGTGCGCTATCCCGAGCGCATGGAGGTCGATGGGCGCGTCGTGAGCGATGAGGCGTTTGCCCGTGGCGTTTCTGCCGCTGTTGAGGCGGGACATCGCGTGAATGCTCGTCGCGTGGCGGCGGGGGAGCGCGCGTACACCATTACGCCGTTTGACCTGCTTACGACTGCCGCGCTGGTGGTGTTTGCCGAGGCTGCGGTGGATGTTGCTGTGCTTGAGGTTGGCATGGGCGGCCGTTGGGACGCCACGAGTGCGACCGATCCCGTCGCCGTGGCCATTACGGGCATTGGGCTCGATCACACTCGTATTTTGGGCGACACGCTTGAGGCTATTGCGGGGGAGAAAGCTGCGGTTATTAAGCCTGGGCGTTTGGTTGTTTTGGGCGAGGGCACGCATGAGCCGAGCGTTCAGCGTGTGATGGATGCCCATTGCCGCGAGTGTGATGTGGTGCCGCTGGTGGTCAGCCACGCCACGACCAAGGTGCCGGAGCACGTGGGCGACACAGTTGAGTTCAGCTGCACCACGCCGCGTGCGATCTATACGTCGAGCATGGTCAAGCCGGCCTATCAGCCGCAGAATGCCGCGTGCGCGATTATGCTGTGCGAGGGGTATCTGGGTCGCGAACTCGACCATGACAAGCTCGATGCGTCGCTTATGGGCTGTCCCACGCCGGGTCGCTTTGATGTGCTGGGAACCGATCCGCTCAAGCTGATCGACGCCTGCCATAACCCCCAGAGCTGCGAGAACTTTGTGAGCGCACTGGACGAGATCGATCCGTGCGTGGAGAACCGCCCCACGCTGCTGTGTGCCGCGCTGGCCGATAAGGACGTGGCGGGTATCGTCGACGTTCTGGTTCCGGCGTTCCCCCGGGTGGTCGTGACCCAGACCGATTCCGATCGCGCCCTGCCGGCAGAGGAGCTCGCCGCCCTTGTGGACGCCGATAAGCTCACGGGCGTATATCCGAGTGTGTCCGAGGCCCTCGCTGCCTTCGATGCCGCGGGCGAGTCCTTCGTAGCAGCCGGCACCATCACCCTAGCCGGCGAAGTAGCCGGCCTGCTGCGCTAACCCATCCCCTCAGCAGTTGCGGTGAAATACGGACTGTTTTACAAGCCAGAAGCCTCAAACAGTCTGTATATCACCGCAACTCAAATTAGCTGCCCTGGGGTGCCCGTTTACGAAGCCATTTATGCCGCTTAACCTGTAGCATATTGCAAACCTCCATCGGCGAAGGATACGCTCAACTTAACTTGCCAATCGGACCAGTGCTGTTTGGTCCGTTGAGCGTGTCGGGAGGAAACATGAACAGAAGGCATGTCAACGCGGCCATTACCGCGGGTTTGGCTCTGACGATGACGGTCGGCTCGGTGCCGCCGCAGGCGTTCGCCGAGATGATGCAGGGTGATACTACCCAAGTCGTTGCCGAGCAAAGCGATGCGACGGGTGCGGCTGCCACGTCTGCGGACACCGGTCAGGCAACCTCGCAAGACCAGAGTGAAGACAAGATCGCCTCTTTTGCCAGCCTGAACGAGCTACATGTTGCCGAGGGATCCGACGCCACGCTGCCCCAAACTGTAACGGCAACCTACGAGAGCGGTACCACCAAGCAGGAAAACGTCATCTGGAAGCTGAACGGCGCCGATGCTCCGGCAACCTTGGCGCAGCTGCCTGCCGGCTCGTATGAGTTTGAGGGTACCGTCGACGGCACCACGCAGACGGTCAAGCAGCGCGTGGTTGTCGAAGCTGTTACGGCGGACCCGGCAGTGGTAGATCCGGCGGCAGTAAACGCCCCTGATGTCACAGAGACGAGCAACGAAAGTGGCATTACGGTCGAGTCGATCGACGCCAACCCGATTCTGGAAAAATATGTCGGTGCCGATTACTACGGCCAGATCCAATCTTCGAGCGTTAAGGTAAAGCTGTCGGATGGCACCGAGACCTCGGCGTATGTTGATTGGGACGAAAAGTCGCAGACGGCATTTGATACGGCGGCGGAGGAATCCGAAGTCCCCATTACCGGACAGATTACCGGCGTTAGCGTGAACAACAACTGGATCACGCTCGCGGAGCCGTACGAAGTGAGCGGTGTACTTAAGGTGTACGTTCCCCGTTCAACCAGTAATGGCTCATGGGTATGGACTGCAGCTGGTATTGCTCCCGCGCTTCCGTCCAGCATTTCGGTCAATTATTCAAATGGTCAATCTTATACATGCCCTGTTGAGTGGAATGAGATCTCGGCTGATCAGTACCAAAAGGAAGGAACCTTTGTTGTCGAGGGACATTTGAAGAGCTATCCCTCTATGCTCGCACAGTGCACGGTCGCAGTCCGCTCTGTTAAGAGCGTCCAGACCGAGTTGACGTGTACGACCCTAACTGGTGAGGTCCCGTCTCTGCCGTATTCTGCTTCGGTTGTCTTTGATAGCGGGGCCACCGAGCAGATCCCGGTGTCTTGGGATTCTTTCGACGCGTCGCTTTACTCTAAGGTGGGCTCGTTTACGGTTAAAGGTAAACTAAACGGTTTTGATTACCGTGAGGTTACCTGCACCGTTACCGTCAAAGATCCTAAGGACGTACTCGATCTTAATTCTCTGAGGTTCGAGCGCGTGGTCGGCGACATTTCTCCTCTTAGCACGTATGTCTATTTCCCGTTTACGCAGTCAAATAACACTACATACACCCAAGGTTATCAGGTTAACTGGGACAACGCCGACGTGTCTCAATTCCAAAAGGCAGGCACCTATACGGTCACGGGCACGCTTGTGACATATAACGAATCTTCAGCCGCTAATGGCCTAAAGGTAACTGCTCAGGTCGAGGTCAAAGAAGTTGCCTCTATCGACGCTCTTGCTCCCGTTAACACGCCCGTCGGCGTACGTCCTACAACGGGCGGCGGTCTTCCCTACAGCGTTGAGGTTGCATTCACCGACGGTACAAAGAAGCAGTGCAACATTGCGTGGGACCCTATTTTGGACACGCAGGTGGCAAGTGAGGGGTCGTTTAAGCTTTCCGGTTCGCTGTCGTATTGGACCAATACCTCATCTTCATCGTCTACTCAGGTGGAGCTGGGTGACAGCAACCGAGTCACGGCGACCATCTCCGTCCGCGCCCTGCAGATGCCTTCCTCGACATCGACAAGCACGCTTATCGGTTGCCAGCCCAATATGCCGGCCTCAATCGAGGCCACGATGTGGAATGGCTCGCGAGGCAATTTCCCCGTTCAGTGGTCGACGATTAGTCAGGACGCCCTAAAGAACCTTGGCCAGATTACGGTTAGCGGATATTTTACCGGCTCTAACATTCCGGCTACGGCGACGGTCAACGTCTGCGATCTCGAGGACAGCAACATCGGCAAGATTGCTTATGTTCCCGGCGCCGGACTTCTGGCTCCGCGCTACACATCCACGCTGTATTTGTCGGATGGCAGCTCGTTCTATCCCCAGTATTCGTCGGGGCAGCCTTATAGCTGGGATGAGTTTCCTCAAGAACTGCTGGACGGCAAGCCTGGCGAGTACGAAATTACCGGTACTATCATTGGCTCGCTGGCGAAGGTCAACGCGATCGCGGTGTGCAGCGAGGTCAAGGGCGTCAATAACTATAGCGAGAATGGCGTGACGCTTGGGCAGTCGTACGAGGACTGGCGCGTTATTTACCCCGGTGAGGAAGTCAATTTGGACTACTTCTACGTGTCCGGCGTATTGCAGGATGGAACGACTTTTGACAGTCTCGGCGTCAACTGGGATACCTACGATAGGTGCCCCCAGAAGGACTGCACGATTACCGGAACGGTCGCCGGAACGAATATCCCCGTGAAAGTGCACGTCATCGTGACTAAAAACTGGGAGGCTCAGCCACAAACCATTACAGTGCTCAAGGGCAGCGACGGCACCGCCATGCTTCCCGGCTATGTCGAACTTATCAGCCCCGATGCGGCAGAACATCCGGACTATTCGCACAAATACGCCGAGACCAAGTGGAACACGAAGGGCTTCGATTGGACCCAGGGCGGCGTGGTACGCGGCACTGCAACAATTAGCTTTAATGCAGGGTACGGCATGCAGACTGTCGACGTTCCGATTACTGCCACCGTTAAGATCGCGAGTAAGGCAACCTCGGTTCAGGGCGGAACCATATGGACCGTCCCCGGCACCAAGCCGATGCTGCCGGAATACCTTGAGGTTCGATACGACAACGATGTGTCTTCTGAGCCCCAGCGCGAAAAGGTCACATGGGACCGTGTCGCCGAAGACGCTTATGCCAAGGACGGTTCGTTTAAGGTGAAGGGCAAGCTCCAAGGTGGTGCCGAGGCGACAATCACTGTTGACGTCTGTTCCGTCATCTCCGTTGCCGTTCCTGAGCGCATTAATACGGCCAGCGGTGTTTTCCCCGAGCTGCCGTGGAATGTCTCGGTTGCCACGAGTGACGGCAAAACTCATAATGCCCAGGTTCAATGGGATTACGTTCGTCCCTCGGTTTATATCGGAGAGCCGGGTCAGGTCACGACAGTGTCTGGCACGCTGTTTGCAAGCGGCCTCGACGGATACGGTGACGGCACTAACACCGGTCTCACTGTTCAGACCAAGATCGTTATCCAAGGCGTTGAGAAGGCAATCGATAACGGCGAGACCGCAGTGACCACCAAGGCGGGCACTGCGCCTGCTATGCCGTCCAAGATGGCGGTCGAGATGAGCGACGGCTCCGTTTCGACGGCGGCTATTGATTGGGATCCGATCGCGCCCGAGAAGTACGAGCGGCCTGGCACGTTCTATGCGACGGGCCATGTGGTCGGCTTTGATGCCGCTGCTGTTATGGCGCTGCTTGACGATGACGGCCAAAAGGTCGGCGTGGATGAGAACGGCAACGTGACCGCCAAGGTGACGGTTGCCGATAAGAAGGCGAAGAAGGTTGCGTTGCAGCCCGAGGCAGTCGTGGTCAACACCACGGTCGGATCGATGCTGGAGCTGCCAGATGCCGTGTCCGTATATTTCTCGGATGGCTCAGCGCGGGATACTCGGGGCAGTTTAGGCGGCATCGAGATCGAAAAGTGGACCGACACCGACGGCATCGACCTCTCCAAGCCGCTCGCCAGGAAGGGTACGTATAAACTCGTCGGCAAGCTCAAGGATGTCGACAACGTCAATGCCATCGTGTACGTCAACGTCTCCGAGGCGCCGCGAACCATTACCAAGCTCGAGGCCAAGTCGTTTAGCGTTGCCAAGGGCACGTCCAAGCAGGATCTGTACGCCCAGATGCCCAAGCAAGTTGTTGCGACTTACTCCGACGGCTCGACCGATTTGCTCGACATTGACGTTTGGGATCTTTCTAACGTTACGGACAAGCTGCTCAACGGAACCGGCACCGTGGAGATCACGGGCACGGTTAAGCTCAACGGTGCCAAGGTGACCTGCAATGTGACCGTGGTGGATCAGGATGCCCAGACGCCCGACCACGTCGAGCCGATCGATTCTATTGAGATTGCGGACAATGCTAAGGTCAGCGACCTTATGGAAAAGCTGCCGTCCAAGGTGACGGTGGTCATGAAGGACGGCAAGACCAAGAATGAGACGCCCGTTAAGTGGTCTCAGGTCGACAGCCTGGGCCGTGCCGGTACTGAGTTTGAGGTCACGGGCCTTACGGACAACGGCATGACCGTTAAGGCTCAGGTCAAGGTGACGGCGCATATCGTGGGCTTTGATACCGTTGACGAGATTGAGGTCGAGCGCGATACCAAGACAGCTGATGCCTTGGCCAAGCTGCCCGACACGGTCACGGCAATCTACTCTGACGATACCGACTCCGAAGCCGATGTAACGTGGGATACCAAGGGCCTTTCCGACAAGGACTTTGCCAAGGAAGGTGAAGTTACGGTTAAGGGTACGGTTGCCGGTACCGATCAAAAGGTTGAGTGCACTATCAAGGTCGTCAAACCGCTGCGTGAGATTCCTGATCACCTGGCTGGTACGGTTGACGCTGTGACGCTCGACGACGGGGCGAAGCCCGATGCCGTTGTGGCAGCGCTGCCCAAGACCGTGAAGGTCGCCATGAAGGACGGATCCGAGGTCGATTCGAAGATCGACTGGACTGCTCCCAAGGAGGCCGTCACCATTAAGAATGACGGTACAAGCTTTGTCGTTACGGGCAAGACTAAGGTCGGCAATTATGACGTAAACGCCACGGTCAACCTAGCGCCGGTCGTAGAGAGCGTCGCTGACATCAAGCTTTCGGTTGCCCGCAACACGGCTGCTGCTGACATCGTGCTGCCTGCCCAGGTGACCCTCAACATGTCCGACGGCTCGAGGAAGACTGCCGCCGTTACGTGGGATAAGACCCCGCTTACGGCAGATGCCTTGGGCAAGCTGGGCGATGTTGCGCTTGAGGGCAAGGTAGAGGGCACTTCGGTTAAGGCCAAGTGCACGATTACGGTCGTGAAGAGCGATGCCGAGATTCCGGCGTCCGTTGAGCCTATTGCCGGAATTTCCGTTCCCGAGGGCGCGTCTGCCGATGCGGTGCGCGAAGCACTCAAGGGCGTTAAGGCGACGGTCCTTATGAAAGACGGTAAGACGAAGGCGGAGTCCGAGGTTACGTGGTCTGAGGTTCCCGCCGCGGCTGCGGCGTACGGCAACAGCGTCGTCGCCAAGGGCGTGACGGTGAACGGCAACCTGCCTGTCGAAGTTGTCGTCACCTCCACGACGACGATCAATAAGGTAGCCGATGTGCCGCAGATTACGGTTGAGCGCGATGCCAAGGCCGACACCGTGACGGGGCAGCTGCCCAAGAAGGTTGCCGTGACGTACTCCGATGGCCACACGGATGAGGCCGTGGTCACATGGAATACGGATGGCCTGGACAAGCAGCTTCCCTCTGTCGGCGAGTACACGCTCGAGGGCTCCGTTGAGGGCACGACGCTCAAGGCGACCTGTAAGCTGGTCGTCGAGACGCCAGCAAGCGAGATTCCCGTGAGGCCTGCGACGTTCGCTCCCGTTGAGGTGTTTGAGGCAAGCTCTGCCGCCGATGTGCTGAAGGCGCTGCCCAAGAAGGTCTCCGTGATGATGAAGGACGGCAGCCAGGAGGACTACGACGTCGATTGGGAGAATGTCCCCACACTGGATTGGGGTGCCGATGATGTGACCGTGGGCGGTAAGGTTCGCGGTACGGAGCTTACAGTCAGCTGCATGGTACGCGTTAAGTCGCGCCCGGCAGCCAAAGGCCTCGTTATCGTTGACCAAAACGGCAAGGCCACGACTGCCGAAACCGTGCTCAAGGTAGAGCGCGGCAAGGAGATTGACCTTGCTGCCGCGGCGAGCAATGCGGCTGATGGCGCGCTGCTGCGTGGTAACGTGACGTGGACCTCGTCCGACCCGACGACCGCTACGGTCGAGAACGGTAAGGTCAAGGCCCTCAAGAACGGAACCGTCGTCATTACCGCGACGATGCCCGTTGACGGCGACGCCGCGGTGATTGCGACGCTTGCCGAGGATGGCACTGTGGAGACGCCGGCGCCTCAACAGCTCACTGCTTCGGTGACCGTTGAAGTCGTTGAGCCTGTTGTTGTACAGGAACCGACAGGCGGCAAGGATAACGGTGCCAAGCCCGATGCCAAGGATTCTTCGGGCAAGAAGGATGGCAAGAAGGCCGCTAAGGGAAGCCTGGCCGAGACGGGCGACAATACTGCCGTGACCGTCGCGGCGCTTGGCGGAACCGGCCTGCTGGCTCTTATCGCCGCAGCGATCGAAAAGCTGCGTCATCGCGCGGAGTAGCGTCGAGAGCGTAGCGCTTTAGGTCACAAGAAGGCCTCCCGGTTCTCGTTGGGGAATCGGGAGGCCTTTCGTTTGACTGTAGGGCAGCTAATTTGGGACGGGCTTTGTCTTGAGCGGACTGCTCGCCACGAAATGGGCCTATCTACTACGTTTGACCGGTTACCCTCGACCACACGGGAAATCATAAAATTAAAACCGCAGGTAGATGGCTTGCTGGTTTTTAAAAAAGACCCGCATGGTCGACCCATGCGAGTTAAACGTAGTAGATGGCTCGTTTTCGTGGCACTGCGTTAACGGGATGTGCCAAAGGGACTGTCCCTTTGGCACATTGGCTAGTCTAGGCGGACCGGATCGTGGGGGTAGGCGTTGAGAATCTCGACGCCGTTCTCGGTCACCAGGGCTAGGTCTTCGATGCGGACGCCGGTGCGGCCGGGGAGGTAGATGCCCGGTTCGATCGAGAACGTCATGCCTGGCTCAACGACCTGCTCATTGACCAGCGAGACGTCGCCCGGCTCGTGGTCCTGCAGACCAATCGAGTGGCCCAGACGATGCGTAAAGTACTTGCCGTAGCCTGCGTTCTCGATCACGTCGCGCGCGGCGCGGTCCAGGTCGCACATGCGCACGCCCGGGGCGATGAGCGCCTCGGCGGCCTCGTTGGCGCGGCGCACGATGTCGTAGATATGTGCCGTCTCCTCGTCCGTCTCGCCCCAAAAGAACGTGCGTGTCATGTCCGAGCAGTAGTTGCGGCGACGTCCGCCAATGTCGAACAGCACCACGTCGCCTCGCTTGAGTACGGTGTCGTCGGGCTCGTGATGCGGGTCTCCAGCGTTGGCGCCAAAGCTCACGATGGGCGGAAAGCTAAAGCCCTCGCAGCCGTGCTTGCGATACAGACTGAGCATCTGGTCGGCAATTTCGCGCTCCGTCACGCCCTCGTGGACGAGCTTGATAACATCGGCCATCACAGCGTCGTTAGCGGCCGAGGACGCGCGCATGAGCTTCTGCTCGGTGGCATCCTTGTAGGTGCGTGCGTCGGTGACGGCAAAGTCGCCCAGGAAAAACTCGCTGGCGGCATGGCGCTCCATGAGGGGCATCAAAAAGCCGGAACGCATGACGGTGTCGATACCAAGCGGCTTGTCTGGGTCGATCTCGCGCGCGATGGCATCGGCCACGACATCGGTATCGGTGTGGTAGGCAACGCGGGCATTGTCGTACTCGGGCAGCTGATGCAGGGCGTTGACCAAGATTACGGGCTCGTCATCGCGCGCGAGCAGCACACCGCAAAAACGCTCGAACATATCGGCATAAAAACCGGTCAGGTAATAAATCGACCACGGGTCGTTTACGAGCAGCTGTGCGCCGGGGTGCTGAGCCTCGAGCGCATCGAGCACGCGCGCCACACGCTGGTCATCGACATGTGCCATGAAACATCCTTTCGCTAGGGTGCCACCATGGTATCCCCAATGCCAGGGTAGTCAATTTGCGACGGGGCTATTTTAGCTGTGTCCAACATGCAGAATGATCGGGCAAAAGTAGTCATAAGAGGGCCGTTCCAAATGGGCTGGTTTCAAAAGTATGGTGGATTACGGGGCTGGACCTGTATTACTTGACCATGGGAAAAATCGCTAAATTAAAACCGCAGGTAGACGGCTTATCAAAAATCGAAAATTGCCGGTATGGATGGGGGTCTCCGAATTAGCCCCGTAATCCGGCATAGTTTTGAATTGGTACTAAAGTAGGCACAAGCTAAATACCGATTCCAAGGATGGTTGCGGTGGAATAGTTCCTGGATGCCGGGGTTTGGCGGAAAACAGGAACTATTTCACCGCAATTGAGGAGGGGCGGGGTGGATGGTGGGGTAGCTAAAAGAGCCCCGTCCCAAATGAGCTACTTAGGCAGGGTCGATGTCCATGCTGGCGATGAGGTCGGTACCGGTGTCTAGGAGGTTGTGTAGGACTACGTCGCCCATGCGGATGGGGGCGTTGAGGACTAGGCCTCGGATGAGGTTCATGGCTTGGGCGTGGAGTGCCAGCGGGATGGCTTCGGCCGTGCGCGCAGGCAGAAGCGCTTCGTCGCCGCCGGAGGCGGCCACGGTCGTCGTGAGCACGCGCATGGGGCAGGTGAGCTCCTGATGTGCGAACTTATCGCCGCGCGGGCAGTTGTTGCCGGTTACGGAGCGCACTTCCACCACGGCGCCATTGGCGACGCGCTCCACCTCTACGGTCAGAAGGCATTCGGATGGGCAGGTCGTGCAGTTGAACTGCAGCGTTTCGGTCGCATTGGTGCTCATGAGCTATGCCTCCTCAACGGGGTCGACGGACAGGACAATCTCGCTGACGCCCAGGTCGAGTGCACGTTGAATCACCTTTGCCGGGAGTGGGAAGCTTTCCATAACGCTCGGCTTAAACGCGCGGACCTTGCCGATGAACAGTTCCTCGCCGTCGGCCAAGATCCTCACGCAGGCGGCATCGACCGGTCGGCGTACGCGGAAGTTGAGTTTGGTGAGTGTCACAGCCGTAATGCGTCCCGGCAGCGCGTAGCCCGCAATGCCGGCGGGGGAGACCGTGAGCTTGCAGCCAGGCGTCGCACCCGCGCCACCGTCCAGTGCCCACGCCGCCGCAGCCACTCCGGCGCGCTCTGACTCGGTCGTCACGTTGTCGGCCAGGTCGTGCACGTGCAGCACGTTGCCGCAGGCAAAGATGCCCGGCACGCCCGTCTGCAGGCTCTGGTCCACCACGGCGCCGCGCGTGCGCGGATCAAGCTCAACGCCCGCGGCAACCGAAAGCTCGTTCTCGGGAATCAAGCCCACCGAAAGCAGCAACGTGTCGCACGGAACAATGCGCTCGGTCCCCGGAATGGGCGCCAGGCGCTCGTCGACTTGGCTCACCTCGACGGCCTCCACGCGGTCGTGCCCGATCACGCGTGTGACGGTGGTGGACAGGTGCAGCGGAATTCCAAAGTCGTCCAGGCAGTTTTTGACGTTGCGGCGCAGGCCGTTGGCGTACGGCATGAGCTCGTACACGCCCTCGACCGAAATACCCTCGAGCGTGCAGCGACGTGCCATGATCAGCCCGATATCGCCCGAACCCAAAATGACGGCGCGCGAGCCGGGTTTGAGGTTCTCGATATTGATGTATCGCTGCGCCAGACCCGCCGTAAACACGCCGGCGGGTCGGCTGCCGGGGATTTTGATCTCGCCGCGCGTGCGCTCGCGGCAACCCATGGCAAGGACGACTGCGCGTCCGGTGAGCTGCAACATGCCGGCAGGGCTCATGAGCGTGACGGTATGGACCGCGGTGTCTTCCGTAGGCTCGCCTGAATCAATCCCAATCACCATGCTGTCCAGGAACAGCGCAATGTCGGTTGCGTGCACCTGGTCGATAAAGCGCTGCGCGTACTCGGGACCGGTGAGCTCCTGTTTAAAGTGCGACAGGCCAAAGCCGGGGTGGATGCACTGGCGGAGGATGCCGCCCAGGTGCTGCTCGCGCTCCACGATGGCCACGCGTGCGCCTGTCTTATGCGCGGCCAGCGCGGCCGCCATGCCGGCAGGTCCGCCGCCGATAACGACCACGTCGAAGGCTTGCGTTTGTACGGCTTCGACGACGTTGCAATCATTAGCGCTCGATGTGAATTCCGCCATCCTAGCGTACCCCCTTCAGCGGTCCCTGGACCAGCCAAGAGCCGGCATCCTCCAACAGCACCTCGCTGGGGTCGCAGCTCAGCTCGCGGGCAAGAATTGCCACCACACGGCTCTGGCAAAAGCCACTTTGGCAGCGGCCCATGCCCGCGCGGCAGCGGCGTTTGACGCCCTCGACCGAAATCGCGTCCGGGTGGCGTCGGATTGCGGCCACAATCTCGGCCTCGGGCACCGTCTCGCAGCGGCAGACAATCTGTCCCCACGCGGGGTTGGACTTGATTAGCTCCTCCTTGCGCGCCAGCGGTGCGCGGTCAAAGTCGTCCGGCGCACGGCGAATCGGGTTCCAGTCCGCCCGCTCGTGCAGTTCCACGCCCGCCTCGCGCATCACGTGCTCCATGCGCTCGGCAATGGACGGCGCGCTTGCTACTCCCGGCGACTGAATGCCCGCCGCCTGGAACAGCCCCGGCACCACGGCCGACTGTCCAATAAAGAAGTCGTTCGTTCCCCGAATGACCGGACGCCCGCCGGCAAATGCGCGCACCACGCGGCGCGTATCCAGATCGGGCACCAGCTTGCGCGCGCCGGTCAGCAGCGCGTTTACATCGCTCGCATAGGTTTGCGTGTCGCCCGGCTCGCGCACGGCAGCCGTGGCGGTGATCACGGTGTTGCCGTGCACGGTACCCGTCACGATAACGCCCTTCGACACCGGCGTCGGCACGGGGTAGAGCGGCATGAGCGTGCGCGGCTCCTTGTCCAGCACCACGATGTTGCCCTGACGCCAAACCATCTGGAACTCCTCGGCGCCGGCCATATGCGAGATGTCGGCGGTGCCGTTGCCCGCGGCGTTGATCAGGTAGCGGCAGCGCACGTTGCCAGCGGGCGTTGCCAGCGTAAAGCGCCCGTCGTCGCCCGAGCCCGCGACTTCAATCGCCTCCACCGGCGCGGACCGCATAAAGGTCACCCCGTTGGCGACGGCGTTTTCCAGCGCGGCGATGGCAACCTCAAACGGGTCGACAAATCCAGTCGAGGGGCACCACAACGCACACGTTGCATCGGCACTGGCGCGCGGCTCCAATTCGTGGATGCGGTCGGGTCCGACGATCGACAGCTCGGGCACACCGTTGGCAAGGCCGTTGCACCGCAGCTGCTCCAGTTGTGCGCCGTCTTCGTCGTTAAACCCCAGCACCATCGACCCGGTACGGCAAAACAAAAAGCCTAGCTCCTGGGCCCACGTGCCATATAGCTCGCAACCACGGGCGTTGACCTGTGCCTTTACCGTTCCCGGTGCCGGATCGTAGCCGGCGTGCACCAGACCGCCGTTGGCCTTCGACGCGCCCAGCGCAATATCGTTAGCCGCCTCGACCACGCAAATGGACAGGTCATAGCGCGCGAGCTGCCTCGCGATGGCGCATCCGGTGATGCCCGCGCCGACAATCACGATATCAAACGTTTCCGTCACAGTGCCTCCCAGACGAGTTGACAGGCCGTCAATACGACTATCCTACGGTCCGCACACCCCCCAGTGCGGCGGCAATGCGGCGAACAGCCTCGCAACACCCGCCAACGGCAGGCGAGGGGAGACCCAGCAATGTCGACAACCTCGTCTGCCGGCTACCACGTTGAAGTTTTGTCTCGATCTGTAACAGTAAGCTGAGGATTTGGCTTCCAGTTGTTACAGATTGAGATTGAAGTCGGGGAGAGATTCTTCTGTCTCGATCTGTAACAGTAAGAGGGGAAATTTGGTCCCAGTTGTTACAGATTGAGATGTTTGTGTCCGCGCCAGCCCCGTACCCAGCCGTAGTCCCATATAAACAAACCCCGTGGTAAACTTGACCGGACTGTTAATAATCCGAAAGGTACCCGTAATGTCCAAGTACATCTCCGAGCTCATGTCGCCGCAGCTTATGGGCGTCGTCTATGCTTTCGTTGGCTTTATCATCGCCCTGTATGTGCTGTCGGTCGTCTATGTGTTCATCGACGCTCGCCGCCGCGGCGCTAGCGCCTACGTGGCATGGGGCATCATCGCCCTCATCCCGTTTGTGGGCCTCATCGCCTACCTGGTCCTGCGCCCGCACTCCTATGCGTCCGACCGCGAGGAGCAGGAGCTGGACATGGCCCTGCGCGAGCGCCAGCTTGCCCAGTACGGTACCTGCCCGCAGTGCGGCGCGCCCATCGAGAAGGACTTCGTCGTTTGCCCGGTGTGCGATACCCAGGTTCGCAACGTCTGCCCCAGCTGCCATCGCCCGCTCGATGCGCACTGGAAGGTCTGCCCCTACTGCCGAACTCGCATCCAGTAACGCATCCATCGCAGGGCTGGCCGCAAGCAACGGGCACCGCGCGTCCCGCGCAAGCCACGCGCGCCCCACACCCCGCGCCCACACGATGAAGCATGCGTAGAAAATCGCCCGCCGTGCCATTAAGGTGCGGCGGGCGCTTGTATACCAAGGCAACCTGCCTATAATGATGCAAGTCAAAAACGCCGAGCGCATCGCACACACTTGCATCAGGCATCCGAGAGGAGAAAACATACCCATGAAGGCACTCTACAATGACGGTTCGGTGGCCGAGCTCCCGCAGGACGAGGTCACGCACGTCATCCGCCACTCCGCCGCGCACATCATGGCGCAGGCCATCAAGCGCCTCTATCCCGAGGCCGACTTTGCCTACGGCCCCGCGACCGACAACGGCTTCTACTACGACGTCGACCTGCCCGAGGGCGTCAAGATCAGCGAGGACGATTTCCCCGCGATCGAGGCCGAGATGAAGAAGATCGTCAAGGAGAACCTCAAGTTCACCGTCTTTGAGAAGCCCCGCGCCGAGGCCATCGCCCTTATGGAGGAGCGTGGCGAGAAGTACAAGGTCGAGCACATCGGTGACCTGGACGACGACGCCCGCATCACCTTCTACCAGCAGGGCGACTACATCGACATGTGCGTCGGCCCCCACATCTGCTACACCAAGGCGCTCAAGGCCTTTAAGCTCACCGGCGTCTCGGGCGCCTACTGGAAGGGCGACAAGGACAACAAGATGCTCACCCGCATCAACGGCGTCGCCTTTGCCACCAAGGAAGAGCTCGACGAGCACATGCACATGCTGGAGGAGGCCAAGAAGCGCGACCACCGCAGGATCGGCCGCGAGATGGACCTCTTTATGATGCGCGACGAGGCCCCCGGCTTCCCGTTCTTCCTGCCCAACGGCATGATCCTTAAGAACACGCTGCTGGACTACTGGCGCGAGATCCACCACAAGGCCGGCTACGTGGAGATCTCCACGCCGCTCATCATGAACAAGCAGCTGTGGAAGACCAGTGGCCACTGGGACCACTACAAGGACAACATGTACTCCACCGTCATCGACGACGAAGAGTACTGCATTAAGCCCATGAACTGCCCGGGCGGCGTGCTGGTGTACGCCTCCAAGCCGCACTCCTACCGTGAGCTGCCCATCCGCGCCGGCGAGATTGGCCTGGTGCACCGCCACGAGCTGCGCGGCGCGCTGCACGGCCTGTTCCGCGTGCGCTGCTTTAACCAGGACGACGCGCACCTGTTTGTGCGTCCCGATCAGCTGACCGATGAGATCGTGGGCGTGGTCAACCTCATCGACTCCGTGTACCAGAAGTTTGGCTTTAAGTACCACGTAGAGCTTTCCACTCGCCCCGAGGACTCCATGGGCTCCGACGAGGACTGGGCGCGCGCCGAGGAGGGCCTGCGCACCGCTCTGGAGCAGCTGCACATGGACTACGAGGTTAACGAGGGCGACGGCGCCTTCTACGGCCCCAAGATCGACTTCCACCTGGAGGACTCGCTCGGCCGCACCTGGCAGTGCGGTACCGTCCAGCTCGACTTCCAGATGCCGCTCAACTTTAATCTGGAGTACGTGGACGCCGACGGCACCAAGAAGCGCCCCATCATGCTGCACCGCGTGTGCTTTGGCTCCATCGAGCGCTTCATCGGTATTCTGATTGAGCACTTTGCGGGTAAGTTCCCCACTTGGCTGGCTCCCGTGCAGGTCAAGGCACTTCCCGTCTCCGAGAAGAGCCGCGACTACGCCCACGAGGTGTGCGCCAAGCTGGAGGAGGCCGGCATCCGCGTGGTCTGCGACGACCGCGACGAGAAGATCGGCTACAAGATCCGCGAGGCCCGCAGCATCGACCGCGTGCCCTACATGCTCATCCTGGGCGAGAAGGAGGTCGAGGCCGGCAACATCTCCGTCCGCGATCGCTCCAACGAGACCGTTCAGATGAGTGTTGACGAGTTTGTTGATAAGGTGCTCGAGGAGATTAAGACCCGCGCCTAAGGCGAACTTCACAACAATTAACAAAGGCGACCGTCCACAAAGGACAGTCGCCTTTTTTCTTACCAAAATAAGAAAAGCCGCTGGTTGAGCGGCTTTTTTTGTTGCACAAAAAGGTACAGGTTTTTATAGAGGGGTATGGAGATGCACCTACTGGCAGTACATTTTGCGTAATCTGGGCAAACGCTGATTAATTGCTCGTATAATGTCGTCTGTTGAAAGATACAAAAACCTGTACTTTTGCGACTGCGCCTAGCTGCGAGCGAGAAGCCTGTTCTAAACGCCCCTGCATTTGCGTGCATCGCAAAGCCAAAAGAGGGGGCGAGAACATGGAACAGATGGCACGGCGCCAAGAGCAGCTGCCGGGCGCATTTAACGGTGTCACCACCAACAGCCAGCACGGCCGCGTCCGCTGGTATCTGGTCCACACCCCCAATGGAAAAGAGCGCGAGATCTGCGAAAAGGTCCGCCACATTATCCCGCACAACCTGATGCAGAACGCTTTTGTGATGCAAAAGGAGTTCTGGTTTAAGCGGGACGGCGCATGGTCGCTCCAAACCAAACCTATGTACAAGGAATACTTCTTCGTCGCCACGCACGATGCTGCCGCGCTCGATAGAGCTTTGGCCCAGTTGAGCTTTGGCTGCCGCATCGCCGGCAGTAGGGAGCGGGCGTACATGCCCATGCCGGACGACGCGCAGGACTGGTACCGCAGTGTGCTGGACGACGACGGCGTGGTGCGCAACAGCATTGCGCGCATAGAAGACGGCGTGCTGCACATAGAACAGGGCCCTTTGGTGGGGCAAGAGGCCCGCGTTAAAAAGATCGACCGTCATAAACGCTGGTGCCTGGTAGACGTGGGCGAAGGCGACTCCGCATTTAGGGAGCTGCTGCCGCTGGACGTTCCCAACAAAACGTAAGGGAGACGTTGTACCAGTAAATCGTTCGCATTTATTGAATTTATCGATTGGGGGGGGTCCTGGAGGACAGGGCCGTACGTTTGACTATGGCTGCTAAGGAAGAAACAGAGAGCTGTGCATCTGTGGGGGACGCACTGGCTATTAAAGAGATTAAACCGAGCGGTACTCTTGGCTATCGCTTTGTTAAGAGGCTGTTTGATCTGGTGTTCAGTCTTTTGATGAGTGTACTGTTGCTTATCCCCATCGCCATTGTGTGTGCGCTCATTAGCCTTGAGACGCCCGGCAGTCCTATGTATACGCAAGAACGCGTTGGCAAGGGTGGAAAGACAATCAAGATTTTCAAGCTTCGCAGTATGGTCGCCGATGCTGGCGATGTGCAGAAGTATCTGAGTCCCGAGCAGCTACATCAGTGGGAAGTTGAACGCAAGGTTGACGATGATCCTCGTATTACCAAGATTGGTCAGTTCATTCGTAAATGCTCTATCGATGAGATGCCTCAGTTTCTGAACGTGCTTAACGGCGATCTTTCCGTTATTGGACCGCGTCCCATTACAAGGGATGAGCTTGAGCAGCATTTTTCGTATGAAGAAAAGGCCGAGTTGCTCTCTGTCCAGCCTGGAATTACTGGACTTTGGCAAGCGACTGATCGTAACGAGGCGACGTTTGAGAGTGGCCTGCGCCAGCAGATCGAACTCCGATACGTTCAGAACCGCTGTTTTCGCATGGATTGGAAGTGCTTTACCGGCACCTTCGGTGCAATGTTCGGCAAGAAGAGGACGGGTAGATAGATGGAAATCTCCGTCATCATTCCGACTCTTAATGCTGAGCATGAAATCGATGGGCTTTTAATTGCCCTCGAACACCAGTCTATTCAGCCGGTTGAGATTCTGATTGTTGATTCCGCTTCGGAAGATAAAACTATCGAGCTGGTTCGGCAACACAAAAGAGTCCGCCTGTTGGAGATTGATCGCCAGGCTTTCAACCATGGCACCACAAGAGACATGGCACTTAGGAAATCGAGCGGCGACTTCGTCTGCTTTCTCACTCAAGATGCTGTGCCCGTTTCCGGTGATTATCTGAAGAGGCTTGTTGCTCCCATGGTGGAAGATCCCAGCATTGCTCTCGTAAGCGGTAGGCAGCTGCCCAAGGCGGATGCCCGACGTTTTGAACAGCTGGTACGTGAGTTCAATTATCCTGATTCGCCGTCTGTTCGGTCAAAAGGCGATCTTGGACAATTTGGTATTAAGACTTTCTTCGCATCTGATACCTGTTCCGCATACCGTCGGTCTTCCTATCTCGAATGCGGTGGATTCGATCATGTCAATACCAACGAGGACATGCTCATGGCTGCCAGGTTTATAGCCTCGGGATTGAAGGTAGCTTACGAGCCGCGTGCAGAGGTCTATCACTCGCATAACTTGACGCCATCCGAACAGTTTGCCCGCAACCGTGCCGTCGGTTTCTTTCTCGAAACGCATGCGGACGATCTCGTGCATGCAAGTGAGATCGGCGAGGGGGGCCGGCTCGTTAAAGCGGTCTCCTCTCAGCTCCTTCGGGAGGGCAATCTGGTCGAGTTCATCGCCTTCGGCGTCGACTGCTGCGCCCGACTTTTGGGGAATCGTGCTGGCCGCAGGGCCGCAAAAAAAGAAAGGTTATAGCCCGTGAAAGGCATCATCCTCGCCGGCGGGTCCGGCACGCGCCTGTACCCGCTCACGCTCGTGACCTCCAAGCAGCTGCTGCCGGTCTACGACAAGCCCATGATCTACTACCCGCTTAGCACCCTCATGCTGGCGGGCATCCGGGACATCCTGGTCATCTCCACGCCGACGGACCTCCCCAACTTCGAGCGCCTGCTCGGGGACGGCTCGCGCTACGGCGTGAACCTCTCCTACGCCGAGCAGCCGAGCCCGGACGGCCTGGCGCAGGCCTTCACCATCGGCGAGGGGTTCATCGCCGGCGAGCCGTGCGCCCTGGTGCTCGGCGACAACATCTTCTACGGCAACGGCCTGTCGCGCCACCTGACTCGCGCCGTCCTAAACGCCGAGTCGGGCCGCGCCACGGTCTTCGGCTACCACGTGGACGACCCCGAGCGCTTCGGCGTCGTGGAGTTCGACGGGGAGGGCAGGGCCGTCTCCATCGAGGAGAAGCCCGCCGAGCCCAAGAGCTCCTACGCCGTCACCGGCCTGTACTTCTACCCGGGCGACGTGGCCGCCAAGGCACACAGGGTGGAGCCCTCCGCGCGCGGCGAGCTGGAGATCACCACGCTCAACCAGATGTACCTGGAGGAGGGGACGCTGTCGGTCGTCACCCTCGGCCGCGGCTACGCGTGGCTGGACACCGGCACCATGGAGAGCCTGCACGAGGCCGCGGAGTTCGTCCGCGCCGTCGAGCACTCCCAGGACCTGCCCGTGTCCGTCCCCGAGGAGATCGCCTGGGAGAACGGCTGGATCACGACCGCCGAGCTGGAGGAGGCCGCGAAGGCCTATGGCAAGTCGGTCTACGGCCAGCACCTGAAGAAGGTCGCCGCCGGCGAGATCGTCAACAGTCCGCGCGAGTACTAGCGCAAGCTTGTTTTCTTTCAGGGGTCACCGTTTATCTGGTGGCCCCTTTCGTTATGATTACGTTGACCATAAAGACAATATGATTGGGAGTGGATGTGTTAAGCGTCTACTTTGGCGATATGCCAGAAGCGATTTACAACACAGCGACATATTTCAAAAACTCTTACCGGTCTTCTTGGATTACGGATCCCTATGCAGTCTCGATAATTAAAGATGTCGATCGATCGGTTGTTGTCTCCGAAAACGTCATCGAAAGCCCTGTGCTTGGATCCATCTCCCCACTCCAGCTTTCTGGTGGCGTGAAAACGCTGCTGCTTATGAGATTTGATCGTAAGCATATTTTTAACGCTTCCGCCTGTGGTGACAACTGTGCCAAGTGGATTCTCGACATGGCGAAAGACCGCAAGCTCGTTGTGAATCTCTATCATGTGATGGACTTTGGCCGCGAGGATTTTAAAATCAAAGTCGTGAACAGCGGCCGAATCGTTCATAACATGGCCGAATTGATTCACGAGTCGATTCCGTATCTGTAGGTGCTGCTTATGAACGGTTCGCATCTTGTTAAGATTTCCCGCCGTAGGGGAACCAAGTACACATTTACCATCAAGCGGAACATCACTATTGTGCGTGGCGATAGCGGCACGGGTAAGACGACGCTGTTTGACATGGTCGCAGACTACATGCGAACGGGTGAGCAGTCGGGCGTTTCCTTGCAATGCGATTGTCCCTGTGTCGCCCTGACCGATTATGATTGGCGAAACCAGCTTTCGTCCGTTCATGACTCGATTGTATTTGTCGATGAGGGCTTAAAAGAGATCCATTCTGATGAGTTTGCCCATCATGTGCTGTATTCCTCGAATTATTTCGTGCTGATCTCAAGGGCTGATTTCCCCAATCTTCCGTATAGCGTGGATGAGATTTACAAGATTAAGACGAGCGGAAAATACCATTCTTTCGTCCCTGTTTATCAAGATCGCGGGAATCATCGTTATGCTATTTCCCGGTCGGCGCCAAAACAGGACTTTTCTATCCTTCTATGCGAGGACAGTAAGTCTGGTTTCCAGTTCTTTGAACGGCATTTCGCTGACAGTGAGCTTACCTGCGCTTCGGCCATGACGAACAGCGCGATTTTGGGCTGGTTGGATCAGCATTTCGACGATCGCGTGTTTGTTGTCGCGGACGGAGCAGCATTTGGGTGCTATGCGGACCGCGTCCTTAAGCTGCAAGACATTCACCGCGATACTGTTACGGTTTGTCTTCCCGAGTCATTCGAGTGGCTTCTGCTGAGCTCCGGCGTTATTTCAGGGTTAGATGTTAAGGCGGTTTTGGAAACCCCAGAAGCCTTTATAAACAGTGAGAAGTTTAAAAGCTGGGAGGACTTCTTCTATAAGTACTTACGCGATAAAACTGGGAATTCGGTCTTCCGTTACGACAAAGACTGCATTCCGGAGGCGTTTTGTAGGGGAAGTAATTCTGCGAAGGTTATGGCTCTTATCGCATGCCGAAATGTCCGATAGTTTTGTTGAATAGTGTCGCGGCGTCACTTCCTGCGGCATACTAAAGAAGCTGTACATGCTTCAGATTGGATTTTCATGTCTGAGATCTTTGAACCTAAGAACATCATCGTCACGGGCGGTTGCGGCTTCATCGGCAGCAACTTCGTGCACTATGTCGTGAACAACCATCCGGACGTCCACGTCACCGTCCTGGACAAGCTGACCTACGCCGGCAACCCCGAGAACATCGCCGGGCTGCCGTCGGACCGCGTGGAGCTCGTCGTGGGTGACATCTGCGACGCCGGGCTGCTGGACAGGCTGGTGCCGGGCCACGACGCGATCGTGCACTACGCCGCCGAGAGCCACAACGACAACTCCATCGTCGACCCGGAGCCGTTCCTGCGCACCAACGTCGAGGGAACCTTCCGCCTGCTGGAGGCCGTCCGCAAATACGGAATCCGCTACCACCACGTCTCCACCGACGAGGTCTACGGAGACCTCGCGCTCGACGACCCCGCCAAGTTCACCGAGGAGACGCCATACCGCCCGTCCTCGCCGTACTCGAGCACCA
>JBKYCW010000006.1:0-10262 GCA_047025555.1 Collinsella sp.
AATCGTAGCCCGAGACGGGCCCGGGCTGACAATTTCGACTGTAATGGACGTTCTTTAACGACTAGTCATTTAAGAACGTCCCCGATGACTACCCACAAATAGTTGTACACCAGCATCCAAAGATGTCGAAAAATGTCGACTTTGGATGCTGGTGTACATGTTTGTGCCGTATGGGTTTGTGCGTTGGGACGGGCCGACCGCAATAGCACGCTAGAGCAGGTTCTTCTGTACCCACGCGATGATGTCGCTCGATTCGTAGAGCGGTTTGCCGTTAATGAACAGGCAGGGAACCTGGCGCTTTCCGCCGACGGCGATGAGTGTCTGTTCGGCATCGGAATCGGTCGAGATATTACGCTCGGGAATGGTCACGCCGTTATCGGCCAGGAAGCGCTTGACCTTTATGCAATACGGGCAGCCGGTCATAACGAATAGTGCGAGCTCATGATTAGTAGCCATAGGTCTCCAATCGGTTGAGGTTTCGATTGAAATACCCAAAGCCGCCGCGGTCTATGCGCGCGTCAACGAAGACTCGATGGCCTGGACCAGAAACGCCGTGGCTCCGGTGGCGCAGGGCTTGTCGTAGTAGTCAACAAAGCGCTGGTCGGCAAGATAACCGTGGGCGAGGCCCAGGTACGCCTCGTCTTGGGGCTCGCATCCCCAGTTGAGAGCAATCCAGCGACGATGCATCGCGACAAGCTTACGAGCCTCGTTGCTCTCTGGGTCGCCAATGCCCATGGCAATTGAGAGCTGGCCCAGAATAGCGCGTTCAAGTTCCTTCATGTCGTTCCATGTCTCGGGGTCCATGTCCAGCAACGCTTCGTTTGCTGCATCGATAGCCTCATCGCCGTAGCGCGCCCGCGCCTCGGCACCGTAGCGCGCCTCGTTTTCCTGCACGGTGCGCCAGCGCTCCAGTTGCGGCAGGACGGCGCCCATGAGCGAGACGGCTTCGTCGAGCGACATGCCGGTGTTTTGTGCCAGGCGCGGGGCACAATCCTCAATCATTGCCTCCATGGTGGTGTCATAGGTGTACTTGCCGTGGTCGTAGCACCACTTGCAGTAATGATCGGTCGCGGTGCCCGTGGCATCGGTGCCGCAGTCGTCGGGCGTGAGTATCATGCCGCAGCTCTGGCAATAGTGCTCAGGCATTTCGAGCAGGTGGGACAGCGGTTCTCCGGTTACGGCGGCGATGAGCTTCATCATGTCGATGCCCGGTGTGACCTCGCCGCGCTCCCACCGGCTGATGGCCTGGCGTGTGACGAAGAGCTTAGCGGCAAGCTGCTCTTGGGTAAGGTGATGGGCGCGACGGACAGCAATGAGCTTTTCTGCAAAGGCCATAGCGGCTCCTTTCTGCTGGTTGATGGCTTAAGCATACGCGGCGGCAGGCGCCCTTCCAAGCAACCGTTGGTTGCACGACGGGGGACCGCGGCGAAGAATTGCGCGCAACGCCCCACGCCTCCATGCCGTACAATGACCGGCATGGAACCTATCGCACGCATACATACCGACCTGCCGCAGAAGTTCGGCATTCCGCGCAACAGCTTTTTGGCGCCCCATCTGCAGGGACGAATCTTTTTTGAGCCGGAATTTGCCTCCAATGCAGCGGTTGAGGGCCTGGACTCCTTCTCTCACCTGTGGCTGCTGTGGCGCTTCGAAAACGGAACGCCCGGCGGCACGGCTAAGGATATTGCCGTCGACGCTAAAACGCAGGACAGGTCCGGCACCAACGCAAAATGGTCGAAAACCGTGCGCCCGCCGCGTCTGGGCGGAGCCGAACGTGTGGGAGTGTTTGCCACGCGCAGTCCGTTTCGCCCTAATCCCATCGGGCTCACCTGCGTCAAGCTTGATCGTGTCGAGCTCACCGACGATGGCCCCATCATCCATGTGTTGGGGGCCGACCTGCGCGACGGTACGCCCATCTACGACATCAAGCCCTACATTCCGTTTGCGGACTGCCACCCGGATGCGACCGGAGGCTGGATCGAGGATGCTCCGTGGCAAGAGCTCGATGTTGAGTTTCCGCAAGCACTGCAGGATATGGTCCCGCCCGCAAAGCTCCTCGGCTTGGTCGAGGTCCTTCGCCAAGACCCGCGCCGCGCGGGCAGCAAGCACGAGCCACACCGCGTCTATCATCTGGCTTACGCCGGGCTCGACATATCGTTTACGGTCGATGAAACCCAGCTAACCGTAGTTGCCGTCAACGACGCGCAAGACTAACCAGCCATTCGTCCGCACCCGTCAAATTAAGCGCCAAACCCCGCGCCAAAACCGCCCACGCTGGTGGACAATAACGCCTACCAAAACAATCAACTTTGCACGGGAGTCCAGCATGAAATACGACTTTAGCTCGCTAATCGATCGCCACGGCATGGACTCCATCGCCGTTGACTCCTGGGGCGAGATCCCCGGTATGGCTCCGAACGCACCCGACGAGGGCTTCGACCGCATTCCCATGTGGGTGGCCGACATGAATTTTGCCACGGTGCCCACGGTCCAGGAGCACATCATTCAGCGCGCTCAGCATCCCATGTTTGGCTACTTTAACCCGCGCCCCGAGTACTTCGACCGCATCATCGAATGGCAGAGCCGCCGTAATGGCGTCGAGGGCCTGGCACCTGAGCATATCGGCTACGAAAATGGCGTGCTGGGCGGCGTCGTGTCGACGTTGCGCGCGTATGTCCAGCCGGGCGATGCGGTGCTGGTCCACAGCCCCACCTACATTGGCTTTACCAAGTCTATCGAAGCCGCGGGCTATCGCATTGTCCACAGCCCGCTTAAACTCGACGACCAGGGCGTGTGGCGCATGGACTTTGAGGACATGGAGTGCAAACTCGCCCAAAACCACATCCATGCTGCGGTGTTCTGCTCGCCGCACAATCCCTGCGGCCGCGTATGGGAGCGCGACGAGATCGAGCGCGCCATGGACATCTATCGCCAGCACGATTGCGTGGTGATTTCGGACGAGATTTGGTCCGATATCATCCTGCCGGGGCACAAGCACATCCCGACGCAGTCGGTGAGCGAGGATGCCCGCATGCGCACGGTTGCCCTCTATGCGCCGAGCAAGACGTTTAACCTGGCGGGCCTTGTCGGCAGCTACCACATTGTCTACAACGAGACGCTGCGTGACCGCATCTGCGCCGTGTCCAACAAGACCCACTACAACGAGATGAACGTCCTCTCCATGCATGCGCTTATCGGTGCCTACCAGCCGCAGGGCTATGAGTGGGTGGACGAGCTCAATCAGGTGCTTGCCGGCAATATCGAGTACTTCTGCAATTACGTGGACGAGCATTTTGAGGGCGTGTCCTATTCGCGTCCGCAGGGCACGTACATGGTGTTTCTGGACTGCACCGAGTGGTGCCGAGAGCATGGCCGCGATATTCAGTGGTTGCTCGATGAGGGGGCACGCGTGGGCGTGGGGTATCAGGACGGCCGCCCGTTCCACGGACCCTGCCACATTCGCGTGAATCTGGCGCTGCCGCTTTCGCGCGTAAGGGAGGCGTGCGACCGCCTGGACCGCTACGTTTTTAATGCACGGTAAGTGAGCACTGCATGCGGGGCCTTCTGCCAAGTCGGCTGGAAGGTCCCACACGGTAAAGCGCCTGTAACAATTGGGCACTCGTGTGGTTTTGTTTGCTATTATCTTTAACCATTTAAGTCTGTAAACAGGATCGTATGGAGCTCGATGAAAAGATCCCGTCGCTCGGTTGCCATTTCGTTGTTTGTTGCGCTTGCAGTGGCGAGCGCCTTTGTCGTAGCGATAGCTGGCTGTTCCGGGTCGAATGACGGAGCCTCGACGTCTGCATTAGAAGGTCTGGACGCCTCGCAAGTCAAAGACGACGACCTTACGACGCTCAACGTCGGCAGCGACCTCTATCCACCGTTTGTGTATGCCGACGAGTACGGCGATATCGTTGGCCTGGATGTCGAGATATTGACCGAGGCTTTGGCCCGCATTGGTTACAAGCCAAAGTACCAGCTGATCGATTGGGAAAAGAAGAAAGAGCTGCTGGCGAGCGGCGAGCTCGATTGCGTCATGGGCAGCTTTAGCATGACGGGTCGCGAAAACGAGTATCGTTGGGCCGGCCCGTACCTTGCGAGCCGCCAGGTGGTCGCGGTCGATCCCCAGAGCGATATCTACACGCTTGCCGATCTTGAGGATAAGGTCGTGGCAGTCCAGTCCACCACCAAGCCCGAGGACATTTTGCTCAATCGTACAAATGAAAACGTTCCGCAGATCAAAGAGCTCTACTGCTTTTCGGACCGCTCATACCTGAACCCGGCGCTCGTCGAGGGCCTGGTCGACGCCATCGCTGCGCATGAGTCCTCGCTGCTCACCTACGAAAAAGACTATGGTGTGACGTATCGTATTCTGGATGAGCCGCTGCTAGTGGTTGGTTTGGGCACCGCTTTCGATATCAACGATACGCGCGGCATCGACGTTAAGCTCACCCATGCCTACCAGGAAATGCTAGCCGACGGCACCATGGAACGTCTGGTGTCAAAGTACTTTGATGACCCTTCGCCATTTTTGAATATGGAGGGCCTGTCATGATCGATGCACCCGACCACGCCGCTCAGGAGCGGGGCAATCGTTCGGCAGGGGCATGGCTCCTTGTCGCTCTGCTGGGGATAGCGCTCTCGGTTGTTGCCGGCATGATGAGCTACGGTTACACGACGGCCCAAGCCGAGCAGCGCTTTGCCGACGTTGTTGATTACGTGGCGACGCAGAGTCTTTCCTACGATGCATTCAATAGCGCCTATACGACCAAAAACCTGATTCGCGTTATGGAGATTGCCGGAGAGACAGCGCGCGATATGGAGCGCGACGGTTCGGTGGATAACGCCACGCTGGAGCAATATGCCGACCAGTTCAACGTGAGCGCATTGATCGTGACGGACGCATCGGGCAATTTGGTGTCCGAGTCCTCGACGGATGGCGTGGGCTACGAGTCGCTCGCTACGTATCTCAAGGAAGCGCCCGTGCTGGAGGTGGCAGCCCATCCGCTTAAGTCCTATACCGCTCGCATCACGCTTGCAGATGATTCGGTCGCAGACATCGGCTGCGTGACTCGGCAGGATGGCGAGGGTATCGTTATCGCGGTGAGGCATCAGAGCGCAAAGGCAGTTGCAAGCAATACGCTCAAACTGCAGAGCCTGCTTGATGGCTATGAAACCATCGATAGCGGCAATATTGTGATCGAAAGCGATGGCAAGGTCGTTGCGACCAATGCCGTTGAACCCACCATATTGGGCGTGTTCGATCTGCCTGCGACGGATGTCTTCATTGTCGACGGTATAAAGGATCGATGCCCGGCTGGTAAGGTCAGATTGGTTAACGCCAATGGCGAGTGGTATTTGGGCACATTTGGAAAAGCGCGCGGGTTCTACGTGTACACCTATGCCTCGGCGCGGCGCTACTTTGAGGTCGTCGCGGCTGTTGCTGCCGGCGTGCTGGTGCTCTACAGCGGTGTTATAGCCGTTGTTGTGATGGCGCGCCGCCGCGCTGATCGTCGACGTTTGACGGACTTGCTGCAGCAGGAGCGCGACTATGGCGACAGGCTGGCAAAGGCAGCGCGCGAGGCCTCGTCTGCCAACTCTGCAAAGACGGAATTTTTGCGTCGCATGAGCCACGATCTGCGCACGCCCATCAACGGCATTCGCGGTATGGTTGAGGTCGGCGATGCCAATGCGGACGATCTGCAAAAGCAGACTGAGTGCCGCTCAAAGATCTGGACGGCATCGGGACTGCTGCTCGACCTTGCCAACGAGGCCCTGGATATGAGTCGTCTGGAGAGCGGGCAGATCGAACTGGAGCTTGTTCCCACAAACTTGGTAACCCTCAACCACGAGGTGCGCGATATTCTGGAGCGCCAGGCCGAGGAACGTCTGGTGACAATTATCTGCGACCAGCAGACGCTTAATCATCCCTATGCGCGGGTGAGCGTGACGCATCTCAAGCGCTTGTTGCTCAATATTGCCGGCAATGCCGTCAAGTACAACCGCCAGGGCGGCTATGTTCGCCTGGTGTGCCGCGAGGTGGAACCTGTAGATGGCGTCCCCGTCTATGAATACACGATCGCCGACAACGGTATTGGCATGAGCGAGGAGTTCCAGCAGCACCTCTACGAGCCGTTTTGCCGCGAGGAGCAACAGGTGGAAGGCGCCTCATCGGGAACTGGCCTGGGCGCGCCTATCGCAAAACAGTTGGTCGAGCTTATGGGCGGAACCATGAGCTTTACGAGCGTCTTGGGGCAGGGGACGACGTTTACCATCCGTCTGCCGTTCGAGAAATGCAAACGCTCCGAGATTCCTCAGGCAGTTCGCGCGGATGCGGGCGATGACGATGCGCTCCAGGGCTTGCGCGTTTTGCTCGTAGAGGATAACGATCTGAATGCCGAGATCGCGCAGTTTACGCTCAGCCGTGCCGGTGCCGTCGTGACGCATGCTAAGGATGGCGAGTCTGCCGTTGAGGCGTTTGCCGCGAGCGCACCGCACGAGTACGACGTGGTGTTGATGGACATCATGATGCCTGGCATCGATGGCCTTGAGGCCACGCGTCAGATTCGAGCGCTCGATCGCGAGGATGCCGCGACCACGCCGATTATCGCCGTGAGTGCCAACGCCTTTGCCGACGACCGCAGGCTTTCGCGCGAGGCGGGCATGAACGCGCACCTGAGTAAACCAGTGAGTTCGCAGGAGCTCGTTGAGGCGCTTGCGCACATAGCCGCCGACGCTTCATAAGCATATGGCCCGGTTCCAAGGTGGGTTGGAACCGGGCCATATTGCTATTGATGAGGCTTGCTGAGGGGCTTACTTTTCGTGAATCTGCTTACCGCAGAGATGCTCAATCGTAATCTCGTAGAGTTGGACGCCCTTGATGTCTTTGGCGATTTCCTCCTCGACTTCTTCGGCGGAAGGGTAGTACTTAAGCGCGAGCTGGCGGACTTTGTCCTCGATAAACGCGGGCGCTTCATCTACCAGGCGACAACGACCAAAGACAACGGTACTCATAACGTAGGGAGCCCAGTCGCCGTCCTTGTACCACTCGTTGCCGCAAACGGTAAAGCAGATCTTGTCATCGCGCTTGAGTGCGTCGACCTTGTGGCCAGCCTTGGCGCCATGGAAATAAATCTTGTCGTGCTCGGCGTCGAAGAAGTAGTTGACGGGAATGGCGTACGGGTAGCCATCGTCGCCGTTGACGGCAAAGACGCCGCGCTTGCAGGTGGCGAGCAACTCGCGCGCTTCCTCGTCGGTGATGGCGCGTTTCTTTCGACGTAAGGGCCTAAACATCGTTGGTTTCCTTTCTGGCCGTGCATGGTGGTTGAGCACAAACTATAGCGAAACGGATCCGTATTTCTTGATGCGGGCGAGCATGTTTTTGAGCTTGTTAAAGTCGAGCGGCTTGGGCAGGTGAGCGTTCATGCCGGCATCGTGTGCCGCCCGGGAATCCTCGGCAAAGGCGTTGGCGGTGAGCGCGATGATGGGGATATCGGCCGCATCGGCCTTCTCGCTCAGACGAATCGCGCGGGTTGCCTCGTAGCCGTCCATGCCCGGCATCATGATGTCCATTAGAATCGCATCGAAGCTACCCGCGGGACGGCCAACGTATAGGTTGACCGTTTCGTTGCCGTCGGCGGTGCGAGTTACGACGATGCCCTCGCTTTCGAGCAGAGCCTGGGCAATCTCGGCATTGAGCTCGTTATCTTCTGCCAAGAGGACGTTCATGCCGGCAAGCGAGCAGCTGTTTGCCTGGCCGTCCGCACGTTCTCTTGCCTGAGGGTTCTTGTCGATATCGAGCGGAATCTGGACGTTGAACGTACTCCCCACGCCAACCTCACTCGAAATCTCAATCGTGCCGCCCATCAGTTCAATAAGCGACTTGACGATTGGCATGCCCATGCCGGTTCCTTGGAACTTGCTGCGCGCATCGTTACCTTCTTGGGCAAACGGCTCATAGATATGTTTTAAGAATTTGGGAGTCATGCCAATGCCGGTATCCGAAACGCTAAAGCAAAAGAGCGCGCGCCCGTTATCGAGTGGCTTGGTCTTTGAGCTAAAGGTGACGGAGCCGCCGCGCTTGTTGTACTTAATGCTGTTGTCTAACAGGTTGATCATGATCTGTCGGATATGGGTGGGACTGCCGACCATGTATGGCCCCGTGGCGTACGGCAGACTATTGTCCTGCATGGTGATGCCGTTACTGGACGCGCGGAGCTTGCACAGCACCAGCGTATCGTCACAGAGCTCTTTGAGGTTAAAAGGCGCATGCTCCAGTGTTAGCTTGCGGTCTTCGATTTTGCCCATCTCGAGGATGTCGTTGATCAGCGAGAGCAGGTGATTGGCGGCAACGCGCGCCTTGGCACGGCTCTCGCGGGCGACCTGGATATCGCCTTCCTTCAATTCCTCGATCTCGATAAGGCCCAGGATACCGTTGAGCGGCGTACGGATGTCGTGGCTCATGCGCGTGAGGAATGCCGTCTTAGCGGCGTTGGCAGCATCGGCTTTTTTGCGCTCGGTTCGAGCGCGCGCGAGCGCCCAGATGAGCAGCACGATGCCGACCGATAACATACCGATGAGGGTAGCGGCAATGGCGGTGCGGTTGCGAAAAAGGAATTGAAGCGTGTCTGATTCCTGGGTCGTGTACGACGTGGAGGAGTAATTGCTTGCGGAGAGCGATTCTCCGGCATTGATGATGCCCTTGTTGATGATTCCCAGCAGCTCGGGCTTTCCGCGCGAAATCCAGCACGAGAGCTCACAGGTGTCAGGGAGCTCGACCGTCTCGTAGTCCTTGAGATCATGACGGTCGCCGATAGTTTTTACACGTGAACTGGGAGCGAGGATGCAGCGCGCCGTTCCCTTCCTGAGAGCGTCGAACACTTCATTGTCGGATTGGTATTCGGTCACGGTCGCTGTGGGGAACAGATTTTCAAGTGCATTTTTGTTGACAAATGATGATTTGGTACAGGCGATGTTCTGAAGGTCTTTGTTCAGGTCGCTGCCGGTGTGGATGGCGGTGAGGGATATGGTCCCCAACGATACCGACTGCGCAACGCCTGTTTGCTCGGCAAACCAGTAATCTCGGTATACCGGCAGCGCAACGTCTATGCTTCCCTTTGACAGGGCCTTTGACATCATCTTGTAGCTATCAAAGGGGACGGTTTTGACCGTAATGCCAAATTTATCGTGCAGCGTCGTCGCAAGCGATGCGAGCGAGCCTTCCATTTTGCCGTCTTCGTCTTCGTTGCAGTAGGGGAGTTTGCCCGTAATGTAGCCGAGCGTGATGGTGTTGTCATTTGCTTTGAGCCAGGAACGTTCGGGGCCGTTGAGCGATGATGAACCGCTGTTTTGGGCCGAGTAGTTAGATTTGACTTCGTCGATATAGCGTGGGTTGACGCGGGCGATTGCCGACATGGCGGCATTGATGTCGTCCATCAGGTCGGAGCGGCTTTTGGGGACGGCAAAAAAGTAGTCGCTCGAACCAATGTAGAACATGGGGGAGGCGCTGGGCGACGAGGTCGTGTCGTTCATGATGATGGCATCGACCTCGTTGTTTGCGAGCGCGTCAAAGAGGGCACCGCCAGTGTCGATTTCTTTATAGGTGCAGGTAATGCCTTCGTTGGCGAGCCACTGCTGGCCAACGAAGGTTTGCATAACGCCGGGGTTGCAGCCGATGGTAAGGCCTTGGAGCGCTCGGGGGTCACCCTTGGCCAGATCGTCGCGATCGGGCTTGGCGTAGATGAAGTAGCGCTCGGTGCCCTCGGGGTTCGAGGAAAAGAGCAGCTTTTGGGCGCGTTCCTCGGAGTAGGAGATGTTGGGCATGAGGTCGATCTCGCCCGCCTCGAGCATGTCCATAAGTTCGGTGAAGGTGCCGGAGACGTATTCGTACCGCCAGCCGGGCGTGTAGTACGACAGAGTCTGGAGGTACTCGTAACCCCATCCCGAGAGACGCTCGCCGGGGGTGCCGTCCTGGAAGCCCTCGTTGTTGACGAGCCAGCCGACGCGGACCGTTTTGACCTGCTGATCGGAGTCGGCGGCAAAGACAGGGGCGGGCGCGACGGCGCTCAGTACGGCGAGCGCGGTAAGCGCGGCGGCCAGGGTGCGACATATAACTGAACGAAGGACAGTGGCAGCTCTCACATGCAATCCTAACGAATCGAGACATTACCGCATAAGGATACCAGCTCAGCCTGCCCAGGCGGCAGCTGGTAGTCATTGGGTGTTCCTATAGTTTTGTCAACCGTCGGGGCTACTCCCGGTAG
>JBKYCW010000007.1:0-5844 GCA_047025555.1 Collinsella sp.
ATATGATTCTACCAGCAAGGAAATCCCTAATCAAAGATTAGGGCGCACTTACATGTTACCGGTGGTAACATTCAGCGTAAGCGCGCTCTCCCGAGGGGCCACTCCGTGGGGGCCAAGCGTGCGCCGCTTGGATCCGCGCCCCGTCCCGGCGGGGTGCCGGCCACCTCCCCGGTGGAGGGCCAACGGGCCTCCCGGCCCTTTGGATTCCCGGAAAGGAGTACAGTCCCGTGGCGATCTACTCGTTGCACGTGTCGAACGTGAGCCGTGCCGCCGGCTCCAGCGCCGTCGCCTCCTGCTCGTACATCACCTCGCGTCGGATGCGCGACGAGCGCACCGGCGAGGCGTTCAACGGGTTCGGCCGCAGGGAGCGCGTCGAGCATGTATGCACGATGCTGCCCGAGGGCGCGCCCGGCGAGTACCTCGACCCGGAGCGTTTGTTCAACGCCGTCGAGATGGCCGAGAAACGTTCCGACGCGAGGCCCGCGAAGAAGATCATGGTCGCCCTGCCCCGCGAGTTCGACGCCCGCGAACGCTTCCGCGCACTGGAGGACTTCATCTCATGGAACATCACGGCCAACGGCTACGCCTGCACGTACGCCATCCACACCGACAAGGACGGACGTAACCCCCACGCGCACATCCTCGTCGCCAACCGGCGCATCGACCCGAAGACCGGCAGATGGGCGGCGAAGAGCCGCAGCGAGTTCGCGTTGGACGCCAACGGCCGGCGCATCCCCGTCATCGACCCCGACACCGGACGGCAGAAGATCGGCGCCAGAAACCGCAAGGTCTGGAAGCGCGTCAACGTGAGCAACAACCCCTTGGACTCCAAGGAGTTCCTCGAAAGGCTCAGGCGCGAGTGGGCCGACTCCTGCAACGCCCTGCTCCCCGGATACGCCGTCATCGACCATCGGAGCTTCAAGGCGCGGGGCATCGAACGCATCCCCACCATCCACGAGGGATACGCCAGCCGCGAGATGGAGAAACGCGGCGGCAGGGGCGACCTGTGCGAGGAGAACCGGCGCATCCAGGCCCTGAACCGGCTCCTCGACGCGCTTAGGGCCATGATCGGGCGGCTCTCCGACCAAGCGCAAGGCATCCTGACGGCCGTCAAACGCCGCTAACGGCCCTCAGGCGCGCCACAGGCCCCTTCAAGCCCTGAACCGGCCGAAAGGCCACAGGAACGCCCGCAGGCTCGTGAAACGCCGCCACAGGCCCCGCAGGAACCCCCGAAGCCCATCAGGACGAAAAAGGCGCTCACCGACAGGTTCAAGACACGGCTTGACGAGCGGCTGGCCGAAAACGAACGCAAACAGGCCGAAAAACAGGCCGAACCCGACATGGAGGAGACATGGGACCTCTCCGACCCCGCCGACCCGCTCAACATCGGCATGGGCTGGGGCACGGGAGGCCACGGACTCGGCCTGTGAGAACGCCGGGAACGCAAAGGGCCGGCATCCGAAGACACCGGCCCGAAATTTAGAAAGACATCCTTACCAGCGGGTAACGGATACGCCGTCGACGCCAGAGCCGTCTGCCGTGGCGATGCGCATCCACGGACCAGCTGCGACAGGGGTGTATGTAACTCCGTTGATTGCGAAGGTGATCTGTCCCGACTTATTGCCGGTCGTATAGCTGTTGCGATACGGCCAGGACCCCGTTGCCGTTCCGGTGCCTGCAAACTGCATGTCACCCAAAGCGTTCCCGCCAGCCCAGCATCCAGCATTGGAATCAGCGCATCCACGCGAGACAGTTACCGAATAATCTTCAGCCTCGCTCGGCGGCAGCACGTCCACCAATTCGCCGTTGCTGGAATCAAAGAGAATCGTTGTGCCAGGTTCGCCGACAATCATGTCCCCGCCCGACGGAGTGGTGGTAAGTTCATAGAACGACTCGTCAGTGGTTTCTTGAGCAGATGCCACCGGGACTGCCGTCGACAGGAGCGCCAGCAGAGTCATTGGAACCACTGCCATCTTCAAATGCTTGGTACGTAACATTTTTGCCCCCTTGATTAGGTATGCCAGACGTGCGTCTGACAAGGAAATTATAGCTCTTGGACCTTGGATTGAACAGACCAGTAATGCAAAGGGTTGGTGTTTGAAGACGCCGGCCCCGCATCCGAAGACGCGGGGCCACGGCCCAATCAAAGGGGATGGCGGGTAACCCATCCCGCCGGCATCGGCCATCCCCGAAAAGTCATGCATGCCCGCCTGATCGTAAGGGGGGAAGTTAGCAGCGCCTCCGCCGGCGTTTCCATCTTAGCCGATACGATTAGCGTCGTCGATGGACGTCTTGTAGCAGGGACAAAAACCGACCGCCCGGCATCCGCCGGGCGACGCTGCCGCGCCAGTCGCGGCGCGGCCCGAACGAAAGGCGCAGCACATGCGCATGGGCAACAAGGGGCCGCACGGCCGGCCCTGGATATGGCTGATGGCGGTCATCGTCATCTGCCTCGCTCCCGTGATGGATCCCATCGCGGCCGACATCACCGTGACGGCCCTGGCCGTCTGGGCGATGGCATCCAGCCGCCGTTGACGGCGCAACCTGCCGCGGGTCAGAGCCCGCGGCAGGCCCCTTGTTCAGAAAAGAGTCGGCTCGATACCAGGCTCCATCCGATCATCGGGCATGGCCTGTGAATCATGGCTGCGTCTGGCCACCTCGAATGGTGTCAGACCATCGTGGGCCGCCTTATACGCATCCAGTTCAGCCCTGGCTCGTTCCGCCGCAAGTTCACCGCGCTCGATCTTGATTTGCTGATGGCGGTCATCGCCGTCTGTCTCGCACCGGCGGTGCATCCCATCGCCGCGGACATCATCCTCACGGCCCTGGCCGTCTGGGCGATGAGAAACAGCCGCTAAACGGCACCCGGCCCGTCCGAGCGCAAGCCCGGACGGGCTTTCACATACCATCACGCAGCACTCGGCCAGTCGGAGACATACCCCTCGGCACCGGCGAATCCATGACCGCCGTGCGCGTCGAGGAACGCCTGAGTATCAGGGTCGAGCGCCGGTCCCTCGCCCGGCACCGACAGATCGGGCACGGGCGTCTTCGACACGTCCCTGAGCGACTTCCTCGCCTCATCGGTCACCACGGAGCCGGACAGCTCCACGCGCGGAGCGGGAGCGCCGCCGGGTACCTTCTCCGGGTCAAATTCAAATTCGAACCCGACAAGGGAAGCGCGGCCACGTCCCGGCTTCTTCTTCAGGTACTTGCGATGCACCTTCAGATTCAGCAGAGGTCCCAACTCCTCCTCAATCGGCTTAAGAACATACTTGTTGATTTCGCTCGGCCGATACGATTTGGGTACGTCGAGCAGTCGGCGGAAGTCCTCAAGGCTGACCTTCCACACACCGGTTTGTCGGTACTGCTTGAGCCTCCTGTAGCACTCCTTGGCGTAGCTGGAGCGCAGGGCCGTGAACTCGGCCAGCTCGAAGCGGGTGAACTGCGAGGTGAGGTCGTTAAGCAGGAACGAGAAGCGCGAGTTCACCGATACGGTGAGTGTGCGTTTGGTCGGGCTGGTGACGAAGCCTGCGAACAGGGCGAACTGGATGATGTCGTGCTCTTCGTTCTGGAACTCGAAGTTGAGCGCGAGCAGGCGACGGTTCACATTGGCAATCTGCTTGGCGAACTCATCGTTGGTCATGTTCCTCTGAAGTCCGGCCAGCCGCTTCAATTCTTCGAACGTGAACGCCACCTCGTCCGTGCCCTTGTCCCGCACGCGAGACGCGATGGCCATCAGCAAATCAAGATCGAGCGCGGTGAACTTGCGCAGCGCCTGATTGTTGAACTGGTTCGAGTACTTCACGATCTCATCGGACATGACTGCATTCTACCATAAAAACGAGATTTTTATATTTTCTACCCTTTATTCTCCCAAAACCTCGTTTTTATTCCTCAAAAGCGTCCTTTATTCTCCCAAAACCTCCCCTAAATAATTCCCAAAATCTCCCCTTTAATCTCCCATTTTCTCCCCTTTAATAGTGCGTTTCCCCTACTGCCGTAAGGCCTGCGGGGAGTCTAAAAGAGTACAAAAGATTCTATAAAAAGGGGCTCCGCCCCGATGAAGAGAAGAAACCGACTCAGTTCCAAGGCTGCTGCTGCCATTGCTGTGGCTGTTGGAATCCGGGCTGGTAGCCATAGCCCGGCTGCTCCTGTATCTGAGGCTCTTGGGGCAGGTCACGAACCTGTTCCCGCAGCTCACCCGCCGACTCAGCGCTGGGGAGCCTCACGCCCGCGTCAGAGGCCCATGCGCGCAGTTCGGCGGCATGGGCCTTGAGCATGTCCAGCAGCCTTTGCCGGTTGCCCTCGTCGTTCCAGACGCCCTCGTCGTAGCCAAGCACGCCCTCGTTGGAGAGGATGCCGCCCAGCCGGATGATCAGATGGGTGCGCCGCTTGCGCGCCTTGGCGTTCTCCCTAGCCACGATGCGCTGTTTGCGCGCCCTGAGCTGCTTCATCCGGCGCTCGATGTCGGCCATCTGCTCCTCGACGCTCTTGGTCATCGGTTCCTCCCTGCGTTCCGTCGGTTATCAATCAGGACGCTAGACCCCACGGCAGCACGGCACGGGGCACGGCGTCTACACACCAAACCTAAACCCGGAAGAACGGAGCCGGTTTGGACATCCAAGCCGCGAGGGCGAAGCGTTCATCAATGCCGAACGTGCCGCCCCCGCCGATTTCCGCGCGCAGACAGGCGCACAGGCCAGCAGGAGGCCGAACAGCGGCAGATCGACCCATGGCAGGCGCAACCGCCCCAGAGGCGCGGACACGGCCGCTAGAACAGCCTTCCGGCGTTCCGCGCATGATGTTCGCGGTTGCGCGCGTCAAACGCGCAGAAACGGCATTCCCCGGCCTCCACGGTGCCGTCGAAGTGGTCACGCGCGGCCGTCACGTCGAACAGCTCCGTGGTCGTGAACACCTCGCCGTACCCCGCCACGCTCGTCCAATGGCCCTTGCCGTCGCCGTCCGCCTTCCTCGCCTCCACGGGCCTGGCGTCGATCACCGGAGGGGTCTCGCGGGCGAACGTGAACACGAACCCCGACAGCCTGCGTTTCACGTACTGGCGCTCGATCTTCAGTCCAAGGAGTGGCCCACACTCCTCGATAATCGGCTTGAGGACTCGTTTGTTGAGATCTCTCACTTGCTCGGCTGTGGATTTGGGAACGCTGAGCAGTCGGCAGAACTCGTCGCGGCTGATCTTCCAGATTCCGGAGCTGCGGTATTGTTTGGCCCTGCGGTAGAACTCCTTGGCGTACTTGCTTTTGAGGTCGGCGAACTCGGCCAGCTCGAAGCGCGTGAACTGGCTGGTCAGGTCGTTGAGCAGGAACGCGAACTCCTCGTTGACCCCAACCGCGAGGGTCGCCTCCTGCGGGTCGGTAACGAACTTCGTGAACAGCGCGAACTGGATGATCTTGCCCGAATCCTCGAACATGTAGTTCAACGCCAGCAGCCGCGCGTTCGTCTGCACGATCTTGTCGGCCAGCTGCCTGTTGGTCAGGTTCTTCCTCAGCCGCATGAGGCCGCGCAGCTCCTCGAACGAGAACTCCACCGTGGCCGTGCCCTTCTCCCTCACCCTTGAGGCGATCGCCATGAGCACGTCCAGGTGCACGGCGTCGAACTTCTTCAGTGCCACGTTGTTGAACTGGTTGCTGAACTTCACGATCTCATTGGACATGGCCTTAGCATAGCTCCTATGGGGGACTCAAATTAAGTTAGTCCACAAATAATTTGAGTCCCCACCTTGATCAAAAAGGAGACACATTTTAGCAACGTCCCCGGTTCGCTCCCTTTTTGTCCCCGGTTCGCTCCCTTTTTGTCCCCGGTTCGCTCCCTTTTTGTCCCCGGTTC
>JBKYCW010000007.1:5944-6045 GCA_047025555.1 Collinsella sp.
GCTCCCTTTTTGTCCCCAGTAACATCCTCTGAGCCCAATGTTTCCAAGGGCTGCGGAGGGCCTAAAAGAATGTAAAAAGATTTTAAAAGATTTAAAAAGGG
>JBKYCW010000008.1:0-3487 GCA_047025555.1 Collinsella sp.
ATATGATTCTACCAGCAAGGAAATCCCTAATCAAAGATTAGGGCGCACTTACATGCAACCGGAGGTTGCATTTTCCGTAAGCGCGCCCTCCGGGGGCCACGGGCCTTGCCCTTTGGATTCCCACCCTTCCGGGGGAGCCTCCCGGCAGGCCCAGCGGGTGCTCGCCGCACCCCTGGGAACCCCTTGCCGCAGGGCCGCCGCCCCGCACCCCACCGCCCGCGCCGATCACGAAAGGAGCCGAAGCCGATGGCGATCTACCATCTGTCCGTCTCCAACGTGAGCCGCGCGAGCGGTTCCAAGGCCACGGCCACGCTCTCGTACATCACCGGCAAGCGGGTGCATGACGAGCGTCGCGGCGAGACCTACGACTACGGGCGCAAGGAGCGCGTGCTGCGCGTCGGCACCCTGCTGCCGGAGGGCGCGCCGGCCGAGTTCGCCGACCCCGCCGTGCTGTTCAACGCGGTCGAGCTGCACGAGACCGGACGGACGGCGAGGCCGGCCAAGAAGATCGTGGTGGCCCTGCCGCGCGAGTTCACCCCCAGGCAGCGCGTGCAGGCGCTGGAGGAGTACATCCGCGAGAACCTGAACGCGGACGGCTACGCGGCCACCTACGCCATCCACGAGGACAGGGAGGGCAACAATCCGCACGCGCACATCCTCGTCGCCAACCGGCAGATCGACCCGGCCACGGGCGGCTGGGCCAGGCTCAAGCAGCGCATGGAGTACGTGCTGGACGAGCGGGGAGAGCGGGTGCCGCTGATCGACCCCGAGACCGGCAGGCAGAAGACCGACAAGCGGGGCCGCAGGCAGTGGAAGCGCACGAGCGTGTCCCTGAACCCGCTCGACCGGAAGGCCAAGCTCAAGGCCCTGCGCGAATCCTGGGCGAAGACCTGTAACGCGCGGCTGGACGAGACCGCGAGAATCGACCACAGGAGCCTCGAGGACCAGGGCAGCGACCTCGAACCCACCATCCACGAGGGCTACGCGGCCAGGGCCATCGAACGGGCCGGGGGCGTCAGCGAGAGGTGCGAGGCCAACCGTGAGATCAGGCGCAGCAACGGCCTGCTGACCGCCGTCCGCGCCGAACTCGGACGGATATTCGACCGCCTGGGCGAGCTGTTCGCCGCCAAGATCAGGCAGCTGCGCCAACGCCAGGCGAGGCCGGAACCGGCCAGGGAGCCGAACTGGCGCTACTTCGAGGGCGACGCGCGCCGCCAGCTCGAAGCCGACAGGGCCGACCACACGGCAGCGATCCGTGGAAAACTCATGGGAGCCAAGGCCGACGTGAGGAACCGCGAGGAGTGGTGGAGGAGCCACGGCACCGAGGAGTTTGAGGCCGCCAAGCAGATCATCGACGTGGCGCGAGCCGCCTCGCGCGAGGCCAGGGACGCGAACGTCTTCAAGCGCGGCAGGCTGCTGCGGAACGCCGAACAGGTGGCCGGGGAGCAGTCCGAGAAGCTGCGCGGGGCGGTGCCATGGCTCGAAGACACCGACATCCCGAGCGACTGGGACCAGGCCAACAGGTTCCGCATGAGGGCCACCAAGGCCATCCACGACCACGACATGCAGCCGAGGACCGGCCTCGTGGACGAACTGGAGAGGCGGCTCGAACAGGCCGAGCGGGCCGAGGGCGAGAAGCCAAGCCCCGAACAGGTGAAGGCCCTCGCACTGCGCATGGCCGAACAGCGTGAACGGGCGGCGGAGGACCCGACGCAGGACATGAACCGACCCGAGCCGTCCGGTGACGAGCCGTTGGACCTGAGCGAGCCCGAGGACCTGGGGGAGAGCGGCCCGTTCGAGGAGCGAAGCGCCCCCAGGACCAAGGCCGACCTGCTCAGGGAGATCAGGCAGCGCGCAGACAGGCGCACAGGCCAGCAGGAGGCCGAACAGCGGCAGATCGACCCATGGCAGGCGCAACCGCCCCAGAGGCGCGGACACGGCCGCTAGAACAGCCTTCCGGCGTTCCGCGCATGATGTTCGCGGTTGCGCGCGTCAAACGCGCAGAAACGGCATTCCGATGCCTCCACGGTGCCGTCGAAGTGATCACGCGCGGCGGTCACGTCAAACAATTCCGTGGTGGTGTAGACCTCGCCGTAACCGGCGACGGCAGTCCAGTGGCCCTCCTCGGCCTCGCGCCGTCGCTCGGCCGACTTCTCCACCCTGCGCACCTGGGAGACCGTGGGCACTGACACCTCGGACGGCCACAAGGTCACGTAGTTCCTTCCGCAGGTGATTCGTGCCTGCGGATACACCTCAAGCACTGAATCAACAGCCTTCCTAAAGTTCTGACGGAATTTGAACATGTCCTTGGAGTCGCTGCCGAACTGGTTGTAGAGCTGCTTCCAGGTGATATCCACGCGGTCGTGCATCTTGTAGTAGCGTTTGGTCAGCCACCAGTAGACATCCAGGGCCATCGGGCTGGAGAGCTTCGCCACGGTGGGAAGATCGACCGGCACGGGCTTGTCCTTCAGGTAGTCGATGTACTCCTGGCTGAATCTCACCCAGTTGTGGGCGACCCCGCGGCCGATCGGGGCCTTATCGTCCAGCCATTCGATGTGAACCTTGGTGGCGATGGTGAACCCGGCCATCTCGGTTTCCCTTGATGTGTTGTTCGAGATCGCGATGGCGGTGGCGAAGTAGTTCTCAAGCTGCGGCTTTATCGTTCGAAGCTGACGGCCACCCACGGGAACGTTCAGCATTTTGAGGAAGTCGCGGAAGGACGAGCCGAGATCGAGAATCCTGGTGTCGGGGTGGAAGCTGGGGTCGCCGCGTTTGATCATCGTGCAGGCGTACATCTCCATGAGCCTTGGGTACTTGCCGTAGGGCAGCGCCTTGCCCGTGGCGACGTACTTCACGACGAGACTGCCCCGCTGCCTGACGATCTCCTTGGCTGTCTGGCGGCGGTAGGGCAGGGAGACCTGCGACATGATGTAGCTGATGAACGCCGTCGTGCCGAACGGCTCGCCGGGTACGTCCAGTTCCTTAGAATTACTCAACGTAATCACTCCTGTTCAGTGGTTGCCACGCCCCCGGAGGTGCCAGCCTCGCGGGGGTTTCCTCTAGTTTCCAACGATTTTAACCGTGTACTTTAGGTAGACTCTACCATGACCTACTTAAAGTACACGACTTGCGGTGTGTACTTTAGGTATGGTTGAGGTGCTTTAGGTAGGTTTTGAGGTGCTTTAGGTAGGTTTTGAGGTGCTTTAGGTAGGTTTATACCCTCTCAGCCCTTGTGGGAGTAGGGCTGAGAGAGGGTCCCCCGTATACGCATAGACGCTTACTAGAGAATCAATCGAAAACATGAGGTGCTTTTCCCACCTTTTGAGGTGCAAAAGTGTATGCAACTCCCCTTTTGTCCCCAGTTCGCTCCCCTTTTGTCCCCAGTTCGCTCCCCTTTTGTACTAAGTACCGTCCGAAACCCGTTGGGAGAGTAGGGCTGCGGAGGGCCTAAAAGAATGTAAAAAGATTTTAAAAGATTTAAAAAGGG
>JBKYCW010000009.1:0-2390 GCA_047025555.1 Collinsella sp.
ACGCAAGACGATATGAGAAAGCCATTTGGGTCGCCTCCCCCGCGGCGCAGCTTCTTTCCGCGGGCTCGGGATGCCACAATGGGCTTTGAGTATCGGCCCGTGCGGTAGCCCTTACCGCACCTGCGGGGAGGAGGCTTCCCATGCCCCATGTTACCTCCATCGGCCTGGACGTCCACGCGCGATCGGTCGCCGCCGCGGCGTTCTACCCCTTCACCGGCGAGGTGGTGCACCGTGACTTCGGGACGGACGCCGCCGAGATCGCGGAGTGGGCCCTCGGGTTCGAGGAGCCCAGGGCCTGCTACGAGAGCGGCCCCACCGGCTTCCACATGGCGCGCGAGCTGCGCGCGCTCGGCCTCGACTGCGCCGTGGCCGCCGTCTCCAAGATGCAGAGGCCGGCGGCGGACGCGCGCCGCAAGAACGACCGGCGCGACGCCGAGTTCATCGCCCGCATGCTCGCCACCCACAACATCGTGGAGGTCCCGCTGCCCGATGCGGCCGTCGAGGCCGCCCGGGACCTCGACCGCGCCCTCGACGACGCCACGGTGGAGTACCGCCGCGCCAGGCAGCGCCTCAACATGTTCCTGATCAGGCTGGGCCACGTCTGGGACGAGCGCAACGCCGACGGGACGAGGAAGGGATCCTGGACGCGCGCCCACTGGAGGTGGATATCCGGGATCGGGCTCGAGGGGCCCCAGCGCGACGTGCTCGAGTACTACGTCACGGCCGCGAGGTGCGCGGAGTCGGACCGCCGGCAGCTCGAGAAGAAGGTGCTCGCCCTCGCCCGGACCGACCGGTGGCGCCCGGCCGTCGAGGCGCTCTCCTGCATCAAGGGAATCGACACCCTGACGGCCTTCAGGCTCGCAGCCGAGGCGGGCTCCTTCACGAGGTTCCGGACGGCCCCGGCCTTCGCGAGCTGGTGCGGGCTGGTCCCGTCGGAGCGCTCGAGCGGCGAGACCGAGCGGCGCGGCGGGATAACCAAGACGGGCAACCGGCTCGCCAGGACGGCACTGGTGGAGTCGGCGTGGCACTACCTGACGTGCACGCCCCGCCCGAAGGCCCCGGCCCCCGGCGCGGACGTCCCCGCGGCGATCCGGGCGCGCGCCGACGACTGCACCGCCAGGCTCTGCCGCCGCCGCGAGGCGCTGGCGGCGGCGGGCAAGAGCTCGTGCAAGGCAAATGCCGCCGTCGCGCGCGAGCTCGCCTGCTGGGTCTGGGAGATCGGGCGCCGGGCGGAGGGGACCCTCGGCTGACCCCGTCGGACAACAAGCCTCCCGCCGGGAGGGCCCGCGCCTCGACGCATCGCCGGCGCGCGTTCACGAGCCCTTTTTGGGCAGCCCAAGGGCCGCGCCCGTGAACAAGACTGGTTTCGGACGAGCGCGCCGGACGGAGAATCGAAATGCGGTGGGGTGCGCGGACATACCGGGCTGACCGCCGGCAGCGCGCCCACAAGAGCCCGCGGATATTAGCTTGCCAGGCAAGCGTCGACTAAACGTGCAGCGTGCGCGGGCCCTCCCGACGGGAAACGAAAAAGCCCGGTTTTAAACCGGGCTCGAACAAACACGCCTATTGACAATGGCTTTCTCATATCAGAACCACCCTTAAAAAGGGTGGTTTGCTCTTAGGGTATAACCCACGGGCCCCGGGCTCGCGTCTAAAGGCGCGGGCCCGGACTTCGTCCAGGCCTAGTGCATCTTGACCCGTGGCGCGCCGGTCGAACCGGCAGCATCACCCCCTCTTGAAGGGGTCCTCGTACTCCTTCACGCTCAGCTTGTCCAGCGCGATGTCGTGGGACTCCTGCTCCCTGATGTACTTGGCGATCGTCGCCTCGTTCAGGCCGACGGTGGACACGTAGTAGCCCTCCGCCCAGAACTTCCTGTTGCCGAACTTGTACTTGAGGTTGGCGTGCCTGTCGAATATCATCAGCGAGCTCTTCCCCTTCAGGTAGCCCATGACGCTCGCGACGCTGTACTTCGGCGGGATCGCCAGCAGCACGTGCACGTGGTCGGGCATCAGGTGCCCCTCGATTATCTCGATCCCCTTGTACTCGCACAGCTACCTGAGGATCTCCCCTATGTCGCTCCTGATTTGGTTGTAGATCACTTTGCGCCTATACTTCGGCGTGAACACGACGTGGTACTTGCACATCCACTTCGTGTGGGAAAGGCTGTAGGCCTTCTGGGCCATGGCGACCACCCCTTCGACTCGAATTCTTGACGGCCTGAACAATCGTCAATATCGGTCGGAGGGGTGGCTTTGTAAAGCCGTTTGTCTCCACCCGCGTAGCGGGTGGTTTAAAGCTGGCCGCTGCGCGGCCAGCGGACTAAAGTCTTGAATCAAAAAGGGGGAGGCCGCGAGGCCTCCCCCTTTTTAATTCAAGCGTACGGCTCGGT
>JBKYCW010000010.1:0-1105 GCA_047025555.1 Collinsella sp.
CTCTGGCCTGCGGTGCTGGCGAGCCCAAAAAACGCGCAGCCGGGGAAAATTTTTTTCGGGCCGTTTCGTTTCGCCCGAGCGGCAGAAAGGAGGGAACGCCATGCCGAACCCAACCAACAACAAGCTCGTCGACAGTAAGACCATCGCGGCCCTGTTCGACATGACGCCCCGCCGAGTGCAGCAGCTCACCAAGGAGGGCGTCATCACCGCGGTCAAGGAAGGCAACGCCAACCGCTACGACCTGCTGCCGACGATCCAGAGGTACATCCGATACCTGACGGCCAAGGCCAACGGCCGGGAGCCGTCGAAGAAGGACAGCGAGATCGAGGGCCGGCGTCTGGAGGCTGAGGCTGACCTCAAGCGCAGCAAGGCAGACATCGCCGCCCTCCAGCTCAGCGAGCTCGAGGGCACCATGCACCGCAGCGAGGACGTCGAGGCTGTGATGACCGACCTCGTCTACAATATCAGGTCGATGCTCGTGGCCCTGCCGGGCCGTCTGGCCGTCGACGTCACCGGCGCAGCAACACCCGCCGAGGCGTCCGAGATCATCCGCACAGAGGTCTACAAGATCCTGACGGAGCTGGCCGGCTATAAATACGATCCCGAGGTGTACGCCCGGCGAGTAAGGGATCGGGAAGGCTGGGGCGAACAGCTCGCCGATGACGCGGACGACTAAAAAAGCCGCCGCGAAGCTCAATACCGCCATCGCCGGAGCGGTCAAACGCTTCGCCCCGCCTGAGAGTCTGACCGTGGACGAGTGGGCCGACAAGCACCGCCGCCTCTCCCCGGAAAGCTCAGCCGAGGCCGGCCCGTGGCGCACCAAGCGCACCCCGTACCTCGAGGAGCCCATGCGGGCCTTTACGGATCCGAAGGTGCACAAAATAGTCATGGTAGCCGCTTCTCAGGTCGGCAAGTCCGAGCTCGAGCTCAACATCATCGGCTACATCATCGACCAAGACCCCGGCAGCATCCTCTACGTCCACCCGACCATCGACGACGCCCGAAAGTTCAGCCGCCTCCGCGTGGCCCCCATGATCCGCGACAGCAAGCCCCTGAAGGCGAAGGTGCACGACGTCAAGGCCAAGGACAGCGGCAACACGATCCT